>NZ_JAHA01000022.1 GCF_000526935.1 Butyrivibrio sp. FCS014 | reverse complement strand
GCAAGTTTAGTAATAACACTTGTTACTTCACCGGCTTTTACAGCCTCTCCATCAACGAGAATCTTTCCGGCTGAGTCTTTGACAGTGAGCACACCGTCAGCATTTCCTGAATACTGAAGTTCATACTTCTCTGTATTTGAATAGGTAGCTGAGATGATGCTGTAAGCAGGTGCTACATATGTAACAGGTCTGTCCTCAGCGGACTCATCCTCTGAAGGATCGATGGTTGTAAGCTCTACGTCTTTAAATGTCGCCTTCACGTTTCTGGACGCAAAGAATCCGATGTAAACATTTCCGGAATCCAGTTTTGGAAAGTGCCTCTGTGTCATAGAACTTCTTCTGAGAGATCACGTTGTCATTTCCGTCAAGATATGAAACAAAATATCCCGTGTTATTCTTCTGTATCCTTAACCTTATCTCGGTAAGAGGCTGGTCGCAGGTTCCTAAATCTTTTTCTGTGGTCTCATTGGCGATAATATTTCCGCCGTAACCCAGAGGCCCGAAGCTCTTCTCCAGTGTGTACATATTGGTGGAGAACTGATTGTTTACCACATCAGTGTTATTAGCTTCAAAAGCTGAAAGATTATCAGATGTAACGCCTTTCTTCTCCTGTGCCCCAAGGCCGAGCTTCATTGTAATCTTTGTATATCCGGGAGTATTTACAGTATAGGTCTCTCCGGTCTCGGGATCATAGCCGTACTCAACCTTGGTTGCGGAGGCCATGTAACTGTTGTTCCAGAATACTGAAGCATCTCCGTTAACACCGACTCTGTCAGCCGCCATAAGGCCGAAGCCCTCCTGGCCGTTTGAAAGAATCCACTCATCAAATAACAGCTGTTGCTGTAAAAGTAAAAGTTCTGGATCTGCAGGGACTGCAGTGTAAGTTAGAAAGGAAAGACCGGTCTGTGGAGCCAGGAAACGATCTTGCCCCTTACCATTCCACTGCCCATACGCTTACGTATCATCCTGATTTACGCTGTAGCCGCATTCAACTTGCCTTTGATGAAATTCCCTGTCCAAATGCCGAGAATACCCACCTCGGTCTCAAGCGTCCTTTGTAACCGTGATGTTTAACTGAGCTTTCTTCGGAAAACATCTGTTTATTGTTTCATTTTCTTCAACTCTGTCGCGATTTGCTATAACAGCAAGCTTGTACTCATTTCCAACTGTAAGACTTGTAAAGATATAGGAATACTCTGTCCTTGTTGTTGGTCACAACCTCAGAAGGTGTGTAGGCAGCCTTGGTTGTAAGTCCTGCCGCACTTGAAAGATCTGTTGTAACGATACTGTAGGATGTTGCCTCAGGTTACGGAGTAAAACTTAAGAACAACCTTTCCTGCGCCTTTAATTTGTTGCAACTTTGATTTCCGGGTGCCGCAAGAGGAAGAACAAACTTAAGGTTCTCTGACTTGTCGCTGTTCTTGTCCTCCTCATCTATTCTGTGAGCTGCCACAACAAAGTAGTACTCGCCGGATGCGGAAGGAGTAAATGTTGCTGTACCATTGTCTACCTTGGAGGCGTTCATGACCTTCTCATCTGTCTTGGCATCATACATAACTGCTGTTACGGAATCAGCTCCGTCATAACCGGTCTCTACGGTGAATTTAACGTTTATGGTCTTACCGTCCTCAGAAAGTGAGATCTTGTCGATAACGGGAGCCGCAACTTCACCCCAGGCCTTGCGTTCCTGCACAACTGCCTCTCCGCCTTTCTGAACAACAGTGATCTTATAGACTCTTGCGCCTCTGTTAAGCGTCGTATCCTCAGGTGATACAAATCTGTAGGTACCCTCTCCGAGGCCGTAATATGTAAGTGTAGCCTTGGATGTACCCGTAACGAACTCTATATTCTCATTATTTGAAACAGTAGTCTTGGCATCGCCGCTAACTCTAACCAGCGCAACCTTTGATGTGTTGGAGCCTCCTGTGGAGCTTGTCTCAATGGTCACATTGGCATTGCCTGTAACAATGAACTCAAAGTAGCTGCTCTCAGACTTTCCAATCTCCGTTGAGGTTACCTTTTGGGTGCTGGAGTTAATGCGCTTTGTAACACCGCCATAAGCTGTGATATAACCGTTGGCAAAAGTTGTTCCTACTTCAATAACTTCTTTGTCCTTTGCAGCAGTAAGGGTTGTAGCGTCAAATACATAGGTAGTTTCGGCAGCGCCGCCTTCGGGTTCCTCAGGGTCAACATTAACCTTTTTCTGTAGGGATAACAATCTTCATGTCATCGCCGTTGTCAGCAAAAAGGATCCCATGTTCCAAGGAAAGTCTCTACCGAGATGCTCTTTCCGTCGGTGGTCTCTTCCTTGTCACTTACCGGGGCCCAGCTGACTCTTTTGCCCGTATTATCAACGCCCTCTGCCATCTCATAGGTGCCGTACTCGACGTTCCTTTCGGTTGTGCCGCTGAGTGTTGAAAAGCCAGCCATCGGGCATAATAAGGGATGCCGATGATGCCTTGTGCTGATAGCAGGTTGCATCCACTACAGTGTTGTAGAACACTACTTCGGAGGTGTTTGCCGCCCATGGTCTTCCCAGATATCCGGCCTTTGAACCGTAGGAAGAAGCTGTGTTTTCTCCGGGAACAGTGGATGTTACCTTACAGTTGTACATAAGGTAGCCTCTTGTTGCAGCGTCTTTCTGCTGAGCGGCTGTGATGTAGCCGACGTCATTGCTGTCCTCGGAAGTATTGAATATAAGGTTACACTTAGCAAAAACAGCTGTCATTCCGCCGAAGATATAGTCTGTTCCGCCATAGATATCGCAGTTGTAATATGCTTCCTTTGAACCGGGATCACCGTAAAGTGTGTCCTGACGTCCAATGAATGCGCAGTGGTTGAAATATGTCTTGTCTGCAGCTGTGCGGATTGCCATAGCTGCGGCTCTTTCAACGTATTTTTTGTCCTGAACGGTCACATCTCCGGCAGACAGGCCCGCGCGGGGAGCCGATCCCTCTTTTGCGGAGCTCTGCTTAACAATGGTGTCGGCAGCCGCAAGATCTGACTGATACTGGTTAAAAGAGTTCTCAAAAATAATATCGTAAGCTTCAAAGCCGGCTGCATTCACAACAACCGTTGCGTTCCAGTAGCTGCCTGAGGTTGTGCCGCTGCCGGGATTTGTAAATGAAGGATATCCGTTGTAGTTGTTTACCTCCAGAAGCTTGGCATCATATTTGCAGTCATCGCCCATGCTGTAGTAAGTGTAGCCATGGCCGTAGTAGCCTGTGATCCTTACGGAATCCTGTGCAAGGGAAATGCCCTTGTTTACAGGAGTGATGCTTGCGCCCTTTACGGCGTTCTCAAAGGTAACGTTGGGTGTGTCGATAACCAGCATTTCCTGGTAGTCGCCGGGCTGGATCTTTTACTGTAACTCTCTGCTGTGAAGCATCCCTGTCCATGTTGCGGATCGCTTCCAGAGCCTCATTTATTGTGCTGTAGTCCTTGCCCTGACCAACGGTAACGGTCTCGGAATAAGGAATCTTCTCAGGTGCTTTGGTAGATACGATGGGCACCTTAACAACGTGCTCGATATCCGCCTCGTGGATAATAGCGTCATAGGAGTGCTTCTCGTCGAATTCGTATCCCGAAGGAACACCTGATACATCAAGTCTGTACTGTCCTTCTCTCAAAGCAGCTGATTCATCAGCAATATCTTTTCCCGAGAAGGTGTATTTGTAGGTTGTGTCCGCAAAGTCCTTCTCCTTATCCAGAAGAATGAAGGTAAAGCTTGCATTCTCAAGGTCTGCCATGGTGAGGTCGCTCTCAGTTACCTCTACGAAAACCGGTACAACAACCTTCTGGACAAAAGAAATTACGGCGTCTGCTGTTTTCTTGTCAGCCTTAAAGGTTTTGGTCAAAAGCTCGTAGTCATCAACGCCAAGCGCTGTAAGGTCGTATTCCACGCCCTTTTCAAGGGTAACCTCAAAGGATCCGTCACTTGCAAGCTCAAACTTTGGAACATAAACGGAGGTCTCGGACTTTGGAGCAAATACAAGCTCAAGGTTTTTTCTCGAACCCTTCCGGCATTCCGGCGCCGTATACAAACTCAAGATTTCCCTTTACAGAAACCAGCTCAACAGCAGACACGGCAACATCCATGGTTGTGTCACCGGAAATGCTCACTGCGCTGTCTGAAGTGATGATATACTCATCAGCTCCCTCAAGAGACATCTTGTATTCAAAGCCCTGAGCCAGAACAGCGCTGTAGTTGCCGTCCGAAACGGTGGCCTTTACTTCGTTGCCGTTTTTGGTATTGGTGAAAACAATGTCAAAAGAGCCTGTTCCATCAAAGCCTGAAACAGAGCCTGAAAGAACGCTGTACTTGGCGTGCTCGCGGTAAACCCTGGCAACTACCAGCTTCTCTTCTATTGAGTACAGCTTGTATTTTGATGTAGCAGCGGGATAGAAGACCATCTTCTTGGCCTTGCCGGAGCCAAGATTGAATACATCAGATGCCTTATCCGTAGAATCACTCTCATTCTCAAAAACAAGAGTGGATTCAGTGCCGTTACTGGACACATAGTATGTCATTGTGTCATCGGCCTGACATGCAACCGAAAGGTATACGTCAGTACTCGCCTTTATATTCGAATACAGATAGCCGCTAAGGCTGGTCCCGTCATCCGCAACAAGGCTCTTTTCATCATATCTTGTCACTTCCGTATTGGTGGTTCTGATACGGTGGCTGGTCTTGCCTGCAGCGTTAAATGAAAAGTCTCCGCCGTCAATGGAAAAATCTCCAACACTGACTCCTGTGGATCCGGGTTCAATGTTACTATTTGCATTAAAGCTGTTAAGGGTAGCCACATCAAGCCTGTTGTTGTAGGCGTCTCCCAGATTCTCTGCACCGAAATCCCATACGTCTGTCTTGGAATCGTCAAAAGACCTGTCGGAAACAGCCGCAGCTTTCACAGCGCCAAGGACAGCTTTGGTCTTTAACGCCTCTTTCACAGTCTCCTCCTCGGCCTCTTCCCCGGTTTCCTCTTCGGCTTCCTTGGCCTCTTCCCCGGCTTCCTTAGACTCTTCGGTCTCCTCTATAGTCTCTTCTTTTGCTGCTTCCTGTGTTGTAGCTTCCAAGGAAGCATCCTTCTTCTCGTCTTCATCAGAAAAAGCAGCCTTTTTCTCGTCTGCGCCTTCCTCGTCATCTTCGGATGAAAGGCCGCCTGTGGCTGCATCTGTCTTGCCTGAGCCCGCATCGTCATCAGGTTCAGTATCTTCTTGTGAAACCGCTTCCACTTCAGTCTCAGATGTCTCAGCGCCGGTTTCCGCAAAGGCCACCGCTCCGGACAAGTTAAAAGACATAGTGGAGAGCCCCATAGTTACTGAAAGAATCGCCGCCATGATGCCCGCAGCAACCTTTCCCCTTCTCGTTCTTCTTGTCATACTTAATCCTCCCAAATTTAGTCCAACAAGCACAAATTATGTATGCGAATGTAAACGCTTACATTCCGCGTGAAATAATCATAGCATAACGGTCCTTCAAAATATATTGTAAAAGCACCACAAAGAATTGTTAGCGGTTTCATGAAATATGAACAATAAAAGCGGGAAATTGAGGTCTGTTTTAGTGAGAATAGAATAAGAATTCTAAAAAATATATAAAGAATGCATAAATTGCAAGAAAAAACAGCCGTATCAAAGATACGACTGTCTCATGTATAAGTGTGCGTGACAGGATTCGAACCCACGACCTTCTGGTCCGTAGCCAGACGCTCTATCCAGCTGAGCTACACGCACATATGCCAATTGCGGCAACACACTATATTATATGCACTACAACCGGCTTTGTCAACAAAAATATTACCCCGCTGTTTTTGAGGCAGCGGGGCAGTTATCATTGCATCTTTTCCGCAGCTTCCTCAGCCTTGGTCTGAGTAACAAGCTTCTCCATGTCGGATCTGGCAAATTCGAAACAGGCCATGAGTTTTTCCGAGAAGACGCCGCACTCACCGTTCTTGATCATCTCATAGGCTTTGTCCATGGGATATGCAGATTTGTATACCCTGTCGCTGACAAGAGCATCATAAACATCCGCAAGGGCGGTAAGCTGAGCTCCTATGGAATTATCTTCCCCCTTAAGCCTGTCGGGATAGCCACGGCCGTCATATCTTTCATGGTGATGACGGCAGATATCAAGGCACATCTCATAGTATTCCTTGTCCTGAACGTCCTTGAGCATCTCTATTACTTCGCTTCCCCGTGTGGTGTGGGACTTCATTATCTCAAACTCTTCGTCGGTAAGGCGACCGGGTTTTAAGAGGATAGAGTCCGGCACCGATATCTTGCCGATATCATGCATGGCCGAGGCCTGGGTAATGACATCGATAAGGTGGGGATTGAGCCCCAGTTCCGGATAATTGTTCATGGCAGTAAGAGCAAGGATCCGGACAAAGCCCTTGATCCTCTTAAGGTGATAGCTGGACTCCATGCTTCTGAACTCAACAATGGTGGCAATGGTGTCTATTACCTTCTCGTTGCTGTTACGCAGCTTCTCTTCCTGCTTCTTAAGATACAGGAACTGTTTCTTTAAAACCCTTGTCTGGTCGTCAACCTGACTCTCCAGAGAGTTCTTGTGATCATAGAGCTCTATTGTTCTGGATACACGCTTATCTACAATTACAGGGTCGAAGGGCTTATGTATAACATCGGCAGCCCCCTTCTGGTAACTGGTACGCTCCGCCTCCGTAGAGGTGTCCGCTGTGATCATCAGGACCGGAATGTCCTCATTCAGGTTATCCATCTCGCCCATCTGTTCCAGCACAGCATATCCATCCATCTCAGGCATGACAATATCAAGGAGAATCGCCGCCAGGTCGTCTTTTTTCTCCTTCATGATATTGATGGCTTCGGTGCCGTCTCCGGCCTCTATGATGTTGTACTTATCCTTGAATATCTCTCCAAGAATGCCTCTGTTTATCTCGTTATCGTCAACTACAAGGATTGAACGATCAGCCATATAAGCCTCCACGCATGTTTCTAGATCTTACCTTTCCACGATGGCTGCGCAGCCCATACCGCCGCCTACGCACAATGTTGCGAGACCCTTGTGTACGTCTCTTCTTGCCATCTCATGGAGAAGTGTAACAAGAATTCTGTTTCCGGAACATCCAACAGGGTGTCCCAGTGCGATGGCGCCGCCGTTTACGTTGAGCACGTCATTGGAGAATCCAAGATCATGCTGAACAGCCACAGACTGTGCTGCAAACGCCTCATTAGCTTCTATAAGATCAAAGTCGCCGATTGAATATCCGGCTTTTTTCATAACCTTCTGTGTTGCGGCAACAGGGCCGATGCCCATGATGCTGGGCTCTACGCCTGCAAGCTCTCCGGCGATCCATGTACCCATGGGTTTAACACCCAGCTCTTTTGCCTTCTCCTCACTCATAACGATAATAGCGGAAGCCGCGTCGTTGATACCTGAGGAATTGGCCGCTGTAACTACGCCGCCGTCCTTTTTGAAGGCGGGCTTAAGATGAGAGATTCCCTCAACGGTAACGCCTTTTCTGGGTCCCTCGTCGGTATCGAAAATGATGGTCTCTTTCTTTTTCTTGATCTCAACAGGAACGATCTCGTCCTTGAACTTGCCTTCCGCAATGGCCTTCTCGGCCTTGTTCTGTGACCAGGCTGCAAACTCGTCAAGCTGCTGCCTTGTAAGGTGCCACTGCTCTGCGATGTTCTCGGCTGTGATGCCCATGTGATAATTTCCAAAGGCGTCGGTAAGGGCATCCTTGATCATGGCATCCTGCAGCTCGCCTGAGCCCATGCGGTAGCCGTAACGGCCCTGCTGCATCAGGTAAGGTGCCATTGACATGTTCTCCATACCACCTGCCACGATGATGTCAGCATCGCCCATGCCGATAAGCTTTGCCGCAAGGTTCACACAGTGAAGTCCGCTTCCGCAAAGTACGTTTATGGTTGTAGCAGGAACCTCAACAGGGATACCTGCGTTGATCGCTGACTGTCTTGCGGGATTCTGTCCAAGGCCTGCCTGGATAACGCATCCCATGTAAACTTCATCAACCTGTTCCGGTTTGACGCCGGCTCTTTTTAATGCTTCCTTAATAACGATTGTTCCAAGGACCGGTGCCGGTGTGGTGCTCAGGGCTCCCCCCATGGTTCCGATCGCTGTTCTGCATGCTCCTGCCAATACTACCTTTCTTGCCATTATCCCTTTTCCTCCATCCATGTTTTTATTATAGAAAAAAGAAGCGGCAGACCCGCAATTGCAGAGTCTCACCACTTCCATTTTATCATCTTAATGTATAGCACTCAACGCATTTTAGATTATTTTCAGAAATGCCTCCCGGGAAAAGAGTCAGCTTTCACCGCCATGTTTCCTGTATAAACTAAGGGGCAGCTCAAGTCCATGATCCTCAAGGAGCTTCTCGTTTCGAAGTATTTCCTGCGCATCCCCGTCGGCGATGATGGTGCCTTCGTCAAGGAGTATCACCCTCTTGCAGGTATCCATGACAAAATCCAGGTCATGGGAGGTGATGATCTTAAGGCAGTCAAGCTCATTCAGTATGCCGATGAGGTTTCGGCGGTTCTTAGGATCCAGGGCAATGGACGGCTCGTCCATGATAATGATATCCGGCTCCATGGAAAGGATCGTGGCGATGGCCGCAAGCTTCTTTTCCCCGCCGGAAAGCTTGTAGTTGTGCTTCTTTCGAAGTTCCGTGATGTGCACCCTCTCAAGAGCCTCCTGAACGCGGCGCTCTACTTCCTCGTCAGAAAGGCCGTAGTTCTGAGGTCCGAAGGCCACATCCTCCTCGATGGTGGAAAGGAACAACTGGCTGTCGGAATCCTGGAAAACATAGCCCACATGCTCCCTGATGTGGTTTAAGTTCTTCCTGTTAACGGGATGTCCGGAAACCTCAAGGGTTCCCTTGCATTCCAGCCTAAGCCCCACAAGGAGCTTCATCAGTGTGGACTTTCCGATTCCGTTGGAGCCGATGATGCCGATGCTCTCTCCGTCATGAGCCACAAGGTTTACGTTCTCCAGGACCATGTTTCCGTCCTCGTAGGTGAAGCTTAAGTTTTCGATTTTAAGAAGTTCTCCGTGTACTCCGGTGTGCATTACTGTCGTCCTTTTCTAAATCACTTTGCGATCAAACAAAGAATCTGATCACGATAAATATCGCTATCCATATTATCGGAAAAAAGAAATCTACGGGTTTAGCCGCACGCTTTTTTACCCGAAAATCGCCATTAAAGCCTCTCAAAGTCATGCTCTCATACACAGCTCCCGCCCGGTCCATGCTTCGAAGCAGCCACTGTCCCACCAGCGTTCCCCAGGCCTTGTAGTGTATGCCCTTCTGGGACGGGGCTCTTAAGTGATAAGCCGTGGTGATGCGATTCGCTTCGTTCCCCATAAGCCCGAAATACCGGTAGATCAGGAGGATGACTATGACGATGACCTTCGGCACGTGCAGCATTCGAAGGGCGTAGCACAGCTCCTCAATGGAAGTCAGCGCAATGAGAATGTAGGCTGTAAGCACCGTCAAAAGACCTTTCAGTATCAGGGTCAGCATCGACACCATTCCGCCTGTGATGGTGATCCCGGCAGGATTCTCGGCTGTAGCGCCAAATATCATCACCGGAGTCCTGTCAAAAAACGGATTGAAGATGCCCACAAATATTACCAAAGGCAGTATCAAACGCATTCTGTACAGGCCCTCCTTGAAGGAGAGCTCTCCCACGATAAAGCAGAACGCCGGGAATACAGCCATCAGGATCAGCCGCTGCAGATCATATTTGTCGACAGACGCCACCATAAATACGTAAATAACGCAAACAAGCAGCTTCCCCAGAGGATGAAGCCGGTTCATCCAATGGGAACGCTGCTGAAGTTCCTGAAGCCTGTTAAGTTCATATAAATGATCTTCGATTGATTTCATGAAACCTGCTTAATTGCTATTATATCAGGCACTTGCCTCCGTAGTCTCTTCCTTCTTTTTGAAGAATCTGAAGGCGTAGCATGCACCTACGGTAACACCTACAACTACCAGAGATCCAACGATTCCTGAGAAGCTGGTGCCTACAGCTGACTCACTGTTCTTAAATGCATAGTCAGGCAAAAGAGATGTGGCATCCTGGATACCTGCTGCAGTATCATATGCTCCGCCCTCTGCCTCAAGTTCTGCTGTTCCGGCAACCTTCTCCATGGACCACTCAAGTCCATCAGGGAATGCTGATGCAACCAGAGAGATTGCTCCGCCTGCGATCGCTGCGCAAACTGCAAGAACGATGATTGTTGTCTTGAATGAAAGCTTGCCCTCTTTAGCCTCGGTCTTCTCACCAACGCCCCAGAGAAGCTCAGGTCTTGCCTCGTGTACGAATACAAGAACTGCTGCTGTGATAAGTCCTTCTACAAGACCGATTGCCAGGTGAATAGGCTGCATTGTTCCAAGGAATACGGAAAACGGAAGCTCTGTAACACCGGACAAAAGTGTCTCAATACAAACTGAGAAAGCACCAAGCTGAAGAGTAAGAACACATCCGATGATTGAGGCCGCGATTATCTTCGCTTTTGTTGCTCCCTTCTTCATCATGGGTCTCCATATAAGAAGCGCACCTATAAAGCACCCGTAGAACGCCATGTTCCAGACGTTACAGCCTAGGGCTAATAGTCCTCCGTCGGCGAAAAGAAGACATTGGACAAGAAGTACTCCTATCATGGTAAGGAATCCCGCAAAAGGTCCAAGGAGTGCAGAGAGCATCATGCCTCCACAAAGGTGTCCTGATGAACCTGTACCGGGTATAGTAAAGTTCAGCATCTGAGTCGCAAATACGAAAGCTCCCATAACTCCCATTACCGGGATCTTCTCAGGAGCGCTTTCCTTCCTGACCTCATTAACTGATACTCCTGCTGCCGCAGTTGATAATACATACATTGTTCCGGCCACTGCCGGTGCCACAAGGGCGTCTGCCATATGCATAAAGTAAAACCTCCCAACTATACTTTTTGGCTCTGATGACCGCCTGCGCAGCAGACATTTTGGCCAATCTAATTGTGTATTTTTATTAATACGACACAGCTAAGTATAGTGGCTGGCCATATGACCCGCAAGCCCCCCAGGGGGTTATTTTTATGCATTAATTGCGGTGTAGCCGAATACCTTAACCGCGTGGAGCCGGTTGGGGGAGATTATTTCTCTGTCTTCTTCTCCGCTTCTTTCCTGGCGAAGATGCCGCGGATGGCCTCGTCGTAGGGAGCCCTGAGAACGCCGTACTCTGTAACGATGCCGGCTATCAGCTCGTTGTCCGTTACATCGAAGGCGGGGTTATATACATTTATCCCCTCGGGCGCCATGCGCTCCTTGTACCACATTTCCGTAACTTCCTCAGGTTTTCTCTGTTCTATCTTGATGTCATCTCCTGTGGGAGTGTTCAGATCAATTGTTGAAGTAGGCGCGCAGATATAAAAAGGAATTCCGTATCTCTTTGCCGCAAGGGCCACCATGCTGGTTCCGATCTTATTTGCCGCATCGCCGTTGGCTGCAACCCTGTCGCATCCTGTGAAGATAGCATTGATGGCGCCGCTCTTCATAAGAGATGCCGACATGTTATCGCAAAGAAGGGTTGTGTCTATTCCTGCGGAAGAAAGCTCATAAGCTGTCAGTCTTGCGCCTTGAAGCAGCGGTCTTGTCTCATCGCAGTATACCTTGATCTTGTAGCCCTTCTCATGGGCAAGATACATGGGCGCAGTTGCGGTGCCGTACTTGCAGGCACACAGCTGTCCTGCGTTGCAGTGGGTAAGAAGACCGTAGCCGTCCTCGATAAGTGTAAGACCATACTCGCCGATGCGTCTGCAGACGTCGATGTCCTCCTGCTTGATGCGCTCGCACTCGTCGTGCATTTCCTTTATGAGGGCGGATCTGAGCTCGGGCCAGGATTTCGATTCGCGGGAAGCAGATGCATCTTTTCCCGAGGCGGTTTCCCGGAGCGAAGCAGATGCTTCTTTTCCCGGAGCATCTGTGAGATTCTTGTAAACGTCTTCCACGTGGGCCTTCATCCTCTTAAGAGCCCAGGACAGGTTAACGGCTGTGGGCCTCGATGAATTCAGATAATCACTCTTCTCCTGGAGCTCACTCATGAATTCCTCGTAGCTTCCGGCGGCGGAATGCTTCATCAGAAGGTAAAGCCCCATTCCGGCGCTGACGCCGATGGCAGGAGCTCCTCTTACCTGCAAAAGGTAAATTGCATCCCATATCTCTTTTCCCGTGTGAAGTCTTATGATCTCGGTTTTACCGGGAAGCAGGGTCTGGTCGATGATCTCCAGAGCGTCGTCTTCGTCTATAAGGGCAACGGTTTCGTAATCTAAAATGCTTTTCATTGTAGGTCTCCGATCTTGTATTTATTTCAAATATTGGGTCACCAGGCTTTGTCTGATATCGCTTAGACTATTATATATTATTTCCGGGCGGTTGTGGTCATGAACTACCCTCACCGACGGCGTAAATTTACTGTAGGATTCGAAAGGGTAGATTGCCCCTGTGATCAGTTCAGATGTTCAAACCTTACTCATTATAGCGCCTGGTTGGAGGACAGTTCAAGGCTGTCATTCTAATCCTTGGTCTGTAGTCAAGCAGATCAAGGATAGGTGTGCGCTCTGGCGCACTTTATTCAAAGGCAGAGGCGTCAGCCTCTGGCTTCCTTTTAGAACAGTTTCCAGATGTAGTTATGCATTCCGATGCTCATCCACTTCTTCAGCTCTGAACTAAGCTCTACCTGTATGCTATCGACATACTTTCCCCACGCCGGATGGGAATACTGTTTTTCTCTTACATGCGCTACTACAGTCTCTACTTCTTCTGCCCCAGCAGCCTTAGGCATTACTGTCTTCTGGTAACGCACAAGTTCCAGCATATCCCTTTTGTTCCATGTATAGGCACTGAGTCTTGCCATCTTATCAGCGCCTTTTCGACTCCAGCCCATTGGAGTCATGCTCATTCTTTTTGACAGGACATGACTGACATGACCTTCAGTACTACATCCAGGAATCCTCCTGTATCTAAGCCTTGTCTTGGCTGCAGACCAGTTATCAAGTATATAATCAGCGCCTTCTTGCACACGTTTCATTTCCTTGTCGTTTGAGGCATGATATTCAAGCATATCTACCACAGACAGGAAATCTTCCTTACTTCCATCCTTGATCATTTCACAGAGAAGCTTTCTGGCATCATCAGCACTATCCATCAAATGGTTTGTCATCTTTATCAGGTATTTTTTGAGGTGGAACTCGTCCATCACATATGTGATGCCACTTATCCTTTTTCCCCCAGCCTTAATCCAGGCTCCACCATCTGCTCCTAGGTATATCCTCTTTATGCTGCTTATGTCATAGTTGTTGTCAATATATGTGTAGACTTCATCCCAGAGTTCACTGTTTGCTTTGCCTTCATAAGAACCACAGAAGAAATGGGCATTAACAAGGTGATGTCTTGTACTCTTGGGAGCATCCTTTTCAATGCCCTCATGAACATAGATAAGCTTGTTTATCATTCCATTGAGTTTTCTTCCATACTGGTTGACCTGGAGATCCCCCTTTTCCTTCTGGAACTGAAGCGACACATGATCTTCATCAGCCTCTATATACAGATACTCAACCTTGCGTTTTCTGCCTCTTCTTTTCTGTTCCTTGGGGAACTCGAGAGCATGTATCTTATCCTTTACAGTCTCTTTGCTGACCTCATCAAGGATGCTTGCTGCTTGTCCACCTTTACGATAAGAGGTCTGAACGCTCTCTGATAAGAGCTGTGCTATGGCATCTTCTGACATCCTTTCATGAGGGTCAAATGAAAGCATGTCATCCAGTAGATATCTGCGTTCTCCAGTCACCTTGTTCTTAAACAGTGTCTTGGAAAACATAACCTTTCCAATTGAGGTGATAAGAGACTTCTCGTCAGTCCTTACCACTTCCCATCTTTCCTTTCTCACAGGACTGTCTTTTAATATCTGGTTGCAGGTTGTAAGGGTTTCAGAAATGTAATCCAACGCCATCTGAAGCGCTTCATTCCTGACCTTGTATATGAAACCTGCAAAGTCTCTCGGATCCTCTGAAAAATCTTTTGATGCCTTCTGAAGATTTGGTACTCCATTCTCAATAAAATGCTGTATACTATTTAACACAAGGGGACTCCTCCGTTTGGTTATTTTGGCTTGGACACCGTAAATAACTATATCACGAAGGAAATCCCCTTTTTCAATTAATCCTACAAAAACTTTACGCTAGCACCCTCACCGACTCCACGTCGGAAAGGATTTCTGTTATGCCGCATGGCGGCATGAACCTGCAGGATGCTCTATGCATCCTGCAGAACAGGGCATGTCCACGATGCCCCTATCCCATTGGCTTACCTTTGGGAATACTTTCCTTAAGATGTTTGCAGCTCCATTTATGTCTGCATTTGTTATTGTACCATCATAGTGCCTGTAAAGTCCTCTCTGTATCCTCTTGCCTGAAAAATCGAAGTTCTCTTTCGCATTCTTTTTATACACAGGGATATAGTCTTTTGCAAGAAAGTCTGCCTTTGATGTGTAGCTTTCTTCCGTGAGAACAAACTCTATACCATATTCAGCAAGTTTGTATCTGAGCATGTCTGCAAATATCAGCATTGGTATCTGCACAAAGTTCTGGTTATTGACATGTCCTATACCTATCTCCCGTTTCTGGTATGTATTATGCCCCATCACTACTACATCTACATGGTTATCCCTTGCATAGTCTGCAAGCTGTCTGCTCACCTTATGGAACTGATCCTTTATCCTTCTGTTCCTCTTTTCAGTAAGAGCATTCATCTTTCTTGTCCTGTACCTGTTGTTGCATGTCATGGCACAGGATGCGAGTCTTTTCATCTCTTTGTTGTAAAACTGGTTGATTGACTTGATCACTCCTCCCTTAATCACAAATGGCCTTGCACCAAAAGTGTTGGCTACAGCTACCAAGTTGTCTGTCCCGGGATCTATAGCCATCACTCTCATATCTTTCAGTTCCTCTATATCCGAAAGGTCTGAGAGGATATCCTTATCAGCCATTGGGATCATCCCCATATCAGGAACAGCTAGGACTACATCCAGGACAAAGCTGTTTCCACAGGGCTTTATACGCACTTCCTTAAGGCATGCTTCTTCATGGAGCTGGCCAAGAGACAGCTTATCCCTGGTACCGGGAAACTTAAGACAGTCATTATTGATCCTGCAGATCTGATTTGTCAGGATGGCTGTTTTGAACGAGCCCCGTGACATATATCCCGGCATCTTGGGGCGACCCGTGAAAGCTTCATGATTTCTTCCATATGCTTTTACAGCTTCAAAGAAAGACTTATAGTCCCGAAGGAGGAGTTTCAGTATCTGCTGATTAGCCTGTGCCGGAAGGGCATAGTACGCCTTATCCCTTGTAACCTTTAGCAGATAGTCCAGACCATTGTATGAGAGCCACTTACTGTCACCAAGATATTTAGTCCCTGAAAGATTATCTCTTACGAGCCTGTAAACCATCATCTGATTTGGGAAAAGAGGCTTGAACTCAGCCATTGAATCAACCGATGACGAATACTGCCTTAAGATGAAATTTGCCCTGTTGTACAGAACGGCTGATGATCTGCAGATACCCCTGCAGTAGTCATAGAGTATGTGGTTTCTGCTTATCCTGTATTGCCTTGTTCTGTACACGGTTGAAAATTCCTTATCAGTATTCTATAGTTAGTATTATAGCATACTTTTCAGAAGCATACAAACATTTGTTCTCTTTAGATGTGGAGCAAATTTATGCAGAAATCAATAGTAGAAATAGTAGAATCAGATATCCTGAACGAGTACAGAAGAGGCTCACATTCCGTATACAAACTCACATACCATATAATTTTCGTGACTAAATACAGAAAGAAAGTGATCACTGATGAGATCGGTGATTTCATGAAGAATTACGCAGCTTACCTCTGTGGCCGCATGAACAGTGAACTTATTTCAGCAGAGACAGATGTTGATCACATGCATCTTCTGATCTCCATGCCACCTGATGTGGCACCTGTAAAAACTCATTAACTCATTAAAATCGCAATTATCCAAGGAAGTAAGAAACACATATAGAGCACACGTTGAGAAATACCTCTGGGGAGATTCTCCCTTCTGGAGTGCAAGTTACTTTTGTGCTACCACCGGAAGCGTTTCTCTTGATACTGTTAAGAAATATATTGAAGATCAGCGAACAGAAGAACACAAACGCAAATACATTAAGACCGGGAAGTACAAAAAGAAAAGCTAGTGCGATTCATCACGCAACCAACTTCATCGGAAGGGATTTTCTCGCACGTAATATCATAATTCAAGGACGCTTGCCGCAATTGCAGATTCATCACTAAAGATGAGTATGAAGAAAGGCAAAAAGAATGCGGAATAGATCCTAATATACTATCCCATCAAGAAACAATCGCCCGGGCAGCATTGCCCGGGCGATCGTTATATACGTCTAATAATTCAACCTGCAAGATCTATCAATTCTTAGCAGCGAGCTCGTCTTTGAGTCTCTTTGTAAGAGCGGGAACAACCTTGTTGAGGTCGCCTACGATACCGTAGTCTGCTACGTCAAAGATGGGAGCGTTCTCATCTTTGTTGATAGCGATGATGATATCGGACTCTTCCATACCCGCAACGTGCTGGATGGCACCGGAGATACCGATAGCGAAATACAGCTGAGGACGAACGGTCTTACCGGTCTGTCCAACCTGCATATCCTTGGGCTTCCAGCCTGAATCTACAACTGCACGTGAGCAGGAAACTGTTCCGTTAAGAACCTCTGCGAGATCCTCAAGGAGCTTGAAGTTCTCGGGTGATCCAACTCCACGTCCGCCGGATACAAGGATCTTGGCAGCCTGGATATCTTCAACTGCTGAAGTCTCTTTAACGATCTTAACGATCTCTGTGTAGCAGTCGTTCTTCTCGAAGCCGGGATTGTAGTCTACAACTTCTGCCTTAGCACCCTTGATAGGATCGATCTTCTGCATAACGCCGGGACGAACAGTAGCCATCTGAGGTCTGAAGTCAGGGCATGCGATGGTTGCGATTGTGTTTCCACCGAAAGCAGGACGTGTCATAAGAAGCTGTTTGTGCTTCTGCTCTCTGCCCTCAACAGGCTCAAGAGGGAAATCTCCGATATCAAGCTGAGTACAGTCAGCTGTAAGACCTGTGTGTACTCTGGATGATACTCTGGGGCCAAGGTCACGGCCGATGGCTGTTGCGCCAACCAGAAGGATCTCAGGCTTGAACTCGTTGATAACTGATGCAAGAGCGTGTGTATAAGGCTCTGTTCTGTAATCCTTAAGCTCGGGATCGTCTACTACGATTACTCTGTCTGCGCCGTACTCAGCAAGCTTGTCAACAAGTCCCTTAACATCGCTTCCAAGAAGTACTGCGGTTACTTTTTTCTCATCGAGGTCTTTCTGCAAGACTCTTTGCTTTGCCCAGAAGCTCCAGGGCGATGCCTGAAAGTTCGTTATCTACCTGCTGAGCAAAGATAAATACACCTTTATATTCTTCTAAAGACATGACTCTTCTCCTTTTTCTATAAATAATTATTTCCGGTCGTCAAGTTTTCATTAAATGCCTGCGCGCAGACAAAAATGAAACTTTTCGTCCATATCACTTATACTACGTGTTTCTCCTTAAGTTTACCTACGATGTAATCTACTGCCTCATCAGGTGAATCGGGAGTAACCTTCTCGCCCTGTCCCTTCTTTACCTTATCTGAAGCCTTAGCGATCTGTGTAGGTGATCCCTTAAGACCAAGGTTTGAATCGTCAACGTCCTTAAGATCAGCTCTGCCCCAAACTGTAACTTCCTTGTCGAAAGCATCGAAGATTCCGCCGGGAGTCATATATCTGGGCTCGTTGAGCTCTGAAAGAGCTGTGATAAGGCAAGGCATGTTAGCCTTTACGATGTGATATCTGTCCTCAAACTGTCTCTTAACTTCAACTGTTCTTGCCTTCTCGTCAACCTTGATCTCCTCAGCATAGGAAATTACGGGAATTCCAAGATGCTCAGAAATCTGAGGTCCAACCTGAGCTGTATCTCCATCGATAGCCTGACGGCCTGTGATGATGAGATCATACTCAAGGTTTCTGAGTGCGCCTGCGATTGTTGAAGATGTTGCCCATGTATCAGCGCCGCCCAGAACTCTGTCTGTTACAAGGTAAGCCTTGTCTGCGCCCATAGCAAGAGCTTCTCTAAGTACTGCGTCAGCCTTGGGAAGACCCATGGTAAGAACTGAAACTTCTGCGCCGTACTCGTCTTTTAATCTAAGTGCTGCCTCAAGTCCTGCCTTGTCATCAGGATTCATGATTGCCAGCATTGCACCTCTATCCAATGTTCCATCGGGTTTGAACTTAACGCCGCCCTTTGTATCAGGGACCTGCTTAATGCAAACTACAACTTTCATTTTTGTTCTCCTTCTTAGTTTTTAATCATAAGGAAGTGATTTACTTCAGCAAATCACCGGAAATAACCATTCTCTGAACCTCAGATGTACCCTCGTAGATCTCTGTGATCTTAGCGTCACGCATCATTCTCTCTACTTCGTACTCTCTGATGTAACCATATCCACCGTGAAGCTGAACAGCCTTAGTTGTAACATCCATTGCAACTTCTGCTGCGAAGAGCTTTAGCCTTAGCAGCCTCTACAGAGTAGCGGTCAGTCTTCTTCTTGGCATCTGCCGCTGCATAAACAAGAAGCTTTAGCTGCCTCGCACTTTGTAGCCATGTTAGCAAGCTGGAACTGGGTGTTCTGGAACTGACCGATCGCACGGCCAAACTGCTTCTCTCTTTAACATACTCAACAGTTCTGTCAAGAGCGCCCTCAGCGATACCAAGAGCCTGAGCAGCGATACCGATACGTCCGCCATCCAGAGTATGCATTGCGATAGGGAAGCCCTTTCCGCGAGCACCAGGAAGGTTCTCTGCAGGAATGTGGCAATCCTGGAAAATAAGCTCGTAAGTAGAAGATCCGCGGATACCCATCTTGTTCTCCTTTGTTCCGAAGGTGAATCCGGGTGTTCCCTTCTCAACGATGAATGCTGAGAACTTCTTCTGCTTTCTGCCTCTCTTGTCTTCTACGATATCTGTGTAAGCGATGATGATGTAAACATCAGCTACTTCACCGTTTGTGATGAAGCACTTTGATCCGTTAAGGATCCACTCTTTGCCATCCTCTGTAAGAACAGCCTTTGTCTGTACGCCCTGAGCGTCTGTTCCTGCCATGGGCTCTGTAAGGCCGAAAGCACCGAGCTTCTCACCCTTTGCAAGGGGAACCAGATATTTCTGCTTCTGCTCTTCTGTTCCGTATGTAAGGATAGGATCGCAGCAAAGTGATGTATGTGCTGAAACGATAACTGCTGTAGTTCCGCAAACCTTTGCAAGCTCCTCAACACACATTACGTATGTGAGAGGGTCACATCCCTGTCCGCCGTACTCCTTGGGAATCGGGATACCCATGAAACCGTACTTCTGCATCTTCTTAACGGTCTCCATAGGGAATACTTCTGTCTCATCAACCTCTATTGCATTTGGCTTAACTTCTTTTTCTGCAAATTCTTTAAAAAGAGCTCTCGCCATTTCATGTTGCTGATCAAGCTGAAAAATCCATGATATAAAACCTCCGATTATATTGTTTATGTTTTAAGGAAACACCTGAAACTACGGGCTCGAAAGAACCTCGCCTCGTAATTACTTATCTGTAGGAACCTTGTTTCCATCAGCGTAGTTGTAGAAACCGATGCCGGTCTTTACGCCAAGCTTCTTGCCACGAACCATCTTACGAAGAAGAGGGCATGCGCGGATACTTGGAATCGCCTGTCTCTGAATAAAGAACGTCCATGATAGCAAGAACGATATCAAGTCCGATGTAATCGCCCAGCTCAAGGGGTCCCATAGGGATGGTTACATCCAAGCTTCATAGCTGTGTCGATACCTGCGATATCTGAAACACCCCTCTGAATATACGAAGATACCTTCGTTGATCATAGGAACAAGGATTCTGTTAACAACGAAGCCTGCTGCCTCGTTAACCTGTACAGGAGTCTTTCCGAGATCCTCAGAGATCTTCTTGATCTTATCAACGTACTCATCGGGAGTGTTGGCGCCCTGGATAACCTCAACCAGCTTCATAACGGGAGCGGGATTGAAGAAGTGCATTCCGATGATGGGCTTTGCAAGGCCTGAGCCAATCTCTGTGATTGAAAGAGATGATGTGTTTGAAGCAAAGATACAATCGGGATTCTTAACGATGTTGTCCTGAAGCTCCTTGAAGAGGGTTCTTCTTGATATCCATTACCTCAAGAG
>NZ_JAHA01000021.1 GCF_000526935.1 Butyrivibrio sp. FCS014 | reverse complement strand
ACTGGTATAATTGCCTGCCATAGCGGAAACTCCGTCCACCTCAAGGGCAGCCAGTGCAGCAATTCTTGCCACAAACGTCATCGGCGATTTTTACTGTTCCAACATCTTTAACTTCTTTTCCCATAATATAAGCACCTCAATTTCTAACTCTTGAAACTACATCCACAATATTATACCACAAAGCAACAAGCCAGGCGAGGGCTTGCGGTCATCTGGCGACCATCCGACTTTTTAAATCCAGAATATGATGGGTCCCGTACTCTTCAAATGTGGTATAGGAAACCTGGGATTTATCTTCTCCCTGGATATAGTCAAATACCTTTCTTCCGGTTATGAGTTCCTCAAACAGCTGGTCATAGATCTGCCTTGAAGCACACTTGATGGTCACGTTGTCGCTTCCGTCATTGTACCTGCGGTTAAAAAGATCCTGAACCAGTGACATTTCTGCCGAGGTAAAATATTCATTCTCTCTGACATAGTAATTGTCTGCAATGCTGTTGCACTCGGGCATTGATATGAGATTGGATACCTTGTGGTTGACAGCTATGTCCGAACTTGTAACGTTCAGATAAGCATAGTTGATTCTTGGAAGCTTGGGAAACGTCCGCAGTCTCGCCCGATGCCGTCTGGAAAGATGAATCTCCCCAGGTCACATCCATGTAATAAAAAGCATCGTTGCACTGCACAAGGTTCCATGCATGGCGAACACCTATTGAATTGTTGGTATCCGCAGTACCTGTAACCAGTGTGCACTCAATGCCGAGTTTGTTCAGGATATATACTGAGCAGCCTTGGCGTATCCGTTGCAGACACTTCGCCCGTTTAAGAATACCGAGCAGATATTCTGGTTGTCGGGGGCATTTAGGTCATATTCCGTACTGTCAATGATGTACTCGTACACATACTTAATCGCGTAATAGTCATCCTCGGAAGAGGGAGCGCCCGCAAGACACTTGTTGACATAATCGTTGATCCTGGTCTGGCGGCTCTTTACTTCGTCAAGGTCGTACAGATAGTTTCCGGTAAATGTTATCTTGGTTATGGTATTGCCAAGGGTATAGTTGGTGTAGCTGTAACCGTCAACATAGAAGATCTCAGGATGATCCATGAGTACATAGTCAAATACCTGCTCAATAGCTTCATCACTGGTGGTGGATACCACTACATCCTGTCCTTCGTTTTCAAGGATCTTAAGGATCTCCGCATAAAGAGTCTTTCCTGAAGCAGTCAGGCCTCTCATAAGCATAGAGCCCCTCCTGCTGTTTCTTGATGGCCTCAATGCTCTCGGTGGTAATACCGATATCTTCTCTCTTCTGAGTGTCTTCCTGGTCTGCCCCGGTCTCCTCAGCCAGTCTCGATGGGAAAGGCCCTCGACTGAATAGTCCGAAGTCCACTTCCTCCACCGTCTCCAGTTTCCGTGGTATTATAAGAAACCGAAGCGTCGTCCGTGATGATAAAGGCCGGATCCAGGCCTTAATTCCTCATTTGGATAAAACGGGTTATCCGGATAATCCTCCGGTACAGAATTTCCCAGAGCATCCAGATAGTCATCTATTCCTGAATATTCCGCATCCCGGCAAAGAAATAGCCCAGTATTCCCGCTATAAATACCCTGGCAGCCCCTGTGCTGACAATTCTCCAAATCTTTTTTTCCCATGTAAAAATCCTTTTTCATACCCGGTAGGGTCCCCTGAAAGATCAGTTCTTCTTAAACTCCGAAAGAATCAGACCTTTGTTTTTCTCTCCATGGTCATGCCAACGCTCCATTCATTTATGAAAAGAAGCAGTGGCCTGTCGTGCATTATCCTTGATCTTCTTCATGTCTGATGTTCCCACCAGTGAAGGACATATCAACCATCTTCGTTGTCCACCCATCTGATGTACTCATAGGGAAGGCTCTCAAGGATTATTATCTACATTATACTCACTTTCAAGTCTAAACTTAAGAACGTCAAACTGCAAGACACCAACTACGCCTACAATGATTTCTTCAAGGCCTGTGTTGTACTCCTGGAAGATCTGAATTGCACCTTCCTGGGCAATCTGAGTGATACCCTTAACAAACTGCTTACGCTTCATGGTATCAACCTGTCGTACTCTTGCGAAATGCTCGGGAGCGAAAGTAGGGATACCTTCGTAAACCACGTTGTCCTTGGGCATGCAGACTGTGTCTCCTATGGAGAAGATTCCGGGATCAAAAACGCCCATGATATCTCCGGCATAGGCCTCGCTTAAGATCTTACGCTCATCAGCCATAAGCTGCTGAGGCTGTGTGAAAGACGCATTACCTTGCCGCTCTGAACATGCTTAACTTCCTTGTCGGCATCATATCTTCCGGAACATATTCGCATGAAGGCAACCCTGTCTCTGTGGGGCCTTGTTCATGTTTGCCTGGATCTTAAATACGAAGGCTGTAAAATCGCTCTCAAGAGGATCTATCTTTGTTCCGTCGGAAGAAGTTCTTCCTGTGGGAGGTGTAGCCATCTTAAGGAAGTGGTGAAGGAACAGCTCAACACCGAAGTTCTGAAGGGCTGAGCCAAAGAATACAGGTGTAAGTTCACCTGCCCTTACCTTCTCAAGATCGTACTCTGCACCGGCTCCGTCAAGAAGCTCAATCTCTCCTGTGAGTTTATCAAATGCATCCTGTCCGATCTGAGCATCAATTGCTGCCTTATCGTCCAGGTTAATAAATGTCTCTTTTCCCTCCTTGGTACCCTTCTGGGTCTCGGAGAAAGTAACGATATGTCCTTCTCTTCTGTCATAGATTCCCTTGAAATTTCTTACCTGAACCTATGGGCCAGTTCATGGGACAAGTAGCAATGCCAAGGTTGTTCTCGATATCATCAAGAAGATCAAAGGTGTCCATTGCATCCCTGTCCAGCTTGTTGATAAAGGTGAAGATCGGGATATGACTCATGGCGCAGACTTTGAACAGTTTTCTGGTCTGGGCCTCAACACCCTTACTTGCATCGATTACCATGACCGCTGAATCCGCAGCCATAAGTGTTCTGTAGGTATCCTCTGAGAAATCCTGGTGTCCGGGAGTATCCAGAATGTTGATGCAGCATCCCTCAAAGTTGAACTGCAGAACAGAGGATGTAACCGAGATACCTCTCTGCTTCTCAATCTCCATCCAGTCTGAAACCGCATGTCTTTGCAGTTGCCTTGCCCTTTACGGATCCGGCCATGTTGATGGCACCTCCGTACAAAAGAAATTTCTCTGTAAGGGTAGTCTTACCTGCATCCGGGTGAGAGATGATGGCAAAGGTACGTCTCTTATTAATTTCTGCTATTGTTTCTTTTGTATTTCCCATTTCTATCTAATCCTTTCTGAATCGCATACTGTTTCCTATTGCAATTCAGAACTTAATGCTTCCTGTTTACCATTGTGTTGTGTCCTCTGTGTATTTCAATTTTTATCAAAAACAAGGGCTGCGAATAAATATGTTTGCCTCTCGCAGGGCCTTTGAGACGGCCGGTACTAAGCACCTGTAGTTCAGGTGCTTAGTACCGCTGCCAGGCGAAAGGAGCGAGAGCGTCCCAAGAAGGTAAACATATTATTCCACAGCCCGTATTTAATCAACAGCGTAAATTACTGAGCGCAGTCCTTGATGGAGAAGCTGATTCTGCCCATCTTGTCCTTGCCAAGGCATACAACCTTAACAGTATCGCCAAGAGTAAGTACATCCTCAACGTGGTCGATTCTCTCCTTGGAGATCTTGCTGATGTGTACCATTCCCTCCTTGCCGGGAGCAAACTCAACGAATGCACCGAACTCCTTGATGCTTACAACCTTACCTGTGAAGATCTGGCCTTTCTCAAAATCAGTAACGATGGTCTTAACCATGTCAACGGCCTTTGTGATCATCTCCTGATCCTCGCCGCAAACTGAAACCTTACCGTCATCTGTGATATCAATCTTAACACCGGTTCTTGCAATGATCTCGTTGATGGTCTTTCCTCTCTGACCAACAACATCACCGATCTTCTCGGGATCGATCTGAATAGATACGATCTTGGGAGCATACTTGGATACTTCCTTACGAGGCTCGGCGATTGCCTTGCTCATGCACTCGTCCATGATGTAGAATCTAGCCTCACGGCACTGTGCGATAGCTGTCTCAACGATCTCTTTTGTAAGACCGTGGATCTTGATATCCATCTGGATAGCTGTGATACCGTCTTTGGTTCCTGTTACCTTGAAGTCCATATCTCCGAAGAAGTCCTCAAGACCCTGGATATCTGTAAGTACTACGAAATCATCATCTGTATCACCGGTTACAAGACCGCATGAAATACCTGCAACCATCTTCTTGATGGGAACACCGGCAGCCATAAGTGACATGCAGGATGCGCAGGTTGAAGCCATGGATGTTGATCCGTTTGACTCGAAGGTCTCGGATACGGCACGGATTGCATAAGGGAACTCCTCAACGCTGGGAAGAACGGGAAGGAGTGCTCTCTCTGCAAGAGCTCCGTGTCCGATCTCTCTACGTCCGGGTCCTCTTGAAACCTTTGTCTCACCTACTGAGTAAGCAGGGAAGTTGTACTGGTGAACATATCTCTTGTCAGAAGCAAAAGCATCAAGGCCTTCAACCTTCTGAGCCTCTGAAAGAGGTGCAAGAGTTACAACGTCACAGATCTGTGTCTGTCCACGAGTGAACATAGCACTTCCGTGTACTCTGGGGATAAGATCGATCTCAGCTGAAAGAGGTCTGATCTCCTTGATCTGACGACCATCGGGTCTCTTGTGATCCTTGAGGATCATCTTACGAACGGTCTTCTTCTCGTACTGGTAAATGGCCTCGCCAAGAATAGCAAGCCACTCCTCGTTATCTGCAAACTTCTCTGTAAGTCTGTCTGTAATCTCGGCAATATTGCCTTCTCTTGTCTGCTTGTCGTCTGTGAATACAGCTGTCTCCATCTCCTCGGGGGGAACAACTTCCTTGATTGCAGCAAAGAGTTCCTCGGGAACTGCGCAGCTTGTGTACTCGTGCTTGGGCTTTCCAACCTCAGCAACGATACCCTTGAAGAACTCGATGAGCTGAAGGTTTACTTCGTGTGCCTTGTAGATGGCTTCCTTCATCTTCTCCTCAGGAATCTCGTTGGCACCGGCCTCGATCATGATAACCTTCTGACCTACAGATGCAACTGTAAGCTTGAGGTCACCTGCATTCCACTGCTCCTGGGTGGGGTTAACAATAAGCTCTCCGTCGATCATACCGATCTGTGTCATAGCACAGGGGCCATCGAAGGGGATATCTGAAATAGATACAGATACAGATGCACCGAGCATAGCTACAAGCTCAGGTCTGCACTGGGGATCTACTGCCATAACCATGGTCTCGATTGTTACATCGTTACGATAATCCTTAGGGAAAAGAGGTCTCATAGGACGATCGATAACACGGCTTGTGAGGATAGCATTCTCTGAAGGCTTACCCTCTCTCTTGTTGTATCCGCCGGGGAATTTGCCTGCTGCATAGAACTTCTCGCTGTACTCAACTGAAAGCGGGAAGAAATCAATTCCGTCTCTGGGCTTAGCTGAAGCTGTAGCTGTGCAAAGTACGGTTGTGTCTCCATACTGCATGAATGCGCAGCCGTTTGCCTGTTTTCCTACCTTGCCGATCTCAATCTTGAGTGTACGTCCGGCCAGTTCCATTGAATAAGTTTTTACCATTTTGTCTCCTTCTCCTGCTCATCCGCGGTCCATCATCCACATGCTGTAAAAAGCTTGGGATCCTGTAATGTGATCCATGTGCTTCAGGTGCGTGTGCAGGTTAAACATGTTTTCTCCTATTTAGAAAAGCGCATAAAAACGCTGTTTTCTCATTAAACACAGAAAGACGGAACAAGCTGACCGCAATGGGCCAGCCATATCCCGCCTTTGCATTCGCAGAAATTACTTTCTAAGACCAAGGTCAGCGATGAGCTTACGATAAGCCTCGATGTCCTTCTTCTTGAGGTAACCAAGAAGGCTACGTCTCTGACCTACCATCTTAAGAAGACCTCTTCTTGAGTGGTGATCCTTAGGGTTCTTCTGAAGGTGAGCATTGAGCTCCTGGATTCTCTCGGTAAGGATTGCTACCTGAACCTCAGGTGAACCTGTGTCGCCGGCCTTTCTGGCAAACTTGTTGATAACTTCTGTTTTCTTCTCTTTTGTGATCATTTTTTTCTCCTTATAGATCTTTAATCCTGAAATGCGCCTGTTACCAAGGTCCGGTTGGAGTGTCCATGACCGTTAGTAAAGGTCGTTTCTGTTTCTGCTACTGTCACTTGTGACAGCAACCAACTAATATTATCACAAACCCATGTATATGTAAAGAGGAACATCTCTTTCCGACGGCGTAAATTTACTGTAGGATTCGAAAGGGTAGATTGCCCCTGTGATCAGTTCAGATGTTCAAACCTTACTCATTATAGCGCCTGGTTGGAGGACAGTTCAAGGCTGTCATTCTAATCCTTGGTCTGTAGTCAAGCAGATCAAGGATAGGTGTGCGCTCTGGCGCACTTTATTCAAAGGCAGAGGCGTCAGCCTCTGGCTTCCTTTTAGAACAGTTTCCAGATGTAGTTATGCATTCCGATGCTCATCCACTTCTTCAGCTCTGAACTAAGCTCTACCTGTATGCTATCGACATACTTTCCCCACGCCGGATGGGAATACTGTTTTTCTCTTACATGCGCTACTACAGTCTCTACTTCTTCTGCCCCAGCAGCCTTAGGCATTACTGTCTTCTGGTAACGCACAAGTTCCAGCATATCCCTTTTGTTCCATGTATAGGCACTGAGTCTTGCCATCTTATCAGCGCCTTTTCGACTCCAGCCCATTGGAGTCATGCTCATTCTTTTTGACAGGACATGACTGACATGACCTTCAGTACTACATCCAGGAATCCTCCTGTATCTAAGCCTTGTCTTGGCTGCAGACCAGTTATCAAGTATATAATCAGCGCCTTCTTGCACACGTTTCATTTCCTTGTCGTTTGAGGCATGATATTCAAGCATATCTACCACAGACAGGAAATCTTCCTTACTTCCATCCTTGATCATTTCACAGAGAAGCTTTCTGGCATCATCAGCACTATCCATCAAATGGTTTGTCATCTTTATCAGGTATTTTTTGAGGTGGAACTCGTCCATCACATATGTGATGCCACTTATCCTTTTTCCCCCAGCCTTAATCCAGGCTCCACCATCTGCTCCTAGGTATATCCTCTTTATGCTGCTTATGTCATAGTTGTTGTCAATATATGTGTAGACTTCATCCCAGAGTTCACTGTTTGCTTTGCCTTCATAAGAACCACAGAAGAAATGGGCATTAACAAGGTGATGTCTTGTACTCTTGGGAGCATCCTTTTCAATGCCCTCATGAACATAGATAAGCTTGTTTATCATTCCATTGAGTTTTCTTCCATACTGGTTGACCTGGAGATCCCCCTTTTCCTTCTGGAACTGAAGCGACACATGATCTT
This sequence comes from Butyrivibrio sp. FCS014, assembly GCF_000526935.1. GTDB lineage: Bacteria > Bacillota > Clostridia > Lachnospirales > Lachnospiraceae > Butyrivibrio. Next base: position 9,257 of record NZ_JAHA01000021.1, on the reverse strand, counting down.
CATCAGCCTCTATATACAGATACTCAACCTTGCGTTTTCTGCCTCTTCTTTTCTGTTCCTTGGGGAACTCGAGAGCATGTATCTTATCCTTTACAGTCTCTTTGCTGACCTCATCAAGGATGCTTGCTGCTTGTCCACCTTTACGATAAGAGGTCTGAACGCTCTCTGATAAGAGCTGTGCTATGGCATCTTCTGACATCCTTTCATGAGGGTCAAATGAAAGCATGTCATCCAGTAGATATCTGCGTTCTCCAGTCACCTTGTTCTTAAACAGTGTCTTGGAAAACATAACCTTTCCAATTGAGGTGATAAGAGACTTCTCGTCAGTCCTTACCACTTCCCATCTTTCCTTTCTCACAGGACTGTCTTTTAATATCTGGTTGCAGGTTGTAAGGGTTTCAGAAATGTAATCCAACGCCATCTGAAGCGCTTCATTCCTGACCTTGTATATGAAACCTGCAAAGTCTCTCGGATCCTCTGAAAAATCTTTTGATGCCTTCTGAAGATTTGGTACTCCATTCTCAATAAAATGCTGTATACTATTTAACACAAGGGGACTCCTCCGTTTGGTTATTTTGGCTTGGACACCGTAAATAACTATATCACGAAGGAAATCCCCTTTTTCAATTAATCCTACAAAAACTTTACGCTAGCTCTCTTTCCACGTTCCATGAGATTGCTTTCCAAAATCATTTTGCTGCTCTTTCCAGATCGCTCTCTATCTGCTTCTTAAGAGCATCAATGCTGTCGAACTTCATCTCCGGCCTTAGGAACTCAAGAAGTTCGATTTCCATGTATTTGCCGTAAACATCCGCATCAAAGTCATAGATGTAGGTCTCGACTCCCACCCGCTCTTTGTCGGAAATGGTGGGCTTTCTGCCGATATTGGTCATACCTCTGTATACAGCTCCGTCAAAGGACACGTTGCTGCTGTACACTCCGTAAGGCGGAAGAAGCTTGTTGTCCGGAGGAAGAATGTTCACCGTGGGAACTCCGATGGTGTGCCCAATGTGCCTTCCGTGCTCCACGATACCGCTCACACTGTACCCGGCGCCAAGAAGCCTCTTTGCCATGGGCATGTTGCCGTCAGAGATCTCGTTCCTTACTCTGGTGGAGGAAATCTCCTCGCCGTCAAGCCTGACCTTGTCGATGAGTTCCAGTTCATAACCCATCTCTTTTGCCATACTTCTGAGAAGATGCCTGTCGCCTCTTCCTTTGTTGCCAAAAGATACATCAGTTCCCGCAGCGATATAGTCAGCGTTCAGCTGATGAACAAGTATCCTTCTTACAAAATCCTCAGGCTCTGTGGCTGCCGTAACCTCTGTTAAGGGGAATTCAATAAGCACATCAATCCCCAGCTTCTCGAAGGCGTTTCTCTTCTCCTCACGGGTAAAGAGCTGGCTGATACTTTGACCGGCAAAGAACTCCTCGGGAGAAGGATCAAAGGTGAAAACCACAGCCTTAAGGTCATCCTTCTTCTGCTCAAGGATATAGTTAAGAAGCTTTCTGTGGCCAAGATGAATGCCGTCAAACTTGCCGATGGCCACCGCAGTCTTTTCCTCAATATGAAATTCTGTTGTTCCTGATATTATCTGCATTAAATAGCTGTCCTGACTCAGTTGTTCTCGTAAAAGAACCTGTCCACGTTAAAGAGTCTTGTTCTTTCACTGTAGGTGTAGATGCCAAAAAAGGTTTCATCCTCGGAATATACCCTGAAGGAATTTCCCTCCTTAAACATCTCCTCTTCGTACTCGGTGTCATTGACCCCTGACGGGTCTTCATTGAGGACGTTGTCCTTCCTGAAGCTGTTGCCGTTTTCAAGAAGCTTTCTGGCAGAGTCCTTCACATGTATGGCATCAAGATCCCTGAAAATATACTCAGGAGATTTGATGACACTGTCAAGGGTTCCCTCATCCCTCATAGACTCAAGCTGTGATAAAGTAATGGCACTGTCCAGGGAAAAGGCGCCTACTCTGGTCCTTGTAAGATGCTGCATGGCAGCTCCGCATCCAAGCCTTGCCCCGATGTCATGGCAAAGGGTCCTGATATATGTTCCCTTGGAGCATTTCACCTCCATGGTAAAAAGATGTTCCGACTCCAGCAAGGAATCATCAAGGATGGTTATTGCATCAATATGGATCTTTCGGGGCTTACGCTCTACTTCAATTCCTGCTCTTGCAAGTTCATAGAGCTTCTTGCCGTTCTGCTTGATGGCCGAATACATGGGCGGGATCTGATCGTAGTCACCCACAAAAGCCTTGGCGGCTTCCCTGAGCTCTTCCCTTGTCACGTTGACATCAGCTGTTTCCAGCACCTGCCCCGACATATCCTGAGTATCCGTTACCACTCCAAGCTTTACCACGGCAATATATTCTTTGTCATGGTCTGTGAGCATCTCCACCAGCTTGGTACCGGTGCCCAAGCATACCACAAGAACCCCTACCGCATCCGGGTCAAGAGTCCCGGTGTGGCCTATCTTCTTCTGATGCAGGATGCCTCGCATTTTGGCCACCACATCGTTGGAAGTAAATCCGGGCTCCTTATATATATTTATAAGTCCGTTGTAGTTGTTTGGCATCAGTGTCCTCTAAAAATATAAGCAGCTCCTTTAGGAAAGCTGCTTATGAATATACATAGTAAGATTATTGATCACATCATGCACGGTACCGTTGACATTACAGCCGGCCGCACGAACATGGCCGCCGCCGCCGAACATCTGCGCAACCTCAGCCACGTTTACTGCTCCGTTGCTTCTAAGGCTGACCTTGTACTCAAGAGGTGCAATCTCATACATGAATATTGCACAGTCAACTCCTATGGTTAAAAGAAGCTGATTGACTATACCGTCAAGGTCATTGCTGTCCGCGCCGTAAAACTCCATGGTCTCTTTTGATATGGATGAAAAGATGCATCTGCCATCCATGATACGGATGCTTTCAAGGAGGGCTCTTCCGAGGATCTGGTTCTGGAGATAGGTCTTTTCATAAAAAACATGATCTATAAGGCTTCCGAAATCAAAGCCGTAGGAAATCAGTTCGGAAACCGCCTGCATGGTCTTTGGTGAGGTGTTGTTGTATTTGAACACACCTGTGTCGGTGACAATACCCGTGTAAAGAGTCTTGGCAATCTCCACGTCCATCTTGTCATGGTCGATCACATCGTAGACCAGCTCGCAGGCAGAGCTTGCTGAAGGCACGATGTAAAGCTCATCCCCGGTTCCGGGGTTGCTCACATGGTGATCTATATTCACTGTCTTTTTTGCAGAGTCAAAAAACTTTTCGGCGTCTCCGGTCCGGTCCTTACCGCAGTCACATACGATAAACAGATCATAGCTATCAATATCGCTTGAAAAATCTGACCTGACCTTGTCTATATCCTTAATAAACAGGAACTCGGGCGGAATCTTCTCCAGGAACACATCAACCCTGATTTCGGGATAGTTCTTTGCAAGATAAAGATACATGCCCATGCAGGAACCGATACAGTCGCCATCCGGCCTGATGTGCCCGGATATACCGATAGTCTTTACACTGCCAAGGAAATTATCTATCTTCATTCTTCCTCCGGATCTGTGTCGTCAGACTCCTCTGACAGTTCCTCGCCTCTTGCAAGTCTTGCCTCGTTGTCTTTGGCTGTTACTTCGTCTATCTTCTTGGACATATTGATCGCATACTCAATGGAATCATCCATGATAAATCTGAGCTCGGGTGTGTATCTCATGTTGAGCTCCTTGGCAAGAGTACTGCGAATATATCCGGCTGCGCTCTTAAGGCCCTCTGCGGTGCGCTCTCTGTCCTCGTCATTGCCCATTACGGAAACCCAGACCTTGCAGGTCTTAAGGTCAGGGGCAACCTCTACGTCCATAACAGACGTAAAGGGACTGATCCTTGGATCCTTGCTGTAGCGGATCGCCTCAGAGATGACCTTCTGAACTTCGCCATTAATTCTTCTGTTTTTGTTACTGTTTTTTCTCATTTATTCTCCTTACGGAACAAGGAAGCGACTGAGATTTTCTTATCAGGTTCTGGGAACCTCAACCATCTCATAGGCTTCTACCATGTCGCCTTCATTGATGGAATCAAATCCGTCAAATACAAGACCACACTCGTAGCCTTCCTTAACTTCCTTAACATCATCCTTGAATCTCTTGAGGGAAGCAAGATCACCTTCGAAGATCTGCTCGCCGTCTCTTGTGATACGAACCTTGCAATCCTTCTTGATGATACCGTCCTTAACAAAGGCACCGGCGATGTTACCAACCTTGGACGCCTTGAAGATCTGACGAACCTCAGCGTGTCCTGTAACTCTTTCCTCATATACGGGAGCAAGCATACCCTTCATGGCATACTCGATCTCCTCGATAGCCTGGTAGATAACCTTGTAGAGCTTGATCTCAACACCCTCGTGGTCAGCCATGCTCTTGGCCATAGCATCGGGACGAACGTCAAATCCGATGATGATGGCATTTGATGCTGCTGCCAGTGTTACGTCAGACTCATTGATGGCACCTACGCCGCCGTGGATGATCTTAACTACTACTTCATCATTTGAAAGCTTTAAGAGACTGGACTTAAGAGCTTCTACGCTACCCTGAACATCGGCCTTGATGATGATGTTGAGTTCCTGAAGTCTGCCTTCCTCAATCTTGGAATACAGATCATCAAGGGACATCTTAGCCTTGGTCTCTTCAATAAGATCCTTCTTGTGCTGCTGCAGATATGTGTTTGCATACTGCTTGGCTTCTTTATCTGTCTCGTGTCCAAGGAATACCTCACCGGCATTGGGAACATCGGAAAGTCCAAGGATCTCAACAGGCTGTGAAGGCTTAGCTTCCTTGAGCTTGTTGCCCTTATCGTCAACCATTGCCCTAACCTTACCTGAGCTTGCACCTGCAGAAATGAAGTCACCTACATGAAGTGTACCCTTCTGAACAAGTACGTTGGCAACAGGACCACGGCCCTTATCAAGTCTTGCCTCAAGTACCAGACCTCTGGCCTCTCTGTTGGGATTAGCCTTAAGTTCCAGGATATCTGATGTAAGAATAATGGTCTCAAGGAGAGTATCTATACCCTCACCTGTCTTGGCAGATACGGGAACGAACTCTGTTGTTCCGCCCCAATCTGTAGAGATAAGGCCATATTCTGTCATTTCCTGCTTAACCCTGTCGATGTTGGCATTGGGCTTATCAATCTTGTTAACTGCAACGATCATCTCAACCTCTGCAGCCTTTGCATGGTTGATAGCCTCGATGGTCTGAGGCATTACACCGTCATCGGCAGCTACCACAAGAACTGCGATATCTGTGGAATTTGCGCCACGCATACGCATAGCTGTGAAGGCCTCATGACCGGGTGTATCAAGGAAGGTGATCTTCTGATCGTTGATAGATACTGTATAGGCACCGATTCTCTGTGTGATACCGCCTGCCTCTCTGTCTGTAACGCTGGTCTTTCTGATAGCGTCAAGCAGTGATGTCTTACCATGGTCAACGTGACCCATTACGCAGACAACGGGAGGTCTCTTCTGAAGAGTCTCGGGTGCATCCTCATCCTCTTTAAGAAGCTCTTCGATGATATCAACGGGAACTTCCTTCTCACAGATGATGTCGTACTCAATGGCAATATTCTCAGCCTCTTCATAAGTAAGCTCTGTGTTAACGGTAGAGATCTGTCCTGCCATAAAGAGCTTCTTGATGATAACTGAAGGCTGCATCTTCATCTTTTCAGCCAGTTCCTTGATGGAAACCTTCTCGGGAATGGAGATTACCTTGATCTGCTCCTCAGGCTCCTCCACCTTCTTAACCTCAGGCTTGATGAATCTGCCGACTCTCTTGCTTCTTGGCATCATCTCTTCCTGCTCGTAAGCAAGGTCCTTCTTGTTTCTCTTATCCTTCTCCTGACCCTGACGACGTCTGTCCTCATCTCTGTGACCGGGGCCGCTCTTCTCTGCAGGTGCATCAAAGCCTCCGCGAGCAGGACCGGCATTCTTGTCAAACTTGCCGCCAAATCTTCCGTCGTTCTTGCCGGGGAATCTGTTGCCTCCCTGACCGCCCTGACCGGGTCTGTCGCCTCTTCCGCCCTGGAATCCGGGTCTGTCACCGGGACGATTGTTATTTCCGCCCTGGCGGGGTCCTCTGTTATCTCTATTGTCTCTGCTGTCTCTGTTACCCCTGTTGTCTCTGTTATCTCTGTTATCTCTGTTATCTCTATTATCTCTGTTGTCCCTGTTCTCTCTTACAGGTCTGTTCTCTGTCTGAGTATGCTGGGGAGCGGGTGCTGAAACAGGTGTCTCAACAACAGGTGCCTTGGTCTGTACCTGAGCTGCTGCAGGCTGCTCCTGCTCTTTCCTGGGTGCAGGCTTGGGTGTTACAGACTTGTTTCACAGGTGTATTGTAGCTGTCAAGCTGTGAAGGTGCTGTAAGAGGCTTGATGGGATGATAAACATTCTGCGACTGGGCAAATGTCTTTCTCTGACCCTGTCCCGCCGTTTCTGTTATCCCTGTTGTCTCTTCTCTGACCGCCGAAGCCACCGTTATTACCGCCCTGGTTGTTGCTTCTCATGTTAGAGTTGTTCATATTGCTGACAACAATGATCTTCTTCTTTTTCTTGATGGGCTCGCCGCCGTCAACAGGCTTCTTTACGGGAGCCTTTGCATCAGCAGGTCTGTCCAAAGAAGGCTTTGCTGCCTCTTCCTTTCGGGGAGCAGCGCTCTCTTTTGCAGCAGGAGCCTCTTTTTACCTCGGGAGCTTTCTTCTCCTCTTTGGCAGGCTCTGCCTTCTTGTCAGCATTATCAGACTTGGCAGGCTTATCTTCTTTTCCTGAAGTCTTACCAAAGTGCTTCTTGGCCACTTCAGCGTCTGTCTCTTCGATAGAACTGTTGGAGCGTTTTGCCTCTATCCCATTCTCCTGCAAAAAAGCTATCAGCTCTTTTGACTCGCATCCAAGCTCAAAAGCAAGTTCGGATATTTTAATTTTTGCCATTCACATTTCCTCCGTCCTCTTCTTCTATCAGTAAGTTCTTCCGAAGTGACTCAGACAGCCCTGTGTCTGTTATTGCCAGACTTGTTCGAACATCCTTACCTATTGCGTGTCCCAGGCTTTCCTTATCACCAAAGAAAACTATTGGGACTTTGTAAAACTTACATTTATCACTGAACTGCTTGGTGGTGTTATCCGAAGCATCACTGCTTACTATCACCAGTTTGGCAGTTCCCTTGCGGATAGCTTCCATGGTGGCAAACTCTCCGCTCTTTAGCTTCCCTGCCCTCATACAAAGGCCAAGAAGCGAATAAACTTTATTTGAATCCAATATATCAGCCAAGCTCCTTTTTCAATACGCTCAAGCACATCGGCGGGAATTGAAGATTTAAGGGATCTCTCAAGGCCTTGTTCCTGACAGCTTTTCTGAAGCACTCTGCATTGCTGCAGATGTATGCCCCTCTGCCGTTGGCCTTGCCGGTGGTGTCCACGAGGATCTCTCCCTCAGGAGTTTTGATGATCCTGATGAGTTCCTTCTTCTCTTTCATCTCTCCGCATCCGACACATTTTCTGGTTGGAATTTTCTTTTGCATAGATACTCCGATCTACCTGGGATTACTCTTCTGAGCCCTCATCGGCTGCATCCTCAGAAGCCTCGGTATCGTATTCTTCATATCCCTCGTACTCTTCATCATCCTCGTCATCCATATAGTCCTCAATACGGAATCCGGGAGCATCCTTAGCCTGAGTCTCGCTCTTGATATCGATCTTGTATCCTGTAAGTCTGGCAGCAAGTCTTGCGTTCTGACCTTCCTTACCGATAGCAAGTGAGAGCTGGTAATCAGGAACAACAACCTTTGCACTCTTCTCCTCGGGATCGGCAAATACTGCTACGATCTTGGCAGGTGAAAGAGCATTCTGGATCAGGTTTACCGGGGTTCTCATCCCAGTTTGATGACATCGATCTTCTCGCCGCTGAGCTCATCAACGATGAGGTTTACTCTGTTTCCGTTTACACCTACGCAGGCACCTACGGCATCAACGTTGGGGTTGTTGGAATAAACCGCGATCTTGGTACGGCTTCCTGCCTCTCTTGCGATGCTCTTGATCTCTACTGTTCCGTCCTGAATCTCAGCAACCTCCTGCTCGAAGAGCTTCTTAACAAGGTCGGGATGTGTACGGGAAACAAGGATCCTGGGTCCCTTTGAACCGTTCTTAACTTCAAGTACATATACTCTAAGACGCTGTGTAGGTCTGTAAACTTCTGTCTTAACCTGCTCGTTCTCATTGAGGATGGCATCTGCACGGCCAAGGTTGATGCTGATGTTCTTACCGATAAATCTCTGAACAACACCTGTTTACAATGTCGTGCTCCTTCTCAAAGTACTCATTATAGATGGCGCCGCGCTCTTCCTCGCGGATCTTCTGAAGAATAACGTTCTTGGCATTCTGTGTGGGCAATGCGTCCAAACTCCTTGGAGTTTAAGGGATACGCTTACCATATCGCCAACCTTTGCCTTCTTGCTGATCTTCTTGGCATCATCCAGAGAGATCTCAAGCATGGGATCCATAACGTCATCGGCTGTCTCAACAACTTCCTTGTCGGCATAGCACTTGAAGTCACAGTTGTCTCTGTCAATCTCAACTCTGATGTTGTCAGTCTTTGCCAAAGTTATTCTTGCAGGCTGTGATCAGAGAGTTCTCGATCGCATCAAACAGAGAATCCTTGCTGATGTTCTTCTCCTTCTCTAAAAGCTCAAGGGCATCCATTAATTCTTTACTCATCGTAATCTCCATTTCCGTCCGGATTAAAAATCCAGAGCAAGCTTAATAACTGATATCTCTTTTCTTATAAAAGTTTCGTCTTTGTCATTTATAGTTACGGTAACTTCCGAATCGGTAAAACTCTTCAGTGTACCGGCGAACTCTTTAACACCGTCCCTTGGCTTGTAAAGCTTGAGCTCCACATCCTTCCCAAGAGAATTCTGAAGGTGCCTGTCCTTCTTGAGCTGGCGGCCAAGTCCGGGACTTGAAACCTCCAAAGTGTAGGCTTCCTCAATAAAATCATCTTCATCAAGGGCATCCGACAAGGCATGATTAACATTGACGCAATCATTGATGTCCACGCCCTCAGGCTTATCAATGTAAGCTCTCAGGTACCACTCCCCCGCTTCCTTGACATATTCCACATCATAGATGGAAACGCCGTTGGCCTGCGCCGATAGGGATCAGGATATCCTCGGTCCTTTTTTCAATTTCATTTTTCTTCATAGAATAAC
>NZ_JAHA01000020.1 GCF_000526935.1 Butyrivibrio sp. FCS014 | reverse complement strand
GGGAATCTTTGTAAGCTCCTGTCCCTTGTACTTGATCTCTCCGCTGTAGGCCTTTAAAAGCCCCGACAGAGTATGAAGGGTTGTGGTCTTGCCGGCTCCGTTGGCACCTATCAGCGCCACGATCTCTCCCTTGTCAACGTGAAAAGAGATACCTTTAAGCGCCTGGATAACGCCGTAGTATACACTTAAATCCTTTACTTCAAGGATTGATTCTGCCATAAGTAAATCTCCTATTCTTCGTGTAAAACCTCAGCAAGTGCTCTACTCGAGGGATACTCTACTCGCCAAGATAAGCTGTGATAACCTCCGGGTTAGACAGCACCTCTTTTGTCTCTCCCTGGCACAGTACGCGGCCGAAATTCAGTACCGTGAGCTTCTCACAGATACCTGAAACCAGCTTCATATCATGCTCGATAAGGAGGATAGTCATATCAAATTCCTGGCGGACCATTGCGATGGTATCCATCAGCTCTTTGTTCTCATTGGGATTCATGCCCGCTGCGGGCTCATCCAGCAAAAGAAGCTTCGGCCCTGTAGCCATGGCTCTTGCAATCTCCAGCTTTCTCTGCTTGCCGTAGGGAAGATTTGCAGCCAGTACGTCCCTTGATCCGTCAAGATCAAAGACCTTTAAAAGACTCATGGCTTCATAATCCATCTCTTTTTCCACTTTCCTGTACTTGCCCACGTGGAGCATTCCCTCAAGGGCACTGTACTTGAACTTTCTCCGCAAGTCCAAACCTTTACGTTGTCTATAACCGACATATTCCTGAAAAGCCTGATGTTCTGGAAGGTCCTTGCGATTCCCGCATGATTTATCTCGATGGTACTCTTTCGGGTAATGTCATCACCGTCAAGCCTTATGATGCCTTCGTTGGGCTTGTAAACGCCTGTAAGCAGGTTGAACACCGTAGTCTTGCCGGCTCCGTTGGGACCGATAAGGCCGTAGAGCTCGCCCTTTTCAATGGTTATGTTAAAGTTATCAACGGCTCTCAAACCGCCGAAGGAAATGCTTAAGTTATTTACATCAAGAAGTGCCATTTATGCCCACCCCTTTTTCTTGCCTGTGAGAATGCTTATGAGGTTGAGACCTCCAAAAGTCTTCTTACGCCATGCGATAACCTTGGGTGACCAGTTCACGATCATCATGATGATCAGCACAATTGAATAGATCAGCATACGATAGGTATTCAGTCCTCGAAGCATCTCGGGAAGCATATACAGAATGCAGGCTGCAATAACGCTGCCCCTGATATTTCCGATGCCTCCAAGAACCACATAAACCAGGATCATGATGGAAGCATTATATCCGAAGTACTGGGAGGAAGCCGTCAGTGTGGTGATGTTGTGGGAGAAAAGAACTCCCGCTGCTCCGGCGATAGCTGCCGAAATAGTGAAAAGCATCATCTTATATCCGGTCACATTGATGCCGGTTGCTTCAGCTGCTATATAGTTGTCACGGATGGCCATGATGGCACGACCGTCTCTGGAATTCACCAGATTCTGCACGATGAAAAAAAGAGATATCAGAAGAACCACGATACCTATGGTAAAGTTTGCGTTGTGAGGTGTTCCCGTAATACCCATGGCTCCGTTGATGATAATTGGTCGCCGTCCTTCTCCATGTTAAGGTCCATGGCGCTCTTCATGGTGAAGTGCAGGCCCTTACTGTCGATACCGATGTAGAAAGAGTTGATGACGTTCTTGATGATCTCGCCGAAAGCCAGAGTAACGATGCAAGGGTAATCACCCTTAAGACGAAGTACCGGGATACCGATGAGGAAACCAAACAGAGCCGCAACGGCTTATTCCAATGATGAAAGCCATAAGGAATCTTGGCACTGTAGGGATGATCTGTTCCGTTGCCCGGGAAAAGAATGCGCTGGAGAAAGCTCCAAGGCACATAAAGCCGCAGTGTCCGATACTGAGCTCTCCCAGGGATACCTACGCACAGGTTAAGTGCAACGGCTATTACCGCATAATAGGTCATGGGCACCAGTAGTCCCTTTAAGTGGCTTTGAGAGGTTTCCGGTAAGCATCAGGACCCTCAAGGATTATATAGGCGCAATTAACAATGCCGTATGTGATGAAATTGGATTTTTGTGTTTTTAGACATAAAATATCTCCTTTATAAGGAAGTTACGCTCTCGCTTTGGCTCGCCGTAAACAAAGGGTCTATGCTAGGCTCGACAGTACCTCGCCAAGCTAGACCTTTTCCTGCACCTTCTTTTCCCAGGATTCTGTTGGCTTAACCAAAAGAACGATTACCAGAATGCCGAAAACAATGGCATCCGAAAGCTGTGATGAAATATAGGTCTTTGACAGGATCTCTACTATTCCCAGAACAAGTCCGCCGATCATGGCGCCCGGAATTGAGCCGATACCTCCAAAGTACCGCTGCCACGAAGGCTTTGATACCGGGCATTGCTCCCGTATAAGGTGAAAGGGAAGGATATGCGCTGCAAAGAAGAGCTCCCGCAACGGCTGCCAGGGCAGAACCGATAGCAAAGGTCAGTGCAATGGTCTTATTGACGTCGATTCCCATAAGAGCCGCTGCCGCCTTGTCTTCCGAGGCTGCAAGCATGGCCTGTCCCTGTTTGGTCTTGTTGATAAAGAGCTGAAGCACAATGAGGATAACAACACTCACCAAAATGGTCACGATGGTAACTCCCTGGATCTTGAGCTGTCCTCCCGCAAAGGATACGCCCTCCCAATTGATAACTGAAGGTGAATGGATTTGATATCTGCGCCGTAGATAAGAAGTGCTATATTCTCAAGAAGATAGCTGACGCCGATGGCTGTAATAAGCACACCGCAGAGGTGAAGCTGCACCTCTTAAAGGCCTGTATGCCACAAACTCCGTTGTGACAACCAAGAAGTGTACAAAGAATAATGGCGACTATTATTCCCAACCACTGAATTGCCGGAAAGTGCGGCACTGACGGAAAAGATAATATAGCAGCCCACCCATGATAAAATCTCCGTGAGCAAAGTTAAGCATCTTAGCAATTCCGTAAACCATAGTGGTATCCCAGCGCTATAATCGCGTAGATACTCCCCAGGCTTAGTCCATTAATGAGATAGGTCAAAAAACTCATCTCGCACCTCCACAATTTCTTTTCACCAAAATATTTCTACCAACAATATAGAGAACAAGGGATGCCTTTGACAGCATCCCTTGCTGATTTACTTTATAAATTTACTTAGGTCCCAAGGTAGTTCTGCTCTCGAACTTCGTTCGATCCAGAACGAGGTTCGAACCAGACTCGAAACTACCTCGTCAGGTTCTCTCACTCTGCTGATACGTAAACACCGTTCTGGATTACAACAGCCTTTGGGCTCCTTGTTAGGCTCACCTGATGCCTGACCAGGTCATCTTGGAAGATGTAAGTCCTGAAGCCTCGATCTGTACCATAGCGCCCTTAACTGCATCGCAGATCTCGATACGCTGCTTGCAGGTGTAACGCCGGCCTTCTCGATAGGCTGCCTTAATGATGTAAACAGCATCGTAAGCATCAGCTGCGAACTGGTTGGGTGTCTCGCCGTATTTCTCGTTGTACTTCTTAACGAAGTTAACAGTAAGCTCATCTGTAGCATCAGCTGCGAAAGGTGTAAGAAGCATAAGTCCCTCTGCAAGTGATGTATCAAAGTTCTCAACAGTAAGGATACCGTCCATACCGTCTACACACGAAGAATGTAGGTGCATAGCCCATTGTGTTGGCCTGTGTAAGGATCAGTGAAGCATCTGAGTAGTAGATAGGAAGGAATACCAGGTCAGCGCCTGCATCCTTAGCCTTCTGAAGCTGAACAGAGAAATCTGTGTTGTTATCCTGTGTGTAAGCCTCAGCTGAAATACTTCGTAGTTCTTGCCCTCTGACTCCTCAACAAACTTCTGGTAGATACTGGAAGAATAAACGTCTGAGTTGTCATAGATGATACCAACCTTTGTAGCAAGGTTGTGATCGTTTATGTACTGAGCGGAAGCAATACCCTGGTTGGGATTCTGAGAAACATACACGGAATACGTTGTCATACTTAACGCACTCCTCAGCAGATCCTGAAGGTGTAAGCTGGAACATATTGTCGTTCTTGGTGTTCTCTGAAACTGCGATTGAGCAGGCAGATGTGGTTTGATCCTACAAGGAGCTGCATTCCCCAGTCCTTAAGTGTGTTGTAAGCGTTAACTGACTTCTCTGCATTGAGCTCGTCGTCTTCTGTCTTGTACTCAATCTTTGTATCCATTGATACCGCCTGCCTCGTTGATCTCATCAACAGCAATCTGTGCGCCGTTAACAACTGCATTACCGTAAGCAGCAGCTCCGCCTGTAAGGGGACCAATAGCTCCGATCTTGAATGTATCTGAACCTCCCTGCTGTGATGCGCCGCAACCGGCAAGCATTGAAACAGCTAAAGCAGAAGCCATAACAACGCTGAAGATTTTGCCCGTCTTCTTCATAATTATTTCCCTCCTCACAAAATGTATATTTGTATACAATTTTTATTTATTATCTTACGTTAAAGTATTACATTGAAAAAGTCAAGAGAGAGTACGTATTTTTATTTGATTGCATTAATGTTTTATGCTTGTTAAAATTGTTCTATAGGGGGAAATGCATATGCTTCATTTATCATATGTGGGGATAGCCTTTTCGCTGGTATTTTTACATCGTGTTCGGTGTAGCAGTGAGGTTCATGGAACTGCCTCCAAAGGCCAGGAACAAGGCGAGGCTGATCATCCTGATTACTTCCGTGATGACATTTTTCGATATCTACCCTGTGCGCCGGAATTTTCAATCTTCATTCCGGGGCTTACATGTATGGCGCAATTTTCCTTGTTTTATCCCTGATCGCACTGATCTTTGTGCTTGCAATCCTCTTTGAACTCCACCAGATCAACACCAGAGTCAAGATGAGAAGGTTCATGGTGCTGTTTGATATTGTGGACCGCTATATAAACGAGGGCAAGTCCAGAGAAGAGATCATGTCCTACCTTACAGGTATCCAGAAGCTGACCCACAAGGAAGCCGCAGATTTCCTTGAATTCATTTCGGATCCCACCAATCACCAGTTTTTGGTCGACGTCAATGAGAAGATTCAGGAAGCCAAGGTTATGCAGAAGGCTTCTACGGATTACTTCAGATAAATAAATATGTACAAGCAAAGCGGGAGCTCATCGGACACCGATGAACTCCCGCTTTTTTATCTGCCACCTACCTATTTCGATTGTTATCACCCAAACAGATCTATGGTATTTCCTGCCATAGCATAGGACATTGCCTGAGTGTCCTGACTGTAGCCTGTGGTCATTCCCTGGAACTTGGCTGCCACGTCGTTATACATACGATTGGCTTCCTGGGACTTTCTTACCACATTGGCTGAAAGCTTTAACGGATCGCTCTCTTCATCTGAGGGTGTCAGTGCCTGTGCGTTGGGGTACCTCACGGGAGGTACGTTCATCACCGCACCGCTCATGCCGGTCTCGATGAAGGAATCCGACACATCCGACTCATTTTTTAAGTTGTAGTTGAGCGGCTGTATAAAGCTCATGCCGTAGGGACTGCCTACAGCGCCGATTGATAAACTCATATTTTTTCCCTCTTATCGCAAGAAAGGTTAACATAGTTTTCCCTGCACAGATAATCATACCTTCCCACCGTCCTCAGGTTCAATTATGCGCTTGGGAATAATATCTAAAAAGATTATGTAATATCATAAAATTTTGTTAAATTTTATGATATTATATTTAAGAGGGGTTATTACTTAAGCCTTCGGAAATTCAGTAACTTTTGTAGCAGAGAAAGGAGCACCTGATTATGTCTAACCAGCTGCAATATTCTCCCTTCAAACCAAACTTGAAGACAGCCGAAGTATTTGCGTGGGGAGATCCGGAGTATAATCTTTTTGACCAGCTTAACGATAAGTACGAGGAGAAGCACCCTGAGTTCAGGGAGCTCTCAAGCTATGAGAAAATGGTCATTAAACAGCAGATCCATCATGAGGCCATCGGGCTGACACCGCTCAACCTGATAACCGACCTTGTTTCCGATCCGCAGTTTGATGAATTCCGGGCCATAGAAAACCTGTAATAACAACAAATAAAGTCGTCTTTCCTTCGCGGGAAAGGCGACTTTTATTTTTTGCTTTTTTCTTTTTATCTGGTCTCTCTGTTTACGTATTTGTTATGGAACTTGGAATACATGATCTTCTGGCTGCTGTAGAGCCCCGTATATCCCGAGAAGGTGTAACTTAAGGCGATTGCCAGAAGGTAATAGGGCATTCCCTTAAATCCAAAGAGCTCAAAGCATATGAACAGCGATGATATCGGGCAGTTGGTAACTCCGCAGAAAAGAGCTCCCATTCCGATTGCGGCACAAAGAGCCGGATCGAAGCCTCCGATCTGAGAATAGAGGCACCCGAAAGTGGCACCGATATACAGAGCCGGAACGATCTCACCGCCCTTATATCCCGCGCCAAGGGTCAGCGCAGTAAAGACTATCTTAAGAAGGAAGGCGTAATAAGGCGCCTCCCCCCTTATGGCCATCTCGATAACGTTCATGCCGGCACCGTTGTAATATCTTGTCCCCGACAAAAACGTCAGTCCCGCAACGATGCATCCGCCCACAAATATACGAAGGTACGGATTGGCAAAGAACTTTCTGTAGGCCTTTCCTGTCACTTTTAAGACGCTGCAGAATATAACGCTTAAGATTGCGCATAGGATTCCCAAAAGCCCCGTAAAAAACGCCTGATAAAGGGTAAATTCAGGGACAACGTTCACTGCGAAGGTCTCTCCCGCAGCTCCGAAGAAAGAACTTACTCCCTGGGCTATAAGAGCCGATATAACACAGGGCACAAGGGCTGAATAGTACATTACTCCCACATTCTCAATTTCCATAGCCATAAATGCGGCTGTCATGGGAGTTCCGAAAAGTGCCGAGAAAGCGGCGCTCATGCCGCACATGGTGATGATCTTTACATTTCCTTCCTTCAGCTTAAAGAGCTTGCCTAAATTATATCCGATACTGCCGCCCATCTGTAGTGCCGCGCTCTCACGTCCCGTGGATCCGCCGAAAAGATGGGTCAGAGTGGTAGAGATAAAAATAAGGGGAGCCTTAAACCAGGGAAGATTATCCCCTTCCTGGATAGACTTAATGACAAGATTCGTGCCCTTGTCCTCGTAGTCCTTGCACAGCCTGTACAGGAATACTATCAAAAGACCTGCCAAGGGAAGCCCAAGTATTATGTAATCATGTTCGGTTCTGAATCTGGTCGCCCAGCCTATGGAAAGAGAAAAGGCAGCTCCGATTGCTCCCACCACCATTCCGGTGATGGATCCCAATATGAGCCACCTGACCAGTACTCTTATCCTGCCTTTGATATCCATATCAGACAGCTGTTCCTTAAGATGTTCAAAGATGTTTTCTTCCATGTTGAGTCTCTTTTGCCTCGATCAAAGATTTATTATCTGCTGCCGCTGCTCCATGAGCTTTGCGTAAGCCTGTGTATAGTCCATGGCATCCTTCTTGCGAAGATGCTCTGTCACCTCACATAGTGTATCATAAAGAGGCGTGAGTGCAAGATTTCCGATGACTCCCTTCAGGGCATGGGCCATTTCGAAGGCTTCGTCCATGTTATTGTCCTTAAGGACCTGGCCCAGGTTCTCAAAGCGATCGTCGGCCAGCCCAAGCTCTATCATCTCCAGATAAAAATCCTCCATACCCATGCATCTTTGCAATCCGTCATCAACGTCCGCGCCGTATGATCTAAGAGAGTCTAAAGTCATGCTGTCTCCTTTCACCTAGCTGCCATTCTGCTCTTCTCTATAAGATGTCCGAACTCCGTAGCAGAAACCGGCTTGGAAAAATAATAGCCCTGAATGATATCGCACCCTGCCTTTTTAAGGAGAAGATACTGACTGGCTGACTCAACTCCTTCGGCAATAACCGGAACCCCCAGGAATCTGGCAATTTCCAGAACAAACTCCACCATGCTCATTTCCTTGTTGTTCTCGGCAATATCAGTGATAAAAGCCATGTCAAGCTTCAGCGCATCAATGGGCAGGGAGGTGAGCATATTCAGTGAGGAGTACCCTTTTCCGAAATCGTCCATCTCCACCATAAAGCCTTCGTTTCTAAGCCCCTCAACAACGCCCTTTATCTGGGTCACGCTGTCGGTATAAGCCGTCTCTGTTATCTCAAGATGCAGTTCACTTGCGCTGATGTTGTTTTCGGCAATGATCTGTTTAAGATAATCCACAAGGTCCGGGTCATAGATATCCACCCTTGAGACATTTACCGAAATGGGCACTGCCGTACCGTACAGATCCTTCCAGCGCTTAAGCTGTTTTGCCGCCTCGCGCCACACATATCTGTCCAGCTCCTTTATACGTCCGTTCTCCTCAAACAGCGGCATGAAAGAATCCGGTCTTACAAATCCGAACTCGGGATGCTTCCACCTGATAAGAACCTCTGCGCTGCAGAGCCTTGGTGTGTCTGTGGTTATATCGTACTTTGGCTGGAAGACCACCATGAACTGGTGCTCCTCAAGCGCCTTGTCCATATCTCCGAGAAGCCTGGCCTCATACAGCTCTTTTTCATGCATCTGATTGTCATAAACTGCGATATGAGGTGAATGGATATTCTTGGAAATGGTATTGCTCGCAGCAGTAGCCCTGTCAAAGCGCTGCTCAAGATTTGCCGAGCGGTAAAAGATCCGGATACACACCGATCCTTATCCTGGCATCCAGGGGCGATAAAATATCCGATATTCTCTGTACAAGCATGTCTTTAAGGAGGCTGTAATCCTCCTGATGCTCAATATACATGTAAAAACAGTCAGCATTGTATCGACAGGCAACGCCTCCGCAGGATCTGGCAACTTCCCTTGCGGTCATGGCAATCACCCTAATGAGGTTATCACCCATTGTCCGTCCGTAGAGCTCGTTTACAAGATGAAACTTGCAGAAATTAAGGACAACTGCGTCCACCTGCTGATCGGGATGGAACTTGTCGTACTCTCTTGCATACTGGAAAAAGAACTCCTTGGTCATAAGCCCCGTAAGGGAGTCAACACCGGTCTCCACGATAATATTTCTGTCTATGGAAAGTTCGATGGCTCTTTTTACCCTGGCTTTTATGACCTCGGGAGAATCGTAGGGTTTCCCAAGAAAATCCACTGCGCCTCTTCGAAGGCTCTCTACCTCCTCGGTCTTCGCAGCGGTGATCACGATGACGGGGATATTCTTAAGGGAGTCGTCATCCCTCATGCCGTCGAGAACGAAATACCCGTTTCCGTCATGCATATAAAGATCCAGGAGCACCAAAGACAGGAAATCCTTCTGCTCCTTTATTATGGTCAATGCCTCCGCTCCGCCCTGAGCGAAAACTATATCATATTCTTCCTTGAGGATATTGCCAAGGATACGCAGATTAACGGGCTCATCATCTACAATGAGGACCGTCCGCCTGAAGTCCTTCTCGTATTTCGCGCCAATATCAAGTCTTGTATTGCCATCAAAAGTCATCGCATCATCCTTAATTAAATCATTCTGCGGTTCCAGCAATCTGTCCATTAATTATAACGCACCCTAGCGAAAAATGGCTTTTTTATGGCTTAATTTTCGTAAATATTTAGATTTACCGGCAAAACAAAAGGCGCCCAAGACGGGCGCCTTAAAGGCCTAAAGGCTATATTGTCAATTTGTTAATTTGTCACTGTAGCAAGAGCAGGTACTCTGATAAATGCTACAGGTCCGTGTCCTGTCATGTTAACCACTACGTGGTCCTTACGGATCTCAGCTACCGGAAGCTGTACCCAGCCCTTCTTCTGCTGCTGATAAACCGCAATGTTATCTCCGGCTACAACGCCGCTGCAATAGAAGTTGCACTTTGCTGATGTGAATGCAACACCGGGAGAACTTGTCTGCACACAGTTGATAAGCACACCGCCAAGGCTTCCTGCCAGCTGGTTTGCCGATGAAATTATACCGCTGTTGGGTACGGTAAGAACAAAGGTCACATTGCTCTTGTTTCCGTTGATCTCAACGTGTCCGCCCTGGGCAACTGTATTTCCGTAGTATGCTACAGCATTATTTCTCTTAAGTATGGCGCTTCTGGGCTCTGAAGGAGAAGGCGTTCCCGTTCCGCGTCCGCCGCCACCGCCGCCTTTGTTCATGGCTGCCTGAACAGCCTTGGTGAGGTTCTTGATCTCTCCGGTGAGCTGATCGATCTCATTCTGGAGCTTCTCGATGTCCTCGGCAGTAACACTGCGTGAGCCCTCCAGTTCCTGTTCAGCGGCATATGCGCTTATAGATGTTGAAACCATGATTACAGATGCAAGTACCAGAGCTAGAATCTTTTTCATTTTTTGCGCCTCCATACTCTTTATTATTTGTAATTATTCGTCTTCCGGGTCTGAATAATCAATGTACCTGTCAATCTCCCCGCGAACATCTCCCACAAGACATCCGATAACCACAGTCTGTTTGGAGGGATCATCGTTATTCCGAGTGGACAGTGTTATGAGGAAGTTCTCCACTTCCACAGCTCTTTCCCAGCCGCTTCTGATGTTTCTGTTCATGGTCTTGGAAGAGAAGATCTCATCCAAAAACTCCCGGCATCCCTTGGCGTAGGAAAAATCGTACTGCTGCAAAAGCTTTTTGTCCTCTCTGCTGTAAGCAGCGAAAACATAGTAAATAAGGGCATTCCCTTCGGTGTAAACATAAATGTATTTGTGGTCCTCAAAATAGGCTCTGTCCAGGAACTTATTAAGCCCCGCGAACATGGTCCCGTCCTCCGGAGCGCTTCCCAGAAGAACTTCGTTGAAATCGCACATATCCTTCAGATTGGCGGCCTCAATATGTATTGCCCCTTTGGGATCCTCCTGCCGGTACACATTATGGGTCAGGTAAAAAGAGTCATCACCCTCCGAATTTTGTACCACAGGATAATCGATCTCCGTATCCGGCAGATACAGCCATGCGAATATATCGCTGTTAGCCTCTTTCAGTTTTTCAAAGTCCACATGAGAATCGGTCGCACTCTCGTCTCTGGCGCCCTCGGCAACTGCCGAAGCCTCTTTTCCGGCCGCTTTACCGCAGCCCGTAAGAACCGTAAAGATAAGAAAAACAGCGAGTCCGAATTTAAGGGTATTCATGCTTACGTTTTTATATCGACATGTTTTTCCCATTTCTTTAGCCCACATTGTCAATTTCTTCATAAAAAACTTCGATTATTGTCCTGTACAGGTCCTCCTCATCCACATAAAACTCTTCAAACTCACCATTCTTGCGGGTTTCACCCTCTATCATATGAAGGCTTGAAGAATCAAAAGAATACCCTGTAATATCCGGAGCAAGATAACTGATCTCGTCCGCGGTAATATTTGTCACGGTCTTACTGCTGATGGCGCTGAACAGCTCAACTGCAGCATTGGGATTTTCCGCTGCGGTCTTTCTGGCAGCTTCGATAAATCCGGTGATATACTGCTTCTGTCTCTCGAGCCTTTCATCACTGGATGCAAATTTGCTCATATCCCTGGCTCTTAAGTAGGCATAAGCCGTCTCGCCCTCGAGATGAACCCGGGTTCCCTTCACCAGCTTTTTATCCCATTTTGTAAGGTCCTCAAGGACAGTGACATCAACTCCGCCAACCTCATCGTTGATGATGGGGATAGCGCTCATGTTGATGGCTGCATAACCATGGATGGGAAGCTGATAGAACATATTGGAAACAGCCTTAACCTGATAGTTGCAGCTCTCCTCCATTCCGTTTCCGAAGCCGTGCTGTGTGGCGATCTGCGCAACAACAGTATTCTGGTATCTTCCGTACTCATCGTAGATATCCACATCCGTCATGGAGTTTCTGTTTATACCAACAATCTTTATGGACCGGTTTCTTGGATTGAGCACCAGAAGGAAAAGAGAGTCCGCCTGACCACCCTTGGTTCCTTCCTCCATCTTCTTGACCGTCTCATCATCCTTATCTATTCCCATGACAAGAAAGGTAGTGATGTCCTCGTTATAGTCGTAGACCTTGCCGTCATATCTGACCCAGTCCGACTCCCAGCCGGATTCCGAACTCTCCGTACTTGCGGCATAATATTCACTTTGAGCCATCATGGGCGCAGTGGTAGCTGATTTGGTGGATAGGCTTGACTTTCCAATAAGCCTGAAGGCCTCAAATCCAACCAGTCCCAGTGCTATAAGTGTCATAAAGCTCGCCCATATGATGAGAAAAACTCTGCCTTTTCTGCTCATATATTAAGCTCCTACAAGTCGCTGCTTGCCTCTGAGGCCGCATCTTCCTGCGTACTTTCCAAATTCATTTCAGGGAAAAGAAGCTGCTCTTCCTCTTCTTCGACTACTTCCCCGTCACTTTCAAGATCCTCGATATCAGCGGGAAATACTCTGGATTCCTTTGTCACGTTCCCGCTAAGATCCGATACTGCGTAGTAAACGACTGCCGTGCCTGCATCTCTGTTAAGAACAACCTTTTCCACAACAATGCGGCCGGTAAGATCCCCGTCCTTGGCATCATATGCGTTAATGCCTTCCTTAAGCTGCCTGTCCGTGGTCTGTGAATCATACACCAGCTCAAGGGCTGAGAATCTGAATTCCGGTGCTATCCTGTCGCTCCTGCCGTAAGCCAGCACGATCAGGACAACGAGAACGCCGCTCAGTATGGTAAAAAATATCCCCAGAAGATTTCCTCTCACTTTTTTCTCTCCAATACTCAGTCTTTTCTGGTAACTCCGGCAAGATAATTAAGCTCATCCAGGTCGTCATCGTCAGGTTCCGTTCCCGGCTCCGGAGTTTTGGGCCTGGAGGGAGTTTCGGCATTGTCCTCCCCGTATTTACCGTAATATTTGCCATAGTATTTCCCGTAATACTTGCCGTAGTAACTGCCGTAGTGGCCATAATAGCCCTTTCCGGAGATGTCCACCTTATTGAGGACAACTCCCAGCATCTTGGCTCCCGCCTTGTCCAGCTGATCCTTGACCCTCTGGGCAAACCTGAAGCTGATGGCATTGCTCTCAATGACCATAATGGTGCCGTCGCACTGCTTGGCCACAACAGCCGCATCGATAACACTTCCAAGAGGCGGCGTATCTATGATCACATAGTCAAATACCTGTTTCATATTCTCAAGAGCCTTGCCGAATATCCTGCCTCCCAAAAGCTCACTGGGATTGGGCGGCACAGGTCCCGCAAAAACAACGTAAAGGTTGGGAGTATCGGTCTCGCAGATGACACTGGAGAGCCTCTCTCTTCCAACAAGGCAATGGGTAAGACCGAGCCTGACTGAGCCGGTCCTGTATCTTCCCACAAGTACCGACTTACGCATATCCGCGTCCACCAGAACAGTCTTTTTCCCAGCTTCGGCAAAAGCCCTGGCCAGAGCCATGGCAACGGTAGTCTTGCCTTCTCCCGGGGTACAGCTGGTAACCGAGATGACCCTCACATTCTGTCCGCTGAATTCCACGTTACTTCTAAGGGTCTTATATGCTTCTTTTATCTGATAGTTGTTTTCAGATTGGCTGAAATGAAGCTTTGCGCTCTGCATAAGCCCTCCCGTTTACTTCTTTTTCTTATCGGACTTTTTTCTGGATTTCTTTTTGTCCGTCTCCTCAGTGGTGAGAGGAACAAGAGCCAGGGTACTGAGCCCAAGGTACCTCTCCACATCGTCGTTGCTCTTTATGGTGTCATCAAGAAGATAGCCAAGGATAACAAAAAATGCGATGGCAAGTGCTCCGAGAAAACCTGCTATAACAGTCCACCTGGCAACGCTGGGCCCTGACTTTCTTGTGGGAACATTTGCGGTTTCCGCAACGTTGATGGCGTCAATATCCATAACGTTGGTGATATGTTCGCTGGCAACCTCCCTGATGCAGTTGGCTATCTGCATTGCCATCAGGGGATCCTCATCTCTGGCTGTTATTGCCACGATTCTGGTGTCCGAAGGAGTATCAACCTTAAGAACATCTGCCAGATCCTCATAGCCCATATCCACCAGGTTAAGTCTCTGGATAACCTCCTCCAGAACATACCTGCTCTTTATAAGCTCCGCATAGTCCTGGGTCAGCTGGGTGGAAATCTGCACATCCGAATAGGTGACGGTCTGGTTCTCCTCCTTGTTCAGGATGTATATCTTTGTGGTGGAATCATAAACGGGATGCATCACAAACTTGCTGATAAAAAGACCTGCCAGCCCAAAGAACACGCCGGCGCTGATTATCAGGAATGCTCTTCCCAAAAGTACCGAAAACAGTTCCCCCAGATTAATTTCGATAATGTCGTTTTTGTTTCCCATTGGGTAACTCCCCGTCTGTCAGTCTATCATCTGATTTCTGATAACATTGGCAGGATTTACAAGAAAAAGAGCCTTCGCATAATCCTCCCCGAATTTGCGCTCCACGAAGCTCCTGCAATCCGCAAGTTCCGGAGCGCGTCTGCCCGTATCATGGGCATCCGTGGCCACAAAATGCACCAGTTCCTTCTTAAGAAGCTTCCTGGTAAAATGTGATATTCCAAATCCGTATTTGCCCATTACGCTGGAGGCGTTAACCTGTATGTAGCATCCCATATGTATCATGTCCTCCACGAAGGCGGGGTGGGAAACCACATCGCTGTATCGCTCCACATGGGCGATTATCGGTATATATCCTGCCGATTGTACTTCAAAAATGGCATTCTGTATTGCTTTGTATTGATTGGTGGGATGAAACTCAACCAGCACATAATCGGACCCTGCCAGGGAGCATATCTCCCCTCTCTCCAGCTGATCCCTGGTCTCGTCGCAATAGTAAATCTCGTTTCCGGAAAAGAGCTTTACATTTATGCCCTTCTCTTTGGCGGCCTCCTGGAGGCTCTTTCTGTAAGACACATTGTGAGCAGGAGAGACATTGTGGTGCATGGGTTTGTGATGAGGAGTAAGAATCATGTGGGTAATGCCGTTCTTCTCGGCAATCCGCAGCATTTGAAGACTCATCTCCAGATCGCGGGAACCATCGTCAACCCCCGGCATAATGTGGCAATGTATGTCGATTGAAGGCTGCATTATATTCCTCAAACTACAATCTATCGATAAAATGTTTATAATATTACACACTAATTATACACCCACAAATTGCACCCTTTCAACATCGTGGGTATTGGTTGACGGCGTAAATTTACTGTAGGATTCGAAAGGGTAGATTGCCCCTGTGATCAGTTCAGATGTTCAAACCTTACTCATTATAGCGCCTGGTTGGAGGACAGTTCAAGGCTGTCATTCTAATCCTTGGTCTGTAGTCAAGCAGATCAAGGATAGGTGTGCGCTCTGGCGCACTTTATTCAAAGGCAGAGGCGTCAGCCTCTGGCTTCCTTTTAGAACAGTTTCCAGATGTAGTTATGCATTCCGATGCTCATCCACTTCTTCAGCTCTGAACTAAGCTCTACCTGTATGCTATCGACATACTTTCCCCACGCCGGATGGGAATACTGTTTTTCTCTTACATGCGCTACTACAGTCTCTACTTCTTCTGCCCCAGCAGCCTTAGGCATTACTGTCTTCTGGTAACGCACAAGTTCCAGCATATCCCTTTTGTTCCATGTATAGGCACTGAGTCTTGCCATCTTATCAGCGCCTTTTCGACTCCAGCCCATTGGAGTCATGCTCATTCTTTTTGACAGGACATGACTGACATGACCTTCAGTACTACATCCAGGAATCCTCCTGTATCTAAGCCTTGTCTTGGCTGCAGACCAGTTATCAAGTATATAATCAGCGCCTTCTTGCACACGTTTCATTTCCTTGTCGTTTGAGGCATGATATTCAAGCATATCTACCACAGACAGGAAATCTTCCTTACTTCCATCCTTGATCATTTCACAGAGAAGCTTTCTGGCATCATCAGCACTATCCATCAAATGGTTTGTCATCTTTATCAGGTATTTTTTGAGGTGGAACTCGTCCATCACATATGTGATGCCACTTATCCTTTTTCCCCCAGCCTTAATCCAGGCTCCACCATCTGCTCCTAGGTATATCCTCTTTATGCTGCTTATGTCATAGTTGTTGTCAATATATGTGTAGACTTCATCCCAGAGTTCACTGTTTGCTTTGCCTTCATAAGAACCACAGAAGAAATGGGCATTAACAAGGTGATGTCTTGTACTCTTGGGAGCATCCTTTTCAATGCCCTCATGAACATAGATAAGCTTGTTTATCATTCCATTGAGTTTTCTTCCATACTGGTTGACCTGGAGATCCCCCTTTTCCTTCTGGAACTGAAGCGACACATGATCTTCATCAGCCTCTATATACAGATACTCAACCTTGCGTTTTCTGCCTCTTCTTTTCTGTTCCTTGGGGAACTCGAGAGCATGTATCTTATCCTTTACAGTCTCTTTGCTGACCTCATCAAGGATGCTTGCTGCTTGTCCACCTTTACGATAAGAGGTCTGAACGCTCTCTGATAAGAGCTGTGCTATGGCATCTTCTGACATCCTTTCATGAGGGTCAAATGAAAGCATGTCATCCAGTAGATATCTGCGTTCTCCAGTCACCTTGTTCTTAAACAGTGTCTTGGAAAACATAACCTTTCCAATTGAGGTGATAAGAGACTTCTCGTCAGTCCTTACCACTTCCCATCTTTCCTTTCTCACAGGACTGTCTTTTAATATCTGGTTGCAGGTTGTAAGGGTTTCAGAAATGTAATCCAACGCCATCTGAAGCGCTTCATTCCTGACCTTGTATATGAAACCTGCAAAGTCTCTCGGATCCTCTGAAAAATCTTTTGATGCCTTCTGAAGATTTGGTACTCCATTCTCAATAAAATGCTGTATACTATTTAACACAAGGGGACTCCTCCGTTTGGTTATTTTGGCTTGGACACCGTAAATAACTATATCACGAAGGAAATCCCCTTTTTCAATTAATCCTACAAAAACTTTACGCTAGCGTATTGGTTTATACTTTTTTCAATATATTGTGATTGTGGGGAGAGGTCGACATCCACCATGAAGTGTTGGGCAGGGCGAAAACTTTAATTATAAGGAGGAACATAATTATGTTACCGCAGGATCCTGTAATCTTACTTAGCTACATGAATACTCAGCTTCGAGACAACTACAGCTCCCTGGAAAGCCTGGCGGAAGGCCTGGACGTTCCTTATTCGGAACTTGAAGACGCCGTAAAAAGCTTAAAAGAAATGGGCTACGCCTACGACGCAGCCCGGAATAAGTTTGTATGATGTTTTTCAAAAATAATTCTTTCTTTTGGCTTAACCTGTATCTCTTATATCTCCCTTGTGCTCTCTCCCTTGATGAGGTCGCCGGGGAAGATGATGTGGCGGTGATAGCTCTTCTTGTCGATGATGTCAAAGAGAAGGCGTACTGTCTCTCTTGATATGTCGGCAAGGGGCTGTCTTATTGTGGTGAGCCTTGGAATCGAGTACTCTGCAAGCTCCTGTCCGTCGAAGCCCGCTACACTTACATCCTCGGGAACTCTAATGCCTGCATCGGCAAGAGCCCTGAGGGCACCAACGGCAAGTACGTCGGAGATGCAGTACAGAGCTGTGAACTCCTCGCCGGATTCGATAAGAGCCCTGGCTGTCTCGTAGCCGTTATGCATGGTGTAGATCTGCTTATCAACATATCTTATGAGGTTGTCATTCACCTCGATCCCGTTTATCTTCAGCGCTTCCAGATAGCCTTTAAGACGAAGCTGTACTACCGAAGGTGTCTCGCTTCCCTCGGTCATTATGGCTATCTTCTTATGCCCAAGGCCGATAAGGTACTCCACCAGCCTGCGGCTCTCCTTGGCATCGTCAACAGATACCGTGGAGTAGGCATTCTTGTTAAGGTCATCTGCAATATCGGAGCCGATGGTGGCAAATACCACAGGGATATTCAGCTGCCTTAATCTGTCGGCTGACTGCCTTGCATTTCCTCCCATGAAGATGATGCCGCGAAGCCTCTTCTCTTTTTCAAGTTCCAGAGCAACATCCACCTCGTCCTCGTAGGCCTCAACGTGCCTTAAGACCAGGGCATATTTCATCTTCTCGATCTCTTCCTCAACCACAGCAATCATGGGAGCAAAGAACGGGTTGGTAATACCCTTTACCAGCACCGCGATGCACTTGGCATCGGTCCTCTTCAAGTTCCTGGCGCTGTTGTTGGGAATGTAGCCGGTCTCCTTGATGACCTCCATTATTCTCTTTTTGGTCTCCGGATTGATATCCGAATGATTATTGATAGCTCTTGAAACGGTGCTGACACCTACGCCGCAGCGCTTGGCTATCTCAACAATTGTTATCTCAGCCATTTAATCTACCGTAAATCCTTGCAAAATCGTGCATTTTTGATGACAGCTCTTTTGACAGGGCGTCCTTCTTCATTCTCCATACCCAGTTGCCTCCAAGGGTTGAAGGAGTGTTGATCCTTGCGTATGAGGGAAGCTCCAGGTAATCCTGCATGGGGATGATGGCAGTGTCGGAAACACTTGCAAAGCATGCTCTTATGCAGGCCCATACTGCGTCCTTGCCGCTCTTAAGCCCAAGATACTCTTTGGCAAACTTCTTGTCATTTCTGGGAAGCTGATCAAACCAGCCTCTTGTGGTCTCGTTGTCGTGAGTTCCGGTGTAAACAATGCAGTTGGGAGTATAGTTGTGAGGCAGATAGTCACTCTCCTCCCTTGAATCAAAGGCAAACTGCAGGATCTTCATTCCGGGGAATCCGGTCTTCTTAACCAGCTTAATAACAGAAGGTGTAAGGAATCCAAGGTCCTCTGCGATAACTTCCTTGTCTCCAAGTTCCTTCTTCATGGTATCAAACAGATCGTAACCGGGGCCCTTTCTCCACTCGCCATTCTCGGCAGTGGGGTTTCCGAAAGGAATAGCGTAATACTCATCAAAGCCTCTGAAATGGTCGATCCTTATTACATCGTAGAGCTTGTAGCAGTGGGCGATTCTCTTCATCCACCACTTGTAGCCTGTCTCTTTGTGATAATCCCATCTGTAAAGAGGGTTGCCCCAAAGCTGGCCTGTAGCACTGAAGGCATCGGGAGGGCAGCCTGCAACATCAATGGGGGTGTTCTTCTTGTCCAGTAAAAAGAGCTGTGGATTAGCCCAGGTATCTGCGCTGTCAAAGGCAACATAGATCGGGATATCACCAACTATACGGATTCCCTTCTCGTTGGCATAGGACTTAAGGGCTGTCCACTGGGCGGAAAAGAGATACTGAAGGAAGCTGTAGAAATCGATCTCCTCTGCAAACTTGGCTCTGGCAGCCTTTAAAGCCGCGGGCTTTCTGAGCCTAATTCCCTCATCCCATGTATTCCATGCTCTTCCGGAATTGTCATT
Organism: Butyrivibrio sp. FCS014; assembly: GCF_000526935.1. Lineage (GTDB taxonomy): Bacteria > Bacillota > Clostridia > Lachnospirales > Lachnospiraceae > Butyrivibrio. Next base: position 13,401 of record NZ_JAHA01000020.1, on the reverse strand, counting down.
CTTAAGAGCCATGAAAAGAGAATAGTCTGCCAGCCAGTCATTGTCTTTGGATTTCTTGAAGGCCTCAAACTCCTTCATGAGCTTCTTTGAAGAAGCCACTTCCTCTCTTCTGTCATAGGCTTTTTTCAAAAGCTTAAGTCTGCTCTTATACTGCTTCTCGTAGTCTATATACTCCTCGGAGCCTCCAAAATCGCATTTGTCGGCCTCAGCCTCCGTAAGAAGCCCGTCATTTATCAGTGCCTCAATATCTATGAAGTACGGGTTTCCGGCAAAGGTAGAGAAGGACTGATAGGGAGAATCCCCGTAGCTGGTGGGACCAAGGGGAAGGATCTGCCAGTAGCTCTGTCCCGCATCCTTCAAAAAGTCCACAAACTCATATGCCTCTTTTGAAAAGGTTCCGATACCGTACTTGGACGGCAGGGAAAATACCGGCATTAAAACTCCACATCTTCTTTTACTCTTCTGTTTAGCCATAATCTCTCTCCTCATAAAAGCGTACTTCTTATATCACATTTATTATGATCTGCAATAAAAACTACGGAAATTAGTCGCCGTTCCCGGTAACGTTTCCGTAGTTCTACTTTACCACATTTTCGCTGTTTTTTTCAAGGTGAAGTTTGCGCTGTTTCTTAAATTAAGTAAAATTATTATCCTTAATACCCCATATAAGATTTCTCCACTGGGTCAGCTGATCCGTGGTCATGAAACCGTTGGAAGTTCCCATGTATCCGATCTTGTAGGATGCAAACAGGAGCGCATTCTTGATGGCATTTACGCTGTCGCCGTTCTCCATGTAATAGTGAAGGAAGCATGCAAACAGAGCGTTTCCGGCACCGATGGTATTCACAACCTCGTTGGTCTTAACGGTGTTGTAGTGAACGCGAAGATCCTGGGTCTTATCAAAGAGGATAAGTCCCTCGCTGCCCTGTCCCAAAATGATGATCTCTGTTCCGTAGGTGTCAGATATTCGCTTTATGAAATCGTAAGGATCCTCGGTCAGTGTGTCATCACTGAAATACAGCACCTTTGCGGGTTCCAGGAAATCTGTATTGTACTTTTCCTTTTCAGGCTTGTAGTTCCTGATATTAACGGCAATGGGTTTCTTGTGCTCCTTGGCAAGCTTTGCAAAGGGCCTGCAGAAATTGGCGTTGGCCAGTACCAACATGTCGCTGGCCTCGGCAATGGGCGGTACCATAGACATATCGTATACGTTCTCTCTAAGGTCCTTGATATCCTCAAATATCTGCTGCTTCCTCTGCTTATCGTAAAGCACAACCTCAGTGGGAGTCTCTCTCATCTGAGGGATAATGTACTCCGTGGAAAGAGTGATCTTCCGATCCGGCGGATTGATGACACTAAGGTCCTGATTTCTGCCTACAATGGACATGAAGCTTACCTCATCTCCAAGCCACTCAAGAGCCAGAGACTCATTGTAAGCATCGCCTCCTACCGCAGTATAAATAGAATCATTTACACTTGTGAGGGGAGCATAGCCTATGGGTATCTTGTCCACTCTGACAATAGTCTCAATCTGTGTTACACCTGCTACCAAGAACTTGCTCATTCGCGCCTCCTTATTTTACAGACATCTCCTTGATGAGATCCACATATTCCTTTGCTTCTTCCAAAAAGAGCTCTGACCTGAAATTTTCGCTCCCTATATGCTTAATAAGTAAACCTTCCACCGTATAGTCCAGAATATTCCAGATCTTCTGGTAATCGATGCTGTCTCCGAAAATGGTAATATCCGCCCTGTCTCTTAAGACTTCCATTATCCTTCTGTACTTGTCACGCCTCTCCGTGATCTCTGCTATTGCCGCCTCGTCGGTTTCCTCATCTGCTTTTTTCAGAAACAGGAAGATCCTGGGATACTGGGACATGGCATCTGACCTGGCAGTGAGTATCTGCTTGTACAGTTCAAAAAAGCCGTTCTCATTCTTCTCCACATTGGCAGTGAGCTCCAGGGTCACAAACCTTGTGGCATAGTCGTATAAAAAGGCATACAGCCCTATTTTGCTCTCAAAGTAGTGGAACAAAAGTCCCTTACTGATACCGGCTTCCCTTACGATCTCATCCGTGCTGGCGTGGTGATATCCATACTGGGAAAAGACCTTCAGAGCTCCGTTGATCATTCTGTCCTGCTTTTCTTTCTTTAATTCAAAAAATCTTTCGTTCATATAACTCCCCACAATACCGATATTGACTACAGCGGTCCAAATCTAGTGTATCATTTATGAAAAACCTCTTCAAACGGTTTTCCGTTATTTATCAAAATTTAATACTCAGGGCTTTTAATTGCGGAAAAATTGAGTTAAAATGAATTCAGTCGTTTAAAGAGGAGGGGGCTGAATATGTCCAATAATAAGGGTTTTGGTAAGTTTATTCTGTTCTGTGCCGCAGTAGGAGCTGCCGCTGCCGGAGCTTATTACTATCTCAGCAAGAGAGAGGATGAGCTTGCAGACAACTTTGATGACGATGATTTCGATGATTTAGACGAATTTGATGACGATGATTTCGATCTTTCCGATATCAAACTTGGTTCACGAAATTACGTTGACATTACATCCGCTAAAGATGATGAAGCAAAAGCAGAAGAAGAACCCGATTCTTCAGAAGAGTTCTTCGATGATGAAGACAAAGAGTGATGATAATTAAAATCCCTCGCAGATCGTATCTGCGAGGGATTTTTTATTGTCTTTATATCAGGTTGTTTCTCCGTTTTTCTCTGCCAGGATCTCCTTAAGGTACCTTGCCTTATCCTTGATACGGCTGTTGGCAACTCTCGAAGTAAGTATCTCGGAGATCATCTTACTTGCAACTTCTCTCTCGTCGGTCTCCACAGCCAGCGCAGCAAGAAGATAATCCAAAGTGGTGGAATCCATGCCCGCAATGGGGAATTCCTCTGTCTGTCTTGACATGATAAATCCGTTAAGGGCATTCTTCAAAAGCTCTTTTTCCTGAGCATCGTTCTCTGCCTTCTTCTGACCGTAATCGGCATCGTCGGGATCAAGGCGCTGTGTCTCGCCTCTTATAACCCATGCTGTCTTAAGACATATATATGCTTTCTCACTGTTCTTGGCCTTCTTGACAACGGCATTGGCAAGAGCCAGCTGATACAGCTTTCTGGCATATTCATAAGTATAGATATCCTCGTGGTAATCCATCTGCTGGTAGTTCATGCAGATCTTAACCCTGATGTCCTCGATCTGATACTTGGTCAGATTGGGGAAGTATCTGGAAAGAGCTGCATAACCGCAAACCGGGCAGGCAATTACATCATACTTGTTCTGATCCAGTTCATCGTAGTCGGGGCGAAGATCTATATCCACGTTCTTCATCCTTACCTTACCGCTTCTGACTGTCTTGGCCTCAAAATCGGAATCGCACACGGGGCATTTATACTTCTTGTCAAAGAGGTAATCCTGCTCATTTACAAGCTGAAGTTTCTTCTTGGGCGCTTCCTGTTTGACCTCAACGGTCTTCTTGGAAGGATCCTCAAAAAGATTCTCTCCTCCGATATTTCCAAGTCCAAGTTTTTCAAGTCCCGAAAAAATGCCTGCCATATATTTACCTTCCTTTAAAAATCAGTTTTTAGGTAATACAAAAGAGCTCTTAAGGGAAACAATTCTGTTAAATACCGGTGCTCCCGGCTTGGAATCCTTGCTGTCAACGCAGAAGAAACCGTTTCTTACAAACTGGAACTTGTCGTAGCAGGAAGCCTCTCCAAGTTCAGGCTCAAGCTTGGCGTCCTTGATCACTGTGATGGAGTGAGGGTTGAGGTTAAGTGAACCGTCCTCGTTGTAAACGCCCTTCTCCTCGTCAATGATGTTCTCGTAGAGACGAACCTCTGCTGTCACTGCCTCTTTTGCTGCAACCCAGTGGATGGTTCCCTTTACCTTTCTTCCGTCGGCACTGTCGCCGCCCTTGGTCTCGGGATCATAGGTGCAGTGAATCTCGGTAACAACACCGTTCTCATCCTTCTTGAAGTCTGTGCAGGTAACAAAGTAAGCGTTCATCAGTCTTACCTCGTTGCCGGGGAACAGACGGAAGTACTTCTTTGGAGGCTCCTCCATGAAGTCCTCTCTCTCTCGATCCAGAGCTCTTTGCCGAAGGGGATCTTTCTTGAACCCATCTCGGGAACTTCCTTGTTGTTCTCAACCTCAAGGTACTCTGTCTCGCCTTCGGGGTAGTTGTCTATGATAAGCTTAACGGGATCAAGAATAGCCATCATCCTCTTGGCCTTAAGCTTAAGATCTTCTCTTATGCAGTACTCAAGCATTGCATACTCTGCTGTTGACTGAGCCTTGCTGATACCGCACATATCAACGAACATCTTGATGGACTCGGGGGTAAATCCGCGTCTTCTTAAGGATGCGATGGTTACAAGTCTTGGATCATCCCAACCGTCAACTATGCCGTCTTCTACAAGTTTCTTGATGTATCTTTTTCCTGTTACAACGTTGTTGAGGTACATCTTGGCGAACTCGATCTGCCTTGGAGGATTCTTGTATTCGCACTCGTTCTTGACCAGTCGTAAAGAGGTCTGTGGTCCTCAAACTCCAGTGTGCAGAGGGAGTGTGTGATGCCCTCGATAGCATCCTCAATGGGATGTGCAAAATCATACATGGGATAGATGCACCACTTGTCACCGGTCCTTGCGTGAGTCATGTGAGCCACACGGTAGATGATCGGGTCTCTCATATTGATGTTAGGTGATGCCATATCTATCTTGGCGCGGAGAGTCAAAGCTCCGTCCTCGTACTTGCCTTCCTTCATCTCCTCAAAGAGGCGAAGGTTCTCCTCAACGCTTCTGTTCCTGTTTGGATCGTCCTTGCCGGGCTCTGTGAGGGTTCCTCTGTACTCCCTCATCTGCTCTGCAGTAAGCTCGGAAACATATGCCTTGCCCTTCTTGATGAGCTTGACCGCATCCTCATACATCTCATCAAAATAGTCTGATGCATGGAAAAGACGGTCCTCGTAATCGGCACCAAGCCACTTAACATCCTCAATGATGGCGTCCATGAACTCGGACTTCTCCTTGGTGGGGTTGGTGTCGTCAAATCTCATATTGAACTTGCCGTTGTATTCCTTGGCCATGCCATAGTTAAGAAGAATACTCTTGGCGTGTCCTATGTGAAGAAAACCGTTGGGCTCGGGAGGAAAACGGGTATGTACGTGATCGTAAACACCCTCTGCCAGGTCCTTGTCGATTGCCTGCTCGATAAAGTGTCTGGAAGGAACTCCGGCACCTTCTTCATTTGTGTTTGTCTTAATCTCTTCTGCCATTGCTAAAAAAACCAACTTTCTAAATTATTGTGCACCCTATAGTATATCATAAAGCAACAAGCCGTGCGATAAGATATCACTGCGGGTTATAAACGTACTTCTCCTCAAAGGCTGCCCTTCTTAGAGGCTTGTCGTAATAGTATCCCTGGACGTAGGAAACACCCATACCATCCAGCGCCTTAAGCTGTTCTTCGCCCTCAATTCCCTCTACGCATACCTCGGCACCGATGGATCCCGCCAGGTCAACGATGGACCTTACAAAGGCCTGGGAATACGGATCTATATGAATATCCTTTACAAAATCCTTGTCGATCTTGATGATATCGAAGGGCAGTGCCCTGATGCTGCTGAGGGCGGAATATCCCGTTCCGAAATCATCCAGCGCAAGCCTGACTCCAAGATCCTTAATATCCAAAAGAGTCTGCTTGGTCCTTGCCAGGTCATTGATGGCAAGACGCTCTGTGAGCTCCAGTATGATATTTTCGGGCTTGATGTGATTCTCTTCTATGCAGGTCCTTACAATATCAACGATATCCGTCTGCATGATCTGTACCACGGAGAGATTTACGCTTATGGCATACTCTCCGGTACCTGCCTCATTCCACAGTCTGCAGCACTCGCAGGCTTTGCGAAGGACGTGGTTTCCAATGGGATTGATAAGTCCCAGGTACTCGGCCAGAGGCACAAAGTCATCGGGACTAAGGAAGCCCAGAGCTTCGCTGTTCCATCTTACAAGGGCCTCAGCGCCCACATGGCGGATCGCCTTTTTTGCCCTTCTTACCCTTCTTGCCGTCTTCCTTGCTGACAACAGGTTGGAAGAATACCTCGAATTCCTCGCACTGCTTCTTGATGGCATCGTACATGCTCTTCTCAAGGTCGAGTCTGTGGATGGACGCGGAATCAATATTGTCGGAGTATTCCGCAATCCTGTTCTTGCCGGACTTCTTGGCCGCGTACATGGCAACGTCCGACTTTCTTATGAGCTCCGCTACGCTGTCGCCGTGATCCGGGAATCTTACAAGTCCCATACTCATGGTGCAGTAATAGTCGCTGTCCTTAAGATACCAGGGCGTAGCAAAAGCATCTTTTATCTCTTCGATTATCTTGTCTATTCTGTAATAGCTCTCAGGAGGAACGATGATGACAAAACTCATCTCCGCCCATTCTGTAGCAGGAGCTTGAGATTCCCTCTATCCTGCTGACTGCCTTCGAGATATCCTGCAAAAGGATGTCGCCGTACTGATGGCCAAGGCTGTCGTTGATATGCTTGAAGTCGTCAAGATCCAGGTACATGAGAGCACCGTGACCTCCGTTCTTTCTGGTATCCTCCACGAAGGCCGCCAGATCTTTTTCGCAGCACATTCTGTTGAAGAGGCCGGTGAGGAAATCCGTGTAGGCCTGCTGCTCAATCCTCTTCTGGTACAGCTTCTTCTCGGTAATGTCATAAATAGCGCACAGAGAAACCGGACGGCCGTCTACCCACTTGATCCTTGTATAGTAGACGTCATACCATTTTTCACGTTCTCTGTTATGAACCTCGTAGTTTCCGCTGTGGCTCCTGGGCGGAATATTCTTTTCAAAAAGATCCGAGAGCTTATTGTCCGCAAGCTCCTTGGAGAAGCTCTTTTTGAAACTCCTGTTGGCAAACAGAAGCACTCCTGAGGTTATGTCCCTTACATATATTGAACTTCCCACATTATCCAGAACCGCTTCCAGTGAGGCAAAAGAGCTGGCGAGGGAATTCTTCTGCAGTCTCTTGGTGATAATGCTCTGAAGGATCCTGATGGCATCGTTTATAAACTTAATGTCATCGATGGACCACACCTTGCTGTTTCTGTTCTCCGTAAAGCACGCATAGAACCTTGGCATACCGTTGATCACTATGGGCATGGAGACAAGTGCCTTGATCCCAAGGTCGTCCAGCTGCTCACGCTCTCCTGCATTCATCTGGGTATCGGAGGAAATGACTACCGCCTTCTGATTGCCCAGGAACCAGCAGGTCTCCTGATCCGTCGGTACAGGGAAGAGCTTTCCAATCTCGGGAAGCGCCCACTGAACCACTATATCCATAAGATGGCCGTGATGAAGTCTGCAGGTAAAGGCATGGCTTATCTGGAGATAGGAACACAGCTTCGAGAGAGTCTGCGCCATGATCTCCTCTATGGAATCATTGCTGTCCAAAAGAGATACGATCTCAGTCATGGTCTCGGCTCTGTGGAAGGAGCTGGTCATCTCGATCTCCTGCTGCCTGCTCTCCCTGCTGATGGCAACAGCTTCAGACCTTGAGGCCTCCACTGTGATGAATACGCTCAAAGTCTCTCTTAAAAGATCAAGGGTCTTATAGAATTTGTCCTCAGAGATCTGATATTGGAAATTGTCGATGGGCGGATACTTAAAGAGCTCTTTGTCATATTTGGCGTCGGTAAAGAAACCGCATACGACCCAGACTGCTGACAGTACTCCACCGCTCTTTACGGCAACGGCAGCAAGTATCAGGTTTGGAATCTCCGTGATCTCCACGGCCTGATCCTCTAAATCGCTGTCCGAAACACGCTTATAGATGTTGTGAATACGAATGTCACTGACGTATTTTCTTATGATCTGAACTTCATGGGGGTTCCCGGAAAACTCAGTGAGCCGGGTTCCGTCCGCACTGATACAAAGCGCATAAACGCCGGCCATCTCGCAGAAACGGTCCTGCCAATCCTGCATCTTTTCGCCGTTTTTAAGCGCAAAATGACCCAGAGCTCCCGTCTGTGGTTCGGGAGCCAGGCCATCTCTCATCGTCATGTCGTTTTCGAAGATTACAGTTTTGTCCTGCAAATCCGTAGTCCCCTTTTTCTGTTATGTATATATAAAGCTTCCTGATTACTGTCCGTCTACACTGTAGTTAGGTGCTTCTTTTGTGATCTGAATATCATGAGGATGTGACTCACGAAGAGCTGCAGAAGTCATCTTCATGAACTTGCCGTTTTCCTTGAGCTCTTCAATGGTGCCGCAGCCGCAATATCCCATACCTGAGCGAAGTCCGCCCATAAGCTGGAATACGGTATCTTCAACTGTTCCCTTGTATGCAACACGTCCTTCAACGCCCTCGGGAACCAGCTTCTTGGCATCCTCCTGGAAATAGCGGTCCTTGGAACCGTTCTCCATGGCTGAGATAGATCCCATTCCGCGGTATACCTTGTATTTTCTTCCCTGGAAGAGTTCGAACTCGCCGGGAGCTTCGTCGCAGCCCGCAAACATTGAACCCATCATTACCACGTTGGCACCTGCTGCGATAGCCTTTGTGATATCTCCGGAGTACTTGATTCCGCCGTCAGCGATAATGGGAATACCATACTCTTTAGCGGTAGCGTAGCAATCCATAACTGCTGTGATCTGAGGAACACCGATACCTGCAACCACACGTGTTGTACAGATGGATCCGGGTCCTATACCTACCTTGACAGCATCGGCGCCGGCTTCGATAAGAGCCTTGGCAGCTGCAGCGGTAGCGCAGTTTCCTGCGATAACCTGAAGATCAGGGAATTTCTCTTTTATCATTCTGAGGCACTTAAGTACGTTCTCTGAATGGCCATGGGCTGAGTCAAGAACAACAACGTCAACCTTTGCATCTACAAGAGCCTGTACTCTCTCGAGAACATTGGCGGAAATACCAACACCTGCGCCGCACAGAAGCCTTCCCATCTCATCCTTGGCTGAGAGAGGATACTTGATGGTCTTCTCGATATCCTTGATGGTGATAAGTCCAACAAGGTTATAATCGTCGTCTACAATGGGGAGCTTTTCCTTTTTGGACTTGGCCAGAATGCTCTTGGCCTCCTCAAGAGTGATACCCTCTTTGGCAGTGATCAGATTCTCACTGGTCATTACCTCTTTTATCTTCTTGGAGAAGTCTTTTTCAAATTTAAGATCACGGTTTGTGATGATACCTACCAGCTTCTTGCCCTCAGTGATAGGCACACCTGAAATTCTGAACTTGGCCATCAGCGAATCCGCATCAGCCAGAATATGATCCGGTGAAAGTGAGAAAGGATCTGTGATTACTCCGTTCTCGGATCTCTTTACCTTGTCTACTTCCTCGGCCTGAGCCTCGATAGACATGTTCTTGTGAATGATACCGATACCGCCCTGTCTGGCCATTGCGATAGCCATTCTGTGCTCTGTTACGGTGTCCATTCCTGCGCTCATAAGTGGAATGTTGAGCTTTATCTTCTTTGTAAGATAAGTGCCTACATCAACCTGATTAGGTATTACCTGCGAATAAGCAGGCACCAAAAGTACGTCATCAAAAGTAATTCCTTCTCCAATAATCTGTCCCATTTTCTCATCCTCTCCGCTTTAAAAAATCATTAATCTGTGAATACTTTTCTGGGTGCAACGCTCTTAACTGCTGCAACAAACTCGCTTGTTGGTTCAAAGACCACTTTTTCCTTGCCGTCGTAGATAAATGTATAAGTGGGGTCGGGCTGAGGATTCTTCTCTCTTGCAGAATAGTCCACAGTCTTAAAAGATCTGTTCTTGAACTCATCGAGATGATATGAACGTGAAGGTGCAAGAACCTCGATCTTGGTAACATCGTACTTGGCGACATTCTTACGCCTTGACTTGTTCAGGATCTTGTCAACGGTGATTTCCTTGTCACAATACTGATATTCAAATTCGATATTGGCATTTAAAGACAGGAAATAGTAGCCAACGCCGGCGGCTACACAAAGGATAAGCCCGATGATACCCAGGCCTGCCAAAGAAGATAGAAAGAAAGCTACAGCCAGCACAAGAGAAATGATGCTTAGGATTTTCACCGCAGGTGACGCCTTGCTGACTACGAGGCACTCAACATAACTGTTGTCATTCATCATGTCAGAAATACTCCTCCATATAAGACATTTTCAATTTTTAACGATAATCTTATAGTATCCGCGTTCAAGTTTCAAGGGATTTCTTGGGTTTATTTTACTTAAAAATGCGCTACTTTAATTATATATGTTTTATCGAATAAAAAAACTGAATTATTTGTAAAAATGCTCCGGGGAATTTCCCCGGGAGCACTGTTTTACGTAGAACTGCTGCTTACTGTCTGCGTCTTCTTACTGCCGCAACTCCTACTGCTGCTAAAATTGCTGCAGCGATTATAATGGCAAAGATAACGCCTGCATTAACACCGCCTTCATTGACAGTGTCGGAAAGAGGAACGGCATTTTCCTCTATATCAACCTGATTCTGAGTTGCACCTTCTTCTACAGAAGGAGTCTCATCAGCAGATTTATCAAGGGTAACCTCAGGCTCAGCCACATTTTCTGTCGTATCCAAAGCGGCTGTCTCATCGCTGCCTTCTTCGCCCTGCCCTGCTGCATTTGCATCCTCTGTATTTCCGGCTGTGTTTCCTGCGGAGGATCTGCTTCTTCCTGTCGATCCTTTTCTTCCTGCTGCCGCAGCTTTTACCTTCTTCCTTCACTGCGCCAAGTACCTGTGCAGCTTCCTTAACATTTCCGCTTCCGGAGGCCCCGGACTCATAAGAGGCCATAGCCTCGGATGCGGAAGTTTCCTCTGAAGGACTGATACGGTTTTCTTCAGAAGGACTAGGGGGTATTACTGCCTGATTTCCCGGAAGCGATACTGATGCTACCGCAGGATAGTCCAGGAGATTGGCCGATGCCACAAGTGTGTACTGCTCATCCTTGCTGATTCCGTAGCCTGTAAGTTCAAAGTCAAAGCTAAGGTTTGCAGATGAGTTCACATATGAAGTCCTGCTGCTCTTTGCAACGGTAACGCCATTCTTGTCGACGAGGCGCAGAGTTACAGGCACTGCAAGATCCGGTTTTGTGTTCTTTGTGAAATCCGATACCGGTATGGTAGTCAGATATTCTTTTACCGAGTCGTTTACGGCAACAGTTACGGTTGCCTTCGCGCTTCCCTTTGAAACAGACGCATTCTTAAGTCCGACCTTGAGAACTCTGCCGGCCTCATTAGCGGTAACGCTGGGAATCCTTGCGGTCATATAGCTGAAGCTGTCAACCACATAGGGCTTGTAGAAGGCACTGTCGTGGGCACCCTCCTCCAGCTCGAAGAAGTGGTCGATCTTAACATTTCTAAGAAGTGCATCCAGCTCGATGGCGGGCACACCAAACTTGTAAAAGTCCTGGTTTCCGCAAACGAAATACTGTCCGTAGTATCCAAGGAAATCAAAGATATCCCCTTGCTGTACTGGTCTTTGGCTATATCAAGTGGCTTAGCTCCCATGTTGAGTGCACCGAAATAGCTGATTATTCCGGAAAAGAGATCAGGATTTCTCAGGCCTATATTGTAGGAGCCGCTGCCGCCCATGGAAGCCACCCACGGTGAATCTGAATCTGGCATCCTTAACCGTGCGGTAGTTCTCATCAATGAAGGGGAGGATATCCTCGGTCACCATATCTACCCATTCTCCCATCCACCAGCTTTCAGGCTGGCTGTCAGGTATTACAAGGATCCGTATTCTTTATAACTCCCGCAGCTATTCCTGCATCCAAAAACTCATTGATTCCGTCGATCTTCCAGGAATTACTGCTACTGTTGTACTGAGTGGAAAACATAGGCTACCGGGTATCTCTTGTCCGCATTAGCCTCATCGAAGTAGCCCTCGGGAAGGTATACAAGGAAGCTCTCGTTTCCGTCACCTTTCGTTGCTGTCTCTCTGTGGAGGAGAGTATATATACTGGGTATAGAATCTATCGTGCTCACCGTAAAGAAGAGCCCTTATTCTTTTCAACTCTGAAATAGTCATTAACCTCAAGCTGCCAAGGTGGCTGCCATCTTCTGTCTCTATGGTCCCTTCTTGCCTGATAGAGATACAGATCGTCACCGGCATTTGTATACAGCAGCCTCCGCATCGCTTATCACAGCTTTTCCATATGCTTTACCGTTTCAAGAAGCTTGTTCTTATCTGTTCCCGTCTGGAAATAGGCATCGGAACAGTCCGCGCATATTTCTCAAGATTCCCCTCTGAAAACAGCCTTTATCTGTGGCTTCCACAGTCTTCTCAATCAGCTCTGTGGCTCAGAATCGGCAGAACACTGGGTGTACTGTTGAGCTTGTTGAAAGCTGCCTGGGAAATAGAGTCCGGGATGGCCTTGTACCAGCCCGCCGTCCCGGATTTGTTTGTGGCAAGAACCGCAACATAGTTTTTGCCGCCGAAGTTCAGTATATCCGGATTCACCTCATAGGCTCTGTAAGTATCCCACTGATCGCTCTCAAATTTCCAGGTATAGGAAGTCATGCCGGTGCTGCCGATCTTGACACCGTTTTATAAAGGTGATATCTCCCTCATCCAGATATCCTATGGGCATCTGATAGGTTCCAACGGTAAAAATCTTCGGGAATATCAAAACTCTCTTACATACCCAGGCATATCCCCACAAAGTTCCTCGCTACACCGTTGGTTCCGTTCCACCAGGTAATGCAGGAGTTGCTTCATCCCAGCGTTATACTCCCAAAGATCAAGTGTCCGTCCTCCGTTTGGTCCAGTCACTCTTTTTAAAAGAATCTTCTGCAATGGGCTTAACTTTCCATACACCCATAAAATCCTATGACCTGATTCTTCCGGAGCTGTTCCGTCTTAAGAACACGCCACAAGATCCTGGGTGTCAACCGCAAAGCTTGTGCCCCGCAGTGTAGCTACCAGCGCAACGGAAGTGCTAATGTTCTCCACACGGTTGGGAAGAGTAACAGAGCCTTCGAAAACGCCTGCTCCCACTTCAAATTCACCCACGGAAACAGTCTCAAGCACCTGTGAGTTATCGGGATTTATCAGAAACAATGGAAACATCCATTTTGCTCTTTGTGCCGTAGAAAGTACTGTAGGTATCCGCAACCTGTATCCTGAAGGATGCCTCGATCTCCTCCACGGATTCCAGAGCGGACTGGGGTGTAAGAGTCAGGGATCCTGTCACAAGATTCTGAGTGATCCTTCTGTTGATGCCCTTTATTGCTTCATCTACGCTCTTTGTCTCAAAGGCCTCATCGAAAACGCCGTTCTTGATGGAGAAATTCTGGGAATATTCGTCTGCATTACCGAAGTATAAGGTATAGAATCCGCCGTAGGCTGATGAATTCTGAATAAAGTACCTGATG
>NZ_JAHA01000019.1 GCF_000526935.1 Butyrivibrio sp. FCS014 | reverse complement strand
TCTACCAAAGCACCTGAGAAGATTCCTTATTCCGAGACCGTTACCGTTGGTCAGGGCAAGGAATACAGCACAATAAATGAGGCTCTGGAAGCGATCCGCAACATGGACAGGGATGCTTCACAGCAGAGAGTTACAGTAAAGATCCAGCCCGGCGACTACCAGGAAATGCTGGTTATCGACACACCCAACGTTACCTTTGAGAACGCCGTAAAGGGCGCAAGCATCACTCCTGTAAACAAGGGCATTTCCCTTGCACAGGATTCCGTAAGGATCACAGGCTACTACGGCCATGGCTACACTTACTACAGCATGGGCGATGACTGCAAATATGATGCCAAGCTTCTGGAGGTAAACAACTACAACGGATATCCTTCATTTACAAATCCCGGCAGCGGCACAACCTCAGGCAGCTACTGGAACGCAACGGTTGTTGTGAATGCAGCCGGCTTTGAAGCTTACGATATTATTTTTGAGAACTCTTTTAACCAGTATCAGTCAGATCTTGCGGCTGCCGACACCATTGTTAAGCAGAGCTCCGCAAAAGAGGGATCGGCTCCCCGCGCGGGCCTGTCTGCCGGAGATGTGACCGTTCAGGACAAAAAATACGTTGAAAGAGCCGCAGCTATGGCAATCCGCACAGCTGCAGACAAGACATATTTCAACCACTGCGCATTCATTGGACGTCAGGACCACACTTTACGGTGATTCCCGGTTCAAAGGAAGCATATTACAACTGCGATATCTATGGCGGAACAGACTATATCTTCGGCGGAATGACAAGCTGTTTTTGCTAAGTGTAACCTTATATTCAATACTTCCGAGGACAGCAATGACGTCGGCTACATCACAGCCGCTCAGCAGAAAGACGCTGCACAAGAGGCTACCTTATGTACAACTGTAAGGTAACATCCACTGTTCCCGGAGAAAACACAGCTTCTTCCTACGGTTCAAAGGCCGGATATCTGGGAAGACCATGGGCGGCAAACACCTCCGAAGTAGTGTTCTACAACACTGTAGTGGATGCAACCTGCTATCAGCACAAGGCATCATCGGCATCCCTTATTATGCCCGATGGCTGGCTTTCAACACTCAGCGGCACAACCGAAAGGAACGTCGAGTACGGCACCTATGAGATGGCAGAGGGCGTTGATAATACGGGCAAAAGAGTCAGCTGGGCCCCGGTAAGTGGACAAGGAAGAGACCACCGACGGAAAGAGCATCTCGGTAGAGACTTTCCTTGGAACATGGGATCCTTTTGCTGACAACGGCGATGACATGAAGATTGTTATCCCTACAGAAAAGGTTAATGTTGACCCTGAGGAACCCGAAGGCGGCGCTGCCGAAACTACCTATGTATTTGACGCTACAACCCTTACTGCTGCAAAGGACAAAGAAGTTATTGAAGTAGGAACAACTTTTGCCAACGGTTATATCACAGCTTATGGCGGTGTTACAAAGCGCATTAACTCCAGCACCCAAAAGGTAACCTCAACGGAGATTGGAAAGTCTGAGAGGCAGCTACTTTGAGTTCATTGTTACAGGCAATGCCAATGTGACCATTGAGACAAGCTCCACAGGAGGCTCCAACACATCAAAGGTTGCGCTGGTTAGAGTTAGCGGCGATGCCAAGACTACTGTTTCAAATAATGAGAATATAGAGTTCGTTACGGGTACATCCAAGGCTACACTTACATATTACGGCCTCGGAGAGGGTACCTACAGATTTGTATCACCTGAGGATACGACGCTTAACAGAGGCGCAAGAGTCTATAAGATCACTGTTGTTCAGAAAGGCGGAGAGGCAGTTGTGCAGGAACGCAAGGCCTGGGGTGAAGTTGCGGCTCCCGTTATCGACAAGATCTCACTTTCTGAGGACGGTAAGACCATAAACGTTAAATTCACCGTAGAGACCGGTTATGACGGAGCTGATTCCGTAACAGCAGTTATGTATGATGCCAAGACAGATGAGAAGGTCATGAACGCCTCCCAAGGTAGACAATGGTACAGCAACATTTACTCCTTCCGCATCCGGCGAGTACTACTTTGTGTGGCAGCTCACAGAATAGATGAGGAGGACAAGAACAGCGACAAGTCAGAGAACCTTAAGTTTGTTCTTCCTCTTGCGGCACCCGGAATCAAAGTTGCAACAAATAAAGGCGCAGGAAAGGTTGTTCTTAAGTTTTACTCCGTACCTGAGGCAACATCCTACAGTATCGTTACAACAGATCTTTCAAGTGCGGCAGGACTTACAACCAAGGCTGCCTACACACCTTCTGAGGTTGTGACCAACAACAAGACAGAGTATTCCTATATCTTTACAAGTCTTACAGTTGGAAATGAGTACAAGCTTGCTGTTATAGCAAATCGCGACAGAGTTGAAGAAAATGAAACAATAACAGATGTTTCCGAAGAAAGCTCAGTAAACATCACGGTTACAAAGGGACGCTGAGACCGAGTGGGTATTCTCGGCATTTGGACAGGGAATTTCATCAAAGGCAAGTGAATGCGGCTACAGCGTAAATCAGGATGATACCGTAAGCGTATGGGCAGTGAATGGTAAGGGCAAGATCGTTCCTGGCTCCACAGACGGTCTTTCCTTCTACTACACTGCAGTCCCTGCAGATCAGAACTTTACTTTTACAGCAACAGCTGTTATTGATGAGTGGATTCTTTCAAACGGCCAGGAGGGCTTCGGCCTTATGGCGGCTGACAGAGTCGGTGTTAACGGAGATGCTTCAGTATTCTGGAACAACAGTTACATGGCCTCCGCAACCAAGGTTGAGTACGGCTATGATCCCGAGACCGGAGAGACCTATACTGTAAATACTCCCGGATATACAAAGATTACAATGAAGCTCGGCCTTGGGGCACAGGAGAAGAAAGGCGTTACATCTGATAATCTTTCAGCTTTTGAAGCTAATAACACTGATGTGGTAAACAATCAGTTCTCCACCAATATGTACACACTGGAGAAGAGCTTCGGGCCTCTGGGTTACGGCGGAAATATTATCGCCAATGAGACCACAGAAAAAGATTTAGGAAACCTGCGACCAGCCTCTTACCGAGATAAGGTTAAGGATACAGAAGAATAACACGGGATATTTTGTTTCATATCTTGACGGAAATGACAACGTGATCTCTCAGAAGAAGTTCTATGACACAGAGGCACTTTCCAAACTGGATTCCGGAAATGTTTACATCGGATTCTTTGCGTCCAGAAACGTGAAGGCGACATTTAAAGACGTAGAGCTTACAACCATCGATCCTTCAGAGGATGAGTCCGCTGAGGACAGACCTGTTACATATGTAGCACCTGCTTACAGCATCATCTCAGCTACCTATTCAAATACAGAGAAGTATGAACTTCAGTATTCAGGAAATGCTGACGGTGTGCTCACTGTCAAAGACTCAGCCGGAAAGATTCTCGTTGATGGAGAGGCTGTAAAAGCCGGTGAAGTAAACAAGTGTTATTACTAAACTTGCAAAGGGAGATAATAAATTTGCAGTGACATTTACTCCTGATGCGGATTTCCATCCCGAGGATGATGAGTACCAGTTCCTTAGCTCCTATGAGACATCAGAGTTTACTCATACAGTTAAGTACGCAACCATCAATAACGGGGAAAAGATCTATGTAACTCAGAACGGTAAGTCAACAGGAGACGGAACCGAAAACAACCCTGTGGACATTTACACAGCAGTTAAGTATGTTCAGCCCGGACAGGACCATTGAGCTTGCACCCGGAACTTACAACCTTAGCAGTACAGTCCAAAGTTGAAAGGGGAATAGACGGAACACCTTCAAAGCCTATTAAGATGGCGGCTCCTAATGGAAGAGCAATATTTGATTTTGGCGGAAAGTGCGCAGGATTCATTTTTGCCGGTGATTACTGGTATATCAGCGGAATCGACTGCACAAAGTCAGCCAATGCCCAGAAGGGTATCCAGGTATCCGGAAGTCACATGACTCTTGAGGATATCAGGACTTATGAGAACGGAAACACAGGTATTCAGGTAAGCAGATACCTTACTACAGACGGATTTGATGAGTGGCCAAGCTATGACCTTATACTCAACTGCACATCCTACAGCAACGCCGATCTTGGCTATGAGGATGCTGACGGCTTTGCGGCAAAGCTCACCTGCGGCGAGGGCATCGTATTTGACGGATGTATCTCCTACAACAACGCAGATGACGGATGGGATCTCTTTGCAAAGGTAGAGTCAGGTCCTATCGGTAAGGTGACCATCAGAAATTCTGTAGCATTTGCAAACGGCTATGGAGTTGACGGCACCAATGAAGGAAACGGTAACGGATTCAAGATGGGCGGCTCCAGCATTCAGGGAGCTCACAGACTCATCAACTCCGTGGCATGGGGCAACAAGGCAAAGGGTATTGATTCCAACTCAGGCCCTGACATCCAGGTTTACAACAGCATGTCCTTCAACAACGGAAGCAACAACGTAGCTCTTTATACAAATGATACAGCTAACACAGATTATTATGTTGAGGGCGTTCTCTCCTACAGAACAACAGGCAAGAGCACCAATGAGAACATAAAGCCCAAGGGAACACAGGACACAAGCAAGATCTACGGCAAGGATAACTTCTACTGGATGGATGGCGAAAGCGCAAACAGTGAAGGCCTCAAGGTTACAGACGATTGGTTTGTATCACTGGATGCTCCTTACGCAAAACGCATCAGATCCTTACGCAGTTGCAGCTTCCTTAAGAACAGCCGACGGCTCCATTGACCTTGGAGATTTCCTTAAGCTCACCGATGCCGGCGCAAAGGCGCTTGTTGACGCAGGCCTTACACCGTCAGGCATTGTTGCGGATCTTGGCGGCAACTATGAGGCAATCAAGGACCAGAGCGATATCTCCGGTTCTGCAGAGGATTCCGCGAAGGATAAAGAGGAAGAGGAGTCCGGAAATGGCAGCGGAAACAGTGGATCGGGCTCAGGCTCCGGCAGCGGAAGCGGCTCGGGCTCAAGCAGCAGCGGCTCCGGCAATGGTAGCGGCTCCGGCAGCTCATCCGACAGCGGAAGCAGCAGTTCAGGCAGCAGCTCAACCGGCAGTGGAAGCACAAGCTCAGGCAGTGGCAGCACATCCGGCAGCACAAGCACATCTACAGGCAACACGAGCGCCGGCACAACCACCGGCACAGGCACCTCAACAGGCGCAAATGCCGGAACAACCACAGGAACAGGCACTTCAACAGGCGCAAATGCCGGAACAACTACCGGCAACGCAGGCGCTGCAACAGATAACACCGCAGCTTCCGATAATACAAACACAGCAAACGGCGATGCTAACAGCGCAGGCACCACAGAAGCAGCAAATACCGACAACAACAGCACCGCAGCAGGCACAGAAACAGCAGCCGGCAACAATACAGCAGCCGGCAACAATACAGCAGCCTCCGCAAACGGCGATGCAACCACAATTGCCGACGAGCAGACGCCTACAACAGACACTCCCGGCACAGCAGCTCCTTCACCGGTACTTCCTATTGCGGCAGGCGCAGCAGTAGTGATCATCGCAGCTGTGGCAATAGCCATCAAGACAGGACTTTTGGCAAAACTTTTGGCAGTCCTGCACATAACCAAGTGATTTATTCATTTTCATAAATCAGCCCTTTCATAAAACATTTTTGCGGAGAGCCGCTGCAAGAGCATTTGCATTCTTGTGGCGGCTCTTTGCGTTAAATGTTATAATTACACGGTATGAAAAGATTTGAACTTATAGCCCCCTGCCATTTCGGTCTGGAGGCAGTATTAAAAAAAGAAATAATCGATCTGGGGTACGATATCACTGAAGTGTCAGATGGCCGTGTGACCTTTGCCGGCGATCCTGACGCTGTTTGTCGTGCCAACATCGGCCTTAGAACTGCAGAGAGAGTACTGATCAAGGTTGGAAGCTTCCACGCGGAGAGCTTTGAGGATCTTTTCCAGGGAACCAAAGGCCTTGAGTGGGAGGAATATATCCCCCGTAACGGGCGTTTCTGGGTTAAGAAGGCCTCCAGCGTAAAGAGCAAGCTCTTTTCCCCGTCAGATATTCAGTCCATTATGAAGAAGGCCATGGTGGAGAGGATGAAGGAGAGCTACGACGTTGACCGCTTCCCTGAGGACGGCGACGACTACCCTGTGCGCGTGTTCCTTTTGAAGGACGAGGTCACGGTGGCCCTTGATACCACCGGAGATTCCCTGCACAAGAGAGGCTACAGGAAGCTGGAATCCAAGGCTCCCATCGCCGAGAATCTCGCGGCGGCACTTATCATGCTCACTCCCTGGCGCGCAGACAGGATCCTGGTCGATCCCTTCTGCGGCAGCGGTACCATTCCCATCGAGGCAGCCATGATGGCAGCCCACATTGCGCCGGGCATGAACAGGCATTTCACTGCTGAGGCCTGGACGCACCTCATCGACCCTCAGAACTGGGAAGATGTCAGGGAAGAGGCCAGGGACGAGATCCTGACTGATGTTGAGGTGGACATCCAGGGGTACGACCTTGACCCCGAGATGGTGGAGATTGCCCGCATCAATGCAAGAAAGGCCGGAGTGGAGCACATGATCCATTTCCAGACCAGAGACATAGCGGATTTAAGCCACAGGAAGAAATACGGCTTTATCATAACCAACCCGCCCTACGGTGAGAGAATCGGGGAAAAGAATGAGCTGAATGCCCTCTACAAGACTATCGGCGAGAGGTACAAAGCCCTGGATTCCTGGTCAATGTACCTTATCACCGGCTTTGAGCAGGCGGAGAAGTTCATCGGCCGCAAAGCCGACAAGAACCGCAAGATATACAACGGTATGCTGAAGACCTATTTTTACCAGTTTATGGGCCCGAAGCCGCCTAAGAGAGACAAACAGCAATGACCAATGAAGACATGAAAAAGATGGCGATAAAAGCCTCTGTCTTCGCGGTGCTGGCCATAGGCCTTATGGTTCACCGCTCGGCCACCAAGCACATCATGATCACGGATGCTGCAGAGGCTCACATTGACAGAGGAAACGCCGATGACTCATATTCGCTGCTGATCGACAGGAACGTTCCTGCGGGCAAAGAGAATACGCTGATAATTCCCTTATCCAAGAGCGTCAGTTCCGATGATATAGTCCTTGAGGACCGCTACATTGATAATGAGCTCCTCATCTACATAGACAGCCGGGAAGAGGGATTTTACCTGGATAATCCCGTGCGGACGGATCTGGATATTCTGGAGAAGGCCGTCTGTATCAAGGAGAACGACACGGGAAGCGTGTGCCTTGACTTTACCCTGGACGGGCTCTACGTCAACGAGAGCTCCCTGACGGATTCCAGTACCATCGAGGTGCGCTTTAGCAGGCCCAAGGACAAGTACGATCATATAGCGGTGGTTGACCCTGCCTGCGGAGGCAGCGATACCGGGTATTTTTCCGAGGAACTTTCGGAGAAGGATATTAACCTTGACGTGGCTCTGGCCCTTCGTGAGGAGACCGCCAAAAAGCCTGAATCCGGAATCAGGATTTACTACACAAGGCTCGGAGATACGGATGTTTCCCCTGAGCAGAGGCAGAAGCTTTTGAAGGACAGCGGAGCGGACCTTTACGTGGAGCTGACCTGCAACATGGCTCCTGACCGGACGGACGGAATAACTTCCTACTACAACGATAGATTTTTTATCAGGGGCTTCAACAATGCGGCCTTCGCAAACCTGGTGGAAAAGAGCTGTCTGGCGGCCTCAGGTGCTGATGCAGGCGGAGTAAAACCTGCAGGTCCTGAAGCTGAAATGATAATGGACTGCAGGATCCCGGCGGTCCGTCTGGACATGGGAAATCTGCAGGGCTCGGGAGACAAGCGGCGCCTTTCGGAAGACGACTACAAAAAGAAGATGGCTGAAGGGCTTTATCAGGCTCTTTTACAGGCCTTTGAGGAGATGGAATGAGAATAGTATTTGCCACAGGCAACAAGGACAAAATGAGGGAAATTCGCGAGATTTTAGGCGGCCTTAACGCCGAGATCCTTTCCATGAAGGAAGCGGGCGTTTTCGAGGACGTGGTGGAAGACGGCAGCTCTTTTGCCGAAAATGCCAGGATCAAGGCCGATGCCATATATGAGCTTTTGAAGGAAAAAGATCCTGAGGCAGCAGACCACACAGTGGTTTTGGCGGACGACTCGGGACTCGAGATTGATTTCCTTAACGGCGAACCGGGCATCTATTCCGCAAGATACCTGGGAAAAGACACACCATATACCGAAAAGAACCGCATAATAATCGAGAGATTGGCGGATGCCAAGGATGAGGAGCGAAGCGCAAGATTCGTCTGCGCCATTGCAGCCACCCTTCCCGGCGCAGGGAAGATCGATACCATAGGCAAAATGGAGGGCAGGATCGGATACGAGATCGCCGGAGAGAACGGCTTTGGCTATGATCCCATTTTCTTTTTGCCGGAGTATGGCAAGACCAGCGCAGAGCTTTCTCCCGAGGAGAAGAATGCCATAAGCCACAGAGGAAAGGCTTTAAGGGCAATGGCCGAGCTTTTGAAAGAGGAGCTTTCCGACAATGCATAAGTACCTGGTTGTCAGTGATACACACGGACATGACGACAATTTTTATACGGTTTTGGACCTTGTGGGGCCCCTGGACGGGGTGATCCACTGCGGGGATTTTGAAGGATCTGAAGGGCGTTTTGCCCTGGCAGCCGGCTGCCCCGTGTATTTTGTTGCCGGTAACAATGACTTCTTCTCCGACCTTAACAGGGAGATAGAGGCAGAACTTGCGGGCCACAAGGTTCTTATCACCCACGGCCATCACTATATGGTGTCCATGGATCTTGAGAATCTGAGGGCGGAAGCGGCCTACCGAGGCGCTGACATCGCCTTCTTTGGTCACACCCACAAGCCTGTTGCCAAGTGTATTGACGGCATCTGGCTCTTTAATCCCGGAAGCCTTTCCTACCCCAGACAGGAGGGAAGAAGGCCCAGCTACATGATCCTGGAGATCGGAGATGACGGGAAAATAAGCTACGAATTCAAGTATTTGTAATAGAAATAAATAAGATTGAATGAATAGTTAAATTCCACATGTAAAAGTAAATTCCATACTGAAGACTAAATTCAGCTTTTTAGAGGGTTTGACATATTTTGTCAGACCCTTTATTGTGGAATTTAGCCACTTATGCATTTGCTAAAATAAAAAAGAGTATGCGGTCGCTGACAACTGGAATTGGGTTCTGCAAGACTAAATTCCACTTATCTCGTGGTGAACATATGGTGGTCTCGTCCGCAGATTTCTTTCAAATTTTGTAATGCTTAGTGGCTTTTGTATTTATGTATTGGCACCGTCCGCCACCCTTGACAGGCACCTGAAGAAACGCTTCGCAGCCGTTGCCGACGATGAGGAACTCAGGAACAGCTTCAATAGCTTCATCGTCGGAATGAGCATTGTAGCGTTTCTTCAGGCACCTATCAAGGGCACAGCCTCGCAGGAGCGAGGTGGCTGCTTTAACTGCCTCTGACTCAGAATCTAGGAACAGCTTCTGAGCTTTAAACCTCGATTTTTCCTTTTAAAAGCGCGGGAGTGAGGATTACTTCGTCAGAGGGTATTTCCCACAAGCCAAAGTGTTTTAAGAGCTTTTTAGGAAGCATCATCTTGGCTAGTTTAAATGGTGTGAGCCCTCCAAGGCTTTCACGGTTTGCACTGTTTATGTGACTCATCATGAGATTGACATCATCCTGGGTAAGTCTGTCGAAGGTAGTTGTTGTCTGAGGGCATATCTTGCGGATGTATTCATGATTCTTTTCACAGTGAGGCTTCTGCCATGAAGCCATAGGATCACAGTAATAGATGCTTGTTCTCAATACGTTATCTATTCCACACTCAAGAGCTTCAGGATGCTTGAATTCTCTTCCGCGGTCTGTGACGATCAGAGGCATGGTTTTGCAGAACAGCTCAGTGCCTATAGCTCTATTGATATCATCAAATGTATTCTCAACGCCGATGGCTTCTTTTGAATTAAGCAGATATGCCATCATAAAGTCAGCATTGCAGAAGTGAAGTGTCAGGAGCACCTTATGACTTCCTTCCGGACCTATGACTGTATCCATCTCGGTTATCTTTGTGTCAGGGAATTCCTTGATAAATGCCTCATAATCCTTGTAGGATCTTCCTTCAAATATGCCGGTATCATCGATTTCTGAGGCATGAGCTTTACGAGGTTTGTACTTGACCAGCTTCGGGAGGTCAAGGTTACTGACAGATAAAGCTCCCTGATCAATGTAGTTGTAGATGGTTTTCTCACACTGGGATATCTCCGGGTGATTCTGAAGTATCATGTAAGGTGACTGCCCGTTAAGGATCAGAGGGCTTACAGTTGCATCAAGTGTTGCGAGATCCTCCTCGGTTATGTTTATGCCACGCCTTGCTTCAACAAGGATTGCCTTGTATTCACTCTGAGCTCTAACAGCGCGATAGAAGTACTTGTCTAACCGGCAGCCTCTCTTCTTATCGCAGCCATTGCATACAAAGGGGGCTTTATCTGTCAAAGGGCAGTGATAATCATAGGGAACATAGTCCTTACAATAGCTGTGACATTTATTGCAGCGTTTACATTCACGGTTGCAGAAAGGCACTGTTGTGCATACATGTTTTCTATGACAGTCTTTTGCATTGGCACATTTAAATAGCTTCTCATTGAATGTATTATGCATCTGGAACACACGGTGTTTTTTGACTTCCTTAGCTATAGTTGTTGGATCTTTTCCCAGTTCTATACCGATGGCTCTGAAAGATACTGATGCATCCAACCTCTTCTCAATAACAACACGGTTATCCTGATTCATATGCTTCTGATTGGTTTCTATTTTCTTAGACATGATTCCTCTTTCTACTGCGAAAGAGACCTGTATTAGAATACCTATATATGAACCAGAGTGTAAGACTTAATTCCGTATAATGTGGAATTTACTTTTTTATTCAATGTAGAAATAAATAAGATTGAATGAATAGTTAAATTCCACATGTAAAAGTAAATTCCATACTGAAGACTAAATTCAGCTTTTTAGAGGGTTTGACATATTTTGTCAGACCCTTTATTGTGGAATTTAGCCACTTATGCATTTGCTAAAATAAAAAAGAGTATGCGGTCGCTGACAACTGGAATTGGGTTCTGCAAGACTAAATTCCACTTATCTCGTGGTGAACATATGGTGGTCTCGTCCGCAGATTTCTTTCAAATTTTGTAATGCTTAGTGGCTTTTGTATTTATGTATTGGCACCGTCCGCCACCCTTGACAGGCACCTGAAGAAACGCTTCGCAGCCGTTGCCGACGATGAGGAACTCAGGAACAGCTTCAATAGCTTCATCGTCGGAATGAGCATTGTAGCGTTTCTTCAGGCACCTATCAAGGGCACAGCCTCGCAGGAGCGAGGTGGCTGCTTTAACTGCCTCTGACTCAGAATCTAGGAACAGCTTCTGAGCTTTAAACCTCGATTTTTCCTTTTAAAAGCGCGGGAGTGAGGATTACTTCGTCAGAGGGTATTTCCCACAAGCCAAAGTGTTTTAAGAGCTTTTTAGGAAGCATCATCTTGGCTAGTTTAAATGGTGTGAGCCCTCCAAGGCTTTCACGGTTTGCACTGTTTATGTGACTCATCATGAGATTGACATCATCCTGGGTAAGTCTGTCGAAGGTAGTTGTTGTCTGAGGGCATATCTTGCGGATGTATTCATGATTCTTTTCACAGTGAGGCTTCTGCCATGAAGCCATAGGATCACAGTAATAGATGCTTGTTCTCAATACGTTATCTATTCCACACTCAAGAGCTTCAGGATGCTTGAATTCTCTTCCGCGGTCTGTGACGATCAGAGGCATGGTTTTGCAGAACAGCTCAGTGCCTATAGCTCTATTGATATCATCAAATGTATTCTCAACGCCGATGGCTTCTTTTGAATTAAGCAGATATGCCATCATAAAGTCAGCATTGCAGAAGTGAAGTGTCAGGAGCACCTTATGACTTCCTTCCGGACCTATGACTGTATCCATCTCGGTTATCTTTGTGTCAGGGAATTCCTTGATAAATGCCTCATAATCCTTGTAGGATCTTCCTTCAAATATGCCGGTATCATCGATTTCTGAGGCATGAGCTTTACGAGGTTTGTACTTGACCAGCTTCGGGAGGTCAAGGTTACTGACAGATAAAGCTCCCTGATCAATGTAGTTGTAGATGGTTTTCTCACACTGGGATATCTCCGGGTGATTCTGAAGTATCATGTAAGGTGACTGCCCGTTAAGGATCAGAGGGCTTACAGTTGCATCAAGTGTTGCGAGATCCTCCTCGGTTATGTTTATGCCACGCCTTGCTTCAACAAGGATTGCCTTGTATTCACTCTGAGCTCTAACAGCGCGATAGAAGTACTTGTCTAACCGGCAGCCTCTCTTCTTATCGCAGCCATTGCATACAAAGGGGGCTTTATCTGTCAAAGGGCAGTGATAATCATAGGGAACATAGTCCTTACAATAGCTGTGACATTTATTGCAGCGTTTACATTCACGGTTGCAGAAAGGCACTGTTGTGCATACATGTTTTCTATGACAGTCTTTTGCATTGGCACATTTAAATAGCTTCTCATTGAATGTATTATGCATCTGGAACACACGGTGTTTTTTGACTTCCTTAGCTATAGTTGTTGGATCTTTTCCCAGTTCTATACCGATGGCTCTGAAAGATACTGATGCATCCAACCTCTTCTCAATAACAACACGGTTATCCTGATTCATATGCTTCTGATTGGTTTCTATTTTCTTAGACATGATTCCTCTTTCTACTGCGAAAGAGACCTGTATTAGAATACCTATATATGAACCAGAGTGTAAGACTTAATTCCGTATAATGTGGAATTTACTTTTTTATTCAATGTAGAAATAAATAATTAGTAAAATGTGTTGACAAGTACGGTTCCATTATTATATAATACTTTTTGCGTTACGGCTTTGGCCGTAGTGTGACTTGCGAAACGGGGTGTGGCTCAGCTTGGCTAGAGCACCTGCTTTGGGAGCAGGGGGTCGCAGGTTCGAATCCTGTCACCCCGACGCTTTAATTAAATACATGCGGGTGTAGTTCAATGGTAGAACACCAGCCTTCCAAGCTGGACACGTGGGTTCGATTCCCATCACCCGCTCTTTGAGCGAATCACCTGGCGAAGTTCTTTCAAGCCTGGTGGAGCATCCCGAAGAGGATCAGAGCTCAATGTAAATGTGTCCGTAGCTCAGCTGGATAGAGCAACGGCCTTCTAAGCCGTGGGTCGGGGGTTCGAATCCCTTCGGGCACATTCTTTTTTACCTTTTTTGTTTTAATGGTGGCTATAGCGTAGTTGGTTAACGCGCCAGATTGTGGTTCTGGAGACCGAGGGTTCGAGTCCCTCTAGCCACCCGCAATGAGCAGAATTGTTGCTGTAATAATGGGCCATCGCCAAGCGGTAAGGCACAGCACTTTGACTGCTGCATACGACGGTTCGAATCCGGCTGGCCCAGTTCGCGGGAGCACTATGAACCGCATTTGTGTTTTGCATATGGGATACTAGCTCAGGTGGTAGAGCACTTGACTTTTAATCAAGTTGTCGGGGGTTCGAATCCCCCGTGTCTCATTAGAAATGAAATCCTTATAACCATTTCGGTTATAAGGATTTTTTTATGCCCTATTTACAAAAGTGTTTCTATGATATGTGAATTGGGCGCTGTGGGCCGAGGGGCATGTGAATTGGGCCTGCTCCGACGCAAAGCATTCTAAAAGCTAATTGAGTCGGTAAAATAGCTGCAAAAATTGACGTTATATCGATAAATGGCCTGTTTGAGCACCTGGTTATCAGAATAGCGTTTGCATTCTACGAATTCTGTACATTATTTCGCAAATACTACCGACGCAAAGCTCCATTTCATACAAATGCGTCGGAAACGCCTTGCTGAAATCATCGAAATCTTGTAAGTCCGCAGCACATATCCAAATACGCGATCTTGTAAGCCCGCAGCGCATATCCAAATACGCGATCTGCGAAGGATTGAAAACTCTTGCGACCTTGCACTAAAGTGAGTATAATCTAATTTGTTATCTCTTCGGATAATGTGCTCTGAAGAGGTGGCGTATAGGCGGATATGGCGGAATTGGCAGACGCGCTGGATTTAGGTTCCAGTGGGCGACCGTGCAGGTTCAAGTCCTGTTATCCGCACTATTTATTGGGGTCTGTCATAGAATGTGACAGACCCTTTTCATGTGCTAATATAGTAGTAGGAGAAAAGCAAACATAAGTATGAACAAACAAAAGGCTACTAAAAAACAGATAAGCATAACCGAGGGCTCCATATGGAAGAGCATGCTCACTTATTTCTTTGCGCTTCTTCTGGGAGCTTTTTTTCAGCAACTCTATAATACCGTGGATGCGGTTATCGTTGGCCGTGCTGTCAGCAGCGATGCTCTGGCGGCGGTTGGCGGTTCCTCGGCAACTGTGGTGAATCTTTTCGTGGGATTTTTCATGGGACTTTCTACTGGCGCAACCGTGGTTATCTCCCAGTTCTTTGGCGCAGGCCGCAAAGAAGAGGTTTCCAAGGCTGTACATACGGCCATTGCTGTGGCCATTATCGGAGGCGCCATCATCACCGTGATTGGCTTTGGCTCCGCCTCCTGGATCATCAAAGCTATGAAGACTCCTCCGGAGACAGTGGAAGCGTCAACTCTGTATCTCAGGATCTTTTTCCTGGGTATGATCCCGAACCTTGTCTACAACATGGGCGCCGGCATTTTGAGGGCCATAGGCGACTCCAGAAGGCCGCTGATAGTGCTGATCATCAGCTGCTTTGTAAATATTTTCCTTGATGTACTCTTTGTTATTGCGCTTGGAATGGGCAAAAGAGGCGACGTATCAGGCGTTACGGGCGTGGCTGTGGCTACTGTCCTGTGTCAGCTCCTTAGCGCTGTTATCGTGTGCGGCATTCTGATGCGCAGCACGGACTCCTACAGGCTTGATATCAGGAAGATAAGGCTGGACAGAGGGATGCTCTCAAGGATCATCAGCATCGGCCTTCCTGCAGCTTTTCAGTCCACCATGTACACCTTCTCCAACATTTTGATCCAGTCCTCAATAAATGAGTTCGGAAAAGATACAGCGGCTGCCTGGGCAGCTTACGGCAAGATTGACGTGGTATTCTGGATGACCATGAACTCTCTTGGCACTTCCGCCATGACCTTTGTGGGCCAGAACTTCGGCGCCGGTAAGATGGACAGGGTGCGCAAGTGCGTGCGCGAGGCCTTTGCCATTGCACTTATCATAACGATACCCATGTCAATCCTCATAATACTTGGAAGATCACTGCTCCTTGGCATATTCGTAAATACTGACGCGGTTATTGAGATAGGCGATCAGATGATACGCTTCCTGGCGCCTTTCTACGTCACCTACATCGGAATTGAGATTTTCTCCTGCACCCTTCGCGGCATGGGAGATGCGCTGATTCCCATGATAATTACCCTGAGCGGTGTATGTATCCTGAGAGTGGGATGGGTGCTGGTAGCTTTCCCCATAGTTCGCACGGTTCAGACCGTAGAGTGGAGTTACCCCATTACCTGGATCACCACATCATTATTATTCTTTATCTACTACATGTACTACACAAAGAAGAAAAAGATTCGCTGAAGTTCATGATAATTCCATGATACTATAATCCGGAAATGCGCAGTTCTCGGACGAGGATGATGATTTTCAAAATAAAAAAGCAGCAAATGCCGATTGCTTTGAGCAACGTCGAAATGAGGCATTTGCTGCTTTTTGAGTTTTAGAAAATCACACCGCAGGCAAGCACAGGTATTTCCGGGTTAAAGTCCCTTGGCTATAGCTTGAACTTTAGTTTCCTGCCGATATCTCGTCGGTAACCGCGTCAATGATAGAATCTACGATCTCGCCCGGTGTGGGAACTGCGGGCTGCTCGGGAGCCGGAGCAGGTGCGTTGGGATCGATTCCGGCAGCGGCGGCTGCAGCAGCTGCTGCGGCCTCTAAAGCTCCGCGTTCGCCGTTTATGATGCCCTCAATGCCTTCCTGAGCCATGAACTCGGGAGTGTGGTGACACTGGTTAAGCACCGTTACGGTGTTACCGTTCTCATCTGTGGTAGTTGTATAAGCTGAGTTGGTTTGAACATAGTTTACAAAGCCCGACTGGAGTGCCGGAGGAACAGGCGGTGAAAGCTCAAATACACCTGCTGTCTTGAAGGGACAGAACTCCGAAGCGGGAAGTCCATCCATTGCGCACATTGTGCCCTGATAGTGGACATCGCAGCTCTCTGTGGGAACAGTTCCTTCCTCAAAGTACTCGCTGATAAGTGTGCCGTCGCAAAGGCCTGCGATCGGCTGTTTGCCGGATCTGGAGCAGACTGTTGCGGAAGTGATGCCGCTCGGTACCGTGAAGGAGGAGTAAGGCAGGTCTGCATGTACCTGTTCCATTACCTTTCTCCACATGGTCTTGGCCAGGTTCTTCTCTGCCGTAACGGTCATCTTGGCGTTGTTGTCGTAGCCGGCCCAGGTGGTTGCGGTGTAGTAGTTGGTGTAGCCCGCAAACCAAACGTCGTTGTAGTCTGAAGTGGTTCCTGTCTTACCTGCGATGGCTGTGGTTCCGAAGTTTACGGATCCGCCGGTACCGCTGGTAACAACGTCCTGCATTGCGCTGGTAAGAAGGAAAGCAGTGGTCTCCTTGATGATCCTCTTGGAGCTTACCTGAGTGTTATCAAGGACAATGTTTCCGTCGTGGTCCACAACCTTGGTGTAAAGCTTTGGCTCTGCGTAAACGCCGCCATTTCCGATGGCCGCATAAGCTGCATTCAGCTCGATATTCTTAACACCGTAGGTAAGTCCGCCAAGAGCGGTGGACTGCTGTATGTCTGAGTAAACCTTGCCGTTGATGGTAACATTCTCGGCCAGGGTGGTAAATCCGAAGTTCTTAAGGTAATCAAATCCAAGCTGAGGAGTGATCAGTGTCAGGGCCTCAACGGCGATGACGTTCATGGAATCCCTGATGGCTGACCTTACGGTATTAAGACCGCGGTACTGGCTTCCCCACCAGTTTCTTACCAGAGTTCCGTCAGCGTAGGCAAAAGGCGCATCGTTGAAAACCGTAGCAAGTGTAAGTCCCGCGCTGTCAATTCCGGGAGCATAGGTGGAGAGCACCTTGAAGGTCGATCCCGGCTGACGGTAGGAGTCCGTTGCCCTGTTTAAGGTTCTGCTGGCTGTCTTCTCACCTCGTCCGCCTACCATGGCTACCACATAGCCCGTGCTCTGCTCCTCAACGGTGATGGAAACCTGAGGCTGAGGGATGAGGTTGATCTTCTCTGCAAGAACCGAATCGCCCTCCTTCATTACAACCGACTTGTACTCCTCGATGCCTGCCTCTGCAGACTCGTGGGAATCATAAAGCATGTTGAAGGAGCTCTTCTGTTCCTTGAAATAAGCCTGGTACATCTCACTGCTGTAGTTGCTTACGTTTCCGGCAGCATCCTGAACAGACAGTTCATAGGTCAAAAGATACTTCGTCCCCTCCGGATAGTTGCTCTCATCCTGGAAAACGGAATCGCAGATCTGCTGGATCTTGGGGTTCTGGGTTGAATATATCTTAAGGCCGCCGCTGTAAAGCAGTGTGTAGGCCTGTGTCTCGTTGTATCCTGCATCGATAAGGTCATCCAGAACGTCATTGGTAAGGGCATCAACGAAGTAGGAGTTGATGGTGGAATCCCCGCCGGATTCCTGGTTTACCGTCTGGATCCTTGAGTAAACATCATCAGCCATGGCTTTGTCGTACTGGATCTGATTGATGTACTCGTGTTTTAACATGTTGCCAAGGACTTTTTTACGTCTCTCGGCATTATCATCCGGGTGGGATATGGGGTTAAACTTACTGGGGTTCTGAGTGATGGCCGCTATACATGCGCACTCGGAAAGGGTAAGCTCGCTTACTGACTTGTTAAAGTAACGAAGAGAAGCAGCCTGCACGCCCAGTGTGTTCTGACCAAGGTTGATGGTGTTCATATAATTAAGAAGGATCTCATCCTTGGACATGGTCTTTTCAAGCTGTACAGCCAGGTACTGCTCCTGGATCTTACGCTTTACAGACTCTATAAAGGTCTCGTTGGTCCATCCGGAAAAGACATTGTTCTTTAAGAGCTGCTGTGTGATAGTACTTGCACCCTCGGAGAAATGTCCGGAGGTAATGCCCACAACGCCGGCACGGATGATACCCTGGATATCAATACCGTTGTGCTCGTAGAAACGCTCATCCTCGATGGAAACAAAGGCGTGTGCCAGGTTCTCGGGGATCATATCCATGGTAACGGGGATTCTGTTGGAATCCGTTGAAACCAATTTGGCGATCTGGTTGCCGTCAGTGTCATAAACGAAGGTTGAAAAACCTGTCGGTGTAACGTCGATGTTGCCGATATCCGGAGCGTCATCCCTGATTCCGTTGAATACACCGATTCCTGCGCTGGCACCGATTATGACCACTGCAAGGATCATTGCCAGAATAATATAAAATCCAAAGAGGCTTATTTTTTTGCCCCATTTATTGGTACCGGAATTCAGCGCTCTTGCCTGCTGATTGATACCTCTTTTTCCGTAATTCATAAAATACCTCACATTAATACAATGTTCTAAACTAATATTATACCACAAATCACATAAATCCCAAATTTACCGTTTGAAATGGTGCATTAAGGGTGGTATCCTTTTGTTTATATGAGGTTTTAAGAGAGGAGAAAAGATTATGTGGAATCGAAAAGAAGTAAAGACACGAGGCAAGATTAATTTCAAAAAGAATTACTGGAAATCAGTGCTTGTTGCATTCATCGCAGGACTGTTCGCAACTTCAACAGCTGTTGCAACAAGAAGAACTTCTTCAAGCGAAGAGGCATCACAGGCTTTCCAGAACATCCTGGAGGACCCCAATGCGGTCTTTTATCTGGCGGCTATCGCCGGCGCACTCAGCACCGTTATGATCATTCTGAAGCTGGTTGACCTTTTCCTGTTCAATCCCCTTCAGGTTGGCTGCAACAGATTCTTCGTTGTAAACCAGCATGTAAACGCTGAGGTTGGTGAAGTAGCACACGCTTTCAGATTTAACTACCTTACAACAGTTCTTGCACTGTTCCTTAAGGACCTGCTCATCGGACTGGCATCACTGCTGTTCCTTATCCCGGGAATCATCCTGAGCTTCTCATACAGGCTTGTTCCTTTTATTCTGGCAGATGATCCTACAATCAGTGCAACAGACGCCATCAAGAAATCAAGAACTATGATGAAGGGCCACAAGTGGAGATCATTTGTATATGACCTTTCCTTCTTCGGGTGGTACATTTTAGCAGTTTTCACCCTGAACATTGTGGGCCTTCTGTATGTTAACCCTTACAAGATGAATGCGGACGCGGCACTCTATGAGTCCATCAAGGCTGCCAACGGCTATGCTGTAGAGGCACCTCAGCCCGCAGAGCCCCAGCAGTTCTGATATAATTAAATTACAAGCGTTATCAATAACATAAGGTTTTGATCAAGAGCTTTGGCCATCGCCCCTGAATTCCACGGGGGTGACGCCAAAGCTTTTTTTGAACAGTCTTGTAAAGTAGGAAAGAGAATAGAGAGGGCGCTGTGTTTTCGGGGAAACACGGCGCCTTCTTTATATTTATTTTATAAATTTTAGATTTTGTTCATAATCCTATTGACACGCTAATATACACAAATTAAACTTAAATTTATCACGCGCTTTAGCACTTAAAAGCGACAGCGGTACAACGCGTTGAAAGTACAATGCGTTGAATGCGCGATGCGAAAAAGAAACCGGAGTTGAAAACATGAGAATAATTGATTATGGAGAGGCGCCGGTGCGCGCATACATCGTATTTTCCGCAGATACGGCTATCGAGGACGGTGTTAAGGCAGTTGAGAGTGAGGTTCTTGGGGGAGAGAAACTTGATGTATCCAGGATAGACAACAGGGGGAATGCTGTTGTCGCCAGGATCAGCGGGGTGTTTGTCGAGGGGATACGACAGCTGCCCGTTGTAAGCCGCGTCAAGATTGAAATGCCTGCAAGACCTACTAAATACTAACATTGGAGGAACGTGTATGAAAAGAAGAGTGTGCCCTAAAAAGGCACTGGCTGTGATCCTTAGTGCGGCTATGGCATTTTCACCCGCCATCACAGCTTCGGCAACGGCACCGGAAGCTCTGACTGCAGAGACAGCAGAAGCTAAAGAGGCCGGGGAGACTAAGGAAGCCGGCGAGGCAGCAGGCGAAGAGGCATCTTCCGAGGAAAAAGAGCCTGAAAAGGCTGCTGAGGAAGAGACCAAGGAGGCATCAGAGGAAGCCGGCGCAGCAGAGGATGCTGCAGAAAAAGAGGCAGAGGAAAAAGCTGATGAAGCTGCCAAAGAGGCTGCTGTGTCAGAGGAAGGTGAAGAGGGAGAGCTTGTTTTTGAGAAGGTTGATCCCACTGAGGAAGGCCTTGAGCTTTCAGAAGGCAAAGACCTGATCGAAGGAGAGGCAACAGATTTCTCGGTTGCAACCCCGGATCCCGATGAGCAGACCCGTGTCATCATCGTTATGGAAGGTGACAGCGTTCTGGATGCAGGCTTTGACACAGAGACCCTTGCAGAGAATGATGCAGCCATGACCATGTCTGACAACATCATAGCCGAGCAGGAGGTTCAGGTAGAAAAGATTGAAGCTCAGGCTCTTGACGGAGCAGAGCTTGACGTAAATTATAATCTCTCAATCCTCACAAATGCGGTATCTGCAGATGTTGCATTTAAGGATATAGAGAGCATCGCAGAGGTAGAGGGCGTTGAAGCTGTATATGTAGCTCAGAAGTATGAGCCTCAGGCTACAGATGCAGAGATCAACACCATTACAGCCGGCGATATGGTTGGAAGCTATGACGCCTGGACAACAGGTTACACAGGTGCAGGCACAAGAATTGCTGTCATCGATACAGGTATCGATGCAGATCATCCCTCTTTTGATGGAGGAGCTTTTGATGCTCACCTTCAGGTGACGGCAGAAAAGGCCGGCAAGAGCGTTGCAGATTACAGCCTCCTTGATGAGAGCGAGATCGCAGCAGTTCTTCCAAACCTCAATGCAACCCAGAGAAACGGTGGCATTTCAGCTTCCGATCTCTATCTTAGTGAGAAGATCCCCTTCGCATTCAAC
The DNA here is from genome assembly GCF_000526935.1 of Butyrivibrio sp. FCS014. GTDB lineage: Bacteria > Bacillota > Clostridia > Lachnospirales > Lachnospiraceae > Butyrivibrio. Next base: position 1,248,812 of record NZ_JAHA01000019.1, on the reverse strand, counting down.
TATGTAGACAAGGATCTTGATATAACACATGCAAATGACGAGGAAGGTGACCACGGTACACACGTATCAGGTATCGCAACAGCCAACACTTATGTACCCAGTGCTGCATCCGAGACAGGATATGCAAGACAGGAACTTGGTGTTGTGGGTGTTGCTCCCGATGCACAGCTGATCACCATGAAGGTATTCGGAAAAGGCGGCGGAGCATATTCCGATGACTACATGGCAGCTATCGAGGATGCCCTTCTTCTTAAAGCTGACGTTGTAAACCTCTCTCTTGGTTCATCCGCTGCAGGATATTCCTCAGACGCAGAGGCTTACATCAATGATATCTTCAAGAAGCTTGAGGGAACAGGAACTGTTGTTTCTATTTCTGCAGGTAACTCAGGAAGATTCGGTGATGACACAGCTGTTGGCGCAAACCTTAGCTGGGATGTAAACATGGATACCATCGGTTCTCCCGGATCCTACTACAATGCATTCACAGTTGCCAGCGCTGTTAACAGCGGATTTACAGGAAACTACCTTGCTACAACAAACGGCAAGAATATCTACTATACAGACGGTAATGATACACTGGCTCCTAAGTTCTATACTCTGGACGTATCTGCTGACGGTAAGGGAACAGAATATCCTTTCGTATTCATTGACGGTAAGGGTGCTGCTTCCGATTACGAAGCACTTGTTGATGAAAACGGAGAGAGCCTTGTAAAGGATAAGATCGTATTCGTTCAGCGTGGTGAGCTTACCTTCGGCGAGAAGCAGATGAACGCTGAGGCAGCAGGTGCAAAGGCTGTAGTTATCTATAACAATCAGCCCGGAACAATTTCCATGACCCTTCAGGGCAGCACAGCTGTTATCCCCGCTGTTTCCGTAACTCTCGATGAAGGACTTGGAGTAGCAGAGACAGCTACAGAACAGATCAGTGAGAAGGCATGTGCAGGTACTCTTACAGTTGTAGCAACACCTGCAACCAACTTTGAGGCAGCAGATGGCTACACCATGAGTGATTTCTCATCCGTTGGTGTTCCCGAAACTCTTGACCTTAAGCCTGAGATCACAGCACCCGGCGGAAACATCTATTCCACAAGAGACGGCGGAACCTACGGAAACATGAGCGGAACTTCAATGTCTGCTCCTTCCATCGCAGGCCAGACAGCTCTTGTTGAGCAGTATATTAAAGAGAATGATCTTGCTGCAAAGACCGGACTTTCAGTTCGTACATTGGCTCAGTCACTTATCATGAGCACAGCAACACCTCTTACCACAGGCAATGATGCAAGTGCTCCCGAGTACTCACCCAGATCCCAGGGTGCAGGACTTGCAAATGTACATGAAGCCGTAACATCACCTGCTTATGTTCTTGTTGGCGACAAGGCCGGCAACGACGGTAAGGTAAAGGTTGTTCTTGGAGACGATCCTTCAAGGAACGGCTCCTATAACTTCTCATTTGATGTATATAACCTCACAGATGAGCCTCAGTACTATGAGCTTGACTCAAGCGTCCTGACAGAGGAACTTATCCAGAACTATTTCATCATGTGTGAGTCCCACAAGCTCAGCCCTGAGGTTACTCTTACTGCAGATGACACAGCTCTTGTATATGACCTTAACTATGACGGAAGAGTAGACAAGAAAGACCGTAAGGTTCTTCTTCAGGTAGTAAACGGAAGCCTCGATCTCAACCTTGTATCCCAGAACGAGGACGACTTTGACTTCAACGCAGACGGCATTGTAGATACCAAGGACGTATATATCTTTGGTAAGCAGCTCAAGAAAAAAGATTCAGTGGTTGACCTTGGACGCAGAGTAATGCAGGTCAAGGATTCAACAAAGGTAAATGTTTCCATCAACCTCTCAGCTGCAGACAGAGAGTATCTTGCACAGTTTGAGAACGGTATGTACGTAGACGGTTTCATTTATGTGAACGGAGCTGTAGATCTTTCTGTTCCTTTCCTTGCCTTCTACGGAAGCTGGATGGATTCTTCAATGTTTGAAGATTTCGATTTCATGGCATCAAGACATGATCCCGAGTACGATGGATTTACTTATTCAGGAGTTACAGCAACAAACTTCCTGTCAATCTATCCTTTCGGAGATACATCTGAGGAAAATGAGATGTTCTATGTTCCTAATCTTTTTGCAAAGGATGCTAAGTATATTGCCGACAGAAATGCCATCAGCTCAGATCCTAAGATGGGTACTGTTCTTGGCTCACTGTACTATTCGCTTATCAGAAATGCCAGCAGATCCATCCTTACCATCACAGATAAGAATACCGGTGAGGAGTACTTCAAGAATATAAACTATGAGAATTATGCTGAGTTCTCCTATAATGGTCAGATCGAGAACTACTGGCAGACACAGGATCTTTTCTGGGCCGGCACAGATGCTGAGGGCAATCCTCTTGAGGATGGTACAGAGGTACTTATCAACCTTCAGGCTGTTCCCAGCTACTATGATGATGTAGAGGATCCTTCAACTCTTGACGGAAAGGGACTTTACCTTCCTTCAACACCTATTGCTATCGATAACACAGCTCCTGAGATTACGGGCTATGTACTCAATGAGGACGGAACACTTGGCATTCAGGTACAGGATAACCGCTATACAGCAGCAGTCCTTATCCTCAATGCGGAAGGCCAGATTATAGACAGATATGCTGTTAATCAGGAAACTAAGGGCGAAGAAGCAACTGTCAATATTAAGATGCCCGAAGGAACCTTCTATATTGATGTTGTCGACTATGCATTAAATGAATCTGTATTCAGATTTACCAATAATACTAAGAAGAGCGAAGATGTAACCGAGCCTACAGACAACACAGAAAAGACCGATGAGGCTCTTGCAGATGAGGCTGAGGAGAAACCCGCAGAGGAGACTACTGAGGACGACTCCGACAAGAAGGTTACAGACGAGGCTATTTCCAATGAGGATGCTTCAAGTGCTTCCTCCGAGACAGCAGATGCAGCTGATCTGACAGCTGAAGAAGAGTCAGATGAGCAGGAAGAAGATGTGGAAGAAGTTCCCGCTGCTTCATCTGCTGATGAAGAAACATCTAAGGAGTTAGGAGGAAACGAATAATGAAGAATATTTTAAAGAGAACAGCGACTGTTTTCCTTGCTGCGCTGCTTCTTTTCACAGGTCTTCCTGCGCAGAAGGTAGAGGCAGCAAAGAACTCACCGCTTTACACAAGCGTTACCGTTACCGGTAAGAACGACAGCCAGAAGGTATTCTATACCCTGACTCTTAGCAAGACCAAAGTTACAGACGGACACATCGCAGTAGTATATGATCCCGAGGTTCTTGAAGTTGCCGCTGATATCGAGATTGACCGCTTTGACGACTACGATCTTAACAGCGACTATACTGATGCTACAGGAAAGGGCCTTTCCGTTGCATTTGTAAATGATTCATCCAAGACAACAGCAGGCGCACTTATCGGTATCAAGTTCAACGTTAAGAAGGGCGCTGCAGCTCAGGATACAGTCATCACCACAAGAGTTTTCGACCTCAACAACGAGGAAACAGAGCTCATTCCTGTTGAGACTGACATCACTGACACCGTTAAGGTTGGCCGCGCAGAGCTTGCAAAGCCTGCTATTAAGTCTTTGAACCAGACTCTGCTTGGCGTTAACGTTACATGGAGTAAAGATACCAACGCTGACGGATATGTTCTGTATCGCAGCACATCCAAGGATGGCAAGTACACTGAGATCGCAACAACCACAGCTACAAGCTTCTGGGATGTTGCTCTTCAGAATAACAAGACATATTACTACAAAGTAAAGGCCTTCCAGGGCAAGGGTTCTGAAAGAGTCTTCTCTGAGGAATCCAACGTTCTTTCCATAAAGGTTAAGAAACTTCTTGGAATCTTCGGCTAATCCTTTTAGTCACTGAATTTTGGTCCCCGGGGACGAGGTCATGGGCTCATTTTTAGAAATGCTCCCTAAACTCCGTCCCGGGGATCATTTTTTCTTCTGAAACGATTAAGTTTTTGTTATAATGGTGGAAAGTATAGTATTGGAGGTGCAAGATGGGGAAAAAGTCGATCAAAGAAAATAAGAATATATATTTCGAGAGCCGCGAGGAGGCCGGACTTACAAGGGCTCAGGCCAGTGAACTTATAGGAACCATAAGTGAGAGCAGGCTTGAAAAGCTTGAGACTGGCAAGACAGCTCTTTATCCCGAGGATGTGGTTGATATGGCCACAGCCTACAAGAAGCCCGAGCTTTGCAACTATTACTGCACCCATGAGTGCCGTATCGGCAAGGACACAGATGTGCCTGAGGTTAAGGTCGCAACTCTTTCCGAGATTGTCCTCAGCATGCTTTCTGCCTTGAACAGCCTGAACGCTCAGCAGGTGAGGCTTATAGACATCACAGCCGACGGCGTTATTTCCGATGATGAGCTTCCGGATTTCGTTCAGATCCAGCACCAGCTGGACCAGATAGATTCTACCGTAGAATCCCTTAAGCTCTGGATCGCCAGCACCATCGCTGACGGCAAGCTTAACAAGAGCAGGCTCAAAGAGCTTCAGGAGAAGTAAGACGCGTCACACAATAATTCAAACACAAAAAGGGCAGGTCGCCGTGACCTGCCCTTTAATCATTTATCTTATCTCTCGGCCCTCATGGGGTTATTGAGGAAATCCTCGTAAGCCAGTCTGATACCGTCATCCAGCTCTGTGGTGTAGGTCCATCCCAGCGCTTTAGCCTTTGAAACATCAAGAAGCTTTCTGGGTGTTCCGTTGGGCTTTGTGGGATCCCAGCGGATCTCCCCTGTGTAGCCGATGATGCCTGCAACCTTCTCGGTGAGCTCCTTGATGGTGAGCTCTTTGCCGGTTCCCGCATTGACGGTCTCATTGCCGCTGTAGTTATTCATAAGGAATACGCACAGGTTTGCAAGGTCATCAACATAGAGGAACTCACGAAGGGGACTTCCGTCGCCCCAGCAGGTTACGTAAGGAAGATTCTGCTCCTTGGCCTCGTGGAACCTGCGGATAAGTGCAGGAAGCACGTGGGAGTGAGTGGGGTGATAGTTGTCGTTGGGGCCGTAAAGGTTTGTGGGCATTACTGAGATATAATCGGTCCCGTACTGTCTGTTGAGATACTCGCAGTACTTAAGTCCTGAGATCTTTGCAAGAGCATAGGCCTCGTTGGTCTTCTCAAGCTCGGAAGTCAGAAGGCAGCTCTCCTTCATGGGCTGAGGTGCCATTCTGGGATAGATGCAGGAGGAACCAAGGAACTCCAGCTTCTTGCAGCCGTTCTTCCAGGCTGCGTTGATAACGTTCATCTCAAGGATCATGTTGTCATACATGAAATCCGCAAGGGCCTCTGAATTGCCCATGATACCGCCAACCTTGGCAGCGGCCAGAAATACATATTCGGGCTTCTCGTCGGCGAAGAAGTTCTCCACCTGATCCTGTCTTATAAGATCCAGCTCCTTGTGTGTTCTGGTGACGATGTTTGTATAGCCCTGTTTCTCAAGTTCTCTTACGATGGCTGAGCCAACCATTCCGCGATGGCCTGCCACGTAGATCTTAGCTTTTTTCTCCATCATAGTATTTTACCTCTGTTACTTATCGATACCTTTCTCCAGGAACTCTGCCAGGTTGAACTCAACACGCTCGTTGGCACGCTCAACGGCAACCTTTGCCATATCGTGCTCAACCATGATCCTTACAAGATCCTCGAAGGAAGTGGTCTGAGGGTTCCAGTGAAGCTTCTCTTTAGCCTTGGTGGGATCTCCCCAGAGATTAACAACGTCTGTAGGTCTGTAGAAGTCCGGTGAAACCTCGATGAGAACCTTGCCTGTAGCCTTGTCGTAGCCCTTCTCATCGGCGCCCTCGCCCCTGAACTCTATCTCAATACCTGCATAGTGGAAAGCAAGCTGTGCAAACTCACGAACAGAGTGCTGAACGCCTGTTGCGATAACGAAATCCTCGGGCTTGTCATTCTGAAGGATCAGCCACATGCACTCAACATAGTCCTTGGCGTAGCCCCAGTCACGAAGGCTGGAGAGGTTTCCGAGGTAGAGCTTATCCTGCTTGCCCTGGGCGATTCTGGAAGCTGCCAGTGTGATCTTACGGGTAACGAAGGTCTCTCCGCGGCGCTCTGACTCGTGATTGAAAAGAATTCCCGAGCAGCAGAACATGTTGTAGGCTTCCCTGTACTCCTTAACGATCCAGTAGCCGTAAAGCTTGGCAACAGCGTAGGGGCTGTAGGGATGGAAAGGAGTCTTCTCGTTCTGAGGAACTTCCTCAACCTTTCCATAGAGCTCTGAAGTTGAAGCCTGGTAGATACGGCAGGTATCTCCAAGTCCGCAGAGTCTTACTGCCTCAAGGACTCTCAGAACGCCGGTTGCATCCACGTCAGCGGTGAACTCGGGTGAGTCAAAGGAAACCTGAACGTGGGACTGAGCAGCCAGGTTGTAGATCTCGTCGGGGCGAACCTTTGAAACAACCCCCAGGATACTCATGGAGTCGCCCAGATCTCCGTAATGAAGGTGGAAATTGGGCTTGCCCTCAAGGTGCGCGATCCTCTCTCTGTAGTCAACGGAAGATCTTCTGATTATGCCATGGACGTCATATCCCTTCTCCAGAAGGAACTCTGCAAGATATGATCCGTCCTGTCCGGTAATACCGGTTATCAAAGCTTTTTTTGCCATATAAAAATCCTTTCCTCATTTGCAAAAAATGTATCATTTGTACTTTTCCATATCATTATATTACATGTTGTGACAATTTGAATTCACTTTATTGACTTTGATTTGCATTATCTTGCGGGCAAAATTATAATCGAATTATAGGGAAAAAACGGAGATTACAAAATGGAAAATCAGTTATTTCAAGGAGAATACGTATCCTCAGACAGGCTTTTGTACACGCCCTCTGAGTTTGCCAAAAGCAATCTCATGTATTTGCAGGAAATTGGCAGGCTCACGGCCCAGAAGCCCCATACCAGTAAGAGGCAGAACCTCTCATCGTTTCTTTTTATATATGTACGCAGCGGCTCCGGTTACATCGATTACGAGGGAAAAGAATATGCGGTGTCCGCCGGGGACTGTGTATTCATCAACTGTCAGAACCTTTATTCCCACAGGACATCCAATGACCTGTGGTCCATCGAGTGGATACATTTTAACGGTGAGAGCATCCTTCCCATCTATCTTAAGTACAGGGAGAGAGGCGGACAGGCGGTATTTCACACCGATGAAGCCGGAAGTCCCCGGGGGATCTGGGAGGAGCTCAACACCATTGCCAGGTCGTCGGATTACATAAGGGACATAAGGATAAATGAATATTTATCAAGGCTTTTGACCTTTCTTATGTCTTTTAGCTGGAATCCGGAAGCTGCTCCTGAGAGCGGCAGCAAAAGCAGGATCAACGCCCTGAAGGAGTATCTGGACACCCACTACCAGGAGAAGATCACCCTGGACGGCCTTTCCGAGATCTTCCTTACGGGCAAGTATACCCTTTCCCGCAGTTTCAAAGAGCAGACGGGAACCTCCATAATCAACTACCTTCTGGTGGTGAGGATTACCCACGCCAAGCAGATGCTGCGCTTTACTGACATGACCGTGGAGGAGATTGGCTACAACTGCGGCATAACGCCCCTTTACTATTTCTCGAGGATGTTCAAGCAGATAGAGGGGGTAAGTCCCCTGGAATACCGCATGAACTGGAAGTAAGGCGCACCCTAACTTGTTCGTTGAAAGAAACGGCCATTAAGTGTAGAATATTGAATAGGAATGCGCATTTTGCGACATTTACGACTATGATGACGGAAGGCTTCTATGAAACTTTTAAGTGTGATAGTTCCCTGCTACAACGAGCAGGATAATATTTTTGATTTCTACGACGAACTCATGAAGAATGAAGCGTTTTTTAAATCCAAAGACGTGGAATTCGAGGTGATCTTCGTGGACGACGGCTCCAAAGATGAGACTGTTCCCAGGGTCAAGGAGCTCATTGCAAGGGACGGCCGTGTGCACCTTGTAAGCTTTTCAAGAAACTTTGGAAAAGAGGCAGGCATGTACGCCGGACTTCAGAAGTCCAAGGGCGACTATGTGGCGGTTATGGACTGTGACCTTCAGGATCCGCCGGCTCTTTTACCTGATATGTATAAGGCAATTGCCGAAGAGGGCTATGATTCCGTAGCCACCAGAAGGGTCAATAGAAAGGGCGAGCCCCCTATCAGATCCTTCTTTGCAAGGCAGTTCTACAAGATCATCAACAGGATGTCCAACACTGAGATCGTGGACGGAGCCAGGGATTTCAGGCTCATGACAAGACAGTTTGTGGACGCCATCCTCTCCATGAAGGAGTACAACCGCTTCTCCAAGGGTATCTTCGGATGGGTCGGCTTTAAGAATAAGTGGCTGGAGTTTGAGAACATCGAGCGCAGGAAGGGCGAGACCAAGTGGTCCTTCTGGAAGCTGTTTGTGTATGCCCTGGACGGCATAATGGCCTTTTCCACAACCCCGCTTTCCGTTGCTTCCTTCCTTGGAGTATTCTTCTGCATCGTGGCCTTTGTCTTCATCGTGCTTGTTATGGTGAGGCAGCTCACGGTGGGAGACCCCAACAACTCGGTGGGCTGGGCATCCATGGTCTGTATCATATTGTTTGTCAGCGGTATCCAGCTCTTTTGCCTTGGAATCGTGGGACAATACCTGGCAAAGGCATATCTTGAGGTCAAGGACAGGCCTCTGTACATAGTTAAAGAGGAGCTTTGATGGTCAGTATCGTAGTGCCGGTTTACAATGCGGCCAATTACATAGAGAACACCATTAAGATGGTGGAGGCCCAGACCTACACGGACTGGGAGCTTATACTGGTGGACGACTGCTCCACAGACGGCAGCGCAGCCATAATCGAGAGGATAATATCCTCCGGGCAAAAGAATATTCGGCTTATCCGGATGAGTTTCAATGCCGGAGCGGCCAATGCCAGAAATACCGGTATTGATGCGTCGGGAGGACGGTATATAGCCTTTCTTGATGCGGATGATGTGTGGAAACCCGAGAAGCTTGAGAAGCAGATTGCTTTCATGGAGAAGACCGGAGCCGCATTTTCTTTTCACTCCTATGAGTTTGGAGACAGGGATGCCAATCCCACCGGGAAGATCGTCCATGTTCCGGAGAAGCTCACATTTAAGAAGGCTCTGTCGAGAACGGTCATTTTCACAACAACTGTTATGTTTGACACAGAGAAGATAGATATGGAGATAATCCATATGCCCCAGGTTCCCAGTGAGGACACCGCCACCTGGTGGAGAATACTTAAGAGCGGCTACGAGGCCTACGGCCTTGATGAAAACCTTGCGATCTACAGGAGACCGGGGAAGTCCCTGTCATCGAATAAGCTGGTGGCTGTCAGCAGGATCTGGTTCCTTTACAGGAATATAGCGGGTCTTTCGGCACCGGCATCACTATTTTATTTTGGAGGATGGGCAGTAAGAGCGACACTCCGTCGTCTCGGTCTGTCTAGGGTATGATATGAAGCATAGAGAATCTAAGAAGAGGATCCTTGTACTGTTCCTGGCATTTGTGGGACTGTGCATGCATACCGCGGTTTACGCATGGTTCTGGTTCAGCACCTACTATCCCGTAGTATCCAGGCCTCGTGTCAGTGTGGACGGATATGCTCTCGGAAACGGACTTAAGCTGTATTTCAGGGGACATGTTCTGATACTGGCTATCTATTTCATTCTGCTATTGTTCTTTTTAAATACTTACGGTGGTCTCAAGATAGGCTACCTTAAGCCCATGGACGTGTTCTTCTCGCAGATTTTTGCGCTGTTCATGGTGAACTTTATCTCTTATTTCCAGATAGCCCTTTTGAATAACTGGCTGGTTCCCGTGGTTCCCATGGTGGAGATTTTCGTCATTGAACTGGCGATATCCTTTGTGTGGGCACACGTAACGAATGCTATTTATATGGCCATATTCCCGCCAAGAGAGCTTCTTCTCATCAGCGGCGAGTATCCTGCGGATGACATCGAGAAGAAGTTCAACAGCCGCGTGGATAAATACCATATCGTAAAGAAGATGAACATATCTGAAGGCATTGACGCTATTTATAAGGAATGCCTTGGACACTATGACGGCGTTATCATCTGGGATGTTCCCAGTCAGTTCAGAAACGGTCTGGTGAAGTATTGCTACGGCAACAACATCAGAGTCTACGTAATGCCTAAGATAACAGATGTTCTCTTAAAAGGCTCCTCCCAGCTCCACCTCTTTGATACTCCGGTTCTTCTTTTGAGGGAGTATTCCATCAAGATCGAGCAGAGGGCCATTAAGAGACTTATCGATATTGTGCTGTCTCTTTTGCTTATTGTTCTTACTTCACCCATCATGCTGGTGACTGCCATTATCATCAAGGCCTATGACGGCGGCCCTGTGCTGTACAAGCAGGTTCGCTGCACCAAGGACAGAAAGCAGTTCAAGATCATGAAGTTCAGGAGTATGAAGGTTGATGCGGAGAAGGACGGCGTTGCGAGACTGGCCTCCAAGAATGATTCCAGGATAACTCCCATCGGCAAGTTTATCCGCGCCTGCAGGATCGACGAGCTTCCGCAGCTCTTCAATATCTTAAAGGGTGAGATGTCCTTTATAGGGCCAAGACCCGAGAGACCCGAGATCATGGAGCAGTACCTTCAGGAGATGCCTGAGTTTGCCTTCAGGACCAAGGTTAAGGCAGGACTTGCAGGCTACGCCCAGGTTTACGGCAAGTACAACACAACACCCTATGACAAGCTCAAGCTGGACCTTACCTACATCGAGAACTATTCGATCTGGCTTGATATCAAACTTATGCTTCTTACAGTGAAGATTCTTTTCACCCCCGACAGTACCGAGGGCGTTGATGAGAACCAGATCACTGCCAAAAAGCCTTCGGATGGTGAGAAGAATGGGTAATTCCGGATTACAGATTCTTGTATCGGCGGTAAATAAAGACGTTTCTCTGATGCCGGAGCGGATGAACCTCGAGTCCGATGCTGTTATCGTGGATCAGCTGATCGGCGACGATGCCCCGAAGGACCTCTCGGAGGGTGATAGCTCTTTTCCCTATAAGGAGCACACCGTAAAGGTTCTTACAAGGCGTGAGAAGGGCGTGGGACTATCAAGAAACACAGCTCTTGAGGCTGCGGACGGGGATATCATCCAGTTCGGGGACGACGACATCGTCTACGAGAGTGGCTACGCTAAGAGGATACTGTCAGAGTTTGAAAAGCACCCCGAGGCGGATGTGCTTCTTTTTAATGTGAAGCAGCAGCCGGGGCGGGAGACCTACCACAACGGGGATTTCAAGGCGGTTTCCTGGTACAACTACGGAAGATATCCGGCCTATGCCATCTGCGCAAGAAGGCAGAAACTTATTGACAGCGGTGTCAGATATTCCTTGTTGTTCGGAGGGGGAGCGCCCTACATGAACGGCGAGGACAGCCTTTTTTTGCACGACTGCCTGAAGGCCGGGCTTAAGCTTTACAGAACACCGGTGGAGATCGGGAGTGAGACCCCGGGAGAATCCACCTGGTTTAAGGGTTATACGGATAAATTTTTCTACGACAGAGGCGTTTTGTATCACTTCCTGTATGGGAGGATGGCAGCCCTGTGGGGATTTAGATTTCTTTTTAAAAACCGAGAGGAAATGTGCAAAGGCAAAGGGCTTTCGGCCTGTTACAGTCTCCTTCTTGAGGGAGTAAGACACGGCAGGACCCTTTGAGGGAAAGAAGCATGAAGAAGCCTTTTTTCACGATCATTGTAGTTTCATATAATGCCGGGGATAAGCTGGTGAAGACGGTAAAGAGCATTACGTCTCAGACCTTCACCGATTACCGGATCCTGGTGAAGGACGGAATGTCCACAGACGGCTCCGTTGAGAAGCTCAAGGCCGCATTCGACGTAGTAAACGCCCATGAGGTGGACATTACAAAGAAGGACAGGAAGAGTAAGATCACCCTGCTGGAGAGCTGCGACAACGGCATCTACCACGCCATGAACATCGCTACGGCTTTTCTTGGCGGGAAGATCATGGAGGCGAGAGCCGAGGAGGAAGGGCCGGAGACCGGAGAGGTGAAGCTTTTAAAGGCCGGGGAGAGCCCTTCATATATCTTTTTCCTGAACTGCGGAGACTATTTCAGGAACGAGAACGTCCTCAGGGACGTCCACAGGATGATACAGGACAGGAACAGCCTTGAGGGGACCACGCTGCCGGTGATCTACTACGGGGACATTTTCGACTCCACAACGGGGAACCGGGTGGCCTCAAATCCCAGGATCGACGACCTTGCCTGCTATAGGAACGTGCCGTCACATCAGGCCTGCTTCTACGACGAGAGGCTGATCTACAGGAATCCCTTCGACCTTAAGTACAAGGTTAGGGCGGACTACGAGCAGTTCCTTCGGTGCTTTTACAGGGAGAAGGCCGAGACCGTGTATATGCCCGTGCTGATAGCGGATTACGAGGGCGGCGGATTCTCCGACAAGAACAAAAAGATTTCGGAGCAGGAGAGAAGGGAGATCATCCTCATGTATCTGCCTGCGGAAAAGGTTAGGAAATACGACCTTTTGAGGGCGGTGACCCTTGCACCTTTAAGGACAGCGATAGCGAACAACAAGATTACGGCGGGGGCCTACAACGGCCTTAAGAGCGCCATTTACGCCATTATAAAGAAGTAACGGCCTGGGAGATAGTTCTTTTCCCTGCCGGGAGGAGCAGCATTGAGGATCCTTTGGGTTTGCAATATCATGCTTCCGGCCTACGCCATTGCCCATGGCCTGGATTATTCAGTTCGGGAGGGGTGGCTGACCGGTTGCCTTAGCAGAATTAAAGAGAAAAAAGACGGCGAAGAAGAGATCACTCTCGGAGTGTGCTTTCCTGTAAGCGAGGGCGGCACCGGCGCCGGAGAAGAGATAGACGGCGTCACCTACTACAGTTTCAGGGAGGATCTGGAGCACCCTGAGGTCTACGACGGCACCATCGAGAACAGGCTCCACGTGATAATCGACGACTTTAAGCCGGATCTGGTGCATATTTTCGGCACCGAGTTTCCCCATACGCTGGCAATGCTTCGGGCTTTCGGAAACCCCGACAGGGTTCTCCTGGGGATCCAGGGCTTTTGCGGCGCCATTGCCGAGGAGTATATGGCAAACATTCCTGAGGAAGTGCAGAACAACGTGACTTTCAGGGACAGGCTCAAGGAGGACTCCTTAAGGCAGCAGCAGGAGAAGTTTAAGATAAGGGCCGAGCACGAGCGTGAGTCAATTCTCCTTGCGGGAAACATCACCGGGCGCACCGCTTTTGATAAGTCCAGAAGCGCTCAGATCAATCCCGAAGCCAGATATTTCCATATGAACGAGACCATGAGGCCCTGCTTCTATGAGGGAAAGTGGGACGAGAAAGAGGCGGAGAGCCACAGTATCTTTTTATCCCAGGGAGATTATCCCCTCAAGGGCTTCCATTTCATGCTTCAGGCCATGCCCGAAATCCTGGAAAAATACCCGGATGCTCACCTGTACGTTGCGGGAAACAACATCATGGGCAGGAGCAAGTACCCGTATTTCCTCAGGGCCAGCGCCTACAGCAAATATATCAAGAGCCTTATATCCAAAAACCGCCTGAAAAAGAAGGTTACCATGGTGGGAATGCTCACGGATGAAGGCATGAAACAGCAGTTTTTGGAGAGCAGCGTTTTTGTCTGCCCCTCAATCATAGAGAATTCCCCCAACTCGGTGGGAGAGGCCATGCTCCTCGGAGTTCCCGTGGTGGCCGCCAGGACCGGCGGAATACCTGATATGGTAACGGAGAACAAGGACGGGCTTTTGTTTGAAAAAGGAAATGCCGCAGAGCTTGCCAAATGCATCCTTCAGATCTGGGATGAGCCGGTGATCTCTGCGGTTTACGGCGACAATGCGGCAGCCCACGCCCGCATCACCCACGATGCGGACGCCAATTACAGGCGGCTCATTGAGATCTACAAGACCATCATAAGCGGGTAAAAAAGTTGGTTATAACCTTTGTATCTAACTACATAAACCACCATCAGCTTCCTTTCTGCAGGGCCATGAGCGCCTTCGGGGAGGAAGTAGAGTTTTATTTTGTCCAGGTTATGCCCATGGAGGAAAAGAGAAAGAGCATGGGCTGGGCCGTGGACGAGTCCGCCATTCCCTACCTGGTGCTGTATTACAAGGAACCGGAGCGGGCTTCCGGGCTCATCCGTGAGAGCGACGTGGTGCTCTTTGGCTGGACCGAGGGCAGGATCGCAGATCTTGAGGCAGAAAGGCTATCTTCCGGCAAGCTGTCCTTCAGAGTCAGCGAGAGGATCTACCGGGAGGGACAGTGGAAGTTCATTTCCCCCAGGGGCCTTGCAGCCAAGTACAGGGAGCATATCAGGTACCGCAACAAGCCGGTCTACCTTCTTTGCACCGGTGCCTACGTGGCATCGGACTTTTCGCTGATAAAGGCGTACCCCGGAAAGATGCTGAAATGGGGCTACTTCCCGGAGAGTGAGGGAAAAGAGCCATCACAGGGAGCGACGGGGCTGGAAGGCACAGACAGCCGTGGCGGCGCCGTGGAAGCCGGTGCGTCTGCGGGGGCGCAGGCTGGCGGATGCGAAATGTCCGGTGATGCCGGTGCGTCTGCGGAGGCGCAGGCTGGCGGATGCGAAACGTCTGGCGATGCCGGTGCGTCTGCGGAGGCGCAGAGCGGCAAGCTTCGGATTTGCTGGGCCGGAAGGCTTATTGACCTTAAGCACCCTGAATTTGCGGTGCGTCTGGCCGCTAAGCTCAAGAGCCTGGGTAAAGAGTTTGAGATGGATATCGTGGGCGACGGCCCATTGAAGGCTTCCCTTGAAGCTATGGTGGAGAAGTCCGGTCTTTCGGATTGTGTGAACCTTGCGGGCGGGAAGAAGCCAGCTGAAGTCAGGCATTACATGGCCGGGGCGGAGATGTTTCTTTTTACCAGCAATTATCTTGAGGGCTGGGGAGCCGTTGTGAACGAAGCCATGTCCTGTGGCTGCGCGGTTGTTGCATCCGGCGAGGCGGGAGCTGTACCTTTCCTTATAAAGGACGGGGAGAACGGCCTTGTCTATGATGGCGGAAGCTACGAGGATTTTGAGAAGAAGGCCCTGTCGCTGTATGAAGACAGTGCAAGAATAGAGAGTATTGGTCGCAGGGCGGCCGAAACCATAGAGAAAACCTGGAATGCAAAGGTGGCAGCCGGGGAACTGGTGCGCTTTTGCAGGGAATTCTTTGAAAACGGAAAGCCTGAGCCTGCCGGGGACGGCCCCATGAGCAGGGCACAGGTTATAAAAGCGCCGGGATTTAAGCGTACTCTGGAAGAGAAAAACCGGCTGGAGTAAGTAAATGAGAACTATCGACAAGCTGCTGGATGCGGAAGTTGAATATTTTAAGATCAGGTTCAGAATGGTGGACCTGATTTTTGCTGCCGTGATGCTGGCTTTGGGACTGATATTCAGACTCTCCCTGTATGACGTGATCTCCGGGGACTACGCTTTGTCTTTTGCCGACTGGATGCGAGAGTGCCACGAGGCCGGCGGATTCGCCTATCTTGGGATAAAGCCCGGGGTGTCCGATGCCAGCACCTTCGATTACAACTGCATGTTCCAGTACATTATCGTGCTGCTTCACTACATCGGCGGCGGAGTAAAGGACATCTATCTGGTAAAGACCGTGTCCGTGATCTTCGACGTTGTCTGCGCCGTGACCATCGGAAGGATCACCTTTGAAGCCACTTCCGGGAATGTGAGAAAGTCCGTGCTGGCCTTTGGGTGCATCATGTTCCTTCCTACTTCGGTTCTTAACAGCGGGGCCTGGGCCCAGAATGACGCCATTTTCGGATCATTCCTGCTTCTTTCGTTTCTTCATTTCATGAAGGGAAACAGCAACAGAGGTTTCATTTATCTGGCCATCAGCTACAGCTTCAAACAGCAGGCCATTTTTCTTGCACCTTTCATCATCATCCTGTGGCTAAAGGACAAGATAAAGCTCAGATACGTGTTCTGGGTGCCCGTAATTTACGTGCTTTCAACAATACCAGCTGTTATTGCGGGACGGAATTTCGGCGAGCTTATGGGAATCTACGGAAGTCAGGCCACCATGTTCTCGCGGCTTTCCATGAACTATCCCAGCATTTACACAATAATCACGGGGCAGCTTGATGTGGAGATCAGGAAGAAGCTGATCCCCGCCGGAGTGATCTGCACCCTGGCTATCTTCGGCGCTCTGGCCTATGTTATCAGAAACAAAAAGTTCGAGGTCACAAGGGAATATATGGTGACCCTGGCGATATTTACCATACTGCTTTGCTGCTTCTGTCTTCCCACCATGCATGAGCGTTACGCCTATGTGGCAGAGCTTCTGGCAGTGGTTTACGCACTTTTGAATTATAAGAGAGCGGCTGTCTGCACCTTTTTGCAGGTCATAGCCATGATCACCTACACAAGATTTTTGTTCGGCTCAACGGTTACGGTTTTGTGGCCGCTGACTGTGGCGATGCTGGTCATAATACTGGCAGTAGGCCGCGATATGTATCTCCAGATGAAGGTTCCGGAGGAAATCCATGACTGAATTTAGCAAGAAGATAACGGTAATAATACCTGCATATAATACAGCGAACCTGGTAAAAAAGTGTGTGGCTTCGGTGCTGGCACAGGACTACCCGGAAGATCTGCTGGAAGTGATAGCCGTGGACGACGGCTCCACTGACGCAACACCCGGGATTTTGGATGAAATGGCCGGGGAGCATAGGAATCTCAAGGTCATCCACAAGGAAAACGGAGGATCCAGCAGTGCCAGAAATGTTGGGCTTTTGGCGGCAACAGGCGACTATGTGGGATTTGTTGACAGCGACGACTTTGTATCAAAAGAGATGTACTCTGTCATGATGGCTGCGGCTATGGAGCACGATGCAGACATGGTGCAGGCTTCCAGGGATGAAATTGCAGAGGATGGCTCGAAGCTTGCGGATGTTGTGATCCCGCCTTCAGAGGTAACTGAGATTTCCCCGGAGGAGCATTTGAGGACACTGCTTATGCATACCGGAGATGCCTCTTTTTGCACAAAGCTGACGAAGAGGAGCCTCTTTACAGATGAGATGAAGTTCCCGGAGGGAGAGCTCAACGAGGATTTCTATCTGATGATCCATATGCTGGAGAAGGTGAATAAGCTCGTCATCCTTCCGCAGCAGTTCTATCACGTATTCTACAGAACAGGCAGCAACTCAAGAAAGACCAGGGATAACAAGGATTACTTCCCTCCGGTATTTACGGATATCGTAAGGAATGCGGATGTGGCCCTTGATCTTGTAAAGAAGAATCACCCGGCCCTTACAGAGGTGGCTGAGCGCTTTGGTTATGTTCAAAGGCTTGACTATCTTCTTCATATTCCGATCTCCAAGATGACAAAGGACAACGAATTTTATAATTCTGTGGTCTCTTACGTGAGAAAAAACATGTCTTCCATAAATGAAAATAAGTACCTTACCGGCAAGCAAAAGACCTATCTGAAACTCCTTGCACCGGCCCCGAAACTGGTGCGTCAAATCCATGCAAAACTGCGAGGGCTCTAAGTTTATGAAGAAAATTATATTTGGATTTATTCTGGCCCTTTCGCTGATTGTGAGCATTTGTTATGGAATTCAGAAAAGCGGCTATCACGAGGATGAATATTATACCTATTACTCCTCCAACAGGAGCATCGGACTCTACCAGCCTGACAGAGAGTGGCAGGATCGACAGACCATCCTCGATGAGTTTGCGGTAAAACCGGGTGAGGGCTTCAACTACGGAATGGTGAAGCTGGTCCAGAGCTGGGATGTTCATCCGCCTTTTTATTACTTTATCTTCCACACCCTGTGCAGCTTTGTGCCGGGGCAGTTCTCCAAGTGGCCGGGGCTTATTACCAATTTGATAGCTTTTGTTATTGCTTTTATCTTCCTGTGTCTTCTCATGGAGGAGCTTGAGCTTCCGCTTCCTTTGGAGATCCTTACACTGGTGTTCTGGGGGCTGAATCCACAGACGGTTTCAAGTAATCTCCTGATCAGAATGTACGCATGGCTTGGGGCTGCGGTCATGGCCTGCGCCTACTTTCATGTGCGGCTGATAAAGAGGTATGACGAGCTGCGCGCCGGTGCCGGAAGCGCAAATCTTGGCGGCGAAAAGGCCGGCGGCGCGGGGGCCGGCAGCGCAAATCTTGGCGGCGGGAAGGCCGGCGGTGAAGGCGAAAAGCCTGGCAGCGGGAAGGCTGGCGGCGATAGCGCGAATGGCGACTTGAAGGGGCTTATCCTTAAGGGATTTCTTCCAATCGCTATTGTTTCGTATCTGGGATTTCTTATTCAGTACTTCTATATATTCTTCTTTGTATGTATTGGAGCGGTTTGCGCTTTTTGGCTTCTGCTTAAGAAACAAAAAATTAAAGAAGGATTTATTTATATAGGGATTTGTGCGGCAAGCTTGCTTCTGGCAGTTGCCACATATTCTTCGGCTGTTCGTCATATGTTCGGAGGTTACAGGGGCACAGGTGCCTCAGGAAGCCTCTTTGATATGAATAACACCTGGATGCGAATTTCCTTCTTTATGGGTCTTTTAAATGACTTCGTGTTTGGCGGAGGCCTGGTGGTGATAGCGCTGATTCTTTTCCTGGGGATCGCCTACGGGATCGGTCTTCGTAACAAGAAGGCCAGAGGGATACTAAACAGCCGCTATGACGGGCTCTCCAATATGACCGGCGGGAAAAAGAGTGCCGGGGCGCGCGGCGAGAATGAAACCGCGGCAGGTTCCGATGGCAAATCTGCACCGGTAGGCCGGGAGCTTAAATTCGGCCCTGAGCTGGTGGCCCTTACAGTGGGAGCCTTTGGCTATTTCCTTTTGACTTCAAAGACTGCTCTTTTGGTGGGGGCAGCTTCTAACAGATATGAGATGCCTATCTACGGGCTTTTGATCCTTCTGATATTCCTTGACGGCTACTATGTGCTGTCAAAGCTCGGAAACAGGACACTCCTGTGGGTAATGGGAGCAGTTATGCTGGCTTTCCTGTTTAAGGGACTCATAAATGACGGCAGGGTGCTGTTCCTTTACCCGGAGGACAGGGACAAGATGGCCTATGCTGAGGCAAACTCGGGCGAAGTTGCTGTTGTGATGTTTAATCCGGCGACACCTCAGAACGTGTGGAGGCTGACGGATGAGCTGCTTGAGTATCCCAAGGTCTTTTACATGGATGAGGAGAACCTTGATAAAATAACCGACGCTGAGGTCGTAAACGCAGATAAGATCGTGCTCTATGCCGCGGACGACGACTATCAGAAGGAAGCCTTCGACAACCTTAAGGCTGGCGCAAACCTGACTAATATCAAGTGGATCGCCACAGAGGACATGTGGAACACCTATGAAGTAACGCCGTAAGTCAGCAAGTTGTGGCTGTTCACCGGAAGGTACATCCAATAAATTTGATTACCAAAAGTGAAAACCACGTGTCTCACCTATAGGTACAACCTTAGCCGGCTGGGCAAAGAGAGAAAATAATACCATACCGCTGATAAAGCGGGGTTTAGTATTACATTTCAGGGTTTTTATGAGGTCAAAGAGGCATAAAGTAATACTAACGGACATATATAGAGGGATTAGTATTATTTTTGTAATACCAAACCCGGGATTTTTGGGGTATTGGTATTATTCCAGCCGTCAAGTCCCCCAAAAGGCCCCCAAAGCCTCCCGCATCCGACTCCACCGCTACCAACACACCGATACAAAAAATTGTCCCATGACCCCGTCCCCGGTGGCCAAGGAGAACCGTCCCCGGTGGCCCCAGCCAAGAGTGCCAAAAAGAACCGTCCCCGGTGGCTATTTTTGACACTGCCGGCATCCTACGTTATAATCAATTAGTTAAACTATCATTAAAATAAGAGGGATTTATAAATGGAAAGATCAATACTTGATAACAAGACGATCCTCGTTACCGGTGGAACCGGGTCCTTTGGACACTGCTTTACCGAGTATCTGCTCCAGCACTACAACCCTAAGAAGATCATCATCTATTCAAGGGACGAGTACAAGCAGTTCACCATGTCCAACGAGAAGATTTATAGAGAAAATGCAGAGAAGATGCGTTTCTTCATCGGCGATGTGAGAGACGGCGCAAGACTTGAGAGAGCCTGCGAGAACGTGGACTATATCATCCATGCGGCAGCTCTTAAGCAGGTTCCCGCCTGTGAATACAACCCCGATGAGGCCATCAAGACCAATATAAACGGAGCCCAGAACGTTATCAATGCGGCTCTCAACACCGGTGTTTCAAGGGTTGTGGCTCTTTCCACTGACAAGGCCGTTAATCCCGTGAACCTCTACGGTGCAACCAAGATGGTTTCAGACAAGCTCTTTATCGCAGCCAATGCTTACGCAGGCGCCAAGGACATCAACTTCTCCATCGTGCGCTATGGCAACGTGGCAGGAAGCCGCGGATCCATCATTCCTTTCTTCAAGAGCCTTATCGAGAAGGGTGAGAAAGAGCTTCCCATAACAGATTACAGAATGACAAGATTCTGGATCAGCCTTCCTCAGGGCGTTGAGCTGGTTCTTAAGGCTCTGGCAGAGGCCAAGGGCGGTGAGACCTTCATCAGCAAGATCCCTTCATTCCACATCAAGGACCTGGCAGAGGCTATGTGCCCCGGCATCGGAACCGTGGAAGTTGGCATCCGTCCCGGCGAGAAGCTTGACGAGTGCATGGTTACCACTGAGGACGCTCCTTTCACCTACGAGTTCGACAAACACTTTGTCATCTATCCTCAGGTTACCTTCAACGAGTGGCAGACTCCCGATCCTGCGGGCAAGAAAGTCCCCGACGGATTCTACTACAGCTCAGGCAACAACACAGAATGGATGAGCGTAGAGGAGATAAGAAACAGACTTTCAGAGGCAGTTGATCACTAAGCTGCCCCATTCAAAAACATAAGCTGCAAACAAATCGGAAGCACCAGGTCTTTTAGCGGCCGATGCTTCCTTTTTACGATACGGGGCGCCGCCTTTGGCGCGGCCCTATAATACGATAAAAGGCGCCGCCTTTGGCGCGGCCCTATAATACGATAAAAGGTACCGCCACCGACGCGGCCTTACGATAATCAGGGATGTGTTGATGAAACTTAGTGTAGTTGTGCCTGTCTACAACATGGCAGCGGACGGAAAACTTGAATATTGCCTCGACAGCCTGGTTTCCCAGACCCTGGAAGACGGAAGCTACGAGATAATCGCAGTGGACGACTGCTCAACGGACAACTCCTACGAGATCCTAAAAAGCTACCAGGACAGATACCCCGGGCGCTTCATAGCCATCCATTCGGAAAAGAACCTTCACCAGGGCGGAGCCAAGAACATAGGCCTTGCAATTGCGAAGGGCGAGTGGCTGGGCTTCATCGATGCGGATGACTGGATCACTCCCGATTACTACGAGAAGCTCATCAGGAAAGCCGAGGAGACCGGCGCCGACATGGTAGGCTGCGACTACAACTTAACCCACGAGCACAGCTTCAAGGTCGGTCAGATAGTCCACAACAACAACTTCGAGCAGACCGGCGTCATGGACCACGACAGATATGCAAAGCTCCTTATCGAGACCGGAAGCCTGGTTGTTAAGATTTACAGACGCGAGCTGATCCTTAAGGACTATGTCCCCGGAACCAAAGACAAACTGGACGTTTTCCCGGAGAACATCTTCTATGAGGACAACGCGGTCAGCAACACCTGGATGACCCGTTCCAAACACTTTGAATACATTCAGGAGCCGCTCTATTACTACTATCAGCACGATGCCTCGACGGTTCACAGCATCTCCAGGAAAAACCTGGAGGACAGAATGGCTGCAGGCCGTATGATAGTGTCTGAAGCCAGAGAAAACGGCTACTTTGAGGAATATAAGCCGGAGATCGAGTTCCAGTACACGGTGCTTTTCTACGTGAACACCCTGTTCTCGGCCATGCCCAAGAAATTCAGGGTTCCCGGCTGCTACAGCTTTACAAAGGCTTTGGGAAAAGAGATGAAGGAGACCTTTCCTGATTTTCAGAACAACCCATACTACATAGAGAAGATCCATCCCGAAGAGAAGAAGCTTATCGGCTTCCAGATGAGATCACACCTTTTCTTTTACGTTTACTACAGACTTCTGTGGTTTTACAGAGACCTGCGATCAGGTAAAAAAAGCTGAGGCCGGCAATTCACGAATCGGCTTCGGAAGGGATATATTTAGATGCGAAAGATTTACAGTAAACTCAAGGTGCTTCTTGATAAGAGGCAAAAAAGACAGATGGTGGGCATAGTCATCCTGATGCTCATAGGAGGCGTACTTGAAGCCTTCGGTATCGCCATGATCGCCCCTGTGATGCAGGTTGTCATTGACCCCAAACAGGTTGAGGAGAGCAGGGTGCTTTCAGGGATCTACAACCTGTTCCATCTTGGCAGCACCACCCAGCTGGCGGCCCTTATCATGGTGGCTCTGATCCTGGTATTTGTCATAAAGAACGTATTCCTGTACTTCATGAACGTGGTACAGCTCAGATTCGTCTACACCAACCAGTTCGCCACCTCCCGCCGCATGATGATCAATTTCATGCAGCGCCCCTATGAGTACTACTTAAACGCTGACACAACTGTCATCCAGAGGAACATCACCTCGGACGTAAATAACCTCTACGCCCTGATTCTTAGCTGCCTGCAGCTTATCAGTGAGATGATCGTGTTTGTATGCCTGGTTATCATACTTCTTAGCCAGGACGCCAAAATGACCTTAACAATCGCAACCCTTCTTGTTATCGTGCTGCTCGTTATCAAGTTCTTTATCAAGCCCGTCATGGTCAAGGCCGGACAGGACAACCAGGACTACTACAGCGGCCTTTACAAGTGGATCTACGAGTCCGTTACCGGTATCAAGGAGATCAAGGTTGCGAACAAAGAGAACTACTTCATCAACGGCTATGCTGACTGCGGCGCAGGCTACGTCAACGCAGTCCAGAAATACAACCTCTACAATTCAACACCCAGGCTTCTTATCGAGACTATCGCCATTGCAGGCATGATCGGCTATATGCTGGCGGTAATGGCCACCGGAACCAGTATTGCTTCCCTGCTTCCTCAGCTCACCGTGCTGGCAGCGGCAGCGGCAAGACTCCTTCCCAGCGCCAACAGGATCAACAACTACCTGACCTCCATCGCATATTTTGAGCCTTTCCTTGATAACGTAAGCGACAATCTCCAGAATGAGATCCACGACACCTCCATCAACTACAACAGTGATGATTATAGGGTAAAAGAGGCAGTGGAGAAGCTTCCCGTTACGAAGACCATAAGGCTTGAGGATATCACCTACAAATATCCCAACACCGACAAGCTTATCCTTGATAAAGCAACCATGGACATTCCCGTTGGAAAGTCCGTGGGAATCGTTGGAACTTCAGGCGCAGGTAAGACCACCATCGTGGACGTTCTCCTGGGACTTTTACAGCCCGAGAACGGAAGGATCCTGGCCGACGGCGTTGATGTCAACACCAACTACAGGGGATGGCTTAAGAACATAGGCTACATCCCTCAGACAATATTCATGACGGATTCAACCATCAGGAAGAACGTGGCTTTCGGCGTTCCCGAGGATGAGATAGATGACGCAAAAGTATGGCAGGCCCTCAAGGAGGCTGCTCTTGATGAATTCGTAAAAGAGCTGCCGGAAGGCCTGGACACTCAGATCGGCGAGAGAGGAATAAGACTCTCCGGCGGACAGCGTCAGAGGATCGGAATAGCGAGAGCTCTTTTTGAGGATCCGGAAGTCCTGGTGCTGGATGAGGCTACATCGGCCCTTGATAATGACACCGAGGCAGCCATTATGGATTCAATAAACAGACTTCACGGAAGAAAAACGCTTGTTATCATTGCCCACAGGCTTCAGACCATAGAAAAATGCGACATGATCTACAGCATCGGAGAGGGCAAGGCAACACTTAAAGAAGAAAAGTAACAGGTTTGGGGGAACCGACAGTTATGGGAACTGCTGACGAAATTCAGAAAAGCAAAAGAAATCCCGGCTTTGAGCTTTTGAGGATAGTGGCGATGCTTATGATCATCACCCTTCATTACAACAGCCAGACGGGAGCGCTGCTGCAGCTTGGGATTCCCGCAACGGGAACGGCAGTATTTGCCAATATCATGGAGTCCTTTGCCATAACAGGGCTTAATGTCTATGTGCTTCTTTCGGGATTTTTCCTGTCAAAGGGCAGGGTAAAACTTAGCAGGATTCTGCAGCTTATCGCCCAGGTTTACTTCTATACCTTTGTCATCTCACTGGTGATGATGCTGGTGGGAACCTACAGTCTTCAGGCGGGGAACACCACCTACAAGCTGGTGGAGTATCTTTTCCCCATCTCTTCCGAGCATTACTGGTTTGTGACAGCCTACGTCATCATGTATGTGCTGGCACCGGTTATGAATGCCGCTGTGGAGAAGCTCCCAAGAATCCGGATGAAGGCCGTTATCATAGGACTTCTTGTCTGGTTCTGCTTTATCAAGAGCATTGTTCCGGTTCTTTTCCCTACAGACCATTTCGGATATGACTACGGCTGGTTCATCTGCCTGTATCTCATTGCGGCCTATATCCGCAAATATAATGTTGTGCTGTTCTATTCCGCAAGAAAGAGTGCCATGGTATTCCTTATTTCCTGCGCGGTCATCGCCACCATGAGCATTTCCCTGTATTACATCAACTTTAACCACGGCGGCCTGGCTCATTATTCCGAGGTGCCTTTTAACCTTAACTTCTTCTTTACCCTGACCGGGTCTTTGGGGCTTTTCTCCTTCTTCAGGTTCTACAGGATGAGAGAGGGAAAAGCTGCAGATGTGGTGCGCTTTGTTGGACCGCTCACTTTCGGAGTATATCTTCTCCACATGCATATCGAGATCAGGGACAGATGGGTTACCTGGATGGAGCACCTTTTGGGTTCCGTTCCCTACCACAGCGTTCCGCTGTTTGCATGGCATGCCGTAAGGTCGATCCTTATTGTGTTTGTGGCCGGCATCTTTGTTGACTGGATAAGGAAGATGATCTTTGATTTTATTGGAAGAGTAATGCACGATACATGGCTTTTTAAGAAGATAAGAGAGCTGGACGAGAAAATATGCTGACGACCCTTAGAAGCTATTTTTACAGATTCAAGAGGTTTCAAAAGCCCCTTGAGACATATGTATTTCCGGTTATCCTTTTCCTGTATCCCTTTATCGGCGTAAACAGGGGACTGGACATCGCGGACACCACCTACAGCCTTTCGAATTTCCAGTATCTGAAAGGCCTTGATCCCATGTGGGCGCTGTCCACCTACCTGGCCAATGCGGTTGGAAGCATCCTTATGAAACTCCCCTTTGGCGGGACCATGCCGGGGATCGGCATCTACTGCACGCTGTTTATCTGCGCTGCAGCCCTTGCCGCCTACTACCTTCTTCAGAGATGGATGCCGGGATGGATGAACTTTATCGGGATCTTCATGGCGGAGAGCCTGTTCTGGTGCCCGAGAGTCATCCTGTACAACACTTTGACCTACCTTTTTATGACCCTGGGAGTGCTGCTTCTGCTCATCGGACTGTTTGAGTGGGAGAAGCAGACTCTTTTCCTGGTGCTTGCGGGAGTATGCCTTGGACTTAACGTAATGGTGCGCTTCCCCAACATCACCGAGGCCGCACTGATCCTTATTCTTTGGTTCTTCCAGCTGATAACCCGCGGAAGATTCATAGAGACCGTAAAAAAGACATTTATCTGCATCGGGGGGTACCTCATAGGTCTTTTCATCCCTTTTGCAGCCATCAGCTTTATATACAGCCCCATGGCCTATTTCAACATGATCGGCGGCCTTTTTGGCATGACCGAGGGGGCATCGGACTACACCGCAGGCGGAATGCTTGCATCCATCGTTGATGCGTACCTTCATGCCGGCTCCCACATGCTGATCATGCTTCCCTGCATCGGCGCAGGCATCATCATGTTCCTGCTCCTGCCGGATAAGTATGTTCTGGCCAAAAAAGTCCTCTACATCCTTGGACTTCTTGTCCTGGTGCGCTTTTACTTCGCCCAGGGCGTATTTACAAGAAACTACTGGTACTATGACAGCGTATTCCCCGCTGCCATGATGTTTATCATCTTCTCAATAATAATGTGTGTTATTGGAAGCCTCGGAGTCCTTAACGGCAGCAAACAGGAGCAGACCCTTGCCTTTGCAGCCCTGATGATAATCCTGATAACGCCCCTTGGCAGCAACAACTACACCTATCCTGTCATCAACAACCTCTTCGTGGCAGCGCCCATAAGCCTTTGGATCTTCAGGCGCCTCATGCAGAGAATGGGGGAAAAGAGCTATCACTTCCCCTGGCAGGCAATGATAACGATGGTTATTGTTGTGATCCTTATCCAGGGCGCCATCTTTCACGGAAAATGGTCCTTCGGGGACGGGGTAATGGGATCAGCTTTGGATTCTCACGTTGATGTACCCAAGGTTTCCCGGATGGCAACCACCAGAGACAACGCGGATTCTCTGAATGAACTTGCAAAAGCCCTCGAAGATAACGGTCTCAAAGGCCAAAAGGTCATCCTTTTTGGCGGAGTTCCGGGACTTTCCTATATCTTTGACATGGAGCCGGCCATCAACACCGTGTGGCCGGACCTTGACAGCTACTCGGTGCAGAAGTTCGATGATCAGCTGATGGAGCTCTCGGTATCAGACGAAGCGCAGCCCGTCATCATCGTAGGCAGCGACATGGCCGACTACGCCAACATTCAGGCCAAGTATGATATTTTATTGGACTATATAACCAATCATGATTATAATAAGGTCTTTGAGAATAATAGATTTATGATTTTTGCCTGTAATGAATAGGAGTTAACAGATTATGGAAACAAACGAAACACAGAAGAAGGATATTTTCGACAGGATCATGTCCCTGCCGGTTTTAAATATCTTTGAACCCTTTTACAAGAAACACAAGGAAGGCCTGCTGTACCTTTTCTTCGGAGGCCTGGCATTCTTCCTTAGCATCTTCCTGTTCTGGTTCATGGACACGGTAATGCACCTCAACGAAGTTGTGAACAACACCATCGACTGGATCATCTGCGTTGCCTTCCAGTTCTTTACCAACAGAACCTGGGTGTTTGACGGCAAGGTAGACAGCACTAAGGACTTTGTTAAGCAGGCGGGTTCCTTCACAGCGGGAAGGCTCTTTACCCTTGTTGTTGAGGACCTTATCATCTACATCTTCATCACCCTCATGGGATTCCCGAAGATGCCGGTGAAGCTGGCCGCAACCTTCGTTGTTATAGCCCTGAACTATGTTATAAGTAAGCTCATTGTATTTAAGAAAAAAGACTGACCGGTATCAAGGGTCTGTCCGATAGGAGAAAAGCTATGCGTATTAATTTCAATGTACCCCCTTATACGGGAAAAGAGTTTGATTACATAAAGGAGTGTGTGGAGGCCCAGAAGATCTGCGGCGACGGCAAATACACAGCCCTGGACAACGAATGGATCGAGAAGAAGACCGGGGTAGCGAAGACTCTTTTGACCACATCCTGTACCCACGCCACTGAGATGTCTGCGATCCTTGCAGGGATCAGGGAAGGGGACGAGGTGATAATGCCTTCCTACACCTTCGTATCAACAGCCAATGCCTTCGTTCTCAGAGGCGCCAAGGTGGTGTTTGTGGACATCAGGCCCGACACCATGAACATTGACGAAAACCTCATCGAGGATGCCATAACTCCCAGGACAAGGGCAATCGTGCCTGTACACTATGCGGGAGTCGGCTGCGAGATGGACACCATCATGGACATCGCAAAGAGGCACAGCCTTCTTGTTATTGAGGACGCAGCTCAGGGCGTAATGAGTACCTACAAGGGCAAAGCCCTTGGCGCCATCGGAGATTTCGGAAACTACAGCTTCCACGAGACCAAGAACTACAGCATGGGAGAGGGCGGAGCGCTTCTCCTTCGGGACGAGACCTTCGTGGACGACGCCATCATCATAAGGGAGAAGGGCACCAACAGAACCCTTTACAAGCTTGGCAAGGTGGATAAGTACTCCTGGATAATGCCCGGTTCCTCATATCTTCCCAGCGACATGAACGCCGCTTACCTGTACGCGCAGCTTACCATGGCTGAGGAGATCAACAACGACAGAATGGACCACTACAACAGATACTACGAGGCGCTTAGGCCCCTTGCGGAGGCAGGACTTATCGAGCTTCCCTACGTTCCTAAGGAATGCGTCCACAACGCCCACATGTTCTACATAAAGTGCAAGGACTTCGAGGAGAGAAAGGGCCTTATCGAGTACCTTCTTTCCAATGACATCCTTCCCGCTTCTCACTATGTGCCGCTTCATTCTTCAAAGGCAGGCCTTCAGTACAGTGAGTTCCACGGAGAGGACAGATTTACCACAAAGGAGAGCGAGAGACTCCTTCGCCTTCCCATGTATTACAAGCTCACCAACGACGACCTGGACGAGGTTGTCAGAAGAGTAAAGGAGTACTACAAATTTACATAATTCCGGAGCATTCATATGAAAAAGACGCGCATCAGCCCGAACTTCATAGTTTCTGTTCTTATGACTGTGGCAGTCGTGGTTTTTGCGGGCTTTTTTGGGGATCATTACTTTGACCTCAACGACGATGTCCTGATGAAGGACATTTTATCGGGAGCCTACACCGGAACTCCTGCCGGACACAACATACAGATGCTGTACCCCATAAGCGCCTTTATCGCCCTTTTGTACCGGGCGGCATGGAGCTTTGACTGGTACGGCATTTTTTTGTGCACCTGCCAGTATCTGTGCGTATTCATTGTGTTTTACAGATCCCTTAAGCTCTGCAGCGACAACCTCCTTAAGGTTGAAGTGGGAGCCATGGAACTGGCCTTCATGCTTGGCGCTGTGGGAGCACATTTCCTGTTCGTGCAGTACACCTTCAACTGCGGCTTTTTGTCAGCCACGGCCATATTCCTTATCATGACCGGTAAAGACTCCGGGAAAAGAGCCTTCATCCTCCCGGTACTTCTTATATTACTTGCGTACCTTATAAGGTCCGAGATGCTTCTTTTGACCCTTCCCATGGTGGGAGTGGGGATATTGTCCAAGTGGTGGCTGGAGCGGCTGTCTTTGCAGGACAAGCAGGATGGAAGCATCATGGTTTCCCGTGCCGGCGCAAGAAAAGAGCTGTTTACAACCTACGTTAAACTGTGCGTGGCGCTGGTTTTGTGCCTCCTTATAGGGCAGATCGCCCACAGGGCAGCTTATTCGACTCCTGACTGGAAGGACTTTAACCGCCTGTTTGATGCAAGAACGGAGCTCTACGATTTCCAGTACATCCCGGATTATGCGCAGAACAAGGCGTTCTACGACGGGATAGGCCTGGACAAAAGCGAGCAGCAGCTGCTGATAAATTACAACTTCGGTCTGGACGAGGAGATAAATGCCGATATCTTAAGGGCTGTGGCTTCATATGCGGACAAGCTTAAGACCGACGAGATACCGCTTATGCAGCAGCTCATAAATGCAGTACCTGAGTACCTTTACAGGCTAAGGCACATAGCCGCGCAAAAGAGCTATCAATACCCTATGTCGGATTTCCCATGGAATATAATAGCAGGTGTTTTGTATCTGGGAACCCTTATTCTCTATCTCTTCGGAAAGCAGAAGGAGAAGAGACTGCCTGTGGTGGCAATGCTGGCACTATTGTTTGCCTGCAGGAGCACCCTCTGGCTCTACATCATTGTAAGGGGCAGGGATCCCGTGAGGATAACCCATCCTCTGTATCTGGTGGAGATCGGCATTCTTGTGGGAATGATCCTTGTTGGATGCGAGAATTACCGCAGGAACGTGTTCATCCCCGTGGTGATAGCAGCTCTTGTGGCGGCGGTTTCAGTGCCCAACCAGGTGAACATTATAAATGCGGAGATGAAGGACAGAGACAGCATGCGGCAGCACTACGGCCCGCTGTATGAGTACTTTGATGAACATGAGGACAGCTTCTACTTTGTGGATGTGTACACCGGCGTTTCTGTGGCGGATGCCATAGACTATGAGGAGGAGACCTTCTCGGAGAAGATGTTTGAGAACGTGGACAACAGCGAAGCAAACCACGATCTCATGGGAGGCTGGGCCTCCAAGAGCCCGCTGTACTATAAAAAGCTTATGAACAACGGCTTTGAGAGCATGGAGAAGGCACTTCTTCTAGATAATGTCTACATGGTGCAGCTTAAGGGCAAGGACACAGGATGGCTTTCCGATTATTACAAGGACAAGGGAAAGACCGTGGCCATAGAGCAGGTGGACCTTGTGGCAGATGTGTTCGCAGTGTACAGCGTAAGCCCGCAGTGACAACGAATCGCGCATTTTGCATGGTGTCCGGAGAGCGGCAGAATATCATGAATGGCGCGGCTATATAAAGAAATGGAGATTCAATGACTGAGTTTGTAAAAGTAGGCCCCAAGGTTTCCCTACGGCCCATAGAAGAGGCGGATTTCCCTCTGGTTGTGGAGTGGCGAAACAAGGACCGGATAAGAAACAATCATGTATACAGAAAAGACTTTACGGTGGAGGGCATGAAGACCTGGAAAGAGACCATGCTTGATACCGGGAAAGTGGTGCAGCTTGTTATCTGCGAGAACGGAAGGGACAATCGCCCCATCGGGTGCCTGCATCTTCGGGATATCAACCGGGAAGAGGACAGCGCAGAGTACGGCATCTTTATCGGCGAAGAGGATGCTCTGGGACTGGGCTACGGCAGCGAAGCTGCGGTTCTTGCAACAGAGTATGCAAGGGATGAACTTGGGCTTAAGAAGCTGATCCTTAGAGCTTTTGCCTTCAACACCGTGGCAATCAGGAGCTATCAGCACGCAGGCTTTGCAAAAACCGCGGATCTTCCGCAGGTTGAGTGCAGTGACGGCCAAAAAGATGATATGATATTGATGGAAAAAACACTGACAGACTGAAAGGTTCATTAAAAATGGCAGATAAGAAGATTAGTTTTGTGATCCCCTGCTACAGGTCTTCCAAGACCATCGGCGGGGTAATAAATGAGATAGATGAGACCATGAAGGGGATGGCAGGTTACGACTACGACATAACCCTGATAAATGACGGTTCTCCCGATGATACATGGGACACTCTGCAGAAGATTGCTGCAGGCAGGGACGATAACAGGGTTCTTGGAATAAACCTTGCCAAGAACTTTGGCCAGCACGCAGCCCTTATGGCAGGCCTCAACGCCGCAGACGGAGACTACGTTATCTGTCTTGATGACGACGGACAGACCCCGGCAAATGAAGCAGACAAGCTCATCGCAGCCCTGGAAGCAGGGGCAGACGTAGCTTATGCAAGATACAGCCACAAGAAGCACAACCTTTTCAGGAACTTCGGAACCGCAATGAACGAGTGGATGGCCGGCGCTATGCTGGGTAAGCCCAAGGAGCTGTATGTTTCCAGCTATTTCGCCGCAAGGCGCTTTGTGGTGGATGAGATGATAAAGTACACCAGCTCCTACCCCTACGTTATCGGCCTTGTGCTTCGCACCACCAGAAATATCGTGAACGTTGACGTTACCCACAGGGCAAGAGAGGTTGGCACCAGCGGATACACCTTCAGTAAGCTTATGGCCCTCTGGATCAACGGCTTTACCGCCTTTTCCGTAAAGCCCCTTCGAATCGCCACCGCAACCGGCACACTTTTCGCCATCCTTGGCTTTATCTACGGCATTTACACCATCATCAAGAAATTCGTTCTTCCTGACGTGCCCGTGGGCTTTTCTGCCCTTATGAGCGCCGTGATTTTCATCGGAGGAATGCTGATGCTGATGCTGGGCATGATCGGCGAATACCTGGGAAGACTCTACATTTCCCAGAACAACAATCCGCAATTTGTGATTCGGGAGACTACCCGTGATGAAAAATGATAGAGACAACAACAGAGCCTGGCTTTTGTCAGGCTTGTTTGGCATTTTGACAGGAACCTTTTTAGCCCTTGGCTATCAGCTGGAAAAGCTGGACCGCATCGATCTTTCCGACAGGAATTTTCTGCTGGTATGGGGCATGCTCATTGTGATAATCGCCATGGACACCAGATACATCTGGAGGGGCTACAACCTTGCCCTTGAAGGGCGAAAACTCTTTGGCTTTATAAAGCTCCCCGTCTACCAGGACAGCGATCTTCCCGGGAAAAGAGATTTCTTTGTAAACTGGGGCTGCATGATACTGCTCAGTATCCCTGTGTTTATGGCAGAATTTCCGGGCTTTTTTGTATATGATGCGGCAGATGAGCTTAACGAAGTCCTGACAAGGACCTTCACCACTCACCATCCGCTTTTGCACGTGCTGCTTCTTGGGGGCACCATCGCCCTTGTCCACAAGGTTACAGGCTCCTGGAACGCAGGCATCTTCACCTACCTGGTGCTTCAGATGCTGGTGATGACTGCAATCTATTCCTATGCCATTACCTACATGCAGAAGAAGGGCATCGGGAAAAAGAGCCGGATACTCTGGGTTCTTTATTACGGCGCATTTCCAACCATCGTCATGTACACCCTGTGTTCCTGCAAGGACGGCCTGTTTTCGGCGCTTTTGCTTCTTTTGACGGTTCTTTTGGCAAAGCTTTCGGAAGACCCGGAGGGCTTTGCAGCCAACCGGAAAATGATGGCTCTTTTTATCCTGACAGCAACAGTTATGCCGCTTTTCAGGCACAACGGCTTTTATGCGTATCTTGTGTTTGTGCCCTTTGCACTGATTCACTTTAGAAAACGGCTAAAGAGCCTTCTTACACCGATGCTCATTGCGCCGGTGGTGCTGTATCTGGTGATCTCGCCGCTTCTTAGCGCGGCCTGCCACGTGAGCGAGGGAACCCACCATCAGGAGATGCTGACGGTGCCTATAATGCAGCTGGCAAGGGTCTACAACTATGAGAAGGATGAACTGACTGCAGAGGATATCGAGGCCATCACGGCCTATATCCCTGAGGAAAACCTTGAAAAGTACACTCCAAGGCTCTCGGATATGGTGAAGCTTGGATTTAACAATGACCTTTACGAAAAGGACAGTGCAGGTTTCTGGAAAGTATGGAAAAAGCTGGCACTTAAGCATCCCATGACCTATGTGAATGCATGGATGCTGACTTCCTATGGCTATGTGTATCCCCCGGCGGTGATCAACGTTTACAAGGGAAACAGTATGTACACCTTTACCTACGAGGAGAGCTCCTACTTCGGCTATGAGGTGGAGGTTCCCGGCGAGCGAAAGAGCGTGCTTAAGCCTCTGGATGAGCTCTACAGATACCTTTCCATCGGGACTTTCCAGAGCGACCTTCCGGTGATCCACCTTTTCTTTTCCCCGGGGCTGTATGTGATACTGTTCATGTTTGTGCTCTTCTACAGGATCTATCGCAGGAAATACAAGGGAGTTCTGATGTTCCTGCCTATAGTACTGACTTTCTTAACGGTGCTTCTGGGGCCAACTTACCTTGTGAGGTATGTGCTGTACCTGTGGCTTGCGGCGCCGCTTCTTCAGGCGACCGGGCGGTTTGATTAAGAGCCACGTGTGTGGTATTATTTTGTGATGGTTTTTTTGAGAGGCAATTGGGAGAATGAGAACTACAATCAGTAAAAGTACGGCTGTCAGGGCGGTTATCATCGCATTTGCCCTGATAGGCATTTTGACAATATGGCCATTCAGACTCTTTACCGCGGTTACACAGACTTCAGGCGGCGGCACCATCGTGTCGGAGTCGGATTACATCAACTTTGAGCGTGGCAAGATCATGCAGGAGTTTGTAGCCCAGTACAACAGGCTGAGCTCCGTCGATGTGTATGTTACTGAGGTTGAAAAGGGCCGGTATATCGGAGCTATCCTCTACGACGAGAACGGCGCAATGATGCTGAAGGTATTCAGGGACACCAATGAGTGCGTGGTTCCGGGGTATGTGAACATTCCCATGGACATAAACCTTGAAGTCGGCAAGAAATATGCGGTTAAAATGGTGGACTGCAGGTCCAAATATAAGGTGGCGTTTGAGACGGTTTCGGATCAGCCCGCATACGTTGGAAATCTTACCTGCGACTACAACCCCATAGAGGGGCTTCATATGGCGGCTTTCTATAATTACAGGCTGCCGCTTTCAAAGGGGCGCTCTCTGGGGATCATAGGCATTATCGCAGCTGTGGCTTTTGTGATGTGTCTTTTGACCAGGGTATATTTCAGGAAGAATGCCGAAAAAGACGGCATTGTCACTGTGTGGCAGACCGTAAGGTGCGTTGCAAACCCGGTAGCGGTGCTGTTTTTCGGAGCGCTGATGATCATGGTGTTCCCGCTTAAGGTCTTTGATTCAAGGGCTACGGACATCATTTTCTATGAGATAGGACTTCTGGTGGCAGCAGTTATCGTGCTTTACGCCATAAACCACAAGCCAATACGGCATGAGGTGGGGATTTCCTTCTGGCAGAGCCTTCGAAACGAGGACAGGGCCCAGTATCTGGCCATCATGTTCTCCATGGCCATGGCCATCTGGTACGGCTCACAGTACATGAACGATCTTTTCGATATTTATCACAGCATTTCCGAGAGGCAGCTGACGGTATGGCTTCTTGTGATGCTGCTGTTTACCTTCTCTTTGAAGGAGTTTTTCAATATTTACAACCTGGTGTGGGTTATCGGCGCCGGGCTTTACGGCTACAGATATTTTGACTATCACAGGAAGTACTTCGGGGAGTTTGAGTATGACCTCCACAACAAGGTGCTGATGCTTACAGTGATCATCGGCATTTTGGCGGGGCTGGTGGCACTTAACCTGGTGCGCCTTGCGGTGATTGCGATCCGTGACAGGAACGAGGCACCTGCCCACAGGGAAAAGATACATCTCGTTAGGCCAACACTGTTCGGAATCCTTTTGATCGCGCTGTTTGTGGCCATGATCGTATTCAGGAACACCAGGGTCTGGGGCATTTACCTTGCTCTTGTTTACACGGCCTTCTATATCAGGATCGGTTCCTGGAACAAGAAGAAAGACTTTTACAAGATCCTCTCCGGAGGACTTATGATGAACTTTGCCATTTCGCTGATGTTCAGCTGGCTTCACAGGTATTTTACCGGCTATGTCAGCGGAAGATTCGGCTTCATATTCCACACTGTAACGGTGACCGCCGAGTATCTGACCTTTATGGGGGCAGCGGCTCTGGTGATGCTCATCGTCAAGGTGGTGGCGCTTCCCAAGGGCACTAACCTTAGGGGAGTTATCGTTTCTGCCTGGAAGGAGATGACTCTTTTTGGATTTATCATGTCCTATGCCATCTTCACCGTTTCAAGGACTGCCTACGCAGCTATTGCGGGAACAGCGCTTCTGGTGCTGGTCGTAGTGGTGGCCTGCCACAGACGGCAGCTTGGAAGGATACTGGCGGTGCTGGTTTTATCAGTTTTGCTGTGCTTCCCTGCAGCTTTTACTTTGCAGAGGATACTGCCCACCATGGCAGCAGACCCCGTGTACTACGCCATCGACGATGCCGATGAGTTCGTAAGGGGCGGCGCAGACTGGGACAACACCAACTTCATGTGCGTTGAGAGATTTGCAAACCTCTTTATGAGCAAGATCCTCGGGGCAGAGGTGGGAGTTTATCAGTACCCCATTGATATCTACAACTATGACGGCCCAAGCGGTGCGCCGCTTTACGACGACTACGGACGGCCTTATGACGAGAGCCCGGACAATCCCGCCAATCAGGGAACCGGCGCCATCGACCTCCCCGGCGATGCGGTACTGCCCGGCGACGGCCTGCTGGCTGCGGTTAGCAAGACTAACGCGGAGGCGGAGATTCTTAGCCAAGTGGCCTCTGTTGTCCACGACGAGCTTGAGGACTACGTTGACACCTCCAATCCTTTGGATGTAATTTCCAATGGCAGGATCACGATTTTTAAGTCATACTTAAAGCAGCTCAATATGACGGGACACGATGAGATGGGTGTTCCTCTTCCCAACGGAGAGATCGCCATCCACGCCCACAACACATACATTCAGGTTGCCCATGACCACGGCATTCCCACGGGAATTCTTTTTGCGATAACCCTTGTTGTCGCCCTGGTTTCAGGCATCAGATATTATTTGAGAAAAAGAGAGGAAGAGCCCCTTTCACTGGTTACCTGCGCCATCATTATCGGCTTTGCGGTTGCAGGAATCTCAGAGTGGGTATTCCAGTACAGTAACCCTATGACCATAGCGCTGATGCTGTCTTTGGCACCGCTGACATATAGGATCAAAGAGAAATGAGTAATAAAAAAGAACCTTTTAACTTCCAAAAACTTTATAGGCGAGTGGGACTGATAATCTACGATATCCTCTGCATTATCGGGGCCAGCTACGTGGCGATCCTCATGAGGTACGAGTTCAAGGTGAGCAGTATTCCGGAACACTTCCTGGATCCCGTCACAGGTTTTTTGCCCATTAACATTATCATCACCATCGCCATTTTCTACCTGTTCAAGCTCTACGACAGCCTGTGGGCCTACGCAGGTGAGAAGGAGATGCAGAACCTGGTCATGGCCTGCGTGCTCTCCGGTGTTATAAACGCCATCGGACTTCAGTTCTTCAAGTCCCAGAGCCAGCCTGTTCCCCAGAGTTATTATTTCCTGTACACCTTCCTTCTTATCACCGGAATCTTCGTCAGCAGATTCTCCTACAGATTTTTCAGGAGCATGAAGCAGCAGGCAGGAAACCGCAATAACAGCAAGGCCGTGATGATCATCGGTGCCGGAGAGGCCGCCAATATCATCATCAAAGACATCATCACCAGCAATTACTCCACAATGTCCATCAAATGTATCATCGATGACGACACCAACAAGTGGGGAAGATATATCCAGGGAATCCGCGTTGTAGGCGGAAGAGACAGGATCGTTGAGTGCGCGGACCTCTACGACATCGATGAGATCATCGTAGCGATCCCCTCAGTATCCAGACAGGAGCTCAAGAAGATCCTGGATATCTGTAAGAACACCAACTGTAAGCTTCGTTCTTTGCCCGGCATGTATCAGCTGGTAAACGGCGAGGTTAATGTATCAAGACTTCGTGATGTTGAGGTAGAGGACCTTCTTGGAAGAGATCCGATATCAGTTGATATTGATTCCATCGCAGGTTACGTAAAGGGCAAGACCATCATGGTCACAGGCGGTGGCGGCTCCATCGGCTCGGAGCTCTGCAGACAGATCGCAGACCACAAGCCCAAGCGCCTTATCATCGTTGATATCTACGAGAATAATGCCTACGACATACAGCAGGAGCTGAAGGTTAAGTATCCTGACCTCGACCTTGTGGTGCTCATCGCTTCGGTGCGCAACACCTTAAGGATCAATCTCATCTTTGAAAAGTACAAGCCCGAGATCGTCTACCATGCAGCGGCCCACAAGCACGTACCTCTCATGGAGGACAGCCCCACAGAGGCCATCAAGAACAACGTATTCGGAACCTTCAAGACTGCCATGGCAGCAGCCACCAACGGCTGCGAGAAGTTCGTTATGATCTCCACGGACAAAGCTGTTAACCCCACCAATATCATGGGAGCCAGCAAGAGAATCTGTGAGATGATAATTCAGACCTTTGACAAGCACTATGATACAGAGTTTGTTGCAGTAAGATTCGGAAACGTCCTTGGTTCCAACGGCTCAGTTATCCCGCTTTTCAAGAAGCAGATAGCAGCCGGCGGCCCCGTTACCGTAACAGACCCTAATATCATTCGTTATTTTATGACCATTTCGGAAGCAGTATCCCTTGTGCTTCAGGCAGGAGCCTTTGCAAAGGGCGGCGAGATATTCGTCCTTGATATGGGCGAGCCCGTTAAGATCCTTGATCTTGCGGAGAACCTCATCAAGCTTTCCGGCTACAAGGTTGGAGAGGACATCAGGATCGAATTTACAGGCCTTCGTCCCGGCGAAAAACTCTACGAGGAGATGCTCATGGACGAGGAAGGCCTCCAGGACACAGCCAACAAGATGATCCACATCGGAAAGCCCATCGAGATGGACGAGATGCGATTCTTCTCCCAGCTTGAGAAACTCAACGTGGCTGCAAGAGAGGAATCTCCCGAGATCCGCGACATCGTCAAGGAGATCGTTGAAACATACCATCCCGATGTTCACAGATACGTCATGACAAGGGAGAGAAAAGAGGCTCTGGCCAAGACTTCAGAGCTTATCAATTCAACAGGAACGTGAGAAGCTTTCCTCGACGGCTATTGCCCTGATAGCACCGGGCTGTGCAATCAAGCCCAAATTTGATACAGGAGGAACTGTATTATGGAAATCAAGCCCTTTGAGAAAAAGGTGTGGCTTTCTTCGCCCACAATGCACGGCGAGGAGATCGAATACGTAAAAGAAGCCTACGAGACCAACTGGATGTCTACCGTTGGCGCCAACATAAATGAATCCGAGAAGGCTGTATGCGCCAAGATTGGCTGCAAAGATGCCGTCGCTCTTGCTTCCGGCACCGCAGCTCTCCATCTTGCCATAAGGCTTGCGGGAGAGAGGCTCTACGGCCAGCCCAAGACCGCCAAGGGAGTCCTTGAGGGGAAAAGAGTCTTCTGCTCCGACCTTACCTTTGATGCCACCGTTAATCCTGTGGCTTACGAAGGCGGCGAAGCAGTATTCATCGATACCGAGTACGAGACCTGGAACATGAGCCCCGCAGCTCTGGAAAAGGCCTTCGAGATATATCCCGATGTTAAGCTGGTTGTAGTTGCTCACC
This sequence comes from Butyrivibrio sp. FCS014, assembly GCF_000526935.1. GTDB lineage: Bacteria > Bacillota > Clostridia > Lachnospirales > Lachnospiraceae > Butyrivibrio. The sequence goes on along the minus strand of NZ_JAHA01000019.1, from coordinate 1,210,012 downwards.
TTTACGGCACACCCGGCAGGATTGGTGAGATCAGAGAAATCTGTGACCGTCACGGAGCCCTTATCGTGGAGGATGCCGCAGAGTCCTTCGGTGCCACCTATGAAGGAAAGCAGACCGGAAACTTCGGTGATTACGGCGTTATCTCTTTTAACGGAAATAAGATAATCACCGGATCCGCAGGCGGAATGTTCCTGACAAATAATCTCGAGGATGCGCACAAGGTCCGCAAGTGGTCCACCCAGGCCAGAGAGGACGCGCCCTGGTACCAGCACGAGGAGATGGGCTACAACTATCGCATGAGCAATGTGATCGCCGGCGTTATCAGAGGCCAGCTCCCTCATCTTGAGGAGCACATCGCCCAGAAGAAGGCCATCTTTGAGAGATACAAAGAGGGATTCAAGGATCTTCCCGTTAGCATGAATCCCATGGATCTTAACAAATCCGAGCCCAACTACTGGCTCTCCTGCATCATCATCGACAAGGACGCCATGTGCAGGCAGGTTCGCGGCGAGAAGGACGCTCTCTATGTGGCCGAGCCCGGCAAGAGCTGCCCCACACAGATCCTTGAGGAGATTGCCAAATACAACGCAGAGGGCAGACCCATCTGGAAGCCCATGCACCTGCAGCCCATCTACAGGATGAATCCTTTCATCACCGAGGCCGGAAGCGGCAGAGCAAGGAGCAACGCCTATATCGACGAGGGCACTGTCTTGGATGTGGGATTGGATATCTTTGAGAGGGGACTTTGTCTTCCTTCGGACAACAAGATGACTCCCGAGCAGCAGGATGTGATCATTGAGATCGTGAAGAGGTGTTTTGAGTAAGAGGCCTGCGAGGGCAGGAAGACCATAATGAATTGATTTTTCTTCGGGCGAAGCGGCGGCTTCGCCCTTTTTGATGCACAAGACCGGCAAGCGAATGGATGCTTGCATACAAATTCATTTGCCGGTCGTAAGGACATGGAGCACGAAGTGCGGAATGTCTGTGTGCAGAATCGAGTAGGAGTCAGCCTACTCGATCGCCCGGCGTCGGCCTGCCACTCCGGCCCGTCCGGCCGCCTCTATTGCTGTCGGCCTCCGGAGCTGCGTTTCGCTATTTTTCAGCATGACCTCAAAAAATAGCGACAAAAACAGCCCATTTTCGCTATTTTTAGGGGTGACTTAAAATAATAGCGACGAAAAAGGCGAAATCTCTCGCTATAATTTAGGGTCATGTCAAATAATAGCGAAAAAGCCCTTATTTTTTCGCTATAAATAAGGGTGATGTCAAAATATAGCGAATTCTCATGGGGGGCGACGAGATGCACCGGCAGCGCATAGTAAAGAGTATTGCCTGGCGCCGCCAAGAAATGCGTATGTACCGCCAGCGCACAGTAAAGTGGATGCGTTGTCTGAAACGTAGATGAATAGTGGGCTTGCGGCAAGATATAAAAGGATATAAAACAAACTAACAAGATATAAAGAGATATAAAAGGATATAAAAAGATATAAAGAGATATAAAACGTAGAATCCATTCACCACTTCTTTTGGGTCGATACCGGCGCAATTTATGGTAGAATAGGGGTTGAGATGTCTCCCATGGACAAAGGAGAATAACTAATGACCAATCACAAGGCCAAAGGCCCCTACGAAAAATTCATAAAAAGACCCATCGATTTCCTTCTGGCGCTTGTAGGACTGATAGTCCTGAGCCCCGTCATCATCATAACGGCAATTCTGGTGAGGGTGAAGCTCGGAAGCCCGGTGCTGTTTCGCCAGCCAAGGCCCGGCCGGAACGAGAAGGTATTCAACCTGTACAAGTTCCGCACCATGACCGATGAGAAGGATGCCGACGGAAATCTGCTTCCCGACGAGGTGAGGCTCACGGGCTTTGGAAAAAAACTTCGAAGCACCAGCATTGACGAGCTCCCCGAGCTTATCAATATCATAAGAGGCGACATGGCCATCGTCGGCCCCCGCCCGCTCCTTGTAAGATACCTTCCCAGGTACAACGAGCATCAGAAGCGCCGCCACGAGGTACGACCCGGATTTACGGGGCTTGCCCAGGTGAACGGCCGAAACTCCATCTCCTGGGAGGAGAAGTTCGACTGGGATGTGAAATACGTAGATAACATCACCTTCCTTGGGGACCTCAAGATCCTATTTGCCACAGTGGGCGTAGTCCTCGGACACAAGGGCATAAGCTCCGGCACCTCAGCCACCATGGAGGAATTCATGGGAAGCGAGCCGCAAGACGGCAAGTGAGGCCGCTTGCAATGAAGTGGCGAGCCGCAAGACAGCAAGTGAGGCCGCTTGCAATGAAGTGACAAGCCGCAAGACAGCAAGTGAGGCCGCTCACGATGAAGTGGCGAGCCGGGTAGACACCCAGGGAAAAGAAATAGCGAAGGACATAAACATGAGTGAAATAAGAATTCTCTTTACCGGCGTAGGCCGCAGGATCGAGCTTTTGCAGGCTTTCCGCAGCGCCGCGCTGGTTCTGGACAGGAAACTGAAGATTTACGGGGCAGACATGGCGGGAACCGCTCCCGCGCTGGCTTACTGCGACTTTACCAGGAAAGTAGTGGCCATGAAGGACCCCGGATACATAGACAATCTCCTTGATATTTGCGGTAAGGACAAAATTGACCTCCTGATCCCCACCATCGACACGGATCTTTTGGTGCTCTCCGAAAACCGTGAGAAGTTCGAGGCCATCGGCACTAAAGTCCTCATCGCGGACCCCGACAAGATCAGGATCTGCCGCGACAAGAACAATACCTCGCAGTTCTTTGTGGACTGCGGCCTCAAGGCACCAATGCCCGTCAACGACGTAAAGGCCTACAACGGCGGCTTCCCGGCGTTCATCAAGCCTAAGGACGGCAGCAGCTCCATCAATGCTTTCAAGGTGGAAAACGCCGAGGATCTTGAGATGTACGCCCGCCAGGTCGAGGACTACATCATTCAGCCCTTTGTTTCCGGAAAGGAGTACACCATCGATGCTTTCTGCGATTTTGACGGCAACCCCATTTCCATCGTGCCCAGGCAGCGCCTGCAGGTGAGAGCCGGCGAAGTCCTCAAGACGCAGATCTTCATGGATGAGACCATGGTAAAAGAGGCAGTGGCCATCTGCGAGAAGTTCCGTCCCCGCGGCCCCATCACCATCCAGCTTATCAGAGACGAAAAGTCCGGAGAGGACTACTACATAGAGATCAACCCCAGATACGGCGGAGGCGCGCCCCTGTCAATGAAGGCGGGAGCAAGAAGCGCCGAGTACGTACTCATAATGCTTTCCGGGGAAAAGATATATCGCCATTCCGCAATAGCTGATGGCGCAATCTACAGCCGCTTCGACCAGTCGGTATGCCTTGACGAGGGCAACTTCGCCGTGGCCGGCGCCGAGGCAACAGAGGCGGCCGCGTCCGGCAACGCAGAAAACACCGGCGCCGCCGAAGATAACTCTGTGAGCACCGGCGTCGTATCCGCCGCCGTAAAGGCCGTCATCTTCGACCTGGACGACACCCTTTATCCTGAGCGGGCATATGTAAGGTCCGGCTACAAGGCGGTTGCCAAATTCCTTGGAGACGATGCTTACGCAGACAGGCTATATGAGCTTTTTGAACAGGGCAAGCCTGCAATTGATGCACTCTTATCTGAGATAAACAGGCCCGAAGATAAAGAAAAGGCCCTTGATATCTACAGAACCCATAAGCCCGAGATCACCATGTATCCCGAGATGAAAAAGGCCCTTGAAACCTTGAGAGCAAGAGGGATCAAGCTTGGTATCATCACTGACGGAAGGCCCAACGGGCAGAATAATAAGATCGATGCTCTTGGTGTAAGGGATATGGTGGATGAGATCGTCATCACCGACGAGCTTGGAGGATCAAGGTTCAGAAAGCCCTGCGACATTGCTTTCCGCATAATGCAGGTGAGGTTCGCGCTGCCGGCAGAAGAGATAATGTATGTGGGCGACAACATTACCAAGGACTTTGCAGCTTCCATGCAGCTTGGAATGAAGAGCCTTTACTTTAAGAATCCCGAAGGAATTTACTATACAGATGAAGAGTCGGCGTTTTTTGCGCCCCACGACATAAAAGGGGTATGCGAGGCGCTCTGCGGCCTGCCCGCGAGCAGTGGCGCATCAGGCGCCGCCGCGAACACAGCCGCAACCCCCGCAGCCGCAAGCGCTGGCACGCCGGACGCTGCCGCCGCCCACAAGGAGGAATCATGAAGAAAGCTCTGATACTTGCCAATTCCTCCGCCGGCCTCTACGACTTTCGAAATGAGATTCTGACAGGCCTTGATGAGGAGGGCTACGAAGTAGTCATCAGCCTTCCCGACGACCTCAAGGTCAAGGAGATCAAAGACGAGGGTTTCAGGGTCGTTCACACGGACATAAACAGAAGAGGCGTTAATCCAATTCAGGACATGGCTCTTTACCGGGCTTACAAGGCTCTCATCAAAAGGGAAAAGCCTGATATCGTCCTGACCTATACCATAAAGCCCAATATCTACGGTGGATTTGCCTGCAGAAGGCTGAAAGTCCCCTACATTTCAACGGTCACGGGACTTGGCACCACCTTCGAGCGGGGCGGGATCCTCTTAAAGCTCATAGTCGCCATGTATAAGGTGGCCCTTAAGGGCTGCAGATGCCTCTTTTTCCAGAATGAGGAGAACAGAAGAAAGTTCGAGGACTGCGGCATCAGGGCCAAAAAGCACGTTACCGTAAACGGAAGCGGCGTGAATCTTGATAAGCACTATCCCGAGGAGTATCCGGGGCACAAGGATGACATCACCAGGTTCCTTTATATCGGCAGGATCATGAAGGAAAAGGGCATGGACGAGTACCTGGAAGCTGCGAAGATACTGCATGAGAAGTATCCCGGGAAGGTGTCTTTTGCGGCTGTAGGCTACTTTGACGATGCATATGAGGCACGGGTAAAAGAGGCAGAGAAGGCCCACCAATTCAAGATGATCCCCTTTGCCCGGGATATTCACCCTTACCTAAGAGAGGCGGATGCCATAGTTCATCCTTCCTACCACGAGGGAATGTCAAATGTACTGATGGAGGCTTCGGCTACGGCAAGGCCCGTCATCGCGTCAAACATCAGCGGATGCCGTGAAATAGTGGAGGATGGAGTGTCCGGAATCCTCTTTGAACCAAGGAGTACAAAGGCTTTGGTGAAGGCTCTTTTTACATTCATGGAAAAGGATGAGGCCCAAAGAAGAGAAATGGGCAAAGCCGCACGGAGACTGGTTGAGCAGAAGTTTGACAGACGTAGTATAATATTGACGTATATTAATGAGATAAAACAGATTACAGAATAAAGAATTATCTGGAGGAAACATAATGGATTTATATGAGAAGCTCCTTTCCGGAGAAGAGAAACTGTCACTTGTAGGCCTGGGCTACGTTGGAATGCCCATCGCCGTTGCCTATGCCAAGAAGATCAAGGTTGTGGGCTATGATTTCAACGCCGAGAAGGTGGCTCTTTACAAGCAGGGCATCGACCCCACAAGAGAAGTGGGCGACGAGGCCATCAAGAACACTACCGTTGAGTTCACTGCTGACCCTGAGAAGCTCAGGGAGTGCAAGTTCCATGTGGTTGCTGTTCCCACACCTGTTAACGATGACCACACACCGGATCTTTCCCCGGTTGAGGGCGCAAGCCACACACTGGGCAAGTACCTGACAAAGGGCAGTGTTGTTGTTTACGAGTCAACGGTTTATCCCGGAGTTACAGAGGACATCTGCGTTCCCATTCTGGAGCAGGAGTCAGGCCTTAAGTGCGGAGTAGACTTCAAGATCGGATATTCACCAGAGCGTATCAACCCCGGTGACAAGGTTCACAGGCTTGATACCATCACAAAGATCGTTTCCGGTATGGATGAGGAGACCCTGGATACAGTTGCCAAGGTTTACGAGCTGGTGGCTCTTGCAGGCGTATACAAGGCTCAGTCCATCAAGGTTGCCGAGGCTGCAAAGGTTATCGAGAATTCACAGCGTGATATCAACATCGCTTTCATGAACGAGCTGTCCATGATCTTCCACAAGATGGACATCGACACCAAGAGCGTTCTTGAGGCAGCAGGCACAAAGTGGAACTTCCTTAAGTTCTTCCCGGGCCTGGTTGGCGGACACTGCATCGGTGTTGACCCTTACTATCTGACCTATAAGGCTGAGGAGCTTGGCTATCACTCACAGATCATTCTTTCAGGCCGCCGCATCAACGACGACATGGGCAAGTACATTGCAGAGTCCTGCGTCAAGAACCTGATCGCAGCCGACATCCCTGTCAAGAATGCAAAGGTAGCTATCCTGGGCTTCACCTTCAAGGAAAACTGCCCTGATACCAGAAACACCAAGGTCATCGATATTTACAACGAACTGGGCGAGTACGGCATTAAGCCCGTGGTTGTTGATCCCCAGGCTGACGCAGCAGAGGCCAAAAGACTCTACGGCATCGAGTTCGACTCTCTTGATGCGGTAAAAGATATGGATGCTGTCATCGTGGCTGTGGCTCACGAGGACTTCAAGGATTACAAGCCTTCAGATATCGCAGGATTCTTTAATCCCGCTCACAAGACCAAGGTATTCCTTGACCTTAAGGGAATCTATGATATGAACGACTTCAAGGCTCCCGATTTTGATTATTGGAGGCTGTAAGCACTTGGCGAAGTTTTGTTGAGCCTAGTGCGCGCGTGTTCTGGCGAGCGAAGCGAGAGCAGAACTTCCTTGTTTAAGGAGATGATTTTATGAGCTATACAGAACTTAAATTCCCGGCAGATTCCGTCTTTCTTGTTACAGGCGGAGCCGGCTTTATCGGATCAAATATATGCGAGGCCCTTCTTAACATGGGCTACACCGTAAGATGCATGGATAACCTCTCAACAGGCCATATCGAGAACATCCAGCCCTTCATGGAGAACCCTAAGTTCACCTTTATCGAGAAGGACATCAGGGACCTGGATGCCTGCATGGAGGCCACAAAGGGCGTAGACTTCGTTCTCAATGAGGCTGCCTGGGGAAGCGTTCCCCGCAGTATCGAGATGCCTCTTTTGTACGAGGAGATCAACATCAGGGGCACCCTCAACATGATGGAAGCTTCAAGACAGAACGGGGTAAAGAAATTCGTCTATGCCTCAAGTTCCTCTGTTTACGGTGATTCCACAACCCTTCCCAAGAAGGAGGGACAGGAGGGCAACGTTCTTTCACCCTATGCCCTCACCAAGAAGACAGACGAGGAGTACGGCAAGCTTTACAAGAAGCTCTATGGACTTGATACCTACGGCCTTAGATACTTCAACGTATTCGGAAGACGTCAGGATCCCAACGGAGCATATGCAGCCGTTATCCCCAAGTTCCTCAAACAGCTTATGAACGGCGAGACACCTACCATCAACGGCGATGGCAAGCAGTCCCGTGATTTCACATATGTTGACAATGTTATCGAGGGCAACCTTCGTGCGTGCCTTGCTTCTTCAGAGGCAGCAGGAGAGGCCTACAACATCGGCGCCGGTGGAAGAGAGTTCCTTATCGACGTTTACCATCATCTTACAGAGGCCCTTGGCATGGACGTTGAGCCTAATTTCGGACCTCCAAGAGCAGGAGATATCAGGGATTCAAACGCTGACATCACAAAGGCCAGAGAGAACCTGGGCTACGATCCTTCCTTTGATTTCAGGGCAGGCATCAAGCTCGCAATCGAGTGGTACAAGGAAAACCTCTAATGCGTATCGCAATAAGACTGGATGACATCACTCCGGGAATGAACTGGGAGAATTTCCTTCGCTTCAAGGAAATCCTGGATAAGCACGGGGTCAAGCCCCTTATCGGAGTGGTGCCCGATGTAAGAGACAAGAAACTGCAGATCGACGATGACCGCCCCGATTTCTGGAACTATGTAAAAGAGCTTAGGCAGCAGGGCTGGATAGTGGCTATGCACGGCTTTTGCCATGTATATACCACTTCTTCGCCGGGTCTTTTCCCGATTGGAGGAAAGTCCGAGTTTGCAGGCGTCTCCTATAAGAGACAGGAGGAGATGATAAAGGAAGGTAAGCGCATCCTCGAGGAGCACGGGATTGAGACCGACCTCTTTATGGCGCCTTCTCATTCCTTTGACATGAATACCCTGAAGGTCCTTAAGGAGAATGGCTTTTACGGTCTTACCGATGGCTTTGGAACGGGGCCTTTCCGGTCTCATGGACTTGTCTTTTACCCGATCTCAGTGAGCAGGGCGGCCTCCTTAAAGAGCAAAAAGGATGGCATCGTTACCTTCGTATATCACACCAACACCATGAAGGAAGCGGATTTTGAGGACTTTGAGAAGCTTTTCGACAGGGCAGAGGTGGTTTCGTTTTCAGAGTACAAGCGCCTGGACGTTGAGGACAGGACGCTTCTTGGGGAGGTTTCCCGGTACTGCGTGGCAAGGGCCAAGTACCTGGCTGTGCAGGCAAGGAAACTAATAAAAAAATAGAGTTTGGGAAATTAAGAGCCGTCCTAAGGAATCCACCGCTAGCGGTAACTCCTTAGGACCTAAGAGGATTAAGGTATGGAAGAAGGATACGGACAGATCCGCGTGCTTCACGTGCTTGGCGGACTGGGGGTTGGCGGTGCCGAGTGCCGCATAATCGATCTATACAGAAACATGGACAGGGACAGGATACAGTTTGATTTTCTTGTGCACTATCCGGCAGAAAAAACGGGAAAAAAGAGTCCGACTTCCGATGAACTGATGGCAGTTCGCGAGCCGGACTATTTTGATAATAGCGTGTATAAGCTGGGAGGCCGGATTTTCTGCCTTCCGAAGTTCGTTGGCACAAATATGGGCGACTACAAGGCGGCCATCAAGAAGTTTTTCGCCCAGCACCAGAATGAGTGGAAGGTGGTCCAGGGGCACATGACCAGCACCGCGGCCATCTATCTTCCCATAGCCAAAAAGGCGGGGATCCCCATCTGTATCGCCCATGCCAGGAGCGCGGGAGTGGACAATGGCATAAAGGGCCTTGCCACAAGGTTTCTGCGCACGCCCCTTCACAAGGAGGGCATTACGGACTATAACTTTGCCTGCTCAAGGGAAGCCGGGATCTCGGTGTTTGGCCAGGATCTCACTGACAAGGGGCTGGTGAAGGTCATTCCCAATGCCATCGACCTTAAGAAATTCGCCTACAACGAGGCGGTGAGGAACAAGATAAGGGAAGAGCTTGGAGTATCCAATGCCCTTGTTATCGGGCATGTGGGGAGTTTCAGGTACGCCAAGAACCACGAGTTCCTTTTGAATGTCTTTGCACAGGTGTGCAGGCTTCTTGATAACGACGATCTTAATCAGTACAGCATGATGCACGGCATGAGGGTGCGGCTTTTGATGCTTGGAAAGGGCCCCCTTATGGAGGACATGAAGAAGCTTGCGGATAAGCTCCATATCTACGACAGATGCATTTTTGCGGGAAATAAGAGCAATGCCAGCGATTACTACCAGGCCATGGATTATTTCTGCTTCCCTTCAAGATATGAGGGGCTTCCCGGCAGCGTAATCGAGGCTCAGGCAGCAGGACTTCAGTGTCTTGTGTCTGATGCGGTGACACCTGAGGTCAACGTAACGGAGCTGGTTTCCATGATGAGCATAAACTCCGAGGCCAGAGACTGGGCAAGAAAGATCCTGGAGGATCTGACACTGCGCGAGGACTATCAGATTGATCCTCTTGAAGAGGAGATAAGGGTCAACCAGACCTTCACCGTGATCGCGGGAGAGCGCAGGGAGAGTGTGTTTGAGACCGACGACCAGCCTGATATCGACCTTCTTGACAAGGACACCGGCTTTGATACGGTAAATGTGCCTTCGGAGGTGGCAAAACCCAGGCACAAACTCATAGAGTATTCCATCGGCGACAGGGCCCAGAGCAGCGAATATATCCAGGGCAAGCTCAAGGGCGCGGGCTTTGACGTAAAGTCACAGGCCAGAATGATGGCTCTTTTCTACAGCAGAGGAAGATTTTAATGGATAATGGTAAAAAGAACCTGATGCTAATGGTGCCAATGCTGCACCAGGGCGGATTTGAGAGGGTCTGCATCAAGACGGCCCGTCTCATGCAGGATTACTACAACGTATATATTCTCATCTTCAGCTCCAAGGACATCAACTTTGATATCACGGGGCTTGAGGTGATCGACATTGATGTGCCCGCCAAAAAGGGCGTTGTGAACAAGGTCATCAATGTGTTTAAAAGAGTCCGCAAGACCCGCAAGATCAAGAAGGACCTTAAGATTGACATTTCTTACAGCTTTGGCGGCAGTGCCAACTACGTAAATACACTGTCCAAGGGCAAGGAGCGTGTCCTCACGGGACTTCGCTGCCAGACCGATATGGAGAACCCCAGGCAGGTAAGGCTCTTCTGCAGCAGGTCCACACAGGTGCTGTCCTGCTCAAGAGAGATAGTGCGGCAGCTCAAGGCAGACTTTGACTACGAGCGCAGCACCTACATCTACAACCCGCTGGACGTTACAGACGTGCAGAAGAAAGGTACCGAGCCCATCGACGACTTTCCTTTTGGTTCCCGTGGCCGGAGTCAAGGGACCACCCCGGAGTCCACACCTGCGCCCAAAGCAGAGGCAACCCCGGAAGCCACACCTGCGCCCGAAGCAGAGCCCAAAATCAAGGTCATCGCCGACATGGCCCGCAACGACTATATCAAGGGCATCTGGCACCTTGTGAAGGCTGTGGCCATTGTGGCCAAGACCCATCCGGAGGTGCGTCTGGTAGTACTTGGAGCCGGAAACTGGGACAAGTACAATAAACTTGCCAAGGACCTTGGAATAGAGGACAAAGTTGCTTTCCCGGGGCTTCGCAAGAACCCCTTCCCCTATGTTGCGGCGGCAGACCTCTACGTTTGCAGCTCCAATCACGAGGGATTTCCCAATGCGGTGCTGGAGGCCATGGCCCTTCATAAGCCCGTTATCAGCGCAGACTGCAAGACCGGGCCAAGAGAGATCCTTCTCTCCGACGATGAGTACAACAAGCTGATAACCGATATTCCGGACGGCAGCAGCCCTAAAGAGCCCATTCAGGGAAGCTTTGGCATTCTGGTTCCCGATATGGACGAAAACGAGAACTTCGACCCGAACGTAGTAACCGAGGGCGAGAAGATGCTGGCAAAAGAGATATCAAGAATGCTTGACGACGAGGAACTTATGAAGTCCTACGCCGACAAGGCCTACGAGAGAGCTCTTTTCTATACTCCCGAGAAGTACGCCGGCAGCATACATGAGATTTTGAAGAGGTACGAATAATGCATTACAAAGTAGTTGTTTTTGGTGTAAAAGATACATCGGAGAACATCATAGAATTTATCGAGAAAAAGATCTGCAAGGTGGACCTTATCATCACCATCGCGCCCAAGGTTCTTGAGCACAACCAGGTCTCTGGATTTAAGGGCCTTTCAGTCATGACAGAGAAATACGGGATCCCGGTATTTGAGGCAGACAGCTATTTCCTCAAGGACGATAAGACCACTGCCTTCATGAAGGAGAACACCTTCGACATCGGTATCGTAATGGGCTGGCAGAGGCTCATCCCCAAGGAGGTTCTCGACTGTTTCAGGGAGGGAATCTTCGGGTTCCACGGAAACTGCGGTTATCTCCCCTTCGGAAGAGGCCGCTCGCCCCTCAACTGGTCCATGATCCTTGGAGACACCAGGTTTAACTTAAACCTCTTTAAATACGACGAGAAAGCAGACAGCCCCAACGTCTTTGCCACCGAGATGTTCCAGATCAATGAGCACGACGACATCAGGACAGCTCAGTACAAGAACATGATCTGCTCCAAGAACCTCATCAGAAAGCTCCTTACCACTTACATGGAGAAGGGGCATGTTGAGATACACACAGATTCCAAAGACTTTGATTCGTGGTACAATAAACGTACAGCGGCAGATGGCAAGATCGATTTCCACGACAGGACCAGGAACATCTACAACCTGATAAGAGGCGTGGCTGCGCCCTTCCCGGGAGCCTTCTGCTACGCAGACGAGGAGGATGAGTCACGCAAAGTTACCGTGTGGCAGGCACATCCCTTCGATGAGATGATGGATTTTTCGGCCTATGCCCCGGGAGAGATCCTGGACGTGTTCGACGGAAAGCCCGTTGTAAGGACCGTTGACGGTTCACTTTTGATAGACAAGTACGAGAGCGAAGTTGAGCTCTCTACAGGAATGGTGCTTAAATAAATGGATAGTATTGCATTTCACTTAAACTGCCTTGTAAAGGGCGGCGCAGAGAGAGTTGTGTCCAACCTGGCCAATCAGTTCGCCGCGGAGGGCATCAAGGTATATGTGGCCACTGAGTGGCAGGACGAGGATGAGTTCGAGCTTGACGAGCGCGTCACCAGGGTTCACGTGGGCCTTCGCGAGGGCAATGAGAAGAAGAACCGCATAACCAAGTTCTTCCTCAGGGTCAAATACCTCAAGGAATTTATAAAGGAGTATCACCCGGATGTTTTGGTGGCTTTCGCTCAGAGAGCCAACTACCGCGCACTTATGGCAGCGGGCAAAAAAAGCACCGACATCCCGGTAGTCATCTCAATCCGTACAGACCCGGTGGGACACTACGACGCCTTCTCCGACAAGGTGCAGATAAAATGGCTGTTCCCCAGGGCTGCGGGCTGCGTTTTCCAGACCACCGGCCAGAAGGAGTTCTTTAAGCCCTACCTTCAGGAGAATTCAACCATCATCCTGAACCCGGTAAACCCCAAGTACTTCGGCGTAGAGCACCCGGCGGTTAAAGAAAAGACCGTCATGCACCACGCAAGGCTTGTGGACTTCAAGAATCAGCCCATGCTGTGCGAAGCTTTCCTCAAGGTTCATGAGAAGCACCCGGAGTACAAGCTCAAGATCTACGGCCCGGATTCCTTTGACGGAACCAGGGAGATCCTTGAGAAGATAATTGCAGAGAACCACGCCGAGGACTTTATCCTCCTTATGGGCGGCTCGGACGAACTGGAAAAAGAGATACCAAAGGGCGAGGTTTACGCCTTCTCCTCAGACTGGGAGGGGCTTCCCAATTCCCTTCTTGAGGCAATGGCCATGGGAATGCCCTGCGTTGCCACGGATTGTCCCTGCGGCGGCCCCAGGACCGTTATGACAGACGGCAAGAACGGTCTCCTTGTCCCCATCAAGGATGCAGATGCCATGGCAGAGGGGCTGCTTAAGCTCATCGAGAACCCGGAACTTGCAAAGAACCTGGGAAAAGAGGCAGCGAAGATAGAAGAGATAACAAACGGCGAAGCTGTATTTGTTCAGTGGAGAGATTACCTGGACAAGGTCATCGCAGAGCATAAGAAGAAATAGGAGAATAACACATGTTTTCATACGACGATTACAGGGAAATACTTAGAGTGATAAAAGAAAGCGGACGTTATTGCACATACGAAGAGGCCAAGAACAAGAGCGAGTTCATCATCATGCGCCACGACGTTGAGTACTCTGTTGAGAGAGCCTATGCTCTGTCCAAGGTTGAGGAGAGCATGGATATGAGGTCTACATTCTTTTTCCAGTGGACCAACAATTCCTACAACATCCTCTCAAGAAAGAACAGGGACATCCTCACAGACATGCATGAGAGAGGCCAGATCATCGGTCTTCACTTTGCCCTTAACGGCATGACAGACATGAACCTTATCAGGGAGAGGATAAAACAGGAGATGGATATGCTCAGCGACATGCTGGGATTTGAGATCAATTCCTTCTCGATCCACAGACCCTCACCTCACGTACTTGAGGAGAACATCAAACTTCCCGGAATCCTCAACGCCTATCAGGATGATTTCTTTACCTTTGATCCCAAGGCTACTCCCGAGTCAGATCTTGAGGTCAAGTACATGTCAGATGCCAATCATATCTGGCGTTATGGTTACCCCGACGAGGAAACCATCGAGAAATACGACAAGATCCAGATCCTGACACATCCCTTCGCCTGGACCAAGAAGGGATACGACAACCTGGATAACTATAAGACACTGGTCAACGAGAAGTACATCGAGATGATCGATTCCATCGACAACGAGTGCAAGGACTTCGGACCTTTAAGGGACAACTTCGAAAAGCTGCCCATCGAGATCTGAAGCAGGCGTCAGCGCAACAAGGCCGCGGCCTGAAACAACATTAAGCGACATCACCGGAGACAACATACATGTGCGGAATCTGCGGATACGTATCTAAAAAAAGAATAACTCAGGAGCAGCTCCGCATCATGAACGACACCATGTACCACAGGGGACCGGATGATCACGGAGAAGAAGTCTTTGTGGGGCAGAGTGACTATATTGTTGGTTTTGCACAACGAAGGCTTGCGATTCTGGATCTTTCCCCGCTGGGACATCAGCCCATGCATTCACAGGACGGGCGGATTTCCGTGGTATTTAACGGCGAGATCTACAACTTCCTGGAACTTAAGGAGGAGATGAAGTACTATTCCTTTAAGTCCTCCTGCGACACCGAGGTCATCATTGCTGCCTACCTTAAGTGGGGCATTGACATGGTGGACCACATTCACGGCATGTTCGCCATAGCTCTTTATGACAGAAAGACCGAAGATGTCTACCTTATAAGGGACAGGATAGGCAAGAAACCTCTTTTCTACTGGCTTGAGGACGGCAATCTCGTCTTTGCCTCAGAACTTAAGCCTATCATGAAGTGCCCGGGCTTTAAGGGAGAGATCAGGCAGGACCTTCTTTCCAGGTTCCTCTATCAGCAGTACATAACGGCTCCCGACACCATCTTCAAGGATGTGTACAAGCTGGAGGCCGGCGGTATTCTTAAGTTCCATCAGGGCGAGATCAGGAAGTGGAAGTACTGGGATATCAAGGACGTCTACCACAAGATGGCGGCGGACCCCGTAACGAGCTACGAGGAAGCCAAAGAGGGCCTTAAGGGCAGGCTTCGGAAGTCCGTTGTGAGCAGGATGATAGCCGATGTGCCCCTGGGAACCTTCCTTTCGGGAGGCTATGATTCTTCGCTGGTAACGGCAATGGCCCAGGAGTTTTCCGATAAGCCGGTGAAGACCTTCTGCATAGGCTTTGACGTGCCAAGGTACAACGAAGCTGAGTATGCAAAAGAGATAGCGAAGTACCTGGGAACTGACCACACGGAGCTCTACATCTCGGAGAAAGAGATGTTCGACCTTGTGAGCAGCATCCCTCAATATTACGACGAACCCTTCGCAGACAACTCTCAGATCCCTTCAATGCTGGTAAGCAAGCTGGCCAAGAAGGATGTGACCGTAGCCCTTTCGGGAGACGGAGGAGATGAGTTCTTCTGCGGTTACAATGTGTATGACAACGTGGCCCTGGCCCAGAAACTGGAGGTTCCGGGAGCCATAGCACATGCCCTTGGTCAGATCCCTGTAGGTAGCGGCAGGCTCATAGACAGAATGCCCACTAAGGTAAAGGTTCTGGCTGCAAACAGTAATCCGGAGACCAAGACCCAGCTGGTGGCGGACGGATACCTTAAGGCTGCAGCAGCCTTTGTGACAGGTGATGAGTCTTTTGACGACTCTATTCTCTACCCCTATGAGAGCAGGTACGAAGTAAATAACTTCCAGGTAAGGCGCATGCTTCTTGACATGGACACCTATCTTCCCGAGGATATCCTGGTGAAGATGGACAGGGCTTCCATGAAGTACTCCCTGGAAAACAGATGCCCCATCATGGACACCGAGGTCATGGAGTATTCCTTCAGGATCCCCCACAGGTTCAAGTACTACAAAGGGGACAAGAAGCACATCCTAAAGGATATCGCCTATGACTATATTCCAAAAGAGCTTTTGGAGAGGCCAAAGACCGGCTTTGGAGTTCCCATGGATGAGTGGCTCCGCGGCCCGTTGAAGGAGGCGCTTCTTGACTACAGCAGCACAGCCTTCCTTAAGCAGCAGGGTCTTTTCCATGAGGAATATGTGCCGAAGTTTATAAATGACTATATCATGAAGGGGGATGGCGGCCCCGGCACCGGAGCGAATTTCAGCAAGATCGCCTGGTCCTTCTTCATTTTCCAACAGTGGTACAGCTACTATAGGATGCTGTAGAGACGGAAGGTGCCGCGCAGATCACATGAACCGGTTACAGCAAGTCCTGAACGAGGCGCTGCGCAGCCCGCATGGGGCGGTGCACGCTGCAATATCGCGCGCTATTAAAAGAGAAAGGAACTACATATGACAAGAAAAGAAGTTTTTGAAAGAATGAACGAAGTATTCAGAGATGTTTTTGATGATGAGGATATCGAGGTTAATGACGAGACAACAGCCGACGATATCGAGGATTGGGACTCTCTTGAGCATATCAACCTTGTAAACGCCATGGAGGAAGAATTTGGCGTTAAGTTCACCATGGGCGAGATCGTTGCCCTCAAGAATGTGGGCGAGATGGCAGACCTTATCATCAGCAAGCTCCAGTAAAGGAAAGAGACGGACTCGCAGCCTATGAACGAATACAGATTTGAGGACATCGTGTCCAGGGAAGAGGATAAGGCAAATTACACCAGGGCGGAGTTTACCGTTACCGTAACCGCCGAGATGATGCGCAGTTTCCTTGATATCACCGGCGACGTAAACCCTCTCCACAACGACGATGAATTCGCAAAGAGTAAGGGCTTCAGTGGCCGGGTGGTCTACGGGATGCTGACCTCCTCCTTTTATTCCACCCTTGCCGGTGTGTATCTTCCCGGCAAATACTGCATTCTTCACAGCGTGGAGACTGCTTTCAGGTTCCCTGTGTTCATCGGGGATACCCTCACCGTGTCAGGGTTTGTTAAGACCAAACACGATACCACGAAGACCATGGAAATTTCAGCGCAGATCCTTAACCAGGATGGCAAAAAAGTAGGAAAAGGCAAGATTCTTGCCGGGTGCATGGATGAATAACAACAAAGTATTTCTGATACTGGGCGCCTCATCGGATCTGGGGCTGGCCCTGGTGCGCAAACTTAACGAAGACTATACGGACAGCACTTTCTGCCTCCACTACCATTCAAGCAGTGAGGCCTTGGAGGCGCTGCCTTTTTCTAACGGGAACAGGAGCCTGCTCTTCCAGGCTGACCTCTCTTCCGATACGGATGTGCAGGTCCTTCTGGATGACCTTGCGGCAAAAGAGCTGTCTCCTACCCATATAGTTCATCTTTGCGCGTCAAAGATGATGTATACGAAGCTCAAGGACTTCGACGCCGAAAGGCTTGATAAAAATGTCCGGATCCAGGTATATTCTTTTGTCCGGATCCTGAAAGCATTTCTGCCCGGCATGGCAAAGCGCAAGGAATACGACAAGGTGGTGGCAGTGATCTCCTCAGTAGCAAGCGGCAAGCCGCCTAAGTCAATGCTGGAGTACACTGCGGTCAAGTCCATGCTTCTTGGAGTTATCAAGCAGCTTGCAGCCGACTACGAAGGTAAGAAGGTGTGCATCAACGGTGTTTCGCCTTCAATGATAGAGACCAAGTTCCTCTCGGACCTTGATCCAAGGCTTGTTGAGATGGCTGCTGAGGTAAGCCCCGAGAACAGGAATGCAAAGCCTGAGGACATTGTTCCTGCCATAGCATTTCTTTTGTCCGAGGACAGCAACTATATGAACGGCGTGAATCTTAACGTCAGCAACGGAAGCGTTATCATCTAAGAAAAAATCATCTTAAGGGAATGACAGAATTGAAAAATACAGCAACTAACGGCAAAAAACATATCGCAATGTATATAGGCTCCCTCCAGAAGGGCGGAGCTGAGCGCGTCATGTCCAATCTGGCGGACTATTTCTTTGAGCAGGGCTACAGGGTGACTCTGGTCACCACCTACCTTGCTCCAAACGAGTACGAGGTTAAGCACGCGGCCTGGAAGCAGGTTCCTGCGGGTGCTGACGGGGGCGAGCAGGTAATGGACCTTGACGAGAACCCTGTCTGGGTTGATCCAAAGGGCGGCGAGAAGGACGGCATAGAGCGCGTATTCTCAGGTCTTTTACCCAGCGAGCAGAAGGACAGACTCACTAACTTCAGCCTCAGGAAAAAGAAACTTCGTGAAACCTTTAAGCAGGTGAATCCGGATGTAATCTTAAGTTTCATGGGCAAGAACAATATCATGGCCCTTTCAACAGCTACCAAGGATGGATATAAGGTGGTTGTATCGGTTAGAGCCGATCCCGATATGGAGTACTCGACCGCAGCCATGAAGAGCGCCATGCTGGCAAACTTCGGCAAGGCAGCAGGAGTTGTGGTACAGTCCAACGGGGCTAAGGAGAAATTCCCCAAGTTCATTCAGAAAAAGTGCGTGATACTTCCCAACTCCATGGATCCTTCCTTTGTCAGGGAAAGAGGTAAGGGAGCCAGGGAGAAGAAGATAGTAATGGTGGCAAGGCTAAACGCCAATAAGAACCAGGCTTTGGTCATGGAGGCCTTCAAGGACGCCACTGCAGAGAGATTTCAGGATTATATCCTGGAGCTTTACGGAGACGGGCCTGACAGGCTTAAGCTGCAGCGCCATGCCATGAACCTTGGAATCGAGAACAAAGTTGTGTTCAAGGGCAATGTTAAGCACGTTGCGGAGCATATAGAGAAGGCAAAGCTCTTTATTTTGGCTTCAGACCACGAGGGCATGCCCAATTCACTGATAGAGGCCATGTCTCTGGGCGTTGCTTGTATTTCAACGGACTGCCCCTGCGGAGGTCCGAGAGACCTTATCACAGACGGCGTAAACGGACTTCTGGTACCGGTTCAGGACAAGAAGGCACTGACAGAGGCCATTGTGAAGATATTGGAGAACGATGTGCTGGCCGAGAACCTGGGCATTGCAGCAACAAGGGTTCAGAGGACCTATGCCCCTGACGTTGCAAATGCAGCCTGGAAGCAGTACATGGATTCTGTTATCGGAGTCAGATAGCGTGAAATAGCTGCGGCAAGACCAATTATCTTTTAGGGGGAAAAGAAATGTCTAAGGACCGATTTGGATTTGGCAAGAACTGGAAGGATTTTCTGCAGAATCTTGATGAGACCAAGATAAAAAGAGCAGAGGATTCTCTTAAGGAATGGCTTAAGACCGACGATCTTTCCGGCAAGGATTTTCTGGATATCGGCTCAGGAAGCGGACTGTTCAGTCTGGCTGCCAGAAGGATGGGGGCCAGAGTATTCTCTTTTGACTATGATCAGGACAGCGTGGATTGTACCAATGAGCTGAAGAGAAGATACTTTGACGGAGACCCTAACTGGAACGTGGAGCGGGGAGATGCTCTGGATGAGAAGTATCTTGAGAAGTACGGTAAGTGCGACATAGTTTACTCATGGGGTGTTCTGCACCACACAGGAAACATGTACAAGGGCCTTGAGAATGCCGGAAATCTCGTAAAGGACGGTGGAATACTGTTTATCGCCATTTACAATGACCAGGGTAAGTGGTCCAAGTGCTGGTCTGCCGTAAAGAAGACCTACAACCTGCTTCCCGGTCCTTCCAAGTATCTGGTGCTGGGACCTGCGTTTGTGCGTCTCTGGGGACCTACCACAGTGAGAGACATTGTAAAGCTGCAGCCTTTCCACAGATGGAAGACATACAAGGAAGAGAGGGGAATGTCACCCTGGATCGACGTTGTGGACTGGGTTGGCGGATGGCCCTTTGAGGTTGCCAAGCCCGAGGAGATCATGGATTTCTATACCGAGAGAGGCTTTGTGATGGACAAGCTGTACACCTGCGGCGGAGGACACGGCTGCAATCAGTTCCTGTTCCACAAAAAGTAATGGGATTGAAGGCAATTCCCATAAGAAATAAGGGTTTCGAAAGGCAATAAATGAGAGAACTTGAATATCCTTTTGACAATAATTACATAATGAAAAAGAGTAAGAGCCTGAAGAAGGCTCTTCTTGCTGACGGAACGGACAGGATCCATAAGAAGATTGCGGTTTTGGGCGGTTCAACTACCCATGATGTTATCAGGATCCTGGAGCTGTTTCTTTTGAACTATGGTATTGAGCCTGAGTTCTATGAGTCAGAGTACGGCCAGTACTGGCAGGATGCCATGTTCCCCGGAGAGGAGCTTAGCTCTTTTAACCCGGATGTGATATATGTGCATACTTCCAACAGGAATATCACAGATTATCCTGTTCTTGGGGATTCCGCTGAGGATGTGAATGCCAAGCTTGAAAAGACCTTCGGACACTTTGAGACCATGTGGAAGAAACTGCAGGAACTCTACCACTGCCCGATAATCCAGAACAATTTTGAGGCTCCTTTCTACAGGCTTATGGGAAACAGAGACGGTGTGGATGTACACGGACGCCTTCGATTTATAAACAGACTTAACGAGAAATTCGCCGATTATGCGGCTTCTTCAGAGGCTGATGGCGTAAGCTTTTATATCAACGATATCAACTACCTGGCTGCCACTTACGGCCTTGATCAGTGGTCGGATCCGCTTGCATGGCATATGTACAAGTATGCCCTTTGCATTCCTGCAATCCCTACCCTTAGCTTTAACGTGGCAAATATCATCAAGTCCATCTACGGCAAGAACAAGAAGGGCCTGGTGCTGGACCTTGATAACACCCTTTGGGGCGGCGTTGTTGGGGATGATGGAGTTGACGGCATCGAGATCGGTCAGGAGACCAACCTTGGCCAGGTTTATGCTGAGTTCCAGAATTATGTGAAGATGCAGAAGGACCTCGGGGTAGTACTGGCTGTGGATTCCAAGAATGACAAAGAGAATGCCATTGCAGGACTTGAGCACCCCGACGGAGCTCTTAAACCCGATGATTTCGTTGCTATTAAGGCAAATTGGGAACCTAAGAGCGAGAATTTCAAGGCTATCGCGTCGGAGCTGACTCTTTTGCCCGAGTCTTTGGTATTTGTGGATGACAATCCCGCTGAGCGTGAGATCGTAACGGCGCAGCTTCCCGGAGTATCTGCTCCGGCCATAGACAGCCCCGAGCACTATATCAGATACATTGATCACAGCGGATTTTTTGAGGTGACAAGCCTGTCAGAAGATGACAGAAAGCGAAACGAGATGTACATGGCTAACCGCCAGAGAGCGGAGCTGCAGGAGAGCTTCGGAGATTACGGCGAGTACCTGACTTCCCTTGAGATGGAGGCTGAGATCAAGCCCTTCGAGAAGATGTACATGCCGAGGATTGCGCAGCTCACCAACAAGAGTAACCAGTTTAACCTCACTACAAGGCGCTACTCCCAGGATGATATCGAGAAGGCGGCGGAGGATGTGGATAACATCACTCTTTACGGGCGCCTCAAGGATAAGTTCGGCGACAACGGCATAGTTTCCCTGGCAATCGGCAATGTCCGCGGCGAGCTTCGTGACGAGCTCCACATAGTGCTGTGGCTCATGAGCTGCAGAGTACTCAAACGCGACATGGAATTTGCCATGATGGACGAGCTGGTTAAGGCCGCTCTTGACCGCGGCATAAGCACCATCTACGGCTACTATTATCCTACCGCCAAGAACAAGATGGTGAAGGACTTCTACCTGCTCCAGGGCTTTGAGAAAGTCTCCGAGGACGCCGACGGGAATATTACGTTTAAGCTCGAGATTGGAACCGGGGAGTACGAGAAGAAGAATAAATATATTAGGGTGAATTCACAAAATAACTTATGATTAAGCAAGAACTTTCCTCGATAATTAACTTAATAATCATTATCATCACTGCGATTCTGGTTGTCGGGTTCTTTCGGGAAGACGGCAGATGGAACCCTGCGAAAGGGAAGAAGGCTCTCAGATACTTTACAACCCAGAGCAACGTTCTCTGTGCTGTGTCGGCACTTGCCATGTGCCTTTTCCCGGATAAAGACTGGGCTTATTACCTAAAGGTGATGGGAACTGCGGCAGTTACTGTAACCATGCTTACAGTGTTATTCTTCCTTGGAAGAATATATGGATACATAGCCCTTTTGAAAGGCTCTGATCTGTTCATGCATCTGATAACCCCGCTGCTTGCCATTGTCTCCCTATGTGTGTTTGAGAGGAGAGGGATTGGCTTAGGGGCGGCGTTTGTTGGAATTATCCCGGTTGCGCTGTATGCGCCCCTTTATCTTTACAATGTGGTTTTTGCTCCACAGGAAAAGAGATGGGATGACTTTTATAGTTTTAACAAAGATGGAAAGTGGCCGATAGCCTATTCGCTGATGGTTGCAGGCGCTGCGGTGATCTGTGTTGTGTATTATTTTATATTGAATCTGTAAGATTGAAATGCCGGTCTATATTCAATAGAGACCGGCATTTTTGAATTACGCCCTATTTACAAAAGTATTTCTATTGTACAAATGTGAATTGTTTTGATTACATGGATCTTGCTTTTTCCAAACTTACGGAAAAAGAAAGCCCGGTACTTGCCATGACTTGCCATGAGAGCCCTCTCCGACGCAAAGCATTCTACAAGCTGATTGAGTCGGTAAAATAGCCCCAAAACTTGACGCTATATCGACAAAAAGCCTGTTTGAGCACTTGGTTATCGGGATAGCGTGGTCAAGTCCTATATGTGGTGTAAATTGATTCCTGATATAAATGTTGTGGCTGTGTCCGCCATCCTTGACACCCATAAATCAGAACGCTGTATGTCAATCACCGACGGCGATAGACTCATGAGCAGCTGATATGCATCACCATCGGTTTTCTCAGCTTAGCATTCTGATTTATGGGCATCAAGGACAAGCCCTGCCGCTGGCAGGGTGGCTACTTTATTACCTCGGGCTCCAGATCTTTGAGCAGCTGTTATGCGGCCATAATCTTTTGCTGTTCAAAGGCCAGGGTTTTGAGTTTGATACGGGTTTCATTAGAGATGCTTTCATAAGCTTTCCGGCCAAAACTTGTACGTTTCATTAGTAGGATATCATTCTGGTCTATAAGCACCGAGCCCATGAGACGTAATAATGAAGCTTCATTCGGAAATATTTGTATAACATCGGAACGGCGTTTTAACTCTCTATTAAGCCTTTCTATTGTGTTTGATGTACGCAGGTGGCGCCATGTATTCTCTGGCAACATATATACCGTCATGGCATCTTCAAATCCGTTGTCAAGCAGTTCCATCGCCTTTGGAGCAACATCAGAGTAGTCTGACAGGATGTCATCGCGCTTTTTTCTTGCAGCAGTAAGGGTCTTAGCCAGGAACATTTGCCTTAACTCTATTTCAAGCCCGGGTCTCTGTGAGTTTGGGGCTGCGTCAAGGATGTTTTTAGTGAAGTGAAACTGACAACGCTGCCACGGTGTATTAGGAAACACTTTGAACGCTGCGTATCGAATGGATTTATGGGCGTCAGAAGTGAGCATAAGTGGATCCTTAAGACCATTGGCTTTCAGGTGGCTGAAGAAGTCAAGCCATGTATCGTTAGTTTCGCCATCATATACATTGAAGTATAGGACTTCTTTCTTGCCATCAGTTGTAAGACCTACTGCTATGAATAAAGCTTTTGAAACAACCCTATGATTTTCACGTACTTTAAAATATGTGGCATCCACCATGATAAAAGGATAATCATGAACACTCAGATCATGGTTTTGAAACTCTTTGATCTCTGGATCAAGTCGCTTACACACCTCTGATATAGTGGACTTGGAGTATTCCTTGCCACATATCATTTCGATAACATTACTCACCTTACGCGTAGAAACGCCCATGATGACCATTTCTGCCATGGTATTGAGCAAGGCTGTTTCACTACGCTGGTATGTTTCAAAAAGAGTGGTGTGAAAGGGTGATAATCGGTGGCGCGGTACTTCCAGGACGATAGTGCCTATCTTGGTGGTTAGTTCACGTTCTCTTGTACCGTTGCGCTGGTCAGTCCTGTTATCAGACCTTTCGTACTTTTCAGCTCCCAGTTGGGCTGTGGATTCCGCTAATAGAGCCTCATTGAGGATTTTCTCGACAAGATGCTTGAACGCTTCTTCTCGGTCTCCTCCTAATAATGCTACCAATTCCTCATGGTTTAATGTAATATTTACTTGAGCCATGATGATTACTTGCCTCCTTTATACTGTTTTGTTTGGTCACTTAACATTTTAAATCAGGAGAGAGCATTCATGGCTCTTTTATATTTAATTTTCAATTTACACCATTATATGGACATAATGGATAGCGTTTGCGTTTTGTGAATTCTTTATATTATTTCGCAAATATCACCGACGCAAAACTCCATAACAGACAAATGCGTCGGAAGTGCCGTTGCCGAAATCATCGAAATCTTGTAAGTCCTCAGCATATATCCAATTACGCAATCTGAGAATCAGTCTATACCAGCCGTAATTATTATCAACACAAATGTAAAAAGACTAACTATTAAAAGTCAACAAGAAAATGAAGTTTTTTGAATAAAACATCATTAGGTGTTTTAGATAGCCCGGAGGCGGGCTTGAGCCTCAATCAGTTCCTTGAAAACTGCATGACAAATAGAGCATCTGTATAGGTGCCCGCAGAGAAAGGTATGAGTTAAAGTATTATTTTCGGTAGGCTTCGCCTGTAAGTTCCATTCGATAGATGGTACGTACCAGCTTCTTCGTTGCATGACCGACTGCAACATTGTAATGCTTGCCTTCGCTTACCTTCTTTGAAAGGTAGGCTCCGAAGTTTTCATCCCATTTGCAGACGAACTTAGTGGCATTAAACAAAGCATACCTTAGGTAACGGGATCCTCGTTTTTCCATGTGAGAGTAACTGGAATCGAGCTGCCCTGACTGGTATGTAGATGGCGATAACCCAGCAAATGCAAGTATCTGATCAGCATTACTGAATCTGGAGAAATCACCAACCTCTGCAAGAATCATGGCTCCCATACGGTAGCTAATGCCGGGGATTGTCATAATCGGAGAGTTGCAAGTATCCATGATGGATTTGATTGAAACTTCGATTTCATCAATCTCATCCGTCAGCACCTCGATCAAATGGATGGTGTGTTTCAACTCCATTGATTTTGCTGGCATAACAGAACCAATTGAATCTTTGGCAGCATCTCTTATGGTGACAGCCATATCTCGTCCGTAGCGTCCCTTAGAAGCTATTTCAAGGACATTTCTGAGATGTGTAAGGTGACTTGCAGCGATGTAATAAGCACCGGGAAACTCAGAAAGTAAGGCGTACACAGAAGCCATATGAAGGCTGGGAACGAGCTTTTCCAACTCTGGGAAAAGAATGTTTACAAGACGGGCCACGGAAGATTTAAGCTTTGCACGTTCCTGAACCTTATCGAAACGGTAGGCTAGCGTAAATTTTCACTCGGATTAAATAAAATACAAGAGAACACCAAAGTCTGATAAAGTTAAAGGCGACTAAACCAAACTATAAAAGACAGAGGTGTTCTCCATGGTAAAAAGTATACAGTATTTTAACGAGGAATGTGTACCAGTTTTTGAAAGGCTTGAGGATGATTTTTTAAAGAATCCCTCCGATATTGCATCCTACATCACTAAGTTGACAGATGAGCTTCATAAGGCTGGTATAAGAATGATAGAGGAGACGCTTGGATATCTGGATCAGATGATCACAGAAAGTGAGATGAGAAAGCTCTCTTGGGTAGTGGACAGACATGAGTCCAAACAGCTTATAACATCCCTTGGTAACGTTAATTACAATAAGACGTTGTTCAAGAACAAAGAAGAAGGAAAGCGCTCTTATATCATAGATTTACTCATGGGTATGGATCCTCATGAGAGAATGACAGAGGATGCAGAAGCAAGGCTTTTAGAAGAAACAGTTCAGACTTCATATCGAAAAGGTGGAGAAAAAACAAGCATACTTGATTCAGTTAGCAAACAGACCGTGATGAAGAAAATACATGCATTACAGTTTCCGCCTGAAGATGAAGCGTTAATAGATAAGAAATTCGTACAGTTCCTGTACATAGATGCTGATGAGGACCATGTATCGCTCCAGTTCAAAGAGAAAAAAAGCGACCTGGTCAAAGGTGAAAATGGTTATAAGTATAACAGCATGATAGAAAAGCTGGTCTATGTCTATGAAGGCATTGAAAATGAATCCCCGGAGAGCAAGAGACATAGACTTATTAATCCTCATTATTTTTGTTCTGACAGTACCAGCGAGACAAATGACGCCTTCTGGGAGCGTATCTACGCATATATAGATACCCACTATGATATGAGTCGTATTGAGAAGATATACATAAATGGCGATGGTGGTGCATGGATTGAAGCTGGAAAGAAAAATGTTTCCGGAGTCATAGTTACAATGGACGAGTTCCACATGCAAAAGTACCTGGGAAAGATTACCAGCCATCTCCGAGATAGCCAGTGGGATGCTATTTCAGACCTCCGAAAAATCATCATGCATAAGACTAAGAATGACTTTAATTCATACGTTGACATGGTAAAAGAGTATCTAGAGGCCGGAGATAAAAAGCAGGCTGCGAGTATTGAAGACGGAAGAAAATATATCCTTGATAACTGGATGCCATGCAAAGTCAGACTGAGTAACAGAAGGAAACTTCCGGGATGCAGCGCTGAAGGACATGTGAGTCATGTTCTATCATCACGCATGAGTTCAAGACCGATGGGATGGAGTAAGCGTGGAGCAGGAAAAATGGGAAGGCTCAGAGCATACTTCTACAACGGTGGAGATATGCTCGAACTAGCCAAGTTCCAAAGAGAAGAATTGAAAGATGCTGTAGGTTATGAGATGTCATATTTCTCACCTACAGAGGTAATGAGATCTGAAAAGAACAGGCATTATGAACTTGGTAAGTATATGGCTGCTATACAGGGAACACTTCCATCAGAGATAAAGAAGAAGCTATGCATCAATCATCACATCGCTGGATTATAAGGCATTGAAGATGCACTATTTAGCTTAGTCCTCTTGATCAACCAGAAAGCTGAGGGAATATGTATGTCAAGGGTGCAAGGCACCTCTATGAGGCATGCCCTTGACATACATATTTCCTCGGCTCAAAAACATACAAGAGGACTAAGCGTAGGGTTGCCATAAGGAAATCAAAAGAGTAATATAAAACCAATATTTCAAAAGCCTGATCTTTTATCAGAGCTTCTTTGGTGGATTCTAACCTTTTATTTCCGTAGGTAAATTTACGCGGCCGAAACGGTAGCGGGTTAATGACTTGAGTTCTTCACTGTGATATGATGTGTCTGAGTAGGGCTTGAGAGTCTTATCAGTCATCAACATCATAGCAATCGAACCGGCGTCGACTTTATCCGTTTTCGTCTTTCTAAGGCTTAGACCTTTTCTGTAAAGATTTGTATGTAACGGGTTGATAACACAGGTGGTCAGACCTTTATCAATGAGCGAACCGAGAAGATTGAGTGAGTAGTGACCGGTAGCTTCAAGACCTACTTTTATTTCGGTTCTATCGTCAGTCACTGAGAAAATCTTCTCATACAACTCATCAAAGCCTGCCTTGTTATTCGGGATAGTAAATACCGGATAGAGATTATCAGCTTCTGATCCCAGGATGCAGCAATCATGCTTATCCTTTGCAACATCGATACCAACATAGATCATACATGTGATCCTCCTAAAAGTATTTGACGCTGTATTGGATCCACAGGGCTCTTTGCGTGCTGTAACCTCGTTCTACATAAACCGTCATGCGGTATCTAACTGATTAACAATTAAACAAAGAGGCTGTGGTAGGAGCCTTTTTAAAACCGTCTATGCGGTAGGAATTAGGAACCAATCCACAGCATCTTTAACAGCATACCCGATACCTATAGAGAAGGTAAAGAATGGGTATGACTATATAATACGAGGAATTTAAATTATGAAGAATTATGAAAGAAATACCGAATTATGAAGAATTATGAAAGAAATATCGAATTATGAAGAATTATGAAGAATTATGAAAGCATCTAAGCCCTAGAAATTTTGGTATTGATATAACCGAACATATGTACTATCATAATTCTATGCGGCAGCTCTGAAGCCGCATAGGAAAGTACCCATGACAGGGTGGTAGCCTCCCGAGCCATAGTTATAAGGAAGGGAGGTGGCGCGTATGACAGATTACGAGATCATAATGATCATGCTGGAAGTACTGGCATTGTTGATTTCATCTAGTGGTATGTTAATTGCGTTGCTTAGCTTTCTCGAGAAGAAAAGCAATAAGCATAAATAAAAATGCCTCTCCTGTCTGCCAACGGGAGAGGCGGTTCCTGATAGGGAACTAAACTCACTTTCTCGGGAGCATCCACTTTGGAGTGGGTGCTTTCTTTGTGTTTATAGTATAGCACTTATGGACATAATTCTCAACGACTAAAACTCAAGATAGAAACAGGGCGAAGTACAATATAAACACTGAAAAGCGGAAATAATACCATGCCAGTGATTATCAGCTTGTTGGTATTACAAAAATAATACCAAACAGGAATATAGAAAGCATTGGTATTACATTTTGATAGAAAGGGTCCGTTTAGCCCTTCATGAAACCCATAATGTAATACTAGACCATTGATTTTGGGCAACTTAGTATTATTTCCACAGTCCCGAAGCTTATTATAGTACTACCTAAAGGTGAGACACATAGTTTTCGCTTTTGGTATGCAAAATTATTGGATGTACCTTACAGTGAACAACTGCATCTCGTAATTACTGGTGAAGTAAAGCATTCTCAAGAAGAAAAGCAATAAGCCCAGATAAAAATACCTCTCCTGTCTGCCAATGGGAACGATCCAAATTCCCCTCCCCCAATCCCACCTTTCTACTTCCCCGCGTACATGGTAGAATATCCTAAGAAAAGTTACACTTTGGGTAAACTTTCAGGAGGAGTATGTATGAGAAAGAACAGGGGACCGGCTTCGCTTAAGATGTGGCCGGCAGTATTAGGAATATCAATGGTAATTGTTACATCCGTAGTTGCAGTAGGATGCAGCAATCCGGATGCAAAAGAAAGCTCGGAAGTAGTCATAGAGACACCCGGCATGGATATTAATACGGACAACGAAGACAATTCCAAAGACAACGCGGCAGCGGGAACTACCGAATCAGCCAATACAGAAACAGCAGACACAGACACTGAAAAGGATGCTGAAAATCAGTCAACCGGCACCGCAGCCGACCAGAACACCCAGTCTTCATCCGCATCCGGCCAAACCACCACAGGCCAGACCACCGACAACACCGCATCGGATATCACAATTGAAAAGGTAGAAGGCGCCGAGGGCTTTGCAAAGGGCGCGATCCTGCCCCAGGGCGGCGGACTTCCCGCTTATGAGTATCCGGGGCCCGAGCAGTTCTACTATGTGGTCTATGATTACATCACAAATGAACTGGGCAAGGGCTATCTTCCCGGGGATGTCACAATTCCCTGCCCGCTTATAGTTTATGAGGATGACAGCGACAATTCAGAAATCCTGCTCTACGGTGTTTTCCAGGTTTACAATTACACCCTCAACACCAATGGAACTACTCTGATGACCGTTTCCGGCGGAAGCCATCCCGGCCTTATGCATGTCGCAAAGACTGACAGCGGATATGTTGTCACGGATTTTGACGCTGTGGCAGACGGATCGGATTATGATACCACGGCCAAAAGAATCTTCGGCAACCGTTACGATGATTTTATAAAAGTGAGCTCTGACCAGGAATCCGCCGAAGCAACCCGTGCCCAGATCATCGCCAACTATGCGGCAGCCAATGACCTTCCCATCACCGGCTATCAGGACTACGGCTGGGAGAAGAGAGCGCTTCCCACAGAGAACATCGACACCTTCTACAGTGATCTTAACTAACCGGGAAAAGAGTCATCTGCTAACCGGGAAAGGAAACAATAAATACAGACAAACAAATATGCTCCCTGTGGCGCGACATCAAACCACAGGGAGCTTTTTATCTGTATCAATTATTTCATTAAATGCTCGGGAATAGTGATCATATCTCCCAGCTTTCTGTCCCATTCATCGGGTTCAAATACCAGGAAACCGTCCCAGGTGTAGAAGGTGAGCTCTCCAAAATACACCACGTCGTCAACGATATAGAAATCCGCCCTGACATAAGGAATGTCCTTGGACAGGAGCTCTGCGTAGCGGATCAGTTCCTCGGACTGGGGAGGAAGCGATACGGGATCCTTGGAGGGTTTATAGAATGCATACCAGGGCATCCTCTCGCCGTTACGGTCGAAGTGGTCGTTGGAACGGAGACTAAGATCAGTGTGTGCGATACCCTTGCAAACAGTGGTAAATACTACCTTTCCATCCATGCAGGTGAGCTTATACTCAAGAGAATCAGGCTTTCCAAGAGAATCAATGTATTTCTCTGCAATGATCCTTGGAGGAATGTTCTTGTACTGCCACTCACGTCCGCTCCAGTAGAAGTTTCGCTTAAGAGCCTTCTTGAATTTCTTTCTGGCAGCAGCTTTATCAAAAGTACTCTTATCCTTGCAGATCATGAAACCGCCGCTGTCGTGGGTGGTCTTCAAAATGAACTGATCCGGAAGCTTGTCAAAGTCTATATCATCGAAATCATCCCACACACCAAGAAGAGGAACCACGTGCTCTTCGCCTATGGCATCAGCCACAATCTTTTTTACCGCATATTTGTCGGCAAGCTTAGTGTAGCGAGGATTGTGGTCATGGATCTTGAGCCACTGCATCTTTTCACAAAAGGTCTTGGGATTCTCAAGGTCAAGAGGCTTGTCCCCCATTTTGTATTTCCAAAGGCGCTTGATATACTCCTCGTCAGACATGGAATGATAGAATCCGTGGGCGGACAGGTAATAGAACCTGGTCGCAGGATTCTTGATAAGATCAAGTAAGAAATTAAGTTTGGACATTGTGTAACTCCCCCTCATTTATGCTTTCGAACTGATATATTTTATCATATCTGACGAACTTCAGAAAGAGCATAAAGACACTATGGGTGCGGGGATGAAGAAAGCCCATTATTATGCTATAATCATTGAAATAAGTTGTTACACCAACGAGGAATCTATATGTGCGGAATTGCTGGACTCATCGGCTTTAAGGGCGATGCGAAGGCCAACATCCTGAAGATGAACGAGAGGATGCTGCATCGCGGCCCGGACGATGGCGGAGTTTATATAAGTGAAGACGGATTTGTGGCGCTTGGGCACAGGCGCCTTTCTATTGTGGACCTTTCCAAGAACGGCGCTCAGCCTATGACCTCTCACAGCGGAAGGCTGGTGATGGTCTATAACGGCGAGATATACAATGTAAAAGAGCTGAGAACCAAGTTGGAGAACGTTTCATTCCGCGGCACCTCCGACACCGAGGTTCTTCTTGAATCCATTGAACGGTTCGGTGTGCCCTACACCCTCGAGCACAGCAAGGGCATGTTTGCCTTCGCGGTTTATGACAAAGAAGCTCAGACGGTGACCTTCGCCAGGGACAGAGTCGGAGAGAAACCCCTGTACTACGGAACGGTTAATGGAGCATTCGCCTTCGCATCAGATATCGGATGCCTCAGAGTAATAGATGGCTTTAACAACAAAATAGATACAAACGTGCTGGATATGTACTTTGCAGATGGCTACATTCCTGCACCTTATTCGATATACGAGGGTATTAAGAAACTAGAGCCTGGAACAATCATGACCCTGAATCTGAAAACATTGTCCCAAAAGACTGGTTCAACTCTTGAAACCCTCGAAAGCACTGCCCTTCATCACGAAACCTACTGGTCCATGACTTCCACCGCCTGGCGCGGGCAGCAGAACCTCTTTAAGGGTTCCAGCCAGGAAGCGGCCGACGAGCTTGAGCGTCTTCTTAAGAATTCCATCAAGGATCAGATGATAGCTGATGTGCCTCTGGGCGCTTTCCTATCAGCGGGTATCGACAGCTCCACTGTGGTATCACTGATGCAGTCACTTGCTCCCGGCAAGGTCCGCACCTTCACCATCGGCATGGAGGACCCTAAGTTCAATGAAGCTGTTATAGCCAAGGAGATTGCGAATCATCTAGGTACAGACCATACAGAACTCTACATAACAGAAGACGATGCCAAAGCAGTTATTCCCAAACTTCCCGGGATGTTTGGTGAGCCCTTTGCAGATTCTTCCCAGATTCCCACGTATCTTGTCAGCAAGATGACCAGAGACCATGTAACCGTGTCTCTTTCAGGAGATGGAGGAGATGAGCTTTTCTGCGGCTACAGATCCTATGAATCAGTGAGTCGTGTATGGAATAAGATCAGCAGGATTCCATATCCATTAAGAAAAATCGCAAGTCTTGCTGCCCTTGGTCTTACCAAAGAGCCCATAAACGGTGAATCTCCAAGATATTCCAAGGCGTTGTACCTTGGGGCAAAGACTCCATATGAGCTCCACAGGTTTGAACACGAAACTGACCCTATAGTCAGGAAGATTGCGCTGAAGAATGGCAGTCCTGCCAAAAACAGGGCCGCACAGTATCAATACAAGTGCATGGACCTTCCCGCAGATTTCCTTGGGGAAGTCAACCACGAAGCCATGCTCATGGACATGGTCCTCTATCACCCGGATGACATTCTGGTGAAAGTAGACAGGACCGCCATGGCCTGCTCACTGGAAACCCGTGTGCCCATGCTGGATAAAGACGTCGTGGAGTTTGCCTGGACACTGCCCATCGATTACCTTCGCGACGACAAAGTTGGCAAAAAGGTACTTCGGGATGTATTATACCGGTATGTTCCAAAGGAGATGGTGGAACGTCCCAAGAAAGGCTTCTCCATCCCCATCGCCAAGTGGCTTACAGATCCTGCCATCAGAGAATGGGCAGAAGAGCTCCTTAATGAGGACAAACTACGGCAGCAGGGACTTCTTGACCCTGAAATTGTCAGAAAGATATGGACCGACTTTACCCTGCATGGAATCTATCGCGTTCAGATATGGTACATCCTGATGTTCCAGCAGTGGTATGAAAACGAGTACAAACCGGCCTAAATAGTCTTACAAGGCGTTAGAAAGATGATCTATAAATGAGTGTTACATCTTTTAATTTCCTGTGCTTTTTTGCACTGGTTCTAATCGTATATTACCTGGTCCCCGTTATAACTAAGGGCCGTGGACAGTGGGTGGTGCTCCTTCTTGGCAGCATCGCCTATTATCTGTTGTCCGGAAACGGCGTATTGATCTTGTATCCAATCGCCGCAGTGACCGTCACCTGGGGCCTTTTGCAGCTCCTTGGCCGAACTTCCGAAGAAAACCCGGTCAAAAGACGCATCATCCTAGCGGCAGAGCTCGCAGTACTTTTGGGAATCCTGATCATCCTTAAGTATCTGAAACTTACCGGGGCGGGATTCATTGCTCCACTTGGACTTTCCTTCTACACCTTTATTCTTTTGGGATATTTCATCGAAGTTTACAACGGTATAGGTACTTGTCAGAAAAGTCTTTTGAAGACAGCACTCTATGGCCTGTATTTCCCTGTGATGATCTCCGGTCCCATTATGAAGACAAGAGACAGCGGAGATCAATTCTTTGAGTATCATCCTCTGGATTACAAGAATGTAACCTTCGGAATTCAGCGCATGCTGTGGGGATTCTTCAAAGAGCTTGTTATCTCAGAGAGACTTGCACTGGTAGTTAATACCATCTACAACAATGATCAACAATACCAGGGAGCCTATATTTGGCTTGGCACTGTGTGCTTTGCCTTCCAACTCTATACTAATTTCTCCGGATGCATGGATATTGTCATCGGTATATCCGAGACTTTCGGAATAGTTCTTCCCGAGAACTTCAGAACACCTTTCTTTGCCAAGAACATTAGCGAATACTGGCGCAGATGGCATGCCACCCTGGGCGTATGGATGAAGGATAATGTGTTCTATCCGCTCCTTAGAAGCAAGATGATCACATCCCTAAACAAGGGCCTTAAGTCCAAACTGGGCAAGAAGAAAGCCAAGAATATCTCCACCTATGTGGCTATGTTCATCCTATGGCTGTCTGTAGGCCTTTGGCATGGCGGTGAGATGAAATATGTTATTGGCTCAGGCTTACTACACTGGTTCTATATAGTATTCGGCGAGGTTACACTGCCTTTCTTCACATGGCTCTTTGCGGACAAGCTCCATATGAACCTTAAGAGCAAGGCAGCAGATGCTTTCAGGGTAGTAAGGACCTTCTTTCTTGTGTGCATAGGAGACTTGTTCTTCAGATCGGATAACGTGTCCCATGCCCTCAGAATGCTCAAGGAGAGCGTTACCGTATTCAATCCTGAGATTTTCGTGAATGGAAGCCTCTTAAACCTTGGATTGGATATCGTGGAATGGGTGATCCTTCTGGTATCACTGGCTATCCTTATTACGGTATCAGTGATCCAATACAAGATGGAAATGCTGGGCGAGACTGTCAAGAAGGCCAAGAGCACCAAGAGGGCCACAACTGCTGAGACGGCTAAGAAGGCCACAGCAGCTGAGAAGGATAAGGCACCTGAGCAGTCAGCGGCTGAACCCAAGAAGTCCCGTTTCGTCGGCTTTGCCAACATCCGCGAGTACCTTGCTGCCAGACCTCTGGCCCTTCGCTGGGTTATCCTTATCGGTTTCATATTCTACTGCATAACCCTGGCCGAGTACGGCCCCGGTTACAGCGCTGCAGAATTTATATATAAAGACTTTTGATATAGCCTTGCGCCTATTCCATGAGAAGGATGTCCGGGGCGATTTCGCTAGATTTAGAGGTCACCTCAAAAGATAGCGAGAATTTTCTGGGATTTTCGCTATATTTGAGCATGACTCAAAATAATAGCGACAAAAATCTCTAAAAACGTCGCTATAATTTTAGATGACTTCAAAAAATAGCGAAAACAGGCCAATTTTTTCGCTATAAAATCGACTGATGCCGAAAAATAGCGAAACCCGAACTAACTATATTCACTACGAGAGACAATAAATGACCAAGAAACAACTGTTACGAGCTACAATCTTCATATTGCTCATCGCCTGGATGACGGTGCACCTTACCTACATCCTGCGTACCAACGGCCCTGTCAAAGACAGGTTCGTTGGCTTCTATGCGGAGAAGAGGGATACCATAGACGCCGTCCTCATCGGCTCCAGCCCGGTTCCTGCCTGCTTTGCCACGCCCAAGATCTACGGCGACCTGGGAGTTACCGTATACCCGCTTTCTTCAAACATGCAAAGGCCGGTTGGCACCAAGTATCTGGTGGAGGAGTCTTTAAAGACCCAGAATCCCGACCTTTTCATCTTTGAGATGAGGATGTGGACCGCAGAGGATGCCAATCTTCTTGGCAACATGGCTCACACCAGGGAAGTTACCGACAACATGAAGTACTCCCTTAACAGGATCAATGCCATCAACGCCATGGTTGATGATAAGGATGAGCGCATTACCTACTACTTCGATATCTTCAAGTATCACTCCAACTGGAAGACACTGTTCATGTGGAGCCAGTTCAGGACCCTGTTCTACAAATACCCAAGTGACCTCAAAGGTCACATCATAGAAACTGACGTAGGCCCGGCAGACCTTCCCGCCAGCGTCCCGGAAGACGTAAAAGAGCCTCTTCCCGCCGAGCAGGAAGCCTACCTCAGGGATCTTTTAAACTACCTTAAGGAAAAAGACCTCAAAGCTCTCTTCATCGTTTCGCCTTATTCAGCTAAAGAAGACGAGCAGAAGAAGCTCAACTACCTCGCGGACATTATCGAAGAATACGGCTACGACTACCTGGACATGAACCGCTACATTGATGAGATGGATCTGGACTTCCAGACCGACATCAGAGACTACGGAACCCACACCAACATCGTGGGAGCAGAGAAGATAACAAACTGGTTTGAGAATTATCTCAAAGAGCATTACATAGACACCGGAATTGCCCTGACTCAAGACCACCGTGGCGACAGGAAATACACTTCCTGGGACAAAGCCTTCGATAAATGGACCGGGGAAGCTGCAGAAGGCAAGGAGAAGGTACAGCAAAACATAGAGAGCGGCACCTTCTATGAGCTTGTGACCGATGACTAAGATTTGTACTTGCCCCGTAACTAAGGTATAATATATTCGGCATTTTATGGTTTTGGCTGTTTTATGGAGGAGTTATGATAATTATTCAGCTTAAGGGCGGCTTAGGAAATCAGATGTTTCAATATGCCCTGTACAGAGAACTTATAAGTAGAGGTAAGGAAGTCAAGATCGACGATGAGACCGGTTTTGTAAACGATAAGCTCAGAGTGCCTGTTCTTGATCGCTTTGGAATAGAGTACGAAAGGGCCACAAGAGAAGAGATAGTGGAGCTTACTGATTCGAGAATGGATCTTTGGAGCCGCATCAGACGAAAGCTCACAGGCAGAAAGACTTCAAGGATTGATGAAGTATCCGGCATGTATGACCCCAAGATCATGGAGGCTGACCCTGCATACCTGGTGGGCTACTGGCAGTCGGATAAGTATTTCCCCACACCATCGGTCATCGAAGAGCTTAAGGATACTTTTGGAAAAAGGCCTCAGGAGATCATGAAGGATTCTGTCAGCTGGACTACACTTCAGCAGATCGAGTGCTGCGAGTCTGTAAGCATTCATGTGAGGAGAACAGATTATTTGGCTCAGGAACATATCAAGGTTCATAATCTGTGCTCGGAGAAATACTACAAGAATGCGATCAAGATGGTAAGGAAGCAGCATCCCAACGCAGTATTCTTCATATTTACCGATGACAAGGAATGGTGCAAGGATCACTTCAAAGGCCCCAACTTCATTACTGTTGAGCTTCCTGAGGGTGAATTCACCGATGTGGCTGATATGATACTCATGAGTCGCTGCAAGCATCACATTATGGCTAACAGTTCCTTCAGCTGGTGGTCAGCGTGGCTCAATGATGCTCCTGAGAAGATGGTCATAGCTCCCGAGAAATGGATAAATAATAAAAAGATGGATGATGTCTACACTGAGCGTATGACAAAGGTAGCTATATGAGCAAGTCAAGAAAGGTCAGCCTTTTTACCAAGCTGAATTACATATTTGATAAAAAACAGAAAGGACAGATAGTTATTCTAGCTGTCCTTATACTCATTGGAGGTGTTGTGGAGACTTTGGGTGTTTCCATGATGCTTCCCGTGGTTTCGGTTATCTTAAATCCCGAGGCACTTCACCGCAACATCGACAAATACCCGTTCCTAAGAAACGCTCTGAATGCTTTCGGGTTTGACACAGACATGAAGCTGGCAAGCCTTCTTCTTGTTCTGATGATCCTGCTTTTTGTGATAAAGAACGCATATCTTTTGTTCCTGATCCATAGGCAGAATACCTTCATTTCAAGGGCAAGGAACGACATGATAAGCCGCGTTATGAGGGAATTCCTTAACCGGCCCTACGAGGATTATCTTGGAGCGGATATCCCCACTGTATTTAGAATCACTGACAGCGATATTCCCAAGACCTTCACTTTAATGATGTCATTACTGTCTCTTTCAACAGAACTTGTTGTGTCTGTGTGCCTTGGTATTGTGCTATTGTTCGTGAACTGGCAGATGACTCTTTTGATCGTTGCTGTGCTTCTGGGCCTTACATATATCATTACCAGAGTTTTAAAACCGAAGCTCAACGCTATCGGACGAAGAAATCAGGAGACTCAGTCCAGGATCGCCAAGTGGAGAATCCAGGCTATATATGGACTTAAGGACGTCAAAGTTCTTAACAGGCAGGATTTCTTTATAAGAAATTATTATGAACAAGGTAAGATAGGTGCAGATATCGAGAGGGATTACACCGTACTTAACAGTGTGCCTCGTCTCATGATTGAGACAGTATTCATGGCCGTTGTTCTCCTGTATGTCCTTATATACATCGTAAGGGGTGGAGATGCGACACTTCTCCTTCCTCAGCTTACTGCATTTGGTGTGGCAGCCATCAGGATCATGCCCTCCGCAAACCGCATAAATACGTATATTGCAGCAATAGCTTACAATCAGTTTAGCTTGGACTTTGTATATGAGAATTTGACCGAATCTATGAAAACAGACAAGGCCATGAGGGCTGAGCGTGCTGCTATCGCAGGCCCGGAGCTCCATCTGGAAAAAGAGATAGAGCTAAAAGGTATAACTTTTGCTTATCCGGACTCAGATGTGAAGATCTTTGACAACGCAAATATGCTGGTAAAGAAGGGGCAGTCCGTGGGTATCATGGGACCTTCAGGCGCGGGTAAATCTACTATCGTAGATATCCTCCTGGGACTTCTCCGTGTCCAGAAAGGTGAGATTCTATGTGATGGAAACAATATCTTCAGCAACTATGATTCCTGGCTTGCTCAGATAGGTTATATTCCGCAATCTATCTATCTGGTGGATGAATCAATCAGGGAGAATATCGCTTTTGGTATTGATCTTGACAAAATTGATGACGACAGAATCTGGGAGGTTATGGAAGAGGCCCAGCTTGCTGAATTTGTTAGGAGCCTTCCGGAAGGTCTTGATACAAAGATTGGTGACAGAGGCGTAAGACTTTCCGGTGGCCAGAGACAGAGGATCGGCATTGCAAGGGCACTGTATCACAATCCTGAGATCCTTGTATTTGATGAGGCTACCAGTGCTCTTGATAACGAGACCGAGGCAGCAGTCATGGAAGCTATTAACGGATTCCATGGTAAGAAAACCATGATAATTATTGCGCACAGGTTAAATACAATAGCTAATTGTGACACTATTTACGCTGTGCAAGATGAGAAAATACATAAGACAACGCTCGAAGGTCATACTATTTATCAATAACCAGACGGGGGCAATAATATGAACAAAACTGATACCTTTTTTCTTATACATAATTACAATACTGTCCCGACAGAGCTTTTGGAATACTGTGAGCATTATTTGATAGTAGATGCCTCGGATGATGAAAACGTAATAGAAGAACTGAAGCGCAATAACATGGATTTTATTCATGTGGATAATACCGGGCATAATATTACAAGTTATTTTCACTATTTCGTGGATAACTATGATAATCTTCCGGAATGGATAGCTCTGCTAAAGGGAAATATTATCGGAAGGCACGTGTCAAAGGAGTTCTTTGACAGGAACTACGAAAACAAGTGGTTTACATATCTGTATCAGGATAAAAAAATGTGGGACAGATATAAGAAGGGTGGAGACCCGGATTCTATAGCATCACTATTAAGCGAAGAGGGATATATCGAGCTTAATAGTTCCTGGTATATGAACCAGAGCCATGCCTATAGGTATTTTTATAACATGGATGATTTTTATAAGTTTGTTTATAAAGATCCGGTGATTCCAAGGTACTGCAGTTTTAGCCCCGGAGGATGTTATATTATACACAAGTCTCAAGTGCTCAAAAACTCCAAAACGTTTTATGAAAACCTTTGCACTATTATGGAATACAGAAAAGAGTCTAATTTCCCGGCAGAGGCATATTTGGTTGAGCGTATGCTGCCATGGATATTCACCAGCCGATATGAGATTAATCCATGGATGGAGAACAAAGATTATCTTGCGGAAATCCTTCCCAAGTGTGAAGAAGCTGTAAACAGACACAGACAGTGGGAAAGTCTGAGATTGAAAAGATTAAGGATTATGCTGGGAGCGAAAGCCCCTGATTTCTGGGAAGGCCTGGTCTAGGAAATGATAGGAACAGAATTTATTGAAGGCTACGGCCTTGGAAACCAACTGTTTTTTTATATAACTACGAGGTGCCTTGCTCTGGAAAAGGGTGTGGACTTTGGTTTTGTGAATCCCGGACAGGTGGGAAATGTTTTTCACTCCAAGAAGGGAATGTATTTCATGGTTCTTGATATGGGCAAAGAGATATCAAGAGAAGAGATGAAGAACTATAAGATCTTCCACGAGCAGGACGACAGACTCTTTATGGGTAATTCCATACATGATATGACTAATGGCTGCTATATCAGTGGTGCAGATCCAGAGCTTTTCAAGGTGGAGGACAACACCCTGATCTATGGAAATCTTCAGGATCAGTCATATTTTGAGAAGTATAGGGATAAGATTAGAGAGTGGCTTCATGTTAAGGAAGAAGCGGAGTCCTACGAGTATACCGCTGATGATCTATGCATAATTAACTTAAGAGGTGGAGAGTACACCAACCATCCGGAGTTGTTTTTGGATAGAAAGTATTTCCTTAATGCCATAAAGAACATGAAAAAGATCAATCCAAACATGAGATTTATGGTAATAACCGAGGATGAAGAAGCCGCAAATAAAGTGCTTCCGGAGTACGAGCACCATCATTTTGATATGGGCAAGGATTATGTGACTATAAAGAATGCCCGCTATCTTATTCTGTCTAACTCATCATTTGCGCTGATGCCGGTTATGTCCAGTACAGAGCTTAAGTATGCTATAGCACCTAAGTACTGGGCACGCCATAATATTTCAGATGGCTTCTGGTCCTCAGAGCAGAACATATACAGCTTTCTGACCTATCAGGACAAAAAAGGCAGACTCTTCACTGCGGACGAATGCAGAAAAGAGCTGGAAGAATATAAAAAGACATCAAAGCTTTATGCGAAACGTAATAAACGTCCCGGAAGAGTCATGACCTTTTTCCAGGTTATCAGGCGCAAATGCCTTTACGGAATCTTTTTTGGCAAAAGAATAGTAAGGTCTTTGGAACGGCGCCTTGGCCTGATCAAGACTTATTCAGCATAGAACGGAGATTAAGGTGTCAAAAGAAAAGCTTAAACTGCCTCAGGTTACACTGATGGCCATGACAAGCGTAAATGTATATGAAACTGTTCAGGCTATGAAGTACAGCATGCGGGATATTGAGTTTGGGGATGCGGTCTTTATCAGCGATAAAAAGCCGTGGTATCTGCCAAAGGATATCCGATTCAGCTACACTTCAAAGCTGGACAGCATAGATAAATTCAATTACAAGATGGTCTATGAACTGAAGGACCATATAAAGACTGACTTTTGTCTGGTAGTACATGCTGATGGATTTGTGATTCATCCCGAGAACTGGAAAGATGAGTTCCTTGAGTACGACTACATAGGTTCTCCCTGGCCGCTTCCTACCAACGACTACGCCTACAGGGACAGTGAGGGCAATATCTGTAGGGTTGGTAACAGTGTATCCATAAGGTCAAAGAGACTTTTGGAGTATCCTGCCGTTCACAATATCCCATGGCATAAGGTTCAGGATGACCAGTACAACGAGGATATTTTCCTGTGCTGTGCTCACAAGAACGAGATGGAAAGAGACGGCCTTAAATGGGCTCCGCTGGAGGTGGCGATAAAGTTCGCAAGAGAGCACGCACTTCCGGAAAACAAGGGGATCGAGCCCTTTGCCTTTCATAAATGGAGAGGCGAGAACAAGGACTATCCCAGATTTTACAGCCCAAAGAAGCGATTTAAGATGGCTGTAAGACCGCTGCTTTTCTGGAGACAGAGCAGCGAATGGAAAAAGAAACACGAAATACCTGAGGATTAATAATGGTCTACGATTGTATACCCTTTTTTAATGAACTGGATATATTGAAACTCAGGCTCAACATCATGGACCCTTATGTTGACAGGTTTGTGATAGAAGAGTCTACAGTGACTTTCTCCGGAGAGCCCAAGGAGCTTATCTTTGAGAAGAACAAGGATATGTTTAAAGAGTTCCTTCCGAAGATCACCCATATCGTGGTGGATGATACTCCCATAGAGGGGGCTGATACCCATGAGAGAGATTATTTCCAGAAGAACAAGCTGATACAGGGGCTTAAGGATGCTACACCTGATGACATCATCATCTTCAGCGATGCTGATGAGATCCCATGTCCCGAGACCCTGGAAGAGATAATAAGAAATTTTGATAAGACCAAGGTTTATCACCTGGCTCAGAGAAATTTCTACGTATACGTAAACAATGAGGAGAAGAGCGGCAAACTCCTTTCCATTACCGGAGAGTTCCCCAAGATTCCCAAGGAGAAGAGACTCTGGCTGGGAACCAAGATCTGCAGCATAGACAACATCCCCAAAGAGGGAATTGTGAGACTTCGCGACCTGATCAAAGTGGATGATCCAAGGAGTGTAAGAGTCGCTAACGGTGGCTGGCACTTTGGCTACATGGGGGGATATAAAGAAAAAGATCCCATGAAGAGGATAGGTATCAAGACCAAGGCAGCAGCCCATCAGAACTACAATGAGAGAGAGGTCCTTGCCGAGACCATGGATCAT
This sequence comes from Butyrivibrio sp. FCS014, assembly GCF_000526935.1. Classification (GTDB taxonomy): domain Bacteria; phylum Bacillota; class Clostridia; order Lachnospirales; family Lachnospiraceae; genus Butyrivibrio. The sequence goes on along the minus strand of NZ_JAHA01000019.1, from coordinate 1,167,971 downwards.
CTTATCCTTGGCATGGATATCTTTGGAAGAGATGCAAGATTTGAGAGGGTGGAAGTTGATGAAACCTACCCTGTATATCTGAGACAGCATCTTGATGAGTACGAGCATTTTGTTTTGGGTAAGATCACAGGATGGATGAAGTTTACCCACAGATTTGATATGACAGTTGGACGTTTTTGCAGAAAGGCATTTCATAAGGCTATGAGAATGCTGGGGGCAGAGAAATGATCTTTAGCGTAATTGTACCCGTATGCAACGGGGAAGCTTTCATAGAGGAATGCGTGCGTTCAGCTGCCGAACAGGCTGCGGATTTCACTGACCTTAAGGGAGTCTGCGAAGTGGGCAATACCTCCGGACAGGACATCTTTGAGGTTATCATCTGCGAAAACGGTTCAAGCGACAGGACACCGGTTCTTTGTGATGAGCTGGCCGCAAGATACGAGTGCGTGACCACTATCCACCGCGGCAGAATCGGCCTATTCAGAGCCCGCCAGGAGGGTATAAGAGTAGCCAATGGCGGATGGATCGTATCCCTGGATGGAGATGATGAGCTGGCTCCGGGAGCCCTCAGAACCCTATACGACACAATTGAAAGCTGTAAAAAAAGCGGCACTGAGCCTGATCTCATCCTGTATGATGCAGCAGTACTTGGTCAGCCAGATAAAAAGCTTCGAAGCTACAGCTTCACCCCAAATGTGGTCCATGGGGACGGAGTCAAGGGACCATTCATGGAGCAGCTCTGCATGGACGACTCTGTAAACGCCATGTGGATCAAGTGCGTAAGGCGCAGCATTGCAGCCTTTGAGGATATTGATCTATTCCTGAACTACGGAGAGGACCTTTACCAGACTGCCAAGCACCTTGATGAGGCTTCGGGCATTCTGTATCTGGATAAAGTCCTGTACTACTACAGAAAAGATTCAGCCAGCCTTTCATCCACCTACAACGAGTCATATCTTGAGGATGAGAAGAATACCTACAAGCAGCTGGATAAGTACTCACAGAAGTGGTTTGGTGACAGATTTACAGAGACAATCGCAGAGAGGAAGGCTCTTACCTGTACAATTGCGGTATCTAAGCTTATTTATTCTGACCTGACCACCGCTGACAAGAAAGAGAAACTTGAAAAGCTTATAAACGACGATTTCTACAGGGAATACTCTAAGCACCCGCTTCCCAAGTGGGCCCCCGAGGAAGCCCTTTATGTAAAGAAACTGCAAAGCACAGACAACAGCGTAAATGCGCTTATTTCAAATAGCATCAAACACGGTATAAAAAAACGTATCAAAGGATGGCTTCGTAATGGAAGGTAAGCTGTTACCTTGGTTTAAAGAAAACAGAACAAAGCTTGTAAATGCGCTCTTCTACATCGCCCTTACCATAGAACTGGTACTGATGATAGTGGAAAAGAGTGAGCTGACCTTTTCTTATGAGAGCTACGTGTTCAGGGTAACGTTTCTTCTGACGCTCTTGGCTGTGCTTTTGATGGAACATAGCGTAGCAGAGTGGGGCATCATAGGCTTTATTATTGCGCTTGCGGGATTTTCCTATGTACATACCGGAAGAAATGATCTTCTTAGAATAGCCATGTTCATTATGGCATCCAGAGACATTGACCTTAAGAAGGCACTTAAGTATTGCTTCTACCTTAGTTTTGCTGGATTTTTGCTTATTGCTCTTCTTGGAGTTACAGGGCTTCTGGGAGATGTATCCCTGACCTTGGACTACGGAAGAGATGTCGGTGTTGAGACCAGATATGTATTTGGATTTGGTCATCCCAACACTTTATTTAGCAGCGTCTATGCGCTGATACTGATGTGGATCGGAATATACGGAAGAACTGCAGGTATTCTGCCCTATATGGTGGCTGTTGCTTCAACAGCAATAGTGATAGCTGTGGCCGGAACCAGAACCGGAATGCTGGTCATGACATTTACACTGTTTCTGGCAATCTTCTTTAGGCTATTTAAAAAGCTCTCGGAAAAAAGATACATATATATCCTTGGTGGCGCAATAACACCGGTACTTTGCACAGTTATCGCTTCCTGGGCTGCGTGGGCAGCAGGATCATTTTATTATGAAGAGAGGCCGATGCTTTTTGGTAAAGCCGCATGGGACCTGGATTTTAAGCTTAATAACAGGATCAGTAACCTGTACTATGCAACTCCCGATCATGGCGGGATTATTGATTATTGGACGTTGTTCTCCGAGAAGGGATATGACGGATACTTTGACATGGGATGGAACCGCCTGTTTTACTGGTACGGCATTATTCCCACTATAATCATGATACTTGCCATGCTGGCGATTGTTTATGAGTGCATGAAGCAGCGTGACATCTGGACAATGGTACTAATGGTATCCCTAGGAATATATACTCTGGTGGAGGCGACCTTTGTCACCAGATACCTTGGAAGAGACTTCTTCCTATTGATTGCAGGAGTTTACCTGGGAAGGTTCTTCAGGAACCTTTTCCAGCCAAAAGACTTGAAAGAATCAAAAGACTTGAAAGATGCGAAAGGGGCAACCAATGCCTGAGAAACTAAGGAAAAAACTGTTCTATATTGCTGTAGCAGTGAACTTCATCATGACAGCTATATACGAATTTCTCACACCAAACATGTCCGATGACATCATATATGGAGATGCAGTGGCCAAGGCAAACAGCTTCTTCGACCTCTTTGTTCAGGAATATGAGCACTATATGACCCACATAGGACGTAACATCGCTCACATCATCCTTAGGATTTTTATGTATACCGGAACCAAGGCGGTGTTTAACATCGCTGCGGCAGCAGCCTTTACAGCCTTGGGAATTCTTATCTATCGCAACATCGATAACAGAAAGCCCTACGATCTGAGAGTCTATCTGGCAATAACCCTTCTTTTGTGGCTCTTTGACCCTACCATCAGCAACAGTGTGTTCTGGGAAACCGGAGCCTGCAACTACCTGTTCACAGCGCTTATCATGGTGGGCTACATCACCCTTTTCAGGAAATCCATCTGGGAAAAGAAAGAAGGCTCAATCCTTTTTGCAGTGGGAATGTTTTTCTTCGGAGTGGCTGCAGGATGGTGCAACGAGAACACCTCCGGTGGTGTTATCTTGTTCGTACTTCTGATGTTTGTTTGGAAGTGGATTGAAACCAAGAATTTCTCCGGCATCAGGCTGTGGATGATAACGGGACTTATAGGAAATATCATAGGCTTTGTCATAATGCTCCTTTCTCCGGGCAATGCTTCAAGAGCAGAAGGCGCAGAGGAAGCCCACACAGGACTGCTTGCAATGGTAGCCAGATTCCTTAAGATAACTCTGAACATCAAAGACTACTACCTTGTTCTTATACTGACATTTACGGTTATGGTGATCGCCATAGCCTATAAGACGGGTTCTTTTAAAAAGTTCAAAGAGGCGGCAGCAGGCATGCTTATGTTTGCATTCCTTTTCCTGGCAACCGCCTATGCTCTTATCATGGTTCCCGAGTCTCAGCTTCGCACCTACTACGGAGCCAGCTTATTTCTTATGACGGCTATCGTTCAGGGCTTTGCCTGGATTGTTAATAAAGGGTTCGATGCAGATCTTGTCCAGATACTGGCAACCAGCCTCGTGACAGTATTAAGCATCATCCTTATTTTTACCTACATAGAAGACGGCGCCAACCTTGCCCGTATCAAGCGTGAATTCGATGAGAGAGATGCCTACCTTACCATGATGACCACCACCACCGATGAGAAGTGGCTTGAAGCCCCTATGCTGCGTCCCGGTTGGGAGAACAGATTCTCCATGGCCTATGAGTCAGACATCTGCGAGGATCACTGGAACTGGCTTAACCTAAGTTATGCACAGCATTACGGAATCGACTTCATCAAGGGAGTAGATAGGGAGACCTGGACCAAATACTAAAGCGTTTTGAGGAAATGTATGGAAACAAACGGGGAGAAGCTTTTAAGCGTTATAATTCCTGTATATCAGGCTAAAGACACACTGAGGGAGTGTGTCTTATCTTGTTTAAACCAAAAGGACTTAAATCCGGAAGAGATTGAGATAATCCTGTCAGATGACGGCTCAACGGACGGAAGTAAGGAACTCTGCGATGATCTTCAGAAGGAATACGGTCAGGAGCGTATAACCGTCATTCACACCGGCAATCACGGAGTATCCCACGCCAGAAACCTTGGCCTCGAAAGAGCCACAGGTCATTTTGTCACCTTTGTGGATGCGGATGACAACCTGACGGAGGATTTTGCCGAGAATCTTATGAAGTATGCCGATGAGACCACGGTTCTTCTTGATGAGACTGACAGCCTTCAGTCCGGCGTCAAGGTAAGCGGCTACCAGTACATAGAGAACAGCATATTGAACGCAAACTCCCATGTGTGGGGGAAAATCTTTGAAAAGAAAGAACTGGAGCAGTCAGGCACCAGATTCATCGAAGGCCTCACCATCGGAGAGGATCTTTTATTCCTCATAGATTTTGCCCTGGCTCAGGGGAAGACCCACAACATCAAATGCATCCGCGGGTCGGGAAATTACGTCTACAAAGAGAACGAGAACGGTGCCATGAAGAGCGCCTTCAAGGCAAGCTACATGGATGAGCTTAAATGCTGGAGTCTTGCAGGAGACAAGATGATGGCCGCAAGAGAGAACTTCTCAAGCTACGCCTTCGTGACCCTTGCGGTGAACCGCATTATGACAGCATTTCTTGTTATAGGTAAAGTTGCGGTTCAGGACGAACAGGACCGGGACAACGACCTGTCCGCCCTTGCAATCTCAAAGGCTTCGGAGCAGATAAATGACGCCCTTAAGACCCATGGGTCTTTTGCCGGCCTTTCACTGGGATACAAACTCAAGGTGATCCTCTTTAAGATCAGCCCTAAGCTTTACATAAACAGTTATCATCGCCACAAGAGGGGAAAATGATATGTCATTGGATTTAAACAGACCGATAATCCTGTATATGCACGCAGGCTCCGGAAACCACGGCTGTGAGGCCATTGTGGACAGTACCCTGCGTCTTATAGAGCGCATCAGGAAAGAACAGGGAGCAGACACCTCCCTTCCCGTTATAGTTGCCACCAACAGCGTGAATGAAGACAGGAAGTACATTCTTGGGGATCTGGAGAAAAAGGGACTTTGCACTCTTGTTGAAGAGGACCATATAGACAGGGATTTCATAGCCCACGTTTTTTATTACGGATGGCGCCTTATTACCGGGGACTGGGAATCCTTCCTTCGTTACCGCTTCAGGGAAGTGATGAAGGTCTACGAGGAGAAGTGCAGGGAAAAGAGCCTTCACCCTTACGAAGAAGGTGCTAATGGCCTTAAGCCTCTTGCAGTCTCCATAGGCGGGGACAACTACTGCTATCCCGAGATGATTCCCGATCTTATCCTGGCACACAGCGTTTTCAGGAAAAAAGGCTTTGAGACTATGCTCTGGGGATGCTCCATCGAGCCTGACTCAATGAGAAATCCCGATCTTTTACAGGATATTAATGCTTACGATCGCATATATGCCAGAGAGTCCATAACCTATAATGCTCTCTTAAACGCGGGGATACCAGCAGATAAGATCACTCTCAGGCAGGACCCTGCCTTTGAACTTCAGAGGGCGGAGATCCAGCTACCTGAGTGGTTTAAGAAGGGCAATACCATAGGAATAAACTTAAGCCCTATGATACAGGAGAGAGAATCCAAAAAGGGGATAGTAAGAGAGAATTACCGCAACTTCGTAGAGTTCATTTTGGAGAAAACAGACCAGAACATTGCCCTGATCCCGCATGTGGTGTGGAGCAGCAGCGATGACAGACAGACTCTTCAAAAGCTCTATGATGATTTTAAAAACAGCGGCCGCGTCTTTATGGTTGATGATGCACCCGCTGAAGTTCTTAAGGGTTACATAGCAAACTGCAGCTTCTTTGTGGGAGCAAGGACTCACAGCACCATAGCTGCTTACAGCAGCGGAGTGCCCACACTTGTTATGGGCTACTCAGTAAAGAGCAGGGGAATAGCCACTGACCTTTTCGGAAGCTACGAGAACTATGTTATTCCGGTGCAGGAGATCGAGGATCCCTTCGCACTGGTCAGAAGCTACGAGTGGATCCGCTCCAACAGAGCCAGTATTGGGGGAAAATAAAAATGCTTATTGTTCAGATTGCAGGCGGCCTGGGAAACCAAATGCAGCAGTACGCGGTTTATTACAAGCTTAAGAAAATGGGGAAGGATGTGAAGCTTGACCTGTCCTGGTTTGATCCGGGAGTGCAGAAAAACATGCTGGCTCCCAGGGAGTTCGAGCTTTCCATCTTCAAAGACCTTGAATACGAGGTGTGCACAGACGAAGAAAGAGACTACTTTCTGAAAAGAAACGGATTTCAGAAGCTGTCAGGCAAGATTGCAAGAAAACTAGGCCTTAGGGACAACGACAATCCAAAGGTATTCTCTGAAAAAGAGATGTATCATCCGGAGATCTTTGATCTGGATGACAAATATATCAAAGGATATTTTGCCTGTCAGAAGTACTACAGCGATGTGCTGCCTGAGCTTGCGGAGAAGTTTCTTTTCCCGGAGCACTCCGATGAAATGCTCCATACAAGGAACATGACCCTGGCAGCCAAGATGGACGGCGAATCCAGCGTGAGCGTTCACATAAGGCGCGGGGACTACCTTGATCCGCCAAACTTTGCCATACTTGGCAATATAGCAACGGAGGAGTATTACGAGGGCGCCATGAATTATTTCCTGGTAAAAGACCCGGATACTCACTTCTACATTTTTACCAGCGACCATGAGTATGCCAGGGAGAAGTTCTCCGACGAATCCCGGTACACTATCGTTGACTGGAATACCGGCAGGAACAGCGTTCAGGACCTTATGCTCATGAGCCACTGCCGCGGCAATATCTGTGCCAATTCCACCTTCAGTTTCTGGGGGGCAAGGCTTAACCGCCGCCCTGACAGGAAGGTGATAAGAACTTACAAGATGAGGAACAACCAGCCGGTGAACCCGGAGATCATGCATGATTACTGGGGAGACTGGATCCTTATGGATGAGAAAGGAAGCATTATCTAAACTTATATGAACAGAGTTAAGTCCGCAACAAGGAATATTGCCTTTGGGTATGTGGGACAGGTGGCAACCGCGATCATGTCGTTTGTGTTGCGAACTGTTTTTATCATGCGGCTTAATGAGCAGCTTCTTGGTATTAACTCGACCTACACCAATGTTCTTTCAATCCTGAATATGGCAGAGCTGGGCATAGGCACAGCCCTTAACTTCAGTCTCTATGCCCCTGTAGCCAAGGGCGAGACTCAGAAGATAAAGTCCTACATGATGATGTACAGGAAGGCCTATCACTTCATCGCTGTTGTGGTGGCGGTCATTGGACTTGCTCTTACCCCGTTTCTCAAATATCTGGTAAAGAATCCCGGAAACAGCACGATAAGGGATTTAACCATCTATTACTTTATTTTCCTGTTCAATACAGTAACCAGTTATTTTGTGGCCTATAAGTATTCGCTGGTAAATGCACAGCAGAAGAACTATATCCAGACCAATATCAATACCATAACCAAGGTTATCACTGTATTCTTCCAGATCATTATCGTTCTTACTACATCCAACTTCTACCTTTTCCTTCTGACCGATGCTGCTGTGCAGCTGATTCAGAAGATCGTGGTATCAAGGTACCTGGATAAGCTCTATCCCTTCCTCAGGGACAGAGATGTTCAGCCTCTTACGAAAGAGGAGAGCGATACTGTATGGACCAAGACCAAAGCTCTGGTATTCCACAAGATAGGTGATGTGGCAAGGCTCCAGACCGACGCCCTTATCATCTCCTCCCTTATAGAGGTTGGTGTGGCCGGAGTTGTTGATAACTACAATCTGGTGATCGGGACAGTTTCAAATTTCGTTAATATCATCTTTAACTCAGTTATATCAAGTTTCGGAAATCTTATAGCTACGGAGTCCAAAGAAAAGCAGTTCTCCATGTTCAAAGTCTACAGGTTCTTTGCATCCTGGGTCTATGGCTTTTCATGCGTTGGTTTTTTGGTGCTGCTTACTCCTCTTATCCGCATCTGGCTGGGGGAGAAATGGATACTGGCTCCTGCAGCAGTATACTGCATTCTCATCGATTATTACTTCAAGGGCGACAGAATAGTCCTTAGCAATTACAAGACAGCAGCAGGTGTATTTGAACCCGATAAATACCTGGCTTTGATTCAAGGCGCGGTAAACCTTATCCTGTCCATCTGGCTGGTTCAGACCCCGCTTGGACTTACCGGCATCTATATCGGAACCATAGTTTCAGGACTTATAGCCAATATCACAAAACCTGTAATCATCTACGGAACCTGCTTTGACAGGAAGGCATCGGAGTACTTCCTGGATACAGCCAAATACCTGGCAAGTCTTATTGCAGTACTTGCAGTATGCAAGTTCATAAGCGGCTATGTTCTCGTAAACTTAAATATCGGGACATTCCTTCTTATGGCGGTCATCATAACAGTTATATTTAACGGATCATATTTCCTGCTCTATGGCAGAAGCGAAGAGTTCGGGTATATTAAAGGTAAAGTACTGGAGAAGTTAGGACGGAGGTAATTATCGACTGTGAAAACAATAAGTAAGTATAGATCAGTCCTCATGGGATTAGGAATAATCTGGATATACTGTTTTCATATATTGCCCCCTGCTAAATGGGGGACACCTATCTGGTATATCCATTCGCAGGGGTATACCGGTGTGGATCTCTTTATTTTGCTGTCCGGTTTTGGCATGATATATGCATATACCAAGCATCCGGTTAAGGATTTAAAGAGCTACTTAAGGTTTGAAGGAAAGCGATTCTTGAGGATATATGCCAGCTTCCTGCCAATAACTGCAGTGATTGCCCTTGTCGATAACTGGACAAAAATACAGATTTTAATGAGAATTACCTATATTGAGCAGCTTACTGTTCACATGTATAAACATCTGTGGTTTGTTGGCGCCATTCTTATGTACTACATATTTGTGCCTTTCTACCTGGCACCATTTTGCAAGGCTCAAAACAAAAAGAGATTTACCATCATTTCAATGATCATAGCTTATGCTGTTGCGATTGTAGCAAGGCCTTACCTTAGAGACGATATTGTGTTTCCTATTTTTACCAGGATTCCCATGTTCCTTTTGGGAATATACTGGGGGTATCTTGCCATGAATGAGACAGATGACACGGAGTATCATTTTGGACACAGGAAGATGAATATTGCAATGATAATATTTGCAATATTTATTGTTATCACTTACTTTGAACGCTTGGAGGCCATACCAAGTCCGGCTTTTCTGGGGGAGGGCTTTACTTACTGGTTGTTGGGGGCCTTTACTCCTGTGTTTTTCATATCTTCCTTGTGCCTTATTGTTGCGCACCTTGCCAGGTGTATTGATAGATTTAGAGCAGGTCATACGCTGAATTATATGCTTTCCTATATGGGAGGAATCACTCTTGAAATATATTGTATGCATGAGTGGGCAGCCAGGAAATTCAGTAACCTTAACTCCAAAATAGATGCTCCTAGATGGTATCTTGCAACTATGATAGTTGTTTTTTTTGCATCAGTCGGAGTGCATGCTGTTGCTACAGGCATAGCCGGAAGAGTGTTTAATAGGGAGAAATGACATGATAGACAGCAATCAGTATATGAAGCTTGTGGAGACGACTGCCACAGAGCTTGAGCACATCATGGAGGTGTCGCTTACCCGTCGAGCCAAGGATTTTGTCAAGAGTGCTCTGGGGCGTTCAGTAAGGACTGAGGATCCAATGTTCTGGCCGGCAGGGATGCTTATGCTTGGCTTGACTGAGGCTAGAATGGCATTGGCGGGACAAGACATGGTTAAAAGGATTGATGAGACCATTGAGTCCCACGTAATAATGTGGCGTGACAAATATGCTTCAAAGATAGATTTCATAGATGATTCCCTTGCGGGAACAGCTTTGGTCAAAATGTATGTATATACCGGGAACGAACTGTATAAAGATGCCGCAGATAAGATTTACGAATTTGTAATGAATGCACAAAGAGACCCGGAAGGCGCCATTATATACAATTCCGGAAAAGGTAACTCAAACATATTTGCAGATGGGATCGGCCAGACTGTCATGTTCCTTTCAGCTTACGGCAGGGCATTTAACAAAGCGGATGCTCTGTCACTGGCTCATACTCAGCTGATGAATTTCAGAAAATACGGCATGGATGCAAGGACCGGTCTATGCTATCACGGCTATTGTATTGACAATAAAGTAATTGAGAAAAAGGGCCTCCTGGGATGGGGCAGGGCAATGGGCTGGCTCATTATGGGACTTTCCGAATATTGTAACGGGAACGTGGATATCAACATGGCTAGCTGGTACCGTGATCTTAGCGGTATAATTGAATCCTATGTAAGAAGTGACGGCGGATTCTCCTGGCAAATCCAGGCTGTGGAGGGACATTTGGATACCTCAGCTACAGGAATGCTGTTATATGGCATCAGGGCAGGCGACGTAACGGCGCTGAGCATGAATATCGACAGTAACGGACGTGTAGGAAATGCCTTAAGCTCCTGCGATGATTTCGGAGTACACTATCAAAGTTATGGTCATTATCCCTGGGGACAGGGCGCTGCACTAGCAGCAATATCCTCGGCATTTAGCAAGCAATAATCATACATCAACCAGTAAGTTCAAGGAAAGGAGATTCTAACCATGAGCAACAATGAGATGAACACCAAAGCAATGTACAAACTGTCCTACGGTCTGTTTGTCTGCACTGCCAAGCAGGGCGACAAGCTAAACGGATGCATAATCAACACGGCAGTTCAGGTTGCATCAGACCCCAACCGCATTTCCATTGCTATCAACAAAGCAAACCTCACCCATGACATGGTAAAGGAGACCGGAAAATGCAACATCTCGGTTATCAGCACGGATGCCGGATTCAGTCTGTTTAAACACTTTGGTTTCCAGACAGGAAGAGTTGTAGATAAGTTTTCTCCTGACCTTCTAAAGGACCTTGGAGATGACCCTGCTGATATCTGCAAGATGGCAGACAATGGTATCCCTTATATCATCCTTGGCACAAACGCTTATTTCTCTTTGAAAGTTGAGAAGGAAGTGGATCTTGGCTCTCACACACTGTTTATCTGTGAGCCGGAATTTATGACGATTCTCTCAAGCACTCCTTCCTGTACTTATGAGTACTATCAGAATAACATTAAGCCCAAGCCCCAGCCTGTCGGAGAGACACCTAAGGGACAGACCATTTGGCGCTGCACCATCTGCGGCTATGAGTATGTGGGCGAGGAGATGCCTGACGACTTCATTTGTCCTATCTGTAAGCATGGCAAAGAGGATTTTGAGAAACTGTAAGAAGGAAACTTAAGATGAGTACCGTTATTTTTTCCATAGTGTTTTCATTTTGCATGTCTGTAGCTAGACAGATTGATAGCGAAGGTAAACTGACTGTTCCCGATGCCGGGGACATAGCATGGTTTATCGCTCTTGCTGTTGGCTGCTTTGTAGCGTGCAAGATTCTTGGAAAAGCGGCAACGCTACTTAGAGAAAAATTGCTTTCCGGAAGCCGCGAAGATAATACTAACGTTTTACTTTGGAAAAGACTTATTCCGGTATTCATCTTTCTGACTCTGGCGTATGGTATTGTTCTTTGGGGAGTATACCCCGGCTTTTTTGTTTATGATGCCTGCACAGAGCTTATGCAATTCATTAAGGGAACAAATACAACCTGGCATCCATTGTTTCATACATTTGTCATGGGTAAGGTAATTACCTGGGTTTATGGATTTAATGAGAACTACAATCAGGGTATTTTTGTGTATCTCCTTATACAGATGCTGGTAATATCGGTAGGGTTCACCTACATTTATTCAGAACTGATAAGGTATAAGATACCTAAAGCAATCAGGATCATATGCCTGGTGCTGCTTGCCTTGTTTCCGCCTATAGTCATGTATGTACTGTGTTCGGTTACGGATTCGCTGTTTTCGTTTTTTGTAATAATGTACACAGTGCAGCTTATTGCTCTTTATTGTACTCCTGAGGTATTTAAGAGACAGCCATATAGATATGCACTATTGCTGCTGTTTACTCTTATGATATTGCTATTCAGGAAGAACGGTATTTACGATATTATCGTGTTTATGCCCTTCCTGATATTTATGGGCAAAAAAGAATACAGAATAAAGCTAGCGATAACTTCAGTGATAGCCATAGTGCTGTTTGTCCTTATCAATAATACTCTGATAACCGGGATGAATGCTCGAAAGACAGGGCAGCAGGAGGCTTTTGCAGTACCTATCCAGCAGATTGCAAGAGTATATAAGTATTATCCGGAGAGCTTTGAGGAAGAAGACCTTAAGTATCTGGCTTCTTTGCAGGATATGTCAAGATGGACCATGTATAACGATAAGATTGCAGATGCTGTTAAGGAGTATGTTGATGGAAAAGCCATCATGCAAGATCCGTTAGCGTTCCTTTCTCTTTACTTTAAACTGTTTACCAAACATCCTGTAACATACGTTAATGCCTGGCTTTTGACGAGCTATGAGATGTGGTATCCTGCGGCTATCTTTGATTGTTATAGTGGCTCCCAATACGAGGAAGTCTGCTACTTTGGCTATATAACAGAGAATCCCGGGTGGAGAAATCTTGCGGAGAACTATATAGATAAGGTTTATAGGGCGATATCTGTCAGGATGTGGCCTCACAAGATTCCAATCATAAGATTCATATGGACTCCCGGATCATGGCTCTGGCTTTCGATTGCGGCTTTGATGTACATAAGGAAACATGGCAATAAGAACTTTGGGAAAGCGTTTGTCTTTGTATACATCGTTTATCTGACAATGCTTCTTGGACCTGCTTCTTTAGTCAGATACGTGGCATATATCTTTGTCATAGCACCAATAATACTATGTGGCATTTTCCTTCCGGATGATCAGACTGAATGATTTATTTTAATGCATAACGGTACGCCGTATGTGGTATACTGATATTGCATTTACTGTTGAACGTATTATTGCTTTCAGAAGGAGGACTTTCTTATGAAGTATGTATGCAATGTATGTGGCTATGTCTATGATGAGTCAGCAGGCGATCCCGATAACGGCATTGCTCCCGGAACAAAGTGGGAAGAGCTTCCCGATGATTTCGCATGCCCGCTCTGCAGCGTAGGCAAGGATCAGTTTACTGCTCAGGAATAAAACTTAATAGTTGAGAATTATCAAATTTAAGCCATAGTGATTGTGCTAGCCACGGCCACTATGGTTTTTTTGCAGACTATGAGGACTAAAAATGCTGGAATTTTATAAAGGTAAAAGAATCTTCATAACAGGCCATACCGGCTTTAAGGGCGGCTGGCTCTGTAAGGCGCTCTCAATGGCAGGAGCTGAAGTATACGGATATGCCCTGGATCCGCCAACGGACCCAAGTATGTTCGCACTTCTTAAGCTGGAGAAAGAGATACATCACAAATACGGAGATATTCGAAAAAGAGATGAGCTTATAAGTTACATGCAGTCGGTCAAGCCTGAGCTTGTTATCCACATGGCTGCTCAGCCATTGGTGCGGGCTTCTTACGATGATCCTGTCCTCACCTATGAGACCAATGTCATGGGAACCGTGAACATTTGCGAGGCAGTACGTCAGACAGAAAGTGTAAGGTCCTTTTTGAATGTGACAACAGATAAGGTTTACAAGAATGTTGAAAGGCAGGAAGGCTACCGGGAAGATGAGCAGCTTGACGGCTATGACCCGTATTCCAACAGTAAGTCATGCTCGGAACTTGTGACCCACAGCTATGTAAACTCCTTCCTGAAGGATAAGGTTGCCACATCTACAGCCAGAGCAGGTAACGTAATAGGTGGAGGAGACTTTGCGGCAGACAGGATCATTCCTGATTGTGTAAGAGCCACCATGAAGGGGGAAGGGGTTGCTCTTAGGAATCCTGACTCAGTAAGACCCTACCAGCATGTGCTGGAGCCGCTTTCAGCATATCTTCTTATATTGCAGAAACAGTATGAAAACCCCGAATTTGCCGGTAGTTACAATGTCGGCCCGGATTATTCTGACTGTCTTACTACAGGACAGCTGGCAGATGCCTTTTGCAGTGAATGGAACAAAGCGGTGAGAGGACCAATGGCATTTGAAGCTTTCTGGTTTGCTCAAAAACAGGAATACGCACCACATGAAGCCGGACTCTTAAGACTTGATTCAACAAAGATTCACGAGACTCTTGGATGGAAAACTAAGTGGGATTCGAAAACAGCTGTCAGCAAGGCTGTTGAATGGTATGTGAATTACGCTACGAATAAAGATTTAACAGAGATTACGAAGGGTCAGATACAAGAATACTTCAATATCTGATAATAAGAGGGACAAATGCCAAAATGGAATAATGAATCTGAAGCAAGGCAGGAAATTTTAGACCTTGTGGGAGAATACTATAAGCGGTTTAAAAAGCCTAAGCAGGATGCACCATATACTCCCGGAGAGCGCATATCCTATGCAGGCAGAGTATATGATGAAAAAGAGATGCAGGCAATAACCGAGACAGCTCTTGACTTTTGGCTTACTACGGGACGATTTTGCAAAGAATTTGAGGATAAGTTTGCCAAGTGGATAGGAGCAAAGTATGCACATCTTGTAAACAGCGGATCATCGGCAAATCTTATTGCCTTTATGGCGCTTACGTCTCCTGAACTTGGAGAGAGACGTATCCGAAAAGGTGACGAAGTAATAACGGTTGCAGGCGGATTCCCAACGACCATCAATCCTATAATCCAATACGGAGCTATTCCTGTATTTGTTGATATGACTGTTCCTCAATACAACATAGATGTTACCAAGCTTGAAGAAGCATACAGCTCGAAAACTAAAGCAGTATTCATAGCCCATACTCTGGGCAATCCTTTTGATATCAGGGCAGTAAAAGCATTTTGCGATATGCACGATCTGTGGCTTGTAGAGGATAACTGTGATGCTTTGGGTTCTAAATACACTTTAGATGGAACTACGAAATTTACAGGTACCTTTGGCGATATAGGTACCAGTAGTTTCTATCCGCCACACCATATGACCATGGGAGAGGGAGGTTGTGTATATACTGATAATCCTCAGCTTAACAGGCTTATCTTAAGCTTCAGAGACTGGGGCAGGGATTGTATATGTGAATCCGGACAGGACAATATGTGTGGTCACAGATTTGACGGAAGGCACGGTGAGCTGCCTGAAGGATATGACCACAAGTATGTATACAGTCACTTTGGATATAACCTGAAAGTCACCGAGATGCAGGCGGCCATCGGGTGCAGGCAATTGGAGAAATTCCCGGACTTTATAGAGAAGAGAAGGAAAAACTGGAAGACACTTCGCGATGCATTAAAGCCTGTTGAAGATAAGCTTATCCTGCCTGAAGCATGTCCCGATTCAGAACCAAGCTGGTTTGGTTTCATGATGAGCATCCGACCCGGTAGCGGCCTAAAGAGAAAAGATGTCATTAAGTACATTGAAAATCACAATATTCAGACAAGACTTTTGTTTGCGGGGAATATCATTCGTCAGCCACTTTTTGATGAGATACGTGATACCGATGCTTACCGAATTTCCAGGATTCTTTCCACTACCGATTTCATCATGGAGAATGCATTTTGGGTTGGCGTATACCCCGGAATGACTGAAGAGAAGCTGGACTACATGGCAAAAGTTATTATCGGTTCATGTGGTTGCTTTACTTGAATAAAGGGTTTATAATAGTCACTAAATTTATAAACTCATGATTCTTCATGAAATTATTTCCTAGAAGGGGAGGAATGAAATGGCAGCAAAAGTTACTACAAAGATTGAACTTCAGTATGGCGATAAGCAGATCACAGAGGACCAGCTTGTATCATTAGCTAAGAAGGCTTATGGCAAGAAGGACATCAAGTCCCTTGACATCTATGTTAAGCCTGAAGAGAGCAAGGCATACTACGTAGTAAACGGCGATGTTAACGGAAGCTTTGATCTTTAATTAGAATTCAGATTTAAACAGAACCATAGACAGGCGGATGAGTTATATCATCCGCCTGTTTTGCTCTTATGTTATAATGGAATAGTCTGTATGAAAGCATAGGAGAATAATGAATAATAAAGTGACAACAATAGCATCTCTTAAGGGATTAAAGGGTTGGCTAATATATTCCATCGTTATATTTCATGTTTTTGGTAGTAAGGGAATTCTTACAAATGTCTTTTTGCCTTTTAAGCTATACGGGGGGTATCTTGGGAATTATACATTCTTTATGCTTAGTGGTTTCTTAACAGCGCATTCTTTCTCTTATAATGGGATATCTGAACGGTCGTTTTTTCCATACTTGGTTAGTAAATTAGTGAGATTTTGGCCATTATATGCTTTATGTAATTTGTGGCAGGTGGGATTTTTAGTTTATGATTCCGGCTTTGCGTCTATAGATATATCTAGATTATTACTATCTTTGATTATGCAAACAGGTGGAGCCTCTACCGATATGTACCCTTATGTGGTCCCGGGATGGTTCCTATGTACCTTGATGGTTTGCTTTGTTATTAACTATTTTGTTTGTTATATATGTAAGACCAATCGTAAGTACTATATTTGGTTTAGTCTGGGGCTATTTCTTTGGGGAATCTTTTTATTGAACGCTAACCTGAACCTTCCTTTTTGCTATGTTCACGATGGGGAGGGCATAACATGCTTCTTTGGTGGAAGCATTTTATATGAAATTTATCATTTTATCCGTAAGTATAGATTTGTATTATACGTGTTATCGTTTTTGAGCGCTATCTGTTTAACATTAAATTCGCTGTTTATAATAAGGGATATCAGATTTCTATTTATCTTTTTCATTGCTCCAAGCTTGATACTGTTGTCTATCGAAGAAAAGATGATAACCAATATACTGAGTTGTGGATTATCGCAGTTTTTGGGTGGAATCAGTATGAGCGTTTATTTACTTCATTATATAAGTCCATTAGTGTATATTCCCAATGCTTTTTCACACTATACAGTAGGTTTTGCAGTATATATTCTTATAATAATTATTGTATCGTGGGTTGTTACTAAAATATCGTCTTACAGATTATTGAAGAAGATACCATTCGTAAGTAAGGTAATTAGATGATATTTGATTTGTGTTTGTGAATAGGTATAATACATAGAGAAGGCTTAGACAATATGCCTTCTCTATGCTTTTTTATATTAAACTTTTTGAAGGAAGGTAAGGTAGATGGAGAAGCTTGCAATACATGGTGGAAATCCAGTTAGAGAAAAGAAGATATTCTATGGAAGGCAATGGATTGGAGATGATGATGTTGCTCTTGTGACATCAGCTCTTAAGGGAGACCTAATAACCTGCGGCCCATATGTTGACGAGCTTGCCAAGGAATTGTGCAGAGTAACTGGCGCTAAGTATGCTGTTCCTGTAGCAAACGGAACAGCTGCACTTCACTGTGCGGCTATAGCAGCCGGGTTTAGTGAGGGAGATGAGGTAATCACGACTCCTCTTACGTTTGCTGCATCAGCAAATTGTGTCAGATATGTTGGAGCAATGCCTGTATTTGCCGATGTTGATCCAGAAACCTACAATATAGATCCAGACAGCATTGAAAAGTGCATCACTGAGAGAACCAAAGGAGTTATAGCAGTAGACTACACGGGACAGGCTGTAGATCATGATAGAATCCGTGCTATTTGTGAGAAACATAATCTTACATTTATCATAGATGGTGCTCATGCAATTGGTACTAAGTATAAAGGCCAACCTGAGGGCTCACTTGCTGATATGACCTGCTTTAGTTTCCATCCGGTTAAAACAATCACTTCCGGTGAAGGCGGAGCAATCACAACAAATGATCCGGAGCTTTATAGAAAGCTTATTCTTGCTTCCCAGCATGGCATTACGCATAACCCTGCAGAATATGTTGAAGAACCGGAAGGCCCCTGGGTATATGAGATGCAGGAATTGGGCTTCAATTATCGGATGACAGACTTTCAGTCTGCGCTTCTGATAAGTCAGCTAAAGAAATTGGAAGAATTCTCTGATAGAAGGCAGGAGATTGTTGATAAGTATAATCGAGCATTTTCTGTGATGCCTGAGATAATAGTTCAGAAAGAGATTCCGGAGTCAAAGACCACAAGGCACTTATATATCCTGCAGCTTAACTTTGATAAGCTTAGCTGTACCAGAAGAGAGTTCTTTGATGCTATGGCAGCGGAGAATGTTCAATGCCAGGTACATTATATGCCTGTGTATTGGTTCCCTTATTACCAGAAACTTGGATTTAAAAAAGGATTATGCCCTAATGCAGAGAAGATATATAAGGGAATTATGAGCATCCCACTTTATCCAATGATGACTGATGAGGATGTTGAGGATGTGATTAAGGCTGTTAGGAAGATTGTTGCGGCATATCGTAAGTAATAGAGAGAGTATTTATGAACAGAAAGAACCGTTATCCTATTAGAAGAGTTTTCATACTGGATGAAATTGCAATAATTGGGGCATTGCTGATCGCACTTGCTATTAGATTTCCTAATATGTTAGGAAGGTGGCACCTGATATCTGATGGATTCTACGTAACCTTTTGTTTAACGCTTTGCCTTTTCAATGTAATGGTATTTCTTTTGTATGACAATAGAAGAAAACCTATATTCGAACAGGATCCTATAGAGAATTTTATGACTGTGGTTAAGAGTAGGAGTATGCTGTTGGCTCTATCACTTCTGTACCTTTATATTGTTCAGAAGAGCAAACAGTCATCTAGGGCTGTAGTGGGTGTTTCTTTTGCGGTGTGCATTATTTTATCATATGTGTTGAGAATGCTCTATAGGAGACATCATCTGAAAAAGTATGGGCACTTGTATTCTCATAATGTACTAACGGTCCATGAACCTTATCCAAACGAGAAAGACTTCATCAACGCCATAACTAGTGACAATTATGATGGTATTCTAATTTGCGGAGATTCATCTGATTCAGAAGTACAGGGAAAACTTGTTTCAGTGGCAGAGAAGGTTGGGATACGGACATATTGCACTATTAGTAGTATGGGATATATGGTTAGACCGGGTATTATTTCAGATATTTCTGAATACGCTTCTGTTCCCGCATTTATAAGAGCAGATAAATTTCCAGTATTTGGAGTAAATTATTCTATAGCAAGAACCGAAGAGGCAGTTCTTCATGTTATGAGGCATATTAAGGAGCTTGCGGGGCAGTATATATGCTTTTCAAATGTACATACTTCTGTAATGGCGAGGGAGAATAATGAATATGCCAAAATACTTAATGGAGCAGCTTTTATTTTCCCGGATGGAAGCCCAATAGCAATTCTTCAAAGAAAAAAGGGAATAGAAGGTGCTGAACGTGTGGCTGGACCTGATTTCATGGAGCATATGTTCAGAAATACTATGGATGGAAGCATATCACATTTTTTCTATGGCTCGAGTCAGGAAACAATAGATGCATTAAAAAACAATCTTGAGAAAAAGTATCCGGGAATTGTGATAAAAGGTTTGTATTCACCTCCATTCAGAGAGTTAACCCCAGAAGAAGATTCTGCTGATGTTGATATGATCAATTCATCAGGAGCGGATATTATATGGATTGGTCTTGGAGCCCCAAAGCAAGAAAAATGGATGCAAGCTCATAAGGGTCAAATCAATGGCATCATGATGGGAGTTGGAGCTGGCTTTGATTTTCATGCAGGGACTATAAAAAGAGCGCCTATATGGATACAGAAAACTGGACTCGAGTGGTTGTATAGGCTGTTTCAGGATCCAAGAAGATTGATAAAGCGATATGTTATTACTAATGTTAAATTTTTTCTTTTTCTTATGGCAGATACAATTTCGGGGCGACAGAAAAGAGCTGATGAACATAGAAACAAATAGAAGGTGTATAAAGTAATTGTGTAATGTGTGGACTAACTAAGTTTGTTGATGAGAAGAAAAAGTGATAGTGCCAATGGTGACAAATCTGACTCTAAGACAAGAGCATGATAAATAATTGCAAATTAATAAGAAAGTAAAAGGAATTCTTCTGTTTGGACATAAAGAGGAGAGGTAATATCAATGAAAAAAGTAATGTTGGTCTTTGGAACAAGGCCAGAGGCAATTAAAATGTGTCCACTTGTGCTGGAACTGAAGAAAAGAAAGTCGATACAGACGGTTGTGTGTGTGACAGCACAGCATCGTCAGATGCTTGATCAAGTTTTGAAAACTTTTGGTGTTGTTCCGGATTACGATTTGAACATTATGAAGGATCGGCAGACGCTTTTTGATATTACGACCGGAGTATTGAACGGAATCAAAGAGGTACTGGAAGATGTTAAGCCTGATGTGGTTCTTGTTCATGGAGATACATCTACAACCTTTGTGACCGCTTTAGCTTGCTTCTATTTACAGATCCCGGTCGGACATGTAGAGGCTGGTCTAAGGACTTACAATATCTATAGCCCTTATCCAGAAGAGTTCAATCGTCAGGGCGTGGGTATCATAAGCCAGTTCAACTTTTCTCCGACACCTTTATCAGCTTCTAATCTAATTAAAGAGGGGAAGAAGAAGAGTAGCATCTACATCACTGGTAATACTGTAATCGATGCAATGCAGCACACGGTAAAAGAGAACTATACACATCCAGAACTTGATTGGGTTGGTGATGGGAAACTTATCTTTATAACAGCTCACAGAAGAGAGAATCTTGGAGAGCCTATGCACCATATGTTCCGAGCTATCCGTCGTGTTCTTGATGAACATCCTGAGTGCAAGGCTGTGTATCCAATTCACATGAATCCAGTGGTGCGTGAGGCTGCAGAACAGGAACTTGGTGATTGTAAGCAGCTTCACATTATTGAACCGATAGAAGTCTTTGATTGTCACAATTTTGAGGCAAGGAGCTTCTTGTGCCTCACAGACTCTGGTGGAATTCAGGAAGAGTGTCCCAGTTATGGAGTGCCAGTTCTCGTTATGCGTGATACAACCGAGAGACCAGAAGGCGTGGATGCTGGAACTTTGAAGTTGGTTGGGACTAACGAGGAGATAATATATAAAACTTTTAAGCTACTACTGGAAAATAAGGCTGAGTATGACAAGATGAGCAAGGCTTGTAATCCTTATGGTGATGGACATGCTTGTGAGCGTATCGCAGATGTGTTAGAGGGCAAAGAATACAGCCCTTGGGAACCTAGATGATTTATTTAAGGAAGATGATTATGGCGGATTGGACACCTGCAAAGCAGGAAAAAATTCTTGGGAGTAATAAGCGAATAACGATTTTAAACACTACTATTGATGTGCTTAACGTAAAGGATACCATCAAACTTGTTGAACAATATGTGAAGCAAAAAGAACCGCTTCATTTGATGGGAGTAAACGCTGATAAGATTAACGAGCTGAACGAAAATGAAAGACTAAAGCAGATAGTTAATAGTTGTGGCATTATCAATGCTGATGGTGCATCAGTTATTATTGCAAGTAAATACTTGGGTATGTCGCTTCCGGAGCGTGTGGCTGGTATTGACCTTATGCAGAGTTTGGTAAGACTTAGCGAGAAGAGAGGATATTCAGTATATCTTTTAGGTGCTAAGCAGGAAATTGTGGAGAGGACAGCAAAAGTACTTAAGAAAAAGTATCCAAATCTTAATCTTGTAGGGATACATAATGGGTATTTCAAAGAATCGGAGTGGCCAGAGATTTCTAAAGAATTAAAATCTCTCGATCCGGATTTTGTGTTTGTGGGAATCACAAGTCCTATGAAAGAGTATTTGATTGAATTTCTTCAAGACGATGGAAACGATGGAGTTTTCATGGGGGTTGGAGGAAGCTTTGATGTTATCTCAGGTGCAATCCCTCGTGCACCTAAGTGGATGCAGAGGATGGGGCTTGAATGGCTGTTTAGAGTTATTCAGGAACCGAAGAGGTTGTTTAAACGATATTTTGTTGGTAATTGGGTATTTATTAATGCTATCAGGAAGGAAAAGAAAGAAAATAATAAGAAATGAAGATACTACATATTTCACGCACAATGGGGCAAGGTGGAGCTGAGAAAGTGGTCTTTCAGTTATGCAAAGATAATAAAAGAGATCAGCAATTTGTAGCATCGTGTGGAGGTGTATACGTAAATGAGCTTGAAAATGAAGGAATAAAACATTTTACAATTCCTGATATGGATATAAAAAATCCGTTAATGATAGTAAAGACTTTTATTATTTTAAATAAGGTAATTCGTAAAGAAAGAATACAAATACTACACTCGCACCACAGGATGGCAGCTTTTTATGCTAGGCTTCTTCAGATAAGCAATAAATCGTTGAAACATGTATATACCGCACATAACGTTTTTTATGGGAAACAAGCATTTATGAGATTTGCATTATCAAAGGCGAACATAGTTGCGTGCGGTAAAACGGTAAAAAAAAATCTTGTTGACGAGTATCGTCAAAAGGAAGAACAAATTACAGTAATTTGCAATTCAGTAAGGATTCCAGAGATTATATTCGATTGTAATGACAACTTGGGAACTAATGCCATCCTTATTGGTTTTGTCGGAAGATTATCGGAACAAAAAGGTGTTGACCTGTTTCTAAAAGCATTCAAAATTGTGTTGCAAAATGTGAATGATATAAAAGCTGTTATTATTGGTGATGGTGAAGATAGAGAGAAGCTTGAGAAATTGTCTAATGAGCTAGGAATTGATGAACATGTGCTTTTTCTGGGCTATAGAAAAGACATTTATTCATTGATCAAACGAATGGATTTTATAGTCCTGCCCTCAAGATGGGAAGGGTTTCCTCTTACACCGATAGAAGTTTTTTCTATGAAAAAAACTATTATAGTTTCAGATATTCCCAATAATCTTGAAATAGTTAATCCGGGTTATAATGGTTTGTGTTTTGAACAGGAAAATATAACAGATTTGGCAGATAGGATAATTGAACTGATAACAGATGTTGGTAAGCTTCATAAACTAGAGGCAAATGCATATAAGGATTATATACAGACTTATAATTATTCAAAGTTTATCGCTGATTATCAAAATGTTTATGATAGAGCGATTGAATAACTGTATGAGGAAATGAAAAAAAGATGATACCTAAAATAATACATTATTGTTGGTATGGCTATAATAAGAAAAGCCCAATAATAGAAAAATGTATCGATTCCTGGAAAAAAGCTTTTCCGGATTATGAAATAATAGAATGGAATGAGAAAAATACAGATTTAGATGAGTGCTCATATGTTAAGAAAGCCTATATGGAGAAAAAATGGGCGTTTGTTTCAGATTATGTGAGAATGAAGGTGCTATATGAGCAAGGCGGTATGTACTTTGACACGGATGTTGAAGTACTAAAAAGGTTTCCAGACGAACTATTCGAACTTGATTCGTTCTCTGGAATCGAGGAGTTTTCTAAGCTTGTTAGTCCAGGGCTCGTTCTAGCATGTAACCCAGGTAATAGAATTATTAAGGAACTATTGGATGAGTATAAAAATTCAGATTTTGTAAATGAAAGAATTGAAGATATAAAAACGGTTAATCTTCGCATGACGGAGAAGCTAGAGAAAAAAGGATACAAGAAAGAGAACATAAAACAAATAGTATCTGGTATGACGATTTTTCCCAGTAGTGTATTTTGTGGATATGATGCTGAAAAGAGAACTATAAAAATAGAAGCGGATACACTATCAGTTCATCATTATGCACATTCTTGGTTTCCGTGGTATAGAAAAGTACGAATGTTTTTTGGAACGGTATATAGAAGAATGAAATATGGTTTAGCGACAAGGCTGAAGAAATGAGAATAGTATATTCACTTTTGATTATCTGGGCACTTTTTAATGGCATATTTATTTCAAAGTTTAACTTCCCCA
Source organism: Butyrivibrio sp. FCS014 (assembly GCF_000526935.1). Taxonomy (GTDB): domain Bacteria; phylum Bacillota; class Clostridia; order Lachnospirales; family Lachnospiraceae; genus Butyrivibrio. Next base: position 1,144,058 of record NZ_JAHA01000019.1, on the reverse strand, counting down.
GAATAGTAGGTTATTGGGATGAACTATTTACGATTTTTTTATTATTCTATTTTCTGCTACGGATAGGTAAAAGAGGGAGATTTAAGAATCTAGATAACAAGAAATTACTAATAAAAGTAAGTATGATTATCATAATCGGTATTTTAGGAAATATCTATTATCGATATACCAATTCGATGGAAGCAATAATTAGGGACATTGTCGGATTTATAAAATTCCCAATTCTTTATGTTGCATTATGTGAAAGTCAAATAAACAAAATGTTGTATAAGCAGAATTATCGTTTGAAGAGGTTTTACAAAGCTTATTCTGTAATTCTATTTCTTTTTGGAATATTTTCTATTTTTGTTAACACAGGCATGAATCAAGTTGAGTATAGATATGGTTTTCACCCTTTTATGTTTCTATACGGACATCCTACAGGTCTTGTGATTGCTATAGTAATTCTTATGGTATTGATGAATACATCCGAAGATAGGAAAGAGTTTACAGCATACTATATAATTAATATTTTAACATTGGTCTTAACATTTAGAACTAAAGGAATTGCCATTGCTGCACTTTTTTTGTTTTTGAAGTTTTCTGCAGGATGGTCAAAAAAGCTTAGGTTTATTTATTGGGGGGGAGCGGCTTTTGTTGTAATTTTAATATTGTGGAGTAAACTTTCGTTGTATATGTCATATACGGGATCAGGAAGACAGTCATTATATGAGGGGGCGCTTACATTGGCTCGCATGTGTTTTCCAATAGGAAGTGGATTTGGAACGTATGGTTCTCATGTATCAGGAAAGTTCTATTCTAAGGTGTATGATTTTATATATATTCCGGAGGTAAATTTTTTTACAAGCGATTTTTCAAGAGCAATTCTTGGAGATGTTGGATATCCATATTACTTGGGACAATTCGGAGTATTTGGTTTTTTGATAATGATAAAACTGTTGATTGATCAATTAAGAATATCGATAGGTTCAAAAAAGAGTGGAAGAAAAATGAATTTAAGTATGTTTATCTTGATAGCGTATTGTTTCATTGGATTAACAGCGGAGTCGACTTTGTTGAACTTTGGTGCGGAATTAGCAATAGCTTTATCTATTACAAGACTAAAAGAAAGCGATGAAGTTAGACCTGTAGTAAGCGCGATACGGAGATGATTAAATCATGAATATATGGTTACTGAATGAGTACTATTATCCAAGCATAGGAGGTATAGAAACATCCTTATTCTGTCTTTCAAAAGAGTTTAGCGAGATGGGACATGATGTAACGATTATTTATAAGGACAATGGAAAAACTGGCAGAGATAGAGAATACGCAAAATTGTGCCCATATCCAAACAAATACAGAATTATCAATAAATTGGCTAGACCAATTATGCCTTTTATTACATATCGAATTGTTCGCAACTATATGCGTGAACTCGCACGAGAGGAATATCCTGATTTAATAGTAGGAAGAGATGCAATTATGTCTGTTGCTTCGTTGGACTTGAAAAGAGCAAAACTGGTTTATATTCCTCCGACTATCTTGAAATTTAACAAAGGAAGCGCAAGCGATAACAAAGGTTTTGTCAATAAGCTATTCTATTATCGGGAACTTCTGTTTTTACACGCAACATGGAAATATCAGAGGCAAGCGTTGCGCAATATTGAACATTTGATTGTGTTCAGTGAGAATATGAAAGAACAGGTAGAAGAAACAGGAGAGAGAAAGGGTAAAAGTATAACGGTTTCATGTCCCGGTCTAAATGATAAATTTGAGTTAGAGAATACATTATATGAGTATGATACAGAAAAAATGAGAGGCCTTTTTGTAGGGAGAATTGTAGATGACAAAAACTTGTTTATGCTTGTTGATGCGTTAACATTGTTGAAACAAAAAGAAATACCTATTGTGATGTCGATAGTTGGAGATGGGAATGTTAAGCAACAATTAATTGAGTATGTAAAGCAGAAAGGATTACAGGATATAGTTTCGTTCTTCCCAAATACAAGAGTACCTGAAGAATATATGAGGACGCATGACTTTTTTATTTTGCCATCAAAATATGAAGCTTTAGGGCAGGTGGTTCTAGAGTCTCAGGCATGTGGAACTCCAGTAATAGGTTTTAAGAAAATTGATGGTATTACAAGGACAGCTATTGGTGAGTTAGTAGAAGACGGAGTCACGGGATATGTTGTAAAGAAGTTTAACGCAAGGGCATTGTCAGAGGCAATAGAAAAAGGATATTCAATATATAGAGAAAAAGAGAAGTATTTAAAAATGAGACTAGAAACACGGAGTAAGGCAGTAAAGGATTATTCTTGGAAACGCTTTGCTGAAGGAGTTTTAGAAGATATTGGCAGATAGATTAAGTCAAATTGCGTGAAATATAAGAAGGGAAAAGTAAGATCAATAGTAAGAATATAAATTGAGGGATAAAAGAGTTATTGAAGTCTGAGGTAAGAACTTTTTATAATAACAACCTTCAAATATCCCCACAAAGAATGAATGCGTAATCCAAGTGAAAATGACTTAAATTATGGAAGAAGCTTAAATGCAAAGTAATTGAGTTTTATTTTGTAAGTATATTCAAGATCGTAGGAAACGCCTTAAAGAGAATATGCTGGAAAGATTAAGGACTTGATTTCAGATGATGTCACGCACGTAGAGTTTTATCAAGAGTACTATAGTGATATAGACATAAACGCTATTCAAAGCTACGAAGATATTGCAACATTATCGTGATAGATAAAAGCACTTTGATCAAATAGGGTAATGACAAGATTTCAGGTGAATTTATCAATAAAGCACTTACTAACAAGAAGTACAGGAGTTAGAACGGGCATTCTGATTGATGGACATATGTCGGAGAAAGAAGACAAAAATGGGAGATCACCCCGTCTTGTTTGGGATTACATGTCAGATGTGTATGGAAAAAATATTATATATCGGTAAAGAAACCAAAGAGTTGCCATCGGATAAGGATTTGCTGGGATAGCATGGAGAAAAGTACACTGGATTGTTTGGAATTGCAAGCAAAATGGAAAACTAGGGAAGACCATTTCATATTTTGGTTTTAAATGAGGAACCCAATGGATAATACTGTTAGATCTCAGCTTTTTAGAAAAATAATCGATAATGATTTGTGCTCAAAGTGTGGAACTTGTATTGGTGTATGCCCTGTTAACGCTATTTGTTATGACTCCAATAAGGATATTCCAATAATTAGTCCAAATGCTGAGTGTATAAATTGCAATAGATGCTATGCATCTTGCCCAGGACAAGGATTTGAATATCGGAAAGAGAAAAAAGATAGAGAAGTACTTGTTGGAAGTCCGCTGTTATTTGCTGAAACTTATGCAAAAGATGAAACTATAAGAAAAAATGGAACATCTGGAGGAAGTGTTACAGCTTTACTAGCATATTTGTTGGATTTGAGGATAATTGATAAAGCTGTTGTATTGTCTTTAGGCGAATCAGATAGACCAAATATAAATATTTTGAGCAGCAGTAATGAAATCTCACAATCACATCAACAATCCAAGTATTATTCAGCACCTTTGAATCTTGCAATTAAGGATATTCTATCATCAGAGGAAAAATGGGCAGTGGTAGGACTTCCTTGTCATATTCAAGGAATCAATAAGGCAATAAAAACAATTCCATCGTTAAAAGATAGAATAGTTATAAAACTTGGTCTTTTTTGTGGATATACCGTTTCAAAAGAAGCACCTTTGGCGCTGAGGCGTTATTTAGGTTCTGATTTGAATAGCAGATTACTTGGGTGGAGAAAAGGAGAATATCCCGGGTATGTAACATTTGAGCACAATCATGATATTAGAAAAATGCTTATATATGATGCCTACTGTATAATGAATGTTTTTTATGCAAATGAACGTTGCTTTTATTGTATTGATGGAACAAATCAATTTGCTGATTTGTCATTTGGCGATATTCATACGTTTGGAAATAAATCTAATGTTACAATCGTTTATTCTGAAAAAGGAAAGGAATTGTTACAGGATGCTGAGAAATACATACATGTAGAGGTGTTTGATAAAACGGATAAACGTTATTCTTGCGTAGATGGAATAATTCAAGCGAAAAGAATAAAGGGTTTATATAATATTCGCCTAAAAAGAGGGGGTGTTCCAATTAATGATATATGTTTCTCAGATATAAAAGAGTCACTTAGTCCTAAAGGTAGGATGTTCCTATGGATACAAAGAACTCTTACGAATGTAGTACGAAAAAAGTATATATTAGAAATATTAGAAAAAAAACCTAAACTTCAGATGATAATAGGAAGATATATTTATACATATCCCAGTAGGGTTCTTGCTTTAAGAGGATTAAGGTATATTAGGAGTAAACTTCGAAAATGAGCGATCTTAGTTCTATAAATTATATTATGGAAATAATAAAAAATGATCTGTGTAGCGGTTGTGGAATGTGTGCAGCAGTTTGCCCTAAAAAGGTATTTTCTATAAATAATGGCAAGTCAGTTGTTGAGCATGTGTCTCAATGCATAAATTGTGATTTATGTAAACAGTGCTGCCCGGCAATGGGGTATTCTTTGGAGGATTCAAGCAAGGAATACTTTATAAATAGCACTTATTTTGTGGCAAAATCTACAGACGATAAGACGAAAAAGGATTCATCAGCTGGAGGTTTTATTACTTCGTTTACCAAATTCCTTTTAGAAAGTAAAAAGGTAGACTATGTATGTGCCGTGATTACGGGAGATTCACAAGATGAACCACTTTCAAAATACATTATAACAGATGATCCTAAGGTTATTTTTGAATGCAGAAAGTCTAAATATACACAGGCATCATTAACGGATGTGATAGAACACATTTTAAACCACGATGCGACTTATGCTGTAGTAGCGTTGCCTTGTCAATGGTATGGTCTTAAACAATATTCACAGCGTAATAAAAAAATAGAAAACAGCATAAAATATAAGATTGGACTCGTATGTGGATACACGTATGAAAACGAATGTCTTGATGCTCTTCTCAAGGCTGTAAATTTAGAAAAAGATTTTTATCAGAAAATTGAAGGATGGAGAATAGATGGACTTCCTGGCAGCTTTTCTGTGAAAGATATAAAAGGAAACAGTAAAATGGTTCCGTTTGATGTTGAGCATTCTATAGATGTTACTTTCTATGCGCAGAATAGATGCTTATTATGCGAGGATTGTTTTTGCCAAAATGCTGATTTTGCTGCAAGTGATTTTGGGGCGTGGAAAAATGTGGGTACATTACTATCAATTCATAATAACCATGTAATTAGTGAATTGGATCAAGCTAAAGTAGAAGGATATATTGAATATTGCGATTTTTGTTCAAGCCAAATAGATTCAACGGTTATTCCTTTTATGATTAGAGAAAAAAGGAATAAAGTTGAAAAAAGACTGAAATATTATAAAAAAAAAGGAATTATAGTTCCATTATGGATTGGGGGAACCCAAGAAAAACTGACATTAGCTCATCGCTTTAGTGATACGTTTTCTGTCAAGCTACAAAGGCATCTAAAACAAAGAAGGAATGCATATTTAGGCAAACCGAATAAGATGCTGAAATTAGGACGTTTATCTTACCATGGAATAGATAGATGGCTTCCTGTAAGGGTTATGAACAAAACCGAGAATGTATGCCATAAAGTGTGGGGGGCATCAGAAAAGATTAGCAATTTCTATCATTATCATGTACAACCAATCATGAGAGGTGTTATTCCCAAATCCTCGCCTCTTAAAGTGGGTGTCATTGGTCTTGGTAACTGGGGAGTTAATTACCTGAGATATTTAAGTTCTTCTTCGCATTACCAAATAAAAGAAATTTTTGACGTAGATGAGAAGCGCGTTAAGTTTTATTCGAAAAAATATAATGTGGTAGCGGCTTTGTCAATCGAAGAAATAATGAATGACAATTCGCTGGATGCAGTTTTTCTGTTAACGCCTCCATTTACTCATGAAGAAATACTAAATACGTGCAATATAGATCAGAACATATATATTGAGAAGCCTTTAGCCTCAACATATAAGGAATGTTCAAGTATTGTTTACGTATCATCAAGGTTTTCAAATGTATATGTTGCACACAGCATGAAATTTGAACCTGTTATTAAAAAGATTAAAGAAATGATTATGCAGGATACTATTGGCATTATTAAAAATGTAAAGGTAGTAAGAAGTGTTCCTATGCCATCCGACAGTGATTGGAGAAGAAATATTGAACATTCGGCATTGTTTAATTTGGGTGTGCATTTGGTAGAAATACTCCATTTTCTGTTTGGTAATGAATTAGAAGTTCAGGTTAGTGATCATAGTTATTTTTCTGATTCAGCAGATTCTTCCGAGATTATTCTTAAGTATTCAAATTTTGATGCTGAATTGCTTTGTGCGTTTGACAAAACTTATGAATTTGTCGTTCGGATAGAAGGTGACAAAGGGCATATTGTATTTGATGGAAAAAGAATTAAGTTGAATCTGAAAAACTGGAAGAACAAAACTAAGAGTATTAAATTTTTAGGTGATCGTGTTATCAAATTAGAAATTGAAGATTTTTATACTTTCGTAAAGGGTGGTAAAGAAACCGACAATTCATTAGGCAATGCGGTAGACATTATAAACACAATTGAAAACATAATTAATTGCCGGAAAGAGAGCAAATATGCGCAAGATATCATTTGATGTGAATACTCCAACAAAGAAACTACTTATGTTTCTGGACACATATAGAACGGAGAATGGAGCATATTATGGTTGGGTTGTCCATAGATATAATCTTAAAAGGCTGCATTATATTCATGATACTCCGTGGGAACAATCAGCTGTAATTGGTGGTTTGATTAATCTTTATAATATTACGGGAAATGAAGAATACTATTCAAAAGCCAAACAATCAGTTGAACTTCAGATTAGTAGATTAGCTAATTCTGATGGATATTACAACTATGCTGGATTTGAGGACGATAGATTCAGTTCCTTGGTACATAACAGTATGGCTGACTGTTCATTGTTATCGTTTCTTGAAATAATAAAAAAGGAAGATGAAAATCTAAAAAAAATAATTATAAAAACAGCAAAAAAAAATATCGATGAATATTTGCTTGGTGAATTATATGATTCAAAGGTAAAAGCATGTAAGTTCAGTAGAATTGATTATTATACACCTGAAAAGACAAGATATGTTGCAAATATGAACAGTGTCTTTGTAAGTGCATTATTATTATTGTTTGATTATACAAACGATAATAAGTATTACGAAATAGCAAACGAAATCATTGAATGGATAAAAAGCCAAGTCATTTTTGAGGATGGAATATTAAATGGGGCTATTAGCTATTCGAATACTGAAAACAGGTGGTTTGTAAGTATTTATACAGCATTAGCTCTTGATGGTATTTGTGAAATGTATAAGCGAAACCATGATCAGGCATTGCAGAAAATAATGTATGCAACGTCGAAGCATCTTGTTTCCTTTTCAGAAAATGGTTATTTCTTGCATGCACATGTTGATGGGAATTTTCAAAAATACCCGTTCTTTGTTGCCGGTGCCGGGATTATACTTAAGGAGGTTGATACTGTTGAGAAAATACTCAATATAGATATCATTCCTGAAGAATTTCTTAAAATGATCCTCAAACACCAACTCAACAATGGTGGGGTCTCTTCTTTTTTGCATTATAACTCTAAATCAAATTATAGAAATAAATTTGGCTGTAAACCAAGCACTATGGTTTGGGAAGATTATACTCCGTGCCCGGCATGGAATGCTCAGTTATTTGAATATTTATCTAGGCATGTAGACAAGAGTTTTGACAAGGTAAAACCACGTATTGGTAATAACAGGAAGGTTTCTAAAACATTTTATTATTCTGAAACTAAGGCTCATTTTAATGTGGTTTCAATTTGGCCACCATACAGTGCTGCATTAATACGGCTAAATAAGAAGAAAAACTATAATGCTATCGCATTTTCATTTGATAGGTGGTTCAGGTCAATACAAGAGAAGATAAGGGAAAAGTAGTTCAATGAAACAGAATAAAAAACTATTTCTGAATACTGTTTCGAGTATTGTTCTGCAGATATTTCAAGTTATCAGCGGCTTTATTCTGCCTGTATTAGTCATTAGATCATTTGGTTCTACTGTAAACGGATTAGTATCTTCTATTACACAGTTTCTTGCTGTTATTAGCTTTGTGGATATGGGGGTTAATCTTGTTATTCAGTCTTCATATTACAAGCCACTGGTTGAAAAGAACAAAACTAGACTTAGTATTCTTGTAAAGGCGGCAAGTAGTTACTATCACAAACTTGGAATAATAATTGCAATATATTGTGTTGGACTCGCCTTCATTTACCCCATATTAGTTGATTCTGGTTTTGGATATGGATTTACAGCTGCACTGATTCTGATTATGGCGATTAGTAGTTTTTCGCAATTCTTTTTTGGAATCACCTATCAAAACCTAATCATTGCAGACCAAAAGGGGTATCTTCTGTTTTGGGTCGAGAGCTTAATTGTACTAAGTAATCTTGTATTGTGCTATTTTGCGATTAGTCTTGGGGCATCAATACATGTAGTGAAAGCAATCACTGTTGGACTGTATTTACTTAAACCTATATTTCAGATTATATACGTTTATAAGCATTATAAAATAGACAAAAACGTTCCATTTGTGAAAGATGCAATTAAGGGAAAGAAGGATGGCATCGCTCTACATATTTCATCGGTAATTCTTAACTATACGGATCCAATGGTATTAACAGCCTTTTCCAGTCTTGAAAATGTATCTGTTTATAGCGTTTATATCGGAATTGTCAACAATATAAACAATGTTATAAGATTGATAGCATTAAATGGAATTAGGCCAAGACTTGGGGAATTATATGCAAAAAGCGAGTATCCTAAATTACAAAAAACATTTTCGTGGTTGGAATGGTTATATCATGCTGCATGTATTATAATTTTTGGAACAATGGGAATGACGATTAGCCCATTTGTATCTGTATATACAAAAGGGATTACGGATGCAGAGTATGTCCAACCGATATTTGGTATTTTGCTCACTGTAGCGTACTTCTTTTCGTGTATAGTCATGCCCTATCATTGTATGATTAGTGCGGCCGGGCACTTTAAGCAGACAAAGAATTATTATGCTATTTCAGCAATATTGAATGTTGCAGTTTCAATACTTTGCGTGAGAAGGCTTGGACTAATTGGGGTGTCGATAGGAACTATAATAGGGATGGCTTTTCAGTTGATAACTATACTGAAATATGCATGTGAAGAATTGGTAAGAATTAAAGTTGCATTAAGTTTGAAACAATTTGCAGTTGATGCAGTTATTTGTTTCTGTGCAATAGCAATATGTTCATTTGTAAAAAATGAATCTCTTGATTACTTTGAATGGTTTTTTTATGCAATAACTGTTTTTGTAATCTGGTCAATCATCACAGTAGTTATGAATACTATTTTTTATAGAACAAAGACCGTTGAATTTATTAATCAAATAATCAAAAAATAAGGAAGATAGAAAAATGAACCTGTATGAAATGCTTAAAATAAGAACCGCTCGCACTTGTGGGCTCGGACTATGTGGGAATGATCATAGCGCACGCATTTTTAAGACGGGGATTAGTGTAATGGATTTGATTTAATAAAGAAAAGATAGAACTATATAAATTGGGAATTACCCAGACAAACGAAGAGATAAAGAAAGCCAAGATACAAATTTTACATCTGATGAAGCAGATAAAGAAAGCCAAAATTCATTATAGTTGCTGTACTAACACCTGTTAATCAGAGAGCATCTCAAAAGGGCTACAGATCATATTGAGCTATGTGTTCTGATAAGGGGTGGCAGGAAAACGGATAAAGATAATCGACTCGTGGGAGGATATTGATAAGAGATCGGAATTTCATGCAGATGAGAAGATGCATTAAAAGCTGTTTGATGCTATATGGGAGCGGAAAGATAGGATAGGACTAGTGAACAAATATGGCTTTGCTTTGGCTGAGGGTATTCAGAGCGTAAGCGCAAAATAATCCGGCGGATTGCACTATCCCGCAATGCATGTTAACAGGTACAAGGGCTTTTGCCCATAAAATATACCCCAGCCTCATAGAGACTGGAGCACCTTGACAATTCACATATGATAAAGATTACATTGCGTCGAAGATTGCTTTCTGATGCTGTCTGTGAAGTTCATCCAGAGCTTCCTTGCATTCAGGATGCCACGGGCAGAGCTTCTCAAGATCTTCATCGCTGGTAAGAGATGTTGGACACTTCATGAGAAGATATTTCAGGTAGTAATAAACATCAACACCATTTGCCCTAGCTGTTTCAACAATGGAATAAGTAAGAGCACTTGCCTCTGCGCCATCAACTGAGTCTGAAAACAGCCAGTTCTTGCGGCCAGTAACAAAGGCCTTGCAGCTTCTCTCGGAAGTGTTGTTATTGAAACTGCAGCCACCATCCTCAAGATAGGTTTCGAGGAACGGTCTTCTGTTTTGGATGTAAACAAGGGCTTTGTACATTCTGGAATTCTTTATTGCAGTCTGGCAGTCAAGCCAGTTCCAGAAACCGTCAAGTACAGGTTTCTCCTTTTCAAGGCGGAACTTCTTTATGGCATCGAAATCAGAGCCCTTCTTTTCATGGATTTTCCGTTCCATCTCGAAGAGCTTGTCGACATAGGCAAGTCCCTGTACTGCCGGCTGGCTGTGATCGTATTCCTTACCTTTGGGAATGGCATCTATAAGATACCTTCTTATGTGCGCCCAGCAGGAATTCCTCGTGCAGTCCCTGAGCTTATTGTATCCACTGTACCCGTCAGTCATAAGGTACCCGTGGAATCCTTCAAGGAACTCCTTTGCAGTATCTCCCGCCCGTGTCGGAGAATAGTGGAACAGAACTATCTGCTCCGGATCAAACTCTCCCGAACGGAAAACCCACATGTACGACCTTGATTCAGCCCTGCGCCCTGGTTCTTTGAGCACCTGTACGGGCGTTTCGTCTGCCATTGCATATCTTCCGGCAACAAGCTTTCTCTGGAAGTAATTGCACATAGGCTTGAAGAACTCTTCAGCGTTATTGATTATCCAGTTGGCAATGGTTCCTCTGCAGATTTCGGCTCCGTACATCTTGAAGTCTTTTTCCTGTCTGTAAAGAGGAAGAGAGTTAACATACTTCTGATACATTACCCACGCAACTGTTCCGGCAGATGCCATGCCGTGCAGCATATGTGCCTGACCGTCGCGTCCTCTTACGATGTGCGGGACCTCAGCATTTATCTTGCAGTTAGGACATCCATAGCTGACACTGTAGTAATCAATGATCTTGATACTTGGCTTAATGAATTCGATCTCTCTGCGAAGGAATTCTTTCCCAATCCTCTCAAGAGGAGTGCCACAGACATCGCAGATGCGCTCATCTTCAGGAACATCAAGAATAACCTCCTGGACAGGGAGGCCTGCAAACTTATCAGACATCTTGGATTTTTTCTTGCGGGTATGTTTCTCGACGGTGGTGAATTCCTGTTCCTCGGGATCAGGATCAGCCTTTAGAGTTTCGGCTTCATTGAAGAGATTCAGCTGTCCCTCAAAATCATCACGTTTCTCACTTGATCTGCCAAAGAGTTTCTTGGTGAGGTAATCTATCTGTTCCTGCAGGACTTTTTCTCTTTCGATATGTTCCTGCTCTTTCAGAAGATGCTCCTCTTCGCGTTTGTTAGCAGCCTCAATGTGTGCGTTGAGATTTCTGATGGTGGTATTCAGTTCTTTCACAGTGTCCTTCAGCTCAATGAGCTGCTGGTCCTTGGAATCTCTCGCCACGACAGCCTCCTTACATCTGATATATAGATTTTATCAGACTTACAAGGCAATTAATATCGGTAAAAGTGCCAAAGTGATCTGAAAACCGGCATCTAATTAATCCGATATAAGGCGATTTCAGAATTATGCACAAAAACTGATACACAGACCTTAAGAGGCTCTAATGGCCTTAGGTTGCTCTATATCGATACCTGAGAGAAGCCAGTCGAACTCGCGCCAGGTCAGGTTGCGTACTTCATCCTTGTTTCTTGGCCAGCGGTATCGTCCCTGTTCGGCGGATAGTCTTTTGTAGAACAGTATGAATCCGTCCGGCTCCCAAAGAAGCATCTTGAACCTGTCAGCCCTTCTCCCACAGAAGAGATACAGAGCCCTGCTTCTTGGATCCATGTGGAGCTTGTCTTCGATTATGGCACAGAGGCCATCGATAGACTTTCTCATGTCAGTGTAGCCGCAGACAATGTAGATCTCATCTGCAGCTGTTATATCGCCGATCATACGAAGCTCCTTAAGGCTGAGAGAGTCCTGGTTACAAGATCCGGATCAGCTCCGTTGAAGAGAGAAATATGTACATCTCCAAGACTTATCTCTATCATATGTGAATTGTCAATGTGCGGTGCCGCCTCAGGAATGATCTTCTGTGGCGGCTGGATATCAGGAACGATATCCACTTTGACCACATCCTGTTTTGGAATGGCCAGGTCATATATATCATCAGAGCTGCGAGGAGGAATTGCATAAGAACATTTCCGCAGCCTTTTGATAGCAGTGTTTAATGAATGACGGCTGATACCATTTAATGCGCACCATTGAGCGTCCGATAAACCGCTTTTACGGCACTCCTGGACGAGCTTGAACCACTCATCTTTAGTACGATAATGCTTGGGATCTGACATAAGCTATCCTTTCCATGTGACACCAAAATGAAGTTCATAAGTTCAAGTGTTCACACTAAAATGTAGTTTATAGTTCAAATCCATTATGAGTGATTGAGGGACGCATTCACATCCGCCGGATTATTTCGCGCTTACTTCAGAGCAGAGCCTTGATTATTAATCTGAGTTTGTTTCCATACAGGCAGAAGCAGTCTGCAACCTATTACGTTATGACGAACTGGGCAGATACATAATGTCGCATTATGCAGGTGATAATAATGGGTAAGACAACAAGCTCTGGAGCGGAAGTAATATATCCTACGAGGCAAGCTATGTGTGAGAAACTGCAATGGTATCAATAACTTGGCAATAAAAGATGGTATCTCTTATGAAGAAACTATCGTCCCAAATATCATTCATTGTTTTATGGGGTTTATCATATTGTTAAAATGTTATAAGCGTGAGAGCATAAGAATCCAGTTGTGGATCTCTGTGCTACGAATGTTTGCGGTTAGAGAATTCCCACTTCTTTCACAGTGACAGGCACTAATGGAGAAAAATGAGGAAATTAAGAAAATGATAGAGACAAAAAACATTATTTGTAAACAAAAACTATATAAGCTGTTATTTGGACTATTCATATTGCTTCTTATCTTTCAAAGTCCGCTGGAATCTGTTGTATCCTATGCTTCTTACATAGATGAGGCGGCAGGACTAATAGGAGGTATTTTTTTATTATTTAATCTACGAAGTCTTAACGAAAAGTTCAAAAACAGGTTCATGTTTCTTGCATCGTTATTTTTTCCAATGTTCTTTATTGTCGGTATTATTTCAACACTTGCGTTTAATTATCAGCCATTCAAATACTGGGTAATAGATGCCTACACAAATGTAAAGTTCTTCCTTATTGTATTTGGATTTTACGCCGCAAAATCTGAATTCACATATGACGAAACAGGAAGTGTAATAGTGCCGATAGCAAAGATATCAACTGTAGTACTGTTTGTGCTTCTGATAATTGATTATTTTTTCAATATCTGGTATGTCGAGATAAGACGCTTTGGAAGGGCATATAAGCTTATCTATTTCCATCCTACATATCTGGCCGGTGCAGTAACTTTTCTTCTTGCGATATTTGCGCTATATTACAGGAGGAGAGTAATACCCTATATCCTCTTGGATTTTGTGCTCCTGTTTGCTACCCAAAGGGCAAAAGCGTTTGGCGGAATAGTTGTATTCATTATACTCTGGGCAATCATCAAAGTGTTCCACAGTAAGCTTAAAGTCTGGGAACTATTGGTGGCGGGAGTCATACTAGTGATAGTCGGATGGCACAGGATAGCGCCTTTTTTTATTCAATTGAGGGGATATGCTGCAAGAAGTCTAATACTGGAGACAGGTATTCAAATAATGAAGGATTACTTTCCCATAGGAACGGGGTTTGGAACTTTTTCGTCACATGTTGCTGCAGAGCATTATTCGCCTGTTTATATCCTATATGGATTAATCGATTCTGCACAATTATCGCTCGTTGAGGGAAGGTCGGCTTACTACTTCGATGATATGTTTTGGCCGATAATAATGGGACAGACAGGAATAATTGGTACGGTTTTATATGTCTTGATGTTGGGGGCATTGCTAATCATTACTTGGAATCTGTATAAAAAGGAAGCAAATATGTATTTTTCTGCCATGTTTATATGGGGATATCTCATGATTTCATCAACAACTGAGCCCACATTCAATAATTCGGTTTCAATTCCATTGGCGGTTCTTTTGGGGCTTATATATGGATTCTCTGAGATGAAAGGTGGGTCTGATAATGTATAAATATATAATAAAAAAATGGTACGTGATATTTGGAACAGCCTTAGTATTGGCTGTTATATCAGGAATGCTCCTTAAGACTATGCAGAACTCAGGAAAAGACACCAAGGATGATATAATTAAATATGTTGGTGGTAATGCAAAGATTCAGGTATATGAGGAACTAAAATACTATCTGATCCTGCAGCATGATGATGGAACATTAACAGATGAGCAGGATAGGAGACTTGAGGAAATTCTAAAGACTAATACAGACACTCAAAAGGTGCTTTATAATGCATTGCAGCCCGAACTTTATAAGCTTATTAGTGAGAACAGGAATCAGGAATTTACGGACAGCCTTGCTGATTCAGACTATGACACTGCGATAGCTGTTTTTGAAGCATATATGGAAAGCGGATCGTATCTTGAAAAGCCCGCTCCGCAGGGATTTATCATGTCGGATGCACTAAAAGGCGCGGTGTTTGGGACATTCATGGGTATTTTGTTTTTGATTATACTGTTTGTGTCCACATCGCCTGAGAAGTAACCAGAAGTGATTCATATTACATTTTATATGCTTTTTTGACTGCGGCTACAGGTGTTTATTGTAGCAGGAATTATAGTGGAAAAGAAATTTTATTCTTCACAGTGACAGGCACTGATAGAGAAAGATACGGAGTATGAGTGTGGTAAGAATAATCAAATATTTTCTGGGGTTTATTCGTGGAAGAATCAATCATATCAATGTATATCCCTCTAGTTGTGTATATATAGGTAAAAGAGTTAATGTTGTTGGTGGGAGAAATATTCACCTTTCAGATCATGTAACAATTCGTCCGGAAGTGGATCTTTGGTGTGGCGGTGCATCTATAAACATAGGAAATGGTACAGAAATAGGACAAAGAGATAGGTTGTCAATAGCTAACTCACTCTATATCGGAAAAGATGTTTTGCTCTCTCCTAATGTATATATTACTGATTGTGACCACGAATATAGGAACATACAAGTCCCTGTGATCAAGCAGGGTATTGTTAACAGGGATAATAAAATTAGCATTGGGGATGGGGCATACATAGGTATAAATGCTGTAATTGTTGGGAATATAAGCATAGGCCAAGGCACTGTTGTTGGGGCTAATTCAGTGGTGACAAGAGATATACCGGATTACTGCGTAGCGGTTGGTGCACCTGCAAGAGTAATAAAACGATTTAATGAAGAAAAAATGGAATGGGAAAAGGTGGACGAATGAAAATCCTCTTTTTACCGAATTGGAAAATTGAATATTGCGAAAGGACTCCAACGGATAAGCAACCGCCAGACTATTATGTAAATGGGAATGATTATTGGTTTTTCAGATACTTTGAGGGTAATCCCCAGGTGGATGTGATAGATGTATCGTCATTTTCGTGGCTTGAAAACTTTGAAAGGAAGGGCATGAGATTTTATATCTGGCAGGCACTGAAGGCGATACCGAAGCTTAATAAGTATGATTTTGTAATATCCCATGGGATGCAGAGCGGAGTGGTTGTCAGTTTGTGGAGGAGATTTTTTAAAACAAGGGCTAAGCATATTGTTTTTGAGATAGGCTCCTTTAACAGTGCTTCCGAATCAGGAGCAGCCCTTAAACTTATGCAATTCGCCAGTAAATCTATTGATGGTATAATTTACCATACTAGCCGACAGAAGGATTACTATGCAAAGTGCTTTCCATGGATAATTGATAGATCAAGGTTTATCCGATTTGGAACGGATTCTGAGTTTTTCAATTGTCATAGAAATACCGAGATGACTTTTGATGATATTGATTCGTCGCCGTATTGTATTTGCGTGGGCTATAGCAAACGCGATTGGGATACTGTGGTAAAAGCCTTCGAATTATCAGGGGTCAATGACCTTAAACTTCGGCTTATTGGTCATGTGGAGGATAGATATAGTGGTAATCCCTTGATTCAACAGATGCCATATGTCCCGGTAAATGAACTTGTTTCTAATATTGAGGGGGCAAAGTTTGCTATATTGCCTCTTAAGTCATTTAATTATTCTTATGGGCAGATGACTCTTTTACAGCAGATGGCTCTTGGGAAGTGCGTAATAGCTTCCAGAGTTCCAAGTCTTGTGGATTACGGAACGGATAGAGAGAACATCGTGTTCTATGATCCCGAAAATACTGAGGACCTTGCTAAAAAGATTAAACTGGTAAATTCAGATTCCGAATTTAGGTTAGAAATAGGCGCTCGTGCTGCGGACTTTGTTATGAATGAGTGTAATGAGAAAACCATGGCAAGAGAAATAGAGGATTTTATCAATGAAAACACGTAATGATATGATGTCCACAAAGAAATTAAACGGAACGGTTATTGTTACATATCGATGTAACGCGAGATGTTCTATGTGCAATAGGTATAAGGCTCCATCTAAACCGGAAGAAGAGATTTCGCTTGATACCATAAGGAAGCTTCCACCAATGTATTTTACGAATATTACCGGTGGAGAGCCATTTATCAGAACTGATCTTAAGGATATAGTCAGAGAGCTCTACAAAAAATCGGACAGAATAGTTATTTCTACTAACGGATTCTTTACGGACAGGATAGTCGATCTTGCAAAAGAATTTCCGCAGGTGGGAATACGTATATCTATAGAAGGCCTTGAAAAGACCAACAATGAGATTCGAGGGCTTGAGAATGGATATCAGCGTGGCTATAGTACACTCAAGATTTTGAGGGATATGGGCATGAAGGATGTGGGTTTTGGCATGACTGTTCAGGATAGAAATGCCCCTGACCTGGTTCCTCTCTACGATATATCAGACAAAATGGGGATGGAGTTTGCGACTGCATCCCTTCACAACAGCTTTTATTTTGTGGAGGCTAAAAATATCATAAAGGATAGACCTATGGTAGCTGAAAACTTTGAAAAGCTGATTAACAGATTGCTTCGAAGTAACAGCCCCAAGAAGTGGTTTAGAGCATATTTTAATCATGGCCTTATTAATTATATTTATGGACAGAAGAGGCTGCTTCCCTGTGACATGAGCTTTGATACCTTCTTTATTGATCCCTATGGAGATGTTATGCCTTGTAACGGAACTAAAGACAAAGAGGTTATGGGAAACCTTAATGATCAGACATGGGATGAACTATGGAACAGCCCAGAAGCAGAGGCGGTGAGAAAAAAAGTAAGAAATTGTGACAGGCAGTGCTGGATGATAGGCTCAGTGAGCCCCGCTATGCACAAATATATATGGAAACCTGCTACCTGGGTCGCGGTACATAAGTTTAAAGCTTTATTCACAAAGAGCCCTTACAGCATGTATGAAAACAGGATTGTCAGAGACTATCGAGATGGTAAGGTGACAAAGGAAGAACTTGATAAGTGCAGCACATGTGACCTGTGTGCTGTGGCTAATAACGGATTGAGTGAAGCAAGCAAGGAACAGCTTAATGATAGATCATGGGAAGATATTGTAAATGAGAGTATTGATAGTAAATAAGTTCCTTTATCCAAATGGTGGCTCGGAAACATACATATTCGGATTGGGAGATGCGCTAAAAAAACACGGTCATGCAGTCCAGTATTTTGGTATGGAGCATGAGGGACGGTGCGTAGGAAATGCGGTTGGCGCGTATACTGCGGATATGGATTTTCATAATGCCGGTGTTTTACAGAAGCTTGGCTATTCATTTAAGACTATATACAGCAAAGAGGCCAGAGATAAGATTCGGCTTGTGTTGGATGACTTTAAGCCTGACGTAGTGCACTTGAATAATTTCAATTATCAGCTGACTCCATCTGTAATATTGGAGGTTGTTAAGTGGCGCAAGGATACCGGCAGAGCGTGCAGAATTATATATACCGCTCACGATTATCAGCTTCTTTGTCCCAATCACATGTTTAATAATCCGAGGACCCATAGCAACTGCGAAAAGTGCATAGGTGGACAGTACCTTAACTGTGTAAGAGGCAGATGTATTCATGGATCTGTAATAAAGTCCATGATGGGAGCTATCGAGGCTTGGTTTTGGCGACGAAAAGGTACATATAAATATATTGATTCTATAATATGCTGTTCAGAATTCATGAAGAGCAGAATGGATACTAACACGGTTTTTGCATCTAAGACTGTAGCAAAGCATAATTTTATTGAGCCTTATGACAGATGCTCAGACAACGGTAATAAAACCAATAATTCTCCATACGGGAAATATGTTTTGTATTTTGGCCGTTTTTCATGGGAAAAAGGCGTGAGAACTCTGATAGAGGCATGTAAGAATTTGCCTGATATTAATTTTGTTTTTGCGGGGACTGGTGAATACTCCAAGGAAATAGACAGCCTTCCTAATGCTCAGAATGTCGGTTTTAAATCTGGAGAAGAACTGAACAGTCTTATAGGAAATGCAGAGTTCTCTGTATGCCCGTCTGAGTGTTATGAGAACTGCCCGTTTTCCGTAATGGAGAGTCAGGATCGTTTGACTCCGGTACTGGGAGCAAAGATAGGAGGCATTCCGGAACTGATTGAAGAAGGCAAAACAGGATGGCTGTTTGAGAGCGGAAGTGTTCAGAGCTTAACGGAGGCGATAAGCAGGTTATGGAATGATACTGAATCAGTAGCTGAATGTCGAAGCAACTTGGTGAATCTTAGAAGGCCGGATACAGATGAGTATTCAAGGTGGTATGAAGACACTTTTGGGGCCAAATTGAAGGGCTGATAAGGTACACATTTAGAAGAAGGTAAGGTGAAGTTATAATGGAACCAATTGTTTCCATCGTTATTCCGGTATATAACGTGGAAGCGACGCTTGGAAGATGTATAAAGAGTGTCGTTAATCAAACATATAGGAATATTGAGATAATTCTGGTCGACGATGGATCTCAGGATAAAAGTGGAGATATATGTGATAAGTGGAAATTATGTGACGATAGGATTAAAGTGATCCATAAGGCTAATGCAGGGCTAGGAGAGGCGAGAAACACCGGGATAGACAATGCTTCAGGCAAATACATAATGTTTTGCGACAGCGATGATTTCATGCATGCATCATCCGTAGAGAAGTGTGTATTATTTGCTGAAAAGAATTCTGCGGATATTGTTCACTTTGGCTTTTTTTGGGTGGATGAAGAATTAAATGTAGAAAATGAGCTTAGGGCAGAAGAGGAGAGAGTATTTAGGGGAGAACAGATTATAAAGGAATTTTTGCCCGGCATTAGTG
Source organism: Butyrivibrio sp. FCS014 (assembly GCF_000526935.1). GTDB lineage: Bacteria > Bacillota > Clostridia > Lachnospirales > Lachnospiraceae > Butyrivibrio. Next base: position 1,124,344 of record NZ_JAHA01000019.1, on the reverse strand, counting down.
GTGGAAACAGATCTTTAAATAAACCATTCGGAAGTATAATGAGTTTATGTGCCGCGTTAATTTCCCTTGACATGATTAAAAATAATAATTGGAAATGTGAATCGGAAAGAAAGATCATTTCAGAAGATGTTTATTCTTTGTTTGTGCTATATAGCCATGTGAAAGTTGCGGGCGTTCTTCCTTATGCTTTGTATTATTATGTGAGAAATAGTAATTCTCTCAGTCGTAAATATGCTCCGGACAGATACCAAAGGATTGAACAGTTCTATTATGTTTGCGTTGCGAAGTGCAGAGAGCTTGGATATGGGCAGGACGTAGAAAGAGGGATTGCAAATAGCTATATAGATTTCACAATAGCAGCTATAAAACAGGTATCGGATGCTGATGTGGACTTTTTCAAAAAAATGAAAGCTATAAAGGGTATTGCTAATAGTGAACTTTTGCAAAAACTATTTGCAAATGACAACAGATATGCTTTTTCTAAGAGACTATTCATGCTTTCTATGAGGAAAAGGCTTACTTTTCTTAGCTTTATGTTGTGCAGATTAAAAAGCAGGGTGAGCTAATGAATGAAATTGTAAGTATTATAGTACCAATATACAATGTCGAGAGATATTTGGTTCGATGTTTGGAGAGCATCATTAATCAATCCTATGCTAATTTGGAAATAATATTGGTAGATGATGGGTCTACTGATGGAAGCGGAAAGATATGTGATAAATATGGACTAAAGGATTCTAGAATAAAAGTGATCCACAGAAGTAATGGAGGATTATCTGCAGCTAGGAATTCAGGCCTTTCCGTGGCTTCTGGAGAGTATATAGCATTTGTAGACAGTGATGATTATATTGATTCCAATATGGTCGAATCCATGTTTTTGTGTGCTCAAAAAAATAATGCCACTGTTGTTACTTGTGGAAGGATGAGAGTAAGTGGTGATTGCTTTGAGCCTCAAAAAGTAGTCGAGGGTGAAAAAGTTGTAGCTTCTGAAGAGGCTATCAGGCAGATATTTATAGGGGGATATATAAGTGAAGCTGTCTGGGATAAGCTCTTTAAGAGAGAGGCAATTATAAATAAAAGATTTCCTGAGGGAGAGATAAATGAGGATATAGAACTCGTTATAGCAATATTGGGTGATGCAGAGAAGATAGTTTATCTGGGAGAGGCCTTGTATTTTTATTGTGAAAATGAAGGCAGTATAACGAGATCAGGCTATAAACACAATAAGATGATAATGCTTAAGCATTTGAGGAATATAGAGGATTATATATGCAGAAAATATCCTCATATTATTCATGAATTCTATGTGCTTAGCACCCGGTATATGCAGGAAGTTCTGTATCTTCTGCTTTCCAATAAGTCTACTTATGTTTCCAATAAGGATGATTATGATAAAGTATACGCTACTTTTAGAAAGCATTTTAAAGAGTTCTTTTTTGATAGGAATATTGGGGTGATTGATAAAATGAAGGGACTACTAATATTGTTAGGACTGTATTTGCCAATTCATTCTATGATTCACAAAAGGGATTGACATGAAATTCTTAATTATCGATGACGAACATGAATTATACAGGGTGATGATGGAGGATCTATTTAGGACTCGAAAGTATTCTGTTGAGGAGATTCCGCGTCTAGTTCTTCCTCAAAGTTTAGCCTTTCTGCATAAAAAGCATTATAGCCCTAAATTGAATAATAGTTTTGAGTTTCCTTTCAAGGACATTTGGAATAGGTTTTATAGTCTGGACAAATATGATTTTGATTCCAAGGAAAGATATCTGATAATCTTTATGAATGGCAGCTTCAGATATCATTTTTCCTATAATTATTTGCAGAGAATTAAGCAAAAGCATAAAAACGTTGGATACGTATTGCTTTTATTTGATAATTCTAATTATTTTAGTGCTAAAAGAGCAATCAGATTTCAGTCTTTATTTGATTATATTTTTTCTTTTGATCAAAGGGATTGTGATAAGTACGGTTTTATCAAGTTTGAACATTGTTTTTCTATCCCCGAGTATGCAGTCAGTAACCAAGAACTAAGTAGCTCCTGTTTTTTTGCCGGAGATACATTTGGGCGTTTACAGGCATCGTTGGATGTCTGTAGATATATAAGAAAAAATGTTGATAATAGTTGTTTCATTTTGACATCGGTTCCACAGGAGTATATTAATCCGGAAGATGGGATCATATATAACAAGACGATAGCTTTTAAGGAGGAAATACTTAGGTCCTACAATAGTGATTGTCTTTTAGAGATAGTCAAAGGGGGACAAACAGGTATTACCCTAAGAGTATGTGAAGCAATAGCTTTCAACAAAAAGCTTTTGACTAATAATGTGGCGATAAAAAAAGAACCTTTTTATGATGAAAGATTTATGAGTGTCTTTACATCAATAAAGGATTTAGACATTGATTTTATAAAAAAGAAAATAGATGTAAAGTACAATGAACCTGATCGATTTTCACCAATTAGAATATTGGATATGTTGTATGAAAAAGAGAATGAGCGAAAGACGGCTTTGAGTGAGTGGAATGGAGAGACATAGATCATTAAAAGTTAATGCAGTTTTGAATGTATTAAGGCAGATATGCTCAATTATATTTCCCATGATTTCTTTTCCTTATGTATCAAGAGTGTTAGAGGTTGAGACGTATGGGAAGGTTAACACTGCTAATTCTTTTATCAGCTATTTGGCGCTTGTGGCGGGATTGGGGGTCTATAGCTATGGCGTAAGAGAAGGGGCAAAGATCAGAGATAACAAAAATGAGTTTCAGATATTTTCCAGTGAAGTAGTATCAATTAACATTATTTCTACATTGATTTCTTATGTTTTATTAGCTGTATTACTTGTGGTGTGGCCAAGATTATATCCATATAAATGGATAATGATAGTTTTGAGCATTAATGTATTATTCACTACAGTTGGGGCGGATTGGATAAATGTTGTATATGAAGATTATTTATATATGACAATCCGGTATATCATCTGCCAATTAATAGCGGTTGTTTGTACTTTTGTGTTTATAAAAGGGCCCGAAGATGTTCTTATATACGCTTTTGTTGTGAATCTTGGAACGACACTGTCATATGCAATGAATCTGGCATACATAAGAAAAAAACTGGGAATAAAAATAAAATTTACTTTTAGGGTTAATGCCAAAAAGCATTTACAGCCAATTATGATATTGTTTGGAAATGCCATTTCAACAATGATCTATTTGTATTCAGACACATCGATGCTGGGGTTGATGGTTGGGGATATTGCTGTAGGATATTATGCAGTAGCCGGCAAAATATATGAATTATTAAAGAAGGTGATAAACGCAGTCACTGCAGTTGTAACACCAAGACTTAGCTATAAGTTGGGAAAGAATAAAGACTTAGATATAAGCTTATCAGTAAGCGAATTGTTAGGCGTTTTGGTGGTACTATTACTTCCTTTAGTTGCAGGAGTGCTGTTTGTTGGAAAAGAACTTATAATAATTTTGGCTGGATATTCGTATGAAAAAGCATATTCAGCGCTTGCCATTCTTGGTATAGCCCTTGTTTTTTCAACAATTGGAAGTGTATATATTAGTGTGGTGATGCTGTCTTATGGGATGGATAAGCAGATTATGCTCGCTACAACTATAAGCGCAATGATAAACGTTATTCTCAATGTTATTTTTATTAAAAGGTATAGTTATGTTGCAGTGTCGGTGACAACTCTTATTTCTGAGATGTTATTGATGATCATGGGAATTATCTTTACGCGTGGAGTGGTGAAGATCAGAATAAAATCAGATTTTATTGTTGGGATAATTGGAGCAGTTTGGGTGACTATTGTATGTATCGGTGTAAAAAACGTTAATCTGCAGCAACCTATTTTGGTAATCTTGATTTCTTTTGTTGCCAGTGTTTTGCCATATGGCCTATTGGTTTTGGTATATGAAAGGAAGAGAATTAGAAGGTGATGGAATTATTCCTGCAACCATAGTTTTATCGACAAGGTATATATTTTATGGGTATGGAGAAGAATCTCAAACTTAATATTGCCAGGAATACTTTTACTATCCGTGAACTGACATTTTATTGTTTTTTCATGATCATGTTCGGAATGAGAATGTGGGGGATATATGAAAGCAAATCGTCATATGTCCCTTTATTAGTGGTGGGATTTCTGGTTTGGGGAATCAGCGTACTGATGTCTGAATATTCTGTTTTGGAATACATTGTCATTTGTGCCTTTATGATCCTGGCCGGAATTGTTTATATAAAGACCGGAGAAAAAGGTTTGCTATTATACTTTGCTCTCATGATGGGGGTGAAAAATATCAATGTAAACAGACTGTTTAAGGCCGGGATAATTGCAGGAGGATCCGGAATTGCCGTTTTATCATTTTTATCTGCATTTGGCATAATTGAAGATGTTGCGTATCTTCAGGAAAGACATTTTGTTGGAGAGGTTTTCAGAAGATCCTTAGGGGCTCCTCATCCAAACACTCTTAGTAGTTCATTTGTGATCATAGCGATGATGGTGATGTATGTCATTGGGCATAATAATAAGCCAAAGATTTGGCTGGCTTCGGTTGTTGTGTTGCTGATTGGCATGTATCTTTTTTTGTATTCTGGAAGCAGAACGGGTATGCTATTGCTTTGCCTGTATCTGGCAATCAATATGATATATGCCTATATGGATAAGACGGGAATAATTACAAGGATTATATCAATACTTATTATGCCTGTTATTTGGGCAGTATGTATTCTTATACCTTTTATCGCTTCTGATGATACTATTAGTTTTTTTAGGAGTGTTGAGTATAATCTGGGATCTAGGTTTGCAGAAGGTAAGTATTATCTTGATAATAATCCGTTGTCTTTATTCGGGATACGGCTATCTGACCCGGATGCGCACATTTATGGAATTGATATGTCACAACTGTACTTGTTCATTCAATTGGGGATTGTGGCATTTTGCGTTGTCTCCCTGTTATGGATATTATTGTTAAAAAGCGAGATAAGTGAAAACAAAAAAAGAGAGATTCCAATTACAATTTCCCTTTTGATCATGGGTATAACGGATCCGTTTTTATATAACATAGGGTTTAAGAACCTGGCGTTTGTATTCATGGGAGTGATGGTTTATGGCTACCTTAATAAATTAAATGTTGCGTTTACACCATTACTAGCCAAAGAAATACAAATACTGAAGATTGGAGAAAAAGAGATAGGTTTGCCTGTTATCTGCGAGGCATCGCAAAAAGGAAAATTGTTTGATAAAAAGAATAATAGTTTAAAAATGATAATAGTAGGAGTTTTATTGATTCTGCTTATTTCCACGATGTATTATTGCATTACTCCGAAACCTGCATACGTTTTATCGGACAGGAATGCAGGGGAACGCTTGCAGTGGATCTTTCAGGGGATGGAAGGTCATACTTATGACAAAGCTCAGATTAAAGCAATTAAAAATGAGGGTAACATTGTTCTTGACTATACCGATGAAGATGAGCTTATGTATGTGTATTACTCAGATGATAAAAGTCCCGTTCAGGGTGGGTATTATGCTCCCAATGCCGGAAATATGGAGAAATTCAGGCTTGCTTTAAGTCTTTTTGTGTGGGGGAGTATTTTTGTTATACTTATCATATATATCTTTAGTTACAAGAATACAAAACGATAGTCTTTTATCCATTCCCGGGAGGATGTGATGGAGTATATACTGGCCTTTTTATTTACATCTCAATACATATTGGGGCGTGACAGGAATGCAGATATTTTTTATCTGTTTTCAGCTTTGGCCCTTTTTTTCTATGTGTTAAAGAGGCGTGAAAAATTCTATCTGATACTTAAATGTGTAATGCCATTTGCTGTTGTCACTCTCATCATGGCTTTTTTATACCCATGGTCGGACACACTTCGCACCTTTATTTTCCTGGCTAAAATGGTTCTTAACATTACGCTCTTGGTTTTTGTGGCATATAACAGTAAACGGTGGAATATCTACCGATTTGCCGAAATGATTGCATTGATACAGGGCATTGAAACTGTAATAGCCCTCTTGTTGCCAGATTCTGCACTATGGTATCAGGATGAATTTATTCAAGGCACTCTTTATGCCTCACGCCTGAGACTCTTTTATACAGATGCAGGCACATTGGCTTTTTCATCCGGAATAGTACTTGTCATGCTTATATATCAGATGATGACTCAGGAGGTATTTTGGAAGCAGGCACTGTGTTCCTTAGTGATGATGGTGGATATGTACTTGTCGTATTCTATTGGGGCGATGGGCTATGCTGCTGTGGCTATATTGATCATGGCTGTTGTGGGATATTATTCAAAGAGAAACAGTGAGTCCGGTAGGAAACAGCGTATTATACTCAGGACTTTTGCTTTTGTCATTGCTGCTGTTGGCATGATTGTGGTCACAAATCCCATATTTTATAAAAGGGTAATTGCCATGATAAACGGTGAGGATATAATGGTTTATTACAAACTTACCTTGCCGCTTACGATGCTCACAAATGTATTGAAAAAGACATACTTTCTTGGTACCGGATTTGGCAACGGAAATACTGCGTTCGCAGTTGAACTTGTGGAGGGATTCGGAGCCTTTCCAAACTCCTTTATGAGGATAATATCAGAAGGCGGAATATTTGGGATTTTACTGGTATTTTCAATCATACTGGGGATTGGATTCCTTTGCATAAAATATGGGAAAAGTCTGGATAAAGCCCTGTTTGCTTATATTATCATGTATCAGATGACGGGAGGCTATTTTACAGATTCCAAAAACTTTTTTATTTATGGATGGATCATTGGGGATTGCTTTTACAATATGGTCATGAAGACCGGAAGCTGCCCTGTTAAGATGTTTGTTTCGGTAAATAAGGATAAACTTAAAATTGCCATGATTGGGCATAAGCATATTCCCGGAAGAGAAGGCGGAGTTGAAGTGGTTGTAGAGGAACTTAGCAAACGCCTTGTTAAGATGGGACATCAGGTAGATGCCTATAACAGAAGCGGGCAGCATATCTCCGGAGCTGAAAACAGTGGGGTTGATTATAAAACACTGAATAGATACGAAGGTATTGGTATTATTTCGGTTCCTACTATAAACAGGAAGGGCTTTGCTGCACTTATTTATTCGTTTATAGCCAGCATTATGGTTTCATTTAAAGATTATGATGTGATTCATTACCATGCTGAAGGCCCCTGTGCTTTTATGTGGATTCCTTCCGTGTTTGGAATAAGGACGGTCTGTACCATACATGGACTTGACTGGGCGAGGACCGGAAAGTGGGGGTCCCTTGCATCTTCATTTATTAAATTTGGAGAGCGAGTTGCTGTCGGTGTATCCGATGCAATGATAGTTTTGTCAAGGCATCTTCAGCAATATTTCAAGGACAATTACAACAGAGATTCATTCCTCATATACAATGGCATAGAAAGGCCGGAAATAGTTAATGCGGATGTTATAGGATCTAAATGGGGACTTAATAGGGATGATTACATTCTTTCGCTTTCGAGACTTACTAGGGAAAAGCGAATCGATTTGCTCATAGAAGCCTTTAAGGAAGTTGAGACAGATAAAAAGCTGGTTATTGCCGGAGGAAGCAGTGATTCGACAGAATATGTGGACTCACTAAAAAGACTGGCAGAGGGCGATGACAGGATTGTTTTTACGGGCTTTGTTAAAGGCAGGGAACTTAGTGAACTATACAGTAATGCTTATGTTTATTGCTTGCCAAGCGAAATTGAGGGAATGCCCATCAGTCTGCTGGAAGCTATGAGCTATGGCAATTGTTGCCTTACATCTGATATCCCGGAAAACTATGATGTTGTAAGCGATAAAGGTGTCACATTCAGGGTTAATGATAAGGCTGAACTTGTTAAAGCTCTGAAAACCTTGATTGAAAATCCTGAGATGGTTGCGCGGTATAAGAATAGCGCCTCGGATTATGTGTGCAATAGATATAACTGGGATGAAATTGCTGCTATGACAGTACAATTATACAAGTGAAGGCTAAATAGCAAAGGTTATAGAGGAGATAAGAATGATTAATTATCAGGACAGATTAGAAATTGATTTGTTGGATCTGATGGTGCAAATACTTAAGAAATCGAAAGCTATTATTATATGTGCTTTTATTGGCGCTGTTCTGTTTGGCGGATATAGTTATTGGGCATCTGGCGTGAGTACAGCCACCCATGAGTATTTGGGCACATTTGATGAATATAGTATTATAGATGCAAGAGAGCAACTTAAAGATGCCGATGCCATATGGGTTGAAGAAGATGTTATTATGTCTTTGAGATATGAAGATTGGGCTAGGAAGAATCTTAAAGAAGCCTCAAAGACAGAAGCGTATGAAAATGTATCAAACAAAAGTAGCTATTCATATATGACAACGTTAGAGAGAGCTTATTACAAAGCTCTTTACGCTGAGATATTGAAACAAATACATGAAGGCGAATTTAAAAATGTTGACGACTGGCTAGTAAGCATAGGGAGAGATGATTATTCATATGCATCCTATATTGTTTCAGATATTCCAGATGTAAGCGACAATAGTAAAGTAGTACACAGCCTTAGTATTAAGTATATTTTAATTGGCTTTATGGCTGGTGCCTTTATAGTCATTTTGATAGCAGCACTAAAATATATATTGACTCCTGTGCTTAGGACTACAGATGATCTGGCGGTTGCCTTTGAACTTCCTGTTTTGGGCGAGATAAAGGGTGACAATAATATGGAACTTGTTGTATCAAGTGTCATAGGCGCCAGTAAGAATATGGGCATTAAGAGACTTGCGCTTAGTGGCAGTATAGATGATGTGATGTCGGATTCAATAAAAAATGAAGTACAGAAAGGTGCTTCTGCGAATAATATGGATGTGGTGAATTGCAGAAGTATTTTGAAATTATCTTCCGCAGTTGAAGAAGCCGCAAATTCAGATGCTATTATGCTGGTGGAGAAAGTGGGAATATCGAAATACGATGATATAGCCAAGGAATTGGAATTGTGTAATAACCTGGGAATTAAGGTGCTTGGAGCGATTGTGTGTCATTAAGTGTACAACAGCTTAACACTATATAGTCGATTGGCCTAATTGGTCTTTTGCACATCTACTTCCATGACATTATGGATTAAACCGTGGCGAAGTAGGGTCCTTCTGACTCTATAAGCAGCCCATTGCCCACAATCTCCAACTGCTCCTTTAGAGTAAAGCGTAAATGATTCTACGCCATTCTTATCAGCATCTATAAACTGCTCCAACAGACTGTTGGATTCTTCGTAATAAAATGCTGCAGATGAATTATCACCATATAATCTATCGCCTAGTCCGAATCCGTTTCCAACATTATCGGGAATATTAATCACAACGAACAAGAGTATAAATGCAATAATCGGGATATATGCTCTGAGTTCAGCAATTTTGCTGATTATATATGCGCAGCTTATTACACCGGAGCTGACTACCCAGATTAAGATACCGTTATATACCATTCCCGATGCAATATATCCTCCAACTCTGATGGATATAATTGAAACGTAAATAAAATCTATCAATAATGCTGAAAGAGTAATGATCAGCATTTTGCGTAGACGTTCTGCGTCATTAGTGCCTTTTTGCTTGGCTGAAAAAGAAATGGCCAAAGATAATGCAATTATAACTATGATGGTTAGAAACGTTGGCTTATTTATGTTGTCTATAACTGTTTTTACTGTACTTGGATATTCTGAAATTGCACGGGACAATGAAAAGTCGTCATGAAGATCTGCATTTCCTCCGGTAAGTTCAAATAATCCGCATAGTAAATCCATGACAAAAGCGGCAATATATGCTGAGTAGCGCCAGAACCAGTTTTTGAAGCCACGCCTGATGCCGGTTTTGATATCATTACATATCCGTTGGATGAAAGCTGCACCTAAAACTGCTAATAGTGTTCCGTTAGTTATGAGATTTGAAAAGATGCAAAGATATAAAAATAGGAACAGGATCCCACTTTTGAAGCTTCTAAACATGTTGAGTGCATATGCCAAGTCATAAGTTTTGATTGTATTTAAGTAATCATCATATGCTACGCATTTTATAATATAAAAGGCCATTATGGCACATACAAAAGTGGGCATAGAATAGTTGATGCCTAAGTTTATTCCATAAATACTGAGCAGGTGATTGTTGTTAATTGTTCTTACTTTGCATAATTGGAAATTAAGGGCAAAGAACACAAATGCAATAAAAAGAGTCTGTATGTGGTCTAGAGAAAAGCACTTTTTGACTAATGATGCGAAGGCAGTTATATATGCTGCGGCTAGTGCTGCGAAAAATATACCGTAGCATATTGAAAACGTCCTAATATAATCCCCCAAAATCGGATATACCAGAAAAGCACTAAGATTCCCAACTAATCCGCCGATTGTCTCCGGTAATACTTTCCCGGGATTCCATGCTCCTTTCATGGGCCAGGCTTGCCTTGAGTATGAAATATATGTCCAATCATCAGGTGAGGCAATTACTAAAGGATGCAGTTCTACGTAAAAAACGCACATCATCAGAAATCCAAAACCGAAACATATTATAAGACTTTTATTTTTTGACCAGAAATTCATATCATCCCTCACTTAAAGCTTACTGTGGACATACTGATGAAATTATCTCACATTTTTGCTATAATAAACAAGCATATGTTGAAACAAAACAGTGCTTTTAGCACATAATCAAGGATGAATAACAGATGAATCAGAAGTATAAAGTATTACAGACATATGTATTGTGGGGGATAGATATGGCATGCATCTTGCTGTCATATCTTATTGCCACATACATCAGATATAATGATAAAAGGGACTACGGAGATAAGACATTGCATTATATGATATGCGTGATCTTTCTCCTTTTTTGCGTTATTTACACTTTTTTGGCCGATTGGAACAGAGACTTTATAATGCGCGGATATGTCATGGAGTTCCTGTCGGTTGTCAGATTCGTAGCCATTATGCTATTTGTTTCTATAGTAGTAGTGTATTTCCTTAGCTGGGCCGATATACTGTCAAGGTTTGTTATATTACATTTCACCTGGATGGATGTTCTGTTTACTTACCTTATGAGGCTTGCCTTTAAGGTTGCACTTAGAAAGCACATTTCCAGTGAGAATAATGTGATCAGGGTAGTCGTTATTGCTGAACGGGATATGATGGATGGCACATTGGCTCGCTTTTCTGAATCCAAGGGAAACTTTGGGTATAAGGTCATAGCATCTTATTGTGCTGAAGATGGACTGCAGGATCTTACCGGTAAGCTGATAACGGATCCTTTTGACGAGGTGTTTATTAATACTCCTAATATTCCACAGGGACAGCTTCAGGACTTGATCCTTGGGTTTGAAGAGATGGGAGTTACTACACATTACAATCTTGAACTTCCAAGCATTGGTAAGGCAACGACTCAAGTAGGAGAGTTTATGGATTACTCTGTTCTTACCTATTCCATGTTCAGAAGCAGTTATAAGAGATTATTTATCAAGAGAGTCGTTGATATTATAGGTGCTATTGTAGGGCTAATCATCACAGGTATTATCACTGTTTTTTTGGCACCGGCTATCAAACTGGACTCGCCGGGACCTGTTTTCTTCTCACAGACAAGGGTCGGTAAGAATGGAAGACGATTTAAAATCTATAAATTCAGATCCATGTATATTGATGCTGAGGAGCGAAAGAAAGAGCTTGAGGCCCAGAATGAGATGAAGGGGCTTATGTTTAAGATGGAGAATGACCCAAGAGTTACAAAAGTGGGGGCGTTCATCAGAAAGACCAGTTTGGATGAGTTCCCGCAGTTCCTGAATGTGATTAAGGGCGAGATGAGTCTTGTGGGAACGAGGCCTCCGACGGAAGCTGAATTTGAGCAGTACAATGAGCACTATAGGAGACGGCTCTCCATGACTCCCGGACTTACGGGACTTTGGCAGATAAGTGGGCGTAGCGACATTGAAGATTTTGATGAAGTAGTAAAACTTGATCTTAAATATATTGATAACTGGAGCCTTACAGAGGACTTTATGATACTGATTAAGACTGTTGGCGTTGTACTTTTTGGGCGAGGCGCCAAGTAAGAAATATTTCGACAAGAGAAAATGATAGATGTTGAAGAAAAACATAGAATTGAATGAAAAAAGAATATTAGTGACGGGGGCTGCAGGATTTATTGGCGCTAACCTTGTCATGGAACTAGTTGGGCGATATCCGTATTGCAAGATTATGGGAATAGATAACGTCAATAACTATTACGATATTCGCATCAAGCAGTACAGACTTGACGAGGTGGCAGCGGTTGTCTCTGTAGATGATCAGTTTGAACTTGTCCGTGGCAATATTGCGGATAAAGCACTGGTTGAAAATGTCTTTTCTGAGTTTAAACCTGATATTGTTGTTAATCTGGCGGCTCAGGCCGGAGTTAGATATTCAATTGAGAACCCAGATGCCTATATTGATGCCAATATCATAGGATTTTATAACATTTTGGAAGCTTGCAGACATTCTTATGACGATGAATCCGGATATGATGGAGTGCAGCATCTTGTCTATGCATCATCATCGAGTGTATATGGGAACAATAAGAAAGTCCCTTATAGCGTTGAGGACAAGGTAGACAATCCGGTGTCTTTATATGCAGCAACAAAGAAGAGCAATGAGCTTATGGCGCATGCATATTCGAAACTTTACGGAATACCTGCTACAGGCCTTAGATTTTTTACAGTGTATGGACCTGCAGGAAGACCGGATATGGCTTACTTCGGATTTACTAACAAGCTGGTTGCCGGTGATACTATAAAGATATTTAACTATGGAAACTGCAAGAGGGATTTTACTTACGTAGATGACATTGTCGAAGGCGTTATAGACGTAATGCAGAAATCACCTGATGAAAATGAGGATAGAGTTAAGTACAAGGTCTACAATATCGGAAACAATGCCCCGGTAAACTTGCTTGATTTTGTTGATATACTTCAGCAGGAACTGATTGCTGCAGGAGTGTTGCCGGAAGATTATGATTTCGAGGCGCATAAGGAACTGGTTCCTATGCAACCAGGAGATGTAGAGATAACATATGCGGATACTTCTGCACTTGAAGAAGATTTTGGGTTTAAACCTTCTACTCCGTTGAGAGAGGGACTACGGGCTTTTGCCAAATGGTATAAAATGTATTATGGAGTTAAAAGGAATCAATGAATGGATAAGGTTACTAGGATTAAAAAGTATATTCATATAGCGTTTTGGATATGTATTTTTACCGGGCTTTTCTTATTTTTTTATGTGGCACATCCGCTAATATTGTCTGATACTGATGATTGGTATAATGCAAGTTATTGGCGAAGGCCGCTTCCCGTGTGGGGGCAATTTGGCAGTATCAAAGTGTTTCCGGAGACCTTTATGCCGCTTTGCTCGATGATAGGAGTAAGTATAATATATCCCATCACTCATAATTATCTAATATCTTTGGCTTGTATATATGCATTGGTAGTATCCGGATTTGTGACTCTCTATGTATATATGGCCGGTAAACTTATAAAAGGACTGACTGGTAGCTCTATTCTCCAGTCAGATGAAGTCTCTTTGATATTTCTAATGCTTCATTTTCTAATGTATAAAAATGATTGGAACGGGAACACTCACCTGCTATGGTCAAGAGATGTTACTTGTTTTTTTCACTATACTTTATCAGTGTTGTTAGGGGCTTGCCTTGTAATGTACTTCATTAGAAAAGAAACTATAGAAGGAAAGAATATTTCCAGCAGTATTTGGTCAGGCGATATGAGCTCATTAAAGGGTGGATTACTGATATTATTATTATATCTTTCGGTCTACTCCAATATGTTTAGCAATATAGTAATAGCTTCATATGCCGGAATACATGTATTGAGAATGTTGGTTGAGTGTTTTAGGGAAAATAGAGAATTAAAATGGTTTTATAAGTTACGGTTGTGGTTTTCAAATACCTGGTTGTTTATAATGACTTTAGTCATGTGGATTGCGGCTGTATTATTTCAAACGCAAGATCCGAGAAATGATATAGCCAGAGGACAGGGGGCAACAGGTAGCTTCTATGGATCACAGAAAGCGTTTTTTTCAAATTTTGTCTCGGTCAACAAAATGGTTGCATTACTTGTTGTTCTGTTTATCTTTACCTTTGCGTTTAGATATTTAATGATAAAACGTAAGAGGAGCAATAAAGATATGCATATGTTTTCTGTTGTTTCTTTGGAAATAATAGCTTCTTGCATTCTGACATCTGTTTATCTTGTAGTATTATGTGGTGTCGCCAGTCCCAGTTATTTATATAGAGATGATGTTAAACTGGGGATATTCTTTTATCTACTCATAGAGATTACGCTTATGTTAGCTGAGACTTTTATTGAGGGAACGCGAGATAATGATAAGAATCGAGAGTATACAAGACATATGGCTCTTGTCATTCCATTAGTATGTTTTATAGTAACATCTCAGACGCTTAATTATTGTAAATCTTATGCGGACTTTAGCATGACAAATATGAGTTATGAAGACGAACTTCGAGTGGGAAAAGATATTATTGAACAGTTTATCACTGCAGATAATTTAGGCCAGACGAAAATGGATTTACATGTAGTGTCAAATGAAAATGCCGATGACAACTGGCCATATCCAAGTTATGCCGGCAATTTGATTGGTGATACACTTTTTAGGCACGGGGTCATTTCCAGAAAAATGGATGTAGTTACAGTTTTTGATTCTTCCAAGAATGAAGAGCTAATGATATATTGATACAATCTATATAAGAATGGAAAAATAGATGTTCTCATACAAATTATACGCTCCGAAATTCAAACTGAATAAGAAGCTGCTTATGATGTGTCTTGGAGCACTATATCTTATCGGTGTTATACCGATGATGGTTATAGGTTTTTATAACTGGCCTTCAGTCGATGACTTCTCCATGCCATTGCAGGTGCATCAGACATTCGTTTCTACAGGGAGTGTACTTGCAACGCTGGGAAGTGTCTTTACCAAGACAGTTTACATATACAATAATTGGGTTGGATATTTCTTCTCTGACTTTGTGACCTGTCTTTGTCCGAGTATATGGGGAGAAAAGTGGTATTTCTTATCCGGGATTATTGTGATAGCAACGTTGACACTCTGCGTGCTGTATTTTTTTGATGCACTGTTTGTCAGAACTTTTGGATTTGATAAAGACTTATCTTTGGCTTCCGCATTTCTAACGCTTCTTGTAATGGTTCAGTCTATGGAAAACGGTGCGGCAAGAGCGGAAGCGTTCTTCTGGTGGAGCGGAGCTATTAATTATACATTTATGTTCGGACTTTGCCTGTTTTGGATTGGCTTGGCACTTAGATATGTGTTTGAGAAATGTAAGTTAAGTAGGCTGGTCCTTCTGTGCGTTTTGGGGTTCCTGCTTGGAGGCTCCAACTATATGACGGCTCTAGTGGCTGCAGTGTGTTCGGTACTTGGGCTGATTATTGTGATTATGGTTAAGCTTGGGAAGTTTAAACTATGGAGTGGAAGCCTTAAGAAAGAAAGCGTGCATGATGATATAAAGAGAATAAACCTTCCGTGGCTACCGTTTATACTTAACCTTCTTGGGCTAATCGTGTCAGCAGCAGCACCCGGAAACCGCATAAGAGGGACCGGGATAGGTAATATTGGTCCCATAAAGGCTGTTCTTAGAGCGTACTTTAGCGTATTTGATGTATGTGTGGATGGAATGCTACGATGGGAAGTTATATTGGAGTTTGCGGTTTTGGCAGTGCTGTTTTGGAAGATGGCACCTGCCATTAAGAACAGATTAGAGCATCCTTTCGTATTTGGGCTTTTTTCAATCAGTATGATGGCGGTATGTATGGTTCCTCCGTTGTTTGCGGTTGGAAATATTGATGCGCCTAGGATCAGATCTACTATGTGGCTTCAGTTTGTGCTGATGATGACAGTAACGATATTCTATTACATGACATGGATAAGGCAGAGAATTGACGATGGTAGCGATGCCAAAACTCCTATGTTTGGACAGATATCGTCTGCATTCATAATTGTGATTGTATGCGTATTGTTGCTTGGTTCGCTTCTCTGTGTATATGTTAATCCGGCATATTACTCAGGAACATCAGCTATATATGATCTTGTAAATGGCAAGGCAGCAGCTTATAGACAAGAAAATGAGGCTCGCTTAGAAATACTAAATGACAATTCAGTTAGCGTTGCAGTTTTACAGCCTCATGACAATAAGCCTGAGCTTCTTTTCCAGGGCGATATCTATGAGGATGCTACTCTTTGGGAGAATACCGCACTGGCAGCATATTATGACAAAGAGTCCGTCATGCTTGAGAAAAGGTAGTATTACCCAATAATAAAATAGTTAAAATGATCTAAAGGAGCGTTTATTGTGAATATAGTTTTGCTATCCGGTGGAAGTGGCAAGCGCCTTTGGCCACTTTCAAATGATGTAAGATCAAAGCAGTTCATTAAAATATTCAGAAATGAAGAGAATGAACTTGAGTCCATGGTTCAGAGAGTATATGGGCAGATCAGGAGAATGGATCCTGATGCAAGTGTGACCATAGCCACCAGTAAGAGCCAGGTGTCATCCATCAAGAATCAATTAGGAGATGCTGTTAATGTATGCGTGGAGCCAACGAGAAGGGATACTTTCCCTGCAATTGCGCTGGCTGCTGCATATCTTAAGGATGAGCTGGGGGTGGCAGAGGATGAGGCAGTCATTGTGTGCCCTGTTGACCCTTGTGTTGATGATTCGTATTTTTGCTGCTTCAAAGAGTTGGAGGAAATGGTGAAGGGGGGAACCTATAACCTTAACCTCATGGGAGTTGAGCCATCCTATCCAAGTGAGAAATATGGATATATCCAGCCTGATACCAAGGACCATATCAGCGCAGTGTCAGCATTCAGAGAGAAGCCTGATGTAGAGACCGCACAGAAATATATAGATGAGGGGGCTCTTTGGAACTGCGGTGTATTTGCCTTTAAGCTTAGTTATATTCTTGAGAGAGCCCATGAGCTTATTGAATTTACCGACTTTAAAGATTTAAAAGATAACTATGCTGATTGTAAGAAGATAAGCTTCGACTATGCTGTAGGTGAACATGAGAAATCCATCGGCGTTGTACGTTATTCGGGAGATTGGAAGGATATAGGTTCCTGGAATACCTTTGCTGAGGAGATGCATGAGTCCTTTATCGGCAAGGGAGAGATGGATGATACTTGTGTCAACAGCAATGTGGTAAATGAACTTGATATTCCAATCATTGCTATGGGGATTAAGGACATGGTGGTAGCAGCCAGCAATGACGGTATTCTTGTAGCCGATAAGGAGCAATCAAGTTATATCAAGCCATACGTAGAGAAGATAACTGACAATATCCGTTTTGCCGAGAAGTCCTGGGGAAGTTTTACGGTAGTAGATGTTCAGAACAACGCTCTCGTGATAAGAGTAGTTCTTTTGCCCGGAAACAAGCTGAAATACCATAGTCATGAACGAAGAGACGAGGTATGGACCATTATGGAAGGTAATGGAACTGCTATTGTTGACGGCGAGAAGAGACAGGTTACAGTTGGAGATGTCATCTCCATGAAGGCAGGACAGAAGCATACTATCATAGCTGATACAAAGCTTGTGGTTAATGAAGTTCAGCTGGGTGAGGATATCAGCGAGCAGGATAAGATTAAATATGATTTTCCGGAGTAATGGATGAAGAAAACATGGGAAATCTTAAACTTAATAATTGCGGCTATTTTAGGAGTTGCAGCTGCTGCGGTACTGACTATCAGCAGTCTTACCACTGTTTATTACGAGATGCACAGTGACAATGACCAGCCATTCTATGGCCGGGAGAATATCCCTCTTTTGATTATATCTGTTGTGGTGATATTTGCTGTTTTCTTTCTAATATATAGATTTAAGCTATTTGATAAGAGCAGTTTTTTCGTTGCTGCTGCAATTATCTTTGTGACAGCCTATAGTCTTATGCTTATCCTGGCAATACATCCGCAGGCAGTAAACGATTCAAAGACATTGGATGATGTTATAAATGCGTTTATGGCCGGAGACTATTCCTCCATGACACAAAAAGGCGGGTACCTGTTCACATGCCCCTGGCAGAGAGGATATGTGGCTTTTGGCCAGGTGATGTATTTGCTGTTCGGACCTTCAAACTATTTTGCCTGGGATATCGTGCAGCTTATTTCAATAATCATAACAATGGCACTGATTTACGGGATAACCAGGGAGATATTTGAAGAGGAGAGGATTGCAGGTATTGCTGCATTTCTTTCCTTTGGCGCTCTTTTCTTCTACAATTATGTTACGTATATCTATGGAGATATCATCAGTATGGCACCACAAACTCTGGCGCTGTATGCGATGATAAGATTTGTTAAGACGGACAAGATCAGATATGGTATTTTGTCTGCTGTAAGTATAGCGATTGCCATTGTTATTAAAACTAACAGTGAGATCACTCTGATTGCCCTTACAGTGGTACTGTTAGGCAGCACCTGGGATTACACATATAAGAACAAGGATATAGAATCAAAGGCTATACCTAAACGACTTATTAAACGCATTGTCTTGGCAATTGTGGCTCTTGCGATGACTTTTGGAGCTAAGGCAGCAGTTGACAGATATTTCTGCAATCTCACAGGCCTTGATAAGATTCCTGAGGGCGATCCTTCAGTAGCCTATATTGCTATGGGGCTTCAGGAAAGTGAGCTTGAGGATGGCTGGTTTAACGGTTATGTATACAGGATTTTTGATGAGAATGATCAGGATTCTGCTCGTACTGCGGAAGTAGCTAAGGCCAATATATCCGAGAGGCTATCCTATTTTGTTTCAAACCCCAAGGCAGGGATAAAGTTCTTTGCCAGGAAGTTCGCAACCCAGTGGGCAGATCCTGTTTGTGTTTCTACCCATAACCTTGACCTTGTAAGTCGTCATGTGGAAAATCAATCAGAGTTTTGCGACTTTCTTGTATTTGGTAAGGGCGGAAGAATCCTGGCATGGGTCATGAATGTGTTTATGACAGTTTGCTATCTGGGAGTGCTGGTATTTTTAGTTAATGCGATAAGACGAGGTAGTCTTACAACTCCGCAGATGTTGTTACTGATCCTTATTTTTGGCGGGATGCTGTTCCATGAATTCTGGGAGGGCTCATCCCGATATGCCATGAGATATTATATTTACTGGCTGCCTTATGCGGCTGCCGGTATGGAGGTTATTTTTGGATATATTCACAAACACGGTAAAAGCTAAATATGACCTTAGTGATGAGATAGCAGACAGTAGGCTAAAGTCTTTTGTCTGGTGTTTTGTTTGTGCTTTTGTGATCATGACCATATGCACACGGTCATCTTTTTTGTATGTTTTCAATATGTGGGATGATGCCAACAGCTATTTTACTGTTGGCAAGAGCATTTTCAGGGGAATGGTGCCTTACAGAGATCTCTTTGATCAGAAGGGTATAATGCTGTATTTTATCTATGGCGTAGCTTCACTTATATCTCCTGTCACTTTTAAGGGTGTGTTTATCATGGAGATTATTGCTGCATTTGCTGCTCTCCTTGGTATACTCAGGATTTATCAGTTGTTTTTGGAGCCAAGCACTTTCCCTTATATTATTACGCCTATTACCGGTGCGGTTATATATTCTGCAAGAAATTTTTACTGGGGTGGAAGTGCTGAGGAATTTCTTTTCCCGTTTATTGTGTGGGGCTTATATCTTTCGGTAAGATATTTTAGAAAGATTTATCCCAAGCCAATGGACTATAAAACTGTTCTGATTGGCGGAATCCTTGCGGGGTGTGTATTAAACATTAAGTTTAACTCGTTGGGCCTGTTCTTTGCCTGGATGGTAATGGTATTTGTGGCGGATATTATTGGATCAAGGTCAGTGGTAAAAGCTTTTGTGAGCTGTATGGTATTTCTTGGAGGCATGCTCCTTGCAACTCTGCCGTGGATTTTATATTTCGCTGTAAACGGGGCTGTTGGAGATTGGCTTTATGTGTATATCTATAAGAATGTATTTGAGTATTCGGCTAAGCTTACTTTAGCGGAAAGAGCGGCCAAGATATATGACATCCTGAAGAATCATTTTCTTAATAACAAGCTGTTATATGTATTGATGGTATTGGGGGCGTTGTACCTTTTGGCATCAACTATATCAACATATGCCTATGAGGATCCCAACAACAGAAATAAGAGGAACAGGTTCTTTGTTGAGATAAGTGATATGGAGCTTATAAATATAGGGATGCAGCTCTTTTTCCTCTTGTTGGTGATCTTTATCGGCGGAGTGAGCCTTCCATACTACTCATTTTCCACAAATGTCTTCGTACTGTTTGGATTTATTCCGTTTTGTTATATAATAGAAAAGTTCCTGAAGGGAAAAATAGAGAAGCATACCCATGGAAGATCCTATGGTGGCTCAATTCTTGACACATCGATTGCTTTTGCTATGAGTATAGTGGCCCTGATTGTGGGTGCTGTTATCACAGTATTTACATCTATTAACCCAAAGGTTATGGGGATTAGGGCAGAGGATTTGTGGCTGTATCATTTCAAGGATTATATTGAGAATACGGGAATTGAAAATCCCGGAATCATCAATGAGTTCGGATTTGATGCGGGCCTTTACACAGTGCTTGATGTTGAACCAATATGCTACTATTTTCAGACACAAACCTTGAATATGCAGGAGGTTCTTGATTATCAGAAGACCTACCTTCACAGCGGTGAGGCGGATTTTGTTCTGAGCATCAATAGCCCCGCTGAGGGCATCGGAGACAGATATGATCTTGTAATGCAGGAACGGTGTGTGTTCTATGAGTACGACGAGACTTTTTATCTTTATCAAAGGAATGACAATCCTGCAGATGAAGGATAAATTCAAGTGAGAATGTAAGGAGATTTAAGAAATGCCAATAAGAGTTAACAGTTTTATGGGAAAATTCGGGTGGTTTGCAAGGAAGCACTTTCCTATGCTTGCCAGCAATGCATATCTGAAGCTTCAGTTCGCAACAAGAAGTAAGTCACAGAAAGCATATTGCGACTACTTCCTTAATGCAAAGGAAGTTCCCATGCCAAACGTGGTAAATATAGAAACTATCAACAGGTGTAATTCCACCTGTGCCTTCTGTACTGCCAATGTACATGCAGAAAAGAGACCTCTTTGCAAGATTGATGACGAGGTATACAAGAATATCATAGATCAGCTTGCTGACTGGGGATATAAGGGCCATCTTACCCTTTACGGAAACAATGAGCCTCTTCTTGATACAAAGATTGTTGAGAGACATAAATATGCCAGAGAAAAACTCCCTGATAGCTTTATCTTTATGTCAACAAACGGCCTTATTCTGACTATAGATAAGGTTAAGGAAGTTGCGCCTTACATTGATCAGCTGATTATCAACAACTATTCAATGGAGATGAAACTTCATAAGAATATTCAGGAACTCTATGATTATGTTAAGGCTCATCCTGACGAGTTTAAGGATCTGGATATTCAGATCCAGATGAGATATTTGCAGGAAGTACTTACAAACCGTGCAGGAAGTGCTCCTAACAAGAAGGAGACTGAGAAGGTTATCAAAGAGACTTGTCTTCTTCCTTTTACGGATATGTGGATCATGCCTAACGGTAAGATGGGGCTTTGCTGTTGCGATAACTTCGAGGTGACGGATTTTGGTGACCTTACAAAGATGAGCCTTAAGGAAGCCTGGGGCTCGGAGAAATTCCAGGAAGTAAGAAGGAAGATTGCTGAAGGAAGACAGAATTACCCCTTCTGCAAGCATTGTGACTTTATTGATGCCGGATTCAGAATGCAGATTGTAAATGCAATCTTAAGAGGTGATCAGGAAGCTGCCAATAAGCTTGGCGGTCATGAGCGTATGAAGATCGGAAATAAGAACAATGATGATGATGGAATCAAGTAAGATGATCATCATATGACTTAAGGAGATTCCATGGATAAGATAGCTGTGCTGATTCCTTGTTATAACGAGGAGAAGACAATTGAAAAAGTGGTGAAGGATGCCAGGGCGGCTCTTCCTGATGCTACCATATATGTATACAATAATAATTCCACTGATGCTACGGCAGAGATCGCTGCAAAGGCCGGGGCTGTTGTTCGTAATGAGTACATGCAGGGGAAGGGTAACGTCATCAGACGTATGTTCCGCGAGATTGATGCCCTTGTGTACGTCATGGTAGACGGTGATGATACCTACCCTATGGAGTCAGCTCCCGAAATGGTAGACCTTGTGCTTAATCATAATTCGGATATGGTGGTTGGAGACAGGCTTTCTTCCACGTATTACAAGGAGAACAAGAGACCATTCCATAACTTTGGAAATGACCTTGTAAGAGCCAGCATCAACAGGCTCTTTGGCTGCAATATCAGGGACGTTATGACGGGATTTAGGGCGTTTTCCTATGAATTTGTTAAGACATTCCCTGTACTGTCCAAAGGATTTGAGATTGAGACCGAAATGACAATTCATGCTGTTTACAACAACATGCAGATTGACAATGTGATCATTGATTACAGGGATCGCCCCAGCGGATCTGTATCAAAGCTCAACACCTATGCAGATGGATTTAAAGTGCTTAAGACTATAGCGAGGCTTTACAGAAGTTACAAGCCCTTTGGATTCTTCTGTATTATAGCGTTAGTGCTTGCTGCTGTTTCTATGGGATTTTTCATTCCTATATTAAGAGAGTATTGGGCAACTCACCTTGTTCCAAGGATACCTACACTTATCGTATGCTGTTTTGTTATGCTGGCTGCTGTGCAGAGTATATTTGCGGGGATAATACTGTCTACCCTTGCTATTGATAAGAGGAGAGACTTTGAGATGCAGCTAAATATGCTTCAGAGACATAAGGAGAATGACTACTCTAAAGAAGAGGAGTAAGACTTTGAGTTCTTCTAAGAAGAATCTTACAGGGAAAATTTCAAGAGATTTAATACTAAGTATACTGGCGATCGTAATATATAACGGTGTCCTTCAGCTTGTGATCTACCCCGGGCTTAATGCCCGGATGGGAGCAGAGGCTTTTGGCACCGTTCTTTATTTTATTTCAGCGGTTTCTATTATGGGAGCAGGCTTTGGTACGTCAGCGAGCTATTCAAGGATAGTTGCTCGTAAGGAGAGAATTGAATCCAATGGGGATTACAACGCTTTCTTGGGAATAGTGGCTCTTATCTGCGTACCGGTGAGCGTCGGAATGGTAAAGCTTCTTGGAAGCGGAGTAGCCGATGGGAAGATTTTTGATGGTGCAACATCAGGAATAGTTGGACTTATACTTCTTATGGCGCTAACCGTTATCCGCTACTATTGCGATGTGGAATACCGGATGAACATCCGGTTTATGGACTATTTTCTATTCTTTGTTTTTGTGTCTTTGGGATATGTGGTGGGATTGCGGATATTTGACGGATGGATGACTGTTATCCTGCAGGGAGAAGTACTTGGTATCTTGTACACGATTGTCAGAGGCAGCATTCTAAGACCCCCATATTTCGAGCGTTCTGTTGCTTTCGCAGACAATCTTCGGGCGGCATTCTATATTTCTATAGGAAATCTATTATCAGCTGTGATTTTGAACGCTGACAGGATTTTCTTAAGACTGCTCGCAGGAGCTGAGGAAGTGACGGTGTTCTATGTGGCAAGTCTGATAGGAAAGATAGTTGCACTTCTTACAACACCGCTTAATGGGATAATAATCAGTTATCTTGCCGGATATAAAATAATGCTTGATAGAAGGAAGTTCCTTCTATCAAGCACGTTACTCATTGTTGTTACAGTTATGCTTACTGCTGTCTGTACCGCAGTATCCTACGTGTTTGTAAAAATCATGTATCCGGATGTGTTTGCACAGGCTAGGGAATATTTCATAATAGCTAACCTGGGACAACTTCTGTACTTCCTGTCCGGAACACTTATGGTGGTGGTGCTTAGCTTCTCGGATGAGAAGCTTCAGATGATAATAAACTGCATCTATGCCGCAGTCTTTGCCATAGTTGTAATCCCGATGACTGTAAATATGGGGATCAGCGGAATGGCTTATAGTCTTGTCATAGTTAATGCACTACGATTTATGCTGACTGTTATCATGGGGCTTTATCAGTTATCCCATGAGAGAGCTTCTTCTGAAGGCTGAGCCAGAGGGAATTCACCTTTGATGTACTTCTCCCAGGATTCGGGGTAGTAAGCTTTCATCATAGCTTCATCATATCTGTAGTATTCCTCGGTGTCATATTCGGCAATCTTGATATAGTCGGTGTCAAGATATGCAAATGGCTCATTGTGCTCGCAGAAATTTACGTAATGAGCAAATATACGTCCGAATATCTGTCGGCCTTTCAGAGTAAGATGTACTCCGTCCATGAGATATTGATCTGCTGTGTCAAGATAGAGATCTGTATGCTCTCTAATCATAGTGTCTATATACCATACTTGGGTGTCATCAGCTACATTTTTGGCCTTTTCAGCGTACTCTGCCAAGGTTCCGATACCATTGCTGACAATGTATGAATCACCAATATATTGGCCTTCGGGAGAGTTATATACGCTGTAAAATGGTGAAACTACAAATATTACAGCTTGTGGGCTGATCTCCTTTAGTTTATTAATACCTGACTTGAGAGCGCCATAGTAGTTGTGAATTTGATCCAGATCGTACATGTCTGTATCAAGTCTGGCATTGCTGAAAAAGTCGTTTGCACCATATTCGATGAAGTAATAGTCTACTTTGGAAGGGGTTATGCTGTTCATGATGTTCAGTACTTCATGGTTATCTGCAAGAATGGTATTTCTGTCTGCTTCTGAGGCTAGTGCATAAGCCATTCCTACGAAGCAGTTAGTGGTGACCTTATCCGGTGAAATAATACTGGTGGATGCCTCCAGTGATGCGGTAGATCCACCAATGCCCATGTTGTAGACCACTGAGTTGGGAACTCTTGTAGCAATCATATCAGGGATGCTGGAGCCATCGTTTCTGCCATTGGCAAACTGGCTGTCTCCAAAGAATACAATCTCAACTTTATCAACTTCTTCAGCAGTCTCTTCTGCAGGTTGTTCATCATTTACAACAGTAGAACTCTCAGCTGAAGAAGTGCTCTCTTCAAGCAGCGGCTCGAACAGGTTTTCAATGACAACGATGGAGGAATCTGTCTCAGCTGCATCTTCTGTAGTTTCTTCAACAGAAGCAATCGCATCGCTTACATATTCCTCGGCTGTCTTGGTGTTCTCGTAGGCTTTCAGAGAACATCCGCTAAGAACAAGTGTTGATGTGAGTAAAATTGTTGTTATAAGTTTCAAATTCTTTTTCATATAATTATCCTCGCTTTTCCAAAAAACATTCTAACACCAAAAAATATTATTTGTGTGAATTTTGTAGAAAAATTAAGAATCAAAAGAGCAATCTTAAGAATTTCTTAAGAAATATACGAAAAAGCGACAACTAATCCCTCGATATCGCAGACTGTTGAAGAAAACGGCGCTGTGGGGTATACTACTTATGTTGTGTAAAATATTAATTTAGGAAGGTATTCCGTATGAAAAAAGCGCTTATTATCGGAGCAGGCCCTGCGGGACTTACTGCTGCGTATGAGCTTCTGACCAAATCTAAGGATTATCAGGTTATTGTATTTGAGGAGTCTGACAAGTTCGGTGGTATTTCAAGAACTGTTGAATATAAGGGTAACCGTATGGATATGGGTGGCCACAGATTCTTCTCCAAGGTACCTGAGGTCAACGAGTGGTGGGAGAAGATGCTTCCCCAGCAGGGTGCACCCACCTATGATGACATCGTCTTAAATCGCCCCATGAAGATGAAGGCGGGCGGTCCCGATCCCGAGAAGACAGACAGGGTTATGCTGAGGCGTAACCGTGTTTCCCGTATTTTCTTTGACAGGAAATTCTATGATTATCCTATTTCTCTGAAGGTTGAGACCTTCAAGAACATGGGATTTTCAAAGACAATGGCCTGCGGATTCTCATATCTTCATGCCATGCTCTTTAAAAGAGAAGAGAAGTCTCTTGAGGATTTCTATGTAAACCGCTTCGGCAAGAAACTCTATTCCATGTTCTTTGAGTATTACACAGAGAATCTTTGGGGAAGGCATCCGTCCGAGATTGACCCTTCCTGGGGCGCTCAGCGTGTAAAGGGTGTATCAATTCTGGCAGTTCTCAAGAACGCTTTCAACAAGAAGCACGGCAAGACCGGAGGTAAGGTTGAGACTTCACTTATCGAAGAATTCTCATATCCTAAGCTTGGCCCGGGGCAGCTGTGGGATGTAACCGCTGAGGAAATCAAAAAGCTTGGCGGTACCATCATCATGAATGCCAAGGTTACCAAGATCCGTAAGGAGGGCAATCACATAAAGGGTGTTACCTATCTTCAGGATGGACAGGATATAGACATTGACGGTGATGTAGTTATCAGCTCAATGCCTGTTAAGGATCTTGTTGCCGGAATGAATGATGTTCCTGCAGATCCTGCAAGGATTGCTGCCGGACTTCCTTATCGTGATTATATGACCCTGGGCGTGCTTGTTCCCAAGCTCAATCTTGTAAATAAGACCGATATCAAGACTATCGGTAATATAGTTCCGGATAACTGGGTCTATGTTCAGGACAGAACAGTTAAGATGGGACGTTTCCAGATTTACAACAACTGGTCTCCTTACCTTGTTAAGGATATCCAGAATACAGTTTGGGTTGGACTTGAGTATTTCTGCTTTGAAGGCGATTCCATGTGGAATATGACGGAGGATGAGTTTGCGAAGATGGCCATCGATGAGATGGTAACATTGGATCTTATCAGTAGTCCTTCTGAGGTTATGGATTATCACATGGAACGTGTTAAAAAGGCATATCCTGCTTACTTCGATACCTATGATGAGATGGACAAGCTGGTTGCTTATCTTAATACTATCGATAATCTGTACTGTGTCGGCAGAAACGGCCAGCACAGATACAACAATATTGACCACTCCATGTGTACTTCTTTTGAGACTGTTAAGAATATCCTTTCCGGTACAGAGGACCGCAGCAACATCTGGAACGTAAATACCGAGAAGGAATATCACGAGTCGGATGAATCCAAGGCCACAGAAGATGAGGTTGAGGTAGACTGACAAGCGGCCTTCTGGGGTGACATACAAGACAATAAAACTCGGAGCTACACCTAGCTCCGAGTTTCTTTAAAAGGGACATTATGAAGAAGATAAGTATTCTTATTCCCTGTTTTAATGAGGTTGAAAATGTGGCGGCTATTGCAGGGGCTGTAGAAGGGATGCTAAAAAAGGACCTTCCTTCTTACGACTATGAAATAGCCTTTATTGATAATGCATCGACGGACGGCACTCGCAGCGAGATAGAAAAACTCTGCGCAGGTAACAGGAAGATCAAGGCTATCTTCAACGTGACCAATTTCGGACAGTTTAAATCACCATTTTACGGTATGTGTCAGCTGGACGGCGACTGCGTAATACCTGTATGTGCGGATTTTCAGGATCCGGTTGAGCTTATCCCGACTCTGGTGAGAGAATGGGAGAAGGGGCACAGGATAGTAAGCGCCATCAAGAAGTCCAGCAGGGAAAATCCATTTGTCTATCTCCTTAGGACCTTGTACTACAGACTTATAAGAAATATGTCAGACGTAAAGATGATAGAGCACTTTACCGGCTTTGGTCTGTATGACAGGACATTTATAGAACTGCTGCGGCAGTTGAACGACCCTATACCATTCCTGCGAGGAATTGTGGCAGAGTACGGCGAAGGCTTCAACATGACTACAGTAGAGTACGAGCAGCCAAAGCGCAGAGCGGGTAATACACACAATAATTTCTATACCCTGTATGATGCCGCTATGCTCAGTATAACTTCCTACACGAAGGTGGGCTTAAGGCTCTGTACATTTGCAGGATTCTTCTGTGCACTGATCAATGTTATTATAGCCATTGTGTATCTGGTGCTGAAGCTGACACATTGGAACAGTTTCCATGCAGGCTATGCACCTATGATAATCGGACTGTTCCTTATCGGAGGCATACAGCTCTTTTTCATAGGACTGATGGGAGAGTATATTTTAAATATAAATACCAGGGTCATCGGAAGGCCCATTGTGGTTGAAGAGAAACGAATTAACTTTGATGAGGGAACCGATTGATGATAAATGCTTTATTGGCATTTGGGGCTGTGCTTCCCATAGCGGCACTTATAAATGCCTTGATTCCCGGAAAATACAGATATATATGGCTTGCAATTATAAGCCTTGGCTTTTATTTTGCGCTGGATTATAAAGCCGGCGTTGTTTTGATGGCATCAATTCTTGTTACCTATGGCGCGGGGCTTCTTATTGGTACCATAAGATCAGAAAATCGCAGCTTCGCGGGAAAAGCAATCCTGTTTCTATCGATAGTCATAAGTGTAGTTGCCATGCTTGTTTTCAGAAGCGGAAGTATCCTTGGGGCAATCGGTATTTCTTTTTACATGCTTAAGGCTATAGGATATCTTATTGATGTGTACCGCGAAGATGTTGATCCTGAGCGCAATCCGATAAAGTATTCGCTGTTTGTGTCCTTTTTCCCTTTGATACTCAGTGGCCCTATAGAAAGGGCCGGTAATCTCCTTCCTCAGTTTGACAAGCCTGCTAACGTGGACTTTGACAGATTGAGATACGGAATACTCCAGATATTATGGGGATTGGTCCTTAAGCTGTTTGTGGCAGACAGGCTTGCTATTTTTGTGAACAGAGTGTACGCGGCACCTTCCGATAATTCGGGAACTGTGGTATTCATTGCAACGTTGTTCTACAGTATTGAGATTTATTGTGATTTTGCAGGATATTCCTATATCGCCATAGGCGCAGCAAGGCTTCTTGGAATCGATGTTATGAAGAATTTTGACAGCCCCTATATGTCGGGTTCTGTTGCTGAATTCTGGAGAAGATGGCATATTTCACTTTCAAGTTGGCTCAGGGACTATATTTACATTCCGCTTGGTGGAAACAGAAAAGGAATATTCAGAAAGTATTTGAACATTCTTATTGTGTTTGCCATAAGCGGTATCTGGCATGGGTCGGCGCTGACTTTTTTGATATGGGGAATGCTGCACGCCGTTTATCAAATTGTCGGATATCTGTTGATGCCCGCCAGGAACTTTGTGGTCAAAAAGCTGGGAATAAGAAGAGAAGGATATTCCCACAGATTTGTTAAGGCATTCCTGACCTTTTTGCTGGTCAATGCAGCCTGGGTGTTCTTCAGGGCCGATACTGTGGATACGGCGCTCACGGTGCTTAGAAAGAGCCTTGAGGTCACACCATGGATCTTTTCCGACGGGAGTCTTTTTACACACGGGCTTGACGTTATGGATATGAACATGGGAGTGCTGGGAATAATTTTTGTTATTATAGATGACGTTATAAATTACCACGGCGTAGATTTAAGAGAAAAGCTCGTTCATGAGGGCATCTGGTTCAGATGGGCAGTAATGATTCTCTTTGTTCTGCTGATACTGATATTCGGTATCTGGGGACCGGGGTATGATGCCTCATCCTTTATTTATCAGCAGTTTTAGGAAATATATTTATGAAGAAGACTCTTTTTAATACGATAAAGTGCATATTGTTCCTGGCTATGCTGGCTTTCTGTGTCACTGCGGCCTCCATTCTTGTAAAGCGCAAGGACAGTGACCATAAGTATGCTGACTTTTTTGATAAGGCGGCGCAGGACCAGATAGACGTTCTATTTTTTGGATCATCTCATGTGATAAATGCATGTAACCCATGTGTATTGTTTGAGGACTACGGAATAACTTCCTACAACATGGGAGGACATGGCTCTGTAATGCAGGCTACCTACTGGGAACTCATGGAGGCGTTAAACTATACTACGCCAAAGTACGTGGTTGTGGATACATTCCTTATGCAGAAGGATTATAAATTCCTTGATGTGATGGAGGAGAACGCAACCGAAGATGACCCTAATGTTGCTTTGGAACAGCTTCATCTCAACATGGATGCCTGGCCTACAGATCATATCAAGTTGGCGGCGGTAACAGATATGATACAGTCACCACTGCGGCGGATGGAATTTCTTTTTACCATGACTGCGTACCATGACAGGTGGAAGGAACTTACAAAGGATGATTACGAGGCTCTCTTTGGAAGAGGGGAGCGTAACCGGATGTTCGGGGCTGAGATGAGGTATAATGTGGAACGTTTTCCCAAAACCTATCCTGATCCTGAGGGCTGGGTTGGACTTGAAACTTATACTGTCGGTGAGGAGTATCTTGAGAAGATAATCGATGAGTGCCAGAACAGGAATATCGGAGTTATTGTTACCTTCCTTCCCTGCAGTGCTACCACAGAGGATAAGAAAGCAGCAATCAGCGCCGAGGAGATTTCAGCCAAATATGACGTCCCTTTTTACTATATGCTGGATGGGGATATAATTGATCTATATACAGACCTTAATGATACGGGGCACCTGAATGCGCTGGGAGCTACAAAGGTGACTCAGTTCCTGGGAGAGATCCTTATGGATACGGGAGAGTTTGAGGACCATAGAGGTGATCCCGACTATGATGATTGGCAGGAGAAGGCGGATGCCTTCTACAGGGAACTGGCAGACAAGGCCAGGGAAAGCGACAATCTGTATCAGCAGCTTAATTATCTATCAGTGAGGGATGTAAGCTGCGTTATATATATAAATGAAGGGTCTGATGCTTTTTCAGATGAGAGATTCAAAAATCTTATTTGCAATATTTCCGGAACAGATACATTCCGTGAGACAGATGGGCCATATATTCTCATAAGGGATCAGTCGCAAGGAAAAGAATATGTATATGAGGCGAGGGACAGTGGTGAGCTTAAAGGCGTAAAAACTGCCATGGGTATGTTGAATTATCGGCCTGTGGAGCATATGTTCAGACTTCTTTATACTGATGAGGACCCGGATACGAATTATCTGTATGATGATGAGCATTATGAGTACGACATACAGATTATTGTGTATAGCCAGGAGAACGGCGAAATATTGGGCCGTTCGTACTATAAGTCATATGGAAATGATTATGAACAATAAATGGAGGATGCTATGAGCGATAATACTTGTGTAGTTGGAATTGCAGGAGGTACAGCTTCCGGAAAGACAACAATTGTAAGAAAGATAAAGGAGAAGTTCGGCGATGACATCGTGGTGCTGAACCATGATTCATATTATAAGGCCCATGATGACCTTTCCTATGAGGACAGGAGCAGGCTCAACTATGACCATCCCGAATCCTTTGATACAGACCTTATGATAGAGGATGTCAAGAAGCTCAAGAATAATGAGGCTATTGATATGCCTGTTTATGATTACACTATTCATAACAGGTCTGATGCCACGGTTCATGTGGTTCCAAAGAAGGTTATCATTCTTGAAGGAATTCTTATCCTTGAAAATAAGCAGCTCAGAGATCTTATGGATATCAAGGTGTTTGTTGAGACTGATGCCGATGAGAGACTTATGCGCAGGATCAGAAGAGATATGGTGGAGCGTGCAAGGAGCATTGAGTCCATTCTGACGCAGTACAGAGAGACTGTAAAGCCCATGCATGAGCAGTTCGTTGAACCCAGCAAGAAATATGCCGATATCATCATTCCAAGAGGCGGCGAGAACCTCACAGGTATCAGCATTCTTCAGGAACATCTCAAATTAATGCTTGCGGAGTAAACAGATGAATATAGTTTTGTCGGCGCTTAGTCTGGTGCTGTGGCTTATTCTTGTGCCATTTCTCATCGGACTTGCCTTCAACTTCATATTGCCAAGACCAAGAAGAACGGCGGGAATCACCTTCATCCTGGGATTTCTGATGTATATGGCCGTATTTGAGGTGGTGGCCATAGCCTGTATGACCAGGATTGTTTATGATGCCTTCGCTTACTGCTGCAGGTACTTTATGGTGGCATCACTGCTCTTTGCTCTTGCGGGGGCTATCAGGGCCGGAATGCTTCTTTTTAAAGGGGAGAAGAGCTTTCTTACGCTGTTCCCCGGTGAGGCTCATGCCCAGGCTCAGGATCTTATGAGTCCAAGATCTGATCCGCTTATGTTCAAACTGGATTATTCCAGGGAAAGTCTCATTTACTGGGGAATATTCTTTGTAATTATGATCTTCCAGATGGTTATGAGCGTGGTGATGGCAAGCTTTGACGGTGATGATGCCTATTACGTTGTTGAGTCCCTCCTGGCTCAGCAGGCCGGAGTTATGAACACGATACTTCCTTACACGGGCACAAGTACATCGCTGGATATTCGTCATGCGCTGGCGGTTATTACCATGTGGATAGGATATGTGGCTAAGAGAAGTGGCATTCATGCAACTATTCTGTCCCACAGCATAATACCTCTGTTCTTCATACCCCTTGTATATCTGGTTTATGTGGAGATCGGAAGGGTGCTGTTCAGAAGACGTCAGCATGTGATCCCGGTATTTATGGTGTTTATTGCTGTTCTGATGATGTTTGGAAATGTTTCTATATACACACCGGCCACGTTCTTCCTTATGAGGACCTGGCAGGGAAAGGCACTGGTGGCAAATCTTGTATTCCCCATGATCCTGTGGATGTTCCTGTGGATGTTTGAGGATATCAAAACCGGGGCCAGGGCGTTGGTGTTTGATAACAAGGACAGTGCTCTTATGAAGCGAACCTCAGTTGCTGAGGATGTGGCAAGATACCAGAGATTGTCTGCTAAGAGAGAGAAGATTGCTCCCTGGGTTATTCTGTGGCTGATAAATATGTTTTCGGGAGTTTGCAGTTCCATGGGAGTTATATTCGGAAGTGCGCTGATAGCTCTTTTTACATTGATATTGCTGTTCTTCTCAAAGAGATGGACAGTGCTGGTGGGAGCCTTTGTTTGTATCCTGCCAAACCTGGCCTATTTGGCTGTGTATTTCTCACTATAAGTTGATGAGAAGGAAGATAAGTTATGTATGGAATCTTTATGGAGTGCTGGGTTGCTTTTAAACTGTACTTTGGGAACCCGTTTCTTCCTATCCTTCTGATAGCGTCGGCTGTTTATCTGACTGTTACGGAGAAGGACCTGAAAAGAAAAATACTGCTTGGAATTCTACCCATTGTGATGATGGCGGGATTCCTTTTGCCTGTTACAAAGATCGTGTATGTGGCTGCCTTTGATGAGGGAAGCGATACCTACTATAGGCTCTTGTGGCTTGTCCCGATGTATGTGGTGATCGGCTATGCTGGCTGCAGATTTGCTGTGAGCTTTGGCAAGAGGAAGTGGCAGAGAGTCGCGGGCGTTGCTGTTCTTGCGGCTTTGGTGCTTTCGGGTTCTTTGGTATATCTCAATCAGTATGTCACGGTTGCTGAGAATGCTTATCATATTCCACAGCATGTAATAAATATCTGCGATGTGATCGCACCTGCGGAAGGCGAGCCAAGGGTTCGCGCAGCCTTCCCTTCGGAACTGGTGCATTTTGTAAGACAGTATGACACCGATATCCTTATGCCCTACGGCAGGGAGATGGTGGCAACTCAGTGGGATTATTACAACGTGGTATATGAAGTTATGGAAAAGCCCGAGGTTATTGATGCGGAGGCACTTCTTGAGGCAACGAGGCAGACCAAATGCAGTTATATTGTTCTGTCAGTGGACAGAAGAATTGATAAATCCCTTACAACATTGGGACTTAAGTTGATTGATACGGTTGACGGCTATTACATCTATGCGGATCCTGAAGTTATTGAGCAGGGGTGATTTAAGTCATGGATGAGAAAACCTCAAAATATATGGAGCGGATCCATGATGCCAACTTCGACATGCTCTGCGAGGTGGACCGGATCTGCCGCAAATATGATATAAAATATAATCTTCACGGCGGAACTTTTCTTGGAGCTGTAAGGCACAAGGATTTTATTCCCTGGGATGATGACGTGGATATAGGTTTTGTAAGAGCTGAGTATGAGCGGTTCCTTGAAGTGTTTGAGAAAGAAGCTCCGGAACATCTGAAACTTATGCGGCCGGAGGATTACACTACCTTCTATGATTTCATGGTGAAGATTGCCAATACTGATGTTACTTATGCCGCCACCAATTTCGGGGCGGATGATTTTTATGATGGGAGATTTCTTCATCCCACCATGGATCTGTTTGTCTATGATATCAAGAAGAGCAACTTTCAACTGATGAAGCTTAAAGCTCTTTATGCTCTGGCGCTGGGACACAGGCCATATGTTAATTACGGGCACTTTAAGGGGGCGATGAAGGCGGTGGCCTTTGTGCTGTCTTCAGTTGGAAAGATGGTGCCTTTTAAGAAGATTGCTGCATGGTATAAAAAAGTACAGGTTGAAGGCGGAGCGCTTGAGATGACTGAAGGGGCGGGGCTTCCGACTGTGTTTGTGTCCAATGAGCAGATGAATCCGAAGTACTGGGGACTGACGTTCTTTGGGCCTTGTGTTTTAAATGGCTATGATACAGGAATTATTCGTGGAAGGGAATTCCCCGTGCCAAAGCTGTATGACAGGTGGTTTTCTTTCGTATATGGAGACGACTATATGTCCTTTCCTCCTGAGGATAAGCAGTGGCCTCAACATGTGTATGATTTGATGTAGCTTCACTAAGAAGGCTTCCTGTTTGCAAACTATTAGAAAAGTGGATTATTACGATGTTATTTAACAGTATTGATTTTTTGTTGTTTTTTCCCATAGTAGTACTTATATTGTGGTTGATACCTGCTAAATTAAGGAGGCTTTGGCTTCTGGCTTGCAGCTATTTCTTTTACATGTGCTGGGAGGCAAAATATATTGTGTTGATCTTAGGATCGACAATGATTACTTATTTCAGCGCTATACTTATAGAAAAAATAGTGGATGTGGGCAAAAGAAAGCTGGTGATGTTTTTCTGCATTGCTCTTAATCTTGGCATCCTTTTCTTCTTTAAGTATTTTAATTTCACCCTCGATACGGTGAGCCTCATAACGGGTAGAACTCCGAGATATCTGGATGTGCTCCTTCCTGTAGGAATCTCCTTTTACACATTTCAAGCGTTGGGATACACCATAGACTGCTACAGGGGTGATACGAAGGCGGAGCACAACTTTATAACCTACGCTTTGTTTGTGTCTTTCTTTCCGCAGCTGGTGGCGGGACCTATCGAGAGAAGCGGAAATCTCCTTTGCCAGATAAAACGGTATGACACGGTTTCGAGAAAAGAACTTGTGGACTGGGAGCAGATAAGGGATGGTCTCATCCTAATGTGCTGGGGAATGTTCATGAAGCTGGTGATTGCGGATAGGATTGCTATTATCATTGACAATGTTTACGATAATGTCAATCTCTATGGGGCTGTTGGATTAATTATGGCTTTCTTTGGGTTTGGCATACAGATATACTGTGACTTTGGAAGTTATTCTATTATTGCCATAGGTGCGGCACGGGTTATGGGAGTAAAGCTTATGGAGAACTTTAATGCTCCGTATTTTGCTACTTCCATAACTGATTTTTGGAGGCGATGGCATATTTCGCTGTCTTCGTGGTTCAGGGATTATGTGTATATACCCCTTGGAGGTAACAGGCGGGGGAAGGCCAGAAAGTATCTCAATGTGCTGATAGTATTTACTCTGAGCGGTTTATGGCATGGAGCTAATTGGACTTTTGTCTTCTGGGGACTTGTACACGGCGTGATTCAAGTCTTAGAGGGACTTTTTAGGCCCCTTGTCCATAGATTTGAAGAGAAATATGAAATAAACAGGAGCTCTTTTGGCTTCATGATATGCAGGGCGGCAGTTGTAACTGTGATTGCAGACTTCGCATGGATATTCTTTAGATCGGATTCCTTTGGGCAGGCAAGAGATTTCATATACAGGCTAT
This sequence comes from Butyrivibrio sp. FCS014, assembly GCF_000526935.1. Lineage (GTDB taxonomy): Bacteria > Bacillota > Clostridia > Lachnospirales > Lachnospiraceae > Butyrivibrio. Next base: position 1,088,410 of record NZ_JAHA01000019.1, on the reverse strand, counting down.
TCAACAAGCCAGACTTTTATCTGCTTTCATCTGATAAGATTTATAGTTACGGTCTTGATGTTCAAGAGATGTGGATACTTGTCTCAGCACTTCTGCTTCTGCTTTTGGTTGATTTTATACGGGCGCGTAGGGGGCTTGCAATTGATGCATGGCTCTCAGGACAATTTGTGGTATTTAGAATATTCTTTGTCCTGTTGATCGTGCTCATGGTGATAGTTTTCGGCGAGTATGGACCAGGCTTTGATTCCAAGCAGTTTATCTATTTTCAGTTCTAGGGAGCAGGGGTATGAAAAAGAATCGTTTTTTAATTGAGATAATTGTATTTTGTCTTTTTCTAAGCCTTGCAGTATCTGGACTTTACAACGTTCTCAGGTACAAGAACGTGGGAAGTGGCGGCGGAATGGACAACTTCTACAGTACTAAGGTTCCTATTGATGTGATTGTCTTTGGCAGTTCTCATGCGGCCTGCACTGTGAACAATGGAATCCTCTGGGAAGAGAATGGAGTAGCCAGCTATTCTCTTACTGCAGGAAGTCAGGAGGGAGACGGAACAGCCTATTTTGTAAGAGAGGCAATTGCTGTCAACAAACCAAAGGTAGCGTTGATTGAAACGTATCTTTTGCCTGGGGAGGAATTCAGTCTGGCGTCATATTACAGGTCAGCACTTACTTCAAGGTTCTCGACAAGATATGTTGACTACACAATGCGAGTAGCAGGAGAAAATGATCTTGACAGGGAAATGGTCGAAGACATGCTGCTCAGGATGCCTATAGTACATTCGAGGTACAAGGAACTGGAACCTAAGGACTTTGGTGCATGGGAAGAGTATATAATGGGATACCGCGGAAGCGACCAGACAGTCCCTATTGAGCCGATAGAGTTTACCGACGAAAAAGCTTTGTTAAGTGAAGTGACTTTACGGAATATTGATGACATAATCTCTTCGTGCAGACAGAATGATGTCGAACCGGTGTTCTTTGCGGCCCCTTATCTCGCTAGTAGTGATGAACAGGCCAAGCAGAATGCTATCAGGGACTATGTTGAGGCAAAGGAGTGCAAATATATAGATTTTATCAGAGATTATCAGAAGTATAATATCGATTTCTCACGGGACTTTAGGGATGACGGGCACCTCAATGATGAGGGCGCATCTAAGGTCACCAGGGCACTGGGAGAGATTTTGGTTAGTAACTATGATATTCCTGATAGGCGAGGATGCAAAGGGTATGAGATGTGGGATAAGCACCTGACTTATCTTGAGGACAGGAAGGCAATGTATGTTCTACATAAAATAAGTGGGTTGCAGGAATACCTGGAGTGCCTTCGGAACATGGCTGATGACTATACGGTGGTAATTGCCCTTAATGGCAATTACAGGGCTCTGGGTGATGATATTTATATGCCATACATCACTGAGCTTGGTATAGACCAGGAAAGCTATGAAAAGGGCGGAGTTTGGATCATTCGGAATGGTTTTTTTGAAGACTATTCAGATGGTGCGTCTAATTTTAAGAAATATTCTGAGATAGGCGGTGTGGATTTCAATTTTTTCAAGACAGAGAATGAGGAATTCCCTCACATAATTGTTGGAGAACAGGACTATACACCTGAGTACAACGGGATAAGTATATTGGTTTTTGATGAGAAATGCGGCTATGTGATCGATAACATGTATGTTGACATATACAAAGGTGTTGAAGTTGAGCATACCAACTTGGAGGAGTAGTAATACGGCCATCAAGGTGCGAATTGACCTTTATGAGAGGATAGATATCTGATGTTATTTAACTCTTATGTTTTTATGCTGGCATTTTTGCCTGTTTTTCTGATAGTGTTCTTTGCAGTCAGGAAAGTTTCATATGACGATCCTAAGATGAGGGGGTTGTGCAAGGCCTTAGTGGCCGGTGGCTCCCTTCTTTTTTATGCACCTTTCGGATGGAAGAACCTTCTGGCACTGCTGATGAGTATCGTGGTGAACGGGATACTCGCATGGCTGCTTGTAAGTAGGAGAGGAGCAGATCATGGAAAGGTCCTTGTTGCAATTGCGGTGGCGGTCAATGTAATCTGGCTTCTGGCCTTTAAGTTCAATGGTGTGTTCTTCCCTGTGGCCATCAGCTTCTATACGTTTAATCAGATTTCCTATCTGGTGGATTTATATAGGGGAGAGATTGAGGAGTTTGATCTTCCCGGATATCTATCGTATATTCTGTTCTTCCCGAAACTCCTTCAGGGGCCGCTGATGCAGTACTCTGATTATGATAATGAATTTGAGAAGTCTTTGAAGGCGCAGGTTGACTATGAGGTTCTTCTGCGGGGATTATATCTCTTTTCCATGGGACTGTTTAAGAAGGTGATACTGGCGGATACCTTCGGAAAAGCTGTAAACTGGGGATTTGACAATATCCCTACACTAGGTAGTCTTGAGGCTGTGCTGGTTGCTGTGTTCTATTCGTTTCAGCTGTACTTTGATTTTAGCGGATACTGTGATATGGCAGCAGGTGTTTGCAAGATGATGGGATTTGAGCTGCCGCTTAATTTCAATTCACCTTATAAGGCACAGAATATCATAGACTTTTGGAAGAGATGGCATATTACTCTGACAAAGTTTTTTACAAAGTATATTTATATTCCTCTTGGAGGTAACCGCAAGGGGATGGCGAGGATGTACATTAACCTTCTGGTGGTATTCCTGGTGAGCGGTCTATGGCACGGGAACGGATGGACGTTCATTGTGTGGGGCGCGCTGCACGGAGTATTGTATGTTGTGACGAGGATGATGAAAGACCATCCTTTGACTCTGCCTAAGGCTGTGAAGGTGGCCATTACGTTCATTTATGTGACCATGGCTTGGATATTCTTCAGAGCAAATACAATAGGGGATGCGCTGGCGCTTATCGGGCGCATGTTCACGGGAGGACGAAAGTCTATTGCATCGGCATTATCATCTTGCTTCATGCTGGATGAGCTTTGGTATGTGATAAAGGTGACACCGATAATGAAGCTGAACTTTGCATGGGATATCTGCCTGTGGCTGTTCGTGGTGTTTGCGGCTATAGTTGTATTCTTTGCTCCGAATGCCATAGAAAAGGCAGAGAAGGAGCGTATAGGAGTGAAGACGGCTCTTTTGACCGGAATATTACTGGTGTGGTCGGTGGTGAGCTTTGCTGGAGTGAGCACCTTCCTGTATATGAATTTCTAAGAATTGATTGGGATAGAAGTGTAAATGAGTGAGAATCTGATGAATCCGGATTTGCAAGTGAATATTGAAGAGGCTGATAGCAAAGGTACTCACAGATACAAGAGGTTATTTGTTGGACTGATTGGGGGAGTACTGGTGGTGCTCGGGGTATTGGCAGCACTGGTGGTGTATGTGGATCCATTTTTCCATTATCATGCTCCGCTCCCGGGATTTCCGTACATTGTAGACAATCAGCTGAGTCAGAATCCCGGAATGGCCGAAAATATGACCTACAATGGATGTATCATCGGGTCCTCCATGACAGTTAACTTTGATACAGATGATTTCAGGGATATTCTGGGGTATGATACCTTGAAGCTAAGTTATAGCGGGGCGTATCCAAGGGATGATTACAATATTCTGTCGATAGTGTTTGATGAGAACACGAGAGCAAGGCGGATAAATCCTATGGGAGCTGTGTTTTTTGCTCTGGATATTCCCACAATGACGGCGGATACCATGGAGACCAAGTACCCGCTCCCGGGATATTTGTACGATAACAATGTGCTCAACGATGTGAATTATGTGCTGAATAAGGACGTGATCCTGCAGTATATCATGCGGCCGTTGATTCAGCGAAAGGGCTCAGATTTGTCGGAGATATACTTCAGCTGGTGGACACCGGATTACTACAACATACAGTGGGTTATGCATACCTATGAAGAACCGGAGAAGTCACCGGTGACTTACGGGAAGGATGATGTGCTTCCGGCTACGGAGGAGAATCTGAAGGAGAATATACTGCCGTTTGTGGAGCAGCACCCGGAGACGCAGTTTTACTTCTTTTTCCCGCCCTATAGCATTTTGTATTGGCACAATCTACAGCAGGAGGGCTTCTATGAAGCGGCTTATGCGCAGTATCAGTATGTGGCGGATGAGCTTCTGAAGTATGACAATGTGCATTTGTTCTATTTCCAGACGATGGAAGAGGTCACGGACCTCAATAACTATGCGGATTATTCCCATTACAAACCCGACATCAACAGATTTATGGTAGAATGCTTTAAGAACGGTGAATATGAGGTTCACTCATCGGAGGAGATGGCGGAGAATCTTAGGAAGATGCGGGGAATTGTGGAAGGATTTGACTACGATGAGCTGCTGTCGCAGGATTGGTGAAATGGATATGAAAAGGAAGGACATGTGTAATGAGTAAAGATAGAGACGAGAGAGATGAACTGTTTGAAGAAGAAATTGACTTCGACGAGCAGGGTGAGGAATTCGAAGAAGATGACAGGCGTGAAGGACGTAGGGCGGGGGCCAAAGGCGGAAGAGATGACCGGAACGGTATTCCTTCCTGGGTGTATATAGTACTTTTGGCGGTCATTGCGGCAGTTGTGATCTTCTCTGCATACAAGCTGATCCGCTGGAACATGGGAACTGCCAAGACTGAGGGCGTTACAGGAGAGAGCTTTGAAGTCGAGGTGCTGGATCAGATATTCCTGTTGCCGGAGGACAAGAAGGCTCTTCACGAGGATGACGGGAAGGAGACGATTCTTTTTCTGGGAAATGATATCCTGACTTATTACAAGGACGAGAATGGATTTGCGCAGCAGGTGGAGAAGAAGCTTGGCGCTAACGTGATCAATGCCGGATTCCCGGCTTCTACTGTGGCGCTTAAGGATGCAAGCGGAAGTGAACCTATCGATGCTTTCAGCTTCTATAACGTCGCCAAGTGCATAGTGAATGGTGATTGCAGCGAGCTTGTGCAAGCGTCAACGCAGTTTGAGGATTCCACATATGATAAGAATGCCGAGGCACTGGCTGCTCTTGATATGAGCACAGTTGATACTCTGGTTGTTTTCTACGATGCGCAGGATTATATCAGCCTTCGTATCGGTATGAATCCTGATGATGACTCGGATCCTGTGACATACAGCGGTGCGCTGAATGCAGGAATCAAGATGATCCAGGAGAAGTATCCCTTCATAAGGATCGTGTGCATGTCATTCCCGATGTGTTATGCTTACGGCTCTGACGGATCATTGGTAAGTGGTGACAGGTTCGATTTCGGAAACGGAAGGCTCACTACATATCTGCAGTTTATGATCGATGTGTCAGGGGCTACCGGTGTGTCTTTTGTGGACAATTACTATGGAACCATTCATGAGGATAACAGCTCCAGCTGGTTATTGGATAATATACATGTTAATGCGGACTGTAATGCGTTTATGGCGGATCATTTTATAAGGGTTATTTATCCGGAGTGATAAAGCTGTTGGGGGACGGGTAATGCCGGTTTATACTAAGCTATTTGTGACTTTCTTTTTTGCTATATTTTTGACCGTAAATATGGTACGGAGGATTTGGAATGAAAACAAATCCTTCTGTACCTTTATTTCTAATATCCTTCTTTTGGGAGCAAGTATCGTTTTTTACTGCTGGTCCAACCTGCGGTTCATTCTTTTTCCTATAACAATCGGGGTGATAAGTTATGTTTCAGGGATCGTTCTGGGCAGATGCCACTCTTATAAAAAGTCGATAATTCTTGCATTTGCAGGACTTGAATTGCTTCCTCTACTTGTTTACAGGCTTGTGGGACTTCGGACAGATTTATTTGATGTACCTACAGAAGAATTGATCATTCCACTTGGACTTTCATTCTTTACACTTCAAGCGGTGACGTATACGCATGGAGTGTACAAAGGTACTTTAAGTGCTGAAAGGAATCCGCTGATTGTATTGCTTTTCGTTAGTTTTTTTCCATGTGTGTCTAGTGGACCAATTGCCAGAGCTGAAAAGCTTCTTCCACAATTTGGGGAGTATAAGGTGTTCGATTATGATGAGATCACAGATGGGCTAAGGCTTATGGGATGGGGACTTTTAAAGAAACTGGTGATCGCGGATAATTTGGCCACATACATTCAGGCAGTAAGAGGTGCTGAAGGAGAGAAATATGGAATGGCCTTGCTGCTGGCGGCGCTTCTGTATTCTTTTCAGCTGTATCTTGATTTCTCAGGTTATTCCGACATTGTGATAGGATGTGCGAATGCTCTTGGGTATGAGTTGGGGAAAAACTTTGATCATCCGTATCTGTCTGTATCCATTGGCGAGTTTTGGAGGAGATGGCATATCTCGTTGAGTAGTTGGTTAAGGGATTTTGTTTATATTCCCCTAGGCGGTGGTAGAGTTGGCGCGCTCCGCAAGAATTTGAATACTTTGATCACTTTTGCGGTAAGCGGGCTATGGCATGGAGCAGGTATTACATGGATTGTATGGGGATTGTATCATGGCATTTGTCTGTGCATTGAGAATATTTTGGGAATCGGGAAGAATGTCATTGTGAGTACTCCAAGGAGATGGCTACGGATTTTCTGGACCTACGTTATTGTAACCTTCGGGTGGATCATATTTGCATCCGACAGCCTTCATGAGGTGGCTGATACTATTGTGTCATTTGGACGAATTCCTTCGGAAATGGCTATGATTGTGGCTGATGGTATTGCTGTCAATAGAGTTTTGATGGTGCCACATGGATTTAATTTGGCACTAAGCCTTGTTTTTTTAGTTGGATATTTGGGTATTAGTGGGACTACGTATAGGAACTCAGGGCTTAAGTTAATAAAGAGCAAGAAACCAGTGATTAGGTGGGGGGGCTATTTTGCACTTGCTCTTTTGATTTTGTTTTTTAGCGCGGAGAACAGCGGAGAGTTTATATATAACAGATTCTGATTGGGATGCAAAGATTATGAAGAAACTATTGGCTAAGCTTTGTCTTTTTATTATACCTGCGTTTATCTATTTGGGGGCTAGCATTTATATTGATGCATATAACGTGTTCCATGTAGACAATATCAGACTTACTTATGTAACACCAAATCAAAACTTTATTAAGACAAAGTATGTTTTGAATAATAAGGATAGGTTTAATGCATTTGTTTTGGGGTCTTCCAGAGCAGGAAATTTGCCATTAGACGGACTCCCGAAGATGGGGCCGGAAGGACAGAAACTTCATTGGTATAACATGACTTACGCTATGGGATGTCCGGAGGAAAACTATCAGACGGTAAGGACTTTTCTGGATAATGGAGTGAAGATTGAAGAGCTGGTTATTCTTGTGGATGAGATTTCTATGTGGAGAAATGCTTTTGAGGGCACAGGTGATCTTATATTTGCTACTTATCAGACCTACGAGGAGAACCCGCTAAAGTTTTATTATGCATACATCAAGCAAAAACCACTCTTAAAGTTGTTGCCTGCGGTGATTGAGAATGATCTGGCTGAAGAAGGAAGTGAAGTGTTGTTGAAGAAATCCTTATTCTATGAATATGGCGTTGGTGAGGCTAACACAGATATGGCAATAGGTAGCCCGACCAATATGTTTGAGCCAGAGAGATCACTAGAGTATACGGAGGCATCGACTTCAGTTGAGTCAGTGCGCCGGTTGAAGGAGTTTTGCGATGAGAATGGAATTGAGCTTCTTGTGATCACGAGTCCTGTTTTGGAAAGTACATATAGACAGGGAGTTGATAACGGGTACTTGGATTTCTTGACAGATCTCGCGTCAGTAACAGATTACTATTGCTTTTCCGGATTAAATGCGTATACAAGGGAGGCAATGTATTATTTCGATGCATCGCATTTTAGGCCCTACGTTGGGCGGGAGATGGAGAAGGTGCTGTTTGGAAATGACAATGAGCGTATGAACTCAGTTTCAGAGGCGTGTAGTGTGGCGACAGTTGTACCCTTTGGTACAATAGTGACTGCGGATAATGTTGATGAAGTGATTGGTGGTCTTGTGCAGGAATTGGGAAAATAATACGGGGAATCAGGTAAGCTCCAAAAGACATGAATAGTTTATCACACTCTAAATGGGAGTGTAAGTACCACATAGTATTTATACCTAAGTTCAGGAGAAGACTTGCCCAGATTATATGCATATGCTAGCAAGTATTTCGCCGAGCATTAGGGCACCAAGCTTCGTATGGGCCTAAAGAGAAAGAGCACACTTTTGATACAACAATTGGAAAGAACTACACAAGAAGATTTATGGATACAGATCTTTTTGAGCAGATATTCCAGCGTATACTTGAAGACTGCTATCGCTTCAAGCAGGTAGATCCTACAGCTGTGTTTGCGGCTTTTTCCTTCCTGCCATTGAATTATAACCTATAAAAATGTATAATCTTCAAAGTCTAAACGTAATAGTCTCCGGAGAAATCGCCTTGAAGATAAAAAAAAAATCTCCGTGTTGTCATTTGCTTGCTCACATCTGCATTCTGTATTGTATCCGTTGCACTTGGAACGGGATATGCTTATTTGTGCGAGGACAATTACGCTTACGAGGGCGCTGTAAAAGACGTAATTGACAAATTTGTCAGCAGTACTCTGAGGGTAGCCATATACAACAGGAGCATGTACGGAATGGGACTCTCTGAAGATCCGGATGCCCCTGTCAATGTCTCCTACGCCAAGTTTTTTGACCTCAATACTGTTTCCATATCCCATGAATAGTACAAGGAAGAATATATGAGCACTTCAAAAAAAGAAATTTCAATGCCTCTATCGGGAAAGAATAAATATCTTTTTCTCCTACTGTGTTTTATAACGGCTATTGTCCCCATACTGTATCCAACCATTATGGGCAAGGGATTCTATTTTATTTCCAACGACTTCGACGAGCAGATGCTTCCTTTTCTATTCAATTTCAGAGATGCATTCGAACACGGCTTTAACACTTACTACTGGAGATTCGATCTTGGCACTCCCATGTTCTATGCCTACGGCTACTATGGTCTGGGGAGCATCTTTAGCTACCTCATATTCCTTGTTCCCAGGGCATTTATACCCTATATTGTCTCAGTTGCCGTGCTTCTCAAGTATATTGTCGCCTGCTACACCTCCTTGTTCTTTATAAGGAGATTCACGAGGACCGAGCAGGCTGCCATGGCGGGGGCTCTGCTCTACGCTTTTTCAGGGTTCCAGTGCACCAACATAGTTTTTTTTATATTCCACGACGTTACAGCCATTTTTCCCCTGATGCTGATAAGTCTTGACGATATCATAAGAGCTGACAGTAAAAGGAATCTCACAAAAGCAGGGATCTTTTTCTCTTTCTCAGTTGCCATCAACTGTCTCGCTAACTATGTGTTCTTCATCCAGAGCGTGGTGGCGGCCGTGATTTACTTCGTCTTTATGAACAGGGAAAAAATATCGGACTTCCTCAAAAGGACGCTCGTAACAGCGACCTTTGGCAGCCTTGGTGTCGGCCTTTCTGGCATAGTATTTATACCCAGCATCATCTACATCATGGGAAATGAGAGGGCAGACCGCGGCATCGACTCCAACCTTTACCTATACGACTTTAAGACCATTATATACATCTTAAAAGGGATATTCCTCCCTGGGGATATAATGCTGGATGAAACAGCTCTTCTGAATCGGGTGTGGACATCGACCTCCTGCTATCTGCCCTTTGTGGGAATGGTATTTGTTATTGCATATCTTATAAAGAATAGGGACAGACTCTCTTCGCTTGTGATCTGTCTCTTTGCGATGTCCTTTATCCCCATTGGAAACGGCGTGTTCCTGCTGTTTACCATAATCTACTCCAGGTGGTGGTACTTTCTCATACTCCTTATGGCTGCAATGTCGGCGATTGTGCTCGAGGATGCTAGGAACTACAACATAAGACTCTCAGCCCTAATACAGGCTGCCTTCATCACAGTGATTGCCACAGCAATCTGGTTTGTTAGGGATGAAGAAGGCCAGAGTCTTGTATTTCACAAAGGTAGATTTGTGGTGATGGTGCTATTTTCCCTCGTTTGCACAGGTGCAGTTCTTGTCACTGACTTACTCAGAAACAGCAAGAATGCTACTGTTCAAAAGAAGATGGCAAAAGGCTTTGCCCTTGTTATCATCTCAGGAATAATGCTATGCAGCATGATCACTCTTGGCTTTACAGAGTACATTTACAGGCGGAACGCCTATATCACCAAGGATGAGTATGTGAACATCTACAGAGCGGGGGCTATGATGCCGGATCCGGGCGAGGCCTACAGGTTCCGTAATTACAAAAATCCCATCATACTCTATAACAGGCAGGAGAATGCCGCGGGTCTGTCCGGATACTCCTCCACCACCAGCAATTCCATCATTGAATTCGATGAGCTCTTTGGCTACTGGGATGTGAGCCGAAGGGCTAACAAAGGCTTTACCGCTGGACTCCCCGAGCTCCTCGGAGGAAGGTATCTCATGCTCTCCGAGACCAACACCACGGAGCGCTACCCCGACTACATTTATTCGGAGGGGAAAAAACTCGAAGACATCTTTACGGTGGACGGTAAGAAATGGGATGTTTACGAAATGAACGCCTGCCCCATAGGTTACAGGACAAGCGCCATTATCTCTAAGAGTTCCCTCATGGAACTTCCCGTGGAAAAGAGAGGTATTGCCCTACTGTATGCCTCTGTCGTCGAAGATGAGGAAATTGAATCCCTTTCGGATATTGTTCCTGTCCTTTCTTCAGACGACATACTGAACATCATAGATGAAGATATAAAATATAGCGAAGGGGATGCACTGTTTTTAAATCCCTGCATCAAAAGAGCCACAGAAAAAAACACCGCCATGGCTCTCAAAAGTTTTGAAAGAAACAGCAGTGGTTTCAGTGCTATATCCGATTACGACACAAGATCTCTTGTTTATTTTTCAATTCCCTATGACGAGGGTTTTAAAATCACAGTAGACGGAAAAGAGACAAAAGCCATCAAAAGCGGTGGTCTTACGCTCCTCGAGCTCGAAGCAGGAGAACACCAAATCAAGGCCACTTACCATCTGCAGGGTCTCACCCTCGGTGTGCTCTCCTCATTTATTAGCGCATTTATCCTTATCACGCTATCGTTACTCATGGTTTTTAACCATAAAGATAATGACTTTTGAATCTCTAATCATTAAATGGATTTTGAAGCATGGCTATTGAAAAAGTCAGGATGACTGCGGATTCAGTCAATGTGGATGATGAATCATGGCATTTATTAAAGGCGACACGTCGGATGATGAATAAATACACTGCTTCAGAGCGAGAAACTGATCTTTATGACATCGGTGAGGGACTTACACTTATGAATATAGTTACAAAGAATGAAGCCGGCAATACAAAGGCTGTCCATACATATTATATGACCTTTACAAGGAGTCGCTTGTCCGACTCCTTGTTTTATAAGATGTGAAAATACGCCTAAAAGTAGCAGCGATTTGCCAGTGCTATGGATAAATGCTACAATCTACTATGAGATATAGTGGTTAAAGTCTGTTTACCACAAGATGTTGGTATGGGGATGAAGAGGTATGAAAAAAGGATTAGGAATTTTTAACAGAAAAACACGCAGGAGACGTCCTGCAAAGAGACAGGAAAATTACAGACGCGATGATTACTATCGCAACGACGACGCAGATTACGCAGACGAGGACTATTCCGAGGAAGATTACGCGGATGATGACTACGCCGACGAAGATTATGAAGATGAGGATTACGCAGACGATGCGGATTACGGCGATGACAACGCTGACGAAGGCTATTCCGATGAAGGCAATTCTGACGAAGAAGAACCCTTCATCGAGACTGAGTCCTGGAATGCGGAAGATGTAGATGATTACGCAGATACTGCAGCATGGGATAAGGACGATGTGGATGAGGCCATGGAGCGCGAGGACGTCGCTTCAGATAACGCTTCCAATATCATTCACGTAGCAGCATTCGAGAGAAGTCGTGAGGCTATCGAAGAAAATGAAGCGGAGTCTTCGGAGAATGATGATTTATCTGAGGATGATTCATACTCGGATGATGAGTACTATGAGGATGAAGATTATCCTGATGAAGATGACAACTACCGAGCAAACTCCGACGATGTAGAAGACCTCGACCGCGAGTACGACGAAGACGATGATGACGACGACTACCGCGATGATGAATTCGAGCGTGAGTACGGCGGTGATGACGAGGGCTACGCGGACGAAGACGATGACTACCCCGAGGACGAGGAGTTCGACAGGGAATACGATGAAGAGGATTATCCTGACGAGGACGACCGTTACTACGAGGATGATGAAGACGACCGCTACGCAGCAGCCTACGGCGCAGGACGCGGATCACGTGAAGCCGGACGTTCAAGCCGCGGCAGCCATTCAGGCCGTGACAATCGCTCAGGCCGCAGCTCTCGAAGACACTCCGGACCCAATCCTTTGGCAGTTGCCGGGGGCAAGATTGTAGACTTTTTCAAGAACACCGGCGCAGTGGAGCGTATCGCCATGTTTGTGGCAGTGCTTCTCGTGGCAGGTGGTATTGTTATGGCCAATTATTATTCCAAGGCCATGGACAGGAAGAATGAGATAGATTCTTTTGTTGAAATCGGACAGTCACTTAATGAAACCACAGTTGTGGGTCAGAGCGGACTTATTGCAATGGCTGATGCCCAGAAGGCCAAGGCTCTGGCAGCAGGTCTTGTTGCGGAAGAGGAACTTACCGAAGAGCAGATTGAGGAAGAAGTTGTAGAGGAGAACAAGACTATAAACATCAAGGTGACCCTCACCTCAATCAAGAGCGACATGAAGGTCAAGTTCATCAACTCCGAGACTAAGAAGCTCATCAGCAATGTTCATTTTGAGATTGATGTTGTGACTCCCGACGGAACAAAGATTACTTATGATGACCACGACAAGGACGGAATCATTTATAAGAAGGACATAACTGCCGGCAAGTACAAGATCACACCCAGGGCTCTTGGATCCGAGTATGAGAACTACAAGCTTGATACTTCTACCCAGACCCTTACCGTTAAGGATCAGGTAGAGATGAAGGCTGTTGATGTCAGCGACGAGATCAAGAAGGAATCCCAGATCAACGCAGCAGTTGAGGATACAGCAGAGAAGACTGTTGTTGAATCCCAGCTTACAGACACTGTTGAATGGGTTGAGAGTAATCAGAACACTTCATCAGGCAGTCAGGAGAAGTACAAGTACGAAGAGATCAACAGAAACGATATCCCTGCTCCTTACACCACAGGTAAGGCTGCAACGGGAACAAACATATACACCGCAGCAAGGACCAAGGTAGTTGCAAACAGGACTTATCTTGGCAGAACAGAAGGCGGTTCGGACAACACCGGTGAAGGCAGCTCCGGCGGAAATACCGGCGAAAGTGGCTCGGGCAATACCGGTGAGAGTGGTTCCGGAAACACAGGCGATGGTTCAGGTTCCGGTAATACCGGTGAAGGCGGCGGAACAGACAGCGGCTCCGGCGGAAATACCGGTGGTTCAGGCGATGGCTCCGGCTCCGGCAATACAGGTGAAGGCGGCGGAACAGATAGCGGTTCCGGCGGAAATACCGGCTCAGGCAGCGGGTCAGGCGCCGGCGAAGGCGGTACCACACCTCCCGTTGAAGAGATAAAGGATATGCAGGTATCCCCTTCCTCCATCACCATCAAGGAAGGTGAGGAGGCTACCATTACAGTAACAGGCCCTTCAAGCCCTTCATTCAAGTCTTCCAATGAAGCAGTAGCCACAGTATCCGGCGGCAAAGTAAAGGCAGTTAAAGCCGGTGATGCAACCATTACCATCACCGCAGACAAGTATAAAGATGCTACGGTCAGCGTCCATGTAGATACTGCAGCTGTAGAGAAGAAGACCTTCAAGATAACAAAGGCAGAGCTTGCCCTCAAGATCGGTGACAAGGAGAAGATCGCTCTTACAGAGGCACCTTCCAAGGTGAAGTACGAATCTTCCGATGCCAAGATCGCAACCGTTGCAGAAGATGGCACAGTTACTGCTGTTGCAGCAGGTACAGCTACCATCACTCTCAAGGCCGATGACTACAACGACGGCAAAGTAACCGTTAAGGTAGCTGAGGGCGACAAGCTCAAGATGGAGCTCAACGCCACAAAGCTTACCCTGAAGGTTGGCGGATCCTCCAAGATCACAGCCAAGGGTCCTGAAAAGATTACTTTCAAGTCCTCCAAGGACTCTGTTGCCACAGTGGACAAGGATGGCAAGGTTACAGGTGTCGGTGCAGGAAGCGCAACCATCACTGTTTCCGCTGACAAGTATGCCGACGCTACAGTAGAGGTTGTTGTTGAGTCCAACAAGACAGTCCTTAAGGATAAGAACGGCAACATCGTCTACGTCAAGAATGACGACGGCAGCTGGAGAGAAGCTACCTACGACGACTACTACGGCAAGAAGACTCTTTACCTTCGTAAGGAGAACAAGGAGAACACCGGCACAAGATACGGCTGGTGGACCATAAACGGAAACACTTATTACTACGACAAGAACGGAAACTATGTGACCGGCGAGCAGGTCATCCAGGGAGCCAAGTACTCTTTTAACGGAGACGGCGTGCTGTCCTCATCCTCAGGTGTCATGGGTATAGACGTCAGCAAGTGGAACGGCAGCATTAACTGGGCTCAGGTCAAGAATTCCGGTGTTAATTTCGTTATCATAAGATGCGGCTACAGAGGCTCTTCCGCAGGTGCCCTCATCGAGGATCCCAAGTTCAGGTCCAATATCCAGGGCGCAACAGCAGCAGGCCTCAAAGTCGGCGTATATTTCTTTACACAGGCGGTGAATGAGGTGGAAGCCGTAGAAGAGGCCTCCATGGCAATAAGTCTGGTGCGGGGCTATGGCCTGAGCTATCCCATCTACCTTGACGTAGAGGGCAGCGGAGGCCGCGGCGACAAGATCTCCGCAAGCCAGAGAACCGCCAACATCAAAGCATTCTGCGGAACCGTTCAGAATGCAGGCTACAGAGCCGGCGTTTACGCCAACAAGACCTGGTTTACCAGCCACATCAATACCGGATCTCTTACCAACTACAAGATCTGGCTTGCCCAGTACGCAGCTTCGGTTACCTACAACGCCACCAGATACGACATGTGGCAGTACACCTCAAAGGGCAAAATTTCCGGCATTTCCGGCAATGTAGATATGAATATCTCCTACAATTAACCTTTTAGGAGGGGCTATGGCAAGTAATGATCAGAAAAGAGAAGGAGTGGCTTTCAGCATAGGCGCCTTCGGGATTTCTGCAGCTTTTTTCCTGGGACTGGCGATTCTTGACGGACCGGTGTGGTGCGTTGACAGTCCCAGCTACACAGATATGACCTTCGTAAGGGAGCCGCTGTACCCGCTGTTTCTCTGGTGCCTTCGTGGCATCTGCAATAAACTCGGCTTTACAGCCCCCCTCTACGGCCAGGAGCGCTACCTCTTCGTAGCAGTGATCATCCAGAGCATCCTCTGGGTGATCTCAACCTATGCCCTGGGCCGCTTTGTTTACAGGCATGCCGCAAAGTCCCTCTCCGGGAAAAGAGCCATCACTTTAGGTTTCATCGCTGTCTTTTCCCAGATAGCGGTGGCGGCCTTGAACAGGTTCGTTGCAGGCAGGGGCTCTATGTATTCCGAGTCCATCATGACGGAATCCATCGCCATGCCGCTTTTTATCCTGTTTAACATCACTCTCATCGAGAGTTTCATCGATTACGACAAAAATGCCTTTGTGCGCCTTGCACTCATGGGCTTTCTTATTGCAAGTGTCCGCAAGCAGATGCTTATCACCCTGATCATCTGGGGCGGCTGCGCTTTTGTCCTCTATCTTTTTGTAAAGAGGTATCGCTCTCTCAAGAAGTTTCTTCTTGTGCTGCTTGCGATCCTCATCTCTTTTACAGCAATCAATTTAATTGACAGAACTTATAACTATGCCTTAAGGGGCGTGTTTACCGGCCATGTTGGAGACAGCAAGGGCGGTCTTAATACTGTGCTTTACACAGCACTTCCTGAGGATAGAGAGCTCTTTTCCCCGCTGGAAGAGGAGTATCCCGGCATCACCGCTCTCTACGATGAGATCTATGGTGAGTGCATAGAGCAGGGGCTCACTATCGATTCCGCACCCGGCTATGAGTTAAAAGAAAAGTCCACGATCTTTAACAGCGACTGGACAGCCATGGTTGAGCACTATGCCCTATCCTACGATGTCATAGGCTTTGATGTGGTGCTTCCCGCAGGGGACAGGTACGTGGCCCGCACCTTCCCGGAACTTGATGAAGTTCATGCTCAAATCATGGAGAACAAGGTGGAGAAGGCTCTTTTCCGGACTCTTCTTAAGGAGACTTTTCACAAGATCACAAGCGGGCAGGATAGGGGCATAGCCTACGTATTCTGGGGAAATGTCCTGAAGGCCTTTGTGATCTCCAACGCCAATGTCTATCCCAAGGTGCTGATACCGGTTTCTCTGATAATCTACGGCATTTTCCTGGCGCTGATGATATGGACGGGAATAAGGAATCTTCGTGGCAGAGGAATTCCCGAGGGGGCGGCGGACCTTTGGCAGGTTCGTGCTTGTCATGGGCTTTGTTGTCATGGCGGGGATCGTTGTGAACTGCTTTATCACAGGTTCCATGATCTTCCCCCAGGGCAGATATATGTGCTATAGCATGGGTCTCTTCTACTTGACTCTTTCTTGTGCTATACTATGTTAGTTAAACTATGTTTTTTAATACTTTAAGATGAAAGGACAGATTTCATGAGAACTTATCTGGTTACCGGTGGAGCAGGCTTCATCGGCTCGAACTACATTCACTATATGTTTAAGAAATACGGGGATGAGATCCGCATCATCAATGTGGATGCTCTGACCTACGCAGGAAACCTTGAGAATCTCAAGGACATCGAGGGCCGCGAGAACTATACCTTTGTTAAGGCTGACATCTGCGACCGCGATGCCATCAATAAGCTCTTTGAGGAAAATGATATCGACAGAGTTGTGCACTTTGCGGCTGAGAGCCATGTTGACAGGTCTATCGTCAATCCCGAGGTCTTTGTTCAGACCAACGTTCTTGGAACAGCTACAATGCTTAACGCTGCCAAGAAAGCCTGGGAGCTTCCCGATGGCTCTTTTAAAGAGGGCAAGAAGTTCCTCCACGTATCAACTGATGAGGTTTACGGCTCTCTTGATGAGGATCCCAACGCTTACTTCTATGAGACAACACCCTATGATCCTCACAGCCCTTACTCAGCAAGTAAGGCAAGCTCAGACATGCTGGTGAAGGCCTACATGGACACTTACAAGTTCCCCGCCAACATCACCAACTGCTCCAACAACTACGGACCTTACCAGTTCCCGGAGAAGCTGATCCCTCTTATCATCAACAACGCTCTTGCAGGCAAAGACCTGCCTGTATACGGAGACGGCAAGAATGTAAGAGACTGGCTCTATGTTGAGGACCACGCCAAGGCCATCGACATGGTTCAGGAGAAGGGCAGACTCTTCGAGACCTACAACGTAGGCGGACACAATGAGAAGCAGAACATTGAGATAGTTAAGACCATAATCGACGTACTCAGGGACGAGCTGGATGATTCCGATCCCAGAAAAGAGAAGCTCTCCTACGACCTTATCAAGTACGTTACCGACAGAAAGGGACACGATCGCCGCTATGCAATCGCCCCTGACAAGATCAAAAAAGAGATCGGCTGGGAACCTGAGACCATGTTCAAGGAAGGTATCCGCAAGACCATCAAGTGGTACTTTGAGCACCAGGAGTGGATGGAGCACGTTACCAGCGGAGATTACGAGAAGTACTACGAGAAGATGTACGCAAACAGATAATGGAGGAATACACATGAAGGGAATTATTCTTGCAGGCGGTTCCGGCACCAGACTTTATCCTCTGACCAGAGCCATGTCCAAGCAGATGATGCCTGTCTATGACAAGCCAATGATCTATTATCCTCTGTCAACACTGATGCTGGCAGGGATCAGAGAAGTGCTTATTATATCAACCCCGAGAGACCTCCCCATGTTTGAGGAACTCTTCGGAACCGGCGAGCAGCTGGGAATGAAGTTCAGCTACGCTGTTCAGGAACAGCCCCGCGGCCTGGCCGATGCCTTTATCATCGGCGCCGACTTTATCGGCTCGGATTCCGTTGCCCTGGTGCTTGGTGACAATATCTTTTACGGACAGAGCTTTAGTAAGCTCCTTAGGGAAGTTGCTTCCCGTGAGAGCGGAGCTACGATCTTTGGATACTACGTTCGTGACCCCAGAGCCTACGGCGTTGTTGAGTTCGACGAGAACGGCAAAGCTATCAGCATCGAGGAGAAGCCCGAGCATCCCAAGAGCAACTATGCGGTTCCGGGACTTTACTTCTATGACAACAAGGTTGTGGAGATTGCAAAGAATGTTAAACCCTCACCCCGCGGTGAGATTGAGATAACCAGTATCAACAACGAGTACCTTTCAAGGGGCGAGCTTCGGGTGGAGACCATGGGCCGCGGTTTTGCATGGCTTGACACCGGCAACCACGATTCCCTTCTTGATGCTTCGGATTTTGTGTGCGCATTCCAGAAGAGACAGGGCCTGTACATCTCCTGCATCGAGGAGATTGCCTACAAGAGAGGCTTCATCGACAAGGAGCAGCTGCTTAAACTGGCTGAGCCTCTGATGAAGACAGATTATGGAAAATACCTGGTTGAAGTAGCTAACGGACTGTAAGCACTTGCCGAGGTTCTTTTGAGGCTGGTGCGCGAGAGCGGAACTTCCTTGTGACGGGGGACACTTATGGATTCTAAGGTCTTTAGGATGGCGATCCTCACCATCATAAGCGCCTTTATTCTGGTGCTGGTGATCGTGTACGCCACCAATGCTGACAAAATAAATAGTATGTTCGGCTGGGGTAACAGGAAAGCAACCCAGACTGAAGAAGCCGCCACCGAAGCTACTGAGGAGGTTATCTACGGCCAGCAGATTGGTGATAATCTCGGTGCCTTCATGTATGATGAAGACTTTTTTGACGAGACCGAGAAGATCCCTGCTGTTGTAGTGATCCAAAAGTCGACCGGCTTAGGCAGTGAGAACACTGACGAGAGCGGTATTGCAGCTTCCACGGAGGAAGAGGACAGAGCAGGCACGGGAATGGCCGTGGTTGGAGAGCTTCAGAATCCAAACCCTGAGGGAACAGGCGAGCCGCCGGTTGATGCGGACGGCTATCTTACAACGCCGCCTACAGCGCCTCCGGGAGGCTTCGGAGAGTTTATTCCCGGCGGCAGCGTAGTGGGTTCACCATAAGCTCTTTTCCCGGAGACGGACAATAAATTATAAAAAATTAAATCGGAGATGAATTTAAAATGGGACAGATTACAGTAGAAACATGTGAAATAGAGGGACTTAAGGTCATCACACCCAAGGTTTTCGGTGATGCCAGAGGATACTTTGTTGAGACCTACAACAAGAATGATTTCGTTGCAGCGGGCATAGACGTTGAGTTCGTTCAGGACAACCAGTCAGCCAGCAGCAGAGGTGTGCTCAGGGGGCTCCACTTCCAGAAGCAGTTCCCTCAGGACAAGCTGGTTCGCTGCATAAACGGCGAGGTTTTTGATGTGGCTGTGGACCTTCGAAAGGACTCAAAGACCTTCGGAAAGTGGTTCGGAGTTGTGCTTTCAGCTGAGAATAAGAAGCAGTTCTTTATTCCCAAGGGCTTTGCCCATGGATTTTTGGTATTATCCGATTACGCCGAGTTCGCTTACAAGTGCTCGGATTTCTATCACCCCGATGATGAGGGCGGCCTTAAGTGGGACGATCCCGACATCGGAGTAGAGTGGCCTCTTCAGGAGGGCGTTAAGCTTAATCTTTCCGAGAAAGATACAAAGTGGGGAGGAATCAAGGAGTTTTGTTAACAGGATCAAAGAGGGTCTCCAAGAAGATGATCTTGGGGATTTTCTACGCACTGGCGCTGGCTTTGGCGCTGCTTGTTATCTTTCATAATAACCCATTGGCGGATCCGCACACCGAGATGCTCAAGAAGGTATGCGGATGCCTTCTTATAGGCATCAGCTGCATCCTGATCTTTGTTTGGTATGACAGGCTCATGGTACTTCCGGTGGAGCTGTTCCACTCCAGGAATCTCATAAAGCGTCTTGCCATCAATGATTTCAAGAAGCGCTATGCCGGTTCCTATATGGGTATCGTGTGGGCACTGGCTCAGCCGGTGGTCACTGTTGTAATGTATTACATTGTTTTCGACATAGTGTTCCGTCAAAGAGCCCAGGCGGTATCAGGAGGTGTGGAGATTCCATACGTCCTGTTTCTTACGTCCGGACTTGTGCCCTGGTTCTTCTTTACAGAGGCGCTGACCAACGGAACCACTTCACTTCTTGAGTACAACTACCTGGTGAAGAAGGTTCTTTTCAAGATCAGTATTCTGCCCATAATCAAGATAATTGCGGCCATGTTCATCCACGTGTTCTTCATCGGCGTTCTGATGATCATCGCCTGCGTATACGGATATTATCCCAATATTTACTGGCTGCAGATCATATATTACATCGGCTGTGAGTTCATTCTGGTGCTGTCACTAAGCTACGCCACCTGCGCCATCGTGGTGTTCTTCAGGGATCTTCTGCAGATCATCAGTATCTTCCTGCAGCTGTTCCAGTGGGCAACTCCCATCCTTTGGAATATCGACATCGTTCCCGACAAATATCAGTGGATCGTCAAGCTCAACCCCATGGTATACATCGTGGAGGGCTTCAGAAATTCAATCTACGGTGACACATGGTTCTTTGAGCACTTCTACTCATCCACCTATTTCTGGATCTTTGTGGTTGCGGCTTTCTGCCTTGGTGCGCTGATATTCAAACGCTCGAAGACGCACTTCGCAGACGTGCTATGATACAAGGGATTCAAGGTCACAGAAAAAATTATACTTGTATCATTATTTTATTTACTAAGGTATTTACATGGAAAAAGACATTGCGATTGAGGTAAAAGACCTCACAAAAGTATATAAGCTCTACGACAAGCCCATGGACAGGCTCAAGGACTCACTGGGCCTTCTTCGCGGTAAGAAGTACCGGGAGCACCTTGCCCTCAACAAGGTGAACCTCACCATCAGAAAGGGCGAGACCGTAGGCATCATCGGCACCAACGGCTCCGGTAAGTCCACGATCCTCAAGATCATCACAGGAGTTCTTTCTCCCACCGAGGGTGAAGTGAACGTGGACGGCCATATCTCGGCTCTTCTTGAGCTGGGCGCCGGCTTTAACATGGAATACAACGGAATCGATAACATATATCTGAATGGCATGATGATCGGCTTCTCCGAGGAGGAGATCACAAAGCGCCTTGATGCTATCTTAGAGTTTGCTGACATCGGCGACTACGTGTATCAGCCGGTCAAGACCTACTCCAGCGGTATGTTTGTGCGCCTTGCTTTTGCAGTGGCCATCAACATCGACCCGGAGATACTTATCGTTGACGAGGCTCTTTCCGTGGGAGATGTATTCTTCCAGGCCAAGTGTTATCACAAGTTTGAGGAGTTCAAGGAGCAGGGTAAGACCATCCTCTTTGTATCCCACGACCTTTCCAGCATCAGCAAGTACTGCGACAGGGCAGTGCTCCTGAACCAGGGCGTTATGCTTGGCGAGGGCACTCCCAAGAAGATGATCGACATCTACAAGCAGGTGTTGGTGGGACAGTATCCTCTTCCCAAGGCTGAGGGAGAGAATCTTCTTGATGACGAGGAGATCCGCGCTGCAGCTGCTAAAGCGGCGGACGGTAAGGGCGGCAAAGCCGATGCTTCGGGAGCCGGCGATGGTAAGAACGGCAAGGAAGGCAGCAAGGCCCGCAAGGATTCCGAGAACCCCGACACCCTTGAGTACGGCGACGGGGCGGCAGTCATTGAAGACTTTTTTGTCACTGATACATCAGGAACTACAACCAATTCAATAATCAAGGGCACGGAATTTACCGTGCACATGAAGGTTCGCTTCAACAGGGATGTTGCAGCACCTATATTTGCTTTCACCTTTAAGAACATCATGGGTATCGAGATCACCGGCACCAACTCCATGGTGGAGAAGGCATTTCTGGAGCCGGCCAAAGCAGGACAGGTCAAAGATATTTCTTTTACCCAGAAGATGAACCTTCAGGGCGGAGAATATCTCTTAAGCTTCGGAGTTACAGGCTTTGAGCAGGATAACTTTACGGTTTACCACAGACTTTACGACGCCCTGAATGTGACGGTGGTGTCGGACAAGAACACGGTGGGTTACTACGACATGGAGTCAAAGTGCGTGGTTACAGACGCAGAATAAACAGGGAACGAACACATGCAGGAAAACATAAAGATAGGCGGTGTGAGCCTTAATTTCAAACATTACTCGGGGGTTGATCTCTACAGCGACGGAGCCATAGAGAACGACCTTCTTGAGATTGTCAAAAAGTACAAGAAGGAAGAGTACCAGAAGGTCATCGAAGAGCGGGGCAGTTGGCCCATTCTCTATCACCTTTCCGACCAGAGGGCCAACATCGTTGAGTGGATCCCCATGGACAAAAGCGCCAAGGTTCTTGAAGTGGGCTCAGGGTGCGGCGCCATCACGGGCATGCTCTCCTCCAAGGCAAGAGAGGTAGTGGCCTGCGACCTTTCAAGGCGGCGTTCCGAGATCAACGCCACCAGGAACAGCGACTGTGACAACGTCACCATCCACGTTGGCAATTTCAGGGACATCGAGCCTGACCTGCCTTCTGATTTTGACTACATCTTCCTGATCGGCGTGTTTGAGTACGGCCAGGGCTACATCGGCACCGACAACCCCTACGAGAAGTTCCTGATGATGCTTAAGAAGCACCTTAAAAAGGGCGGAAGGATTGTCATCGCCATTGAGAACAGGCTGGGGCTTAAGTACTTTGCGGGCTGCGCCGAGGACCATCTTGGCACCTACTTTACCGGAATCGAGGGCTATTCGGCGGACAGTGTCGCCAAGACCTTCTCAAGGAACGGCCTTATCAATATCTTCAAGAGATGTGGTATGAATGATTACCACTTCTATTATCCTTATCCTGATTACAAGCTCATGACCATGATCCACTCGGATTCCTATCTTCCCAAGCACGGCGAGCTTCAGGACAACGTAAGGAACTACGACAGAGACAGGATGGTGCTCTTTAACGAGAAGCACGCCTACGAGGAGCTGGTGCGGGACGGCATGTATGCTGATTTCGCTAACTCTTTTGAAGTAATACTGGGACCGGGCTTTGACACCATCTACAGCAAATACAGTAACGACCGTGTTGATGAGTTCAAGATAAGGACGGACATCGCCATCGACCGGGCGGGCAGGAAGATCATCAGGAAGTTCCCGCTGACCGAGGCTGCAAAAGAGCATGTCTTTGGCATCAGGGATGCATACCTCAACCTTGTGGAGAAGTTCAGGGGCGGCGACCTGGAGATCAATGACTGCCAGTTGGACGAAAAAGGCGGCTGCGCCATTTTCTCTTTTGTCAACGGAGTTCCCTTGTCTTCGCTCCTTGATGAGTGCATCGACAGGGACGACATGGAGGGCTTTAATGCCCTTTTGAATGAGTACATTAAACGAATAGGTTATCGCGAGGATTATCCCGTTTCCGACTACGACCTGATATTCTCGAATATTATGGTCAATGGGCCTATTTGGACTATAATAGATTATGAATGGACCTACGGTAAGTGCATTCCGGTAAAAGAGCAGGTGTGGAGAGCGCTCTACTGCTACAGACTGGAAGATCGGAAGCGCGAACACTTCGATCCCAGGCCGGTTTACAAGAGGCTTGGTCTTACCGATGCAGAGATGGCAGAGCTTTTGGATGAGGAGTATGCTTTCCAGAAGTACGTCACCGGCAACCGCAAGTCCATGGTTGAGATCTACAAGGAGATTGGCAGAAAGGTGACTGTTCCCAAGGAACTTCTTGGGGGCGGCGAGGCTGCAAGGCCCGACGACTGCGTTCAGATCTACCTTGACGAGGGCGATGGTTATTCCGAGGAGGATTCCATCTTCCCTGAGGAGCAGTACGACGAGAACAACATCATTAATCTCGACATCAGGGTTTCCTCCGATTGCAGGAATGTCAGGGTTGATCCCGCGTTTGCGCCCTGCATCGTGACTATTCTCGATGCCACCTGGAACGGCAAGTCGCTTTCCGACGGAAGTATGAACATCAGCATCCATCCCGGAAACGGCCAGTGGATCTCGGACGACACCATGGTGTTCAACACCGACGACCCCAACATCGAGTTCGGGCTCGAGAGCAACACCCTGAGCGTACAGGAGCGCAATCACTTAAAGTTGACTCTTTTGATGGCTTTTTTGCCCAGAAGATCTGCAGATGCGGTGGTTGAATCCGTGGAAGCCCAGGAGGAGAAGGCTTCCGCAAAGGGTGAGAATATTCTCGGAAAGATCGGTAGAAAGATAAAGCAAAAACGCGAAGCGAAGTTCTATAAAGACGAGGAGTGGGACTAAGGGGAATGCTTAAAGACCTGGCGAAGGATACGCTTGTAAAGCGCAGAATAAAAAAATACGACAAGATGGTGGCTGCCAAGTCTTCGGCTTACGACAAGTGGCAGAAAGCCATGGAAAAAGAGCCGGTTGCTAAGCGCGAGGCTCCCATCCAGTACGAGGAAGGCCCCAACGGGGAGATGATTCCCCACAAGAAGCCCGAGCCCACCGTCAAGGTTATTCCCTATGCCAAGGTCTGGGAAGTTTCAGACATCAAAAGCGATGACAACGTGGTCTACATCTTTGTGAGCCCCAAGGGGAAGCTCGTTAAGAAGGCCCAGGAAGTCATCAGGCAGTATTTCATTGCCCACCCCGAACACAACGTAGTTTACGGAGATGAGGACGAGGTTTCATCAAACGGGAAGTATATTCATCCCTACTTCAAGCCCGACTGGTCTCCCGATTCATATCTCAATGCCTTTTATATAGGCAGTTTCTTTGCGTGCAGGGCAGAGACCATGCATGCAAGTGCAGTCGAATATGACAATGCAGTAAGGATGCTGGGCGGTACCGCCAATAAGCGCGGCTCGGTGGAGCAGACCGGGCTGGAGGCATCTCTTTTGTCCGCGGACGTATTGTTCTGTATGCTGGCCATACATGAGCATGCCTTCGGAAAGCGCACAGGGCTTGAGTTCCCCATCGGGCATATAAGAGAGGTGCTGTTCCACAGAAGCCCGGAGCAGGATGTTTTCTATGGCAGGAACTTCCACAGCTCAAGGCATATGCTGCTTAAGCCCACCACGGTCAGCATTGTCATTCCTTCCATGGATCATCCGGAAATCCTTAATCAGTGCCTGAATTCAATAATCGAGACCAATACCGACGAGAACATCACCTTCGACGTGGTCATCGTGGACAACGGCAGTAGCGCCGCCAACAGGGTGAAGTACGGCGTTTACGCAAGCCGCGCACCCAGGAAGAACGGCCTGACCAAGATCAACTATATCTATAAGCTCCAGGAGTTCAACTTCTCTGCAATGTGCAATCAGGGAGCAAGGAACTGCCAGGGCGAGTATCTTCTTTTCATGAACGATGATATCGAGTGCGTGAAGGAAGGATGGCTTCGTGAGATGGTTTCCCAGGCGCAGCTTGGGCACGTTGGAGCGGTCGGTGCAAAGCTCATCTACCCGGATACGGATCTGATCCAGCATGCGGGCATTGCAAATGTGCGCCGCGGCCCGGTTCACAAGCTTCAGAAGATGCACGACAACAAGAATCATTACTTCGGATATAACAGGGGTATTCACAACATGATCGGCGTGACAGCCGCATGTCTTATGATCAGCCGCAAGAAGTTTGCCGCTGTGGACGGATTCCCCGAGCAGTTAAAGGTTGCTTTCAACGACGTGGATTTCTGCTACACAGTCCACGAGAAGGGCTACTATAACGTATGCTGCAACCACATTTATCTGTATCATCACGAGTCCCTGACAAGGGGGCTTGATAACCTTGATCCCAAGAAGATGGAGAGGCTGGCTGTTGAGGGGGATACCCTTATGACAAGGCACTCACATCTATACAACGTGGATCCTTTCTACAGCCCGCACCTTACCGAGGATGAGACAATTTCAGCCATCATCCCCAAGGAGGATTACACTCCCGTGGAGGACCTGCCTCTTGCTGAGGTTTCCATTCACGAGAAGGGAATCCACGGTGCCAGGGAGGATCAGTGCCTGAGGATCGGCTGTGAGTACAACGGAACCATGGACAACTGGCTCTACGGCGTTACGGCTGTGGGGCATGAGGAGGGGTACTTCCTCAAGGGCTACAGCTTTGTCATCGGCTCCGACAATGCGATATACGACAAGAAACTTCTGCTTAGGCAGGTGGAGCGCCGCGAAGACGGCGCGGGCCCGGTGAATTCCAAGGTTTACAGCATTTCGCCATATATCTGGTACCGCCCGGACATTCGGGTGCGGCTTCAGGACCAGGTCAATGTGGACCTCACGGGATATAAGGTGCGCATAGACAAGAACACGCTTCCTGCGGGGTACTACCAGATCGGAATGCTGGCTATTGACAGGACCAGCCGGCTGAAGCTGATCAACTGGGTGCCGAACGTATTGAGAATAAGGGATTCAAGGTCATAGCTTGCTGCTGCTTGCAGCGAGCAAGCTATGACTTTGAAGATTTACGAGGAAATTATGTCACAGGAAATGGATTACAAGGCCGCCTACGAGCGGGAGAAATTAAAAACTGCAGATCTGGCGGGCAGGATTGCTGAGCTGGAGGATAAGAACCAGGAGCTTGAATTCAAGCTTAACAGGATTAAGAACAATCCCATCTGGAAAGCCTCCACACCGGCGCGAAATGCCATGCACTGGGTGATCCGCCAGAGGGACAGGATCAAGAATCAGGGATCCCTCAAGGGCGTCATCGCCAAGATCAAGTACAAGCAGGTCGAGAAAAGAGCCATGACTCACTACGGCACAGAGAGCTTCCCTTCCGAGGAGACGAGGAAGGAGCAGGAAAGCGCCGTATTCGAGAAGATGCCTCTTATCTCTATTCTGGTTCCGCTCTACAACACACCTGAGAAGTTCTTAAGAGACATGATCGAGTCGGTACTTGCCCAGACCTATGGGAACTGGCAGCTGTGTCTTGCAGATGGTTCCGATGACGAGCATGTTGGACTTGTTCAGACCATTGTAAAAGAGTATCAGGCGGACCCGAGAGCACTTAAGAACACTGACAATTGCAGGATCAAATATCAAAAGCTCGCCAAGAACGAAGGTATTGCCGGCAACACCAACCACTGCCTTGAACTTGCTGACGGCGAGTATATAGGACTCTTCGACCACGATGACATTCTCCATCCCGAGGTGCTCTATTGGTATGTGAAGGCCATCAACGAGCAGAATGCTGATTACATCTATTGCGATGAGACCACCTTCAAGGGCGATGACATCAACAAGATGATAACCATGCACTTCAAGCCCGATTATGCAATTGATAACTTAAGGGCCAACAACTATATCTGCCATTTCAGTGTGTTCAAAAGAACTCTCCTTGACGGCACAGAGCTCTTCAGGCCCAAGTTTGACGGAAGCCAGGACCACGACATGATCCTGCGCCTTACCGACAGAGCTGAGCACATCGTGCATGTGCCAAAGCTCCTTTATTACTGGAGAAGCCACGCAGGCAGCGTTGCATCTGACATCAGTGCTAAGCCCTATGCCATCGATGCGGCTAAGGGAGCTGTAGCTGACCATCTTCGCCGCCACGGCTATGATCATTTCAAGATCACCAGCACAAGGGCATTTGAGACTATTTTCAAGATTACTTACGAGGTCAAAGGAACCCCCAAGATCTCCATAATCATACCCAACTGCGAGCATGCGGAGGACCTGCGCCGCTGCATTAGTTCAATTTATGAGAAGTCCGTATACGACAACTACGAAATAATTGTTGTTGAGAATAACTCTAAGGGCAGCGAGATCCGCGGATACTACGAGGAGCTTAGAACAGGAGCTCTCAAAGACATCGTTAAGGTTGTTGATTTCACCGCCGCTAAAAAAGCAGGAGAGATTCCTGCGCAGAAGGCTGCAGCTGGCGCCGGCACAGAACAGACTGCATCAGCAGCATCTGCCAAGGCCGATGCAACCTACGACGCACCCTTTAATTTCTCTGCTGTCGTGAACTACGGAGTATCCCAGTCCACTGGGGAATACATCATCCTCCTTAACAACGACACCCAGGTCATCACCGTGAACTGGATGGAGGAACTCCTGATGTACGCCCAGAGATCAGATGTGGGAGCAGTAGGCGGCAAGCTCTATTTCCCGGACCGCAAGATCCAGCACGCAGGAGTTGTGCTTAAACTTGGTGCCCACAGAACTGCAGGCCATTCCCACTACGGACAGGCCGGCATGAACCTCGGCTACATGGGCCGCCTTTGCTACGCTCAGGATGTCAGCGCCGTAACCGGCGCCTGCCTCATGGTATCAAGAGCCAAGTTCGATGAAGTCGGCGGCTTTGACGAGAGCTTCCAGGTAAGTCTCAACGATGTTGACTTCTGCCTGAAACTCCGCGACAAGGGATACCTCAACGTATTCACTCCATTTGCTGAGCTGTTCCACTATGAGTCATTGTCCAGGGGTCTTGACCTTGAAGGCAAGAACGCAAAGCGCTACGAGATAGAATCCGAGCACTTCCGCACCAAGTGGAAGGAAGTACTTGATAAGGGAGATCCTTACTACAATCCCAACTTCTCCCTTGACCGCAGCGACTACAGTCTGAATGTTGAGGGATACTCAAGCCTTAGAACCCAGTAAGGAAGGATAAGTAATGGTAGTTGTTGTTATTAGTTGGATCTATATAGCGGCAATATGTCTTTCAATAGGAATCGCTGTAAACAAAGCGCTCTCAAAGCTTATTCCCGTTCCAGGATATAAGCATATCGGATATACCGGCTACATTGTCACCGGCCTTGTGACCCTGACAGTGTATGCTGAAACTTTCAGCATATTTTATAAGGTCGGTGCAGTCTGTCATGCTATCATGCTTGCAGTTGCCATAGTTACCGCATTCTTTAATCGGGACGAGATAAAGGCTATTGTTACTTCAGTTATACGGAAACTTCGCGGTAACAGGCTGATCCTGTTTGCTGCTGTTATCGTGGCCGGTGCTTTCTTTACATCAAGGGGAACATTCCATACCGATACCGGAATCTACCATGCTCAGGCGATCAGACTCATTGAGGAGTACGGAGTATTAAAGGGGCTGGGTAATCTTCAGCTTCATTACGCGTACAACAGTTCCTATCTGCCTCTTTGCGCTCTCTTTACCCTGAGCTTTATCCTGCCTTTTGCACTTCACACCATGACAGGATTCTTGATGGTTCTTTTTACCATCTATGCAATAGACGGACTTTTCGATTTCACCAGGCACGGAAAACACGGCGGAGACATGGCGAGAGTTGCCATCCTCATCTATGCTTTCGGTAATATGACCGGCCTTCAGTCCCCGGCAACGGATTACAGTACCATGTTCATGGTTCTTTATATATTCTGTGGATGGATCACATACGCTGAGGAGGTGGCCGTAAATTCTTTTGACCGGAGAGAGGACATTGCATATTACGGATATCTTTCGGTTCTTGCCATCTTTGTTGTCAGCATGAAGCTGTCTGCAGCTATGGTGGTACTCCTTGCGACACTGCCCTTTATAGCGCTCGTGAAAAAGAAAATGTGGAAGGAGCTTACATTCTTCTTGCTTATAGGATTCCTTTCGTTTCTGCCCTATTTGGTGCGAAACGTGATACTGTCAGGCTGGCTCTTCTACCCGGTTTCTGCGATAGACCTTTTTAACTTTGACTGGAAGATCCCTGCTGAGTATATGAAGATCGATTCGGACCAGATAAAGGTCTGGGGCAGATGTCTCTTTGACGTGAATAAGGTGGACCTTAGCGTTAGCCAGTGGATAGGCCCCTGGTGGGAAAACAAGCAGCATTATGAAGAGATGTTGTGCTACTCACAGATTGTGGCGATTCCGCTGCTAATTCTGGGCGTTGTTGGCAGGATCAGGGAAAAGACAACCAATCCCGCCCTTCCGGCTTTCTATATGGCTATACTGGTGAATCTTGTGATGTGGTTTATGACAGCGCCCTTCATCAGATACGGCCTGGCATTCATGCTTCTTTTGCCCCTGTGTGTCATGGGAGATGCCCTTGATGTAATCGCAAGGAAAAAGAACATCGTGTTAGCCTTTCTGGCTGCTCTTATCGCCATAAACTTCTTTAGCTGGATAGACAGGTATTTCACCGATGATCTGGTGTTTGTGAAACATTACATCACTGACGACTACTACCTTGTTCCGGTTGAATTCCCTAAGAGCGATATGAGCACCATGGATATGAACGGACAGACAATCTATATAGCCGGAATTGACGAAGTAAACAGCTATCATGTCTACCCTGGCAGCTGCTACGGAATGATGGCTGAGCGCACCGAGCTTAGAGGCGACAGTTTTGAAGACGGTTTCAAGGCAAAATAAATCTCTGTCTCGCGGCCTCGACCTCGAAGGCAAGAACGCAAAGCGCTACGAGATAGAGTCTGAGCATTTCCGCACCAAGTGGAAGGAAGTACTTGATAAGGGAAATCCGTACTACAATCCCAACTTCTCCCTTGACCGCAGCGACTACAGCCTGAATGTGGAAGGCTATTCCAGCTTAAGGACGCAGTAAGTTGACACCCACATCCAGAACATGATGGATAAGATAAAGAGGAGGCAGCCTATGGGATTATTTGATGAGTGGGAAGGCTTCAACTATCAGGAAGTGAAGCAGAACGGCCGAGATGAAGGCGAAGAGATAAAGCTTATAAAGCAAGTCTGCAAAAAAATGACCTTAGGTCAGGATGTGGCTCAGATCGCCCGGGATCTGGTCGAAGATGAAGAGACCATTCAGGAGATATACGACGTAGCCGGTAAATATGCTCCTGAGTTTGATCCTGAGAAGATATATGAGGAACTGGCCGAGGCAGGAAATCTTGTTGAAAGTTAAAAAGAACTATGACAGACAGCGTACGTATTATCCCCCTTGGGGGATTTGATAAGATCGGAATGAACATGACTCTGATAGAGTCAAAGGACAGCATTATAGCCATCGACTGCGGAATGTCTTTTCCGCCGGACAATATGCCCGGAGTGACGGCGATGATCCCCGACACGACTTACCTTGAGGAGAACAGGGATAAGTTTAAGGGTATTGTTCTGACTCACGGCCACGAGGATCACATCGGGGCTCTGCCTTATATTTTGGGAGAAATGAAGGTGCCGGTTTACGGCACGCCTCTGACTATTGCCCTTGTGGAAAAAAGACTCTCCGACTTTGGAATAAAGGGCATTAAGACCAGAGTGATAAAGCAGGGTGCCACGATAGTCGTGGGGGATTTCAAGGTCGAGTTCATAAAGGCCAGCCACAGTATCCCCGACTCAGCCATGCTGGCAATCTATACGCCGCTGGGAATAATCTTCAATACCGGCGACTTTAAGCTGGATATGACCCCGGTTACAGGAAAAATGGGCGACATCTCCAGGATCACAGCCCTTGGAAGCAAGGGAGTTCTGGCAGTTCTTTCAGACAGCACAAACGCAATGACAGAAGGCTTTTCCAGATCGGAACTCTATGTCTATGAACAGCTGGATGTCATGTTCAGCAGATACCGTGGAAGCAGGCTCATCATCGTTACCTTTGCCACCAATATGGACAGGATACAACAGATCATCAATCTGGCGGGCAAATACGGAAGAAAGATGGTGATGGAAGGCGAGCTGATGTTGGAAGTATTCAGCGAAGCCGGGAAACTGGGCTACGTGGATGTCCCTGAGGATATGATAGTCAGCGCCGACAGGATGAATGATTATGAAGACGGCGAGATCATCTTCCTTACCACCGGAAGTCACGGAAAGTCTGTGCAGTGTATTTCCGAAATCGCTCAGGGAAGCCATCCCGGAATCAGGATAAAAGAGAATGATGTTGTCCTTTTCAGTTCCATCGCAATCCACGGTAATGAGGTAGAATTCAACAGAACCCTGAACAGCCTCGAGGAGCAGGGGGCAACAGTAGTTTTCCAAGATCTTCACGCCACAGGTCACGCCTGTGCAGAAGAACTGAAACTCCTATTTGCAGTACTCCACCCTAGTTATGTTATTCCCGCCCACGGCGAGTACAGATACAGACGTGAAGCCAAGAGAATAGCAGCTGAAGTGGGTATCCCCGCAAAGAATATATTCCTCATCGATAACGGCGATGTGGTGGAGCTGGCAAGAGCCCCGGAAGAACAGTCGGATTCGGACACTTCAACACCTGACGACATCACCTGCTCTGTTACAGATCACATTTCTCTTCACGACATTCTGGTGGATGGCAGCGAGAGAACCAGGATCGACCGCACCATTATCAGGGACAGAGAGCGGCTCTCGGAGTCAGGAGTTGTAGTCATCGAGGTCTGCATAGACAAGATGACAGGGCGTCTTGCATCCGGAATAAATATCACCAGTCGCGGCTTTGTTGATGAGAAAAAATATCAGGGGCTTAAAGGGGCACTTGAAACCGCTGTGTCCGGGGAAATTGCAAGGTGCATCGGACAGGGCGTCAGGGACGAAAGAATGTCCCGGGGAGTAGAGCGCATCGCCAAAGATCTGATAAAGGATAATACCGGTAAGGGCCCGATAGTCATTGTCCTTATCACCGACGTTATGCTATAATATTACTTGCTTAATTGATTTAAATAATTTGCGCTGTTATGCGGCCGCAAGGTCAATGCTTTTATGATACCGCTTACGTCGCTCCGCCTTTATCAGAGCGAGTACCCGGATTGTGAAAAGAAACGTGTATACATGGCAGAATACGAAAATAGGCACTAGATGCCTTCTTTTCGTATTCTGCTTTTTTATTTGTTCAGTTTAAGGGAGAAGGGGAGTCATGACATTCAGCATAGAAAGCTTCGTCTTTGTGGGCGTTGTCTTTTTAATCTTTTATACAATCCGCAGGCGCGCCAGGGCATATTTCCTTTTGGCAGCCAGCATTGCGTTTATAGCTTACCTTGACAGAAACTCATGCTTCTGGGTATTGGCAACTTCCGTTCTTGTCTATATTTGGGGGCTCATAGAAGGCTCTTTTGCCAAAAAGAATAAGACCCTTGCCCGGCTATTCATGGTGGTCGGGGTCATGAGCTGTGTCTTTTCCCTGTTCGTTCTTAAACATGTGGCAAAATGGAACTTTTCCGACAATATTTTCAGGGAACTGATAATGCCGATCGGCTTTTCCTACTACATCTTCCAGGCAATAGCTTACATCGTGGACATTTATCGCGGGAAAATGAGCGCTGAAAAGAACCTGCTGTTCTTTATGCTGTACATGTGCTTCTTTCCGAAGTTTGTGAGCGGACCTATAGAATCGCCCGAAAAGCTTCTTTCGCAGATAAAGAGCCTTCACAAGGTATATCTGGATGAGGACAACAGATTGTCCATAGCGTTCCCTACGATCCTTTACGGATTCTTCATGAAGACCGTAGTGGCGGACAGACTGGCTATGTACACGCCTAAGCTTTTAGGATATCCCCATATTTACGGCAGCCAGTGGCTTTTTGCCGGGATGCTCATGTATACCCTTCAGATCTACTGTGACTTTGCCGGGTATAGTGCCATAGCTGTGGGAGTCAGCAGGGTTCTTGGTATCAGGCTGACAGAGAACTTTAACGCCCCATATCTTTCCCCTGACATAGCGACCTTCTGGCGAAGATGGCATATATCATTGTCATCATGGCTCAAGGAGTATATTTATATTCCCCTGGGAGGAAATCGAAAGGGCTTTGTAAGAAAGCTTCTGAACACCATGATAGTCTTCCTGATCTGCGGATTATGGCATGGAGCGGGACTAAGCTTTATCATCTGGGGATTGCTTCACGGCATCTACAGCGTCGCAGGTGCGATCTTGTCATCCCGCAACATAAAGCCAAACAGGATACTTGGGACTGTGATCACATTCTTGTGTGTGGCCTTTGCCTGGATATTCTTTGGGGCTCCGAGCACAAAATTTGCATTGAGCTTTATCACCAGGATGCTGAGATTCAGTACCGGAGAGATTCCGCTTCCGACTCAGACTATTGAGCTTGGGGTAAAGCCCTTTGACCGTAACATATTTGTGTATGCCTTTGTAGTCTTCTTTATGGATCTTTTCATGACAAAGATGAAGATTCCTTTTGGGGAGGCACTGCAGAAGATCCCTCCGATAGTCAGGTATCTTATTGAATACGCCCTGATACTGGCCATAGTTCTCCTTGGAATCTACGGCCCCGGGTATGATGCCGCAGACTATATGTATATGGATTTTTGATCTTTATGACCCGGAGAAATACCAATGATTAAACGAATGCGAAAGCTCTTTTTACAGAAAAACAATATTCTCAGAGTGGCGTTTGTCATTCTTACGGTTGTGTCACTCTGGTACTGGGACGGAGTGATGAGCGTCAAAAACGATCACGGGATAAACCAGGCAAAGGCTATGTACTATCAGCCAAAGGATACAGTGGATGTTGTAATGATGGGGTCAAGCCACATTCACTACAATATAAACACGGGAATCCTGTGGAAGGATTACGGCATTGCGTCTTTTGACTACAGCGCTGCTGAGCAGCCCTTGTGGATCACTTATCATTATCTGGTGGAGTTCTGCAAATACCAGAAGCCCAAGGTAATGGTTCTGGATCTGTACTCCTTGGCAAATAATAAGGATGATTACCAATATGATTGGATCAAGCCCAATATCCTCGGCATGCGCTTTTCGATAAACAAGCTCAGGATGCTGTCTATCAGTGTGGAACGTGAGAAGATAGATGATTATTTTCCTTCTATGGCAGTTTACCATGACAGGTTTTCGGAACTTACCCCTTTCGATTTTTATTATCCCTTGACGCTCCATACGGAAATGAAGAACTTTAAGGGTTTTGCTCCCGCCTTTGAGACCCAGGGACAGGAGGAGCCGGAATTTGACCAGGAAAGGAGCGGCGGACTGTCGTTAAAGCAGGAGACATATCTCCAGAAGATCATTGATTTCACCAAAGAGAATGACATCGAGCTGTTTCTCATGGTGGCACCTTACATCACTACCAATGAAGATGAGCTGGTATATAACCGTGTCAAAGAAATCGCTAATATGAACAACATAGAGTTCAATAGTACCAACTACGATTACAAAGAGATAGGGCTCAATTTTGAGACAGATTTTTATGACAGATCGCACCTGAACTACCGCGGCGCCGAAAAGTTTACCAATTACCTGGGAAAAGAGCTGAAATCCCGCTTCGACATCCCTGATCGCCGGGGAGAAGAGGGCTATGAGTCCTGGGATGTGGACTATGAAAACATTCAGCAGCTGATAAAAGAAAATACGTGACGCAAATAATGGGTTTGAGTGGAGATGATTCCCTCAAACCCATATTTCATGATATAACAGATATAAAGCATCTGTTATCAAAGGCGGTCGCCGAATGAGCATAAATGCTCGCTCGGCTCGTCGCTTTATGGTATAATAACTTGGTATGTAATTTGCGCTGTTTAAGGAGGAAAGATAATGAGCGAAGCAACAAAGCAGCTGGAATATTGGCTTAACGATGATTATTTTGATCAGGAAACCAAGAATGAGCTCCTCTCCATCAGGAATGATGAGGCTGAGGTAGAAGACCGTTTTTACAGAGAGCTCGAGTTTGGTACAGGCGGACTCCGCGGGGTAATCGGAGCCGGCACCAACAGAATGAACAAGTACACTGTTCGCAAGGCTACACAGGGTCTGGCGAATTACATCAAGAAACATGGCGGCCCTGACGCAGCAAAGAGGGGAGTAGCTGTTTCTTTTGACTGCAGACGTTTCTCACCTGAATTTGCCGATGAGACTGCACTTTGCCTTGCAGCTAACGGCATCAAGGCATATGTCAGCGATATTCTTCGTCCCACACCTGAGCTTTCATTTGCACTCAGGGAGTTTGGATGCATCGCAGGCGTTATGGTTACTGCTTCCCACAATCCTCCTGAATATAACGGATACAAGGTATACTGGGAGGACGGCGCGCAGATCACACCTCCTCACGACACAGGTATCATCGGCGAGGTTGTTGCCATCACCGATTATCACGATGTTAAGACCATGTCCAAGGAAGACGCCATCGCGCAGGGGCTTTACGTGCCCTTCGGCGAGGAACTGGACGACAAGTACATGGTTGAGCTCAAGAAGCAGATCATCCATCAGGATGTTATCGACGAGATGGCTGACAAGTTCACCATCGTTTACACACCTTTCCACGGCACCGGCAATCTCCCTGTAAGGCGTGTCCTCAAGGAGCTTGGCTTCAAGAACGTATTCGTGGTTCCCGAGCAGGAAGAGCCCGATCCCGATTTCACAACTCTTGAGTACCCCAACCCCGAGGATCCCAAGGCTTTTGAGCTTGCTCTTAAG
Organism: Butyrivibrio sp. FCS014; assembly: GCF_000526935.1. Lineage (GTDB taxonomy): Bacteria > Bacillota > Clostridia > Lachnospirales > Lachnospiraceae > Butyrivibrio. The sequence goes on along the minus strand of NZ_JAHA01000019.1, from coordinate 1,051,924 downwards.
CTTGCCAGGGAGAAGGACGCAGACATCGTTCTCGCCACAGATCCCGATGCCGACAGACTCGGTATTTATGCAAAAGACCTAAAGACAGGAGACTACGTTCCTTTCACCGGAAACATGTCAGGAATGCTGATCGGCGAGTATATCTTAAGAGAGCGCCAGGCTACAGGCACAATGCCCGCTAATCCTGCATTTGTTACCACTATCGTTACCACAAACATGGCCAAGGCAGTTGCCGAAAGCTATGGACTTAAATATATCGAGGTTCTCACAGGCTTCAAGTACATCGGCGAGCAGATCAAGCTCTTCGAGGAGAACGGCCAGTGCAACAACTACGTATTCGGTCTTGAGGAGTCCTACGGATGTCTTGCAGGAACCCACGCAAGAGACAAGGATGCCGTTGTGGCTGTTATGATGCTCTGCGAACTTGCTGCTTTCTACAAGAAGCAGGGCAAGAGCGTTTGGGATGCCATGATCGACCTCTACGAGAAGTACGGCTATTACAAGGAAGGACAGTACGCCATCACCATGAAGGGCAAGGAAGGCGCTGAGCAGATCGCAGCTCTTATGGACAGGCTCCGCAGCAATCCTCCCAAGGAGTTCGGCCAGTGGAAGGTCCTTGAGTTCAGGGATTACAAGACCGGCAAGACCCTCAACATGGAGACCGGAGCAGAGGGAAGCACAGGACTTCCTACTTCCAACGTTCTGTACTTTGCGCTTGATAACGATTCCTGGTGCTGTGCAAGACCTTCAGGAACCGAGCCCAAGATCAAGTTCTACATGGGCGTTAAGGGCAAGAACCTTGACGATGCCGCTAAGCTCCAGGATGAGCTGACAGCAGCTGTTAAGGCACTTATATAATAAGCGAGCTAAACATATGGGAATATTAAATGCGGTCCGAAAGACAATTGCATACGCAAAGCGCAATGGTGTCAGGGCCGCATTTTTTGCTGCCCTGGAGAGGGTGCACGACAGCGCCGGGGAGAAGTATGAGTACAGGCCTCTGTCAAAAGAGGTTCTGGACGAGCAGAAGACCGAGTACCGCCTTCTTGCGGAGAAGGACAACCTCGTGCGGTTCTCTATCGTTGTTCCTCTCTACAACACCCCGGAGCAGTACCTTCGCGAGATGATAGAATCCGTCATCGCCCAGACCTACGGCAACTGGGAGCTTATACTTGCAGACGCGTCAAAAGAGCCATTGCAGACCGCCGAAGGTTACGCTAAAGACGACCCCCGGATCAGGTATTTTCACCTTGAGAGCAACGACGGGATCGCGGCCAACACGAACTTTGGTATTAAGCAGGCAGGCGGAGACTACATAGGTCTTTTGGACCACGACGATCTTCTGACTCCCGATGCTCTCTACGAGGTTGACCGCGTCATCAGGAAGAGCATGAAGACCAATAAGCTGGTGAAGTACGCAGGATGCCCTGTTCGCCTTATCTATTCGGATGAGGATAAGTTTGACGATGCACAGGGGCGCTACTACGAGCATCACGGCAAACCCTCTTTTAACATGGATTATCTTCTGTCCAACAACTACATCTGTCACTTTACGGTGATAAGAGCAGATATCATAAAGAGACTGCGGCTACGTGCAGAGTTTGACGGCGCCCAGGACTTTGACCTTGTGCTGCGGGCCTGCGCTGAGACTGCGCTTTCCATGCCCCTGGCTTCCGACCAGATCGTGCACATCGGCAAAGTGCTCTATCACTGGCGCTGCCATGTGAATTCAACCGCGGCCAATCCCGCCAGCAAAACCTACGCCTACGAGGCCGGCGGCCGTGCCATACAGGATCTTCTGGATAACAGCGGCGTTGGCGGCAAAGTATCAGCTTTAAAGCACCTGGGCTTTTACCGTGTGGACTATGAGCCGGAGGTCTTTTCCCAAAGGAGCGATATCGGCTGCGTCGGCGGCAGAATTCTTGATAAAAAGAGCCGTATCTGCGGCGGAATGTATCTCAAGGATAAAAGTCTTGTGTTCGCGGGACTTCCTTCGGATTACAGCGGCGGTTTCCAGCACCGGGCAGCGGTGCAGCAGGACGCCTATGCCGTGGATATCAGATGTATAAGTGTAAGGCCCGAGCTTATTCCACTTTTTGAGGAGACAACAGGGCTTAAATACGTGGATTCTTTTGTGGCAGCCAAGGCGGCAGCTTATGGGGATGCGAAGGCAGCTAATGCGGCGGCCGGGAAAGCTAATGCGATGGCCAAGGCGGCTAGTGCGACGGGCAAGACTACCAAGGCGGCTTATGCGGAGGTCCCTTTGGAGAAGATTCCGGAGCTCTCCGTTAAATTCGGCGCTGAGCTCAAGAAGCGGGGCTACAGATCCCTTTGGGACCCGGGAGTTACGGCGAGGACTTGAGCCGGCTTTCATAGCCGGGCTGGACGCGGGATAGCGGCGACTAAAGCGTGCCCGCGACTTTTTTGAGGATTGCATCATGAACAGACTTACAGTGATAATTCCAAATTTTAATGGCAAAAAATATCTGGAGGACTGCCTTAAGAGCCTTCGCAAGCAGAGCATCCTGAACTTCGATGTTCTGGTGGTGGACGACGGCTCAAGCGACGGAAGCCCTGATTACATAAGGACCCGTTTCCCCGAGGTGAAGGTCATCGAACTTGGCGAGAACACCGGCTTTGCCCATGCGGTGAATGTGGGCATAAAGGCCTGTGACAGCGAGTACGTGTTCCTTCTTAACAACGACACCATCTGCGACGAGAAGGCTGTTGAGAGCCTTTTGAGGATCATGGATCACAAGAGAAAGCTCTTTTCCGCCCAGGCTAAGATGCTGAAGATACAGGATCCCCACGATATCGATGATTCAGGGGATCTTTACTGCACCCTGGGATGGGCTTTTTCACCGGGCAAAGATAAGAGCAACGAGCATTTCTCAAGGCGTGAGTCCGTTACCAGCGCCTGCGCCGGCGCAGCTATTTACAGGAAAGAGTACTTCGAGACAGTCGGGTACTTTGATGAGGCGCATTTTTGCTATCTTGAGGACGTGGATATCGGCTACAGGGCAAGGCTCAAGGGCTATATCAATGTGATGGAGCCAAAGGCCATCGTGTATCACGCGGGCAGTGCTTCCAGCGGCTCAAGGTACAACGAATTCAAGGTTGAGCTTACCGCTGCAAACAATCTGTACTTCATTTACAAGAACATGCTGGGTTTCCAGATCTTTATAAATCTTCCTTTTATCCTTGCGGGGATTGCCATTAAGCACGTCTTTTACTCAAGGAAAGGTCTTGGCGCGGCCCATATCCGCGGCCTTGCGGCAGGCTTCAGGAAGATAAGACAGAACCTTGGCAAAAAAGTCTTATTCGGAAAGACAGAGCTTGTGAATGCCTTCAGGCTCCAGATTGAGCTGTGGGTGAACCTGGCAAGACGGGCTCTTTCGGTTTAATAGATGGCTCTTTTCCCGGGGAGGGGGCATGAAATATGCTGATTGCCCCAAAGAGGAAAGTAGTATAGAATATTTAGTAACTATGGGGAAAGATGGAAAAGTATTGTGATCAAGGACAATCAGGTACATCTGAATAGGGCGCACGTGATCGTGGATGGGCTTCTTGTGGCCGGTTCCTACGCGCTGTCCTACTATTTGAAATTCGAATCAGTATTTGCGGACAAGACACCCGGCGGACGACTTTCCATGCCGGTCTATTTTTCTGCGCTGTATTATCTGATCCCCTCGTATCTTTTGCTGTACTATATGGTTCAGCTCTACACCTCCAGGAGGGCGCTGCGGCTCTGGGACGAGTTTGTGGACATCGTTCAGGCCAACGTCATGGGCGTTATAGGCTTCCTGGTTGTTTTGTATATCATCAATCAGCCGGACTTCTCCAGGTCCATGATAGCCATATTTTTCGTGATGAACACGACGCTGACTACGATCGCACACTGGCTTCTTAGGAAATTCCTTCGATTTATCAGGAAAAAAGGCTACAACATCAAGCACATTTTGCTGGTGGGATACTCCAGGGCTGCGGAAGGCTACATCAGCAGGATCATGGAGAACCCCCAGTGGGGATATGAGATTGCCGGAGTTCTTGACGACTTCGTTCCCCTGGGCACCAGCTATCACGGTATCAAGGTCATCGGCAAGATCGAGCAGCTCAACGAATACCTTGAGAACAACAGCTACGACGAGATCACCATCACACTGCCTCTGGACGATTACGACAGGCTTGAGGAGCTGGTGGCGGAGTGTGAGAAATCCGGTGTTCACACCAAGTTCATCCCGGATTATCAGTCTCTTTTCCCGAGTAATCCCTACACTGAGGATGTTCAGGGAATTCCCGTTGTTAACATAAGATATGTGCCGCTCACCAATCCGCTTAACAGGATGATGAAGAGGCTTGTAGATATTGTAGGTTCGCTTATTGCCATTATCATTTTCTCGCCGGTTATGCTGGCTGCGGCTATCGCAGTTAAGGTCACCAGCGAGGGGCCTGTGATCTACAAGCAGGAGAGAGTGGGCCTTGGCGGTCAGCATTTCATGATGTACAAGTTCAGGACCATGAAGGTTCAGACCGAGGCCGAGGAGAAGAAGGGCTGGACCACCAAGGGCGACCCGAGAATTACAAAGGTGGGCGGATTCCTTCGAAAGACCAGTATCGACGAGATGCCGCAGTTCTTCAACATCTTTGCCGGGAAGATGAGCCTTGTGGGACCAAGACCCGAGAGGCCGCAGTTTGTTGAGAAGTTCAAGGAGCAGATCCCGAGGTACATGGTCAAGCACCAGGTAAGGCCGGGACTCACGGGCTGGGCCCAGATCAACGGCTACCGCGGCGACACCTCCATCAGGAAAAGAATCGACTACGACATTTACTATATCGAGAACTGGAGCATGGTCTTCGATTTCAAGATCATGCTGGGAACTTTAAGACACGGATTTGTCAACAAGAACGCATATTGATACGGTTTGCGCTCTGGTGATACATTTGAATATTTATTCCGGGCGATACGGCGCATGACTTTGGTCATGCGCTATTTTTGTGTTAAATAATATCAAGAAATAGATTAATTCTGCCATGATGTATTTGCGCAAAATTGTGATATCATAATTACTATCAATCAATTTTGACGATATTTAACCGCTGGCCAATAAAATATGTCAACCGCTTCTCGGGCGATGGATTTTGACCTTGGGGTGATAGCTCTTTTCCCGGGGAGTGATGGCTCTTTTCCCAAAAGGAGCACAGCGGCGGAATATACGAAATATGCAGAATGAGGAGAACAGCTATGAAAAATGTAGAGAAGTACCAGCGTCAGTATTTTATGCCTCCCAAGCCCACCTATGACTGGGTTAAGAAGGACTATGTCGATCATCCGCCCATTTGGTGCAGCGTGGACCTTCGCGACGGCAATCAGGCCCTTATCGAGCCCATGAGCCTGGATGAGAAGCTGGAGTTCTTTACCATGCTGGTTAAGCTTGGCTTCAAGGAGATAGAGATCGGCTTCCCTGCAGCGTCGGAGACCGAGTTTGAGTTTGCGAGAACACTTATCGAGAAGAACATGATCCCCGATGATGTTACCGTTCAGGTTCTGACTCAGGCCAGAGAGCACATCATCAAGAGGACCTTCGAGGCGGTCAAGGGTGCGCCCAGGGCCATCATCCACCTCTACAATTCGACTTCCGTTGCCCAGAGGGAGCAGGTTTTCAAGAAGAGCAAGGAAGAGATCATGAAGATCGCTGTGGACGGCGCCAAGCTTCTTGATAAGCTGGCAAAAGAGACATCAGGTAACTTCTCCTTTGAGTATTCGCCGGAGAGTTTCCCGGGAACAGAGGTTGACTACGCGGTAGACGTTTGCAACGCGGTTCTCGATGTTTGGAAGCCCACCAAGAAGAATAAAGCAGTCATCAACATTCCCACAACCGTTGAGATCGCAATGCCTCATGTTTTTGCGACCCAGGTTGAGTACATCAGCAAGAATCTTAAGTACAGGGATGCGGTGGTTCTTTCCCTTCATCCTCACAATGACAGAGGTTCGGGAGTCAGCGACGCCGAGCTTGGATGCCTTGCCGGTGCTGACAGGATTGAGGGAACTCTTTTCGGCAACGGAGAGAGAACCGGAAATGTGGATATCGTAACTCTTGCCATCAACATGTACTCCCACGGCGTTGATCCGGGACTGGATTTTTCAAATATCATGGAAGTTGGCGAGACCTACGAGAGACTCACAAGAATGAGGATCTACGAGAGACAGCCCTACGCAGGACAGCTGGTGTTCACTGCTTTTTCGGGTTCTCATCAGGATGCAATCTCCAAGGGATTTTCCTGGCACGACCAGAAGAAGGACAAGGGAATCTGGTCCGTACCATACCTGCCCATCGACCCCAAGGATCTTGGAAGAGAGTACGATGGCGATGTTATCAGGATCAACAGCCAGTCCGGAAAGGGCGGCGTAAGCTACATCCTCAAGACCAACTACGGCATGATGGTTCCCAAGGATATGCAGGCAGATATCAGCTATACCATCAAGGATATCTCCGACAGAGAGCATGCTGAGCTTTCACCTGCAAGGATCTATCAGATCTTCGAGGATAAGTACGTGCACAACGACAACGTATTCCGTATTCCCGAGGTTCACTTCAAGCAGATCGACGGAATCCTTGCTGAGGTCACCATCGCTCACGCCGACAAGGAGCACATCGTTGAGGCCAACGGTAACGGCCGTCTCGATGCGGTGAGCAACGCCATCAAGCAGTACTTCAATATCAGCTACGAGCTTTCAAACTACGAGGAGCATGCTCTTTCAAGGGGTTCATCCTCCAAGGCCTGCTCATATGTTGGTATTACCTACAACGGGCAGAAGTTCTGGGGCGTTGGAATAGATGAGGATATCATCAAGTCATCCATCGGTGCGCTGGTTATCGCTGTCAATCAGATAGATGCGGTAAAAGAGATCAAGAACAGCAAAGACGAGAGGATCAATGCCATTATCAATTACATCCAGGAGAATTACCTGACTGTAACCCTTGATGACCTCTCCAGCCAGTTCTACCTTTCAAAGCCCTACCTCTCCAAGTACATCAAGGAGAAGTCCGGCATGACCTTCGGGGAGAATGTTAAGAGGATCCGTCTCAACAAGGCCAGCACCCTTCTTCGAAACGGCAACATGAAGGTTGAGAAGGTGGCTGAGGCAGCAGGATATCAGAATGTTGAGCACTTCAACAGACTGTTCAAGAAGAAATACGGTATGACTCCGGTGCAGTACAGGAGCAGCACGAGGTGAAAAAGATGTATTGGCCTGGCGAGAGTGCTATGGTTAAGAGTATCTGGACAGTTTTAATTTGATTTTGAATTTGTTTTTGCGAGAATGAGCCGCAATCCCGGAATCTCCGGGACTGCGGCTCATATTTTGGGCATGTTTGTTGGCTTTGATGTGCCGAAAACTATGGGGTGATTTGTGTGCGGCTCATATTTACGGCTTTAAATGTGCTGAATATCTGATTCATTTTCATATGCGGCACATATTAGGCAATAAAAAAGTGCCGCAAGCAGATGAAACACATTGCCTGCGGCACATGAATACGATAAAAAGGGACAAATTTGTGTGCCTAATATTAGAAAATCTGGTAGTTGTAGCTCTTTTCCTATTCGTGAACAGTCACAACGGTACCGATGCCTACCATATTGAACAGCTCTTTTGCTGCCTTATGAGATATGTTGACGCAGCCGTGAGATCCGGCTGTCTTGTAGATGTTTCCGCCAAACTTTCCTCGCCAGGTTGCATCGTGAAGACCGATACCGCCGTAGAACGGCATCCAGTAGTCTACCCATACATGCCAGTCAGGCCCTGTAAGGTATTGGCCGGGAATGTGGGCGTAGATTGCGAATACGCCGGTTGGAGTCTCGCGGTTCTGACTTACGTCACCGGTTACACAGGGAGTCTGGAGAACCTGCTCACCATCCAGAATGTAGGTGACCGTCTGATTGGTCAGGTTTATATCAATATAGGTATTCAGCGGTGTCCCTGCCTCTTCCTCCGCAGCATTCTGGAAACGTCCTTCATATACACCGTAGTCAATATAGTGCTGGATCAGTGCCTTCTGGCTTGTACCAACTGCATTGGCAACATCAGGGTATCGCTCCGCGTAATACACAGGATCGAACCCGCTGGCGTAGGCCTTTGTTGGAGAACACCAGAGTATGGCTGCAACTGCGAATACAGTCGCAAGAGATATTAGTTTTTTGGATGCGGTTATGTAGTGAGATTTTTTGCTGCAGCTTGAAATACGCTGACTTGCCGCACCCCCGCTATTGGATTTGTGGTTGAAACAGTTATGACTTAACATGATTGATCATCGCCCCGCTTTTCATACTTTTTTAGACTTTTCTGTAATAAAAATTATAGACGATATTTTCTAAAAAGAGTGTTAAATCTATCGGCGGTTGGGCGGTTTTTGAGACTTCTGCGGTAAATGATGGCTCTTTTCCCGAAGAAAAAGAAATTTATCCTTTTTTATTTTTAATTTTAGTTTCGTTTTAACTGTGAGTCTTATCATTGAGTTATTCAAACAAATGGAAAACACATATATGAATAGCTTAGGAGGCTTGAACAATGATAAGAAGAAAGATTATTCCGGCACTGATTCTGGGAACAGCTGTGGCCGTTACAGCATGTGGAAGCAATGCGTCAACACAGTCTGCGGAAAGCAGCACTCAGGATGTTTTGGCTGAAACCGAAACTTCGGATGAATCTCTACAGGAAGCAGAAGCAGATGAAACATCGGAGATAGTGACTAACCTGTCGAAGATTGATAACACAAAATGGCAATACAATGAAGAAGACAATGTATATTACCAGCTTGGAATCCAATACTGCGAGAATCCGGCAGATACTGATTATGAGGAACTTGCCGTGATCGTTCCCGCTGCCTACATGGATGCTTCAGATAACGGTGATGGAACATATACATGTACTCTGAACACTACAGCGGAGGTGAACGGATATACGGCAGAAACTGCTCCGATTGTTTTTCCGGTGAATACTCCCGGATATGCGGCTCAGTCCCCGATGACAGAGTACAGCAGTGTTTCCGAGTACACTGACGCGGGTTTTATATATGTACATGCCGGATGCCGCGGAAGAGATGCGGGAGCACCTGCGGGAGTTACCGATCTTAAGGCTGCAATCCGTTACATCAGATACAATGAAGGAAATATCGCGGGAGATATGGACAGTATCTTTTCGTTTGGTATGTCAGGTGGCGGGGCGCAGTCGGCTCTTTTGGGCGTGACCGGAGACTCTGAGCTTTATGATGATTATCTTGAAGAGATAGGAGCTGTCATGGGCGTCAGCGACGCAGTTCTGGGCTCTCAGGGGTGGTGCCCTATCACATCCCTTGATTCTGCGGATGAAGCATACGAGTGGATGATGGGAACGACCAGATCCGATCTTACACAGGAGGAACAGAGCATTTCTGATGGCCTTACCGAGGCATATGCAGAGTATATCAACAGCCTGGGACTTACAGACAGCGAAGGAAATGCGCTGACACTGGAACAAAGCGATGACGGCAGATATCAGGCAGGAACATATTATGAATATATGGTCAGCGTTATTGAAGAGTCTTTAAACAATTTCCTTGCTGACACGGAATTTCCTTATGATGCGGATGCTTCAAGTCAGGGACATCATGCCGGAATGGGACAGGGCGGCCCCGGAGGTAAAGGAGAATTTGGAGGTCCCGGTGGCAAGGAAGAGAATGCTGAAGGCGGTAATGCTGAAGTTGGTAATGGCGGAGGTCCCGGCGGGGAGAGTGATGACAACACCGGCAAAGGCGATTTTGCAAGCACACCCGAAGGAAACATGGATGACGTTGATTTCACGGCTATAGATGATATTTCAAGAACAGAAAACAGTTCAGGAGTCTCTATATCAGGCACTTTTGAGACTGCACAGGATTACATTGATGCTCTGAATGCCAACGGAACCTGGGTAACCTATGACGAGACTACCAATACCGCTAAGATCACAAGTATTTCCGACTTTGCCGAAGCTGTAAAAACCGCTTCCAAGGGCATCGCAGCCTTTGATCAGCTGGATGAATCCCAGGGCGAGAATACGCTCTTTGGGTATGGCGACGGACAGGGCGCGCACTTTGATTCAATGCTGGCAGAAGTCCTTGAGAAACTTGGATCGGACTATGCATCTGATTTTGCGGAGGACCTTTCTACAGAGGATTCTGTTGGACACACCGTTGACTACAGGCTCAATATGTATTCACCCTTGTACTATCTGCTTTCCGGCTCTGATGGATACAAGACATCAAATGTTGCCAAGTATTTCCGCATAAACACAGGTATATGGCAGAGTGACACCGCCGTTAACACTGAGGCAAACCTGGTGCTGGCACTTCAGAATTACGGCTCGGACGTTGACTACAGTTTTGTATGGGGGCAGGAGCACACCATGGCAGAAAGAAGCGGCGATTCTACAAGTAACTTCATTGAGTGGGTAAATGAGTGCGTTGCTGCTGAGTCTGAATAAAGTTAATTTTCTTTTTAGGGCTTTGTTACAATTCATTCACATTTTGTTTAAGGAACGGCAAAGAGTGCATTGTATTATAAAAACCAAGAAAGAGCAACGAGAAAAAACTAAATTTCTTTTTCATAACGGGCTGTCAACGCGTTGGCAGCCCATCCTCCCAAAATATCCGGCCGCAAGGCCGTTTTTTATTGCCCTGAAGAGGGGACAAAGGCTGTGCGGCGCGGGGCAGGGGGTGTGTGGGCTCTGTGGCGGGTGTTGTGGCAAGGTATTATTCCCGTTATTCAGTACAGAGAATAGGTTGACGTAAACGCCGCTGTGTACGATAGTAAAGAGTGATTTGACATGAAAGAGTAATTTGCTCAGGCAAACACTAATTTGATCAATCAAGCAGCGACTTAATCAGGAGAACAGAAAGCAAAATAATCCCATGAACATAAGAAAGACAACCCTATCCGACCTTCCCACAGTAATGAACATCTACGCCCACGCCAGGAAATTCATGGCAGAGCACGGAAACCCCAGCCAGTGGGGCCCGAGGAACTGGCCACCGGAAGAACTGATCAGGAAAGACATAGATAAAGGCTGCAGCTACGTCTGCGTAGATGACGAAGGCGTGGTGGTGGGCGCTTTCTTTTTTGACCGGGGAAAAGAGATTGATCCCTGCTATCTGGATATCACAGAGGGCGACTGGATCGGAGATGACACCTACGGTGTGGTACACAGGATTGCTTCAGACGGCTCCCGGAAGGGCGTTGGCTCTTTTTGCGTGGAATGGGCATTTGGGCAGTGCGGGCACCTTCGCATGGACACCCATGGTGACAACTATGTCATGCAGAACATGCTAAAGAAGCTGGGATTCGTCCGCTGCGGGACCATCTATGTTGAGGAGGACGACGCCCCAAGGCTCGCCTTCGAGAAGCTGGCGTGAATTCCCCTGCCGTATATGGTATACTTAATACCTCAATAAGTATGTCATGCATCCCGGGCAGTTATGGCAGGAGCCGGACCGCGCGGCGCATGAATCAGTACTATTTAAATGGAGAAGAAAATATGGCAAATAATGTTGATGTTATCATAATCGGCGCAGGCCCCGGCGGCATTTTCTGCGCATACGAGCTCATGGAAAAGAGACCTGACCTTAAGGTTCTCATCATCGAGAAGGGCAGATCCATCGAGAAGAGAAACTGCCCCAAGCGTGTAACCAAGACCTGTGCAGGCTGTAAGCCCTGCTCAATCACTACAGGTTTTGCGGGCGCCGGTGCATTTTCGGACGGAAAGCTTTCTCTTTCCCCTGATGTAGGCGGCAATCTCCCCGAGATCCTGGGCTACGATGAGGCCACAAACCTCATCCACGAGTCCGATGAGATCTACCTTAAGTTTGGTGCCGACAAGAGCGTTTACGGAATCGACAAGGAGGCTGAGATTCGAGAGATCAGGCGCAAAGCCATCAACGCCAACCTTAAGCTGGTGGAGTGCCCCATCAGACACCTTGGAACCGAGGAGGGCTACAAGATCTACGGCAAGCTGCAGCAGCATCTTTTGGACAAGGGCGTGACCATCGAGTTTAACACCATGGTTACGGACCTCATCGTGGAAGACGGCGTAGCCAAGGGTGTCACCACCGATAAGGGTGAGACCTACATGGCAAAAGAGATAGTGAGTGCCGTTGGACGTGAAGGCGCTGACTGGTTCAAGGACAAGTGCGAGGAGATCGGCATCGAGACCAAGCCCGGCACCGTTGATGTGGGCGTCCGTGTCGAAGTCAGGGACGAGGTCATGCAGTTCCTCAACGAGAACCTCTACGAGGCAAAGCTCATCTACCACACACCTACCTTCGACGACAAGGTGCGTACTTTCTGTACCAATCCTTCCGGCGAAGTTGCAACGGAATATTATGATGGCGGTCTTGCAGTAGTTAACGGACACGCTTATAAGGGAAAAGAGTTTAAGACCAACAATACAAACTTTGCCCTGCTGGTGTCCAAGAATTTCACCAAGCCCTTCAAGACTCCCATCGAGTACGGCAAGAAGATCGCAGAGCTCTCAAACATGCTCTGCGGCGGCAAGATTCTGGTGCAGACCTACGGCGATTTTAAGCGAGGCAGAAGAACCACCGAGGAGCGCCTTTGCAGGAACAACCTGATCCCTACTCTTAAGGATGCGGTTCCCGGCGACCTTTCTCTGGTGTTCCCTCACAGGATCATGGTGGATCTTGACGAGATGATCCAGGCTCTGGATAAGGTTACCCCTGGCATTGCTTCGGATGAGACCCTTCTTTACGGCGTAGAGGTTAAGTTCTACTCCAACAAGGTAATAGTTAACAAGGATTTTGAGACCAGCGTTAAGGGACTTCGCGCCATCGGCGACGGGGCTGGTGTAACAAGAGGTCTTCAGCAGGCTTCGGCCAACGGACTTTGCGTTGCAAGAAGCATTATCAAGACGCTTGAGGGCAAAGAATAATTGACGTTTGCGGGCGCGGAATAGTTGGCGCTTGCGGGCAAAGAAAAATTGGCGTTTACGGGCGAAGAAAAATTGACGCTTGCGGGCGCGGTGCCCGGGAAAACTTTTAAAATAGCACCTTTAGCAAGGAGCATATCTTTTGCGGATTTTTAAGACTATCGTGAAAAAACTTAACAGAGCGATATCAATCATGGGAGCTGTGGCTGCGGCCACGGCTCTTCTGACAGGATGCTCGTCGGAAGCCCTTGAGCGCAAGGTGGTGTTCACCACAGGCTTTTCCGATGACGAGGTATTTCGCATCGAGGATTCCACCTGTTCTCTTACGGAGGCCATGGTTTATCTGGTAAATACCAGGACAGGATATGAGTCAACCTTTGGAAGCGAGATCTGGAGTGCGGTTACCGACAGCGGTACGGTGGAAGACAGACTTAAAGAATCTGTTCTTGCCAAGATTGCCCAGATTAAAGTGATGAATCTTTTGGCCAAAGAGACAGGAATAGAGCTGGAAGATGGCGATGAAGAACTGGCAAAAACCGCAGCGGCAGAGTACTACGGCACTCTGACAGAGGCAGACATAGAGGCCATGAACAACGTCACAGTGGAGGAAATCGCTGATATTTACAAGGAGCAGGCTGTTGCAGACAGGCTCTACGACTATATCATCAGGGACATCAATCCCGAGATCAGCGACGATGAAGCCAGAACCATAACTGTTGAGCAGATCTTTTTTAAGACCTATTCCCTGGATGCTTCCGGGGAGAAAATTCCGTTTTCCGATGACAGGAAACGCGCGGTATTGAGCCTTGCCAGGGATGTCATGTTGAAACTCAATCAGGGAGGCAGCTTCGACGAGCTGATGGCCCAGTACAACGAGGCGGATGAGGGCACTATTTCTTTTCGCAAGGGAGAGAAGGACAGTGCGTACGAGGCCGTTGCTTTCAATCTCGGCAACGAGGAAGTCAGCAGCATCACCGAGGTTGAGGACGGATATGTGATCATCAAGTGTATCAGCACCTTTAACCGCGAGGAGACCGAGGCCAACAAGGTCAAGATTGTGGAGATGAGGAAAAAGGAGGTTTTCGGCGAACAGTACGATGCCTTCGTCGCAACCCTCACCAAGGAGCTGAACCACAAGCTGTGGGATTCCATCAGCTTGTCCGGCGACAGTGGAGTGAGCACTTCGAGCCTCATGGAGGTTTATCAGAAGTACTTTAACTAAGAGGTATATGAATTCATAGTGAATGCCTGGTGTAATTCGATGTTAGAAGGATTGCACCAGGCTTTTGTTTTGGGATGAGATCATCAGGATTCTGATGGGAATAGTGTGCTATGTGTCCACTCTATAGGTAGTAGTTTTTGGCCGGTAGTTTTTGGCCAATCATTTTATGTAAGATGTGCCGAACAAGGCATGAAGATAGTGATTGTAGCACAGTGATTGGGCGGCAGATGTGCCGAGGCCACTATATTCAAAGAAATTCAGCATACTTTTTTGCCATTAGGTAAAGGTTGTATGTGCCACATTAGTTCAATTTTTAAGAATGTGGCATATCGGAGTGGTCCTTAATGGTGAAAAAGTGAGCCTTTTCTTGTTTGCATTATGAAATTCGGCACATGGGAGAATAAAAGAGTGTGCCGAAATGAATTTGATATTCATAATTAGGCACAAAATAGATAGTGATGTGAGGGATGGGACAGATACCCATCCCTTTTCATTTGTATATATTTTCATCAGAATTTCACCACGCTACAGCAGAATAGCATAATTGTGCACAATATAATTGCAAAATGTGAACAAAATATGTACAAGAAGTAAAAAATGTGCTTGATGAGGTAAAAGATTTCTATTAATTCTATAAACTCCCGATTATATATTAATTGTACAGACATTAAGTCACATAAGGGGAAAGTGACTGAAAACAGGCCGCACCGCGCGGCCGGTAATGCGCAACGAACGCAACAAAAACAGGCCGCTCGCAGAGCCCAATCGTAGCCGCGGCCCAAGAACAGGCCGCTCGCAGAGCCAAATCGCAGCCGCGGCCAACAAACCACGCCGCTTGCGGGGGCAGCGGCCTAAAGAAAGAGGGCGGATGTATGATCACATATAAAAAGGCCCTGGTGACGGCAGCCTTATCCCTGGCACTGGTGGCCATGACCACCATAACAGGATGCGGAGCCGCAACAGAGAAATGGGCCTACAGCCATGAGCCGGACAAAGAGGTGATTGCTCTTTCCGATGACGGCAAGGCTGAGTACAAAGGGGAAAAGTACACATACACAAAGGATGATAATTTCATCAGTCTCAAGGACAGATCCGGCGATGAGGAGAAGCTGAGATATGTCATGAACGGAGACCAAATGACCCTGTATGAAAAGTCAACGTATTACTTCGATGGGGAGAAGGATACGGAAGGAATTGTTGGGGACTGGAAACAGGACAACGGCTGGTCATATGAATTCACCGGGGACGGAAAGTTCAGTGAGGAGAACATCTTCTTCGGACGCTACACGGTAGATGAGGAGAACAACTGCATCAGACTCATGTACGACGATCCGATCGAGGACGCATACCTTTACTACTCCCTGGATGGGGACCGGCTCACCATCGATTACCCATGGCCCATGGTTAAGATGGGTAGTTAACTAATAAACTTTTTTAAAAAGGAGAGGTGTGTTATGAAAATGAAGCGTTTTGTTTCAACACTGTTGGCGGGTGCTATGACCTTATCACTCGTCGCTTGCGGAAGCACAGCTGCACCTGCGGCATCAACCGATACCGCCCCCGCAGCAACAGAAGCTCCCGCTGCAGAGCCCGCAGCTGAGCCTGCTGCAACTGAGGCAGCTGCACCTGCAGATTCATCAGAGCCTATTTCTCTGAACATGTGGTGTATCGCTACTGAGAGTGATTCTAACCGTCATTCTTACGAGGCAGCCATCGCCGACATGCAGGAGAAGTACCCTGACATCAACTTCACTTGGGAAGCATTCGAGAACCAGTCTTACAAGACCAAGATCAAGGCTGCTGTTTCAGCTAACGAGCTTCCTGACATCTTCTTTACATGGTCCTGCGCATTCCTTGGCGACTTCGTAGATGCTGACAAGGTTTACTGCCTGGATGATGTATATCAGAACTACAAGGATGAGCTTCCCGAGGTTATGCTTGGAAACTCAACCTACAACGGCAAGCACTACGGTGTGCCGCTTACAATGAACATCGTTGGTCTTTTTGCTAACATGGAGCTCCTTGAGCAGGTTGGCTATACAGAGATCCCCGGAACTTATGATGAGTTCATCGAGTGCTGCGACAAGCTTAAAGCAGCAGGAATCATTCCTTTCGGATGTGCCGGAAAAGAGACATGGTGCGTAACCGAGTATCTTGAGTCCGTTATCGAGAAGAGTGCAGGCGCTGATACTCTTAACGACATCTTCCTCGGAAGAGCAACATGGGCTAACCAGGATGTAGCTGATGCTGTAGATACATTCCAGGGCCTTGTTAACAACGGTTACTTCGATCCTTCAGGAATCGGCCTTACAAACGACGAAGTTAAGAACAACTTCATGGCAGGCAAGTATGCGTTCTACATGAACGGAACATGGAACTGCGCAGACTTCGCAGCTAACGAAGAGTTCTTCCCTAAGGTAAAGGTTGGTGAGTTCCCTGTTATCAACGCTGACAAGTCAAAGCTTGGACAGCTTATCGGCGGACCTTCAGATACTCTTGCAGTTGCAGCTTCTTCACCTAATGCTGAGAGAGCAGCTGAGTATGCTATGGAACTCGGAAAGCTTATCTGCCACTATGGTTACCTTGATGGCTGCGGACTTCCCGCATGGACACCTTACGGTGACACAAGCAGCGTTAACGAGCTTACACAGACTGTAGCAGGCATCGTTGCAAAGGCTGACACAATGGTTCTTTTCGGCGACACAGCTATGAGTGCTGATTCAGCTAACACATATCTTTCATATGTAGATCAGGTTTATGGATGCCTCCTTAACGGACAGCAGTTCATCGACGGTCTTGCAAAAGATATCCAGTAATTCACTAAAGGGTTAAAAGAAATGAGTCCTTCCTGTACTTCCACCAAGGAGGCACAGGAGGGACTTTTTGGAAGGTTATTCACATGGCTGGAAATAACACAAACAAAAAGACAACTGATATAAAGAAGGGGATTACGATATTTCTTTTCCTGCTTCCCGGACTGGCACTCTTTATCAGCATTCTGATCGCACCTATTGCGGTTTCGCTGTACAGGAGTACCTTCGACTGGAACGGATTTTCGGAAGGAACCTTCATTGGACTTGAGAATTACAAAGAGCTATTTACCAACGGCTCCATCAAGTTCATGACAGCTCTCAAGAATTCAATGCTTCTGGCATTTTTCTCAGTGTTCGTGCAATTACCCTTTTCCCTTTTGCTGGCACTTCTGCTGGGAAGAAGACCGAAGTTCGACAGAGCTTTTCTTTCAGTATATTTCATGCCCGTGCTGATCTCGACAGTAGTTATCGGTCAGCTGTGGCTTAAGATCTACAACCCTGACTACGGCCTTCTCAACAGGTTCCTCATCGCTGTGGGCCTTGAGAAATGGACTCATGTATGGGTTGGAGATGTAAAGACTGCCCTGGGAAGCGTAATTGTTCCCACTGTTTGGCAGTACATCGGTTATCACATGCTCCTTATGTATGCGGGAGTAAAAGGCGTATCCCTTGATCTTAGGGAAGCAGCAATGCTGGACGGCGCCACAAAGTGGCAGGTTGACAGATATATTGTTATTCCCATCATTAAGCCCATTATCAGAGTAAGCGTTATCTTTGCGGTAACCGGCTCTCTTAAAGCTTATGACCTTGTTCGTATCCTCACCGAGGGCGGACCCTTCCAGTCTACGGAAGTGCCCAGTACCTTGTTGGAAAACATGCTTTTCCTGAGGAACAGATACGGAATGGGCAGTACTATATCGGTTATGCTGATCGCGCTGTGCTTTGCCTTTGCACTTCTAATAACCGCAGCATTTAGAGAAAAGGATGAATGATATGGGGACTAATACTGTAGATCAAGAGAAGGGAGCAAATCCCGTCGGAAAAATAATAATGTACATCTTCCTGGTGTTCTGGGCTCTTGTCAATATCTTCCCCATTTACTTCATGTTCACCTTTTCACTGAAGTCCAACGAGGAGATATTCGGAGCCAATGTCATCGGCCTTCCGAAAAACTGGTTGTGGTCAAATTTCACAACTGCTCTTAACACAGGAAACATGGGCCTGTATTTCCTTAACAGCTTACTGGTAACAATACTGGCCATCGGAATATCCATGATAGCTGCCATGATGGCAACCTACGCTATCACCAGGATAAAGTGGAGATTCAGTAAACTGACAAATGCATTCTTCATGCTGGGACTTACGATTCCCATTCAGGCGTCCATCGTACCGGTATACGTAGTGCTTTCAAAGCTTCACTGGCTCAATAAATATTCAACTTTGATAATCCCGTATTCGGCATTTGCTCTTTCGATGTCGATACTCATTTGTACAGGCTTCATGGTAGAGATACCCTACGCTCTCGATGAAGCCGCAAGAATAGATGGCTGCGGCCTTGCGGAGACCTTCTTTAGGATAATCCTCCCCCTTATGAAGCCCGCAGTATCCACCGTCGGCGTCTATTCCTATCTGCAGTGCTGGAATGAGTTCATGTTCGCCAACGTATTCATTTCAGATTCTGCACACAGAACCCTGCCTGTAGGTATCAAAGCGCTATCAGGCCAGCATACCACCGAATGGGGACCCATCGGCGCGGCTCTGGTCATAGCGACCTTCCCAACTTTGATATTCTACCTGTTCCTTAGCAGAAAGATCCAGGAGAGCTTTATTGCAGGAGCGGTTAAGGGATAATACTTTCTTTTTCATGTGGCGGGCCGGACACTGCTTTGCGTGGTGTTCGGCTTTTGCTGTGTCCGGGAAAAGAGCCTTCATCTTTCCGGAAAGAGAACCTTCATTTTCAGGGAAAAGAGCCATTGGCTTCCCGTATTATTTTGCGTTTGGTGGTGAAAAATGATATCGTTAATGCATAGTAAAAAAGCGATTATTGAGGGGAAGATCAACAGAATGAAGAAAAAATCCGAGAACTCTCTTTCTCTGAGCGTTTCCAGGATCGTTCTTGGAATTGTATTTGTGGTCATAATCTCTTTTGTCATAGCCCTGTACATAGTGGTTGTGAGGGAGCGAAGGGAATATGCCATGCGGGAGTCCGAGAGCGTTATCCGAAATCTCTCCAACAACCTTGATTCCAATGTGCAAAGCTATAAGGAACTTTCCAGACTGATCATGACCGAACCCGATCTGGTGCGTCTTTTGCGCGCCGATGTTGACTCGGTGGACATCAGTATGATAAACGACGCCAGATATGGCGTTATGGATATTTTGAATGTTACGGAAGGTGTGGACACGGTCATTGTCTTCAGGGAAGACATGATAATGCTGGCCACCAACCGATTTACCTATATCTACGATTACGACGTGATGAACGGGGAAGACTGGAAAAAAGACATCTACGCCGGCAAGGGCGGCGCGGTGGTTTCACTTAACACCAACAACATCGCCCACAAGGCCGACAGGCGTCCCATGGTCACCATCGGAAGAGCTATCTACGACATAGATTCCCAGGAGCGCACGGGTCTTATGCTGATGAACATTTCGCCCCGTGTCTTCGAGAGAATTCTTGGACAGCTCCGCTACAACAACATCTGCATCATGGGAAGCGACGGCACCTTCCTTGCGGGCAATAAGGAATACGCCGCTTATTATGATGGCTCTTTTGCCGACAGAAAGATAAGCTACAAAAATGCCACGATCGATGGCGTAAGGATGCTGATTTCCGGCTGCAGGGTTTCGGACCTGCCCATCGTTATACTCAGGGTTGCTCCCTACGGAACGGAGGGAACACCCTTTAGAATGGTTGCGATCCTGGTGGCTTTGCTGGCTCTTTTCCTGGGGCTTGCCCTTTACATCGGAGAGTATATCAGGCGGAACATCACGGATCCCGTCTACGAGCTGTCGGCCTCCATGGAGGAGAATAAGAAATCCGGTGACCTTAAGAAGATCGACACTCCTATGAAGTTCAGCGAGCTGGACATGCTTAAGGGCGATTACAACAGCATGATCGATCACGTCAACGAACTGATCGAGAAGCTGATGGATAATGAAAAGACCCTTCAAAGGGCGGAGATGCGTGTGCTTCAGGAGCAGATAAAACCGCACTTCCTCTACAATTCCATTGAGACCATCGGTTTCCTTGCTTTGGATGCGGGGGCCGATAACGTCCATGATGCCCTTGAGACTCTGGGAAGATTCTACCGCAACTTCTTAAGTAAGGGCGGCAGGGACATCCCGCTGTCGAGGGAGATCAAAATAGTGAAGGATTATCTGACGCTCCAGAGACTTCGCTACGGTGATATAATTGAAGATGCATACGAGATCGATGAGGACACCGGGAAGTGCATCGTGCCCAAGCTCATTCTTCAGCCCCTGGTGGAGAACAGTATCTACCACGGCATCAGGCTAAAGGGCGAGAAGGGAGAGATCAGGATAAAGAGCTATCTTGAGGACGGCAACCTGCATCTCATCGTCAGAGACACCGGCGTAGGAATGGAGGAGGAGCAGATAAAGAAGATCCTTTCCCAGGACAGAAGCCAGAGGCCCGACGAAGCGGATTCAAGCTTCGGACTTTGGGGAACCATCGAGAGAGTAAGGATCTACTGCGGAAGAGATGACGTGGTGAACATCAGGAGCGAGATCGGCGAGTACACCGAGATCGAGATGATAATCCCCGACATGTCGCTTCCGGAGGAGGAAAGGCAGTAATATGGACAGGAAATACCGAGTAATGCTCATAGATGATGAGGAATCCGCAAGAAAGCTCATGCGGGCGGCCATCAAGTGGGATGAGCTGGGGATGGAAGTCACCGGCGAGGCAGCCAGCGGCGTTGAGGCCATCAACATCATTGACGATGTGCAGCCGGACATAGCTTTCGTGGACATTTCGATGCCCTTCATGGACGGCATCGAGTTCACCCAGACGGTCACAGCCAGATACCCTCATCTTATCATCATAATAATGACGGCCTTCGACGAGTTCGAGTACGCCAGGAAGTGCGTAAGCCTTCCGGTTTTTGACTACATGCTAAAGCCCATGGTACGAGAAGAGGTCCGAAAAGTCCTCCTTCGGGCAAAAGAGAAATTGGCTTCGCAGAAGGATTACTGGGAAGAGTCCAAGAGCGAGGTTGGCCCCGGAGCTGCTTCGGAGGCGGATGCCACGGAGCTTATCAAGAAGTATCTTGAGGAGAACTTCACGGACTCCAAGCTTAACCTTACCTTTGTAGCCCAGCACTTTGGCTTTTCCGCAAGCTATCTGTCCCGCAAGTTCAAGCAGGACACGGGAAAAAAGTTTGTGGAGTACCTTAACGACCTTCGAATGAAGGAGGCCCTTCGATACGCCAAGGGAGGCTCCAAGATGTACTATACGGCCTCGGAAGTGGGGATTCCCGACCCCAACTATTTCAGCAGATGCTTTAAGAAATACACGGGGATGAGCTACTCCGATTACGTGGCCGAGAACAACAAGTGAGCCACCGGCGAACCGCCGGGGGACGAACTGCCGGGGGACGAACTGCCGGGGACGGTTCTCTTTGACACAAATATTGCATATTCACTTATTATTAGCACTCACTTCCGGTGAGTGCTAAATTTTTATTGACTTTTGGGTAGGGCAGGCCTAAACTATACTTTGTACGAATAATTCGGCATTTCTCTGCCCGGCGGGCAGACGCAATATTTTTTTACAAAGGAGTGAGAATTATGGCTTCAAAGAAAGGTAACTTATCAATCAACAGCGAGAACATGTTTCCGATCATCAAGAAATGGCTGTATTCGGATCATGATATCTTTTACAGGGAAGTGATCTCAAACGCATGCGACGCTATCACCAAGATCCGCAAGATGGAGATGATGGGTGAGTGCGAGCTTCCTGAGGGGTACAAGCCCCGTGTGGACATCATCTTAAACGATAAGGACAAGACCGTTAAGATCGTTGATAACGGTATCGGTATGACAGAGGAGGAAGTTGACGAGTACATCAATCAGGTGGCTTTCTCGGGTGCTACCGACTTCCTTAACAAGTACAAGGACAAGGCAAACGCAGACCAGATCATCGGACACTTCGGTCTTGGATTTTATTCAACCTTCATGGTATCTGATTATGTAGATATCGACACCCTTTCATGCAAGGGAGGCCCTGCTGTTCACTGGACCTGCGACGGCGGCTCTGATTTCGAGATGGGCGACGGAGACAAGGCAGAGGTTGGAACAACAGTAACACTGCATCTTTCAGAGGATTGCCTTGAGTTCTGCAACGAGTACAAGGCAAGAGAGGTTATCCAGAAGTACTGCTCATTCATGCCTTATGAGATCTATCTTTCAAAGGAGAACGAGGAGGGAACCGAGACCATCAAGGCAAGCGAGAAGCTTGAGAGCGATACCGTCATCGAAGAGGTTCATCCTGAGAAGAAGGAAGGAGAGACCGAGGAGCCCGAGCTTGAGTACAAGATCAAGAGAAGACCTCAGCTTCTTAACGATATCCATCCCCTTTGGGCAAAGACTCCCAAGGACTGCACAGACGAGGAGTACAAGGAGTTCTACAGAAAGGTCTTCCATGATTTCAAGGAGCCCCTTTTCTGGATCCACCTGAACATGGATTATCCTTTCAACTTAAAGGGTATCCTTTACTTCCCCAAGATCAACATGGAGTTTGAGTCAATCGAGGGAACCATCAAGCTGTATAACAACCAGGTATTCATCGCAGATAACATCAAGGAAGTTATTCCTGAATATCTGATGCTTCTTAAGGGCGTTATCGATTGTCCCGATCTTCCTCTTAACGTATCAAGATCAGCCCTTCAGAACGACGGCTTTGTTAAGAAGATCTCCGAGTACATCTCCAAGAAGGTTGCCGAGAAGCTGGCAGGCCTTTGCAAGACAGACAAGGAGAACTACGACAAGTACTGGGATGACATCAGTCCCTTCATCAAATATGGTTGCCTGCGCGACGACAAGTTCTGCGAGAAGATGACAGACTACATCCTCTTCAAGAATCTGGACGGCAAGTACCTTACAACTCCCGAGGCTCTTCAGATCAACAAAGAGGCAGAGGAAGAGGCCAAGAAGGCAGAAGAGAATGCTGTTGATGAGAACGGCAACAAGGTTGAGGCCGAGGTTGTAGACGATGGTGCCAAAGCAGATGACGCAGCTAAGACAGAGGATGCAAAGGCAGAAGCCAAGGCTGAGGAGCCCGAGGAGAAGGAGCCCCGCATCATCTACTACGTAACAGACGAGGCTCAGCAGAGCCAGTACATCAACATGTTCAAGGCTCAGAAGATGGAAGCTTTCATCATGAAGCACAACATCGATGTTCCTTTCATGGAGCAGCTTGAGCGCAAGAACGAGGGCATCAAGTTCCAGAGGATCGATGCAGACCTTACAGATACCTTCAAGTCCAAGACCTCCAAGAAGGCAGCAGCCGAGCTCGAGGAGAAGGAGAAGAGCCTTGCTGAGAAGATGAAGAAGGCACTGAAGGATGACAAGCTTGTTATCAAGCTTGAGAAGCTCAAGGACAAGAAGACCTCTTCAATGCTCACCGTTTCCGAGGAAGCAAGACGTATGGCAGACATGATGAAGATGTATGCTGCCAACGGAATGGGCATGGGAGACTTCGGAATGGGCGGACAGACCCTTATCCTCAATGCAAACCATCCTCTTGTTCAGTATGTAATGGAGAACGAGGACGGAGAGCACACAAGGATGATCTGCGAGCAGCTTTACGATCTTGCCCGCATTCAGAATGCTCCTCTTGAGGGCGATGCAATGACCAAGTTCGTTCAGAGAAGCAACGATATCCTGATGTTCCTTACAAAATAAGAATCCCCCGCTCTATGGGGCGTACAAAAATGCCCCTTTCTCCGGGGCTCATACAAAGAAATAAAAACACCCCTTTCCCCGGGCGACCGGAAAAAGGGGTGTTTTTAAAGGGATATGAAAGACATTAGTCTTTTAAGTAGATTGCGTAGTAGGTGGCGCCGATACAAAGGCTGCCGCCTATTATATTGCCCAAAGTAACGGGAATAAGGTTTGTTACAAAGAATCCAAACAGTGAAAGCCCGTCGGCTGCAATGCCGTAAACCGAAGAAGCCATGAGGCCTGCGGGGATGAAGTACATGTTGGCAACGCTGTGCTCAAAACCGCAGATGATAAAGAGCATTACCGGAAGCCACAAAGCCAGGACCTTACCTGCAATCTCGTCTGCCGAGAAGGAGCACCACACAGCCATGCACACCAGAACGTTACACAGAATGCCCTTTAAAAGCCCGTCCCCAAATGAGATGGAGGACTTTGCAACGGCTGTGCTCACCACTGCTTTGGCAAGGGCACCGTCGGCAAAAGCATAGGTGTGGGAGAAGTTGGCTATAAAGGCGATGATAAAAGCTCCCACCATGTTTCCGAAGTATACTATAAGCCAGTTTCTAAGCATCCCCTTTAAAGTAGCCTTCTTAGACAGCACCGGTATGAGGATGAGGCAGTTGCCGGTAAAGAGCTCCGCACCACCGATAAGCACCATGAAAAGTCCTATGGGGAAAACCACCGAGCTTATGACTCTCGCCGCAGAAGGATCCGGTGCGCACACAGACGCTATCTGGCTTCCAAGGCCCCCGAGAGCGATGTAGGCTCCCGCCAGGATTCCCAGAAGAAAGGTCTTCCTGAAGCTCATCTGGGTTTTGCCTGTTCCTGCGGTTTCATAGGCTGCTGCGATTGCTGCTGGTGATTTCATGAGAGTGCTCCTTTCAAAGCGGATTTTAGACTGTATTTAATGCTGTAGATGACAATTAACTATATATGGTAATTATATGCTTTCCTCATACATCATATAGTATAACAACTTGCGCTCAAACACAAGATATAGTTTAACGATATGACGAATATATTGAAAGGATTCTTAGATTAGTATTATAATCGTGGTAAGTTCACGGATTATCGTGTTCAAGGGGGAAGCGAAGGTATGAGAATAGCAATCGTCGAGGATGAAGTGAGGATCAGAGAAGGTCTTTACAAGCTCCTTGGTAAACTTGGGGATGAATACGAGATAGCGGGGGAGGCAGCAGACGGCCTTGAGGGGCTTGAGCTCTGCAGAAAAGAAAAGCCCGACCTTGTTATTACGGATGTTCAGATGCCGAACATGGACGGCCTTCAGATGCTGCAGGCCATCTATGACGAAGACCTTGATATAAAAGCAATTGTTTTGAGCGCATACTCAGAGTTCGAATACGCCCGTACCGCCATGAAGCTGGGGGTTACGGAGTATCTTTTGAAGCCCGTAAATATCGGGGATTTTTCCAAAGCATTGGAGAGCATAAGACATCAGATAGAAGAGGACAAACGCAAAAAGCCTGTGGCTGTGGGCACCCTGGACCAGGTGATGCGTGACGTCCTTGGCGGCCGCATGTCCTCTGATGAGGAGGTCATAGATTACCTTAACAGAAACTACGGCATAACCAAGGACCGGAATTTTGTGGTCCTGTGCGATTACCTTGGAAGTCAGTACGAGAAGCAGTTCAAAAAGGAGCAAAAAGAGCTCTCATCTGCCCTGTCACTTTACGAAGGAATAGACTACATTATCCTGGATACCGAGTACCGCAAGTCCCTTATTGCAGTGGTTTACAAATATAAGAGTGCCGCCGATTTTGAGCGGTGGATACAGTATCAGCTTCTTCACAAGCTTGGCGGCAGCTCAGCCATGGGGTTTATGGAATGCCACGGGCTTTCAGGGCTTGGCAGCTGTATCGGTGACCTCTTCCCCTTCATGGACTGGAATATTTCTTTTGAAGAAGATGTTCTGATTTCCTATCCCAAGATAACCAAGGTCCAGACTGCGCTCTGCGTCTATCCTCAGGAGCTTGAAGCCGGGATGAAGACCGCCATCTGCGCCAATGACCATGCCAGGGAAAAAGAGCTGATGGAGGAATTTCAGGACACCTTCCATGACGGAAAGGTTTACGACCCCAAGGAAATAAAGGAGTGCTTTGTCCGCTTTATATGGTCCATCATCGAGATTGCAAAGGACGTCGGAAACACGGGAGTGGGCGACCTTCAGCAGCAAAAGCTTCTGGATAGCATCATGAATGCCAAGTTAAAGTCCGAGCTTTCTTCAGTGTGTGACAGTATCCTTGAAATGCTTAAGGCAAAAGAGACTGAGTCCGACGCAGAGACGTTGACGGTGCGAAGGGCTAAGAGCATGATCCACGAATTCTATCACACAGGAATAACCCTTGATGAAATAGCCGAGCGCCTTGGAATAACTCCGGAGTACCTTGGAACCCAGTTCCACAAGGAAACCGGGGAGAACTTCAGCACCTACATCAGAAACTACCGCATCGGCAAAGCCAAAGAGCTCCTTGTGGGCACAGGCATGAAGCTCTACGAAATCGCCGAGAGAGTAGGCTACTCTGATCCCAAGTATTTCAGCAAGGTTTTCAGGGACGTCACAGGCAAGCTCCCCGCCGAGTACCGCAAGTCCCTGAAGTGATAAGAAAACCACATTAGAATTTTCCACCTTTTTCAGATTTCTCGTGTTTTGATATTTCTTTTCCCTGGGTATTATGTAGAAAAAGAAATATGTAAAGAGGGGAAGAATATGAAAAAAGTAAAGGAGTTTTTCAGATATGAAAATGCAGGACTGTTGTTCATTCTTCCTGCATTTTTGTATATGCTGGTGTTTGTGGGCTATCCCATTTTAAGCAACCTCATCTTAAGCTTTCAGGACGTGTCGGTAAAAAACCTGGTCAAGGGCACCAAACACTTCGTGGGGCTTTCAAATTATGTCACCATGTTTCAGGATGAAGTATTCAGAAAGGCTATGGGCAATACCTTAAAGTTCACCATCTACTGTCTGATCTTTCAGTTTATCATAGGTTTTTTACTGGCCCTTCTCTTTAACAAGAACTTCACCTTCGCCAAGACCGTGCGTGGCCTTACCATGATCCCATGGATGATGCCCATGACAGTAACGGCGCTGATGTTCAAGTTCATGTTTTCAACAGACGTCGGGATCATCAATTACATCTTAAAGAGTCTTCATCTGATCCAGCAAAACGTTGAGTGGCTGACGTCGCCCAGGACTGCCATGATAGCTGTGGTGGCGGCAAATGTATGGATCGGAATTCCCTTTAATACCATACTTCTGGCCACAGGACTTACCACCATTCCCCAGGAACTCTATGAGAGCGCTTCTGTGGACGGAGCAAGCAGCTTCCAGCAGCTCATCAAGATAACTCTGCCGCTTCTTCGCCCCACCATTGAGTCAGTACTGGTGCTGGGCTTTATCTACACCTTCAAGGTTTACGACCTGGTGTATGTTATGACTGAAGGCGGACCTGTAAATTCCACGCATCTTCTTTCCACCTATTCCTACAAGCTGTCCTTCGATCTGTTCCAGTACAGCAAAGGATCCACAGTGGCAAACGTACTGTTCCTGATATTGTTCCTTGTGGGACTTTTGTATCTTAAGATCACCATGCAGGGGGAGGATGAATGATGGACGAGAAGAAAATGACCGGGAAAAAGAATGTGATATTCTGTGCCGTATCCGTTGTGATACTGGTACTGCTTCTTTTCCCTTTGTTCTGGACACTTATAACATCTTTTAAAACCGAAAAAGAGATATTCCTGATACCGCCAACCTGGTATCCCCACGAGCTCAACACAAAGTCCTATGCGGCGCAGATTGAAAACGGGGACTTCAATATGTTCAAGTCTTTCTTCAACAGCTTTGTGATCTCCACTGGAGCAATGGCCATCGCTGTAGTTCTTGCAGTTCCTGCCTCCTACGCCATCGCAAGATACAGGTTCGTTGGAAGAAAGGCAATGCTCCTGGGATTTCTTGTGACACAGATGCTGCCTGTCTCGGTTCTTTTGACCCCGATGTTCATCATGTTCAGGAATATGAAGATCTACAACACCTGGTGGGCGCCGGTTCTGGCGGATGCCACCATAGGAATACCATTCTCGGTGCTGATCCTTAAGAACTACTTTGCGTCGATTCCGAAAGCCCTGGAGGAGGCGGCCTACATCGACGGCTGCACCAGGCTCATGGCTTTTATGAAGATACTGGTGCCTGTGGCCAAGCCGGGAGTTATCGTTTGTGCCATATTCTCTTTCCTCTATGCCTGGGGAGACCTGGCCTACGGCATGACCTTTATTCTTGATCAGGAGAAAAGACCCATCACAGCCGGTATCTTTAATTTCATGGGTCAGTACGGAACCAAGTGGAGCTACTTAACGGCCTTCGCCATAGTGGCGATCATACCGGTAACGCTGATCTTCATCTTCATGCAGAACTACATAATAAGCGGAATGACCAACGGCGCGGTAAAAGGATAATTCTTGAAAGGGCGGCCCGCAAAATATATGATAATCAGAGGAGAAGTTTTTCCTCTGATTTTTCATTTGTGGCGGAGAAAAGGGTATGAAAAAAACGAGTCTTAGGAACAGGCTTATCAGCGTGTTCATCTTAACTTCCATGCTTCCTATCGTGATCCTGGGAGTCTATTCATATATCAATATTTCAAGGACTTTGAGCAACAATACAGAGGTTATGTCCAAAAGCAGTCTTCGGCAACTGGACAATAACCTGAAGATATCCATTGAGGCCTACGAAGATGTGTTATATCAGATGTACACCGACGATGACATGGTGAAGTGGGTGTCTGATATAGACGCAGGGATAAACGATGCGGTAGCGGTGAACCAGATGAGGCGGTTCATGAGCTCTCTTCTTTATACCAAGGATTACATCCGTGCTGTGTCCGTGATAACTCCCGGAGGGGAGCTTGTTACCTATGAGCAGATGACTCCCGCCACCTATAAAAGTTCCTGGCTTGAGAACTTTGTCATGACTCCGGATGAGCTTTACCGGGACGTCAGTGCAGACAATGTGGTTCATATTTATCCCACGCAGTTTGGCACCAACTTTGCGAAAAAAGATTACTACCTCTTCCACATAGCTCACAGGATCATTGATTACAAGAGCCTTACCAAGGACTGCGGGATCGTGGTCATAAGCGTGGATGAGGATTTTCTGAAGGAGATATGTGCCGGTTCCACGGACGATAACAGGATCTTCAACTTTATCGTGGATAAGGAAGGCAAGGTTGTTACCTTCGGAAAAGAGACAGAGGTTATAGGAAGTAAGATAACGAACATGGACTCTGAGGAGGAGACAAGGCTTGCAGACTACGGCAGGTTCCTGAGACTGTATTTTCCTCAGCTGTCCCGGGATGGGGCGATATATCTTTTCCGGGATGAGGATCTTGGATGGGATATAGTAAATGTCACAAGCCTCGTGGAACTGACAAGGCTTCAGAGGCGCCAGCTTCACCTTATTGCGGTTATAGGAGTACTGGTGATGGTGGTGGTAGTTCTTTTGTCCACGGGACTTTCTGCAGACCTGGTAAGAAGTGTAGGGTATCTCACGGGAAGGATGAAGAAGGCAAGGAACGGTGACCTTTCTGTCCGGGCGGAAAAAGACAGAAGGATGCCACGGGAGATTGAGGCAATTGCCGATGGGTTCAACGACATGATGGAGAAGCTGAATGTTGCCATAAAGAGCCGTCAGGAGGCGCAGATTGCGGCGCTGGAAGCCCAGATAAATCCTCACTTTCTCTATAACACACTGGACACCATCAATTGGATGGCCATCGATAAGGACGAGTATGATATAAGCAATGCCATCAGCGCTCTGGCAAATATCCTGCGGTATTCCATCGTCAACAGCAACGGTGAAGTCACGGTAAAGGACGAGCTGGAGTGGCTTAGGAAGTATATATATCTTCAGCAGTACAGAGTTAAGAACAGCTTTGATTATGGGGCCTTTGCAGAGCCTGAGGCACAGGCGGCCATAGTGCACAAATCTCTTTTGCAGCCTCTTGTGGAGAATTCCATAAAACATGGATTTACCCCGGAGCAGGAAGATGCAAAGCTCTTTGTGTCAGCCACCTGTGAGGGGGAGATGCTTAAGATCACCATTGAGGACAACGGAAGGGGCATGGACGCCGATATCATGGATAAGATCAATTCCGGTGCTTTTGAGCAGCTGAAGGCAAGTTCGGGAATTGGTATTAAGAACGTGGCTACAAGACTTGCCATGTACTATGGAAAAGAAGGAAAGATGCGGGTTAAGCCGGGCTCGGAGAAGGGAACCTGCATCGTTATCGAAATTCCACTAAAGAAAAAAACAGATTAGAAAATTCATCCTTTTTAAGTTTTGTTGAGTTTTTTACTCCTTGTTTATGGGAGATAATCCCATTGTAAGCAAAACTTATAATGTAACAGACAATAAGGAGGGAAACATGAAAAAGAAGCTATTGGCAACAGTTTTAAGCGCTGTTATGGCGGTTACAATGATGGCAGGATGCGGCTCTGCAGCAAGCAGCGAATCGGGGGTTAAAGGCGTAGCAAGAACAGAAGAAGCTGCCACAGAAGTTGCAAATACCGAGGTGGCCGAGGCACCTGCAGCAGATCCCATACCCGCATCAGATGAAGCTTCAGGGGATGTGACAATCTGGTACTATTGGGAGACCGCTGGTCATCAGGAAGCTTTGGACCACATCATTCAGGAGTTCAACAATCAGCAGGACAAGATCACCGTTCAGGCTAAGTATGTTCCTTTTGCCGATTTCAAGAAGCAGCTCTCCATCGGAGCTTCAGCAGGAGAACTTCCGGATCTTGTAATCCTTGATAATCCCGACCACGCTTCATACGCAGCAATGGGAATCTTTGCGGACATCACAGACAGATTTGATGTAAGCAGCTACTATCCCGGACCCGTAAATTCCTGCACTCTGGACGGCAGACTTTACGGTGTTCCTTTCGGAAGCAACGATCTGGTACTTTTCTACAACGAGGATATGCTTAAGGATGCAGGCTGCGAAGTTCCCACAACCTGGGACGAGCTCCTTGACGTAGCCAAGAAGACAACAAAGGGTAATGTTTACGGTTTTGCTCACTGCGCACTGCAGAACGAAGAGGGAACCTTCAACTTCCTGCCCTGGGTATGGTCAACAGGACAGACTTCATACGAGATCAACTCCGAGGGCGGAATCAAAGCTCTTGAGTTTGAAAAGAGTCTTGTAGAATCCGGAGCATTCCCTAAGGAAGCAATCAACTGGACACAGGGCGACACCATGAACCAGTTCATTTCCGGAAACCTTGCAATGATGATCAACGGAACCTGGCAGATTCCTACAATGCGTGAAGAAGTGCCCGACCTTAACTGGAACGTAGCACCTATCCCTCAGGACAAGCAGCAGGCATCAGGTCTTGGCGGCGAGAACTACGCAGTTATCGCAGGCGGCAACGAAGAAGCAGCTATCGCATTCCTTCAGTACGCAACCAGCGGCGACACATGCCTTTACATGATGGATCACATGGGATACATCTCATCCGATTCAAGAATTGCTGAGAACCAGTTCAAGGGCGACGCAGTTTACCAGGTATTCGTAGATGAGATGCAGTATGCAAACGCAAGAGGTCCTCTTCCTGAGTGGCCCGACATCTCAGATGCTATCTCCCTTGCCTTTAACAAGGTAATCACAGGCGAGAGCGCACCTGCAGATGCAGCAGCGGAGGCACAGGCAACCATCGATGGGATTCTGGGAAATTAAGTTCGAATCTTCAGATTAACAGGTAATAAATGGCGGGCAGAGAGGTATCTCTGCCCGTACTTAATATAGTAAAATTGAAAGCAAAAAGAGGAGAGGGAGAAAAGGTATGAGAACCGTAGTAAATGATGCGTTTTGGAACAGGTATAAAGAGCTGGTGCGGACCCGGATGATACCGTATCAGTGGAAGGTTCTGAACGATGACATCGACATAAAGATAGAGAAGGAGAGGAACGATGCCTCGATTCCCAGTGAAAAGAGCCATGCCATCGAGAATTTCAAGATCGCAGCCGGACGTGCAAAGGGAGACCACTACGGCTGGGTGTTCCAGGACAGCGACGTTTACAAGTGGCTTGAGGCAGCAGCCTATACCTTGAAAAATCACCCTGATGAAGAACTTAAGAAGATAACCGACGAGGTGGTGGAGCTAATTGGAGAGGCCCAGGAAAAGAGTGGGTACCTTAATACCTACTTCACCATCATGGAGCCGGATCACAAATACAAGCGCCTCGGGGAAAGCCACGAGCTGTACTGCGCCGGGCACTTCATCGAGGCTGCAGTGGCGTATCATGAGGCGACGGCGGCATGCGGCGCGGGCGCCGGTGATGATGCGGCTGCGGAAGGCTGCGGCGGCGCGGGCGCAGGTGGCGGGGCTGCGAAAACTTCAAGGGCCCTGGAGATTGCCATTAAACTTGCGAATCATATCGATGCCTCTTTTGGCCCGGAGGAAGGGAAGATTCACGGCATGGACGGCCACGAGGAAGTGGAGATCGGACTTATGAGGCTCTACCATTTAACCGGGGAAGAGCGCTACATGAAGCTGGCTGAATATTTTCTTTTGCAGAGGGGGCAGGATCCTGATTTCTTCAGAAGGCAGTTCCGTGAGGATACGGGTAAAGAGGCGATTGGCGGATTGTACCATGCGCCTTTGACCTATTTCCAGATTCATGCACCCCTTCTTGAGCAGGATACCGCGGAGGGACATGCGGTGAGGCTAGTGTATATGTGCACGGCCCTTGCTGACGTTGCGGCTTCAACAGGAAACGAGGAGATGGCCAAGGTATGCCGCAGGATCTGGAGAAATATAGTTGATAAGAGAATGTATATAACGGGTGGCATCGGGTCCACTGTTAACGGAGAGTCTTTTACCCTGGATTATGATCTTCCAAACGATACCATGTACTGCGAGACCTGCGCGTCGATCGGACTTATCTTTTTCGCAAGGCAGATGCTTAGGATCGAGGCAAAGAGCGAGTATGCGGATGTGATGGAGCGGGCGCTTTACAATACTGCGCTTGCGGGAATGGCCCTGGACGGCAGACATTTCTTCTACGTGAATCCGCTGGAGGTGGTGCCTGAAAAATCCAGGAAGGATCCCACCAAGAGCCACGTGAAGATCGTGCGACCCGACTGGCTTGGCTGCGCCTGCTGTCCGCCTAACCTTGCAAGGCTTATCTCCTCGGTGGAGGATTATGTTTATTCTGAGGTCGGCAGGGATATCCTTGTGAATCTGTTCATCAAGTCGTCCATGACAAGAGATTACGGGGATGGCGAAGTCAAGGTGGAGATTGATGCGGATTATCCAAAGAACGGAAAGGTGACTGTCCGTGTTGAGAATAAAACTTCCGGCGCCGTGCGGATTGGCATAAGGATCCCGGGCTGGGCCGAGAAGGCCAGCGGGAAGGTGTGCACTGGCGGCTCAGAAGCGAATGGCTGTGCTGAAGGCAAGGCATGTTCTGATGGCCACGTGACAGATGTGGATTGCCGGGTGAAGACTGAGGATGGCTTCTGGTACGTGGAGGCCGGCGTTGGCGAGACTTCTATTGAACTGGAGCTTGATATGACGCCCCAGAGATGGTATGCAAATCCTCTGGTTTCCGAGGATGTTGATAAAGTAGCTGTTGCAAGAGGGCCTCAGGTGTTCTGCGCAGAGGGCGTGGACAACGGAGAGAATTTGCATCTTCTTTCGCTTCCTTCTGATGCAGAGCTTACCTGCAGCTGGGATGAGGAACTTCTTGGCGGCGTGAACGTAATAGAGGCTGAGGGAGTTAGAGATAGTGACGGCGAGGCCAATGAGACCGCCGGTGTCAGAGATAGTGACGGTGAGGAAAAGGAGAGCGCCGGCGCAGAAACATGTAATGAAATGCAGAATACAAGCGGCGAGGCGGCTTGCGGCGCAGGCGGACTTTACAGAAAGAGAAAGGCGACTGCTGAGAAGCCTGTAAAGATAAAGATGATTCCTTACTATGCCTGGGCCAACAGAGGTCCCAATGAGATGAGGGTTTGGCTTCGAGAGAAGGAGTGAGGCTGTTTTTTGGGGGCAGCTTTCGTTTTGCGCGTGTGAAGAAAGGTTGAACATATATGCTGAAAATTGATGGCAAAAGACTTATATATCACTATGATGCGGAGGAACTGTGGATCGAAGCCTGGGGGAAGAATGCAGTCAGGATCCGTGCTACCAAGCAGGCGCTGATGCCTGAAACAGACTGGGCGCTTACCATATCGCAAAAAGAAAAAGCAGATATAGATATTACGGAAGGCGGGGCAGTGCTGAAGAATGGCGGCCTCAAGCTTACGCTTTCCGATGGCGGAAAGATCGTCATCTATAAGGCAGATGGGACCAAAGTTTTCGAGGAGTATTGGCGAACCAGAAGGGATGTCACAGATCCCAAGTGCAGCGCCATCGAGGTGGAGGGACGAGAATTCAAGCCTAACGTTGGTGGAGACTATCACCTTACCATGCGCTTTGAGTCCGTTGATGATAAAGAGAAGATTTACGGCATGGGCCAGTACCAGCAAAGGAATCTGGAGCTTAAAGGGTGTGACCTGGAGCTTGCTCAGAGAAATTCCCAGGCCAGCGTACCCTTCATGGTATCTTCCCTTGGATATGGACTTTTATGGAATAACCCGGCGGTTGGAAGAGCCTTTTTTGGCAAAAACATCATGAGCTTTGAGGCCTACGCAACAAAGTATCTGGATTACTGGTTCGTTGTCGGAGATACTCCTGGCGATATAGTAGAGGCGTATGCTTCCGTCACCGGAACTGTACCGATGATGCCTGAATACGGCCTGGGATTTTGGCAGTGCAAGCTTAGATACCAGACCCAGGAGGAGCTTCTGGAAGTTGCGAGAGAATACAATAAGAGGAAAATTCCTCTTGATATGATCGTGGCGGATTTTTTCCATTGGCCAAAGCAGGGTGAGTGGAAGTTTGATAAGACCTACTGGCCTGATCCCAAGGCAATGGTGGACGAGTTAAAAGACATGGGATGCGAGCTCATGGTATCCATCTGGCCTACTGTAGACCGTGAGAGCGAGAACTTCGATGAGATGCTGGAGAAGGGATACCTTATAAGGACAGAGCGGGGATTCAGGACAGGTCTTTATTTCCAGGGGGCCACAGTTCATTATGATGCCACTAATCCGGCAGCAGGGAGGTTCGTCTGGGAGAAGGTTAAGAAGAACTATTACGATCTTGGTATAAAGACGTTCTGGCTTGATGAGGCGGAGCCTGAATATACCGCTTACGATTTTGACAATTACAGATACTTCCTTGGAACCGATCTGGAAGTGGGTAATTACTATCCTGTGGGGTACGCCAAAGGCTTTTTTGACGGACAGAAGGAAGCAGGGCAGGAGAACATCGTAAATCTCCTTCGCTGTGCCTGGGCCGGAAGCCAGAAGTATGGCGCACTGGTGTGGTCCGGGGATATTGCTTCAAGTTTTGAGTGTTTGAGAAACCAGCTTTCGGCCGGGCTTAACATGGGCATGGCCGGAATTCCCTGGTGGACCACGGATATCGGCGGTTTCCACGGTGGAAACCCGAATGATCCTGCCTTCAGAGAGTTGTTTGCAAGATGGTTTGAGTGGGGCACATTTCTTCCTGTCATGAGGCTTCACGGGGACAGAGAGCCCAGGCAGCCGCAGTTTGGTACCACAGGCGGCGCCACCTGCAGGTCCGGCGCTCCAAACGAGATATGGAGCTACGGAGACGAGGTTTATGAGATATGCAAGGAGCACATTTTCCTGAGGGAGTCCATGCGGGATTACATACGCGGCTTGATGTCTGAGGCTCATGAGAGCGGAAAGCCGGTTATGAGGACTCTTTTCTATGAGTTTCCTGATGATCCGAAGGCCTGGGAGACCGATGATGAGTACATGTTCGGCGATAAGTATCTTGTTGCTCCCGTGTTTGAAGCAGGTGTAAGAAAGAGAAGTGTGTATCTTCCGGCGGGATGCAGGTGGAAGGCGGCTTTTGTGAATGACGAAGTTGTTTATGATGGCGGGCAGATTATCATGGCGGATGCACCTCTTGGCAGGATTCCCGTGTTTGAGAGAGTCTGATAGGGTTTGATAGATTTTGATAGCGTTGATAGCGTTTGATGGTTGGCAGGAATATGTCGATACAATTCCGTGAAAAACCGTGAAAAATCAGTGTATTTGCTTGAATTTGGTACTTTATGAGGGTAGAATTATGGGGATGGTAAAAATTAGTTTGTTGGAGGAAAAAAGATATGAAGATTTGCGCTAATTGCGGAACTCAGGTTCCTGATGATGCTACTTTCTGTAA
Source organism: Butyrivibrio sp. FCS014 (assembly GCF_000526935.1). Taxonomy (GTDB): domain Bacteria; phylum Bacillota; class Clostridia; order Lachnospirales; family Lachnospiraceae; genus Butyrivibrio. Next base: position 1,015,647 of record NZ_JAHA01000019.1, on the reverse strand, counting down.
CAACTGCGGAAGCTCAATGGCCGGCAGCGAGAGCGTTGCCCCTGCCAATAATGCAAGTGCTGACGCACAGCCCCAGGCAGCTCCGGCTCAGAACGGACAGCCCTATCCCCAGCAGAATTATCAGGGTGCGTACCCTCAGGCTCCTTACGGACAGACCGGATATCAGCAGGGATATGGATATGCTCAGTATGATCCCCATGATCACACAGCTGAATTTGATGCAGCTGATATTGCAGAGAACAAGGTATTTGCAGCAGTTCCGTATTTCTTTTCCAGTTTTGTGGGAATTATCGCCGGTATCTATGTGAAGGATTCCGCGTTCGTTAAGTTCCACATCAAGAATGCACTTAAGATTGATCTTGTGACAATCATTCTTTGCCTCTTCTTTGCGATTCCTTTTATCGGATGGATTTTCTCAGGCGTTTGCCTCCTTATCCTTCTGGTTGTGAAGATCATCTGCATGGTTCAGGTTCTTCAGGGCAAGGCCAAGGATGCGCCTATTGTGGGCTCGCTGGGATTTTTGAAGTGATAAGTGGATTTAACATGGTGATTTAAATTGACATGGTGATTTGGCCGGAGCGCTTTGGATGCGCCCCGGCCGTTTTTATCCCCGCGCAAGAATGGCACAGTCTTGAGTTTACGATATTGCAAATATGGGACGGGGAATACTGAACGTAATAACATCAAATTCTTAAGAACTGTTTAAGAACTCCTTAAGATTTCCTTAAGGTGGTTTACAAGCATCTCTCATGATGATATCGTACCTTTTGTCAGATCACTGATGACGATAAATCCTAGATTTATTCGTGTTTATCATCAGTGCCTGCTCCATTCGGAGCGTCTGCTGTCGATCTCATACGACGGCATATTTCCAAACACTGACCTGTGAATAAATGTCTTAGCGCATATTCGGCTAAGGCCGAGTTTTAGCGCATCCTTTCAGCGTGCATATAGTAGTGATTAACAAAAAACTCCTTTCTATGCTGCATCACCTGCGGCGTCTTCCCATTCTTTGTTTGTCACAGGTCAGTGGATTGTCTAAAACATTTCACTATATAACTTTCCAATATATAAATTCATCACCTGGAATGTAATGTAAATGTGCATATTATTGATGTTTTAAACCCTTACTCACATTACGTACTTTACATTGACAGGATAAAATGCGGGGGATTAAAATATTCCCAGAAAGGAATAAATGGTTGTTGAGTTCTACAAATTAGAATCAGGTGCTAAGCCAGCCGGGGAGTTCATAAAATCTATTACAGATAAAGAATTAAGGGCTAAAATGATCAGAGCTATAAAGCTGTTGGAAAAATATGGAACAGAGCTAGGCATGCCGGATTCAAAATATCTTGAAGATGGAGTTTTTGAACTAAGAGCAATATCGGGTAATAACATAGCCAGGTGTCTTTATTTCTTTGTTGTAGGAAACAGAGCTATTGTAACTAACGGTTATGTAAAGAAGACGCAAAGAACTCCGAAAGATATCATTAAAAAGGCTAAAGAGTATAGGTTGGATTTTGAAAGGAGAAATAGCAATGGGAGATATTGACGAACTGCTGGAAGAACAACTGAAAGATCCTGTATTTGCAAAAGCATGGGAAGATACTGAGCTTGAATATCAAATAAAATGCATGTTACTTGATGCTCGCTTAGAAAAGAAGATGACGCAGAAAGAGTTAGCTGAGAAGTCAGGAGTGCGCCAATCAAATATCAGTAGAATAGAAAAGGGAGCATGTATGCCAACGCTAAAGACTCTTCAGGAACTTGCGAAGGGGCTTGGCAAAAAATTGAAAATAGAAATGATTTGATAATAAAGCGAAGATCACTAAATCGTGGATTGTCTAAATGTACTCCATTTGAAACCATATCGATAAAACAGTATAATATAGATAGTCACTAAATATTAGTGACACAAAGCGATGACTTCATCATATTGCTTCATAAGCCGCATCCGGGAGACCAAATGTCTCGTGGGGCTACAAAAGCCCTTAAAGATGTACTGGAAAGGAATGGTGATATATGAATAGTAGTGTCCTGGAGTATAAAGGTTATTATGCAAATATCAGATTTGATTCAGAAAGCAAGTCACTAATTGGCAAAATAGAGGGCATCAATGATCTTGTGACCTTTGAAAGCAGCAGTCCTAAAAAGATAGAAAAAGAGTTCATTTCTGCGGTTGATGATTACCTTGCCTTTTGCAAGGAGGTTGGTAAGGAACCCGAGAAAACTTACAAAGGCAGATTCAATGTGAGAATAAGCCCTGAACTTCATCGACAGATAGCCAGGAAAGCCTGCGAGGAGAATGGAACCATTAACTCTGTCGTGGAGAAAGCAATAAGAGCTTATGTGATGAACTGATAACACTTACGATACGATGAATTCATATCCGGATTTACCCGAGTACGGGTAAAAATGATTGACGATAGCATCTCCTGAAAGTAAAATATAGATAGAAGGAGGTGCTTTTGTTATGGATGTTAAAGAGCTTAAAGAAAGAAAAAAAGCTTTGAAACTCACAACCATAGAGCTTGCCAGGAAAGCAGGGCTTCCCTATGGTACTGTCAGCAAAATCATGACAGGAGAAACTAAGAATCCAACAATGGCAACATTGGAACTCCTTGATAATGCACTGTCACATGAAGAAATGGTGGCCAGAGTTACGGCTTATAAGGAAGAGCTGCTTGCATATATTCTTAAGCATCAGGGCGAGAAGATTGATCAGATAAAGTTTGAGAAGGAATACAGGAAGGAACACAATCTGGATAATGCCCCAATTCCGTATGCAAAGCAAAGAAATGACAGTGTAAATACAAACTCTAGCAATGGGAATCTTGCGTTATTTGGCGACGAAAGGGTAACTGAAGAGGTTCTTACACAGTTTGGAGAAGATCGAAATATAGAACTTATTGATGGTCATATTATTGTAAATGAAGCTCCCGGTATGGATCATCAGATGGTTGTGCAGAATCTTGGATATGTAATTCATGAGTTCATACAATCCAATAAAGGCAAGTGCGTATTGTATAATGTGGGAGTTAATGTTCGCCTGGACGAAGACGACTATACGGTTGTGATTCCTGACATCGTTGTCCTATGCGACAAGAACAGGATGGATAAGAAGTGTATAATCGGAGCTCCTGACTGGGTAATAGAAGTCACATCTCCCAGCACCCGGGACAATGATTATGATCTCAAGATGCATAAGTACATGCACGCAGGTGTTCGCGAATACTGGGTCATTGACCTTGAAACGGAGAAAATCGTGACCTTTACAGAAGGTCAACCTATGGAAACTCACATATACGGTTTTGAGGATGATGTTCCGGTGTATATCTATGATGGGAAGCTTAAGATCAGGCTGGTTGATATTGGTATAGATTTTGCATAACACTAAATCTGCGCTTTTTTGAATGACAAAGCACTATATATAGAGTATAATAAAATAGGATAATTTCAAAGTAGTCCCTGACTAAACTTTATAAAGAAATTGACCGATAAATAGTTTAGGGACTGTATAATGTCACGAATATTCGCGTTCTGTGAGGGCACTGCTTTGAGGAGCAAAAAAGTGACACATACTGCCAAAGCGCTGGTCATGCTTTGGAATATCGGATTATTTGCGTTTATATGGCTGGCCTATTATAACCGCAATGCTTTCCAGACCTACTATGTGCTTGGCGGCATTCTTTCCATAATCATATATGTATTTATCTACAATGGATTATGCAATCTGTATAATGCTTTCAGAATTGCGTCTTCTTCGATTGCGGAGATGGTGATCTCACAGGCTATCTCTTTTAGTATCGCTGATCTCATCCTTTATGTTGAAGGTAACCTCATAAGGAACAGATATACCAGCTTCATTCCGGGGCTGGGCATTGTGGTACTCCAGGTGCTGGGAACTGCCCTGATCATCACGCTTTCCAAGCGCATTTTCATGTCCTGTGTTGAACCGCAGAAGACTCTTTTGCTGCTGGGAAGCTGGGTTTCCATGGACGAAGCTGAGCGCTTCGAAGAGAGAATCCTCAAGAAATACAATCACCTTTTTGATTTCAAATATGTGGAGTACGAGACCATCAATCCTGTAATGCTTGAGGAGAGGCTTTCCGAGTGCTGTGCAGTTATCATGTACGGCTTGTCTGTTGAGCAGAGGCGCATCCACATGCAGCATTGTATCGACGCTCACAAGATCTTTTACTTCACACCAAGAATTGAAGACATTATCATTCAGGGGTGCTCCACAAGGCATCTTCTTGACACACCGCTCATGAAGTACGACTACGTGTACGAGGATCACAAGAGACTCAATGCAAAAAGAATCTTCGACGTAGCCTTCGGTATTGTCTTCACTGTCTTTTTTGCCCCTGTAATGCTGATCATCGCGGCTGCAATCAAGATTGAGGACGGCGGACCTGTCTTTTTCAGGCAAAAGAGATGCACAAAGGACGGAGAGGTTTTCGAGATAATCAAGTTCAGAAGCATGGTTGTGAATGCAGAAGAGAAGGGCATTCAGCCCACCATCAACTGCGATCCCAGAATCACCAGAGTTGGCAATATTATCCGCAAATACAGGCTGGATGAGCTTCCCCAGGTTTTCAATATTCTGGCCGGCGACATGACCTTCGTGGGACCGAGACCCGAGCGTGTTGAGCACGTTGAGCTCTACACCAAGGAGCTTCCGGAGTTCAAATACAGAATGAAAGTTAAGGCCGGACTTACCGGCTACGCCCAGATTTTTGGCAAGTACAACACCTCAGCGTTTGACAAGCTAAGGCTGGATCTTCTGTACATCGAGAATCAGAGCATGGGTTTGGACATCCGCATTATCCTGCTGACACTTAAGGTTATGTTCAAGGGTGAGAGCACGGAAGGTTTTGAGAAGGAGATGGTCCACCTGATGAACAAGAGAAGCAGACGGGTAGGATAAGGCTAAGGACCAACCTATCCGGAGCAAAAGAATGTGCGGCATCCAGAAAGGGAATTGGAGACGATAAAATAAGATTGTAAGAAGGCGTAGATGGCACAAAATCTACGCTTTTTTCTATGACAAATAACAATATATAGATTATAATTATAATGTATGGTGCGATACTATACAGTTTTTTAGACAAGAATATTTCGACGGTATCAGCTGATGAAAAAGATAATGCTTTTAGCAAACCGGGATTTCGTTCTGTACAATTTCCGGTTTGAGCTCATACAAAAACTGATAGATGAGGGGCGAGAAGTAGTTATATGTCTTCCTTACGGTCCTAAGGTTGACCTGATGACTAAGGCGGGGGCGAGATTTATTCCGCTTGAGGTAGACGGTAGGGGAAAGAACCCAGTCAGGGATATCAAACTTTTCAACAATATTGAGCGAATATATGCATCTGAGAAACCGGATATAGTTCTTCTTTTTACAACGAAAGTATGTATTTATGGTGGAATGGCAGCTGCCAAGATGCAAATACCATATATTATTAATGTATCTGGTTTAGGTACAGCAGTATATCAACCTGGACCAATACAGAAACTGACGGTGGAGATGTACAAAAAGGCCATTAGCAAGGCTTTATGTGTTTTCTTTCAGAATGAACAGGGGAAGGAGTTCTTCAAACAGCACCATATCGATGCAGATAGGGAAAGAGTTATTCCCGGATCAGGAGTTAATACAGATAAGTGGAAATACCTTGAATATCCTGAAGAGAATAATGGTATTCACTTTTTGTTTGCAGCTCGCCTGATAAAAGAAAAGGGGATAGAAGAATACCTGGAGTGTGCAAAAAGGATTAAGAAGACTTATAAGAATGCTTTTTTCCATATTGCAGGGCCTGATGACGGAGGATATGAAGGACGCATTAAACAATTGGAGAAACAGGGCATTGTTAAATATCATGGGCAAGTTGATGATATTGGTGAGATATTAAAGCTTGCACATTGCTTAATACATCCTTCCTATTACCCGGAAGGTATTTCTAATGTATGCTTGGAGGCGTCCGCGAGCGGAAGACCTGTTATTACTACTGATACGACAGGATGCCGAGACACTGTGTCCGATGGTATAAGTGGATATGTGGTAAAGTCGAGGAATATAGCGGAACTTATCAAGTGTGTAGATGGTTTTATAAGCAGCTCTTTTGATGATAAAAGAGAAATGGGGATTAAAGCCCGAGAAAAGGTGGTTCGCGAATTTAACAGAAATGATGTTATAGCTGCATATATGAATGAGATTGAGAAATTAGATTTTGATAAAAAAGATACTGTCAAAGATCCTATTCGCGTTCTTCATATGATAGCAAGCCTTGAAATGGGTGGGTCTCAGTCGATGGTGATGAATATATACAGGAACATAGACAGGGAGAAAGTCCAGTTTGATTTTATTATTGATCACACGGATCGCGATGATTATCGTAGTGAAATAGAAAGTCTGGGAGGTAAGATTTTTGTTTTGCCCACGTTTAGAGGGGTAAATTATTTTGAAATAAAAAAAGCATGGAATTCCTTTTTTGATGAGCACCCTGAATATAAAATTCTCCATACTCATTCACGAAGCTATGCCTCTGTGTATCTTCCAATTGCCAAGAATCACGGATTAAAAACAATTGCTCACAGTCACAGTACCTCTAATGGGAAAAAGGCTGTTTCTCATATTAAGGATTTCATGCAGTTGCCAATAAGATTTCAGGCAGATTATATGTTTGCGTGCTCGCTGGAAGCTGGCGAGTGGCTCTTTGGAAAAAAGGCTACTAAGTCCGATAAGTTTAGAATCATTCCAAATTCAATTGATTTTGATAAGTTTAAATATGACGAGCGCGTCAGAAAAAAGGTAAGAACGGAATATGGCTTAACGGACTCTTTTGTTGTGGGGCATGTCGGAAGAATGATAGAAGCCAAGAATCATTTCTTTCTTTTGGAGTGCTTTAAGGAATTTAAAAAGTTGAATCCCGATTCTAAGCTACTGCTGGTAGGAGATGGAAAACTCATGTCTGACGTAAAGAATTACGCCGGCGAATTGGGTGTATTACAAGATACCATCTTTACAGGAAATACAGATAGTCCACAGGATTACTACCAGGCAATGGATTGTTTTGTTTTTCCTTCCCTATGGGAAGGCTTTGGGATGAGTGTTATTGAAGCTGAAGCAGTTGGATTATCGTGTATTGTTTCGGATGTTATTCCAAAATCTGTAGATATGGGCGTAGGGCTGGTTTCTTTTGTTAGTCTCGGCGAAGGCCCAGCCGGCTGGGCTGATAGAATTAATGGATGTAATCGTATTCATTCTGGAAATAATCATATTTATGCTGAGTTTGATATTACGAATAGTGCCCAAAAGCTCCAGTCTTTTTACGAAGATATATATTAGGAGGCTAGCTTATATTGGAAGTCGTATATGCCAGTGATCAAAACTATTATCCTTATGTGTATGTATCTATAGAAACGCTGCTTGAAACCAATAGCAATGAAGACATTCACATCAATTATGTATTTCAGAATGTTGATCAGGATAAATGTAATAAGCTTTCGGAACTTGGGAAAAAATATGGCTCTGATATAAAGCTTATACCATTTCAAATGCCGGATGTATATAAAAAATTACCGTCTTATAAGGGCACCGGCAGTAAGACTACGTATGCAAAATTCCTTTTTGCATCCATGTTTCCGGACGAGGATAAGGTGCTTTTTCTGGATCCGGATACTATAGTCCTTGGCAGTATCAGACCGTTGATCGAAATGAATCTGGGTAACAATCTGGTAGGGGGAGTAATTGAGTGTCTGCCTTATTATCATAAAGATGCTGCTCTTATGGGAGAAGAAGACCGGTATATAAATGGAGGAGTATTGTTATGTAACCTCAGAATGTGGAGAAAAACAAATTTTGAGAAAACTGCACTAGAGAGACTTGAAGATACATCTAAGAATTTTAATTATGATCAGGGAATAATAAATGAGATTTGCTCAGGCAGAATAAAGATAATTGATCCACGTTTCAATGTATTGGCGGAAGTATTTGCGTTTAAGTCATCAACAAAAATTCAAAGAAGATATAGGATTATCAATTACTATAAACAGGAAGATATTGACGCAGCTATCAGTAATCCAATAATTATACACTTTACAGAATTTTTGTATAACAAACCAATGTCAAAGCATTGCGATCACCCATATGCTGCATATTTTCAGGAAAAACTGCAGGCAACGGGACTTAATATTTCTTTGAGTGACGACAAAATAGATAAGAGAAAACAGATAAGGAAGTGGTTTTTTGAAAATACGCCTTTTGATGTGTACTTAGCTGTTGAAGAAATTCTGGATATCAGAAGGCACTATCACATGAGACATCCCAGGATAAAGGAGATGTACGAAATAATAAGGCAGCATGGAAAAAAATGATTATCAAGGGTGAAACAGATGGCTTCAAATAGAGACTACGCTCTTCTTATTACTTCTAGTAATGTGAATTGGGGAACTGGTGGAATAGAGAGGTATATAAAAGCTCAGGTTGAATATTATCTGTTGAATGGGGTTTCTTGCTACACTATTTTTCCAATAAGGAAAAGCATGGGCCCTATTTCTGTCGAATACTTAGGCGTGATGGAGGGGTTTGATTTCCTCGGAGTGTGTGCTCCTCAAAAACTTGTGAATTATTTTGAAAAGAATGCTAAAGATGGGGCTGGACAAATATTTATTCACAGCCTGATCAACTGGAATATCAGAGTATTACAGAGACTTATAGAAGCTATAAATCCTTCTGGAGTCTCATTTTACCTTCATGACTATTATTCGATATGTATACAGTATAATCTTCTGAAAAATGGGAAATATTATTGCGGTGATTCCAAAGTGAATGCCTCAAAATGCTCTGATTGCGAATACTATCAGAGAACCCTTGAACACAGAACTGTCCTTACACATTTCTTTAATAATCTTGGGAAGTATGAAAATAAGTTTATAGCGCCATCAGAAACTGCAAAAAAAATGTTCGCGGAGGCCTATCCGCAGTTTATTGGAAAGATAATTGTAATCCCTCATCTTATGGGAGACGGAGAGTATATTCGCCGTAAAAGAAAAGACATCACTACAATGAAAATAGCATTTGTCGGAGCAAAAACGATCAGTAAAGGCTGGGATTCCTGGCTTCGAGTTAGCGATGCTATTTTAGAGAAAACGAGTAATTACAAGATATATTATTTTGGTGAATATGAGGATCATAGGCCAGGCATAACAAATATACATGTGTCAACCAGAGACGGAAAAGATGCAATGATAAAAGCACTCAGGGACAACAATATTGATGTTTGCCTCCTTTTATCAATTTGGCCAGAAACCTATAGTTACACATTTTTTGAGTCAGAAGCAGCCGGTTGTTACATAGTCACTGCAAAAACCAGTGGAAACATAGCTCATATGGTATTAGAGAGAAATAACGGAATAGTACTTGATAATTCAATGGATTCTCTTTCTGAACTGCTTTTCGATTATGATGCTTTTAGTGAAAAAGTAAAAAAGTATTTTGACAAGGATGTGATTGTACCATTGGGCTACAGAGACAATATCCCTGACGTGACATGTGTCTCCACGTCGAAAAATGACAGACTTAACACGGCTTTCAGCGAAGTACTTAAGAAGAGATCTTTTTTTGCACTTATTACAGAAAAACTCTATACAAGGAAATATTCTGATTACTTAGAAGGAACAAAATGAGCCAGGCTGTGCTTGAAAGAACAAATTCAAAATCTTTTCTGGGGGTAAGATCAAAAATCTTACTACTTTTTGCTGTGAGTATATTTTTTGATATGGACTGGGTTTATTTCAATATTGCATGGTATGGCAATAGCAGATTAAGCACAATGGCATCTTTGTTGGCTTGGGCAGCAACATTTCTTCTTTTGTTCGAGGAGATGAGAATTCAAGGGCAAGCCCTGTTTACGCTGACGTTAAGGGAACTGGTGATAATGTTCATTGCTATAGCAGTGAAAGTACATGGAAGTTTGTTTGGCGCAGAAAGTAACTTCGATTTTGCTGTAGGTGATATCAGACTCCTTCTTGTTGTTTATCTTGTGATTAAGATGTCGCCAAAACGAAAAAAGATTCTATTCGAGTACATAATTGAGCTGTTTCTCCTGTTTGCCACTATAGGTCTTATATATTATTTAGTGTGTGTACTTGGACTACAACGACTTATTCCTCATTCAGTTATCGCAAGAAGAGGTAGAAGAAATAACATCATAAGAAATCAGCAGTTTTATTATGTCTTTCCAATGGGGGTAGTGCTTCGGTCAGGAGGACTATACCGTTACTGTGCGATATTTGATGAACCCGGTGTTCTCGGAACAATATCTGCTTTGCTATATGCAGGATCCTATAAAGGAATCAAGAAAAGGCTGCGAATACCTGTGTTACTTATAGGCATTTTGACACTCTCTACTGCCTTTTACATAATCATAGCCGTCTTTTATTTATGGATAACGTATACCAAGAAGATGTACAAGACCCTGATAGCTATTGCAGGTGTATTGATTGTATATGGGATTATCTATGCTCTTCCTAATGACATTTTATTGATAAAGACACTTCAGGAAAAGATGCTTATAAATACCCTATTCTCCAGGAGAGATACAAAGAGGTTTTTGGAGTATTATCGAGCATTTATAGCAGGTGGAGGATATCCGTTGCTTATGGGTATGGGGAAGAGTGCCCATAGACTTATTAATGATGGAACATATTCATATAAGCTGATTCTTTACGATTATGGAATCATTGGTTCCATTTTATATATATCACTTTTTATACAGACTTACCTGCGAGATAGATCCAAAGAAGGAATCGTATTTTTTCTGTGCTTTATGATATCAATTTTTCAAAGACCTTTTGTTTATACCACCTTCTTTTACCCGCTGTTTGTAACTGCGCTATCCAGCTTTAATTATGAAGCGGATGAAACAAGTGAAATAGAGGAATATGAAGCACAATGGCAAGGATCGGAATACTAACATTTTGGTTTGCACATAATTATGGGGCAGTATTGCAAGCATATGCTATACGGGAATGGTGCCGCCGAAACGGAGAAGAAGCGGATATTATTCCTTATTATCCTGATGCTTTTCGAAGGCAGTATGAAATAGATCCGTTTGCAAAAAACATAGCAATCAGGACAAGAGTATCAAGGATTGTAAAGTATGTGCATAAGGTAAAGCAATATAGAAAATTTAAGGAATTTGATGATGCTTATCTGGGGATAAAGGATCACATTTATGGTCAGGAAGAAGTTGGAATATTCTGTAATAAATATGATCTGATTATTTTTGGTAGCGACCAGATTTGGAATACCGAAATAACATCCGATGATATGACCTATTTTGGAAGTGGAATCATTAAACGAAAAATATCTTATGCTGCCAGTTTTGGATCAGGATTTGATAAAAGCATTCAATATGAATTGGTTTCTGACTTGTTGAAACGATTTGACAGGATTTCTATCAGGGAAGGTTACATAAGAGATAAACTTGAGGAGGTAGTAGGAAAAAACTGTGATAATGTGTTGGATCCGGTTTTTTTATTAAGGGGAGATGAGTGGAAAAAGCTTGCAATTCCTGCTTCGTTGAAGAAACCTTATGTTTTGGTTTATCTACTGGAACCAAGCGAGGAGCTTTATAACTATGCAACCGAATATGCCAAGTCAAATGCGCTTGATATATATGAGATACATCCGACAAGGAACAGTTATTTTTATGGCGCTGATCAGCTAAATGACGTTGGACCATTGGAGTTTTTGGGACTTGTGTCAGAAGCTGATTGCGTATGCACTAATTCATATCATGCGGTAGCGTTTTCTTTAATTTTTCATCGCAAATGTCTGCATTTGCCTAATTGTAAATCACCTGAAAGATCGATGGAACTGTTGAGAAATCTGGGGATATGTGCGGATGAAGACAACATGCCTTTATATGAGTTCTCAAAATATGACGGCGAACTATTGGATAAAATGATCATTGCATCAGAGGACTTCCTGAGGGACTGTGTTAAGAGAGGTTAGAAAATGGATAAGTACTATACTTCTGAAAAACATACGCAAATACTGATTGCACTCTTGAAAGAGCATGGGGTTAAGAAAGTAATAGTAAGTCCTGGTACTGCTAATATAAGTTTTGTTGCCAGCATACAACATGACCCATATTTCGAGATATATTCTTCTTCAGAGGAGAGATCGGCAGCTTTCATCGCATGCGGGCTGGCAACTGAATCCGGAGAGCCTGTAGCGTTAAGTTGTACAGGATCTACTGCATCAAGGAACTATGTGCCCGGTTTGACGGAGGCTTTTTATCGCCATTTGCCGATTGTGGCCATTACATCAACACAACACCTTGGCAGAGCAGGAAGTTTATACCCTCAGCACATTGATAGAAGCGCTCATATGGTCGATCTTGTTAAAGAGAGTATAAGTGTTGAGAGCGTTTATTCAGAAGAAGACGAATGGGCTTGTGAATTGAATATAAATAGAGCACTTATCGCAATGCGAAAAGATGGAGGCGGACCGGTTCACATAAATTTGGTGACCGAATTTAGCAGGGATTATTCAGTGAAAAAACTGCCCGATATAAAAATGATTCGATTCTTTGGCTGTGAAGATAAGATGCCTGACATAAAACACTTCAATAGAATTGCTATTTTAGTCGGAGTTCACAGAAAATGGAGCGATTTGCTGAAAAAAGCTGTGGATGAATTTTGTTGTAAGTATAATGCAGTTGTATTAACAACTCATTCTTCAAATTACAGTGGTGATTACGGAGTTGCATTTCCGTTGATAAATGGATTATTGCATTATGAGAATGGGCTTGATGACGCCAATCTTGTGATACATATTGGTGATACAGCCCGATATGTATCCGGAATGAAAAAGGCTGAAATGTGGAGAGTGAGTCTTGATGGTAAAGTGGCAGATCCGGAAAAGAAGCTTACTGCTGTTTTTCAAATGAAAGAGGAATCTTTCTTCGGATACTATAACGGAATGATAGACACTATCCCTGATTATGCAGAGAACTGCTATGCAAAGCAGTGGCAGCAACTGTATGATTCTGTGCTGGAAAAAGTGAAAGAACTACCGTTTTCAAATGTATGGATAGCAAAAAACATGTTATCTAGGTTGCCATCGGGCTGTGTTTTGCATCTTGGAGGGTCAAACACAGCAAGAGCATGGAATTACTTTAAATTACCTAAAGATATAACTTGCTTCTCAAATGATGGAACTATGGGAATTGATGGACAGGTTTCCGCACTAATAGGAGAGTCTTTGGCTTCTCCCGATAAACTTCATTTTGGTGTTGTCGGGGATCTTACATTTTTTTATGATATGAATTCATTGGGGAATAGACATATTGGCAATAATATTCGGCTTCTCGTGATAAACAATGGAGGGGGCGCTGAGTTTAAGCTCTATTCACATATTGCCAACGACTTTGGTGATGAAGCTGATGACTATATTGCGGCATCTGGGCATTTTGGCAATAAGTCCCCCGAGTTGATAAAAGATTATGTACAGAATCTTGGATATAAGTATCTGACAGCCTCCAGAATGGATGAATTCGAACAAGTATTGCCGGAGTTCCTTGATACGACTATGGATAAGTCGGTTGTTTTTGAAGTGTTTACAAATTACAAAGATGAAAGTGATGCTGTCTATATCATGAATCATTTAATGCAGCCACTCTCAGGCCTTGCTCGTGAAACTGCGAAAGAAACTATAAGAAAAGTGGCTGGTGAAAAAGCCGTCAATGCAGTTAGAAAGATAATCAGAGGAAACTAGGAAAAGATGCTGAAGAAGGTTAAGGTAAAATATGATTTGCTCCCTATTCAGATGAAGGCATCATTCTGGTTTTTTGTATGTGCGGTTCTGCAGAGGGGTATATCAGTTATCACTACACCCATATTCACCAGGCTTTTATCAACGACCGATTATGGGAGGTATAGTGTTTTTTACTCATGGCTTTCCATCGTTACTGTAATAGTTACGATGAATCTTTTCACAGGTGTATTTACCATGGGTATAGTAAAGTTCCGAGAAGAAGAGAAGGTGTTTACATCCTCGCTTCAGGGACTTACGATTACTCTTTGCCTGGCATGGACCATAATCTATTTATTATTCAGAGAATTTTGGAATTCACTGTTTAAGCTGACTACAGTTCAGATGTTGGCTATGCTCATCATGATATGGGCTTCGGCATCCTTTTCTTTTTGGATGACGACTGAGCGTAACCGCTTTAGATACAAAAGGCTGGTGCTTATAACTCTCATAGTATCCATCCTAAAACCGGTAATCAGCATAATATTTGTGTTGAATTCAAATGATAAGGCAACAGCCAGAATATTGGGCATTGCCCTGGTTGAACTCGTTTGTTACTCAGGATTTTCTTTTGCTCAGATAGCTACAGGAAAAGTGTTTTTTTCTTCAAAGTTCTGGAAATACGCAATTTTGTTCAATCTACCGCTTATTCCTCATTATTTGTCCGGTGTCGTTTTGGCGGGAGCCGATAAGATTATGATACAAAGAATGGTTGGTGAATCGGAAGCGGGGATCTATGGTCTTGCATATTCGCTTGCTCAGATCATGCTGATTGTAAATGAATCTCTTAATAAAACTATGAGCCCTTGGCTATATCAGAAGATCAGGGATCGAAAATTTGAGAGTATGGAAAGAGTGGTTGTATCCTCTCTGATATTTGTGGCAGCATGTAATATATTGCTGATAGCAATCGCACCTGAATTGTTATTTCTGTTTGCTCCAAGAGAGTACAGTGAAGCTATATATACAATAGTGCCTGTTGCTCTAAGTGGGTTCTTTTCATACCTGTATCTTTGTTTTGCACCTTTCGAATTCTACTATGAAAAAAGAATATGGACTACTGTTGGGACTCTTGTCGGAGCAATATTGAATGTGATTCTCAACTATCTGTTGATTCCTAAATTTGGATATGTGGCAGCGGGGTATACTACACTGTTGTGCTCTGCGATACTTGGCTATACACATATGTATTTTATGAAAAAAGTCTGTGATAATTATCTGAATGGAGTCAGACCATACAGATACGGAATGTTTCTGGCTCTGAGCATCTGCAGTACAGCTTTGGGAATGGCTTTTGTCCCGGTCTATGAACATAGGATAATAAGATATCTACTGTTGAGCGTTATCGTGATCATTATTTTTTTGTTCAGGAAGAAAATTGAAGTATTTATTAGGCGGGATATTATTCAATGGGAGAGTAAATGAAAGTACTAATATTGGGAGGCACCGGAGCTATAGGAATATCGTTGAAAGAATACCTTATCAAAGCTGGCCATGAGGTTCATATTACCAGCAGGAGTAAACATGTTTCCGGTGATACTTATTTTCATCAGGGAAATGCCCATGATAAAAGTTTTCTGAGTGGACTTTTGAATGAAGGATATGATGTAATAATAGATTTTATGTCTTATTCGACGGATGAGTTTTCAGATAGGGCAGATTATGTTTTAAATAGTACTTCTCAATATATTTTTGTTAGTTCAGCAAGGGTTTACGCACCTTCCGACAAGATAATAACGGAGGACTGTCCTCGGTTGTTGGATGTAAGTGAAGATTGCAATTATCTGCAAACTGACGAGTATGCTCTTGCAAAAGCTCGTCAGGAGGACGTTCTATTATCATCAAACAAAGGGAATTATACCATTGTACGTCCCAGCCTTACATATAACATAAATCGATTGCAATACGCTCTGGGTGAAAAAGAAGAGTGGTTATTTAGGGTACTTAATAACGAGAAGGTAGTATTTCCGAAGTGTTTTGAAAATGTATATACGACAATGAGCAGTGGAAATGATGTGGCCCGTGCAATTTCACTCCTCGTAGGAAATGAGAAGTCCTACGGAGTTACCCTAAATATCGCCGGGGCAGAGGCTATTACATGGGGAGAAGTGAACGGTATATATCGCAAAACGCTTCAGACAGTAGCAGGTAAAGAGCTATTGATAGAGTATATAGATGATTGGGAGAAGCTTGCCGGTAGGCTTGGAAAATACTATCAGATAAAATATGCTCGCAGTATCAGCAGAAGGTTTGACAATTCCAGACTCGAAAAAGTGATAGGAAAGCTTGAATTTGAATCCACTGAGAATGGAATTTCACGTTGCCTTGAAGGATTTCTTAGAGGAGATAGGTCTTTTGGCCATATCTCTGCAAGAACCGAAGCATATTATAATCGTATAACCGGAGATTCATTCATATATGGAGGATTTTCAACGACCGAGAAGATCAAATATCTTGTGGGAAGGTATACTCCGTATTTTGAAGTATCAAGGTGAGTTTGACTCTATACTTCCCTGGAAGTATAATTATTATACTTCCCCAGAAGTATAGGAGCACATTATGATCTTATATCACGGTTCTGTACAAATAGTGAATAAGCCGATTTATGGCGAGGGCAGGTCAGACAATGACTATGGCCGTGGCTTTTATTGTACTGAAGATATTGAGCTTGCTAAAGAATGGGCGGCTATAAGTGCTAAGGGCGGATTTGTTAATGAGTATTCGCTGAATACGGATGGCTTAAAATGTCTGAATTTGAATGATGGTAAGTATCATATTCTTAATTGGCTTGCTCTTCTGATGAGTAACCGCACAGTTCGGGTTACCAATCCTGTGGAAAAGCGCGGTATAGATTATGTTGTTTCCAAGTATCTTCCGGATGTGAGCAGAAGCGATGTGATCATCGGATACCGTGCGGATGATTCCTATTTCTCTTTTTCGAGAGCATTTCTCAGTAATACCATAACGATACAGCAACTGACTCATGCCATGAAATACGGGGACTTGGGATTACAGGTTATGCTCAGGAGCAAAAAGGCTTTTGGAGCAATCTCTTTTGTCGAATCTTATTTGGTAGATGGCAAGCTTTATTATCCCAAGAGATTAAAGCGTGATACCGATGCCAGAAATGCATTCCACAAGCTGTTGGAACAGGAAGACAAAGAAGGATTATATTTGAGTGACATCATGAGAAAGGGGATAGAAGATGACGACACCGGCTTTTTCAGAACTTTATCTTGATGATGCGATGCGAAATTTGGGGGAGATGACTGAGTACACCATGCTCGTCACCCCGGAAATACGATTGGAAGAATTGTTCAGAATGTTCACCATAAGTGGCTATGCCGATCGCTTTGAACACGGCGACCCGGCGGTTGTCAGTGGAATGTCAGGCACTGAGCTGCATCATAGAATAGTGGACAAATGCTACGGAGAGTACAGAAAATGGCCTCCGGCATTGGTGAAGTATGATACTGAGGCTGAATACTGGTATGGATATATCCTGGCATATGTTCAATGGAAACTGAGTTGCTCTTTTTTGGATATTCTCGAAAAAGTAACTTTTGACACTCTGGGCAGATTATATCCGGCATTGCATACCGTTTCGGAAGAAAGAGCCTTCATTGAAATCGAGAAGATGATGAACGCTACAGGAACTCAGGCCACAAGGCTTCAGGAGTACAGAAAGCGCTTGGGAATGTCCCAAAAAGAACTGGCGGATGCTTCTGGAGTCAATGTCAGGACACTTCAGCAATATGAAATAAGGGACAAAGATATAAATCGCGCTTCTACCGACAAGATTATTTCTTTGGCTAAGGTATTGAAGTGTACGCCTGAAGACATACTAGAACTTCAATGAGATCTTTTGTACGCTTGGGCACTTCCATTATCTTAACCACCATAGAGTAAGCATTTAAAACATACAAATAAGAGGACTTTCATGCGCATATTCATTTGGCTCCGTAAATACAGAACAACGATAAACGGAATATTCATCACTATATTTACATCTTTGATTCTCAATACAATCTCCGGCACCAGCGGAGATGTATTTAAGGATCCCTACAAGGTTTTCCTGCAGTTGGTTGACTTCAGGTCTTTTAGCGGAGTTCTGACTTTGGCTTCGCTTATTCTCCTTGTTCTCTTTAATGTGCTTCTCATTTGGGGAATCAATCGGATCAACAAGAAATCTTTTTCCAGGGAATTTCCGGAATTTATGAAGAAATACACAAGCCCGCAGATCGCAGATTCCTTAGGCGGTGGATGCATCAGCTGGGGAGAGGGCAAGACAGTTGAGATATGCAGCGATGTTATATTTGGCTGGACTCCGGAGAATATTGTCATCGATAGATACGATGATGTTATGTACTCGTTTTTCACGAAGGAATATAGTGAACGCAAATTTGGGCAAAAGAGCTATCACTTTAATGAAGAGGACTATGAAGCTTTTAAGTCGACTGAGTCCTTTGCAAAGATCATCAAGGACGGGAATAATCTACCAAGAGTTATGCTTAATAAATGCTCGGTAAACTTTGATAAGCACAACCGAAAACTGCTTCTTTCCGTGGGGAGAACAGAGTGGAGTCAGACCAGTTATGTGTGGGATGGCTTTGGAAAAGCCAAAGGCGATGAGGTCGATTCAAACAGCCTGATGAAGGAATATGTATCCGGAATAGTAAGTGGAGACAAGGCTGACCCATATCTTCCAAACAGTTTATGCATGCATCTTCTCATAGAGAGCCGTGATAATAAAGTTGTACTGGCTCATATTAGTGAGTCGAAGCGCAATGATAATCCGGGGACCTGGGCTGCCACACTGGGCGAGCAGCTTGACATCGAGGATATAATTGACGGCAAAAATTACATTGATAATTTTCTCTCCGGCTGGCTGAAAAGGGCCTTCAAGGAAGAATTTAAACTGGATGATAAAATGTTTGAGGACATTGTGAATGAGTCATCGCTCAGATGCATCAGCGTGGACTTTGAATCGGACAGGTATAATTTCGCTCTGCTCTGCACAGTGAAACTGCGATATTCCTTTGATGATTTTGATGAGAAGGTAAAGGTTCTTATATCCACAGATGAAGCTAACAGGCTAAAGGGCATCTCCATAGATGAAATCCCTGAAATACTTTTCACGTATGCAGATGAGGAACGCAGGAAAGAATATCATCCGTCAACATATCTGCGTTTACTGATGTTCTATATTCATAAGTGTGGATATTCGAAGGCAGAAAAAGAGCTGTTGAAGGTGGAAAAAGAGTTACATGAATAAACGATACATTATCGCCCCGCTCATCCTGGCGCTGTCGTTGACCGCCTGCGGAAGCCTGACACTTACAGACTCTCAGAAGGAGACCGTGGCTACATTAGATAATAAGCTTGAACAGACTGTGACGGAGGCTGCGCAGCAGCTGGAGGAATCGGCGGCTGCCATCAGCGATCACAAGGACGAGATCAAGGAACAGATTAAGGATGCGGAAGAGGTGGCCAAAGAGGCTATAGCAGCAAGCTCAGCTCTGAACAACGCCTCAGAAGCGGAGTCCCCCGACGCTGATGACACCAACGCGGAAGCTTCTGCTGAAACTGCCTCAACCTCCGGTGGCATCCTTTCATCGCCTGCTGACATCGCCCTTACGGACACCGACGGAAAGGGCGTAAATTACACATTCATTTACGACGGTGAGACCTTCACTGCTGTCTACAAGCCCGACAATTGGAGGATCTACGATTCCTACAGAGTCACAAGTGAAGCAGATATTACCATTATCTGTCAGGCTCTCATCGACGAGCACCCCGTCCATGGAAAAGATCTGGTGTCCTACCGCACAGCTGATGATATGGCCTATGAGTGGCTTGTACACAATACAGCCTATGAGCTTCTTCCTGACGGCGATGACTTAAAAGCCCATGCCAAAGATGTTGACCTGGATCCTAAAGACCAGGGCAGAACCCTCGAGGAGATCTACAAGGACAGAACGGGAAAAGAGCTGACAATGGACACCATCATGGAATATATGCAGCAGAATATCGGAGAGTGAATGCAAACTGAAAATGACCTGCCGCTCCTGATATGTGGTTTCCTACCGGATTAGCCGGTAAGACAGGCACATATCTTTTCCTGAGCAGCAGGTCATTTATATTAATGTTTTCTTATCTTATTTTACTTTGATTTCCAGCTGAGCAGCTTTAAGGCCCTTCCCGGTGATATTGACTTTAACTGCTCCGGGATTGACTCCGGCTCTGATAATAGCCTGAGCCTTTCCGAGGAAGGTGGTGTGGGAATTTCCTGTAAAGCTCTCTTTCGGAGCGGGACGGGCACTTCCGAAAGCGATAAGGCTTCCTTCTCCGGATACTTCAATGTTAAGCAGGGTGTCCACGGAAGACTTGGTTATTCCATTATCTCCAACAAGATCAATATTGATATAGCAAAGGTCCTGACCGTTTGCCCTAAGCTCGTCAACTTCAGGAACTGCGCTGATCCTGATGTCTCCGGTATCAGTTGAAAGGCTCTTTTCTGCAATCATATTTCCGTTGGAAGCAAATGACCTGGCGGTAATGGTTCCGGGCTCGTATTTCACATTTTTGAAATCAGCCATGAACTCTTTGGTTTTCTTCCTGCCATAGCTTCTTTCGTTGACAATGAGTTCAACGTATTCTCCGGTGGCATATACATGTACCTTGTTTTTGGCGCCTTCACAGCCGGGCCAGGTCCAGCTGCTTACACCGTCGGTGAGTCTCCACATACTGAGGGCTCCAATGTCTCCTGCCCTGGTCATGGGCTCAACGCTTATCTCCGGAGTGGTGGTCTGGTGCCAGATCATTCGGTTCCAGCTTATCTCGGGACGGAATTTGCCACAGATGTCGATAAGTCCTGCACCTCCTGAAATAATAAGGCGATTGCTGTCCTTTTTGTCACTCTTATACTGAACTGTGCCGATTCCGGACTCGCCCAGATAATCCATTCCTGTCCATACGAAGTCGCCCACCAGATAGGGGAGGCTTTCAACCAGCTTCCAGTTTTTGTAGGCGGCGCAGGGCAGTGTCTCTGAACCAACGATAACTCTTTCGGGATATTTCCGGCCCTCATTTACATATCTTGAAGTGGCGTAGTTATAACCGTTGATATCAAGGATACCTTCCAGAGATTCAGTCACTTTGTCGGCATCCTTCCTGGAAGCCATGCCATCCATGAGACTGCCCATGCGATTCATGAGCATGTTGAAGAAGGCGCTGGTAGGAACCGAATCGGTACCTGAGATATCTTTTTTGTCATTTCCGTAAAGACCTTTTCCCTTAGCTGCCATAACTGCAAGCATGAGGTTGATTCCGGCAGTGACCGGTCTTGTGCTGTCAATGCTTTTAACAAAATCCGTCAGCTCTTTCGCATAAGAAACTCCGCTGTCCAGACCCAGCTCTGAGATCTCGTTTCCTATGGAATACATGATGACAGAGGGGTGGGACATATCCTTGTCTATCATAGCCTTGAGGTCCTTCTTCCAATTGACTGTAAAGTCCTCATTTGCATAGTCATATCTGGTTTTGTGGATGATCCAGTGATCAACAAATTCGTCCATAACATAGATCCCAAGCTCATCGCAGGCCTCGAGCATTGCTCTTGAGCATGGATTGTGGGAACTGCGAATAGCGTTGAAACCGGCATTTTTGTGAAGCAGGATTTTTCTTCTCTCGGCGTCGTCGTATCCGCAGGCGCCAAGGATTCCATTGTCGTGGTGGATGCAGCTTCCGCGAAGAAGCGTACGCTTTCCGTTTACCAGAAGTCCTTTTTGGGGCGACCACTCTATTGTTCTGAAACCAATCTTCAGTTCTTCTAAGTCCGCAACCTTATCCCCGGTCAAAAGAGCTATCGTAAGTCCGTAAAGATCCGGTGATTCATCGCTCCAAAGAAGAGGTGAGTCTACCTGAAACTCTGCAAGGAAAGAACCATCGGTGACCTCGGTGACAAGCTCTTTTACAAGGTTGTTTTCATGCTTTAGCTCAATCTTCACGCTGTCTCCGCCGGTGGTAAGACCCTTGATTCTGACACTTCCGTCTGCCCTTGCATCTGCAAAAACTGAGTTGTACTGAAGATGACTTTTTTCTGCGACAAAGAGATTTACATTTCGATATATGCCGCTTCCGGAGTACCATCTGCTGTTAGGACAATTGGAATTGTCGGCAATAACGGTTATGGTGTTATCGGCACCAAAAATGAGCCGGTCCGAAAGATCAAGATAGAAGTTGGAGTAGCCGTAGGCATTTTTATATACTTCCGTATCGTTCACCAGGATAGTGGCCTTTTGATATACACCCTCGAACTCGAGGGCAATATGCTTTCCTTCCCATTCTTTTGGGGCGTGAAGTGATTTGGTGTAATAATAGACTCCCCCTGCAAAATATGCGCTTCCGGTTCCGGAAGGAAATGACTTTGATCTTTTTTCGCTGATCATTGCGTCGTGGGGAAGAGTGACGACTTTAGCGCTGCTCTTTTCATTTTCCTTATAGAAGGTCCAATCCAGATTAAACGGCTTTCTTTTCATTTCTTTCCTCCAGTCTGTTGTTGTCTTTTTCGACATTCATTGCTGCGAGAATAAGTGTCATTGCGATTGTGAGGATAAGCGGAATTCCTCCGTATATAAATTTTATCATGTTATTTACGGCAACGGTCTGGACCTCTGCTGTTCCGACAAAGCCTACTGCGGACAAAAGCCATCCTGACAATGCTGCGCCGAGGCCACCGCCCACCTTTACTCCGATTGAGGAACAGCTGAACATCATTCCTTCTGTGTGAAGTCCGGTCTTAAGATAGCTGTTCTGTGATACGCAGGCAACCAGGGCGTTCAGCGAACCCATCAAAAATGCCAGAGTGATGGCCTTCAAAACTGACAGCACAATGATTGCACCAAGATTCGCGGTATATACAAAGAAGAGAAGCACTACCGAAACGATGGTGGAGGCTATGAAAGATATGAGATTAACCTTGTACATTCCATATTTCTTAACAAGCATAGGATTTAATACAAATCCGATGATCATGAACAGTGATGCTGCGGAAACCGTTCCCAGAAGACCGGGATCGCCCATTATGTACTGGAAATAAAAAACGCCGATGCTCGTTCCAAGGCTTGTGTTGATATAAAGGAACAGATACAACCCCAAAAGGAGCAGGTAATATCTGTTGGTAACTACTGTTTTCAGCAATAGCCAGAAGCTTTCCTTCTCTGTTTCTTTTCCCTTCTCTACGGCGATGTCCGGGATTTCCTTGCAGACAAGGCTTGCAACTGAGTTAAAGATAAGATAGATGACAGCAAATACAATCGCCATTGCTCTCCAGCCTGCAACACCGCCGCCCAGTGCATTTGCTATGGCAACTGCGGAGGAAGAAACGATTATTGAAGCGAGCATTGCAAAAATATACCTGAAGGACCCCAGTGAAACCCGCTCGGATTCATTTCTGGTTATAAGAGCTGACATAGTTGCATAAGCGATGTTGTTGGCAGTGTAGAACAGCGCATTGGCGCAGGTATAGAAAATGAAGAACCATGCATATTTGGCTGTATCTCCCAAAGATGTGGGGACAGCGAAGATCATGATCATGCATAAAGCAAGCGGGAATCCGGAAAAGAACATCCAGGGCCTTGCTTTGCCCATGCTACTCCTGGTCTTATCTATAAGACTTCCGAAAAAGACATCTGTAATTCCGTCAAGGAGCTTACTTACCATGATAAGTGTGCCGACGATTCCGGGATTCATCCCGATTGTGTTGGTCATGTAGATGAGCACAAAGGACGAAACCAGCATGTAAAAGAAATTGGATCCAAAATCTCCGGATCCATAGGCAATCTTTTTGCCCAGTGATAAATATTTTTTCTCGTTATCCATTAGAAACCCTCCCAATAACAATGATAATTATGTTACATAAATGAGTTTAGTATCTTTGTTTTGGGCTGAAAATGACACAAATAACCATTTAAAATTGAAAAATGTATCATATTCGACTATCATTAGGGCATGGATATATCAAATCTTTTTTTCACAACAAACGGACCCGTAGATCCGGAGGTCTACGAATCCTATACCGATGCTACGCACTACCGATCCAGAGGTGCAATCGATCTGACTTTTGAGACGGTTCACCCGGATCAGGAGGAGGGGAATATTGTCTTTGCGCTGATTTCTCCAAAGCAATCCGTGCTGACGGTGATGCCCAAAGACCATCCAATGAACCCAATCCATAGATCGGTGCTGCATTCCCACGATTTTTTTGAGCTTCTGTTTGTCATAAGGGGAGAGGTTTATCAGAACATTGAGTACGAAAGGCACCTGTACACCAAGGGGAGTCTTTGCCTTATGAACAAGAATATCCATCATTCAGAGGAATTCTCCACCGATTACAGGGCACTGTTTGTTATGCTATCCAAGGAACTGGTACAGTCATTGTTTTTGGGACAGGATTATCTGTTTGGGGAGGAAAAGAAATTTGAAGGAAACCAGGTTTTTGAATTTTTCAGGAATAATACAGGCAGCAATGACTCCGGTGCAATGGAGTATCTGGATTTTATCCCGATAGATGAGAGTAAGGAGTGCTATGACAGAATGTACTCCTATTTCGAGAGGATGGTTACTATTTTTCTGTCTCCGGATCTTGGCAGCTCTTTTGAAATCAGGTCGCTTCTTTTGGAACTGTTTGAAACCTTAAGTGACAGCGGTTCCTACAGTACTATACCGATACATTTTGGTTCGGAAACAGAGCTGGGAATATTCAATCAGGTGAGAAATGCCCTCGTATCGACAAACGGAAGACTAAGCAGGAGCGACCTCAGTAAAAGGCTTAATTATTCGGGCTCCTATCTGAACAGCCTGTGCAAGAAATATTCAGGCCTGAGCCTTTTTGATTACGGAATGAATATCTGCATGAAAGAAGCAGCAAAACTGCTTGATAGCACAGATATGAATGTGGCTAAGATTTCAGAGCATCTTGGTTTCACCAACAGAAGCCATTTCTATTCAATATTCAGGGAGCACTATGGCGTCTCGCCGGCTCAGTACAGGAAAAGAGACAGCGACTAATCCTGCGCCTTTTTACTCGCTTTTTCTCACCCCAAAAATGGCAGCCAAAAAATTTAAAAAAAATTTTAGTCTTTATAAAACCTTTTGCCAAACACCCCGGTATTACTTATGTAAGACAAAACAACAACGAGATTCTTCAAAAGGAGGAACATAAGATGTCCAATAATACAAACGAATATAACGAGAAGAGAAAGAAGTACCTTATCGACAAATATGCTTCATTTCTTGTACCGGCATTCATCTGTGCATTGGTGAGCCGTGGTGATAATGGCCAGGTGGTGGAAGTGATCTTCGCTTTGATCACAATTGTATCGATGATCATGCATGTAAGAAGGTGGAAAGAGCACGGAGTGTATGCAGCTTTCATCTATGAGCATGAAACAGGAGAGACTGCTCCAAAGGGCTGGTACATAAAGCGCAGCATGAAAGAAGGTTTTCAGGTTAATAAGCACATATTTGCTTCCCTCATGAGCTTTGTATTCGGCGGCTTCTTCCAAACTGTCTCAAAAGAAGAAATGGATCGTAGGAACGCGGAGGCATCAGAGAAAGAAGAGCAGGAGAGAAGAGAGCGCGACCGCATGGAGGCGGAAGCCTACAGGGAGGCTTACAAGGACTGGGGTACCGGCGCCTGATCAAATGTAAGGAACGCTAATGCGGATTTCTTAAGAGGAGGAGAGAAAATGATGGGGATTGAAATGATGAGGGATATCTTAACAGTATTAAGTTCTATGGTGCTTTCAAGTTTTGCAATCTACACAGTAGGTTACCTTTTTCCGGGAATCGCAGGTGCCGATGCCAAAAAAGAAGAGGGAAAAGAGCTATCAAGTAGCGATGTTCCCAGCTTCCAATAAGTTATGAATCTCAATTAAATACAGTAGTGCAAAAGCTCACAAAACTCAGCATTCTCGTTGGTTTTATGGGCTTTTGTTGTCGTAATATTGGCACTTAAACTTGTGCCATGCTACACTAATTAATGGGATAAATGCAGCATAATCAGTTCATTTCATGAAGGAGGCTTAATAAATGGATAGTTCATTGCTGATCAGTACATTTGGTACGGATGATCTGGGAGAATACCCTGATTGTCTTGACAAATATGCGGAGTGGACACATGGAAAGTCTAATGCAGGCGCCTTTGTCCAAAGCTGTGAGCAGTCCTTTCTTGACTGTGATATTCCCACATCCTTTCTTATCATCTATTTTTATCTGAAGGAAAAAGTAGCGGATGAGGCTGCCTTCAATTCAGATATTCTTTATATCCTTACCGATCTGCTAAGACCGTATGCGGAAACCAACCGTGAGAGAAAAATATTCAGCTATGGCCGGGAGGTATACTACAGGCTCTTACTGCAATTTGTCCTTGACCAATTAAAGCGCGGGCCCGAAGGATTAAAAATAATACAATATTACTCCTATTATGACGGTTTTCATTTAGAACAAAGAGAATTTGATGTGAAAGTCATCGTTTTTGATGATGAAACAATAAGCACGGTATCAGGCATTAAAGAAGCCTTTTTTAACATCCTTAGGAAAATGCCTTCTGAGGACATAAGAGATACGTTTCCCCTTTATGCGCTAACAGTGTTATCGCGTATAATATCTCCGGAATCGTACAGGGAAATAGTGATGAGTCACTATGAGGAAGAAAAGGATTTCATCAAAGAAAGCAATAGGATGAAATGGATAAAGGACGGCAATTATGTAGAGCTGCAAGCATCTATAATACAGTCCATGGAAATAGATAATGCAAAAGGGGACAGGGAGTTTTACTCTGAAGAGCATCTGAAAAAGACAATACGGCAGTTTACCAGGTGTTATATGAATGCTGTCGAAGACGATGACAGCAGTGAGCTCAAAGAGGCAAAAAGACTTGCGGGAGTAATAGCGGACAGCTATAAGTACCAGGAACGGTTAATTGAACTTCTTGACAATGAAAGAAGGCTCACGGAACCCCAATATGCGTATATAAGAAAATTCTTTGTTGAGTGCATGGAGGAATACTTACAGAATCACATATACATATTATATGAAGGGCCGCTTATGGAGCGGAAACACGGGATGGATATCAGATCTTATCTCGAACCGCTTTACAAAAGCAATAAATCATTCCTGTATCCAGGAATTTACAGACGCAATAAATTATGCCTGTATCTAGGGCTTTACGATTACTTTATTGATCCATCGACAGACCCGGATGAATGCCATCTGCTGATCTTCATTGAGGAGGAGTTGTTTGGTGCCAAGGCGTCTTTTTCCTTTTTACATGCGTCGCAGAAGATCGAGATTTTCTGGTTCCTGGCATATACAGGCAAGTATGGCACCTTGAAAAAAGCTCATTTTTGTATGAATACGATGGGATACTTTTGGAATGAACTCAGACTTTTGATGGAGCTTAACGAGGTTACAGATAAGAGTATATTCTATATTTCCAGACTGATCTTTTCTTTCTGCCATGATGCAGAATATCCTGTAGTACCGTATATCATGAGTACATTGAATTATGATCACCTTCGAAGGGTGCTGACTATGCTGACTGCTCCGGATGAGGCGAACACACAGAACGGATTCAATCGGCTAGCGTATATATCCCTTATTCAGCGTGTCGGGAATGCGGCTGTAAGTGTACCTGGTGGCAGTTCTGAGGTGTACGGAGACAGACTTTTATGGACAGAAGCCTTTTATAGATTAAGGCTTATAAACTATTCTTCTTTGGATGCCCTGATAGATGAGTTTATTCTGATGGCAAACTGGTCCGGTATAGAAGCGTACTATTTCGCACCGGTTATCCTTGCGGTGGCTGATGACATTGCAAAAAAGGACTTTGGGATTGATAAGAAAACTGCGCTTATGAGATTTATAGAAAGCGCTACTGATGTGATCGATATGCCAAAAGAGCTTCCGGACAGAAACCGGGCAAGGCTTATTTTTAATGAACTCCAGAAAGAAAGTTCAGGACTGTATATTACAAAGATAGTTCTTTTCACCAGGTATGCTCTGATGAATTTTCTTTCTGATGGATTGGAAATGATCCGGATGTTCTCTAAGGTTGATGTTCTTTCGACTCATAATATTCTGCTTAACCAGTCTGATAGAATAGGAGCATTCAGACTGGCTAATGTCCGTCATGATAACCAGTTAAATGAAGAAATGGGACCCGAGACATTTGTGGTAAAAAAGGTCTCTGACGACCTGGAAGATCAGCTGCTTCTTCTTAATTCTTATTTGAAAAAAGTCATAGAAGACTCAAGGCAGCGCGGAGCCGATGATGAAAAGATCACAGATATATATTTTGATACATACCTGTCCTGCTTTATCAGATTGGATGCATTTAACTCGATGATGAAGGAAAGCTATGGAGATGATTGGGACATTAACAGGCAGATCAAAAGACGCGGCGGCTTACGCAGGATCTGCAGACGGAGTCATGAATCAGAGACGTCCCAATGGTACCGGGATTCAACGGCACCTATACAAGTTTATAGTAATGTGTTATCTTTTGCCGAAATACTGAGTGATGAATTTAGGGCTAATACCCCTGAAGAATTTGAAATGGCTCTTAAGGGAGATTTTTCATATCTTACTGACAGAGCGAAGAGTAAAACCGGTGACAGTGTCCGGATATCCTCCGATATACGGGTAAAAGGCAACAGTATGAAAGTGATATTGCCTGACAATGGAGAGGGCATAAAGGATGACGATGGGGATCTTAAGCTGATCATTGAAGGGTTTAAAATAGAGGAAGATGGCAGTGTCACCGCAAATGTCAGTTTAGATGAAGGAGATAATGATGCCGGGAAGTGAAAAGGTTATTGTTGCCAAAGGTGAATTTGTTGACATGATCTACTCTCAGGTTGGAGAGAAGTTTACACAAATGCTGAAGCGGCATGAAAAGGATGATAAGAATGGGCCTTTGGCAAATTTGGATGAACAGAATGCCGCCTGCAGGTTCTTTGGGATCAGGATAAGTGCCAGGGAGAATGCAAGTCCGGAAGCGGATTCTGACGAGATTGCCGGAACCAGAATAGAACTTACCCGAAAGATCATAGGTCTCTATTATGATATTCTTTCGGAAGACCTTTCGGAGATAACCGATGGCAGGAACGCCGATGTCAACCTGGTTCCCGATAATCTTATGCGCCTGTATTCTTTAAAAGACGTGGATAATTGTCCGTTGGAATCAGAAGCGATCCTTTCCAGAATGTGCTATCTGCTGGATCAATACAGCAATCAGTTTGATTACAGTGAGGATAGAGGATCGGTCTGGCAGCATATGATAGATCTTGATCTTCTCTCGGAATATGTGGATGAGAATGGACACGCTGCGTCCCGGGAAATAGTCGAATCTTTTCATCTTCCAAACGATGATGCCGAGCTTCTGGAGGCTCTTACACGCGGAATTCCGGAAAGATGCCGCAATAAAGACGGAACAATTGTAACTGTTATCGACTACGATAAAGTCCCCAAAGACATGCCAAGGTATAAGTTCAAGTATCCTGATATTGCTCAGATCATAGCCAGGATGTACGCCTACAGAAACGGGACAACTCATAAAGCATACTGGAGCGCAAAACCCCTGGAGACAAAATTCATGTCTGCTTCGGATATGGTGCTTACCGGAATGATCATCACAATGAAATATGCCTGGCCTCTGTTCTTGAAAATGCTAAAGCGCGAAGATGAGCTTATTGGAGCAACAGGGTATTGCAAAAGAATAGTTGATAACTATGAGACTGATGCAGAGAGCAGGATGTTCTGTAATTTTAAGTGGAATCTTACAGATAATCTGCCTCCATATGCGCAGGGAATCGGACTTGCCAGGAATAGTGATATAAAGAACATCTCAGTATATCTGTGGAAGAGTGGCCTCAACAGGGCAAATCTTTTACAGGGCGTTGCAGGATGCGGTAAATCATGGGCAATGCGAAAGCTCCGGTACGAATATGCCAAGGATTATCTAAGCTATAAAAAGGAAGAAAACATTGGCCTTAGCAAACGTGTCTTTTGCCCGCTCATACCTGTGTATATACCGATGATCTCCTGGTATAGGGAGATTACAGATGACAGTAATTCCATTATCGATGTGATATCCAGGATCATCCTTAGGCTTTCGGGACTTGGAGCTGATATGAAGGATGAGATACGCATGGGAGTCAGACACCTTCTTATAGATAAGAGATTTCTGGTGATATTTGATGGCGTTGATGAGTGCCCATATGGAGATAAGCCAAGGATATACAGGGCTATAGAGGGATTTGTTGCAGATTACTTTGGCGGTAAGCCTTCCAATCTGTGCCTGATCAGCGACAGGGATGTCAGCACTGAAAACCAGGCCAATATGGTATCTTATGTTGCTGATGATATTAGCAGAGATGACGTAGCAATGTACGTCAATCGGTTTATGGCCAATAATCCCAAGGATGATTACCTTAATGATGATGGTAATATAAACAATGCAGTGAAAATTGGTCTTATAAACAAGGTTGTCAGCCTGAAAAAGCCTGAAGAGATCAGTACAGTGTTTGAACTGGCTCAGCTAACCATGATCGCTTCCGCATCTGAGGAGAAATATAAGGAATTTCTGGATAGGAGTGAAGATAAGAGGGCTGTTGCTCTTAACAGATACTACCTGATGGCACTCCTTGAAAGAGAAGCAAAAGAAAAGCTGATAGCTGAAGGCGGGGATTCTGAGGACCATTATGATGCACTGTGCAAGGTACTCAGTGATCTTAGCAATAAATTGGAGGATGAGGATATCACCGCTATCGACAGAGAAGCTCTGATGGAAATAATACTGGAGGCAGTAGGTGGTGATAAAAACCTCGCCAAGACCTACAGAGTACATCTTGTTCAGGCGGGACTGCTCAGAGAGTATCAGGACATGATGGATATAGACAGGAAATGGTACTATTCGTTTATAAATCAGGACATTCAGGAGGCGGCAGAAAGATTGTGAGAAAAAATAAATCATATAGTATTCACAAAAAAACAATTTAGTGCTATTATATGATTACTCGCGAGAGTAAAACCGATCATTAAAAACTAAATACTGCAGATATATATTTCCTTAACTGATGAATATTCAGCAGAGTGCTGGATACCGTACGTGAGGCGGTACCCTCACACCCTTTAGGAGGTGTATATCATGAAGAACATGATGAAGGATATCTGCAGTAACGAGACACTTAATGCATTGGTTGAGGCTTATCGCGGGGGTGATGAGGGAGCGTTTGACGCAATCTATAAAGAATGCGAGCAGATTGCCAAAGACGTGTATAATAGAAAGATTTATGGGAAGGAGCGCTATCCTTTCGATGACCTTTTTCACGAGGCCATCACCAAAGCGTGGATGAAACTTGACAGCTTCGATGCTGAAAAAGGAACTTTCCGCTGTTGGTTTTGGAGAATCTTCTATAATACATGCATGTCAGGCTGCGAGTATACTAATGCGCACTCTTATGCGGAACTTTCATCGATCGATGAGTCCAGTATCCGCACCAAGAATCCCAGTGATTTTTGGAAGGAGGGATGTGCAGAAGAGGGTGATCCCGGCGTCAAGAAGCTGTATCACCATGATCAGGAGCTTATCGAGGATGAGATTACATCTCAGGAGAGCCTTGATGAACTCTTGCAGTGCATGGAGAAAGCCCTTTCTGACGAGCAGAACGAGGCAATATACTTATTCTACTTTGAGAATAAGTCGATTGCAGACGTTGCTAAGATGCAGGGCTGCAGCGAAGCTACCGTGAAGTCCAGACTCCATCAGGGCCGTAACAAGCTCAGAGTCCCGCTCGAAGAGCTGGGACTCGCTTCGTAACGGCCTCTCTATCACCAAATACAGGCTATTTTTACCAGCAGGAAAAATTTCTGCTGGTTTTTTTTATTTTTTTTAAAACCTTTTCCAAAACCTCCGGGTATTTATTATAGAGAAGCAAACACCATGAACAATAAAAACAGATCATAAAGGAGAAAAAGCTTATGTTAAACATGGACAGTATCTTACACATTATGAGAATCGCAAACTACATCTATGCAGGAGTATTCTTCGGAATCTTCCTGTTTGGAGCCTTCTTTACGGCGAAGTACAAGACCAGGGAGCAGCAGTTCGCTTTCGCCAACAAGTACCTGAGGGGCCCCATCATCTTCGTATTCTCCATCAGGGAGAAAAACAAGCAAAGGAGACAGAGAAGGATTCAAAGAAGAAGCAACTGATAATAAGACAGATAAAGTAATGTAACAGACAAAGCAACAGACAAAGTGACAAAAACCGGGAGGAAAAGATTATGATAGACATTCAGATGATCAAAGGCATTTACACAGTAGTATCCTTTGTGGCATTCACAGGAGTTTCAATTTGGGGAATGGTAGAACTGTTCTGGGGAAACTTAGACGATGATGAGGATGCGGCAAAAGAGAAAACGGAGTCAGCAGCAGATACTGAATAAATGTTTCAAAAATAAGACTATCTCATGATACAAAAAAACGCAAACCCCGCTTTTGGCGGGGTTTTGAAGTAATTTTAAATTGACACTGATATACTAAAAATGAGATGATAATATTATGCGATTGCGTCATATTCGGAGGTAAGAGATGGATATTAAAACTGATATATTTAATGGGGTGGTAAACAGCCCCGCAGCACCGGGAACAGAGCCCCCGGCAGAAACTTCAGCCACTCCGGCTCCTGATGCCGGAAGTGAGAGCAGCAAGGAATTTGCGGCTCTTTCTGAAAAGATCGACGGCCTTAAGCAGTTATTCGAGGACAAGATCCAGAAGGAGACCCACAACAATCAGCTGATAGACAAGCTGTATGCCGATAAAAAGGCCTATGAAGAGGACATCGTTGCTGCTATAACAGATCCCATCCTTATGGAGATCATCCGCGTTATAGATGAGATCAATGAGCAGCTCAAATATATATCTGAAGAGCCAAGTGATGAGAATTACAAGGATCTTCTCAAGAGATTCAAACAGCTTCCATTAAGACTGGATGACATCCTGTATGACTTTGACGTGACTTCCTACAGCATCGAAGGAACCAAGCCCGATGCCAAGTTCCAGAGATTTACCAGGGTCATCGAGACTGATAATGAGGAACTGGGAGGAACGGTAGCAGAAGTTTTGCAGCCCGGATACAAAAAGGGCGACAGAGTCATCAGACACCAGAACATTGCAATTTACAAATACACAGAGAAAAAAGGAGAGAACTAATAATGAAATTCGGAATCGATCTTGGAACAACATATTCATGCGTGGCTTATATCAACGAGGATGGAAAGGCTGAGACCATCAGCAATTCCGAGGGAAAAAAGACTACGCCTTCCGTTATCTTTTTTGACTCAGAGACATCTCAGCTTGTAGGTGATGAGGCTAAGGAATACGCCCTTGCCAATCCTGAGAAATCCGTGTCCTTCATCAAGAGAGAGATGGGAGTTAAGGATTATAAGAGAGAGATCTTCGGAAAGGAATACAGACCTGAGGAACTTTCAGCCAAGATCCTTAAGAAGCTGGTCCAGGATGCCAACAGAGCGCTCCATGAGCAGAAGGTGATTCCGGAGGATGAGGAAGTTAATCAGGTAGTTATCACCTGCCCTGCATACTTCGGAATGGCTGAGAAGGATGCTACAAAGAATGCAGGCGAGATCGCAGGCCTTGAAGTGCTTGATATCATCAACGAGCCCACAGCTGCAGCTATCTACTACGGACAGCACGAAGGGGATAACGGAGCCAAGAGAGTTCTTGTTTATGACCTTGGCGGCGGAACCTTCGATATCACCGTAATGGACATTGACGGAAACAACGTAAGCGTTGTATGTACCGGCGGTGACAAGTTCCTTGGCGGTAAGGACTGGGATGAAGCTACTGTAAAGCTTCTTCTTGAGAAGTGGCAGGATGACAACGACAGCGATGAAGATATCACAACAGTCCTTGAGACAAAGGCTGCAATGATGGGAGCTGCCGAGAAGGCCAAGATCCAGCTCACCAGCAAAGAGGATGCCCGCATCAACTTCATGCATCAGGGCACTTCCTATAGAAGTAAAGAGCCTCTCACAAGAGCAGAATTCGATAAGGCTACTGAGGGTCTTCTCCTTAAGACCATCGAGATGACTGACCTTTGCATGGAGGACATGAGAAAGAAGGACAGCAGACCTATTGATGAGATCCTTCTTGTAGGCGGATCAACCTACATGCCTCAGATCAAGGCCAAGCTTCAGGAGAAGTACGGACTTCCCGTATCCGCATGGGAACCCAATGAGGCTGTAGCAAAGGGAGCTGCTATCTATGCTTCCACTCTTACCGTAAAGAAAGACGAGACAGGAAAGATTGTCAGCGGAGCCACAGAAGGCAAGCTTAACATCACCAATGTTTCCAGCAGATCTTACGGAATAAATGCCATCAGCGGTGATAAGGAGATCATTGCAAACTTCATCCTTCACAACGATGAGCTTCCCAAGACTGTTGAGCAGGTTTTCGGAATCTACTCCGATAACACCAGATCTCTGCCTCTTGATCTTTATGAGACAACATCAAGCGAGATGACAATAGATGATCCTGCACAGGTACAGGAGATCCTGAAGAAGCCTGTAAAGAGCTATACCATGAATATCGATGGTGTACTTAACAGAGAGGACCATCTGGTTGTAAAGATCACCATAGAGAATAACGGTCTTCTGACCCTTGAGGCCGAGGATTCCAAATATCACAAGAAGGCTTCTTTCTCCTATGACACCAGCACCGGCGGAATGGGCGAGGATGAACTTCGCATAGCTAAGGCTTCAGAGAGTAAATCTACTGTTGAATAATGGAGGTTGACGTGAGTACGTACACAAACACAATCGGCATCGATGACATGGCCCAGGCCAGTGGATTTTGCGATGTCAGCAAATCCAGAAAAGGATGCAACGGAATAGACAAAAAGACTCTGGTAGATAAGGTTCAGAGTCTCAAGCAGTCCCTGGGAGCCATGGACTCAGAGAACAGAGAAAAGACAGAGCATACCATAAGTGTTTGCGAATCGATCATTGCAGGTATGAGCAGCGGAACAATGCCCAAGGATATGGTCAGGGAAGATGATCTCAAGGCATTGACAGCTTCCATCAGACATGCGGTTGAGAATAACGCTGACCTTCAGGGAAAGAGCCCGGAAGAGATTGTAGATTTCTTCTTTGACAGAAAGAATGCCAAGGGCGATATCAAAAATGCAAGGCTGATCTTTGCTGAGAGTGACATTAAAGAGTTTGTGGCCTCTCCCGGAAAAGATGATTCGGTAACCTACCACAGAGTCAATCCTTTTCCCAAAGAAATGATCAATCTTATAGAAAACAGCAGCTACGCTTCGAACAGCGTAAAGGATGCAAGACGTGCCCTTATTGATGAACTTCTTGAGCAGTACACCACTAACTCTTTTTCCGATCTTAAGAATAATGTGGGTACGATCTCCAAGCAGGCAACCCAGAGTCGTCAGGCCAATAGTTCAAGAAAAGCTCTGGACTCTGCCACAGGAGTTGCAAAGGAACTCATCGAAAAGGTGGAGACAGGGTATGCTTCACTTTTATCGGACAGGGATGCATTCAAAGCCTTTTTCCTTCTCTTTCAGTACCCCGAGATCCTGCTGCGTGAAGGCGCCGGCAAGGACGATATTTCGGCCGGTATGTTCTTCGGAAAGGCTGACGGCATAAGAAAATATCTTGGCATCAACTTTAACGATGCATGCGTGATCCTTGCTGATGTCCTTCCTTACCTGGGATATGGAATTGATGAAGAAGTGTACGAAGGAGCTTTAGGAGGCGGAAATTCCGGAGCTTCAACATCCTCAAACGCCGGCCAGGAGAATAATTTCAACTGGGGAACCGCTTTCGAGAATGATGATACTCTCAGCAGGATCTACTGGGAGGAGATCAAAGATTGCACTGATACGATCCAGCAGGAAGATCTGGTGACAAAGCTGCTCCTGTGCTGCACTGTAATGGAAAAGAACATCCCGGCTCTCAAAGAATTTAAGTCCGACGTTTTCTCTAAGGATTTTAAGCGGTTCTTTGTCCTGAACTACGGAACCAACGAGGTATTTGAGGGCGCCTGCAATATATACAACAGGCTTATGAAACTGGAGCCGCGCAACAATCCGTTTTATAATCGCAATGATACAGCCGAATTATGTGAGCTTTACGAAAAGGTTGTAAGTTTGAAGCCGATTATAACACGTTACAGAGACGAGTATTCCTCACAGGATATGCTTGCTGAGATAGCGTGGAAAATCCGCATTGTCAATTGGGCAGATAAGCTTAAACTGGCATGGCTTGCGGGAACAGCAATATTGTCGATTCTGTACATCTTTAAGTGATTGGAGCGGTAAAATGGTTGGAGAAAAAATAAACATAACTGATCTTAATATTGAGTATCTTTCCCAGCTGGAGGATGGAAAGCTTAATGATCTGTACAACACAGCAAGGAAAGAGTGCACCTCATTAAAGGGAAAGATTACCATTGATAATATTCGTGATCTTTCAGCAACTGATATCTGGAATGCCAGAAAACTCTATGGAGTAATTGCATTCTTCCTGTTCTTCCTGGGGGCAACGGTATATAGCCTTGGTTTTATCCTCGGCTCTGTGAAGGGACCTCATCCGGTACTTCAGGTACCTGTCATGGCGCTGTCGTATGTGGTGCAGGTGGCATTTTTCATGTTCTGGATCTGGCTCACCTGGTACAAGATCATAAAGGAAAAATTGGATTGTTTCGGAAGCGCTATTGTATGGTGGATTGGTGATTTCCTTGCCATCATTATGGCCGTTTCCGCGTTATTCCGTTTTTCGGGCGGAGCCACATTGTTCAAAAATGAGACTCTTTCATTCCCGATCTACCTTCTGACATTTTTGGGCGGATTGGCATTAGTGGCAGCTATCTACTTTGCATGGAGGATATTCCAGGTTAAGACGATCATCGGAATAGGTAAAAAGAAACAGCAATAAAGCGAAGGATAGCGGCTGTATATAGTAAAAAAGCGAAGCAGGAGACGAAGAGCTCCTGCTTCTTTTTGCGTGTTCATAAAACTTTTTGCCTGTCGCAGGCGTATTACTTATGAATAGAAATAGCAAGGAGGATGAACATATGGGAAGCATAAACAGAATATCAACAATTGAAGTCGAGAGCGCAAACGGAACAAGAGAGATCAGTCTTTATACAAGGCATCTCATGAACAGAAAAGTCTTTCTTACGGGGGAGATAACTGATGAAAGCGCAATTGAGATCGTATCTCAGCTTATGTTTCTGCAGGATGAATCTGATGAAGAAATTTCTTTATATATCAATAGTCCCGGTGGAGCTGTTAATGCCGGTCTGATGATCATGGATGTTCTTGAGGGCATGAAGTTGCCTGTAAACATGTACTGCATCGGAATGGCAGCCAGCATGGCTGCTGTTATCCTGGCCAGCGGCAAGAAAGGTCACAGATACATACTTCCCCATTCGGAGGTAATGATCCACGAACCGCTCCTTAGCGGCGGGACAGGGGGCTCCGCCACTTCCATCAAGAGAAAGGCGGAATCGATCCTTGAAACCAAGGACATATTAAACAGGATCCTGTCAAAGCACACAGGAAAAACAGTGCGGGAAATCGATGAAGCTACGGCTTACGACAACTACATGAATGCCAAAGAATGCGTCGATTTCGGCATCTGCGACAAGATAGTCAAGACGATTTTTTAATCCGGTTTTTCATGACTTAATGATACAGGGCTATATAAAGAATATTAACACACCATTTGTACAATAAGTATATAAAAACTTTCTGATATGGAAAGTGGTTAGTGGTGAAATTTTGCCGGAGCAGGGTGAAATAATACTATCAGCTCTCTATATCGTAATTAGTATTACCTTGATGGCTCTTTTCCCTGGATTTTAGTGGTTTTCCATGGCGGCGGTAATACTACTGCGCGTATATGACCCATATAGTATTACTTTTGTAATACCAAACAGCCAATTATTAACGGCATGGTATTATTTCTGCTTTCTCTTACATGCAACGCAAGCATATTCATAATATGATAAGATTATTTTTGGATAAGTTAGAAGTGCGATTATCTGTGTGAAATTGAGGTTCCGTCAAAAGTGGCTTTGCCGGATGATAAGCGTGTTTGATTTAATCAGACGGAATCTGTGTAAACTACGTGCAAGTATGTAAAGCGATGGTGTTTAAATGGACTATATTGTTAATATCAACGGAATAGATGTGCATGCACACTACAGCCAGGATGCTGTCGAAGGGATTTTCAAGCCGCTGATCATGAAGCTTGTTCAAATGCGAAAGGCCAAGGGCTCCCGCCTTCTTGTTATGCTGGCGGCGCCTCCCGGTGCGGGGAAGAGCACTATGGTAAGCTTCCTGGAGCATCTGGGAAAAGAGCTATCTCCAGAATATAAGGTTCAGGCTATCGGAATGGACGGATTTCACAGACGCCAGGAATATCTGACAACCCACACCATGATTGTAGAGGGAAAAGAGATATCGATGGTGGAAGTCAAGGGCTGCCCCGAGACTTTTGATCTGGATAAGCTAAGGGACAGCATTGTAGGCGTTATGAACGGCAGTGTCACGACCTGGCCTTCCTATGACAGGCACCTTCACAATCCGGTGGAGGATGCGATAAGAATCGATGCAGACATTCTGTTGCTGGAGGGCAATTATCTTCTTCTTGATGAGCCCGGCTGGGACAGCCTTTCTGACCTTGCGGATTACACTGTATCAATATCCGCAGATCCTAAGATGCTAAGAAAGCGCCTTGTTGACCGCAAAGAGAAGAGCGGTAACTCCAGGCAGAAGGCAGAGCAGTTCGTTGATTTCAGCGACATGCGCAATGTGAGGCTGTGTCTTGCCAGAACTAGAAAAGCAGACCTTGAGCTGGTGCTTAATGAAGACGACAGCTACAGCGTAAGATAGGAAGATTTCTCTCTTAAAAAACTCCCCGCCATTCGATATAATATCTTTAGTAAAGGAGGGTTCCTATGAAGAATGTTACTCTCGGACGCACCGGCATATGC
Organism: Butyrivibrio sp. FCS014; assembly: GCF_000526935.1. Lineage (GTDB taxonomy): Bacteria > Bacillota > Clostridia > Lachnospirales > Lachnospiraceae > Butyrivibrio. The sequence continues at coordinate 976,721 of NZ_JAHA01000019.1, read as the reverse complement.
GTCCCTCAAAATGGGTTCGGAGCGTTACCTATTCAGAGAGATTCTCTGGATGAGTCTGTAAAGATATTGAGAAAGGCCTACGAAGGCGGCATGCGCTTTTTTGATACCGCAAGAGCTTACACCGACAGCGAGGAGAAGGTAGGCGCAGCCTTCGGAGACGGCTATGTGAAAAGAGATGAAATAATCATCGCAACCAAGACCGGCGCCAAGACTCCGGAGGAATTCTGGCAGCACCTTGAGACTTCCCTGAAGCTTCTCAAGACTGATTACATCGACATCTATCAGTTCCACCTCATGGGACAGTGCTGGAAGCCCGGGGACGGAACCGGCATGTACGAGTGCATGCTTAAGGCAAAAGAGATGGGTAAGATCCGCCACATCGGCGGCACAGCCCACAAGATCGGCGTTGCCAGAGAGATAGTGGAGAGCGGACTCTACGAGACCCTCCAGTATCCTTTCAGTTACCTGGCTTCCGACGAGGAGAAAGAGCTTGTTAAACTCTGCAACGAGAAGAATGTTGGTTTCATCTGCATGAAGGGCCTTGCGGGCGGACTTATCACCAACTCCAAAGCGGCCATGGCTTTCATCAGTCAGTACGACGGCGCAGTTCCCATCTGGGGAATCCAGCGTGAGAAGGAACTGGACGAGTGGCTCGCATTCATGGATGAGACCCCTGCTTATGACGACGAGATTGAAGCTTTTATAGAATCCGAGAGAAAAGAGCTGATGGGTAATTTCTGCCGCGGCTGCGGATACTGCATGCCTTGTACCGTTGGCATTCAGATTAATCAGTGTAACCGCATGACTTTGATGCTTCGTCGTGCGCCCAGCGACAGCTGGCTTTCCGAGCACTGGCAGGCAGAGATGGAGAAGATCGAGCATTGCATAGGGTGCGGCGCGTGTCTTTCCAAGTGCCCCTATGAACTTGATATACCTACACTGCTTCGCAAGAACCTGGAGGACTACAGAGAGGTTCTTGCCGGCAATCGCAGTGTGAAATGATCGCAGTGTAACAGAAATCCTTTCCGACACGGAGTCGGTGAGAGGAGTTCATATGAAAGGAGTTCCTATGAAAGTTTTGCAACTTGTTAGCGCTGACTTTGAAGACCTTGAACTGTGGTGCCCCGTGATGCGCCTCAGAGAAGAAGGCATTCAGGTGGACCTGGTGGCCGAGAAGCCCGGCAAGTACATCGGCAAGTACGGTGTGCCCTGCGAAGTAGCTATGTCTTTTGACCGGATCGACCCTAAGGACTACGACGGCGTGCTGGTTCCCGGCGGATGGGCTCCGGACAAGCTCCGCAGATTTCCAAAGGTGCTTGAGATCGTAAAGAGCATGAACGACGACGGCAAGCTCATCGGTGAGATCTGCCACGCAGGATGGGTGCTGATCTCCGCGGATGTTCTTCGCGGGCGCAAAGTTACCAGCACTCCCGGTATCAGGGACGACATGACAAACGCAGGTGCGACCTGGATTGACGAGGCGGTGGTTGTTGACGGCAACATCATTTCCGCAAGGCGCCCGCCGGATATCCCGGAGTACTCAAGAGAACTGGTAAGGTTCCTGAAATGCCGCTGAGACTGTCAACTTACCTCAAAAGAGAATATGGGGAAAAGATATATCGGCTCTCGCTTTCCTCCGGGTGCGGCTGTCCCAACAGGGACGGCACCACAGGGGATTACGGGGGCTGCTCTTTTTGCTCTGAAGGCGGTTCCGGGGAGTTTGCGTCGGCGCCCGGCGACATCGGCGCGCAGATAGAGAGCGCCAAAGCTTTGATCCGTAGCAAGACAGATGCGGGCAAGTTCATCGCATACTTCCAGTCCTACACCAACACCTACGGAGATCCCGTCAGATTAGAAGCATTGTATAAAGAAGCTATAGAGCGCGACGACATCGTGGCTCTGTCCCTCGGAACCCGCCCGGACTGCCTGGGGCCTGATATCCTAAAAATGCTCAGGGAACTAAACAGCATCAAACCTGTCTGGATCGAGCTGGGACTTCAGACCATCCACGACGAGACCGCAAGGCACTTTCGACGGGGGTACGACCTTCCCGTGTTCGAGGAGGCCTACCGGAACCTTAAGGCCCTTGGCATCACGGTTATTGTCCACGTGATCTTCGGCCTCCCGGGAGAATCCCCCGAGGACATGCTGGATACAGTGCGCTATCTTGCGAATCTTGACCCGCCACTCGACGGCATCAAGATCCAGAACCTTCAAATATTAAAGGGAACTGACATGTACCGCGAATGGTCTCAGTGCGCCTTCCACATCATGACCATGGAGGAATACACAGACCTGGTGGCGGAAGCGATAGCTCTTTTGCCCGAAAAGACCGTGGTGCACCGGATGCAGGGCGACGGCCCGCGAAGACTCCTTGTGGCGCCGCTGTGGAGCCTAGATAAGAAGCGGGTTCTCAATATGCTGACCCGCAAGACGAAAGGATTATTGGAGTGAAGTATCAGAACATTACCGAAGCCAAATTCATATCCCGCCCCAACAGATTCATCGCCAAAGTTCTTCTTGAGGGAAAAGAGCTGTCGGTTCACGTCAAGAACACCGGCAGATGCAGGGAACTTCTGATTCCCGGCTGCAGGGTGTACCTGGAGAAGGCTGCCAATCCCGAGCGCAAGACGCCTTATGACCTGGTGGCTGTCGAGAAGGATGGCAGGATCATCAATATCGATTCCCAGGCGCCAAACGTTGTGGTGAAGGAGTGGCTTTTGGATTCCGGCAGATACGAAGTGGTGAAGCCCGAGTACAAGTTCGGCGATTCCAGGATCGATTTTTATATGGAAAAAGACGGAGTGAAGTACCTGATGGAAGTGAAGGGATGCACGCTGTTTGTGGATGGTGTGGGGTATTTTCCTGATGCGCCGACCCAGCGGGGCGCCAAGCACCTTCGGGAACTGGCGGGAGCTGTAGCTCAGGGCTACAAGACGGCCGTCGCATTCGTTATCCAGGGGGAAGGCATAAGTGAGGTGCGCCCTAACACCGCTACGGATCCTGATTTTGCTGCGGCCTTTGAAGACGCAAAATCGGCAGGAGTTGAAATTTTATTTTTGACCTGCAAGGTGACGAAAGACACTTTAGTGGTGGATGCTCCCATGTGACCACAATATATTGAATTTTATTAAAAAAATATTAAAAAAGTTTGAACAAATTGGTACAGACGGGCACTGGGTTTGCGGTTTAAGTGCCCGTGAAACATTGATAAATACAGGCTTGAGAGTGTGAAACATAATCCCAGTTTCCTATTGACATGGCGTACGAAATTTAGTTAAAATTAGCTTTGTCACTGCCCTTTTGGGAGAAGGCGCAGTATGGGAAATGTGAAGGGAGAAAAATGTTATGAAACGTGCAACAAGGAGAGTTTTTGCCTTGATGACGGCATTTCTGATTGTTTTTTCTACAGCATTCGGGAATGCTTCTTTTAATGTCAGGGCAGAAGAAAACGTAGTAACTATCGCTACGGCCAATGTTACCGGTGATAAAACTAACGGATACACCGAGAACATCGATGGCTTGTCTATCAGCGTCGAAAACGCTTCGATGGCAGCCAGTGGCGGAAATGGTTTCAATGCGGAAAAGTGGGCTTCCGGTGAGTGGCACATTACTTTTGATGGTAGTGGTTATACCGGACTTACATTTAGCTGCAAGATGAGATCATCCAGTACCGGTCCTGCTAACTTTACTGTTGTAAGTAAGGACGGAGACGGAAATGCCAGTGAGAGTGTGTCGATTGATAAACTGTCCACTAGCTCTGCAAATCGATCATTCAGTCTTATTGACGGTGCAACAGAAGTTATCATTGCACAGAATGGCGATGAAAGCGTAAAGGGCGAAACTGTCAAGGACGGCGGTACTTCATCCATTAACAACATTGTTATTACTGGTACCAAGTCTGAAGGTGATTCAGAAGGCGGAGAGAATGAACCCGTTGATCCTGAGAAGGAACAGTGTGCTGCAGTTGTTGCTGATCCTGTAGCTGGAGAAGTTGAGAAGGATACTGTTGTTACTCTTTCATGCGCTACAGAAGGCGCAACAATTTACTATAACCTTGGCGGAGACGGATTCTCTGAGTATACAGAGGAGACTGAGATCAAGGTTACTGAGGATACAACTGTTACCGCATATGCTTCTTTAGAAGGATTTGATGACAGTGAGAAGGTTTCCTTTAAATATACTGTGAAGACAGGTGAGACCGAGGAGCCTGTAGGAGAGCTTGGAGCAGCATCAAAGGTTCAGAAGCTTTCTCAGATTGAGAATGGTACTCCTTTTGTTATTGTTTATAGCAGCAAAGCTGTTATGACATCAACAGTTAGCGGCAACAATCTGATGGCTGTTGAGGCAAATATTAGTAATGGTCATATCTCTTTAGAGAGAAATGAGAGAGTTAACGGTAAGCTCGTTGACTCAATTGCTCTTTTGTCTCTTGTTAAAGTTGAGGGTTCAGATAACTACAATATTAAGACAGAAGATAACAAGTATCTTACTGTAAGCGGTAAGAATCTTACTTTTACAGATAAGGCTGATGACAACGCAGTATGGGAAATTGTTGAAGATGGTGGTTTCCGTCTCAACAGTGTAAATGGTAAAAAGTCTCTTCAATACTATGCGAATGGGTCAGCGTTCTCTGCATATGATTATAAAGAAAAGAATAAGAGTATTTATACTTTCGATTTTTATACAATGCCTGAAATAAAAGAGGTTGTTGAGCCTGAAATAACAAACCGGGTTAATTATACTGATCTTAAAGATGGCGATTCAGTTATCATGGTTATTGATAACAAGGCTATGACAGCAACCTTTGGCGGCGTTGATACAACAGTAGCTGAGGATGGAACACTTTCCGGAGAAGGCGCAGCTGTTCTTAGCTTTGTAAAGACAGATGACTATGTTACCTTCAAGTTCACAAATGATGAAGGGAAAGAGAAGTATCTTTCTGTTGTAACAACCTATGGAACTAAAGAAGATGGCACCAAAACTGTAACAAATGTTATGACTTTTGACGACACAATTACAGAAAGCGCAAAGTGGTATTTTGACACTTCCAAGAATGACGGTAATGTTTATCTTGGAAACAAGAATGCCGTTGATATAGATGGCAATCCTGTATTTGTCGAGTTTTTTAGCGGAGCATTTAAGCCTTATAAGCTTTCATATGGCGGAAGCATTTATGCAGTAAGCTTTTATACTGCCGAGGCAGAGGCTGCACCTACAGGTGAGACGAATGAGGACAAAGAGCTTAAGGATGGCGATATTGTAGCACTTTTCTGCCATGATAATGTTCTTACTTCAGAAGTTGTGAGCACAAACTACCTTAAAGGTGTTGAAGCTAAAATCGGCGAAGATGGAAATCTTAAAGTTCCTTCAGGTGCTGCGGTTTTAGGAGTTGAGTATTCTGAGGAAAAGAAAGCATATGCTTTCAAGGATCTTGATACAAACAAGTATTTTAGCGCAGCTTCAACCGGAGTGACTTTTGTTGAAACAAAGAATGACATGTCATACTGGACTCTCGAGAAAGTCGAGAATGCTGCAGGTTTCTACCTTAAGAATTGCGGACTTACAACAAAGAATTACCTCGAGTATTATGCAAGCAAGAAGAATTTCTCAATGTTCAACCTCTCAAAGGGTGATCCGCAGTTCATCGTTAGATTCTTCAATACCGAGAAGCCTGAGACAAGTGCCAATACTGTAGATATGGACACAGAGCTCAGTGTTGCTTCATGGGGCGGAAACGCTATTTATAATGAAGATGAGCATAGTGAGACAATTTTTGGTGACTTTATAGATACCAACGATATGCTTGATAAGGACGCTACTTTCATCGCTGTTGTTGACGGAGAGAAAACTCAACCTTACCTTACTTCAAAGGGTAAAACAGGTTCTACCAATTACTGCATGGGTGGTAAAGGCGTAGGATCAGGCGATAATGATTTCCTTCAGTTCAAGATGCACTATGGCGGATATGGAAAAGGTAAGATTTCTTTCAGACTTAAATCCAGCGGAACAGGTGCAGCGAAGTACCAGCTTCAGTATTCTGCTGATGGAAAGACATTTAGCAACTTTACAACAGGTACATATTCATATAGTTACACAATTTATGGTACCGGCGGAGTTCAGAAAGGCTCAGCGACCAAGACAGATGCTCCAATAACTGACGGTATCGCAAACGTAAGCCAGGCTTCTTATAGTAGCCAGTTTACAAGTTTTACCTTTGATATTCCTTCAGAGGCTGATAACAGCGAGTGGCTGTATATTAGACTTGTACCGGGAACAGAATCAGTAAAGAAAGACAGCGATGGTCAGAAGCTTGTTAAAGCTTCCGGAACATCTCGTATAGATTCTGTAGTAGTTACCGCTCACCCTGTTGTAATGAGTAACCTTTGTGGATACGTTAAGGCAACCCCCGATGCAGGTGAGGCTGACCTTGGAGCTAAACTTACACTGGAGTCAGCAACTGAAGGTGCTACAATTCACTATTCATTTGATGGCATTAACTTCAGTGATTATGATCCTGAGAACAAACCTGTTCTTGAGAAGCTTCCTGCTCTTTTGAGAGTTTATGCTACTAAGGATGGCCTTGAGAAGAGTATCACAACCAAGTATCGCTATACTCAGGCTAGGGTTTCAAATGTAATTGCTGATCCTAATGGTGGAGCAATCACTTCAACCCAGGCTATCAAGCTTGAGACCAAGACTGAGGGTGCCAAGATTTATTATGCTTATGTAAAAGAGACTTCTACAGAAACCCCCGCTCCTTCAACCGAGCCGTCAGAAGATGAGGAAGAGGAGTACTCAGGTGAGGATGAATTGGATACCTCTGCTGAGTATGAGTGGATAGAGTACACAGAGCCTTTTATCCCTAAAGAACTTCCTTGTGTTATCGCTGCAAAGGCTGAAAAGGAGGGATGCCTTGCCAGTGCTATAAGAACACTGAACTATAAGGCAAGACTTAAGGACAAGTATGATATTTACTTTGGACAAATTCATTCACATACCGAGTTCTCCGACGGAGCAGGTACTTGTGAGGAGGCTTTCCAGCATGCCCGTACTGTTGCAAACCTCGATTTCCTTGCAGTAACAGACCATTCAAATTCACTTGATAATGAGAAAGAATCAGATATTTCAACAAACATGCCGGGTGAATGGACGACCGGTCATGAACTTGCGAAGAAGTACACAGGAAAGAAGGACAATGGTCAGGACTTTACATGTCTGTACGGATATGAGATGACCTGGTCAAATGGACTGGGACATATGAATACCTATAATACACCTGGATTCCAGAGCAGAACCCAGGATGCGTATTCAACATATTCAACAGCACTTCAGGCCTACTATGCAGCTCTTAACAAAGAGCCTGATTCAATCAGTATGTTCAACCATCCCGGAACAACCTTCGGTGATTTCCAGGATTTTGCATACTATACAGAGGATAACGACAAACTGATCAACCTGATTGAGGTTGGTAATGGTGAGGGAGCTATCGGATCATCAGGATACTTCCCTTCATATGAGTACTACACAAGAGCTCTTGATAAGGGATGGCACGTAGCTCCCACAAATAACCAGGATAACCACAAGGGCCTTTGGGGAGATGCCAACACAGCAAGAACTGTAGTACTTGCTGATGAGAACACAGAGCTTGATATTTATGATGCGATGAGAAATCATCGTATGTATGCTACTGAGGATAACGACCTTAGAATCTATTACACACTAAACGGCAGTATTGTTGGATCAGAACTTGGCAGAAGTGCCGTTGAAAACAATGCACATATTGTTGTAGAGGCCAGTGACAAGACCGATGACTCAGTTGGTACTGTTCAGGTAATAGTAAATGGTGGTCTTGTTGCAGCTGAGGATACAATGTCCACAAATGATGGCACAGTAGAATTTGATATTGCGCCACAGTACTCTTATTACTACATTAAGGTTATTCAGAAGGACGGCGATATCGCTGTGACTGCTCCTGTATGGGTAGGTGATGTTGAGGCGTGTGGAATCAACAGCGTAACAACAAGCACTACTCTTGCTGTAAGAGGCGAGGAAATTGATATCAATGTTGAGTTCTATAACAACGAGAAGACTCCTCTTAAGGTTAATACAGTAGCTATTACAGTAACTGATGCTGAGGGTAAAGAGACACCAATCGCTGAGCTTTCAGGAGATGATATTAAATCTGTTGCTGAAATCGGCAAGAATAGTACAGCTACTCTGACATACAGATATACATATAATGGCGCCGGAAATGCTATTTATACAGTTAACGCAACATGTGATCTTGGCGGTGTTGAAAGAAAGTATATCGGTAAGCTGACAAAGAATTATGTTACATCCGAGATGGTAGGCGAAGTTGTTATCGATGGAAGCCATGGAAATGATTATGTGACCGGCTATTATGCTAACAACATGGGTAACTTTATAAAGATCTGCGCTGAGAACAGCCTCAGAGCAACTGTCGTGACTGAGGAGTTCACAGAGGATACTCTTAAGAATGCGCAGTTCCTGATTGTTTCAGCTCCTGCCAAGAAAACGGGAACTGCTAATGGCGTAAGCTATGAACCTTCTCATTACAGTGATAAGTTCCTTGCATTGGTCAAGGATTATGTAGCAAACGGTGGATCAGTGATTGTTTGCGGACTTGCTGATTACTCGGATACCACTGATGGACAGACTGCAACAGAGCAGAATAAGCTTCTTGAGGCAATCGGAGCTACAATCCGTATGGGCTCTGATGAGGTTTGCGATGACAAGAATAACGGCGGCTCGGTTTACAGATTGTATCCTACTAACGTTAATACAGAGGCTGACCTTCTTGCAGGATTTAAGTCTGGCCAGAAGTATAGCCAGTACTCAGGATGTTCTGTAGACATTTCAAATGCTAAAGCTACAGATTTTGTTAGCGCAGCTGAATGGCTGGTTAGAGGCTTTGACACAACATATTCCGTAGATTGTAAGGATGCTTCCGGAAAAGGTTACGGAAAAGATGATGTTCTGGAAAATGGTGTGAAAGGCAAGAAGAACGATAACGAAGGCGACGTAACATTCCTTGCTCGTCAGAAGACAAAAGCAGGTGGAGAGATAATTGTTGCAGGTGGCGTGTTCTTATCAGACTTCGAGGTTAAGGCAGAACTTGATAATAACGATTCACTTCCTTTTGTGAACTACACAATTGCAAATAACCTCATCGCAAAGAATGCGAAAGAAGTTGAGGTTTCAACTATTGCAGAGGCTCGTAAGGGCAAGACCGGTGATGTATTTGCAGTAGAAGGATATGTAACAGTAGGAACAGATAACAAGAACAATAAGTTCTTTGATACTATCTACATTCAGGATGAGACAGCCGGAATTGATATCTTCCCTTATGCGGAAGAGGGTCTTGCTATCGGCACAAAGGTAAGAATCCTTGGCTATGTTGCATCTTACCAGGGTGACCTGGAGCTTAAAGTCCTGAAGGCAACTGTGCTGAACGATGAGCACAAAGTTATCGAGCCCAAGGTTGTATCTACTAAGGATGCTATGGATTATGAAAATCTTGGTGGATCACTCCTTAAGACATCCGGTAAGGTTACAAGACTTGAGATTAAGAACGGTAAGCTTTCTGAGTTCTGGATTGCAGATGATACCGGAAAAGAAGCAGCAATCTTCATTGACGGATATATTTATTCTGCAACAACAGGTAAGAATGAGCTTGCAAGTGTAATGGCGGACGAAGACGGAGATCTTCTTGAGAATGTTTCAGCAACTGCAGTCGGCGTTCTCTATATGCATCCTGAAGGATCTGCTGATGAGAATGTTCCCGTATTCCGTGTAAGAAACTGCGATGAGATTGAGATCACAGTTGGAGAACAGACTACACCTAAGTGTGCTCCTGTTACAGCATCACTTGAGACCGGTGTGGTTGAGAAGAATGCAAAGGTTGCTCTTTCATGTGAGACAAGAGGAGCTAAGATCTTCTACAGCGTAAATGGCGATGAGTTTGTTGAATACACTAATCCCATTGTTGTATCAAAGGATATGACAATTAAGGCATATGCTGAGGCAAAGGGATACAGAAACAGCAAGACTTCAGAGTACAAGTATACAGTACAGAAGTGCTCTGATGTTGGAGTAACTCCTGCACCTACATCTAATGGAACTGAGAAGAATACTAAGATCACTCTTCTTTGCGATACCGAAGGTGCTGTGATAATGTATAGCATCAACGGTGGTGAGTATACAAAGTATACCGAAGAAATTACTGTATCAGAGAATATGACCATTCTGGCATATGCGACAGCAGAGGGTTATGCTGATAGTGATACAGCCAGATTCGTATACACTATCAAGACTGAGGATGAGCCTATTACACCTAATCCCGGAACAGGATCAGGCAGCGGCACAGGCACCGGCAGTGGCAGTGGCTCAGGCTCAGGTAGCGGAAGCGGTTCAGGTTCAGGCAGCACAGGAAGCGGTTCAGGCAGTGGCTCAACCGGCAGCGGAAGCAGCTCAGGTTCAACCGGCAGCAACACAGGTTCTAACACCGGTTCAAATGCTGGCACAACAACCGGCAGCACAACAGGTACAGGCGCAAACGCAGGTACTGCAACCGGCACAACAACCGGCAGCACAACAGGTACAAGCACAAACGCAGGCACTGCAACCGGAACAACAACCGGAACAACCACAGGAAACACAACAGGTAACACTGCAGGAACAACAACCGGTACAACAACAGGCAATAATGCAGGTACCACAACAGGCAACACCACAGAGACAACAACTCCTGAGGCAACAACCATCGAAGAAGGTGAGACACCTCTTGCAGAGAACCCTGATGCAGCTTCAGAGGCTACAACCGAGGAAGCAGTAACAGAGTCAGGTGACACTACTTCTGAGAATGCAAATATCGAAGATCAGGAGACACCTACCACAGATAAGCCTGAGAGCAAGGGCCTGCCTGTAGCAGCAGTTGTTATACTTATCCTTGCAGCCATTGCCGCAGCAGGATTTGGTGTATTCAGATTCTTGAGATTTAGAAATGTTAAATAAGAGTTTTGACAAAAAAAGAATAATCATTAACACCCTTGTAGTAATTGTTTTTTCACTGGTAATGATCGGGGTGCTGTTCCTGGTAAACAGGGACAGACCCCGCTATACCACCACTTCCGATACCGGAGTGGAGTATGAGAATGCAAAGGTTCTCGCGGTGACAGAGGATAACTCTGTCATCGACGAGAAAACCGAGGGTGTCCTTAAAGGGAGCATGGAATTGAAGGTGAAGATCCTCACCGGAAGGTACAAGGGAGATGTATGCTTTGTTACCAACTATTTCAGCTCCCTTTATAACGTAGTAGTCAAAGAAGGCGATACAGTCTGCGTAAGAATAGACACCACCGGAGAAAACGTCTACAGCTGCAGCGTGTATAACTACAACAGAGTACCTCTTCTCATCGGACTTGTCCTGGTATTTTTCCTGAGCCTTGCCATCATAGGCGGAGTGCAGGGAATAAAGGCATTTGTTGGTCTTTTATACACCATCATCTGCATGTTCGGGATACTTCTCCCCCTGACCATCAAGGGCGTTCCCGCAATTCCTCTTACCTGCGCCATCATTCTTGTGACCAGCGCAGTATGTTTCTACTTAATAGGAGGAATCAGTAAAAAGACTGTGGCGGCAGCCCTGGGGTGCATGAGCGGTGTTCTTATCGCAGCGCTTCTTGGTCAGATAGCGGCAAATATCGGCGGTATCACTACTTTCCAGATGGATGAAGCGGAAGCACTTCTCCTTCTTAAGAGCACATCCAACCTTAAGATGAGAGGTCTTTTTACCAGCGGAATACTGATCGCAGCCATGGGTGCGGTTATGGATATCACAATGTCCATCTCATCCGCCCTTGAAGAAGTCCACATCGCTGATCCTTCCAAGGATGTGAAGGGCCTTATAAAGTCCGGCCTCAACATCGGAAGAGACGCCATGGGAACTATGGCCAACACACTGGTTCTTGCTTATGTGGGAAGTGCGCTGAATATGTGCGTCCTGATCTATTCATACGGAGTCGGCTGGCGTCAGCTTCTTTGCACGGATTTCGTTGCTATCGAAATTATCCGTGCCGTAGCAGGCAGCGTTGGAATCATATGCGCTGTACCCTGTGTATCGGCCTTTGCGGCGCTTCTTTATACTTCAAAAAAGTCCTGACACGTAGCTATAAGTGGAAACTTATGCTATGATTGTCTAATGACGACTTTTGAGACGGGAAACAGAGAAGAAGCAATTAAATACAGATTCACACTAAAGGAGTGTCTTTTCGGAGACGCTGCCTTTTACAGAAGAGTGGCTATGGTTGTGGTCCCGATGATTGTTCAGAACACTTTGAGCAATATCGTGGGTCTGCTTGATAATGTCATGGTCGGACAGGTGGGAACCCTTCCCATGTCCGCTGTGGCTATCGTAAACCAGCTGCTCTTCATTTTTTATCTTTGCATATGGGGTTCTCTTGCGGGAGCGGGCATCTTCAGCACCCAGTTTTTCGGCAAGGGCGATATGGACGGAGTACGCTACTCGATTCGTTTCAAGCTGATAACAGCTGTGGTGATATTGACAGCAGCGCTGTTTATCCTGTTCAACTTCGGCCCCGACCTGATATCCCTTTATATTGCAAAAGAAACATCACCTGCCGATGCTGCAGCGACAATGGGCTACGCGGTGTCCTACCTTAATATCATGCTGGTGGGACTGGTAGGCTTTAGCATTACTCAGGTTTACGCCAGCGCCATGAGAGAGTCGGGCAAGACCACACTTCCCATGATTGCCAGTATGGTGGCCATGCTTGTGAATTTCGTTTTCAATGCCCTTTTGATCTTCGGACTTTTCTTTTTCCCAAAGATGGGTGTTCTGGGCGCAGCCATTGCGACGGTTATTTCAAGATTCACGGAGCTCTTTATTGTGATAGTTGGAGCTCACAGAAAAGGGTCGAAGTACAAGTTCTTCAAAGGGCTTTATCACGGATTTAAGATTCCTGTGGGCCTTATATGGCCGATACTCTCAAGGTCTCTGCCTCTTTTGATGAACGAGTTTTTATGGAGTCTTGGACAGGCAACTTTGATGCAGGCCTACTCCCTTAGAGGGATTGCCGTTATCGCTGCCATAAACATCAGCGGAACCATATCCCAGATCTTCAACGAAGTCTTTTTATCCCTGGGTAACTCTGCGGGAATCGTTGTAGGACAGGAGCTTGGCGCAGACAGGCTGGTGAATGCCAGAAGGACGGCATGGAGAATGGCCGCACTTTCCGTGGGCAGCACCTTTGTAATGGGCGCTCTGCTTGCTATAGCAGCACCGCTTATTCCCCGCATTTATAATGTAGAACCGGACATCAAGCATCTGGCAATGCAGTTTATTCTGGTGGTAGCTTGCATGATGCCTATTCACGCATTTGCAAACGTGTCATACTTCACCATGCGCTCCGGCGGAAAAACAGCCATCACTTTCGTTTTCGACAGCTGTTACGCCTGGGTGATCTCGGTGCCGACAGCGTATGTACTCAGCAGATTCACAGCTCTGCCTGCCATCAACGTATTCATCATCGTTAACCTGGTGGAGATTGGTAAGGACATCATCGGATTCTGCCTTGTAAGAAGCGGAGTATGGGTCAGAAATATCGTAAAGAATTAATAAAAAGAGCCGTCACAGTGTCAGTCTGTGGCGGCTTTATTGCTAGTCATATATGTATGATCATGGAGTAACATACTTGGACATTATGTCCTTTAATTGCTCAACCTCCTCATCGGAGAGGTTGTCCTGAGCATATTCAAGCATCCCCTGAGTATCCCCGCTTGAGATGTAGGACTGGACTTCGGGAATGTCCTCGACGTTTACGTTGTTGGCGATTATCTCGGTAACTGTGTCTTTATCCTCTTCTGTCATGGATTCCGCAATCTCTTTTACCTTATCATTGGAGGTGTTCTCAATGTAGGTATCAAGAGTCTTGCTGACAATGGCCTTGGTGACGGGATTGGCTTTGCTTGAGCTGCTCTCTTCGCGGGAAGCTGCTGACTCCACGTCCTTGGAGATTGACTTCATTATTGAGCCTCTTGCTACTATAAAAATGCATCCGATCACCAAAACGATGATCAGAGTTATCATAAATGACTTAAGTGCTTTCATGTCTTTTTTGATCCTTTCATGTTTTCTTAAAGTTTCTTTTAGGTTGAGGATATATACTGTTCCTATAGAAACCCAAAGACAAAATGCATTATATGGCAGTAAAAAGGATATGTCAAAATGAGAAGTAAACAATTTATTATAGGAATACTGATGATGATGCTCGTGATGATTCCGGTGCTTGGCGGATGTGGTCGGCAGGAAGTGCCGGAGACTGAGGCAGAGGCAGCTGTGAGCACGGCAGAATCAATTGCTGAGGATTCTTCCCTCATCATCACAGCGCTCAAGGGCGGAGCAGCAGACTCTTTTGTCCTGCTGTCTGAAAATCATGTAGTTGTCATAGATACAGGCCTTGAAAGCAAAGCCGACAAGCTGGTGGAATTCCTGAAAAGCCAGGGAGTCACAAGGGTTGATGAGCTTATTATCACCCACTATGACAAGGATCATGTGGGCGGCGCAGATCATATCATCAGTGAATTTGAAGTGGGGAAGGTTTATACAACCTACCATTCAAAGGAATCCGATGATATCACAGAGTATATTGCTGCGCTGGAATCCAAGGGGCTTTCTGAGAGCACGGTAACGGAACTGATTTCTTTTGAGGCAGACAATGTAACCTACACCATTTATCCTCCGCAGAAGACAAGCTACGCTGACAGTGAGAGCAACAATTCTTCTTTGGTTGTGAGGGTGACTGCCGGAGAGAACTCCATGCTCTTTGCGGGAGATGCTGAAAGCGAGAGGATAAGCGAACTTCTTGAAACCACAGGGCTGGAATCCACTGTTCTCAAGATTCCCCACCACGGGCGGATTGATGCAAATACCGAAAAGCTGATCGACTACATCAATCCGGATTACGCCATTATCACCAGCAGTGGTTCTGAGCCGGAGGATCAGGAGGTATTGGACATGCTTGAATCGCGCGGTGTTAAGACTTATCTCACCAGGGACGGCAATGTGACTATAGTGATGGATAGTGCCGGAATTGCTGTGACTCAATAATTAAAACGCGCCCCACCTGCGCCCATAGCATAAAAAGTTTTTTTACTTCCAATTTCTACCTAATAATAGTAAACTTGTAGTGTTATGGACTTATTTGAGTATATGCGTGAAAACAATAAAGAGAAGGAATCTCCGCTTGCCGCCAGGATGCGCCCCAGGACCCTCGATGAGGTTGTGGGACAGCAGCACATCATTGGTAAAGACAAGCTTCTTTATCGTGCAATTTCCGCTGATAAGATAAGCTCAATCATCCTGTACGGACCGCCCGGAACCGGCAAGACCACCCTTGCAAAGGTCATTGCCAACACCACAAAGGCGGAGTTCATGCAGCTTAATGCCACAACCTCCGGCAAGAAGGATATGGAGGAAGTGGTGTCCAAAGCCAAGGATAATCTTGGCATGTACGGCAAGAAGACGATCCTTTTCATCGACGAGATACACAGGTTCAATAAGGGACAGCAGGACTATCTGCTTCCTTTTGTGGAGGATGGGACCGTGGTGCTTATAGGTGCCACCACCGAGAATCCGTACTTTGAGGTAAACGGGGCTCTTATTTCAAGATCAGTGATATTTGAGCTTAAGCCGCTGACCGTTGATGACATTAAGGTGCTTCTTGAGAGAGCAGTAAATGACACCGAGAGGGGCATGGGAGCCTACAAAGCAGTCCTTGAGCCCGACGCGGAGGAGTTTCTTGCTGACCTGGCAGACGGGGATGCAAGGCATGCCCTGAACGCCATTGAGCTTGGAATCATGACTACTCAGAGGAGCGAGGACGGTCTTATCCATATCACTAAAGAAGTAGCGGAGGAATGCATCCAGAAGAAGGTTGCCCGCTACGACAAGGATGGGGACAACCACTACGATACCATCTCTGCTTTTATCAAGAGCATGAGAGGCTCTGACCCGGATGCTGCGGTCTATTATCTGGCAAGAATGCTCAATGCGGGAGAGGATCCCAAGTTCATTGCAAGAAGAATGATGATCTGTGCTTCGGAGGACGTTGGTAATGCAGATCCCCAGGCACTTCAGGTGGCTGTGGCTGCTTCACTGGCTGTGGAGCGGCTGGGTATGCCGGAAGCCAGGATTACTCTGGCTCAGGCGGTCACCTATATCGCTACGGCACCCAAGAGCAACGCGGCGTATCTCGCCATAGATGAAGCTTTGTCCACGGTGAGACAGACCGGGAATCTTCCCATTCCGCCGCACCTTCAGGATGCCCATTACAAGTCTGCGGCCAAGCTCGGCCATGGCATCGGTTATAAGTATGCCCATGACTACCCTGACCACTATGTGGAGCAGCAGTATGTGCCATACGAGCTTAACGGCAAGGAGTTCTACAGCCCCACAGGAAACGGGTACGAACTGAAGATAAAGGACCACATGAGACGCCTTAAGACCCGCGACCAGAAGGATACATGAGGATTTAATGAAAAAGAACTATCGTAAGATGCATACGGGTAAGAAAGCCCGTCGAAACAGAAGAATAGTGATGCTTTCGGGTGTAGCCGCAGTAAGCGCAACGCTGCTTGTGGCAGCCCTCATAGTCTGGATGATCATCACCGGAAGAAACAATGACGAAGTGGTGACAGCCGATATAGATGAAGCCATTTTTGAAGCTTCCCTGGAAGTCGAAGAGGAAAAGAATTCAGAGTACATCAACGTCAACACCATAAACAGCATTGTTGACGGCGGTAAGACTGTCTCAGATGCCCTGGCGGCAAGGCCTGCCACTGTGGAGATGACAGCCGACAACAGGGCTGAGTTTGCAACAATAGATAACTGCCTTATAGTGGATTCCGGCAAGGTTGAGATCTCGGTAAAGTCAGAGGGAATCCCGAAGAGTGATGACAAGTACTATTACCTCTTTGAGGAAGCAACCTATGAGGACGGGATCGCCGATGGCAAAGAGCCCATTGCCAAGGTCTACAAGAGCGATGATACCTCTTTTAAAGTCGATCTCAATAAGGGAGCGGCTAATTCAAGGCTCTTTTCCAAGTTCCAGGTGGCGGTCAAGGAGAACGATCAGTTTGTCAGCATAAGCCACGCCAAGTACATCACAAACCCCGGGGCCTGTGCGGGATACAGCTACGGAGGTATGAGCCACAGTTCCATCAAGGGCATTCTTCCTGATCCTTTGAGGATTGGAGAACTTCCTGATCTTGGAGTTAACTATTGTACTTACAACATGCCTCTGAGCCATATTCTTACAACCTCAGGCGGCATTGCTTATACCTACGGCGGAGTGACATATCACTTCAATGCAGGAATCATCAACAACTACGATACTCTCTATAAGAGGCTTAACAGCATGGGGATCGATGTGGCGGCCATTATCCTTAATGACGCCAGCGTGGGAGCTTTCCCGGAGATAACCCATCCCGATGCAAGAGGCGGCTCAACGGCTCCCTACTATATGTTCAATGCCACCAACGAAGCCG
This sequence comes from Butyrivibrio sp. FCS014, assembly GCF_000526935.1. GTDB lineage: Bacteria > Bacillota > Clostridia > Lachnospirales > Lachnospiraceae > Butyrivibrio. Next base: position 959,132 of record NZ_JAHA01000019.1, on the reverse strand, counting down.
GTGTTAAGGCTCTGGCAGCAGTTGGAAGCTTCCTTGCTAACAGATATTCAGGCTCCGGCCACGGCAATGTCAGCATGTGGGTCATTGCCAACGAGGTCAATGCCCGCAAGGAATACAACTACATGGCAAAGACCGACGTGGGCACTTACACCGCCGCTTATACCAGGGCTTTCAGGGTGTTCTACAATGCCATTAAATCCCAGAATTCAGCAGCCAAGGTCTACATTCCCATCGACCAGCGCTGGACCTATAATACAGAGAAGACCGGTGATTATGACGCCAAGGATGTGCTTGATATTTTCGCATCTTCCCTTAAGGATTATGGCGACATAAACTGGGGACTGGCGGCCCATCCCTATTCCTTCCCCAACGGTAATACCGCTTTCTGGAAGGCCTCCAAGAATGTCAATCACACCTACTCAACGCCCATCATCACCATGGACAACATTGAGGTTTTGACAAACTATATGCATGAGCCGGCGATGCTTACCGCAGAAGGAAAAAGAAGATCCATCATCCTTAGTGAGATCGGATATTCCTCCACTTCCGGCGAAGCACTTCAGGCGGCGGCCATTGCCTATGCCTACGTTAAGATGGAGAAAAACGGCAACATTGACGCTCTGATGCTTTCAAGGCAGACCGATGCGGGAGATGAGATCGCAGCCCTTGGACTGGCCCTTGGACTTCAGACCACCGGCGGACAGAAGAAGCATTCATACAACGTATTTAAATACATCGACACAGATAAACGTAGCGAAGTTATTTCTTTTGCCTATAATATAGTAGGAACGACCTTCTAAAACGGGCAGTGTAAAGTGAATTATAAAAACTGTGAACCGTCCTAAGGAATCCACCGCAAGCGGTACCACCTTAGGACCAGGAAAGGGGAAACCAAAAATGACAAACGCTGAAAAAGCCCTTAAGATGCACGAGGAGTGGAACGGCAAGCTGGAGATCAGATCCAAGGCCGAGGTAAAGAGCCGTGAAGACCTGGCAATTGCCTACACACCCGGAGTTGCGGAGCCCTGCAAACTCATTGCCGAGGATAAGGAGCTTGCCTACAAGTACACCTTCAAATCCAACACCATTGCCGTTGTTTCAGACGGAAGCGCAGTTCTCGGGCTTGGTAACATCGGACCCTACGCAGCAATGCCTGTTATGGAAGGAAAGGCAGTTCTTTTCAAGGAATTCGGTGGAGTAAATGCAGTGCCCATCTGCCTTGACACCCAGGACACCGAGGAGATCATAAAAGCTGTGACTTACCTGGCACCGGGCTTTGGCGGCATCAATCTGGAGGACATTTCAGCCCCCAGATGTTTTGAGATAGAAGAGCGGTTAAAAGAGATCCTGGATATCCCCGTATTCCACGACGACCAGCACGGTACAGCAATCGTGGTTCTTGCGGGCATCATCAACGGCCTTAAGGTTGTTGGTAAGTCCAAGGAGAGCTGCAAAGTCATCGTAAACGGTGCGGGAAGCGCCGGAATCGCCATCACAAGACTGCTTCTTAGCTACGGCTTCAAGAACGTTACCCTCTGCGACAAGGTTGGAATCCTGAATAAGGATACCGAAGGCCTCAACTGGATGCAGAAGAAGATGATGGACGTAACAAACCCGGAGAACCTCTCCGGCAGCCTTGCGGACGCTCTCAAAGGAGCCGACATCTTCGTTGGAGTTTCAGCTCCGGGAATCGTGTCAAAAGAAATGGCGGCTTCCATGAACACTGATGCGATCATGTTCGCCATGGCAAATCCCGTTCCCGAGATCATGCCTGATCTTGCAAAGGAAGCAGGCGTAAGGGTAATCGGAACCGGAAGGAGCGATTTCCCCAATCAGGTCAACAATGTTCTGGTATTCCCCGGAATTTTCAGAGGAGCTCTTGAAGCAAGGGCAAGACAGATCACCAACGAGATGAAGCTGGCAGCAGCCGAGGCTCTTGCAGGTCTTGTTCCTGAAGAAGAGCTTAGTGATGTAAATATCTTACCTGCAGCCTTTGATCCCAGAGTTGCCGACGTTATCAGCGCAGCGGTCAAGGCTCACGTAGTTGATGGGAGAAACAATTGAGTTCAACATATCTGACACTGTACAAGATGATAGTGCTGTACATGCTAAAGCGCTGCCAGATGCCCCTTAGCAAGTCACAGATCTACGATTTTATTCTGGAAAAAGAGTATACGAACTTCCTTACACTTCAGGAAGTATTCAGTGAGCTGGCTTCCTCCGGACTTATCACGGAGAAGACCATGGCCAACAGGACTTATCTTGAGCTGACCGAGGACGGGGCCAAGACTCTGGAGTTTTTCGGCAACAGAGTAAACCCCGCCGTTCGCGATCAGATCGATGAGTACCTTAAAGCCAACAATATGAAGCTCATAAATGAAACTTCCATCAAGGGGGATTACAGGAAAGTGGCTGACAATGACTATGAGGTCAGAATGATAGCCACAGACGGAAATCAGGTTCTTATGGATCTTACAATGTCTGTCCCTACTGAGGAAACGGCTCAGAGCATTCTGGATAAATGGCAGAATCGCAACCAGGAGATTTACAGCTATCTGGTAAAAGAGCTGATGTAAAAAGAAATATCTCATTAATTCAAAAAAGCCCGCATCCAGCAGCCTGGACGTCGGCTTTTTTTACTAGGGGAAAAGCTGCTGACGAGAATCGAACTCGTGACCTCCGCACTACCAATGCGACGCACTACCGACTGTGCTACAACAGCTTGTGATGCCTTTTGGGCAGTCAACAGATTGTATCTTACCACTTGAATAAATGGTTGTCAATAATTAAATTTCTGAATTGATAACTGACATGTAATATGAGTAAAGACTCCTGTAAGTATCAAGATTGTAGTGGAGTCCGTCTGCAGTTGAATAGCCTGCCTGGTTCAGATATGAGTATCCGTCCAGCCACTTGATCCTGGGATCGAGCTCTGACTGCATTCTGGCATTAAAGCTCTCAATCTGGGCATTGGTAACTGTAGTGCAGTCCCCGACAGGAGTAACTGCGGCATAGTAAACCGTGATGCCGGCCTCTGTCCAGGCATCAATATTGCCATTAATGAGACTGATGTACTTGCTTACATTTCCAAGATCGTTTACACCGAAGTTGATGATCATAACGGATCCGTTTCCGGCATAGGCAGGGATCTGTGAAAGGGCGGTGTTCTTGAACCAGCTGTAACCTTCACCGATCTTAGCGATGTAGGCCTTATCTGAAGAACCTACAGCCATCTGCATCTGAACTGTTCTGGAATCGCCAACAAAAACATAGGGGGTTCCGGGAAGGTCAGGTACCATGTAGTCACCCTTGATAAAGGCGGTGATGCCGTCGTAGATGACCTCGTACCAGCCGTTATCGGTCTCACCGGTTACCTGAAGCTGATTGCCCCAGCGGAGCTTGCCAACCTTGTCATAGTCGGTTCCGGCACCGGCTCTTACGTTTACGGTATCGCTGGTGTACATGGTCACAGGGGTTTCATACTCCATAACGGAATAAACGGTCTTCGGAGAAACCTGTGCGGGTGTCTCTGTTGCCAGAGAAACAACGCTTGTTCCTGTGTCTGCGGAGGCGGTCACGGGAACAGTAACTTCCTTTGTAACTTCATTGTTATAGGAAGAAGTACTTTCCGGAATTGCGTTTATCACAGCGGGAGCCGCGGAAACTGTTTCAGCGTTCCTGTCCACAACGGCTGTTGCAGTGGCAACGATGGAAAACCCGGCCGCAAAAGCAGCAAGTAATATTAAGTTTCGTGAATTTATGTTAATTTTTTTCATCGAACAGATTTTACATTAGTCGTAACAATATGTCAAATTTCGTAATTTGACAGAGTCAGTACAGAAAACATATAATTACTTAGAATATGCCTATATAAAAGAAAGGAACAAACATATGCGAGTAGTCATCCAGGATAATTACGATAAAATGTGCAAGTGGGCAGCGGGCTATATTCAGTCCCGTATCAAAGCTCATAATGAAGGTCCCGAGAAGGACAGACCCTTCGTACTCGGCCTTCCCACAGGTTCCAGCCCCATCGGCGTATACAAGGAGCTTGTAAGAATGAACAAGGCAGGAGAGATCTCTTTTGCCAACGTAGTTACATTTAATATGGACGAGTATCTTGGCCTCCCTCGTGAGCACGATCAGTCCTACTGGTATTTCATGCATGACAACTTCTTTAACCACCTTGTAGATATGAAACCCGAGAACATCAACATCTTAAATGGCATGACAGATGATCCGGAAAAAGAGTGCGCTGATTACGAGAAGAAGATCGCTTCATACGGCGGCATCGACCTGTTCATGGGCGGCATCGGTGTTGACGGACATATCGCCTTCAACGAGCCCTTTACAAGTCTTAATTCACGCACCGGCGTAAGAGACCTGACTACAGATACAAGGATTGTTAATTCCAGATTCTTCGGCAATGACCCTGAGGCTGTTCCTGCTCAGGCACTGTCAGTAGGCGTAGGCACAGTAACCGATTCCAAGGAAGTACTTATTCTCATCAACGGACACAACAAGGCAAGAGCTCTTGCTGCAACAGTTGAGGGAAGCGTAAGTTCCAAGTGGACCTGCAGTGCTCTTCAGATGCACAACGGCGCGATCATCGCCTGCGATGAGCCTGCCTGCGGCGAGCTTACTGTAGATACCTACAAATATTTCCTTGATATCGAGAAGAAAGAGAGACTTTAATATGTATACAATTTCTGATCTTTACGACCTTGACCACACTCTGGCTGCGGATTATCTGCGTCAGTTCACCTATCCCTGGGAGGCCCTCAAGGGCATCAAGGATCTGATCCTTGAGCTGGGACCCAAGCTTGGTGATGACTACACCGAGGTTAAGGAGAATGTATGGGTTCACAAGACCGCTACGGTTTTTGAGAGCGCTTATCTTGGAGCGCCCTGTATCATCGGCCCCAATACCGAGGTTCGCCACGGAGCATTCATTCGTGGTACGGCTCTTGTAGGTGCTGACTGCGTTGTTGGTAACAGCGTAGAGCTCAAGAACGTTATCCTGTTTGACCACGTTCAGACTCCTCATTACAACTATGTTGGAGATTCGATCCTTGGATATTATTCACACATGGGAGCCGGCTCCATCACTTCCAATGTTAAGAGTGACAAGAAGCTGGTTGTGGTACACAACGGAACAGAGAACATCGAGACAGGCATGAAGAAGTTCGGTGCAATGCTTGGAGATCACGTTGAGGTAGGATGCAATTCAGTTTGCAATCCCGGAACAGTCATCGGTCGTAATTCCAACGTTTATCCCACTTCCTGCGTAAGAGGAGTTGTTCCCGAGAATTCCATTTACAAGAACAGCGGAGAGATCATCCATAAGGAGGAGAGATAAATGGGCAAGTATTTCGGAACAGACGGCTTCAGAGGTGAAGCTAACAAGAACCTGACTTTCGAGCATGCGGTACAGATCGGAAGATACCTTGGCTGGTACTATGGTGCAAACCACGGCAAGAAGGCCAAAATCGTAATTGGAAAAGATACAAGAAGGAGCAGCTACATGTTCGAGTATGCACTTTGTACCGGACTTATGGCCAGCGGTGCTGATGCTTATATCATGCACGTTACCACAACTCCTTCAGTTGCTTATATAACAAGAGTTGATGATTTTGACTGCGGTATCATGATCTCCGCATCCCACAACCCTTTCTATGACAACGGAATCAAGCTTTTCAACGGAAACGGTGAGAAGATGGATGAGGAGACAATCCTTCGCGTTGAGGATTACATCGACGGCAAGATCGATATCCCTGTTGCAGAGAAGGCAGAGATCGGAAGAACCGTTGACTACGTAGCCGGAAGAAACCGCTATGTTGGCTATCTTATTTCCAACTCCAAGTACAGCTTCAAGGACAAGAAGGTTGGTCTTGACTGTGCAAACGGTGCGTCCTGGCAGATTGCCAAGGCTGTATTTGATGCCCTTGGTGCCAAGACTTATGTTATCAACAATGAGCCCGACGGACTCAATATCAACACAGACTGCGGATCAACTCATATCGAGCACCTTCAGAAGTATGTGGTTGAGAAGGGTCTTGATGTCGGCTTTGCATTTGACGGTGATGCAGACAGATGCCTTTGCGTAGACGAGAAGGGCAATGTTGTAACCGGTGATCATATCATTTACATCTACGGTCTCTACCTCAAGGAGAGAGGCGCCCTTGTTAACAACAAGGTTGTTACTACCATCATGAGCAACTTCGGACTTTACAAGGCTCTTGATAAGGTTGGTATCGAGTATGAGAAGACCAAGGTAGGCGACAAGTACGTTTACGAGAACATGGTAACCTACGGACACAGAGTAGGCGGAGAGCAGTCCGGACACATCATCTTTACCAAGTACGCCACCACAGGTGACGGTATTCTCACAAGTCTTAAGATGATGGAAGTTATGCTGGCCAAGGAGAAACCCATGAGTGAGCTGGCAGCACCCGTTGTTTTCTATCCTCAGGTTCTTAAGAACGTAAGAGTTAAGAGCAAACCCGATGCTCAGAATGACCCCGATGTTCAGAAGGCAGTTGAAGAGGTTTCCAAGATCCTCGGAGATACAGGAAGAATTCTTGTAAGAGAATCAGGTACAGAGCCTGTTATCCGTGTCATGGTGGAAGCAGAGAGCGATGAGATTTGCGAGAAATATGTGGATCAGGTAATCGATGTGATCCGCGAAAAAGGTCATTTGGAATAATTTTTGGAGAGTTAGATTATGTGTGGAATAGTAGGATATATCGGTCACAAGCAGGCAGCACCCATTCTGCTTGACGGCCTTTCAAAACTTGAGTACAGAGGATATGATTCAGCAGGACTTGCAGTAAGGGACGGCGAAAATGACGCCGTAGTGGTTAAGGCTGTAGGTAAGCTTGTTAATCTGTCCAACAAAACAAACGGCGGAGCAGCCCTTCCGGGATGCTGCGGTATCGGTCATACAAGATGGGCTACCCACGGTGCACCCAGTCTTATCAATGCTCATCCCCATGTGAGCGGAAATTGCACAGGTTCGGGATCAGGGGATGTTGAGTCTGAGGTTGTGGGCGTTCATAACGGTATCATCGAGAACTTCCAGGAACTCAAGGAGAAGCTCATAAGACACAACTACAAGTTCTATTCAGACACTGACACAGAGGTTCTGATAAAGCTTGTTGATTACTACTACAAGAAATACAAGGTAGGCCCCATCGATGCTATCGCAAAGACTCTCGTGAGAGTTCGCGGTTCCTACGCCCTTGAAGTTATGTTCAAGGATTATCCCGGTGAGATTTACGTTGCAAGACAGCAGTCACCTATGATCATCGGTGTATCGGGAGATGAGTCCTTCATAGCTTCCGATGTTCCCGCCATCCTTAAGTACACAAGAGATGTTTACTACATCGACAACATGGAGATGGCTAGGATCAGAGCAGGTGAGGTTACATTCTTCAACCTTGACGGTGATGAGGTGGAGAAAGAGGTAACTACAGTTACTTTCTCTGCTGAGGCAGCTGAAAAGGGCGGCTTCGAGCACTTCATGATGAAGGAGATCCACGAGCAGCCCAAGGTTGTTGCAGACACTATCGGCAAGTATGTAAGAGACGGCAAGATCGATCTTTCCGAAGTTGGCATTACCAATGAGGAGGCACAAGATATATCGCAGATCTATGTAGTTGCTTGTGGATCCGCATGGCATGTGGGTGTAGAGATGCAGTATATCATCGAGGACCTCACAGGTATCCCTGTAAGAGTTGAGCTGGCTTCCGAGTTCAGATACCGCAAGATGGCTGTGGACAAGAAAGCCCTTGCAGTTGTTATCTCCCAGTCAGGTGAGACTGCGGATTCCCTTGCAGCCCTTCGTATGGCCAAGGAGCAGGGCCTTAAGACTCTTGCCATTGTAAACGTGGTTGGTTCCTCCATCGCAAGAGAGGCAGACCATGTAATGTACACGGCAGCAGGTCCCGAGATCTCCGTTGCCACTACAAAGGCATACAGCTGCCAGCTTATCTGCGGATACCTTCTGACACTTAAGCTTGCTGAAGTTAAGGGAACATTTGAAGATGATACCAAGCTTGACTATTATATTTCAGAGATAAAGAGCATTCCCGAGAAGATCGAGAAGATCCTCGAGGAGAAGGAGAGAATCCAGTGGTTCTCCGCTAAGTTTGCCAATGCTCATGATATCTTCTTTATCGGAAGAGGTATAGATTACGCTATCTGTCTTGAGGGAAGCCTTAAGATGAAGGAGATCAGCTACATCCATTCAGAGGCCTATGCTGCAGGAGAACTCAAGCACGGCACAATCTCACTGATCGAGGACGGAACCCTTGTTATCGGTGTTCTTACACAGCCTTCACTGGATGAGAAGACCATCTCCAACATGGCTGAGTGCAAGAGCCGCGGAGCTTACCTTATGGGTCTTACCACCTACGGCAATTACAACGTAGAGGACCAGGTAGACTTCACCGTATATATCCCCAGAGTTGATGAGCACTTCGTAGGAAGCCTTGCAATCATTCCTCTTCAGCTTCTCGGATATTACACCAGCGTTGCTAAGGGTCTTGATGTTGATAAGCCCAGGAACCTGGCAAAGAGTGTTACAGTAGAGTAAAACCTAAAAATACAAATCAAAAAGGACGTTTCGCCGTCTTCTGCCTGGCAGAAAGCTAAGACGAAACGTCCTTTATTTTTTTACATTACCGGGGTCATTTAAGAACGCAGAAGCTCTGGGGCCCCATTATCAGTGAGGCATCACTTATCTGCACACTTCCTATCTCAAAAGCCTTTTCCATCTTCCTTGGAAGTGAGGCGGAAGCTTTCTTCTCTGAAGGATTAACTCCTACTATCAGATCACCCCTCTTGAATACGAAGGGGAATTCATCCTTCTCCGCATAGACTACTTCAAAATCTCCATCTGCCATAAGGCCGGGCTCGCTGTGGCGAAGAGCTGTAAGGGCCTTCACTGTGTTAAGGAGCGATGATGGATCTTTTTCCTGGTCTGCTACTGTGGGAGCGTCATCGGCAGGGTCAACGGGAAGATACAGTCTCTCGGCAGGAGCATTAGAAAATCCCTTGTTGGCGCTGTTGTCCCACTGCATGGGAGTTCTGCTTCCGGTTCTTGCATAGCCTCCCTCCTTGGTGTGGATGTCCTCAAGATATCTCATTCCTATCTCGTCGCCGTAGTAGATGAAAGGAACGCCGGGAAGGGTGAGGAACAGGGCGTAGGCAATCTTGAGCTCCTCGTAGCCTAAGGTGCGCCTTGGCCTTGGAGTGTCGTGATTGCAGGTTATGAAACTGATGTAGCCGTCATTCCTGGTCTTGTCGTACTTTGGCAGGTAGTCGTTTAAGAAGCGGATGATATCGCCGTTTCCGTCCTTCTTAAGGAAGCTGTGGTCACCGCCGGGGGTCTCGTTGTCACGGATAAGGGTGTTGTAGCCGTTGCCGTGGTGGTCGAGATAGAAGTCGGCGTGGAAACCGTACTTAAGGGCAAGAACGGGATTGCTCCATTCAGAGATCAGGGCTGCCTCGGGATAATCGGTATCAAGCATCTGTCTGATATCCTTCCAGATAGCACCTGTTGCGGACTTGTTGTCGTCATCTTCCTTGACCAGGGAGTCGGCCATGTCCACTCTGAAGCCGTCGCATCCCTTATCAAGCCAGAAGCGCATAATATCTTTCATGGCCTCTTTGGTCTCGATGCAGGCGGGATCGTCGGGAGCCATCTGCCAGTCCTCAGTTCTTTTAAGGAAACCGTAGTTGAGGGCGGGCTGGCACTTGAAGAAGTTCAGCATGTAGCAGCCGTCTCTGTCGGCTTCGCCGCCGATGTAAGGGCGTCCGCCGATGCCCTGAAAAGCTGACTTTGTCCAGACATATCTGTCTGAGTATTCATTTCTCTCGGCCTTCTTGCTCTCAAGGAACCACTCATGCTCCTCGGAGGTGTGTCCGGGAACCAGATCAAGAAGCACATGGATGCCCTTCTTGTGGGCTTCATCAAAAAGTCTGTATAAATCCTCGTTGGTGCCATATCTTGGAGCAACCTTCTTGTAGTCTCTAACATCATAGCCCGCATCCTTGAAAGGAGAGTCAAAACAGGGATTGATCCACAGGGCGTTGCAGCCAAGGCTCGTCACATAGTCCAGTTTCTCAATGATCCCTTCAAGATCACCGATACCGTCCCCGTTGGTATCCTTGAAGGATTGCGGATATATTTCATAAAAAACAGCGTCTTTTAACCACGCAGGCATTTCATTATCCTCCTTATCAGTAAATTAATGTCACAATATCATAACCGGTCTGATTTGAAAAGAGAAAAGTGGTAACGTTACCGACTTTGTCCATCCGACTTGAGTTTACTTAAATTTCATTTTGAGTTTACCATATTTGGTACAAAACTTTGCTATACTTAATACAGGTGTCGGCATTTTTGGGAGCGAATCTATGAAACCAGAAGGTAACAACAAGAACAGTGCTCTGACGAATTATGTCATTGACAATATAGATGTTGCCATTAAGAAGGGATGGATTCAGGTGTACTATCAGCCTGTCATCCGTACTCTTACCGGGCAGCTTTGCGGGGCAGAATCTCTGGCCAGATGGATTGATCCGGAGGTTGGATTCCTTGCGCCGGATCAGTTTATCAGTGCCCTTGAGGACAGCAGGCAGATACAGAAGCTTGACTGTTTTATTGTGGATACCGTATGCCGTCACATCTCCGAGCGCATGTCGGAGGGGCTTCCTACAGTTCCGGTTTCAGTTAATTTCTCAAGACTTGATTTTGAAACAACAGATATGCTGAAGGTTGTGGAATATGCCGTTGATCGGTATGACATTCCAAGAGACAGCATTCATATAGAGATCACCGAGAGCATGATAGCGTCCGACGCAGAGCTGATGGAGAAGGTTATTGAGGACTTCAGAGGCGCCGGCTACGAGGTATGGATGGATGATTTCGGAAGCGGATATTCGTCTCTGACTCTTCTGAAGGATTATCAGTTTGATACCATGAAGCTGGATATGGGATTCCTTCGAACTTTTACTGACAGATCCAGGGCTATCATTACTTCCACCGTTACCATGGCCAAGGACATCGGAATAATGACCCTGGCAGAGGGAGTAGAGACCAGGGAGCAGGTGGATTTTCTGATGAGCGTCGGCTGCGGTAAGCTGCAGGGATATTATTACGGAAAGCCTATGCCCATTGATGCGTTTTTTGATCATATTGAGGAGAACGGGATAGTCATGGAAGAGCGGGGGTGGCGCCATTACTACGAAGTTGCCAGCGCTACGGCAAGGCACAGTGATGAGCCCCTGGAGATCATAGAGGACGATGGAAAAGAGTTTGTGACGCTGTTCATGAACGAACCCTATAAAAAGCAGATATTCCCAAGGACTCTGTCATCCAAGGAAGCGGATCGGCTTATCTATCAAACGAATTCTCCTCTTTTGAAAAAATACAGAGAATATGCCAATACCATCGAACGCACCAAAAACGTTGAGACCTTCTATTACACCAATAACGGCAATATCATGAAGTTTACCGGTGTGCTCATTGCCGAGAACTCCGGAAAATATCTTATAAAGGGAGCTATCTGGAATATTTCCTCGGACAGCAATGTCACAAAGAGGAATAGTGTGGACTTCAAGCTTAAAGAACTAAATCATCTGTTTGAAGTTGTTCTTCAGATAAATCCTGGCAGAAACAGGGTTGTTCCCCTGCTGGGAAAATTCATTTATGGTATGGATTCAAACGCCTATAGTACTGATTTGAACGTAAAGACAAAAATGTTCAGAGACAATGTTATCAATCCTGAAGATAAGGCCAAGTATATTGCATTTATGGATTTTGATACCATTACCGAGAGAATTGAAGCCTCAGGAAAGGGATTCATAGAGAACGTTTTCAGAGTTAAGCAGGAAGACGGAAGTTACAGACTTAAAGAGATTTCCGTTATGATAATTCCCGGCACCGGCGGCAAGGAATATCTTTATTGTATGAAGGAAATACCGGATAATGCAGGCGACTTTATTTCCGGATCAGAAAAGCTCAAAATCTCTTCCGGGGAAGAAGACCCTATCAGCGCCGAAAGCATTTATGCCAGGTTGTTTAAAAACTTTGCAGGGTATTCTTCCATCATGTTTTTCTGGAAGGATGCAAAAAGACGTTACCTTGGAGCAAGTGCCGCTTTTCTTAAGTATTTTGGTTTGGCTTCAGTGAACGAAATTGTTGGAAAGACCGGTAATGATACCAACTGGACTATAGAGGGAGTGGGATATGATGAGAATGAAATGGAAGTTCTGGAAAAAGGCCGTTCCATCAAAAACGCACCGGCTCAGTGCATCATAGACGGAGTGATCCATAACATTATTTATAACAAGGCTCCCATTTATGAAAATGGCGAGATTGTCGGCATCATGGGTTACATGATTGATGCGGACATTGAATCAGGCAGGATGGACGCCCTTTATGAGATTGGAAAGATAGACAGATCTACCGGCCTTATGAATGCAAAGGGATTCATCGGGGCGCTGGTGGATTACTCCATTCAGTACGATGATTATAACAGAGACTTTGGTCTGATTATAATCCGCAATGAGAAATATGATCGTATTGTAAGTACCTATGGCAGTAAATTTGCAGACAGGCTTTCAAGAAGAATAGGAGAAATCCTGGTGGAGGGAACGCCTGCGAACTGTGCTGTTGCCAGAGTCAAGGAGGGAGAATTTGCAGTCCTGGCTTATATGGATGACAGCAAAAAGCTTGAAGCTCTGACGCAGGACCTTCGACAGAAAGTTGAAGATATCAGAGAACTTGAGGGCAACAGCGTTACCGTAAAGGTAAGATCCGGGTGCAATCTTCGCAGTGCTGAAGGCATCACTGATGTCAATATGTACCATGTGATCCGGGAAAGCCTTAGCTAGCGCGGATTTTACTCCGTCATTTTTTACCATTGAAATTTTGATCAAAAAAGTGTATGTTATATGTGTCTGTACAACTGGCGGATAAGTGGGTAACCACATGGGAGTACAGATTTATAATGAATAGTCGACCGCCTGGGCAACCGCTTATTGGTATGCTCAGGCGGTTTTTTTCGCGTGAAGCAGAGTCATGCAGTTACATGCATGCAGACATACATGTAACTATATGACGAGCAACGCGAACGAGGAAATGCGCAGCATTTTCGAGTCTGCTTCACGGTACAATACACATTAAGGAGGAGAACATGGTAGATTTAGCAAAAGAGATCGGAAGCACCAGCTATCCCGGAAGAGGAATCGTGATCGGAACATCAAGTGATGGCAAGTATGCGGTATGTGCTTACTTCATCATGGGAAGAAGCGAGAATTCCCGCAACAGAGTATTTGTATGGGAGGGCGACGGAATCCGCACCGAGGCTTTTGATCCTTCAAAGATGGAAGATCCCAGCCTTATCATCTATGCTCCCGTAAGAGTTCGTGGCAACGCAACCATCGTAACCAACGGCGATCAGACCGACACCATCTATGAGCTTATGCAGGCAGGTCAGAGCTTTGAAGAGGCTTTAAGAACAAGAGAGTTTGAGCCTGATGCCCCCAACTATACACCCAGAATTTCAGGTATCATGAACGTCAAGGACGGGGAGTATGATTTCGCACTTTCAATCCTTAAGAGTGATCACGGCAATCCTTCAAGATGCCAGAGATTTACCTACAGCTACGACAAGCCCAAGGCTGGTGAAGGATATTTCATCCACACCTACATGGGAGACGGCAATCCTCTTCCCAGCTATGAGGGAGAGCCCACTCTGGTAAACATTTCCGGTGATATCGACAAGTTCACAAACACAGTATGGTCAGCACTGAATTCAGATAACAAGGTATCTCTTTTCACCAGATTCATCAACATCGAGACAGGCGCTGTAGAGAGCAGGATCATCAACAAGAATGTTAAAGGAGACAAGGCATGAAAGAGTTAGCACTTAAATACGGATGTAACCCCAATCAGAAACCTTCAAGAGTTTATATGGAGAACGGACAGGACCTTCCTATCGAGGTTCTCAACGGCAAGCCCGGATTCATCAATCTTCTTGATGCCTTCAACGGCTGGCAGCTGGTTTCAGAGCTCAAGAAGGCTACAGGCCTTCCTGCAGCAACTTCCTTCAAGCACGTATCTCCCGCAGGTGCTGCCGTAGGCACACCTCTTACCGATATCGAGAAAAAGATCTACTGGGTAGAGGATCTTGGTGAATTAAGCCCCCTGGCAAATGCTTACGCAAGAGCAAGAGGCGCTGACAGAATGTCATCCTTCGGTGACTTCATTTCCCTTTCAGATGTCTGCGACGTAGACACAGCAAGACTTGTAAAGCGAGAAGTCTCAGACGGAATCATTGCTCCCGGCTATACAGATGAGGCTCTTGAGATCCTCAAGGGTAAGAAGGGCGGCAACTACGCAGTTATCAAGATCGATCCCGACTATGTTCCCGATGCTATCGAGAAGAAGCAGGTATTTGGTGTTACCTTTGAGCAGGGACACAACTTTATCGAGATAAACGACGAGATGTTTGAGAACATCGTTACAGACAACAAGGACCTTCCCGAGTCTGCAATCATCGACCTCAAGATTGCCCTCATCACACTTAAGTATACCCAGTCCAACTCAGTATGCTACGTAAAGGGCGGACAGGCCATCGGTATCGGCGCAGGCCAGCAGTCAAGAATTCACTGCACAAGACTTGCAGGCTCCAAGGCAGATAACTGGTTCCTTCGTCAGGCACCTCAGGTTCTTAATCTTCCTTTCCTTGATACCATCAAGCGCCCCGACAGAGACAACGCCATCGACCTTTACATCGGCGCTGACTACATGGACGTTCTTGCAGATGGCAAGTGGGAGAACATCTTCAAGGAGAAGCCCCCTGTATTCACAGAGGCTGAAAAGAGAGCATGGCTTGACAAGAACACAGACGTAGCCCTTGGTTCAGATGCATTCTTCCCCTTCGGAGACAACATCGAGAGAGCATATAAGAGCGGCGTTAAGTATGTTGCTCAGCCTGGCGGATCCGTAAGAGATGACAACGTTATCGAGGCTGCCAACAGCCACGATATGGTTATGGCATTCACAGGGCTTAGACTTTTCCATCACTGATTAGGAGAACACTCAAAGACTCCTTTTCCCTCACATTACTACATCCCAAAAAAGACGGGCACCTTCCGGTGTCCGTCTTTTGATGTGTGCGCTTGCGGCGCTGGCTCATCGATCTTCATTTACATAAGCTTCTCGTCGTAGATGGCTCTTTGGCCTCCTACATATTTGGGTCTGTGGCGGGCGCAGATGATGGGTGCTTCGCCGATCTTACGAATAGATATCCTGATGGGAACAGCCACAGCGTGCATGTGCATGCCTATCATGGTTCCGCCGATATCGATTCCGGCATCGGCCCTGCCTCCAATATTCTCCACAAGAACAGGATCCTCGAATCTGTCATAGCATACCGTTCCGAAGGCTCCGCCTGCGTGGTTCGGCTGGGGAATGGCATTTACCTGTTCAAAACCGTACTTTTCCATGACGGCTCTTTCTACCACAAGAGCTCTGTTGAGATGCTCGCAGCACTGGGCTGCCGCATATATTCCGTTTTCATTAAGCACCGGTATTATCCCGTCGTATACCGCGTTGGCCGAATCCATGTTGGTTGCGGTTCCTATCTGATCTCCCAGGATCTCGCTGGAGGAACAGCCTATCACAAAGATGGCTCCCTTTGAAAGATGCGCCTGCTCAAGGATCTCCCTTGCAGCCTGAGCAGCCTGTGCCTTTATATTATCGTAATCCATGATCCATACCTGCCTTTGTCCGGCGCACGTTGTGACGGCTCCGGTAACTTTTATGCCTCTTTTGCTACATCCCCTGTAAGTGTGGGAAAGAGGTTGGCCCTGTTCAGTGCGGGACGAAGTGCATTGTAGATGATCACCGCAAGAACTGAATTGATGACCGCATTTATTATTGTAGCATAAGTTGTTATTGCTAAAAGCGCGCTGACGGCTGATGCGGCTTTTTCGGCATTTGGTGTAAGAATGGTAAACCAGAAATACTTAAGTGCCGGCTCGAAGATGCAGTTAACGGCAAGTCCTGCAACTGCTGCGATGGCAGACCACTTGATGATATAGGATCTCTTGTGCTCCCCGGAGATCTTGGCAATCCTGTGAGCTACAAGTCCAACGATAAGGCCGATCACCAGCTTGGTGATAAAGGTTCTTGGAGCCGATGCTGTATATCCAAGTGTAAGATCTGCGATGGAAAGTCCGACTGCTCCGGCCAGTCCCCCGTAAACTCCGCCAAGAAGAAGGGCTCCTAAAACTACGAATGCATTACCTATGTGAACTTTGGTTCCGGAAGCATTGATGGCGGGGAAAACGGCGTATCCTACATAGCAGAGGGCCGCCATCAGGCCTGCGAAAGTAAGTCTTTTGACATTGTCGATTTTCATATTATCCTCCCTGGGTTAACGCTATTTTGTCTTGACTAACAAACTGAATACAATATATCATCAAACTGATAATATTAAAAATATCAAAAACAGATTATTTTATATAACCAGATTTCGGAGAATGCCCATGGAAAAAGAGAAGCGCTACCTTAAAGTGTATGACAGGGTCAGAGAGGACATCATAAGCGGAAGATATCCCGTGGATACGAAGCTGCCTTCAAAGCGTGTAATGGCGGATTCCATGGGAGTCAGCGTCATTACCGTGGAGCATGCCTATGAGCTTCTTTCCGAGGAAGGGTACATCGTTCCCAGGCAGAAGAGCGGCTACTTTGTGACCTTTGATGACACAGATATCTACAGTCTTCCGGGAAAAAAGGCAAAGGCTCCCGCTCCAAAGTCCGGCCATCCCTCCGTTCCCCATACCCCAAGCGATGAGCCGCAGTTTTCCTATTCCATTTATGCAAGGACCGTAAGAAAGGTACTTAGTGATTATGGGGAATACCTTATGGAGAAATCCCCGAAGAACGGGATGTTTGAGCTAAGGAATGCCATAGCCTGGTATCTGCTGCGGTCAAGAAGGCTTGAGGTGAATCCGGATCAGATAATCATCGGTGCCGGGGCGGAATACCTGTACGGCCTCATCGTTCAGACCTTTGGAAGAGATGTGGTCTACGGTGTTGAGAGTCCCTCCTATCAGAAGATTGCCAAGGTTTACAGCGCAGGAGGAGCCGACCTTAAAATGCTAAAGCTTGGCAGCGACGGAATCGAGAGCTCGCTGCTGTGGGACAGCAGCATAAAGATCCTTCATATCACTCCCTACCGGAGCTTCCCCAGCGGAGTTACCGCCTCAGCCTCCAAGAAGAGAGAGTATCTTAAGTGGAGCAGAAAAAATGACGGATATATCATCGAAGATGATTTCGAATCCGAGTTCACTCCCAGCCGAAAGCCCGAGGAGACCATCTTTTCCCTTGACGGCGAGGGCAGGGTCATCTATGTAAATACCTTTACAAGGACCATCGGAAGCTTTGTTCGATGCGCTTATATGGTCCTTCCGGAGGCCCTTACGGGTAAATTTACCGAAATGACAGGATTCTACGAATGCCCGGTGCCTACATTGGATCAGCTGGTCATAGCAAGTCTTATAGACAGCGGTGATTTTGAAAGGCATATTAATAGAGTCAGACGGTATAACAGAAACAAGTTATTCATGGTATAATATATTTGTATTGGTGTCGAAATAAGAGGGCAGATTGTGAACAACTTCGGGTTACCTGAAATCGAGAACCATGAACATATTGATGAACTCACCGGATTCCTTAAGCTGAACGGAATTCTGAGCCATATTCAGAGCCATGGCCAGGAGGATGAAAAGGCCGGTGTTGTCATAATCTATCTGAATGTTATGAATTTCAAGACCTTCAACAAGCGTTACGGCTTTGCGGGAGGAAACGAGTTCCTTAAGGGGCTTGCGGCTGAAATTCGTAGCATCTTTCCTGATGAGCTGGTGGCCCGCACCGGTGGCGACCACTTCATTATTTACGGTAAATCCCTTGAGGAAAAAGAAATACTGGATAGACTGTCAAGACTTCGAGAGGCTGCGGTAAGGCATGAGAAGGCACTTCCAATGCGCATCAAGGCGGGTATTTATCTTGCTTCGGGAAATGAGGAGGACCCTGTTGTTTCCGTTGACAGAGCCAAGATTGCCTGCGATGACATAATAAGAGTCTACGATAAATACGATAATTTCTACAATGACGAGCTCGACAAGAAGAATGAGCTTCGTCAGTACGTTATAGATAATTTTGAGAATGCCTTCCAACAGAAGTACTTCAAGGTTTATTACCAGAAGGAAGTCAGGGCCATGACAGGCAAGGTCTGCGGCTACGAGGCTCTTGCCAGGTGGCAGGACCCTGTTATGGGGCTTATTTCCCCTGTCATCTTCGTGGAAGTATTAGAGAGCGTACATCTCGTACACAAGCTGGACACCTACATCATAAGTCAGGTGTGTTCAGACCTTCGGGATGACATAGACAGCGGCTATTCGGTGGAGCCTATTTCCGTCAACCTTTCACAGCTGGACTTTGAGCTTTGTGACATTCTGGCTGAAGTGGATAAGTGCAGAGAGAAGTTTGATATTCCCAAGAGCCTTCTTCACATAGAGATCACCGAGAGCGCCATCGCCTTCGGAGCTGATTTCCTTGGAGATGAGATACGAAGATTCAGGGAGGCGGGATATGAAGTCTGGATGGATGACTTCGGCGCAGGCTACAGCTCCCTTAACAACCTTAAGAACTACGACTTTGATGTCCTTAAGATTGATATGAATTTCCTCAGGTCCTTTGAGAACAACAAGAGGTCCCATGTTATCCTGGCAGCCATAGTCAACATGGCAAAGGAACTTGGAATACATACCCTTGCAGAGGGTGTTGAGACTAAAGAACAGTATGAATTTCTTAAGAAAATAGGCTGCGAGAAGTTGCAGGGATACCTTTTTGGAAAGCCAAAGCCCGTGGAGGATTTTGACAGGGCAGCAGAGCTCACACCTGAGTTTTGTGAGGACTACACTTACAGTTATTACTACGAGGCCATCGGCGAGATCAACCTTCTTGGAAACACCCCTTTAAGGGCAAAAGAGATGGTGGTGGAGAATAACATTCCCATAGCCATCACGGAGCTTATTGGGCAGCTTCCCCAGATCCTTTATGCCAACGACGCCTACCTTAGCGTTATAAGCTCTCTGGGCTTTTCAAGCCTTGAGGAGATAAATGCCTTTTATGCACTCCACAGCGATCTTCCGGAACTGGACAAATTTGTTCATGCGGTAAGACAGGCGGAGGAATCCCCTGACCATAGAATAAACATAAACACAATATCAAACGGATCCATCGTGGATAACAAGATAAGGTTCCTCTCAAGGCATGGTGATACGGCGGTCTTTGCCATAGTGACCAGAAACACTTCTCTTAACAATCAGGCCGATCTGTCTGAGGACCTTCAGGTGGCAATGGCCCACGTGTTTAACCAGTATTTCAGAGTTGACCTTTTTGATGACTACGGAAAAGTTGATAATATCTACCTCAATGCAAATCAGAGGTCTGTGTCTGACGTGGAAAATGACGCGGTGAAGGCTGTGAGCTATTATGCCGAACTGTACCTTGTACCCGAGGACAGGGAGCGCTTTAAAAAGTTCTATTACATCCCTACTGTCAGGGACAGGGTTAAGGAGTCCGGCGGCGAATATCTGGTTGATTATTTCCGTTCCGCAATGCCCGGCGATAGCGGAAGAATGCAGATGTACATGATCCTGCCCTTCTACTATAATGGTAAGTGGAAATACATCTCATGCTGCAGATATGCGGATGAGTTAAAGGACGATTATTTGAAATAACGGGGATAGGATCAGGGTATGCTCAGGTTTTGTTTTGGGGCGTCCGGAGCGGGGAAGAGCACCGGGCTTTATAAAGAGATCATTGAAAGAAGTATGAAGGAAAGGGATACGGATTTTCTTATCCTGGTCCCTGACCAGTTCACGATGCAGACCCAGAAGGATGTAGTAAAGATGCATCCTTTGGGAGCCATCATGAACATCGATATATTGAGCTTTGGCAGACTTTCTCACAGAGTTTTTGAGGAAACAGGCCTGAGCTCTTTTTCTGTGCTTGACGATCTGGGAAAGAGCCTTGTACTTCGCCGTCTTTCCGACAAGCTTGGAGACCGGCTCCCTGTCATCGGAAAGAACATGCACAAACCCGGCTATATCGACGAAGTAAAGTCCACCATCTCCGAATTCATGCAGTACGGTATCGGGGACGAGGACCTTGCCCTCCTTGAGGAAAAGAGCCATAGCAAAGGGGCACTTAGCGCCAAACTTAGGGACCTTAGGCTTTTGTATCGGGAGTTCCTTGAATACATAAACGGAAAGTTCACAACTCCCGAGGAGACTTTGGACATCCTCTGCAGGGCTCTTCCAAACTCAGAGCTTATAAAGGACAGCGTGGTGGTATTTGACGGCTTCACCGGCTTTACCCCCATTCAGTACAGAGTCATCAGACAGCTCCTTACCCTGTGCAGGGAGGTCATCTTTACCGTGACCATAAGTCCCGATGAGGATCCCTATTCGGAGGAACTGAAGGAGCAGGAACTCTTTCTTCTTAGCAAAAAAACTGTTCTGGAACTGGAGAAACTTGAATTTGCCGTGATGCGGGAAAAGGGCAGCAACATAAGCGACTTTGCCGCCTTCAGGGCCTTAAGGCATGCAAGAACCGGAGATGAGAAAGATGTCTTCATCAAAGAAACTCCGGTGGCAAGGCTTAAAGGCAATCCACCGCTGGCATATCTTGAGCAGTCTCTTTTCCGCTATAAAACTGAGAAATTTACGGGGGCCAACGACTCCATCACCATATTCAGGGCATCCACCGGGGATGAGGAGATCCGCCAGGCCATGATAATCATAAGTGATCTCGTCAAGCAGCAGGGCTATGCCTACAGGGACATCGCCCTTCTTTGCGGCAGCCTTGATTCCTACGCGGATATTGTGACCAGGCAGGCCGGGAAGTTCGATATCCCCATTTACGTTGACAAGAACACCAGCATCCTTTTAAATCCCTTCATTGAGTACATCACAAGCGCCATCAACATCGTCCTCTCAGGCTACAGATACGAGGACGTTTTCCACTACATGCGAAGCGGCATGACGGACTTTGACAGGAACGACGCCGATATCCTGGAGGACTACGTAAGAGCCCTGGGCGTAAGAGGCAGACAGCAGTGGGAGGATAAGTTCCTAAGGCACATGCCCAGAAGATTCAGGAAAAGAGCAGGCAAGGAAGAGGAAGATCTTCGCGAAGTCCGGCTTTTAGAGAAACTAAACAGCATCAGACAGAAGCTTTCCGGGGATCTGATGCCTCTTTTTGATACAAGACAGGGGACAGTCTCCGGTATAACAGATGCCCTGATAAAGGTCATCGAGGCCGGGGAATGTCAGCGGAAGCTTCAGGAATACAGGGCGATGTTCGAGGAGCAGGGTGACCTTAAAAAGGCCAGGGAATACGACCAGATCTATGACAAGATCATAACCCTTCTTGAGCAGATGAAATCCCTTGTGGGGGATGAAGCCATAACCCTTGAGGAGTACAGAGATCTTCTGTCGGCGGGCTTTGGAGAGATAGCTGTCGGAACCATTCCCCAGGACGTTGACAGGATAGTTGTGGGAGACATAGAAAGAACAAGGCTTCGCGAGATAAAGGTCCTTTTCTTTGTGGGAGTCAACGACGGAAATATACCTTCCGGCGCCGGAAGCGGAGGAATACTGTCGGATATAGACAGGCAGTTCCTTCTGGACCTTGGCACGCAGATAGAGTTTGCACCTACACCCAGGCAGCAGATGTATATACAGAGGCTCTACCTTTATATGAACCTGACAAAGCCCACGGACAAGCTGTTTTTGTCCTTTGCGGAGCTATCAAGCGACGGAAAGTCACTTCACGCGGCCTATCTTATACCCAAGATAACCGGGATGTATGAGGGCCTTGAGGTGCATCGTCCCGAGGATCGGGATGCCCTCTCACAGGTTGTGAGCACCGACGACGGAATGGTGGCCATGGCGGGGATGATCCGTGAATATGCCGCAGGCAGAGCAACCGATGAGGAGAAGAAAGAGTTCATGACCCTCTACAGGGTTCTTGGGCAGATGGGAGATAAGAAGCTCCTTGATGAGATCACCGAGGCTGCATTTACCCATTACAGGAACAGGCCCCTGGCCAAGGCCATTGCCACGGCCCTTTACGGGGTGAACCTTGAGAACAGCGTTACAAGGCTTGAGCAGTATGCCTCCTGCGCCTATGCCCACTTCCTTAAGTACGGCTTAGGGCTTGAGGAGAGGCAGGAGTACAAGTTTGACCGGGCGGATCTTGGAAATGTGTTCCATGACGTCCTTGAGAAGTACCTTAAGGAAATAACCTCCGATGGCAGGAATTTCAGAAACATTACCAAGGAGGAGTCTGATAAGATCCTGGACAAGATCGTTAACGAGTGCGTGGACGCCTACGGGGAGACCATTCTTCGCAGCACCTCAAGAAACGAGTATGTGGCGGACAGGATCCACAAGATCCTTGTCAAAACCGCAGATACCATGCGGTACCAGCTCTCAAAGGGAAGCTTTGAGCCCGCCCATATGGAGATGAGCTTTGAAGAAGCCGGAAACATCGAAGATATCAATATTGCCCTTCGTGAGGATGAAAGGCATAACATCATAGAGAGCATGAAGCTTAAAGGCCGCATCGACAGAGTGGACATCTGCAGCGACCCCGATCACGTATACGTTAAGATCGTGGACTACAAGTCCTCCAAGCACAGCTTCAGCGTGGCATCCCTGTACTACGGCCTTCAGCTCCAGCTGGTGCTGTACATGAACGTTGCCATGGCCGCTCAGAAGAAGCACTCCAAGGGAAAAGAGGTAGTTCCCGCCGCGCTTCTTTACTACCATATACACAATCCCGAGTTTGAGACCGAGGAGGAGCCCGATGAGGAGACACTGAACAAGGCCATAAGAAGCCAGCTCAATACCAGGGGACTTGTAAGTGAGGACCGGGATATCATAGATCTTTTGGACAATGAGATTTCGGGTAAATCCGATGTAATTCCTGTTGAGATCACAGCCAAGGGCGCTGTGGGAGCAAGATCCCAGACGGCGGCTCCCGAGGTCATAGAGGGACTCTCGGAATTTGTCGGCAGGAAGATAAGGCAGCAGGGCAGGAATATCCTGGACGGAGACATAGAAGTAAATCCTTTTGACGACAAGAAGTACAACTCCTGCACCTTCTGTGACTTTAAGTCCATCTGCGGATGCGACGAGAAGGTGCCCGGATACAGGAAAAGACATTTCGAAGTAACAGACGATGAAGCAACAGCCCTTATCATGGCTGAAGTTAACGAAGAAGAGACAGATACAGATGGGGATTGAATTTACCGAGGAACAACAGGCGGTCATTGACGCCAGAAAGAGCAATATACTGGTATCCGCAGCAGCCGGCTCCGGCAAGACTGCGGTTTTGGTAGAGCGCATAATTCAGATGATGAGCGAGGGGCTTGATATCGATCATCTTCTGGTGGTGACCTTCACAAGGGCAGCAGCCGCACAGATGAAGGAGAAGATCACCGCAGCGATCCATGAGAGACTGGCGCAGGATCCGGAGGATGCCCACTTTCAGAGGCAGGAGACCCTGATCCACAACGCCCAGATCACCACCATCGATTCCTTCTGTCAGTATGTGGTCAGGAACAACTTTAATACCATAGGCCTTGACCCTTCCTACAGAGTAGGGGACGAGGGCGAGCTGCAGCTTCTCTCCGAGGAGGTACTAAACAACTTTCTGGAGGAGGAGTATGACAGGGCCTCCGGGGAAGAGAACAGCGATTTCATCTACTGCATGGATTATTTCAGCCAGGGCAACAGCGACAGCGCGGTTTCGGAGTACATAAACACTCTCTACAAATATTCACAGAGTATGCCCTGGCCCGAGGACTGGCTAAGACAGAGGCTTTGCGATTATGAGGCCGCGGATGGGGACTTTGATGAGCTTGGCTTTGTTAAGGTGTGCATGGAGATTGCAAGGGACGTCCTTAAGGAAGCTGCATCAAGGCTTGAGCTTGCTCTTAAGCTTGCCTCTGATCCCGACGGGCCCTATATGTATGTTGACAGATTTGAGGCAGAGCTTGAGAGTGTCCGTGCTGCCATTGACTCTAAGGGCTATGATGATTCTTTTGACCGGCTGAGGAACATAAGCTTTGACAAGCTTTCCCCCTGCAGGGACAATAGCGTAAACGCCGACAAGAAGGGGTTTGCCCAGAAGATGCGGAACGATGCCAAGGAGGCCGTGGCGAAGCTTATAAAGGATTTTTTCGGCAGCAGGAGCGACCAGGTAAAAGAGAAAATGGCTTACTGCGACAGGGCTGTCAGGGAGCTGGTAAGGCTCACTCTGGAATTTGCTGACCGGTTTGCAGAAGAAAAGAGAAACAGGCATATCATCGACTTCTCCGATATGGAGCACTTTGCCCTTCAGATACTGGTGGACCACCCCTCCGAGGATGTTTCAACGCCCTCTGTCGTTGCCCTTGAGTACAGGGACTACTACAGGGAGGTCCTTATTGACGAGTATCAGGACAGCAACAGCGTTCAGGAGATGATATTAAAGGCCATATCCGGCGAGGACCCGAAGGTTTCCGAGAGGTTTATGGTGGGCGACGTCAAGCAGAGCATCTACAAGTTCCGCCTGGCAAGGCCCGAGATCTTCATGGAGAAATTTGCCTCCTTTGATAAGGATGCGGGTTCCGAAAACAGAAGGATCGACCTTCACAAGAATTTCCGAAGCAGGAAAGAGATCCTTGATATAACCAACTATATCTTTGCAAGGATCATGGGGGCTGACCTTGGCAAGGTTGAGTATGACAGCGATGCAATGCTTGTTTACGGGGCTAAATACGAGGAGCCCTTGCTTGATGTAACTCCCGAGCTTTTGCTTGTGGACGATACGGAGGATGATGGTGACGCCTCGGATATGTCCATCAAGGAAAAAGAGGTAGCGGTCATTGCCTCAAGGATAAATGAGCTAAGAAGAGAGAATCCAAAGCTCTCCTACAAGGACATTGTCATTTTATTCAGATCACCCTCAGGCTGGGTGGATGTTTTAAAGAAGGGGCTTTCCAACAACGGAATCCCCGCATATATGGAATCCAAGAGCGGATACTTCACCTCCTATGAGGTTTCCGTGCTTCTTAACGTGATGTCTGTGATCGACAATCCCAGGCAGAACATTGAGCTTATCAGCGTTATGAAGTCGCCTGTCGGCGGCTTTACCGACGAGGAGCTGGCAAAGATAAAGATCGCCTTAAATGATCTTGAAGACCCGGATCTTGGGGAGAGCTACTTCCTTGGAATGAAGAGCGGCCTTGCACTTGATACGGAGCTTTCAGACAAGGCAGCGGCCTTTGTGGCTCTTATCGAGGAGTTCAGGACCATGTCCACCTATGTGCCCGTCCATGAGCTCTTACAGCTGTTTTTGAACAGGACTGATTTCGAGACCGTGGTGACAGCCATGCCCTACGGCAATCAGCGCCGGGCCAACATAGAACAGCTTCTTAACGACGCCGCCAATTTCGAGAGGACCAGTTTCAAGGGACTGTTCCACTTTGTAAGATATATTGAGCACCTTAGGAACAGTCAGTTGGATTCCGGCGAGGCCGGCATAATCGACGAGAACGCCGATGTTGTAAGGATCATGAGTATCCATAAGAGTAAGGGCCTGGAGTTTCCCGTGGTGTTTGTTGCCGGAATGGGACAGCACCTCAATTTCAGGGACAGCACCGGCAATTTCATCCTGGATATGGATCTGGGACTAGGGGTTAAGTACATCAATTCAGAGCTTGGCATCAAGTCCGACACCTTAAAGCGCGCTGTTATCGCAGACTCAATGAAGACCGAGAGCCTCGGCGAGGAACTGCGTGTCCTTTACGTTGCCTTAACAAGAGCCAAAGAAAAGCTCATCATGACTGCCGGTGTGAAGAACCTGGCTAAGAAAGTCTCTGAGCAGCTGGCCCTTGCAGCCTCCCTTGGAAAGAGCGGAGAGCTCCTTCCCTACGGAAAGAGAAAGGCAGCCCAGAGTTACCTGGACCTTGTTCTTCCTGCGGTATTCCTCCATTCATCCATGAAGGAGATATTTGAGAAGTATGAGATTCCCGCTGAGGAATACGGCGCATATTACGTAGCCGGTGAGGATGAGCCCTCTCTTAAGATAAAGGCCATGGGTGCCAACGATATCACCGTGGTGCAGCTTACTGATGATGCTCTTTCACAGATCCGGAGAAAAGAGCTGGAGGCTCCCGCGGGGAATGACGAATTGGAGAAACAGCTAAAGGAAAGGCTAAGCGCTAAGTACTCTCATCCGGAGCTTACAGGTCTTTTCACCAAGACCACGGTTACGGAGCTTAAGAAAAAGATGCTGGAGGAGACGGGAGAGTTCGATGCCCATGAAGCCTCTTTTGCCCAAGATATGGAAGAGACCGGGGATGAGGATAGTGCATCCTCCGGGGGACAGCTTACGGGAGCTGAAAGAGGAACAGCATATCACAGGATAATGGAGCTTCTTGACGAGGACATCTACGGGGATGAGAGCCTTCCTTCAAAGAGCAGCAAAGAGGTTTGCGAAAGACTTGATAAGTGGATCGGGAAACTGACCGAAAAGGGCGTTATCCCGGAAACCTACAGGGACTGCGTAGATATTAAGGATGTTTCGATGTTTCTTTTTACAGACCTTGGAAAGCGCATGGGGGAAGCATATAGAAACGGGAAGCTAATGACCGAGAAGCCTTTCATGATGGGCGTTTCCGCCTCTGAGCTTAATGAGAAATTCCCGGATGATGAAACCGTGCTGGTTCAGGGAATCGTGGATGCCTGGTTCATAGAAGGTGATGATATCATCCTTATGGATTACAAGACGGATAAGGTGAGGGAAGACAAGGATCTTACCGACAGATACAGCATTCAGCTTAAGCTCTACAAGAGGGCGCTGGAGGCAGCTACAGGAATGAAGGTAAAAGAGATCTACATCTATTCCTTTGCCCTTGGAAGGCAGATTCAGCTAAGCGTGTAAATGAGGGCTACGAGGTTGGCCAGTGAGTGCATGAGAAATACCAGGGACAGCTTTCTGTAGCGGTAATAGGCAAAGGTTATGAGAAGTCCCATAAGAAAGCCGTAGAGTATCTGAACGGGATTTAAGTGATATATGCCAAAGAGGGCCGCGGTGAGAATTACGGAGACGACGGCATTTTTGGAAAAATGAAAGATGATGTCAAACAGGAAGAATCTGAAAATGATCTCCTCAAAAAGAGGAGTGACGATGCAGTAGAGAAGGATGAGGATAACAGTGTTGTCGCCAACATCCATAAGTGAATCCGAGGCGTTTTGAAAGGATTCGATTTCGGTGAGACCTGTTATATTGAACACCAGGGTGAGAAGGAAGGCCACAGCGCAGGAAATAAGCCCATAAATGATATATGTGGAGACTGAAATCTCCTTGATACCTGATCTTTCGGAAAATATATTTTTCATTTCCTATTGACAATCCCTTTCCATGAGAGTTTAATGTAAATGAATTTAACAGACCGCTAGGGGAGCAATGCTGAGAGTGTACGTTTCAAACGTCTAACCCTTATTACCTGACCCGGATAATACCGGCGTAGGGAAGCTTATTTACTTGCAATGCCACTTGATTATATCATATATGGCAGTGTTTATGCAGGTAGCAAGGATATGGTATCCTCCCCGAAAGTCAATGACAACAAGGGAGGATTTTTTTATGAGTTTATTTTTGGAGAAAGTAACAGAGGACGGTTATGTTACCTACAACATAACCAAAGGAGGATATGCCCTGATCATTGCGCTTGCGGTTCTGGCGTTTCTTGCAATCAGCTATTTCCTTAACAAAGACGGCAAGTTCAAAATGAGCATCAAGCAGACAACGGTTTCTGCTCTTTGCCTGGCATTGGCCTTCGTTTTGTCAAATATCAAGCTTTTCAAACTGCCCATGGGCGGCTCCGTAACATTTTTCAGCATGTTCTTTGTGGCATTCATCGGCTACCTGTACGGACCCAGGATCGGTCTTGCATCTGCCTTTGCCTACGGACTTTTGCAGCTTGTGGTTGATCCCTACATCATCAGCATTCCCCAGCTTCTGTGCGATTATATCCTTGCATTCACAGCTCTGGGACTTTCAGGTTTCTTCTATAACAAGAAGGGCGGAATGATCAAGGGTTATCTTCTTGCAGTCTTCGGAAGATTCTTCTTTGCGACACTTTCAGGCGTGGTATTCTTTGCGGATTACGCTCCCGAGAATATGTCACCTTTAGCTTACTCAGCAGCTTACAACGGCTCTTACCTTGCTGCGGAGAGTGCGATCACAGTGATAGTTCTTTTGATCCCTGTTGTACATGAGGCTATCTATCGAGTAAAGGCTGAGGCACAGGAAAAAGAAATAAGAAATCAGGTATCACTTGGATAAAGTAGATCTGCGGTATTGATTGAGGGAGAATATGGTGTACAATCTAAATAGATTGTGCACCATTTTTTTTATAAAAATTTTATTAAATTTAGCATGGGCCGTACTTTCTTTTATTCATGAAATATCATACTATATAATGAAGTTTGTGTATTTTTTAGCAATCGGGAGATGTAAATGAAGAAACTCGTTGAAATAAAAGACGTAAGCAAGATATATAATCCCGGGGAAAATGAGGTCAGAGCTTTGAGCCATGTAAATCTGACCATCGGAGAGGGCGAATTTGTGGCCATTATCGGCCAGTCCGGATCCGGAAAGTCCACACTTATGAACATGCTTGGGTGTCTTGATACCCCCACCAGCGGCAAGTATTTTCTCCATGGGCAGGATGTTTCTCACATGTCTGACGATGAACAGTCAGACATCAGGAACAGGGAGATAGGATTTATTTTTCAGGGATTCAATCTTATACCGTCACTGACAGCTTTGGAAAATGTGGAGCTTCCTCTTATATACAGAGGAGTTTCCAAGAAGGAGAGACTGCGCCTTGCCAATGCCGCACTTAACAGCGTGGGCCTTGAAAAGAGAAAGACTCACAAGCCCAGTGAGATGTCCGGCGGACAGCAGCAGAGGGTTGCCATCGCAAGGGCCATCGCCCAGGCACCGCCTATTCTTCTTGCGGATGAGCCCACAGGTAACCTTGATACCCACTCCACAAAGGAGATAATAAGGATCATAAAGAGGCTCTATCATGAGGGCAGAACGGTCATCATCATCACCCATGACCCCGGTATTGCCAAGCAGGCCAAGAGGATAATCACCATCTCGGACGGAATGATACAGAGCGATATTAAAAATCCCGAATATAAGGATGAGATCTGATTGTTATAGAAGAAAAGAGTGTATGGAGGAACGAAATGTCTAAAGTGGATGAAGTTAAGCAGGATACTTCTGTAACCGAGCAGCCTGAAGTAAACAACGAGATAAAGGAGACCACCGGATCGGAGATGGAGGTCTATGAAGATTACGATACCACCGATCTGTCAGACTCCGCAGGCAAAAAGAAAAAGTTCAAAAAGCGCTATGTTGTTCTGGGAATAGTGGCCCTTGCCGCTATCGGGATCATTGCAGGAGTCCTGAACAGCAAGAAGAACTCTGTTGTATATGTTGAGACCTATGCCGCTGCTCAGGGCACCATTGAGAATGTTATTTCCATTTCCGGTACCGTTCAGAGCGCAGAGAGTAAGAGCTTTTTCTCGGATGTAACCGCACCTCTTGAGAAGATCAACGTTAAGGTTGGAGACAAGGTAAAGACCGGAGATATGCTCTATACCTATGATCAGGAAGCACTGGACCTGGCCCAGAAGAATGCGGAGCTTGCAATCAAACAGGCAAAGGGAAGCTATAGTGCCACAGCTGCAGGTGCCACCGCATCTTCGGCAGCGCAGGGATATGCCAACACCATGACTCTGGCTCAGATAAATGACAGGATCGATCAGATAACCAATGAGATAGAAGCTGTAAATAAGCAGATAACAGAGAAACAGAACAGGATCAATCAGACTATAGATGAGCTTAAAAAAGTCCAGATGGACTACAACCAGAACAGGGTGTCTGACTCAGCTGAGGGCTATGCTGCTACAGACAGAAAAGACAGTGACGGAAACGAGATGTATCTCCAGACTCAGGAAGCGCTGACAGATGCTACAGCAGCCCTTACAAGAGATCCTCAGATCATTGCCTGGCAGGATCAGATTACTGCACTTAAGGATGAAGCATCACGCCTTGGTGAAGCCAAAAGCTTAAAGGTGAGCGGCGGTAATGTTCAGTCTGCCAAGGCAGCACTTGATACTACCCAGCTCAATCAGGAGGATACCCTCTCCAAGATTGAGGAAGCCAGAGCAGGAGTGTCTGCAGAATTCAACGGCGTTGTTACAGCTATTCCCGCCAATGTAGTGGACGGAGCAACCGTTACCGCAGGTTCCATGGTT
Organism: Butyrivibrio sp. FCS014; assembly: GCF_000526935.1. Taxonomy (GTDB): domain Bacteria; phylum Bacillota; class Clostridia; order Lachnospirales; family Lachnospiraceae; genus Butyrivibrio. The sequence goes on along the minus strand of NZ_JAHA01000019.1, from coordinate 928,652 downwards.
GTTACTCTGGCAAATCTTGATGAAGTTCAGGTTGCGATTCAGGTTTCAAAGAGTGACCTTCCCAAGATCTCCGTTGGACAGAAGGTTGATGTAACAATTAACAACAAGACCTATGAGGGTGAGATTTCCAAGATCTCCGGAACAGCTACAAAGAATGCCAACGGCGTGGCAGTTGTTGATACGGTTATTGTTGTCACAAATCCTGATGATGAGATAATCCTCGGGGTTGAGGCCAACAACAAGATCCACGCAGAAAAGGCAGAGAACACGATTGTTCTTCCTTACGAATATGTTCAGACAGATTCTACAGGTGATTATGTGTATGTAGTGGAGAACGGCATTGTCACCAGAAAGAATGTCACAATAGGAATTTCAAACAGCACAGAAGCAGAGATAACAGAAGGCCTCTCTAATGGCGATGCGGTTATTTCATCGGATGTAAGCACCCTTACAGAGGGTATGCCTGTACAGGTACAGTAATGGGAAAATTTGGCGAGTATTTTAAAAGCGCAATTAAACAGATAATAGGAAACGGCTATAGAACACTGATGACCATGCTGGGCATAGTCATCGGTATTGCCGCGGTTATTGCTGTCGTTGCCCTGGGTAATGGTATGAGCGAATTTGTAAAAAGCCAGCTCAACGACATTGCCGGTAACTACGGACAGCTTAATATCAATACAAGTAAGACTTCAGAGCGCTTCACAAGGGATGACATTGCCAACCTTGAGGAGGCACTGCCTGATATAAAGGGCGTTTCACCGGATTTTACCTCCTACGGTAAGGTAACCGGCAGAAAAGGTACCTTCAGTGCCAGTATATCCGGTGGTGCGGAGAGCCTTGAGAACTATTTAAGCAACGGCATTGTGAAAGGCAGCTATTTTAACAAGCAGCAGGTGGATTCTTCCCAGAGAGTCTGCGTAATGCTTCTTGATGATGCCAAGAAGATCTTCGGAACAGAGGATGCCGTGGGCATGGAGTTAGATATCACCGTATATGGTAAGACGGCTACCTACACCGTTATCGGCCTTCGCGATCACATGAATGAGATGTATACCTTCCTTATGGAGGGACAGGAATATTACGCTCAGATTGAGATGCCATATACCGCACTGGGAGCGGACTTTGATTACGACACCGAGCAGTTTTCTTCACTGCTTCTTTTTGATGACCAGCAGACCCTTTCGGATTCCGTAAGCAAGGCAGAGAATCTGCTTATAAATGCACATGGCCTCAGGGGGACAAGTGCCTTAAGCGCATACAGCATGGCGGATTTTGCGGATCAGCTTAATCAGATCCTGGGTTACGCTCAGAGCTTCCTTCTTCTGGTATCGGTTATTTCCCTTGTGGTAGGCGGAATCGGCGTTATGAATATAATGCTTGTATCCGTTACCGAGAGGACCAGAGAGATTGGCATAAGAAAATCCATCGGCGCAAGTACCGGTGCCATAATGACGCAGTTTTTATCTGAGGCTGCGATCCTTACGCTTCTTGGAGGAATCGTAGGTATTATTCTCGGGATCATTGCGGCTCATCTTATTTGTACAGCCATAGGCTTTGATGTTATCATCACACCCACTTCAGTTGGAGGAGCAGCTCTTTTCTCCATTATGATAGGTCTTTTCTTCGGACTGTATCCTGCAAGGAAGGCAGCCAAGATGAAGCCTATCGATGCACTGAGACTGTGATGTTTGAGGACTAATATGGGAACTTTCGGAGAGTATATAAAAAGTGCATTAGCCAGTATCAGGAACAACAAGGGCAGATCATTTCTGACCATGCTTGGCATTATCATCGGTATTTCAGCGGTGATTACGGTACTTATTATCGGTGATGGCATGAAGGCTACGGTAAACAGTGAGATGGACTCCATCGGAGCCACCACTATTTCAGTATCCCTTGATGATACCAAGACTGATAAGACTTTTACCAGAGAACAGATTGATCAGATTGAGTCAAGCATATCCAGGATCTTCGGAATATCGCCCACTGTCAATGTTTTCGGAAGTGTCAAGGGCAGAAAAGGGTCCTACGACGTTTATGTTTCCGGAGGAAAGCCGGCAGCAGAGAACAGCTCCGGCGTGACCATTGTTCACGGGAGATATTATGGAGACAGTGACGTGGATGATGCCAAGAACGTTCTTGTTATAAGCCAGACCATGTCAAATCTTGTGTTTGGCTACGAGGAGGCGGTTGGAAACACTGTAGAACTCACTGCCAACGATCTTACCCAGGAGTTTACCGTAATCGGAATCAGGGAGGACACACCCATGGATATGGCCTATTCCAGCTTCGGCGATGAAGCCATGGTACTGGCTGAAGGACCATACACCTCAGTATGCGAATCCTTTAACTTTGATGTGGACAACATGATCACCGGGTTCACCATGTACCTTGACAATGAGGACAAGCAGGCCGTTCTTGCCCAGACCAGAGCCGTTGTTGAGAACATCATGGGACTTCGGGGCGAGAACGCAGTGAAGATCTCCTCCGGCGCCGGCTTTGACCAGACCACCAACGCCATCCTGGACATCATCACATCTGTTGTAGCCATCATTGCAGCCATTTCCCTTCTGGTAGGCGGAATCGGCGTTATGAATATCATGACAGTATCCGTAACAGAGAGAACCCGAGAGATCGGCATCAGAAAGTCCCTTGGAGCAAGAACCTCCTCCATACTGACCCAGTTCCTTGCTGAAGCCGCCATTCTCACCTTCGTAGGCGGTATCATCGGAATCATCTTCGGCCTTACAGTATCCTTCATCATCTGCAAGGTCGTAGGCTTCTCCTTTACGGTTAACCCCGCCCTTGTGGCCATCGTAGTAGCCATCTCCACCGCCATAGGTCTTTTCTTCGGCATCTACCCTGCCAAAAGAGCGGCCGACCTCGACCCTATCGAGGCCCTCAGAACCGAGTAACCTTCTTCGCCCGACTGGACGCTTTATGGTATACTATACTGGATAAATTGTTTTTTTGGGGTGAGTTGTGAGAGAAATAATTGACCAGTTACTTCAGGGTAAATATAAATATACGCAGCGGAGTCTTGACTTCTCCACTGCGAGAGTTGAGCTGTCCATTATTCCCGGGGAGTCTGTTGAGGGCTCTTTTACCATCTTCGGACCGGAGAATGATCCCACCTACGGAATTGTTACTTCTACTGAGATAAGGATGAATGTCCTTGCTGAGGAGTTTTCCGGCTCTCCCTATGAGCTTTCTTACAGATTCGACGGGCAGGGGCTTTCCCAGGGGGATGTTATCAAGGGGGATTTCAGGATCATATCCAATCAGGGTGAGTATGTTCTGCCCTTCGTAGTTACCGTGCGTCTGGATCATATTGCATCCAGCCTCGGTGACATCAAGAATCTTTTTCATTTTGCAAATCTGGCAAAGTCTGACTGGAATGAGGCGGTAAACCTCTTTTATTCCCGTGAGTTCATTTCAATATTCAGGGGCAACGATGCCCAGTACGAGAGCCTTTACAGGGGACTGTCCACCAATCCCGACAACATCCAGAACGTAGAGGAATTTCTTATTTCCATCAACAAGAAGCAGCCGGTTCAATATGTGGCAGAGCCCGGGGAGCTTCTGATCGACTTTAACGGACTTACCCACGATCACGGAATCATCATAACAAGAAACGGCTGGGGCTACACGAGCCTTAGTACCGAGGTTGACGGAGACTTCATAACCCTCGACAGAACAGAGCTTACAGAGGATGACTTCTCCGGAAGCTCCTGCAGGATAAAGCTCAGGATCTGCCCGGAGAATCTTCACGAGGGCAGGAACTACGGCAAGATCATTCTTCATAACTTCTTTGTGACCCTGGAGATTCCTGTTACGGTGGTTGTGGAGCTTTCCGGAAGACATCTTACATCCGATTATCAGGAAAAGAAAAAGCTTCTGGTGGACCTTGTCAGGATATATGAGAATTTCAGCTGCAAGAAGATAAAGTCCAGGGAGTGGCTCTCCGAGACCGGCAAGATCATCACCAAGATGAATGCCATAGACGACAAGGACTTAGAGACAAGGCTTTACACCGCCCATTACTACATCACTGCGGGACGCGTGAACGAGGGCAAGTGGATACTGGACCAGGCCGCAAGAGAAGTAGAAGAGGCACCGGGAGACACCCTGTACAGCTATTATCTGTATCTTTCCACCCTCTGCAGCAGGGAGGATGCATTTATCAATGATATCTCCGAGAGGCTTGAGGGAATCTTCAGAAGAAATCATGACAATTGGCGTATTGCCTGGCTTCTCCTCTATATAGCCGAGGAGTACAGCGCCAGCACTCCCAGAAAGTGGATGGTTCTGGAGGAGCAGTTTTCCTTTGGCTGCAGAAGCCCGATCCTGTATCTTGAGTCCATGAACCTTCTTAATGACTCGCCTTCGATCCTCACAAGGCTTGATGAGTACGAGCTCTATGTGCTTGAGTACGGAGCAAAGAGGAAGATCATCAGCCTGAATCTTATAGACCAGATAGTGTACCTGTCTCTCAGAGTAAGGAACTTTGATAACAGGCTCTTCAGGATCCTCAAGGCCTGCTACGAGATTAGAGTCAGCGATGAGGTCCTTGAGGCCATAGTTTCGCTGCTTATTAAGGGCGGCAAGACAGACAGATACGCCTTTGAGTGGTATGAGAAGGGCGTAGACAGGCAGCTTCGCATAACAAGGCTCTACGAGTACTACATGATGTCCATCTACACCGATGAGAACGGCCTTCTTCCCTGCGAGATCAGCAGGATGGTCCTTATGTATTTCTCCTACCAGAGCGACTTAGAATACGACAAGAACGCCATTCTCTACAGATATGTTCACGAGAACAGGGAGGAATACCCGGAGCTCTACGAGTCATACCTTCCTCAGATAGAGAAGTATCTTCTGGCTCAGCTCGATAAGGGCAGGATCAACAAAGATCTGGCCTACCTTTACAAAAACATGCTTACAAGGCAGATGGTGGATGCCACCAATGCATCCAAGGTTCTTAGCATTCTCTTTACCTCGGAGATAATGACCGATGATAAGCGCATCAGCGGTGTCGTGGTGGTTTACGACAAGCTGGAGCGGGAAATGAAATACTCAATGTCGGATGGCTGCGCCTACGTGCCTCTGTACGGCAGTGATTATGCTGTGCTCCTTACGGACCGCGATGACAACAGATACGGGGTTTCCGTGCCACACACCAATACCAAGATGATGCTTCCCGGGAAGCTTGCTGCATTTACGATCCCCTACATCCAGAAGGGTCGTGAGAACCTTGATCTTTTCCTGTGCGACCTTGGCAAAAACGCCTATACCATCGACATGGATAACGTTAGCAGATACAGAGATCTTGCGGAATCCGAGTTTGTAAGAAAGAGCAGCAGAAACGAGATCCGCAGCAATCTCATCAGGTTCTATTACGACAATGACTTTACAAGGCAGCTCACGGAATACCTTATGGAGATGGACCTTGGGGAGCTGGGAACCGGCGCAAGGAATGAGATCCTGGAGATCATGGTATTGTCGGGGCTGTACGACAAGGCTCTTGAGTGGATCACTCTCTTTGGCACCTACGGCATTGACCCGAGAATAATTCTTCGCCTTTGCGTAAGACTTCTTGACCGGGGCCTTCTTGATGCCTCAGAAAAAGAGCTGAATATAGCCCACAGCGCCTTTAAGAGCGGCAAGTATGACGAGCAGCTACTTGCCTATTTGGTGGAGAACTTCAGGGGAACCATCAAGGAGATGAGGGATATCTGGAGAGCAGCGGAGTCCTTTGGCATTGATACGTACGGACTTGGCGAGAGAATGCTGGTTCAGATGCTCTACAGCGGAGCTTATATCGGAGAGAAGATCGAGGTCTTCAAGTCCTATGTTCAAAGCGGCTCCAACTCTGACATAGAGATGGCTTTCCTTGCCCAGAGTGCCTATGACAGCTTTGTGAAGAACAAGGTTACGGACAGATATGTTTTTGAGCGCATCGAGAAGATGGCTCTCGATAATATGCCTATACAGGAGATCTGCAAGCTGGCATATCTTAGATATTATGCAGGGGAGAGCAGCTCTGAGGAGGAGATCAACGAGAAGGTGGCGGCTCTTTTCCTGAAGGAACTGCTTTCAAGAAATATAGTATTCCCCTTCTATCAGGAGTATCAGGATATACTGCCGGATATGGTCCAGTTCATCGACAAGACCATGCTGGAGTACAAGACAACTCCCGGGGCCAGGTGCGTTGTTCATTACAGGCTGGCCAATGATGCCGGCAATGAATATCATGTAAGGCAGATGCAGGAGATGTACGATGGCATCTATGTGACTGAATTTGTGCTGTTCTTCGGCGAGCAGATGCAGTACTACATCACCGAGGAGGGCAATGACGAGGGCACTCATACCGAGAGCGGTACCATTCAAAAGAGTGATATCGTCAAGGAGCATCTCACAGGGCGCTTTTCTATGATCAACGACATCATGATCGGCGAGACCCTGCAGGATTACGGCACCGTGGACAACCTTATGTCTGAGTATTACAAGAGGAGATTTATCAGCGATAAACTCTTTTATCCTATAGAAGATGAGGAAGCGGAAGGATAATAAAGGATGCTTTTTGGAAATTCTGAAGAAAAGCGGTTTGTACTGGGGTATGATCTGGGAGAGAAGGTTTCCCAGATAAGTTACCTGGCCTCCGATGCGGATATGCCGGAGACTTTGTCGGTACTGGCCGGTTCCGAACTTTATAATATTCCCACGATCCTTTGCAAAAGACGTGATGTGAACCAGTGGTTCTACGGCAAGGAAGCCGTAAGGCACATCGAGGAAGGGGACGGCATCGCTGTGGACAATCTGATCGCAGCGGCCAAGAACGGCAAACCCGTTATGGTTGGGGAGTCTGAGTACGACCCCATCGCTCTTCTTACTCTTTTTGTTAAGAGAAGTCTTTCACTTTTGTCTATGGAGCTGTCCATGGACAACGTGGATGCCATCATGTTTACCACAAAATCACTGGATCACAGGATGGTGCAGGTGCTCAATGCGGTGACCACAGCTCTGGAGCTCAAGACCCGGAATGTCTTTTACCAGAGCCACGAGGAGAGCTTCTACAATTACATGCTCTATCAGCCCGACGAGCTGACAAGGCATGCGGTGCTGGCCTGTGATTATGATCTTGAGACGCTGTTGGTTTACGAGATGAGCCTCAACTACAGGACCAAACCCGTGGTTGCCACCATTGATGTGAACAGCTTTGATGACCTTAAGATCGGGCCGGAAGGCTTCCCTAAGGAGGCGGCTCTTTTCCATAAGACCTGCGACAGGCTGGATGACGAGTTTCTGACCATTATGCAGAAGGTATGCGGGGACAAGGTGATATCTACCGTGTTCCTTTTGGGAGACGGGTTCCACGAGAAGTGGACCAAGAGATCCCTGGAGTTTTTGTGCAGGACAAGGCGTGTGTTCCAGGGCAACAACCTCTTTAGCAAGGGGGCCAGCATTGCCGCAAGAGAGAGGATACGCCCCAGCGCAAATACAGGGAAATTCGTGTTCCTGGGAGAGGACAAGCTTAAGTCAAATCTTGGCATGAAGCTCCTTAAGTGCGGCACGGAAGTGTACTATGCGCTGCTGGATGCGGGAGTAAACTGGTATGAGGCCCAGACGAGCCTTGATATCATTATGGATCCCAGCGGCATTCTCAACATCGAGGTGACGCCCCTTACCGGCAAGATGCCAAGGGTTGTGCAGTTTTATCTGGACGGGCTTGAAAAGAGGCCTCAGGGTACCACAAGGCTTCGGATAAACATGGACATGAGCAGCGTAAGCGACGTCAATATCAAGGTCACGGACCTTGGATTCGGAGAGCTGTTCCCGGCAACCGGCAAGGTATGGGAGCAGACCATAGAACTGTAACTATTGTGATGAATGGAGATACCTATGAGCAAACCTATCCTTTGCATAGGAAGTTATGCCAAAACACCATATCATATTGAGAAGATCGGCAGAAACGTTTACTGCATAGAGGAGTTGTGCTACTGCATCGTCAGGAATGCGTTTCTTCTGGATGAGGAGAGCTTTGACAGGGATCTTTTTGACTGGATAGAGTATGAGTGCTCTCTTGCGAAGCTTGCGGATGAGCTTAGAAGCATGGCTGCCAAGAGATGCTCCATGGCTTCCCTGGCAGGAACGATCCTTGATTATGTTGGCTACAACACCAGAAGGGAAGTTGACAGGACAGAGGAAATCCTTCGTGAGAACGCCGGCATGGACATCTACAGGAAGAAGCTGGCCAGGGCGGATTTCCTTATGAAGAACGGCAGATACAACATGGCTTTCAAAGAATATGAGTTCCTTCTGGCCAACACTCCCGACATAGACAGGCAGCTTCGGGGCAGGATCGAGCACAACGAGGGCGTTATGTACGCAAGGCTGTTCCTGTTCGGAAAGGCAGCTGACATGTTCCTTAAGGCATATGAGGACTGGGGCAGAAAAGAATCCTATCTCCAGTATCTGTCAGCAGTGAGGATGAACCTGTCCAATAAGGAATATATCTCTTTTATCGCTGACAATGATGATGCCTACGAGGCGTCAATGGAAATAGAAAAGAGAATGAATGAGGCTGAGCAGCTCTATGCTGCCAGTGATGATAATCACGCTATCGGAACATTGTCCGTTATCAAAGCCGAGGGTAAGATGCACGAGTATTACGATCAGATCGGGCAGATGACGGAGGAGCTTAAGGCGGAGTACAGGGAACTTGTAAAGGACAAGAAGTGATATGGGACTATTTGATGTCTTTACCGGCAAATCTAAGGAAGAGGACTGGGCGAAGCAGGCAGAGCTTCAGAACTGGAATGACATTGTCTATACCAGGAAGGCTCTTGATATGGACGACCCGGTCCAGAGAAGAGAGTACATAAACAGCTGTCTGCAGCAGATGCAGGAGGCCTCAAGAGAGCTGGATGCTCTGGAGCTTGAGTACAACGATGTCACCAGTCACTTAAGGGACATGGAGGAGATCGATGCACTGCCCCCTGAGCAGAGAGCTGAGATCAACGACTGTGCCATGAAGATCCTGGAGTCCCAGGAGCAGCAGGAGAAGTTCGCCCGCCGCAAGAGCCGGATGACCGATGAGGAATTCGAGCATATGGACAGGCTTCAGTCCGCTGCAAGGGAAGGGGCCAAGAAGCTCCATGAAGCCGAGGAGTATCAGAAGAAGATAAGGAACGACCTAAAGCGTCTTGACGGTGAGCATGAGGCCTATCTATACCGCGAGGAGGAGCTTCACAGCACCATCGAGAACACCAAAAGACTTATGATCGCCATTTCCGTATCACTGGTGGTGATAATAATATTTCTTTTGTTCCTGCAGTACGGACTTTCCCTTAACGTTATCTACGGCTATATGATCACGATCCTTCTGGCTGCGGTGGGGATTACCGTTCTGTATTTCCACAACACCAACGCGGTTGTGGAGCTTAAGAGTGTTGGCAAGTCCATTTCGAGACTTATAATGCTCCAGAATTCAGTGAAGATCAGGTATGTCAACAATACCAACCTTATAGATTATCTGTGCCTTAAATACAGGGTCAACAGTTCAAAAGAGCTGTCGGACCTCTACGACAGGTATCTCAAGGAAAGGGAGGAACGTGAGAAATTCGAGGATGCCAGGAAACTTCTTGATACCAATGAGAAAGATCTGGTATACATGCTTCGCCACTTCCGTGTAAGAGACCCCGAGATCTGGATCCATCAGGCCGAAGCCCTTGTAAACCACAACGAAGAGGTTGAGATAAGGCACAGCCTCAACGTCCAGCGCCAGTCTCTTAGAAAGAGAATGGAATACAACCGTGATGTGGTGGCCGGCAATGCCAAGATGGAGATCGAGGACATGGCCCGCCAGTATCCCAAATACACCCAGGAGATCCTGGATATGGTATCTCGCTATGAGGAGCAGTATCCTGAAGCTTAAGTCGTCGGAGGCGTTTGCCTCCGACTTTTTTTGTTTTCCGGCGGCTTGCCTTTGCCCTTTTTAATCCGCCGCAGGCGCCTGTTTCCCACCGCTTCTAAACAAACAATAACATAATTAAATTTATCTAAAATGCGTTGAATAGTACACGTTGTAATAATACAATTACTCTAGGATTACTATGGGTACAGGAGGCGGGTCCGTTTGATCAGAACAGCTTTTGTTATTATATTTGCTCTGCTGATCGTCACATTACTTATATGTGGCTTTGTTTCCGTGCGCTCGGACAAGCCCATCGGAAAACAGGTGCATTTTTTCTGCCTGTCTCTTATTCCTCCGGTTCTTGGAAACATGATAATCATCGGTGCAACCACAAGAAGCGCTGCTCTTGTGGGCTGCTATATCTATTACATAGGCATGGATCTTATCATGTACACTCTTATTAATTTTACCAATGAGTACTGTCGTATAAAGAGTGAGCATGGAAAAGGCAGGGAGAGTGTGCCCTCCTGGATGAAATACATACTTCTTGTTGATATTGTTCAGATGCTTCTCAACATCTTCACGGGCCATGCTTTTTCTCTTCAGGAGATAGAAGCCTATGGAAAGCCCTACTTTATCATAAATCCCCTGCTGGGCCAGACCTTCCACAGAATTGTGTGTTACGGCGTTATGCTGATAGTACTGATCGTCTTTGTTGCAAGGACAATAAAGGCCCACAGACTATACAAAGAGCGCTATATTGTTATCCTTTTGAGCATGATACTGGGGACAATGTGGCAGACCTTCTACATTTTCTCAAGAACTCCCATCGACAGATCAATGGTGGGATTTGCGGTAGTGGGAATCCTGATCTTCTATTTTTCCATCTACTACAGGCCCCTTCGACTTCTTGATAAAATGCTGGCTGATATTGTGTCCGATACAAGGGTTGCGGTGTTCCTGTACGGTCCGGAAGGCAGATGTATTTGGGTGAACCATCCGGCAAAAGAACTGACGAAGACCCGGGGAGAAGACTATGAGAGTATGTCTCATGCCTTAATGCAGCTCTTCGGCCCGGTAAATAATCTTCCTGAAAGTGTTGAGACGGAATTTACAAATGGACCTTTGGGAAATGTCAGGCACTATCTGGTAGCCAGAGGATATTTCCGCGACGATCTGGACAGAAAACTTGGTACCTATATCCGTGTCAGAGACATAACCGAGGAAAAGAACCGTATAGAAAATGAACTGTTTGCAACAAACCATGATGCGGTTACAGGCCTCTATAACAAGGAATATACATTCAAGAAGATATCCGATCAGCTGCAGAAGCAAGCTCTTAAGGATTACTATGTTGCGGTGATCAATATCTTTGACTTTAAGATGTTCAATGATGTCTACGGAAGAGCCTTTGGTGATGCGGCGCTTATACAGGTTGCCGACTGGCTTAGAAAATATTCGGACGATAAATGTATATATGGCCGTCTTTCCGGCGATACCTTCGGTTCATGCCTTCCAAAGAATATGTTCTTCCAGGATATTGTGGAAGAAGACCTCTCGAAGTTTACAGTTAAGCTGGGAGATACTGAGCAGCATCTGATGATCCACATCGGCTTCTGTGAAATAGAAGATGATGACACGGATGTGGATGTTTTGTATGACAGGGCTGTTTTGGCACTTGATTCCATAAGAGATAACTACAAGAAGCATGTGGCGTTCTTTGATAAGAGCATCAGGGATAAAATGATATGGAAGCAGGAGCTCTCCTCGCAGCTGGGAATAGCCATCGAACAGGACCAGGTGGTTCCTTATCTGCAACCTATAGTAGACAAAAGCGGACGTATTGTGGGGGCTGAGGCTCTGGCAAGGTGGATCCATCCTGAACACGGATTTATGTCCCCTGCTGATTTCATACCGCTGTTTGAAGAGAACGGAATGATCGTGGATCTTGATAAGCATATATGGAAGTCAGCCTGCAGGATACTTTCGGATTGGGAAAAGAAATATCCGAATCTGTTTATTTCTGTGAACGTATCCCCAAAAGATTTTTATGTTACTGACGTTCTCTCAGATATAACCGGAATGGTAGCTGAGTATTCCATTGATCCTAACAGACTCAGGATTGAAGTCACCGAGAGCAGCATGATGAGAGATACTGACGATAAAATGAAGGTTCTCGAAGACTTCCGCCAAAAGGGCTTCATTGTTGAGATGGACGACTTCGGCAGCGGCTACTCCTCCCTTAACATGTTAAAGGACATGCCGGTTGACGTGCTCAAGATTGACATGAAGTTCCTTGGAAAGGGCAGCGATGAGAAAAGAGCTGACATCGTAGTCAAAAATGTCATAAAACTATCTGAAGATCTGGGAATCATCTCCCTTACAGAGGGCGTTGAGACACTCGAACAGTTTGATACCCTTAATGAGCTGGGGTGTAATCTGTTCCAGGGCTATTATTTCTCAAAGCCTGTTCCTGCAACCGAATTTGAAGCACTTCTTGCAAAACAGTGAGCCATGAAAATGGCCCACTGTTTTTAATTCAGGTGCGCTTTTTGCGCATCTTTTTTACATGTTCTGACAGGCTTTGAACCCTTGAAACGAAAGCCGGATGATGGTATTATTTGTGTGTTTGTACCAAGAGTTGATTGTTGCTATTTTGGGGAGATAGGATGCAGCAGTATATTGAAAGATTGGAACCTTACAAGCACCTGGGAGAGGAGTGCGGAGTCTTCGGAATGTATGACTTTGACGGAGGCAACGTTTCAGACTCCATTTACTATGGGCTGGTATCTTTGCAGCACAGGGGACAGGAGAGCTGCGGTATCGCGGTCAGTGATACCAAAGGCCCTAAAGGTAAGGTATTAAGTCACAAAGATATGGGCCTTGTGAATGAGGCCTTCACACCGGACGAACTTGATAAGCTTAAGGGCGATATCGGGGTCGGACACGTCCGTTATTCCACGGCAGGCAGCAGCACAAGAGAGAATGCCCAGCCGCTGGTTCTTAATTACGTTAAGGGTACTCTTGCGATGGCCCACAACGGTAACCTTGTCAACGCACCGGAGCTTAGACATGAGCTTTCTTATACCGGTGCCATTTTCCAGACTACAATTGATTCGGAAGTGATAGCTTATCACATTGCCAGGGAGAGACTGGTGACACAGTCCGTTGAGGAGGCAGTTGGTAAGGCCATGCAGAGGATAAAGGGCGCTTACAGCCTTGTTATCATGTCTCCGAGAAAGCTTATCGGAGCCAGAGATCCTTACGGATTCAAGCCCCTTGTTATAGGAAGAAGAGAGAACTGCTACGTTTTGGCTTCCGAGACCTGCGCCCTTGATACCATCGGGGCAACCTTTATAAGGGATGTTGAGCCCGGAGAGATAGTTACTATTTCTCCAGATTTTGGTATAAAATCAGATAAAAGCATGTGCCTTAACAAGAGCAAACATGCAAGATGCATATTCGAATACATTTACTTTGCAAGACCTGACAGCACCATAGACGGTGTGAGCGTCTACGATGCCAGGATTGCCGCAGGAAGGTTCCTTGCCATGGATTCTCCTGTGGAGGCAGACATGGTTGTTGGCGTTCCCGAGTCCGGAAACGTAGCAGCCCTTGGCTATGCCCTTGAGTCAGGCATCCCCTACGGACAGGCCTTTGTAAAGAACTCTTATATAGGAAGAACCTTCATCAAGCCCAAACAGAAGAACAGAGAATCCAGCGTTCAGGTCAAGCTCAATGCCTTAAGGAGCGCGGTTGAGGGCAAGAGGATAATAATGATAGATGACTCCATCGTAAGGGGCACCACATCTGACAGAATTGTCAGGATGCTTCGTGATGCAGGAGCCAAAGAGGTCCACATGAGAGTCAGCTCACCGCCGTTTTTGTGGCCATGCTACTTTGGCACGGATGTTCCCGCAAGGGACCAGCTCATTGCCTACAACAGGAACATTGATGACATCTGCAAGATAATCGGTGCGGATTCCCTGGCCTATCTTGGTATCGAAAGGCTCGAGGAGATGGTGGGCGGAAAGCTTGGCATCTGCAAGGGATGCTTTACAGGAACCTACCCGGTTGACCCGCCAAATGAGGATATCAGAGGCGAATACGAGGAATAATAAATCTTTTTTTCACAGGAGGAGTTCACATGTCTACAGACCGCTACAGCAGCCCATTATCGGAGAGATATGCCAGCAGGGAAATGCAATACATCTTTTCCCAGGATATGAAGTTCAGGACCTGGAGGAAACTCTGGATTGCCCTGGCTGAGATTGAGAAGGAGCTGGGCCTTAACATAACCGATGAGCAGATTGAGGAACTGAAGGCTCATCAGGAGGACATCAACTACGAGGTGGCAAGAGCCAGAGAGAAGGAAGTCCGCCACGACGTTATGAGCCACGTATATGCATACGGCCAGCAGTGCCCCAAGGCCAAGGGTATCATTCACCTTGGCGCCACCAGCTGCTACGTTGGCGATAACACGGACATCATCATCATGACCGAGGGCCTTAAGCTGGTCCGCAAAAAACTCATCAATGTCATCAACGAACTGGCTAAGTTTGCAGACAAGTACAAGGATCAGCCTACCCTTGGATTTACACATTTTCAGCCGGCACAGCCTACCACCGTTGGCAAAAGAGCCTGCTTATGGCTTCAGGATTTCACAATAGACTTAGAGGATCTTGATTACGTCCTTGATAACATGAAGCTTCTGGGCTCCAAGGGAACCACAGGAACACAGGCTTCTTTCCTGGAACTCTTCGACGGAGACCTCACAAAGGTAGACAAGCTGGATCCCATGCTTGCAGAGAAGATGGGCTTCAAGGGCTGCATGGCTGTTTCAGGCCAGACCTACAGCCGTAAGATCGACATGAAGGTTATCAATGTTCTTGCAGGCATCTGCTCATCAGCCACAAAGATGGCTCAGGACATCAGACTTCTTCAGCACCTCAAAGAGGTTGAGGAGCCCTTCGAAAAGAGCCAGATCGGATCTTCCGCAATGGCCTACAAGCGCAACCCCATGAGAAGCGAGAGAATCTGCTCTCTTTCAAGATATGTGATCACAGATATGCTCAACCCCGCCATCACAGAGGTTTCCCAGTGGTTCGAGAGAACCCTTGACGATTCAGCCAACAAGAGGCTTTCAATTCCCGAGGGCTTCCTTGCAACAGACGGCGTCCTTGATCTGTGTATAAATGTAGTGGACGGACTTGTGGTTTATCCCAAGGTTATCGAGAAGCACATGCTTGCTGAGCTTCCTTTCATGGCAACAGAGAATATCATGATGGATGCAGTAAAGGCAGGCGGTGACAGACAGGAGCTTCATGAGAGGATAAGAGAGCTCTCCATGGAAGCCGGAAGGACCGTTAAAGTTGAAGGTAAGGACAATAATCTTCTTGAGCTCATCGCAGCAGATCCGGCCTTCCATCTGAGCCTTGAGGAGCTTCAGGCTTCAATGGACCCTAAGAAGTACGTTGGCTGCAGCGCTCACCAGGTTGATAAGTTCCTTTCGGAAGTAGTTAACCCCATCATCGAAGCAAACAAGGAGGATCTTGGTCTTTCAGCCGAGATCAATGTATAAAGTATGAAGATAAAAGACCTGTTTAAGAATAAAGAAGTTACGCTTTCCTTCGAGGTATTCCCGCCCAAGACCGATGACGGCTATGAAGCAGTGGAGAAGGCAGCAGCCAGGATCGCTGAGCTTAAGCCGGACTTTATGAGCGTAACCTACGGCGCCGGCGGCGGAACCAGCAAGAATACAGGTAATATTGCCGCTGACCTTCAGGATAAATACGGTGTTCCTGTGCTTGCCCACCTTACCTGTGTTTCCTCCACCAGGGATCTGGTGAGGGAAGTGGTTAAAAGCTACAGGGAAAAGGGTATCGAGAACATCATGGCCCTTCGTGGAGATATCCCTAAGGAAGGCAGAATTGCTTTTGATTACAACCATGCCACAGAGCTTATCTATGACATCAAGTCACTGGATGAGAGCTTCTGCATCGGCGGAGCCTGCTATCCTGAGGGACATGTGGAGTGTGAGAGACAGTCCGAAGACATTATTCACCTCAAGGAGAAGGTGGATGCGGGATGTGATTTCCTGACAACCCAGATGTTCTTTGATAACTCAACTCTCTATCAGTTCCTCTACAGGATCAGGGAGAAGGGGATTGAAGTTCCCGTGGTTCCCGGAATCATGCCCATCACCAACAAGAGACAGGTGGCAAGAAGCGTTGCTCTTTCAGGATCCACCATACCTCAGAAGATGAAGATCATGGTTGACCGCTTTGCGGATGACCCCGAGAAGCTCAAGGAAGCAGGCATCATCTACGCCAGCGACCAGATCATCGATCTTATATCCAACGGCGTTAGCCACATACACGTGTATTCTATGAACAAACCCGATATTGCGGAAGGCATCATGAGAAACCTTTCCACTATCATCAGGTAAAAGAATTGGAGATTTAAAATGGACGTTAATAACAACATGAACAATCAGCCTCAGAACAGAGAAGATATTTCCGAGGCGGATTTCCTCTATTCCCAGGAAGTTATCGGGAAGCTTTCTTCCTACTTTGACGCAAAGGTTGTGGGACAGCAGCAGCTCAAGTTTTCCCTGATCGGCTCAATCATTGCCGACGGACATATCCTTATTGAGTCTGTTCCCGGTCTTGCAAAGACCACAGCAGCCAAGGCAATCTCTGATGCGGTAGAGGGTAAATTCACAAGGATCCAGTGCACACCGGATCTTTTGCCCGGTGATATCATCGGAACCCAGATCTACAATCAGGCTACAGGAAAGTTTGAGAATATCTTAGGCCCCGTATTTGCCAACTTCGTGCTCCTTGATGAGGTAAACCGTTCCAGCGCCAAGACCCAGTCTGCGATGCTGGAGGCCATGCAGGAGAAGCAGGTTACCATTGGCGGCAAGTCCTATCATATGCCTGAGGACATTTTCATCGTAATTGCCACCCAGAACCCCATCGAGCAGGAGGGAACCTATCCTTTGTCCGAGGCTCAGACTGACAGATTCCTGATAAAAGAGGTGATCACATACCCCACAGCTGCTGAGGAGGTTGAGATCCTTAACAGGGTTGAGACAGGAGCCATTGCCAACGTAGCTCCTCCTGTTCTCACCATCAAGGATGTTGATAAGGTTCAGGATATCGCCGAAAAGGTTTATGTTGATGATGCCATTAAGTGGTACATCTCCAGCATTGTTGTTGCCAGCAGACGGGCTGCCCAGATCCAGGGCCTTGAGCTTGGCAAGTATGTAAGGATCGGTGCCAGCCCCAGAGCTTCCATCGCTTTCCTTAAGATGGCAAAGGCAGTTGCCCTCATTCAGGGCAGAACCTATGTGACTCCCGAGGATGTTAAGCAGGTGAGCCACCAGGTGCTCCGCCACAGGATCGGCCTCAACTATTCAGCGGTTGCGGACAACGTTCCCGTGGAAGCAGTTATCGATGCTATTGTTAATTCAGTGAAGGCACCCTGATGAAAATAGATTACGAATACCTATCCAAGATACGAAGGGCGGTAGCTCTTTATACAAATAAAAAGACCTCCAACATTCTGGACGGTGATTTTCATTCCCTTCACAGAGGCCGAAGCATGGAGTTTGATGACCTCAAGGAATACATGATAGGTGACGATGTCCATGACATAGACTGGAAATCCTCATCGAGAATGGGAACCATCCTGGTCCGCAGATATATGACGGACCGCCGCCACAATGTTATGTTCATATGCGACAGAGGCAGCAAGATGCAGGGAGACACGGCTGCGGCTGAGGCCAAGAAGGAACTTATGCTGATGACCTTCGGAACTTTGGCCTATATAGTCGGCAGGAACGGCGCAGATTATGCCATGGCTTATCCCGGGGAGGGAAGCTCCTACATAAGCTACTTTAAATCCGGAACCGATCATCTTGAGAAGCTGCTTTACGACTACGAGAGTAAGATCACATCCGATGTTGATCATACGATAGTGGATACTTTAACCGAGGTCCTAAATACCGTCAGAAAGAAAATGATCATCTTTCTTCTGACCGATATTGAAGGGCTTTCAATGCTCTCTGAGGGCGTGATCAGAAGCGTTGCGTCAAATCACGATCTTCTTATCATCAACGTGGAGGATGCTTTCCTTACGGGAGACAATGTATTTGACACCGAGCTTTCAAGGTATGAGAGATTCTTTTTGTCTCACAGCAAGGCACTTCACGAGGAGGAGGTAAGGCAGAGAGAAGCCATCATCGGCAATGCCTCCGAGATATGCAAGCGAAACAGAGCGGCTCTTATGACTCTTTCTTCTGAGGAAGATATAATAGGCAGAACAGTGGATCTGCTTGAAAGGTACAGAAATGGTTACTACGGTTGAATTACAGGCCCCCTTTTCATACAGCTGGTGGGTCTATTTGATAGTTGCGGCGATTCTTCTTGCAGCCCTTGCCATCATTATTTATGTGATTGCAAAGCTTATGAAGATATTTAAGGTCAAAAAGGCGGTACCTCCGGTGCCCCGGCATATCAAGATCACTCCCGAGAGACTGGAAAAGCTCAGGATGGCATATATCAGCAAGGTGCATGATATACAGGTGGCCTATTCTGCAGGAAGACTGGACAAAAGAGATGGCTACCAGCGCCTTTCCGCTGAGATAAGAGGCTTTGTTCACGAAGCAACAGGAATCAACGTTGAGAATTACACTATAAAAGAAGTTAAGGCCATGGGCATCAGAAAGCTTGACGAGCTTATGGAAGAGTACTATGTGCCTGAGTTTGCCGAAGACGAGAAGGGCAAGGACAAGGATCTTGTTAAATCCTGTCAGGCGGCAATGGGAGTTATCAAATCATGGAACTGAAGTTAATGTATGAGAAGTTCCTGATCATCAGTATTTTCGTGCTGGTGGCGGGACTGATTGTTCTTTTCTTTATACACAGTAAAAGAACCGGCGTATATACCAGGGGTACCAAGGCAGCCAATACTTCGAGAATCAAGAATTCTCCGTTGTATCGCTCCCTTGCCATTAGATACCGCATCTTGTCAGCCCTGATGCTGGCAGGAATCATTGGCAGTGTTGTGGCGGGTCTTTTCCTGATAGCAAGACCCTACAGAACCGACGATACTGTCAGCGGAGTCAAGAAAAGAGATATCATCCTCTGCCTTGATGTTTCCTATTCCCTGTACGATCTGAATTCAGAGATAACGGATTATCTTAAGGGTGTTGTGGCAGGCCTTGAGGGAGACAGGTTCGGAATAAGCATTTTCAATACTTCTTCCGTCACCTACGTTCCCCTGACTGACGACTACGACTATGTCATTGACAGACTTGATGAACTCAACGAGTACTTCAAGATGCAGAAGGAGTACTACGAGGACTATTTTCTTGTGTATGATGACTTAAGATATGTTCCGGATGATAAGTCGGAGAGGCTCAAGGAGCTGAACGAGAGACTGGACTATTTCGAGGCGGGAACCCTTTATGACAACTGGTACAGAGGATCCTCCCTCATTGGAGAGGGCCTTGGCACCGCCTTATACTCTTTTCCCTATCTTGGTAATTCCGAGAGGACGAGAGTTATCATCATGAGCACCGACAATGAGCTCAATGCCTACGGAAGAGAGGTCATCAACCTTCAGGAGGCGGCAGATTACTGCAAGAAGAACAAGGTTACCGTGTTCGGTATCTTCCCTTCAGAGGAGAAGTTCTATCAGCCTGAAGAGTACAGCTATTCATCATGTCTTAACGGCTTTAAGACTGCGGTGGAGACCACAGGAGGCAAGTTCTACGTAAGGACAGCCAACCTTCCCGTTTCCTCCATTGTTCAGGATATCCAGAAGCAGGAGGCTATGCTGGTCAAGGTTGTTATGACCAGGCAGACCGTGGACCTTCCGGAGATTCCGTATATTATTTTGATTATTTGTCTTGCACTGGCTTGCACGACAGGATTGGTGTTACAGAAATGAAGTTTCAACCTATTTTACCCATGGGAGCGCTGGTGGCGGGCTTTTTACTGCTATTTGTCCTCACCGCATTTCTCATTATCAACAATAAGGCTCACAGGGCTGACAAGATCGGCACTCTGGTACGGCTGTCACTGATATATGCTCTGGCGTTTCTGGTGGGGGCAAGACCCTGCATTGTGGAGAGCCAGTATGAGTTTGCCACCAAGAATCTGGATGTGCTTTTTGTCGTCGACAATACCATCAGTATGTGGGCTATGGATTACAATGGCTCCAAGACACGAATGAGCGGAGTTACATCTGATGTGAATTACATTCTCGATGAGCTGGCCGGAAGCAACTTCGGTCTTGTTACCTTTGATGACAGCGCACATGTGCTGGCGCCCTTTACCCAGGATCTTGAGTATATAAGGGACCTTATGGATACCTTTGACATGCCCGACAGCTACTACGCCAAGGGAAGCGATCTGTCCATCCCCTATCAGGACATCGAAGCTCTTCTTCTTTCATCCCAGAAAAAGGAGAACAGAAAGACAATCGTCTTCTATATAAGTGACGGCGAGATCACCAACGGCAGAAAGCTCAAGGATTATTCTGACCTTGCACAGTATATAGATTCCGGAGTGGTAATGGGCTACGGAACTGCGACCGGCGGCAAGATGAAAGAGCGTTACGGCAACGTCTATGATTACAAGACTCATGGCGATGCCATTTCCCGTATTGATGAGAATAATCTTAAGACCATCGCAGAGCAGCTTGGCCTTGAATATGAGAACATGAACAACGGAAAAGAGGCCCTTAAAGGCCGCATCCAGATCATCAAGGAGTCCAGTAAGACCGTGATAGAAAGCGGCCAGGGAGCGGAGATCACTAAAGACCTCTATTACTTCTTTGCAATGCCGCTGGTTCTCATGATACTTATCGAGCTGTTCATAATAGCCAGAAGAGGGAGGTTATAAGTTATGAAAAAAATACCTCTTAGAATGTACTTTTATGCATTAGTGGGACTGATACTTCTTTTGCTGGGCATTTATCAGGCGGTGAGACTTGGAACGAACATGTCCTTCGTAAGTGCTTACAACAAGGGTGAATACAAGACCGAGGAGGAGTCCTCTCTTCTTAAGTACAATTTCCCCGAGAGCTATATTCCCTACTACAACCTTGGAAATGCCGCCTTCAAGCAGGGTGATTACAATGCGGCGGTAGGCCAGTATACCGAGGCACTTAAGCAGCACCCCACAGAGGAAAAGGAGTGTGATATAAGAGTCAACCTTGCTCTTTCCCTTTGCAATACCATCGATTTCAACAACCTGACAAGTCAGGAAAAGATAGACACGGCGCTGTTTATACTCTATAAAGCAAGAGATATTCTTCTTGAGAAGGGCTGTGCCACCGATGAAGGTGAGCCGGGGCACGATGCTGATGCACAACAGCTCAAGGAAGATATAGACAGGATGATAGAAAAGCTCAAGAATCCCGATCAGAACAACAACAGCCAGGAGCAGCAGGATCAGGGCAACAGCAGCGATTCCGATGACGGATCAAGCGAAGATTCCAAGCCTTCCGACAAGGAGAAGAAGGTACAGAAGGAACTGGAAGAGAACAAGAAGAATGCTCTTGAAGACAGAAAGGACCAGCGCGACACCATGGAGAAATGGGGCGATTATATAGGAGGATCTCCCGGCGGAGAAGAAGAGGGAGGATACGGATCCGACTACAATAACAGTCCCTGGTAAAAGCAGATATTTATAGCAAATAAATATATAGATAAAACGGAGGAATTAAAATGGCACAGAATCCAATAGTAACAATCACAATGGAAAACGGAGATGTGATGAAGGCTGAGCTTTATCCCGAGATTGCACCCAACACTGTAAACAACTTTATCTCACTTATCAACAAGCATTTCTATGACGGACTTATCTTCCACAGAGTAATCCGCGGATT
Organism: Butyrivibrio sp. FCS014; assembly: GCF_000526935.1. GTDB lineage: Bacteria > Bacillota > Clostridia > Lachnospirales > Lachnospiraceae > Butyrivibrio. The sequence continues at coordinate 906,829 of NZ_JAHA01000019.1, read as the reverse complement.
CATGCTTCAGGGTGGAGATCCCGAGGGCAGCGGTATGGGCGGCCCAGGCTACGGCATTAAGGGTGAGTTCTCAAGCAACGGCTTTAAGAATGACCTTAAGCACACTGAGGGAGTTCTTTCCATGGCACGTTCAATGATGCCCAACTCAGCAGGTTCACAGTTCTTTATCATGCACAAGACTTCACCTCACCTTGACGGCGACTATGCTGCATTCGGTAAGGTAATTGAGGGACTTGAAGTGGTTAACGCCATTGCTGAGACGCAGACAGACTGGGACGATCGCCCCGTAACTCCTCAGGTAATGAAGACAGTTACCGTTGAGACCTTCGGTGTTGATTATCCCGAACCTGAAACTGTTTGAAACTGATGAGGTTCTTTCGAATCTGGTTCGAACGTTGTTCTGGCGAGTGCTTTGGCACGAGAGCAGAACTTCCTTATGACATAAATAAGTTCTAAATGCATGGCAAAAGCCCCCGGAACTAAGCTCCGGGGGCTTTTATATGGGTGTGCGCCTAGCGGCGCACGTTTCTAACGGGTTAAAGTCCCGAATCCGCCCGGTAGTGGGAAGGATATAGCCGAAGGCAAGGGTGTCCGCCGCGAGGTGGAATCTGAAGGAAGCTGGATGTGGGGAACATACTAACCCACGGGCAAATCTCTGGTCTGACGTACAGAAATCTCATATGAGGTTATGCATGAGGGTAAGGCTGCATCACAAGTCGAAGCCCAATAACTACACGGAATCATGCATGATAAATGAGGCAGATGGATGGAGAGGAAGAAACGTGTGGTACCTAGGGAGGTCTGCGTGAAATGCTCTGAAAGGAGTAACCACCGTACAAGGAAACGAGGCGGTGCTGAACATGCAGAAGTCAGCAGAGGTCATAGTAGGGATATGGACATGGAAACATGGACATGCTGACCGAAGGACCGAATCAGTAGGAGTCTTAAGTATGACCGAGAAAGGAGGAATGACCATTTATGGCAGAAAACATTGAAAACAATGGCTGTTCGCAAAGAGATAATGCGGAACATGAAGGGTATGCGAAAGCGCGTAGGTCATTCAATCGGATATGGAAAGAAAGAGACAGTGCACAGCCGAGACTCTTGGAAGCGATACTGTATAAAGACAACTTAAACAGAGCGTATAAGAGAGTGAAGGCAAACAAGGGAGCGCCAGGGATTGATGGCATGACCATCGAAGATGCACTTCCCTATCTTAAGGAACATCAGCAGGAGCTAACTGACCGTATATATCGGGGGAAGTACACTCCGTCGCCAGTCAGGCGAGTTGAGATTCCAAAACCAGATGGTGGTGTGCGAAAGCTTGGCATACCAACAGTGATAGACCGTATACTCCAGCAGGCAATAGCCCAACAGCTTATGCCGATCTACGAGCCACAGTTTGCGGATGGAAGCTATGGTTACCGTCCAAACAGAGATGCAAAAGGAGCAATACGAAAGGTCAAAGAGTACGCAGAGCAAGGCTACACATTTGCTGTGGTTCTTGATTTATCCAAGTATTTCGATACCTTAAATCACGAAATCCTTATAAATCTTCTGCGGAAGAATGTAAAGGATGAGCGTGTGGTGCAGCTCATTAAACGCTATCTAAAGAGTGGCGTAATGGAAAATGGAGTGGTCATTGACACAGAGGAAGGCTCGCCACAAGGTGGTAATCTATCACCGCTTCTTGCGAACATCTACCTCAATGAGTTCGACCAAGAGTTTCTAAAGAGGGGTGTTCCTTGCATTAGATATGCAGATGACATCGTGCTCCTAGCTAGAAGCAAAAGGGCGTCTGAAAGACTCTTGGAAAGCAGTACGAGATATCTCGAAGAGAACATGAAACTCACGGTGAATCGGGAAAAAAGCCGTACTGTTAGTGTGTTTGCAATCCGAAATTTTAAATTCCTTGGCTTTGCATTGGGAAGGAACGGAAGTGGCATTTTTGTCAGAGTTCATCCAAAGTCATGGAAGAAGTTCAAGTCAAAACTGAAAGATTTATCTTCCCGTAAGTCTGTGCAGTCTATCAAGCCTAGCCTTGAGAAAATCAAGGTATATGCTAGAGGATGGCTCAACTACTACGGTATTGCAAGCATTAAGTGGAACGTCGATGACATCAACGGATGGCTCTATCACAGAATACGTATGTGTATATGGAAACAATGGAAGAAACCAAAGACAAAGGTACGTAATCTGATTAAGATGGGCGTGCCCGAGGACTTAGCATGGCGGGCTGGTAACAGCCGAAGAGGTCACTGGTTCACGTCGCATACTGTTGCAGTAAATATGGCAATGACAAAAGAAAGACTGATAAACAGTGGCTTTTATGATTTAGCCACAGCCTATCAGTCTGTGCACGTCAACTATTGAAAGCGCCGTATACCGAACGGTACGTACGGTGCTGTGAGAGGACGGCGGCTAGTCACCGCCTCCTACTTGATTTATGTTTATATGTATATTCGCAAGGAAGTTCTGCTCTCGCGCTTTGCGCGTAAGGAAGTTCTGCTCTCACGCTTCGCGTTCGCCAGAACACGTTCGAACTAGCTTCGGCAAAACCTCAGCAAGTTCTCTCAGCCTTTCACTGCACCTTCGATCATACCTTCCATGATCTGCTTCTGTGCAATGAGGAAGATGATGATCATAGGAATGATGGCAAGCAGCGCAGCGGGAAGAATTCTGTCCCAACGCTTTACGTAAGATCCAACGAACTTCTGGATGGCAATGGGAATTGTCATTACCTTACCGTTCTGACCAAGCATCATTGAAGGCAGAAGGTAGTCGTTCCAGATCCACATTCCGTTAAGGATTGTAACTGTTGTGATTACAGGTGTCAGCAGAGGGAAGATGATCTGGAAGAAGGTCTGCTCAGGAGAACATCCGTCGATTGAAGCAGCTTCCTCGAGGTCAAAGGGAACACCCTTGATGAAACCTACAAGAATGAATACCGTCATGGCTCCGCCGAATCCCAGGTATGCGAACACGATACCGGGTACTGACTGGAGCATCGGGAATCCGATGAACTTACCTACATCACGGAAGGTAGAAATAAGCGGAAGCATAACTACCTGGAAAGGAATGATCATTGATGCGATGAAGGTGAAGTAGATAACTGTTGACCATGCGGTCTTGTTACGGCAGATAACCCATGCTGCCATTGCTCCGAACAGTGCAAGGAGCACAAGGGACAGGATAGTGATAAGTGCCGAGTAACCGAAGGAACGCCAGAACAGGAAGTTGGGGTCGTTGATAACCTCATGAACATTGAACTTGAACTGGCCGAAACTCATACCGTTGAAGCTTACGGGATTGGAAGTGATATCCGATGTCTCTTTTCCCGAGTTGATAACAAGCAGGAAGAACGGGAACAAAACGTATGCTGCAACGATAACTGCTATGATCATTCTGATCACTACTGAAGAAGCTTTTTCTTTGGTATGCATTACAGTTCCACCTCCCTCTTATTAGAAATACGTACCTGCATGATAGATACAATTGCCAGGATGATGAAGAAAAGAACTGCCTTTGCCTGGCCAAGGGCGTAGTCGTTATTTACAACAGCTGTGCCGTAGATGTTAAGTGCAAGCATCTCGGTACCGTTGGCGATGTACTCACCAAGGAACTGTACTGAGCCCTTACCGTTTGTAAGAGCAAGGTTTACATCGAACTGTTTGAAGGCTGATGTAAGTGTAAGGAATGTACAGATCGTAATTGTAGGTGCGATCATGGGAAGCTTGATATTGAAAAGAGTCTGAAGCTTGTTCGCACCGTCGATGGCAGATGCCTCAAGTACGTCACCGGGGATTGTGTTAAGACCGGTGATGTAGATCAGCATGATGTAACCTGCATACTGCCAGATGTATACGATGATGATAGCAATGAACGCTGTCTTTGTATCCGAAAGCATTGAGTAGGTACCGGTAAACTTTGTGACAACATTACTGAAAATGAACTGCCAGATGTAACCAAGTACGATTCCTCCGATAAGGTTGGGGAGGAAGTAAGCTGCTCTGAAGAATCCAAGGCCCTTGATCCTTGAGGTGCAAAGCAGAGCCAGAAGGAAAGCAACAAGATTTACGAGAATCATGTTGAAAACCACAAAGAGGAATGTCAGCAGTATTGACCAAAGGAAAGACGGCTGTCTGAACATTCTGGCGTAGTTGGCAAATCCTACCACACCCTTCATGGTGATTCCGTTCCAGTCGGTAAAGGAATATCCGATACCAAGAACCAGAGGAATGATCACTGTTACCGCAAATGCAAAGAGAAGCGGGAACAGGAAGATGATGTTGATGATAGTGCGATGATGTTTAAATGTTGGGAAAAGATACAGGCCTAATATGAACAAAAGAATTCCGCATACGAACATTACGCCTCGTCCCAGAATGATAGGCGTTCCGCTACCGGGCATGGTTCCCAGGATTAGATCGCCTGCTTTGGTAATGGATAAGGCAAGTCCGGCGATCGCAAGCACTGCGCCCAGGATCAGGCTGCCAAAGGATGCGACTTTTCGGCCTATTGAAAAAGTACCCATTTGTAATCCCCCTTTCAGATTAAATAGTTTAAATGGTTTTTTATGAAAAAACAGGCAGGGCACATAGCACGCCCTGCCCGCATGTTCATTATTACTGAGCGTAGTAGCTGGAGATTACCTGAGCCATTGTTGATACAAATCCGTCTGCATCAAGCTTGCCCTTAGCGTAATCAGCGAATACGTTACATGTCTGGTTCTGAAGGCCGTCCTTCTTAAGCATTGTGTGCCATCCTGAGTAGTTGCCTGCTGTGATGTAGCTGTTCATGCTCTTGTAGAAGGGGTTAACTGCCTCGTACTGGCAATCATCGAAAGGAGAAACAAGGCCTGCATCATTAACAAGAATGTTCTGAGCAGAATCGCCTGCGCACCAGTTGAAGAATGCCTTAGCGCCCTCAACGTTGCCGTTTGAGTATGCTACCCAATATGAAGGGGGACCAGCGATGATTGTGTTGATTCCGTCCTCAAATGCATAAGGAGCAAATCCGCACTCAAAGCTTACGTCGTCAGGTGATGTTACACACCAGTTACCCTGTGTGATGAATACATACTTGCCATCCTTGAATCCCTGAACCTGTGTATCATAGGTTCCGTCAATAAGAAGGGCAGGATCTGAATACTGGTTCATCATGCCTACGAAATCAGCGAAGTTCTTCATTCTTGCTTCGTCGATCTTGCCGCCGTCGTTAAGAAGGTCGATGTATGTTGTGTCATCAGCCTTAAGACCTGCGTCAAGGTACTGAGCGAATACGTGTGTTCCTGAAGACCAGCCAAGGTTTGTGGGCTCTGCGCACCATCCGAATACAGCTGTGATGCCAAGCTCATCTTTCTTGGAATCAAGAGTCTCGCAAGCCTCTTTCCATGCGGCAGGTGATGTAAGAGATGCGGGATCAACGCCTGCGGCCTTAAGAAGGTCAGCGTTGTAACCAAGAGCTGTAGCCTCTACTGTGTAAGGGAATCCGATTGTTCCCATGTTTGCATCTACAAGTTCGAAACCTGTCTTGTTTGTCCAGTCCTCACCGGAAAGATCAGCAAGCATGCCGTCCCAGTTAGCTGCCTGGTTAGCTTCGATTACGAAGATGTCAGGCATGTTGTCAGCCTGATACATTTTCTTAAGCTCGTCAGATGCGTTTGTGTCACCACCGATTGTCTCAACAACGAGAACATTTCCTGTCTCTTCCTGATACTTAGCTGCAAGAGCCTGCATCTGGTCGTTGATCTCGGGCTTACCGTTGAGAAGACGAACCTCTCCAAGGTCGCCTGTAGCTTCTGCTGCAGGAGCTGCTTCCTCAGTAGCAGCGGGCTCTGTAGCCTCTGCCTGAGTCTCAGCTGCGGGAGCCTCAGCGGTGTCAGTTGTGTCGGTTGTTCCTGTAGTACCGCAAGCTGCAAGTGAAAGAACCATAGAGCCTGCAAGAACTAATGACATCAGTTTCTTTTTCATTTTTTACCCTCCTTTTGCACTTTTGTGCATTCTGCCATATAAAGTAACTTTTTCACAGTTACTTTTGCGCATAAGTTGTACGCTAAATTCACGATATCACATACACGGCTAAAATTCAAGCAAAAAACCATAAAAATTATCTTGCAAAACTGCTTAAATAAGCCTAAAGTCAGGCGGTAAGCGGACTTAATCGTTTACACTTAAGTGTTAAAAATCAATAAAACATTTCTAAAAATTATGATAAAACGTAAAAAAGACCAACTTATGCGCGTAAGCATAAGTTGGTCAATCTACACAACGATAACCTGTGTTAACTGTTTATATTTTTGACAGTGTCACGAATCACAAGCCTTGTGGGCAGTTTTATCTGGTTCGGAGTCTTTACCCCGGAGAGCTGTTTAAGAAGCGTATCTGCTGCGGTTACACCTTTGGCCTTTACATCCTGATGGACTGTTGTGAGGGCCGGGCGGTGAAGCTGACCCAGCATATTGTCGTCGAAGCCAACGACCGAGATGTCCCCGGGAACGGAAATGCCTCTGTCGGAAAGAGCGGACATGAGAGTTACCGCATAAAGATCCGATACGCACATGATGGCGGTGAACTCGGAAGCTCTTTGGCATATCTTCTCAAGACTTTCCTCTATCTCCTCGGACCTTGGTCTTATCTGCAAAAAGTCCGTACTTTTGAATTTCAGCTTGTTATCTTTAAGAGCCTTTTTAAATCCGTTGAGTCTTGCAAGGTCGACGCCCTTGGTGTTATCGGACAGGAATGCGATCCTTTTGTGGCCCTGGGAGATGAGGTAGGAGGCCATTTCATAAGCACCCTGCTCATCATCAAGTCCGACATTGGTAAAGTGCTTGAGGCCCTCGAGAGAATAGGTGTCTATACATACGATGGGCTTCTTGTACTTCTCACTGACCCGGATGCCGTCATCATCCAGCATTCCGAAGAGGATAAGTCCGTCCACATTCCAGGTGGAGACATGCCGCATGATCTCGTCGGTATCCTTTGAGATATAAAGCATCATAAAGTAACCGGCGCTGCGGATGGTCTCTTCCACGCCACCAATAAGAACGGATACAAATGGATCCATGATAAGGTTCTCGTACTTGTCGGCACGGGCCTTCAGCGCAAGGCCGATGATCTTGGATTCGTTCTGGGCGAGATTACGGGCACTTATATTCGGTACGTAATCCACTTTTTTCAAAAACTCCTCCACTTTTTTCTTGGTGTCCTCGGACACCTCCCCGGCCTTTCCATGGATAACATTTGAAACCGTTGTGGTACTCATATTCAGTTGCCTGGCGATTTCTTTGATAGTTATCATGTTTTGATTTTGGGACTTTACAACGAAAAAAAGTTATTGTATCTTGTTCACAAAATAACACGGTCGAATACATGTTGTCAAAGTATTCGATTTTTTTTGAAAAGGAATGAGGAAAAATGAACACTAAGTACAACAGAATAACGATCAATGTTTCTGACGTCAAAGAAAAACTAACACATGCATCAGAAATTGCAGCGGATTTGACTATTCCCGAGGATATTCCTCACGGTGATATGCCGGGAGATAAGATTGAGATCGGACAGAGCCACATCGCCAAGGCAAGAACAATTTTCCCAGAACTGGTAAAAGAGCTTACGGCTAAAATGGAGGCTAATCCATACGGCCGCGCTGTAGTAGCGGTTTGCGGAGGATCCGGTGTTGGTAAATCTGAAATTGCGTCACTTCTGTCATATATGCTGGAACAGGCAGGAATAGGCAGCTACACCATGTCCGGAGACAATTATCCCCACAGAATTCCCATGTACAATGATGCTGAAAGGCTTCATACTTTCAGAGTTGCAGGCATGAGGGCTATGGCTGACGCCGGTGTCATGAATCCTGAAAATGTAGCTAAGATCAGAGAGTGGCAGAAGGCTGAAACCGATGCAGACAAGGCACATGCAGAGACTGACACATGGTTCACAAGCTATCTTGAGGCAGGAAAAGAAGCTCTTAAGAATTATCTCGGAACTCCCAAAGAAACTGATTTCGAAGAAGTTGATAATATAATGAAAGCCTTCAAGGATGGAGCGGATGCACTCTATCTTAAGAGAATGGGCAGAGACGAGGCTTCCCTCTGGTATGACCTTGTTGATCTTTCTAATAAGCAGGTTCTTATTGTAGAGTGGACCCATGGTAACAGCGATTACATGACTCAGGTTGATATCCCTGTTCTTTTGAACAGCACACCGCAGGAGACACTTGAGCACAGAAGATCAAGAAACAGAGACGGCAAGCTTGACAGCCCCTTCACTACAATGGTTCTTGAGATTGAGCAGGCCAAGCTTGTGGATCAGGCTCACAAGGCTAAGATCATTGTTTCTAAAGCGGGAGATATTATCAGCTACGATGAGTTTAAGAAGATCATGGCTGCGGATATCTGATTCAGAAAGGAAGAAATATGAGTAATATTACAAATAACGGACCTATGCTCAACGCTTATCCGGACAGCATGGGCGGAACCATGTCGGATATCCTTGCTGTTCTTTCCAAAGAAGAGTTTAAGGATGTGTTCCGGTCTTTTTACATCCTTCCCAGCATCTTCAATACCGATCTGGACAGAGGTTTTTCCGTAATAGACTACAGCATCAATGAGCAGATGGCTGCCCCCGGAGATATCGATAAATTAGCCGATCTGGGAATTGACCTTAAGCTTGATTTTATCTTAAATCATGCGTCGGTTCTTTCTCCTCAGTTCCAGGATCTTCTTAAGAACGGTGAGAATTCAAAGTATAAGGATTTCTTCATCAATTGGAACAAATTCTGGGAGGGCTGCGGTGAGATGACCCCCGAGGGCTACATCCAGCCAAGGGAAGAGTACATCAAGGATATGTTCTTCAGAAAGCCCGGGCTTCCCATTCTTATGGTCAGAATGCCAGATGGAAAGGACGTTCCCTACTGGAATACCTTCTATCAGGAGGTTCAGTACAAGAGACCCGATGTTCAGGATCTCATGGACAGGATGAACATTCAGTATCTGACAGCACAGAAGCTTTCCGAGCGCATTAAAAGTGAGCTTGATGAGGGCAAAAAGCCTTCAGAGATAGATTTTACAGGCTTTGAGAAATACAGGGACGCAGCGGTTGACCTTCTTGAATCCGGAAGACGCTACCTTGGACAGATGGATCTTAATATCAAGTCAGAGCTTGTCTGGGAGCATTACAGAAATACCTTAAAGAGCCTCTCAGGGTACGGCGCAAGGATTGTAAGACTTGATGCTTTTGCCTATGCTCCCAAGGAACCCGGCAAAAAGAACTTCTTAAACGAGCCCGATACCTGGGATGTACTTGAGAGGGTTAAAAAGCTGGCTGATGAATTCGGAGTATCACTTCTTCCCGAGATCCACGCAAGCTACGGGGAAAAGATATATGAAACAGTGGCAGACAAAGGCTACATGACCTATGACTTCTTCCTGCCCGGTCTTCTTATCTATGCCATAGAGAGCAAGGACGGAAAGCTTCTTTATGACTGGGCAAAAGAGGTATACGACAAGAAAATCCGCGTTGTAAACATGCTGGGCTGCCACGACGGAATCCCGCTTTTGGACCTTAAGGGACTCCTTCCCGAGGAGGATATCCAGAAGATGATTGACATCATTGTCGGAAGAGGCGGATATGTCAAGGATCTTCACGGCGCCAAGAATATGTATTACCAGGTAAATGCAACCTATTACAGCGCTCTTGGTGAGGATGACAAAAAGATGCTCTTTGCAAGGGCAATCCAGATGTTCATGCCCGGAAAGCCTCAGATATGGTATCTTGATCTGTTCGCAGGAAAGAACGACCATGAGGCAGTAAAGCGCGCCGGTGCAGGCGGCCATAAGGAGATCAACAGGACCAACCTTACTCTGCCTCAGATCGAAGAAGCTCTTGGAAAAGAAGTAGTGAAGGAGCAGCTTAAGCTCCTAAGATACAGGAACACCAATCCTGCATTTGGCTTTGATTCCAACTTCACCGTAAGCCTTGAGGGCACGGTAATGACCTTCCTTTGGGAGAAGGATGGACACAAAGCTCAGCTTAAGGCTGATTTTTCGGACTATAGCTATAAGCTTGACTAGCTGCATAGGGCTGCGGCTCATCGTAGAAATTTGAGCTGGCAGGGCTTTGAGCGATCTGCTCATGGCTTTGCCGGCTTAAACTTATTTCATAACCAAACTGGCCGGAGAGATAGATAAGGCCTGCGCCCCACAGAACATCGCCTGTTTCATGGGCTATTGCTACACGTTTCTCAATCTCTTTAATAAGCACATGTCTGGGATATTTCAAAAGAGCATTTACAGCTTCGGTAAAATAGGGCTTTTGGATATCTCTTGTGCAGTCAAAGAGGAAGTTTAAGGCTTCCTCATTCTCAATGGGACCTAGTGCTGAAAGAAGACGGGCACCGTTTCCGACGCACATGTCATCTTTATAATCTTCCTGAACAAACCAGCCATCAATATGCTTTATCTTTTTGTCCTGAATTGCTTTACTTATAATATCTATTTCTTTATCAGTGAGAGTTCTGCTGTGGAGTGAGTTCAGCGCATAATCAGGGAGTCTTAAAGCTTCCTTAAGCTTGTTTGCCTTGCTTCGCTCCAGGGTATCCTCGGCTTCCATTGATACCGCTTTTTCCCATTCATAGCGGATCTGGTCCCAGTCAGCTTTTGCAAGCTCTTCATAGCTTCCCTTCCAAACGGAGTTGAAAGCGCGGGTAGTGATGCTGTCAAGAAGTGACTTTCTCATTCCAACTTCGTAGAGCCTGTTGGCTTTTAAAAGGTCCACAAGAGCATGCCTGATGGCGTTGTTCTTGAGCCAGTTCTGTTCAGTGAGCCTTGTTCCGTCTATCATCATAAGCTCTCCCCTGGCATAGTCAAAGCCTCTTACAAGATACAGGGGATAATAATGACCGGCCACATAGAACCAGCGGCCGCTTTCGCTGACCTTAAGATGTCTGCAGACTTTACCGTCTCTTAAAACATAAGGGTGAAATTCTTCGTCTTTCAGAAGGTTGATGGTGTTCCGGCGTCCGAACTGATTGCCCCAGTAAGGGACATGAGATATATCTTCAAGAGTTTTCTTGTATTTTTCTTCATATTTGCTGTAAAGTACTGAGCCTACAAAGAAACCGATTATCCAGGAACCTCCGCCGATACCGATCAGAGCCCCGAGAAACACCAGTGCTCCCGCTATTCCAACAAACGCTGCGTGAAACTTTTTGCCAAAGCTTCCGCTGAGAAAAAGACCTTTAATATAATTCCACATTTTCCATTCCCTCTTCTTATTAATAGCAAATAATATAGTATATGAAACTTTTTTAAAAAACAAGGTGTGCTTTAGCGTCAGCAACCATACAAAATAGCGATTTCAGATGGTATAATTTTCATATATATTCTATTTTGGTCCATTCGAAAGGTGAGACATGGCAAACAAAAAACCGTTGACTAGCGGAGCTGCAAAAGTTCCCGTTGTAATGCAGATGGAGGCCCTTGAGTGCGGAGCTGCCTGCCTGGACATGATACTTGCTTACTACGGCAAGTGGATTGCCCTTGAACAGGTGCGCCTTGACTGCGGCGTTTCCAGGGATGGCTCCAATGCAAAAAATATACTGAAGGCAGCCAGAAACTATGGCATGCAGGCAGCAGGCTACCGCATGGATATGGAAAGCCTCAGAAAAGAGTGCACTTTTCCCTGTATCGTGCATTGGGAGTATAACCACTTCATAGTGCTGTGCGGATTCAAGGGACAGAAGGCCTACATAAATGATCCCTCCAGAGGAAGCGTTTCCATTCCCATTAAGGAGTTCGAGAAAGGGTTCACCGGAATAGCACTGACCTTTGAGCCTACCGAGAACTTTGAACCCGGCGGCAAGAGAAAGAGTGTCCTCGAATTTGCAGGCAGGAGACTTAAGGATGCCAGGGCTGCGGTGATATTTACCGTGCTCATCACGCTGTTTTCCTATGCCTTCACAATTATAAATCCCAAAATGTCCGAGTACTTTATGGATAAGCTTCTGACGGGGACAGCCGCAAATGAGGCTGATGGGTTCATAGTTTTACTGACGGGGCTGGCGATTTTGCAGATAGCCGTGTCCTGGATCTCCGCGGTATATTCCCTTAAGATCGGCGGAAAACTGGCCATCAACGGAAGCACGTCTTTCATGTGGAAGATACTCAGGCTCCCTATGGAGTTCTTTTCCCAGAGAATGTCCGGAGATATCCTTATGAGACATTCCACCAATGAGGAAATAGCAGGGGTCATCGTCAACACCTTCGCACCTCTGTGTCTGAATACCGGAATGATGGTGTTTTACCTGGTGGTTCTTGTGAGATATTCGGTGCCTCTTACAATCCTTGGCATTTCAACCGTTATCATTAACCTTGTGATTTCCAAGATAATCTCAGATCACAGAATAAATGTCACCAGAGGAATGATGATCGAGCAGGGTAAGCTCGCCACTCAGACTCTGTCCGGGATCAGCATGATCGAGACCATCAAGGCCAGCGGCGCTGAGAACGGCTTTTTTGAAAACTGGGTTGCCACCAAGGCTGCTGTTGATGAAAAAGAGGTAGAGTTCATGCGAAAGAACACCTACCTGGAGGCGATACCCCAGATGGTTTCCAACATGGCCAACTATGCCATCCTCATCGGCGGTGTCTTTTTTGCCCTGAACGGGAACTTCTCGGTTGGTATGATCACGGCCTTCCAGGGGATCCTCCAGTCTTTCATGGGGCCTGCCACAACCCTGACCAATGCGGGGCAGACCATTCTTGAGATGCGCACCGAGATGGAGAGGGTTGAGGATGTAATGCAGTACAAGACCGATGAATATGCAGACAGAGGCGATGATGACAGCCATGTCTTTGAGAAGCTCTCCGGTAATATTCAGGTGAAGAACCTTACCTTCGGATATTCAAGACTTGATAAGCCTTTTATCAAGGATTTCAATATGGAACTGACCCAGGGGAAAAGAGTCGCCATCGTTGGCGGAAGCGGATGCGGAAAATCCACTGTCTCCAAGCTTATTTCAGGACTTTACAAGCCCTGGAGCGGCGAGATCCTTTTTGATGGCAAGTCCATCCCCGAGATAGACAGAAGCGCCTTTACCGGGTCTGTGGCAGTGGTGGACCAGGATATTATCCTGTTTGAGGACACCATAGAGAACAATATCAAAATGTGGGATGAATCCATCGAGAACTTTGAGATGATCCTTGCGGCAAGGGATGCCAGGATTCACGATGACATTATCCTTAAGCCCGGCGGATATCAGTACAGGATTACCGAGGGTGGAAAAGACCTGTCGGGAGGCCAGAGACAGAGACTTGAGATTGCAAGGGTTCTTGCCATGGATCCTTCCATCGTTATCCTGGATGAGGCCACCAGCGCTCTGGATGCCAAGACTGAGTATGAGGTGGTTAATGCCATCAAGGACAGGGGTATCACTCTTATAATTATTGCCCACAGGCTCTCCACCATCAGGGACTGCGACGAGATCATAGTTCTTGATAAGGGAGAGATAGTTGAGCGCGGAACTCACGAGCAGCTTATTGAGAATGACGGATATTACAAAGCATTGGTCAGCAACGACTGACGGCCATTGATTAATCATACAGTACAGGAGCGTTGAAATTGGGCTGGTTTGACGAACAGATAAGACTTAGAAAAAGAAGAGACGAAGAGCTGTACCGGGAGTCCTACGACAAGATTGCCCACAAGGTGCTTGGGGAGAGGATGAAAACCCGGAACAAGAGATTCAGTGTGCGCAATGCCATTGAAGATGTTTTCATGTACTATCATTATCCTTCCGTTGAGATACCCGGGAATATCAAGGATCCCCTGGAGCAGATAGAATATGCGGCAAGCTCAGTGGGCATGATGAAGGCTGTCATTTCGCTGAAGGATGGATGGTACACGGACTGCTTTGGCCCGATCATCTGCTTTCTCAAGGCTGACCACTCCCCGATATGTCTTTTCCCGATGGGATTTGCAAGGTACTACTTCTATGATCCGGCTACCGGAAAAAAGACAACGGTAAACAAGAAGAATGCTGATCTGTTCGAGGAGCAGGCGGTGGCGTTCTATGAGCCGCTGGCGCTGAAAAAGCTTGGGATCTCCGATCTTATCAGCTTTATGAAGGACAGACTTTCCTACTACGATTATCTGTACTACGCTGTGGCAGTGCTTGTGGCTGCGGCAATTTCCATGATTCTTCCAATGGCTGCAGAGACCATGACGGGAACGGTCATCAGGGATTCGAATATTACGCTGTTTGGTGTTATGGCAGTTACCATCATGGTTACCATCGTTTTGTCGGGATTTATTCAGGCCTTTGCTACGGCGGTGTCCATGCGGGTAAAGTGGAAGGTTACGATTCCTGTGGAGCAGGCGGTAATGCAGAGGATTCTTACTTTGCCGGCGCCTTTCTTCAGGCAGTTCAGCGCAGGTGAACTTTCCAGCAGGTCCGGAAGCATCAACTCGATATGTCAGATAATTATTGAGGATGTCTTTTCCCTGGGATTGTCTGCCATTGCTTCCCTGATATATGTTTTCCAGATCATGAGATACGCACCGATGCTGGTTATCCCGTCTGTGGTGATCATTGTGCTGAGTCTTTTCCTGTCTGTGATCGCGACTCTTATGCAGATGAGGATTACCAGGCAGAGAATGGAGCTTCTTGCTAAAGAGAACGGCCTTAGCTATGCGATGATCAACGGCATTCAGAAGATAAAACTTGCGGGAGCGGAGAAGAGGATCTTCGCAAAGTGGGCAAACCAGTACGCAGAGGGTGCGGCACTGGCGTATAATCCGCCGTTTTTCCTTAAGATAAGCGGCGTGCTGAATACAGCGGTTTCGCTGATAGGAACCGTTGTGCTATATGAGATAGCAATTAAATCAGGTGTTGCTCCATCGGAATACTTTGCGTTCAATATAGCTTATGCTGCGCTGTTTGCGGCATTTTCGCAGCTGTCTTCAACATCCCTGTCGGTGGCAAGGATCAAGCCGGTACTTGATATGGCGGAACCAATCCTCAAGACAGAGCCTGAGAAGACACTTAAAAAGGATATCGTGACAAGGCTGAACGGCAGCATTGAACTGGGCGGCGTGTACTTTAGATACAACGAGCAGGATCCCTATATTCTTGAGAACTTCAATCTTAAGATCAGGGCCGGGGAGTACGTTGCCATCGTCGGCAAGACAGGATGCGGCAAGTCCACTCTGGTAAGGCTCCTTCTGGGATTCGAGAAACCCAATAAGGGTGTGGTTTTCTATGACGGTAAGGATATAGAGAGGATTGACCTTAAGTCCTTGAGGCGCAAGATCGGTTCGGTAATCCAGGACGGCAAGCTGTTCTTTGGAGATATCTTCCACAACATAGCAATTGCTTCCGAGAAGCTGACTCAGGAGGAAGCCTGGGAAGCGGCCGAGATGGCGGGAATCGCGGATGACATTCGCGCTATGCCCATGGGAATGCACACCATCATCGCCGAAGGCCAGGGAGGAATCTCCGGAGGCCAGAAGCAAAGGCTTCTTATAGCCAGGGCAGTGGCTTCCAAGCCCAGGATACTGATCTTTGACGAGGCCACCAGTGCTCTTGACAATATCACCCAGAGGCAGATTTCCGAGGCTCTGGACGGACTTAAGTGCACAAGGATCGTTATCGCCCACAGGCTTTCCACCATTAAGAACTGCGACAGGATACTGGTTATGGACAGCGGCCGGATCATTGAAGAGGGCAAATATCAGGATCTGATCGATAAGAAAGGATACTTCTATGAGCTGGTGGAACGGCAGCAGCTGTGAGGTGGAACAGAAATGCTATTCTTGGAATATATCTTTTCAACGGATTTGAAAGCAAAGGAAAAAAATCGCAGAACTGAGTGAATGTGTGTGAAACAATGATAGGGGAGAGAGTAATTATGAATAAGGAAGTAAGGGATCCGTTTCTTGAAGGCAATGAGATCATTGAGCAGGCTATTTCTACATTCCATAAGGATCAGAGCAACGATAACCTTATAACTGTCCTTGAGAGCATCAGGGCCAGAATGTACGCTGACGGACATTTCGTAATTCCGGTAGTCACCAAAGCAGGCGATGAAATGACATACTCCTTCAGAGGCCTCAATACCAATGACGGAAATATCTGGAATGTAGTGTTCACATCACAGAAGGAATTTGAGAAAGGTCAGCCAAGCCAGGCAATATCGCACTTCATTGATGCTGCCCTCAAGGCATGTGTTGAAGCATCAGAGGCAAGGGGCTTCATTGTCAATCCCTGGAGTGACGATGCTTTCATGCTTTCCCGAGAGCTGATCCGGTTAATCCTGGAGTCTGACGACGGCGTTGAATATTCTGTTCCTGAGGATCCTATAACAAAAGAACTTTTGGCTGATGGATCATTTCTGTCCAGAGCTGTGGAAATCTGCTGCAGAAACAACACAGACCTCAATGCCCTGAAACTCATGAAGATTCTTAGAAATAGCAATGTATGGGTTCCCTGCCTTGCGGTTCCCGGAGAATCCGGTAATGATTCGCTGACTCTTTTCCCGGATATCCTTCAAGATGAGGATAAATTCTACCTTCCGGTTTTCTCAACTGCAGAGGAGATGGGAGAATATGGCAAGAATTTTGCCAAAATTGAGAGAAGCTTCATGGATGCCGTAAAACTGGCAAAAAACAACGAGCGGAAACTCTCAGGTATTGTGGTCAACGCATTCACCAATGAGTACATCGTAGACAATAACATGCTAGGCATGATCGAAGGCATGAAGGGCATCGACTAGAAATGTAAATGAATGTATTTGAAATTAAGGCTTTTCATATTCATCGTTTGGGAAAAAATGAATATGAAAAGCCTTAGTTTATAGAAAATTTACTGTAATTTACTAAAGAAATAAACGATAATATAAATAGACGCTTTTTGTACATGTGGATTGAAAAACGAGCTTTGCTCTTTGAAAGGAGAATCAGCATGGATGGCATGAGTACCCAGGATATGCTTAACGGACAGGATCTTTCCACTGCGAATGTGGATGATTTGCTTGCGGCTATGGCAGCAGCTGAGGGAGGTCAGGCAGATCCCCCTGCTGAGGAGGCTCCCAAGCCCAAACGCACACGCAAGAAAGCTGCGGAACCTGAGCCTATAGCTGATATACCTAATCTTGATGACATTCTTGCTGCTACCACAGCAGAAGGTGCGCCTGCGGAGACGGCAGAACAAAGCCCCGCAGAGGCTGCTGAAGCAGATGCTATGGCTGCGGCTATGGCCGCAATGGCAGCAACTGAGGCAACGCCCGCGGAGCCCGCACCAGAAGCTCCTGCGGAGGAAGCAGCGCCTGTAGATGTGGATGCGATGATGGCTGCAATGGCAGCAGCTGAGACAGCTACCGATGTGGATGCAATGATGGCTGCAATGGCAGCAACAGAAGCAGCACCGGCGGAAGAGCCTGCACCAGAAGCACCTGCAGAGGAAGCGCCAGTTGATATGGACGCAATGATGGCAGCGATGGCAGCAGCAGAGGCGGCACCTGCAGAAGCACCTGCGGAAGAGCCTGCGCCAGAAGCACCTGCAGAGGAAGCGCCAGTAGATATGAATGCAATGATGGCAGCGATGGCGGCAGCTGAGGTGGCACCTGCAGAAACGGCACCGGCAGAAGAGGCTGCACCAGAAGCTCCCGCAGAGGAAGCGCCGGTAGATATGGACGCAATGATGGCAGCGATGGCAGCAGCAGAGGCGGCACCTGCAGAAACGGCATCGGCAGAAGAGCCTGCACCAGAAGCTCCTGCAGAGGAAGCACCAGTAGATATGGATGCAATGATGGCTGCAATGGCAGCAGCAGAGGCGGCACCTGCAGAAGCAGCACCGGCGGAAGAGGCTGCACCAGAAGCTCCTGCAGAGGAAGCGCCAGTTGATATGGACGCAATGATGGCTGCAATGGCAGCAGCTGAGGCGGCACCTGCAGAGGCACCGGCAGAAGAGGCACCTGCAGATATAGATCCTGTTATGGCGGCGATGATGGCAGATGCGGCGGCAGCAGCTGAGGCAGCGCCCGCAGAAGCAGCACCGGCAGAAGAAGCACCTGTAGATATGGATGCGATGATGGCCGCAATGGCAGCAGCAGAAGAGGCACCTGCAGAGGCAGCTCCGGAAATGCCTGCGATGGAAGAAATTCCTGCGGTACCCGCAGAGGAAGCACCTGCAGATATAGATCCTGTAATGGCAGCAATGATGGCAGATGCAGCGGCAGCAGAGGCTGCAGCTGCGGAGATTCCCGCAGAGCCGGCAGCAGAAGCCCCTGCAGAAGAAATCCCTGCAATGGAAGAAATCCCTGCAGAGCCTATGCCTGAGATCCCTGCAATGGAAGAAATCCCCGCAGAGCCTGCTGAAGCACCTGTAGAGTCACCTGCAGAGAACCTGGATGCGATCCTCAATGCTGAAGTAGACGCCCTTGAGGCAGCACCCGAGATCCCCGCAGAGCCGGCAGCAGAAGCCCCTGCAGAAGAGATCCCTGCGATGGGAGAAATCCCTGCAGAGCCAATGCCTGAGATGCCCGCGATGGAAGAAATCTCTGCAGAGCCAATGCCCGAGATGCCCGCGACGGAAGAAATCTCCGCAGAGCCAATGCCTGAAATCCCCGCACCGGAAGAGGCACCTTCGGATATGGATGCCGTGATGGCAGCTGTGGCAGCGGCAGAAGTTCCCGCAGAAGAAGCATCCGCAGACCTTGATCCTGTAGCGGCAGCTATGCTGGCAGCAGAGCAGTTTGCAGAGGAAGAGGGCGAGCAGGCACCTGCTCCCATGGATATGGATGCTGCGGCAGACGCCATGGAAGGGGCTGTTGAAGATATTGAAGACTTCCTTGATTCCGAGGATTACGAATATACAACAATCAAGACCGGAACGATCACCATGCTCATCATGAAGACGGCGGACGGAAACTCCATGGCCATCACCTATGACGGCAATGAGTTTGAATCCCTGGATTCGAATTTTGCCAAGGATGGTAAGACCGGATACAAAGACATTATGAACACCTTCATAAAAGAGACGATCAAGAATGGAGGAAGCAGCGGAATCACAAGACACAAGGGTTCCAAAGTAGTTGCCAAATAAACCAAACCCACAAAGGAGCTGTTCCCAAAAGGACAGCTCCTTATCAACATATCCCAAAAACTCCAGGCCTTCGGGCTTTCACCCGCACTCTTTATATGGTACGATAGCTTCTATGGACGGAAAAATGACTAAGGGGAATCCTCTCCCCATAATTCTCAAATTTGTACTTCCCATATTTCTGGGGTTTGTCTTCCAGCAGTTTTACAACATGGTGGATACTGTTATCGTGGGCAGATATGTCAGCGCCAATGCTCTGGCGGCGGTGGGCTCCACGGGAACCATCATGTTCATGATCATGGGCCTGGCCAACGGAATGACCACCGGCTACACGGTCCTTATCAGCCAGCGCTACGGTGCCGGAGACATGGAAGGGACCAGGAGGGCATTTGTGAATGCAATACTCCTTAGCATCATCAGCACCGGGATCATAACGATCATTGCTTTCCGGGTGATGCATCCTCTTTTGAAACTCATGAATACTCCGGCGGACATCTATGATGACGCCTACGCCTACATAATCACCATCTGCGCCGGGAGCATAGCTCTTATCGGCTACAACCTTCTTGCGGCCTCACTAAGAGCCATCGGAAACAGTAAGACACCGCTGTACTTCCTGATATTCGCAGCTCTTTTGAACATTGTTCTTGATCTGACATTTATCATCGTGCTGGGGCTTGGCACCTTCGGAGCGGCCCTTGCCACCGATGTTTCACAGGGAGTGTCGGCGATCCTTTGCATGATCTACATTATAAGAAAAGTTGACGTGCTAAAGCCAAAAATAAGTGACTGGCGCCTGGACGGATCCTACAGCGCCAAACAGCTCAATATCGGTATCCCGATGGCGCTTCAGTTTGGAATAACAGCCTCCGGAACCATGGTGATGCAGGCCTCCATCAATATCTACGGCTCGGTAGCTGTTGGCGGCTTTACCGCGGCGGGCAAGGTGAATAACCTGATGACGGCGGGAATGCCCTCCATCGGACAGACTATGGCGGCTTACTGCGGCCAGAATTACGGCTACGGAGACATGGACAGAGTACATCAGGGGACAAAAGATGCAATGAAGATCTCCGCAGTTTACTCGCTGATCAATGCAGTGCTGGCGATAGCTCTTTTGCCCTATATAATAAGGCTGTTCTTTGATGCCAACGTGGATGTGGCTCAGTATCTGCCCTACGCCAGGACCTATATGTATCTGTGCGTTGTGTTCTATCTGCCTCTTGCCATGATCTTCATCTACAGGAACGCCATGCAGGCTTGCGGCTTTGGTAAGACCGCGCTGGCGCTGGGAATAATGGAGCTGATCGCAAGACTGATAACGGCCTTCACCTCCATGAAGCTTCAGAGCTACACTCTGGCTGTTGCGGGGGATGCGCTGGCCTGGTTTACCACCGGAATCTTTGCGCTGATACTGTATCTTTTCATCATGAAGAAACTGAGGGAGCGCTTTGGGGCAGGAAACTAACTTTTCTATTTGACGTCGGATGAAGCTGTTGTATAATAACGAAAACAACTCTTGTGGGGAATGAGAAATGGCGAAAACAGTCAAGATGGCGGATATTGCAGAAAAAGTCGGGGTGAGCGTGGTTACGGTCTCCAAGGCCCTGACAGGACAGAAGGGTGTCAGCGAGAGCACCAGGCGCAAGATCATGAAGCTTGCGGATGAGATGGGATACGTACAGCCCTCCGCTGCGTCTTCAAGTGACAATAAGGGCCACAACATCGGCATCATCATTCACGACAAGCACTTCAGCAAATACAATTCTTTTTACCTTCAGATGTATCAGATGCTCACATCGCAGCTGGGAACCCTGGGGGATTACACAATTCTTGAGATCATTACCCATGACATGGAAAAAGATCTGGTGGCTCCGAATCTGCTCAGAGAGAACAAGATAGATGCTCTCGTGGTGCAGGGCGAGTTTACCAGGGATTACTGCGACTTTGTTAAGGGGATTGTAGGTGACATCCCCATTGTATATCTGGATTTCAACGACGAATCAAGGGACGGTATCTCCGTGATATCGGACAGCTTCTACGGTTCCTATTACCTGACCAATTATCTCTTTGAGAAGGGTCACAGGGACATTGCCTTTGTGGGCTCGCTCCTTCAGACCACTTCCATTACCGACAGATATCTTGGATATGTTAAGTCCATGATGGAGCACGGAATGCAGGTAAGACCCGACTGGCAGATCGAGGACAGAGATAAGAAGACGGGCATCATCTTCGAATCTGACAAGCTTCCGCTTCCTTTGGAACTTCCCACCGCTTTTGTCTGCAACTGCGATCTTACGGCGGGTGTGCTGATTAAGAGACTGGAAAAAGAGGGCTACAAAGTGCCCGAGGATTTCTCGGTGGTGGGGTACGATAATTTCATTTTCCCGGGAACCTGCGACGTGGAGATTACCACCTATGAAGTTGATATGCCCGTCATGGTACAAAAGGCGGTTTCCTATCTGGCATCCTTGTTAAACGGAGAAGAGATCAAAATGGGAACCCACATCATAACGGGACATCTTGTAGAAAAAGACAGTGTAAAGGCTCTTAGCTGATGCTAAGAGCTTTTCTTTTTTCTGTATTCGGCGGGAGTTAAAGTGGTCTCCCTCTTAAATAGCTTTATGAAGTGACTGGTGTTGGGGATCCCCACATCGCAGCCCACCGCATTTACGCTTATGTCTGTCTGCTCCAGCAGAGTCTTGGCCTGTTCTATCCTCAGATTGTTCAGATACTGCAAGGGAGAGTGGCCGTAATAATTCTTGAACTGCCGGCACAATCTGTACTTGCTGACAAAGAGCCTCTCCTCAAGATTATCCAGTGTAAGGAAACTGTTGTACTCCGTATCCAGGATCGCCTTCATGTCCTGGATGTGAGCGGGAATGCCCGGAGTTGCTGATGGTACCTTGGTGTCTGCCACCGCGAGATACGCCTCGGTCAGTATATCCGTAAGAAGCCTCGAGCGAAGGATCCCGGAATCGGCGCCCTGCCGCAGCATAAGTCTTTGCAGGTAGGAGAGCTGGGCGTTGGCGTGGCGCTCCTTAAGCTCGATGACCTCCATGGGCTTTTGTATGTAGAGCCTTAAGGGTTCCCCTGTCAGTAAAAAGAGATGGAAAAAGCAGGGAGTGCTTCTGGTGTCGAACCTGAAATTGACCCCAGGCTTAAACAGTGCCATGCTCTTCTCCTTCAGGAGCATACTCTCTTCCGATTTGATAAGAACATCACCCTTTTCGATATATAATAATAAGTAATACGGATTATTGATACATTCAAAGGTGGTGGGAATTCCGTAGGTGATGGCTCCTCCGAACACCGCGCTTAGAAGAAGCGGGTCAAAAGAGTCTTCGGGGACCGCCATGAACCTCTTGATATCCAGAACGTCGGTGAAGGAGGTTCCGCTCTCGAAGAGCCTGTGAAAACGGAAAATGCTATTCAGTTCTTCAAGGTTGTTCCTTATTGCCTCTGCCATGATAACTGCTCCTGTTTATGGGATCATTATAATGAAAATGCAGTAAAATAGCAATGATGATTTACCTAAAACGTTTAAGTTTACTTAGGTAAAAAAGAGTAAATAGATGCCTAAATGATGTTTTGAGACAAGAAAATAACCACAAAGACAAGAATGAGTTATAAAACGCAAGAATGATGGATGATTAAAAAAGCTAAATACTGTATTCTGCATTTAGTAAATGAAACGCAGCTCGTAAAAGGAGGATGAAAATGAAATTGAAAAGAGCATTAGCAGTAACACTTATGATGGCTCTGGCAGCAGGAACTGCAGCATGTGGAAGCACAGCAGCAGAAACCGGAGCACAGGAGAGCGCGGAGTCAGACGTACAGATTGCAGAAGAGAGTGCACCTGCAGCTGACACAGCTGCAGCAGCCGATGACGCCGGCGAAGCGGATGGTATCAAATCTTACGCTGATCTTGTCCTTGGGGAGGACTTCACAGATCTTACAACAGAGATCTCATTTTTCAGCAACAGAACAGATCTTGATTCCGATGATTACGGCGGAGTTAACTGGAAAGAGTACATGGCCGCTTTCAATGAGGTATATCCCGGTATCACAGTGAACGTTATCACAGATACAAACTACGCCGAGGATGCAAAGACTCACCTTCAGTCAGGAGATTACGAGACAGTTATCCTGATCCCCTCAATCGATAAGGCAGATCTTTCTTCCTACTTCGAGTCCTACGGAAGCCTGGACGTAATGAACGGTCAGATCAACTACGCAGATCACTGGGAGTACAAGGGCGAGGTTTACGGAGTACCTTCAACAGCCACAGCTCAGGGTATCGTTTACAACAAGAGAGTATTTGAGGAGGCAGGCGTAACAGAGCTTCCCAAGACTCCCGAACAGTTCATCGACGCCCTCAAGAAGATCAAAGAGCATGACAGCAGCATAATCCCTCTTTACACCAACTATGCTGCAGGCTGGACAATGGGAAGCTGGGATGACTACACCGGCATCAGCGCAACAGGCGATGCAGGCTTCACCAACGGAACACTTCTTCATGAGAAGGATCCCTTCAGAGATTACGGCGATTCAACACATCCCTATGCGGTTTACAAGATCCTCTATGATGCTGTTGCAATGGGTCTTACAGAGGATGACTACTCAACAACCGACTGGGAAGGCTGCAAGGGCATGATCAACAGAGGCGAGATCGGATGCATGGTACTTGGATCATGGGCTTATCCTCAGATGGAGGCAGCAGGCCCCAACGCTGCAGATATCGGATACATGCCTTTCCCTGTAACAGTTGACGGCAAGCAGTACGCTCTGGCAGGTCCCGACTATTGCTACGGTATCAACAAGAACGCTTCCGATGACGAGAAGCAGGCAGGCATCATCTTCGTTAAGTGGATGACTGAGCAGTCAGGCTTTGTTTACAACGAGGACGGACTTCCCATTCAGGCCGGAAGCACCGAGACCAAGCTCGCTTTTGACAACGTAACATTCCTTCAGGAAACACCTGCAAAAGAGGGTGAGGAGGATCTTCTCAACGAACTCAATGCAGAGTCAGAGCTCAACTACAGAGCCGGCGGCGACAGAAGGATCCAGCTCATCATAGAGCACGCTTCCATGGGCGACATGGAGTTCGACGACATCATGAACGAGTGGAACGAGAAGTGGACAGAAGCTCAGGATGTACTCGGCGTTACTGTCAATGAGTGATCGTGCCGGTACATATTAACGGAAATGTCTGACCTAAGGAATCCGCCGCAAGCGGCACCCTTAGGTCGAAACCAAGGAGGATGGGACAATGAAATGGCTAAAAAGTAGAAAGGGACAACAGGCTGTCATAATACTCAGCTTTATCACTGTCCCATTACTTCTTCTTGTGATCTTTACCTACCTGCCCTTTGCGCAGATGGTACAGTTCAGCTTTTACAAAATGAAATATCTTACGCCCCCGGACAAAAGAGTCTTCGTGGGACTTAGGAACTATATCGATGTGTTCACCAGGGATGACTGCTTCAAGGCACTGAAGCTGAGTTTCTACTACTGCGCAGGAGCTCTGTTCCAGTTGGCGCTGGCTCTTTTCCTGGCGACCATCCTAAGCTTCGGGGCCAAGGGCGGAAATGTCTTTAAAGGAATGATGTTCTTCCCCTACCTTATAAGCGGAATTGCCATCGGCTTTATCTTCAAGTTCTTTTACACGAGAGGATTTGTGCTGGATTCAATTCTCGGGATCGTGGGAATAGACGTAGATTCCCTTCCCTACTGGCTCAAGGACCAGAAGGTTAACAACTGGTCTTTGGTTGCCACCTCGGTGTGGAGGTATTTCGGCCAGAACATGGTGCTGTTTATCGGAGCCATCATGTCGGTGGATGCAGAGCTTTACGAGGCAGCCGCCCTGGACGGTGCCAACCGCTTCCAGCAGTTCTTCCACATCATACTTCCGGGTATAAAGACCATTGTCACACTGAACGTGATCCTTTCCATAACCGGATCCTTAAGTGCTTTCGAGCCGCCCTTCGTTATCACGGGAGGTGCCAACGGAACCGGAACCTACTTTGTAATAATGAATGAGATAGCCCACGTTACACAGAAGGTGGGACTGGCCAGCGCAATGGCCGTGGTGCTTCTGGTGATCATTTTCATAGTGACTATACTTCAGAAGCTGTTCTTTAAATATGTTTTCAGAGAGGCTGACACATGAAGATAAGTAAGATACTCACCACAACAATTAAATATCTGGTACTTGTATTCTTTTCCTTTGCTGCAGTTGTACCGGTGGTATCCTGCATCTTCACGGCCTTTAAGACGGCAGACGAATACCAGACCACCAGCGTGATAACACCCCCCTCTAACTGGCTGTACTTCGAGAACTTTGTGAAGGCTTTTAAAACAGCCAACATGGGAAGAGCATTTCTCAATTCCCTGATCGTCATGGTGGTTGTGCTTCTGGTATCGGTAATAGTTGGAACCCAGCTGGCGTATGTGCTGAACCGTTTTGAGTTCTTCGGAAACGGGATCATCAGGAACCTGTTCCTGTTTGCATCCCTCCTTCCATCCATCGCCATGCAGGTTACGGTCTACAAGATCATGACGGTTCTGGGCTTTGTAAACCATCTCTACGGCTACATCATCATGATGTGCGGAACGGATGTTATCTCCATATACATCTTCATTCAGTTTATGGAAAACATCTCCTCCTCCGTGGACGAATCGGCCATCATAGACGGGGCTTCATACTGGACCGTTTACTGGAAGATAATCCTTCCCCTCTTAAAACCTGCCGTTGTGACTGCCTGCATATTAAAGGGCGTCTCGGTGTACAACGAGTACTACTGTGCGAACCTCTACCTTATGGATAAAGAGATCCGCACCATGTCCACCTCCCTCTACACCTTCGTGGGCCCTATGGGCAGCCAGTACAATCTGATCTGCGCAGGCGTGCTGATATCCATACTTCCTGCATTTTTGGTATTTATCTTCAGTCAGAAGCAGATCTACAGCGGCATCACCCAGGGCGCGGTGAAAGGATAATTTTAAAGTTTTGAGGTTTTACGATGTTACAGGAAATAAATAAAGAACTGACAAAGCATATCATTCCCTTCTGGAAGAGCCTTCGGGATGAGGAATACGGCGGATACTACGGCCTTGTGGACTTTGATCTTACGGTGGATAAAAAGGCCGAAAAGGGTGCCATATTAAACAGCCGCATTCTCTGGTTCTTTTCCAGAGCATTTAATGAGTTAAAAGATATATCGCTTCTTCGGGAAGCAGATCATGCCTACAGGTTTCTTGAAGAAAAGCTTTTGGATGAGGAAAAGGGCGGAATCTGCTGGTCCGTTACCTACGACGGAAAGGTCCTGGACAGTACCAGACACACCTACAATCAGGCCTTTGCGATATATGCTCTTTCCGAATACTACAGAGCTTCGGGAAACAAAACGGCCCTTATCACGGCTCAGAAGCTCTTTTGCCTTATAGAGGACAAGTGCCGGGACAGGGACGGATACCTTGAGGCCTTTGATGAGGACTTCAATCCCCTTCCCAACGACAAGCTTTCCGAGAACGGGGTAATTGCCGAGCGCACCATGAATACGGCGCTGCACGTTCTTGAGGCCTACACCCTCTTGTTTGACGTAACGGACGACCTTTCGGTGAAAAAACTCATCGGCATAAAGCTGGCGCAGCTTCTTGGGGTCATCAGAACGAAGATCTATAACCCTGACAAAAAGCGCCTTGATGTATTTTTTGACCGGGATTACGAAAGCCTTATCGACCTTCAGAGTTACGGCCATGATATCGAGGCCTCATGGCTGATCGATCTTGCTGCGGATACCCTTGGGGATGCATTCCTGGAAAAAGAGGCAGCGGCAAACATCAAGCGGATGACAGGCGAACTTGCTGAAAGCACTTTTGAGAGGGCACTCCAAGACGGCTCTTTTATAAACGAGTGCGAGGACGGAAAGCAGGACAGAACAAGGATCTGGTGGGTACAGTCCGAGGCCATGGTGGGCTTTGCAAATGCCTACAGAAAGACCGGCCAGGCGCGATACCTAAAGGCAGTATCCGATATCTGGGAATACACCGGGGAATTTATCATCGACAAGCGAAACGGCGGGGAGTGGTTCTGGCAAGCTTCAGAGGACGGAGCCCCCGGGAAAAGACCCATCGTGGAACCCTGGAAATGTCCCTACCACAACGGAAGAATGTGTTTTGAAATAATGAACAGACTTAAAGAAGGAGAGGCGGATGATTCACGAAAAGTATTACGAGGAGCTTGAGAAACAGGAAAAGATCCTAAATAGGAAAAATGAGGCGGCGCCTTTCTACAACGGACTGTACGAGAGATATAAGTACCCGGTCCTTACAAGGGAGCACATCCCGCTGACCTGGAGATATGACCTTGATAAGGATACGAACCCATACTTTATGGAGAGACTTGGAGTGAACGCGGTGATGAATTCCGGCGCGCTCTACCTTAACGGAAAGTACTACCTGGTGGCCAGGATCGAGGGGAACGACAGGAAGTCCTTCTTCGGAGTGGCGCAGAGTGATAACGGTATAGACGGCTTCAGGTTCATGGATCACCCGGTGCTTCTGGAGGATACCTGCAAGGAGGAGACCAATGTCTACGACATGAGGCTCACGCAGCATGAGGACGGCTACATCTACGGAGTTTTCTGCTCCGAGAGCAAGGACACCTCAGTCAGCGATCTGTCTGCGGCTGTGGCCTCCGCGGGAATAGTAAGGACCAAAGACCTGGTGAAGTGGGAGAGGCTTCCGAACCTGGTGACACTTAGAAGTCCCCAGCAGAGAAACGTGGTTCTTCATCCCGAATTTGTGGACGGCAAGTACGCCTTCTACACAAGGCCTATGGATGATTTCATCGAGACCGGCAGTGGAAGCGGCATAGGGTTCGGACTTTGCAGCGATATCACCCAGGCTGTCATCGACGAGGAAAAGATGACGAGCCTTAGGAAGTACCACACCATCACCGAGGCCAAGAACGGCGCGGGAGCGGTTCCCATAAAGACCTCCCGTGGATGGGTGCACATCGCCCACGGTGTAAGGAATACCGCAGCGGGCCTTAGATATGTGCTCTATGCATTTGTAACAGACCTTAAGGATCCATCAAAGGTTATCGCGCAGCCCTCAGGTCTTTTGCTGGGACCCAGGGGTGAGGAAAGAGTCGGAGATGTCTCCAATGTGGTGTTCACAAACGGAGCCATCGTCAATGAGAAAGAAGAGGTTTTCATATATTATGCGTCATCGGATACGAGATTACATGTTGCAACAACCACAGTGGACAAGCTCCTTGACTACTGCTTTGAGACCCCGGAAGACCCCGGCAGGTCGGTTCTGTGTGTAAGACAGAGAGATGAGCTGATCAGCAGGAATCTTGAACTATTAAAGAGAGGATGAATTTATGAAGTACGAGATTTTGGGACCCGGGACCACTAAGGTTCCCTGGCAGGAAAGACCAAAGGAATTAAAGGGAGCGCCCATCTGGAGATATGATGCAAATCCCATTATAGGAAGAAATCCCGTTGAGGGCGTAGCCAGGATCTTCAACAGCGCGGTAATGCCCTACGGGGACGGGTTTATCGGCGTGTTCAGGGGAGAGCAGACAAACGGGATCCCTGCAATTTACCTTGGAAGAAGCAGCGACGGAATAAACTGGGACATCGACAAAGAAAAGATCCCCTTCACTGACGAAGAGGGCAATCCCTTCATGCCGCAGTACGCCTATGATCCGAGGCTTGTAAAGGTGGAGGATGACTACTATATCATCTGGTGCCAGGATTTTTACGGAGCTTCCATAGGAATAGCAAAGACAAGGGACTTTAAGAAATTCGTCAGAATAGAAAATCCCTTCATACCCTTCAACAGGAATGCGGTTCTTTTCCCGAGGAAGATAAACGGAAAGTACATGCTGCTCTCAAGGCCCTCGGACAGCGGCCACACTCCCTTCGGAGACATCTTTATCAGTGAGAGCCCGGACATGACCTACTGGGGAAAGCACAGACATGTGATGGGAGCCAATGACAACTGGTGGGAGTCACTTAAGATCGGCGGAGGAGCAACTCCCATAGAGACTTCCGAAGGCTGGCTTTTGTTCTATCACGGCGTTGCCGGAACCTGCAACGGATACGTGTACTCCATCGGCGGAGCGATTCTGGATATCGACAATCCCTCCATCGTAAAGTACCGGTGCGAGACATTTCTTTTGACCCCGGAGGAATGGTACGAGGAGAGAGGCTTTGTGCCCAACGTATGCTTCCCCTGCGCTACCGTGCAGAACCCCGGGACGGGACAGCTTGCCATCTACTACGGCGCTGCCGACAGCTACGTGGGACTGGCATTTACCTACACCGATGAGATCATCGACTACATCAAAAGCCACAGTCAGTTATCCGAAACTGACAGGGAAATCGGAAGGCGGTGACAGTTTATGAATACGAAAAGACCTGTCATCACCTATTCAAAAGAGCCGGTGCTGGAGCCGAAGGCGGGATGTGAATGGGCGGACACAATGGTGCTTAACCCCGCCCTTGTCCTTGATAAGGACGGAAAGACCATTCACATGCTGTTTCGGGCCACAGGCCCCTGGCCTTCAAAGAATCTTAAGGGGAAGTCAGATCCTTATCCGATCTTCCTTGGATACGCTGTGAGCACTGACCTCGGAGAGAGCTTTACCGCCGACTTTGACAGACCAGCCCTGGCTCCGAGGCTTGCCTACGACGAGGAAGACATGTATGTGGAAAATGATAAGGGAGAGAGGGTTTTAAATTATGCCAACGGGTGCATAGAAGATCCGAGGCTCTTTACGGTGGAGGGTCAGCTGTATCTGACCGTGGCCTGCAGGCTCTTTCCCCCGGGAGCTTACTGGGAGGGGGATAAGAGAAGAGACAATCTCCCGGACTGGGTGATGGAACCTGATAATCCCATTGGGGTTCTGGCCAGAAGAAACGACACCGTGACGGTACTTTACAAGGTGGATCTTGAGAGGTTGAAGGCGCGGGACTACGATAGCTCTTTTACATATATGGGTCCACTGACGGACGGGAACTTAAGTGACAACAGAGACGTTTTCTTCTTCCCGAAGAGAATGAACATTCAAGGACAAAACAGTCTTCTAATGCTCCACAGACCGGAGCGATCTTATGAATTTCCCACAGGAGAAAAAGTAAATAACCCGGCCATTTTTATGGCAGCAGCCAGGGAGTTTGAGGACTTTGTAAAAGAAGGCACGGTTCACAGACTTCTTGCTAAAAGTGAGTTTGACTGGGAGGAAGAGAGGGTCGGCGCCAGCTTCCCGCCTATTGATCTTGGGGGCGGAGAATGGCTTGTTTCCTACCACGGAAAGGCCCTTCCGGACTACGGCTATACCCAGTCCTTCATGATTTTAGAGGAAAGGGACGGGGACTTTCCAAGGATCAAACATCGCATGTCAGAGAGGCTTATCTATGCTAAGCAGAAGTGGGAACTTCCGGATAAGTTTCCGTGCCCCTGCATATTTACCACCGGAGCGGTGGTCGTGGGCGATACCCTTATCATGGGGTACGGCGCGGCGGACCAGAAGGTGGGGATCGCAAAGGCGGGACTTAAGGAGCTTTGCGACTACGTGCGCTGTTTTGATGAGGAAGGAAACCCCATGGAATAAAGAGAAAATGGAAAATAAAAGGAAAGAGATACTTTTTACCGAGCCTGTTTACAAGCACACCGTTTGGGGTGGAAAGAGGCTTCGGGAGGAGTATGGATGCCCCGAGGAGGGTGACGATATCGGCGAATGCTGGGGAATATCGGCCCATCCTCAGGGGGACTGTATCATCAGAAACGGCACCTTTAAGGGGGAACACCTGTCAAAGCTTTGGGAAGAGCACGGGGAGCTCTTCGGAACCGGGAAGACTTCGGTGTTCCCTCTTCTTGTGAAGATAATTGATGCATCGGGTGACCTCAGCATTCAGGTCCACCCGGATGACGCCTACGCAAGAGAGCATGAGAACGGATCCCTCGGAAAGACCGAGTGCTGGTACGTTTTGGACTGCCCTGAGGGAGCGGAGCTGGTACTGGGCCACAGGGCAGCCACGAGAAAAGAGCTGGTGGGGATGATAGATGAGGGAAGATGGGAGGAATTTGTGAAAAGAGTTCCCGTAAAGAAGGGGGATTTTCTTCAGATAGATCCGGGAACCGTGCACGCCCTGACAAGCGGCTGCCTCATCCTTGAAACCCAGGAGAACAGCGATATAACCTACAGAGTCTACGACTACGACAGACTTCAGAACGGGGAAAAGAGACAGCTCCATCTCGAACAGTCCAAGAAAGTCATCACGGTTCCGGCGCTTCCGGCCGGCAGCTGCATAATTCCTCTGGAGAAGAGAAAGCAGGACAACAATGAGCTTTCAAAGATATATTCCTGCGATTACTACACCATCTATGAGATGAGGGTCCACGGAGAAGCTTTTGTTGATATGGGAAAGGACTTCCTTCTTGTGACCATAACGGAGGGCTTTGGAGAGATCGAAGGTACTCCCGTTTCAAAGGGCAGCAGTTTCATTGTGCCTAGCGGATACGGAAAGGCGCGGTTTAAGGGGAATATGATGTTGGTGGCTTCCACCGCCTGTGCGGCCTGCGCCGCTTCTTCTGTGTCTGCGGCGTCTTCCGCCCGGGCATAAAATCGTAAGATAAAATGAATCAAGACGGTTGACTTATTCTGTTTATACTGCTATATTATTCATAAATCTGCATAATTATGCATTTAAGTGCATAAAGAAGGAGGACATTATGAAAAAGAAGTTAATGGCAGTAATCATGTCGGTGATAATGACAGGCTCAATGCTTGCAGGATGCGGCAGCGCAGCAGGCGGAGCAGCTGAGGGAGGAGCTAAAGAGACCCTTACCGTTGGAACAAACGCAGCTTTCCCGCCTTTTGAGTATGTAGGCGATGACGGAAAGCCCGACGGTTTCGACATGGCGCTTATAAAGGCTGTTGGCGACAAGATCGGCATGGAGGTTCAGATTCAGGATATGGAGTTTGACTCCCTTGTTTCTTCCATCGGCGGCAAGATCGATGTTGCTATCGCAGGCATGACAGTTACTGAGGAGAGACAGAAGACAGTAGATTTCTCTGATTCATATTATGAGGCTGTTCAGGCAGTCATCGTTCCCAAGGGCTCATCCGTTGCATCAGCCGATGACCTCAAGAACCTTAAGATCGGTGTTCAGCTTGGAACCACAGGTGAATTCATCGCCGATGAAATCGAAGGCGTTGAAGTTTCCGCTTATAACAAAGCAGTTGATGCAGTTAACGATCTCATAAATGGCAGAGTTGACTGTGTTATCGTAGATAAAAATCCCGCTGAGGTATTCGGCGCTCAGTTCTCCGATAAGGTAGATGTACTTTCAGGAACTGATTTTGATTTTGAACCCGAGTTCTATGCAATCGCACTTCCCAAGGGAAATACAGAACTTGCAGACAAGATCAACGGCGCTCTTAAGGAACTCAAAGAGGACGGAACCTACGATAAACTGGTTAAACAATACATTGAGGAGTAATCGCAAATAGATGACTATAAGTGAACGTTTAGAGGCGGCTTTTATAACCGGCGACCGGTGGAAACTTTATCTGTCAGGTGTTGGAATAACCCTTGAGATCGCGGTGCTTGCCGGGATACTGGGTATCATCATAGGAACCTGTCTTGCCCTTATGAAACTTTCAAGGACCGGAGAAGGAAAGCCTACAATTTTAAGCTATATAGCAACAGTATATATCGATGTGATAAGGGGAACACCCAGTGTTCTGCAGCTCCTTATCATGTGGTTCATAATCATGGCATCTTCCAGCAACGGGATCCTGGTGGCATCCCTGTCCTTCGGACTTAACTCGGGCGCCTACGTGTCTGAGATTGTCCGCGGCGGAATCCTTGCAGTTGACAAGGGCCAGGGAGAGGCAGGCAGAAGCCTTGGCCTTTCAAAGGCCCAGACCTACCGCTACATTATTCTTCCCCAGGCTGCGAAGAATGTCATCCCGCCTCTTGGCAACGAGTTCATAACTCTTATTAAGGAAACTGCCATCGTGGGATACGTAAGTCTGTCTGATCTTACCCGTGTGGCAAATCAGGTAGCTTCAAGGACCTATGATGCATTTATGCCGCTCATCGGCGCAGCGGTCATTTACTTTGTGATCATTAAGGTGCTCACCATACTCCTTGGAAAATTTGAAAGGAGGATGCGTAAGAGTGATAACCGTTAAGAATCTTTATAAGGAATTTACCGATCATGACGGAAAAGTAAACGAGGTTCTGTCAGGGATCAATTACGAGATCAATAAAGGGGAGAAGATAGTTATCGTCGGCCCCTCCGGTTCAGGAAAGAGTACGTTCCTTCGCTGCCTTAACCTTTTGGAAGTTCCCACCTCCGGACAGATCATTTTTGACGGAGAGGACATTACAGCCAAAGGCGTTGACATCAACAAAGTCAGACAGCGCATGGGAATGGTGTTCCAGAACTTCAATCTCTTCAACAACCTCACGGTAATGCAGAATATCACACTGGCTCCCGTCAAGCTGGGAATCATGACTGAGGAAGATGCCCGGTTAAAAGCCCTCGAGCTTCTTAGAAGGGTAAACTTAACCGACAAGGCAAACGTCTATCCGGCTTCTTTATCCGGCGGACAGAAGCAGAGGATCGCCATTGTAAGGTCCCTTTGCATGAACCCCGAGGTGATGCTCTTTGACGAACCCACATCCGCTCTCGACCCTGAGATGGTAGGAGAGGTTCTGGATGTTATGAAGCAGCTTGCTGATGAGGGAATGACCATGGTGGTTGTTACCCACGAGATGGGCTTTGCAAAAGAGGTAGCTACAAAAGTCCTCTTTGTGGATGAGGGCAAGATCCTTGAGGAGAACACCCCGAAGGAATTCTTCGAAAACCCGCAAAGCAAGAGACTGCAGGACTTTCTCGCAAAAGTGCTTTAAGGATTGGACAATTACAGATAAAAAAGATATAGTAGTAGTACACGGAAACCGTTTTCCGTGTACTACTATTTTTTATGAAGAGGGAAATATGGTATCCATAAAAGACGTAGCAAAAGAGGCCGGAGTTGCTATTTCCACAGTCTCCAAAGTCCTCAATAACTATCCGAACGTAAGCGAAGCCACCAGGAAAAAGGTCATGGACGTGGTGGAAAGACTGGGCTTTGTGCCCAATGCCGTGGCAGCAAGTCTTTCCTCAAAACGCACAGGAAGGGTGGCTCTTCTTATCAAGCTTAATCTAAATACCCAGGCCAGCGACGAGATCAGCATGCAGTATATCTCCGGTGCGGTTCACCGGGCAAAAGAGCTGCAGCTGGACGTGATCACTGTGTTTACCTCCATGATCGATGACATGAATGTGGAGGAAGTAACTTCCTATTTTGAATCCCAGGGAATAAAGGGAATAATTGTCTACGGCCTTACCACAAAGGACAAGGTGGTCCACAAGCTCATCGGCAGCGGACACTTCAAGATGGTGGTCATCGATGCGCCAATGGTGAACAGCACCACTTCCTCCGTCAGCATAGACAACAAGAAGGCTCAGTATGACGTTGCCAAAAAGACCATCACAGAGAACAAATGCAAGAAGGTTCTCTATCTTGCCGGTGAGGATTTCGGCTATGTGACGGGAGAGCGTCTTGAGGGTATCAAAAAGCTGTGCGAGGAAAAGAAACTTAAGCTCAGCGTAAGGAACGGAAACTTCTCGGAGCTTCGTGCAAGACAGCTTACCATGCGCTACGCCAAGAACAACGACTGCGTTGTCTGCGCCTCGGATCTTATGGCCATCGGTGCCATGAAGGCTCTTATAGATATGGATATTTTCCGCCCGGTCTGCGGCTTTGACGGCATCATCCTCATGGGATATGTGGGCAAGCAGATGAACACGGTCAAGCAGGACTTCGTTAAGATCTCTGAGGTTGCTTTGGATGAACTTAACCGCCTGATGAAGGGCAAGGAAGGCCGCAAGGTCACTGTGCCCCACACTTTGGTAAGGATGAGATACGAGGATATCATCAGCTGATAAATTAAATTCGAAAATTAGTACTTGCGGAAAACGTTTTCCTGTGTTATATTACAACCATCGGAATTGAGAAAACGTTTTCCGAGGTCATGACAAGCTGTAATTAAATAGCTAAAACAAAAGATTATAAAAGCGTAACTTACAAAGACAAACAGGAAACGTAAATTCAAGCTTTATGAATACGAGAGGAGAGACACAATGGCAAAGCACACTAACATGCAGCGCGACGTACTTGTAACCAACCTTGAGGAGCAGCTGGAGAGCATCGCTTCCGAGAAGTTCGGAAAGTCCCTCAAGGACTGCACAGACAGGGAGACCTACTACGTACTCCTTGAGATGACAACACGTCTCATGAATGTTGCAGAAGTATACAACGGAGAGAAGAAGGTTTACTACATTTCCATGGAGTTCCTTATCGGTAAGCTTCTTTCCAACAACCTTATCAACTTAAGAGTATATGACAGAGTTAAGGAGATCCTCGAGAAGAACGGCAAGAGTCTTGCTGATATTGAAGAGTGCGAACCCGAGCCTTCACTGGGTAACGGAGGTCTTGGCAGACTTGCAGCGTGCTTCCTTGATTCCATCGCAACTCTCGGCCTTGCAGGAGAGGGAATCGGACTTAACTATCACTTCGGTCTTTTCAAGCAGGTGTTCAAGGATCACCTTCAGACCGCAGAGAAGAACGAGTGGATCGAGGATCAGTCCTGGCTTGAGAAGACAGATACCACCTTCGAAGTTTCTTTTGGCAAGGAGAAGGTTGTATCCCGCCTCTACAATATGGACGTTGTTGGATATGACACAGGCGTTAACAAGCTCCGCCTCTTCGATATCGAGACCATCGACGAGTCTTTGGTGAAAAAAGGCATCGACTTTGACAAGACCAAGATTGATAAGAATCTGACTCTTTTCCTGTATCCCGATGACTCTGATGAGGCCGGAAACCTTCTGAGGATCTATCAGGAGTACTTCCTGGTTTCAAATGCCGCACAGCTTATCCTCCGCGAGCAGAAGGAGCGCCAGTACGACCTTCACGAGCTGCACAACCATGCGGTTATCCAGATCAACGACACACATCCTACCATGATCATCCCTGAGCTTATCAGGATCCTGGTTGAGGAGAAGGCCTTCAACATCGACGAAGCCATCAACGTTGTTAGCAAGACCTGCGCATACACAAACCATACAATTCTTGCCGAGGCTCTTGAGACATGGCCTCTTGCATACCTTGAGAAGGTTGTTCCCCAGCTTGTTCCTTATATCAAGGAGCTGGACAAGAGAATTCGCGACAAGTACAAGAAGAACTCCAAGGTTTGGATCATCGACAAGGACAAGAAGGTACACATGGCCTTCATCGACATCCACTACGGTTTCTCAATCAACGGCGTTGCCGCTATACATACAGATATCCTTAAGGACAGCGAGCTCAACGATTTCTACAAGCTCTATCCTGAGAAGTTCAACAACAAGACCAACGGTATCACCTTCAGAAGATGGCTCCTTAGCTGCAACCATCCTCTGGCTGATTTCCTTTCACAGACCATCGGCGACGGCTTCAAGAAGGATGCCACCAAGCTTGAGAAGCTCCTTGACCACGTAGGCGAGCAGGACGTTCTTGATAAGCTTGAAGAGATCAAGATGAGTAAGAAAAAAGAGCTGGCTCTTTACCTCAAGAATCACGAGAACGTTGAGGTTGACCCTGAGTCCATCTTTGATATTCAGGTAAAGAGACTTCATGAGTACAAGAGACAGCAGATGAATGCCCTCTACATCATCCACAAGTATCTGGAGATCAAGGGCGGCAAGAAGCCCGTAAGGCCTCTGACCTTCATCTTCGGTGCAAAGGCAGCACCTGCCTATGTTATTGCCAAGGATATCATCCACCTTCTTCTTGTTCTTCAGGAGATCATCAACAACGATCCCGATGTTAACAAGTACATGAAGGTAGTTATGGTAGAGAACTACAACGTAAGCTACGCTGAGAGACTTATCCCTGCCTGCGACGTATCCGAGCAGATCTCTCTTGCATCCAAAGAGGCATCAGGTACCAGCAACATGAAGTTCATGCTCAACGGTGCCGTTACTCTTGGAACAGATGATGGTGCAAACGTAGAGATCCACGAGCTTGTAGGCGATGACAATATCTACATCTTCGGTATCAGCGCTGATGAGGTTATTGAGCACTACAAGAAGGCTGACTATGTTTCAAAGGATTACTACAAGAAGAGCCCTGTTATCAAAGAGGCTGTGGACTTCATCGTAAGCAAAGAGTGCCTGAAGGTTGGCCACAAGGAGAATCTTGAGAGACTCTACAAAGAGCTTCTTAATAAGGACTGGTTCATGACTCTCATCGATCTTGAGAGCTATATCGAGAAGAAGGATCAGATCTTTGCTGATTACGAGAACCGCGACAAGTGGAAGAAGATGATGCTTACCAACATCGCAAAGGCAGGCTACTTCTCATCCGACAGAACCATCGCAGAGTACAACAGAGATATCTGGCACCTGGATTGATATAAGACTTTAAGCCCACAGGGGACGGTTCTCTCCGGTACACTTTTTTAAGTGAACCGGAGAGAACCGTCCCCTGTGGCTTTTTGTGTTAAAATGATACCTAAACAGTGATTTTGAAATTTTTTAAAAAAAGTTTGTAACGAAATTTCTTTTTCTCCGTCTAATATATGAGATCAAAGAAAAGGAAGCATGATGACACATGGATAAAGTCACAGCGGAAAAACTTTATGATGCGTTCTATATGAAGGTGTTTTCTTATGTGATGACTCTTTCGGGAGATCACGAGGAGGCCATGGAGATCACACAGGAAACCTTTTTCCGAGCGATAACAACGGAAAAGAAATTCAGGGGAGAGAGCGAAAGCTTCACCTGGCTGTGTGCCATAGCAAAGAACATCTTTATTGACGAGAAAAGGCGACAGTCCCGTATGGGAGAAGCGCCTGTGGAAGAAAGATCGGACGGTAAGAATCTTGAAAAGAGCCTTATGGACACCGATTCTTCCATCAGGATCCACCGCATTCTCCATGACATGGAAGACCCGTATAAAGAGGTTTTCCAGCTGCGCATTTTTGGTGAATTATCCTTCCAGCAGATAGGTTCTATCTTTGGAAAAACAGAAACCTGGGCCCGGGTTACGTATCATCGTGCCAGACTTATGATTAAAGAAAGGATGGATGAAAAATGAAATATCAGTGCGAAATGATTCGTGATCTCCTTCCATTATATAAAGACGGGGTTTGTAGCGATTCAAGCAGACAGGTTGTCGAGGAGCATTTACAGGAATGTCCTGAGTGTGCGAAAATACTTGATGAACTAAAGGACACCTCTTACGATGAGATAATGGTTCTGGAGAGAAACAATGTGATTGAATCACAGTCCAGGTTTTTTAAGAGAAAGAGTGCAGTTGTCGGAAGCGTTATAGCTGCAGTCTTTGCAATACCTATCCTGGTCTGCCTTATCGTAAATCTGGCAAGCGGACATGCACTTAGCTGGTTCTTTATTGTACTGGCAGCTATGCTTGTTCCAACTGCCCTTATCGTAGTTCCGCTCATGGCAACAAGGAACAGAATGTTCCTGACCATGACATCGTTTACAGCAAGCGTTATTCTCCTTCTTGGAGTGATCAATATATATACCGGCGGTCGCTGGTTCTTTATCGCGGCATCCGCAACACTGTTTGGCCTTACTGTCTGCTTCGCTCCCTTTATAGTGAATGCAGATCCGGTAAAGACGCATCTTGGAAAGCAAAAGGGCCTCATAGCCATGGCAGCTATCACTGCTACATTTTTCCTGATGATGTTCTGCATAGGCTTTGGTGTAGGACCCGCAAGGTTCTTTCCTCTGGCAATGGCCATCAGCATTCCTGTTGTGGCTTTTATCTGGATCATCTTTGCAATCGTCAGATATCTTCCGTTTAACGGCCTTGTTAAAACAGGTATCGTGATCGCAGCCATCAGTCTGTTTTCATACTATGGAAACCTGGCTGTTACTGCTATCGGACTTGCGGCAATGGGATCTAACGGCGTAATGATGTACAGTGAGCCGTCTATCAGTATGATGTTTGTCGGTATCGCGATCGGAGCTGTATTTGCAGTGATCGGTCTGCTGGTTGGGAAAAAGGAGAATAACAATGCTTAAAATAAAAATATTTTTAATAACAGTATTGGGGGTAGCAATGATGGGATTACTTACAGGATGCTCGTTCGGAATGAGAACCAGCTATGTTTATACAAACGGCGATCAGTATGTCGCAGGAGATCGTGAGATTTCGGAGAAGATCGATACACTGGATATTGATTATGTCTCCGGGGATGTGATGCTTGAGGCTTCTTCATCAGACAAGATAGTCATCAGAGAGACTTCGTTAAAAGAGCTTGATGACAAGAGGAAGGTACATACATGGGTTGAGGGATCTGTTCTTCACGTAAGATACTGCGCATCAGCCAAAAAACTCGATCTTAACCGACTTGGCAAAAAGCTGACTATTGAACTTCCAAGTGACATGGAACTTGGAGATATTGATCTTAAGGTTGCTTCCGGAGATGTAAAGGCAAACTGCGGCGCAGGCAACATCAATGTGCGTTCTGCTTCCGGTAATATAAGCTTTGTCCAGAAGGGAAACAGCAGTGACATCGAGCTTTCCACTGCGTCCGGAGATGTGGATCTTAAAGCTGAAAATGCAGATAAAATAACTGTTTCAGCTGCATCAGGAAATATAGATATCTATGCTTTGGATGCTAAGGAAGTGGAATCAGCCACAAGCAGCGGCGAAACCACAGTTTCTTTTGCCAGGGTTCCTAAAACTTCCAATATCAGCGGAACTTCCGGAGATATCACAATCTATCTTCCCGAGGATCCTGATGTTACGGCTTCCCTTAAGGCAACTACCGGAGATATTACATACAGGCAGGCATTTACAAAGAGTGAAGACATCTATGTCTGCGGAAACGGAGGCAATGAGATGAACGCTCACACAGTCTCTGGGGACATCAGTATTGAAGTGATTTCAGATTAAACCCATTAAAAATGCCTAAATCATTAACCAAAAAACTGTTAAATATCAACTAAGGAGATTTGTGGCGTTAGTTTAACAGGTATGTTATTATATTAACGATATCCCGTATGGGGTATGGGGTTAGTAACTATTATATTTTGAAGGAGGATTTAGGTAATGGCAAAAACAGCTATCATCACCGGTGGCTCAAGAGGTATCGGTGAGGCAATGGCACTTAAGTTGGGTGAGCTTGGTTACAATGTTGTGATCAACTACAGAAGCGAGTCTTCAAAGGCTCTTTCCGACGATCTTGCTGCAAAGATCAGCGGACAGTATGGCGTTGAGACACTGGTTGTAAGAGCAGACGTTAGTAAGTATGAGGACTGCGAAGCCCTTGTTAAGGCTGCTGTTGATAAGTTCGGTGATAAGATCGATGTACTTGTTAACAACGCCGGTATCACAAATAACTGCAACTGGATCGACATCACACAGAAGCAGTATGAGAGCGTTATCGGAACAAACCTTCTGAGCGCTATGCATATGACACACCTGGTACTTCCTTATATGATTAATCATTCTTCAAAGGATGATCAGTGCTGCATCGTTAACACAGCTTCCATCGGCGGACTTATCGGCGTTATCAATCAGGCTGATTATTGCGCATCCAAGTCAGGTGTTATCGGTCTTACAAGAGCTCTTGCCCTTGAGTTTGCAGGCAGAGGCGTTCGTGTAAACGCTATCGCTCCCGGCATGATCATGACAGACATGCTCCGCGGCGTTAATCAGGATGAGCTCAATGCTCTTGCAGCTACAATTCCTCAGGGATACATCGGTGACGTATCCGATATCGCAGGTGCTCTTGGATACCTTCTGACAGCTCCTTACGTTACAGGACAGGTTATTTCTCCTAACGGCGGAATCGTTCAGCAGTAATTTATGAATAACAAATAGAGTCGCTTGGTACGTTGTTCGTCCGGACTCACAGATATTAAAAGTGGCAGGGATTGCTCCCTGCCACTTATTTTATGTTATGCCTTTTTGCAACGCTATTTACACAACACCCTTCTGGCGCCATTTGCCGAACTTGTAGAAGAAGATACTCATGGCTGCGCCGATAGCCCAGGCAATAAGCAGCGACCAGTAGATCATGTCGCGGTTGCCGATGGGGTAAGCCTCTGAGCGGCTTAAGTAAACCATGATGGTGGCACCCATACTTATTCCTATGAACAGGATGAGCAGAAGATTGAAGATGGGAGCCGCACTTCCTACCGCAGCAAGAGCGTTATCTCCAACATATCTGCCTACTACTATACTGTCTACTGTACTGTATAACTGCTGTACAACATTTCCGAAGAGCATGGGAACCGTGAACTTAAGTATCTGCTCCCAGGGCCTTCCTACGGTCATGTCTACAGCATCAAATGCTTTCATTTTCATATTTAAACCCTCTTAAACAAAAACCAAATTAAATTGTATGCAATCTAATATACACTTTAGTTTTGGTTTTTGCAAGTGTTTAATATCGGTCTTGCAATATGAACATTAAAGAACTCAATGAGAGGTCCCATGAAGAAGGCGGTTATTATGGTTCCGACACCGGCTATTGTAGGGATCTGAGATACAAGACCTCCGGACAAAAGAAACAGCGACACACCCAGGATAACGCAGACAATGTCGGTTATGATCCTGACATACTGGAACTTTCCTTTCTTCCAGGTGTTGACGATGATAAGCGCCACTGCATCATAGGTGGATACGCCCAGGTCTGCGGTCATGTAGAAGGCAGATCCGAAGCAGATTATGACTACACCTAT
This sequence comes from Butyrivibrio sp. FCS014, assembly GCF_000526935.1. Taxonomy (GTDB): domain Bacteria; phylum Bacillota; class Clostridia; order Lachnospirales; family Lachnospiraceae; genus Butyrivibrio. Next base: position 864,886 of record NZ_JAHA01000019.1, on the reverse strand, counting down.
AATAAGGCACAGAATGCGGACAGGCATGGAAGGATCAACGATCACTGTCTGCAGGAATGCATAAGTAAACTGGGTTATGTACCCAAGAAGAAACAGATTGATAAAAGTGGCTATTCCGATGTAATGCCTGTCGAATATCAGGGCGAACAGCAGCATCACAGCGTTGGTTATAACGTACAATGTTCCAAAGCTTATGGGAACAATGCTGTCCAGGCCTGCCATAAAGGACTGGAACGGGTCAACTCCCAGAGCAGCTATCTTGAAGATGCCTACGCTTATGGCGCAGATGATTACTCCGAACAGGGACATTGCGATTCGCTTTTTCAGGTTATCTCTTTTCATGGTGCTCCTCCGATGGTGTTGAAGTTAAGAGAAGACATCGATAACTTCGGAATCCTCCAAAGAATCGATGTCTTTTTTTCATTTCATGTGCTGTTTGATAATGCTGCGAACGGTATTTTCAAGGTAGGGCTTGAGATCATCTAAGGATATGGGATCTCCGAACATTATGGAGCTGTAGCCCGTGGAACCCACAAGCTCTATTATAAGGAACAGCATTACTTCCGGGTCTTTGATCTTAAGTCCCGAATCTTCCACCATCTTCCTGTAGACCTCAGCGAAGTCCACGTCATCCTCTGAGGTGGGAGAGGTGAGAGCTCTTTTGAAAAAGGCCCAGCTAAGGTCCTTGTAGATGAAGGCAAGAAGTCCTTTGTTGGCGGCCAGTTCGTCAAGAACATAGTCCATAAGGAAGATGATCTCTTCCTCGAGTCCCTCGATACCATTGTCCTTCATGGCGTTGTAGGCCTGGAGAAAGAGCTGGCTTGACTTGTGGGCAATGAGTCTGTTCCTGATATCGTACTTGTCCTTGAAGTACAGATAGAAGGTGCCCTTTGCAACTTCCGCCTTTTCTACTATATCCGAGATGGAGGTCTTGTTGAGTCCCTTTGAGGTAAACAGCTCAAAAGAGGCGTTCAAAAGGTTTTCCATTTTCAGTTTCTTGTTAAGATCTGCCTTTCCCATATGATCACTTCCTTATAAAACATATTATAGCATAGCACAAAAGTGCCCGTTTCCTTTATTTCAAAATGAAATTATAAAAAAGAAATAAAATTTATGACCAACGGTCAATAATAATTGACTAATGGTCATTTATGTGATATACCATAATACAGAAAGTGACCGTTGGTCAATAATTATTTATAAAAAAGAGGAGTTGGTGTTATGAATAAGCTTTCACATCTTATCGTAAAGCTAAGGTACATTATCCTGATCGTTGCGGTAGCACTGCTGATCCCGTCGGCGATCGGATATTTTAACACAAGAGTTAATTACGACATTCTCACATATCTTCCCAAGGATATTGAGACCATGAAGGGCCAGGATATTCTTCTGGACCAGTTCGGAACAGGCTCTTTTGTCCTGTATGTTGCAGAGGGTATGGAGGAGAAAGACGTAGCGGCCTTAAAGAGCAAGATCGAGCAGGTCGATCACGTTGCGGATGTTATCTGGTATGACTCGGTAATGGATCTGTCGGTGCCCATGGAGATGCTTCCTTCAAAGGTATATGACGCATTCAACGGAGATGATGCCACAATGATGTTCGTGGTATTTGATGAGGGTACTTCCTCAGACGGAACCATGGCTGCCATAGAAGAGATCAGAAGAATCTCAGACAAGCAGTGCTTCATGAGCGGCATGAGCGCCATCGTAACGGATACCAAGAACATGGCTGAGGCAGAGACGCCTATATATGTAGGAATTGCAGTACTTCTTGCAATCATTGTTCTTTCCCTGACAATGGATTCCTACCTTATTCCGCTGTTCTTCCTTTTAAGTATAGGAATGGCAATCGTCTACAACATGGGTACCAACATATTTAAAGGAGAGATCTCCTTTATCACCCAGTCCCTGAGTGCGGTACTTCAGCTTGGTGTTACTCTGGACTACTCAATCTTCCTGTGGCACAGCTATCAGGAGGAACTGGAGAGAAACGATGACAAGAAGGACGCCATGGCAAACGCCATTACAGCAACCTTCCAGTCTGTAATAGGAAGTTCCATCACAACAATCGCAGGCTTCGTTGCACTTTGCTTCATGAGCTTTACACTGGGTCTTGACCTTGGAGTTGTAATGGCCAAGGGTGTTGTATTCGGAGTTATCGGATGCGTAACCATCCTGCCCAGTATGATCCTTGTATTTGACAATCTTATAGAGAAGACCAAGCATAAACCTCTGATGCCTGAATTTAACAGGATCCCGAAGTTCATTGCCAAGCATTATCTGGCTTTCTTTGCTGTATTCCTGGTACTTCTGTTCCCGGCAATTTACGGAAACAACCACACTGCAGTTTATTACGATCTTTCCCAGACACTTCCCGACAAGCTTGAGAGTGTACAGGGAGCCAAAGAGGTTGATGAGAAGTTCGAGATGAACTCCGCATATATGCTGCTGGTTGATAAGAACCTGGACAGTGCATCCATGACTGAGATGATAGATGAACTTAAAAATACAGACGGAATTCTTTCGGTACTCGGCACAGATTCACTTATAGGACCCGCATTCCCCAAGAACTTTATTCCCGAAGACCTTATGGCCGATCTCGAGAGTGACGAGTGGAAGATGGTTCTTTTGACCACTGATTATAAGATCGCTTCTGACGAGATCAACGCTCAGATAGCTGATGTGGACAGAATAGTAAAGAGCTACGATCCCAAGGCCATGGTTGTAGGCGAAGCGCCTTGCACCAAGGACCTGATAAACATAACAGACCACGATTTCCAGGTGGTTAACTTCGTATCCATAGGTCTTGTGTTCCTGATCATAGCCTTCGTGCTTAAATCAGTATCCCTGCCTTTTATACTGGTGGCAGTCATCGAGTTTGCCATCTTCGTGAACATGGGACTTCCTTATTACACAAAGACAACGATACCTTTCATCTCATCGGTTGTTATCGGAACCATTCAGCTGGGCGCAACTGTTGACTACGCCATCCTGATGACAACCAGATATCTGAATGAGAGAATGAGCGGCCATGACAAGAAGGAAGCTACTTTGATAGCTCTTTCCACCAGCATGAAATCCGTTATTGTCAGCGCACTGAGCTTCTTTGCGGCAACCTTCGGAGTTGGACTTATCTCCAGCATCGATATGATCGGATCTTTGTGCATGCTCATGGCACGAGGCGCCATCATCAGTATGTTTACAGTACTTCTTGCTCTGCCGGCAATGTATATGCTCTTTGACTGGCTCATTATGAAGACCACATTCGGCATGAACAGCAAGGAGAATGAAACACATCATTTCGGACATTTGATCCATAGACATAAAGTCGCATAAGAACGGAGGAGAGAATCATGATCAGAAAAAATCTTATTAAATCATTATCTTTAATTATGGCTACAATGCTGGCAGTTATGACGGTTGCCTGCGGACAGAATACAGTAACTGACAACACAGCTGCCATCGAGACTACGGTAGAGGCAGGAGATTCACAACAGAAGGCCCTTGAGGAAGCCGTTACAACAAACTCTCTGCTCGGATCCGTAGCAAACGAGTCCGGCAAGGTTGAGACGGTTTACGTAACAGCCGATGCCAACGGCGCAGTAAACGATGTCATCGTAAGCGAGTGGCTCAAGAACGCCGAGGCTTCACCAGAGCTCTCTGACAAGACAGAGCTTAAGAACATCGTGAACGTAAAGGGCGATGAGACCTTTACCGACAACGGCGACGGCACAGTTACCTGGGAAGCCGGCGGCTCTGACATCTACTATCAGGGAACCACAGACAAGGAGCTTCCTGTTAAGATGAACATCACCTATACTCTTGATGGAAAAGAGATAGCTCCCGAGGATCTGGCAGGCAAGAGCGGAAAAGTTACCATCCGCTTCGAGTATGAGAACAATGCGAAGCAGACCGTTGATGTTGACGGCAAAAACTATGATGTTTACACACCTTTCGCCATGGTATCCGGAATGATGCTGGATGCTGAGAAGTTCACCAACGTTGAGATTTCAAACGGTAAGGTCATCTCTGACGGCGGCAACTACATCGTTATGGGAGTTGCAGTTCCCGGACTTAAGGAGAGTCTTGATATCTCTGATGAGAAGTGGGATGAGCTTGATGATGCAGATGAGATCAAGGATAAGCTCTCAAATTCCTTCGAGATCACAGCTGACACCACAGACTTTGAACTTGGAATGACCATTACAATGGCAAGCTCAGACATCCTCTCTGATTTCGGAGTTACAGACTTTAATGACTCAGAGAAGATCGAAGACCTCAAGGATGATATGGGCGAGCTCTACGACGGAGCAAACAAGCTGGTTGACGGAAGCAAGGCTCTTAAGGACGGAACTACAGAGCTTAAGGACGGCACAGCTAAGCTGGCCGATGGTACCGATAAGCTCTACAACGGAACTTCCGATCTTTATGACGGAACAGCAAAGCTCTACGACGGAACAGGAAGCCTTGCAGACGGAACTTCAAAGCTCTATGACGGAGCAGGAAGTCTTGCAGACGGATCTTCAAAACTTTATGACGGTACAAAGAGCCTTAGCGACGGAGCAGGCAAGCTCTATGACGGAAGCAAGGCCCTGGGAACCGGTGCTGCTTCCCTTGAGAGCGGCGTTAAGTCCTATACCGACGGTGCTGCAAAGATAAAGGCCGGCGCAGGTCAGCTCCAGGCCGGTGTTGCCGGTGCCAAGGCCGGATCAGAAAAGCTGGTTGCAGGAGTAGCATCAGTGGAGTCAAGCACCGCTGACCTTGCAGATGGCGCTAAACAGGTTGACGATGGCGTTAAAACAATGCAGGAGATGATGGAGAACATGGTAAAGGTTGAGCTGGTAAATAAGCTTGATGGCATCAAGGCTAATCAGAATCTCTACGGAGCAGCTTATGCATGGCTTACCGATACTTCCGATACTACTTCAGAGCCTTCGGCAGCAGTTCTTCAGATACTCCAGTCCATTGATAAAGGAATCACCTCAGGACACGATGCACTTAAGATCAAGTGTGCAGCCCTTGCAGCTCTTAGCGGACAGACCAAGAAGGCACTGTATGCGATCGATAACTACCAGATGCTGGTAACCACTGTAAAGACCGGAACTCTCTATGCAGAGGTGACCGATGATGAACTTGCAGCAGGTTCAGATGAAGCCACAGGGGATGCTTCAGGAGCGGCTAAGAGCGGATCTGAAGGAACAGATAATACCGAGAACGGATCCGGAAGCGGAGCAGCTGATGATGCAGACAATAACACTGCTGGCGGAAACGGCGAAAATGCCGGAACTTCAGCAAACAGCAGTGAAACACCCGCTGCCGTTACTGAGATTATCGATGAGAAGACTCCCACTGCAGCAGCACCTGCAGCAAATGCCGGAGATACAAATACCGGAAAGGCAGCAGGCACAGGTGAAGACGAAGAGGGAACCGGCGATGATGAAAAGGAAGGCGCCGATGAAGATTCTCTTGGAGAAGATGGCGAGGACGAGCTTTCATCCACAGGCAATGAGAAGAAGGTAACTGTAAAAGCTGCCGGAGAAAACGAAACAGGCTACAGCGACAGTGACGTTTACAACATTGCAGTATATGTACAGAGATACAGCGCTCTTTGCGGCGCAACTAAGGGAGCCGCTGCGACCCTTGGCTCAACCTATGAGCAGATAAGTGCCATGAAGAAAGGCCTCGAGGCAAAACTTCCCGGAATTTCCACTCTGGTTACCGGAGCAGATGCTGTGGCTTCAGGAACAGAACAGCTTAAAGCAGGTCTTGGAGCTCTTAAGGACGGTCAGATTGCGCTTAGTGACGGCATTGGCCAGGTTGGTGCCGGTGTCAGCGCTCTCTATCAAGGTGCAGACACTCTTACAGCAAACAATGAAGCACTTGTTGGCGGAGCTAAGCAGCTTACAGGCGGTGCAAGCCAGCTCACAAACGGCACAAAGGAACTTAAGGGCGGCGCAGATCAGCTTAAAGATGGTGCAGGCCAGCTTAAGGACGGTGCAGGTCAGCTCAAGGATGGCGCAGGACAGCTTAAGGACGGCGCAGCACAGCTTAGAGACGGTGCAGGCCAGCTTGTTGACGGAGCAGGCCAGCTCAAGGACGGCGCAGCAGAGTTGAATGACGGTGCCAAGGCCCTTGATGAAGGCGCAGCAAAGCTTGATGACGGCGTACAGGAACTTCTTGACGGCATGATCAAGTTCGATGAGGAAGGAATTCAGAAGCTCTACGATGCATTCGACGGAGACCTTACTGATTTCGCTGACAGATTAAATGCCATCCAGAAGGCCGGAAGCAACTACAACTCCTTCGGCGGAACAGAGGAAGGCGTTGACAGCAGCGTTAAGTTTGTGATCAAGACCGGTGCAGTAAAGAGTCTTTGATAATATGTGATATGATAGAGGGGAAGGCTTTATAAGCCTTCCTCTTTTTTGATGTCTAAAATCTGGAGAAAATCTGGAGGCGGTTTTGAAAAATCGGATTTATGTTATGGATGTCTCTTTTCTTGAGGATCCGGAGACTTTTGAATACTGGTACGAGAAAATGAAGCCCTTTCGAAAATCCAAAGTGGATGCCCTTAAACCCGAGAGCTCTAAAAGGCTATCCCTGGGAGCGGGGATACTTCTTGACAGGGCTTTGGAGGAGCTTGGTATCGCGGATTATGCCATTGAGATCGGTGATAAGGGCAAGCCGTATCTTACGAATAAGGATGGCGGGCCGGCAGGCACATTCTTTAACCTGTCCCACTCCGGAATGAAGGTGGCCCTTGGCATCTCGGACAGGGAGATCGGCGTCGACATCGAGAGGATAAGAAACTTTAAGGACTCATTGATAGAGCGGGTTTTCTCCGATGATGAAAAAGAGCTGGCAAGGAATATGGCTAAGGCCAATGCCTGCAAAGTGAATTCAGGCCTTGACTGCGCTTACACATCCCTTTGGACCGCCAAGGAAAGTGTCATGAAGTACAGCGGCCAGGGGCTCTCGCTGATGCCGGAGGCTATTGAGCTTGAAGCGGCTGGTGCATCCCCCGGGAAAAGAGCCGGCTTCGACGCACCGGGCGATGGTAAGCCGGAAAAGGCCGCGGCGAAGGAGGCGTGTTTGAGCGTTCGAGCAGAGGAGCTTGATTGCAGAGGGCTTTCACTTTCCATATATGCTATTGAAGGATACAGGCTTTGCGTCTGTTCCGAATACAAGGAGTTTGAATACTATGAAGAATAAAACAGAGAAGACAAATGTAATGAGGGTGCTGGACAGCCTCAAGATCTCCTACAGCGGTCATGAATATGAGGCCGATCCGGGACTTACAGGAGAGCAGATCGCAGGGATCCTTGGAGAGGACGTTAACTGCGTCTTCAAGACCCTGGTCACCAGAGGAAAGACCGGGCAGTACTACGTGTTTGTTATCCCCGTGGCCCGGGAGCTTAACCTTAAAAAGGCAGCCTCCGTGGTGGGAGAGAAGTCTGTCGAGATGATCAAGCAAAAAGAGCTGCTTCCTTTAACGGGCTATGTCCACGGCGGATGCTCCCCTATAGGAATGAAAAAGAAATTTCCAACCTTCATCCATGAGGCGGCAAACAGCCTTACAAAGATCTATGTCAGCGGCGGCAAGGTTGGTGCACAGATAGAGCTTGAACCTGCGGATCTTATCAGGGCAGCGGCCTGCACACCCGCAGATTTGATATAATAAGACAGTAAAATCATTCTACAGACATCAAGGAGGGCATTATGAAAAAAAGATTGATAGCATTGATACTTACGATTTCCATGGTAGCCGCAGGATGCGGAGCTGCCGGGACAACAAACGAAACGGCAGACACAGAAATCACGGCCGTGGAAGAGAGCGGGGAGCCTGAAGACAGCGCCGATACAGCCGCTGAGGACAGTGCGGTTTCCGGCGAAGAGACTGTAAAGACCATCAAAACTTCGCTTCTTGGGGATGAGGAGGAGATCTATTACAACCAGCTCCTTAAACCCTGCGTTGAACCCTACACCATAGCTGAGGATTTCTCCAACGTGGTCTACGCCGAGCGCTTTGCCAACTGGTTTGACCCTGATTATGACAGCGAATACAACAATACCGCGCCCCTTCGCGAGGCACTGATAAAGAACGGCTTTGCGGTTAACGGAGGCTTCGGAAACAGTGAGTTTTTTGACGTATACGAGGACAACAGATATCTGCAGTTCCCGAGCTTTGTCACTGTAGATTCCCTGATGCACACCTACCATCTGTACTTTGCGTACCTGATGAAGAAGACCGAGATGAACCATCTTTCTTCCACCTTAGAGGACCTGGGAAAAGAGCTGTTGGCAGCCTCCGCTGCGCAGGCGAAAGACCTTACAGGCACAGACTGGGAGGACGCAGCAAAGAGAAACACAGCTTTCTTCTATGTGGGAAGTAAGCTCCTTGACAGCAGCGTGACATTTCCTGAGATCGCAGCGGATGCTCAGTCAGCTGCGGAAGAAGAGATAAGTAAGATAATGGATGCTTCCGGCATCGATGAATGTTTCCTTACGGGCCTTAACGAGGACTACACCCAGTACAAGCCCAGAGGCTACTACGAGGGCACGGAGCTTGAGCCTTACTTCAGGTCCATGATGTGGTACGGCCGCATTCCCTTTGCCCTTGACAGTGAGGAAGCGGTAAAGAGCGCGATACTGATGACCATGGCCCTTAAGGACAACGGCCTGGACAAATGGGAGAGTATATACAACATCACCGCATTTTTTGCAGGAAAGAGCGACGACCCGGGATATGTTGAAATAGCTCCTGTGATAGAAGAAGCCTATGGCAAGATGCCGGGAACTTCGGACCTTGCTTCAAACAAGGACGGTCTTTCAAAGGTCATGGACCTTGCGGGAACCATAGGAGAACCCAAAATCAATTCCATCCCTGTAATGGAGGGAGACGATCCCGTGATTCCTTCCTTCAGATTTATGGGACAGCGCTTCACCATAGATGCAGCGATAATGCAGAGACTTATCTACAGCGCAGTCAAGGAGAATGGAGAGGGAGAAAGAAGATACCTTCCGGACACCTTCGATACCATGGCTGCCCTTGGCTCCGACACCGCAATGGAACTGCTCAAAGAGCAGGGAGCAACTGAGTTTGAGGGTTATACCGAAAACCTGAATGAGGTAAAAGAGCTGTATAACACAGCCTCACCCGCCGACTGGAATGCCAGCATCTATGCGGGATGGCTTAATACCTTAAGACCTCTTCTTGAAAAGAAGGGCGAGGGCTATCCTTCCTTCATGCAGTCTGAGGAATGGGCCAAGAAGGATCTTGAGACCTTTGCCGGATCCTATGCAGAGCTCAAGCACGACACCATCCTTTACGCCAAGCAGGTCATGGCCGAGATGGGCGGAGGCGATGACGAAGAGGTACTGGATGACAGAGGCTATGTTGAGCCGGAGCCCGTGGTTTACAGCAGGTTCCTGTTCCTCTCCGAGAAGACCAGGGACGGCCTTGATTCCTACGGAATGCTGGAGGACAGTGCCCGTGAGGATCTGACAAAACTTTCCACCATGGCGAAGACTCTTTTGACCATCTCTGAAAAAGAGCTGGTGAATGAAGCCCTCACTGATGAGGAATACGAATTCATCAAGGACTACGGCGGAGATCTGGAGCACTTCTGGTATGAGGTAAACAAAGATTACGGCGATATTATCTACAGCTACGAGTCTCCATGCCCCGTTATCGCGGACATAGCCACAGACCCTAACGGCTCTGTGCTGGAGGTTGGAACCGGCGAAGCCCAGAATATGTACGTGGTATTCCCTATCGACGGCGAGATCCACGTGGCAAGGGGAAGCGTCTACAGCTTCTACCAGTTCGTCCAGCCCATGAGTGAGCGCCTTACCGACAGCGAATGGAGAGATAAGCTTTCCGGCGGCCACCTTGACGAAAACTGGAACTGGGTTGAGAACAAGGACAAGCCCGTTCAGCCCGACTGGACCCAGAGCTACAGGTACCATGATTGATGAGAAGTCTGTTTGACAAAAAAAGAAATATCATATGGCTGCTGCTGTTTCTAATGGCAGCAGCCTTTTGTGCTGTCCATTTTCTTGTATTCCTCAAGCTGCCCATGAACGTATCCTGGCAGGAGAAGGAACAGGAAATCTACGGCGGCACCCTACAACTTAGTGGCAAAAAAATGGTCCTAAGGGACGGGGGCAAGGGACCAAAATGGCACACGAAAAAGAGCTGGCTTGTCCAGGACTTTCTTGTGTCGGACCTTGACGGGGATGAAGACCTCGAGCTTATCCTTCTTGTGTGGAAAAGAGGGCGCTTTGGCCCCGACATGCCCTTCTGGGTAAAGGCCGATGAAAAGAACTATTCCCAGCACATCTTCATCTATGATATATCCGAGGATCTTCAGGTAAAAGAGAAGTGGCTGGCCTCAGAGATCGGCCCTGAGATCACACGATTTAAACTAATGGAGAAGAACCCCTCCATAATCCTCACCGAGGAAAGGAGCGGTCACTGTAGCCTCTGGAGATGGGAATCCTGGGGGCTTAAGTCCATGGACAATTCTGTCAGTTTCGTGGCTTTCGGAGACAACATTATTCACGAGAGCATCCTGGACTACGGCCTAAAGGCTAAGGGCGGCGATTTTTCTTTTCTCTATGAGCCTTTCCTTGAAGATATTGAGGACGCGGACATTGCTGCCTTTAACTGCGAGACGCCCTTTGTTGACAAACCCTCCATGTATGGGGGATACCCATCCTTTGGAACACCGGTGGAAGTGGGAGGGGCGCTTGCGGATGCGGGCTTTGATATTGCGGCCTGCGCCAACAACCATATTTTGGACCGGGGGATATACGGACTTGATACCACCTGCGCTGTCTTTAAGAAAAGCGGAGTGGAAGCTCTCGGGATACACTCCCCCTTTGATTCCGTCATCGGGGAGGATGCGACTATTTCCAGGAACGGCATGACCTTTGCGCTGTTTAGCTATACCTACGGAGTCAACGGCATAGCGTCCGGGAGCGCAGATGCCGCTGATGCCGGAGCAGAAGAACCGGTAAAAGATATGGTGGACCTTCTGCCCTCTGATGAGGCCGGCGAAAATGAGATGGTGGAAAGGCTTAAGGCGGCAAAAGAGAAGTATGACGCTGTTGCCGTTTTCGTCCACTGGGGAGATGAGTACAGTACCGGGGTCACCCCGCAGCAGGAACACTTCGCAGAGCTTTTTGCAAGGGCCGGTGTGGACGTGGTCATCGGAAGTCATCCCCATGTGCTTCAGGAAAAGCGAGTCCTTGAAAGAAATGATGGCGGGGAGACGATAGTTTTTTTCTCCCTGGGAAATTTCAGGGCGGACCAGGGAATGGATGAGAAGACAAAAACAGGAGGAGAGGCGCGAATCATCTTCGAGCATACCTACGACGGAGTAAAGGTCACGGGCCATGATCTTTATGAGATAAATTCCTACTGGAAATAGGTGCATGATAATCATGAGCAAAAACTCTCAGAGAGATCTGGGAGTTTTTTGCTTTCATAAAACTTTTTTGTGTTCCTGTGGGTATATATAGTGTAAAGCAAAATGAAATTGATAAGGAGATAAAGCTATGAGAGATACATTTACACAGTGCAGCAATACTAAGTTCAGCATGCCAAAGAAAGGGGATATGATCCTTGCAAATGGACAGTTTTACAGCATGGATTGTTACAAGACACTGAGAAATAACAATGTACTCATTGTAGGGGCGTCAGGAGCCGGCAAGACCCGCTCTATCATTACGCCCAACATCCTTCAGGCTCAAGGCAGTTACATCATTTCGGATCCTAAGGGCAAGCTCTGGAAGGATTATGGAGAATACCTTAAGAGAAAAGGCTATAAGGTAAAAAAGATTGATTTCATTCATCCCGAGAAATCTGACAGTTATAACTTCTTTGACTATATAAGAACTGATTATGACACGGTGAAGATTGCAAGAATGCTGTCGTATTTGGATTATCGAGGAGGAAGATTTGATCCGTTCTGGGACGAAGCAACTGTCCTTTATCTTTCAGCCATAATTTCATATCTGCATGAGTTCAGACCCAGGGACGAACAGAATCTCAGCTGCATTGGCAAGCTGGCGGTAGCATCAAATGTTGAGGAGTACTCCGATGGAATAAAGAATCCCGTGGACAGAATAATGGATAATGCGAGAAGAAGTAACAGCAAATCATTTGCGGTGAAGCAGTATGATAAGTTCAGGGTAGCAGCCGCCAAGACGTTGAAAAGTATACTTATAAGCTGCAACGCAAAACTTGCAACAATGGATACTCCGGGCGTTGAAAAAATGATGGGAGGTGACAATTCCGGCCATGATAATCAGTATAAGGATACTGAACCCCTGGATTTCAGAGAAGTAGGAAGTAAAAAGACCGCTATATTTGTGGTAATAAGCGATTCGGACAGAGCTATGGATCCACTCGCCAATCTGTTTTTTACGCAGGCGATGAATGAGCTGTGCACCTATGCTGACGACGAATGCCCGGATTGTAAGCTTCCGGTTCCCGTAAGATTCATCATGGATGATTTCGCCACCAACGTAAGCATTGATGAGTTCCCCAGGATGATCTCAGCTATAAGATCCAGAGGAATATCCACTATGCTGAGCATTCAAAGTGAAGCGCAGTTATCGCATAGATATGGTGAAGACGGCAGGACAATAATCGGAAACTGCGATAATTACGTGTATCTTGGAGGAAATGACGTAGATACCGCAAGAAGCGTTGCAAGAAGAGCTGATATTCCTGAGAAGAAGGTACTTAACATGCCGGTGGGAATGAACATCATCTTCAGAAGAGGAGAAGAGCCGGTGTTTGCAAAGAACTTCGAGCTGGAAAAACTGGAAGAAAGATTGGGACTCAGAAAGGAAGAGAAAACCGAAGAACTGATGTTAGCCTGAAAGGAGAATGAGAAGCACCGTCTGTCAGTGACCAAGTAATCAAAGGCAGGCGGTACTTTTATACTGATGTATCACAAATCTTCCAAGATAAAAGGTAGCATATAGATAGGCTTAAATAAGAGGCTTTGATCCTTGCCGACGTCTTTTTGTGATAACAGAATTGCTCCGGAAATGTACTTTGAGTATTTCCTGCAAAATGCATCTATGGATTCGTGCTTCTTCGTTGCTGAAGATTTTACTTCCAGTGGCATAAGCTTAGCTTTGTCCTGAAGGAGGAAGTCTGCCTCAAAGTAGTGTGTGCTGTTTTCTTTCTCCCAAGTATGATAGTAAAGCGACCTACCTGTTGCGGCAATTATCTGGGCTGCAGCGTTTTCATATAAATAACCCAGATCAGCCGGAAGCTTATCACTGAGCAATTTACTGTAAATATTCTCTGAGGTCTGCGGTGATGCCATAAAGATCATGGTTGTAAAAAGACCGATATCAGAAAGATAAAGTTTGAAGGTGTCATCATCTTTGGTCTGGGCTAAGGTGATACTGGGATTGCATGTGTTATAGCATGGAATAACTGTTTTTGAATCAAGCAGATCAGATAGCCTTTCTACATCTTTTGAAGTCTTTCGCTTACCGGTAGCTCTGGAAATCATATATCTCTTTTTGTTGGTGGCAAGTTGGCTGGGAATAGCTTCATACATTTTGCCAACAAGTCCGGAACTGTCTATTTTTTTGAAGTCATCTATGTACAGGCTTATGATCTCTCTTTTGACAGCATCGATTTCAGTAAAGTTTTTACCGTTCACATATGCTTCTACAGCCTGTGGCATACCGCCTACGGCCATGTATATTCTGAAGTCGCGCATAAGCTTTCTGTTGGTGCCATTCCCGACAGGCTTACCGGTATGATACAGTTCACGCAGTACAGGATATGTATCATTGCCTATAGCCCACATAAATTCTTCATAATCCATGGGATAAACAGGGATTTTATGTTCTTCGGAGGGAATCACGATGTCTTTTACATTCTTCTTAATGCTGATAAGAGATCCGGTCTCGATATAGTCATATCGCCCATCTGCTACCAGATATTTGATTGCCTGTCTGACCAAAGGCTGACGCTGAATCTCGTCAAATATTATGACTGATTCGCGTGGGTATAAGGTGATTCCGGTTACAGTCTGCAATCGTAAAAAGAATGTATTCTGGTTGGCGATATCATCAAAGACCTCTAGGAGCTCCTTACTGATATTGGCAAAGTCAATCTTGATATAAGATCTGTAGTTTTCTTGGGCAAAGTTTTCCGCTACAGTAGATTTACCAACTCGTCTTGCGCCTTCCAGTAAAGCGGCATATTTTGGAGCATATTTTTCTTTCCATTCCATGAGTTGGTCAGTGACTTTTCTCTTAAACATTAGGGCCTCCCGGATGATTGTGTGCATTTATTCAAGAAAATTATAAGCAAAAAATGTCATTTATTCAATATTTTTATAAGCAAAAAATGCTATTTGTTCAATATTTTTGATGGACAAAAATGTCAAAAATTCACTAAAATCGCCCACAATCAGTTGGTAAGGTAAAAGACATCATTTACAATCGAAAAGGGAAATATTGATAAGAAATTGATGGGTTTACAAAAACATCATTTTAGGTATTGCCAATAGGCTATAGTGATGGTACAATATCACTCGTGGTTCGCGTTATATGGAATTCAGAATGCTCAGAAAATCAAATGTGGTTACAAAACAAAGCGAACTGCACAGAGATAGAATAGGGGAATCATACAATGGCTAGTATTGCGGTCTCCAAAACCGTTCATGCGGGTTCGAATCCTGCTTCCCCTGCTCAATGTAAAAAGGCTGAAATCTAGATATTTTCTAGGTCTTCAGCTTTTTTTGTTGTTAGATTTCTTTTTATTCAAATGTCTGTTTCAGTCCAAATTAGTACATTTTAGACCAATTAAATTTGGGTAATTTTAGGGTACAAATTGCGCATTAATCAGAATTTACAGAGCAAGCAAAGGATGAAAATGGGTTATGATATGGATGAACTAGAGCGCCTTTTGCTTGATAATTAGGTATAGTTAATTTTACACTCTGCCTACCGTAGTGGATGATATCAGTTCCAAAACAACCGATATCATTTATCGTCGAATCATCGATTCTGGAAGATTTAATATAACTAGAGCATATTCCTTATTTTCTAAATTATGAATGTATACTCCTGTATATTTAACCCCCATAGATTTACTAAATGACTCCATTGCAGGACTGTGATAATACCCGTGGATATCAGAAATAATATAAGTCCCATCCTGATATGTCACATAACATTCAATATCGTCTATATAATGATATTCTCCTTCAGTCATATATAGAGACTTTAGTTGAATACCATAAACTTTCCATGTATTCTCGTCTATGCCTATGCCATCCCCCCACTCGTATGGATTGAACTCTTGAATTGCCTTTGACCACGCGAGTACATCTTCTTGTTCTAACGACTTCCCATTCGTGGCATAATCCATGTACTCATATAAGTTTATGGTAGCTACTATAGCGGCTTTTTGAGCATCTTTAAGCGGAAATGATACTTCGGCTTCCATAGTATCATCTATCGTACCTGCTTCAAAAAATGTGATCCCACCAAGAATAGCGATAAAGTCATCATAGTATGAATAGTCTGTATTGTCAGTCTCTGCACTTGTTATAACGTACCATGCATTATCTTCAAATGATGGAAATATAAAAAGCTTACCGGTCCCAACAATTGGTGTATTATAGTTAAATGAGACTAATTTTCCTTTTACTAAGTCTGTCTCATGCCATTCGTCCGATATATCTTCTACCTCAATTTTCTCAAGAACGTCATTAATTAACGTATAAAACTCAGAATTATTATCCAGCCGCTCATAGCTTACTTTGCTGTCATCAGGTACTCTAGATATAGACAAACTGGCTATTTTATCGCCATTTTCCGCATATGCCTCCAATTTTCGGCTTTGTTTTGCTTTTACATCATAGTATTCCGGAATAGGAAACTTGTAGTAACCAATTGCAAACATTCTATTGGTAAAAGCATTATAACCATCTTTGGGTTCTTTCGAGGTGTAAGAAGCTGCATTCCCATCTACTTCTAGCTCACTGCAACCTTGAACCATAATCGTTGCGATTATAAAAAATACTAGCCACATGAGCTTCCTCATTTTTAAGTCTCCTTATTATTACCTCTGATCAGAATTTCGTGAATTAATTATACAAAGCACATGAAATCTCATCAAATAAAAAAAGATTAAAGTTCTCTTGAGAAGCTGTTTCATCATGGTCATTATTGTTATTTCCAGCACCTGTCATTGGCCTATGATGAAATCAACCTCAAGTTGTTCAAAGTAAGAATGTGATAGGACTTAATAAGGAAAAGAACTGTATTCATACTCAAGGTGGTTTTTGTCCGATAATCTTGGTATTTATCATACTGTAACCGGCAAGTACTTTTCCCGAAATTTCGGCATTTAATTTTCCCGAATCCGCGGCATTTAAGATTCCATAGCCAGCGGCATTTTATTTTCCATACTTGTCTTTATTCTTGGGCTGCCGCGTAAACGGCAGCCCTTGTTGCTTAATTACCAAAAATGAAGTCAAGATCCCTGCCTTTTAACTTGGAAAAGTCGATATCGTCCAAAGGCTCTGAGGCATGATTTCTGGAGTCATCACTGTATCCGTAATAATCCATCATATACTTTCTGGCATCTTCAGAGCTCATATCCTTTGTTACCTGTCTCAGTTCTTCCTCTTCACGGTATATGTCGAGGAAATCTATTGGATATCCGCCTTCGCACACAGCCATGGCATTGTTCTCGTGAACGCTGTGACCTGCCGCCACCCATTCACGCAGAGCTTTACGCTCTTTGGGTGTCATTTTTGTGTCTTTCAGATATTCTTTGAGTTCTTCTTCAAGCATAGCCTGGTATTCTGGTTCTTTTCTCATATATTCACTTATCCTTTCCGGTTTCATTTAAAAATGATTTCCTGTTCTCAAGTCTGTAGCTCTTACCATTCATAGGGATCTTGTCGCACTGATATGAAAGCCTGTCCAGAATGGCAGTAGCAAGTGCTGCATCTCCGAGAAACTCGGTCCATTCTTCAAACCCCTTATTGGTAGTAATGACTATCGAGGTACGTTCCTGAAGCTCTGATATCAGCTGGAAGAACAGATTCCCTTCAGTTGCAGAGATGGGAAGATATCCGACCTCGTCTATTATCAGAAGATTTGATGAACGTATCCTTCTTAGCTTGACTCCAGCATGTCTGTCGATTTCTTCAGTACGAAGGACCTTTATCAGTGACTGCATGGTTGTATAGCTGACCTTATAGCCGTCTTCACATGCCTGATATCCAAGCCCTATCGCAAGATGTGTCTTGCCAACTCCGGGTGGACCGGAAAGTATTAAGTTGTATAGCCCATCTATCCAGGTAAGCTCTGTGAGCTGCTTGAACTGCTTTTTACTTATGACTTTACAAAAGGTCAGATCAAAGTCCTTGAGATATTTGGGATAGGGAAATCCTGCCTCCTTTATGCGCTTGTCCCTTGCTTTGTTTTGGCGGTAAAGTATCTCTCCGTCAAAGACATATGTAAGGAAATCCAGATAACTGTGCTGTTCAGTTTCAGCTGTATGGATCACCTCATCAAGGGCATCTCTTGTATGTATCAGCCCAAGGCTTCTGGCAGAAGTCTTTAAGGTCTGTATCTTATCCATTCATGGCACCTCCCTTCATCGCATCCTCATATATCCTTAGATCGCGTATTTCAGGGCTGCCGCCTCTGTACTTCTCTGGCAGCTGTACCTTTCCTGGTTTTTCTGTTTTGTTCTTGTCCGCTTCAAAACTGAACAGATATGCAGTAGCTGATTTAAGTTCAACAGCGGAGTAAATGTTTCTTTCAAGGCAATACGAAAGGGCACGGTTTATGAATTGTCCATCGTATTCTGTAAAGAGCCTCTTTACTATCTGAAGCTGGTCTCGATAGTACCGGCGTTTCTGGTGATACAGCTTCTCAAAGAATTCACTGGCAGACTCACTGTCCATGAACCTCGACAGAACATCTGCTTCAAGTTCCTTTAAAGACTGGCTTTTCTCACGGTAGTCATTTGTGGTTGAGCCTATGAGCTCGCCTTTCCCTGCGGATATCGGGTGTGTTGCATATATCTCTCCGGTCGACGCATCAACAATGGACACTTCTCCACCTTCTGTGATCATGTATACCTTCTTGCCTTTGGAATAAGTTCCTTTAGGTACGCGGTATCGGTTGCTATGGAAAAGGACCACGTTGTCTTTGCGGACCTGATAGGTTATACTTTCGTTGACAGGTTTTTCAAAACTGTACTCAGATACTGGTATGAGGTATTCCTTTTCGAGGGCGAACACTTCTGCCGGTATCTTTTTTGTTGTCTCATGAACCTTGGCATTTCCGGTTCTTTCAAGCCAGGCGATACAGTCTTCGTTAAAACTGTCTATATCCTTAAATATCCTGTGTTCAGCAAAACCGTATTTTAAGTACTTTACTACGTTCTCGATACGTCCCTTGCTTTCCGGATCCGCACCATGGCACAGGAATACGTCAAATCCGATTGTTTCTTTAAATATCTGGAATTCGTCTGTGTAGATGATATCCCCATGGTTCTCGCTGACTGCAAGCACCTTATCCTGGTCATAAACGATTTCCTGAGTTCTTCCGCCAAAGAATTCAAACGCCTTGATATGTGCCTCGATAAAGCTTCTTGTTGTCCATGGACGTTCTCTCCATAAAGCATACTTCTGACGAGAGTTGGAGAGCACCATTCCAAAGCAGTAGACCTTCTTACTCCGACCGGAAACCGTCTCCAGAATGATCTCGCCCATGTCCACCTGAGCCTGTTTTCCAAATGGGGGATCCTCTGTTGCCTCATACTGTCTGGAATGTTCAGGCTTTTTAATCCCGTATTCTTCTCGGATGGATACAACATAGTTTCTGAAAGCTCGCTCCTGAAACTCCAGATCCTTCTTACCGGTCTGCTCTTTGATCCAGTCATAGATCTGAGCTGCTGTCATATCCGGATATTTCTGAAGGCATTCGACAACGTAGTCTTTGTAGATGTCAGCCTTCTTGCGCCTGCATCCGGCATTCTGTCTGGCAATAGCAAAGTCATCGGGTGGCATGTCCCAGTACTTGTTGACTGTCTTGAAGTCAATTCCAAGTTTTTTACTGGTCTGAGATTTGTTTAGTTTGTGACGTTTCAGTTCTTGAATTTTTTCATAGATCATCCAACTTTTCACCTTTCTTCACCTCCAAAGAAAAGTATATCTTTGGAAGCATGATCTATGGAAAATAAAATGCCGAAACTATGGAAATTTAAATGCCGCTGGCTATGGAATTTATTTTACCGTTTACACATACTTTCCTATACTCATATATGGTAGAATTAATGGGTCATAAATGAGTGTTTTATTAGTTTTCATCAAACATGGAGGCTGGTTTTATGACCATTCTTAGCAAAAAACAAATGTCTGAAGAAGACATAAAGCTAAATTATATTACTCCTGCAGTTCAGGTAAGCTGGTCAGACCATATCACTATGGAGACAAAGATTACCGATGGACAGATCAATATCAAAGGTAATATGGTTGCCCGTAATAAGCCTAAATATGCTGATTATATGCTTTACCT
This sequence comes from Butyrivibrio sp. FCS014, assembly GCF_000526935.1. Taxonomy (GTDB): domain Bacteria; phylum Bacillota; class Clostridia; order Lachnospirales; family Lachnospiraceae; genus Butyrivibrio. Next base: position 845,296 of record NZ_JAHA01000019.1, on the reverse strand, counting down.
GAACGACGGTAAGCCTATTGCAATTGTAGAGGCGAAAGACAATAATCATTCCGCATCTTTTGGGCTTCAGCAAGCTATGGCCTATGCACAGATGATGGATCTTCCGTTTGCATATTCATCAAATGGAGATGTGTTTTTTGAGCATGACTTTTTAACCGGTAAAGAGAGACAGATTCCGCTTAATGAGTTCCCAACGCAGCAGGAGCTGTTTTCAAGATATTATTCTGAGATACATGATGGACAAGGTATTTCTGACGAAGAGAAGAAGATAGTAAATCAGCCATATTATTCTTCACAAAAAACATTTCCACCAAGATATTATCAGAGAAATGCTATAAATAGGACGGTTGAGGCTATTGCAAGAGGACAGCAGAGGCTGCTTCTTGTTATGGCTACTGGTACAGGTAAAACATATACTGCATTTCAGATTGTATATCGTCTTCTTAAAGCCGGTATGAAAAAGAGGATTCTGTATCTTGCGGACAGGAATATACTTGTGGATCAGAGCATAACACAAGACTTTTCACCACTTGAAAAGACAACTTATAAAATAGACTTTTCGGATAAAGAATGCCTTGCTAATATCCTGTCCCATGAAGTTAATTTTGCGTTATACCAACAAATGGTGGGTCAGAATGATGAAGAGCACTTTAGGCAGATTCCGTCTGGATATTTTGATCTCATTATAGTAGATGAGTGTCATCGTGGTTCCGCGAAAGATGACAGTAATTGGCGTAAGGCCTTGGAGTACTTTGAATCAGCAACTCAGATAGGAATGACGGCTACTCCAAAAGAGAGTGAAAAGATATCTAATATTGATTATTTTGGAGAACCTGTTTATTCATACAGTTTAAAACAGGGAATTGAAGATGGGTTTCTGTCGCCATTCAAAGTTATAAATATTACTACAAATATCGGTGATGGTTGGAGACCTTATAAAGGACAGCTGGATATTAATGGAGAACCTATTCCGGATCGTATATATAATAACCGAGATTATGACTACAATATCATCATTGAGGATAGGATAAATCAAGTTGCAGATGAGATAACAGCATACTTAAAGAGCACTGATCGTATGCAAAAAACAATAGTTTTTTGCGCTAATGAAAACCATGCCGAGTTAATGCGGATTGCATTAACTAATCTTAATGCAGATATGTGCCAGCAAAACCCTGATTATATAGTGCGTATTACGGGTAGTGATGTGTATGGAAAAAAGAAACTCAAACCATTTATTTCAGTAGCAGAGAAATATCCGGTAATAGCTACCACATCGGAATTGCTTTCGACAGGGGCTGACTGTAAGATGACAAAACTTATAGTGCTTGATAAGACGATAGAGAGTATGACAACTTTCAAGCAGATAATAGGTCGTGGTACTAGAATCCTTGAAAAAGAAGGTAAGACTCACTTTGTTGTAATGGATTTCAGAGACGTAACAAGATTGTTTGCAGATCCAGATTGGGACGGACCTATAGAGCAGGATGAAGGATTTAAGCATAAAGGAACGGAAGACCATCCGAGGACACCATATTCGGATGGACCAGTTATTCCTATTGATCCTACTAAACTGGCTGCGCCGATAGTAGATAAAGATGGATGCCACGTAAAAATCATAAATAAGAGAGTCTCTGTTTATGATGTGGATGGAAAACTTCTTCGAGAAGAGGATATCATCGATTACACGAGAACAAATATAAAAGGCGAATATGCTTCGCTTTCAGATTTTATCCGTAAGTGGAAAGAATCCAATAAGAAAAAAGCGATTGAAGAAGCTTTTGCTGAGAGGGGAATTGATATAACAGCGCTAAAAAAAGACCAGGGTATGTCAGATGTTGATGACTTTGACTTTATCTGCTATGTGGCATATGGCAAGAAGCCGCTTACAAGGGCAGAACGCGCAAATAACGTCAAGAAGCGTGATTTCTTCTCAAAGTATTCCGGGGATGCAAGGGCTGTTCTTGAGATCTTACTAGATAAGTACATGAACCAGGGTATTACAGAAGTAGAAGATATCAAGGTCCTTTCATTGGCTGATTTTGCAGATTATGGAAAACCGGCAAAGATAGTAAAGCTCTTTGGTGGCAAGGATAATTATGAAAAGGCTGTAAAAGAATTGGAAGAAAGCCTATATGAAGAAACTAGTGCAATTTAAGCAAGAAAAGATTTTATATTGGTGCTATAGGCTGATTCTTGTGATGGGATTTGTGCTTATCATAGGTATCAATGCAAGTCCTATTATTGCTCTGGCAGATAATGGCAACACAATCGTTCATATTACTGCTACGGGAAAGTGCTATCACAGAGAGGGGTGCTATCACTTACGGAGCGATTATGAAATAACTCTTTATGAAGCAGTTGTCGTGCATGGGTATAATCCATGTGAGGATTGTAATCCACCTATATATGATGGCCCTGAGCCGTTACATGAAAAGATGGAAAAGAGTGAAGGTGGAAATTTAAGCACAAAAAATCAAAGTACAAAGATTAATAAACAAACATCGGAAAGTGCGAATGTGCAGAAAAGTACTGATGATGAAAAGAAGGAAAATCCCGTTGTGATTGCAGTAGTATGGGTAATTATCGGAGCGATTGCTTGGGGGACAGTGGTCTCAATAGTAAGCTCTGCTCGAGATACTTATAAAAAGGCTAAAGAGCTTTCACAAAAAAGGAAATTGGAAAAAGAACAATTTGAAAAAGAAAGGCAAAAATACTATGAAATGTATGCAAATAAAGATCCGTTATATTTTGTAGAAATACCTGAGGGTTCTTTTATAAGAGATGGATATCCTTGTACGGACGATGTTAATAGAGGGGTATATGGAGAATATACGGCATATGTTGCGAGTAAGAGGCCAAGGGTTATGCATCTAAAGCAAAATTGTGGAAGTGCGAATCTTGTTCCAGTGAACTATGTGTTGGCATGTAATTTACAACACTGCAAAAGATGTGCTGTGAAACGGAATGCAAATTTGCCAAAGATAGCTTGGTACGTTAAATATCAGGAAATTACAAATATAAAGAAAAAATACGGTATTCCATGATGGATAAATAGGAGGAGAAATGGCTTTACAAGCAGGGTTTGTTAAAAGAGTACGGGATATTATGCGTATGGATGCTGGTATCAATGGTGATGCGCAAAGAATTGAGCAGATGGTATGGATGCTCTTTCTTAAGGTATATGATGCAAAAGAAGATGACTGGGAACTTAATGAGGACAACTATACATCCATCATCCCAGAGGATTGCAGATGGAGAAACTGGGCTGTTGCCGATGATAACGGTCATGCAATGACTGGTGATGAGCTTCTTGATTTTGTAAACAACAAACTGTTCCCTACTCTTAAAAATCTATCTGTGGATCCTTCTACGCCGGTAAAGAAAGCGATAGTAAAGTCTACATTTGAAGATGCGAACAACTATATGAAGGACGGAGTATATCTTCGTCAGGTCATTGATGTAATCAATGAGATAGAATTTGATGATGTAAAAGAAAGCCATGACTTTGGCTTTGTTTATGAAGAAATCCTGAGAGATCTTCAGTCTGCAGGATCTTCTGGTGAATTCTATACACCAAGAGCTGTAACAGATTTTATGGCTCTTATGATACAGCCAAAGCTTGGAGAGAAGATGGCTGACTTTGCATGCGGAACAGGAGGTTTTATTACATCGTGGCTTGGGCAGCTCCAGAAGCAGGTAACAGATACAGAAGCACGGAAGCAATTTGATGATAGTATCTATGGTATTGAAAAGAAACCTTTTCCATACCTTCTTTGTGTTACCAATATGCTCCTACATGATATTGAAGTACCAAATATCTATCATGATAATTCACTGAGAAGAAATCTTCTTGATTATACAGATGATGATAAATTTGATGTAATCCTTATGAATCCCCCATATGGAGGACATGAAGATAAGTCCATTCAGGGATTTTTCCCTGATGATCTTGCTTCTTCAGAAACGGCAGATCTTTTCATGTCAGTTATCATGTACCGCTTAAAGAAGAACGGAAGAGCAGCTGTAATCATACCAGATGGCTTCTTGTTTGGCCTTGACAATGCAAAAGTAGCAATAAAGACAAAGCTTCTTACTGAGTTTAACCTGCATACAGTTATAAGACTCCCTGGATCCGTATTTAGTCCATATACATCAATATCTACGAATCTCCTTTTCTTTGATAATACCGGCTCAACAAAAGAGACTTGGTTCTATAGAGTAGATATGCCTACTGATAGAAAGCATTTCTCAAAGACAAAGCCTATGGAGCTTAAGCACTTTGATGATGCAATAGCTTGGTGGAATGACAGAAAAGAGATCATGCTTGAAGATGGTCCAAAGGCACAGAAGTTTACAGCAGATTTCCTTCTGAATGAGCAGGAATGCAACCTTGATCTCTGCGGATATCCTCATGAGGAAGAAGAGGTACTTTCTCCTATGGAGACAATACAAAATTATCAAGAAAAGCGTGCCAGTCTTAATGCAGAGATTGATAAAGTCCTTGCTGAACTTGAGGTATTACTTCCGGGAGGTGCTGTTGAATGACACCTGAACAATTAAAGGCAAGTATTCTTCAATATGCCATTCAGGGTAAATTGGTGGAGCAGAGACCAGAAGAAGGTAATGCTGAAGTACTATATAAACAGATACAAGAAGAAAAGAAGAAACTGATAAAAGATGGAAAAATCAAAAAAGAAAAGCCTCTTGCAGAGATTACAGAGGATGAAATTCCATTTGATATTCCCGATACATGGAAATGGTCTCGCATAGGGGATGTCTACGCTATTACAATGGGTCAATCGCCCGATGGAAAAAGCGTAACAAAAGGTTCTAATGGTATGGAGTTTCACCAAGGAAAGGTTTTTTTTGGTGAGGACTATATTCTTAAATCGGATCAAGTTACATCTGAGCCATCCAAAATAGCAGAGCCAAATTCAGTTTTGCTATGTGTCAGAGCACCAGTTGGAATTGTTAATATTACAGATAGAGAACTATGTATAGGACGAGGGTTATGCGCTGTTAAAGCATTAGCCGGAATGACGGAAAAATTCGCTCTTTATTCTTTGAGATGCCTTAAAGATACATTTATTAAAAAGGCAACAGGAACAACTTTTGTAGCCATCACTGGAGAAGTGGTAAAGAATCAGATTATTCCCCTTCCGCCTCTAGAAGAGCAGCATCGTATCGTTGCTAAGATAGAGGAACTCCTTCCGTATGTTGAACACTATGCTGAAGCCTATGAGAAGTTGGAACAGTTCAATACCAAGTTCCCAGAAGAGATGAAGAAGGCCATTCTTCAGTATGCTATTCAGGGCAAATTAGCGGAGCAGCGATCAGAAGAAGGAACCGCTGAAGAGCTTTATCAGAAAATACAGGAAGAAAAGCAGAAGCTGATTAAAGAAGGAAAAATTAAAAAAGAAAAGCTTTTAGCTGGAATAACAGAAGACGAGATTCCATTTGACATACCAACTAACTGGAAATGGGTAAGGCTCTCGGAGTTATGTAAAAGCATAACTGATGGCGATCACCAACCACCACCACAAACATCTGATGGATACCCATTTGTTGTTATTTCAAATGTATCGTCCGGATACTTGGATTTATCAAATACTCGTCATGTTGGAGAAAATTATTTTTTGTCTTTATCTGATGATAGGATAGCTGAGAAAGGGGATATTCTTTTTACGGTTACAGGCTCATATGGCATTGTGATTAGCGTAGATAGTGAAGAAAAATTTTGTTTTCAGCGTCATATAGCATTGTTAAAACTATTATCATCACATAACTATATTTTTTATGTACTTCAGTCTCCTTATATTAAAAGAAGGTGCGATGAGCTTTCGACTGGAATTGCTCAAAAGACAGTTGGGCTAAACACATTAAGAAACCTTTTGATTCCATTACCTCCATATGAGGAACAAAAACGTATAGTATCAAAATTAGAGGAGTTATTACCATACTGTGATCGTTTAGCTACTCCATAAGACGTATGTACTTATATATTGTTGTTCTTGAGCATTTGAGAACATTAGCAATATCAGTAATATTCATACTACCATTCTTATACATAGGATAATACTTTAAGAATTTATCTGGCAGATTGGAAGCATCAACTTTCGGTCTGCCTATCTTTTTTCCTTTGGCTTTTGCGTTCTCTATTCCAGACTTTACTCGCTTGGAAATAATGTCTCTTTCCATCTCAGAAAAAACTCCCCACATCATGAGCATACCTTTTGTCATCGGATCTATTTCGTCTTTTCTGCAGTCAATGACAAAACTACCGATGATGAGCTTAAGTTTTTTGTCTTGTACAAGCTGCATTATGTCACAAAGATGCTTTGTGGATCGAGTGAGTCGGGATACTTCTGTAGTAATGATTGTATCTCCCTGGGATAGTACATCTAAAAGTTTCTGGAATTCAGCTCTATCAAATTTAGTACCGGATTCATATTCCCAGAAGATATTTTTTTCTTCTTTAACTCCAAGCTTTTTAAGCTCTCTTTTCTGCCTGTTGATATCCTGTTTTGATTCATTGGTAGAGCAGCGAGCATAGCCATAGATTTTTGGCATTATAGATTCCTTTCTGTGTTCAATAAAAGGTTATCTTAATAAAATGAACAACTTGACAAAAATATTATGCGATTTTCAGATTATCGAAAAAGACTTCTAAGCCTTGAGAATACTGAAAATCACACGTAGAGATTTCTTAAGAGTAGTATATCAGATTTTTGAGAAAAAGTGTACATGAAAACATCTGTTTTTGTGAACACCAAGATTAACTTATCTGTTTGAAAAATTCACAGGACTTACTTGGGGTTCAAGATCATAGTCTATCAGCTTGGTGGCCAATAAGTTTAAAGAAAAAAAGTTGAATTTCATTTAAAGAGATGTAAAAGTTGCGTAGCCTTCTAATCATAATGACGCCGGGAGTAAAAACGATCATAAATCATAGAGTGTTTATGAGCCGTTAAGAAGTTTTTAATATTTCGTTGATAAAATATAAAGTAGCATGTTTTTTTTCTATTAAAAAATATTTGAAGAGAGGTCTGGAAATGTTCTGTAAGCATTGTGGAAATGAATTACCTGATGATGCTATATTTTGCCCCAAATGTGGGAAGGATGTTAATGGTGATGTGTCAGAAACGATAAAAGACAAGATTTCAAAAGCATCAGAAATTATAAATGATTCAGCCAAGAATGCAGGTGAGAGAATAAACAATGTAACCAATGGAAAACTGGATGATGTTATCTCTAAAGCGCAAGAAGGTGCTAAGTCGTTAGGCGCTTCTATTAATGATGCAACAAATGGTCAAGCAGGACAGTATGCAGAAAAGGCAAGGAATACAACAAACGAGTTTGTAAATGACATTAAAGATACGGTAAAAACTAAAGATGCTAAAAATTTTTTTACAAAAAATCACTACAGAAACTCAATTATAACAGCTGCTTTAGTTGTTGCAATAATCATATTTTTTAATATTTTTTCAGGTGCTAGCGGTGGAAGCAAACAGGTAAGCAAAGCGCCAAAATGTAATAAGCTGAACTATATTGAAGTAAAAGAGAGTAAGCTTACAGACGAAATGGATCTTGATTATTCCCAGGTGAGCGGCAGAGGTACTTGGGGAATGTGCGAAGGACTTAAGTATGATAAATATGTAGTGAACAATAATGCATTCGCATATTACGGTAAGAAAAATGGGAAAGCAGTTGCTTCTTATATACTTCCAGGTGGCAGCGTTAAGCTTTCTGAGGTTTTTGACAAAAGAAGTAGATATGTAGTATTTGATACAGAGGATTACAGATACAACCTCTGCGTTGCAAAGTATGGGAATGGATACATAGCTTATCTAGTAAGGCCCAAGTATGATGATTATCAGGAGTCAACAATTACTTGCCAATATATAGGTAAAGCTAAGTACAATACGTACCTTAATGGTTCTCAAAAACTAGTAGAATTAAGCGATAAAGATATGGAAAAGCGGTATAAAGAACGCGTAGAAGGAGCTAAGAAAAAGGCAGAGGAAGAGACTGCTAAAGAAATGGCTGAGATTGAGGCTTTCCTATCAGTTTTTCATGAAGGAGAGCCAGCTTATAGTAAAGAACTAAGATCAACAATTACGCTAAAAGAAGCAACCTCAGCAAAAATTACATTGGAGTATACTGATATTTCTGAAGAGTACACCTATGAAATTGTAGAATACAGTATGATATCAGAAGGCGCATATGCTTGTCAGCTTAAAAGCGGATTTGATCCCGAGGCTATTAACTCTGGCTATGGCGGTGATGGGGTAATTGCTTTCTATAATGATCGAATGGATTTTAGCGGCTTTACATATCCTGATCATTTTACAGAAGCACTAGGCAGTAATCCAGATATTCTTCCTATGGATTATTCTACTGGTAATGTATTTTATTATTCAAAATCAGAAAGTTCAAGTGAGATATCCTCTGATATAGACTTTGACAAGGAATGGTACAAAACATACACCTTATATGAACAGTCCGGGGGAGGTCATTCTTTAGAATTTGTTTGGTATGACGACGGTACAGCTGATTTAGCTATTGACGGTATCGTTTACGATGACTATATTGATTCTGAATCATATAGTAAAAACAGTGATGGCAGCATCACCTATAAATGTACGTCCTGTGAAGTGATTTATTATCCCAATGACGGAAACTCTGTTCAGATAACAAAGGGCGAATATTCAGGTTACTACAATCCACAGTAAAACACATCGTCATAAGCATCTACTTTAATATAGGTGCTTATAACTAGGTCAATGCATTTTTCGTAAAAGTTGAAAAACTACAATCTGAAGGATGCAAATCAACAAAATATGGTGATATAAATTGATAAATTACTGCCCCTTGCATTATCGCGAGGGGCTTTTCATATGATTTGACAGTACTTTCAAAAATGATATATTATGCTCCGTTGTTTTCAAATCGTAGGATTCTATTCCGAATCCTACGATTTAAGCAACGTTTTGTAATATAGCACATGCAGGACCTGAAATTTTTTTAGATGAGGTTTTCTATGAAGTCAAGGAATTGTTATTTGAAAACCAGATAGAACAATATGAATTTCAATTTGATGAGAATAATAAGAAAATAGATACTATAGAAGCTCCTTCTATAACACCGATGATATAGTAGAGCTTTTCTTCAGGTACTTGTTTCAAAAGCTCCATTGCGATTTCTCTATTACTCATATATTTATTTCCTTTCATGTGGACACCACCACACAAATGTTTCTGTGCAAGGTCATTATAGCTTTTTTTGACCGGAATAAGAATGTGAAAAAGTAACAGAATTGTGAAATGTGGCAAAAGAATAATCACAAAAAAGAGGTACTAAATACCGATAAATACAGGGATTATAAAAGATGTGAAAAAAGTGCTTGGGTAATACTAGCCAAGCACCCTCTTCAGGGAGTTCGCCCTTTGCCCTCAGAGCGCTACGCGCTCCACACGAGTTTGCTTTCGGATCTGAATGCATATTCCCAAGTTCAACTACGACTCTACTACCTCGCCAAGGGAAATAACTGCATTTCTTACACAATCAGGACATTCGCAAATAACCTTTCCGGTGGTGATTCCTTTTAAATCTTTGCAGATAGTTGCACCGCACTTATCATTGAATTTCTTAACCAGATCCTTGGAATACCTGGGGGTGCCCTTTCCATCCGTGATCATGCCGGCAACCATAACTGCACCGATAAGAGCACCGCATGTACTCTCCATACAGCCCATTCCTGCAGCGAATCCGGAAGCAAGCTTTGAAAGCTCTTCCGGAGCAACATCAATCTTATCTTCAAAAACCTTAAGCACAGACTGTGTGCAGTTACACTGGCCTGTAGCCTTTAACTCTGCTGCAATATCAGCTCTTTTTTCTATAGTCATTTTGACGCTCCTTTTTCTTTTATCTTACAGATACCTTGTGTCATGGTTCCCATAGGGCAAAATGTACACCAGGTCCTTTCTCTATATAGTACCATCACGATGAGCCCGATCAAAGTGGATGTGAGCATAAGGCTGTAAAAACCAAAACCGAACTGGGCTACCCAGTCAGGAAAAGGACTGGCGGAATATGCCCAGTTCCATGGCAGCCTGAAAGTCCAGAAAAGTTTGATGGCCTTACGCAGTGAATCAGCACCTGCAAAGACCTGATAAGTCTGGAATATCATAGTGCCAAACATCGTCATGAAAAATGTCAAAAATCCATATCTGAACCATTTCGACGACAACCACTTAGGAGCCGGCTTTTTTCTTGAACATCCGACATTCCTTCCGAGTATCCAGAACAATTGGCCTCTTCCGCACATGTTGTTGCAGAACCATTTATTGCCTCCTGCGATGGCAAATATCAGCGGCAGTATGAAATCAATAAGCCCAAGCCATGCAAAGAGAATATTGAAAAATCCCAGGGAAAAGTAAACTATACTCCAGATCCACAAATAGCTGTACCAATGCTTTTTCTTCTTAGTCATTAACCAACTCCCTCTCTTTCAGCTCAATAGCACTTGCAGGGCATGCTCTTTCGCATAATCCGCATCCTACACAAATACTCTCTTCAATAGCTGCATAGCAGCCCCTGTGGATAGATATCGCCTGCCTTGGACACTGCAGAGCGCATACACCGCAGGCAACGCATCTTTCGATATTCACATTTGCTTTTCTCTTAACCATATGCAGATTCCTTTCGCATTTTTTTGGACATGCTAATTATACGTGGTACAATAAACTTATCAAGTACGCAATATTTATTAACCTGGTAAGGAAAAACTGACCATGAAAAAAGAAGCATTATGCGATGAAATCGCAGGCGAAGGCTGCGGATTAAAAAAGGTATTAAACATTGTTGGAGGAAAGTGGAAGATCATGATCCTCTGCGTAATAGACAACAATGAAGTGGCAAGATATGGAGATCTGCGTCGAGCAGTCTTCGGGATCACCAATACGATGCTGGCTCAGTCTCTTAAAGAATTAGAGGGTGACGGCCTTATAAACAGGACTCAATATGATGAGATGCCTGTACGTGTTGAGTACACACTGACCGATAAAGCCAAAAGTATGATACCGATTTTGCTACAGCTGAAAAAATGGGGAGAGGAGAATTTGTAGTTAATCGTCTACGAAGGAAAATGTTCAGGGGCTTTATCGCGAAGAAAAGAAAAGGACGTAGGGAGGCAAGAATGTTTGCAAGATACATAAACGCAGAAGATCTGGAAAAGGCTTTGGCTACATTGGATATGGTGATTTTCATTCTGCAGGATGATATTCAGAGGCCGGTTCTTGGAATCGAGGCCAACTCCAAAGTGCCCGCAGGAACTTTTGAATCTATAGAGGCGGCAAAAGATGCCCTAATTAATGTGGCGGGACAAATATCAGACATTGATAGTCCGGGTGTGTACTACTCTACAATGCTTGGATTTCATGACGATGACCACGTTCTGGTATATGCGATAACCTATGAGCTTTACGGAAATGAAGGCTCCTTTGAAATCTATGATTCAGATGATCTGTTAGAAACACGAGAATGGGAAAGATACGCTTTGCCAAAATGATGTTTCTTTTTTTCTCATGTTCTCTATATAATGAATTATGTATACAGCAAAAGAGCCTCGGGGTCGACAGACCCTGAGGCTCGTATTTTTTATGTGTATTTCAATTTCAATCGGAAACCACGCAATCAATCTTGCCGGGTCTCTGATTGCATCATGCCATCAGCATGCGGAACATCTCGATAACCTGCTCCTTGGTTGCCTCTCTGGGATTACCGGGATAGCAAGCATCGTTAAGAGCATCTGTTGCCAGAACATCCAGGTCTTCCTCTTTGATCTTATCAAGAGTCTTCGGAATTCCAACGTCTTCTGAAAGCTTCTTAACTGCGTTGATAGCTGCATCTCTGTACTCGTCCTGAGTCATGTCGTCTACGCCTTCAACGCCCATAGCTCTTGCAACTTCTCTGAGTCTTTCGCCTGTGTACTCGCGGTTGAACTCCATGGAGATAGGAAGGAACATGGCGCAAGCTACGCCGTGAGGTGTGTCATAGTGAGCTGAAAGTGTGTGTGCCATAGCGTGGTCGATTCCAAGACCTACGTTTGAGAATCCCATTCCGGCAATGTACTGGCCAAGAGCCATTCCTTCTCTGCCTTCCTTGGTGTTCTCAACAGCACCGCGAAGATTCTTGGAGATAAGTCTGATAGCCTCAAGATGGAACATATCTGTCATCTCCCAGGCAGCTCTTGTGGTGTAACCTTCGATAGCGTGTGTAAGAGCGTCCATACCTGTTGCAGCTGTAAGGCCCTTAGGCATTGAGGACATCATCTCGGGATCAACGATAGCAACGAAAGGCATATCGTGAGTATCTACGCAAACGAACTTTCTCTCTTTTTCAACATCGGTGATAACGTAGTTAATGGTAACCTCTGCAGCTGTTCCTGCTGTGGTGGGAACTGCGATGATGGGAACGCAGGGGTTCTTGGTGGGTGCAACGCCCTCAAGCGAGCGAACATCAGCAAACTCAGGGTTTGTGATGATGATTCCGATTGCCTTTGAAGTATCCATGGAAGATCCGCCGCCTACTGCGATGATGCAGTCAGCACCTGACTTCTTGAAAGCTTCAACACCGTTCTTAACATTCTCTATTGTAGGATTGGGCTTGATATCCGAATAAATCTCATATGAAATGCCTGCCTTGTCAAGAAGGTCTGTAACCTTAGCAGTAACGCCGAACTTGATAAGATCGGGATCTGATGCAACAAATGCCTTCTTGAAGCCGTTGTTGTTAAACTCATTAACAACTTCTGCAATAGCACCTGCGCCATGATAAGATGTTCCGTTCAGTGAAATTCTGTTTGCCATTTTTTCTCCCTCCAATTAATCAATATGTTATGTTACACGGATTTTTCGAATCCACATAGAGCATAGCATTTTAGGGAGTTCAGAGTAAGTTACACTTTACGGAATCTGTTCCATGGGAAAAGAAATATCGCCATCGCCAAGGGCTTTAAAATGTGCAGCACATCACGCCGCACTTTTCAGATCAGCCCCATGGCTTTGTATTCTTTTTCAAGCATCTTGGGCATGGCTGCGATCATAAGATCAGCAAGCTCTTCTTCCGTTTCCTTCATACCCTTAAGTACCCACTGAACGGTCATATATATCGAAGACTGGCAGTACATCTCCAGGACTTTTCTGGTTTTCTTATCGGGGAGCCGGCCTGTCTTTTCCCTGATAAGTCTGCAATAGAACTCAAATATCATGAAGAAGTCGTGCTCCTTAAGATTATTCTGCTCATCCACCTTAAAGGCCGCCCCGAAGAAGACCCGCTCCTCCTTGATGTATCTGAATTTCCTGATAAGGCCCTCTCTCAGGGTCTTGCCGCTTCCCAGCTCGTTAAAAGAGATCTCAAAAAGCCTGTCGAAGTACCAGTTTATAAGGTCGTATTTGTCGATGAAATTTCTGTAGAAGGTCTGCCTTGAGACGCCACAGTGCTCCACGATCTGCTTGACCGTGATATTCTCAACGGACGTGGTCTTCATGCATTCCTTCACAGCCTCCGCCAGCTTGTACTTGATAGCGTCGGCCGTTGTTTCTTTTCCCCTGTTATTCATACACTTCTCCTGTAGCGGCGTTGCCTTCCGCAGCGCCGTTCCCCGTAGTAGCATCGCTTTCCGCGACTGTCAGCCATTTCCAATATTATAGCAGAAGATGGGGCTCGTCACCCGCCAGCAGCATGCTTTTGAAGCATTTTTGCAATTGCACATCCCAATAAACGGTTTATAATTAATGATGAAGTAAAATAAACTAATTATAAAGCTTTTCTTAAATGAATCAAAAACAACATTTTAAGGTGATTTTATGATGAGTTTTATGATTGAGCAAAAATTATAATAAAAATGACTAAGGGGGCAATTATGCAGGAACGCAGAACCATCAACAGAGTAGAGTTTTTAGCAAACAGTGTTATCGTGGACAGGAAGACCCTGGAGAAGTATTACGGGCAGGTTAAGAACATCAGCCCGCTGGGAATCGCCATTACAGTTGACAAGCGAATTCCCAACCTTGTGGGAAGAGATGTGATCATCGTTGCTGAGACCATGATAATGTACGCGGAAACCGTAAGAGAAGACACTGAAAACGGAATGAAGAAATCTCTGGCGTTCAAGGCATGCAAGTTTACTCCTGACGTTTTACAGTATCTGTTCGAAAGCATAGGAGGCGAAGAAGATGAGGAAGAAGGAAATTAAGAATAAGAATTTAATGTCAGCGCTTATGATAGGTATCTCGGCTATGATGACGCTGTCGACCCCAGTCACAGCCTATGCTTCGAGTCCTACAGAAGGCGATAATAACGAGCCGGAGCCCGCACAGCCGCAGACAGAGCAGGTTACAGCACAGGAGACCGTTGTTACGGCACCGGTTACTGAAGAGGCTCAGCAGCAGGCTGAGGTTGTTCAGGAAGCTGCAGCAGTTGCCGAGGACAGTGCAGTCAACGAAGCAACTGAGGCTGCACAGGCAATCCTTGAGGGCAAGGCAGAAGCCGGAATAGCAGCAGTAGTAGAGGGTGAGGCCGGAACAATCACTGACCAGGCGATCGAGGAGCTCACCGAGGCTGCAAAAGATGTAGTGGAAGATACCAAGGATGAAGAGGGAAATGTCACCGAGGAATCCGCAGTTACAAGTCTTGAAGCCGCATCCGAAGCCATGGATGAGATCAAGGATAACCTTAAGGCTGCAGACAGTGCCAACCACGAGGCTGACGTTGCCCAGAGCGAGATTGAAGAATACGGAGAAAGAGCTCTCGAGAACGGTACCCAGGCAGTTACCACATCTCAGGATATGGTAAAAGACACTGAGGATGCCCAGAAGAAAGCTGACATCCTTGTTGAAGCAATCAATGCAGCTACTTCAGAGAAAGAAGCAGAGGAGGCTTTCAAGGAGCTTGAGAAGAATGTAGCAGATACCAAGACATCTCTTGCAGACAAGAAGGCTTACTACGACCGTCTGATGGAGAACTACGAGAACGCCAAAGCTGAGCTCAAGAGAGCTGAAGAGGCATTGGAAGTTTTTGAGCACGCATATAACAGAAATGTGGATGAAGCCCTTGAGAAGGCTGAAGCCGCAGAAGAAGATATCGAAGCAGCTCAGGCTAAGGTTGATAACCTCGCCAAGGCTCTCGACCATGTTGAGGACAACCTCCTTACCGAGGCACAGGAGGCCAAGAAGACTGTCGATGCCTTTGACAAAGTCACAACTTATAACTGGGATCTGCAGCGTGATATGATGAAAGACACGATTGTTAATTATGTCATTCCTCAGCTGGAGGGCGAGAAGATAACAGATGTAAAATGGGATCGTGTAGGAGGATTTGATTCACAGAATTACAATTACTGCGTACTTACATATAAGGATAGCAAAGGAAAAATACAGACCAGATACTTTAACTTCGACAGAATAAGCCGTACCAACGGAGAAGACAGATATGCTGAGAGCACTCTCGGAAAGGCCTGGGGCATAGCCGTATATGAGAAGACCGCCGAGGAAATCGAAGCCAATAATTTCCTTGTAAGTACCTATGGCAAAAAGGCATATACCGGCAAGGATCTTCATGAAAAGGCCAACGGTGGAGCCTTTGATGTATTTGCCTATAAGGATGACACCGGCAAGAATGTACATCTGACCAGACAGATGTTGGAGGATGCCATAGCTTCGGGAGACATTATTGACGATAACGGAGTGATGAAGACCAAGGATGGCAGAGAAGTAAAAGAGATTGTTCAGAACAGCAACAGCGTGATCAACGGAGGAAAAGCTTACATCTTTGCTAAGGAAGCTGATGTTACCGGCAAGTATAAGAACACCATCCTGAACGGCCTTAAGGTTAACCACACTGCTGAGGAGGCTGAGGCAATCTACAATAAGATGGTTGAGGACAACAAGGCTTATAACGCTTATCTTACTGCTGCAAGAGCGATGGTGGATGAAAACGGTGATGCTGAGCATATCCTGGCCCGGAAGTACGCAAGCTATCAGGAAGCTGTGGATGAGGCCCAGGATGCAGTTGATAAGGCAAAAGATGAAGCAGCTAAACTTAACGATGCTATAGGAGATCTCAAGGAAGTTAAGAAGAGCAGATACGTACTTGCCGTAGCCGCTCTTAAGGTGGATGATATCGCTACCTACTTTGGAATGGATGTAACTCCCGAGAGGGCAGCAGAGCTCAACAAGATGACTGTTCAGCAGGCCCTTGTGGTTCTTGAAGAACATATGAAGGAGGCCAACACCAACCTGGATCTGGCACAGGCAAATTATCAGGGACTTGTTCAGGAATTCGAGGAGGCAAAGGCAGACCTTGAAGCAGTAAGAGATAAATTCAGGCCAACAGGTAATCAGGGTGGAGGCGGAACCGGAGGCGCATCGGCAGATGCGGGCACGGTTGCGGACGGCGCCGGAGCACGACGGGATGCAGCGGTAACACCTGCAGCACCTGCAGCTGTGGCAGCCGCTGAAGCACAGGCACCTGCAGGAGGTGGAGACGCAGCAGCCCGTACAGCAGCAACCCAGACAGCAGCAACTCAGACGGCAACAATTCAGGATGAAGCTGCCGCTCAGGCAGAGGCTCCCGATGCAGGCGCAGGAAACGTTGAAGGCGCAGGAGCAGGCGGAGCCGGAGCAGAGGAGGCTGTAGCCGAAGGCGCAGAGATCGTTGACGAGGCAATTGCTCTTGCACAGGCCCCGGAGATGGAAGAGAAGATTGAGGATGCAACAGCCATCATCGAAGACGGCAACGTAGCCCTTGCAGAAAAGGCGCAGACCGCTAAAAAGATGAGCTGGTGGTGGGCTTTGATACTTCTGGTCCTTGGAGAGAGAGGCCGCGAACTCTACGTGAAGTATAAAAAGGATGCTGAATCCGAGAACGAGATCAAAGATTAAAAATGTGCTATCCGATGCTAAGAATGTCCGATTTTTAGACAACCTCAGCTGACATATAATGGCATTGTCAGAGATAACTCTGGCAATGCCATTTTTTAGTCCGCGCGTTCTGCGCATTTCAATGTTAGGGAGGTTACGTGTAATGAAAAAAAGATTTTGTTCTATCCTGCTCGCAGTAACTACAGTTATGTCCATGACAGCATGCGGTGTGACAGCACCTGAAGCTGCACCTACAGCTCAGATCAACGAGGCTCCTACACCTCTTGCAGCACAGCCCGAGGCAGAAGCCAAGGAAGAGGCCCCTGAGGCTGCTCAGTCAGAGCCTGCAGCTGATGCCATCACCCTTGTAATGGCCGAGGTTAACCCTCTTGATACCATCGTTGGTATGACAGACCAGAAATTCAAGGAAGAGGTTGAGGCAAGATCAAAGGGCTCCATCATCATCGATCTTCAGGCCAGCGGCGTTCTTGGTTCTGAGAATGATGTACTGGATTCAATGCTTGGAGGCGGCGGTACCATCGATATGTCCCGTATCTCCGCATTTGCTCTTACAAGTTACGGCGGACAGAAGTCAATGCTTCTTTCACTTCCTTATATCTTCACAAGCCGTGAGCACTTCTGGAATTTCGCAACATCAGATCTTGCACAGGAATTCCTTCAGGAGTCCTCAGAGAACGGCAGTGGTGTGAGAGGTCTTTTCTACGGTGAGGAAGGTTTCCGTCATTTCTTCACATCCTATGAGATTTCCGGAATTGATTCTTTTGCAGGCAAAAAGATCCGTGTATCCAACGACCCTGTTATGAACGGTCTGGTTGAAGGACTTGGAGCATCTCCTACAGTTGTAAGCTTTGGAGAACTTTATTCTGCACTTCAGACCGGCGTTGTAGACGGTGCTGAGCAGCCCATCGCAAACTATAAATCAAACGCATTCCCTGAGGTTGCACCTTACATGATCCTTGACGGACATACCCTTGGTGCCATCCAGGTTGTTATCACAGACGAAGCATGGAACAAGCTTTCAGCTGAGCAGCAGAATGTTCTTGTTGAGGCAGGAAAAGCTGCATCAGAGTACAACCGCTCCATCTCCGAAGAGAAGGAAAATGAAGTTCTTGCAGAGCTCAAGGCTGACGGTGTTACCATCATCGAAGTAGATGATATCACTCCCTGGCAGGAAGCAGTTAAGCCTGTTATAGAGGAGAATATTAAAGGGCTTGAGGACTATTATCAGAAGATCGTTGATATGAAATAACACATCCTATCAGAAGATAAAATCCGCTTAGAAAGGAATGAGAAATGAGTTCTTTCTTTAACACGGTGGATAAGTTAAAGCCTGTATATGATGTGACCTACAAAGCAATGCTCTTTATCTGCAAGCTCTTGCTGGTGGCGGATATTCTGATCACCAGCATGAGCGTGCTGGGAAGATATGTTTCTTTTGTTCCCGATCCTGCCTGGAGTGAGGAGATAGTTCTTACCCTCATGTCCTACATGGCAGTTCTCTCAGCCGCGCTGGCAATACGGCGCGGCGCTCACATCCGTATGACGGCCTTTGACAGATATCTGCCCACCATTGTTATAAAAATACTGGACCTTATAGCAGACTTTTTTGTCCTGGGTCTTGCAGTGATAATGCTCACCGTGGGCTGGAAATATGCCGTGAACCTTGGCAGCAAGGCGGCCTATGTTTCACTCCCTAAGCTTTCAAAATTCTGGATGTATTTCCCCATCCCCGTTGCGGGATTTGCAATGATCATCTTCGAACTGGAAGCAATCTACAACCATTTGAAGGGTCTTTTTGTAAAGGAGGGGAAAGCACAATGAGCGTTAATTCAACTGCCATAGCGATACTGCTTATAAGCTTTATCGTTATGATATTTTTAAGATTTCAGATAGCTTATGCGGTTGCACTGTCATCCACATTTTGCCTTCTATATCAGGGGCTGCCCCTGGTTACCGTCTGTCAGCAGATGGTAAAAGGAATCAGCTCTTTTAGCCTGATGGCTGTACCCTTTTTCATTACCATGGGATGCATCATGGGAAGCGGAGGCATATCGGAAAAACTCATAGCCTTTGCGGATTCCTGTGTTGGCTGGATGACCGGTGGAATGGCCATGGTAAATATCGTGGCATCCTACTTCTTTGGCGGAATCTCAGGTTCTGCAGCCGCTGACACCGCATCCCTTGGTAGTATCCTCATCCCCATGATGGTGGATCAGGGATACGACGACGATTTTTCCACAGCGGTAACCATCACTTCCTCCTGCGAGGGCCTGCTTGTTCCTCCCAGTCACAACATGGTCATATATGCTATGAGCGCAGGAGGAGTGTCCGTTGGTAGTCTGTTCCTGGCGGGATATATTCCGGGAGCTCTTCTTGCGGCTTCGCTGATGATCGGTTCCTACATCATCTCAAAGAGACGTCACTACCCCAAGGGAGAAGCCTTTGACATCAGGAAATTCGGCAAACAGTTCGCTGTTTCCTTCTGGGCACTGGCTGCGGTCATCATCGTTGTTGTGGGAGTTGTGGGAGGTCTTTTCACCGCAACGGAGTCAGCAGCCATAGCAGTAATCTACAGCCTGATCGTCAGTGTCTTTATTTACAGAGGACTTGATGCAAAGGGCGTTTGGAAAACCCTCGAGCAGTGCATCGACACGCTGTCCATCGTGCTTATTCTTATCGCCACCTCAAGCATCTTCGGATACTGCCTGACAACCCTCCATGTACCGGACCTTGCGGCCAACGCCATTATCGGCCTCACAAGAAACCCCGTGCTCATCGCACTGCTTCTTAACCTTATCCTTCTGGTACTTGGATGCATCATGGATATGGCGCCCATCATCCTTATCGCAACGCCTATCCTTCTGCCTATAGCCACATCAATAGGCATCACCCCGGTTCAGTTCGGTATCATGATCGTTCTGAACTGCGGAATCGGACTTCTTACTCCGCCTGTGGGAGCGGTGCTTTTCATCGGCTCTGCGGTGGGTAAAGTTAAGATGGAGAAGGTTGTAAAGGCAACACTTCCTTTCTATCTTTGCATGATACTTGTGCTGATGCTCCTTACCTTCATTCCGGAGATCAGCATGTTCCTGCCAAACCTGCTCACAAAGTAACAGGGAGAGAGTGTATGGAATACAGATATAAATGTGATGTCAAGGCAAAAGACCTGTGGGAGCTGTCCATGAGACGCACCTACAGGTCCATGGCGGGGATTGTTAACGTGGTCTTCACGGTGGCCATGATCCTTCTGACGCTTAAGTACTGGGGAGGAGTGTCAGACCTTATGAGAACGATCCTCCTTGCGGGATGTCTTCTTTTCCCTGTTATCCAGCCCATTGCCACTTACGGAATGTGCGTTAAGCAGCTGGAAGACCTTCCGGGATATCTGGACCTTGCCTTTGATGCAGGCGGCGTGTACGTCACCACAGACGGCGGAACCCAGACTCTTTCCTGGAGCCGCATCACCAATGCCATAAGGCAAAAGAACATGATCGTTGTGATGAGCGATGACCGGCACGGATACATCCTCACCAACAGAGTCCTTGGCAAAGAAAAAGAGGAGTTCTTTGACTATCTATGCAGGCAGATAAAGCATTGAATTCAATAGAAATTACCCGGGGGCAGCGGTATAATTATTGGCATAAATATAGCGCTGCTTCAATCCGGGACAGTATGAAAAAACTGAAAAGTATTTGGGAAACTCTCACCATCAAGAACAAAATAGGGGTGTTTACCATAAGCGTATTTGTGGCCATCACAGCTGCGCTTCTTTTTGATGTCTGGATCGGCAAGCTTTTCGTAATGGATTTCAACGACATCATGGTGGACAATGCCAAGGGCGGCGAGATCGTAACGACCCTGAACCGGGAGATCGAGGCCTTTGACGGTCTTATCCGCGGCACCGAAGGGATAGATCAGGATACCTGGGAAAAGAGTGTTCAGGCTACCCGGGAAGCTATCTATGCCGTTCCCCTTGACTACGCCCATCTCGGTGACGGAAGGTTTGCTCTTCTTCAGTCACTTCAAACCGCTTACGAGGTCTATTGCAGATACAGAAATCAGGTGGTCACTGACCATTTTTCGGAAAAAGTCTATGTGGACAAGCTCTACGATGTCTACAACATGCAGAAGTATCTTAGCGTCTATGCCCAGAGATTTGTGGATTCCACCACGCAGGAGGGGAATGAGAACTATCGAAATCTTCTTCCCGTGGTATTCAGGGTGCCCATAATCGCTGCGGTTTTAAGCGTCATTCTTTTTATCGGTATTCTTCAGATTTCCAGAACCTTAAACAGAAGTGTAACAAAGCCGGTTCTAAAGCTTGCGGATGCATCCAGGAGGATCGCAGCCAATGACTTTTTTATCGACGACGTTGTTGTAGAGAACAAGGACGAGCTGGGGGACATGGTGTCTGCCTTCAACAAGATGAAGTTTGCCACCGGCGAATACATCCGTGCCATGGAGGAGAAGAGGGAGGCTCTTGACCAGCTCCATCTTCAGGAGATGGAAAAGCTTGAGATTGAAAAGCAGCTTGAGACCATGAATCTGGAGCTTTTGAAGAGTCAGATAGATCCGCATTTTCTTTTTAACACACTTAATGTCATTGCCGGTACCGCGAACCTTGAAGGGGCCGGCACAACGGAGCAGATGATAGAAGCCTTAAGTTCGTTGTTCCGCTATAATCTTAAGACCCAGGCAAAAGAGACACTTCTGGCCCAGGAGCTCAAGAATGCCAGGGACTACATGTACCTTCAGCAGATGAGATTCGGCGACAGGCTTAAGTTTAATATCTGCTGCAATGTGGATGAGAACAGCGTCATTGTTCCCACATTCACCTTCCAGCCGCTTCTGGAGAATGCCATCATCCACGGCGTTGCCCCAAAGGTCGAAGGCGGCAGCATTTGCATCAACATCACAGGAAGCGATGGAAGACTCCTTATCGAAGTGGCCGACACCGGGATAGGAATAGATGAAGAGACCTTAAGCAGGATCAGAACGCAGCTTAAGGGAGGGGAGGCCACCGACATAGATGCCGACATGGTGGGCATCGGCCTTGGAAATGTAAGTAAGAGGATCCGCTCCATGTACGAGGGCGGGACCCTTGAGATAGACAGCAAAAAAGACATTGGCACAACAATACGGATCAGCATTCCGTTACATGGGGAAACGGCCTAGGGGAGAGTAAACAGTGGACAAATACAGGATACTTGTGGCGGACGATGAGCCCATTGAGAGGCAGGTCGTCAATAAGAAACTGATGGGATATTTCCCCGACAGAGTTGAGATATATCTGGCGGAGAATGGCCTCAGGGCAGTAGAACTTTTTGAGGAAAAGAACTGTCAGATTGCAATTCTTGATATCGAAATGCCGGGGATGGACGGACTGGAGGCAGCCTCTGTCATAAGAGGCAGACACCCGGAGGCCTGCCTTATTTTCCTTACAGCTTTTGATGAGTTCAGCTACGCCAAGAGAGCCATCGAAGTAAGGGCCCTGGATTATTTGCTTAAGCCCGGCTCTGACGAGGACCTTATAAATGTCATTGAGGAGGCCATAAGGCTGTGCGATGCCAACAGGGCGCAGTACGGTATTTTCGGAAAGACCGGTGAAGACGAGGACAGAAACGATGATGGGGCAAACGCAGAGCCCAACGTGTTTGTGAAGAAGGTCCGGGATTACATTGACAGCAACTACACCGAAGACATAGCACTTCAAGATATAGCAGGCTCTTTTGGCTACTCTGACGTGTACTTCTGCAAGCTCTTCAAGCAGAACTTCGGAGTAAACTTCATCACATTTTTAAATGAGTACAGAATGGACCGGGCAAAAGAACTTTTGGCGGATCCCATGATAAATATAAAAGATGTCAGTACCAAAGCGGGTTACCGGGATGCCAACTATTTCGCCAGGATTTTCAAGCGAATGGTGGGAATGACCCCAAGTGATTACAGAATGGGAGTGACAGGTCAATGAACAGAAAACGTATGGCGATAATAGCTGCCTCTTTTCTTGCTGTATTGGCGATTGCAGGCGGAAGCATATTTGCCCTTCGAAGGGCTGCGGTAGCTGAGGGAGCCCCGCAGTATGTCTTTTTATATGCGGAGAATCAGACTGAGGATTACCCTACAACCAGCGGCGGAAGAAAATTTGCGGACCTTGTCTATGAGAGGACCGGAGGCCGGATCAAGATACTGGTAAAGTATGGGGCGGAGCTTGGAAGCGAGAGCGAAGTCCTTGAGCAGATGCGCTATGGCGGCATAGCCTTTGCCAGAGTGTCCCTTTCTCAGCTTGCGGAGAAGGTCCCGGAGATGAACGTGCTTCAGATGCCGTATCTTTACAGCAGTTCCGAGCATATGTGGCGGGTGCTGGACGGAGAACTTGGAGATCAGTTTCTGCAAAAGCCTGAGAGTTACGGCCTTGTTGGATTGTCCTGGTACGATGCCGGCGCACGTAATTTCTACAGCACAAAGCCCATAAGACGCCTTGAGGATGTTAAAGGTATGACCATCAGAGTTCAGGAATCGGATATGATGGCGGACATGGTCTCTGCCCTTGGAGCAACTCCCGCCAAGATCGTATATTCTGAAGTATATTCTGCCTTTGAGAAGGGACTGGTTGACGGTGCTGAGAATAACTGGCCCTCCTATGAATCCATGCATCACTACAAGGTTGCTGAGTACTACACCATCGATGAGCACACCAGAGTGCCTGAGATGCAGATATGTTCCCGGGCGGTCTGGGATACGCTGGATGAAGGAGACAGACAGATCATACTGGACTGCGCAAAAGAGTCAGCTCTTTATGAGCGCGAGCTCTGGGCAGCCAGGGAAAAGAGCTCCCGGCAGATAGCCGAGGACAGTGGAATAACCGTTATTGAGATAGACTCCGGGGAGAAGGAGCGGTTCAGGCAGGCTATGTCTGAGGTTTATTCAAAGTACTGCAAGGATGACATGGACATGCTCAGAAAGATAATGGAGTACTAAAGACATCAAAAAAGAGTAATTTGAATTTTTAATAGTGCAAAAAGCGTATTATAATAAATAATATCTGTTAAATAACGAATAAAAGAGGAACTGATGGATATTTATTTTACGCTTATTGATGATTCTAACAGGCAGTATTTTCGCGGAGTTCTCCCGGATTCAATTGAACCGGTTCCCGGAAGAATGAGCATAGGTGCCTATGACAAGGAAGGATATGTTCTTGGGGCTGCGTCCTATGTTCTTAAGGGATTTGAGTATGAGATAGACTGGCTCTATGTACATCCTTCTGCAAGGAGGCAGGGAATAGGAATGAAGCTGGTGGAACAGGTGACAAGGGCTGTCATGTTCTCGGAGGAAATTTTCCCCATTACCGCCAGATTTGAGTTTTCTGAAGAGGACGATCAGATGTACACATTCTTTTTGTCCTGCAAGCATATGATCACAACCTATTCCCATGAGAGGTACTATGTGACCAGCAGTGATATCAGGCAGTCTTCGGCTCTTCACAGGCAGACAGGGACAGAGCTGGATGTGCAGATGTTTTTTGACAGGCCCGTTGAGGAACAGAAGAAGATACTTCAGATGCTGTCTAAAGATGAGACCTACAATGTTGAAGACTATGACAGATGGAAGGAGACCTGCGTTCCGGATCTTTGCAGATGCATATTTGTAAAGAACAATCTTGTGGACCTTATCTTTATGCAGAAGACCCCCGACGGAAATCTTGAGCTTTCTTATCTTTACGGGAAGTACCCCAAGGGTCTTTTCTATCTTTTATCAGAAACAGTATCAAACATGGAGCGCCATTTTCCGGAGGCTTCACTGACTTTTGACGCTATGAACGAGAACTCGGAGCTTCTTGCGAAGCATCTTTTCCCTAAGGCAAAAAACGTACATATTTATGAGGCTGAATTCTAAGGAAATGCTGAGAGATCGGCGTTTCCTTTTTATGTGCCTTTTGGGGCTGTTGATTCGTATATATAAGTATGATTGGAGGACCAAGCTATGCCCGGATTTGAAGAATATCAGAAGAAGATAAAGAACAATGAGGATGTCAATGGACAGAACGGTCTGTTCCGGAGCAGGCAGATGCCGGGTATGATCAGAAATGTCCTGGAGCCTCAGGAAGACGAAGAGCATCGCCGCAGAATGGTTGAGGGTGTGGGAGAGAACACCTTTGATTTTGATGCAGAGCAACTCAAAGAGTATTTCGATAAGAGATTTGCGGATGAGGGCAGCTTTGCCCAGAGGACAAAGTACTACTTCAAGGAGCACGGCAATCCATACCATAAGCAGCTGGGCTATAAGAAGCTGTCCAAAGATGAAGATAATACACTGGTTGAGTATTCGAAGACCTACAAGAATCAATGGGCAAGCAAGAGAAAGAGCAGTGCTGATGATGCCTCCGTATACTTTAATCTGATGGCAACCAAGATCACGCTTTATCAGAATGACGATGAAGATGAGAATCTGTCCAATGAGGCAAAGTATAAGCACAAGGAAGAGATCATGGGGTTCCGCCTTAAGGGAATGCTGGCTGCGGCTGAGGTTAAGAGTAAGAGCGGCAAGCATGAGGACTACCTGAAAGGCAGGGCAAAGCTTTCCTGTGCCATGGTATTAAGGGATCAGTTAGAGCACTACATGGCTGTTGAGAAAAACAACAAGACTCTTGATAAATTCAGAAAGAAGCTTGCTGCTCTCAACAAGCAGATAAGCGAGGCCTATCAGGAGATTCAGAAAGCTGTTCCCAAAGCTCAGGATACCTGGCGCAAGGCAAGAAAGATTGATACGCAGCATATCCGTGAAAGGAAGAATGCGGCCAGAAATGACTGCGCATCCTTTAACACCAACAGTGCAAACCTTCTTCTTAATCTAGAGAAGATCAAAGCTGAATGCAATGACACAGCATGGCCCAGGCAGATAGTCATGAAGGATGAGAACGGTGCCTGCATAAGCAGAGCCGAGAGCAGAGCCAAACAGTGGAATGCAAAATTTGATAACGGAAGCACTCCGGAGCTTGAACTTGAAGCAATAGAGCGGTTTAACAGAATACATGTGCCTTCTCTTGAAGAGATTGAGGGCAAGGGAACATATAAATACATCATGGGAGACATAAGGGGATACTATGACCTTTTCCACAGGGGACTTTCCTACTATCAGAATTCCAACGATCAGACTGTGATAGATTATAAGAACAACCATCCGGAATTTGAGGCCAAGCTTGCATATCTGGCTCAGGCTAAGCAGTATATCGAATACAGACTTAAAAAGGACAACCACATCATTTTCGACGCAGAGGGAAATGCTGTGGTTCAGAAAGATGCTGAGCGTCAGGGATTTCCAAGAAATGCCGGTCCCAATATGCTCAGAGATATGAGAGGAATATACGGCGACTATATCAGATCGCAGACATTTGCAGATGCTGAGTCTGAGGTACAGGATAAGCAGACAAAGAAGGAAACACAGACAGGCTTTGATGCACAGATGCGTGAGGAGAAGCGCCGTAAATATAACCTGGATCAGAACGGAAATCCTATAGTGCAGCCCGTTGCTGAGCCGGTGGTGGAGCCTGTGGTTGCGCAGGTGAATCAGGTGAATGTACAACAGGAGCAGCCTGTGAATCAGCCTGTTAACATACAGCAGGCACAGAATCTGAATGCACAGAATAACGTGGAGATGCCTGTATTTAATGAGGGTAATGTTAAGAAGCAGAGAGAAATCTTCGAAAACAAGATTAATGTTCAGAAAGAAGAGGATAAGAAGAAGGAGGAGAAAAAGAAAGAAGAAAAGAAAAAGAGCCTTGCGGAAAAATATGCAGAGGCACTTCCCATAAATCTTACAAAAGATGAGGTTAATGAACTTAATAAGATCAAAGAGACATGCAGTGATTGCAATGAATTTGGATATAAGATCTATAAATCTGCCAAGTGCTATCATGATGTCGCAGAGAATAAAGAAATCAAAGCTCTTTATGAGAAAGCTGTGCCTTTTATGCCTGATGATCGTTCTTTGCAGGGTATAGAGAGGAGAGCTCTGGCAATGATGAAACCTGTCCACTTTGATAAAAAGGGACATCCAATCTCCTTTAAGGACAAGGAGAATCATGAGTGGAACAAAAAGTATCTTCAGACCTATATAGATAAGGATGATGATACAAGAGAGAAAATGATCTGCGAATGGATTCCGAATCTTTATAATGGTATTCCGCTTCCCGAGATGCCCACAAAGAAGGAACTTGAGGAGATGAAAAAGGGTAATCTGGCAGCCTATCAGGAGAAGATTGATCTTTGGGCGGAGAAGCTTATGAGAACTCCGGAATTCGGAGAGATGTTAATGTCAATCTGGGCCGGCCTGTCCTTTGATTATGTCAGAAAGAACAGTAAGAATCTTCAGAAGTTTTATGATGAGAATCCGAAGTTCCGTGCTGTCAGCGATCTTTTTGATGCTCTGTCGCAGTATCTTAATGCCTATGCTATGCACAGGGGCGGGATAGAAGGGTATAAGCCTATAAAGAAAAATAGTCCTAACAGGCTAAGCGCTAAAAGATTTGCTGAAAATAGAGTGGCTTTTTTGGGACAGGGAATTTTTGAAAAAGTTCAGATCTATATGGCCAACAAAGACAAGGACAGGGTGGCATATCCGATTCTTTCGCTTGAAACAAAAGAGGATCAGGAGAAGGAATTCAAGACATTTAAGAAGATCCAGCCCGAGTTTACAAGGGAAGGCTATGGGGTCTACAAGGAGATTGAGAACGCTCGCAGATTCAGTCAGTGCCCTGAATACAAAGACCTCTTTGACGAGAATCATATGAAAGAGCTTGGCGGAAGCGGACAGAATATAGACAGGGATTGCCTTGCCATAATGAGATTCGTTAAATTTGATAAAGGCTGGAATCCTGTTTCCGAAGAGGATAAGAAGAATCATCAGTGGAACATTAAGTGGCTTAAAGCCTGGAGAGATAATGATGTCAAGCTTCGTGAGGAAATGATCGAACAGGAACTTGGACACAGATTTGAGGGGCTGGAGATGCTGCCCGAGCCAACAGAGAAGGATATCATAGAGCCCGGGGATTATATGCTTAAGATAGATGCTTTTATTGCTAACCTGATAAAGACGGGAAAACTGGGCCAGTTTATGATCGATGGACAGAAGGGTCTTTCGATTGATTCTCTGAAACGAATGCATCCTAATGTGAAGAAATTCATAGATGATAATCCTAAGCTTTATGCCAGAAACCAGGCATTTGACATAATCACAAATTATCTGAATTCATATAATGGATTTGTTTACCTGTTCGATGAGAACGGCGTGGTTGGCAAAAATAAAGATCCAAAAAAGAGCTTCAAAGATTTCATGGCGGATCACAGGAAGATGTCATCTTTTGCCAAGTTGGCCAATGCAGCGAATGTCGCCAGTTCGGTACAACAGTATTACCAGGTACCCGAGAGTGAGTTGAAGCACTATGGAAAAAACAGCAAAAACGGAAAAGTACAGAAAAAAGAAGTAAAGAAGCAAGAAGAGAATCCGAACAGAATAAATATCATTGAAGATGAAAAAGAAAAGAAGCAAGAAAAGAATCTTAACAGGATCAACATCATCGTAGAGGAAGAAAACAAGAACGTAATCATCGAGAAGAAAGAAGAAAAGAAGGGGGAAAAGAAGCAAGAGAAAACCGGAAAGAAGTCCAAAAAGGCACAGAAGGCTAAAGAGCAGAGAGAGGAACTTGATCCCGAAATCCTTAGTGAGCTGAACAGCATTAAGCTTGAAGAGATTAAAACTGAGAAGATCAAGTCTTCATCATCCTCAAGCTTTATGACAAAAAAGGAGATTGATGCGAAGATACCTAAGATAAAACTTACATCGGCTGAGAAAAGGGAATATAAAGAGCTTAAGGAAGGACATTCGCTGTTAAACGAAAAGGGCTTCAAGCTGTATAAGGAAACCCGTTGTAAGGATGATGTAAATAATCATCCTGAACTGAAGGAAGTCTACCGGAGAGCATGTAAGCACATTAAGCTGAAAGGTGCGGCCCACTCCATTGACAGAGAAGTTCTTATGGTACTCAAGCCTGTTCATTATGATGACAAGAAGGTCCCCATCACCCCTGCTGATAAAGAAGCCCACGAGTGGAATAAAAGATATCTTCAGGCGATTGCAGATAATGATATGGAGCAAAGAGAAGCTGTTGTAGCTGAAAGGATAGCAAATCTCTATAACTCGATACCTCTGCCTCCTCTTCCTACAGAGTCGCAGCTTAAGAAAAAAAATAATAAAGACAAAGATATTCCTTATAAGGAAGTATTGGAAAAGTGGTGTACTCAGATAATAAACCACAAGAATATGGCCGAGATCATGTGGATAACTACCGCTGAAGGATCGATAGATACACTGATGCTCAATCATCCTGCCCTGAAAAAGTATTTGAACAATAATGAAAAGCTTAAAAAGAAAAGCGATCTGATTACAAATCTGTTCGCATACTTTGACTACTATTGTGTTGATAATGCAGGCCTTTTCCAGGGAGAACCTATTCAGGATAAAGATAAGGGGTCGAAGTTGGAGACGGCTCAGGTCAGATCAGGAATAATACCGAGTATTGTGGACGGCCTTAAGGAATATAAGAAAGTTGAAGATGAGGAATATGAAACAGCCTATGAGTTTAAACTTTCCACAGAGGCTGAAAGGGAAAAGGAATTTGAGGAACACAAGAAGATTCAGCCCGGCTTTACACGTCAGTCGGAGAGGATGCTTCGACTTTGCAAAAAGGCAATAGACTTCAGGTGGTGCCCTGCATATAAGGAATTGTTTGATACAGAAAACATGAAGGAGCAGGGGGCAAGCGGTCAATCCATAGACAGAGATTGCCTTGCCATTATGAGACATGTTTCCTTTGATAAGAACTGGCAGCCTATCTCCGAGAAGGATCAGGAAAACCACAGATGGAACCTTACATGGCTTAAGGCCTGGAAGGACAAAAAGCCTGCCCTAAGAGATAAGATGATAGCACATCAGCTTCCTAAAACCTATGCGGGATTAGAGGATCTTCCAAGGCCGACAGAGGAGCAGCTGAAAAATCCGGAATCCTACAAGGCGGTTGTGGATAACTATTTAAAGAAGGTCATTGAGGAAGGCGATTTTATAAAACTTATGGTTGAGAGCAACAGATCTCTTTCCTACGATTCCCTTAAGAAGAGTCATCCCGGTTTCAAAAAGTATTTTGAGGATAATCCTGTATTTAAAAAACGCTGCGATGCTATGGATACTCTTTTACCTTATATAAATAACTATCTGCAGGCTAATTATCTTATTGAGGATAAGAAAAATTACAACCCGTTGGGATTTGTTAAGGAAAAAAGTCAGGACATTCATAAGAGGACTGATGAAGCTATAAAGACTGCAGAAAAAACTATGCCCGCTACGGCTGCCTATATCTGTATGATGGTTGAGGATTATTATAAAGAAAAGGAAGCTTCAGGTTCCAAGAAATAAAGAAATATCCGTAAATCCGCGCCGAAGTTGACCGGTCCGCAGTTGATTTCGAAAATGTACAAGTTGTATAATGGTTTCAAGAAAACGCACACAAGGAGACGGTTTATGGAACAGGTATATCTTTCTGCGGAAACCATATTGCGGTATGTTGTGGAATTTTCCACGCTTCTATTGGAGTTCTTCGGAATATGCATCCTTGTGTTTACAGGCGTTAAGAGCTTTGTTTTATGGATCAAGAAAAGCGATGCCATAAGACTTGAGCTGGCGCAGGGCATAGCTCTTGCGCTGGAATTCAAGCTTGGCGGCGAGGTCTTAAGGACGGTTGTAGTCAGAGACTGGGCGGAGCTTGGAATCCTTGGAGCCATAATAACACTTCGTGCAATACTCACATTCCTGATACACTGGGAGATTCAGAATGAGAAAAAGGAGCTTCAGGAGCCGGGTAAGTAATAGGGTATCGATGACAAGCCCCTGCTATTTCAATAGCAGGGGCTGATATTATAATGATATCTTATTGCAGTATGAACAGGTTTTGGCCTATATCAATCGATGATGGTAAATCCAAGAATAGCTGCAAGTCTTAAGAATCCGCAGTATCCATTCTCATCAAGCAGTGTCTGAACATCATAACCTGCAGGAATTACAACTTTCTTCTTAAAACCATCATGCTTGAATACGATGATGTAAGAAACGTCGTTGCGCTCTGCCATAGCCTCAATGATATTCTTATCAAAAGTTGCAACTTCGTTAGTCTCAATAACTGCTATGCCCTGTGTGGGTACAGCCTGTACGGTGTTTTTGATTGTTTCCACATACTGAGCAGGTGCAACCTTAGAAAGATCAAGACTTACACTCTTTGTAACTGCCTCAGCATTTCCAAGCTCAGTTGTAGGAAGTGCTTCACCTGCCTCTGTGGTGATGATATTGATACCTTCGTTACTGATCTCTTCTTCAACCATCTGAGCAACTTCTTCAATAGTTACGCTGGGGTTAGATGCCTTAATAAGCTGCCATAATGCATAAAGCTTAAGGTCGTTTTCAAGCATACCTAAGTCAATTGTTTCACCGCCTATATACTTGGCAGATGTTGCATTTTCTGATAAGCCCCATCCTGCAAATTGGTAGCCTTCCTTTGTCATTTCGCCGGCATTCTTTTTGATGACGATTTCCTGAGAGGTTCCGCCGATTACAGTTGTTCCAGCGATTTCACCTATACCGGTATTGGCATCGTATGAAATCTGGCGAAGGACAATATTACCGATTTTGAATACTGCGGTACGAGTTTCTGTCTTTCCTGCACCTACGTTGATAGTCCATGAATATGCCATGCCACTATCACCCTTGTATTCTGACTGATTTTCTTGCTGGTTAAATATGTTTCCACCTACATCACCCCAGTGACCATACCAAACAGTACTAAAATTATCCTGATTGGAAAGAGGTGTGAGTGTAAAAGATACACCATCACCTTTCATATAAATGCCGGTACCGTCATTTATAAATCCTATAGGTGCAGAATCAACTTCTCCTATCTTGGTATCGGCACCCGACCCGATTTTTACCTCTTTAGCTTCTTCTCCGGTATTGGTTACTGTATAGGTTACATGAACCTCATCATTGCCTGCACCTTCTATTTCCTTTGTTTCTGCTGTAATCTTGGTTGTAATTCCCGGTTGAACGCTATATTCAGTTCCATATGCAAAACCATTTCCTCTAGGAATTGGAATTTTTCCTTCATCACTATTCTGATAAGTATTATAACCTACGTTTCCACAAGTTGTCTGTATGTCTTTGGAATTGGAATCTTTACCAACTACATTAAATCCGGCATCACCTACACCATAACCAATCTCGCTGGTTGACTCACTCTGAGGCACGGTTTGCACAATGGTTGCATCGTTTTGAGGCTCGCCATCATCGGCAAATGCTACAACCGGTGCCTGCACCATCATAGCAACACTCATTCCTAAAGCTAAAACAGATTTGTACTTAAAATTCATAAAAGACCTCCTTTTCATTGGGCCGGAGCATAACCGGTTCCCATGCTCCATAGCCTATTACACATCGCAACTCCTTTTGCAATGTAAGTTTCAAATCACATAATTTAGAATACTCCTACGTGCATTACAGAAGCATTACAAAAACGCCCCTGTTTCTTTTAAGTTCATAAACATTGTTAAGAAAAACTAAAAGAAGAATATTAGTTTTCTAAAAGTGGTCAAAAGACAATCCATCCCCCGGTATGACAATACCGCCCTCCCTGTAAGATGGTATAATATAGGTATCAGCGACAATAATGAGAACACTCCGTGCAATACTCACATTCCTGATACACTGGGAGATCAAGAACGAGAAGAGGGAATTGGAAGAGCCTGCAAAGGAATAAGGCCCGGGGATGAAACGAAATTGACAGAACCGGGTGACAGTATTTAAAGTGTTACATGTAGGGCAGATTGCAAGGATAAGCAGGTGCTTAGCCCCTTACAATCTGCCTTTCTTTGATTTTTGAAAAAAGTATCTGTGACGGGAAGAAGAAGGAATTCATGGAAGCATTTGGAAAAAAGATAAAAGAAATAACGGCTGCGCTGTTTATGGCAATTGTGCTTGCTGCATTTTTGTGTGCATGCGCGGGCACCGGTAATAGTGACGCAGGCATTAAGGAAGAGGAAAATGACAGCGCCGACAAGGTTGTGGTGATATCGCCGCACCCTGTCGATTTTATGAAGCCTCTTTTAAATGAGTTCGAATCCCAGACAGGGATAACGGTTGAGATAATACGGAGCGGAACTTCAGAGGCGGTGAAAAGAATCAGTGGCAACGAGGCTATTGATGTTCTCTGGGGAGGATCGGTTCTTACAGTAAGCTCCTATGATGACTCTTTTGCCGAATATAAGACCGTGAACTATGGGGATTTCTCGGAGGAATTCCGGGATATGCCGGAGGGGGTAACCTGTTTTACCGATGTGCCAAGCGTACTTATAGTCAATACGGATCTATGCGGAGATATCAGCATAGAAGGCTATGAAGATCTCCTTGATCCAAGGCTTAAGGGAAGGATTGCCTTTGCCAGCCCGGAGAAATCTTCATCATCTTTTGAACATCTGGTGAACATGCTCTATGCCATGGGAGGAGGCAACCCGGAAAATGGCTGGGACTACGCCCAAAAACTGGCAGATCAGATAGGCGGAAACCTTCTTGAGGGTTCGTCACAGGTATATAACGGTGTTGCTTCGGGTAAATTCATTGTGGGGCTCACCTTTGAGGAAGCAGCCATAACACAGATGAAAGCGGGAAGGCACGTTAAAATCGTCTACATGGAGGAAGGGGTGGTCTTTACCCCGGATGGTCTGTATATCAGTAAGAAAGCGAAAAACCCCGAAAATGCACGGAAATTTGTGGATTTCATGACTGCCAAAGATACGCAGCGGTATATTTCGGCAGATCTTGGAAGAAGATCAGTCCTTAAAGACGTGGAGGAGTCACCTCTGGTAACTCCCAAGGAAGATATTAACGTGATAACTGTTGACAGCGATACGGTCACATCCTGCAAGGATGAATGGACCTTAAGATTTGCTGCGCTTTGCGGGGAGGATGGCCATGAATAAAGAGATACCTTCCTTCCAGGAAAATATCCGGAAAACATTTCTGCTTCTGTCGGTGACACCGGTGATCGTAACGGTACTTGCAGCCATTATCGTGTTTATCATTACCTGGGGCACATATCTGTCCTTTACCAACAAACGTGACTGCAGTCAGATCGCATCTGATACCAATGAGGTTATAACAAGGTACTACAGCATGCTCATGGACATGGAGGACGTCATTGCCGAAAACGGCGGCGATGTTAAAGGGGCAGGTGACCGGCTCTTTTCCCTCCTCTATGAATGTACGGCTGACTATGATGATATCGGAAATCTCATGGTCTTTTCCCCGGACAGGAAAGTTATATTCTCCTCCAAGAACAGCATTCCCGAGCATCTGACCAGGGAGGAATACGACAACTGGGGTGTCTGGAACAGGATCAAAAAGTATCCGGGACTTACGAAAACTACTCTTTACTCCGGTAACCTTTATATCACCAGAGGCGTTTATCAGGGAAAAGAGCTTGAGTATGCCCTGGTGTATTCGATGCCGTCCCAGGTCATTGCCGATATTGTAAACGCAAGGAACAGGACCTGCGTGGTAACGGATTCCACAGGCTGGGTATATTTAAGCAATGCTCCGGGGCTGACAGATGAATTCGGGCAGATAAATGCCATTCTCGAGGCCGGCCCGGGATATGCAAAATTGAACGGACAAAGGTACGTCTGCAGCAAGGCTGCTCTGGGAAAGGGGCTTACAGTTTATACTTTTGTTGATCTTAACAGAAGCATCAGGATAACGGTGATGCTGACAGTTATCATTGCGGTGATATTCCTTGGGATCATTCTCATTACCTTCCGCAGCACCAGGTCAAGCTCCGAGGTTTATACCAGGGATGTAAAAAAGATTGAGGATGCCTTTGAGGAAGTATCCCGGGGTAATCTTGACGTGAGCCTCAACATCGGCAGCAGCAAAGAGTTTCAGATCATCGGTAACGACTTCAATGAGATGATAGACGGTCTAAAGGATCAAATAGACAGGAACAGAGAACTGGCCCAGAACGCGGCTTTTTCCCAGGTTAAGCAACTGGAAAGCCAGTTCAATCCGCACTTTCTTTTTAATACCCTGGACAATATCAGGTTCATGGCCAGGATTGATGCCGCAGCGGCAGACAAGATGATCCTTTCTTTGTCGGGGCTTCTGCGGTACAGCATCAGGGAGACCAGAGAGGAAGTTACGGTAAGCGAGGACCTTCAGAACCTTCAGTTTTATTTGAATATTCTACAGATCAGGTTCAACAAGCGATTTGCTTACAATATCAATGTGGCAGAGGATATTGGGGATTGCCTTATCCCTAAGCTTCTTTTGCAGCCTCTTTTGGAGAATGCAGTCAAGTATGGCTTTGGAGAAAAAGAGAAGCTGACGGTGAATATAAACGGTTACCAGATCAGGGAAAATCTGATCTTTGTGTGCGAGGATGACGGTGTGGGAATCGACGAAGAGCAGCTTAATGCCATTAAGGAGCAACTGGCAGATTCGTCGGAGTCTTCGGCACACTTTGGACTTTACAACATTCACCGCAGGATCCGTCTGATGTATAATGGCGATTACGGACTGGATATCAGCAGCAGAAAGGGAGAGGGCACGGTGGTGCGACTTACCCTTCCCAAGAAGACAGAGGAAAAGAAACAGTGATCGGGGGAGACTTATGTACAGGGTTTTGATAGTGGAGGATGAGGACATCATCCGCAAGGGAATTGCATATACCATGGACTGGGTAGGCATGGGATGCACCATTGCAGGAGAAGCTGCCAACGGCAGGGAGGGCATTGAGAAGATCAAAGAGCTGCAGCCCGATATTGTGCTGGCAGATATTATGATGCCCATCTGTGACGGAATAGAGATGATACGAAAAGGACAGGAGTTTGCTGACTTTAAGGCTATCATCATGACCAGCTATGCGGATTTTGAGTATGCCAAGCAGGCCATTGAGTTGGGAGTTTCCGCGTACCTTATGAAGCCTGTTGATGAGGCGGAGCTTCGAAGCCATGTGGAGAAGCTGGCCAGGGAGATTGAGAAGGACAACCGAATAAGACAGCTTACGGACAAGATGAAGACTGCCGATGACCTTGATACGCTTTTTGTTAAGAGCGACAAGGAGAATGACTACGTTCAGCAGGTACTTGCGGCCACTAAGGAAAGATATGCCGAGAAGATCGGAATGGAGACCTTCTCCGAAGAGCTTGGGGTATCAGCAAGCTATCTTTCCCGCAAGTTCAAGGAGGCAACCGGCCAGACATACCTGGACTTTCTTAACAAATACCGGGTTCAGCAGGCCATAAAGCTTTTGGAGACCGGAACCTACAAGGTCTATGAGGTCTCCGATATGACAGGCTTTTCCGACTACAAATATTTCAGTGCTGTATTCAAAAAATACACAGGCCGCTCACCCTCGGACTTTGTGAAGTGATGGCTATATATGGATAACAAAGGAGCAGATATCAGGATTTTTGATATCTGCTTTCTTGTGTTCAGAATTTTGGATAATATGACAGGAATTTGGGTAGTTGGGGGATTGGACATTTTTTATCATTAAATTATCCAAATACCCGAAATGGAAAGGAGAAGGAATATGAAAAAGAAATTTGCATTGGTATTGGCGGGACTTATGGCCCTGAGCGTTGTTGGTTGCGGAGGCGCAGCAACTGAGGCTCCTGCGGCAGAAGCGCCTGCAGCTGAGGCACCTGCGGCAGAAGCACCTGCAGCAGAAGCACCTGCGGCAGAGGAAGCACCCGCAGCTGAGGCTGACGGAATGGATGCACTTATTGAGGCAGCAAAGGCTGACGGAGAGCTGGTTGTTTACGGTTCCTGCGAAGAGGAATATCTGGCAGCAGCCTGCGAGCACTTTGAAGAGCTCTATGGCATCAAGGTTCAGTATCAGCGTCTTTCAACAGGTGAGGTTCAGAGTAAGATCGAGGAAGAGAACGGCAATCCTTCAGGCGACGTCTGGTTCGGCGGCACAACCGATCCCTACAACGTAGCAGCAGGTGAGGGACTTCTTGAGGCATATGATGCACAGAATGCAAGCCACCTCCTCAGTGATATGTACAGAGATGCAGACGGATACTGGTACGGTATCTACAAGGGAATCCTCGGATTCATGGTTAACAAGGATGAGCTCGCCCGTATGGGTATCGAAGAGCCCGCTGACTGGCAGGATCTTCTTGATCCCAAGTATAAGGGACTTGTATGGCTTTCAAACTACAACACAGCCGGAACAGCTAAGCTTGTTATCAACACAATGATCCAGAAGTACGGTCATGACGAAGGTATTCAGTATCTGGTTGATCTTGACAAGAACATCGAAGTTTACACAAAGTCAGGCTCAGGCCCTTCCAAGAACGTTGGAACAGGTGAGTGCGTAGTTGGTATCGGTTTCCTTCATGACGGTATCACACAGATCGTTGACAACGGTTATGGCAACATCGGACTTATCATCCCTTCAACAGGTACTTCCTTCGAGGTTGGTGCAACAGCTATCTTCAAGGGATGCAAACACGAGAATGCAGCTAAGCTTTGGATTGAGTATGCTCTCAGCCCTGAGTGTGTAGAGCTTGCAGCTCAGAACGGTTCCTATCAGTTCCTGGTTCTTGACAATGCCAAGCAGCCTGAGGTTGCAGCAGAGTTCGGACTTGATCCCGAGAACGTTATGAAGTATGACTTCGAAGATGCAAAGGCAAATACACCTACTTACGTCGAGGAAGTTATGACAGCCCTCGGAAGCGCAGCAGACGATCGTTTCCAGACTGAATAAAATTTGCAGAAAATTTTTATAGGGCGGATGTAACAATCCGCCCTTTCTTTTAAGATTTTGACAGGAGGAATACATAAATGGCAAAGAGTCAAAGTGCCAGCCTTGACAGGAAAAAGCTCCTTGCTGATCCTATCATGGTCACAACCATTGCTCTTTTGATTGTTTTTCTTACAATCTTTATCCTGTACCCGCTGGCAATACTGCTGGTGGACAGCTTCATTTCGGAAGACGGATTTACACTTGATATTTTCAAAAGAATTATGGCAATGGCCAATTTCAGGCGTGCCATCACCAATACACTAAAAGTAGGATTTCTGGTAGGTATCGCATCAGCCCTCATTGGTCTTTTGTTTGCCTACGTTGAAGTTTACGTAAAGCTCAGAACAAAGTTTATGGAAGGCCTTTTCAAGGTGGTATCCATGCTGCCTGTAGTCTCACCTCCCTTTGTTCTGTCTCTTTCAATGATCATGCTTTTCGGAAAAGCAGGCATCATTACGAGATTTCTTTTACACATCTATGACAACAGCGTGTATGGATTCTGGGGCATAGCAATAGTCCAGACCCTTACATTTTTCCCTGTCTGCTACATGATGCTCAAGGGACTTCTTAAGAACATCGATCCCTCCCTGGAGGAAGCGGCAAGGGATATGGGAGCATCCAGATTCAAGGTTTTCATGACGGTTACATTTCCCCTGATTCTTCCGGGGCTTGGAAATGCATTCCTTGTAACCTTCATCGAGTCCATTGCGGATTTCGCCAACCCCATGATCATCGGTGGCTCCTATGATACACTGGCAACCACGATCTACCTGCAGATCACCGGTGCCTACGACAAGGAAGGTGCTGCGGCGATGGCGGTAGTTCTTTTGGCCATAACCCTTCTGATGTTCGTGGTACAGAAATATTATCTGGAGGCAAAGAGTACGGCTACATTGTCCGGCAAAGCATCAAGAGAGCGTATGCTGATAACCGATAAGAGTGTTACGGTGCCCCTCACGATCCTGTGCTCAGCTCTTGCCATCTTCGTAATCCTGATGTATGTGTGCGTTCCCTTCGGCGCCATGTTCAAGACCTGGGGCTACGATTTCCATCTGACCTTCAAGTGGTTTGGCCAGGTATTTACCAAGTACAAGGGACTTAAGGCCTTCAAGGACAGCTTCATCCTGTCACTGATCGCATCGCCTATCACGGCTCTTTTGTCCATGATCATCTCTTATCTGGTGGTAAAGAAAAAGTTTAAGGCCAAGGGCTTTATCGAAGCAGTATCAATGCTGGCCATGGCTGTTCCCGGAACGGTTCTGGGTATCGGATATATCAGAGGTTTCTCCGGCGGATTGTTCGGCACGGGAATCCTGCAGTGGCTCTACGGAACCGGTGCTATCCTGGTTATCGTGTTCATTGTTCGAAGCCTTCCCACCGGTACCAGAAGCGGAATCTCAGCTCTTCGCCAGATTGACAAGAGCATCGAGGAATCGGCCTATGACATGGGCGCAGACAGTTTCAAAGTGTTCATGACTGTTACGCTTCCTCTTATCAAGGACAGTTTCCTGAGCGGCTTCGTTACTTCTTTTGTCCGCAGTATTACAGCCATCAGTGCCATCATCCTGCTGGTTACACCTTCGTACCTGCTGATCACGGTCCAGATCAATGAGTTCGCAGAAAAAGGCTCCTACGGCATCGCCTGTGCCTTTGCGACGATCCTGATCATGATCACCTACGGCTCGGTGCTGCTGATGAACCTGGTGATGAAGTACTTTGGAACCAGCCGCAGGGTTAACCTGGATGAGTAAAAAGAACCATAGACTAAAGTTTACGCATTGACATGCGAGATAGGTGGATAAAATGGCAAAAGAGAAAAAGGGCGTACGCCTTGAACATATTTCAAAGATTTACAAGGATCCCAAAACCGGAAAGGATTTCTATGCGGTAAAGGATCAGAACCTGGAGATTGAGCCCGGAAGTTTCGTTACACTCCTTGGCCCTTCAGGATGCGGCAAGACAACAACACTTCGAATGATCGCGGGCTTTGAGTCTCCCGACGAGGGCGAGATCTATCTTGGAGGAGAGCCCATAAATGCGCTGACTCCCAATAAGAGAGATACAGCCATGGTTTTCCAGAGCTATGCACTTCTTCCTCATTACAACATCTTTGACAACGTGGCTTACGGACTTAAGCTTCGCAAGATGGATTCCGAGACCATCAAGAAGAAGGTTACCGATATCCTTGCTCTGGTGGGACTTGAGGGAATGGAGAACCGTATGACAAACCAGCTCTCCGGCGGACAGCAGCAGAGAGTTGCCCTGGCAAGAGCCCTTGTTATTGAGCCCGGCGTGCTTTTGTTTGATGAGCCTCTTTCAAACCTGGATGCAAAGCTTCGTGTGTCCATGAGAACAGAGATCAGAAGAATACAGCAGGAGGCCGGCATCACAGCGGTTTATGTTACCCATGATCAGTCAGAGGCCATGGCAATCTCCGATAAGGTCATCATCATGAACCAGGGAGTGGTTGAGCAGGTGGCTACACCTCAGGAAGCATACTACTATCCCAACAGCAAGTTTGTTGCCGACTTCATCGGTGAGTGCAATTTCCTTAAGGCAAAGGTCACAGGTCAGGATCAGGTTGAGGTTGACGGAACATCTGTTAAATGTGCAACGGGTAACCTCTCTGTGGGCGCAGAGTGCGACGTGGTGCTTCGTCCCGAGGGCGCAACTCTTTCAGACTCCGGTGCCATCAAAGGAACTGTTGATTACTCCTGCTTCATGGGAGCTTATCAGGATTATCGCATCAAGGTCGGTGACAGCCTTATCAAGATTCAGGAATATAACCCCAAGAACAAGAAGATTTACAAGGTTGGGGACAGTGTTTACCTGAATTTTGAAGATAACACTCTTTATGCGCTGTAATGGTATAATAGAAGTAGCAGCGATACTTAGCATTAAATGAAAAATGGAAGGTACACTTAATGAGTTTTTCGACTATACTTGAGTTTCTTCAGGGGAACAGCGATATTGCGGTGGCTATAAGACTGTTTCTGGCTACTGTTTTCGGAAGCGTGGTTGGCTGGGAGAGAATAGCAAGACACCACAACGCCGGAATCAAGACCTTTGCGCTTGTGAGCCTTGGATCTGCGGTAGCAACTGCCCTGAACATATATCTTGCCATACTGCCGGGGCTTAATGCAGACGTCAGCCGTATCCCCGCAGGCGTTGTCAGCGGTATCGGTTTCCTGGGAGCCGGAACAATTCTTGTTACCGGCAGGAAACAGATCAAGGGACTTTCCACTGCGGCTACCTTGTGGGTTACATCCTGCATGGGAATGGCCATCGGTGCGGGATACCTGGTTGTAGGCATCGTATGTTTCCTTCTGGTGGCTTTTTCGAACCTTGTTCTGATGCAGTTCAGCAACCATGTTGAACAGAACAGCAGATACATGAGCATC
Source organism: Butyrivibrio sp. FCS014 (assembly GCF_000526935.1). Taxonomy (GTDB): domain Bacteria; phylum Bacillota; class Clostridia; order Lachnospirales; family Lachnospiraceae; genus Butyrivibrio. Next base: position 804,044 of record NZ_JAHA01000019.1, on the reverse strand, counting down.
TACATAGAAGTCAGCAAGAGTCACGGCGTGACCAAGCTTACCAAGTGGATGGAAGAGCAGGGATTCCTTGTGGTCAGCATGACCAAGAGCAAGGAAAAGACACTGCAGGCTTCGGATACGGGCCTTATGATCGACCTGGATTTTGGGAAGAAACTCAATCACAACGGCCTGATCAACATGATAAGTGAGCAGGAATATGTTAATTACGTAGAAGAAGTATAAGACAAATAAATGTAACAAAGATAAAAGGGGACGATTCCGTGAGTGAATCGTCCCCTTTGAAGTGGTCGTATTAAATTATCCTCTGTTTGCCAGATTTTCTACTTCATCTCTTACCTTCTCCATGGTGTCTGCAAGAGTTTCCGTGGAGGACGATATGTCTTTTGCCGAAGTAGCTAGCATCTGGATCTTCTCGTTAACCTGGCTTACAATCTCAAGAAGATCGGCAGTCTCAGTGGTGATGTCCGCGCCGAAGAATACGCTGATGAGGCGGTTCACACCATTTCCTATATCACTTACGATCAGCTTCATAAGTTGGCAAAAGAGGCAGTGACAGAGGATACTGATGTGATATTCATGAGCTGTACCGGGCTCGGGATAATCGATCAGATAGATATTGCGGAGAAGTCATTTCACAGGCCGGTGATCGCCAGCAATTATGTGACTTTGTGGAAGGCATTAAAAGAGCTGGATATTGAGTATGACGGGCCCCACATCGGGAAACTTTTGTGAGAAAAAAGCGGACTCTGTGAGCTGAGAAAAAATCATGAAATCTGTCATAAGAATTGTTATAATAATATATGAGTCCATTAAGTGGATCTATTACTATGGCGAAGAGGTGGCGGATTATGGCAGACAGAGGAGATTTGATCAATCAGCTTGCGGCTAAGATGGGAGCCGGCGATTTTGCGCAGACCAAGTACACAGAGTCAAGGTACGATGCCCAGACGGGAACACTTTACTGCGACGGCATCATGATCACTAAGCCTGTAATCGAGAAGGCGGAGCAGTACTTCAAAACCCTTAAATCAAAATGCAGCTACACAGATCCTGCCTCCCGGGAGATGGCCATGATCTATCAGGTAGCCATTGAGGGCATCAAGATGATCCGCGACAGCGGCCAGGAGACCATGAAAGAGGATCGCAGCAATAGCTGATTTCAGGATGCGGATTTGGCAGAAGTTGTCGTTAATAAGCAAGATTGCGATACGCGGCGTGCACCGGCAGGGTGCGCGCCGTTTTTGTGCGCGATGATTTGGTGTGCTCCGCTTTTTATGCGCCAGGCGGTGTCGAATAAATGCCTTTTTTGCAAATAGAACCGTCACAAACCACATAAATAACGCTATAATCATAGTGACGCAAACAGTATGAAAGAGAGCGGGGACAAGACTTTGAGAAAAGAAATATCGGCAGCACTTTTATCAGTGATGATCGCATCAACCTTAATTGCAGGATGCGGGAAGGCGGCAACGCAGAATCCGGAGATAGATGGCACCGTCTCTTCAGGCTCCGGGCAGGAGAACAGTGAAAATGCGCAGAGCGGCCTGTCGGTCCAGGAAAACGCGCAAAATGGCTCGACAGCGCAGAAGAACGCCGCGCCTTCCCTCAACATCCTTGATGACAAATATCGCACTACCTATGAGGTGTTCGTATACTCTTTTTACGACAGCGACAAGGATGGGATTGGCGACCTGAAGGGACTTACACAGAAGCTTGATTACATCAACGATGGGGATAACAGCACCGACACGGACCTTGGCTGCAACGAGATCTGGCTTATGCCCATTTCACCATCCCCCACTTATCACAAGTATGACGTTATAGACTATAAGGACATTGATCCTGAGTATGGCACTTTGGAGGATTTCGATAACCTGATTAGTGCCTGCCACGAAAGAGGCGTCAATGTCATCATCGACACTGTTTTCAACCATACATCCGTAGAGCATCCCTGGTTTACCGAGGCTTCGGAATTTCTCAGGAATCATTCCGAGCTGACCTTTGATGAGGCAGCGGAGCAGTGTCCGTTCATCAATTATTACAGCTTTGACACGGAGAAGAAGGACGGCTACGAGCCCCTTCCCGGCACCGCTTACTTCTACGAAGCCCGCTTCTGGTCGGGAATGCCGGATCTTAACCTCGACAGCGATTCTGTAAGGGCGGAGCTTAAGGATGTGCTTAAGTTCTGGATTGATCGGGGAGTTGACGGTTTCAGACTTGATGCAGTGACTTCCTACTACACCGGCGAGGACCTCAAGAACACCGAATTCCTTACCTGGATCAATGACACGGCAAAAGAGCTGAATCCTTCTGTCTACATCGTCGGGGAAGCCTGGACAAGTTCAGCTACATACACCAAGTATTACAAGAGCGGCGTCGACAGCTTTTTTGACTTCGACTATGCAGGAAGTGAGGGGCTTATAGCAGGCCTTGCGAGAGGCACTACCCCCGCCGAGAAATTCGGAACCTCCCTCATGGTCACCGAGCATACTCTTTCCCAGATAAATGAAGACGCCGTTGATGCGCCTTTTTACACCAACCATGACATGGCCAGGTCCGCCGGGTATTTCACCGGAAAAGGCACCGAGGACAAGATTAAGCTGGCCGGCGCCCTGAACCTTCTCATGAGTGGCAACGCCTTTGTATACTACGGCGAGGAGCTTGGCATGAAGGGCTCAGGCAAGGACGAGAATAAACGAGCTCCCATGCAGTGGACCTCCGACCCGAAGGCCGAAGGCATGTGCAAGGGCCCCACGGCTATGGACAGCTTCTCCATGAAATATCCCGCCCTTGATGAGCAGCAGGAAGATCCCGCTTCCATCTATAATTACTTTAAGTCAGCAATCAAGCTTAGAAACATGTATCCCGTTATCGCCCGCGGCACCACCAAGGAATTGGAAGACCTCTCGGGAAAAGAGCTGTGTGTGATGCTAAGAAGCGTATCGGAGGAAGAGGCTGCGAAATTCCTGGCAGAGGCCGGCAGCACTGGTGTTGGAAACGGCGCTGAGGCCGGAGGCGCTGATGGCGGAAACGATGCTGAGACCGGAAATGAAGCAGGGGGAGATGCTGTAAACACTTCTGATGCATCTGCTTTAGACATTTCAGCTTTCGGGCCGCTGCAGCTTCTTGTGATCATCAATACCTCAGGCGAAGAGCAGACCATTGATATCTCTGCAGATGAAAGATGCGCTCAGTTTGGCGCCATCGACTATCAGCTCATGACCTCTGATTCATGCGCTTCTATAGAGAATCAGGTGATCACCATTCCCGCCTACGGAATCGTGGTGCTTAAGTGATAGGCTTCATGCGGTGGCCCTCAGGCAATGGCCGTCTTAGAAAGATGGCCTTCGAGTGAAGCACCTCGAGTAATAGTCTTCATGCGACACACTTCAAGTGATTTTCGCTAGATTTGGGCATCACCTCTAAATCTAGCGAGAAAAAATGCCTTTTTTCGCTAGATTTTAGACTCACCTCAAAAAATAGCGAAAACTGTCATGGGGATAGCTCTCCGGAGAAAAGAAATAAAGAATATATAGCCAACTGAAAAGGGAAGATCCATGAATCATCAATACGACAATTACATCTTTGACCTTTACGGAACCCTCATCGATGTCCACACAGAGGAGCATGAACCAAAGCTGTGGAAGCAGATGAGCCGGTACCTCAAAGATAACTTCAATATAAGAATAAAAAGCGATGAGCTCTACAAACTCTATACACAAACCTACGCCGGATACGTGGAGGAATTAAAAGAAATCACAAAGTCCGACTACCCCGAGATCCGCATCTCCTGGGTATGGGACGACATCCTGCGCAAGCTGTGGAACACCGCCACGCCTGAAAGCGCCGGTAGCAATGCAAAAAAAGCCCGTGGCCGCGCAACCGCTTCAAATAGCCTCTCGGCAGAGAAAACCGGCAGTTCAGTAAGTAAATTCACTTACCCTCATCGCCAGCACCTATTCGGGATCAATCAACCTGTCGACAGGGCACCGGAGCACATCGCAAGGCTGTGCACTTTCTTCAGGAGGACTTCCACCTACCACATGTGTAACTATCCTGATACCCACAGACTGCTTAAAACTCTCAAGGAAAATGGCAAAAAAGTCTACCTTCTTTCCAACGCGCAGCGTGCCTATACAAAGAGGGAGATAGGCACCTGCAGGCTTGCACATTTCTTTGACGATATTTTCATTTCTTCGGACAAGCTTATCATGAAGCCGGAGCCGCGCTACCTTCAGATGCTCCTGGACAAACACGGTCTTGATAAGACAAAATGTGTTATGATAGGAAACGAAATTAAAAGCGATATGGAAATTGCCCGGCGCTGTGGCGTTAAGGGCATATTGGTTCAGAATGGAGATTTTACCGAAGTCTTTGAGAGCATGAATGCCTGAATGTGTTCGCGCAGGGGTGAGCAGAACGTGGACATTTAAGAATACCGAGGATTTTTAAGAATACCGAGGGCTTTTAAGAATATCATGGATATTTAAGAAGACTGCGGAAGATACATAATTATGAAATACTTTTTGGAATATATTAAACAGACACTTCGGTTTGTGCTTAAGCCCATGTCATTCCTTCCTGCGCTGATCATGATGTATGCCATATTCATGTTTTCGGCCCAGGAGGCGGGGGAGAGCAGCCAGCTTAGTTACGACGTCGGCGTGAAGGTGCTCAGTATCGCCAACGACACCTTTGACAGAGGCTGGTCCCCGGAGAGAATAGCACAGATGTCGGAGCATGGGCAATTTTACATCAGAAAAGCAGCACACTTTACGGAGTACTTTCTGCTGGCGGTGAGCGTGGCATTTCCTCTCTACGTGTACGGAGTACGGGGATTTATGCTGGTAATAACGGCAGGAAGTTTCTGCATAGCGTACGCCTGTCTTGATGAATACCATCAGTCCTTTGTGGCGGGAAGGTCTCCCGGCAAAAAAGATGTGATCATCGACAGCTGCGGAGTAATTCTGGGAGTGATAATCACAAGAATCGTTGGCTGGACAGGCCGCATGACTATCTTCCGGCCGCTGTCCAACAGCAGGAAGAACAGCCGAGGCGATGGCCGCGTATAAAGTATAGCAGGAACAGACGCGGATAAAGCGCGGAAGAGCAGCAGGGATAAGGAGCGCACCTGAGGGCGGAGGGCTGGACCTGAGACGCAGACATATATCACGATAACGGGTTGGAGATTATAAGGGAAAAGGTAATTTGGGGTTATGCTTAAAGTTTTTTTGGCGGAGGACGAATTTGTCGTTCGCGAGGGAATCAAGAATAATATCGACTGGAGTGCTCACGGCTACAACTTCTGCGGCGAAGCGGGAGACGGGGAACTGGCTTATTCCATGATCCGAAAGGAAATGCCGGATATCGTGATCACTGACATCAAGATGCCTTTTATGGATGGGCTTACTCTGAGCCGCATGATCAAGGCAGAATTTCCGGAAATCGAAATAATACTCCTCACCGGGTATGAGGATTTTGAATATGCAAAGGAGGCCATCAAGATCGGTGTGGCGTCCTATCTTTCCAAACCCATCAGCGGCGACAGCCTTCTTAAGGAAATCGGCGTTGTTGCAAGGAGAATCGAAGAGAGGAAGCAGGAGCAGGAGATTGCCCGCAAGTACCGTGAAGACATGAAGGAGCGCACGGAGCTTGAGAGGCAGGATTTCTTTCAGAGCCTAGTCACCGGAGACAGGACCCTTCCTTACCTTCTGGAGAAGGGAAAAGAGCTGTCGGTTGACCTTTCAGCTCTTTGCTACAACATAGTGATCCTGAAAGTCTGGTCCTTAAAGCATGAAGCCGACGAATTTTCGGGCAGTGTTCTTAAGGTACAGGAAGGAATTGCAGACATCGCAGCAAAGCACGGGGCAGAGATTTTTGAGCTCAACCTTGAGGGCAATGCCATCCTTTTCAAGGGCGACGGTGAAGTGGCCGTAGCTGACAATATCAAGAGCTGCATAGAGGAACTGAAACAGCTCTTTTCCGAATATCCCAATATAAGGTATTTCGGAGGCGTTGGCCAGAGCGTAGAGAGAATAACCGATATTCCCACGTCCTTTGAGTGGGCCAGCAGGGCATTTGCTCACCAGTATCTGTCTTCGGACAGCGATTTTCTCTTTGGTTCCGAGGAGGGACTTCATTCCCAGAAGGAGAACGTTATCCTTTCGGAGATTGACCCAAGGCACATAGACAGAAGGCTGGTAAAAGAGTTCCTTAGAAGAGGCGAGCCCTCTGAGGTGGAGTTTTTCCTTGATGAGTTTCTGGAAGGAATGGGCAAAAATGCCATCAGATCCACTATGCTTCGGCAGTACATTTCAATGGACATATATTTCTGCGTGGCAGACTTTATAGAGAATGACCTGGGGCTCTCAAGAGCGGACACCCAGGCCAGAATCCCTGCAGCGGAGCTCCTTGCGGACGAGAAGAATACCTATGACTATCTGGTGGACCTTATCAGCACAGCATTGGATCTTCGTCAGGAGAATTCAAAAGGCAGGTATCGTGATGTGGTATCTCAGGTCATGGCCTACATTGATGCCCATTACAGCGAAGAGGAGCTGTCGCTTAATACCCTTGCGGCTCATGTTAATTTCTCGCCCAATCACCTCAGTGCAGTATTCAGGCAGGCTACGGGGCAGACCTTTATCAAGTATCTTACGGACTACAGGCTGGATAAGGCAAAAGAGCTGCTTCTTACCACCTCCAAGAAGAGCAATGAGATAGGAATGCTGGTGGGTTACAAGGATCCCCACTATTTCTCATACCTTTTCAAAAAGACACAGGGCATGACCACAACCCAGTACAGAGCCGGCTCAGCCGGGGAGGGCACTGAATGAACTCACAGCGGGAGATAGGAAAAAAGAATAAATCCCGTCTGGCTACCCAGATCAGAATCTCTTATCTGATACTTCTTTTGCCCAACATCGTATTCATGGTCTACGCCTTCTACAACCTGTGGGTCACCAATGAGAGATACAACGAGATGCTCAACTCCGTTGTGGTGGCCTCGGAATTCAGTCTGGATTTCAAAAACGACTTTGACTATGAGACATACCTGTTGATCGTGGGAAATGTATCTCCGGAGGAATCGGCGCTTCCGGGGCTTTTGAGTGATGCCCGGAAAGTCGTGGACGGCCTTAAGGATTACACAGACACCGAGGCCAACAAGAAGAGACTGGCCAGTGCTGAGAAGTACCTCAACAACCTTGAGGGGTACATTGACAACATCAAGGAAAACTTAAGCTACGACGACCGCTATGAGAACAACATGCAGATCTGGGAGAACGACGTCCAGATAGTGACGGCTCTTTTGCAGGAGACCATCAACGAATATATTTACTATGAGAACCGCCAGATCCAGAGCGCCCAGATAAGGAGCCGTGAGCTCTACCTGGACACCATCAAGATTTCCGTGGGAATCCTGGCTTTCATTGTTGTGGGAATCGTGGTGGTTTCTCTGATAGGACCGCTGTGGATCACCCGCCCCATCGAGGAGCAGGTTACCGCGGAGCAGAAGCAGCTTCGAAAGGCGGAGTTTGAGCTTTTGCAGGCCCAGATAAACCCGCACTTCCTCTACAACACCCTTGATGCCATTGTATGGTCCGCAGAGGCCGGCAACCAGAAGCAGGTCGTGAAGATGGTGGGCTCTTTGTCGGAGTTTTTCAGGACCTCTCTTAATAAGGGAAAAGAGATGGTGACTATCCGTGAGGAATTGCAGCATGTAAGAAGTTACCTGGAGATCCAGCAGATAAGATATCAGGATATTTTAAGTTACGAGATCAATGTTCCGCAGGAGCTTCACAATTATCTGATCCCCAAGATCACCATTCAGCCCCTGGTGGAGAATGCTCTTTATCACGGGATAAAGAACCGGCGCGGCGGAGGAAAGATCAGTGTGACCGGTGAGCTTGGAGAAGACGATTACATCATAAAAGTCACAGATGACGGCATCGGTATGGATGAGGAGAGGCTCTCTCAGGTCAGAAGGGGACTTACGGACCAGGATCCCGATTCCGGCAAGATCTACGGCCTTTACAACGTCAATGAGAGAATCCGTCTTGAGTTTGGTGAGGAGTACGGAATAAGCATAGACTCTGCATATGAGAAGGGTACTACGCTTACCATAAGACTTCCTCAGAAGAAAATTTCAACCGAAATCGTAAAAAATTGAAACAAAATTAAAATCAAATAAAAAAATCAACATTTTTCCATTGTTTATTTAATGGAGATTTTATGGCTTTCCTCTAGAATTGGTATTAGCAGGGAATTGTCCCTGCATCAAATTCCAAGGAGGAAAAATATCATGAAAAAAGTATTGGCAGTTCTTTTAGCATCTGCAATGACTCTTGGCCTCGTTGCTTGCGGCGGCGCTCAGCAGTCATCAGGCACAGCATCAGCTCCCGCTTCTGAGGGCGGACTTATCAAAGTTGGTATCATCAACAACGACCCCAACGAGTCCGGTTATCGTACAGCTAACGTTGCTGATCTTAAGGCAAAATTCACAAAGGAAAACGGATACGACGCACAGTTCGCTTACAGCTTGAAGAACGACGAGCAGATTCAGGCAGCTCAGGGCTTCATTCAGGACGAAGTTGATTACCTTCTTCTTTCCGCAGCTGACACAGCAGGCTGGGATTCAGTTCTTCAGGATGCACAGGCAGCAGGCGTAAAGGTTATCCTTTTCGACCGTACAATCGATGCTGATCCTTCACTCTATGAGGCTTCTATCGTTTCCGATATGGCTAAAGAGGGACAGACAGCTGTTGACTGGCTTGCAAGCCAGAACCTCCCCGAGTACAACGTAATCCACATCCAGGGTGTTATGGGTTCAGCTGCTCAGCAGGGAAGATCCGGCGCTCTTGATACCAAGGTTGCTGCAGAGTCAAATTGGAACATCGTTGTTCAGCAGACAGCTGAGTGGAACGCAGAGAAGGCACAGCAGATCGTTCAGTCAGTTATCGACGCAGGCACACCTTTCAACGTAATCTACGCTGAGAACGACGATATGGCTAAGGGTGCTGTAGCAGCTCTCGACGCAGCAGGCATCTCACACGGTGTTGGCAAAGACGTTGTTGTTATGGGCTTCGACTGCAACAAGTGGGCACTTGAAGAGCTCCTTGCTCAGAACTGGAACTATGACGGACAGTGCAATCCTTTCCAGGCAAGCTACATTGACGACATCATCAAGAAGCTTGAGAAGGGTGAGACACCTGAGAAGACCATCATCATGGATGAGAAGGGCTTCGACGCTACAACAATTACTCAGGATGATGTTGATAATTACGGCATCTAAGTGATATAGCAGACAGAAGTCATAATGACATGTGCTTGCACAAATGTCATTATGACCTCGGGATGCGAACATACATGAGGAAGTAGCACGGAAGTGCGGATTCCGAATGTATGTAGGATTGCGAGAGCGTAAGCGGAGCAATCCGTATATCACGATAACACGTATACTTACACTTACCAAGGAAGGCGCAGCGGCCGGTCTGCTGCGCCTTTTTTAAAAGAATTGAGAGGAACGCACTATGAGTGAAAATACAGTGCTGAAGATGCGCGGCATCGATAAGTCCTTTCCCGGTGTCCATGCCCTTCAGAATGTGGACTTCACCCTGAACAAGGGCGAGATCCATGCGCTGATGGGGGAGAACGGAGCGGGCAAATCAACGCTTATTAAGGTACTCACCGGCGTTTATTCCAAGGACGAAGGCACCATTGAAATGGAGGGCAAAGGGGAAGTCCAGATCCATTCACCTCAGGATGCCCAGAAAAACGGAATAAGCACGGTTTATCAGGAAATCACACTCTGCCCCAATCTTACGGTTGCAGAGAATATGTTTATAGGCCGAGGCGAGGAGAAGATCACCAACTGGAAAAAGATGAACGCGGCTGCGGAAGTTCTTTTAAAGGAGCTGGATATTCCCGCCAGAGCTAACCAGCAGCTGTCAAACTGCTCCATCGCCGTTCAGCAGATGGTAGCCATTGCAAGGGCAGTGGATATGGACTGTAAGGTTCTTATCCTGGATGAGCCCACATCCTCGCTGGATGAGCAGGAGGTTGAAAAGCTTTTCGGTCTCATGAGAGATTTGAAAGCAAGAGGAGTAGGAATCATATTTGTAACGCACTTCCTCGATCAGGTATACGAGGTTTGTGACAAGATCACTGTTCTTCGTGACGGACAGCTGGTCGGTGAATACGAGATCAAAGATCTTCCAAGAGTCCAGCTGGTTGCCAAGATGCTGGGTAAGGACATGGATGACCTTTCAGACATAAAGGGCGAGCAGGAGAGCTACAAGGGACAGGACGCAGAACAGGTTGTCTTCGAGGCAAAGGATCTGCAGTCCGACGCAGGCATAAAGCCCTTCGACTTCTACATCAAAAAGGGTGAGGTCAACGGCTTCACAGGACTTCTCGGATCCGGCCGAAGCGAGTGCGTAAGAGCAATCTTCGGTGCAGACAGAGTCCTTGGAGGCAAGGTCAAGATCCATGGAAAGGAAGTTAAGATAACAAAGCCTGTTGACGCCATGAAGAACGGTATCGCCTACCTTCCCGAGGACAGAAAGGTTGACGGAATCATAGGAGATCTGTCCGTAAGGGACAACATCATCCTGGCACTCCAGGTGCTTACCGGTTTCTTCAAACCCTTCAGCAAGGCCAAGGCAAATGCTTTTGCGGATGAATATATCAAGAAGCTTAACATCAAGACAGCTTCCGCTGATACCCCCATCAAATCACTTTCCGGAGGCAATCAGCAGAAGGTTATCCTTGCAAGATGGCTTCTTATGCATCCCGAATATCTGATCCTTGATGAGCCCACAAGAGGTATAGACGTCGGAACCAAGGTAGATATCCAGAAGCTGGTGTTGGAGCTGGCTTCCCAGGGAATGAGCGTGACCTTCATTTCATCCGAGACCGATGAGATGCTAAGGACCTGCTCAAGACTTGTAGTAATGCGCGATAGAAAAGTTGTAGGGGAATTGTCAGGGGAAGACTTAACCCAGAACAAGATCATGAGCACTATCGCAGGAGGAGAATAAGGTATGACAGACATAAAAAAGAAATCTGAAGGGAGCTTTCTTAGGAAGCTAACCTCCAATCAGCTCTTTATACCGCTTGCAGCACTTATTCTTCTTGCGGTGATAAATCTGATAAACGATCCCGGGTTCTTCAAGATTACCCTGGGAACCAACAACGCAGGTTTCCCTGTTTTCTCGGGATACCTCATCACGATCCTGGATTACGGCTCAGAGCTGGGAATCCTGGCAATAGGAATGACACTGGTAACCGCAGCTTCCGGAGGACAGGATATTTCCGTTGGCGCAACCATCGCCATTGCAGGTTCCGCAATGCTTAGAGTCCTCTGCGGCGGAGATTCAAGACCCGAGACCATTCAGGCACCCATCATCGTGGCTTTCCTGGTGGCTTGTATCGTTGGAATGCTCTGCGGCGCCTTCAACGGAATGCTGGTTGCCATCTTCAAGATCCAGCCCATGATCGCCACACTGATCCTGTTTACGGCAGGAAGATCCATCGCAGCATGGATCAACAACAATGAGCTTCCCATCGTTCCGGACCCCAAGTTCTCATACTTTGGAAGCTTCATACCGGGAATCCCGATTCCCACCACGGTATTCATTGTTGCTATCTGTATTGTGGTCATCGCTCTGGTACTTAAGTTCACAAACCTTGGACTTTACACTCAGGCCGTTGGTATCAACGAAAGCTCCTCAAGACTCAACGGTATCAACCCTACCTTCATCAAGTTCCTGGCCTTCGTTATCCTGGGACTTTGTGTTGCAGTAGCAGCTCTTATCAAGGTAAGCCGTCTGTCCACCATCAACTACTCTGTTATAGCAAAAGATATAGAGATGGACGCCATCCTTGCCGTAGCACTGGGAGGCAATGCACTTTCCGGCGGTAAGTTCAACATGTGGGCTTCAATCCTCGGAGCTTATGTAATTCAGTTCCTTACCACAACACTTTACAAGTTCAACGTTCAGTCCGATGCTCTTGCAGCATACAAGGCTGTAGTTGTTATCATTCTGGTTGTATTCTCTGCACCTACGGTAAGAGAGTATATGGGACAGCTCTTTAAAAAGCTTTCTCCTGCAAGAAAGGAGGCGGCTTGATATGAAAGAGAACAAAAAGGAAAGCATCTTTTCAAAGATGAACGACACAACCCTTCTTCTTACCATCACCATTGTCATCTTCTTTTTGATGTACATCGGTGCGGTTGTGTTCCAGGGAGGCGGTTTCACAAAGCCTCAGATGTTCTTTAACATCCTTAACGCCAATGCAGCGCTTATCATTACCGCTGTTGGAATGAGCATTGTTATGATCTCCGGCGGAATCGACATCTCCGTGGGTGGCGTGGTTGCTCTTGTTTCCATGAGCTGCGCCGTATACCTTGACTACAAGGGCGGCAGCATTTTCGGCTCCATCCTCCTTGCCCTTGGCATCGGAGTTGCCTACGGACTGGTTCAGGGATTTCTGGTTGCATATCTTGATATCCAGCCGTTCATTGTATCTCTGGCCGGTATGTTTTTTGCCCGCGGTATGACAACCATCGTTAATACGGCACCCTTCAACGTAGCCGACGAAGAGTTCAATGCACTTAAGCTGACACGTATCAACGTTCCCTTCATGGGTTCAGTGAACAAGAAGGGTGTATATGTTCCGGCATATGTTGAAATTGGTGTTATTGTAGCCCTTATCATTGTGGTATTATTGTTTGTAGTACTGAGATGGACCAAGCTGGGAAGAAGTTTCTACGCAGTGGGCGGCAACAAGCAGAGCGCACTGATGATGGGTATCAACGTTCGCAGGACCAAGTTCCTGTCACACCTTATCTGCTCCACACTTGCAGGTATCGGCGGATACGTTTACTTCCTTCATGTTGGTTCCGGATCAGCCAGCCATGCCATGGGTATGGAGATGAATGCCATTGCTTCCTCCATCATCGGCGGAACAATGCTGACAGGCGGTGTAGGTAACATCATCGGAACACTCTTTGGTGTTCTTTCACTTAGCACCATTCAGAACATTGTTGCATCCGCAGGTCTTGATCAGGCCTGGTGGACAGGTATCACCATCGCTGCAATGCTCTGCATCTTCCTCCTTATCCAGAGCGTAGTAATGGCTCAGAAAAAGAAAGCACTTAAGAGCTAAGGATACGGGTAAATGAAGAGTTTTTTGAAAAAGATTTCTGTCCTGCTCCTTGCGACCGCACTTCTTAGCGGCTGTGGGAGCAGGAATTCTGCACAGACTGCGGAAGATTTCATAGAAGAGAATGAAGAACAAGCCGACGATATCATTACCGTCGGCTTCTCTCAGTTGGGGGCGGAATCCGACTGGCGAAGCGCCAACACCGATTCCATGATGTCTGCCTTTACGGAGGATTCGGGGTACAACCTGATCTACAAGAACGGCCAGCAGAAGCAGGCCAATCAGATCACTGCGATCCGTACCTTCATCCAGCAGGAGGTGGACTATATCGTGCTGGCTCCCGCAACAGAGAGCGGCTGGGACACGGTGCTCTCCGAAGCCAGGGAGGCGGGGATCCCCGTAATATTGGTGGACAGACGTGTAAATGCCTCCGACAAGAATCTGTTTTCCTGCTGGGTGGGTTCTGACTTTGAGCTTGAAGGCAGGAAGGTCGCCGCATGGATCAAAGCCTTTACCGAGGCCAAAGGCATAGCTCCCGAAGAACTGCACATCGTAAACATTCAGGGTAACCTTGGTTCCTCGGCCCAGATTGGCCGCACCAGAGGTCTTGCCAATGCCGCAAGAGAAAACGGTTGGGACCTTATGGCTGAGGTAAGCGGAGACTTTACCGAGACCAAAGGCCGTGAGACCATGGCAGCCCTTCTTAAGCGCTTTGAGAACGTCAATGTTGTCTATTGCGAGAACGACAACATGGCCATCGGCGCCATCGATGCCCTTGAGAGCGCCGGCAAGACCGTGGGCTCAAACATAGCAAAAGGCGAGGTCATGGTAGTATCATTTGACGGAGTAAATGAAAAAGCGTTGGAATATGCCAGAGAAGGGAAAATATCCTGCATCGCAGAGTGCAATCCTTTGCACGGGCCCAGGGTAAGGGCTCTGATAGAGGCTCTTCGACACGGCGAATCGCCGCAGAAATTCAACTACGTTGACGAAAAGCTGTTCAGCTCGCTGAATGATGTTTCCGGCGTGATGATAGACGGAGTGGAGTACAATGTGGAAAATCCCTGATGAATACATGTGTATTGCCCATTAAAACGACTTGGAGAACAGTTCTCCAAGTCGTTTTATATTGTGATACCGGGGGAAACTGTAAATGATCAAACACATTTATGTTTTTGCGTGAAATATTATTTTGTTTGGAGTAATATTAGTATATGTGAGGAGGAGATATAAATGCGTGAGACGTTGAAAAAGTACGGGGGAGAAAAAAGTTATACCAAGGCAATAGTATTCATCGGGCTTATTGCCGCAGGTACGCTGATCAATTATCTTGGCGCTGCATTTGTCAGTGTAACGGGTATACCCGTGTATCTTGATGTGATCGGAACCATGGTGGCTTCGATGCTGGGAGGTTATCTTCCGGGTATTACCGTGGGACTTTTAGGACCTGCGGTGAACACTCTTACATCTTCCGATCCCACTGCCATGTCCTATTCAATGCTGAATGTTCTGATAGCCATCATCACAGTGTTCTTAAGCGACAAGGGACAGCTGGAGAAGGCTCACGGAGTTATGACAGCCATAATCCTTGATGCTGCTGTGGGCGGTATCATCGGAGGCATAATAACCTGGTTCATCTACGGTGCGGAAGGTGAAGATGCTTCATCTGCACTGGTCCACGGGCTTCGGGCAAACATGGGGATGTCAGCCTTTGCAGCTGAACTTACCGGTGGCTTTTTCGTGGATGTGGCGGATAAGGCGATAAGTCTTTTCCTGGCCCTTACCATCGTCTATTTACTTCCCGTTAAATTCAGATCCATCTTTAAGATCCATGCCTGGAGGCAGGCACCTCTTTCCAGCGAGGTTTTAAAGAACATAAGGAAAAAGAGAAGCAGGCAGTTGTCGCTTCGAATAAAGTTAGTGACACTTCTTACCTGCGCAGCCCTTATTATAGGTGTTTCGGCAATCTATATCTGTTATCTGATGTACTTTAATTCCACCGTGGATCACCATAAGATCTATGCCATGGGAACCGCTGAAATGGTGGCCGGAATGGTGGACGGCAACAGGATTGACGAGTATTTGAATGAGGGAGAGAGCAATCCGGATTATGTAACCGTTAAATCCAATCTGACAAAGATAAGAAATTCCGCGGCATTCACGGAGTATGTCTATGTATACAAGATACTTCCCGACGGATGCCACGTGGTATTTGATGTGGCCGGTGAAGACGGTGTCGTAAGCAATCCCGGAGATGTGATAGAATTCGATGATTCTTTTTCCGAATATATAACGGTACTTCTGGCGGGAGGAAGAATTGACCCCATCATCACCGATGACACCTACGGATGGCTTCTTACAGTGTACGAGCCCATAGTAAACAGCACAGGAGATGTAACGGCCTACGCAGGCGTTGATATCTCCATGGATTCTCTTCGTGCTGAGTCCAGAAGATATATTGTCAGGGTTATTTCCGCCTTTGTGGGAATCTTTGCACTTACTTTGGCCATCGGCCTTTACCTGGCGGAATATCATGTTATCCTGCCTCTTAATACAATGGCCTATACCGCCTCGAAGTTCTCCGATCACAAGGAGGAAGCTCTTCAGGAGACCGCCGACATGTTCAAGCATCTTCTTATCTATACCGGAGATGAGACGGAGAATCTATACAACGCCTTTACGGATATGACGGAAGAGAACCTGGAATATCTTAAGGATATCCAGAAGAAGAACCTGATGATCAACCAGATGCAGGACGCACTTATCCTTGTGCTTGCGGACATGGTTGAGAGCAGGGACCACAATACGGGAGACCACGTCAAGAAGACCGCTGAGTACGCCAAGATCATCATGGATGAGATGGTGAAAGAGGGACTTTATAAGGATGAGCTTACGGACAAGTTCAGGCACGATGTTTACAGATCTGCTCCTCTTCATGATATCGGCAAGATAAGCGTTTCGGACGTTATCCTCAATAAGAACGGCAAGCTCACAGATGAGGAGTTTGCTTCAATGAAGGGCCACACCACGGTTGGTGCACAGATCCTTGACAGGGTTATGGAGACGGTACCCGGTTCCGATGAAGGATATCTCAATGAAGCAAGAACAATGGCTCTTTACCACCACGAGAAGTGGAACGGCACAGGATATCCCACCGGCTTAAGCGGAACCGATATTCCTCTTTCCGCCAGGATAATGGCTGTTGCGGATGTATTTGACGCCCTGGTTTCAGACCGAAGCTACAAGAAGGGCTTCTCCTTTGAAAAATCCATAGGCATCATTCAGGAAAGCCTTGGAACACACTTTGATCCTCTGGTAGCTCAGGCATTTTTGAATGTTCAGGACAAGGCAAAGGAGATTATGAATGTGCATTACGGAAATCACTTGACATAAAGAAACAGAATTCTCATGAATTCAAAAAGGGACATTAGTTCTGTAGTATACAGTTCTAATGTCCCTCTTTTATTGCTGAAGAACAGATCAGCGGTAGGTATCCACTGTGATATTATCAAGATCTGCGTCTTTGGTCTCTTTAACCTTAAGCAGCAGAATGATAAGGGAAAGAGCCATGAAGGGCAGGCAGATGATCATGAAAAGAATGTCCATGGGCATGAAGTTCTGACAGATGATAAACAGCGCCTGTCCCAGGAACATTCCGCCTCCTATGAGGACTGAAATGGTACCCATGACAGAGGAACGCATGCCTGAGGGTGACGACTCCGCGGGCATTGTCAGGATCAGTGTATCGGACATGGACCAAAGGCCTCCGATGGAGCAGCCATAGGCTATGCCTGCAGCGATGGGGCCAAGATGCAGACGGCAGGAGAGCACGAAGGCCAGAAGGCCGAAAATGGCAAGGCTCCCCAGGATGAGACAGACTTTTTTGCGGCCCAGCTTATCAGAGAAAAAGCCGCTTAAGATGGTGATAAGTCCGTTAAAGAAGGGATATATCACCAGTGCGGTGGCCACCATCTCTGTGGACATGGCTCCTTCCAGGACCGTTGCATAATATGAAGTGTAAAAGGTAGTTGCAAAGAATATAAAGCCTGCGATCAGGATCCAGCGAAGCTGCCTGTTGGTAAAGATGAATTTTATGGCCTTGAAAACACCGCCGTCTTCTGAAGTGCCGGCAGCTTTGTCCTCTTTCTTCTTCTGCTCACGTTCCTCACTGCTAAGAGACAAATAGCCGATACGCTGCTCCAGGAAGACAGGAGTTTCCCGCATGAAGAAATAGGAAAGACCTCCGATCACAAGAGCCGAGATTACCGGGATCAGATATACCATTCGCCAGCTTGAAGGCACGGTTTCCTTAAGAAACATCCTTGAGAAGACACCGATCAGGGAAACACTCACCAGTGCAATGCCCTTTGCAACAAAGCTGTAGGTAGCTCTCTTTTCCTTGGGCGCGGTCTCCATGATATAAAGAACCTGCATGTCATTTGGAGTAAAGAACATCATAAAGAGCATTCCCAGAATATACCAGACAACATTCTGAGCAGTCATTACGATGCACATTCCAAGGCCCATTCCGATGGTATTGAGCATGAGAAAGAGCTTGCGGCCGTATTTGTCAGAAAGTGCCTTGTAAAAAGGTGTTATAATAAGCAGAAAATTGGAAAAGACCTGGATGGGAGCCACTACGTTGAAGGCATTGGTGTACTCCTGTGAATTGACGTTTCTTGAAGTGATGTTAAAAAGATCGAACAGCACATAGGGCTGCATCGCCGAGTTCATGTTTGAAGTGATCTCATCTACTATATAAATGATGGTGAGCACTATCATAGCCAGTCCTATGTAATGGATAGGCTTCCTTCTTGCAGACTCCGCCTGCAGTTTTGCCAGCTGTCGCTGTTCCTTTTCATTGGTTGTCATTGCTTTCCCCTCCCCCGAATATCTTTTGACCGTAATATTATATCACAAAAAGATGTTGACAGTTCTTTTTCCATGTGTTATCTTATACCAGTATTTGAGAACAAAGCAGAGTATCCACTCTCACCCTGCGGCGACGCTGGCAGCGGTTAATATCTCTTCAAATCTTCCCCGTAAGGGATGGATTGATTGTGAGAAGATTTAGTGGATACATGCGTGTATCCACTTTTTTTGCAATGTTTACGGAGGGTAAGGCAATTAGCGATTTATTCATTAACGATCAGATCAGAGCTAAGGAAGTTCGTGTGATTGGTCCGGAAGGTGACCAGCTCGGGGTTATGTCCATTCAGGACGCAAGGAAGATAGCAGAGGATGAGGGTGTAGATCTTGTTATGATCGCTCCCACAGCGAAGCCCCCTGTGTGCAGAGTTGTTGATTACGGCAAGTTCAAGTATGAGCAGCTGCGCAAGGAGAAGGAAGCCCGCAAGAAGCAGAAGACTGTTGAGATCAAGGAAATCAGACTTTCTCCCAACATCGATACCAACGATCTTAATACCAAGGTTAATGCGGCCAAGAAGTTCCTTGAGAAAGGCAACCGCGTTAAGATCACACTTCGTTTCCGTGGTCGTGAGATGGCTCACATGGGCGCAAGCGTACATATCCTTACGGATTTCGCCGATGCACTTTCAGATGTGGCCGTTGTTGAGAAGGCACCTAAGGTTGAGGGACGCAGTATGACAATGTTCCTTGCCGAGAAGAAAAACTGATCATTAGCCGTTTGGTTAAAGATAAATATGATATAGGTTAATACAGAGCAATCCGTATATCATACAATGAAAACATTTATTTAACAGGAGGAACAAGCAATGCTGAAGATGAAGACAAAGAGAGCAGCTGCCAAGAGATTCAAGGTTACAGGCACAGGCAAGCTCATGAGAAACAAAGCGTATAAGCGCCACATTCTTACAAAGAAGTCCACAAAGAGAAAGAGAAATCTCAGACATGCCGGACTTGTTGACGCAACAAACGTTAAGACAATGAAGCAGATTCTGCCTTACGCTTAATTTCAATCAGGCAGAAACACTGTTCGGTAATTTGATTATTTTAGGAGGATTTTAAAATGGCAAGAGTAAAAGGCGCATTAAATGCCAAGAAGAAGCACAATAGAGTACTTAAGCTCGCTAAGGGCTACAGAGGAGCAAGATCAAAGCAGTACAGAGTTGCTAAGCAGTCTGTTATGAGAGCACTTACTTCTGCATTCGCAGGACGTAAGCAGAAGAAGAGGGATATGAGATCTCTCTGGATCACACGTATCAACGCTGCAGCTCGTATCAACGGCCTTTCATACAGCAACATGATGCACGGCCTTAAGCTTGCAGGTGTAGATATCAACCGCAAGATGCTTGCTGAGCTGGCTGTTAACGATCCCGACGGATTCAAGACACTTGCTGAGCTTGCAAAAGCTAAGATTGCATAATAATCGCGTAAACTAAAGTTGTAAAAATAGTTTCCGAGTAGTAAAATAGAGGAGTCTAAGGTAATACTTAGACTCCTATTTGTGTGCTTAAAATGTTTAAGATAAAGCGAGGACAAAAATATGGCTCTTGAAAATTTGCAGCCCCGAGAGGTATTTCATTATTTTGAGGAGATCTGCAGGATCCCTCATGGTTCAGGTAATCTTCAGAAGATAAGCGACTATCTTGTCTCTTTTGCCAAAGAGAGAAATCTTGAGGTTACTCAGGATGAGGAGCTCAATGTCATCATCAAAGCTCCCGGAACAGCAGGCTACGAGGACAAGGCCCCTGTGATCCTTCAGGGACACATGGATATGGTTGCGGTTTCCGACAAAGCCACGGACATCGATATGAAGACCGACGGCCTTGATGTTACAACAGACGGAGAATATGTATGGGCCAACGGCACCAGTCTTGGAGGAGATGACGGAATCGCTGTGGCTTACAGCCTGGCTCTTCTTGATTCCAAGGATATCCCTCATCCGCCTCTTGAGGTAGTAATCACCACCAACGAGGAGACCGGAATGTTCGGTGCTGCAGCCATCGACCTTTCATCCCTTAAGGGAAAGACCATGATCAACCTGGACAACGAGGAAGAGGGCGTGTTCATCACAAGCTGCGCAGGCGGAGCAAGGATCTACTCACACCTTCCTGTTAAGAGACAGGCCTTCGCAGGAGTTAAGGTGCTTGTTGAGGTTGGCGGCTTAAAGGGCGGCCACTCAGGAGAGATGATAAAGTACGGCAGGGGCAATGCCAACATTATTGCTGCAAGAGCGCTTCTTGAAGCTGCCGGGGATGCCGATTTCAGGATCATTGATATTAAGGGCGGCGTTGCTGACAATGCCATTCCTGCTTCTGCTACAGCAGAGGTAGTGGTTGCCGGGGACGATACAGAGAAATTTGCAGAAAGCATTGCAAAGACCCTTGCAGCCGTAAAGGGCGAGCTTGAGGTAAAAGATCCTGATGTGACAATAAAGGTTACTAAAGAGAGCGAGCAGGAGGCTCTTGCAATCTCCAATGAGGACGGCAAAAAGGCCCTTGAGCTTATCAATGTTATGCCGGACGGAGCTCAGGCCATGAGCGCATCTGTTGAGGGACTGGTTGAGACCTCATTAAATCTTGGAGTTCTCACAACAAGCGAGGATGAGATCGTTCTTGAGCAGTCCGTAAGAAGCAGCGTTGAGACTTCCAAGGATTATCTTCTTAGAAAGCTTATCATTCTTGCAGAGAGCTTTGGTGCAACCACCAGCATCAGCGGCAAGTATCCCGGCTGGAAGTTCAACCCAAACTCAGCTCTTCGCGAGCACATGGTTGAAGTGTACAGAAAAATGTACGGAAGGGATCCCAAGGTTGAGGCTATCCACGCAGGCCTTGAGTGCGGAATCTTAAGCGAGAAGATCGAAGGCCTTGACTGCATTTCAATAGGCCCCGACATGCTTGACATCCACTCACCGAAGGAGAAACTGTCGGTTAAGTCAACAGCCAACGTATGGGATTATCTCAAAGAAGTATTGAAGTAATATCATTGGGGAATGGAAGAGGTTAATGGGAAACCAGGAGGGTTAACAATGGGTAGTGTAAGACAGAGCATCATGGATGCGGTCATAAGTCAGTTCAATCAGAAGGGAATGAAGTTCACCATGGACGATGTGTCCAGGGAGCTTCACATCAGCAAGAAGACCATTTACAAGGAGTTCAACGACAAGGACGAACTGTTTTTGGCAACTGTTGATTACGGTTTTTCTGCTCTCAAGGAAAAAGAGGCAGAGATTCTGGCGGACGATTCCCTTGATATAGTGGAAAAGCTTTCCAGGGTTATCGTGTGTCTTCCCGATAACTACAGGAACATCGATTTCAGAAAGGTCTATCAGCTGAGGGACAAATACCCTGCCATATACAACAGGGTAGCCGAGAGGGTGGAGAGTGACTGGGATGCCACCGAGAAACTGATGAAGCAGGCAATAGACGAGGGGTATATCCGTGATGTTCCCATCGAGGTGATAAAGCTCACCATTGAGGGGGCCATTGAGAAGTTCCTCAGTACCGAGAGCCTCTCAAAGACGGACCTGACCTACGAGGAATCCCTTAATACAATGATCGATATCGTCATCAACGGTATCAGAACTGACAGAATGTGATGGAGGATGGGCTATGATATACTCTGACGGAAATATATTCCTTTTACAGACCGCTAATGTTTCTTACATGTTCAGAAAGCTTGATTCGGGGCATTTAGAGCACCTTCATTTCGGAGGATCACTCTTTTCCCGTGACAAATATGAGAAGATCAGGGACGAGATCGATCTTGAGACTCAGGACAAGGAGCTTATCGACAATATAGTAAAAGCCATTGCGCCCAAGCACAGCTTCGGCGGCGGAAATATGAACTATTACTCCGATGAGCATCCCCAGGTTTTCCTTGAGCAGCTTGGGCTTGAGATGTCGAGCTTTGGTAAGGGCGATATAAGAGATCCCATGGTTGAGCTGACCTACGCTGACGGCAGCAATACCGTGGATTTCCTGTTCTACGACTATGAGATCAGAAAGGGAAAAGAGCTGCTTAAGACCCTTCCTTCATCCTATGACGATACGGACAGTGCGCAGCAGCTTATTGTAAAGCTTTCCCACAAGGCCTACGGCACAAGGCTTGACCTTATCTATTCCGTATTCCCGGACTGCGACGTAATCACAAGAAGCGCAGTTATTTACAATGACAGCGATGCTGATGTGAGAGTTGAAAGGCTCCTGAGTACATCGGTTGATTTCTACGAGACAGGCCTTAAGTTCACTTCCTTCCACGGAAGATGGGCCTATGAGATGAGCAGATCCGAGATGATCTGCAAAGCAGGCAAGGCTACATGCGAAGAGCTGGCGGCAGGGGAATCCGGATCAAGATCCAATCCTTTTGTTATAGTAAGTGAGGCAGACGCCGCAGAGAATACCGGCGAGTGCTTCGGCTTTAACCTTATTTACAGCGGCAATCATTACGAAGCGCTTTCTTCCACAGGCTCCTTTAACAGCCGCTTTGTATCCGGCATTCAGCCCACAGGCTTTAGCTGGGTTCTTGGAAAGGGAGAGTGCCTTGAGGCTCCCGAAGCTGTAATGGCCTTCTCTGAGGATGGCTTTAACGGTATGAGCCGCAATATGCATGAGTTCGTAAGAAAACACGTTGTCCGCGGCACCTGGAGAGACAAGGCCCGTCCCATCCTTATCAACAGCTGGGAGGCCAACTACTTTAACTTTACGCAGGGGTCACTTCTTAAGCTGGCAAAGGAGGCCAAGGACTGCGGCATAGAGCTGTTTGTCATGGACGATGGCTGGTTTGGCGTGCGCAACGATGACCATCGTTCTCTTGGCGACTGGTACGAGAACAAGAAGAAGCTCCCCGGCGGGTTAAAAGAGCTGGCGGATAAGATCGACTCTCTTGGCATGATGTTCGGTGTATGGGTGGAGCCGGAGATGGTCAACGAGGACAGTGACCTTTACAGGGCGCATCCCGATTGGGCTGTACAGATCCCGGGGCAGCCACATTCCAAGGGAAGATTTCAGATGAACCTTGACCTTACAAGGACTGAGGTTCAGGACTATATCATAGATTCCATGAAGAGGGTCTTTTCCGCAGGGAAGATATCTTACGTTAAATGGGATATGAACAGGATCTTCTCAGACAGATATTCAGCATCTTTGGCCCCTGACAGGCAGGGCGAGTTTCAGCACAGATATTACCTTGGACTTTACAGGGTTATGAAGGAGCTCACCGAGAGCTTCCCTGACATTCTCTTTGAGGGATGCTCTGCAGGCGGCAACAGATTCGATCTTGGTATCCTTTCATACTTCCCTCAGATCTGGGGAAGCGATGACACGGATGCCTTCTGCAGACTTGATATTCAGAGGGGCTACAGCTACGGTTACCCCGCAAGCACAGTAGGAGCCCATGTTTCGGCATGCCCCAACCATCAGACTCTCAACAATGTCTCACTTGAGACCAGGTTCGAGATCGCGGCAGCAGGCTGCTTTGGCTATGAGCTGAATCTGTGCGACATGAATGACGGTGACAAGAAGATCATTGCCGACCAGGTGGAGTTCTACAAGAAGTGGAGAGAAGTGTTCCAGTTTGGCGATTACTACAGACTCCCCGACGACGGATACATGATCGTCTCAAGAGACAGGAAAAGAGCTGTTGCCTTTGCAGTGGAGAGATGTGCAAAGCCCAACAACGACTACAGATGTATCAAGGCTAAGGGACTTGATGATGGCAAGGTCTATAATGTTGCCAACAGAGTTGTGCCTCTTAGCGTCCTTGACTTCGGAAGTCTTGTTAATACCATGGCTCCCGTACATGTTAAGCAGGACGGCATAATACATCACATAATCGATAAATTCACAAACTTTAACGGTGAGAAACAGGTTGATGTGGCCACCGGTGCTGCACTTTCAAAGCGCGGCCTTACCCTCAATTCCTCCTTTGCCGGCACAGGCTATAACGGGGATGTCAGGATCATGAGAACCGGCGATACAAGACTGTATCTTTTCGAAGAAGCATAAGAATTTGGAAAAACAATAAATAAAACGGGCATTTGGCTTTGGATTACCTTAATGCGGCAGTCCTAAGTCAAATGCCCTTTTTGTTTTGGGTTAAACACCCCTTTTTGGAACGGGAGGGGCGAGGGTTTATTTCATTAAGCGTTTATTTCATCAGTCGCTGTAGCTTACATCCATATTTGCGATGACCGAGTACTCGGGATACGCCTCTGACACAGCCTTTATGGCATTGTCGAAGATTTCTTTCTTATTGGGTACAAAGTCGATCACAAGGTCGAACCTGATATTCTTTCTGTCAAAGTCTATGAAGAATCCATGCATCTGAAGAACCGAATCAAAGCCTGAAACAATTGCGGATACCTTGTTGCGAACCTCGATGATATTTTCGTCCTTGGTGTTTACAGAGTAGATTCCGATGGAGATGATGGACACGTTGTGTTCGTTATAGACTCTGTCCTGGATCTCACGGGTTATCTCATCAATTTTGTCAGCGGTGAAGGTGTCGGGAATCTCGATGTGCACCGAAGCCATTACCCTGTCCGGACCGTAGTCGCTGAAGATCAGGTCATAGGCGCCCTGAACGCCTTCAATCTCGGTGATTGTCTTCTTGACTGCCTTGGAGGTTGCTGCATCGATTCTCTCGCCCAGGATCTCGCTGATGGTGTCCCTAAGCATTTCCAGAGCTGATTTGATCATTACGATTGCGATGATGGCTGCCAGATACGCCTCAACGGAAACCTTTGAAAGGACGAAGATTATGGCTGCCACAAGGGTTGCAAGGGAGATGATGGAATCAAATTTAGCATCCTTGCCGGAAGCTACCAGTGACTCTGAGGATACGCGCTTTCCGGTATTGACAAAGAACTGACCAAGAAGGAGCTTTACCACAACGGCCACAGCCACGATGATAAGAGTTACAGCGCTGTAATTTGGAGTCTCCGGATTGAATATGGATTTTACGGATTCCACTAAAGCTGTGACACCTGCATATAGCACGATGATGGAGATGACCATGGCGCTTAAGTATTCAATCCTGCCGTATCCGTAGGGGTGCTTCTTGTCGGGAGCCTTGCCGGCCAGGGTGGTTCCTATGATGGTGATGACGGAGGACAGAGCGTCGCTTAAGTTGTTCACCGCATCCAGCACGATGGCTATAGATCCCGAGATCAATCCCACAACAAGCTTAAAGGCTGCCAGAAAACAGTTGGCAACAATTCCGATGATGCTGGTTCTGATGATGGTTTTACCGCGAAGTGATTGTTTTGACTCTTCAGACATATCGTTTTCCTTTCGGCTACCTGACCCCACAGGGATCAGGATTTGTACCATAAAACACGAAGTTGTGATAATATTAATTTGTATGATTATGTATAAATATTATTATTTTATGAGGGTCATATGAAGAAAAAAAGTGCCAGAGCCGGTCTGATCGCCTTTGTGGTCACATTGGTCATAACTACTGTGATTGCTATATTTTACCTTAACAATGCGGCAAGTTCAAGGAGAGAGCGCGCCAAGTTTATGGCGGACACCTACGGACAGAGCATTGAGGCGGAGATTGCCGCCAGGGAATATATCACAAGGATGCTCGAGATCAAGATACAGGAGAGTAAGGGCAATATCACGGGAGAGCAGTTCCGCATCATAGCGGAGGAGTTGTTCGATGATTTCATTGATATAACCGACATCTCTCTTGCTCCCGATGGAATAGTGAGCTTCAAGTATCCGCTTACAGGAGGCCTTGCGGACAGAGAAAATCTCTTTTCCGACAATGTCCAGGGTGTTTATGCGGATTACAGCAAAATGTCGGGCGCTTCGATCCTGATCGCTCCTGCTATCATGGATGACGGCAGCTACGGCATTATCATAAGACGGCCCGTATACACCTCGGAGGAAGCATCTGAGGAGTCCTTCTGGGGCTTTGTATCCGTGACTCTTGATCTTTCAAGGTTCCTAAAGGCTGTTTCCATCGAGAATCTGGCCCAGGGCGGATATGAATACAAGCTCATCGGCAACAATCCCATAACCGGTGAGAAACGCCTTATCATGGAACACTCGGACAGAGAGCTGGCTACACCCGTCGAGTCCATGATCAGTACCGTAAAGGGCGGATACTGGATCATAAGGATCTCTCCGGAAGCAGGATGGATGAATCCTGTGGAACTTGTGGGAGCCCTGGCTATAGCCATTCTTTTCAGCGCTCTGGCAGCATTTGCGGCTTCGGCTTACATGTCGATGCTTGCCAATGCCAAGGAACTGGAGGTCATGTCCTACAGGGATTCACTTACAAACCTCTACAATCCCAGAAGCTATCACGAGCACATGGACGATCTTTCCAAGAAGAAGCTCCCTTACGGCCTTATCTTCATGGATCTTAACGACTTCAAGATGGTCAATGATACCATGGGCCATGATGTGGGTGATTCCCTTCTTAACATCGTTGCCAAGAGACTTCAGAACAGCATAAGGGAGAAGGACAGAGCCTTCCGTATCGGCGGAGACGAGTTCGTGGTTGTTATCCACGGCGTACACGACAAGCAATTCTATGAGGGTGTTATCGATAGAATGAGGAATAATGTTGCCAGGGAAGTTGTAATCGGCGAGCACAAGCTGAATGTTTCCATCAGTGCCGGCTTTGCAAGATGCCCTGAGGACGGAGCAAAGTTTGAAGACGTTGTCAAAGTAGCGGACGACGCAATGTATCACAACAAGAGAGCGATGAAGGCAAAACGCGCTGCAATGGGCATCAAATCTGCCCGGGATTCTCAGTAGGGGGCTGATTATCCGGTTCTTTTGCCAAATAACAAGTACGGAGAAAGAAGAAAATGGCGGGAGGAAGTTTCGACACAATCAACAGGATCTTTGATACCTTTGCGGTAACTTCAAGGAGCCGATATGTCTATGTCTACGACATGGAGAAGAACATAGCCAGATGGTCACCCAATGCGGTGGACTATTTCGGACTTACGGGAGAGTACATCTACAACGCCTCGTCGGTGTGGGAGACAAGACTCCATCCCGATGACAGGGACAAGTTTGCGGAGTACACCAGCGTAGTATATTCGGGAAAAAAGGTCGATCCCAACTTTGAATACAGAGCCAAGAACAAGAACGGTGAATATGTCATCTGCTCCTGCAGAGGCGTGGTCATCAAGGACTATGCCGGCAAACCCGTTTTTTATGCCTGCTCCATAATCAATAAGGGTATCGTGGACAATAATGACCCGATAACTCTTTTGCCCAATCAGTACGAGATGCTCAATTACATGAGACAGCTCAAGAACAGGAAAAGAGAGTATACCATCCTGATGATCAATTTCCTGGATTTCGGTGATGTTAACAGGCGTCTTGGATATATGACCGGTAACAACATCTTAAGGATCACCGCCACAAGGCTGGTGGAGGAAGGCAAGAATACCGGCCGTGCCTTCAGAGGCGATGGCACCGCCCTGGCGTTTATCAGCGAGACCATGGACCCCGAGGATGTGAAAAAACTCTACGGCAGAATGAGGGCCTTCACCAGAGATTCCATCCAGATCTCCGGCAACAAGATCGGAGCCGAGATCGCAGGCGGACTTATCATTGCCAACGATTACAATGTTGATGAGCATACCATCTATACCAGCGCCAGGTATGCGCTGGATTATTCCAAGAATCACAAGCACGGAAATCTTATCATCTTCCACAATGACGAGCTTGAGAACAACAAGAGCAGCATTGAGCTGGTGGATGAAGTAAGACGGTGCGTCATCAACGGTTTTGAGGGATTCCATCTTGAGTACCAGCCCATTGTATCCGCCCTGGACGGAAGGCTTGTGGGAATGGAAGTGTTTGTAAGATGGAGCAAGGCTCCCTACGGAGAGGTTTCTCCCTCGGAGTTTATTCCATGGCTTGAACAGGACCAGGTATTCTATTCCCTTGGAAACTGGATCCTTGAGAATGCGCTGAAGGATGCCCTGGAGATAAGGAAAGCCAACAGAGATTTTTATCTGTCGGTAAACCTTGCCTTCATGCAGCTTGAAAAATCAGAGTTCAGAACAACTCTTCTGGAGATCTTAAGAAAGACCGGCTATCCCGCAACGGGTCTCTGCCTTGAGATGACCAGCAGCAGCCGTCAGATGGGTATTGAACACTTAAAGAGTCAGGTGGAATTCATCAAGTCCTGCGGCATCAAGGTTGGTATCGATGCTGTAGACTTCGCATCCCTTGACTATGTAAGGCATCTGCCCGTCGACCTTGTAAATCTCGTGCCTTCCCTTACGGGAGGTATGGCAGATAACCTGGCTTCAAAGTATATGATCGAAGCCATTACCTCTTTTACCCACAGACTGGGTATCAGGACCTGCTTCACAGGCATTGAGGATGCCGACACGGAGAAGCTGGCCAAGCAGTATCCGATATCAGACCTCATGGGCTACTTCTACGGTCGCCCCTGCAGGATTGAGGATTTCAAGAATCTGGCTCTTTACAGAAATATGCCAAAGATAACAGCGTAACCGGAGGAACTGATGAGCAGAATGTTTCGATACATTCCAAATGAAGATGTGGTCAAGTCCTTCCTTGAGCTCAAAGACAGCGTGCTTAAGGAAAGGCCTGTGGTCATTGCGCGCCACGGTGACTACACCCTGTTCCTTAAGCGGATTTCGGAAAAAGAGCTGGGATTAACCATAGAGAATACCGTAAAGCACAAGGTCTGTCAGGACAGGTCCTACGATGTGGAGAAGACCTCCAATGAGATCGTGGCAAGGGGCGTTCGGCATGCCTGCCAGAAGATGGCTGAGCTTTGCGATGCGGATGTGAACAGAAGACGTCTTCAGATCTGGAAGTGGTATATCATGGACTGGCAGCAGACCGTTGGCCAGGACGCCAAGACACTGATGGAAAAAGAGCTGACCTGGAACGAGGATGGTACCGAGACCGAAAATGAAGTGATGGACATTGAGGCGTATCTCCACGGAGATTACCTGAATATGGGCCATACACTGGGACTTATAGAGAAATACCTTGCAAAGGATAAGGAGCACCTGGAGGTGTTCAGGAATTTCGCCATAGCTGACATTATGGAGATGACCGGCGAGGACACCAAAGACAGGTCTTTGGCCCTTGCGGAGGAGCAGCGCGCCAGAGAGGGAATGAAGAAGCACACCTATCAGTTTACAGTGAGCGTAGAGGCCACGGACAAGGAACATGCAAGGCAGGCCCTTCTAAGCTATCTTGCGGGAGATGACAGAATTAGTATCCAAAAATAAAATTCAAAAAATCTATAAACTTTTGAAAGAATATTTCATAGTTTTTTAATGATTTACCATACCAAAGCGGTGCTATAATGATTTCATTATAAAACTTCTTATGAGACGGAGGAATTGCATAATGAGACGTTCCGCTAAGGTTAGACAGGGCATGAGCCAGAGTTGTATCGAGATCATGGCTGATGCTATTAAGGCAAAGGAGCAGAACCTGTCATATGGCAAGTTTAAGGCTCTGGATCTTCTGGGAGCAGGAAGCATGCTTGATATGGAAACCGAGTCAGGATACGAGGTCCACAATGCTACACTGGTGCGCAGAACACAGCAGCACGAGGAGAGGAAAGCAGTAGCTTTCGTCAAGATAAGAGCTTAAGGTCTCTAAGAAACAACTAAATATTGAGGAATGGATACTAAGGGACATGGCCGTTTGGCACATGTCCCTTTTTTCTGTTAGAATACCATTGAAATTTTAATTCAGGAGGAAGACGTGGTTTTATTTTTTGATATAGACGGAACGATATGGGATTACAAAAATGACATTCCGGACAGCACCATAGAGGGCATAAGAAGAGCAAGGGCCAACGGGCATCAGTGCTTCTTGAACTCCGGAAGGGCAAGGGCTTTCATACACAATGAGAAGCTCCTTGGAATCGGCTTTGACGGCATTGTATCTGCCTGCGGCACCAGGATAGAGCACGAGGGCAAGGTCATTTACAACAGGCTTGTGGAGAAGGATGATGCCATAAGGACGGTGGAGACCGTAAGAAAGTACGGTTTTAAGCCCATTCTCGAAGGACACACCTATCTTTACATGGAGCCGGAGGACTTTCTTGGAGATATGTTCGGCGAGAAGGTCATCCGCGAGATGGGAGATAAGCTTCGGGGCATCGATGACTGCTGGGGAGAGTGGGAGATGCACAAGCTCTCCTGCGCAACAGAGGTACCGGAAGAGGACAGATTAAAGTGCTTTGATGAGCTGTCCGATATCTACGACCTTATGATCCACGATACCAGGGTGGTTGAGATGGTACCCAGGGGCTTTAACAAGGGCACAGGCATAGAGAAGGTCTGCGAGCTTCTTGGGGAGGATGTCAAGAACACCTTTGCCTTTGGAGACAGCATCAACGACAAGGAGATGCTCCTGACTGCGGGAGTTGGTGTGGCCATGGGAAACAGCAGAGGAAACACCAGGGATTTTGCGGATTATGTCACCGACGATCTTTATAATGACGGCATCTATAAAGCACTTAAACATTTCGGGTTAATCTAGTAAAATAGATATGTAGCGGCTTTTCATTACAGGATGAGGAGAATTGAATATGGATGTTAAGGAACTGATTTCGAAAATGACACTTCAGGAGAAGGCATCTTTACTGTCCGGAGCGGACTTCTGGCACACCAAAGCTGTGGAGAGGCTTGGACTTAAGGCCTTTATGATGTGCGACGGCCCCAATGGTCTTCGTAAGCAGGAGGGAGTTACCGACCACCTGGGCCTTAACGAGAGCATTAAGACCGTGTGCTATCCCACAGCCAGCTCCGTGGCGTCGAGTTTTGATACGGACATGGCAAAAGAACTGGGAGAGAGGCTTGGAGACGAATGCGTCCGGGAGGATATAGCTATGCTCCTGGGCCCCGGAATCAACATGAAGAGAAGTCCTGTCTGCGGCAGGAACTTTGAGTATTATTCAGAGGATCCCTATCTTGCAGGCAAGATTGCGGCATCATATATAAACGGCCTGCAGTCCAAGGGCGTATGCGCCTGCCCCAAGCACTATGCGGCCAACAATCAGGAATACAGAAGGATGAGCGGAAGCTCTATGGTGGATGAGAGGACTCTTCACGAGATCTATCTCAAAGCCTTTGAGGTAGTGGTGAAGGAAGCCCGCCCCAAGTCCATCATGTGCTCTTACAATCAGCTTAACGGAACATATCTTTCAGAGAATAAATATATGCTCACAGATGTCCTCAGGGACAAATGGGGCTTTGATGGCTTCGTTGTCACCGACTGGGGCGCAGTAAAGGGCCCGGTTAAAGGCGTTGAGGCAGGGCTTAGCCTTGCGATGCCCGGTGGAAGCGATGACCATGAGAAGACCATCATCGCTGCGGTTGAGGACGGAACCCTTGAAGAGTCAAAGGTAGACCGCATGGTGGAGTATCTTCTTGAGGCGCTTCTGTGGTCAGAGGAGTCAAGGGCTAAGGATGCCCGTCCCTCTGATGATGCCACAAGAAAGTCAGACTACGAATTTGCAAGAAAGCTCTCAGAGGAGAGTGCTGTACTTCTTAAGAACGAGCGAAGGGCTCTGCCCATAAGAGATGATGCCAAGGTTCTTTTCGTTGGCGAGTTTGCAAATAAGCCCAGATATCAGGGTTCAGGTTCATCCCATATCAACAGCGCCTATGTCTCAAACGCTTTAGATGCAGCTTCGGGAAAAGATGTTTCTTTTGCCCGGGGGTATGATACAAAGGATGCCGGCGCGAGCTTAAGGCTTCGCGAGGAAGCAGTGGAAGCTGCCGCAGATTGCGACGTTATCGTTATCTTCGCAGGACTTCCCGCATCCTACGAGTCCGAGGGCTTTGACAGGAAAGACATCAATCTTCCGCCTGAACAGGATAAGCTTATCATGGAGCTTTCCCGGCTTGGTAAGAAGACCGTTGTAGTTATGCATAACGGCGCTCCGGTGGCTATGCCCTGGATCGACATGGTGGATGCTGTCCTTGACGTGCAGCTTGGAGGCGACGGCGTGGGAGAGGCCACGGTAAGGCTTCTCTACGGCGAGGTGAACCCCTCCGGCAAACTGGCGGAGACCTATCCCCTTAAGCTTTCCGATAACCCCAGCTACCTGAACTTCCCGGGAGACAAGGGGAATCCCGTTTATGCGGAAGGAATCTACATCGGCTACAGATACTACGAGAAGAAGCACATGCCGGTTCTTTTCCCCTTCGGACACGGCCTTAGCTATACCGAGTTTGAGTACTCCAATTTCAAGGTCAGCGCCGATAGCATCACCGACAAGGATAAGCTTGAAGTCAGCGTTGATGTATGGAACGTTGGCCGCTATCCGGGAAAAGAGGCAGTGCAGCTGTATGTAAGCTGTGATAACGGCAAAGCGTCAAGGCCCATGAAAGAACTTAAGGGCTTTAAGAAAGTGGAGCTTAAGCCCGGTGAAATAAAGACCGTGACCTTTACTCTTGATGCTGACTCTTTTGCCTACTACAACACGGACATCCATGATTTCTATGTGGAGAGCGGAGAGTACACCGTTATGGTGGGATCTTCCTCCTCAGACATAAGGCACGCAGAGAAGATTGCGGTTGAGGGCACGGTAAAGCTGCCTCTTAATCTGACACCTTACACGCCTATCGGAGAAATCCTTGAGAATGAGACAGGAGCTAAGATCTTAGGGCCTTATATGCAGGCTATGGGCAACGCAGATTCCGGGGAAGCCGGGGATGCACTGGGCGAAGGAGGAGATGAGATGATGAAGGCCATGCTCCTTGAAATGCCCATAACAGCACTGGTGGGCTTTGGAGTTATAGATTCTCAGACACTTGAAGGACTTTTGAAACAGCTTAACGGATGAGCGACATTTTAGATTTGGAGGGAGTTATGGCAAAGACAGGAATATTTCTTGCGGATGGTTTTGAGGAGATCGAGGCACTGACAGTGGTTGATCTCTTAAGAAGGGCGGGGATCGAAATAACCATGTTTTCCATCATGGAAAAAAAGGCTGTTACAGGATCCCACGGCATCGAAGTGGCAGCGGATGCGCTGCTTGAGGACTGCGATTTTGACGGACTTGATATGGTGATACTTCCCGGTGGACAGCCCGGCACCACAAACCTTTATAACTGCGCGCCTCTTACAGAGGCTTTAAAGGCCTTTAACGGGGCCGGAAAGACTCTTGCGGCTATTTGTGCAGCGCCTACCGTATACGGGCGTTTAGGGCTTTTAAAGGGCAAAAAAGCCTGCTGCTACCCGGGATGCGAAGGTGACCTGGAGGGTGCAGATGTTCAGACCACAGAGGTTACTGTGTGTGACAACTTCATCACCAGCCGTGGAATGGGAACGGCAATACCCTTCGGCCTTGCGATGATAGAGCATTATCAGGGCAAGGAAGCGGCAGAGGAAATGGGCCGCAAGATAGTATACAGACAGTAAAGTGATGACTTTTTTGACCAAATGAAAAAAGCTGCGGACCTCCGGGGAGAGAGGCCCACAGCTTTTTTTATAGTAATGGCGTTTGTTATGCTTTGAAGAATTCCATTTCCTGATTGAGCTTTTCGGCAATTTCCTTCAGGCTGTTTGCTGATCCGGCAAGAGTAGTAACGGTTGCGGAGAGCTCCTGCATTGAAGCACCGGTCTCCTCTGAGGATGCGGCATTCTCTTCGGAAATGGCTGACAGAGCACTCATGGTGTCCACAACGGCATTCTTGGAAGATTCGCAGGTGTCGGCACCTTCGGAGATGAGCTGTACGCCGCCTACGGTGCTGCTGATGTCGCCCAGCATTCCGTTTACGGCACTCAGAGTCTCGCCGAGAGCTATCTGCTGATCCTGGTTGCCCTGCTTTACGTCTTCTGCAGCCTGAACTGCAGCTTTGGACTCTTCCAGAAGGACATCCATCTCTTTTCTGATATCGTCTGCCATTGCCTTGGAATCATCGGCAAGCTTACCAATCTCTTCAGCAACAACCGCGAATCCTTTTCCTGCCTCGCCTGCTCTTGCGGCCTCGATGGAGGCATTAAGTGAAAGCAGGTTGGTCTGGGTTGCAATGGATGCTATTCCCTCTACCTTGTCGTTGATATTTGTAACAGCTTCCTGAGTAGCTGCGATGGTCCTTGAAATCTCATCGATCTTGGCTGTCATCTCGGAAGAAGAATCCTGCAAAGATGCAAGGGAGGTACTTGATACTTCCGATGCTTCCTTCATCTTGTTGGCCAGATCGGAAAGACTTCCGGTTGAAGTCTGAACCTCGCCTACAGCATCGCCAATCCTTCCGACGTTCTCGGATGCGGACTGAATCTCGTCTGCCTGCTGGGTTGCACCGGAGGCAATTTCCTGAACGGCGTTTGATACGTCCTCAGCAGTCTGTGAGATTTGATTTGCCATATCGGAGAGTTCCTCGGATGAAATTCCAACGTCGGTAGCGGAGGACTTGATGTGAGATACGATTTCTCCAAGTCTGTCGATAACAGTATTGGTGCTCTTTACCATTCCGCCGAATTCATCTTTTCTGGTGTGATGTTTGTCAACCTTCTTGAACCTTCCGTCTGCAAGAGCTGACAGTGATTCGTTCACATCGCCTATAGGGTCGGTAAATGCTTTTGACATCAGGTAGGAAATAACTCCGGCAATGATCGCCAGTATGACGCCGATGATGATGACCAGTCCTGCAGCGGATGTGGCGGTTGATTTAATTTCTTTTACACTTCTTGCACATGCTATAACATAGCCTGTTGTAGCGGATCTTACCCAGCATATCACGGACTCGCCGTTGCCTGCTGTCTGCTGGTACATTCCGCTTTCGCCGGAGTCGCTCATGAAGGGAGCGCCTGAGAGGTCGATGTCTTTTTCGTTTTCAGGGGTGATCTCCATGGCTGACATGGCTGCTACCATACCTGTTCTGTCAGATACGAAAGCATCTTCAGCTTCTGCAGCAATGAGCTCGTGAAGTGCATCCATGCTGTAGTTACGCTGGACCATACCTACTATCGATCCGTCATCGGCATATACGGGAGCAACGATTGTGGCCTGTCTTGCTCCTGTGGATGCTGAAGTTATAACGTCAGATACATAGCAGTTTCCTGCCATGGCCTGTTTGAAATATTCTCTCTGGGATACATCAACCAGCTTTCCGGAAGCACGCAGCAGCTGCATTCCGTCTGCACCGGTAAGAACAGAGATGTTACCGTCGCCGATTGCTGCATCGACTGTATTCAGATATGCCTGAGCCTTGGATGCAGCAGTAAGATCTGTGGGGTTGATATAGAAAGTTTTGGTAGAAGGTGCAGACGCGATTGCCTGCATGGCTATGATATTTTTCTGAACCACGGTTTCAAAGGAGGATTCAATGTACCAGGCCTGCCAGTCCAGAGCATCGATAGCATCGGCCGTAGCCTTTTTTGTCGATGTTACATAGCTCACTATTATAGCTATTACTAACGGAACGATTGCAACAAGCAGCATTACGGAAATCAGTTTAGTCTTAATGCTGTCGAAAAATGAAATACTTTCAGATGTTTTTGTTTTTTTCTCCTTTGCCATAACACGCCTCCGTTTCTGATAATGGTAGGCGCCTGTATATTAAAGCGCCTACATAAAATTATACATCCAATTATGAAAAATAGATTAAATTTACGCGCAATATAATAAATATTTTATATTTTTTGCAATTCAATTTTTGACTGAATATCGTTCACGGTCAAATACTGAACTTTTACTTGCTTTTATTAGGAAAAAACATATGGAAATGTATATTTAATTGTGCTATAATCTTTAAGCGACTGTGCCCGGATGGGCAGTTAAACTACGCAAGTTAGCCCGTTTCAGGGCAGCAATAAGATAGAAGGAGAAATAGAAATGAGCGTAACAGTTGAGAAGCTTGATAACAACATGGCCAAGCTCAAGATCACAGCATCCGCTGAACAGCTTGAGAAGGCTATTGAGAAGGCTTACCAGAAGAACAAGGGCAAGATTCAGATTCACGGATTCCGTAAGGGTAAGGCTCCCCGCAGCTTTATCGAGAAGATGTACGGCAAGGAGATCTTCTACGAGGATGCAGCCAATGAGCTTATCGAGGAAGAGTATCCTAAGGCTGTTGAAGAGTGCGGCGAGGACGTAGTTTCTTCACCTAAGATCGATGTTGAGCAGCTTGAGGCAGGCAAGGATTTCATCTTTACTGCAGAAGTTGCACTTAAGCCTCCGGTTAAGCTTGGCAAATATAAGGGCATCGAAGTTGAGAAGATCGACGTAGAAGTTTCTGATGAAGACGTTGATGCCGAGATCGAGAAGCAGAGAAATTCCAACGCAAGAACAGTTGATGTTACAGACAGGCCTGTAAAGGACGGCGACATTGTAAACCTTGACTTCGAAGGATTTGTTGACGGTGTAGCATTCCAGGGTGGCAAGGGAGAGGATTATCCCCTTACAATCGGTTCCGGATCATTCATCCCCGGATTCGAGGAGCAGCTCATCGGATTTGAGATCGGTCAGGAAGGCGATGTTAACGTAACATTCCCTGAGGAGTACCAGGCAGAGGAGCTTGCAGGCAAGGCAGCAACCTTCAAGTGCAAGATCAACTCCATCAGAGCCAAAGAGCTTCCTGAGCTCAATGATGAGTTTGCAAGCGATGTTTCAGAGTTCGAGACTCTTGCTGAGTTCAAAGAGGATGTAAAGAAGAAACTCCAGGCCAAGAAGGAAGCTGATGCCAAGGCTATGAAAGAGGATGCTGTTGTAAGAGCAGCCATCGAGGATGCCGATATGGATCTTCCCGAGGCTATGATCGAGACACAGCAGAGACAGATCTTCAATGAGTTTGCACAGAGACTTCAGATGCAGGGCATGAACATGGATCAGTATCTTCAGTATACAGGCAACACTGTAGACAAGATGCTTGAGCAGGTTAAGCCTCAGGCTATCGAGAGAATCAAGTCAAGACTTGTTCTTGAGGCCGTTGCAGCAGCTGAGAAGATCGAGGTTTCAGATGCAGATGTTGATGCTGAGATCGAGAGCATGGCTCACCAGTATAGAATGGACGTTGAGAAGCTTAAAGAGATGATGTCCGATGCTGAGAAGAAGCAGCTCAAGGAAGACCTTGCAGTTCAGAAGGCAGCAGATTTCCTTGTAGAGAATGCAAAGGAGACAGGCGCCAAGAAGACAGCCAAGAAGGCAACTAAGAAGGCCGAGGCTGCTGAAGGCGAGGAGAAGCCCAAGAAGACAACTGCCAGAAAGACCACCAAGAAGGCTGAGGCAGAGGCTGAAGGCGAAGAGAAACCCAAGAAGACAACAAGAAAGAAAAAGACTGACGAAGAGTAATAATTATTTAATTGTGCAAAAGTCTTTTAAATTAGCATGATTTAGCTTATAATATAGTGTGGTTGTGTATGTATATAACGCAACCACACTATTTTTATAAAGGAGTGTAAGCAAGATGAGTTTAATACCTTACGTCATTGAACAGACCAGCCGCGGCGAGAGATCTTACGATATTTATTCCAGGCTGTTAAAAGAGAGAATAGTATTCCTTGGAGAGGAAGTAAATTCCACATCAGCAAGTATAGTTGTTGCACAGCTTCTTTTCCTGGAGGCAGAGGATCCCAATAAGGACATCCACATGTACATCAACAGCCCCGGAGGAGAGATCACATCCGGTATGGCTATCTATGACACCATGAATTATATCAAGTGCGATGTAAGCACAATCTGCATCGGTATGGCAGCCAGCATGGGAGCTTTCCTTCTGGCAGGCGGTGCAAAGGGCAAGAGAATGGCTCTTCCCAATGCCGAGATCATGATCCATCAGCCTCTTGGCGGAACACAGGGTCAGGCTACAGAGATCGAGATTGCTGCAAAGCACATCATCAAGACCAAGGAGAAGCTCAACAGAATGCTGGCTCAGAACACCGGCAAGCCTTACGAGCAGGTATGTCTTGATACAGAGCGCGACAACTGGATGAGCGCTCAGGAAGCCCTCGACTACGGACTTATCGATTCAATCGTTGAGAATCGTCCCAAGAAGGAAGATAAATAATCAGTTTTAAGGAGAAAAAATGGCAAAGAATTCCGGAGAGATCAGGTGCTCTTTTTGCAATAAGACACAGGATCAGGTAAAAAAGCTTATCGCAGGCCCCGCAGGGGTTTATATCTGCGATGAGTGCGTGGATATATGCGCTGACATCATTGAGGAAGAATTCGAAGATGAGCCCCTCCAGGGCAAGGCTCAGCAGATCAACCTGCTTAAGCCCGTTGAGATCAGAAATTTCCTTGATGAGTATGTAATTGGTCAGGAAGAGGCTAAGAAGGTTCTGGCTGTATCCGTATATAACCACTATAAGCGTGTTCTGGCACCCAAGAGTGATGACAAGAATGATGTAGAGCTTCAGAAGAGCAATATCATCATGGTTGGCCCCACAGGTTCAGGTAAGACCTATCTTGCGCAGACCCTGGCCAAGATCATCAACGTGCCCTTCGCTATCGCAGATGCCACCACACTTACCGAGGCAGGCTATGTGGGTGAGGACGTTGAGAACATCCTTCTTAAGCTTATCCAGAATGCGGATTACGACATTGAGAGAGCACAGTTCGGTATCGTCTACATCGACGAAATCGATAAGATAACCAAGAAGAGCGAGAACGTATCCATTACCCGTGATGTTTCGGGTGAAGGCGTTCAGCAGGCACTTCTTAAGATCGTTGAAGGCACTGTTGCCAGTGTTCCCCCTCAGGGCGGTCGTAAGCACCCTCATCAGGAGCTTATCCAGATCGACACCAGCAACATCCTCTTTATCTGCGGAGGAGCCTTTGATGGCCTTGAGAAGATCGTTGAGGCAAGACTTGACCGCAACTCCATCGGATTTAATGCTGAGATCGCAGACAAGTCCGAGAGAGAGATCGGAGAAGTATTAAAAGAGGTAACACCTCAGGATCTGGTTAAATTCGGACTTATCCCTGAGTTTGTAGGCCGTGTGCCCATCACCGTTACCCTTGAAGGGCTTTCCAAGGAAGCTCTTGTCAAGATCCTTACAGAGCCCAAGAATGCTCTTGTTAAGCAGTATCAGAAGCTCTTTGATTTCGACGATGTAAAGCTTACCTTCGAGGATGAGGCTGTTCAGAGGATCGCATCCATGGCTTACGAGAGAGAGACCGGAGCCAGAGGCCTTCGTTCCATTATGGAAAAGGCTATGATGGATGTTATGTACGAGATTCCTACAGATGAGACCATCACCGAGTGTGTCATCACTGAGGCATCCGTAGACGGCACCAGCCAGCCCCTTATCGTGCGCGGCAAGGAACCCAAGAAGCTCAAACCCGCGAAGTGATAAGGCTGCTCAAGCCAATGAAGTGATAAAGCCGTTCAAATACGGGATATCAGAAGACTTTTATGCCGCTCTGCAATGGATTGCAGGGCGGTTTTTTACGCGGCTTGGAGGGCGGCGTTCTGCGGCCGAGAATGAGCCTATATGGCCATGAGTAGCCGCCGAAAGGGGCTAGCGTAAAGTTTTTGTAGGATTAATTGAAAAAGGGGATTTCCTTCGTGATATAGTTATTTACGGTGTCCAAGCCAAAATAACCAAACGGAGGAGTCCCCTTGTGTTAAATAGTATACAGCATTTTATTGAGAATGGAGTACCAAATCTTCAGAAGGCATCAAAAGATTTTTCAGAGGATCCGAGAGACTTTGCAGGTTTCATATACAAGGTCAGGAATGAAGCGCTTCAGATGGCGTTGGATTACATTTCTGAAACCCTTACAACCTGCAACCAGATATTAAAAGACAGTCCTGTGAGAAAGGAAAGATGGGAAGTGGTAAGGACTGACGAGAAGTCTCTTATCACCTCAATTGGAAAGGTTATGTTTTCCAAGACACTGTTTAAGAACAAGGTGACTGGAGAACGCAGATATCTACTGGATGACATGCTTTCATTTGACCCTCATGAAAGGATGTCAGAAGATGCCATAGCACAGCTCTTATCAGAGAGCGTTCAGACCTCTTATCGTAAAGGTGGACAAGCAGCAAGCATCCTTGATGAGGTCAGCAAAGAGACTGTAAAGGATAAGATACATGCTCTCGAGTTCCCCAAGGAACAGAAAAGAAGAGGCAGAAAACGCAAGGTTGAGTATCTGTATATAGAGGCTGATGAAGATCATGTGTCGCTTCAGTTCCAGAAGGAAAAGGGGGATCTCCAGGTCAACCAGTATGGAAGAAAACTCAATGGAATGATAAACAAGCTTATCTATGTTCATGAGGGCATTGAAAAGGATGCTCCCAAGAGTACAAGACATCACCTTGTTAATGCCCATTTCTTCTGTGGTTCTTATGAAGGCAAAGCAAACAGTGAACTCTGGGATGAAGTCTACACATATATTGACAACAACTATGACATAAGCAGCATAAAGAGGATATACCTAGGAGCAGATGGTGGAGCCTGGATTAAGGCTGGGGGAAAAAGGATAAGTGGCATCACATATGTGATGGACGAGTTCCACCTCAAAAAATACCTGATAAAGATGACAAACCATTTGATGGATAGTGCTGATGATGCCAGAAAGCTTCTCTGTGAAATGATCAAGGATGGAAGTAAGGAAGATTTCCTGTCTGTGGTAGATATGCTTGAATATCATGCCTCAAACGACAAGGAAATGAAACGTGTGCAAGAAGGCGCTGATTATATACTTGATAACTGGTCTGCAGCCAAGACAAGGCTTAGATACAGGAGGATTCCTGGATGTAGTACTGAAGGTCATGTCAGTCATGTCCTGTCAAAAAGAATGAGCATGACTCCAATGGGCTGGAGTCGAAAAGGCGCTGATAAGATGGCAAGACTCAGTGCCTATACATGGAACAAAAGGGATATGCTGGAACTTGTGCGTTACCAGAAGACAGTAATGCCTAAGGCTGCTGGGGCAGAAGAAGTAGAGACTGTAGTAGCGCATGTAAGAGAAAAACAGTATTCCCATCCGGCGTGGGGAAAGTATGTCGATAGCATACAGGTAGAGCTTAGTTCAGAGCTGAAGAAGTGGATGAGCATCGGAATGCATAACTACATCTGGAAACTGTTCTAAAAGGAAGCCAGAGGCTGACGCCTCTGCCTTTGAATAAAGTGCGCCAGAGCGCACACCTATCCTTGATCTGCTTGACTACAGACCAAGGATTAGAATGACAGCCTTGAACTGTCCTCCAACCAGGCGCTATAATGAGTAAGGTTTGAACATCTGAACTGATCACAGGGGCAATCTACCCTTTCGAATCCTACAGTAAATTTACGCCGTCCCGAAAGGGCGGGGCGGATGACATACTGCATAGGATAGTGGTAAAATTAGATAACACAGAAAGGAATCGTGATCTATGGTTATAAAGAATGTAAATCTTGAAACGGTATGCGGAATTACCAGTACATTGCCGGATAATACTATGCCGGAGCTGGCCTTTGCAGGCAAGAGTAATGTGGGAAAAAGCTCCCTTATTAATGGTCTTATGAACCGCAAGAACTACGCC
Source organism: Butyrivibrio sp. FCS014 (assembly GCF_000526935.1). Classification (GTDB taxonomy): domain Bacteria; phylum Bacillota; class Clostridia; order Lachnospirales; family Lachnospiraceae; genus Butyrivibrio. The sequence continues at coordinate 762,493 of NZ_JAHA01000019.1, read as the reverse complement.
AGGACATCTCAGGAGCCGGGTAAAACCCAGACTATAAATTACTACAATATCAACAATGAATTCTATCTGGTGGATCTTCCCGGATACGGCTTTGCAAGGGTTTCCGAGAAGACCAGGCAGCAGTGGGGAAAGATGATCGAGAATTATCTTCACACCTCAAGGCAGCTTAGAAGGGTCTTTTTGCTGATAGATATAAGACATGATCCTTCCGCCAACGATGTGCAGATGTATAAGTGGATCGTTCATCAGGGATTCCAGCCGGTTATCATTGCCACCAAGGCAGATAAGATCAAACCTTCCCAGATGGAGAAGCATCTTGGCATGATCCGTGCGGGACTTGGACTTCCGGAAGAAGTGAGGATCTATCCGTATTCTGCACTTAAGAAGACCGGAAGGGATGAGATATACGAGCTTATGGATTCCATACTTGCAGAGGGTGAGGAGGATCAGGAAGAATGAAAAGCGGACTTAAGCATCTTAGAATGGACTATGTGATCCAGTCTCTGTCCATGATCGCGGTGGGAGCGCTGTTTATTTTCTGGCCCGAAGCTAGTATCACTTTTATCGCCAAGGCTTTGGGAGTACTGATATTAGTGGTAGGCCTGGTTTTCTTCGTGGCATACTTCTTTAAAAAGGAGAAGCTGGTGTCAGACCCCTGGAAGAGCGCCTTCGGACTTCTCATAGCAGTTATCGGAGGATGGATTTTCCTGGTTCCGGGGCCGCTTACAGAGTTTGTGCCCACAATGTTCGGCGTGTTTGTGCTGATCATTGGACTGGTTCACCTGATTCACTGCAGATATCTTACCATATATATGCTCTTTAAACTCTGGTGGGTTTCGGTAGTATTTGCGGTGATCACCATACTGATCGGACTTTACATCATCACAAATCCAAACGCTGCCAACATAATCACAATTAAGCTGATCGGCGGCATCCTTATATTTACCGGTGTTACAAACCTTTGGACTTCCTTCTGCGCCATAAAGGCCGGTAAACTCCAGGATGAATATGAGGACAGCAAGATGTCCTATTCAGACCCTGATGGGGATTATATTGAAGGTGAGTACAGGGAACTGGATGAGGAAGAGGAAGACAGCAAGAAATAAATAAGATCATTGGAGGGGACAGCGGAGGCTGTCCCTTCTTTGTGCGGGGAAAACATAGGGAATATAGGGGCGCCGGGCCTGCATTGGCACTGGCGCCGGGATGATAATTAGCACTCTATTGACAAGAGTGCTAATCGGTGTTATATATTTAGTAGAACAACAAACACAAGGCAGCCTGTGACTGCATGTTTTGATGCAGGTTCCGGCTGCGGAGAGGAGTGTTTATGAATATACAGAAGTTTACCCAGAAATCAATAGAAGCGGTCAACGGCTGTGAGAAGGTGGCTGTTGATTACGGCAACCAGGAAATTGAACAGGAGCATCTACTGTATGCCCTCATGACCATAGAAGACAGTCTTATCGCCAGGCTTATCGAGAAGATGGGCATAGATCGCGATGTCTTTTTATCCAGGATTGAGGAAGCCATCAGAAAGCGCACCAAGGTTCAGGGCGGTAAGCCGTATCTTGGGGCAGACCTTAACAAGGCACTTCTGTCTGCTGAGGATGAGGCCAGGGCTCTTGGAGATGAGTATGTATCTGTGGAGCATCTGCTTCTTGGCGTGATCCGTCATCCCAACAGAGAGGTCAAGGAGATTCTCAGCTCTTTTGGCATTGACAGGAACCGTTTCCTTCAGGTGCTTTCCGAGGTTCGAGGCAACAGGAATGTAACTACGGACAATCCCGAGGCTACCTATGATACCCTCAACAAATACGGAACAGAGCTGGTGGAGAAGGCTAAGCGTCAGAAGCTTGATCCTGTAATCGGAAGGGATACCGAGATCCGTAACGTTATCAGAATCCTGTCCAGGAAGACCAAGAACAATCCTGTTCTTATCGGCGAGCCCGGTGTCGGCAAAACTGCCGTTGTAGAGGCACTGGCCCAGCGTATTGCCAGCGGAGATGTTCCCACAGCCCTTAAGGATAAGAAGATATTTTCTCTTGATATGGGAGCTCTGGTTGCGGGAGCCAAGTACAGAGGCGAGTTTGAAGAAAGACTGAAAGCTGTTCTTGAGGACGTTAAGGGGTCCGACGGCGAGATCATCCTCTTTATCGATGAGCTGCACCTTATTGTCGGTGCCGGCAAAACTGATGGTGCCATGGACGCAGGCAATATGCTAAAGCCTATGCTTGCAAGGGGTGAGCTCCACTGTATCGGCGCCACAACTCTTAATGAGTACAGGAAGTACATTGAGAAGGATGCGGCTCTGGAGAGACGTTTCCAGCCTGTTATGGTGGATGAGCCCACTGTTGAGGATACCATCAGTATCCTTCGTGGCCTCAAGGAGAGATACGAGGTATTCCATGGTGTTAAGATCATGGACAGTGCCCTTGTAAGTGCTGCGGTTCTTTCAAACAGGTATATATCCGACAGGTTCCTTCCGGATAAGGCCATCGACCTTGTAGATGAGGCTTGCGCCCTTATCAAGACCGAGATGGATTCCATGCCTGCAGAGCTGGATGAGCTGAACCGTAAGATCATGCAGATGCAGATAGAGGAGGCGGCTCTTAAGAAGGAGGACGATTCTCTTAGCAAGGAGCGTCTTGCCAACCTTCAGAAAGAGCTTGCAGATCTCAAGGAGGATTTTGATGCCCGCAAGGCTCAGTGGTCCAATGAAAAAGAGGCTGTGGATAAACTTGCAGCCATGAGAGAACAGATAGATACCATAAATTCCGAGATAGCCATTGCCCAGAGAGACGGCGACTATGAAAAGGCCGGAGAGCTGCAGTACGGCAAGCTCCCTGCCCTTAAGAAACAGCTTGAAGAAGCTGAAGAAGCTGCTAGGGACAAAGAGGGAGACGGCACTCTGGTACACGAGAGAGTATCGGACGAAGAGATTGCCGGTATCATCAGCAGATGGACCGGAATTCCCGTAAATAAGCTTACTGAGAGCGAGAGGAACAAGACTCTTCATCTTGAGGATGAGCTTCATCTTAGGGTAATAGGCCAGGATGATGCTGTATCCAAGGTTTCCGAGGCTATCATGAGATCTAAGGCAGGTATCAAGGATCCCGGTAAGCCTATCGGTTCATTCCTGTTCCTTGGCCCTACAGGTGTAGGTAAGACGGAACTTGCCAAAACTCTTGCCCAATCCCTGTTTGACGATGAGAACAATATGGTTCGTATCGACATGAGCGAATATATGGAGAAATTCAGCGTCTCCAGGCTCATCGGAGCACCTCCCGGATACGTTGGCTATGAAGAGGGTGGACAGCTTACGGAAGCCGTAAGACGTAAACCTTATGCGGTAGTTCTTTTCGATGAGATAGAAAAGGCTCACCCTGATGTGTTCAATGTACTTCTTCAGGTACTGGATGACGGACGAGTAACGGATTCCCAGGGAAGGACTGTGGACTTCAAGAATACAATCCTTATCATGACCTCCAATATCGGAGCCCAGAACCTTCTTGATGGCATCAGAGATGACGGCACCATAGATGAGAATGCGGAAAATGAAGTCATGGATGAGCTCAAGGACCACTTCAGGCCTGAGTTCCTTAACAGACTGGACGAGATCATCATGTTCAAGCCTCTTACAAAGGACAATATCGGAAATATCATCGGACTTATTGTTGATGATCTCAATAAGCGTCTTGCGGACCGTGAGATCAGCGTAAGGCTCACAGAGGCTGCAAGAAACTATGTTATAGACAATGCTTACGATCCGATTTACGGTGCAAGGCCCCTTAAGAGATTTGTCCAGAAGCATGTGGAGACCATGTCTGCAAGGCTTATCCTGGAAGACAGGGTAAAGCCCGGAGACGTGATAGAATTTGATGCTGCCGGCGGCGAGCTCACCGCACGGGCTGTATCCGGATAAAGGAGGGTATTGGCTGGGATTATCGGCTGGAATTAGCTGCCGTGACCTTTATCCGAGCGAGGCTATTCATGGTTCCGGCCTCAAATTGATAAAAATATAGTTTTCGGCGGAGAAACGATAGGGTTTCTCCGCCGAAATTATCTATATGGCAATATTGAGGCGGACCGAGGACTTTATAAGTGTGAAATTGTCTCACGCCATCGCAGAACCATCAATTCAAATATTCCTCGTATTTCGCGAGCTCGGCCTTAGACAGCCTTGCTTCAACAAGAATTCCCTCAGGCAGATATTCGGTGGAAATAATGGCTTTTTTATCCCCGAGAGAACTGTATATGGCGCCCTGGGAGTAGGGCAGAAGGAGCTTCTCCACGGTTTCACCGCCGGAGAGGCTTTTTTCTATGAGTTCCACCAGGGCGTCCATGCTGTCATCGGCCTTGGCGCAGATGTAGATCCTATCGTCCAGGGACCTGGGCACTTCCATTACCAGCTGGCCGGATTCCATCTGTTCCTTCTGCAGAAGGTCTGATTTATTGAATACGTAGATCACGGGGATATCACCGGCGCCGATCTCAACCAGGGTTTCCTTGGTGACCTCCATGTGATGGCGGTATTCGGGATCGGAGAAATCGATGACTTCAAGCAGTATATCCGCGTACTTGGCTTCTTCAAGGGTGGATCTGAAGGCCTTGACCAGAGTGTGTGGGAGATTGCTGATAAATCCAACCGTGTCTGATATTACAAAGGGTCTTGATCCGGGAGGAGTAATCTTTCGCACCGTGGTATCAAGGGTGGCAAAAAGCATATCCTTCTCCAAAACCATCTTGTTCTCGGAATCATCGGAGCCGTAAAGCTTTAGGAGACTGTTCATGATGGTGGACTTGCCGGCATTGGTATATCCAACAAGTGAGACCCTTCCAATCCCGGAAGAAAGCCTTCTTGAACGCTGGGTTCCGCGCTCCCTCTCGACCTGTTCAAGTTCTCTTCGAAGCTCTGCCATGCGATGCTCAATGCGTCTTCTGTCAAGCTCAAGCTGCTTCTCACCGGAACCCTTGTTGGAAAGACGACCGCTGCCGCCGCCCTGCCGGGAAAGAGAAGTCCTCATGTGGGCAAGTCTTGGCAGCATGTACTGAAGCTGGGCATATTCTACCTGGAGCCTTGATTCCCTGGTATGGGCACGCCTTGCAAATATCTGCAGTATAAGTCCTGTTCTGTCCAAAACCTCGGTATCCAGGGCTTTTTCAAGGTTTCTCACCTGCATGGGGGAAAGGCTGTCGTTGAAGATCACGATGCTGATATCGAACATATCAAGGGATGCCCTGATCTCCTCGACCTTACCGCTGCCGATATAGGTGCTGCGGTCGGGAGTATCAAGAGACTGGGTGACGGTAAGACCTACTTCAAGATCCAGAGCCTTAACAAGCTCCTTGAGTTCGTCCATGGACCTTTCGAATTCGGCATCATCCGTCCCAATATTAAGCCCCACCAGAAGTGCTCTGATGGGGGCTATGGTTTCAATGTTTTCGTAGATTGTGTTTTTCATTAAAGTATCTGAATTCCGTTCTTTACAGCTTCCTCAACCATATCCTCGGGCCAGATGGAACACTGAACCTCGCCGATGTGGGCTTTTCTGAGGAAGAACATACATATCCTGGACTGTCCGATTCCACCGCCGATGGTGTAGGGCAGTTCCTTGTTTAAAATAGCCTTCTGGAAAGGAAGCTCTGCTCTTTCGGTGCAGCCTGCCTTTTCAAGCTGAGTCTTAAGTGACTCCTCATCTACACGGATTCCCATGCTGGAAAGCTCCAGAGCGATATCGAGAACCGGGTAGTATACGATTATGTCGGCATTGAGCTGCCAGTCATCATAGTCGGGAGCTCTTCCGTCGTGCTTATCACCTGATGCAAGGAGGTCTCCGATCTGCATGATGCATACAGCGCCCTTGGCTTTGGAGATGAAATACTCTCTCTCCTTGGGAGTGTTGTCGGGGAACATATCCTCGAGTTCCTGTGTTGTGATAAAAAAGATCTCATCGGGAAGGATCTCTTCTATATAATCGTACTGAATGGACAGAAATTTCTCTGTCTTACGAAGTGCCTTGTAGACGTTCTTGACGGTCTCCTTGAGGAAATCAACGTTTCGATCTTCCTTGTTGATGACCTTTTCCCAGTCCCACTGATCAACAAAGATCGAATGGATATTGTCGGGAACTTCATCCCTGCGGATGGCGTTCATATCGGTATAAAGACCTTCGCCGACATTGAAGCCGTATTTCTTGAGGGCGTATCTCTTCCATTTTGCAAGAGAGTGTACAACTTCGGCAGGGCGCTCGTTCTCATTGAGAATGTCAAAAGAAACAGGCCTCTCCACACCGTTTAAGTTGTCGTTAAGTCCTGACTCGGGAGTTACAAACAAAGGAGCGGTCACACGCTGGAGATTAAGCCTTGTGGACAGCATTCCCTGGAAGAAGTCCTTGACGGTCTTGATTCCGACCTGTGTGTCGTGGAGGTCAAGAGCCGATTTGTAGTTCTTGGGTATCTTGAGATTTTCCATATAATAAGCCACTTTCCTTTAAAAATATTCTATTCTACATTTAATTACTTTTTCGCCAATATTGCAAGGAAAAAATGATACCTCTTTATCACATTTTCTACCTTACTTTTTCACAAAATAGACACATAATTAGATTATATTATTCAAATACGAAAACGTTTTCGTGTTTACCGGTACTATTTATTTTTTTATTTAGGTTAGAGGAGTTATATTATGTTAGGAAACATTATCAAAAAGCATATTAAGCTGAATCCCAATCAGGTCGAGAGCTTCGTAAATGCTGCTACAAAATGTGATTTTGACGTTGATATATACTATAACAGGTATGTTGTTGATGCCAAGTCAATCCTGGGCGTATTCGGACTGGATCTGACCAGACAGCTTACAGTAGAATACAGCGGCTATGACAAGAACTTCGAGCAGTACCTTGAGGGAATTCAGGTAGCAGGCTGATACAATATAATGAGATGAATTGACAAAGGCTCTCTATGATATAATCATAGGGAGTCTTTTTTACACACTTTAGTACGCTGCTTGGAGAAACTATGGAAATTAAACTGTCAGTCCGTGGCCTTGTGGAGTTCATTTTAAGGTCAGGAGACATTGATAACAGAATACATCAGGGTGGCCCCGATGCAATGCAGGAGGGCGGCAGGATCCACCGCATGATCCAAAAGAGCATGGGACCGGATTATCACGCTGAATACCCGCTAAGCTATACCAAATCCTATGAGAACTACGACCTTACCATAGAGGGCAGAGCGGACGGAATCCTGGACAAGCACATGAATGAGAGCCATACAAGCCTTGAAGTGCAGCAGAATTCTTTTTTGCCCGGGACCAGATACGCACCCATGATAGACGAGATCAAAGGGACTTACAGGGAACTTGCCAAGATGAAAGAGCCCGTGGAGGTACACCTTGCCCAGGCCAAGTGCTACGGGGCCATGTACCTTATTGACAGGCATTATCCCGAGGTTGACATCCGCATAACTTACTGCAACATGGATACCGAGGAAAAGAGATATTTTGACCAGACCCTCACCTACGACGAGATTGTGGGCTGGTTTGGGGACCTTCTGGAGAAATACAGGAAATGGGCCGACTTTGAGTACAACTGGGCCCTTACAAGAACCGACTCCATCAAGAAGGTGCAGTTCCCGTTCTCTTACAGGGAGGGGCAAAAAGAGCTGGCGGCAGCAGTTTACAGGACCTTTATACATAAGAAGAAACTGTTCCTTGAGGCTCCCACAGGTACAGGCAAGACCATTACGACGGTTTTTCCCGCAGTAAAGGCCATGGGAGAGGGCAAGACAAGCAAGATCTTTTACCTGACAGCCAAGACCATAGCCAGAACAGTGGCTGAGGAGGCTTTTGATATTTTACGGGCAAAAGAGAATCTGAAGATGAAGACGGTTACCATAACCGCCAAGGACAAGGTCTGCTTCATCGATGAGGAGACAAGGAAGTGCAATCCTGTGGCCTGTCCCTACGCAAAAGGCCACTACGACAGGATCAATGACGCCATATTCGACCTTCTGACTCATGAAGACTCTTTTGACCGGGACAAAGTGGTGGAGTATGCGCAGAAGCACCGGGTGTGCCCCTTTGAGATGTCGCTGGACATGAGCCTTTGGGCGGATGCGGTTATCTGCGACTATAACTATGTCTTTGACCCCTTCGTGTATTTAAGGCGCTTCTTCGGGGACGGAGGAACGGGCAGAGATTATATCTTCCTTGTGGATGAGGCCCATAACCTTGTGGACCGTGGAAGGGACATGTACAGTGCGACGATCCGTAAGGAGAGCTTCTTGGAGCTTAAAAAGACGGTTAAGGAGTTCCACCCCAGGATCGCGGCACATCTTGATAAGTGCAATAACGCAATGCTGGAGCTTAAGCGCGGCTGTGATGATATGGAGGTATATGACTCCATAGAGAAGCTTGTAACTGCCATGGACAGGCTCTCAGCCGTGATCTCGGAATATCTGGAGGACCATAATGAAGGGCCCTGCAGGGAAGAGATACTGCAGTTTTATTTTGATGTCCACAGATTCCTTGTCATATATGACATGGCGGATGACCATTACGTGACCTACGGCGAATATGCCGATGACGGAAGCTTTCTGGTCCGACTGTTCTGCGTGGATCCGTCAAGGAACCTTGCGGCCTGCATGGCCAGAGGCATATCGACAATACTGTTTTCGGCAACGATCCTTCCGATCCAGTATTATAAGAAGCTCCTTGGAGGGGACAATGAGGACTTTGAGATATATGCCAAATCCATTTTTGATCCCACAAGACTGGGAATCTTTATAGGAACCGATGTTACCAGCAGGTATTCAAAAAGAGATGAGAAGCAATACCTGAATGTGGCGGGATATATCGACAAGATCGTAAGCGCAAGAGCCGGAAATTACCTGGTATTCTTCCCTTCCCATCAGTTCCTTGAGGAGGTCCTTGATGTGTATGAGGCAGAATTTAACGACTCAGATAAGGTAACCGTCCTTGCCCAGAACAGCTACATGACCGAGGAGGACAGGGAGAATTTCCTCAGCCGATTCAGCTCCGGAAACGATCTTGACCTTTCAAAGATCATCAATATGGATGTGGAAGTGGTGGAAGACAAGAGCGTTATCGGATTCTGCGTTATGGGCGGAATATTCAGCGAGGGAATCGACCTAAAGAACGACAGCCTTATAGGAGTTATCGTTGTAGGACCGGGAGTACCTCAGGTGTGCAATGAAAGGGAGATACTCAGGGCTTATTTTGATGATACAGGCGTGGATGGATTTGATTATGCATACAGATTCCCCGGAATGAACAAGGTGCTTCAGGCTGCGGGAAGGGTAATAAGGACCGAGGACGATCTGGGAGTGGCTGCACTTCTTGACGATCGCTTTACCCAGGCGGGTTACAGGTCTCTTTTCCCCAGAGAATGGAGAGATTGCAGACGAATTTCGACCGATACGGTCAAAACTGCTGTATCCCAGTTCTGGAGCGAAAAACTTGGAGAAAATACCGGTAAAAAACCCGGAAAATCATAAAAAACATAATATGAGGTTGACATAATACTGACAAAGAGAAATTTATGTAAACCACAAAAACAACAAAAATGTTCGAAACTGTCCAACAATTAGCTAAATATACAGACAAATGATATGAAAGTTGGCTTTTAATGACGGAGGCGTCATGTGGATAACTCTGTGGAAATTGGGGATTATTCGAAGAACATACTTTCGGACACCGCATAAATAGGGCATTTAAATATGCTGATAAAAGAACTGTGGATTAACTTTAAAAACAGGCTAATGACCGGAAAGGTTAATGACATTATGTAAACTAAAATATTAAACGACGCACATGTCATAAAAGCACGTGAAACCCAGTATCTATGCGACTTTGCACTAATTATACTTCTTCCTTGATAGCTTCCTGTTGTTGATGTAAAATATTGAATATTAGTTTTGGGAGAGAGTAATTTGGAGACGGTGTATGAATATAGAAGATTACGGTCGGGAAATCACTGAACTTAACAGCAAAATGCTGACGGAACGTGCGCAGTTGTCTCCAAATCTTATCGGGACCTGCAATCAGCTCCTTCGCAAGGCCAAGGATGAGGGCGATACCCAGCTTCTGGGATATGCTTATTATTACCTTGCGGATGCTTACTATCTTATAAGTACAGACAACAAAAAATTCAATCTTAATCTGCTGAAAGCCATCGAGCTTTTGCAGACCTGCGGTGATTTGGAGCACCTGGCCAGATGCTACAACCTTCTGGGAATTGATGCTTTGAGCCACGGCAATCCCGAGCTTGCACTGGATTTCTATCTGACAGGCCTCAAGTATTGTGAAGAGATGCCGACAAAGTCCAGTATTTCAGGCTTTCTTCAGTTCAATATCGGACAGATCTATTTCGACAACGGAGACATCAAATCCGCACTGGCACATATCAGGGCGGCATATAAAGGAATACGCCGCAACAAGAAGGACAGTCTGTACTTCAGAAACCTTCTTTATTGCTATTGCTTCCAGGCGGATTGCTACATACTTCTTGATAAGAAGGATTCCGTGGAGAAGTGCCTTCAGGGCATCAACCAGCTGGAACAGGACAGGGCTGTGAGCAGGGAATACTTCCTTGATCTTCCGGTTCTGGATATTTTAATGAGAGGATTCTATTATCTCGGGGAGATGGATCTTTTTGAAAAGTATGCGGATATGCTTTCCGTGACACTTCAGAATGACAAGATCCCCCTGGACGGTATGGAAGACACCTTTGGCGTGTGCCGCTTCCTCATGGGGGTCGGACGAGTCGGAGAGGTCACGAGGATCATCAAGAACATTGAGATCTCGCTGACCGAACTCAACATCCCCAATCTGAAGAAGGGCTATGCCAAGCTTAAGATAGAGTTTTATGAGAAGATGGGCAAGGAAGACAAGAAAGCCAAGGCTTACGAGGAATTCTTTACAGCTTCCATGGAGCAGGAAAAAGAGAGTATCGCCAACCACAAGTTCTTTTTAAATATGAGGAACAGGCTGGCTGTCATAGAAAAGGAGAACTCAGTGCTGCAGAAGCAGGCTGAGACAGACTCACTTACCGGACTTGGCAACAGATACAGCCTCAATAAGTTCGCAGAGGCGGCCTTTGAGAAGGCCTATGCGGGCAAGTATTCACTGGCTGTGGAACTTCTTGATGTGGATAACTTCAAATATTATAATGATACCTATGGGCATCAGGCAGGTGACCAGTGCCTTAAGAGGATAGCTGATTCCATTATCGCCCTGTGCCGCAGCAATGAAGGAATCCATGCTTTCAGATACGGCGGAGACGAATTTGTCATTATATATGAAGATATGACTGATGAGCAGATCATGAGTTTCGCAATGGGCCTCCGCAATCAGGTGGCCGGCTTCAAGATCCGAAGTGACCGTAACCGTGAGGTGGGATATGTTACCATTTCACAGGGAATAAGAAATTCAGTACCCAAGGAGAACAACAAGCTTTGGGATTACATGTATGCCGCAGATAATGCGCTTTACGAGGTAAAAGATCATAAGAAGGGTGAAGTGGTGCTGCTTCATGATGCAGTGATCTCCAAGAAGTCACTGGATAAAGCACAGCACAGCTGATACCCGTTTTATAAGGAGACAATTATGAAAAAAGAACTAGAAAAAACCTATAATCCAAAGGATATAGAGGGTCGTCTCTACTCCAAGTGGGAGGAGAAGAAGTACTTCCACGCAGAGGTTGATGAGACCAAGAAACCCTTTACCATTGTTATCCCGCCGCCAAACATCACAGGTAAGCTCCACATGGGTCATGCCTTTGACCAGACCCTTCAGGACATCCTTATCAGATGGAAGAGAATGCAGGGCTACAATGCACTCTGGCAGCCCGGAACAGACCACGCCAGCATTGCTACCGAGGTCAGGATCACTAATGAGCTCAAGAAACAGGGAATAGACAAAAGAGAGCTCGGAAGAGAGAAATTCCTTGAGAAGGCCTGGGAGTGGAAGAAGGAGTACGGCGGAACCATCGTTTCCCAGCTTAAGAAACTGGGCTCTTCCTGCGACTGGGACAGAGAGCGTTTCACCATGGATGAGGGATGTAACGAAGCAGTTACCGAAGTTTTCCTCAAGATGCACGAGAAAGGCTATATCTATAAGGGCAGCAGAATTGTAAACTGGTGTCCTGTTTGTAAGACCTCCATTTCGGATGCTGAGGTTGAGTACGAGGAGCAGGCTGGCCATCTTTGGCACATCAAGTACCCTCTTATCGAGGATGACGGCTCTGTTTCCACAACAAAGTTCATTGAGTTTGCAACAACCCGTCCCGAGACCATGCTCGGCGATACTGCTGTAGCGGTAAATCCCGAGGATGACAGATACAAGGACTACAGGGGCAAGAAGGTTCTTTTACCTATTGTTAACAGAGAGCTTCCTATTGTAGAGGACAGCTATGTAGATATGGAATTCGGTACCGGCGTGGTTAAGATCACACCCGCTCACGACCCTAACGACTTCGAGGTAGGAAAGCGTCACAATCTTCCCGAGGTTAATATCCTCAATGACGATGCCACCATCAATGCCAACGGCGGCAAGTTTGAGGGCATGGACAGATACGAGTGCAGAGAAGCCATCGTTAAGGAACTTGAGGAGATGGGTCTTCTTGTTGAGATCGAGGATTATTCTCACAACGTTGGAACCCATGACCGCTGCCATACAACCGTAGAGCCCATGATCAAGGCTCAGTGGTTCGTTAAGATGGACGAGCTCATCAAGCCCGCAGTTAAGGCTGTTAAAGAGGGCGAGATCAAGCTTATCCCTCCGAGAATGGACAAGATCTATTACAACTGGACAGATAATATCAGAGACTGGTGTATTTCAAGACAGCTCTGGTGGGGACACAGGATTCCCGCATATTACTGCGATAAGTGCGGTGAAGTTGTTGTGGCAAAAGAGACACCGGCTGTATGCCCTAAGTGCGGCCACACCCACTTTACACAGGATCCCGATACACTGGATACCTGGTTTTCATCAGCCCTGTGGCCTTTCGAGACCCTCGGATGGCCTCATGACACCAGGGAACTTAAGTACTTCTTCCCTACAGACGTACTTGTTACCGGCTATGACATCATCTTCTTCTGGGTTATCAGAATGATCTTCTCAAGCTATGAGCAGATGGGAACCTACCCCTTCAAGACAGTTCTTTTCCATGGTCTTATCAGGGATTCCCAGGGCAGGAAGATGAGTAAATCCTTAGGAAACGGTATCGATCCTCTGGAGGTTATCGAGAACTACGGTGCTGATGCCCTGCGTCTTACCATCGTGACAGGTAATGCTCCCGGAAACGACATGCGTTTCTACAATGAGAGAGTTGAGAACAGCCGTAACTTTGCCAATAAGGTATGGAATGCATCAAGGTTCATCATGATGAACATGGCGGAGAATGCACCTTCCGCTATTCACCAGCCTATGCCGGCAAATCTTGAGAAGGCTGATAAGTGGATACTTTCCAAGCTCAATAAGACCATTAAGGAAGTTACCGAGAACATGGACAAGTTCGAACTTGGAATCGCTGTTCAGAAGGTATACGACTTTATCTGGGATGAGTTCTGCGACTGGTACATTGAGATGGTTAAACCCCGTCTTTACAACTCAGACGACGCAGCATCCCATGAGGCAGCTCTGTGGACTCTGCAGACAGTTCTTATAAATGCACTTAAGCTCCTTCATCCTTACATGCCTTTCATCACAGAGGAGATTTTCTGTACTCTTCAGGACGAAGAAGAGTCCATTATGATCTCTGACTGGCCTGTATATAAGGATGAGTGGAACTTCGAAGAGGATGAGAAGGCCATTGAGACCATCAAGGAGGCAGTTCGCGGCATCCGTAACGTAAGAACACAGATGAACGTAGCTCCTTCAAGAAAGGCCAAGGTATTCGTAGTAAGCGATAACAGCGAAGTTCTGGATATCTTCAGTTCTTCAAGACTCTTCTTTGAGTCACTGGCTTATGCTTCGGAATCAGTTTGCCAGAGCGGCAAGGACGGAATTGCTGATGATGCGGTTTCCGTAGTGCTGCCTGATGCGACAGTATATATTCCTTTCTCTGATCTTGTTGATATCGCAGCAGAGATAGAGCGTCTTACCAAAGAGCAGAAGAAGCTTGAGGGAGAGCTCAAGAGATCACAGAACATGCTCAGCAATGAGAAGTTCCTGTCAAAGGCTCCTGCAGACAAGATCGCAGAGGAAAAAGAAAAACAGCAGAAATACCAGCAGACTTACGATCAGATCACAGAGCGTCTTGCTCAGCTTACAAAGTGATCTCTGCGCGGTAACGGACGGTTTTATGGACGAGAATTTACAGCAGGCTGTCAGTGAATTCCTTACCCGCTCCGACAATGGTGAAAAGATCACCATGGAGGAGTGTGAGGCGCTTCTTAACAAAGTGCCGGGATTCACTGATGAGCATGGCCCGGAGACTACCAGGGAATTTTTGGATTTCCTGGGAGCCCCCGAAAGAAACATACCAATAATACATGTGGCTGGAACTAACGGAAAAGGGTCGGTGTGCAGTTATATCTCATCGGCTCTTGTTAAGGCGGACTATTCCGTGGGAATGTTTACATCTCCTCATCTTGTTAAACTCAACGAGAGATTTGCCATCGACGGTAAACCCATCAGTGAGGGCGTCTTTGTCGAGGTATTTCAGGAGACCTTAAGGCGTATTAGTGAGTTTGGCAAAGAGGGATATTTTCCCACGAACTTCGAGCTTCTGTTTTTTGTTGCCATGATGCTTTATGACGTATATCCCGTGGATTTCCTGATCCTTGAGACAGGACTGGGCGGAAGGCTCGATGCCACGAACTCGGTGGAGAAGCCTTTGCTTACGGTCATTACAGAGATAGGCTATGATCATATGCAATACCTCGGGACTACCATTGAGGATATCGCAGCGGAGAAGGCCGGTATCATAAAACCCGGCGTCCCCGTAGTATTTTTTGACAAGAGACCGGAGAGTACGCAGATCATCAAGCAGAGGGCTCTGGAACTGAATTGCAGGGCTATCCCCGTAGAGAGCAGAAACATAGAGAACGTGGAGCTTTCAAGGGATGACGCGGGCAACAAATGCATTGCTTTTTCATATAATTCCCTATATGATAAATATGCCGACCTGAAACTTGCTACGGAAGCCAGATACCAAGCGGAAAACGGCGCTGTGGCAGTGACATGTCTCGAGGTTTTAAGGGATCTGGGAGTAAGGATCTCGGAACTTGAGATTAGACAAGGACTTCTTGCCGCCAAGTGGGAAGGCAGGATGGAAGAGATACGTCCGGGAATCTATGTGGACGGAGCTCATAACCTTGACGGTATCGATGCATTTCTTGACAGTATCAGTCAGATTGAGTGCGAAGGCAGGAAGCTTTTGCTGTTTGGCGTTGTCGGAGACAAGGAATACAAGGATATGATCCTCAGAATCTTAAAGAGCCGGCAGTTTGAAGCTATTTTTGTGTCTGCACTTGCAACGGAGCGCTCGGTATCCGTATCCGATCTCAAGATAGCCTTTGAGGACAGCAAGGACGAACTTGGTATCATCGGGCTGCCTATCAAGTATTACAGCAATGTAAGAGATGCCGTAACAGACATCATAACCATGAGGAAATCCAAAGACCTGGTATTCGCCGGCGGATCGCTTTATCTTGCCGGAGAGATCAAGTCACTGGTTTAGAGGAATGCTATGTTAAATTTTGAAGAGGAACTTAAGAAATTCAAACCCAGCCTTGAAATACAGGATGCGGAAGATATTATCTACAACAGAGATCTGGACGACATGTCGGATGTTCTGGTGAAGCTTCTTAAGGAAGCAAAAGAAGAGGCAGATACTGCAAAGAGGACCAAGTAACAATGAAATGTTTTCGCTGTGGAGCACAGTTAAACGATAAGGATATATGTCCCGGATGCGGAACAAGGGTTAGGATCTACAAGAAACTGGTAAGTATGTCCAACTGGTACTACAATGACGGCCTTGAAAAGGCCAGGGTCCGCGATCTGTCGGGAGCGATCAAGTCTTTAAGACAGAGCCTTAAGCTCGATAAGAACAATATAGATGCAAGAAATCTTCTGGGACTGGTTTATTATGAGACAGGTGAGGTAGTACCTGCCCTTTCGGAGTGGGTTATCAGCAAGAATCTCAGCACTGATAACAATATCGCCGACGGATATATGGACATGGTGCGCAACAACCCATCACGTCTTGAGAGTGTAAACCAGACCATCAAAAAGTTTAATATTGCGCTGAATTATTGCCAGCAGGGAAGCCTTGATCTGGCTGTGATACAGCTCAAGAAGGTGCTTCAGTTAAACTCCGGATTTATAAAAGCACATCTTTTACTTGCTCTTTTACATCTCAATAACGGCAATTGGGACAAGGCAAAAGTAGAATCACAGAAGGCTCTTAAGCTGGATACCGGAAATGTTATCGCCAAAAGATATCTCAAGGAAGCGGACAGTATGCTCCTTCCGGGTGAGAGCGGCAAACTGGTATCCGATATTGCTGCGTCCGAAAGTGATGATGTTATAAGATACAACAGCGGCAATGAGATGATAATCCAGCCGGTTAAGAAGTCAGCCATCACCAGGAGCAACTCGGTATGGGGAATACTTCTGGGACTGGTTCTGGGCGTTGCTGTCACATGTTTCCTTATCCTCCCTCAGAGGATACAGACGGTGAACTCTGACAGCCAGGAGAAGATTGCCAGGATCAGCGAGGAGTCTGATTCCAAGTCGGCTCAGATCAATGAGAATGAGCAGAAGATTGCATCCCTGGAGTCTGAGATAGAAGAGCTTCGTACACAGGTTACCGATTATGAGGGCGTGGATTCCACATCTGCAGCCATGAACAGCCTTATGAAGGCGGTAAACATATACATGGAAGACCCCGGTAATATCGAAGGAATGGTGGAGGCTCTTGATAAACTTGACCTTGATGCCATAAGCGGAGATGTTTCGGAGGAGTTTACATCCCTCTACAGTTTCCTTATGGGAAAAGTAGGTCCGAGCCTTGCAGCCAACTACTACAGTACCGGCTATGATGCCTACAAGGCAGAGGATTATGAGACAGCCATTGCAAATCTTGCAAAGGCTTATCAGTACGACAATACCAACGTTAATACACTGTATTACCTGGGCAATGCTTATTACTCCAGCGGCAATACAGATAAAGCAAAAGAAATATTTGATGAGGTGGTCACACAGTTTCCTGATACCAAGAGTGCTCAGGGTGCCCAGACCAAGCTGGCGGAGATCAACAACTCCGGCAACTGACGGGCTGTGACCGGTTTATGGAAAAGTCAGTGGGGAAATGATAAATTTTTCGGATTTAAATTTTATTTTCAGGTTTTTGCCTGTTTTTGTCATAGCTTTTTATCTTACCCCTTCCAGGTTTAGAACATGGACTCTTTTACTTGGGAGTCTTTTGTTTTACGCGGTGGGGGATCTTAGGATGGTTCCTGCTCTTGCAGGAGCCGTGATTGTCAACTTCCTTTTTGCCCGGACGCAGTCAGGCGAAAAGAGCAGGTCCATGCTTATCTTTATAGTTCTCATCGATGCGCTTATGCTGGTGGAATTCAAGATCCTTGGACAATATGTTGACAGCAGTCTTTTGCCGGTGGGCATAAGCTTCTATATTTTCAAGATGATTTCCTATCAGGCGGATGTTTACAGGGACAGAGTGAAGGCGGATGCTGCATTTAAGGATGTTGCCGCTTATTTTTGCATGTTCCCTCAGCTGGTCTCCGGACCTATCATGCGCTTTGAGGATTATGAAAAGAATAAGATGCTGACTGATACGGAAGGCAAAGCCGGACATGCTTCAGGAAGAAAGAAGCTGCGCGGTATTCTTGTGGCACTTGAGGACGGACTTCTTTATTTTGTTGCAGGTCTTGCCATGAAAGTACTTCTGGCAGATCACCTTGCAATGCTCTGGAAGGAGATCGGTACCATAGGCTATGAGAGCATTTCAACACCTCTTGCCTGGCTCGGTGCTGTTACCTATTCGCTGGAGCTGTACTTCGATTTCTGGGGATATTCCCTTATGGCGGCCGGAGTGGGCATCATGCTGGGATTTCCCTTCGTACTTAACTTTGACCACCCTTACGGGTCCGGCAGCGTATCCGAATTCTACAGAAGATGGCATGTTACCCTTGGGTCCTGGTTCAGGGATTACATCTATATTCCCATGGGCGGCAGCAGAAAGGGAGAGGGAAGAACCTTCCTTAACCTCCTGGTTGTATGGCTTGTTACAGGCTTCTGGCACGGAGTCAACCTGAACTTCATTCTCTGGGGCCTTGTGCTCTTTGCCATCATTGTCTGCGAGAAATATCTTGTATTCAGATTCCTTCCCCGGAAGATCGGAAGATTCATAGGACACTTCAACGTTCTTGTGCTCATCCCCCTTACCTGGGTTATATTTGCCATTTCAGACAGATTCATGCTGGCTGAATATTTTGCAAGACTGTTCCCGTTCTTCGGGACCGGAATTGCCGTCAATGATGCGGATGTGATAAAAAAGCTGTCGGTTTACTGGAGCGTTCTTTTGCCCGGGCTTATCCTTCTTATCCCGGGAGTTTTCAAATTCTGGGAGAATCACAGAAGGCATGTGGCATTTACGATAATCTGGTTTTTCCTGTTCTGGGCATGCATTTTCAGCCTGTCCAATGCTTCGGGAAATCCGTTCATGTATTTTAAATTCTAAGTTAAAGCCTTGAAAAGAGGCTTTGGAGTGTGTTAATGAAACTGTTAAGAGACTGTCCCCTTCTTGTGGGGATCGGGACAACCGCGATAATTTTATCGGTCATTTCCTTTGCCTTTAAGGACACCGCCTACGCAGATGTGGGAAGCGGGGACGAGGGACCTGATGAGCCGGCCATTGCCAGGGTTTTCAAGGCCGCTTCCATGGGGATCTATCCCTGGACCACGGGAGAAGAGCCTGATGAATCCTTAAGCACTGAGGAAATACCGCCGGAAGAGGAAAGCGAGCCGGGTGATGGCGCTTCAAATGAGAGCTCCCCAGAGGAAGTACAGCAGGAAGATGCTGATATTTCCGGAAACAGCTCTTTTGACTTATCAGGAAACGACGGGACCTTTGATGTCTCCGGCAACAGCGCCGAAGATGAGGTTTACGAGTTTACCGACGTTGATGATGACTACTTTACGGACGCGCTTTTCATCGGAGATTCCAGAACCGTGGGACTGTCCGAGTACTGCGAAGCGCTGGATACAAGAGCTACCTTTTATGCTAAAGTTTCTTTGACGATCTATGACTGCATGACCAAGGATTTCATAAAGACCGATGACGGCAAGATGAATCTGGAGGAAGCACTTACCAAGCAGCAGTACGGCAAAATCTACATCATGCTTGGCATCAACGAGATCGGAACGGGCAATGAGGAGTACTTCAAAAATGCCTACAGCGAAGTTATAGACAAGATAAGGGAGCTGCAGCCGGATGCCATTATCTATATCCAGGGCATCATGCATGTTACCAAGGCCAAGAGCAGCGTGGACAAGTTCTTTAACAACGGCAACATCGACGCCAGAAATGCGGCCATTGCAGAGCTGGCGGATAACCACGATATCTTTTACATTGATATGAACGAAGCGGTGGACGACGGAGAGGGAAATCTCGACGACAGCCTGACCTTTGACGATGTCCATCTTAAGGCTTCTTCCTATGAGAGATGGCACGAGTTTTTACTTCATAATGGAATAATAAGGTGATAAAATAAATGTCTAGGGAAATGATTTTTAAAATGGAACGTCCGGGATTGCTTCACGAGGGTGATCCTGTGCATGTTACGGAAGGCGTTCTGCCAAGTAACTATTACTACACAATTGACCCGTCACTGGCTATGTCAGGTAATTTTCCCTTCAGGGAGAGAATGCTGGAGAGAAACGGGGTCGTCACCAAGGTTGAGGAGAACGACAGGGGGTTCTATGTGACTGCCGTTTTCGACAGTGAGGAGGAATGATCATGTTGGAGTATATTTCTACAGATAAGGCACCTGCAGCAATTGGACCTTATTCACAGGCCATCAAGGCAGGGGGATTTCTTTTTGCATCAGGACAGATTCCCATTAACCCCGCAGACGGAGAAATTGATACAAACACCATAACCGATCAGGCAGACGTGGTTTGCAGGAATATCGGCGAGATCCTTAAAGAGGCCGGAACAGACTATGAGCACGTTGTAAAGACTACCTGCTATTTAGCTGAGATGGCTGATTTTTCTGCATTTAATGCGGTTTATGAGAAGTACTTTACAGGCAAGCCTGCCAGAAGCTGCGTTGCAGTTAAGCAGCTGCCCAGAAACGTACTTTGCGAGGTGGAAGTAATAGCATACCTTGGGTAAAACGCAATTTTAGCGCGATTACTTAAGGGGGAGTGTTTGAATGAAGTACAGAGTGGTCATTGCGCTCTTTTTAACGACTTTTTTGCTGGGAGGCTGCGGGAGCCTTGCCGGCAGACATAATATAGACTCAGGTTTTTCGTACATTGAGAGTCACGAGTATCAGAACGCTTTAGACAGCTTTACTGCTGCTGAGGAGAACGGCGAGGATATGACCCTTATACACAGGGGAAGAGGAATCGCCTATCTTTACAGCGGCGAGTATGATGCTGCCGTAGACGAGCTGATGTCTTCCCTTGCCTCCGATAACGGGCTTGTGGACGATATGGACTTTGACACCAACTACTACCTTGCGGATGCATTCATCAAGCGCGGTGAGTTTACCAAGGCCAAGGAGGTGTACGATGCCATCATCGCCCTGAAGGGCAAGGACAGCGCAGCCTATTATCTAAGGGGAACGGCGGAGCTGGCCTCGGGGGATCATGATGCAGGATATTCGGATTTTTCAAAGGCTATCGCCATGAATCCCAAGGACTATGCCACCATCATTCTGATCTATAAGTCCCTTGCGGAGAACGGATATGAGGACGAGGGAATTTCCATCCTGCAGAAGGCCATGGACAACGGCTCGGACTTTATGACCAACTTTGAAAAGGGGCAGATGTCTTTTTACCTGGGGAACAATGCCGACGCCCAGAGCTATCTTGAGGCTGCAAGGAACGAGCGCAACCAGGAAAAAGAGCCTGTGGTGGTAATGCTGGGACAGACCGGCGAGAAACAGGGCGACTACAATTATGCAATAAGTGTATATAAGACCTATCTTAATGAGGACCCTACCAGTGCGCTTGTTTTCAATCAGCTGGGAATGTGTCAGATAAGACAGGGCGATTATCAGGGAGCGGTAGCTTCCTTTGAATCCGGTCTTGCACTGGAGGACAAAGCGCTTCAACAGGCCCTTATGATGAATAAGATAACGGCCTATGAATATATGGGAGATTTTGAAACAGCTTCATCGCTTATGGAGACATATCTGTCTACTTATTCGGACGATGAAAAAGCAGTCAGGGAGAATATTTTCCTCTCCACAAGGTGAGAGGCAGCGGTAACCATTCATTGCACTTGGGAACAGTGAGGTGACCTATGAGAAAAGAGTATTTCAGTACCGTGACTAATGGTGTGATTCCTTTGGATCTTCCGGGGGGATTCTTTATCTACGAAGCGGGAGGCGACGAGAAGATCGTTTTTGCCGAGCCCAACATAGTAAGTATGTTTGGGTGTGATTCCTATGAGGAATTTATTGAACATGTCGGCGGAACCTTCAAGGGTATGGTACATCCCGACGATCTTCACAAGATCGAGAACCAGATCCAGGCTCAGACCCTGTTTGGGGAAAAGAGACATGACTATGTCCGCTACCGCATCGTAAACAAACAGGGTGAAGTGCATTATGTAGAGGACTTCGGTCATCTTATGCATGCCTTTAACGGAAAGAGCTATTTCTACGTCTTTATCGTGGACGTGGACCAGAACGAATATCAGAACAAAAACCGCAATTCTTTGGCGGAAGCAGAGATTCTGTCTGCAAGTCAGGAAACTGACGGCCTTACGGGGCTTCTGAATATGTCTTTCTTCTACCAGCGGGTTCAGGCCTTTTTGGCATCGCCTGAAAGCTGGAGGGAAGAGATCTCATTTATCCATTTTGATATACCTAATTTCAAATTGTTTAACGAGCGAAACGGCTTCGTACTTGGAGATGAGCTGTTGTGCGATCTGGCAAAGGCTCTGATCAATACCTTTGAGAATGCAATCATTTCCAGATTTTCGGATGATCACTTCGTTGTATGCTCAACCGGAGATCAGGACGATATAGTGAAGAAGGTAGAGAATGTATATAAGATCCTTCTGCAGAGTCCCGACGTCAATAAGCGAGTAAGGATGAAAGCGGGAATCTACTATCTTGATGACAGAAGGGCTGAAGTGGGTCTTGCCTGCGACCATGCCCGTCTTGCCTGCAACAGCATCAAGAACAGACATGACGTTAACTACTGCATCTATGACGAGCTTTTAAGGGACGATCTAAGGCGTCAGCAGTTTGTTATCGACCATGTGGAAGAAGCAATAGAGAATGAGTACATCAAGGTCTTTTACCAGCCTGTTATCAGAGTGGCCACCGGTGAGATCTGCGGCTACGAGGCACTGGTTAGATGGCTTGATCCCAAGGCGGGAATGCTTTCTCCGGGAGAATTTATAGAAACTCTTGAGCAGTATCATCTGATCCATCTTGTGGACAGCTTTGTGGTAAAGAAGGTTTGCCAGGATTACTGTGCCCTTAGAGAGGCAGGGGAGGCTCTGGTGCCCATATCCATCAACATTTCCAGGATGGACTTTGAACTGTGCGATATCTTCAATATAGTTGAGGCTACCCGTGAGGAATATGATGTTCCCAGAAACATGCTGGATCTTGAGATCACCGAGAGCGCGGTAAGCGAGAATATAGGTTATATCAAAGCTGAATGTAACCGGATGAGAGAAATGGGTTATCATATCTGGATCGATGATTTCGGAAGCGGCTATTCATCTCTCAATACCATTGCCGAGTACAATTTCGATGTACTTAAGCTGGATATGGTATTCCTTAGAAGCTATGCCAGAAACGAGCGCACAGGTAAGGTTATAACTTACGTTGTGAAGGCTGCCAAGGCTATGGGTGTATCGCCACTTTGTGAGGGCGTGGAGTCCGAGGAGCACTATAATTTCCTTAAGGATATAGGATGCGAGAGGGCGCAAGGATACTTCTTTGGTAAGCCCATGCCTATGGAGGAAACAAGACGCAGCACCGAGGCCAAGGGACTTACCTGGGAGAAGGTGGAGGAGTAAGAAGAGAAGATAAGAGGTAACAGATAAGTAATAGCAGATAAGAGGCCGGAAGCTGATGGCGGTGCATACGCGATGCCCGCTAAACTTCCGGCTTTATTTATTGTTTACATTTATTTAAGTTAATCAACATTGATTTTACCTGGCAAAATGTAGTTATATTAAGTGGCATTGTTCAGTTGTTAAACATAAAAAGAAAAGGAGTTCTGCTTATGTATAAAAACAAGTCACTCAAGGTAATTTCTGCCGTTGTTTCTTTTGCCATGGTAGTATCCATGACATCTGTTACTTCCCTTGCTAATGATGATCAGATTCAGCCCCCTGTGATAGCGGATGGAACCGGTGTTAAGGGGCCTGAAAGAGTTGAGGTTGCAGGTGATGTGAACTACGAAGGTACGGCGGAGTGCGCTGTAGGAGCCGTAAATGGCGGTGAAGTTTCTGTCAGCGGAAGTGTAAATCATCAGGAAATCTATGACCAGACTCAAACAAGCTATGCTGTTGTGGCGATCAACAATGGCTCTGGTGGTACTAATAAACAGGGAGGCAAGGTTACAGTCGGTAACGACGTTATTTCCAATGCCGGCGGAATCCTGGCAGACGACGGCTCTGTTGTAAATATCACCGGGGATGTAGAAGCATGGAAGACGGGCATTGGTGCTTTTGAGGGATCAAAGGTCATTGTTGGCGGAAAAGTCTTTGGCGTAGACCAAGGCGTGAATGCATCCGGTAAAGGGACTGCAGTTACTGTTGCAGGCGACGTGACCTCCGCTGCGGTGGGAGTCTGGAGTGACGACGAAGCAACGGTTACAGTCGGAGGAAATATCTGCGACAATAAAAAGGGCATTCCGGAAGGAAGCGATTCAAGGATCATAAGAAATGGCGTTGTGGTAGGAAATGATGCCACAGCTATTGTAAATGGCAATATTACCACCAGAGAAAGCGGCGTTGTCATATATGAAGGCAGCGGTACAGCAATAGTAAATGGTGATGTTACAGCGGATTATATCGGCGTAGGCATGGACATGTCATATAGAAACGGTGACTATTATGTTGTTGTGGACGGCACCGTAAAGGCAACAGGTAAGGATAATGATTACGGCTATGCATTGTATTTCTATCCCCCTGAATTAAATCCGGAAAACTCTAATGACTCGGAAGACTCAGAGGAGCAGGATGATTCGGATGATGAGTCCGAGGCAGATACAGACGACAACGCCGGTGAGACCGTTATAGTAGTTTATAAACTTGAAGCTAAAGACAAGGATCATATAGTAGGTATCGGCGGAGAGTCCTTATCCAACGAAGATAAAGCAGAGCAGATAGGCTATATTTTAAATGCCATCAATTATATTATTAAGGTCCATGACGGCGATAAGGCAGGGGAAGTTGAGGCCAATACTCATCCCGGATTAACAGATCAGAAGACCATAAAGAGCAGCGAGTCTGCTACAGTAACTGTTAAGGATGGCTATTATCTTAAAGGAAGCCAGGCTGCTGTAATCACCAGGAATGAAGACGGGACCTATACAGTCAGATTGAAGGAAGGCTGTTTTGGAGGTCTGGATCTCTATATTCTTAAGAAGACCATAGAGGATGCCACAGGTGAGACGGTTAATGTTGAGACAGAGGGCGAAGCTGATCCTCAGCCCATCGTGGTTACAGATGGTTCTATGGCAGCTCCTGTAGTGACAGAAGATGCAGCAGATGCAGTAACTCCCGCAAGAGTGGTCAGTCTCAACCTTACAGAGATCACACCTGCTCAGATGAAGGATGCGATCATAGAGAACATTGCAGCAACTCCCGATGACGGTGTTCTTCGAATTGAGACCGACAGAGTTTCGTGCCTCGATACAGCGATGCTTCAGGCTTTTGCAGAAAAAGGAAATATCGACATTGAGCTGATCTTCACCTACAATGGCCAGAAGATCAGAGTATTCATCCCCAGAGGCACCGATATCAGCAGCCTTCTTGATAAGGACGGATACTGCGGCTACCTTAATCTTGCCAAAGTGCTGGGATATATAATTCTTTGAGACGATATGAATAGTTGATTTTAGCGACGGCTTTGAGAGAAATCTCAAAGTCGTTTTGCGTTCTGATGATTAGTGCTATACTAGCTTGAAAGGGTAAATTGAATACATGAAGGATACGAGAGACGACAGCATGAACAAATCAGATAAGGTTATTACGATTCGCACAGCTACGCCTGATGACGCGGCAGGGTTGCTTAAGATATACGAATACTACGTGACGGACACGGCAATTACTTTCGAATATGATGTGCCATCCGAGGAGGAATTCAGAGGCAGGATTGAGAATATCCTTAAGAAGTACCCGTATATTGTTGCAGTGGAGAAGGACAGCGATGAAGTCACTGCAGGAACCCCGGATGAAGAAGACAGCGGTAATGGCAGGATCATCGGCTATGCCTACGCGGGTGTTTTCAAGGATAGAGAGGCTTATCAGTACAGCGTTGAGACAACTATCTATGTTGATAAGGACCTGCGAAGAGGCGGCATTGGAAGAATGCTCTACAAGGAGCTGGAGAAGCGGCTGAAAGCTCAGGGAATCCTTAACCTGAACGCCTGCATCGGATACCCGGAAGAAGAGGATGAGCACCTTACCTTTGACAGCGTGAAATTCCACGAGAGGCTTGGATACAGCATGGTGGGTGAGTTCCACAAGTGTGGCTACAAATTTGGCAGATGGTACAACATGGTATGGATGGAGAAGCTGATCGGTGACCATGTCAATGACAGATAAATGTATATGTTCCGTACACCTGATCAGCGAAGGTATTAAGCTCCATTACGTGCGAGTGACGAGACAGCCCACTCCACCACGTTAAAGCAATAAAATTTTCATTGACCGAAGACTTTATTCAAGCTATGATGGTATATAGGTGTCGGAAAAGACAATGAGCCATCAGCGCAGAGAGAGCAACTCTTTTGAAGGCCAATCCGGCCCATGTACAAGCAAGATTTGGAGGGAAGTTATATGAGCGAAATACCATACAAGATCTATCTTGAAGAAGCGGAAATGCCTAAGCAGTGGTACAACGTAAGGGGCGACATGAAGAAGAAACCTGCGCCTATCCTTAACCCCGCTACATTAAAGCCGGTTACCCTGGATGAGCTTTCAGGCATTTTCTGCAAAGAGCTTGCTGAGCAGGAGCTGGATGATACTTCAAGATTTATTGATATCCCTGAGGAAATCAGGAACTTCTACAGAATGTACCGTCCTTCACCCCTTGTAAGGGCTTATTGCCTTGAGGAGAAGCTTGGTACCCCAGCCCATATTTATTACAAATTTGAGGGAAACAATACTTCAGGAAGCCACAAGCTTAATTCAGCCATTGCTCAGGCTTATTATGCCAAGAAGCAGGGCCTTAAGGGTGTTACCACAGAGACCGGTGCCGGTCAGTGGGGAACAGCTCTTTCAATGGCTTGTTCATATTTTGACCTGGACTGCCAGGTATACATGGTTAAGGTTTCTTACGAGCAGAAGCCTTTCAGACGTGAGGTTATGAGGACCTATGGTGCCAAGGTAACTCCTTCTCCTTCCATGGAGACTGAGGTTGGACGCAGAATTAACGCAGAGTTCCCCGGAACAACAGGAAGTCTTGGTTGCGCCATCTCCGAAGCGGTTGAAGCTGCTGTTTCTCAGGAGGGATACCGCTATGTTTTGGGCTCCGTTTTATCTCAGGTACTGCTTCATCAGTCTGTTATCGGTCTTGAGACCAAGGCAGCGCTCGATAAATACGGCATCAAGGCTGACATGATCATCGGCTGCGCAGGCGGCGGATCAAACCTTGGCGGACTTATTTCTCCTTTCGCCGGCGAGATCCTTCGCGGAGAGAACAATTACGAGATTGTTGCTGTCGAGCCCGCATCCTGCCCGAGCCTTACAAGAGGCGTATATGCATATGATTTCTGTGATACAGGTAAGGTTTGTCCTCTTGCCAAGATGTATACTCTGGGAAGCGGATTCATTCCTTCAGCAAACCATGCCGGCGGACTTCGTTATCATGGTATGAGCAGCGTTGTTTCTGAGCTTTACGATCAGGGAATCCTTACAGCAAGAAGCGTTGAGCAGACTTCCGTATTTGAGGCAGCTGAGATGTTTGCAAGGGTTGAGGGTATCCTTCCCGCTCCCGAGTCAAGCCACGCTATCCGCGTAGCCATCGATGAGGCGCTTAAATGCAAGGAGACAGGCGAAGAGAAGAACATCGTATTCGGCCTTACAGGAACAGGATACTTCGATATGGTTGCTTATCAGAAGTACAACGATCACGAGATGAGTGATTTCGTTCCCACTGATGAGGAGCTTCAGAAGTCCTTTGCTACACTTCCCAAGGTTGAGTAATAAGGAGGGTAAACGACATGGCAAAGATTGCAAATCCCGAGCAATATGCGGCATCCAAGGAATCCAAGGGCGATCTTAAGTACAGTGAGCGCTCAAGATGGCTGCTTTTCGGCCTTCCCTGGACCTTTACCAAATACGAGATAAGAGAAAATGATTTCACCATAATCAAAGGGTTCTTCACCACAAGGGAGAACGACTGCTACATGTACAAGATCAGCGATGTAGAGATTACCAGTACTCTGTGGCAGCGCATGGCCGGCCTTTCTACCATAGTTCTTTATACTTCTGACGTAACAGACAGGACTATTGTTATGAAGAATATCAAGCATGGCCGTGAGATCAAGGACTTCATCCTTCAGGCTTCAGAGGCGGCACGTATCCGTCGCAGGACAGTCAGCATGCAGAACATCGGCTTTGGCGCCGGCGACATCCACGATGTGGACGGCATTGACGATCTGGAAGGGCATATAGATAATTAAATAAATATACATATCAATCCGACACTTCTTTCGAGGTGTCGGATTTTTAGTGTATAATAATACTATTAGCAGGAGAAGAGGAATGATAAATCTCGCAATAGTAGAAGATGAAGATTCATACGCGGCGCAGCTGGCCGAGTTTGTGAATAAATATCAGATTGAGAGCGGCACGCTGTTCAATGTCACCAGATTCAGGGACGGAGATGAGATCACCAACGGCTACAATAGCAGCTTTGATATCATTCTCATGGACATTGAGATGAAGTTCATGGACGGCATGACCGCAGCGGAAGAGATCCGGAAGCTGGATCAGAACGTGGTCATCATGTTTATCACAAATATGACCAATTATGCCATCAGAGGCTATCAGGTGGATGCTCTGGATTATGTGTTAAAGCCTGTCAGCTACTTTGCATTTTCCCAGAAGCTGGAGAGGGCCATAAGCAGGATCAGGAAGTCCGAGACGAACATTATCACAATAGAGATGTCTTCCGGGGTAAAAAAGCTGGATATTGACAATATCTTCTATATAGAGAGCGAAGGTCACAACTTAAACTTCTACACCAGCGGCGGAGAATTTACCATAAGAGCCAGGCTTTCGGATTTTGAGGTTCAGCTGGCGCAGTACAACTTCTTTAGAAGCAACAAGGGTTACCTTGTGAACCTTAAATATGTGGATGGCGTTGAAAAGGGGTGCTGCCAGATAGCGGGCAAGCAGCTTCTTATCAGCCGGGCCAGGAAAAATGACTTCATGAACGCACTTACCGATTACATGGCCGGTCTGTGACCCTGTAACGTATATATATTTTGTGGGACTTTAGATGGAAAACATGTACGCGGATATTCCAAGACTATATACGGCGATAGCAGAGTGGATGGCCTGTATGACTTATTGTCTGGTGCTGAAGCGAAAGCTTAAGAATCTTGAATTTGCAGTGGCTTCTGTTCTGGCCATTATTCTGCAGAGCATTTTTCTTGTGCTCACGAAATCTCTGCCAATCTACTTCTGGATTCCATGTATGCTTGCTGCGGTTTTGCTGATGTATCTTTTCATGTATATCGTATGTGACGATACCGGGAATGTTATCGGATACTACTGCGCCAGGGCCTTTCTGCTGGCGGAATTTGCAGCATCCCTGGAGTGGCAGCTGGCATACTTTGCAAGGGGCATCAATCCGTCGATAATCCTGCAGGGAGCTATTCTGGTAGCTGTGTATGCCCTGGTGTTCACCTGGGCTCACTATATGGAAAAGGGCATCACAAGGCGCCTTGTGCAGCTTGAGATCAACATCCGTGAACTGATGGCTGCAATCCTGATAGCTGCCTCGATTTTTGCCTTCAGTAATCTGAGTTTTATTTTGAGCAATACCCCGTTCTCTGCCGGTGTTACAGCCGATGTTTTCTACATAAGGACACTGGTGGATCTGGCGGGTATCATGATCCTCTACGTGTATCAAAGTCGTATCTGCGAGTTTCTTGCGGAAAAAGAGCTGAATAATATCCATTCGATGCTCAAAGCCCAGTACGAAAAGTACAGGAATTATCAGGATACTTTTGATATGATAAATATGAAGTATCATGACTTGAAACACCAGATAGCAGGGCTGCGGGCTGACATGAGCGATGAGCAGCGCCAGGCCTGGGTTGACTCCATGGAGCATGAGCTGGAATCCTACAGCCCGGAGCTGGAGACCGGAAACAGCGTGCTGGATACGCTGATCGCAGGTAAGATGATGAGCTGCAGGGCCAATAACATCAAGATAACCTGCGTTGCGGACGGAAATGTCCTTGATTTTATGCACGTTGCGGATATATGTACAATTTTCGGAAATGCGCTTGATAATGCGATAGAAAGTGTTACGCTTATAGAAGACCCGGAAAAGCGGCTGATTCATATCGCCGTTTCTCCCAAAAAGAACTTTGTACTGATCCAGATAAACAATTATTCCGAAAACCGGATCCAGCTGAAGAACGGATATCCCGTCACCACCAAAGCTGATAAAGGAAATCACGGTTTCGGTCTAAAGAGTATTCGTTATACTGTCGAAAAATATCACGGGACTATAACCTTCGGCCAGAACAAAAACTGGTTCGAACTTAAGATACTGATTCCTCAGGGAGGCGTCGCATGAACATGGTAGCTGTTGCTACATCAGATTACATAGGAGCTTTACTGCTGATCGCAATGCTTGTAAGCAGTCGCATAAGAAGAGCAGATGACGAACATCCGGAAGTCAGGCTCTTTTCGGTGATAACAATACTGACACTGATAGCCTGCATTGTCGATTATCTGACTTTCTATGTGGATGGGAAGCCCGGAATTCTCATGAAGCTCATAAATATGTTTGGGAATACCTACTGCTTTATCGCCAATCCGGTGTTTATTGCTTCCTGGTGTATTTATGTAGACCTTCGCCTTTACCACTCAAGAAGCAGGATCAGGAAGTATTACAGATTTGCCATGATACCTGCTGAGATCATGGTTATAATAGCTATCCTCAATAATTTTATTCCGCTTATCTATTATATTGATCAGCAGAATGTTTATCACAGACTCCCCCTAAGCTACGTATATTACTTAGTTGATGCGGGATATCTGATACTGAGCGTCTTTATAATCAAAGGCTTCGAGAGAAGATACGGAAAGGTCAGGTTCTTTCCCATGTATCTGATGGTTCTGCCTGTGGTTCTGGGATGTGCTTTCCAGGCTACCTTTTACGGAGTTTCTCTAATATGGGTATCACTGGCGGTGGGACTTACTTCCATGTATATGGCACTGCAGAATGAGTTTTCCTATCTAGACAGACTTACCGGGATGTACAACAGGGCCTATTTCGACTATCAGCTGGATGCTGCTATTAAGGATCCTGGCAGCAAGATCGGCGCTATTATGATCGATGTGGACTATTTCAAGCAGATCAATGATACCTACGGACATTCCACCGGTGACGAGGCCCTTATTGATGTGGCGAGGGTTATTCGCCTCTCAAAGCCCGACAAGGTAGTGGCTACAAGATTTGCCGGAGATGAGTTCATTCTCCTTGCCAAAAATACTTCGGACCGGGAGATGAACGCCATAATTGACAGTATCAGGGATGAAGTAAACATGTTCAACGAGACCGAGAACAGGCAGTATAAGCTGTCTCTTTCCCTTGGCTATGCCATCTATGAACCGGGAAAAGATACAGTGGATGACTTCCTGAAGCGCATGGATGACAACATGTATGAAGAGAAGAATCAGAAGCATGCCAAGAGATAAAACATTCCGTTCAGGACAAAAATCGTACCGTTTGTGACAAAAACGGCACGATTTTTTTTGCGTGTTAATCTATGGTTGTAGCGTACGTAGTACAGCACACATGAAAAAGGGAGGTTTTTTATATGTTATCTATCAACATGAGCGATGTTATGAATGTTATAACATCCATCAAATCACAACTGATAGCAATCGGCGTGATCATTGCCGTAGCGGTCATTGTCATGATCGCGGTAATGAAAGTTAAAAAGAGCGCCAGAAAGCTTATCAGAGGTACTGCACTGGTTGCAATGCTTACAGGTATTGTTATCTGTGTAAATATGATCTGTACAGGTCCCATGAGCACAATGCTTGACCTGGTAAGCGGAAGCGGAACGATCTCCAAGGAGACATCCGATGCTTCAGCTGAACTTGCCAAGAATATTGCAAGAGAGGGCATTGTACTTGTTGAGAACGATGATGCAACACTTCCTGTTGCAAAGGGAAGCAAGCTCAACGTATTCGGATGGGCATCTACAAATCCTATTCTCGGTGGAGCAGGATCAGGTGCGCTTAACAATGCTTATGATACAGTTAATATTCTTCAGTCTCTTTCAGCAGCAGGAATTGAGACCAATGAAGAACTTACAAAATTCTATACAGACTACAAGGCTGACAGGCCTGAGGTAGGAATGTGGGCACAGGATTGGACACTTCCCGAACCCAACGTAAATCTCTACACAGATGAGCTTATTGCAAACGCAAAGAGCTTCTCAGATACAGCTATGATCGTTATCAGCCGCTCAGGCGGTGAGGGCGCAGATCTTCCCAGCAATATGCCCGCAGTTGTTGACGGCTCTTTCATGGATGGAACAACTTACACAGCAGGTGTTTATGATGACTCTTTAAACGAGGGTAACGACTGGGATGCAGGTGATCACTACCTTCAGCTCTCAAACAGAGAAGAAGAGATGATCGACCTTGTATGTGCAAACTTCGATAAGGTAGTTCTTGTTTACAACGGTGCCAACGCTTTCGAGATGGGCTTTGTTGAGGATCATCCCCAGATCAAGTCAGTTCTCTGGGCAGCAGGCATGGGCCATGTGGGAATGACAGCCCTTGGCGAGATCGTAACAGGTGATGTTAACCCTTCAGGTAAGCTTATCGACACATTCGTTTACGATATGGAAAAGACACCCTGGTGGAACAACTTCGGTGATTTCAACTACACAAACATGGATGAGTTCGCAGTTATCTCAACCAGCTTCATCACAGGAGCAGAGCAGAGAGCAGACGTATCCTTCATTAACTATGTTGAGGGCATCTATGTGGGTTACAAGTTCTATGAGACAGCAGCAGTAGAGGGACTTATCGACTACGACTCAGTAGTTCAGTATCCCTTCGGATATGGTCTTTCATACACAACCTTTGAGCAGACCATGGGGGACATTACAGCTACAAACGGTAATATCAGTTTTGACGTAACAGTTACAAATACAGGTTCAGTAGCAGGAAAAGATGTTGTTCAGGTTTATTTCAATCCTCCTTATGAGAACGGCGGAATTGAGAAGGCAACAGCAAATCTTATTGCATTTGAAAAGACATCTCTCCTTGAGCCGGGTGCTTCCGAAACAGTCACAATCTCTTTTGACGACGAGTTCCTTGCATCCTACGACTATCAGAATGCCAAGGCTTATGTCCTTGAGGCAGGTGATTACGAGATCTCCATCAACAAGGATTCTCATAACGTTATCGATTCAAAGACCTACAATGTAGGCACAACAGTTACTTACGACGGTTCAAACAACAGACCCAGCGACAAGATCACTGCAACAAACGCATTTGATTATGCCGAGGGTGATGTAACATATCTTTCAAGAAAAGACGGCTTTGCCAACTATGGCGAGGCAACAAAGGCTCCTACAAACTATGAGATGAGCGCAGATGCAAAGGCTTCTTTCTACAACATCAGCAACTACCTCACACCTGAAGTAACAGCTGCTGATGAGGATCCCAACGCTTCAGAGGTAACAACAGGAGCTGCTACAAACCTTAAGCTCGCTGATCTTCGCGGTCTTGATAAGAACGATGCAAAGTGGGATGAACTTTTAAACAGCATGAGCCTTGATGATATGAACGCACTTATATCTCTTGGCGGATATCAGACAAATTCAGTTGATTCTATCGGCAAGGTACGTACAAACGACTGTGACGGCCCTGCTTCCATCAATAACAATTTCACCGGCGTAGGTTCCCTTGGATTCCCCGTTGGTGTAACAATTGCAGCTACATTTAACAAGGATCTTGCTTATCAGTTCGGTGATTACATTGGCAAGATGGCTAACGAAATGGACGTTTCAGGTTGGTATGCACCTGCCATGAACATCCACAGAACAGCTTTCGCAGGACGTAACTTCGAGTACTATTCAGAGGACAGCATCCTTTCAGGCTTTATCGCTGCCAAGGCAGCTCAGGGCTCCTGGGACAACGGCGTATACGCTTACATCAAGCACTTTGCCATGAACGATCAGGAAGGCAACAGATGCGACATGCTCTGCACCTGGTCCAACGAGCAGGCGATCCGTGAGATCTACCTTAGACCTTTCGAGGTTTGCGTAAAGAACGTAGGACTTACAGCAGTTATGTCTTCCTTCAACTACATCGGAAACCGTTGGGCAGGCGGATCCTCATCACTGCTTAAGACAGTTCTTCGTGATGAGTGGGGCTTTAACGGCTTCGTACTTACCGACTACTTCGGTGTATACGGATACATGTCATCTGACCAGGCTATCCGTAACGGTACAGACTGCATGCTGGTTAACTATCCTACAGCAACCAATAACGTACAGTTCAGAGAT
Organism: Butyrivibrio sp. FCS014; assembly: GCF_000526935.1. Taxonomy (GTDB): domain Bacteria; phylum Bacillota; class Clostridia; order Lachnospirales; family Lachnospiraceae; genus Butyrivibrio. The sequence continues at coordinate 728,298 of NZ_JAHA01000019.1, read as the reverse complement.
ACAAACGGAGCTCAGCAGGCTATGCGCGATGCTACAAAGAACATTCTCTACACCGTAGCAAACAGCCGTGCATATGCACCCGAGAACCTCAATCCCGGAATGGCTTCCTGGAAGAAGCTTATGATCGCTCTTGATGTTATCTTTGCAGGACTTATGATCTGCCTTATGACCATCTTCATCAGGAATTTCAGGAAGAACAAAGAAGCTGAGGCAAAAGAGGCATCTGCAGAGCAGTAATGGCTTGGCAGGAATAAACAGATCTTTAGATTTAAAAGTGAGGTAACGAAAGTGAAATATCAGGACATCATTGAGAAAATGACAATAGAAGAAAAAGCTGCCTTCCTTGGCGGCAGGAACGAGTGGGAGACAAGAGCGTTTAAAAGGCTTGGAATCCCGTCCATATTCTGCTCCGACGGACCTCACGGTATAAGAAAACAGGCCGGAGCAGGAGATCACCTGGGACTTAATGCATCGGTTCCCGCAACGTGTTTTCCTACAGCGGCAACAATAGCAAACAGCTGGGATGTTGAGCTGGGAGAGACTCTCGGCAAAACTCTCGGAGAAGAGGCCATGGCGGAGGGCGTTAACGTCCTCCTGGGCCCCGGCCTCAATATCAAGAGAAGTCCTCTTTGCGGAAGGAATTTTGAGTACTTCTCTGAAGACCCTTATCTTGCAGGCAAGATGGCTGCTTCCTATGTGAAGGGAATCCAGTCTCAGGGCGTTTATGCGTGTCCCAAGCACTTTGCGGTGAACTCCCAGGAACTTCGTCGTATGGCAATGGATTCAGTGGTTGACGAAAGGACCTTAAGGGAGATCTATCTTACAGGCTTTGAGATCGCCGTAAAAGAGGGCAAGGCCAAGACCATCATGTCCTCCTACAATGAGGTGAACGGCACTTACGCCAATGAGAACAGGCATCTTCTCACAGAGATCCTTAGGGACGACTGGGGATTTGACGGTATCGTTATAACAGACTGGGGTGCATCCAACGACCATGCTCTTGGCGTTGCCGCAGGCTCAAACCTTGAGATGCCAAATCCCGGCCTTGATTCAGCAAGGGAGCTTATAGCAGCCGTAGAGAGCGGCAAGATTTCCATGGAGGATGTGGACAAAAGAGTCGACGAACTTCTGGACGCTGTGATGACACTTTACGTCAATGCTCAGGGAAGAAAAGAAGACTTCGACAAGAATGCCCATCACTCAATTGCAAGAAGAGCCGCAGCAGAGAGCACGGTGCTTTTAAAGAATGAGGAGAACATCCTGCCTCTTAAGAAGGGGGCAAAGGTTGCGGTCATCGGTGATTTTGCATTTGTTCCCAGATATCAGGGCGCAGGATCATCCCTTGTAAACCCCACAAAAATTGAAACCATATCAGAGCTTATAGGAAATTATGACCTTCAGGTCGTAGGCATGAGCAGAGGCTACTCAAGAGGCGGTGAGGAAGATGCCGCCACCAGGAAAGAAGCCCTTGATCTTGCCCAGAGAGCAGATATCGTGCTGTTCTTCTTCGGCCTCAACGAGGATTCCGAGTCTGAGGGTATGGACAGAACTCACATGAGGATCCCCCAGAACCAGATAACCCTTTTGCAGGAGCTTGGACAGGTCAATGCCAACCTGGTTGGAATCATCAGCGCAGGTTCTGCGATTGAGATGCCCTGGCACCACTATATGAAAGCCATGCTCCACTGCTATTTAAACGGACAGGCAGGAGCAGGCGCGGTTCTTGATATCCTCACAGGTGCGGTTAATCCTTCCGGAAAGATTTCGGAGACTATCCCGAGGCGCCACGAGGACACCCCTGCATACCGCTATTATCCCAGCAAGGAGAGAACATCAGAGTACAGAGAAGGCCTCTATGTTGGCTACAGATACTATGACACAGCAAAGGTTCCCGTGCTTTATCCCTTTGGCTTCGGACTGTCCTATACAACCTTTGAGTACAGCGACCTTTCCGTTGATGAAAAGGGAGCAAGCTTTACCGTAAAGAACACCGGAGACAGAGACGGCGCAGAAGTGGCACAGATGTATGTATCTCTTCCGGATGGTAAGGTCTTCAGACCGGAAAAGGAGCTGAAGGGCTTTGCCAAGGTATTCCTTAAAGCCGGAGAGAGCAGGAAAGTCACAATCTCTTTTGACGATAAGACCTTCCGCTACTGGAATGTTAAGACAAATAAATGGGAAGTCGAAGAGGGAAGCTACAGCGTTTCCATCGGAAGCAGCAGTGCAAATATCCTGCTTACGGGAAGCATTGAAAAGAGCGGAACCACGGACCTTCTTCCCTATGAAGAGGCACAGATGCCTGCGTACTACTCAGGAAAGATCGAGAATGTCAGCGACGCCGAGTTTGAAAAGCTTCTGGGAAGGCCGATCCCTGACGGTAAGTGGAACGGACAGCTTGGCATCAACGATGCTCTTTGCCAGATGTACTACGCAAAGAGCGGTCTTGCAAGATTTGTTTACCGCCGCCTTACAGCCATTAAGAAAAAGGCTGACGAGAGCGGAAAGCCGGATCTGAACACTCTTTTCATCTACAATATGCCCTTCAGGGCCATGGCTAAGATGACCGGCGGAGCCGTAAGCATGGACATGGCAAAAGGCTTTGTGGAAGTGGTAAACGGACACTTCTTCAAAGGAATGGGAAAGGTTATAGGCGGATTCTTCAGCAACAGCAGAAAGAACAAGGCCTATGAAGCTAAGATAAAGAGCTGACATTTTTCGGAAATTTTGAGAAATGCGGAGGTATAGAATATGAAATTCTGGAGTGATTTCGCAGAAAAACACCCCAAGGCTGCCCAGTGGATAAGAGAGGGCGGACTGTTTGTAATAGTTAGTAACCTTATAACTGTGCTGAAATATCTGATGCTGCAGTTTTTGCCGGCAGCCTTTGCGGGACTGGGAGACAGATCCTTTGGCTGGCCCGGGATACCCCTTACAATGTTCGGGGAGACCTTCGACTGGAATATCCTCGGATACGATCAGGCCCACGGCGGACTGGCATACTTTACGGCATATATGGTTGCCATGATCATCGGAGAGTGCATCAACTTCCCTATTCAGAAGCTGTTTGTATTCAGAAGCCACGGCAACACAGGCAAGCAGGTTGCATGGTATGTGGTTGCATTCTGCATCATCACCTGCATTGTCAACTCCATCAACTGTATCTGGGTTGCGGTAGCGGGACTGGTGGTTCCGGACTTCATCTACAACATCGGAACAACTGTGCTCAATGGAGGCGTATCGATGGTAGTATTTTTCTTTGTAAATAAGATCATCTTCCCGCCTACAGAGAAGACAGCAGAATAATATAAAAAGATAAATAAAAAAGGCGCTTTACTCCGGACCACCTATAGAATCGGTGAGACGGAAGAAGGCGCCTCTTTTTTGTTATTTTTCATTCTGTTTTACAAAGTAGAAAATAAAAAGAAATACGATCACCACCAGATGTACCGAGAGCCTTATGAGCCCGGGAACGGATACGGACTGCGGGTGGCTGTAGGTTCTTACGGTGTAGATGAAGGCATCCATGAAAACCAGCGCCGAAACCGCCATGACCGCGGTGTTGATCTTGGTGTTATTCAGAAGGTATCTGCGCCTGTAGGTGAGCACCAGCTCAAATTCGATGATGGTAAGAAACGCGATTACCCTGCTGAAATTTGCAGCAAAAAATTGTAACATGATTTCCCCCCGATTCCCCAATGTATTTAGGCCTTTGGCCTACCCTTATATTTTACCCGCCGCGGCCCTACAGTGCAAGTGACGGCCGGGCATCATGGTCAGTATTTGGGAGATTTGTGTCAGTAAAAGGGTGTCATGTGGGGGATATTTCGTTTACAATAGAGGTATGACTAAGAAAAAGCTTGCTCTCGAGGTGATCGAGAGACTCAAAAAAGAATATCCGGATGCCAAGTGCACTCTGGACTATGACAAGGCCTGGCAGCTTCTGGTGAGCGTAAGACTTGCGGCTCAGTGTACCGATGCCAGGGTGGATCAGATAACGCCGCTTCTCTACGAGAAGTTCCCGACAATCGAAGCGCTGGCAATGGCAGATGTAGCTGACATCGAAAAGATAGTGCGGCCCTGCGGCCTTGGCAATTCCAAAGCCAGGGATATTTCCGCCTGCATGAAGATGCTCCACTACGAGTATCTGGACCAGGTCCCCGATACCATGGAAGAGCTGTTGAAGCTCCCAGGGGTTGGAAGAAAGAGCGCCAATCTGGTCCTTGGTGATGTGTTCGGAAAGCCCGCCATTGTCACGGATACCCACTGCATCAGGCTCTGCAACCTTATAGGCCTTGTGGACAATATCAAGGAACCTGCCAAGGTGGAAAAAGAGCTGTGGAAGATCATACCTCCCGAAGAAGGGAACGATCTCTGCCACCGCTTTGTTGTTCACGGCAGGGCGGTCTGCGTTGCAAGGCGCCCTAACTGCGCAGCTTGCTGCCTTCAGGATGTATGTAAATACGGACGAAAAACCATGGGGGAATAATGAGAGATATAGAGTACTTAAGACTTCTTAGCAAGGAGTTTCCCAATTCCAGAAAGGCCGCCGCAGAGATCATAAACCTTCGGGCTATCTGCGCCCTTCCCAAGGGAACGGAGTATTTCTTTTCCGACATACACGGAGAATATGAGGCTTTTTCACATCTTCTTCGCAGTTCTTCGGGTATCATCAGGGCCAAGATCGAGGAGACCTTCGGCAATATGATGTCTGAATCCGACCAGCTGCAGCTGGCCAATCTTATCTATTATCCAAGGGAAGTTATAAGCGGCATAAGGCACGATGCCACCATCCCGGAGAAGGTTCTCCAGGAGCATCAGAAGATCACCATCAACAGGCTTATTTCCATCTGCAGGGTGGTGAGCTCCAAGTACACCAGGTCCAAGGTCAGAAAGAAGATGCCTGCGGACTATGCCTATGCCATCGATGAGCTTCTTCACCTTGATATGAACGATCCCAACAAGAAGCTCTACTACAGCGAGATCGTAAACGGCATTATAGAGATTGATTTTGCTGATGAGTTTATCATCGCCCTCTGCGAGCTCATCCAGAACCTGACCATAGATTCACTTCACATAATAGGAGACATCTTTGACAGGGGAGCAAGACCTGACCTTGTTATGGAAGAGCTGATGAATTTCCATGACGTGGACATACAGTGGGGCAATCACGATATAGACTGGATGGGAGCTGCCTGCGGCAACACAGCCTGCATCGCAAATGTGCTTAGGATAGGCACCAGCTACAACAGCTTCGATGCATTGGAGGACGGCTACGGAATCAACTTAAGACCGCTGTCCATGTTCGCTGCGGAAGTTTACAGGGATGACCCCTGCGAGTGCTTCAGGCCGCATCTTCTGGACAAGAACAAATACGATTCCGTCAATCCAAAGCTTGCCGCCAAGATGTGCAAGGCCATCAGTATCATACAGCTAAAGCTGGAAGGGCAGCTGATCAAAAAGCATCCTGAGTACGGCCTTGAGGAGAGGCTTCTTCTCGATAAGATTGACTATGAAACCGGGGAAGTTACAATCGATGGAAAGCGCTATAAGCTAAACGATACCAATTTCCCGACAATAGACCCGAAAGACCCCTACAGGCTGACGGAGGCGGAGGAGGAGCTGATGCGCACCCTGCAGCTTAGCTTCATCCATTCAAGGGTCCTTATACGCCACGTGCAGTTCCTCTACTCCCACGGAGCCATGTACCGCAGCATCAATAACAACCTTCTCTACCACGGCTGTATACCCATGGATGAGCAGGGAAACTTTGACACGATGAACACCCCGGACGGAAGCTTCTCGGGAAAAGAGCTGATGGATTACCTTAACATCAAGATCCATGATGCATATTTTCTTGACCCCAGGGATGACCCTGAGAAGAAGCAGGATGCGGTGGACCTTATGTGGTATCTGTGGTGCGGTCCCAAGTCGCCTCTTTTCGGTAAGGACAGGATCACTACCTTTGAGCATCTGTTCCTTAAACATGAAAAAGAGCTGTGCAAAGAGAACTTCAATTCCTATTACAAATTCTCCTCAATGGAAGCCTACGCTGACAAGATCCTTCGTGAATTCGGCCTTGACCCTGAGTGGGCCCATATCATTAACGGACATGTGCCGGTGGAGACCATGAAGGGAGAGAGCCCCGTTAAGGCAAACGGCAAGCTCTATATCATAGACGGAGGTATTTCCAAGGCCTACCATGAGAAGACGGGAATAGCAGGCTATACCCTGATCTACAACTCCAACCATCTTGCTCTTGCCCAGCACAAACCTTTTGTAAAGGGGGGTGAAAATACTCCCGCAATTCAGATGACGGAGAAGTCAAGGAAGCGGATACTGGTGCGGGATACGGATATAGGCAAGAATCTACAGCAGCAGATAGATGACCTTAAAGATCTTCTTAAGGCCTTTGAGAGCGGTGCCATAAGAGAAAAGAATTAAGCAGTTTACATTCTCTTTATAAAAATGTTAGTTGACGTAGGCTTACAGCTTTGTTAATCTATGGTCAGAAATATGCGAAAGGACTCATATTAGATGGATGCTAACGGATTAAGCCCGGAGCAGCAGGCTCTTTTAGCAAGCATAATGGGTAAGTCGTCACAGGCAGGCGGCGGTGGTGGATTCACTGCGGCTCAGGTTCCTACGCCCGCAGCGGCAGCTCCTGCAGCAGCACCTGATGCAGGCAGCAGCAAGATGCTCAGCCAGGCTGAGATCGATGCTCTCATAGCTTCCATGGGCAAATAGTTTTATACATATTTTTGAGGTTTGGCCTCCCCTGTCGGGGAGGCTTTTTTAGTGGTTTTTTGCAAAAATTGATTAACGATTAAATGATTATAAAAATACTATAAAAGCGAACAAAAGCTGTAAAAACAGGCTATAATGAAAATGTGGTAAATTGCGCACACAATTAAATGATTTTCAACCTATTAACACTGTTGTTATCGATTGGAGAATAATGATATGGCTGAAAAGAAAGTACAAGACAATAAGGTAAAGGCCAAAAAGAGCGTAAGCGGCAAGCTCTTGAAGGTTTTGATACCTATGATCGCAGCATCCATAATCCTCATTATGTATATAGTTGCTGTGCAGGCAAGAAACATCATCACGGAACTTGCCACCAACAATCTGGATAAAGAGTCTGATTATTATTCAGAGAAGATCGGACGAGAGATCACAACTCTTATGGAGTATTGCGATGCCTCAGCTGCCGCGCTTGAATCAGTTTCTTTTCCCAATGATAATGCAATGGCAAGTTTCCTGATTCCTACACTTACCAAGAACGAGTACATGCCCAACGGTATGTATGTGGCAACTGCGACCGGAGCCTGGATCGATCCTTCGGGATGGGTGCCGGATCCCGATTATGTTGCAACAGAGAGATCCTGGTACCAGGAAGGACTGCAGCATAGCACATTTTTCCCCGGAGAACCTTATGTAGACAGCGATACCGGCAGCATGGTTGTTTCTTTTACAAGAAAGGTAAAACTTGCTGATGCCAGAGAGGGTGTGGCTTCAACCGATTATACACTGGACGGGATCGTGGAAGAGATAGGTTCCATTAAGCCGGTAAAGACCGGAGGCGCTATGCTTCTGGCAAACGATATCATTCTTTCATATTTCAAAACTGATTATAACGGAACAAAAGTAGGAGACCATCCTGAGGCTTTGTTCCTGAACTCCGCTTACCAGTTTGCAAAGACCGGATCAACAGAAGTTGTTGAGATCAAATCCGAAAACGGACAGATATATTATGTGGGCAGCAGAAACATTCCGGGAACCGACTGGACTCTTATTTGTTCAGTAGCAAAGAATGAGGTTCTTTCAGGCCTTAGAACCTTTGAATATATCTGTATCGGACTGATGATCCTGATGATACTTATCATCTCGGTTGTCCTTTATATGCTGCTAAAGAAATTCGTTTCAGTTCCTGTCGGTAATCTTACAGATAACATCACCAGGATCACAGATGGTGATTTCACCGTAGATATTCCTGAGGGAGGCGACGATGAGATCGGCCTGATGAACAACAACATGAGATCCTTTGTGGGACACATGAGAGGAACTCTCGGAAACATCAAGGATGAGACCGAGAAACTGGCTACCGAGGCTGAGAACAGTAAGGATGCTTCCGGCAAGCTTAATGTTCAGGCGACAGAACAGTCCACAAACATGAATCAGATCAGAGATGCAATGAACGGAATGGCCAGCGCTGTGGCAGAGCTTGCAAACAATGCCACCGAGCTTGCTACAGAAGTTACAGAGCTTATGGATAAGGGAAATGAAGCCAGTGCTACAGTAGAGACTCTGGTTGGAAAGGCCCGGGACGGACAAAGAGACATGGAAGTGGTTCAGGATGGAATGGGCAGGATCTCAGCTTCCATGAGCGACATGAATACAGATGTACAGGCTGTTGGAGAATCCGCACAGAAGATCAACTCCATCATAGAGATCATCAATTCCATTGCATCACAGACAAACCTGCTTTCCCTTAATGCTTCCATTGAGGCCGCAAGAGCAGGCGAAGCCGGCAAGGGCTTTGCGGTAGTTGCTCAGGAGATCGGACAGCTGGCTGCAAACTCTGCGGAGTCCACCACAGAAATAGGCAAGATCATTACCGAGATCACAGCACAGATCAAGTCCCTGTCAGAGAAGTCAGAAGCTAACATGGATGAGATCAATGCAAGTACAGAGGCGGTACAGACCGCAGGAAAGACCTTCGAAGAGATCTTCTCCAGTCTTGATGTGACCAGTGATACAGTTAAGCAGATGATCAACAAGATCAGCAATGTAGATACCATAGCAACATCAGTTGCAGCTATTTCACAGGAACAGTCGGCAAGTACCGAAGAGGTTACAGCGACTACAGATAATCTGGCTGTCAGTGCACAGCAGGTTGCCGACGAGAGCCAGGGTGTGGACGAAAGTGCTACAACAGTTTCCAGCTCCGCAGCTACAATCGAAGACTTTGTAAGAGATTTTAAGATTTAAGCGAAAGAGAGGTAAGCAAATGTATATTTCAATGCAATGCTCAGATAACAGTGGAATGCTAAACACTGAAATATGCACCTTCTACGGAATCAGATACGTGCCCAGATTCAGGTCCGCAGTGATATCCACGGAGCATCTGAATCATGAGTATGTGATCCCCATGACTCCAAATGACTACGAGGCAGCAGTCAAGCAGATCACCGACGCCATGAAGAGCCATGCCAGCATGATTACCATAGAAAAGGGCATCGTTTGCCGTGGAAGAAAGGGCGAGATCAGAAATGTTGAGCCCCAGCAGCTTACCATTTCTGCGGTTTAAAGAGATAGCTCTTTTCCCTGTGACAGGGTCATAAGAAAAAATATCCGTGTATCGGAAAAGTGATTAAACTTCTCCGATACACGGTTTTTGCTTTGTGCTACAATTAATCTGAAGGCAGGATTAAATCATGGATGCAAAGTCTTTTGAATACAATGACAAACTGGATATGAGATATCGTAAGATCAGCAACGGCCTTGTTGTAAGCGGCATGGGCATTATCTTTTTCGGCCTGTGGTCTGTGATCAAGGTGTTTGCCGAGATGGCTTTCGGAGAGCTTGATCTCATGGAATTTCTTATGAGAGACCTGGAGGATACGCCGCAGATGAGGGCACTTATGTATGCAATCTTTGTTGCCGTGATCCTGTTTGTGATCCTTCTGCACTATTATATAGGGCGATGCGCGATACAGGTGGGGACAGGGAGAAAGAAGCACTATCTCTATCTTTTGCTGGCAGCCTTCCTCTTGTATCTGGATATAACCGGATTCGAGCAGTATTTTGCATCTGAAATAGACGTATACGGCACTCAGTTCGATGTTACCGTTGCTTCGTTTTTGGTGGACGTGGCCAACTGCGCTACGGTCCTGAATCTGATTATTTCTTCGATCATATATTACAGTCTGAAAAAAATAGCAGGGGAGGAGTAAGATATGCAGGAAGATTTTCACTACTACGCAACTTACGCAGCCGCATATCTGGCGGGCTACTCCCACGAAGAAGCTATGGAGATCTGCTACAGCGCCCAGTTTGTGGACCTTTGCTCCGTGACGCTGCTGTCTAAATTAAAGGCTCCCAAAAGCGTTGCCACCACACAGTTTCAGCTGGAACTCATGGACCACAGAACAGACCTGGTGGGACTTCAGGATATCACCAAGATCTGGGCGGCCTTTCACTTTTTACCCAAAGATCTTTATGCCACCAAGAAGTGGGCGGGGAAAAGATATCTCTCCAAATACAGGCTTATCTGCGGCCCCAACGGAGAACTTCTCAAAAAGACAGTGGAGCTTGCCAAGGGCAGAAGCCTTCAGTCAGTGGGCATAGCCATGCACGTCCTGGCGGACACCTGGGCTCACACCTATTTTGCGGGAACTCCGTCACTTGTTATCAACAACACCAACTACGACTTCTACGAGCTGATTCCGGAGGGGGATGGCTTTATTAAAAGAAAGATCCGCTTCAGGCACAAGACCTCCGAACCGGATGATATAGAAAATGGCCTGTATACGGGAAGTCTTTTCCAGAGCAGTGAGAACTCCATTATGAATCTGGGTCACGGAAGAGCGGGACATTTCCCGGATTACAGCTTTGCAAGATACAGATATCTTCCCGCCTGGGCAGACTACAGACAGGTGGTCAAGGACAATCCTTCTGATTACATGAAGGCCTTCAGACAGATGGTCTACGCCATGAAGTTCATAAGAAGCGATGATGAGAACTTCGAACTTGAGCGGTATGACACCGAAAGCGTTGATCCGTATGAAGCGCGGATCAAAGAGATTCTGGAAAAGAGGCAGCTTAATGCCTGCGCGGACTGGAAAGCCTTTGGAGAAGAGCTCTCGGGGCAGACCATCGAAGACTTTGACATAGAGAAGTATCAGCAGGAATACAAGGATGCCCAGAAGGGCGGGAAAGCAAGGACCTTCCTTGGAAAGTTCTTTTACGGAGCCCTTTCTCACAAGGAAATGGTATCAACAAATATCAAGCTTTCGGGGAATTACCTGACGGGAATTCCAGATGTTAAGAGAAGAGGAAAAGGATGAGCAGATTTCAGAAGATAAGAAGCATACTTTTTGCGCTGGTGATGATAGCTGCCGGCCTTATCATAATCTTAGAGCCTGAAGACGGTTACAGTATTGTAATAACCATCCTGGGTGTATGGCTCCTTTTCTATGGTATCGGCACCCTTATATATTTCTTTTCCATGGCAAGACACATGGTGGGTGGCAAGATCATTCTGTACAAGGGAATCATTCTGACGGACTTCGGGTATCTGTCGGCATCCATTGTGGATGTTCCGAAAATATACGTACTTAGCTATCTTGTTATCATTCATGCATTTTCCGGACTGGTGGAAATATTAAGGGCCTTTGAACAGAGAAGATACGGCGCCGGGATGAAGATGAAGCTGACCCACGGCGTAGTAAATATTCTTATGGCTCTGGCCTGTATTGTATTTATAAAAAGACCTGCCACAGCATGTATCATCTACGGAATAGGAATTATCTACTCCGCATGCATGAGGATAGGAAGCGCCTTAAGAAAGACGGAGAGCAAAAATATCGAGGAATTAATAGCGTAAGCCAGGCAATGACAGTATACATATCTTAGAGCTGCAGACAGAATAAATGGGATGTTAAACTCCGGTAAGGGTTTGACATCCCTTTTCCATGTGGTAAAATTCTGTAGTATATATACATTTGTATCGGAAAGAAGGAAAAGTTATATGGCAGAGATTTATAACCATCACGCAGTTGAGAAAAAGTGGCAGGAGTACTGGGCAGCCCATGAGACATTTAAGACAGATGTATGGGATTTTTCCAAGCCCAAGTATTATGCACTGGATATGTTCCCTTACCCCTCAGGAGTAGGCCTTCACGCAGGACATCCTGAAGGATATACTGCTACAGACATTATGTCCCGTATGAAGCGTATGCAGGGATATAACGTACTGCATCCGATGGGCTATGACTCTTTTGGCCTTCCTGCAGAGCAGTATGCTGTAACAACAGGCAATCATCCTGCAGGATTTACAGAAAAAAATATAGAGACATTCTCAGGACAGCTTCGTGAGCTTGGCTTTGACTATGACTGGTCCAAGATGATCGCAACAAGTGATCCCAAGTTCTACAAGTGGACACAGTGGATATTCAAGAAACTCTACGAGGCAGGCTATGCCAAGCATATCGATATGCCTGTTAACTGGTGTGAGGAGCTTGGAACCGTTCTTTCCAACGATGAGGTCATCGACGGAAAGTCAGAGCGTGGCGGATACCCTGTTGTAAAGAAGATGATGAAGCAGTGGGTTATCGACCAGCAGGCCTTTGCTGAGGAGCTTCTTGACGGCCTCAATGAGATCGATTGGCCTGAGTCCACCAAGGAGATCCAGCGCAACTGGATCGGTAAGTCAACAGGTGTAGAGGTTGATTTCAAGATTGTAGGCGGCGGAGATTTCTCAATCTTCACAACCTGTATCGAGACCATCTACGGTATCACCTTCATGGTACTTGCCCCCGACGGAGAAATCGTTAAGGGCCTTATGGACAGAGTAGAGAATCCTGAAGAGGTTCAGGCATATATAGATGAGACCAGCAAGAAGAATGATCTTGATCGTACAGATCTTAACAAGACCAAGTCAGGATGCCCTCTTAAGGGAATCTATGCTATCAACCCTGTAAACGGCAAGGAAGTGCCTCTGTTTATCGGCGACTTCGTTCTTGCAAGCTACGGTACCGGCGCGGTAATGGCTGTACCTGCTCATGATCAGAGAGACTTTGAGTATGCGGAGGTTCATAAGCTTCCTCTTATCCAGGTTATCAACAATGCCGAGGGAACAGTGGATATTACCGGACATGCTTTTGAGAAGCAGGACTACCTTGGAAAGGGATGCATCCTTGAGAATTCTGAGGAGTTTACAGGCCTTACAGTAGAAGAGGCCAAGAAAGCCATCACTAAGAAGCTTGTAGATATGGGCGTTGCAAGAGAGAAGGTCAACTATCACTTCCGTGAGTGGATCTTTGCAAGACAGCGTTACTGGGGCGAGCCCGTTCCCTGCGTATACAAGGAAGACGGAAGTATCGTATTCCTTGATGATTCAGAGCTCCCTGTAATTCTTCCCGAGCTTGAGGACTACAAGGGTCACGGCGGCAAGGCACCTCTTGAGAACGCAACAGAGTGGAAGGCTTATGACAAGAACGGACTTAAGGGCACAAGAGAGACTTCAACAATGCCCGGAAGTGCAGGCTCATCCTGGTACTTCCTTAGATATATCGATCCTGACAATGACAAGGAATTTGCAAATCAGGAGCTTTTAAAGCACTGGATGCCTGTTGACCTTTACATCGGCGGACCTGAGCATGCTGTAGGTCACCTTATCTATTCAAGGATCTGGAACCGCTTCCTTTACAACCAGGGTCTTTCACCTGTTAAGGAGCCCTTCAAGAAGCTTGTTCACCAGGGTATGATCCTTGGCGAGAACGGTATCAAGATGGGTAAGCGTTTCCCTGAATTCGTAGTTAACCCCAGCGATATCGTCAAAGAGTACGGTGCAGATACACTTCGTCTCTATGAGATGTTCATGGGACCTTTGGAAGTATCAAAGCCCTGGAATGCAGCAGCTGTTACAGGTGCAAGGAAGTTCATCAACCGCGTATATACATTCTTCACAGAGCCCGCAAACATCACAGATGGTGACAACGCTGCTCTTGAGAAAGTTTATCATCAGACAGTCAAGAAGGTTACATCTGATTTCGAGGCACTTGGCTTCAACACAGCCATCGCTCAGATGATGATCTTCGTAAATGCTGTTTATAAAGAGGGAACCTGCCCCAGAGAGTATGCTGAGAACTTTATCAAGATGTTCTCCTGCATCTGCCCTCACGTAGGCGAGGAAATCTGGCAGCTCCTTGGACACAATGACACAATTGCTTTTGAGTCATGGCCTTCATACGATGAAGCAAAGTGCGTAGAGGATACCATTGAGATCGCTGTTCAGATCAACGGTAAGGTTAAGGCAACACTCAATATCGGCAAGGAAGATCCCAAGGAAGAAGTTATTGCCAAGGGTAAGGAACTTATCGCTGACAAGCTTGAGGGTAAGACCATTGTAAAAGAGATCTATGTTCCCGGAAGGATTGTGAACATAGTTGCAAAATAATTAAAAGAGGTATAGAATGATTTTGCACAATCTATTTATGAGGTTCAAACTATGAGCTTAGAAGGATTAAAAGATTTATTCTTTGGAAGTGATAAGGAAAGAGAGGATAGTAACATGGCTGAAGAAGCAAAAGCGCTTATAGATCCCAGCATGCTGGTTGGAGATATCATTACCAAGCACCCCCTTGCAGCACAGTTCCTTATGGAGTGCGGAATGGGTTGTATCCATTGCCCCGCATCCCAGATGGAGTCACTGGCTGAGGCATGTGCGGTTCATGGTATCGACGGTGAAGAGATCACCGATGCTCTGAATGATTACCTTATGGAGCACAATGCCTGATAGGAACTCAGAGATTTAAACAAAGGCAAAACTTAAGACCCCGGTCAACTTTCTGATAAAGCTGACCGGGGTCTTTTGGTATTCATTAAAAGAGGAGTCTTAGTAAATTACTGTTGTCCGTCTGAAGGAAGCTCAACCTTGAAGTACTTAACGTTAGCTGTGAGCTCTTCGGCAATCTTCTGAAGATCCTGAGCCTGCTCAACAACAGATTCCATGTTGGTATCAAGCTGCATGAGAGAAGCACTTGTTTCCTGAGTGGAAGCTGCGTTCTCTTCCGAGATACTGGACAGGGACTCTACGGAATTCAGGATGTTCTCCTTGTCGGAGTTCATGGTCTCTACCAGTTCTACAATCTGCTTGTTGCCTTCCTCGGTTTCCTTAAGGAGCTGAAGCATCTGATCGAAGGATTCGCTCATCTCCTCAAGAGCAGTGGTCTCATTGGTGATGGCGCCCTTGATTGCCTCAGTAAGTTCTTTATTCTTATTGGAGTAATCTGTGATGGTTGAAAGCATGTTGGTGATCTCGCCAGCAAGACTGTTGGTGTCACCTGCCAGATCCTTGATATTGTCGGCAACTACCGCAAATCCCTTACCTGCTTCACCTGCTCTTGCAGCCTCGATGGAAGCGTTGAGAGCAAGGAGGTTTGTCTGGCTTGCAATGGAGATGATGGACTCGGCTGCTGTTGTGATCTGAGCAACTACGTTTGCTGTCTCATTTACGGAGTCTGCAACCTGAGTAGCCATCTCGTCGTTCTTCTGATCCTGTTCTTTGATCTGTTCAAGCTGATCCTTAACTTTAGTGGATTCCTCGTAAACCTGACGTCCTCTTTCCAGATTGGAATTGGCTGAATCAAGAACGTTATCTACGGAAGATCCCATGCTAACCGTGATGGAAGAGGTGCTCTGTACATCTTCAGCCATTGCTGTTGCGCCTGTTGCAAGGTCGTTAACAGCGGAGCTGATATCGGTTGTTGTCTTCTGGGAACTTGTGATGCTGTCTTTTGCAAGCTCGGCCTTTGTGTTAACGGTATCGGCGTGGTCGATGACCTTTACAAGGGCATTACGAAGCTCATGTCTCATAGATTCAAGGCCCTGAAGGATTGCATTGAACTCTACAATAAAGCTGTCTGTAGTGATCTTGGTAACAAAGTCACCTTCCGAAATTCTTTTAACATCTGCGCCCATCTTCTTGAGGGTCCTGGTGATAGCCATGATGATAAAGATGGTGGCGATAAGAAGAATAACGGCAACAATCATAAAGATGATTATGTTTACTACAATACCTCTGCTGGTAGCAGCCTCATTTTCGACTTTCTCATGATTTGCCCAGTCTTCAACGATATCAGTCATGTCACTGATGTAGTCTCTGGTTGTGGCAAATTCCATATCGAAGGTCTCAATGTCGCCTTCGTTGGTCTCTACATTATAAAGAGATTTCCACTTTTTGTACTGTGCATCGAAAGAAGGATAAACCTGTGAGAAAGTTCTTCCGTCAGAAGTTGTGTGCTCCGTATACAGATCGGGGTCGGTCTGAGCCAGAGCGGCGGCCTGAACAACTCTGTCGTAAGCCTGCTGGCAGTTCTCATTGTAATCTTTGATCTGCTGCTGTATCTGTTCCTGGGGCATATACTGTGAATATGCGTTTATATGGAGGGCGGCCGACTGAGCCTGATAAAGATCCCTGTCTGCATTGATCAGAGTGGAACTGATAGTGTACAGCATGTCATAATAAAGCTCAGAGTTGTTTTTCTCTATCTGTTTCATTTTGCTGCTGTTTATGAGTATGCTAATGATAAGAGCAAGAACCAGCACTCCTGAAACGCCGATGAGAAGAAGACCCAACGGGACTTTAAAACCATTGTTTTTTTGCTTCATTTGACTACCTCCTTAAAAGCGAATCTACACTATAATTTTATCGTCTTTTTTTGGAAATAGTTTAAATGTTGTCGAAATTTAATGAATATTTTATGAATAGACTGACAATTATTTTAGCTTATTCCGGCTAATTTTCTCGCGTATCAGTTCATCCGTACGCCTGATCTCATCCCACAGATCTCTTGCGGAGAGTCTTAAGGCACCGCTGCTAAGGACGATCACCTGCTCTATGGCATCGGAGGTGGCAACGGTTACTTTGTACTTTTTGGACATTTCATGGGCGGCCTTCTCAATATACTGATCGGCGGTTTCTGCTTCCCTGGTATATATAACCGATAATCCGTTAATGTTATCCAGATGCTCTTTTCCCCCGGGAACTCTGTATGCATCAAATACAAGGATAACGGTCTCTTTTCTGAATCCCTGGAAATTGCACAGGGTATCAATGAGAGAGTCCCTGGCGGCCTTAAGATCTCTTGCGGCCAGATCTGAGAGCTCTTTTGACGCATAGATAACATTGTAGCCGTCCACAAGCAGATACTCCTTCATGGCATCGGTGTCGGCCACAGTTCTGGTGTTCTCGTACTTTGCCCGCTTTTGTTCTTCAACTGCAAGGTCCCTTCGGGCCTCCTTTTCCTCGGCAAAAGAGCTGTCAAAGGTCTCAGAGCTTGCTACATATCTGGGCTTTATGGTCCCGTAGGTGCGCTCGAAGATGTCCTTAAGTTCATTCTCAGTCATGCGAAGATCTCTCTCCACATCTGCAAAGGAGCGCTCAGGTTCTTTCTTGCGTTTAAGTCTGTTTTGCAGCTCCCTGAGGGCCTCCATATCGATGTTGTCGGTAAGATCGGTAACGATGGTGCCGGTCTTGGCATCCCATCCGGAATCCACATGCATGTGTTCTCTGACCTGATTCCAGGGAATCACGGTTCCTGCGCCGTGGGAACAGAAGACGGAATCCGGGGAATTGGCCACATCAAGAGTGGGATCGTAGCCGATGCTCTCGATGATCTCCTCGCTGTTGTGACAGGGGGCATAGCCGCTTAAAGTCACGAAAAGCTTTCCCTCGCCGTGGGTATAGCCGGACAGTTCCACTGCGTAGTCTCCAAGGCAGGCTGCGGGCACGGATCCGGTGATCACAGATTTATTGCCTTCAATTTCAGGAGGGTCCACTTTGCCGTTCATCCGCTGAAGGTCTGTAAGAGCCCTTCCCACAAACTCCTGAGGGGCTTCTATCCTGAGGTCATACATTGGCTCCAAAAGAACACTGTCGGCCATCATAAGGCCCTGCCTGATGGCGCGATAGGTGGCCTGTCTGAAATCTCCGCCCTCTGTGTGTTTCTCGTGGGCTCTTCCTGTAAGGAGAGTGATCTTTATATCTGTTATCTCAGAACCCGTGAGGACTCCGAGATGTTTCTTTTCCATGACATGAGTCATGATGAGCCTCTGCCAGTTGAGGGCAAGCTCATCGGTGCTGCAGGAAGTTTCTACAGTAATGCCGCTTCCCGGCTCCGCGGGCTCTAAGAGAAGGTGAACCTCCGCGTAGTGACGAAGGGGCTCGTAGTGTCCGACACCCTCGGCGGGGGAAGCGATTGTTTCCTTATATACAATGCGGCCCGGGCCGAATTTGACATCCAGGTCAAAGCGGCTCTTTATCAGGTGTTTCAGTATCTCTTTCTGTACTTCCCCCATAACCTGGACTTCCAGCTCGCCTGTGGCTTCATTTTTGGAAACCAGGAGCATGGGTTCCTCTTCCTGAAGAAGCTGAAGCTGCCTGAAGACAACGGTGATATCCGCTTCCTCCGGAAGTATCAGGGTTGAAGAGAGTATGGGCTGGAGGACTTCGCTGACACTGCTTCCCTTAAGGACTCCGAGGCCTTCACCGGCTCTTGTGCCGGAAAGCCCCGTAACAGCGCAGATCATGCCTGCTGTAGCTTCCTGCACGGGAGTGAATTTGTCACCGGAGTAGAGCCTTATCTGGTCAATCTTTTCATCCTGCACAATATCTCTGATCTTAAGAGAGCCTGAAGTTATCTTAAGATGGGTAAGTCTGGTGCCGCTTGCGTCGCGGCTTATCTTAAACACTCTGCCGCCAAAACCTTCATTTTCATCGGCACGGTAGCCCTCGGAATACTCGGATATGGTATCAAGGAGCTCTTTTACACCCTCCATCTTAAGGGCGGAGCCGAAAAGACACGGGAAGCATTCCCTTTCTTTTATCAGCATTCTTGCGGTTTCTTTAGATATCTCTTTTCCCTCGAGATAGCCCTCTAAGAGCTCGTCGTTGCATACCGCCAGTTCTTCCTGAAAGTCGCTATCATCAAACTCCTTGTCAAAAGAAACTACGTGGGAGGAGAGATTCTCTTTTAAAGAGGCGAGAATAGCTTCTTTGGTGTGCTCAGGTGAATCCTCAACCTGGTCCATTTTGTTGACGAAGATCATCACAGGAACCCGGTAGTGATCAAGGAGCTTCCAGAGGAGCTTTACCTGGCTGGTGACGCCGTCGGGGGCACTGATAAGCAGAACCGCCATATCAAGGACCTGAAGTGTGCGCTCCATCTCCGGGGAGAAATCCGCATGGCCCGGAGTGTCAAGAAGAGTGAAGGAAGAATCTTCGTATTCAAAGAGAGCCTGCTTGGAAAAAATGGTTATCCCGCGGGCTCTTTCAAGTTCATAGGTATCAAGGAAGGTGTCCTTGTGGTCGACCCTTCCTATATTTCTTATGGCTCCGGAAAGGTAGAGAAGGCCCTCGGAGAGGGTGGTCTTTCCGGCATCAACGTGGGCAAGGATGCCCAGGGTAAGGTGCTTTTTCATGGTGTGATGTTTAACTCCTCAAGAAGTCTGTATCCGTCCTTTACCTCATTAAGGTAGGCTTTAAAAAGAGCTGTGCGAAGAGGACGGGCTTCATCGGCAAGTCCGAATCTTCCGGCTATCTTTCCGGTGATCTCATCGATATCCTCCGCAAGCTTGGTGGCAGCGCCGCCGTCGCTCATGGGGACGGTTCCGAAAAAGGTGGTGCGGTAAGCGGAAGAGTGGAGGCTGGAGTCCACAAAGAACTGTGCAAAGCCGTCCAGATCCTCGTCTTTGAAGGCTGCGATGGAAGATGCCATTTCTCTTTTGAGCTTACCGGCATTGAGGAAGTTGACGCTCACCTGTCCTGTGACCATCATATTTAAAAATGCCTTTATAAGATGGGCGTATTTTTCTTCCGGATTATTTGGGTTTGTCATAGCGTTTCCTTTCGTAAAAACAAAAAAGCGGAAGCCTTTTGGACCTCCGCTTATAAAACCTTATTTACTGAGCTTGCTCTTTCTGTAGATGATATCGGTTCTTGCAGGGCCGTTGCTGACCATTGTAATGGGATATCCAATCTGCTCTTCGATGAACTCAATGTAGTTTCTGCAGTTCTCGGGAAGATCTTCGTAGTTCTTGATGCCACGGATCTCGCATTTCCATCCGGGAAGAGTCTTATATACGGGCTTAGCCTTATCAAGAAGGTGGGTTACGGGGAACTCTGTAGTAACCTGTCCGTCAATGTCATAGCCTACGCAAACCGGGATTTCATCAAGATAGCCCAGAACGTCAAGAACGGTGAAGGCTACATCTGTTGTTCCCTGGAGTCTGCAGCCGTACTTGCTGGCTACGCAGTCATACCAGCCGACACGTCTGGGTCTTCCGGTTGTTGCGCCGTACTCACCGCCGTCTCCGCCGCGGCGTCTGAGTTCCTCAGCTTCATCTCCGAAGAGTTCCGAAACAAAAGCACCTGCGCCTACTGCTGAAGAATAAGCCTTTGATACGGTAACGATCTGCTTGATCTCGTAAGGCGGGATTCCTGCACCGATGGCTCCGTAAGCTGCCAGAGGTGAGGAAGATGTAACCATGGGATAGATACCGTGGTCGGGATCCTTCATGGTTCCGAGCTGACCCTCAAGAAGAATGGTCTTGCCTTCCTTGATGGCCTCCTCAAGATAAAGTGAAACGTTGCCAATATAGTCTTTAACCTGTTCTCTCCAGTCAACGATCTGATTGAAAAGAGCTTCCTGATCAATTGGGTCTGCATGGTAGAGATTAACTAGGATCACATCCTTGATCTCAGCTATGCGGGCAATCTTCTCCTTGATGACCTCGTCATCCTGGAAGAACTCGTTGATCTGCCAGCCGATCTTGGCAAACTTGTCTGAATAGAAAGGTGCGATACCTGACTTGGTGGAACCGAAGGACTTGCCTGCAAGTCTTGCCTCCTCAAGGGTATCGAACAGAACGTGATAGGGCATCATTACCTGAACCCTGTCGGAGATCATGATCTGAGGTGCGGGAACTCCCTTTTCCTCAATCTCCTTAAGCTCGTTCATGAATTTGGTTATATCGAACGCAACACCGTTTCCGATGATGTTCATAATATTCTGATGGAAAACTCCCGATGGCATAGTGTGAAGTGCGAACTTGCCATAATCGTTTACAATAGTGTGTCCTGCATTGGCTCCGCCCTGAAAACGGATTACCACATCAGCCTGATCCGCAAGTGTGTCGGTGATCTTACCTTTTCCCTCGTCACCCCAGTTAGCGCCTACAACAGCCTTTACCATATATTCCTCCTCATATTGCAGTGAACAATTATTCGGTGACAAACCATTTGCCACCTATAGTAATATATCGCAGAATCGGGCATAAGTAAAACTTTTTTTGTGTCAAAATCAAATGCCCGAAATGACACGCAAAGCGGGGAAAAATCTGAACTGGGTAAATTTTCTGAAATTTTATACTAATTTATATAATTTTATGATTTTTTGCACTAAAAATCGTTTACAATTAAATGTACAAGTTGTTTGTTGTCCTTATCCCGGGAGGTTATTATGGCCAAAACAGGAAACAATGAATTCGCAGGCGAAACCTTTAAGAGGCTGTCGGTATCCGAGAAATTTAAAAAAGTATTTAACCGTTTTCGCCTTAACCTGATCGTTATCTTCGTGGTTGTTATTCTTATCGACCTTGTGGCGGTGGGAAATCTACACAGTATCTATAGAAGGTATTTCGAGCAGAATACCCAGCAGGGCGAGATAAGGATCACGATCCAGGCCCTTGCCAAATACTATCTGTGGGCTTTAAACTGCGAGGACGCCGGGGATAGATCGGAGCAGATGGCAGGTGCCGAAGAGAAAATCCAGGAACTCAATGACGGCCTGGATTCCCTGGGAAAGGTCTACAAGGGCGATCTTTCCGCTGCTTATCAGCATATTAAGGATATTCAGAGTTCTGCTGCGGGAATGGATTCGCTATATGCTTCCGGTGCTTCCCACGACGAGCAGTATCAGTATTATGTGGCCAATGTCAACGAGGCCATCAAGGTAGTTGTTAAAGACTTCAAACAGATAGGCATAGATGCCGGTGAGCAGGCCCACAGAGCATTTATCCTCTCCATCGTAACGGTTTCCATAATGACCATAATAGCCGGAGTTATTGTTATCTACGCAATTGTTTACTCCAAGAAGGCTAGAGGCGCCCTTACAAACAGCATCCTCGGCCCTATCGAAGCCATTTCCAAGGCTGCCGATGACATGGCAAAGGGCAAACTGGATGTGGAAATCGAGACAGATTCAGAGGACGAGCTGGGTAAGCTGGGAAAAGATATAGCTACATCCACCGAATCTATCGCCAATATCGTAAAGGATATAGATGAGACCTTAAAGAGAATGTCCGCAGGAGACTTCTCCACGGGCTCCAGGAACGAGAAGCTTTATATAGGAGATTATCAGGCAATTAAAAATGCCTTGAGTGATATTTCCGAGAACCTCTCCAGCACACTTATGGAGGTCAGAAATTCCTCCTCACAGGTTTCCCAGGGAGCCAGCAATATGTCCCAGGGTGCTTCAAACCTGGCAGAGGGTGCTACGGATCAGGCTGCTGCAGTGGAAGAGCTGACAGCTTCCGTAAACTCCGTCACGGAGCAGACCAAGCAGCTGGCTGAAGTTGCCGAGAGAAGCAAAGCAATGGCAACTTCAGTTCGTGACAACGCAGAGACCAGTGCCCGCAAGATGCATCTCGTAACAGATGCCATGACAAGGATCACAGAGGCCTCCGCCGAGATCGAGCAGGTTACCAATTCCATCGAAGCCATCGCCAAGCAGACATCGCTCCTTGCCCTCAATGCTTCCATAGAGGCGGCAAGAGCAGGTGAGACCGGAAAAGGCTTTGCGGTTGTTGCCGATCAGATCGGGAAACTTGCAGACCAATCCAGTGAAGCTGCCAAGAACACTCACCAGCTCATTGCAGATACAATGGATGAGATCAGCAACGGTAACTCCGTAGTGGCAGAGACCACCGAAGCTCTCGACGCAATGCAGCACAGCGTAGAAGAGATCACGGATATGATCATCGCCACCGGCGACCTGGCAGAACAGCAGGCCCAGAGCATGGATGAGATCGACAAGGGAATCGAGATGATCTCCACCGTTGTTCAGAACAACTCCGCAACCGCCGAAGAATCCAGTGCAGTATCCCAGGAACTCTCCGAGCAGTCCGAGAGTTTGAACAACCTTATCGGACAATTCACTATAAATGGTTGATTTTTTATCGAATAAGTTCTAAACTTGCATGATAAGCCCTTTGCGTTTGGCATGTTCCGACGTGGGGGGCTTTTTCTTGCGCATTTTAGGGTTTTAGGGTATTATATTTGCTGATAATTTTTTGACAGGTATTTTTATAAGGAAAGAGATATGGATAATAAAGAGAAGACACCTGTGTGGAAGAGAGTTCTTGCATGGGTTGGAATAGTGGTTTTAGTTGGTATGTATCTGGTGCTGCTTTTTGAAGCACTTACAGGTTCTCCCGATACTTACAATGTATTTATAGGATGTGTTGCGGCTACCATTGCGGTGCCTATCGTGCTGTGGCTTCTGATCTGGTCCATCGGTGCCCTTACGGGAAGACATACCGTGGCTTCCTTGGATCCCATGACCAGCAACAAAAGGCATGACAAGTACGGTAATGTGATTCCGGATGGAGATATCAATACGGTCGTATTTGATATAGGAAATGTTCTGACGGATTTTGTGTATAAGGACTTTATCAGGAATCAGGGCTACGACGATGCCATGGTTGACAGAATATCTGCTGCATCAGTGGAGAGCAAGGACTGGACAGAGATTGACAGAGGCATTCTTACCCATGAGGAGCTCATGGAGAGATTTGCAGCCAATGATCCCGGGATTGCCGAGGTGTTTCCGAAGGTATTTGATGATCTTCACGGAATTGTAATAGGCAGAGAAACGGCTATTCCCTGGATAAAGGCGCTGAAGGCCGCAGGGTATCAGGTCCTGGTGCTTTCAAACTTCAGTGAACGCGCTTTAAACGGCTGCAGGGATGCCATGAAATTCCTGGATGAAGTTGACGGCGGAATCCTGAGTTACAGAGAGAAGCTGGTCAAGCCTGATGAAGCGATATACAGGCTTCTTATGGAGCGCTATGGTCTTGAAGCAGACAAGACAGTATTTATCGATGATACTCCTGTTAACATCGAAGCAGCCAGAAAACTTGGCTGGAAGGGTATTGTATACACAAGCTATGATCAGGTTGTTGAAGAACTTCACAACCTTGGGGTTAAATATTAAGGAGTTTTACGGAGGAGAGTTTAGTTATGAAGATTTGTCCA
This sequence comes from Butyrivibrio sp. FCS014, assembly GCF_000526935.1. GTDB lineage: Bacteria > Bacillota > Clostridia > Lachnospirales > Lachnospiraceae > Butyrivibrio. Next base: position 704,261 of record NZ_JAHA01000019.1, on the reverse strand, counting down.
AATTGCGGAACAGAACTGCCTGATAACGCAGCCTTCTGCTCTTATTGCGGAACATCTGTTGCATCCGCAGATTCTTTTTCACAGGGAGCATTTTCAGGCGGGTTACAGTACCAGTCAGCACCTCAGATGCAGGGCCAGTACCAGTCAGCGCCTCAGATGCAGAACGCTTCCGAGATGCAGTTTAATGCGCAGGTTCAGCCTGAGACTCAGAATATGGTAAAGGGCTTTGATCCAAGCGCCTACACCACAGCACCTGCTTACGATACCGCTAACGCAGCAGTTCAGTATTACAGCTTCCATGACAATCCGGGGGCAACCTACAGAAGAGAGGAAGGCCTTGCTACAGCAATCAAGGTATTCATGGTCATCGGATGCGTACTCAGCATTAATTTGCTTTGCATTCCGCTTATCTGGAAGATTCCCATGACAATTCATGCCTTCAAGAAGATCAACCGGGATGAGGCAATGGGAACAGGATTTAAGGTTTGTTCACTTCTTTTCTGCAACATGATAGCCGGTATCATGATGTTCATCATCAAAGATGAGGACATGCCTTTCGATAGATAATTTTCATCTGTACTTTTTATTTGGGACTTGCTATAATATTTGCAAATGGCCGAAAGCCAGATAAGGAGCGGGTTTTCATGAGTATTGAAAATGACAACAATGTCAACGAGAACAGCGTTGAGGATATAGTTTCAAGATATCGTCCTGAGCTTTCCAAGCTTGTTCCATACCTGAACTGGCTTAAGGACAATGCATCCAATGATGTGGCTCAGAGTTATTCCAACAGTGAACTCAAATCCATGCCGTTCCCTGTTTATGACTCCAATCTGCTGGCATTTGTAAAGGCAGCGCAGAACACCAATCTGCTGGACAGAAATTATGTCTATGTTTATTCCAGGAACCGCTTAAATACTGCCAAAGATGAGCTTTCTTTCATTCAGAACGCACAGATCTCCAACATGGATGATCTTGCGGGAATCCTTTCCAAGTACATCTTGTCCGGTATGACCAAGGGAACTGTTTGGGCCGAGGGCGTTCGCAACGGAGTCCTCTACAATGTGGTCAGGAAGATGGATGAGCTGGTGAAGTTCTGGGGACAAGAGTCCGTTTAATACAACTGTTGATTTTATCGGGAGGATAAATGGGAGAGAAATCCGTTCAGAAGAGAAAGTACATTCTTGATAAAGCCAGATCCGTATTTGCAGACAAGGGCTTCAAGGATGTTACCATGAAGGATATTGTTGATGCCTGCGACATCAGCCGCGGGGGTCTTTATCTCTATTTTTCCAGCACGGAAGATGTTTTCCTTGCAGTTCTTGAAGACGAGATAGATGAAGATGATGAGGAAGCCGTTGTTGCAGCTCTTTCCGGAGATGCAACTGCCGGTGATATGTTAGCTCTTTTCCTCAAGGAACAGAAAAAGGAGATCCTTCGCAAGAAGAATAATCTCACTGTTGCCACTTATGAATATTTCTCGCTTCATAAGAGCCAGGGCAAGGATAACCCCCTTAAGAATCAGTTTGATACAGCGGTACGAATCGTTGAGAAACTTATAGAGAACGGCGTTGAAAGCGGAGAATTTTATTGCGAGAACCCTGTGGGATGTGCCCGCAATCTGATGTACGTGGTGGAAGGGCTTAAGATAGCCTCCAAGACCATCGGCGTTACAGAGGAAGCCATCGACAGAGAGCTTATGTATGTATTAGAGGGATTAGTGCCCGATGAATTAAATAATTAATGACAAGAAAAAGTGCTTAAGTTTTACCTAAGCACTTTTTTCAAAATAAAGGTCTAAAAGAGGAGATAATATGAGCGCAGTAAAGAGAGTCTATGTTGAAAAAAAGAAACCCTTTGCGGGAAAGGCAAAAGAGCTTTTGGGAGAGATCTCAGGTTATCTTGGGATCAAAAGCGTGGAGGACGTAAGGATCTTCATCAGATATGATGTTGAGAATGTGTCCGATGAGGTTTTTGAAAAAGCCTGCACCACCGTATTTTCAGAGCCCCCTGTGGATATCCTTTACAGGGAGACAATTGATGTGCCAAAGGATGCAAAGGTATTCAGTATCGAGGCTCTTCCCGGACAGTTCGACCAGAGGGCCGATTCCGCAGAGCAGTGCGTAAGATTCATCAGGGGAGATGAAGCGCCTGTTATCAGAACAGCGGTTACATATATGCTCATCGGAAATGTATCCGACGAGGAAGTGGAGAAGATCAAGAACTACACCATGAACCCGGTGGATTCAAGGATCGCATCCGATGAGAAGCCCGAAACACTGGTGGCTCACTACGACGAGCCCGAGGATGTTGCGGTATTTGACGGCTTCAAAGATATGGATGAAAAGAGCCTTAAAGACCTCTACGAGTCTTTGGGTCTTGCCATGACCTTCAATGATTTCAAGTGGATACAGCAGTACTTTGCATCAGACGAGCACAGAGATCCCACCATGACAGAGATCAGGGTGCTGGATACCTACTGGTCTGACCACTGCCGTCACACCACCTTCGGAACCGAGCTTACAGACGTTAAGTTTGGTGACGGCTTCTACAGAGCACCCATCGAGGGTGCCTACAAGGATTACCTTGCAGCAAGAGACTCTCTCTATAAGACCGATGACAAGAAGAAGGAGAAGTTTATCTCCCTTATGGATATAGCCCTTATGGGCATGAAGAAACTCAAGGCAGACGGAATCCTCACTGACATGGAAGTGTCTGAGGAGAACAATGCCTGCACAGTTGTGGTTCCCGTGGAAGTTGATTACGGAAAAGGCCCTGAGACAGAGAACTGGCTTGTATTCTTCAAGAATGAGACCCACAACCATCCCACCGAGATCGAGCCTTTCGGTGGCGCTGCAACATGTCTTGGCGGTGCCATAAGAGATCCCCTCTCAGGAAGAGGCTATGTATACCAGGCAATGCGTGTTACCGGTGCAGCAGATCCCACGGTTCCCGTGGCAGACACCATGAAGGGCAAGCTTTCCCAGAAGAAGCTGGTAAGAGGCGCTGCTTCAGGGTATTCATCCTACGGTAACCAGATAGGCCTTGCCACAGGCTATGTAAAAGAGATATATCATCCCGGATACGTTGCAAAGAGAATGGAGATCGGTGCTGTTATGGGCGCAGCTCCTCAGGAGCACGTGATCCGTGAGAGCGCAGATCCCGGAGATATCATCATTCTCCTGGGCGGAAGAACTGGACGTGACGGCTGCGGCGGAGCAACAGGTTCCTCCAAGGCCCATGACAGCAAGTCCTTGACCAGCTGCGGAGCTGAGGTTCAGAAGGGTAATGCTCCCACAGAGAGAAAGCTCCAGAGGCTCTTCAGAAGACCTGAAGTCAGCGAGCTTATCAAGAAGTGTAACGACTTTGGTGCCGGCGGAGTTTCCGTTGCCATCGGCGAACTTGCTCCCGGCCTTGATATCAACCTCGACCTTGTTCCCAAGAAGTACGCGGGCCTTGACGGCACAGAGCTTGCCATCTCCGAGTCTCAGGAGAGAATGGCGGTTGTTGTAGCGCCAAAGGATACCGAGCAGTTCCTTGCTTATGCAGCAGAGGAGAACCTTGAGGCTGTAAAGGTTGCGGTTGTCACTGAAGAACCCAGACTTGTTCTTAACTGGCGAGGCAAGAAGATCGTTGATATAAAGAGATCCTTCCTGGATACCAACGGAGCTCACCAGGAGACCACAGTTGAGGTTGAGATCCCCGAAAAGAGCGACAACTATCTTGAGAAGACTGCTTCCGAGAAGGTGGCACAGGCTCTTTCAAAGGGCAGCCTTAAAGAGGCATGGATCGCTGAGATGTCAGACCTTAACGTCTGCTCACAGAAGGGCCTTGTGGAGATGTTCGACTCCTCAATCGGCGCAGGCTCTGTACTTATGCCTTACGGCGGTAAGTACCAGCTCACCGAGACCCAGGCCATGATCGCCAAGCTTCCCGTTCTTTCTGGCAAAACAGATACAGTTACAATGATGAGCTACGGCTTTGATCCTTTCCTTTCAAGCTGGAGCCCTTATCACGGTGCAGCTTACGCTGTGACAGAGTCCGTTGCAAGGATCGTTGCCAGCGGCGGAGATTACAGGAACCTCCACTTCACCTTCCAGGAGTACTTCAAGAGAATGACCGAGGATCCCACTCGCTGGAGCCAGCCTTTCACAGCACTTCTTGGAGCATATGAAGCTCAGATGAAGTTCGGCATCGCCTCCATCGGCGGCAAGGACTCCATGTCCGGATCCTTCAACGAGATAAACGTTCCGCCTACACTGGTTTCCTTCGCGGTTGACGTTGCAAAGCTCTCCGATGTCATTACTCCCGAGCTTAAGACCCCCGGCAACAAGCTGGTTCAGTTCAAAATCGCAAGAGATGAGTATGACCTTCCGGATTACGATAAAGTAAAGGCTCTCTACGGCCAGGTAAAAGAGCTGATGGCTGCAGGCAAGATCGTGTCTGCTTACGCAGAGGACTGCTACGGAATCGCAGCTGCAGTCAGCAGAATGGCCTTCGGTAACTGCCTGGGAGTTAAGATCGAAGATTCAATAGAGGCTAAAGACCTGTTTACCAACGACATAGCAGACATCATCGCGGAGGTTCCTGCTTCTGCACTTTCCGATGCCCTTAACGTAGAGGGAGCAAGACTTATCGGTGAGGTTACCGGGGATGCAAAGATCAGCGCCTGCGGTGAGAGCTTCGCTCTTACAGATGCTCTCTGGGGCTGGAAGGGTACCCTTGAGAAGGTATTCCCTTCAAAAGTCGGCGATGACGACAGCAAGGTAGAGTCACCTCTTTATAAGGCAGACAGCATCCATATCTGCAAGAACAAGGTTGCAAGACCCAAGGTATTCATTCCTGTATTCCCCGGAAGCAACTGCGAGTATGACAGCGCAGAGGCTTTCAGACGAGCAGGTGCGGATGTTGATATAAAGATCTTCAGAAACAGGGATGAGAAGGACATCACAGAGTCTGTGGCAGAATTCAAAAAAGCCATCGGCAATGCCCAGATCATCATGTTCCCCGGCGGCTTCTCCGCAGGTGATGAGCCTGACGGCAGCGCCAAGTTCTTTGCTACAGCATTCCAGAACGAGGAGATCAAGGCTGCGGTAGAAGATCTTCTTAATAACAGAGACGGACTTGCTCTTGGAATCTGTAACGGATTCCAGGCCATGATAAAGCTTGGCCTTGTGCCTTACGGCAAGATCACAGGACAGAATGAGAATTCACCTACACTTACCTTTAACACCATCGGACGTCATATCTCCAAGATGGCGTATATCAAGGTGGTATCAAATAATTCACCATGGCTTACCGGTGCAACCCTGGGCGGAGTTTACACCAATCCCGCATCCCACGGAGAAGGACGTTTCGTAGCACCCGAGGCAGTTCTTGATGAGCTCTTTAAGAACGGCCAGATCGCTACACAGTACTGCGACCTTGAGGGCAATGTGACCATGGATGATGAGTGGAACATCAACGGTTCCTACCGCGCCGTAGAGGGCATCCTTTCACCGGATGGCCGCTGCCTTGGCAAGATGGCCCATTCAGAGCGCCGCGGCGACGGCGTAGCCGTAAACATCTTCGGCGAGCAGGATCTCCGCATCTTCGAGAGCGGCGTAAAGTACTTCTTGTAATGAGTACGCTTTTGGGGAATCAGGGCTAAAATTTGCGCCCTTGCTCATGTTATGCTGAACACTCCGATGAGCCCTAAGCGGTTATCGTTTCGTGCATAGGCACTTACGATAACCAGGTCTCATCTCCGTAGCATAAAAAATCGCAAGGTTCACAAAATTTTAGCCGGATATTCCCACAAAGAGCGCCGTACGGTTATAAAAGTAGTTTGGAGGAAGTAGGATATATGAAAGCGTTTTTGATTTTGGAGGATGGAACTGTCTTTGAGGGCAGGCATATAGGTGTTGATAAGGATGTGGTCAGTGAGATCGTATTCAACACCTCTATGGCCGGCTACACAGAGGTATTCACTGATCCGTCTTATGCGGGACAGGCCGTGTGTATGACCTATCCACTTATAGGTAATTATGGCGTATGCCTGGAGGATATGGAGTCCGAGAGGATCTGGGTTGATGCTGTGATTGTCAGAGAGCTTTCGAAGGTGGCTTCAAACTTCAGATGTGACATCACAGTTCAGGAGTTTTTGGAGAAATACGAGATTCCGGGAATTGAGGGAATAGATACAAGAAAGCTGGTGCGTCTGCTCAGAGAGAAGGGCACCATGAACGGATACATCACTACCAACGAGAATATAAGGTATGAGGATGTAAGGGATAAGCTTAAGGCTTACACCACAGGAGATGTGGTAAGCAGGGTGTCCTGCACCGAGAAGCAGGTGATCGTGGGAACCACGGATCTTGCCGACAACGGTCCGCTTTCCGGAGCTGCCTCTTTTGACAGGGAGAAATATGAGGCTGCAAAAAGAGGTGACCTTACCAAGAGGGAGATGAGGCCCTCCAACGTTAAGGAGCTAAACGGCTTTGGCTTTAAGGTGGCGCTTCTTGATTTTGGCGCCAAGAAGAATATTGCTTCTTCGCTGGCTGCCAGGGGATGCGATGTTACCATCTATCCAAGCACTACCACTGCTGAGGAGATACTTGCGGATGAGCCCGATGGAATCATGCTTTCCAACGGCCCGGGAGATCCCAAGGAATGCACTGAGATCATCAAGGAGATCAAAAAGCTCTATGAATCCGATATACCGATCTTTGCCATTTGTCTTGGACATCAGCTGATGGCTCTGGCAACAGGGGCTGACACCTATAAGCTCAAGTACGGCCACAGAGGAGGCAATCACCCGGTAAAGGATCTGGAGAACGGAAGAGTTTATATTTCTTCCCAGAACCACGGCTACGCGGTAGATACAGACAGCCTTGACCCGAAGGTGGCTGAGCCTGCCTTTGTGAATGTAAACGACGGCACCAACGAGGGACTTAAGTATGTGGGCAAGAACATCTTCACGGTTCAGTTCCACCCCGAGGCATGCCCGGGACCACAGGATTCAAGCTACCTGTTTGACAGGTTCATAGATATGATGTGTGCGTCAAAGGAAGACATGCATGAGGAATAAACATGAAATGAGGAGTGCTTGCACTCAGCATTTCATGTTTTGACGAATATACGGCGAACGCCGCGACAACGAGAAACAAGCGAAGCGGTTTCGAGTAGTCGGCATGAGGAAGTAAAGGAAGGTTATACATATGCCTAAGAATAAAGATGTGAAAAAGGTTCTGGTCATCGGTTCAGGACCCATTGTAATCGGACAGGCTGCTGAGTTTGACTATGCGGGAACCCAGGCCTGCAGATCCCTTAAGGAAGAGGGAGTTGAGGTTGTTCTCGTAAACTCCAACCCCGCTACCATCATGACAGACAAGGACATTGCGGACGAGGTGTACATCGAGCCTCTTACCGTCAAGGTCCTGGAACAGATCATAGAAAAAGAAAAACCGGATTCCATTCTTCCAACCCTTGGAGGCCAGGCAGGTCTCAACCTTGGAATGGAGCTGGATGAGTCGGGATTTTTGAAGAAGCACAACGTTAAGCTTCTTGGAACAACAGCTGAGACCATCAGGAAGGCTGAGGACAGGCAGGAGTTCAAGGATACCATGGAGAAACTTGGCCAGCCTGTAGCGGCATCTACCGTTGTTCACAACGTTGAGGACGGCGTGGCTTTTGCAAGACAGATCGGATACCCCGTGGTTCTGCGTCCTGCCTTCACTCTGGGAGGAAGCGGCGGCGGAATAGCCCACAACCAGCTTGAGTGCGAGGAGATCTTAAAGAACGGACTCAGACTTTCAAGGGCAAATGAGGTTCTTGTAGAGCGCTGCATCTCCGGCTGGAAGGAGATAGAGTACGAGGTAATGCGTGATTCCAACGGAAACTGCATCACCGTCTGCAACATGGAGAACATCGACCCTGTCGGCGTACATACAGGTGACTCCATCGTAGTTGCTCCCTCACAGACTCTTTCCGACAAGGAATATCAGATGCTTAGAAGCGCAGCACTCAGCATCATTGATGAACTCAAGATCACCGGAGGCTGTAACGTTCAGTTTGCGCTGCACCCCACCAGCTTTGAGTACTGTGTAATTGAGGTTAACCCCAGAGTTAGCCGTTCCTCGGCTCTTGCAAGTAAGGCTACGGGATATCCCATCGCCAAGGTTGCAGCCAAGATCGCCCTTGGATATACACTGGATGAGATCAAGAATGCCATTACAGGAAAGACCTATGCAAGCTTTGAGCCCACGCTTGATTACTGCGTTGTAAAGTTCCCAAGGCTCCCTTTTGATAAGTTCATTACAGCCAAGAGAACCCTTACCACACAGATGAAGGCTACAGGCGAGGTCATGAGTATCTGCACCAACTTCGAGGGTGCCATGATGAAGGCCATAAGGTCCCTGGAGCAGCATGTGGACTCACTTACCAGCTACGACTTTTCAGAGCTGGATGACGATGAGCTCTTAGAGCGTCTTGAGGTTGTTGATGACCAGAGAATATGGGTAATTGCCGAGGCCCTCACAAGAGGTATCAGCCACGATAAGATCCATGAGATCACCATGATCGACAACTGGTTCATAGAAAAGCTCCACACCCTGGTAAAGATGGAGCTTAAGCTCCTTAGGATCGGCGAGAAGAACAGTGCCGGCAAGATGGGAACCATAGAGGATGCAAGAAAGATCATCAGCTTTGACACCATGCTTGAAGCTAAGCGTCTGGAGTTCCCTGACACCGTATTAAGCAGATTTACAAGATTCTCTGTGGAGGTTCTTAAGGCCCTCAGGGATGAATACAACATACATGCCACCTTCAAGATCGTTGATACCTGCGCGGCTGAATTTGCCGCTCAGACACCATACTATTACTCGGTATACAACGGTCCTGATTCGGAGGATGAGGCAGCCCTTAATTCTTCCGAAGGAAAGAAAAAGATACTGGTTCTTGGCTCCGGTCCCATCAGGATCGGTCAGGGTATCGAGTTTGATTACTGCTCGGTTCATGCAACCTGGGCCTTCAAGAAAGCCGGCTTTGAGACCATCATTATCAACAACAACCCCGAGACCGTCAGCACGGACTTTGACATTGCCGACAAGCTCTACTTTGAGCCCCTGACTCCCGAGGATGTTGAGAACATTGTCCGCCTCGAGAAACCCGACGGAGCGGTGGTTCAGTTCGGTGGTCAGACAGCCATCAAGCTCACTCAGGATCTTATGAAGATGGGCGTTAAGATCTACGGTACCGACGCCCAGGATGTTGATGCGGCGGAGGACAGAGAGATCTTTGACAGGATCCTTGAAGAGACACAGATAAAGCGTGCCCAGGGCGCCACGGTATATACGGCAGAGGAAGCCAAGGAAGTTGCAAACCGCCTTGGATATCCCGTTCTTGTTCGTCCCTCCTACGTACTTGGAGGACAGGGCATGCAGATAGCTCTTTCCGATGAGGAGATAGAGGAGTTCATGAACATCATCAACAGATATGCTCAGGATCATCCCATCCTTGTGGACAAGTACCTTCAGGGTATCGAGACAGAGGTTGACGCTGTGTGCGACGGCGATGATATCGTTATCCCGGGTATCATGGAGCATATCGAAAGATCCGGAATCCACTCCGGTGACTCCATTTCCGTATATCCTGCCCAATCCCTTTCACAGAAGGTTAAGGACACCATTGCGGAGTACACCAGAAGACTTGCCAAGGCCCTTCACGTTATCGGCCTTATAAACGTTCAGTTCATAGCTGTTGGAGATGAGGTTTACATCATCGAGGCAAACCCCAGATCCTCCAGAACCGTGCCCTATATCAGCAAGGTTACGGGAATCCCCATTGTAGATCTGGCAGCAGAGGTTATGATGGGAAAGAAGCTCAAAGACCTGGGATATACTCCGGGACTTCAGCCTGAGGCAGACTATGTTGCCATCAAGATGCCCGTATTCTCCTTCGAGAAGATAAGGGGCGCCGAGATCAGCCTTGGACCTGAGATGAAGAGTACCGGTGAGTGTCTTGGAATCAGCAGAAGCTTCAACGAGGCTCTCTACAAGGCCTTCCTTGGTTCCGGCATCAATCTGCCCAAGTACAAGCAGATGATCATCACGGTAAAAGACTCTGATAAGGGTGAAGTCATTGAGATAGCCCGCCGCTATGAGAAGCTTGGCTACATCATTTACGCCACCAGATCCACAGCGGATACCTTGAATGAGAACGGTGTAAAAGCCAGAAAGATAAATCGTATCAGCCAGGAATCACCTACCGTGATCGACCTTATTCTGGGACACAAGATCGACCTTGTCATCGATACTCCTACCCAGGGAAGAGACAAGAGCCGTGACGGATTCATAATCAGGCGTACAGCCATTGAGACCGGAGTAAATGTCATCACTGCGCTTGATACTGCAAGAGCGCTGGTAACAAGCCTTGAGGCAGCAGGTACGGAAGAGGGCCTGGAACTTATAGATATTGCGAAAATTTAACGACAGCTCTTTTGAGAACATCAGATAAGAATTAAAAACGGCATGCAGCCATATAATATAGGCTGCATGCCGTTTTTTCATTCGCTGTGCTTTTTGCGATAGACCCGCGGGGAGCAGCCGTATTTTTTTTCAAAAACCCGATAGAAGTAAGCACTGTTCTCGTAGCCTATCTTCTCAATGATACGCTCCGTGGTCAGCGTAGTGTTCTCGAGATAATAGGCAGCCTGCTGAAGCTTCCTCTGCTGCAGGAGCTGTTTGAAATTGTATCCCGTATAGCTCTTTAGAAGGCGGCTTAAATATGCAGTGGTATAGCCGCTTTGACTGGCAAATTCCTCAAGAGTACCATTTCTGTAATTGTGATCAATGTACTCCAGGGCACAGATGGTTATGTTCTGGCCCTTGGAGCGCATGTCTTTCAGGGTATCCGCCGACAGGGCAGCCAGATTCATGAGAAGGAGGTCCATGGTGGTGAGGATTATCAGGTTCATGTCGTTGGAATGATTGATAAGAGTCCATATGAGGTTCTCCATAAGATTTTCCACCGTGATGATGCCAAGGGTGTGATAGATGAGATAATCCCGCTGCCTCCTTTGATCAGAAAGGGAAGAGATGATAAAGTCACGGAGAATGTTCTCCTTGTCGTAGGATGCACTTCCCCTTGTAAAGAACTCCGGAAGGATTATGAAGTTAAGGGCCAGATCCTCCCTGCCGCTGGGCATTATCTCATGTCTGGCATGGCGGTTCATAAGGAGAATATCCCCCTGTGTAAGGGTGAGGGTATCTCCGTCGACAATCCTGGTGGTGATGCTGCCCTTAAGTATAACCATCATTTCAATGTAGTTGTGCCTGTGCTCGGGGAAATAGGCAAACCGGGTGTGGGGGCGGATGGCGATGAGCTTGCCCTGTTCAAGGAGCTTATTGCTGTCAACAACAAACTCGTCCTCCGAGGTGTAGATCTCTTTTTGGATGGAGCTTCTGCCATTAAGAAGCTGCTCCTCTTCCTCTGTTATCCTGTACAGATTCTCCAGTATTTCTTCTCTCATAGGTTCACTCCGTTTTATGTCAAATAAGGTTCTATTTTGCAATAGATAAGGTTCTGTAAAACACACCTTGTGCATAATATTATAGCATCATAAATGACAATTGTATTGAGGGTTAAATATGAACGAATATTTTCTTGCTATTGATATCGGGGCTTCCGGCGGAAGGCATATTATAGGCTGGGTAGACCAGGGGAAAATGCATCTTAAGGAAGTGCACAGGTTTGAGAACAGGCAGGTCCTTATAGACGGGCATCAGTGCTGGGATATGGAGTTTCTCTGGCAGGGCGTTCTTGATGGGCTTAAAGCCTGCAAAAAAGAGAACCTGATCCCAAAGACCATCGGCATCGACACCTGGGCTGTGGACTTTGTGCTTCTTGACAGGGACGACCGCATGATAGGAAATCCCGTTTCCTACAGGGACGGGCGCACCAAAGGGATGGAAGAGGAAGTTTATAAGATCATCCCGGAAAAAGAGCTGTATGAGAAAACCGGGATACAAAGGCAGCCCTTCAACACCATCTTCCAGCTCATGGCGCTGAAAAAAGAAAGGCCAAAAGACTTAGAGGAAGCAGAGAGTCTTCTTATGATCCCGGACTATCTTGATTTCCTTCTCACGAAAGTCAAAAAACAGGAGTACACCAATGCCACCAGCACCGGTCTTGTGAATGCCAAAGAAAAGACCTGGGATAAAGCACTTCTGGATAAACTGGGGCTTCCGGAAAAACTCTTTGGAGAGCTTTCACTTCCGGGAACCATAGTTGGGGAGCTTAGCGAAGATATCGCCAAAGAGGTTGGCTTTAGCAGCACGGTAATTCTTCCCGCAACCCACGACACGGGATCTGCCTTTTTGTCGGTGCCTGCAAGGGATGAGACTTCCGTGTATCTTTCCAGCGGGACCTGGAGCCTTCTTGGAATCGAGAGCGCATATCCCATAATATCCGAGGAAGCAAGAAAAGAGAACCTCACCAATGAGGGCGGCGCCTTCTACAGATACAGATTCTTAAAGAACATAATGGGACTTTGGATAATCCAGTCCATAAGGCGGGAGCTAAACGGCACCGAATATGTGCAGGGCAAAAAGAGCAGCTACTCCACCGGCAGAACCTATAGTTTTCCGGACCTTATAGCTGAGGCCAGAAACTGCGAAGATTTTGACGCAGCCCTTGATGTCAATGATGACTCTTTTCTCTCGCCGGAGAGCATGATAGATGCCATAAAAAACTACTGCAAAAGGAAAGATATGCCGGTGCCCCAAAGCGTAGGAGAGATCATGCAGTGCGTCTACAAAGGACTGTCCCTGTGCTACAGGGATACCGTAAGAAAGCTTGAAGACATAACCGGGAAAAGAATCACCGGCATCAATATAATCGGCGGAGGGTGTCAGGACGAGTATTTAAACAGCCTCACCGCCAGGGCTCTTGGGCTTCCTGTTTACGCCGGTCCAATCGAGGGAACCGCAATAGGTAACCTGGTGGTACAGATGATAAGCGCCGGCATATTTGAAGACCTTTCCGGGGCAAGAGATTGTATCTATAACAGTTTTGACATAAAGACTTATCGATAATAAAACGGAGGATTACGGATGAGCTACGAAAACGCAAGAGAAAGCTATGCTGCAATTGGTGTTGATACCGAGGCAGCGATGGAGAAACTTAAAAAGGCGCAGATTGCGCTGCACTGCTGGCAGGGGGATGATGTCAGAGGTTTTGACACTGACCCCGAAAAGCCCCTTACAGGCGGAATTCAGACAACAGGAAATTACCCCGGAAGAGCAGGAAATCCGCAGGAACTTATGGCTGATATTGATGAGGTTTTAAAGCTCATCCCCGGAAAGGCCAAGCTTAACCTTCACGCCAGCTACGCCATTTTCGATGAGGAGAACGGAGGATGGGTAGACAGGGACAGGCTTGAGCCGAAGCACTTTAAAAAGTGGGTGGATTTCTGCAAGCAGAGAAACCTTGGATGTGACTTTAATCCCACTTTCTTCTCGCACCCCAAATGCGATCCACTTACTCTTTCTTCACCGGATGAAGAGACAAGAAAGTTCTGGATAGAGCATGGCAAGGCCTGCATTCGCATTTCCTCATATCTTGCAAAGGAGCTTGGGGAAACCTGTGTCATGAATATCTGGACCGGTGACGGTTTCAAGGACATCCCTGCTGACAGAAAGGGACCAAGAGACCGCTACAGGGATTCCATAGAGCAGATCCTGTCAGAGCCCTTTGATTTTAACCAGGTCAAGCCCTGCGTGGAGTCCAAGGTATTCGGCATCGGAGTTGAGTCCTACACAGTGGGAAGTGCTGAGTTTGCCCTGAGCTTTGCGGCAACTCACAAGGATAAGTGCATCCCGCTTATGGATAACGGACACTACCATCCAACAGAGGTTGTAAGCGACAAGATACCGGCTCTTTTATCCTTCTTCCCCAATATCGCTCTTCACATTACAAGGCCTGTGCGCTGGGATTCCGACCATGTTGTGCTCTTTGATGATGAGACAAAAGAGATAGCGAAGGAGATCGTGCGCTGCGGCGGACTTGAGGGTTCGGTATTCATGGCTCTGGACTACTTTGATGCATCGATAAACAGGATCAGCGCCTGGGTGACAGGCTACAGAAATACGCAGAAGGCTCTTTTATATGCCCTTCTTTCCCCTAATGAGGAGCTTAAGAACCTGCAGGATAGCGGAAACTTCACAGAGCTGATGGTTCGTATGGAGGAACTTAAGACCATGCCCTTCGGAGAGGTGTGGAATGAGTATTGCCAAAGATGCGGTGTTCCCGGCGACGGCAGATGGTTTGAAGAGGCAAAACGCTACGAAGATGAAGTGCTTTCAAAGAGAAGCTGAAGTAAGAAGATAACGGATAGGAGACAATAAAATGAGAGTTTTGGATGCAGAATTTACAAAGGGATTCATTCGCATGGCGGATGACGGATGGCAGCAGGGCTGGCATGAGAGAAACGGCGGAAACCTCTCCTACAGGATGAAGCCAGAGGAAGTTGATGCTGTAAGAGAAGATTTCAAGGAGGGACAGTGGCAGGATATAGGAACCGTTGTTCCGGATCTTGCGGGAGAGTTCTTTCTTGTGACCGGCTCCGGAAAGTTCTTCAGAAACGTGATAATAAAGCCGGAGGACAGCCTCTGCATAGTCGAGATAGATGAAAAGGGAGAAAAATACAGGATAGTCTGGGGACTTATAAACGGCGGAAAGCCAACCTCTGAGCTTCCTTCACATCTCATGAACCACGAGGTCAAAAAGAGAGTTACAAACGGCAGATACAGGGTCATCTATCATGCCCACACCACAAACACCATCGCCCTTACCTTTGTGCTTCCCCTGGAAGATAAGGTGTTCACAAGGCAGCTCTGGGAAATGGCCACAGAGTGTCCCGTTGTATTTCCTGACGGAATAGGTGTTGTGCCCTGGATGGTTCCCGGGGGAAAAGAGATTGCGGTTGCCACCAGCAGACTGATGGAAGACTACGATGTTGCAATCTGGGCCCATCACGGAATGTTCGCCGCAGGAGAGGATTTCGATCTCACCTTCGGGCTTATGCATACCGTGGAAAAATCGGCAGAGATCCTGGTTAAGACCCTCTCAATGACAGGGACCAAGAGACAGACCATCACCACCGACAATTTAAGACAGCTGGCAAAAGACTTTGGCGTTACACTGCCGGAGAAGTTCCTGTAAGGTCTTTTACCTGTTCCTACTGGATGCAGACTCCTTTCGATAAGCGGAAGGAGTCATTTTTGTGTGCTTTTTAAACTGACGGATATAGTGCTCCGTGGTGTCATATCCCACAGCTTCAGCTATGGTGGCAACACTCATGGTGGAGTTTGCAAGAAGATCCTGACTTCGCTCTATTCGCACGGTCCTGAGGATCTCGGTGTAGGTCATTCCCGTAAGCTCTTTTATCAGTCTTGAGGTGTACTCGTTGGAATAATGGAATTTCTCGGAGAGGTCCGAGAGAGTTACCTCCTTGTAATTCTCCTGAATATACTGGATAAGGGCATATCGCTGTACATCTATGCGGCTGTCAAACAGCGGCATCTGAACGGATTCCGAGTAGTTCCTTATTATCAGATAAAAATCAAGAAGCAGGGTATTTGTAATGGCCTGGTAATGGTACTCCTGTCTGTTGAGGGATTCTGTCAGCATCCAGATAAAGGAAGTGGCTATGCCCTCATCGGAGCCTGTGTGGAACATGATGTAGTCGTTGGCCTTCTTGGCATATATATTATTCAGGAAAAAAGAACTGAGTATATTCGGGGTGTTCAGGAAGGAATAGAACATGGAATGTAAAGTATCCCTTCTGAGCATTATGTTTATGACTATGGTGTCGTCAAACACGCTGATGGAGTGTTTGATCCCGGGAGGAATAACACAGAAATCTCCCGTACGCATCTCGATGGTCCTTCCGGAGATGGTCTGGGAGCACTTGCCGTCATAGACATAGCTCAGCTCAAAAAAGGTATGACTGTGCTCGATGGCCGGTGAATATCTCTCGTGCTTCTGTACCACTATACTGTCATTATTTGACAGGTCGAAAAAGAAGGAATCTTCGAATACCTCGGGTATTGTCTCGGGCTTTTCGGTAATCAGAAGGTGTCTGTCAAGAACAAGCTTCATATCAAGACCATCAAGAAAAGCTCTCAGACTGTCTTTGTCCTTTCCGGCAAGATAGTAGTCTCTGTAAAATTTCTCAGTTTCGGTAATGTCGTATATGTGCTGCTTTACCGCTGTGTGATCCATATCTTTAATTTCCTTATTATCTTAAATGAACGTCCGGTTAAAACAGGTAAATAATACCCCTAACAGAGGTAAATGTCAAAATAGTTCATATTAGTATCAGAAATAATAGATTTTCATCATAATAAGTCAATACAATTGAGCGATTATGTGAATTATGTAAAAGACGTTTGCTCAATATAATGAATCCATAAACAAGCAATACCTCAGACAGAAAGGATTCATTGGTTATGAATACTCCGATTCTGGAAATGAAAAACATAACAAAAAAATTCGGAAGTGTGACTGCTCTAAACGGAGTAGACCTTGAGGTTTACCCCGGTGAGATAAGAGGTCTCATAGGTGAGAACGGTTCTGGAAAATCCACCATATCATCCATAGCGGCGGGAATGCAGAAAGCAACCTCGGGGCAGATGTCTTATGAAGGAAACGCCTGGGAACCCGAGAGCATGATCGATGCTTTGAATAAAGGTATAGGAATGGTGGTTCAGGAGAGTGGAACAATAACGGGGATCACCGTTGCGGAGAATATATTTCTGGCAGAGATGAAGAAGTTTAAGAAGGGACTCCTTGTGGATAGAAAAAGACTCTTCGAGGAAGCGGACAGAGCCCTTTCCAATATAGGAATAACCTCCATTTCCGGAAAGGATATGATGGACAGCCTTTCCTTCCAGGACAGGAAGCTGGTGGAAATCGCCAAGGTCATACTTAAAAAGCCGAAGATCCTGGTGATAGATGAAACCAGCACGGCACTATCTCATGACGGAAGACAGATCATGTACGGCATCATGAAAAAGATGAAAAAAGAGGGCGGTTCAGTACTTTTTATCTCCCATGATCTGGAGGAAATAATGGAGGTCTGCGACACCCTGACAGTCCTAAGGGACGGGAATCTTATAAGAACTTTCGCTAAAGAGGAATTTGATGAAGAACTTATAAGGACCAGCATGATAGGAAGAGAGATAGAGGGCGATTACTACAGACCGGACTTTAGCTGCAGCTTCCTTGATGAAGAAGCCATTGTGGTAAAAAATCTGTGCTTTAAGGACAAACTTAAGGATGTGTCCCTGACACTTCACTGCGGAGAGATCCTGGGAATTGGAGGACTTGCGGACTGCGGAATGCATGAACTTGGAGAGGCTATGTTCGGAGCGCTTAAACCTGAGAGCGGCGCAGTCATATCCCCGAGAGGGCGACAGATAAAGTCTCCCCACAACGCAATGACTGACAAGATAGGATATGTATCCAAGGACAGAGACAGAAAATCCCTGTGCCTTGAGGCCAGCATCAAGGACAATATCGCGATTGCAGGAATGAACATATTCAAATCCGGGGCGGGACTTATAACCAGGTCCGCGGAAAGAAAATATGTAGACGCGCAGATAGATGCCCTGAGGATCAAATGCTCGGGAAGAGATCAGGCAGTAGCCCAGCTCTCCGGCGGCAACAAGCAAAAGGTAGTCTTTGGAAAATGGATAGGTTGCGACAGTAAGATCCTGATACTGGATTGCCCCACGAGAGGTGTGGACATCGGTGTCAAGCAGGCAATGTATCAGCTTATGTCACAGCTTAAGAGCGAAGGGAAGGCCATTCTCATGATAAGTGAAGAGCTTCCTGAACTCATCGGGATGAGCGACAGGGTTCTTATCATGAAGAACGGTGAAATAACAGGAGAATTTCAGCGGAGTAAAGATCTGTCCGAGAGCGACATCATAGGATGCATGATCTAGGAGGCAAAAGAAATGAATATAAAGAAAATCATAAACAGGCAGAATATCATAGCTCTTTTGCCCATGGCGGCGCTGGCGGTGCTCTTTCTTGTTTTCTGCACAGTGGTTAATGCAAAGGGTTACAGACTTGATATGTATCTGAAGATCGTGTTCAATGAGGCGCTGGTTCTGGCAATCGTAGCAACGGGAGCAACCTTCATCTATACCCTTGGAACCTTTGATATCAGCCTTGGCGCTTCCACACTGTTTTCGGCAACTCTCGGAGTAATGGTCTACAACAGAACAGAGAATATAGCGCTGATGATGGCGGTGATACTGCTTACGGGAATTGTGTGTTCGCTGCTCAATTCGGTGCTGGCCTCAATCTTCCACATACCGGCCTTTGTAACCACGGTCGCGATGATGTCCGTACTGTCAGCTGTGTCTGCGCAGATAATTACGGTAAACGGAGGAGCGCTGGGTGGGATAAGCATTCCCAGCAGCGTAGTAAAGCCCTTTGACAATATGCCCTTCAAGATAGCAACTCTTTTGCTGTTCTTTGCAGTCTCAGTCTTTGTATTTGAGTTCACAAAGGCAGGAAGAAGGATGAAGTTCGTAGGAGGAAATCCCCTCTGCGCATATCTTACAGGCATCAAAGCCGACAAATACACGATACTGGCTTTTGTTATGGCGGGTATCGGTATAGGACTCGGAGCATTCCTTACTCTTGTGTATACCCCTTCGGTCACTACGACAACGGCTTCAAGTATAGGAATGAATATCTTTATAGCTATAGTATTCGGAGGAATGCCAATATCGGGAGGCGCAAGATCCAGGATATACGCCGCACTGGTTGGAGGCTTCTCATATATGCTGCTGAACGACATTCTGGAGATAGTGATTGATTCCAGTGCGGCATACGGAATAACACAGGTGATCAGCGCAGTTTTCTTCCTGATAGTGGTATATATCACGGGAATGAATTACAAAACCGCACTGTTGCCAAGATAAAGAACTTTAGAAAAAACGGAGGAAAGATTATGAACAGGAAAGTAACAAAGGTACTCGGACTTGCCATGGCAGCAGCCATGACCGTAATGACAGGATGCGGTAACAGCGCACCTGCTGCGGTTTCAGACACAACAGATAACAGCACTGATAATGCGGTTGTAAGTGAAGCTTCCGCTGATCAGGGTGAAACTCGTAAGATCGGTGTTCTTGTGGCCGACGTCAGCGGCGAGGAGGCACTTGGATTCAGAAACTACTACGAGAAATATATTCAGAACAACTATAACGTAACCTTTGATTATACAGATGCTCTTGCCAGTGCTGAGGATGAGAAGGCAGCCATCGAGAAGTTTGCATCAAAGGGATATGACGCCGTTATCTCACTCTCCAGCAGTGACAGAGCTCAGCAGATTGAGACCTGCGAAGAGTATGGCATCTACTATGCGGTTGCATCCGGCGTGCTTGATGAGAGTCAGTATGAGACCTACAAGACTTATGAGCATTTTGTAGGCCAGGTTGGACCTTCAAACGAGACAGAGTTTGAAGCCGGCAAGGAGATGGGAAAGTACTTTAAGGATAAGGGAGTAAAGAGCGTTGCCATCTACGGAGCGTTTATCCCCAACCCCATGCACGTATACCGTGCAGCAGGTGTGATCGCCGGACTTGGCGATACCTACGGCGGAACAGATGATATGAACGGTATGATCGGACAGATATTCCAGGATCAGGGTGTTGATCTTACAAAGGTTTCGGGAGATGTTGAAGTGGTAGCTTACCTCCAGGGATATGGCGACACAACCACAGATGAGCTCAATGCAGCAATCCAGAAAGCTCCTGAGGCATTTATCTCAGTGGGAATGGCAACAACTTTCTTTGCTCAGACACTTAGCCAGGAGAACATCCCTTTCTCCGATATCGACTCCTTTACAGCCATGAACAGCGAATCAATGAAGAACGGCTCTCTTGAGTATCTTGCAGGCAAGTACTCATCTTCCATCGGACCTGTATTTGCTCTGGTAATGGATGCGATTAACGGAAATGTTATAAGAGATCCCGAAGGAAATGCGGTCTCCTTTACTCAGGGCTATCTTGTGGCAACAGATGCAGAATCCTTTGACAAGTACTATGTAAACGACAACGGAGATACACCTATTTTTGACAAGGCAAGTCTTGATGGCATTATCGGTCAGGATGTTACCTATGATGATGTAAAGGCACTTATCGAGAGTAAGTGATGAATGGAGGCAGTTCATGAGCACCCTTAAGAAGATTTTAAAGACATTGGCAATCCCTGCGGCTGTGGCAGTGGTATTGGAAGGAATCTGCCTTGCAAACGGGCAGACCATCATATCGGGAGCAAAGAGCTTTGATAACTTTGTGGTGTATACAGCCATCGTTATGATCACCACCATGGCGCTTTCCATAAACTTAAATAGCGGAAGATTTGATTTTTCCCTGGGGGCAATGGCAGGACTTTCATCTGTGATAGGTGCGAAGATCACATACGGTTTTCTTAAAGGGGGCTCCGGTTCTGCACTTCTTATGCTGATAATAACGGTTCTTGCGGGAGCACTGCTGGGACTTATATCGGGAGCTGTGTACTGCGCTTTGAGGCTTCCGCCCATTATCGTCTCTCTTGGTGTGACCCTGGTATACGAGGGAATAATGTATACCATAACAGGCGGCAAATACCTTATGAGTGAGGTTCAGAACAGATCCATGTCAGGCTTTGTTGGAACCTGGGTTTACGCAGCTGTTATCATTGCGGCGGTTCTTATCTTTATGATCATTGTCTTTGAGCGGACTTCCTTCGGCTATGATTACAACGCCCTTAAGTCAGGGCAGAAGGTAGCTGTAGCCACCGGTATCAATGAGGTTAAAAACGCCCTTATCTGTTACACAATCTGCGGCGGACTCATGGGACTTGTGGGTATGCTGAATGCCGCAAGAAATACCACTATAAACGGAGGACAGCTGAATTTCGGAAGTATAGCCATTATGTTCACGGCCTTCCTTCCGATGTTCATTGCAGGCTATATCGGAAGGTTCGGAAACGAGAAGGTGGGCTTTCTGCTCTCTGCCCTGTGTATGTCCCTTCTGAATTCCACCTTTGCGGTTTTCTCAAACCGGATAAATGCCACGACTCAGTCGATCATAAACGCAGTACTGCTGGTGATCTTCTTAGTCTATTTAAACAATAATCATTTGATCAAGAGAATATTTGCACATGTATAACGAAAAATTATTACGGGAAGCGACAGCTCTTTTCCCTGAAATAAAGAAAAACAAGATAAACGAATGCAAGTGTATTGACTTAAAGAAGGATGGGGATGTCATAAAAAGAGATCCCCGTCCGGCATATGAGTCTATCGCACTGAAAAAAGGCGACTCCATCATCCTGGATTTTGAGGACCACTATGTGGGTTACCTGTCCCTGGACCTTGGCTATGAGGGGGCACACCCCGATTCACCGGTTCTTCTGAGAATCCGATTTGCGGAAAGAGAGATCGAGCTTTTTGAGGATGCCTCAGAGTATAAGGGCTGGGTCTCACCGGCCTGGATTGAGGAGGAGCTTATCCATGTGGACATAGTGCCGTCTGTTGTGGAACTGGACAGGAGATACTCCTTCAGATACGTGAGGATAGAGGTGGTTGATATCAGCTCCAGATTCTCCTTAAGGGTAAATGATGCATCCCTCACAGCAGTATCCTCTGCCCCGGATGAAGCTCTTTTGCCCTACTACAGCAGTAATGAGCTGGACAGGGAGATTGACAGGGTGGCTGTAAAAACACTCCATGACTGTATGCAGACGGTCTTTGAGGATGGACCCAAAAGGGACAGAAGGCTCTGGATCGGAGACCTGCGAATTCAGGCTCTGGTGAACTATGTCACCTACAACATGAATGACATGGTAAAGTCAAATCTTTATCTGTTCGGGGCTCTGACCCAGGAAGACGGACGGGTGGGAGCCTGTATCTTCCTTGATCCGAAGCCTGAAGTTGATGACACGAATATGTTTGACTATTCCCTGTTCTTTATTGTGATACTTCGGGATTACTACAAAAGGACCGGGGATAAAAAAGCTGTGCTGGACCTTTTCGACGTCTGCAAAAGACAGATTGAGCTGGCAAGTAACAGCCTCGATGAGCGGCATGTGGTAAGGGACTCGGATGTTCTTGGCTGGTGTTTTGTGGACTGGAATCTTGCCCTCAACAAACAGGCCTCCGCTCAGGGAATCTTCATGTATGCCCTTGAGGCAGCCATCGAGCTTGCCCAGTGCGTCGGAGACGTTCTTGCGGAGGAGGAATATGCGCAGCTTTATCTCAAGCTCAAGGAAGCTTCCAACAGATTCCTTTATGATGTTGAGAAGAAGCTCTATGTAAGCGGAGCGGAAAGCCAGATCTCTTTTGCCTCGCAGATATGGATGGTGCTTGGAGGAGCAATGGAGGGAAAGGCAGCAGAGCGCCTCTTTGACAGAATGGAGGCCTGCCCTGAAGCAGTGACCATGGTGACTCCCTACATGTACCATAACTACATAGATGCGCTTATTAAAATTGGAAAAAAAGATGTGGCTCACAGGAAAATGTCAAAGTACTGGGGAGGAATGGTGGCAAATTCCGCCGATACCTTCTGGGAACTGTACAATCCGGAAAATCCCAACGAGTCGCCCTACGGGGGGACCATTGTGAACAGCTACTGCCATGCATGGAGCTGCGGACCGGCATATTTTCTGAGAACCTATTTTAATGATACGAAGGATGAACCGTAAATGAGCATAAAGATTGATTATAAAGCAAACCCGTTCTGCCTTGATGATGAGGCGATAAAGTGGGTAGAGGATACCTTTGCCTCAATGACGGAAGATGAGAAGTGCGGGCAGGTATTCTGCCCCATGGGATTTTCCAATGATGAGAATGTTCTTCGGGGCATAGTTGAAGGCGCAGCTGTGGGCGGAATGATGTACAGAAGCGGCCCGGCAAAAGAGCTGAGAGCCACCCACCGGAAGATACAGGACATGGCCAGGATTCCTCTTCTTATCGCTGCCAATACAGAGGCCGGAGGAGACGGACTCTCCTTTGAGGGGACGAGTTTTGGAAAACCAATGGCGGTAGCTGCAACAAACGATCCGGAAAACGGATACCGGATGGGATATGTTGCCTGCAAAGAAGGTGCAGCGCTTGGACTCAACTGGTCCTTTGCCCCTATCGTGGATATCAACAGGGAATTTCATAATCCCATAACCAATGTAAGGACCTTCGGAGATGACCCGAAGAAAATCGAAGCCTTTGCCTCAAGATACATGGATGGAGCCGATGAATGCGGCGTAGCGGTATCAATCAAGCACTTTCCCGGAGACGGCATAGATGAGAGGGACCAGCACATCGTTACTAGTGTTAACTCACTTAGCGTCAGGGAGTGGGATGAAAGCTTTGGCTATATCTACGGATCACTTATAGGCAAGGGAGCAAAGACCGTGATGGTTGGACATATCGCTCAGCCTGCCTATGTAAAGGAGATTAACAGGGATGCCACAAAAGAGGAGATGCTCCGCCCCGCCTCTCTTTCTAAGGAACTCCTGCAGGGACTGCTTAGAGGAAAACTTGGCTTTAACGGTCTTATCATCACTGATGCGACCCCGATGGTGGGCTTTACCTCGGCAATGCCAAGGAGCAGGGCCATCCCTACGGCAATTATGAGCGGCTGTGATATGATCCTCTTTAACAAGGATCTTTCCGAGGATATCGGCTTTTTGAAAGATGGACTGAAAAGCGGTCTTCTTACAAATGAGCGCCTGGATGAGGCTGTTCTTCGCATCCTTGCCACAAAGGCCTCACTGGGGCTTCATGTAAAGCAGAGGGAAGGAAGACTTGTTCCCCCGGAGGATGCCATAGACATTGTTGGCTGCAGTGAGCATAGAGCCTTTGCAAAAGAGGTTGCCGATAAGGCCATCACCCTTGTCAGGGATGAGAAGGCTCTTTTGCCTGTAAATCCGGGTAAGTATAAGAGGATATACCTTAATGTTATAGACAAAGAGATGGATCCCTGCAGCGATTTTGCGCTGATGTGGAAGGAAAAACTTGAGAAGGAAGGGTTCGAAGTTACCGTAAGGGACAGGAGAACGCGGATAACGCCCATGGATTTCATGGATGTTGAAAACCTCCCGGACAAGAAGAAGGCTCTTTTGAATGAAATGTACAGAAGCGTTTCCGAGATGAAGAAGGATTACGATCTGTATATCTATGTCTGCAACATGGAGAATGCATCCAATAACACCACCCTGCGACTTAACTGGAATGTGCTCTTTGGCCTCGGTGATGATGCTCCCTGGCATGCAAAAGAGATACCGATGATAATGGTCTCCACTGCATACCCCTATCATCTTTTTGATGCACCCATGATCGGAACCTATATCAATGCTTACAGCGGTAATGAAGACTTCTGCAATGCTGTGATTGAAAAACTCATGGGAAGATCGAAGTTTGAGGGAGTAAGCCCCATAGATCCCTTCTGCGGAAAGGATTACATATAAAGAGAGGGAGAAAGGATGGGCAAGATGAATATAAAAGGGATAATCTTTGACCTGGACGGAGTCATCTGCAGCACCGATGAGTATCACTATCAGGCGTGGAAATCCATCGCGGACGATGAGGGGATATATTTTGACAGAAAGATAAATGAAAGACTCCGTGGAGTCTCAAGGGCAGAAAGCCTTGAGATCATACTTGAGAGGGCAGCAGCTGTATACAGCCCGGAGGAAAAGGCTGCTCTCATGGAAAAAAAGAACAATATCTACAGAGAACTTCTGAAGAATATGGGCCCCGGGGATGTCACTGAGGAAGTAAGAAGCACCTTAAGGGAGCTTAAGGAAAGAGGATATGGTCTTGCCATTGGCTCTTCCTCAAAGAATACCCGGTTCATCCTGGAGAGGACAGCCCTTACTGATGCCTTTGACGGTATCAGCGACGGCAACATGATTTCCAGGTCCAAGCCCGACCCTGAGGTGTTCATCAAGGCTGCGGGAATTCTTGGGCTTAAAAACGAGGAGTGCCTTGTGATAGAAGATGCAATCTCGGGTATAAACGCGGCAAATGCAGCGGGGTTTCACAGTGTCGGAATAGGCCCTGCCGCGGAGTGTGACGAAGCAGAGTTTAAAATAAGTTTTTTTTTCCGAAATACTGGATATTTAGTTTCAAAAATGTGTCTTTCTTCGTATAAAGAGATATATACTTAAATTGTGGTGACCTTGTTTCGAAAGGAATAGGAGCGCAATATGAGGAAGACCAGGAAAAAAGTAATTCAGGAAATCAATACCCAGCAGCCCAAAATGAAGGACATGCAAAGTCCTTATGACGTGGAGGACTATTTAAACAGTACCATCTACTTTAAAGATAACAGGCTGATGGAGGACTCTTTTAGCCAGGATAGCGAATCTGTAAGAAGCGTTAAGCTTTCCGGTAAGAGGCAGGATATAGGTAAATCCATGCCTCCTAAGTATACTGCAAGGGATCTTCATGATCTTCTCTCAAGGCAGGACAGACTGGTAGTCGATCTGAAAAAAGAAAGGAACTTTGACGCCAGGGAAGCAAGCAGGGTCAAAGATACCCAGGCTGAAGTGGATGAGATCAACAAGGTCCTTGATATGTTTGCCAATGGTGAAGAGATCGAGGAAGAAGCTATATACAGCTACTATACTAAGGAAGAACAGCAGGAAGCAATTAAGAGCCTTAACTATAAGAAATCGAGAGATCTCACACAGCTTCTGATCAATGATCATTCAAAGAGCGACTCTCCGGAGATGGCAGCACTTAAGACTGAGGTTCTGCGCCTTACCTATCATCTTGAAGCCATCAGGGATATGGAGGTTACAAGGGAGAATATAGAGGAACTTAAGGTATACTACGCGGTTGCCATCAAATTCTGCGAAGACTATCTCTCCACCAAGAAGCACAATAAGCGTTATGAAAAAGTTTTTGCCGTATGGCAGGGACTTTCATATGAGAATGACACTCTGTCATTGGTAAAGGATCTGGATTTCAGTAACAAGGAAGACTATACCATGGGAGAGCTTCTTGGCATGTCCAGAACTAAGTCCCGGAATGTGGTCAGAACCTCGAAACTTGAGATAAAAGAAACCTTAAAGGCTGAGGAAGCCAGCGATGATGTGATAAACGCACTGAGAGTCTTCGGAGCGGATTACAGCATAAGGAATGCGTATGCGGCAGCAGGAAATAAGCCCAAGGATATACAGAAGCTTGTAAGCAATAACCTCGAGCTCATGAAGGATTTAAGCCGGTTCAAACCGGGGCAGGTTCAGGTCCTTGATGTAAGTGTCATGGGCAAAAAAGTCAGAATCCTTCAGACGGCGGAGAATCAGCTTTTTGCTATTGAAAAGCATGGAAAGATAGCGCTGAATAATACTGCACAGGGGTTATATCAGCAGCTTACCAACGATGTTATGCAGCGTCCCGAATTTTACGGGAAGGATGCTGTTGTGGATCTTCTTGAAAGCTACAGGAAGAAGACGGATATCACAAAGGGTGAATATACCCATATCAGAGACAATGTTGCCGAGTACCTTGCCAAGGTTCTGGACCTTAAAAAGGACGATTTTAACAACGTTCGAAGAACAGCCATGGTTGGCTATGCCAGAGAACTTGCAGAGGGTAAGAAGACTCCTGAGCAGATAAAGCAAATTCTTCAGGATGCCAAGCAGGACGAGGATCTTATAAACGGTATTGCACTGACAGAACTTATGGAACTTGATGCAGCCAGAGGTGGTGAGATGGAAGATCATGTATCCATGTACAAAGTTCAGGCCAATGCTGATGAAAATGACTGGTCAGACGATGAGAAGGCCGTCAAAAAGCTGATGGCTGAATTCGTCTTTACAAGTGATACCTTAACAATGGACAAGAATGCTGACGATCCCAAGGAGTTTGTAAGGACTGTTCTTCTTGACAATATAAAGGCTCTTAAGCTTCTTGTGGAGGATAAGAGTGATAAGGATCACGACCTCATAGCCACCATAATGAAGAAGATGTCACTGGATAAGGTGTCCGATGACAAAAACGATGATTTTGCCGGAGTTATAGGAAAAGGACTCAGGAAAATCGTTGAGTTTTTAAGGCGGCAGAAAGACGTTGATATTGAGAAACTTCTCCGCGATCAAAATAATAAAGATGTAAATGATCAGCTTGAGCTTGCTCATGGCACCATGGAGCAGGGAATCAAGGATTCCGCACAGATCATGCAGCACAATGTTAATAATATTGTGGATGCCATGTTCCCGGAAGTTGAAAATGATCCTCTGGAGGAAGAGACCCTTAAGAGCATTATGAAGAATGCCACAAAAACCGAAGCCGGTCAGGGTCTGTTTATAAGGAAAGTTCTGAAGAACTATTTCGCGAAAATGAAGACCGTGGACCAGCGGGCTATGCTCTCGTCTGCGCTTCGCTCCTGCAAAAAGGTTGAAGTACAAAAACTGGATGGTATACATCTCTTTGATGAGATTAAGAAGAAAAGGCTTTCCAAATTCAAAGATATTCTGGATGAGAGAAGTTATGACGCACTTACAAATGAGAAAAAGGCACTGATAGAGGAGTACGGGAAAGAGAGAGAAAAGCTGCAGATACAGGCTAACTATTTTGCCGGACTTATCCGGGGAGCCGGACCTCTTTTGCATAAAATGCTCCAGGGATTTCCGGAGGATAGTCTTCCGGAGTCTGTTAAACTTGCCTTAAGGGATGTAAAGTCAAAGCTTCCTCCTATTCCCGAGAGAGTTGTAAAGACTCAGATGAATGCCATGATAGAGGCATCAGGCGGCAAAGTCACAAAGATAGAAATTCTTAAAAACCTTGGCGCTGCTTCTGTTGGACAGACATTTCTGTGTAATATATACGGACCCGGTATGAAGGAGGGCAAAAGGGTAGTCATTAAGCTCCTTCGTCCCGACTGTCAGAACCGCATGAAACGTGAAGAGAAGGTTATGCTGGATTGTGCCAAAGAGGTAAGCGTCGGTATGTACGAGACCTATAAGGGGCAGCTTGGCAATTACTATATGGAGCTGGATCTTTCCCAGGAAGCCAAGAATATTGAGGATGGTCAGGTATATAACAAGGGGTACGGAGATGTTAAATCTGAAGAAGTTGACAGGACAATTGCGCCTACCGCCAATTACCTTATGATCAAAGAAGCTCCGGGAAAAACTCTGGACGATATCCTTTTGGATTCTGTTAAAACAAGAAAAGAAATCCATGATGAGGTACATGAAAAGTATATAAACGATCAGGGAAAAGAAGTGGTATCAGAAGTTACAATTCCGCTTACAGATGAGAGTATTAAGAAGACAAAACAGGCCAGAGATAAGCTTATCGACCTTGCCAACGATCTTATCAAAAAGAGGGATATCATGGCCCATATCACCAAGAAATGGCTTGAGGAAGCTCTTTTCGGATCGGGCTATTATCATGCGGATCTTCATGCCGGTAACATCCTTATAAGTGATACAAAGGGTACCCTCATAGATTACGGAAATGCTGTCAATTTCTCGGATGAACAGAAGGTGTCCATTACCAGAATGATGACAGCGGCAGCTGCCGGTAATGTTGATATGTTTTTTGAGGAGTTCAATAATCTCCTGGATAACAAGGATGAGGCTTTTAAGGACTTCTATACTGAAGATAAGCAGGCGGAAGTAAAAGAGGCATTCAGCGAGATTCTGGAAATGGGAAGCGCATCCGAGGCCGGAGAACGTATTGCAGCTGCGCTTATCAGGGCATCGGAACTTGGAGTAAAGCTTCCGGCATCCATTTATAATTTCTCTCAGGGACAGCTGCGACTTCAGAAGTCCATAGACGATATAAACCTCGAGATCGGAAGAATAGGTGAGGATCTTAACAACATTGAACAGCATCTCAGGAAATATGACAACAAGGTGCTTGGCCTTAGCCTTGTAATAGAAAATGCATATGTTACGACCAGAGGGAGAAACGGGTTTGCTGCCAGCATCAAGCAGCAGTATGACTCCCTTATGGGAGTAGGCGAGGAGACATTTAAAAAGGGACTTGTGGACAATACCAAAAAGAAAGGCAATCTGGCCAAAGGCATAGCCCCCATCAATAAGAGAGCGGAGTTTGATGATCATATACTTGGAGAACTGGCTGATTTTGAAAGAGATCTGAAAAGAGCTTATGACCATGGAAAGCTTCCTGATTTTAAAGCTTACAGAAAAAAATGGACTGATTTCAGGGATAAATGGAAAGCTAAGTTCAAGGCTATAGAGGATGATAAGACGCTTTCCGAAGAGCAAAAGAAGGAAAAAGCGGAGACTGTTCAGAGGGAACTTGATGTAGAATCATCAGATTTCTGGGTTGAATTGCTGCCGGGAAAAGGAGACGCAGAAATACTGGAAAGAATCGGTATAAAAAATCTGATGCCGGCATTATTACCGGCGGTACAGACGCTGGATGACAGTGGCGTAGAATCTATTCTGACCATCTATGAACAGGTAATACCTAAAGGTCTTGAAATTGACAAGAAAGTGAAAGATTTTCGCCGGCTTCAGGACAAGAAAGAATTAACCGATGACAAAAAGACTGCTCTTACTAACGAAATATACAATCTTTATGTCGAATATAACGAAGCCAAAAATAAAAATCATCCGATCACATTATCATTCCTTGGTGAGATTCGGAAAGTCATACGTTATGATGATAAAATCAAGGATTTGGATATGATGCTCAAAGAAACTACAAAGACCACCGTAAAAGAGGGCGATGCAGAAGTTGAGATCGCCTATGGTGAGTTGTTTAATAAAAAGCTGGAGGAGTATCATAAGCTGGCAGAAAAATATGCAAACAAAAATGAGATAATATTGAATATGACCAGAATCCCCCAGGCAGATAAAGAGAAGATCACAAAACTTCTGACAGAGCTTGGTAAGATACATATGGATATTACAAAAATCCAGCTGAAACGCTTCATGGAAGGGCGATATGACAGGGACATCGATATTAAGAGCATCGATTTTACCGATGTAATGCAGGAACTAATATCAGATAATAAGGCCAAATTTGCAGGTAATGTCGGAATTGGAAACCTTATTCTCATGGGCGGAAAAGCTGCATTTAGTTATTTCTTTGGCTGATAGAATGTTATAACGTAAAACCCTTTCCGACGTGGGTCGCTGAGGGTGGTTCATTTCATTAGTGAGGACTTTGGCATGACCAGGATTTATTCGATAGATGAGGCCCCTTTGGAAGGGAGCTTTGCGGGGATTCCCGATTTTGTATTTAAGAACGTTGGACAGGAGGGGTACTTTACCCTCCTTAGCGTGGATAGTGAAGACGGCAAAGAAGATGATTTTGTGGGAATAGCCCAGTTCTATGTTGGTATGACTTCGCGTGGTCTGTACTATGCCGAGCTTGTTTATATCTATGTAACTGAGGGCTTCAGGCACAACGAGGAAGGCCTGCGGCTTGTAAGACAGATAACACAGATACTGAAATCGCAGGATGTTGATGTTATTTTGACAGACATTCCCTATAATGAAGATGAGGAGATAATCTCAGATCTTGAGGAGAATGAGATAGTTCTTTTCTTCAGGGAATGCGGATTTATTCCTGCTTTGGATGATAAGGATGAAAGGCAAAGACTGATAAAACTGACCCGGAGATAGAGGCCCTATGCAGGTGATCGTAACCGTAAACAGCGATAGGATCCTGAGGATCACTGACAAAGAGGGGGCGTTCCTTACCTTTGAGCTTTCAAGGGATATGGCCCGTATCCTCTCTATTGTCGTGCCCGAAGATGCAAGGAGGAAGGGAATCGGCAAAAAGCTTCTCCTTGCTTCTGAAAGGATTCTTCTCCATCGCGGGATCAGGAAGGTGTACGCTGATTTTTCCTGCGAAGCTAAAGGGGCAAAAGAGCTGTTTGAGAGTGCCGGGTATACCGGGGCAAAGTCTACGGATATTTTGGCGATTCCCATTGGAGTGGTTCTTTATTCTCCAAAGGTAAAAAAGGCTCTTTGGGCCGATAGGGGATTGGCATCTTATACGCAGCTTTACAACCTTACCGTTACAAGGATGCAGGAGGTATTTGACCTTCTTGGCGATGTGGGAGCCGATGTTACAGGCTATGATATGGCTCACTGCAACAGCCGGGTAAGCACTGTGGTTTTTGATTCCAATGGAAAACCTGCTGCCGTGGTTCTTTGTACGGATATGGAAAGAGATCTGAATGTGGATTTTCTTATATCGAAGAAAATGGAGGACCCGGCCTATATTCTTCTTGCAATGCTTGGAATGGTTGAAGCCATAAGGAATGTCGGAGGAGAGCGGAGATATAACAGACTTACCATGGCCGCCTATAACAGTAAAGTGATAGCTCTTTTGAAAAATACTCTTTCTGATGAAAGTAATATAGAAGTGATATCGGAGTGCATCAGCGTCTCCAAGGACATCTCAAAAAGCAGCGGCGCAGTGCCGGATGTCAGATATGAGAAGGAGGAAGACGACTACCAGGAATCGGCCTGGGAGAGGGAAGTCTTCGATATTCCATTTCAGAAAAATGTGCTTTGGAAATCAAAGTGGCAAAGAAACAGGGATAGTAAATGAGGGAGACAATTTTAGAGACCAAAAGATGCTATGTCAGAGAACTTGAGGAAGGCGATGTGGCAGCTGAGGCTGAGCTTTTTAAAAGCTCACATATGACGGACTATATCGACCCGCCGGAAGCCTATGAGGAAGAGGTGCTCCTTTGCAGGGAGTATGCCGAGCTGGTCTATCGCAGATACGGCTATGGGATGTGGGGCATATTCGACAAAGAGACTGATGCATTGATCGGGGAAGCGGGTCTTGAGCCCCGCTTTGATGTTGACAGGGATGAGTACCCCTACGACTGGATGTTTGAGAAGGACTGCGCAGAGCTGGGCTTTTTTATTGCACAGGACCTGTGGGGACAGGGCTATTGCACAGAGGCCTGCAGCAGCATACTTGATCATTGCAGGGATCATTTCGGGATCCGCCGGGTATTTGCCAGGGCTGAGGAGGAGAATGTGGCCTCCGTGAGGGTCCTGGAGAAGCTTGGATTTAAGCGGGAAGAGAAGGGGCTTTATGTTAAGGCCTTTTAGTTGACAAATTTATGGCAATAGTTTGCCGGGTGCTTTCGCTATTTTTTTAGGTCATGCTTGAAAATAGCGAAACCGCGATGAGTCCCGGCGGTCAGGTCCTTTTTTGAGGGCATCCATGATATAATTGCGTAAAAGGTATTTGCTATATTTGGGGGGATTACAGATGTCTAAAGTTGTATATGAGGATCCTGAGATCAGAACTTTTGCTGCGGGGGAGGAGCATGAGGGGATCTTTCTTCCGGGAGTATTTCCAGCCGACATTAAAATTGAGTGGGAATTTAAGCCCATAAAAGGCGCAGGCTGCGCAGCTGTCTCTTTTGCCATGAAGGATGAGAATGCATTTCACATGGTCTACTTCAGGCGGGGGAGTGAGGAAGACCGGGCCTTTCACGTCTGCAGTCTTATAAAGGATGCCGGAAACGGCGTAGTTGCTGCAGGAGCAGATCCTTTGCCTGACCTGTATCCTGAATATTCGGGAAAAGAGCTATCGTGGTACAGGATGACTATCCTTAAAAAGGGAAGAGACGTGGCGTTTTGGATAAATGACCTGGAGATACTCAGTTTCCATGACGACGGCATGACCCATGGAGAGATGCTTACAGGCGGAAACGTAGTGATCAGGCAGGACGGTGATCTTGCAGCAGAGTACAGAAACCTTAAGGTTACCTGGATTTAATAGAATGCATACGATGGGAGGATTTGAGCGTATGAAAATACTTGTAATAAACGGACCAAACCTGAATTTCCTCGGAATCAGGGAGAAGAATATTTACGGCAATGAGGACTACGAATACCTCTGCAACACAATAAAAGAAAAAGCAGCCGCAGACGGAGACGAAGTGGAATGCTACCAGTCTAACCATGAGGGAGCCATCATCGACAGACTCCAGGCTGCCTACAGCGACGGAACAGATGGCATCGTTATAAATCCCGGAGCATATACTCACTACAGCTACGCAATTCACGATGCTCTAAAGAGTCTTGAGAACATAATCAAGATCGAGGTTCACATCTCGGACATTCAGTCCAGAGAGGAGTTTCGAAAGGTGTCCGTTACTGCCCCTGCCTGCCACAAGCAGATCTACGGCCACGGGCTTAAGGGCTATCTTGAGGCAATGGATATGATCCATGACATGAAGTAAATCATATTAAAAGTAGGTATAAAAAATAGTTGAAAAATGTGATATGATAGTTTATACTACTAAAGTTGTTTGATGTAATGTAATTTAGGAGGATTTTCTATGATTTCTGCAAGTGATTTCAGAAATGGTGTAACCATCGAGATTGATGGAAACGTATGTCAGGTTATTGAATTTCAGCATGTTAAGCCCGGTAAAGGCGCTGCTTTCGTAAGAACTAAGCTCAAGGACATCATCAATGGCGGTGTTAAGGAGACAACCTTCCGCCCTACTGAGAAGTTCCCTGCAGCAAGAATTGACAAGAAGGATATGCAGTATCTCTATCAGGATGGAGATATTTTCAACTTTATGGATTCAGAGACCTATGAGCAGATTGGTCTTACAGCTGATCAGATTGGCGACTCTCTCAAGTTCGTTAAGGAGAATGAGACATGTAAGGTAATGTCTTACAACGGCAATGTATTCGCAGTTGAGCCTCCTATGTTCGTAGAGCTTACTATTTCAGAGACAGAGCCCGGCTTCAAGGGTGATACAGCTACAGGTGCTACAAAGCCTGCTACTGTAGAGACAGGTGCTACAGTATCTGTTCCTCTCTTCGTAAACGAGGGAGATGTTATCAAGATCGATACAAGAACAGGCGAGTACCTTTCAAGAGTTTGATCATATACGTATAACCATATCTGACAGAACAATCATAAGACTATAGAAACTAAGTAAGACAATAGAGAAAGCGTGAGTTATCTCTATTGTCTTTTTTTGCGTGTTAAAGCAGAGCCATGTAATCAAATTTGCATGCGTGCTTGCACGCAAATGCAAATTTGATTATATGGCGAGCTACACGAACTCGAAAATGCTTGCATTTTCGAGTTTGAGTGTCTGCTTTAACAGAAAATTTAAAGGAGAAAACAGATATGGATATAAAAGAATTTGGCAAGATACTTGCCGCAGAAGTTAAGGATGTACTCGGTGGTGACTACCATATTGAAGTAAGTGAGGTGGTTAAGAATAACGGAGTGATAAGAAATGCTCTTGCAATCAGAAAAGAAGGAGAGTTCGTATCTCCAACAATCTACATTGACAGCTTTTTTGAAGATTACAAAAACGGTGTGATGCTTATGAGTATAGTCAATGATCTGGTGAAGATGTACCATGCCAGCAGCGTTCCTGCAGCGGGAATGGAGATGGATTTCTTCAGGGATTTTTCAGAGGTTTCGGGAAGGATGTATTACAAGCTGGTGAACTATGAAAAGAATAAAGTTAGCCTTAAGGATATTCCCTACAGGAAGGTACTGGATCTTGCCATGGTTCCCCTTTGCAGAGTGGACAACGATGTTATAGGAAGCGGCAATATCACCGTTACAAATACTCACTTAAGGATGTGGGAGATTTCAGAGGAAGAGCTTTGGGAGAATATCAGGGACAATGCGCCAAAGCTCGCTCCTGTCAAGGTGCGCGGCCTTGCGGATGTGCTTCAGAGAATTACCGGGTGCGATGATGATCTTTTCCCCATATGTGGGATCTATGTGGTGAGCAATACATCAGAGTGCCTCGGAGCAGGATCAGTTTTTTACCCGGGAGTATTAAAGGGGCTTGCAGAAGACCTTGAGTGCGACCTGTACATCATTCCCTCATCGATCCACGAGGTGCTGGTGCTGCCTGATAGCGAGTTTGGCATTGATGCAAATAACCTTCGCAGCATCATAAATGAAGTAAATACCACAACTGTTAGCGACGAGGAGATCCTTAGCGACAACCTCTACGTATATCACAGTGACAGCGACAGAATCTTCATCGCAGATAATGAAGAGGATATTGCGAGTTGATTGACAACAGGAACGCTACAGTTGTTACGGATGCTGAGGGAAAGAAGCTTGTTATATAGGAGTCCTGTTGGTAAACCATGCAGAAAATGGCAACAAGTATCTATATGATGTTATTGCAATAAAAAAGGAAACGAGAAGCCCGCAACAGTGAAATGCGGTAAAAACCCGTTTCCATACCAATTATATAGCAATTTCTTTTGGAAATGTCAATATGCTTCAGTTCATCCGTTTAACTTAGGCATAAAAAATGCACCCGACAGGACTCGAACCTGCAACAAAGGCGTCGGAGGCCTACGTTTTATCCATTAGACTACGGGTGCGCACTAGACTATAATACCATAACTTTGCTTGAAATTACAGAGATTAAAGGTATAATTGTAGTGTTGTACTAAAATATGATAACAATGCGGGTTTTCGCCCTATGAAGGAGACAATAATGACATTACTTGAGCAGTATAAAAAGCTTTCAAAAGAGATTGGATATATGGGTCATGCAGTCAGCCTGATGTATTGGGATATGCAGACCACAGCCCCTGAGGGAGGACAGGAGAAACTCTCCGACTCCATCACATATTTTTCCACGGAGTCCTTTAAGAAGAGCACTTCCGACGAGTTCTACGATCTGGTATGCAAGCTCTGTGAGCCTGAGGAATTTGACAAACTTGATGATGTTTATAAATTTGATATTTCAAGGACCAAGAGGGATCTGGACAAGGCCCGCAGGGTTCCTGCTGACTTCTACGAGGAGTATGTGAAGACCACCACCGCATCCAGCATGGCATGGCCCAAGGCTAAGCAGAACAATGACTGGAATTACTACAAGCCTCTTTTAGAGAAGACCATCGAGGCAGTGAAGAAGTACCAGGGCTATATGAACCCGGACAAAAAAGTCTACGACGCCCTTATAGATCAGTTCGAGGAGGGGATGACCCAGGAGACCATCGACAGGGTATTCGGTGAGCTCAAAGAGGAACTGGTGCCTATGGTGGAGAAGATAACCGCAGCACCTCAGCCCGATCACAGTAAGTTCACCATGTTTGTCCCTGCCCACGAACAGGCGGCTCTTTGCGAGTTCCTGGTTGAGTACATGGGAATGGATATGACAAGATTTGCACAGGCGCAGACGGAGCATCCCTTCACTACATCCATGTCCATAAATGATGTAAGGATCACAAACCACTATCACGAGCATGAGGTCATTGCTCCTATTTTCAGCGCAATCCACGAGGGAGGCCACGCGCTCTTTGAGCAGGGAGTAGATCAGAAGTATAAGGATACTGAAGCTTCCAACATAAACTACATGGGTCTTCACGAGAGCCAGTCAAGATTCTTTGAGAATATCCTGGGAAGAAACATCAACTTCTGGAAGCCTATCTGGCCTAAGGTTCTTGAGATCGTTCCCGAGTTTAAGGATGTTACTCTGGAGGAGTTTGTCCGTGAGATCAATCATGTGCAGAACAGCCTTATCAGAACAGATGCGGATGAGGTTACCTATTGCCTGCATGTCATTTTAAGATACGAGGTAGAAAGAGCTATCTTTATTGACGGTGTATCAGTAGATGAGCTCCCTGCTCTTTGGAATAAGAAGATGGAAGAACTGCTTCACATCGTTCCTCCGACAGACGCTGAGGGTATTCTTCAGGATATGCACTGGTCAGACGCAAGTTTTGGATATTTCCCTTCATATCTTCTGGGAAGCATCTATGACGGCATGTTCCTTGAGACGATTGAAGCTGAACTTGGTCCTGTAGATGACATTCTGGCAGCAGGCGACATTAAGAAGATAACCGCATGGCTTAGGGAGAACATTCACAAGTACGGATCCACAAGGACATCATCGGAAGTTCTTGAAAAGGTATGTAACAAGGAGCTCTCGGCACAGCCGCTTTTAAACTACTTCAAGAAGAAATACTCTGAAGTTTACGGCCTTTCACTGTAATGCGGCGCCCTTGACTAAGGCCTGTTTTACAGATAAAATCAGTATGTTTCATTGTATTTATTTGTAGGAGATTATTGAGGTTTTACCCATGAGAAATAATAAAAAGGACAACAAGTCCTGGAGAAATAATACCAATTCATTTTCCGCCTTTTTGGGGGACAATAAGAAATATCTGATGCCTGCTGTTCTTGTGGTTGCAGTGGTTCTGACGGTTGTCATCGCCATCAATGCCAACAAGAGAGCAACGGAGGTTGCACAGGTCAACACCGCAGCCACAGAGGCATCTGTTATCGAGATCCCGGATGTTACCATGGAAGAGAATGCATATCCCGAGGTTAATGCCCTTGTTGAGAGATACTATACCGCATCAGCAGCAGGGGATTCCGATACTCTTTCCGAGATATACAGAGGCCTTGAAGAGACAGAGATCCTTAAGGCTGTTGCGGCATCGGAATATATCGACAAGTTTGAGAACATTACCGTTTATACCAAGCCGGGCCCCAGAGAGGGCTGCTATGTGGCTTATGTCTACAATGAGGTTAAGCTCTTTGATTATGACGGAACTGTTCCCGGCCTTGAAACCCTCTATATCTGTACGGATGATGACGGTACTCTCTATATCAACGGAGACATCGCAGATGCTGCAGAGATAGACTATATCAAACAGATCAGTGTTCAGGCTGATGTTATAGATCTTAACAACAGGATCGCCACCCGCTACAACGAGATGGTAAGCGCTGACGAGAATCTTGCAGAGCTTCTTACCAGAATGCGTTCCGGAATTCAGGTTGCCGTGGGAGAAGGCCTTGCAACAGCAGAGGCTTCCACACCCGATGAGAGTGCTTCGGAAGCTACCACAGAGGAGCAGCCCGGTACAGTTACCGTGACCAAGCGCGTTATCAAGGCTCTGGATGTAGTCAATATCAGAAGCTCTGATTCAGTTACTGCCGATACCCTTGATAAGACCACACAGGGTCAGGAGTTCAAGGAGCTTGAGAGACTTGACAACGGCTGGAGTAAGGTTGAGTACAAGAACGGCGTAGCCTATGTAAAGACCGAGTTCTTTGAGACGGTATCCGAAGAGACCGAAGTTATTCCGGTAGAGAACAATGAGGAGCAGGATGATGCTTCCGAGGACAGCGATGAGCAGGAGGAGACCCAGGCTGATAATGCTGCAGCCGAGGCCACTACTTCCCAGCAGGAGACAACCACCGATTCCAAGGTTAAGTCAGATGCAAAGACAGGCAAGCTTGTTGTGACTCAATCCGTCAAGCTTCGTAAGGGACAGGGCACAGATACCGATTCTCTGGGTACTATCTATGCCGGTTCAACGGTAAATGTTGTGGAACAATATTCAAACGGATGGGCAAAAGTAGAGTATAATAAGAATACAGGATATATCAAATCGGAATTCTTAAGACAGTGATCTTACAAAACGGAGGTAACATCAATGTTCGGAAGCTTTAGAGTTGGTATCATGGGTGCAGGCAAGATTGCCGAGGTTATGGCTGACACGTTAAAGGGGATGAGAGGTGTTACCTGCTACGCCGTTGGATCAAGAAGTCAGGAGAAAGCCGATGACTTTGCCAAAAGATTTGGCGTTAAAAAGGCATACGGCTCCTACGCGGAGCTGGTGTCTGATCCCAAAGTGGATCTTATATATGTTGCTACTCCCCACTCGGAGCATTTTGAGAACTGCAAGCTGGCTCTTTCCGCAGGCAAGAACGTCATCTGCGAGAAGGCTTTCATGCTCAATGAGAAACAGGCTGCGGACATTTTCAAATATGCCGAGGAAAAGAATCTTCTTTTGACCGAAGCTATCTGGACAAGGTATATGCCCCTCAGGACCAAGTTAACAGAGGTCATTTCCAGTAATGTTATCGGAGAGCCCACTATGCTCACTGCAAACCTGGGCTACAATATAGTCTATAAAGACAGGATCAATCAGCCTGCCCTTGGCGGCGGCGCTTTGCTTGATCTTGGTGTCTACGTCCTCAATTTTGCCTCCATGGTATTTGGCAACGATGTGGCTGATATAGCGTCCATTTGTACCTATAATGACCTTGGAATGGATATGCAGGACAGCATTACCCTTAGATATAGAAACGGAAAAATGGCCGTACTGAACGCTACAGCTCTTGCCAGCAGCGACAGGAAAGGCATTATCTATGGCCCGAAGGGCTTTATCGTTGTTGAGAACATCAATAACCCTGAGAGCATTACAGTCTATAACAGCGAGTACAAGAAGATCGCCGAATATAACAGACCCAAGCAGATCTCAGGTTATGAGTATGAGATAGAGGCGTGCATAAGGGCTATCAAGGAGAAATGGCTTGAGTGTCCGGAGATGCCTCATTCCGAGTCTCTTAAGATCATGAATATGATGGACTTCATCAGAAGGAGCAACAACATAAGATTCCCGGGAGAGGAAGCGTATGAAGAAAAGAATTCTGATGGGAATAATAATTCTGTCCCTGATGCTGGGGCAGATGTCATTTCCCAGCCAGGCGGGGCGGCTGGAGCAGACGATCCAGGAAATGCAGCAGCAGGAAGCCCAGACTCAGGAGACAATCTCCAATCTGGAGAAGCAGACCAGGGAGACCAGGGACGCGATAACAGCGCTCCAGGGGCAGAGGGAACAGACGCAGAGTAACGTAAACAACCTGCAAAATCAGAGCAGCAGCCTCCAGAGCACCATCAAGGGCTATTCCAACAAACTGGACTCCCTCAATAAGGAGATTTCCGATGCTGAGGACAAGATGGCCGAAGTATCCGCTCAGATAGTGGATCTTAACGGTCAACTTCAGGAAGCCGAGGAAATGGAGCGCGACAGATACGAACTGCTCAAAAAGCGTCTTCAGTCAACCTATGAGAGCGGAGGAACATCGGGACTTGCCAGGATTCTGCTGGAATCAGGGTCTCTTTCCGACTTTCTCACCAAGTTTGAGTATCTGGATGCCATAATCCGGTATGACCGGAAGAAGATATCCGAATACAAGGATCTTCAGAGCAGCATTAAGCTCAAGAAGGCCGAGGTGGAAGAAAAGGAAGCGGAACTTGATGCATATCAGGACCAGCTCGATGAGAAGCATGATGAGCTCTCTTCCCTTACGGATACAGTCAAGAGTCAGTTAAATTCCACCAACAGTTCTCTGTCAAACGAGAAGAACAAGCTGGCTGACTATGAGAATCAGCTGGCAAATCTTGATCAGAAGATGAAGGCACTGGAATCTCAGGTAGCTGCGGCACAGGCGGAACTGGCTAAACAGATAGCAGAGAGACTTGCCCTTACAAGAGAGGATACTTCGGGTTCCTACAGCGCCAGCGACACGGAGCTTGCATGGCTTGCAGCCACCATTCAGGCGGAGGCCGGCGGAGAATCCTATACCGGCAAACTTGCGGTAGGCTCTGTTATCATGAACAGAGTAAAGAGCTCTGCATTCCCCAATACGGTTATAGCGGTCATTACCCAGAATATGCAGTTTGCTTCCTACAGATCCGGGAAGGTTGAGCTTATTATAAACAACGGTCCAAATTCCACCTGCATGAGGGCGGCACAGGAGGTCCTGGACGGTGCCCGTGTAGGTGACTATCTCTTTTTCATGACCAAATACTGGGCCGACTACTATGGGATCGCCGAATACACCATGATCGGCAACCATGCATTCTTTTACAGATGGATCACGATACCAAAACCTGAGCCCGAACCTCAGCCCGAGCCGCAACCTGAGCCGGAGCCGGCAGGCGAAGACGGAGGATCACAGCAGGAGCAAGGCGGTGAAGATAACGGTTCTGAGAACTCAGAGGGAAATTCCGGTGAAGGATCCGGAGAGAACGGCGGGTAAGAGCCTGTAATAAGCAGCAAGGAAGAGTTTTTTAGATTACAAGGGAAGCTCCCGCAGTGAGCTTCCTTTTTTGTATATTCATGCAAAAAACTCTTGCACTTTAAACCGGTGAAATGTATAATTGTATACAAAGTTTGCGAATCCGCATAAATACGCGCATTTCAATGGAAGGAGACGAAAAAAGATGTCATACGTTGATGAAATTTACAACTATGTTGTAGAGAAAAATCCCGCTCAGCCTGAATTCCATCAGGCGGTTAAAGAGGTGCTTGAGTCACTTCGTGTAGTTATTGAGGCCAATGAAGAAGAGTACCGCAAGGACGCTCTTTTAGAGAGACTTGTAACTCCCGAGAGACAGATCCTCTTCAGAGTACCCTGGGTTGATGATAAGGGACAGGTTCATGTTAATAACGGATTCCGTATCCAGTTCAATTCAGCTATCGGACCTTACAAGGGAGGACTTCGTTTCCATCCTTCAGTAAATCTTGGTATTATCAAATTCCTTGGGTTTGAGCAAATCTTCAAGAACTCTCTTACAAGCCTTCCTATCGGCGGCGGTAAGGGTGGTTCAGACTTCGATCCCAAGGGCAAGTCAGACAGAGAGGTTATGGCATTCTGCCAGAGCTTCATGACAGAGCTTTACAGACATATCGGAGCAGACACAGACGTTCCTGCCGGTGATATCGGTGTCGGCGGACGTGAGATCGGATATATGTACGGACAGTACAAGAGGATCAGAGATACCTACGAGGGCGTTCTCACCGGAAAGGGACTTACCTACGGCGGATCACTGGCTCGTACACAGGCTACAGGTTATGGCCTTCTTTATCTTACAGAGGAGCTGCTTAAGTGCAACGGCTCTGACATCAAGGGCAAGACAGTAGTTGTTTCCGGTGCCGGAAACGTTGCTATCTACGCTATTGAGAAGGCTCAGCAGCTGGGAGCCAAGGTTGTTACATGTTCAGATTCCACAGGCTGGATCTATGATCCCGAGGGAATCGATGTAGCACTTCTCAAAGAGGTCAAAGAGGTTAAGAGAGCCCGCCTTACAGAGTATGCATCAGCAAGACCTTCTGCAGAGTACCACGAGGGCAAGGGTGTATGGTCAGTTAAGTGTGATGTTGCTCTTCCTTGCGCAACTCAGAACGAGCTTCTCCTTGATGATGCCAAGCAGCTGGTTGCCAACGGTGTTCAGGCTGTCTGCGAGGGTGCTAACATGCCTACATCCATCGAGGCTACTCAGTATCTTCAGGACAACAAGGTACTCTTCGTTTGCGGTAAGGCTTCAAACGCAGGCGGTGTAGCTACATCAGCTCTTGAGATGAGCCAGAACAGCGAGAGACTTTCATGGACCTTCGAAGAGGTTGATGCTAAGCTTAAGCAGATCATGGTTAACATCTATCACAACATTGATGATGCTGCAAGAAAGTACGGCATGGAAGGCAACTACGTTGCAGGTGCCAACATCGCAGGTTTCCTTAAGGTTGCTGAGGCTATGAAGGCTCAGGGTATCGTTTAATAATTTAGCTAAAAAATAACGTAATAATTTAGGGCCGGAGCGGCATACGCTCCGGCCTTCTTTGATTCGGGGAACACAATATGAATGTGAGCGGAAGTGAGTGTGCAGGATATTGAATGATTAAAAAACAGTAGTAAAATAAAACAAGACGAATAAACGTTAATAATTTTACGCATCATGACGATATATCAATGTGGTAGTAGTGATTATATTAGGAGGCGCTTTATGAAGAAAAAACGGTCTGTAAGATTAAGTATTCTGCTCTTTACTATTATTCCTTCTGTTGGTCTGACTGTGACCATGCTTATACTTGGCACCAGATTTGTCAGAACCGGTATGGAGGATGAGGCTCTAAAAGGTCTTCAGGCCGCTGCATACACATATAAGGATATAGCTATCCACCTTACCGACAGGGAAGCCGGAGATAATGAGACGGAAAATCTGCTTAAGCATGGCACCGGCTATGACTTTACCTGGTTTGAAGGAGATACAAGAAAAAATTCTTCTCTGGGAAGCTCCGTTATAGGAACAAAGGCGGCAGATTCTGTTGTTGCGGCAGTTATAAACGGAGGACAGAACTATTCATCCAAGAAGACTCCTGTCGCAGGAACAAACTATTTCGTGGCCTATGTGCCTGTTAAGAATGATTCCGGAAAAGTTGTGGCCATGGCCTTTGCCGGTGTTCCCAGAACCTCCGTTGAGGCGAAGATCACCAGGTCTTTGGTGATCATGATCGTGGTGGGCCTTGTACTTTTTGCATTCTGCATATTTGTCGGCATTGTAGGTTCCAGGAGTATGGCCGGAACCATTGTGGCAATAAATAATGGTATAGAACATCTGTCAAACGGTGAATTTGTAAAGACAGAAGATACCTTTGGAAGAAAAGATGAGATAGGTGAAGCGTTACATAATACAAACGCTCTGATAGATAAGCTGGAAGGAATAGTAAATGGTATCAGACAATCTGCAGCCGGAGTAAAAAATTCTTCGGATGAAGTGGCTGATATGGCCGGCCAGTTATCACGCACAGCCGATGATGTTTCAACTGCTGTTCAGGAAATAGCTTCAGGTGCTTCCCAGCAGGCAAATGAGATCCAGGATGCAGCCATGAATGTAGGAAAGATTGGTGATGCTGTTGTGAGCGTTCAGGAGTCATCGGATGATCTTGGTGGTCTGGCAGACAAGATGAAAGAGGCATCTCAGGTTTCAAGTCAGTCTTTGGAGTCACTGCAGAATTCTTCTGCTGAGATGACAGCAAAGATAGAAGAGATCACCAGTACCATTCAGAAGACTCAGGAAGCTGTTAATAACATTTCATCCAAGGTTGAAGGAATCACATCCATTGCAACCCAGACAAACCTTCTTTCGCTGAATGCCTCCATAGAGGCGGCAAGAGCCGGTGAAGCCGGAAAGGGCTTTGCGGTAGTTGCCGGTGAGATTGGGCAGCTGGCTGATAATTCCAGGCAGATGGCTGATGAGATCAAGAGGGAGATGGAGGTACTTCTTGAAGAAGCAAATGCTGCCGTTGTTGCAGCGGAAGATGTAAAGCAGGGTAACATTGATCAGCAGACAGCTCTTGGAGAGACTATTGATGCCATTAACGGAATGCTTGGCGATATAGATTCCACTGTAGGCGGTGTTA
This sequence comes from Butyrivibrio sp. FCS014, assembly GCF_000526935.1. Lineage (GTDB taxonomy): Bacteria > Bacillota > Clostridia > Lachnospirales > Lachnospiraceae > Butyrivibrio. The sequence goes on along the minus strand of NZ_JAHA01000019.1, from coordinate 660,248 downwards.
AGACCATCAGCAACGGAGCAGTGCAGTGTGCTACTTCCAAGGATGCCGTAGTTGATATCATGGGTGCACTGTCAGCAATCTCTCAGGAGAATGCAGCTTCTTCAGAAGAGACAGGGGCTCACATGCAGGAGCTTGCACAGACCGTTACAACTCTTGCAGGTTCGGCAGATGACCTCAGGAAGATAGCGGAGCAGCTTAACAAAGAAATAGAATTCTTTAAATAATCAGACCTGTGTTTATGAATTATAAAGGACCCCGGTGCTCATTTTACAGCACCGGGGTCCTTTTTTTAAAGAATTATTCTTTTGCAGCTTCCTTAAGGAGCTTAACGATCTCTCCTTCGGTCTCAAGGGCAAGAGCCTTGGCAGTGATCTCATCAGCCTCAGCTTTGCTCCACTTGGAAATGATGCACCTTGCGGTGAGCACCAGTACCGGATTTACGGAGAATTCCGTCAGTCCGAAGGATATAAGAAGCGGTATCATCAGTGGATCTGCAGCGGCTTCTCCGCACATTCCAACAGGGATCCCGGCATTTACTCCGCACTCAATGATGTGCTTGATAGAGCGAAGAACCGAGGGCTGGAAAGTGGAATAGAGGTAAGCTACGTCCGCGTTTCCTCTGTCTACACTCATGGTGTACTGTGTAAGGTCGTTGGTTCCGATGGAGAAGAAGTCTGCCTCTTTTGCCAGAAGATCGGCTATGAGAGAAGCGGAAGGCGTCTCTATCATGCAGCCTACTTCAATATCCTTGTCGTAGGCGATGCCGTTAGCATCGAAGTCCTTCTTGATCTCTGCCACCATCTCTTTGACCGCACGGATCTCTTCCACACAGGTTACGAGAGGAACCATGATCTTAACCTTGCCGAAGGCACTGGCTCTTACAATGGCACGGAGCTGTATCATGTAGCTGTCTTTGTTACCCAGGCAGTATCTTACGGCTCTGTATCCAAGGAAGGGATTTTCCTCCTTCTTGATGTTGAGATAAGGGATATCCTTGTCTCCTCCGACATCGAGAGTTCTTATGATCACAGGTTTGCCGCCCAGGGTCTGCGCAGCCTCCTTGTAGGCATTAAACTGCTCGTCCTCAGTGGGCATCCTGGTGTTGTCCATGAACAGGAACTCGGAACGGAAAAGACCTACACCCTCACCGTCACATTCAACAGCCTTCTTGGCATCCTTGGGAGTGCCGATGTTGCAGAAAAGCTCAAGCTTAATACCATCGGATGTAGCTGTTTCTTTTCCAAAGAATCCCTTGAGCTCGGCCTGTTTCTTGATGTATTCCTCGCGCTTTATGATGTACTGGGAGAGGATGTCTCCCTCGGGATTGATGTATACGTTACCTTCTGTGCCGTCAACAATGGCGGTGTCCTTGTCCTTTACAAGGGCAGTGATGTCGGGAACGGAGAGTACGGCAGGAATTTCCAGGGCTCTTGCCAGGATGGCAGAGTGGGAAGTTTTGCCGCCGACTTCTGTTATGATACCCACCACGTTTTCCTTGACGATCTGAGATGTCATGGAAGGAGTGAGATCCCTTGCAACCAGAACAGTTCCGGGAGCCACCTTGCTGATGTCAATGTCCTGAATTCCGAGAAGGATCTTCAGAAGGCTTACCTTGATATCGCTGATATCCGAAGCCCTCTGACGCATCAGGTCATCGTCCATCTTTGAAAACATTCCGATAAACATATCGCAAACAGCCTCTACTGCTGACTCAGCGCACTGGCCTGCAGCGATCATCTTGCTCATTTCACCGGACATGGTGGGATCTGACATCATTACAAGATGTCCTTCAAGGATCTCAGCTTCTTTGGGTCCGATGCGCTTTCTGATGTCCTCGGCCATTTCCGAGGTCTCTTTTTTGAACTGATCAAGAGCACTGTCGAAGCGGGCTTTTTCACTTTCTGTGTCTTCTACTTTGACAGCATCATACTTGAGTTCATGCTCAGTGATAACACAGATGCTGCCGATTCCGATTCCGCGTGAAGCGGCAATTCCGTTGTACATCTTGTAATCCTCCCAGATTCATAATGAAGTTCTGCTATCGGCCATAACCCTAACCGGAACGACCATGCTTACTTAAACACGATAGGATTTCGAAATCAGTCTCCAAGTCCGCTTTCAATGAGTTCGATAGCCTTCTTCAGAGCATCAGCTTCATCAGCGCCGTCGCACTGAACCTCAATCTCTGCACCGCACTTGATGCATGCGCTCATGAGCATCATTACGCTCTTGGCATCGAAAGTGTTGCCATTGAAAACGATCTTAACGTCTGATGCGAAGGGGGTCATAGCCTGGCTGAATACGCTGGCGGGACGCATGTGCATTCCCTGTTCGTTAGTCACTGTGATTTTCTGTGATACCATAATTTTGTTTCCTTTCTGTAAATGTGGACATAATGTTATATGGGTAAACGTCTTCGACGTTTACCGGGCCGGATTATCGCAGCGAAGCAGCGATAATCCGTGCCATCCTACGCAGGAATAAAATAATGAAATTTTTTTATTCCTGAGCATCTTTCTTGAGAATTCCAAGCAGTGCGCATCCTACAACGGAGCCGATAAGAAGAGCTACAAGATACATAGCTACGTTTCCTACTACAGGGAATACGAAGATTCCGCCGTGAGGAGCCATAAGTGTACACTTGAAGGCCATTGAAAGAGCTCCGGCAACTCCTGAACCCACAAGGAGTGAAGGAATTACGTGAAGAGGATCAGCTGCGGCATAGGGGATAGCACCCTCTGTGATGAAGGACAGACCCATGATGAAGTTAACAGGGCCGGACTTTCTCTCAGCTGCAGTGAATTTCTTTTTGAAGATGATGGTTGCAAGAGCAATGGCAATGGGAGGAACCATTCCGCCTACCATGATGGCTGCCATGATCATGTAACCTGTCTCGTTCTGGTTTGCAAGGCTTGCAAGGCCGAAGGCGTAAGCTGCCTTGTTAAGAGGACCACCCATATCTGTTGCCATCATAGCGCCAAGGAGTGCACCAAGAGCGATAATAGATCCGCTGGACATTCCTGTGAGAACGCCTGAGATCCATGCATTAAGTGCGCCAACAACAGGGTTGATGAGGCACATTACAAGGCCGATCAGAAGTGTTCCGATGAGAGGGTAGATGAGTACGGGCTTGATTCCTTCAAGGGCGGGAGGAAGAACCTCACATACCTTACGAAGACCAAGTACGATGTAACCACCTACGAAACCTGCAACAAGAGCTCCAAGGAATGCGGAAGGAACATCTCCGCCGGGTGCTGCAAATGTTGCACCTGTTGAAGCAAGGTAACCACCTACGAAACCTACTGCAAGACCGGGACGGTCAGCAATACTCTGGGCGATGAAACCTGCAAGGATCGGAAGCATGAAGCCGAATGCGGCGCCGCCGATTGACTTAAACCATGCAGCAACGGGGGTGTTTGAACCGAAGTTGCTGGGATCGATTGAGTAATCATCTAAAAGGAATGCTATTGCTATAAGTATACCACCACCGATAACGAAAGGCAGCATATGTGATACGCCGTTCATAAGGTGTTTGTAAGCTTTTCTTCCTGCGCTCTCCTTGGAGGAGTCATCTGCCTTTGCAACAGCACCGGTGTGATGATAAACGTTAACTTCTCCGGAAACTGCCTTGTTAATAAGGCCCTCGGGAGCATGGATAGCTTCCTTTGTGGAAGTGATGATGACCTTCTTGCCATCAAATCTTCCCATTTCAATATTCTTGTCGCAGGCTACGATAACTGCATCCGCTGCGGCAATCTCTGCTGAAGTAAGAACGTCCTTGGCTCCGCCTGAACCGTCCTTCTCAACCTTGATCTCATAGCCAAGCTCTTTTGCCTTGAGCTCAAGAGCCTCTGCTGCCATGAAGGTGTGAGCGATGCCGGTAGGGCAGGCTGTAACACCAACAAGCTTTTTAACGGTTGCCGGTGCGGGAGCAGGAGCAGCAGAAGCAGCTTTCTTGGCAGCTTCTTCCTTGTCCTTCTCAGCTTCCTTCTCATCGATGATGCCAAGGAACTCATCAGGAGTCTTTGCATCAACCAGCTTCTTGGCGAAGTTCTGGTCCATGAGAAGTGTCATAAGTTTTGAGAGCACCTCAAGGTGTGTGTCGGCTGCAGTATCAGGTGCAGCGATCATGAAAAAGAGGTTGCTGGGATTGCCGTCAAGAGACTTGTAGTCGATACCTGACGGAATAGTCATGGCTGTAACGCCTGCCTTAGCGACTGCCGCTGACTTGCCATGAGGAACGGCGATACCCATTCCGATGGCTGTAGAACCTTTTGCTTCTCTTGCAAGGATTGCTTTCTTGAATTCCCCTGCGTCAGAAAGATTGCCAACCTTGGTGTGGAGCTCGATAAGCTTATCGATGGCTGCCTCCTGGTCGGCTGCGCCCACATTAAGAGCGATGCCTTCCTTCTTTAATAAATCTGTGATTTTCATAGACCCTCCTTTTGGCTTTTTGCCGATTTTGTATCCTCTTTATAAAATCCCCTCTTAAAGATTTTGATAAAGCTGTGTGATTGCTTCTCCGGTTGCCAGGTCATCGGAAAATGCGGTTGCACTTCCTGCTGCGGTTCCCATCTTGAGAGCTTCCTCATAACTTCCGGTCTTGAGATATCCGGCTATAAAACCTGCCACCATTGAATCGCCTGCACCGACTGAGTTTCTTACCTTTCCCTTGGGAACGCCGATCCTGAACTTCTCACCGGTCTCGGCTATGAGCATTGCACCGTCTCCCGCCATGGAGATAAGTACGTTTCTTGCGCCCATTTCCTGGAGCTTCTTGGCATGGATCTCTAATTCCTCGTCGGTCTTAAGTACCGTGTCAAACATCTCACCAAGTTCGTGATTGTTTGGCTTTATTAAGAATGGATGGTATTTCAGGACGTTTTTCAAAAGGTCCTTAGTCGCATCCACAACGACATCAATCTTTCTGTCTGCCACAAGGGCGATTATCCTCTCGTATACATCGCTGGGAAGAGAGTTGGGAATACTTCCCGCAAGAATAAGGATGTCTCCGTCCTTAAGCTCTTTTATCTTGTCGAAGAGCTTATTCTGAGCATCTTCGGGAATCTTCGGGCCCTGAGCATTGATCTCGGTTTCGGCCTGACCCTTGATCTTGACGTTTATTCTGGACATTCCTTCGGGAAGTTCGATAAAGTCAGCAAGGATTCCCTTTGAATTTACACTTTCCACAATTGCCTTGCCTGTAAAGCCGGCGGTGAATCCAAGGGCTGTGTTCTCAAGCCCGAGGTTCTTGAGTATGGTGGAAACGTTGATTCCCTTTCCTCCGAAGTAGCATTCTTCCGAGTTGGATCTGTTGGTCATACCCGGAAGCAGTTCGGAACTCATTCTGACAACATAGTCGATGGCAGGATTAAAAGTAACCGTATAGATCATGTTTGCCTCCCTTTTTATGAAACTACTTTTATGATTGTCTTGCTGCTGTAGTTCTTGTTCACTTCTTTGTCGGTGATGATGCAGCAGGATGATATCTCTGCAAAGGTCACTGAGCTTATCTGACCGAACTTGCTGTGATCTGCAAGTATGTAGGAGATATAGGAGTGGCCTACAGCTTCTCTTTTTACTCTTGCCTCATCCACATCCGGGGTGGTGAAGCCTGCGTCCACGGAAATGCCGTTGGTTCCCATAAAGGCCTTGGTGAAGTGATACCTTCTTATGCCTTCAACACAGTCGGGGCCGATGATGGCCTCTGTAGTGGGTTTGCATTTGCCGCCTATGATCATGGTGTCGAGACCCTTCTCCAAAAGCTTCTTGGCATGGACGATGCCGTTGGTGATGTATTTGGCGCGGGTATTCTCTATATATTTGATCATCTCAAGGGTGGTGGTTCCGGAGTCGATGTAGACAAAATCATCATCGTTGATAAGAGAAGCGGCGTATTTGCTGATCTTATCTTTCTCCTCAACGTTGAGCGAGGCTTTGGCGGTAACTGAAGGTTCTTTGGTATTGACATCCAAAGATGAAATGGAAGTTGCACCTCCGAAGACCTTCAGGATCCTGCGCTCATCGTGAAGCACCGAGAGATCTCTTCTCACAGTAGCGGCAGAAGCGTCAAACTCCTTCATCAGGTCGGCTACCGTGACAGCATTCTTTTCATTTATATAGGCGACCATAAGGTCGCGTCTTTCCTGAGTGAGCATTTTACATACCTCCTCATATTCTGATTACATGGTAGCACCATAAAAAATCAAAATCAATCAAAATAAATCACAAATAATCAATAAAGATTTTATTAAATAATCACAAAGCGAATATAAACGATCATAAAATATAATCTTAAAAAACAATAAAGTTTTGCAAAATGCACTTAAATACACTAAAATAGTAGTATGAGTTGCATTATGCCTATGGAGGTGACTGACTTTGGAAGAGATTATTCTGTCTAATGAACAAGTTGATATTCTTGGCGAAATAGCAAATATTAGTATGGGTAATTCCGCGACAACCCTTAGTATGATGGTCAATAAGAAGGTGGACATCACTACTCCTAATGTCAAGGTCATAAAGAGAAGCGAAGCCCTTGATGATTATGAGAAGACCTGTATCTTTGTGCAGATCCATTATGTTAAGGGACTTCAGGGCAATAACGTTCTGGTGCTCAAGGAGCATGACGTTAAGGTCATGACCGATCTTATGATGGGCGGAGACGGAACCAACACCGCAGGAGAGATCACGGATCTTCATCTTTCAGCTGCATCCGAAGCCATGAACCAGATGATGGGAACCAGCGCTACGTCACTGTCATCCATGCTTGGGGTTGCTACCGATATCAGTACACCTATTGTCAATCAGATAGATGTAGAGAGTATCAAGGTGTTTGAGAAGATGTTTGATACTACCTACGACAGGTTCGTAAAGATCGCCTTCAGGATGACCATAGGAGACCTTATCGACTCCGTTATGGTACAGCTCTATCCCGTACAGTTTGCGCTGGATATGTGCGATAAATTTATGAGTAAAGGAAAGTAACTATAAACCAATGAACAAAGCAGAAACACTAGAGATCAAGAAACAGTTTACACAGGAAAGATGCACCATCGACCACATCTGCGGATGCTATGTGGATCACGAGAAAAATAAAAAGCTCACCTTCAGGAAGGCGTTCCATTCCCTTCCTGATGAGGAGACTTACAGATACCTGGATATATTCCAGCACACTCTTACCGGAACCTTTGGTAAGAATCTGATCAGTCTTGAGTTCCCTTTGGACCAGGAACAGCCGGGAGGTACTCAAGACTTTCTTTTGACTTTAAGGAACTCCAAGCTTGAGGATGACGAGCTGGTGGATGAATGCTACGACAAGATAATCGCCAACTATGTGAACGGAGAGAATTACTTCATCATCCTTGTGCATGCAGTATATGATATCCCGGGTATTACAGGGGATGGTATCATGATGGAGGATGCTTCGGAGAACATATATGATTATATGCTCTGTAGTATATGTCCCGTTAAGAGAACCAAGGCGGGACTTGGCTACAACGAACAGACTAATGAGATTGAAGAGAGGTTCAGGGACTGGGCCGTTGAAGCTCCGGTTAAGGGATTTCTTTTCCCGGCTTTTATAGACAGAAACACAGACATCCACAATATGCTCTACTACACCAAGAAGCCCGAGGACCTTCAGCCTGAGTTTGTTGAGGCCATGTTCGGAGGAATGGCTCCCATTTCAGCTCCTGAGCAGAAGGACATTTTTGATGCTGTGGTTCAGAATACCATCGGCGAAGAGGCAGATTACGACATCATGAAGAATATTCATGATAATCTCAATGAGATGATCGAGGACCATGTGGATGATCCCGAGCCTCTGGAGCTCTCCAGAAAGGATGTCAAACAGCTTCTTTCTGACAGTGGTGTTCCGGAAGACAGACTCAATTATTTTGAAGAGAACTACACAAAGTGTGCGGGAGAGGGCGATCATCCCCTTCTTGCCAGCAATATTGCCAATACCAAGAAATTTGATATTGAGACCCCCGATGTTGTCATTAAGGTTAAACCTGACAGAACAGATCTTGTGGAATCCAGGATTGTAGACGGAAGACAATGTCTGGTGATCGCTGTTGACGATCATATAGAGGTCAACGGCATCAATGTCAGGACATTCATGAACAAGTGATATGCTGAAAACACTTAAGGAATATCTGAAACAAAACAAAAAAGAGATTGATGAGATCAAGCTCTATTTCAAAAAGTGTGCAGTGGAGATAGACAGAAGTAATCTGTACATGCTCAGAAGATCATGTATGTATACTTCTATCGTCTTTGTCTGTATGCTTTTTTTTGCCGTCACCTGTATCCCGGGATTTAATGTGACATTGGGACACATACTGATGGCTGTTATGCTGATCGCATATTTCTTTATCAATGCCCTTATCAGGAAGCGAGGCTCAATATCTACTGTGCAAACAGCTACAGTATGTCTGCTTTTTTACTTTCTGGTGGGAATGAGCTTTATTCTTATAGAGATGTTTTCGAATATCACCAATCACACCAGATGGCTGCCGCTTCTTCTGATGATCTTTCCTGTGCTTTTTATAGACAGGCTTTATAAATATGTGATTGAAGAATTGTTTCTGATCGCTGTATATGCGGCTATATCATGGTTCTTTAAGGATCCGATAATGTTTTCCAGGGATTTTTATACCGTGATCGCAGCATTTATACTATCGCAGCTGGTTGGAAGGATCATCCTCGGAGTAAGAAGCAAGCAGGGACTTGCCATGGTTGAACTAAGGCGCTACAGCTCGGTGGATAAGCTCACTCATGTTTACAACAAGGGTGCGCTTCTTGAAGAGATGGACAGCTATTTGGAAGAGAACAGAGGAACTAACCCCTGTGCCATGTGTATAATTGACGTTGACAGTTTTAAGCAGGTCAATGACAGCCTTGGACATAACGGAGGAGACCTGCTCCTTGAACATATAGGCAAACTCCTTCTGGAAAACTTCAGGCCGACGGATATTATCGGAAGATTCGGCGGCGACGAGTTTGTTGTGTTTTTGCCGGGAATGAAAGACTCGCAGCTGGTGGAGCTAAGGTGCAGATCTGTTCAGATGATGCTCACGGATTTTTATATAGGCAACAGCGAGCCTTTTTCACTGAGTATAGGTGTTATTATAGATGAGGGCGGCCACAGCAGAGAAGAACTGTTCAGAATGGCGGATGACGCACTTTACAAATCCAAGATGGCCGGCAAGAACCGCTGCACTTCCTGGGTTGTTTATAATAATAGTGAGGATGATCTTCCCATGATGGTAGTTGCATCGTCTCTTAAAGAGAATGAGCGCGACTTTATATCAAAGGAAGAAAAGAACAGATTCCATGTCTTTTACGGCGGAAACGACGATGAAGTGATAAGCTGCATAAGTCAGTATGAGGAAAACGTAAGACTTATCGTCGTTGAGATGAGGGATGGTACTGATGTCGGGATACTTGTTCTTAAGTATGTCAAGGAGCGGGAGCGTTTCAACCATATCCCCATCCTTGCTGTATGCAGCGGTGAAGAGAGCAGGAAACTGGCGGTTAAAATGGGCGCTGACAGAGTAATGAGCGCTGAAGATCCACAGGATCTTATAAAAAACAACATTGGTGAACTTGGAGGAATATAATGTTAAAGACACTTTTATCGCAGGTTAAGGAATTCAAGCTTCCTTCGATACTTACTCCGATATGTATGATCGGTGAAGTAATCTGTGAGATGATAATACCTATACTGATGGCCAGGATCGTTGACCGAGGAATCTACGGCGGCGACATGACCTTCATTTTTGAGATTGGCGGAATGATGATCGTCATTGCCATACTGGGACTTCTGGCCGGACTTGGAGGAGCATACTTCGGTGCAAAGGCTTCTGCAGGATTTGCCAGAAACTTAAGAAAGGCAATGTTTGATAACATTCAGACCTTCTCCTTTTCAAATATCGATAAATTCTCTACATCAGGACTGGTTACAAGACTTACGACAGATGTATCAAACGTTCAGAATGCTTACATGGTTATCCTGAGAATGGCCATGAGAGCACCTTCTTCCATGATCGTAGCCATGATCATGTCCTTTATCATAAGTCCCAAACTTGCCAGCATTTACCTTATTGCTGTGGCATTTTTGTCCCTTATAACAGTTCTTTTGATGGGTAAGGTAACCAGATACTTCAAGCAAGTGTTTGAGAAATACGACGAACTCAATGAGAGCGTTCAGGAGAACGTATCTGCCATCAGAGTTGTAAAGGCCTATGTTCGTGAGGACTATGAGAACAACAAGTTTAAAAAGGCAGCTCTTAATATTTACAACATGTTTGTAAAAGCCGAGATGAATGTGGTCTTTGTGAGCCCCATCATGACCGGTACGGTATACACCTGCATCCTTCTTATCAGCTGGTTTGGCGCACACCTTATCGTGGGCGGTGAGCTGACTACCGGTAATCTGATGAGTCTTTTGACCTATTGTATGAACATACTTATGAGCCTTATGATGCTGGCTATGCTCTTTATAATGATAACCATGGCCCAGGCCAGCGGCAAACGTATTGCCGAGGTCATTGACGAGAAGGCAGATCTTGTGGATCCTGATGATCCCATCATGGAAGTGCCGGACGGAAGCATCATTTTTGACCACGTAAATTTCTCCTACAACAGGGATTCGGATGAGCCTGTACTTAAGGATATCTGTCTTGAAATTAAGTCCGGTGAGACCATCGGAATCATAGGTGGAACCGGTTCTGCGAAATCATCGCTGGTGAATCTTATCAGCAGGCTTTATGACGTTAGCAGAGGCTCGGTTAAGGTCGGCGGAATCGACGTTCGCAATTACAGTATGGAAGTCTTGAGAGACCAGGTTTCGGTTGTTCTGCAAAAGAATGTGCTTTTCTCCGGAACTATTCTGGATAACTTAAGATGGGGCGATGAAAATGCCACCGAGGAGGACTGCAAGAGAGTATGCAGGATGGCCTGCGCAGATGAGTTCATAGAGAAGATGCCCGATGGCTACAACACCGTGATAGAGCAGGGAGGAACCAATGTTTCCGGCGGACAGAGGCAGAGACTCTGTATCGCAAGGGCCCTTCTTAAGAAGCCCAGGATACTGATCCTTGATGATTCCACCAGTGCTGTTGATACAGCTACGGATGCCAAGATAAGAAAGGCTTTTGCCGAGGAAATCCCCGGAACCACCAAGCTCATCATAGCCCAGAGAATCAGCTCGGTCCAGAACTGCGACAGGATCATCGTTATGGATGACGGCCAGGTCAACGGCTTTGGAAGCCACGAAGAGCTGCTTGAGAGCAACGATATTTACAGAGAAGTTTACGAGTCCCAGACCGGTGCTTCAGGTGATGCGGACTTTGACGCTCCGGCGTAAGAAAAGGAGATAATAATGGCAGACAACAGACAAATGCAGGGCGGACCCAGAGGCGGAGCCAGACGAGGGATGCCAAGGCCCAAGATAGAGAACCCCATGGGGCTTTTTAAGCGCATTATGGGGTATGTGTTTAAATTTTATCCGCTGCACATGATAACGGTAGCGATATGTATAGTTGTTACGGTACTTTCCAGCGTGCAGGGAACTCTTTTCACCAGGACTCTTATCGATTCCTACATTCAGCCGATGCTTGACAGCGGAAGCACTGATTACGGACCTTTGCTGAGGGCCATGGGAAGGGTGGCTCTGTTCTATGCTCTTGGCGTTGTTGCTGCGTTTGTGCAGCAAAGGACCATGGTATTCATCAATCAGGGAACCTTAAGGCGGCTTAGAGAAGAGCTCTTTACTCATATGGAGAGCCTTCCCATCAAATATTTCGACACTCACGCCCACGGCGATATCATGTCGATCTACACCAACGACATTGATACTCTTCGCCAGATGATAAGCCAGAGTATTCCTCAGCTTTTAAACAGTGCCATCACCATAGTTTCCGTGCTGGCATCCATGATTGCTCTCAGCCTTCCCCTTACGGGAGTTACGCTTTTCATGGTGGCGGTAATGCTGTTCTGCTCGGCCAAGGCTACAGCCTCTTCGGGAAAAAACTTTGTGGCTCAGCAGAAGAACCTTGGTGCCATCAACGGTTTCATTGAGGAGATGATGACCGGACAGAAAGTGGTAAAGGTGTTCAACCATGAGGATGAGAACATTGCCAGATTTGATGAGTTGAACGAGGAACTGTTCCAGAGTGCCTTTAAGGCTAACGCATACTCCGGAGCCCTTGGTCCCATCAATGCTCAGCTTGGCAATACCAGCTATGTTATCTGCGCCATCATAGGCGGAGCAATGGCTCTTTCAGGCAATGCCATGATAGCAATTACCGTAGGTGCCCTTGCAAGCTTCCTTACCTTCAACAGAAGCTTCTCCATGCCCATCAACCAGGTCAGCATGCAGTTTAACTCCATCATCATGGCCCTCGCCGGAGCGGAGCGTATCTTCAAACTTCTTGACGAGAAGCCTGAGACCGATGAGGGATATGTAATGCTGGTGAACAGCGAAAAGAAGGACGGCGAGATTGTCGAGGCGGACCATCACACGGGACACTGGGCCTGGAAGCATTATCACAAGGCTACTGATACCACCACCTACCAGCCCATGGAGGGCGATGTTACCTTTAACGGCGTAGACTTTGGATATACCGATGACAAGATGGTTCTTCACGATATCGTGCTTCACGCTAAGCCCGGACAGAAGATTGCCTTTGTAGGCTCCACCGGTGCCGGCAAGACCACCATCACAAATCTTATCAACCGGTTCTACGATATCCAGGACGGTAAGATCAGATATGACAATATCAATATCAACAAGATCAAGAAGGCTGACCTTAGACGCTCTCTTGGAATTGTTCTTCAGGATACGCATCTCTTTACAGGAACGGTTATGGAGAATATACGCTACGGCAAACTTGATGCCACGGATGAAGAGGTAAAGGCAGCAGCAAAGCTGGCCAATGCCCACAGCTTTATCAAGAGACTTCCGGAAGGCTACAATACCATGCTGACAGGAGACGGCTCCAACTTATCCCAGGGCCAGAGACAGCTCCTTGCCATTGCGAGAGCAGCTATTGCGGATCCTCCAGTACTCATCCTGGATGAGGCGACATCCTCTATCGATACCAGAACCGAGAAGATAGTTCAGGACGGTATGGACAGGCTTATGAAGGGAAGGACTACCTTCGTTATTGCTCACAGGCTTTCAACAGTCAGGAACAGTGACTGCATCATTGTTCTTGAGCAGGGACGCATCATAGAGCAGGGTACTCACGAAGAGCTCATTGCGAAGAAGCAGAAGTACTACCAGCTCTACACCGGCATGAAATCCGAAACCGCATGAGGTTACAAAAATGGCACAGTCTCATTTGACGGATTATGTTCGCTGGAGAGGGGATTTGAACTTCAGTGAACGGGAATTCAAAATTGAAGATAATCTGGTTCTGTCGGAGCTTGTGTATGTGGATTATAAGCCGATTCTTTCCGATGGGCAGAGTATGTCTTTAAATGAGGCCATTACACGGCTTGATGAGGTAAATAAGCTTAAGAACACTCGGGCAGGTTCGGTAAAAGAGGATGATGAATTTGCCAGGGCCTGCGCGGAATCCAAGAGGTTCGGAGATGTGGTCCTTAAGGATTTCAAGGATATCTATGACAGCCAGGACAGGCAGTTTGCAGCTGTTACTTATATATTGGACGACGGAACCACGGTGATAGCTTTCAGGGGAACGGACTCCACCATAATTGGATGGAAAGAGGATTTCATGATCAGCTACACCAGAGTGCCCTCCCAGGATCTGGCCTATGAGTACGCCCAAAAGCATGTAAAGGAAGCGGAAGGCAAGGTCTTTATCTGCGGCCATTCCAAGGGCGCTCACCTGGCACTTTACAGTGCGGCGCATCTGGAGAATGAGGAAAAAGATAAACTGGTAAGAGTCTACGTCAACGACGGACCGGGCTTTTGCGATGAGGTGCTGGATAAATCATATATCTACAGCATACTGAGCCGCATTACCAAGATCACACCGGAGTACTCCATAATAGGAAGGATATTCGAACCGCCTGCAGGAGAGAGCATAATCGTCCGCAGTTCCTCGAAGGCTCTTTTGCAGCATAATATGCAGAGCTGGCTTATTGGCCCCTCAGGGCCTGTTACATGCTCGGATCATGCACCGGAGAGCCATCTTATCACGGTTCTTATAGACAGATTTGTGGAAGGGATGGACCTTCCTGCCAGGGAGAATTTCATAGACAGCCTGTTTAATTCCATGTCTGAGACCGGAGCTGAGACCATCAGGGAATTTGCGGCCCAGGGGCCATCTGTGTTTGAAAACCTGCTTATGAACATGGCGGGGAACGATGCTCTGGATATTAAGAACAAGGCCAGGAAGATCAAGAAAGAAGATGACGACAACAGAAGGATATTTGTCCGTCTGTGGGGGCTTATTAACAGAAAGCAGATAATCAGGATAGCACTGTCACTTCTTCTTTGCGCGCTGTGCTTTGCTTTCCCGGATTTTGCCATGGAATCGGTGGTGTTTTTGCTGCTTCTTTTTATCTGTATATATGAGGTGGTGCTTACGGTAAAGTACCTTAGAAATTCAGGCTGGAACTTTAAGAAGGAAAGGCCCAGAGTTATCATGTGCATTGTGCTGTGGGTTCTGTCATCGGCTGTTGTGGTAAAGGACGGGGCTCTTTTTATAGTATCCAGTATGCTTCTGGGAGTGGCGTTCCTTACGCTGGCATATCAGAACCTGATCAATTTCAGGATCTACAATAACAAGATATTTGAGAGGTTTCGATATTCCTTTGAGGGTATTGTTACCCTGATCCTCGGAGCCTATATCCTTATCACACCGGATATCGAGAACAGCTGGTATATGCTCTCATGCGGATATCTGCTGCTTATAGATGCCATTTTTGAGACTCTGAAGATGTTAAGAGACAGGAGAAAAAAGAAGTGATGATTCCGGTCAGCCGGCTGACAAACTGAAAGCTGTGGCAGAATGTCATCAGGGTTGATTTTTGCCAAAAAGCATATATAATAAGATTGCAAACAATTTAATGATGCAAAAGAAAACAGATGGAGATTTCTCCATAAGAAGAGGATGATCAAAATGGCAAATTTTATGGATCTTGTTAAGACAAGAAGAAGTGTAAGAAGCTTTGACGGCAAGGGTGTTGATCCCAAGGTGCTTGATGAGCTTAAGACATTTGCGGAGGATATCACAAACCCCTACGGGATCAAGGTTAGATTCATTTTTCTTGATGCTAAGGAAAACGATCTTTCAAGCCCTGTACTTACAGGTGAGAAGTGCTATGTGAGCGCTGTTGTAGCAAAGGGTGAGCATATGGAAGAAGCCTACGGCTACAGTTTCCAGAAGCTCCTGATGAAAGCCCATGAGCTGGGGCTTGGAACTGTGTGGATCGGCGGAACAATGCCAAGGGAGAAGTTTGAGAAGGCTTCATGCCTTCAGGAGGGTGAGGTTATGCCCTGTGTAAGCCCTCTTGGAATCACAGCCAAGATGTCCATCAAAGAGAACCTGATGAGAAAGGGCGTTAAGGCTGACTGGAGAATGAAGTTTGAAGAGCTCTTCTGCATCGGCAATTTCGGAAAGCCCCTGGATGAGAAATATGCCAAGGAAAACGGTCTTTTTGATGACCTTGAGGCTGTCAGATTTGCTCCTTCCGCTGTAAATAAACAGCCCTGGAGAGTCGTTATCGATGAGCACAGTGCTATGTTCTTTGAGAAACACGACAAGGGTTATATCACACCTGACTATGATCTTCAGAAGATAGATATGGGAATTGCGATGTACAACTTCGAGACCCAGATGCTCTCTGAGGGTAAGAAGCCGGAGCTTATACTGGACGCTCCCGATATCACTGTTCCCGAGGGAATGGATTACGTAGCCACCTATACATTCTGATAGGACAGGAGCTGCTGCAGATTAACAATTACACAGACTGCACAATAAAAAGGCTGCTGCACTGTTGAAAGTGCAGCAGCCTTTGATATTTCTGCAATACAGAGCCGATCAGCCGATAGCTTTTTTAACCGCCTCAAGAACACGGTCAGCCTGGAAAGGCTTAACGATGAAGTCCTTGGCGCCGGCCTGAATAGATTCAATAACCATTGCCTGCTGACCCATAGCAGAACACATGATGCAAACCGCATTAGGATCTGCAGCCTTGATTCCCTTCAAGGCTCCGATACCATCAAGCTCGGGCATTGTGATATCAAGAGTTACAAGGTCGGGTTTCAACTCATTATACTTCTCGATTGCGACTTTTCCGTTCTCTGCTTCGCCGGCAATCTCATATCCGTTCTTGGAAAGGATATCCTTGAGCATCATGCGCATGAAAGCGGCGTCATCAGTAATGAGTATTCTTTTTCCCATATTGAACCTCCAATAAGTATTTTTAGTTGCCTGTAAAAATAAAGCAAATTCTTTCTTAGATTTTATTTATTTGGTACATAATCTATTGTACCACCTAAATACTGTTTGTGCGTGTTAAATCGTTATACAAATAATTAAAATTTGATAAAGTCCCTCGAAAATTGTTTTAAAATCGTGATAATTACGGAATGACCGGAAGATTAGTATCGTAGTCGAAATTGCTGTGTGTAACTATCTGCCATTTGATGATTCCGTTGTTATTGTCTGAATTGGATATGCTGTTTGAACTATTTAGCATAATCGCAATATCGAGAGATTGATTATCGGTAATTGGTATACTTTCCTTCATTATACCATCTTCGGCATTATTGTCATAGCCTGAATTTACAGCTGCCACAAATGCGTTTCCCTTATGACAGGCCTCGTAATAGCTCTTTTGCCTCTCCTGAAGGTTGCTGCTTAGGTTGTAGTCCGCCTTGGAGTTGACCATGGCCAGTGCCGCGAAGGAAACTATGGCCAGAACAGTGAATATCAGAAGGATTGAGGCACTTCCTACATGAGCGCCCTGGGATTTATGAGTGTTCATATCACTGTCCCTCCTTTCCAAGATAAGTATCAACAGCAGTAAGGAGGATCACGTCCGCACCGTCATCGGGGATAACAGATACTATATCGGCAGATGATCCGGTTTTCATTACAGCTATTTTTCCAACTGCTGCTTTTCCCGTTATTTCTGTGCCATAGGTGTTAACGTCGCTGTAAACATCGGCAGCGTCTTGTCTTGTGACCTCAAGAATGGCCTCGTAAGCTGCGTCGGAGGGCTGCCCTGACATAAGCTCCCATTTATCGTCAAAGAAGAGGATAAGAGTGCCTTCCGTCTCTGATTCGGAGATGACGTAAGCCTCCGGGAAGAGATGCGATATTTCCGACAGATCACCCTTTTCTCCGGTGAAGGCTTCAGCCAGATTCTGGGTCCAGATGGTGGCATTATTAATAGACTCCGTACTTTCGGCCATAGTGTGGGCAGACACAAAAAGCCTTACGCACACTGCTGCGGAAAGGGAGAAAAACATGATGGCAATTATGAGCTCCATTAAAAAGAGGCTTAATTTGGAATTACTGCGTTCGTTCATTATCAGCCGCCTTCTTCGCTCCTCTTGGTTATGTAAAGGTGGTCGGTGCTTCCGTCCATAAGGGTTATGTCGACGCTAAGTACATGTTCCGTAATTTCTTCGATATCAAAGGAGAGTATGTTCATGATCTTCTGACCGGACTGGGGATAGAAGACCTCCAGATCGTCCCGGGCAAAAAGCTCCATCAGAGCTCCTTCGTATTCGTAGATGTAAGTATCGTAAAGCTGGCCGTTTATCTCTTCCTGAAGGATGAGAGCATTGTGATCGAAAATCTCGCGGGCATAGACAGCTCCGTTAACATCGGCCTGCCGTACTTTCTCTGTGACGTAGGCAGTGGCGATCCTCCGGTCGTTATTGCTCTCCATGGCCGATACATTTTTCTTGTAGATGTCGGCACCGATGGCAATTACTGAGAGAGCGGACAATACAAACAGAAGCGCCAGGCAGATAACGAATACCGCATCTATTATATGTTTGTTTTGAGAACGGGTATTCATGGGTTACCTCCGAATAACTGTGTAGTCCGGGTAAAGGTTGGCTGCAATGGGCTGATAATCCACAAAGAAGGTATCCTTGTCGTAGACCAGTCCGTAGTGATCTTCCATGTATTCCAGGGTGGGAGGGTACTGGCCCTCGATGGCATAGCACTGGACAATGTCCCTTGCAATGGCGCTTTCAAGGGACTCCTGCTGTTTCTCGATCTGTCCCTTTCCGAGCCTGTCAACAGCTACGATGAAGACCACTGCAATGCACAGGAATATGGCAATGGATATTAACTTGTAAACTCTGTCAGGAATGGAAAAAGTCCTGTTGTTGTCAAATCTGTTGCTCATATATAAACCTCATCAGCCGATGGTTGTCATGATTCCCATAAGCGGAAGAATTACCGAAAGAAGGATCATTCCCACTATAAGTGAGAGGATGATAACAAGGGTGGGTTCAAGGACCGAGATAAGGGAGTAGATCCTGCGCTCCGTATCTTTTTCGATCCTCTCTGAAACCTGCTTCATTGCCTGATCCATGGAGCCGGACTTAAATCCGACATCCACCATCTGTGAATAGAAGGAGGAAAAGAGCTGTGACTTTCCCAGGGCTTCCGGGAAACTGTCTCCGTCAAGAAGCATGTTTCTGCAACTTTCTATTTTCTCTTTCATAGCATCTGTTGTAACAAGATTCTTTACCAGGGACAGACCCTCGAAGGTATCCATACCACTGGAAAGAGTAAGGACCATACCGCTGGCAAAGCGCTCCGTCTCCAGCTCCTGCATGAGTTTCTTGGTGGCGGGGAACTTGTGCATCAAGAGTTTGAATCTGGCCTTGCCGCTGTCGGTTGCGCTGAAATAGAAGAAGCAAGCTGCAAACAGCACAAGGATCACGATCAGCACGATGGAGTAGCGGTTAAGGGCATTTCCTAAATTGAGCAGGGACTGGGCAAAGCCGCTCATGCTGGTTCCAAGCTGGGAAAAGACCTGCTGGAAGATGGGAAGTACCTTGGTAATGAGCACCATAACAACAACCAGCATCATCAGCACCATGATAAGAGGATAGCTTACGGCGCTCTTGATATTGGATTCGATGTTCTCTTCACGGTCATAGTAATCCGCCAGGGATTCCATAACGGTGTCCATGTTTCCGGATTCCTCACCGATGGTGACCATGTGGATCACATAGTCCGGGAAGGCTTCGGTCATGCTAAGAGCAGTATGGAATTTTTCCCCGCTATGGAGCACTTGGCTTAAGGACTGCAAAAGAGCTTTTCCTTTGGGGTCCTTTGTGTCCTCTTCAAGGATGTCCACGCCGCTGCCGGGATCGATGCCTGCTTTCATAAGCAGCGCCATCTGGCGGCAGAAACTGGAAATCTCGTAACTGCTTAATTTGGATGTTTTTGTTATCTTGCCCATGATCCCTCCGTTTGCTGTATATCAGTAAATGTATTTAACAGAGTAGTTTGAACCGTCTCCGATGAAATCCTTAAGGGATTTATCTTCTGTGTTGGATGCGAAAGTGGGGTCCATAAGTGACCATTCTTTTCCGTCGAATTCTATCATTCCGTTGACCCAGCCGATGTCCTCGATATAGGTGGAAAGCCATGCGTGATAGGCTGTTCCGGCGTATCCGATCTCCATTCTGGTGGGGATGCGCTGGCTCCTTAACATGGTGACCATAAGGGCCGAGTAGTCAAGGCATATGCCGGTCCTGGTGGTGAGCACCTCGTCGACGTCGGGAAGATATCCGCTTTGAACGGTTTCAGCTTCCTCGTGGTCGTAGGAAATGTTCTTTATCATAAAGTTGTATACGGCTGAAACAACCTCAAGATCGTTGTTGCAGCTAAAGGCCAGTTCTTCTCCTTTCTTTACCGCCAGGCTGGAGCTTGAGAAAGTCACATACTGGTTGGGGTAGAGGAAAGGTGAGAATTCGTTGGTGATGTTAACGTCAAGAAGCTGGGAGAAGGCCTGTGAATACTGGGTGCCCTCAATGTTCTCAAAGACGTTTACGATATATTCGCCGTTTCCCGACTGGAGAGGGAATACCTCATCCGTGGGAGTTTCGACTATAAGATTGTAGGTGTAGGTGATGGAATTGGGGCCTGTTATCTGGAGCTTTACCTTCGGACAGGAGCCGGTGTAGCGGATAATGATGTAGCCCTCAGATATGTTGGAAGCATCGAGATGTGCATATTCGTTCTCATAGACATCCTCGCCTGTGGCCTCGGGAACAAGACATACCGGCACATTGTCACGGCTGCCCTTTACCTTGGGAGCATCGTCCTCTTCCTCCTCCTGCTGCTTAACAGCTGCGGGAGCAGATTTTACGGGAGAGGTGCTTACCGAAGGCACAGTTTCGCCGCAGCCGACAAGAGCTGTCAGCAAAGCGCCGGCAACTGCAACGGATGCAAGAGAATATGCAGTTTTCAGGATGTTACCGATTTGTTTTCCAGCCATAGATTTACGAAAGAACCTGAGGAGATTCTCTGAGTTTGCGGTAACCCTGGGATACAAGATCAGAGATCTTGTCCTTGTGTTCATCGCAGTTAAGAGCCCGGGCATAGGCAACCTCAAGAGGTGAACCGACATTCATTTCATTGTAACCATGTATTCTCTTGGTGAGGTCTAAAAGGAACATATCGGCAGCAGTGCTGTCGCAGTTTTCAATAAGAACGATAAATTCGTTTCCACCGTTTCTTCCGGCGTAGCCGTAGTCGGCGCTGACATCCTCAAGGATGGTGCAGAATTCAGAGATGAGCCAGTTGCCGTTGTCGTGGCCGTTTTCGCTGTTGATGGAGGAAAGATTCGCAATCTGCATCAGGAAAAATCCGGCATTTTGAAGCCTCTCGGGAGCAGAAAAGCTGTTAATGAGAAGATCGCAGCTGTATCTGTTGGGAAGCCCGGTGAGCTTGTCAATGAAGGCCAGCTTATTAAGGCGACGCCCGATGGAAGCGGTCCTTCTTAATATATAGAAGTCCAGGATGATGCTTATTACAAAGAGTACAAGGCACGCGGCCACAACCACAAAGAATGCAGGAGTGTCTGCCTGACTGAATTCCTTGTATTTGGCCTTGTCCTTATGGAACAGCACTGCAAGGATCACGGTAAAGATGACCAGCAGTACCAGGGAAATGATCTTGTAAATATAGATGGTATTATAAACGTTTGCACGTTTGCTCTTGTCGTAAAACTCGGGTTTCATAAAACGCCTCCGCAGAAGGTCATCCGACATTTGCATAATCGGATTTATGAAACTATTTTACTATATTTTAGTGAACTGATAAAGATAATTTAAGTTACAGTTTGTGGGCGGAGGGTTTTCTGCCTTTAAAGGTATAGTACTCGGTAAAGCCTGCATCAAGGGCCATCTGCCTTGTCCGTTCAAAGCCGCAGGCCACCTGGTCCGCAAAGTGGGCGTCGGAGCCGAAGGTGATGATCCTGCCTCCCAGTTCATTAAATCTCTTAAGAATATAGGGGTGCGGATTGGGATTTCCCTCAGGATTGGTAAAAAGAACCTTGGAATTCACATCAAGTCCCTTGCCGTCCTTTATAAGTTTCAAAAGGATCGCATCTATGATATCGGCATAATCCTCAGGGCGGTAGGAAGCCCCCTTGTCCGGCGCATATCTTGTGATGTAGTCAAGATGCCCCAGAACATCGAAGTCTGTAAACTCAGTGATATTCTCAAGGGTACTCTCAAAGCATCTTCTGTACATGTCGCTTATGCTGCGGCCTTCCCATACGCTCTCATAATAGAAGTCCTCCCTGTCAAGAAGATGTATGGAGCCGATGACGAAATCAAAGTCGTACTTCGACATGTACTCCCGGTTCTTCCTTAAGGTGTCCTCAAGCTGCAACCCAAGCTCAACGCCAAAGCCGATGTCTATTTTCCCTGAGTATTTCTCCTTCATGGAGAGCACTTCATCCCGGTAGGGGTCGGTATCCAATGTAAAAAGATCCTTCGGATTCCCGGGAAGTTCCGGATAATCAAGGTCCTGATGCTCCGTAAAGCATATCTGTGTAAGGCCTTTTTCGATGGCTCTTTTTACCATGTCCTCCATGGGAGCCTGGCTGTCACCGGAGTGGTGGGTGTGCATATGAAAGTCTGCGAGTATGGGCATTTGACGTCTCCTGTATTTTCATTGATTTGATTTTGTACAATGATATAATATAACGGCAACGCGGATTTTAAAAGAATAAAAGGATGCACCGTGCATCGGGAGGAATATATATGACAGACCCATTACGGGCCATCAGAAACGGGGAAGAGCTGTCCCTGCGGCAGCAGATCATACTTATCGCACGGCTTAGTTTTCCGGCGATCCTTGCACAGATTTCATCGGTAATAATGCAGTACATAGACGCATCAATGGTTGGAAGGCTGGGACCCGATGCCTCGGCATCCATCGGCCTTGTCTCCAGCACCACCTGGCTGGTGAACGGAGTTGTGACCGCGGCGGGAATGGGCTTTTCCGTGCGGGTTGCCCACAAGATAGGAGCAAAGGACGACGGGGGAGCAAGGAACATCGTAAGGTGGGGAACGCTGTGCGCATTTTTGTTCAGCTTACTTCTGACGATGGCGACTGCGGCCTACAGCATTTACCTGCCCTCTGTCATGGGCGGAGCGCCTGAGATAAGAAGGGATGCAACGGCTTACTTCCTTATATATGCCCTTACTATCCCGGTACAGCAGCTGCTTTTAGTGTCCCAGGGAATGATCCAGTCCAGCGGCAATATCAGGCTTCCAAGCGTCCTTAACGTGGTGATGTGCGCCCTTGATGTGGTTTTCAACTTCCTGCTGATCCCAAGGCTGGGGGTTGCCGGTGCAGCCCTTGGAACCTCTCTTGCCAAGGCGGTCATCACGGCTGTGATGATGTGGCACCTTCTGGTGAAGTCCGAATACCTCCATCTTACTGACCGGGAAAAGAGTGAGCGTCAGAGCTTTAAGGATTTTGCTGCAAAAGAGATACCGGTTTCCTTAAAGATCGCCGTGCCCGTGGCCATCGACAGCATGATCATGGGCTTTGCCTATGTGGCCTTCACAAGGATCGTTTCGCCCTTCGGAACCATCGCAATAGCCGCCAACTCTTTTGCCATAACAGCAGAGAGCCTTTGCTATATGCCGGGATTTGGAATCGGCGTAGCCGCCACTACCATCGTGGGGCAGTGCATCGGAGCAAAAAGAAAGGACCTGGGAAAAAAGCTGGGGTGGTTCGCCACGGGGCTTGGAATGCTGGTGATGGGGCTTAGCGGAGCGCTGATGTACGTCTTTGCACCGGTGATGATAGGGATCCTTTCCCCGGACCTTCAGATAAGAGGCCTTGGTACAAGGATACTGAGGATTGAGGCCTTTGCGGAGCCCTTCTACGGGGCATCAATTGTGGCGGCCGGCGTGTTCAGGGGAGCCGGTGAGACCATGATGTCCAGCGTTCTGAATCTTCTCAGCGTGTGGGTTGTAAGGATACCTCTTGCGGCGTTTCTGGGGGCAAAATACGGGCTTGTGGGAGCGTGGATCGCCATGGCTTCGGAGCTTTGTGTAAGGGGAATTCTTTTCCTTATAAGAATGGCATTTTGGAACACGAAAAAACCATAAAAAGCTTGCGCTTAGGGCAAAAGTCTATTAGAATAGATGTTGCTGATAATTTATTATCAATTCAGATGATATAGGAACAGCAACCTATTTATTAAATTCATTTTAGGAGGAACTTAAAATGGCAGTAAAAGTAGCAATCAATGGTTTTGGCCGTATCGGTCGTCTTGCATTCAGACAGATGTTTGAGCATGAGGGAACAGAGATCGTAGCTATCAACGATCTTACAGCACCCAAGATGCTTGCTCACCTTTTGAAGTATGATTCTTCACAGGGCAAGTACAAATATGCTGACAAGGTATCTTTCGATGATGATTCCATCACAGTAAACGGAAAGAAGATCACAATCTACAAGGAAGCTGATGCTAATAACCTTCCTTGGGGCGAGATCGGTGTAGACGTTGTTCTTGAGTGTACAGGTTTCTACACATCTAAGGACAAGGCTCAGGCTCATATCAACGCTGGTGCTAAGAAGGTTGTTATTTCTGCTCCTGCAGGAAATGATCTTCCTACAATCGTATATAACGTTAACCACGAGACACTTACAGCAGATGACAACATCATCTCAGCTGCATCCTGCACAACAAACTGCCTTGCACCTATGGCTAAGGCTCTTAACGACTATGCACCTATCCAGTCCGGTATCATGGCAACAATCCATGCTTACACAGGCGATCAGATGATCCTTGATGGACCTCAGAGAAAGGGCGACCTTAGAAGAGCACGTGCCGGTGCTGTTAACATCGTTCCTAACTCAACAGGCGCTGCAAAGGCTATCGGCCTTGTTATCCCTGAGCTTAACGGCAAGCTCATCGGCGCTGCTCAGAGAGTACCTGTTCCCACAGGTTCAACAACACTTCTCTTCGCAGTTGTTAAGTCAGCTACAGAGGTTACAAAGGAGTCTGTTAACGAGGCTATGAAGAAGGCTTCTGATCCTGAGACCTTCGGTTACAACGAGGATGAGATCGTTTCTTCCGATATCGTTGGAATGACATATGGTTCACTGTTCGATGCAACACAGACCATGGTTACAAAGGTTTCTGATGATCTCTATGAGGTTCAGGTTGTTTCATGGTATGACAACGAGAACTCATACACATCACAGATGGTTAGAACAATTAAGTATTTTGAGAAGTTTGTTAAGTAATCACCCCGCGAGGTATTATTAACACATCAGAATTCAAAGAGGGTCCGGTCCCTTGGACCGAACCCTCTTTTCTTTTAAAAAATCCACAAAAGGAGAGAAGAACAATGGCATTAAACAAAAAGTCCGTAGATGACATCAACGTAAAGGGCAGACGTGTTCTTGTTCGCTGCGACTTCAACGTTCCTCTTAAGAACGGCGAGATCACAGACGAGACCAGAATCGTAGCAGCTCTTCCTACAATCAAGAAGCTCATGAAGGATGGCGGTAAGGTTATCCTTTGCTCACACCTTGGAAAGGTTAAGAATGGCCCCAACGAGGGTGAATCCCTTGCTCCCGTTGCCAAGAGACTTTCAGAGAAGCTTGGCAAGGATGTTAAGTTTATCAGCGACTACAGCGTAACCGGCGCAACAGCTACAGGCGCAGTAGAAGCTATGAACGAGGGAGATGTTATCCTTCTTCAGAATACCCGTTTCAGAGGCAAAGAGGAGACCAAGCCCGAAGAGGCAGGCGATGCTTTTGCAAAAGAGCTGGCTGATCTTGCCGACGATTATGTATGCGATGCTTTCGGATCAGCTCACAGAGCACATGCTTCCGTAGCAGGCGTTACAAAGTTCATCAAGGAAAAAGGCGGCAACAACGCAGTTGGATACCTTATGCAGAAGGAGATCGACTTCCTCGGAAATGCTGTTGAGAATCCTGAGAGACCTTTCGTAGCTATCCTTGGCGGTGCTAAGGTTGCTGACAAGCTCAACGTTATCAACTCTCTTCTTGAGAAGTGCGATACACTTATCATCGGTGGCGGTATGGCTTACACATTCCTTAAGGCTAAGGGATATGAAGTTGGTAAGTCACTCCTTGATGAGACCAAGGTTGATTACTGTAAGGAAATGATGGAGAAGGCTGAGAAGGCCGGCAAGAAGCTTCTTCTTCCCGTTGACACAGTTTGCATCGATTCCTTCCCTGATCCTATCGACAATCCTAACATCGCAACAACAGTTGTAGATGCTGACAAGATCCCTTCAGACAAAGAGGGCGCTGATATCGGACCTAAGACCATCGAGCTCTATTCAGAGGCTGTTAAGTCAGCTAAGACCGTTGTTTGGAACGGACCTATGGGCGTATTCGAGAACCCTGTTCTTGCAGAGGGCACAAAGGCAGTCGCTGAGGCTCTTTCAGAGACAGAGGCTACTACAATCATCGGCGGCGGCGACAGCGCAGCAGCTGTTAACCAGCTTGGCTATGCTGACAAGATGAGCCACATCTCAACAGGTGGCGGCGCTTCCCTTGAGTTCCTTGAGGGCAAGAAGCTTCCCGGCGTATACGCTGCAGACGACAAAGCGTGAGCGCTTAACGATACTCTGTTGAATAACTAATTTCTATATGATTTTGGAGGAATTTATAATGGCTAGAAGAAGAATCATCGCCGGAAACTGGAAGATGAACAAGACTCCCAGCGAGGCAGTAGCTCTTTGTAACGAGCTTAAGGATCTTGTAAAGAATGACGCTGTAGACGTTGTTTACTGCGTTCCTGCTATCGACATCGTTCCTGTTGTTGAGGCAGTTAAGGGCACAAACGTTAAGGTTGGTGCTGAGAACTTCTACATCGAGGACAAGGGTGCATTCACTGGTGAGATCTCAGCTCCCATGCTCAAGGAAGCAGGCGTTGAGTACATCATCATCGGACACTCAGAGAGAAGAGATATCTTCGGCGAGAACGATATCCTCATCAACCAGAAGGTTAAGAAGGCATTTGCTTCAGGCCTTAAGCCCATCCTTTGCTGCGGTGAGTCCCTTGCACTTCGTAAGGCAGGCACCTACAAAGAGTGGATCGCAAGACAGATCAAGTGGGATCTTGACGGCGTAACAGCTGATCAGGTTAAGGAGCTTGTTATCGCATACGAGCCTATCTGGGCTATCGGAACAGGCGAGACAGCTACATCAGACCAGGCTGAGGAAGTTTGCGGACTTATCCGTGAGCTCATCGGAGAGATGTATGATGCAGCTACTGCTGATGCAGTTCGCATCCAGTACGGCGGATCAATGAATGCCGGCAACGCTGCTGAGCTTCTTTCAAAGCCCAACATCGACGGCGGCCTTATCGGCGGCGCAAGCCTTAAGCCTGACTTTGGCCAGATCGTTAACGCATAATACAGCTGATATTTTCATCAGATATCAAGGCAGCCACACCGGAAACGGTGTGGCTGTTTTCATTGCACAATCGATCAGGCCACAGCCTACTTGATCGATATAAGTAAATTATGAAAAATAAACGCAATGTCGGCTTTTTTTACTTCGATAATAAACGTATTAGTGATATACTTATATAAGACACTTTGTTTTTCATGAATTCATTTATAAACGAATCAGGGGGCAATATGAGCGATAAGATGAGACTTGTGACACGTAGTGACTTTGATGGTTTGGTTTGTGCAATGATTCTGAGAGAGTGCGATCTGATCGATGATATCAAGTTCGTGCATCCCAAGGATGTTCAGGATGGCAAGATAGAGCTTACCGGCAATGATATCACAACAAATCTCCCATATGACCCGAGGGTATTTATGTGCTTTGACCATCATGAGTCAGAGCTTGTGCGTAATAAGGACATGAAGGACAAGAACAACTGGCATATCGACGGCTTTGCCAAGTCTGCAGCCAGAGTTGTTTACGACTATTATAAGAAAGAGGGGCATCCCCTTGAGAGGATCTCCGATGAGATCATGACAGCCGTTGATAAGGGCGATTCCGCTGACTTTACCGAGGAAGAGATCCTTAATCCCAAGGATTGGGTTCTTATGAACTTCCTTATGGATGCAAGAACAGGTCTTGGAAGATTCCATGATTTCAGGATTTCCAACTATGACCTTATGATGGAGCTTATCGACTATTGTGTTAACCATGATATCAAGGATGTTTTAGAACTTCCCGATGTTAAGGAGAGAGTCGATCTTTATATGGAGCAGTCTGAGTACTTCAAGGCTCAGCTCAAGGACATCTCCCACATGGAAGGAAAGGTTGTGGTAGTTGACCAGAAGGCCGCAGGAGATATCATCTATGCCGGCAATCGTTTCATGGTCTATGCTATGTTCCCTGAGGCTGAGATTTCCGTTCACATTGCATGGGGCTTCAAGAAGCAGAACACCGCAGTTATGATCGGTAAATCCATTATCAACAAGGCCTCCAATTTCAATATCGGCGATCTTTGCCTTGAGTATGGCGGCGGCGGACATGCCAATGCCGGAACCTGCCAGATCGACAACGACAAGATCGACACGGTTCTTCCTGAGATCATCAGAAAGATCAACGCCGGCTGACAATATGATTCAAAAGAGACAGCTCTTTTGACCATGCATAAACAGGCACTTACTATAGTGAATACTATGGCAGGTGCCTTTTTATCTGTTATTTAGCGGACCCTGCGAGGTTACACTATGAGATCAGAGGAAGAGATCAGAAAAAGACTCATCAAGGAGATAGACAGCTATCTAACCTGCCCCAAATTTACGGTGGAGGAGCATGCCCATAACGTCTCAATGCTGGCATGGGTGCTTGATATCTCCGACGATACGCTCAGCGACATGCTAAAAGATGCTGAAAACAAAATTTAGGAGGCTGCAGGATGTACTCTGCAATATTGTTTGACCTGGACGGAACATTGACGGATTCCGCTCCGGGCATAATACATGGATTTGAATACGCGATTAAGCAGATGGGAAAAGAGATGCCGTCAAAGGAGCAGCTTCGAAGATTTGTCGGACCTCCTCTTGAGGATTCCTTTGGCCGGATGCTGGGATATTCCGGGGAGGATACAAAGAGAGCCATAGCCATCTACAGGGACTATTACAACAATATGGGCGGAGTACTGGAGAACAGCGTTTACCCCGGGATAGAAGAGCTGCTTTTGAAGCTTAAGAACTCGGGAAAAAAGCTGGCGGTAGCAACCTCCAAGCATGAAAAGCCGGCAGCGACAGTACTTGAGCACTTCGGATTAAAAAAGTACTTTGATGTTGTGGCAGCATCTAACGATACAGACAGGCGTACCAAAGCCGATGTCATAAGATATGCCCTTGATAAGCTCTCAGTGACTGATAAAAGCGAAGTAATAATGGTAGGCGACAGGCATCACGATATAGGTGCCGCAAAAGAGACGGGCCTGGATTCCATAGGTGTTCTCTGGGGATATGGCGACCGGGATGAACTTGAAAATGCAGGAGCTACTTATGTAGTCGAGAGCAAATGGGAAATAATGGCACTGGCAACCGGTGACGGATTCAGGTTAAGACTGCTAAAGGAAGAGGATGACAGCATCTTGGCAGCCATCATCAGGGATAATCTAAAAAAGCGGAACCTGGACATTCCGGGCACAGTGTACTTTGATGAGGGGCTGGATCACCTAAGCAGCTACTACGGGAAAGACAATTGCAGGTATTTCGTCCTTGAAGACTGTGGCGGAAATGTTGTGGGCGGCATAGGCTTTGAGAGTTTTGTTCACATGCAGGATACGGCGGAGCTCCAAAAACTCTACCTTCATGATTCGGTAAAGGGATCAGGACTTGGGCTTACACTCATTTCCTTTATTGAAGATAAGATGAGGGATGCTGGATATAAGTATTCATACCTTGAGACTCACGACAATCTTGAGGCAGCGATCCACATATATGAAAAGAGCGGCTACTTGGAGATCGCAAGGCCACCGGAAGTTGGCCACGGAGCCATGAACCGGTTCTATAAAAAGAGCTGTTTTAATAATTATGCATAAAAACTGTTGACACAGCCCTTTGCAGGTTGTAATATTTTTTTAATTTAATACATCAAACCGATGAAGCGGAGATAACGGCAATGATGCCTTTACAGAGAGCCCGGCTGGCTGAGAACGGGTGAGAAACAAGTTGTCAAATGGACCGCAGAGGGTGCAGTGAACAGCAAGATCATAAATCAGGTGAGGGAGCTTAGTATTCTGCAACGTGAGGCATACGTCAGTTGCCGGGGGTATAAAGGTACCTCGCAAAGTGCACGGGTCAAACCGTGAATTCAAGGTGGCACCGCGGATAGTATAAGATTAAACTAATTCGTCCTTGACAGAACCAATCAATGATTCTGTCAAGGACGTTTTCTTTTGCGTGTGAAACAGAGTCATGCAGCGCACATACAGGAGGAGAAAAACAATGATCAAGGAAGCAATCGTAAAAATCGTAAACAAAGAGGACCTCACCTATGATGAGGCCTACGCTGTAATGAATGAGATCATGAGCGGCGAGACAAGCCCAACTCAGAATGCGGCATTTCTTTCAGCTCTTTCCACAAAGAGCGCAAGGGCTGAGACCACTGAAGAGATCGCAGGCTGCGCAGCTGCCATGAGAGATCACGCAACCAAAGTTGAGACCGGAATGGATGTATTTGAGATCGTTGGAACCGGCGGAGACAACGCAGGAAGCTTCAACATCTCCACCACCTCCGCCCTGGTTGCAGCAGCAGGCGGAATGAAGGTTGCCAAGCACGGAAACAGAGCAGCTTCCAGTAAGTGCGGAACAGCTGACTGCCTTGAGGCTCTTGGGGTAAACATTCAGCAGAGCCCCGAAAGATGCGTAGAGCTTCTCAAGGAAGCAGGCATGTGCTTCTTCTTTGCCCAGAAGTACCACACCTCCATGAAGTATGTTGGAGCCATCAGAAAAGAGCTGGGATTTAGAACAGTGTTCAATATCCTTGGACCTCTCACAAACCCGGGTTCACCTTCAATGCAGCTTCTTGGCGTATACGACGAATACCTGGTTGAGCCCCTGGCTCAGGTTCTTGTAAACCTTGGCGTTAAGAGAGGAATGGTTGTCTTCGGACTGGACAAGCTTGATGAGATTTCCATGAGCTGCGACACCAAGATCTGCGAGATCAAGGACGGTTGGTACAAGACCTACACCATTTCCCCTGAGGACTTCGGCTTTACAAAATGCGACAAGAGCGAGCTGGTTGGAGGAACTCCCGAGGAGAACGCACAGATAACTCTTGGAATCCTCAAGGGAGACAAGGGGCCCAAGAGAGATGCGGTTCTCATGAACGCAGGCGCTTCTCTCTACATCGGAGGAAAGGCCGATACCTTTGCCGATGGCGTGAAGCTTGCAGCAGAGCTTATCGATTCAGGCAAGGCTCTTGAAACCCTGAACAAGGTGATCGAAGTATCAAACCGCCCTGAAGCATAAGAAAGGACTAGTGCAATGACCATTCTTGATGAGATAGCTGCAGAAACCCGCCGCAGAGTAAGCAAGGCAAAAGAGCTTTCACCTTTAGCGGAAGTGAAGGCAAAAGCCCTGGCGCTTCCAAAGAAAAACTTTGAATTTGAAAAATCCCTGAAGGGGGACGAGATCTCTTTTATCTGCGAATGCAAAAAGGCATCCCCCTCAAAGGGAGTGATAGCAGAGGACTTCCCATACCTCGATATAGCAAAGGAGTACGAGAAAGCCGGAGCCGACTGCATCTCGGTGCTGACGGAGCCCAAGTGGTTCCTTGGAAAAGATGAGTATCTTAAGGAAATCACGGAGAACGTAAACATCCCCTGCCTTAGAAAGGACTTCACCGTAGATGAGTACATGATCTACGAGGCAAGGCTCCTTGGGGCATCGGCGGTACTGCTTATCTGCTCCATACTTACCAAGCAGCAGATAGAGGAGTATCTGGGGATCTGCGATGAGCTTGGACTCTCGGCACTGGTGGAAGCCCATGACGAAGCTGAAGTTAAGATGGCGATAGATGCCGGAGCAAGGATCATAGGCGTTAACAACAGAAACCTCAAGGATTTTACCGTTGATACCGGCAACAGCAAACGGCTGCGAAGCCTTATCCCCTCAGATGTGATCTTTGTTTCCGAGAGCGGAGTGAAGGGACCGGAGGATGTGAAGGCCATCAGGGAGATTGGAGCAAACGCGGTTCTTGTGGGAGAGACCCTGATGAGAGCAGAGGACAAAAGGGCCAAGCTAAACGAGCTGAAAGGGAAATGACAGATATGAACAATACCAGGATCAAGCTCTGCGGCCTAAGCCGCCTTGAGGATATAGAAGAGGCCAACAGACTAAAGCCTGATTATATAGGCTTTGTGTTCTGGGAGAAAAGCAGGCGAAACGTTCCTCTCGATAAAGCCCGGGAGCTGAAGATGGCTCTTTTGCCCGGGATAAAGGCAGTAGGGGTGTTCGTTGACGAATCTCCCGAGAGGATAGCCGGTCTTTTGAGAGAAGAAATCATAGATGCGGCGCAGCTTCATGGGCATGAGGACGAAGAGTACATAAAAAGGCTTCGGACACTGGCCCCGGGAAAGCCCATAATTAAGGCCTTTGTGATACGAAACAAAGAAGACCTTGAAGCGGCAGAGAAGTCCTCGGCGGACCTGCTTCTTCTGGATTCGGGAACAGGAACGGGGAAAGCTTTTGACCATGAGCTGTTAAAAGAAGCAGCTATCACAAAACCATATTTTCTGGCAGGGGGACTTGGCCCCGATAACGTTGGAAAGGCCATAGATGTTCTAAGCCCCTTCGGAGTGGATGTAAGCTCCGGGATTGAGACAGAAGGGGTAAAAGACCCGGTGAAGATGAAACAGTTTACGGATGCGGTGCGATGCGCCGGCAATGATACAGACGAAAAGCGCTGACAAGAGGAGAGTATATTATGACAAATCAAAACGGCAGATTCGGAATACATGGTGGACAGTACATACCTGAGACGCTTATGAACGCTGTTATAGAGCTGGAGGAAGCCTATAACAGGTACAAGGACGATCCGGAGTTTAATGCAGAGCTCACTGAGCTTTTGAATGAATATGCGGGAAGGCCCTCAAGGCTCTACTATGCGGAGAAGATGACAAAAGACCTGGGCGGGGCCAGGATCTATCTTAAGAGAGAGGACTTAAACCACACCGGCGCCCACAAGATCAACAACGTTCTTGGCCAGGCGCTTCTTGCCAAGAAGATGGGTAAGACAAGGCTCATAGCAGAGACCGGCGCAGGACAGCATGGAGTGGCTACGGCTACGGCAGCGGCGCTTATGGGCATGGAATGTGTTGTTTTCATGGGAGAAGAGGACACAAAGAGACAGGCCCTTAACGTATACAGAATGAGGCTCCTTGGAGCAGAAGTTATCCCGGTAACATCGGGAACAGCCACCTTGAAGGACGCAGTTTCAGAGGCCATGAGAGAGTGGACCAGCAGGATTGACGACACCCATTACTGCCTGGGGTCCGTAATGGGACCCCACCCTTTTCCTACTATCGTAAGGGATTTTCAGGCGGTGATTTCAAAAGAGATAAAAGAACAGATCCTTGAAAAGGAGGGAAGGCTTCCGGATGCGGTTATCGCCTGTGTAGGCGGCGGATCCAATGCCATCGGAACCTTCTACAACTTCATTGAGGATAAAGACGTACAGCTCATAGGCTGCGAGGCGGCAGGAAGAGGCGTTGACACCTTTGAGACCGCAGCTACCATCGCAACAGGAAAACTGGGAATCTTCCACGGAATGAAGTCTTACTTCTGTCAGGACGAGTACGGTCAGATCGCACCGGTATACTCAATTTCCGCAGGCCTTGATTATCCCGGCATCGGCCCCGAGCACGCCCACCTTCACGACATAGGAAGAGCTGAGTATGTGCCCGTCACCGATGAGGAGGCAGTAAATGCATTTGAGTACATGGCCCGCACTGAAGGCATAATTCCTGCCATCGAGTCATCACATGCAGTGGCTCACGCCATGAAGATCGCGCCTAAAATGGACAAGGACAAGATCATCGTCATCACAATTTCAGGCCGCGGCGACAAGGACTGCGCAGCCATTGCCCGCTACAGAGGGGAGGATATCAATGAGTAATATAAGAAAAGCATTTGAGAATAACAAAGCATTTATCGCATTCATAACCTGCGGTGACCCTGACCTTGAGACCACCAAAGAAGTGGTGAAGGCAGCAGCAGACAACGGCGCAGACCTTATTGAGCTTGGCATCCCTTTCTCGGATCCCACAGCCGAGGGCCCTGTGATCCAGGGGGCAAATCTTCGCGCTCTTACGGGAGGAGTTACCACAGACAAGATTTTTGACCTGGTAAAGGAACTTCGAAAGGATGTCACGATCCCCATGGTATTCATGACCTATGCCAACGTGGTTTATTCCTACGGCGCAGAGCGCTTTATTTCCGCCTGCAGGGAGATTGGCATCGACGGAATCATCCTTCCCGATCTTCCATTTGAGGAGAAGGAGGAGTTCCTTCCGGTGTGCCATAAGTATGGTGTGGATCTGATATCCCTTATCGCTCCAACTTCCGAAAACCGCATCGCCATGATCGCAAAAGAGGCTGAGGGCTTTATCTACGTGGTTTCAAGCCTTGGGGTTACAGGAACCAGAACCAGCATCACCACCGATCTTGGATCAATAGTAAGTGCGATTCGTGAGAACACCGATGTTCCCTGCGCCATCGGCTTTGGCATTTCAACACCGGAGCAGGCAAAGGCCATGGCCGCCATTTCCGACGGCGCCATCGTTGGATCAGCTATTATCAAGATAATCGAGAAATACGGCAAAGACGCTCCCAAGTATGTGGGCGAGTATGTAAGCAGCATGAAACAGGGAGTTTTGGCTTCATGATTCCGGGAGAGGAAGATCAATGACAGATTTTTCAATAACATTAGAAGAGGCAAAAGAAATAGCTGC
The DNA here is from genome assembly GCF_000526935.1 of Butyrivibrio sp. FCS014. Taxonomy (GTDB): domain Bacteria; phylum Bacillota; class Clostridia; order Lachnospirales; family Lachnospiraceae; genus Butyrivibrio. The sequence goes on along the minus strand of NZ_JAHA01000019.1, from coordinate 625,835 downwards.
TTCCGGGTCTTACAACGTCATACCGGTAAGCTGCAGCATAATGAGTGACATCATCACTCCAATAGAGCTTATGAGAAAGCTCAAGAAGGTCTCCACCCATTGCTACATGCTGGAGTCCGCCCAGGCCAATGAGTACTGGGGCAGATACACCTTTATGGGCTATGATCCTAAGATGGCCATAAGCTGCATGGACGGGGAGCTTACCGTCAGCAGCAGATGCGACGAGGAAAGCAAAGGAGGCGATGCTGAAGCTGCGTTTACCTCCGGAAGCAATCTTGAAGATAAGGTTTACAAGACTGACAGGCCCTGGGAAATCCTGCGTACAATCCTTGAAGACTACAAGAGCCCAAGACTTGAGGATATGCCTCCTTTTACAGGTGGCCTTGTGGGATATTTTTCCTTTGATTATTTTTGTTACTGCGAGCCAAGCGCAAGAGGAGCTGTCGAAGACAACGATGCTTTTAAGGACCTTGACCTTATGCTTTTTGACAGGGTCATCGCCTTCGACAATGTATCCCAGAAGATAATTCTTATAGTCAATGCAAGGTGCGATGACATAGAAGCAGGATACAAGACAGCTCAGGAGGAGCTCCTTCGAATGAGACAGCTTATCCTTCACGGAGAAAAGTCCAACGAGGAGACGGGCAAACTTACCGGAGAGGTGACGGCTCTTTTTACCAGGGAAGAGTACTGCGACATGGTGGAGAGAGGAAAGCGCCATATAAAAGAGGGAGACATCTTCCAGATCGTGCTCTCAAACAGGCTTTCCGCGCCATTTAAGGGGAGCCTTCTTGACACCTACAGGGTTCTTAGAACCATCAATCCTTCACCCTACATGTTCTACTTCTCAGGAACGGACGTTGAGGTGGCGGGAGCTTCACCGGAGACCCTTGTTAAGCTTGAGGACGGCATTCTTCACACCTTCCCTCTTGCCGGCACAAGGCCCAGAGGCAAGACCAGGCAGGAGGACGAGGCCCTGGAAAAAGAGCTTCTGGCAGACGAAAAGGAGCTTGCAGAGCACAACATGCTTGTGGACCTTGGCAGGAACGACCTTGGCAAGATAAGCGAGTTTGGAAGCGTCGAGGTGGAAAAGCTCCACTCCATCGAGAGATATTCCCATGTCATGCACATCGGCTCCACAGTCCGTGGAAAGATCAGGAAGGAGTACGATGCTCTGGATGCCATAAATGCGGTGCTGCCTGCGGGAACACTTTCGGGAGCCCCAAAGATAAGGGCGGTTCAGCTAATAGGTGACCTTGAGAACAACAAGCGCGGTATCTATGGCGGAGCCATCGGTTACATTGATTTTGCGGGGAACATGGACACCTGCATCGCCATCCGCCTTGTGTACAAGAAGAACGACAGAGTGTATGTAAGAAGCGGAGCGGGAATTGTTGCAGATTCCGATCCCGAGAAGGAATACCAGGAGTGCCTCAACAAGGCCAGAGCGTCTCTGCGCTCTTTGGAACTTTCACAGGAGGTGGACGCATGATCCTGCTTATAGATAATTACGACAGCTTTTCCTACAACCTTTTCCAGTTTGTGGGCGAGATAGATCCGGATATCAAAGTCATCAGAAACGATGAGCTGACCGTGGAGGAGATACGTGCTCTTGCCCCTGACAGGATAATCCTTTCTCCCGGACCGGGAAGGCCCGAGGATGCAGGCATAATCGTAGAGGCAGCAAAGACTCTGGGAAAAGAGATCCCGACCCTGGGTGTATGTCTTGGCCATCAGGCCATCTGCATGGCTTTCGGAGCCACCATAACCTACGCCAAAGAGCTGATGCACGGCAAGCAGTCTGTGGTTAAGTTCGACAGGGACTGCCTATTGTTTAAGGACTGCCCGGAAAACGCAAAAGTAGCCAGATATCATTCTCTGGCAGCAGATCCTTCTACTATGCCTGATTGCCTTAAGGTAACCGCGGTAACTGACGACGGTGAGATCATGGCAGTACAGCACAGGGATTACCCCATCTACGGTGTCCAGTTTCACCCGGAATCCATCATGACTCCCGATGGCAAAACAATGCTAAGGAGCTTTATTAGGGATGGCTCTAACTGACTCTTGGGGAATGAAACATGTAATACCCGGCGGCCAAATGTGGCCGCCTTTTTACTGCAGCTTTTGCCCCAAGATGCTATGATAGATAATAACCAACAAATATCGAAGACAACGGAGCAACTCAATGAAATACAGCCTACTATTTCCAAACCAAAACCTGGAATACAGAAAGACCAGCGACCTGACGGTGCACGATATCGGCATGGACAGTGTGCTTTTGAAACTCTCGGAGGAGAAGAACGAGCAGACCTATATCACCAACGTGATGAAGATGATCACCGCCGACCCTGAGAACGCCCGCTTCAGGAGCGACGTCTTTGACGACATATACAGAAATAAGAAGATGAGAGAGGAACTTTTGGAACTCCTTGATAAAGTGGACTTTCTTAAGGAATACGGCAGTTACAAGCATGACAACGACCATGATCCCGGAGTTTGGGATCTTCTCCACAGACTTGAGGAGATAAACGATTACATCGAGAGCATCGGTGCCATCTACAGGTGCCTAGCCGAGGCGGATATACACTCAAAGGGGCTTCTTGGACTTAAGAAGTATGTAAGCGACCTGTACGAGGACAACGGTTTCGAGGGCCTTAAAAAAGACATCAAGAACCTTCGGGCGGACACCGGCAATCTAAAAAGCGTCACCGTTGGCATCAACTTGAATGAGCGCTTCGAGGCCAGCGGCATCGGACTTATCTCCATCAACAACAAGCCCTTTACCAGGGCCAAACTTGTGAGCCACTTCATGGACAAGGTCTCGGGAAAAGACATTATTAATGACGGAACTGAGTGGAAGGGAGACTACAAATTTGACGAGATAAATGCCAAGGGACCTTTAAATGATGGAAAGGATTTCATTCCTCCTGTCTTCAGCCCCCTTGCTATGATGAGTGTCATGAAGGTCTCGGAAGCAGACGATACCACCAGGACCATCACCAACTACATGGACAAGATAACCGACAGGATGCTGAGCCAGACGGTAAAGCACCTTCGAAACGTCCTGAACAAATACACCATGCTCACAGTTACCGACATAACCGACCTTATGCCGGAGTTCATCTTCTACATAAGGTGGGCTGAGTACATCGAGAAGATGACGGAAAAGGGAGCAGCCTTCTGCAAACCGCTGGCCAAAGATCCTTCGGAGAGTGAAGGCTCTTTTTCCATGGAATCTGAAGGCGTATATAATATCAAACTCCTTGCGGAGCACAGCGGAGATGCTATCGGCGACATAGTCACCAACCGCCTGGATTTCTCCGATGAGCACACGCTGTATATTCTGACCGGTGCCAATATGGGCGGCAAGACCACCATAACTCAGACCATAGGCCAGCTTTTCTTTATTGCCCAGGCGGGGATTTACGTGCCGGCGACGAAGTTTGAATATGTCCCTGTGGATGACATCTTCACCCACTTTCCTGCGGATGAGGACAAGACCATGGATCTTGGCCGCCTTGGAGAGGAGTGCAAGCGCTTCAAGGAGATCTACGAGCTTGCTTCGGAAAAGAGCCTGATGCTCCTCAACGAGACTTTCTCAACCACCTCCTTTGAAGAGGGCTACTACATAGCAAGGGACTGCTCAAGAGCTATTTTGAGGAAGGGCATAAGGACCATCTACAACACCCACATGCACAAGCTTGCCATGGAGATAGATTCCATCAACGATAAGGAGTACAAGGCAAAAGCCGCCTCCCTTGTGGTAAAAGCAGAGGAGGGAAGAAGGCTGTACGAAGTTGAGGTTGCACCGCCCAAGGGCCTGTCCTACGCCAGGGACATCGCGGAGAAATACGGGGTGACCTTTGAAATGCTGACAAAATAAGCCCTTTTCACGGCGCATCTTATGAGATATACTGAATTCTTAATAACGGGGGTGCGTCATGAAGCTTATAAAGAAGTTTATTCCATATTACAGACCATATATAGGAGTGTTTCTCTTAGACCTTTTGTGTGCTACGGTGCTGTCGGTGATCGACCTGGCATTTCCGCAGTTCCTGCGTCGTCTTCGGGAAACACTTTTTCTTGAGAGTCCGGAGCTGATCTTAAAAAGACTCGGGCTGATCGCGGCTCTTTTGCTTGCCATGTATCTTGTAAGATCCCTTTGCAGATACTACGTGGCTTACCAGGGACACATGATGGGAGCACGGATGGAATCCACCATGCGCCGGGAGCTGTTTGAGCGGTTCGAAGCATTTTCTTTTTCCTACTATGATACCCATAACACCGGAGAGATGATGAGTAAGCTGATATCGGATCTGTTTGATATCTCCGAGCTTGCCCACCACGGCCCTGAGAATATCTTCATCTCAGTTATCAAGATCATCGGATCCTTCATTCTGCTTATGCGCATCAATGTGCCCATGACCCTGTGCCTTGTGGTTGTGGTGGTATTTATGGCGATATTCTCGGTTAGCCAGAATACCCGCATGAGAGCGACCTTTGCGGACAACAGGAAGAAGATTGCGGGCATCAACTCGTCCCTTCAGGATACCCTTGGAGGAATCAGGGTTGTGAAGTCCTTCACCGGTGAGGACATCGAGCAGGAGAAGTTCGACAGATCAAACATAGCCTTCCTTGATTCCAAGAAAGCAAACTACAGGCAGATGGCTCTTTTCTTCTCTGGGAACAATTTCTTCGAGGGACTGATGTATATTGCGGTCCTGGTGGCGGGAGGCTTCTTCATCGCCAAGGGAACTCTTACCGTTGAGGACCTTGCCATCTATGCGCTGTACATCAGCATCTTCATCAATCCCGTGCACGTTCTGGTGGAGTTCACTGAGCAGCTCCAGAAGGGCCTTGCGGGCTTTGAGAGATTCTCCGAGGTCATGGACACCATGCCCGAGATCGTTGATGATCCCGATGCCGGAGAGCTTAAGGACGTCAAGGGCGTTATCGATTACGAGGATGTTTCCTTCTCCTATGAAAAAGAGGAGACGGTTTTAAATCACATAGATCTTCACGTGGAGGCGGGTAAATCCGTGGCCATCGTCGGACCTTCCGGCGGCGGAAAGACTACGCTGTGTTCCCTCCTTCCCAGGTTCTACGATGTTACCGGCGGCCGGGTCCTTATCGACGGCACCGACATAAGGACTGTGACTCAGAAGTCCCTGCGCTCCTTTATAGGTATCGTGCAGCAGGATGTATATCTTTTTAACGGCACGGTAAAAGAGAATATCGCCTACGGAAGGCTTGATGCCACCATGGAGGAGATCATCGAGGCAGCCAGGAGTGCGGATATCCTGGAGTTTATAGAAAGTCTCCCCGACGGCTTCGATACCCAGGTGGGAGAGAGGGGAGCAAGGCTCTCCGGCGGCCAGAAGCAGAGGATTGCCATTGCCAGGATCTTCCTCAAGAACCCGCCGATACTGATACTGGATGAGGCCACCAGCGCGCTGGACAACGAGTCCGAGAGATATATCCAGGAGAGCCTGGATAAGCTGGCTGTGGGGCGTACCACCATCACCATCGCCCACCGCCTGTCCACGATCCTTGGCGCCGACGAGATCATCGTCCTTGACGGTGACGGTATCCGGGAGAGGGGCACCCACAAGGAACTCATAAAGCAGGGTGGCATCTACGAGAAGTACTACCGCATGCAGCTGGGAACACTGTAAGAAGTATTCCCGCGTGCAGCCGGAGCACCGGAATAATGCGAATTTGGATGAAAAAGCTGTCACGGCGGAATTTAATAATGCGAATTTGAATGAAAAAGCTGCCACGGCGGGGATCAGATTGCTATCCTCCAGTGGCAGCTTGTTCTGTTAAAGTAGAGCCTTACGGTTCTGTACATCTCAAGGGTCATGACCCGGCATTCATACACGTTGTCGTTGCTGCACACAGTGAGCCCGTCCGGGGTCGTGTACAGGTCCTTGCGCATGATCTGCCGGTATCCCTTGATTGTATAGGTCTCATATAGTCCGTCTTCATTCATAAGCCTGAACCGCAGCGGGATGATCTCCCCGTCAGACTTGTGCTGACATATCACATCTACATTATCTATCACTTTACCCATAGGCGTTACCTTCGTTACACATAAATCCATTTCAAGGTCCGGGACCGGGCTGGGCCATTCGGTCTGGAGGATATCCTTGCAAGATAATTGTAGAACAAATGTTCGGGAATGTAAAGTACAAGGGGTAGGACCACTTTTCTGATAAATTACAAGATGTAGTTGTTTACCATGAGGTACACCCAATAAATTTGCTCACCAAAAGTGAAAACCATGTGTCTCAACTATAGGTGGTACTTTATACCAAAAGTGAAACCACATGTCTCACCTATAGGTAGTACTTTAAGTTCCCATAACATCCAAAATAATACCATCCACTCATATAGCGGGGATTGGTATTACATTTTGTAGCAAAAGAGCTATCCTAAACCCCTATTTAGTCAAAAAGTAATACCATAGGTTTATATATCCGCGTTTGGTATTATTTTTGTAATACCAAACAGTCTATAATAACGGGTTTGGTATTACTTTCACCATTTTTGCAGCCCATTCCGGGATCCGCGCTCATTCCGCTCATGAAAACGGGACAAATGTGATAAAATGGAAGTGCGTTTTAATCTAATTAAAATCTAAGTACAAGGCGGTGCATAAGGTATGAAAAGAAAGGGAATACTGTCTTATTTCTTTATTATTCTTGGAGCGGTGATGGCCAGCTTTTCCGTCGCCCTCATACTTCTTCCCAATGATGCCATAGACTACGGAACTGCCGGCGTTGCCATCATAATAAGCAAGCTCACCGGATTCCAGCTTTCCTTTTGCATCATTGCGGTATTTCTGCCCTTTATCATAGCGGGGTTCGTTTTCCTGGGAAAGAAATTCACCATGAAGGCAGCAGTGGGGTCGCTGGTCTATACCCTGGGAATTGATTTCTTTGAGAATATCCCCTTTGAAGTTAATACGGAGCACTTTCTGGCAGTGGCCTTCGGAGGTGCGATCCTGGGCGCGGGACTGTCACTTATTCTCAGGAACGGCGGATGTATCGACGGCTCCGAGATCCTTGCCAATATTATCGTAAAAAAGCTGTCGGATAAAACCGGACACAACTACAGCATGACACCGGTTCTTCTGGCCTTCAACGCACTTGTCTACATGACGGTTTTCGTAGTGATCGATGCTACGGCAGCTCTTTTGAGCCTTCTGGTTTATGTGGTGGCAACAGCTGTCATCGACCACTATACTGACCATTTCGAAGCCATCAAGCAGGTTACCGTCATCACTCAGGATCCGGACGGTCTTATCAGCGATATCAAGAACAAGCTGAACAAGACCTGCACCATCATGGATTCCAGAGGAGCAATCGCAGGAGAGAACAACACTCTTATCTGCTACATCAGCTACTTTGAACTTCCGGTGATGAAGGAGATAATTTCATCTCACTCGGGAACCTTCAGTACGGTTTCCACCATCGATGAGATCCTGAGGTAATGTGATAGGAAATACGATTGGGAACGTTTTGAAGCTTTGGTATGAAAATTCATTTAGGGGGGAAATATATGAAATACATTCTGGCAATCGGCAACAGCTTTTCAAGGGACGCTACGGCGTACCTTCACGATGTCTGCGACAACCTGGGCATCCCGGTACATGTGGTGAACCTCTACATCGGAGGCTGCCCGCTTGAGCGCCACTGGAACAACGTAGAGAAGAATGAGAGAGCCTATCAGTACCAGGAAAACGGCGTCGTCACCGACAGATACGTGAGCATAGCCGATGTCCTGCACGAAAAGCCCTGGGACTATATCGTGACCCAGCAGTCAAGCCATGACAGCGGATGGCTTGATACCTACGAGCCCTTCACAGGTCTTTTGCTGGATTATCTTAAGAAAGAAGTGCCGGGAGCTAAGATCCTGATGCAGCAGACCTGGGCCTATGAGATCGACTCCGATCACGGATGCTTTATCCGCTACAACCGTGATCAGCAGGAAATGTACAGAAGATCAAGAGACAACTATCATGCCATTGCAGACAAGTACGGCTTTCCGCTTATACCCTGCGGCGACGTGATCCAGAACATCAGAAAGCACCCCGAATTCGACGTATCGAAGGGCGGAAGATCCATCTGCCGCGACGGCTTCCACATGCACTACCTCTACGGCAGATTCGCTCTTTCCTGCACCTGGGCCAAGACCCTTCTTGACGCCGACATCAGCAAATGCACCTTCATTCCCAAATGCTGCGACACCACCGAAGCAGCCGATCCCAAACTCCTTGCACTTATCCGCGAAGAAGTCGGCTGAGCAGCTTGCTTGCAGCGGTTTTTGAACCTGCCCCGGTGCAAAAACATGACACTCAGATTTGCAGCTTTTTTCTGCTACCCGGCTGCGGGGCGGGGCGGGGCAGCGGATAATCCCAACAGCGCCGGGGCAGGTGTAAAAGCTGTGGGTGCAGTCCGCAAAGGGCTTGACAGGGGCGCTGGAAGGCTTTAAGATTTTGGTGTTGGACAAAGCCCCACGAGGTGGGGCCTATTTTTGAGAGATGGGTTAGCAGTGGCTAACTCTGGGAGAGACAGATGTATAAGACGACGTTGAAGATTGAGGGAATGATGTGCGGGATGTGCGAGACGCATATCAATGAGACGATCAGAAAGGCTGTTCCGGGGGCTTCGAAGGTTAAGAGCTCACATACAAAGGGCGAGAGCAGTTTTGTGTCGGAAAAAGAGCCTGATGAAGCAAAGCTTAAGGAGGCTGTTGCGAACACCGGATACACACTGCTTTCTGTCAGTTTTAAGCCTTATGAAAAGAAGCTGTTTGGACTTTTCTGATACGCTCCCGGCGGGGCGAATATATGTAACTTACGGTGGGATAGAGGAATATGACAAGGCAGCAGATGGTGACCATGAACTGGAAGATGTAATGCATTGCCTCTGTCAATTTGACACCCCTTTACTTTATGGTACAATGTCTTTTGTCCAAAAACGGAAGTGTTTGTTTTAAAAAAGACAGGAGCACATTATGGAAAAGAAAGCTCTTATAGCCATGAGCGGCGGCGTTGACAGCAGTGTTTCGGCGGCCATCATGACGGAGCGGGGCTATGACTGCATGGGATGCACCATGCGCCTGTATGAAAATGATATGATCGGTGAGGATCTTTTTGGTACCTGCTGCAGTTTAAAGGACACCACCGATGCCAGATCGGTCTGTGAAAGTCTGGGGATTCCTTACAACATTTATCACTGTGAGGCCCAGTTCACCGAGATGGTCATCGAGCCCTTTGTCTGCAGCTACGAGAGGGGCGAGACCCCGAATCCCTGCATTCGCTGCAACAGATACCTTAAGTTCGATATCCTCTACAACAAGGCCAAAGAGCTGGGCTACGACAATATAGTCACCGGCCACTATGCCAGAATTGAGGAGAAGGACGGGCACCTGTACCTTATGAAGGCTGTGGACCCTGCCAAGGATCAGAGCTATGTCCTCTATGACCTTACCGAGGAGCAGCTGGCTCACACGGTATTTCCACTTGGAGAATTCACCAAGTCAAAGACCCGTGAGATCGCGGATAAGTACGGCTTTGTGAACTCCCATAAGAAGGAGAGCCAGGATATCTGCTTTGTTCCCGACGGTGATTACGGCGCCATGATAAGACGCTACCGGGGAAAAGAGTACCCGAAGGGCGATTTTGTAGACCTTCAGGGGAACGTACTGGGAACCCATGAGGGAATCATAAATTACACCATCGGCCAGAGGCGAGGACTTGGAATACCCGCAGACAGAAGGCTCTACGTGTTCAGGCTTGACGTCGAGAACAACAGGGTAGTGCTTGCGGATGACAAGGACCTTTTCAGGAAAAGGCTTAAAGTCCGTGGCTTTCACTGGATAACAGGGGATGCACCCACCGAAGATTTCAGGTGCAGTGCCAAGATAAGATACAGACACAAAGAGCAGCCCGCCACAGTGACCGTAACAGATGAAGGAAAGGGCGCCATCATTGAATTTGATGAACCCCAAAGAGCAATAACCGCAGGCCAGTCGGCGGTCCTTTACGACGGGGACTATGTCCTTGGCGGAGGCATCATCGACTCCGTGCTGTGACCTGCATTAAATATGAACCATAGAAGTAAAGAGGAGTTTTACACATTATGAAAAAAGACAACATCATCCTGGTGGGCATGCCTGCTTCAGGAAAGAGCACCATGGGCGTTATCCTTGCCAAGATCCTGGGATACAGCTTTATTGACGCAGACATTGTGATCCAGGAAAAAGAGGGCAGAAAGCTCTCCGAGATAATCGAGCAGGACGGAGTTGAGGGATTCATCGCCATAGAGAACCGCATCAACTCAGAGATTGAAGCCCAGAAGACTGTCATCGCCACAGGCGGCAGCGTAGTTTACGGCAAGGAAGCCATGGATCACTACAAGAACATCGGACGTATCGTATACCTTAAAGTGTCCATGGACGAACTCACAAAGCGTCTCAGTGACGTAAGACAGAGGGGCGTAGTAATGAGAGAAGGCCAGTCCCTTGTGGCCCTCTACAACGAAAGAAGCGCACTTTACGAGAAGTACGCAGATGTAACAGTAGATGAAAAGAACCTTTCTCTCGAGGAAGTTCTTGCGGAGATAATCGCAGAGCTCTCCAGACAGAAGAGTATCAGCCAAGAAGCTCAAGCAGCTCTTCCTTTGTGAGGCTTGGACTTTTAAGGGCATCGGAATCAAGGAGCTGGTCCGCCAGTTCCTTTTTTTTGCCCTGAAGCTCGATGATGCGCTCCTCGATGCTGTCCTTCATTATGATGCGGTAGACCGTGACAACGTTCTTCTGGCCGATCCTGTGGGCTCTGTCCGTGGCCTGATTCTCCACCGCAAGATTCCACCAGTGGTCATAGTGAATCACGATATCCGCAGCGGTGAGGTTAAGTCCGGTGCCCCCGGCCTTTAGGGAAATACAGAATACGTTGGTGTCATCCTCCTGGAAGGCATCAACCATCTTTATCCTGTCCTCCTTTTTGGTGGAGCCGGTAAGGAGATGGTATTTTACCCCGGCCTCCCTAAGAAGGACAGTAAGCCTCTCCAGCATTGAGGTAAACTGGGAAAAGAGAAGTACTTTGTGGCCGCTCTCTGCGGCAGCCTTTATCATTTCCACGCACAGGTCAGCCTTGGCGCTGCCCCCGTCGTATTTGTCATATATAAGTCCCGGATCGCAGCACAGCTGACGAAGGCGGGTAAGCTCGGACAGGATCATTATCCTGTCTTTTTTGATCTCATCCTCATCCTTGGAGCTTACAAGGAGCTTCACCTTCTGAAGATGGGCATCGTAGAGCTTCTTCTGGCCATCGGTCATGGCTGTTATGATGTTCTCCTCCAGCTTGTCGGGAAGGTCTGTGAGCACATCCTTCTTAAGCCTTCGAAGGACAAAGGGAGAGATCATTCTCTTAAGGCGCTCCATGGCATCCCGGTCACCCTCCTGAACCACAGGCACTTCAAGCATCTCCCTGAACTTCTTATAGGAGAAAAGATATCCCGGCATACAGAAATCAAAGATGCTCCAAAGCTCGCTCAGTCTGTTTTCGATGGGGGTTCCCGTAAGGGCCACCTTAAAGGAGGCGCTTACCGACTTCACCGCTTTTGCCACCTGGGTGGAAGGATTCTTGATGAACTGCGCCTCATCAATGATCATGCACTCAAAGGACAGATACTTGTACAGATCGATATCTCTTCGAAGGAGGTCATAGGAGGTTATGATAACGTCCGTCTCCTCCTCGTCTATTTCCGAGGTGATCCTCTGCCTGTCGGGCTTTATGCCAACAGCCAGCTCGCAGTTAAGGCCCTTTGTGAATTTCCTGATCTCATGCTGCCAGTTGTAGACCAAAGAAGCAGGGCACACTATGAGAGAGCATTTGTTTTTGATGCCCTTTCTTACGGCTTCCTCTTTCTGGAAAAGAAGGAAGGAAAGTACCTGCAGGGTCTTTCCAAGGCCCATGTCGTCAGCCAGTATCCCTCCGAAGGAGTTTCTTTTAAGAAGTGAAAGCCACCTGTAGCCTGTTTTCTGGTAGTCCCGAAGAACACTTTCAAGACTTTCCGGCACGGGAACATCGTAGTCCCCGTCCATGGAGAAGGAGGAGGCCAGCTCCTTGAAATCGCCGCCCCGTATAAGTCTTGTGTGATCATATTCCTGTGATCTTACAGAGAGCTCATCCAGGAAAAGAGCTCTGAACTTAGGGATGGTAGCGTGGCCCTCCAGTATATCTTTTGATGTAAGACCAAGGCCGTCCTTGAGGGAATACAAAAGCTCCATTTCATCTCCGGAGAGCTTTAGGATGTCCCCTGAGGAGAGCCTGTAATATTTCTTTTTTCTGTCGTATTTGGTGAGTATCTCATCCAACTCCTTAGCTGTCATGTTAACGGGAACGATGGACAGCTGAAGAAGATCCGAGACCACAGAGACGCCGAGGTTTACGGTAGGCTCTGAGGTGATGCGGACCTGTTTTAAGGATTCCGACAGATATACGTCGCCCAAGCGGTTAAGCACCGCTATATCATCGGCGATAAAGGAGTAGATCCTGTCAACTGAAAGTTCATTGCCTTCAAGGAGAAGAAGACCCTTGGTTTCATCAAGCCTGTCAAAATGCTGGCTCACTGCCTTTGCGGCCTGATTCTCCAGATAGAGGCTTCTTTTTATTTCGGAAAGAGATTGCTGCAGGCTTCCTGCATCCGGCTCTTTTCCCTTATTTTCGAAGATGCTGTAAACAGTTTCCCTGTAGGTGCCTTCGAAGTAGACCGCCTGCAGGCTGCAGGTCAGTGTGAAAGGATCGGGAAGATCAAGATAGATCCTGAAGGTTGGAATGTCCGGCGCATACTTTGCCGGCTCGAAGCCGTCACAGCTTACATTGAAGAACTCCTCAAGCACAGGGAAAAGACCCGTGGAGAAAAGCGTAAGGTCTTTTTCTGCGATAAACAGCTCGTTCTCGGTGCGGCGGGCGGACAAAAAGCGAAGGAAAGGCAGGATCTCTTTTGCGCGCTCTCTCGGAAATCTGTGGAGCTTTCTGCGCCGCTCAAAATATATGTGGGAATAGCCCTCGAACATGGTAAAGGAACCGGATTCGAAGGTTATGCCGTTCTTGTCTTTTTCGATGTGAAGATCAATGGGCGGAAATACGGGAGAGATCTCAAGAAGCCTCTCTTCGGTATATCTTGCCCGGAAATCTGTGTTGAGGAAACGGATCTGTGAAAGGATCTCAAAGAAGTCGTCAATCTCGTGGCCAAAGAGCTCGATCTGCTTGGCGTGGCCCTTGGCATAGGTGTAGGAGATGGATCCCCGCTGTACCAGGGAGATGGAATTATCCCTAAGCTGATGGTCTCTGAAGTAGGCGTAGAGAAAATCGATGATCTTTACGGAGGTTTCAGAGAAAGCGGAGATGTCGTGGGTGAACTCCAGATGTTTGCCGTAGCTTACGGTGTCGTGATTGTCAATGGCACGAAGGAGCTCCAGGATGTCCTTTAGGACGTAGTGATGGCCGCTTGTGCCGGATACAATATTGAAGGAAACCCACAGGCGGTCTCTGGAAAAGACCGCGTGGGGCTCAAGTTCCACAAAGGATGCCTTTCTGTAAAGCAGGGGCGAGGTTGCTTCGGGAGAGTAGGACCTAAGGAGGTTCTTGGTCTCAAAGGAGGTGTAGTGGAAATCACCTTTGGCATCGGAAACAAACCGCCTTCCGGAGCCGGATACGAAGCTTCCTCTTAAGTTGTTGTCAAAGCCGTTATTCTGCATGTTTTATCACTGTGATACATATGAATCCAGGGTTTTTAAAACGTCTTCGAAATACTGCTTTCTGGTAGTCTCATCTGAGTTAAAGATCTCGTGACGGGAGTTCTCGTAGTGATGGAAAGTGGCGGAGGGCACGGCGGCCTTGAAGGCTTCGTAGCCTGCAGGATCGATGAGGTGGTCCTGTCCCGCGGTCATTACCGTCACGGGTGTTGTTATTTTTTTTGCAAATTTAATGACACGGGCGGTGGCCTTCATGCTGGCAAGAGCCCAGGAAAAAGAGGCACCGGTGGTCTGGTAGTTTTCGTTGTTGCGGCGCTGGCGAAGCTGATACTCAAAACGCGGCCTTGATACGGCGCTGCTGACTTCGAGCTTTGCAAAGGGATCGAAGTGCTTCTGGCCGGGAGCCAGCTCTTTTTCCTTGCCGAAGATCTTAGCGTAGAGCCCGATAAGAAACTGCAGGATGGCAGGATAGTTGGCACCCTTCATCTTGAACATGGGAGAGCTTAAGATCGCAGCCTTGAAAACTTCAGGGTATTTTTCCAGGAAAAGAGCTCCCACGCACCCGCCCATGGAGTGGGCGATAAGAAGCATCGGAAGAGAGCCGGCGGCGGGTTTTACCACGTTGTCGGTAAAGCACTTAAGGTCCTCCACGTAGGTGTCGTAACTGTCAATGCAGATGACGTCGTGCTGGGGCGCCTTGCCTTCGGAATAGCCGTGACCGCGCTGCTCCATGAAGTATACTCCGAATCCTGCCTGATACAGGTACCAGGCGTACTCTCTGTATTTGCCGAAGAACTCAGCCATTCCGTGAACCAGGGTGACGATGGCCCTGGGAGATTCCGGAACCGCAAAGTAGTAGCGAAGCCTTGTTCCGTCAAAGCTGTCCAGGGTTCCCTGTTTTACACTGTCTCTGAACCATGCCTCGTTTTCTGTTTCCATGGTTTCGAAGAAGCCGCCTTCTCCGAGAAAATATATGTCTGTCATTGGAATCGTCTCCTGTCAATATCAGTGTCTTTTGGCTCCGGGCCTTGCATTGTCCCTGTTCCAGAGCTTGTCGTAGGAAAGACCCGTAACCTTCTCGCAGATCTTCTTTTCTTCGTCGGTGGTCACGGAACTGTCATTGCCGCGCCTTCTTGCGATTTCCTTCTGGACAACCTTAAACTCTTTACCGGTGAGAGGAAATACGTATCCGACGATGATGAGAAGAACCATCAAAAAAGCCGGAACAAATACGAAGATCATAACGATGCCCCGCTGGGTTGAAACAGCCTGGCGAAGTCCCTGGTTGGCGATGTTTGAATCGTAGCCAACAGCTGAAAGGAGGAAGCCGATGATGGCAGCGGAAAGACCTGAGGAGATCTTTCTTGCGAAGGTTGCCATGCCGGATACGATGCCGGGTCTTCTGATGGAGGTGATGAGCTCGTCCACCTCAGCCATGTCGGCCATGATGGAGAAGATACTGGTCAGGGTAGCTGCATTTCCGATACCGATAAGGCCGGACATGATAAGTACGGGAACGATGTTTGCTCCTTCATGGGAGAAAAAGAGAAGTCCAAGGGTTCCCAGAAGTCTTAAAGGCGCGCCGATAAGGATGGTGGTTCTCTTGGAGGTCTTTGCCATAACGGGCCCCCAGATGAGCATTCCCACGAGCTGAGTTACAAGGAGCACCGCCATAAGGTAGGTGAAATAGCCGTTTCCGTAGCCGTTTAAGACATCATCAACATAGTAAACCGCCATGCCGGATACGAAGTCCATGCCGCACTGGCCAAAGAGGTAGATGCAGATGAAAAGTCTGAAGGACTTGCTGTTAAATACGCTGGCTGCCTGGGGGAAACTCTCAAGAAGGCTTGCCTTTACAGGCTCCTTCTGGTGTTCCCAGGTTCCTGCAAAGGTGACCATTGATGTCACAAAGAACAGGAAACCGAAGATAAGGGCGCAGCGCATGTAAGAACCAGTGTCAAGATTGTCCCTGATGATGAAGGTGGGAACAAGGCCGCAGACCATGGATCCCAAGGTGGACCAGATCATACGTACGTTGGAGAACTTGGCCCTTATGGTATAGTCATCGATCATGTCGGGAAGAAGTCCGTTGTAGGGAACGGAGATGATGGTAAATCCCGTGGAGAACAGGCAGTACATGAACAGGTAAAAGAAATACATGCCCATGATGGACCTGGTGGGAAGAGTGACCCACATCACGATGAAGGTAAGGGCGGAAACAATGCCGCCTATGAGAATGTAGAATCTCTTGGGACCGAACTTTGAAACGGTCCTGTCTGTTATATTGCCCATTATCGGGTCGGTGATGGCATCCCACACCTTACCCACAAGCGGAATGGTGCCCGCAAGAGCGGTGGGCATTCCAAGAGCCTTGGTAAGAAATACCGCAAAGAAAGTATTGATGATGACAAAAGCGCCGCCTCCGTAGAATTCGGCCATTCCGTACATCATTCTGCTGCCTAATCCGTAGCTGTGTTTTTTGTTGTTGTCCATAAGTAAAACCCCCAATTAAAATCTTAATGTAACCACTCCTTTTATTATATCAAAAAGCGCGCGTTCATTGACACTAAGATGGCGATTATGTAAAATAATAACGCACGTTTTGTTTTCTGACGAAACGAAACGTATTTTCACATCGGGGGAGGAACGGTATGTCCAGAAAAGCTACCATTACGCAGAAAGAGATAGTAAATGCTGCATTTAAGATAACAAGGAAGGAGGGCTTTGAGCAGATCACATCCAGGAAGCTTGCAGCAGCTGCAGGATGCTCAACCCAGCCCATCTTCAGGATCTACGAGAACATGGATGCCCTCAAGAAGGACGTTTACGACAGGGCAGCAGAGTATTATTCAGAGTACTACGCAGAGCGTGAGAAGACTCATGAGGTTCCTTTCGTGGACCTGGGCCTTGCATACATCGGCTTTGCCCAGAAGTATCCCCATCTTTTCAGACTTCTTTTTATCTCCGAGCACGGAGAGGATACCAGGAGCATGTACGACCTGGTAAACGGCGCTGAAGAGAATGTGGTAAAAGAGATCAATAAGGCAGCAGCAAAGGGCGCTTCCGATGCTCAGCAGCTGTTTATGCAGATGTGGATCTTCATCCACGGCGCAGGATGCATGGCTGTTACCGGCGATTATGACCTTGATGAGGCAACCAGCGTAAATATGCTGGAGTCAGCTTACAAGGCTTTCAGTAATTGATGGTGATGCTATGAAGTTTGCGAAGGACGTAGATGTCATCACCAGGATAAATGAATGCTATTCACGGATGAGTAAGGGCAAGAAGAATATTGCCACTTACATCTGCGACCACTACGAGCAGGCTGTTTTCATGACAGCGGCCGAGCTTGGCAAGATCGTAGGCATGAGCGAATCCACTGTGGTCCGCTTTGCCATGAGCCTTGGCTACGAGGGATATCCCGAGTTTCAGAAGGCCCTTGCGGAATGGGTAGGGGATAAGTTCGGATCCGTTGAGAAAGTGGGACGCAGATTCGGAAAGAGCAGCGAAGGAGAGATCCTTTCCAGCATCCTTCAGTCGGATATCTCCAATATCGAACACACCATAAACAATATCGACGTGGCGGCCTTCAAGACTGCGGTGGATATTATCCTGAAGGCAAGGACGGTATACATAGTGGGACTCAGAAGCTGTGAGCCCCTTGCCGATTTCCTTCATTTCTACCTGAATATGATAAGAGGCAACAACGTTCTTATCCGTACCACCAGTGTCAGCGAGATGTTTGAGCAGATGATCAGGATCGGGGACAGGGACTGTATCATCGGGATCAGCTTTCCAAGGTATTCCATGAGGACTTTAAAGTGCATGGAATTTGCCAACGACAGGAATGCAAAGGTCATCACCATCACCGATTCCATCCATTCACCCATGAACCTGTATTCCTCCTGCAATATCCTTGCAAAGAGCGAGATGGCTTCCATAGTGGACTCTTTGGTGGCACCCCTTAGCGTTATCAATGCCCTGGTGGTAGCCATGTGCATGAGACGCCCCAATGAGGTACAGGCAGACCTTAAGATGCTGGAGGAGACCTGGAACAACTACCAGGTTTATCTAAACGACGAGATTGATTTTGCTTCCAATGATGTGGATGTTCACATTATGAACAAAAGGAGCACCTAAGTGAAAAAAATAGCAGTTATCGGCTGCGGTGCAGCCGGGATGATGGCGGCGCTTGCTGCTGCGGAAAGCGGCGGGAGCGTCACTGTTTTTGAAAAGAATGAAAAGCCTGGCAAAAAAATATACATAACCGGCAAGGGCCGCTGCAATGTGACCAATGCCTGCGACGTCAATGAGTATTTTGACAATGTCCGCAGAAACCCGCGTTTTTTGTACAGCGCGGTCTACGGTTTTGACAACAGCATGGTCATGGACTTTTTTGAAAAGAACGGCTGCAGACTCAAGATTGAGCGCGGGGACAGGGTATTCCCCGTATCCGACCACTCTTCCGATATCATTAAGACTCTATTTAATGCAGTAAAAAGAGCCGGTGTAAACGTGCAGTTCGACACGCCGGTTTACTCTGTGGAAGCCCTTGGGGGGAGCGTTACCGGAGTTACCTACAGCAAAAAGGATGAGCCCATCACAAGAGAAGAGTTCGATGCGGTGATCATCTGCACCGGAGGAAAGTCCTATCCTTCCACCGGCTCAACAGGAGACGGCTACAGATTTGCGAAGGATATGGGCCACAGCATTGTGGAGCCAAGACCTTCTCTTGTTCCCTTCGAAGTCAGTGAGCACTGGTGCACGGACCTTCAGGGACTGTCCCTTAAGAATGTGGGACTTAGGATGTATCAGGACAAGGATGCCGGCGCGGCGAAGGGCGGCGCAGCAGCGCAGATAAACGGCGAGGCAAAAGGCGGCAAGAAGAAAAAGCCCGTCTACGACGGCTTTGGCGAGATGCTGTTTACCCACTTTGGCGTAAGCGGACCGCTGGTACTGACTGCCAGCTGCTATTATGACAGGGATAAGAGCGCAGGACTTCTTCTTGATCTTAAGCCCGCTTTGAACGAGGAACAGCTGGATAAGAGGATACTCCGGGACTTTGACGATGCGCCCAACAGGATCTTCCGGAATTCTTTGGGAGGTCTTTTCCCCTCCAAACTGATACCGGTTATGGTGGAACTGTCGGGGATAGATCCTGAAAAGCCCGTGAATTCCATTACCAGGGAAGAACGCCTGGCTTTTGTTAAGCTGATAAAGAACGTGCCAATGACGGTGACCGGAACCAGAAGCTTTAACGAGGCAATAATCACCAGGGGTGGGGTCAATGTCAAGGAGATAGATCCCTCAACCATGGAGTCCAAAATTGTTTCCGGACTGTACTTTGCCGGGGAGGTCATGGACGTTGACACCGAGACCGGAGGCTTCAACCTTCAGGTGGCCTGGTCCACGGGACACCTTGCGGGAGAGTCCGCTGCTGCTAAGTGAGATGGCAGGCACCGGCGGGAACCGGAACATGCGCACCGGCGGGAACCCAAACATGCGCACCGGCCGGAGCCGGAACTTAAGTAATATTACGAACTGGGAGATAAAGATTATGAGTAAGAGCATTGCAATAGACGGACCTGCCGGAGCAGGAAAGAGCACTATAGCCAAGAAAGTGGCTAAAGAACTGGGATTTATATATGTTGATACGGGGGCAATGTACAGGGCCATGGCGCTGTATATGATACAGAACGGAATTGATCCCGATGAATCGGAGAAGATCAGTGCAACCTGCAATAGCGCAGACATTACCATCAAATACGAGAGCGGAATTCAGGTGGTATATCTTAACGGAGAGAATGTTAACAGCCTTATAAGGACTGAGGCTGTGGGCAATATGGCCTCTGCCAGCAGCGTAAACGGCGATGTGAGAAAAAAGCTGGTGGAGCTGCAGCAGAAGCTGGCAGAAACAACAGATGTTGTCATGGACGGAAGAGACATCGGAACCGTGGTGCTTCCCGGGGCTGACCTTAAGGTGTTCCTTACCGCAAGCTCAAAGGTAAGAGCCGAGAGAAGATACAAGGAACTTACTGCAAAAGGCGTAGCGTGCGACTTTGACGCCATTGAGAAGGATATCATTGAGAGAGACTACCGCGACAGCCACAGAGAGAACTCACCCCTGAAACAGGCTGATGATGCCATCCTTCTGGATTCATCCGACATGACCATCGACGAAGTGGCAGACAGAATCCTGGAGCTTTACAGGAACGCTGTTGGCTGACAAGGCGCCGGAGCTTTACAGGCGGGCCGCCCACTAAAGGCGACATCCGGTTTAACCGGGCAAGAGGAGAAAATTATGGAAGTTATAGTAGCCGAGCATGCGGGATTCTGCTTTGGGGTCACCAAGGCTGTTGATACCGTTTATGATCAGATCCGGGACAAAAAAACTAATATTTATACATTCGGACCCATTATCCACAACGAGACCGTGGTGGGGGATCTGGAGAAAAAAGGCGTGAAAGTCATAGAGAACATCGAGGATCTTTCGGGCATAAAAGAGGGAACTGTTATCATAAGGTCCCACGGAGTCACGAAGCAGATCCACGAAATGCTGACAAACAGCGGCCTAGAGGTCATTGACGCCACCTGCCCCTTTGTTAAGAGGATCCACCGGATCGTGGAAGAGGAGAGCGGAAAAGGAAAAGGCATTATTGTTGTCGGCAGCGGAAACCATCCTGAAGTGGAAGGTATTGTGAGCTACGCTACAGGCCCCGTTTTCGTCATCGACTCCCCTCAGATGGCAGAGCAAATGCGGGCTGACAAGGAAACGGAATACACAGTCGTGTCCCAGACCACGTTTAACAAGAATAAATTTCAAGAAACCATTGAAATATTGAATAATTATGGTTACAATATTAATATTGTGAATACAATATGCAACGCCACTGACGAAAGGCAGTCCGAGGCGGAGGAAATTTCCTCCAAGGTGGATGCCATGATCGTTATCGGTGGCGCCCACAGCTCCAATTCACGTAAATTGTATGAGATATGCAGCAGGAGATGTGAGAATACATATTTTATTCAAACCCTGGAGGATCTGCATTTGAATTTGGACAAATCAGCTACTCTCGTGGGTATTACCGCCGGGGCTTCAACCCCAAAGAACATTATTGAGGAGGTTCAGAATTATGTCAGAACAAACTTTTGAACAGATGCTTAACGAATCGTTCAAAACAATTCACACAGGGGAGGTTGTTGAGGGAACTGTTATTGACGTTAAGCCTGATGAGATCATCCTCAACATTGGTTACAAGGCCGACGGTGTTTTAACCAAGAATGAGTACAGCAACGACAACAGCATTGATCTTACAACAGCCGTTAAGGTTGGCGACAAGATGGACGTTAAGGTTCTTAAGACCAACGATGCAGACGGCCAGGTCGTTCTTTCATATAAGAGACTTGCCCTTGACAGAGGCAACAAGAGAATTGAAGAGGCATTCAACAACAAAGAGGTTCTTACAGCCAAGGTTGTTCAGGTGCTTGAAGGCGGACTTACAGTTATCGTTGATGAAGTAAGAATCTTCATCCCCGCAAGTCTTGTATCAGACGGATATGAGAAGGATCTTACCAAGTATCAGGATCAGGAGATCCAGTTCGTAGTAACAGAGTACAATCCTAAGAGAAGAAGATATATCGGAAACAGAAGAATGCTTGTAACTGCTGAGAAGGCAGAGGCAGCCAAGAAGCTCTTCGATACAATCCAGGCAGGAGATGTTGTAGAAGGTGTAGTTAAGAACGTTACAGATTTCGGTGCTTTCATCGATCTTGGCGGAGCAGACGGACTTCTTCATATCTCAGAGATGAGCTGGGGACGTGTTGAGAGCCCTAAGAAGGTATTCAAGATCGGTGATACCGTTAAGGTTCTTGTTAAGTCCATCGACGGCAGCAAGATCGCTCTTTCAAGAAAGTTCGACGACGAGAACCCTTGGAAGGATGCAACATCCAAGTACGCTGTAGGCAACATTGTTAAAGGTAAGGTTGCCAGAATGACAGACTTCGGTGCATTTGTAGAGCTTGAGCCCGGTATCGATGCACTTCTCCATGTTTCTCAGATTGCCAAGGAGCACATCGAGAAGCCCGCTGACGTTCTTAAGGTTGGCCAGGAAGTAGAAGCTAAGATCGTTGATTTTAACGAGGATGACAAGAAGATCAGTCTTTCAATCAAGGCTATGTTCGCTCCCGAGAAGGAAGAGGAGCCTGCAGCTGCTGAGGAAGAGGGCGATGTAGTATCCGTTGATATCGACAAGGTTATTGCAGAGCAGGCAGCAGAAGACGAGAATGCATAATTATTAAATATTTCAGAACTTATGAGAACTTCGGCAGAATGCTGCCGGAGTTCTTTTTTTTAAAACAAAAAGCATCATAGGAAAAGGAAAACAGTATGGATATTTCCCACAGACAGTTTAACAAGAATATCAGACTTAAGGACAAGGCCGGTAATCCCGTTGCAGATCAGGAGATTCGCCTGGTGCAGACAAACCACAGCTTCTTATTTGGCTGCGGAGCCTTTGATTTTATCCCCTATGTGATGAAGGGGGAAGAGGAATACAAAGACCTTACGGACAAATGGCTGGATGTATTCAATTTCGGAACCCTGCCCTTTTACTGGGGAAACTTTGAACCCAAGGAGGGGGAGCCTCAGACTGACGTCCTCATGAAGACCGCTGGGTTCCTCAAGGAGAAGAACGTGACCATCAAGGGGCATCCTCTTTGCTGGCACACTGTCTGTGCGGACTGGCTTATGAAATATGACAACGGGACCATACTTAAAAAGCAGCTTGAGAGAATAGACCGTGAGGTGACAGGCTTTAAGGGCGTCATCGACATGTGGGATGTCATAAATGAAGTTGTGATCATGCCCATATTCGATAAGTATGACAATGCCATCACCAGGATCTGCAAGGAGAAAGGAAGAGTTGCCCTTATAAAAGAGGTGTTTGAAAAAGCCCATGAGTGCAACCCTGAAGCTACGCTTCTTCTCAATGACTTCAACACATCCATTAACTACGAGATTCTGATAGACGGCTGTCTTAACGCCGGTGTTCCCATAAGCGCCATCGGTATCCAGTCCCACCAGCACCAGGGATACTGGGGCAAAGAAAAGCTTGAGGAGGTTCTTGAGAGATTTTCCTTCTTTGGCCTTCCCATACATTTTACCGAGAACACGCTTATCTCCGGAGATATCATGCCGGCTCATATCGTGGACCTCAACGACTGGCAGGTGGACGAGTGGCCCAGCACTCCCGAAGGAGAAGAACGTCAGGCAAAAGAAATCGAGGAGATGTACAGAACACTCTTTTCCCATCCTCTGGTTGAAGCGATCACCACCTGGGACTTCAGGGACGGCGCATGGCTCAACGCTCCAAGCGGCTTTGTGAGAAAAGACAATTCATTAAAACCTTCCTACCTGATGCTCAGAGACCTTATAAAGAAGGAGTGGCACACGGACATCACGGTCAAGACAGATTCCGAGGGCCGTATCAGGGTGCAGGGCTTCAAGGGAGAGTACAGCATTACTGCCAATGGGCAAAAGACATTTGCAGATCTTACAGACAATGAAGATCAGACCATAGTTATTTAATAAGATGTAAACTTACAGAAAACTTTTTTATACTTATTTAATTTTACATACAATTCCTCCTAATATAAAATTAAGTTATCGACATGTCGTTAATTAATAGTACCTCAGGAGGAACAGGAAACTATGGCATTTGATTATGAGTGGTTTAAAAAGGGTGTCTATGATCTGACCAAGATCGATCTTAATGCTTACAAGGAAAAGCAGATGAAAAGAAGGATCGATACCCTTATCGGCAAGTACGATGTTAAGGGATATGACGGATTCCTTGAGCTTATCAAGAAGGACAGAGAGGCCCTGGATTCCTTTGTTACTTATCTCACCATCAATGTATCTGAGTTCTTCAGAAACAAAGAGCAGTGGGAGCTTATGGACAAGGATATGGTTCCCGAGCTTATGAGCAAGTTCGGAAAGAACCTTAAGATATGGAGCGCAGCCTGCTCGACAGGCGATGAGCCCTATACGATTGTTATGATGCTTTCAAAGCACATCCCTCTTAATCAGATCAGCGTTCTTGCTACAGACCTTGATGCAGTGGTTCTGGCAAAGGCTAAGGCAGCTATCTATGACAAGAAGGAAGTTGCAAATGTTCCCGAGGAGTTCAAAAAGAAATTCTTCACTGAGACTCCCGACGGCAAGATGAAGGTTAACAGCGAGATCACATCAAGGGTTACCTTCAAGCAGGCAGACCTTCTTCGTGATCCCTATCCGAAGGACTATCACCTGATCGTATGCCGAAACGTGCTTATTTACTTCACTGAGGAAGCCAAGGACGATATTTTCAGAAAGTACTACAATACCCTGGCTCCCGGCGGAATTCTCTTTATCGGAAGTACGGAGCAGATCATCAACTACAAGGATATCGGCTTTGTAAGAAAGAATTCCTTCTACTACGAAAAACCCCAGGCATAAGTCTTGAGGAGATGAGAAAAGGGCGTTTAACTCCGGTTTACTGCGAAGCAGCAAGCCGGCGAAAAGCGCCCTTTTTATTATTTGTCAAAAGGTGCGTCGCAGGGAATGTTCTCCGACTTACCGTTAACATTTTAAATATCCAGCACGTTGGCTATAACGTGGGATGCGTACAGGCTCATGGCGAGCCTGCTTTTTTTCATGGTATCGTTAAGCTCAAAGAAGAAGTTCTTGTCCTTGTAATCTCTTTTGAAAAAAGGAGTGAAGACCAGGTCCCATTCAATGAGGTACTGGCCGCTCTTCTTGGTGTAGCAGTTCTCGGCTTTGGCCTTCTGTCTGAAATCCTTATCAACAAATTCTCCAAGACTCTTATGAATAGCCATGTCTTCCTGGGGAAGGTAGTAATAGTCCTTGTAGTTGGAGTAGAAGTACTTTAGCTCCTCTTCAAAGAGCGGGACTCTGAGCACTGCCTCATTTTTCTCCGCCTTGAAAAAGCAGCCCAGCTTGTTGGCGGAAAGGGGAGCGGGAAGCTCGGTGTTTAAGGCAAGCTTCATTATGACTTCCTGCTTGGAGGAACCGTCTAGGGAGTTGTAGTAGTTGGCACTTACCTTCACGGCCCTTACGGGGAGCCCTAAGTCTTTTTCCTCAATATCCTCATCCGTTCTGACGGAGACCTTTGGCATGTTTCCGAAGGAGGCAAAAAAGCTGCCGAAATTCAGGATTGGAAGAAGGGAGAGCATTCCCTTTACATCGTCGCTGTTGTGGAGAAGCAAAAGCTCCTTGAAGTCCTCATCCTTATTTACGAGAAAATCCTTGTAGACCTTGATAAGCTCTCCGCCGCTGTATTTGTCCTCCCTGTTTATTCCAAGAAGAAGTTCCACGGTTTTCTGCTTGCAGTCCGGAAGACCCAGGGGAATCTTATAGGCATGGACGAACTTATAAAGGTCGATGGATCTCTTTTGCCCAAAGGGGTCCGGAAGGCCGAAGGCATTGTATTTGCTTTTTAGGAACGGGATATCGAACCGGTCTCCGTTAAAGGAAACAAGGGCTTTGTAATCGGCCAAAAGAGCCGAGAAAGCCTTTAATACATCCTCCTGCTCGCAGGTGTTTTCGGCAAAGAACTGGCAGATGTGCCAAAGGCCCTCTTTAAAGTATGCTGCACCTATGAGGTAGATGTCTGAGTTTTTGGGGGACAGTCCCGTTGTTTCTATATCAAAAAAAAGAACATCCCCAAGATCGCACTCCGCTGCCTCTGTAAGATATTCCGGAACGGGGATACTCTGTGATAAAGTCTGGTGGATTTTGTTCATTATTTTCTCACTTTCTGAGTATTTCGTACGTTTTACATTCTACCATATTTACGATATTGAGAGTATAATAAGGGGTAGGTTTTTTCATCTCGGAAGTCTTCTGAGATAAGAATTTCTAAATCGGAGGAAGGGTAGGAAAATGGCAAGAGGTACTTTTTCGGGTGGAATCCATCCATACGAAGGCAAAGAGCTTTCCAAGGACAAACCCATCAAAGCAGTGCTACCAAAAGGGGATCTGGTTTATCCCTTATCCCAGCACATCGGAGCACCTGCCAAGCCAATTGTTGCGGTTGGGGACCATGTTCTGACAGGACAGATGATCGCAGAAGCCGGCGGTTTCGTTTCGGCTCCTGTTTATTCAACTGTCTCCGGAACAGTTAAGTCTATAGAACCAAGACGCCTGGCTACAGGAGCTATGTGCCAGAGCATCATCGTGGAGAACGATGAGAAATATGAGGAGGTTGAGTTCAAACCTGCTAAGCCTTATGAGGAGATGACTCCCCAGGACAAGATTGACGCAGTTCGTCTTGCAGGCGTAGTTGGAATGGGCGGTGCAGGCTTCCCCACAGCTGTCAAATTTGCACCGAAGGAGCCGGACAAGATCGATTATGTTATCGCCAACTGTTCGGAATGTGAGCCTTATCTCACATCTGACTACAGAAGGATGATTGAGGAGCCCCAGCTTCTTATCGATGGTCTTAAGATCGCGGTGAGCATTTTCCCCAATGCAAGAGGTATTCTTGCGGTTGAGGACAACAAGCCCGATGCGATCGCCAAACTCAGAGAATTAACTAAAGACGAAGAGAAGATAAGCGTTAAGGTCGTTAAGACCAAGTACCCCGAGGGTGCTGAGAGAATGCTTATTTATGCCGTTACGGGCAGGGAGATCAATTCTTCAATGCTTCCCGCAGACGCAGGATGCATCGTTGACAACGTTGATACCCTGTGCGCTGTAAGCCGCGCCGTTAAGGAAGGTCGTCCCCTTATGGAGAGGATCGTTACCATTACCGGCGATGCTGTGGCTGATCCCCGTAACTATAAAGTCAGGATCGGCACCAATTACAGGGAGCTTCTTGAGGATGCCGGCGGTTTTGTGAAAGAGCCCGCCAAGATCATCTCAGGCGGTCCCATGATGGGCTTTGCCATCTTTGATCTTGATGTTCCCACTACCAAGACTGCATCTGCGCTGACCTGCCTTACAAAGGATGAGGTCGCTGCTCTTGAGCCCAGTGCCTGCATCAACTGCGCGCGCTGCGTTGAGGTATGTCCCGAGAGGCTCATACCCAAGAACCTGGCAGATGCCGTTGAACACAATGATGAGAAGTCATTCCTTTCAATGTACGGAATGGAATGCTGCGAGTGCGGATGCTGCAGCTTTATCTGCCCTGCCAGACGTCAGCTCACTCAGCTGATCAAGGGCATGAGAAAGATACAGCTCGCCAATAGAAAAAAGTAAGGGGGACATTTGAATGAGTGATTTAAGAAGAGTGTCATCCAATCCTCATGTCAGGTCCAGGACAACAACTTCAAACATTATGATGTGGGTAGTTATAGCGCTTCTTCCCGCTGCGGGATTCGGCGTTTATAACTTTGGATTAGATGCACTTATAATACTGCTTATTTCTGTTGCAACCTGCGTTCTCACAGAGTTCATCTACGAGAAGGCAATGCACAAACCTGTAACTGTTGGTGATTTCTCGGCTGTAGTCACAGGACTTCTTCTGGGAATGAACCTTCCTTCCACAGTGCCGTGGTGGATACCGGTGCTGGGAGGAATCTTTGCCATAATCATGGTTAAGCAGATATTCGGCGGACTGGGGCAGAACTTCATGAACCCGGCCCTTGGAGGAAGATGCTTCCTCGTTATCTCTTTTCCCGCGCTTATGACAAATTTCATTACCGATGCATACACAGGAGCTACACCTCTTGCAAACTTAAAGAACGGTGTCAGCGTTAACATCATGGACATGCTTATCGGAAGAACCGGCGGAACAATCGGTGAGACTTCAATGATCGCCATTGCCATCGGTGCCATGATCCTGTTTGCTGTTGGCGTGATTGACTACGTAATACCATTTTCCTATATCATAACTTT
The DNA here is from genome assembly GCF_000526935.1 of Butyrivibrio sp. FCS014. Lineage (GTDB taxonomy): Bacteria > Bacillota > Clostridia > Lachnospirales > Lachnospiraceae > Butyrivibrio. Next base: position 598,165 of record NZ_JAHA01000019.1, on the reverse strand, counting down.
TGCATTGTTTGTGGGAATTTTCGGCGGCTACGGCTTTAACTGGTCCTACATCTCCGCACACCTTGCAGGCGGCGGACTGATGCTTGGTGCATTCTTTATGGCTACCGACTATGTGACCTGCCCCATAACTCCCAAGGGAAGAGTTATCTACGGCGTCATCTTAGGTCTTTTGACCGGAATATTCCGAATCTTCGGAGCCAATGCTGAGGGCGTTTCCTTTGCAATCGTGATCGGAAACCTTCTGGTTCCTCTTATTGAGAAGTTCACGATCCCGAGAGCCTTCGGTATTAAGAAAACTGCAAAGAAGGAGGCGAAAAAAGCATGAATGATACAAAGTCAATGATCAAAAATGCACTTATCCTCTTTGCAATCACTCTGGTGGCCGGAGTTCTTCTGGGAATCGTTTACCAGGTTACCAAGGACCCCATTGCCTATCAGGACAAGCTGGCCCAGGACAGAGCCAATCAGTCGGTTTTTGCGCAGGCTTCAACCTTTGATGAGGTAGAGGTAAAAGAGACAACGGCTCTTGCGGATTACAGCGGAGTGACCATCGAGAGTGTCAAGGAAGCCAAGGATGCCTCAGGAAACGGTCTTGGATATGTTATCCAGGTTAAGTCCAAGGGTTACGGCGACTTTATTACCTACACGGTTGGTATTACCAACGACAGCAGCATCAACGGAATTTCCATCATCAACATCGCCGAGACTCCCGGTCTGGGAATGAATGCCGAGAAGGTGGTTGCTCCACAGTTTGCCGACAAGGCTGCCACAGAATTCGGGGTAGTAAAAAGCGGACAGCTGTCTGATGCAAATACTCAGATCGAGGCTATTTCAGGTGCCACCATTACATCAAGAGCCGTTACAAACGGTGTAAATGCGGCGGTTGCCTATTTTGAAAATGTTCTGAAAGGAGGTCAGTGATCAGCATGGAAGCAAAAAAAGGTGCTTTAGGCTTTAAACAGAATACTCCTGCAGAGAGATTCTTTAACGGCCTCATTGTTGAGAACCCCACACTGGTTCTCATGATCGGAATGTGTCCTACCCTTGCCGTTACTTCATCAGCTATCAACGGCCTTGGTATGGGACTTGCAACAACATTCGTTCTTGCGCTCAGTAACGCGGTTATCTCAGCGCTCAGAAAGACAATTCCTTCAACGGTCAGGATCCCGTCCTTCATCGTTGTTATCGCATCATTCGTTACACTGGTAGAGCTTCTTATGAAAGCTTATGTACCTACACTTAACAAGGCATTGGGCGTATACATTCCCCTTATCGTTGTTAACTGTATCATCTTCGGAAGAGCGGAAGCTTATGCCAGCAAGAACGGTATCATTCCTGCATTCTTTGACGGAATCGGAATGGGAATCGGATTTACCTGTGCCATCACCTGCATCGGTCTTGTGAGAGAGTTTGTGGGAGCAGGTACAGCCTTTGATGTACAGATCCTCGGCGAGGGAACAGTGGTTCCCGGAGCTGTTGGGGCTTTCCTTTCAGGTTATCAGCCCATCAGTATCTTTATCCAGCAGGCCGGCGCCTTCTTTGTTCTGGCATTCCTTATTGCCATCATGAACAAAGTTAAGATGAACATGGCCAGGAAGGGAAAAGATACATCGAAGTTCGGAGAGGGATGCTGTTCCTCAGCTGAAGAAGCAGCAGCCGACAAGATCATGGCTGACAAGGATGCCGGAAAGGAGGCTGAATAATGTCTACAATAGTAAGTCTTGTGGGACTGATGATCTCAGCTTCCCTGATAAATAACGTAGTACTTAGCCAGTTCCTGGGCCTTTGTCCTTTCCTTGGAGTTTCCAAGAAGACAGATACCGCTCTTGGAATGGGAGCCGCATGTATCTTCGTAATCACCATGGCTTCCCTGGTCTGCAGTATTATTTACAAGTTTATTCTTTCACCTTTGGATCTTTCTTACCTTAAGACCATCGTATTCATTCTTGTAATTGCGATGCTGGTCCAGTTCGTTGAGATGATCCTCAAGAAATATGTGGTTTCACTGTATCAGGCCCTTGGTGTATACCTTCCCCTGATCACAACCAACTGCGCTGTTCTGGGTGTTGCCCTCAACAACGTTACCGACGGCTACACAATCCTTCAGAGTACTGTTTGCGGATTTGCCACAGCTGTAGGTTTCACCATTGCCATTGTTATCCTTGCAGGTCTTCGTGAGAAGATGGAGTACAACGACATCCCCGCTCCTTTCAAGGGAATGCCCCTGGTTCTCCTCACCTCAGGACTTATGGCCATTGCATTTACAGGATTTAGTGCACTGAAATGAGTGATATAGGGACTCAAAGTTGCAAGGTTCTGTGCTTGCACAAAGCACCTTGCAACCTTGAGGACCGAACATACATGAGGAAGTAGCACGACAGTGCGGATTCCGAATGTATGTAGGATTGCGAGAGCGAAGCGGAGCAATCCGTATATCACGTATAATATATTTAGGAGAGAATAAATTATGATCACTGGAATACTCATTGCAACTGCAGTGGTGGCCGGCGCAGGTATCGTTATCGGAATAATCCTGGGTGTGGCAGACATGAAACTGCATGTTGATGTGGATGAAAAAGAACAGGCTATTTTAGAAGCTCTCCCCGGCAACAACTGCGGTGGATGCGGCTTCCCCGGCTGTTCGGGATGTGCGGCTGCCATCGCCAAGGGTGAGGCTGCCGTAAACCAGTGCCCTGTTGGCGGAGCTCCTGTGGCTGAAATAATCTCAGGTATCATGGGAGTAGAGGCCGGCGATTCCACCAGGATGGTGGCATATGTACATTGCCAGGGCGACTGCGAAAAAGCAAAGACCAAATACGAATACAACGGAGTTTCAGATTGCAGACTTCAGACTCAGGCTCCCGGCGGCGGTTCAAAGACCTGCGGCTTCGGATGTCTCGGAGGCGGAACCTGCGTATCCGTTTGTCAGTTTGATGCCATTCATGTGGTTAACGGCGTGGCAGTGGTGGACAAGGAAGAGTGTAAGGCCTGCGGTAAATGTATCGACATCTGCCCGAAGCACCTTATCGACCTTATTCCCTATACCGCAACACAGGTTGTATCCTGCAAATCACAGGATATGGGCAAAGCCGTTAACGGCTACTGCACAGTTGGCTGCATAGCCTGCCACATCTGTGAAAAGAACTGTCCTGCAGGTGCCATCACCGTTGAGAACAACGTGGCTGTCATTGATCAGGAGAAGTGCACACACTGCGGTACCTGCGTAACCAAGTGCCCGAAGAAGGCTATCAAGGCTGTGTGACCCGGGTGTGCGCTCCCGGCGACAAAACCGGAGGCAAAAACCGGAGGCAAAAACCGGTAAGGCGGCATGTATAATCACCGCATAAACAAAATAGGATTTCATCCCCATACATCATTGGCTGTTAAGGCCTCATGGATGTATGGGGATTTTTTTACGATACTGTTTTTCAAATTTCCCCTTGCTTTTTTATCGCGGATATGTATAATAACTTTCTGTCGGTATTCTGCCGGCGATAATCCCGGATGTTCATCCGGAGATATTCCACTTTATTTTTTTATTTACGTTTGTGGCGGGGAAGCCATGTCTCTTTTTGACGTCCTTTGCTGCAGACCATCAAAGACATAAAACAAAAAAGACAAAACAAAACGACAAAACAAAAGACAACAGACAAAGGTAGTAAGGAAAGGGAAAAGAAACATGAATTTGAAAGAAAAGTGGTCGAAACAGAACAACTCAATTAAGCTTCTGCTCAAAAAGCTTAAGAGGCATGACACATTGGTGGTAGGTATTGCGGTTGTTATCGCAACTGCCATCTGCGGAGGGCTGATATATCTTAGTACTCCGGTAGTCACCGCAACTGCCAAGGAAGAGCTTAGACAGGATGAGATCGCGAGCAATGAGAAGACAGTAGAGAAGCTTGATGAGCTTAAGGAGTACCTTGACGGCATCGACAAGACCGTTGCCGAAAACCAGAAGAGCCTTAGCGTATACAGTGAAAAGAGCAGTGAAAACCATAAGGAAGCGGGCGAGCTCACCGAGAGAATGACCAGCAGTGTCACAGAGAAAGTAGTTGGTCTTGATAAAGACATGAAGGACCTTCGCCAGCTTATCAGCAATACGGAGTCAGCCATCGATACCCTCAAAAACTCCATGGAGAAAGGCAGTTCCGACAATAAAGCCCAGGTAGATAAAGAGATAGGTAATCTCTATGTTGAACTTGAAAAGATCGAGAACAAGTACAATGAAACAAAAGAGAATACCAGGAATCTTATGGGAGAGATCAGGACCGCTGTCCAGAGCGGCAATAAGGATCTCACAGACAAGATGCAGGATCAGTACAAAGATCTTCTTGCAAGGCTTGAAGAGACCGATGCAAGACTGACAGAGCAGAATACCACATCCATGGCGGATTTTAAGACTGAGATCGGTGCAATTTCAAATACCATCAATAATAATTTTGCCAAGATTGATTCTACGATCAACAGCGGAATGGGCAATGTAAATAACGAGATCATCGGCGTTAAAGGTGATCTTTCGGAACTTAAGAGCTACATTGGGCTTCAGATGAGCGACGTCAACAAAAATCTTGAAACGGTTTTTACATTTGTGAGTGACGGAAAAAAGAAGGTGGCATCGGCGTTACTCACTAAAGGCATAAAAGTCAGAGAAGATGCCACATTTGATGAAATCGCTGCAGCTGTTATGAATATCGAGACCGAGTATGTTCTCCCTGAAAATGAGATTCCCGGGGAGGTGGAATACACCTACCATTATCACACAGATGCTACGGGAGGCGAATGCAATGAAAATCTTGTGGGAGAAGACAGGAAGGGCGGATGCTACACCAAGGACATCCATCATGTTCATACCGACAGCTGCTATAAGACCCAGATAGTCTATCATTATGAAACCGAGGATAGCATAACGTGGTTAAGCTATGAGGGTGATTACTACAACGGAAAAGCATTCTATAAGTACCGCTGCAATTACTGCGGCGCTGTCTATGTAACTACCGGAAGAAGCCACGGAGAAACATCCACATCTCTGGCTGAGGTAGCAGCCAGACATGGTACGTTGACCGGTTCTGAGGAAAGAAAGACAAAGATCTGCAAGTACGCAGATGGTGAACTTGAGGGATATGCCACTTCCTGCGGCTATGTTCACGGCCAGGTAGTGGGAGCCAAAATCAGATTTTCCGGAAACGGAGTAGACTATGAGACAGTTACCGGAAACGGAAACTCAGGAAGCTCTGCTCCCATTGAGACAAGTCTTATGAGAACCACAGGTTTCCGGAATTTTAATGCAGACAGTGACTTATTTGACTTTACAGAGGGACCGGAAAAAGATACAGCGCCTTTAGGAAATGCTGCTGTAACCGAAAGTTCGTCCGCGGGGGCAGATGCTTCTTTTCCCGGTGATTTAGATAACGGGGCCAAGGACGAAAAGGGCGGCAATGACGGCAAAGACATTGACGCTGAAAACAAAGACGGCTCGGCAGATTCTGATTCCGGGAATACGGAAGGTGACGGCGCGCCGGATGCAGCGCAGCAAGGAACATCCCAGGAGGCGACTTCGGAGGATGCTCCTGAAGAAACCACCGAAGGGCAGGGATAAACGGCCTCAAACACCCCTTGGAAGCTATTGCTAACAGATTTCTTGACATTATGGGGCAGTCTGCATAGAATAGATGTGTTGTAGCGGATATAGCACAGAATCACAGTGCAGATTGGAGTGTATATGACAAAAATAGATATAATTTCCGGTTTCCTCGGAGCCGGCAAGACCACATTGATAAAGAAGCTTTTAAAGGAGGCTTTGGCAGGAACAAGAGTTGTTCTTATTGAAAACGAGTTTGGAGAGATCGGTATTGACGGAGGCTTCCTTAAGGAGTCCGGAATCGAGATCACCGAGATGAATTCAGGATGCATCTGCTGTTCACTGGTTGGAGATTTCGAGACATCCCTCAAGCAGGTAATGGATCAGTACTCACCTGAGAGAATCCTCATTGAACCCTCAGGCGTAGGCAAGCTTTCAGATGTAATGAGAGCTATCCAGAACATTGCAGATACAGATGATAACATGGAGCTCAACAGTGCAGTTACCGTTGTTGATGTTTCCAAGGCCAAGGTTTATATCAAGAACTTCGGTGAGTTCTTTATCAACCAGATCGAGAATGCAGGAACAATCATTCTTACAAGAACAGACAAGGCTGATCAGAGCAAGATCGAGACAGCTGTTGAGCTTATTCGTGAGCACAACAGCAAGGCTACAATTATCACAACACCTCTTGATCAGATCACCGGAAAAGAGATACTGGATACCTTCGAGGGTAACAATGACCTTGAGGCTGAGCTTCTTAAGCTTGTAATGGAGCAGGAGCATCACCATCATCATCACCATCATGATCACGGAAGCCACAAGACCGTTGCTGAGGATGGCTCCGTAATCTACAGTGCACATCCCGAGGGAGAGTGCGATGACGAGGAGTGCGAGTGCCACCACCATCATCATGACCACGATGAGCATGACGAGCACGATCACGAGCATGAGCACCATCATCACGACCATGATGACCACGACGAGCACGATCACGAGCATGAGCACCATCACCACGACCATGATGACCACGACGAGCATGATCACGAGCATGAGCATCATCATGACCATGATGACCACGATCACGATCATGATGACCATGACCATGAACATCATCACCATGACGCTGATGATATCTTCATGAGCTGGGGTATGGAGACACCCCTTAAGTACACTAAGGAAGAAATCGAAGGAATGCTTGGCAAGCTGGAGGATGAGGAGACTTACGGAATCGTTCTTCGTACCAAGGGTGTTGTTCCTTCGGTTGACGGTAATTGGATAGAGTTTGATTATGTTCCCGGAGAGGCTGAGGTCAGGGACGGAGCAGCAGATGTTACAGGTAAGTTCTGCGTTATCGGTTCCGAGCTCAACGAGGACAACCTTCAGAAACTGTTCAGAAGACTCTGATTAGAGAGGTAAAGAAGTGATGAAACCTGTTTATATTATCAACGGATTTCTTGATGCCGGTAAGACAGACTTCTTCAGATACACCATTGCTCAGCCCTATTTCAGAACAAAGGGCAAGACTCTTCTTATAGTATGCGAAGAGGGCGAGAATGATTATGAAGAAAAGCTTTTAAAGAGCACCAATACGGTGGTTGAGCGCATAGAGGATGAGGAGGATTTTACCCCCGAAGCCCTCATTGCTCTTGATGCCAAGCATGGCCCCGAGCGTATTCTTATTGAGTACAACGGCATGTGGAATTTCAAGAATATGAAGCTTCCCATTATGTGGAACTTAGAGCAGCAGATAACTGTGATCGATGCTTCCAGTTTCGAGCTGTATTTCAGCAACATGAAGTCTCTTTTGGCTGAGCAGATCAGAAATTCCGATATGATACTGTTCAACCGCTGTGACGGAATCGAGGACCTTGCTTCCTACAAGAGGAATGTAAAGGCCATTAACCAGAAGGCTGATATTATCTTTGAGGACAAGGACGGAGAGGTGGATGTGACTCTTGATGAGGATCTGCCCTTTGACCTTACTCAGGATCCCATAGATCTTAACAACTACGGCTACGGAATGTTTTATCTGGATGCCCTTGATCATGTTGAGAGATATGAGGGCAAGAATGTGCGTTTCAAGGGCATGGTTCTTAAGCCCGAGGAGTTCCCGAAGGACAGATTTGTTCCCGGACGTATGGCTATGACCTGCTGCGCCCAGGATATGCAGTTCCTGGGATTTGCCTGCGAATATGACAAGGCGCAGGAACTTAAGGAGAAGGACTGGGTTCTTGTAACAGCTAAGGTTGTTAAGCAGTTCGTGCCGGAATACAAGGGTGAAGGCCCTGTGCTTGTGGCTATTTCGGTGGAGAAGACTACTGCTCCGGAGAATCAGGTTATCGATTTCTCCAATCCACAGCAGTAATCAGGAGATTTGTATGTTTAATTACCTGCCGCTTCAATGGCTGTTTCTGTTTTATTTCTACAGCTTTTTCGGGTGGTGTTTCGAATCCACCTATGTAACTATAATGGAAAAACATCCGGTAAACAGAGGGTTCATGCGTGGACCCTTTTTGCCGTTATACGGAACCGGCGGAATTATGATGCTGGTGGTGTCAAAGCCCTATTACGACAATGTATTTCTCGTATTCATCGCAGGATGCATGGGAGCTACGATGCTGGAGCTTATCACGGGTATAGTGATGGAGTCTCTTTTTAAGGTGAGATACTGGGACTATTCCCACAAGAAGTTTAACTTCCACGGCTACATCTGCCTGGAATCCACCATTGTGTGGGGCGCATGCACCGTTATCTTTACCCATTACCTTCAGATTCCCATCGAGAGCATCATTGTTTCAATTCCATACAACATCGTGACCGTGGCCACTGTGGCGCTTACGGTTTTGGTCAGCATCGATTTTGCACTGGCCTTCAAAACGGCCATGGATCTTAAGGACGTTCTTGATTACATGGAGAAGGCCAAGGTTGAGATGCGCAGGATGCAAAAGAGACTGGATGTTATCATTGCCTTCAGGGGAGAGGATGTTCGCGAGGGCATCGAAAACCGTGTTGATGCCATAAGTGAGGGCATCGGAAACCGTGTCGGTGCCATAAGTGAGGGCATCGGAAACCGCGTGGGTGCCATAAGCGAGGGCTTTGGAAACCGTGTGGAATCCATCAGCAATTCTCTTGATAAGTCCTTTAGTATTATCAGGGAAAAGATGAATCTTGATCCCGGCGCTTTTGTGGGAAATGCCAGGGAAGAAGTAGTGGAGCTCTATGCCAGATACAAGGTTGTCATGTCAAGATTTACCCCTGGGCCCGTCAAGAGCTTCCTTGAGTGGTACAGAGACAGGACCATTGCAGGCAACCCTACCATGTATTCTTCAGAGTACGAGAGCAGCATGGAAGAAGTGAAGGATCAGAGCAGAAGAAAAGAGCATCACGAAACAACGTTATGATCCATAAAAAAGCAAATAAAAAAGACCGGCACGTGAGAGATGCCGGTCTTTTCATATTCATAAAAAATGATTAAGAAAGCTTGTTTACAGCAAGTGCAAGACGTGAAACTTTTCTAGAAGCAGTGTTCTTCTTGAATACGCCCTTTGACTCAGCCTTGTCGATAGCAGATGTTGCAGCAAGAAGTGCCTTAGCAGCCTCTTCCTTGTTGCCAGCCTCGATAGCAGCTCTAACCTTCTTGATCTCTGTCTTAACAGCAGACTTGATCATCTGGTTCTGGTCAGCCTTCTTCTTATTAACTAATACTCTCTTCTTGGCGGATTTGATATTTGCCATAATTACCTCCGAAAAAACTTACTATACGTTGTTATCAGTGGTATTTAGCCGGACACGGACAGTTAATACCACATACGTTAAATATATTAGAGTAAATTCAATAAACTGTCAACATATTTTTGTGCCAGCGACAGGCAAAGTATGATATAATTTTGCGTACGTGGTAGACCTGCGGACATAAAAATAAACGCAAGAGGATATATAAGTGGATCAGAGTAAGATTAGAAATTTTTGTATAGTTGCCCATATCGATCACGGCAAATCAACACTTGCCGACCGTATGATCGAGAAGACCGGTGTTCTCACCTTAAGAGAGATGCAGAATCAGGTTCTGGACAATATGGATATAGAGAGGGAGAGAGGTATCACCATTAAATCCCAGGCTGTAAGGATGATATATAAGGCCAAGGACGGACAGGAGTATACCTTCAACATGATAGACACTCCAGGTCACGTAGACTTTGGATACGAGGTATCAAGGAGCCTTGCTGCCTGTGACGGAGCAATTCTTGTTGTCGATGCAACTCAGGGCGTAGAGGCACAGACACTGGCCAACGTATATATGGCCCTGGATCATGACCTCGATGTTTTCCCTGTCATCAACAAGATTGACCTTCCCAGCGCAATGCCCCAGGAAGCCAAGGATGAGATCGAGGATGTAATAGGGCTTGAAGCACAGGATGCTCCTCTTATCTCCGCCAAGAACGGCATAGGAATTGAGGATGTGCTGGAGGCAGTGGTGCACAAAATCCCTGCTCCCACAGGAGATGCGTCCGCACCTCTTAAGGCACTTATTTTCGACAGTATCTACGACTCCTACAGAGGCGTTATCGTATTTGTAAGGATAAGGGACGGTGCTGTCAAAAAAGGCATGAAGGTTAAATTCATGGCAACGGGAGCCGAGGCTGAAGTTGTGGAAGTCGGCTACTTTGCCCCCGGAAGCTTCATTCCCAGTGATGAGCTTACTGCCGGTGATGTGGGATACTTCACCGCATCCATCAAGAATATTCAGGATACAAGAGTGGGTGATACCGTTACGGATTCCGCAAGGCCCTGCGCTGAGGCGCTTCCGGGCTACAAGAAGGTAATGCCCATGGTTTACTGCGGACTGTATCCCGCAGATTCCGCCCATTATTCAGATCTTCGCGATGCTTTGGAGAAATTGCAGCTCAATGATGCATCTTTATTCTATGAGCCGGAGACTTCTCAAGCTCTGGGCTTTGGATTCAGAGCAGGCTTCCTTGGACTCCTTCACCTGGAGGTTGTTCAGGAGAGACTTGAGAGAGAGTATGATCTAAACCTTGTCACCACAGCTCCTTCTGTTGTCTACAAGGTTCACAAGACCGACGGAGAGGTGTTTGATCTCACCAACCCCACCAATCTTCCGGATCCTTCCGAGATCGATTACATGGAGGAACCCATAGTAAACGGCGAAATCATGGTGACCACCGACTATGTTGGCGCCATTATGCAGCTTTGCCAGGAAAGACGCGGCAAATATTTAAGTACCGACTACATTGAACAGACCAGGGCTATCCTCAAATATGAGCTGCCCTTAAATGAGATAATCTATGATTTCTTCGATGCCTTAAAGTCCAGATCCAGGGGCTATGCTTCCTTTGACTATGAACTCAAGGGCTACGAGAAATCAGACCTTGTCAAGCTGGACATCCTCATTAACAGAGAGGAAGTGGATGCCCTTTCCTTTATCGTTCACAAGGACGGAGCCTACGAGCGCGGCCGCAAGATGTGCGAGAAGCTCAAGGAAGAGATCCCAAGGCACCTTTTTGAGATTCCCATCCAGGCTTCCGTTGGCGGCAAGGTCATCGCCAGAGAGACCGTTAAGGCGTACCGCAAGGACGTGCTTGCCAAGTGCTACGGCGGTGATATCACCCGTAAGAAGAAACTTCTTGAGAAGCAAAAAGAGGGTAAAAAGAAAATGCGCCAGATCGGAAATGTGGAGGTTCCCCAGTCTGCATTCCTTAGCGTACTCAAGCTTGACAATACCGACTGAGGACCGTGGAGAGCAGTATGGCAAAAGAGCTGTCACTTTATGTCCACATACCGTTCTGCGTAAGGAAGTGCTTATATTGCGACTTCCTTTCTTTTTATGCGGATAAGTCAGTGCAGGAGCGCTATTTTGAAGCCCTGGCAAAAGAGATACGGATATCGGCAGACTCCCTTAAGGACCACAGGGTTATCTCCATATTCTTTGGAGGAGGCACACCCTCTTTTCCCGAATCGAAGGATGTGTGTCGTTTATTGAACACTATAGGTGATAACTTTGACGTAGATGCTGATGCGGAGATCAGTATAGAGGTGAACCCCGCATCAGCCATGAAGGAGAAGCTGTCGGACTTTAGAAGAGCCGGATTTAACAGGCTCAGTATCGGAGCCCAGTCCCTTAATGATGAGGAGCTGAAGGCTTTGGGAAGAGCCCACGACAGTGCCATGTTTTATCACACTTTTGAATCGGCAAGAGAGGTGGGCTTTAATAATATCAATGTGGATATCATGAGTGCACTTCCCGGGCAGAGCCTTGATTCATACCTTGATACCGTTGGAAGGGTCATCGGGCTTCATCCGGAGCATGTTTCCGCCTACAGTCTTATCCTTGAGGAGGGAACCCCCTTCTACGACATGGAATTGGATCTCCCGGATGAGGAGCTGGACAGGCGGATGTATCACGAGACCGGGCGCATGCTTAAGGAGGCAGGATATCACAGATATGAGATATCTAATTATTCCGGGCAGGGGTATGAATGCCGCCACAACAAGGTATACTGGAGACGGGGCGACTATCTTGGACTTGGCCTTGGAGCGGCATCTTTAGTGGACAATATAAGATGGAGCAACACAAGGGATCTTAAGGCTTACGAGGAGTTTTTCAGGGGAGTACCGGGAGGTGATGGCTCTTTTGACCTTAAGGATATAAGGCAGGATGTTGAAGAGCTTGACGTTAAGTCGCAGATGGAGGAATTCATGTTCCTTGGCCTTAGACTTACAAAGGGAGTCAGTAAGAGGCTGTTTTTCCGGAACTTCGGAAGGGATATGGAAGAGGTGTACAAGGATGTTATCCAAAGGTACATAGACCTTGAGCTTCTTGAGTGGACAGACTATAGCGGCGAAGATGGCGGTGAATATTTAAGGCTCACCGAGAAGGGCCTTGATGTAAGCAATACTGTAATGGCGGATTTTTTACTGGATTAAGAATATTGGGAGGATGGTTATGAATTACAACTTTTTTGCACTTATCTCAAGGATGAAATATATAGAGAGATGGGCGCTGATGCGCAATACAAGGGCCGAGAATCTGTGCGAGCATTCCATGGAAGTGGCTATGATAGCTCATGCTCTTTGCACCATAGGTAATGTGCGCTACGGAAGGAATCTTGATGCCAATAAGGCTGCGCTCATTGGCCTTTATCACGATGCGTCGGAGATCATCACCGGAGATATGCCTACTCCCGTCAAGTATTTCAATTCCGAGCTTAAGCATGCCTACAAGGAGGTGGAGGCCATTGCGGACAACAAGCTTTTGGAGAAGCTTCCCGAGGACCTTAGGCCTTCCTTTGAGGAGATATTCAGGCCTGCAAGCCAGGATGAGGACGAACTCTACATGAGAAAGCTTGTGAAGGCTGCGGATAAGCTCTCTGCCCTCATCAAGTGCATAGGCGAGATGAATGCCGGCAACAGCGAGTTCAGGACAGCCAAAGAGAGCACCGGCAAGGCCATCAGGAGCATGTATCAGGAACTTCCCGAGGTTCTGGACTTTGTCAATGAGTTCCTGGCTTCCTACGGCAGTACTCTTGACGAATTAACGTGACAATCTTCATCGCAATTTGATTGATTTTTTACCACTTTAGCATCATAATTTATATATATGGATTATTTGCTATAGGAGTGGTTTCTATGCTTTTTATCAAAAGTGATGAGTTGAAACCGGGTATGCGACTGGCCAAGCCCATATACAGCAAGAAGGGTGTGCTCTTATACGATCGTGCCGCTGTCCTCAAGGACATGCAGTCAATCGAGAATATCAAGAGCTTTGGTCTTATCGGGCTGTTTATCCTTGAGCCCGCGGAACCCGTACCTCCCATGACGGAAGATGATCTTGAATTCGAGAGATTCCAGACGGTTATGTACCATGAGATCATGGAGGAACTTCAAAAGATAGTCAAGAATCACAAGCAGGAGAGATTCCCCGCTATCTGCGCGCAGATAATCAAGAACTACGGGAATCTTCGAAAGAAGATCACTTTCCAGCAATCCCTTAGAAGTGAAGACGACTATATCTATAAACACAGTCTTAACGTGGCCATTTTATCTGCGGCCATAACCCATACGATGAATGTTCCGCTTGCCGAACAGAATGAAGCGGTAATGGCTGCCGTGATCCACGATATCGGTAAGCTGACTCTTCCGCCGGACCTGCAGTCAAAACAATGCTGCAGTGCCGATGAGATAGCTATTATAGACGGTCACGAGGTGGCGGGTTATCCAATTATAGAGGATGCCTTTTCATCTCAGCCCAATATAAAAAGGGCATGTAACCAGGCAAGGAAGCTCCTGCTTGATTACTGGAGTGATACTCCGATCCAGAATGCCAAGATGCTGACCGCGGCCAAAGTACTGGTGGTGGCCGGTATATATGACAAGGAGACCTCAGTCCGGGTAGACGATTCGCCAACTTCTGAGGTGGTGGTCATAAGAAAGATGATGCACAGGCCGGATGTATTTGATCCCAAGGTGGTAAAGGGGCTGACCGACTCATTGAACATTCTGACGCCGGGCATAAGCGTTGAGCTGAGTACCGGTGAGAAGGCCCTGGTAATCAGGACCAACGATGAGGATTTCCTAAGGCCCACGGTTCTGAGCTTCAGGGATAATTCGATAATCGATCTGTCCAACAAGAGGGCTTACGGTGATATCGAGATCGTGGATATCATGAAGACCATGGACAACCGCTATGTGATGGATACAGCCAAGATGAAGGCTCTGGGTATTACAGTGGAGGAGCCTGTTTACGTCTGATAAATGAGGGGGAAAACATGTCAAGGATTGAAGAAATTTTGAAAGAAGCCAAAGAAAGAGGAGCCTCGGATGTACATATCACCGTAGGTATTCCGCCTAAGATGAGGCTTAACGGCAAGCTCGTTGTCATGGAGGGGTATGACAGGATGCTTCCTCCTGATACTCTGGAGATTGCCAATGAAGTAATGGATGAGAAGCAGGCAGCCAAGCTTGAAGAGAACGGACAGTACGATATGTCTTTTTCCATCAGGGGAATAGGACGTTACAGGCTTAATCTTTTTAAACAAAGAGGTTCCATTGCTATGGCATTCAGAGTTGTTGCCTCTGAAATCCCGTCTGCGGAATCACTTGGTATTCCCGATACTGTTATAGACCTGTATCAGAAGAAGAGGGGACTGGTTCTGGTAACGGGACCTACAGGAAGCGGTAAGTCAACTACTCTTGCTTCCATCATCGATAAGATCAATAACAGCAGGGAAGCCCATGTAATTACACTGGAGGATCCCATTGAGTTTACCTATCAGCATCATCAATCCATTGTAAACCAGAGGGAGATCGGTACCGACTCTAACAGCTATGCCAGCGCCTTAAGGGCTGCTCTTCGTGAGGATCCGGATGTTATCCTTGTGGGTGAGATGCGTGACCTTGAGACCATCAGTACAGCCATAACGGCAGCAGAGACAGGACATCTGGTACTTTCCACCGTTCACACCATCGGAGCTTCCAATACCGTGGACAGACTTATTGATGTATTCCCGTCTCACCAACAGCAGCAGATCAGGATACAGCTTGCGGGAGTTCTGGAAGCCGTTATCTGTCAGCAGCTGATCCCCAGCGGCGACGGCATCACAAGATTTGCGGCCTTTGAAGTTCTGCATGTCAACAGCGCCGTAAGGAACCTTATCCGTGAGGGTAAATCCCATCAGCTTATAACCTACATGCAGACCTACAGAAAGCAGGGCATGATCACCATGGATGACGCTATCCTTGACCTCTACAGATCAGGAAAGATATCCAGGGAAATCGCCCTTCAGTTTGCGCAGGATCCCGATACCATGCAGAACAAGATGTTAAGATAAACTCATGGATGATACGACAATTTCAATCTTAAGAAAATCATAAGAATTCTTAAGAAATTCTTAAAGACTTTTCGAATCGACCTGTTATACAATTAGCAGGTCGATTTTGTTTTATGTTTTTTCTTTGCGCCAAATCCGGCGCGTCAGGTTATTTCAAAAGAAATTCCGTTTAAAAGATCAAGAAAGGAATAAAAATGTTCAGTTCAATTACATCGGGAGCCGTGGGCGGCATCTCGCCTTACCTAATGCAGGTAGAGGTGGATGTGGCTGACGGGCTTCCCGGCTTTAACATGGTTGGATTTATGAGCGGCGAGGTAAAAGAAGCAGGCGACAGAGTCAAAGTGGCTCTCAGAAACGCAGGTACAAAAATCCCCGCCTCAAAGATAACCATAAACCTATCGCCGGCTGATATAAGAAAGACCGGTGTAGTGGTAGACCTTCCGGTGGCTGTTGGCATCATGGCTGCCATGGGAGAGATAGAAGAGGAAAGCCTTGCAGACACCATAGTCCTTGGAGAACTTGGACTTGACGGAGAGGTCAAGGAGATAAAGGGCGCCCTTCCCATCGTTGCCAAGGCGAAGAAAATGGGATATAAAACCGCAATACTCCCCGCCGGCAATGCCAGGGAAGGGGCCGTAGTGGAGGGTATAAAGGTCATCGGCGTAAGCTCCCTCCAGGAGGCAGCGGGATATCTTAACGCAGACCAAAAGGAGAGAGATCAGCTTATCAGACCGACAAAGGTTGATGTGAAGGCTCTTTTTGATGATGCGCAAAGTGACGGATATGATCTGGACTTTGCGGACATCAACGGGCAGGCTGCGGTGAAAAGAGCTGTGGAGATAGCGGCAGCAGGTTTTCACCACATCATGATCATAGGACCGCCCGGAGCGGGAAAGAGCATGATCGCCAAGAGGATACCTACAATACTTCCTCCCCTTACGCCGGAGGAAAGCCTTGAAGTATCAACCATATATTCCGTGGCGGGAATGATGGGGAAGGACAAGGCGCTTATAACAAAAAGACCCTTCATGAGCACGCATCATCTGGTGACGGAAACAGCCCTGGTGGGCGGAGGAAACGTGCCGAGGCCCGGCATAATATCCCTTGCCCACAGAGGAGTGCTGTTTCTGGATGAGATGCCTGAATTTTCCAGGGCAAAACTGGATATGCTCCGGCAGCCTCTGGAGGACAGAAATGTCCACATAGTGAGAAACCGGGGAACCTATACCTACCCTGCGGATTTTCAGCTTGTGGGCGCCCTCAATCCATGCCCCTGCGGCTTCTATCCCGACAGAAACAGATGCAAGTGTACGCCTCATGAGATAAGGCGGTATCTCGGGCATATTTCGGGCCCTGTGCTGGACAGGGTAGACATCTGCGTGGAGGCAAAAAGAGTTGATATAGCAGACCTTAGCCACAAGCGGAACATCGCCAATGAATCCAGCAGTTCCATAAGGGAGAGAGTCATGAGAGCAAGAGCCCTTCAGGAGGAGCGCTTTAAGGGGACGAAGCTTAAGTTCAATTCGGAGATGAGCCCCAAGGATATTGAAAAATACTGCAGGCTCGGGCCAAAGGAGGAAAGCTATCTTGAGCAGGTTTTTTGCACCATGGAGCTCAGTGCCAGGGCCTATCACAAAATATTAAGGGTTGCCAGGACCATTGCGGATATCGATGGATCAAAGGATATCTGTCAGATACACCTTATGGAGGCCGTGGGATACAGGATAACCGACGGCAAATACTGGCAGCAGATGGAGGAATGATAGATGGAATTAACAGAAAAAGATTATGCGCTGTGGCTGTTTAACGTGCCGGGAATCGGCAATGCCAGCGCGGATAAGCTCCTTTGCAGCGGCTTAAGCTGCAGGGACATATACGGGATGAAGGCAAAAGAGCTATCGGACATACTGTCCGCAAAGCAGGTAAAAGCCATAGAAAAGTCCAGATTTGACTGGGATTTTGACAGGGAAAAGAGAAAGCTTGAAGAGAAGGGGATCCGCTTTATATCAAGGATTGAACCGGATTTTCCGGAGAAGCTAAAGAACATTCATAATCCGCCCTTTGCCCTGTATGTTAAGGGGAAGCTTCCGGATCCTCAAAAGCCTTCCGTTGCCATTATCGGAGCCAGGATGTGCTCGGAATACGGAAGATACGCCGCAAGACATTTCGGAAGGGGGCTTGCTCTTTCGGGAGTGCAGATAATAAGCGGAATGGCCAGGGGCGTTGACGGGATTGCCCAGGCAGCGGCCCTGGATGCGGGAGGAACTACCTTCGGAGTCCTGGGTTGCGGTCCTGACATCTGTTATCCCGAAGAAAACAGACTGATATACGACGGAATAGCAAGCAGCGGCGGGATAATTTCCGAATATGCTCCCGGTACCATGCCCGAGAGCAGGAACTTTCCTGTGAGAAACAGGATAATAAGCGCCCTTGCGGATGTGGTGCTGGTTGTTGAAGCAAGGAAGAAGTCCGGAACCCAGATAACCGTGGATACTGCGCTGGAGCAGGGAAGAGAAGTGCTGGCGGTTCCGGGAAGAGTAACCGACAGGCTCAGCGATGGCTGCAACAGCATAATCAGCCAGGGGGCCGGTATCGCAGTGGATGTTGAGGATGTGCTGGACAGGCTTAGAATCAGGACAGATGCCTGTAAGGCAGAAGAGGAGGATGGCATTTTTGAGGAGGAGGAATTCGAAGAGATTGATCCCAAAGGCACTTCGAAAACCGCGAAAAATGGGCCTCTCAGCCTTGAAGAGCTCATCCTTGAAACGGTAGATATCATACCGGTTTCAACCTCCTACATCATGGACGAACTCTACAGAAGGGGTGTGGAAGTGACGATACCGATGCTCATAGGTACGTTAATGGACTTAACTTCCACTGGACAGATAGCCCAGAATGGCGCATATTACCGCAAAATCAGCGCATAACCGATTATGTCACCGATTGCGCAAAACGTTACCGACAACGTTACCGGAATCGTTACCGTTAACTTTGTCAATGTGCATTATGTATAAATAAAACGGTATAATATTATAAAAAAGTGTTAGTTGACAAAAATATGCACAAGAAATATACTCTATGTGTGAGCAACCGATTGCGCAAGATTGCGCAGTCCTTTTTAGAAAATGGAGGGAAAAATATGAAAAAGAAATTGGTTTCTGTATTGCTGACAGCAGCTATGGGCATGACCCTGCTTGCAGGCTGCGGCAATGAAGCAGCACAGACAGTAGCAGACACAGCTACAGATGTAGCAGAGACAGCAACAGAGGTTGCTGAGACAGCTGAGCAGACTGCAGAGGAAGTTGCAGATGCAGCTGAGGAGATCACAGACTACGGCACAGGCGAGATCAAGATTTGGGTTGCCGACAACGTAGTAGATTTCACAAATGAGCAGATCGCAGCATTCCAGGCTGCACATCCTGAGTTCTCAGGTTACACCTACACAGTTGAGGCTGTTGGTGAAGGAGATGCAGCAGGAAACATGATCACAGACGTTGAGGCAGGTGCAGATATCTATGCATTCGCTCAGGATCAGATCGCAAGACTTGTAACAGCAGGTGCTCTTGAAGTTGTTGAGGATTCAAACGCAGAGGCAGTTAAGGCTCAGAACGATGCCGGTGCTGTTGGTGCAGCTACAGTTGGTGGCACACTTTATGCTTATCCTCTTACATCAGACAACGGATATTTCCTTTACTATGATAAGAGCGTTGTAACAGATCCTTCTACTCTTGAGGGAATCATTGCTGATTGCGAAGCAGCAGGCAAGAACTTCTACTTCGAGATTAACTCAGGTTGGTATCAGACAGCATTCTTCTTCGGAACAGGTGCTGAGCTTACATACGACACAGACGATTCAGGAAACTTCACAAAGTGCAACTCAACATATGCATCTGATGCAGGTGTTGTAGCTCTTAAGAAGATTGCAGAGGTTGCTTCTTCCAAGGCATTCCAGAACGGTTCAGCTATCAGCAACGCAACAAACGTTGGTGCTATCGTAGACGGAACATGGGATGCAGGCGCAGCTAAGGATCTCTTCGGTGACAACTACGCTTGTGCTAAGCTTCCTACATTCGAAGGCGCTGATGGCAAGACATATCAGATGAGCGGATTCGGTGGATTCAAGCTCCTTGGTGTTAAGCCTCAGGAAGATGACCTTAAGCTTGCTGTTTGTGATGCTCTTGCAGCATTCCTTTCAAGCGAAGAAGTTCAGCTTGCAAGATACAATGCAGTAGGTTGGGGCCCTTCAAACCTCAATGCTCAGAAGTCTGATGCAGTTCAGGCTGACGAAGCTCTTTCAGCTCTTGCTGATCAGCTCCAGTACACTATCCCTCAGGGACAGTATCCCGGAGACTACTGGTCACTTGCAACATCACTTGGTGATTCTGTAATCTCAGGCGAGATCACAAAGGATTCCAGCGATGACGACTTCATGAAGGCTCTTACAGATTTCCAGACAACATGTGAGTCATACGCTCAGTAATAGAGTGATTCAGTTACATTCATAAAGCACAATTTTCAGGCTCGGATCCGGTATGTTTCCGAGCCTGTATTTAACTAATCAAACTTGCGACAGATGCAAAGGAGGCTTAAAGGTATGGCACAGGACGCAGGAAAAAAGAAGACCACTGTTGCGTCCCAGTTCTTTAAGGCGGTGGGAAACGGCTTTAAGGACATAGGGGTAACTTTTAAGGAGGGAGACTGGAAGACCAAGATCTCTTACCTTATTTTCGGATTCGGACCTATCATGAGAGGACAGATCCTTATAGGAGTTGCACTCCTTGCTTGTGAGGCTCTTTTCATCTGGTTTATGACGGGCTTCGGATGGCAGTATCTTTCCAAGATTTCAACTCTTGGAACAGTAGCGACCAAGAAGGTCGGCAGAAAGACGGTATACGGAGACAACAGTTTCCTTATCCTTCTGTTCGGTGTTCTTGCAATTTTCGCGGTCATTGCGCTGATAGCGATATGGTATATAAACATCAAGGAGAACCGCAAGGAAGAGCTGATTCTTAGAAACGGCAAGAAGCTTCCTTCAAACGGAGAGGTTTTCCATTCACTTTTCGACAGGAATTTCCACAAGACACTGCTTGCACTTCCTGTAACGGGAATCTTTGTATTTACGGTTCTTCCCATTGCATTCATGATCCTGGTGGCCTTTACCAACTATGACAAGAATCATCAGTCACCTACAAATCTCTTTACCTGGGTGGGACTTTCAAACTTCAAACAGCTGGTATCCTTCTCAGGCGCAGGCATCGGACCCACCTTCGTACAGGTTCTTGCATGGACTCTTGTATGGGCTCTGTTTGCTACATTTACAAACTATTTCCTTGGACTGGCAGTTGCCATGCTTATCAACAAAAAGGGAATCAAATTCAAGAGACTTTGGAGAACCATCCTGGTTCTTACCATCGCGGTTCCCCAGTTTGTTTCACTTCTTTACGTTATGAAGATGTTCGCCAATGACGGACTTATTAACGGATACCTGATAAAGTGGGGAATCATCAAGACCTACATTCCTTTCTGGACTGATCCGCTGCTGGCAAGGATTACCATTATCGTTGTCAATATCTGGATCGGTATCCCTTACATGATGCTGATAGCAACAGGACTTCTCATGAACATCCCCGAGGATCTTTACGAGAGCGCAAGGATCGACGGAGCCAATCCCTGGCAGATGTTCAGGAGCATCACCCTTCCATATATGCTGTTTGTCACAGGACCTTTCCTTCTGACACAGTTTACAGGAAACCTCAACAACTTCAATGTTATCTACCTTCTTACACAGGGTAAGCCGCAGTCAGTCAATCTTGCGGAGAAAGCCGGATATTCAGACCTGCTTATCACCTGGCTCTATAAGATGACTGTCAACGACACCAACTACAGGATGGCAGCGGTAATCGGAATCATGGTATTCGTAGTTACAGCGGTTATTTCACTGGTTGTCTACAACATGCTTCCTTCAGTAAGAGATGAGGAGGGCTTCCAATAATGAAATCATACAAGACAAAAAGAGCCATCGGAAACGCTGTTGGCTATATCATACTGATACTTATAAGCATTATCTGGCTGTTCCCTTTTGTGGGACTGGTTCTTCAGAGCTTCAGATCCTATGCCACAGAGTACGGCGGAATGGTGGACTACCTTGTTCCCAAGCAGTTCTCTCTGGACAATTACAAGTTCCTGTTTGACAGCAGTCAGACCAATTATCTTATGTGGTACAAGAACACCATTATCATTGCGGTGTTTGTATCTCTGCTTCAGACCATTATCCAGCTTTGCGTAAGTTATTCACTTTCAAGAATGAGATTCGCAGGAAGAACATTCCTCATGAGATTCTGGCTTATCCTGGGTATGTTCCCCGGATTCCTTACCATGATCTGCCTGTACTTCCTTCTGAAACAGTTCGGACTTACACAGGCAGGTGCTATCCCCGGACTTATTCTGGTATCCGTAGCCAGTTCCGGAATGGGATACTATGTCTGCAAGGGATATTTTGACACCATTCCCAAGGCTCTTGATGAGGCTGCTATGATCGATGGTGCCACAAGATCGAGAATATTCTTTACCATGATCATACCCATGTCAAAGCCCATCATCATTTACACCGCACTGGTTGCTTTCATGGCTCCCTGGTGTGACTATGTATTCGCATCTTATGTAGCTTTCGGTCACGACACCAGCTACAACGTTGCAGTAGGTATGACCAGATGGGTATGGACCAACGACTATCAGGGATATTTCACAAGATTCTGCGCCGGCGGCGTTCTTGTAGCCATTCCCGTAACACTTTTGTTCATGTTCCTGCAGAAATACTATGTTGAAGGTGTAACAGGCGGTGCGGTTAAAGGCTGAGAGGACTTGCCGAGGTACTTAACGAGGCTAGTCCGAACGTGTCATGGCGAGCACGCAGTGCGAGAGCATGACTTCCTTGTGAAAATGCCTGTAACATGCTATTGACTATAAAGGGCTGAGAGGACTTGTCGAGGTACTTAACGAGGCTAGTCCGAACGTGTCATGGCGAGCACGCAGTGCGAGAGCATGACTTCCTTGTGAAAATGCCTGTAGCATGCTATTGACTATAAAGGACATATCATATGGCAGACGGTAAAATTACGATTGATGACATTGCCAGAGCTCTTGGCATCTCCAAGACTACCGTATCCAGAGCAATATCCGGAAAAGGCAGGGTTGGAGATGATACCAGGGCTCGTGTCATGAATTACATAGAAGAACACAATTACAAACCCAATATGATGGCCAGGGCACTGGCTCAGCAGAAGACCTACAACATAGGTGTAGTCTGGCCTGACGATTACAATGCTGTGGATCTGCCTTTTTTCCAAAGGTGCATGATCGGTATGAGTGAGGTTACCTCAAGCTACGGCTATGACATTGTGGTCTCGCTTATAACCGGCGGAGATATCAGCGGCTTAAAGCGTATCATTGATAACCACAAGGTTGACGGCATCATCCTTACCAGGACCCTTGTAAATGACAGACCCGCAAGATTCCTAAAGGAGAGCGGTATACCCTTTGTTGCGGTAGGAAGTACCAGCGACCCCGACATTGTCTCCGTTGATAACGACAATTTCTCTGCATGCAAGGAGCTCACTTCAATACTTATAGCCAAGGGGTTAAAGCGCCTTGCGCTGATAGGCGGCTCCATGGGACACGTTATCTCCAACACCAGGTATGCCGGATTTATGGATGCATTCAAGGATGCGGGTATATCGGTTGATCCCTCCCTTATCTATCTGGATGTGGAATCCATGACCAAGGTGCGGAGGATTCTCAAGGACCTTCTTAAGAAAAAGATCGACGGTGTTATCTGTATGGATGACAATATTGCCGGAGAAGTTATATCCAGATGCAGGGACGAACACATAAGGATCCCGGAGGATATCCGCCTGGCTTCCTTCTACAACAGTTCAATCCTTGATAATACCATGCCATCAATAACATCCCTTAATTTCAACGACAGAAATCTTGGGGCTGAGGCAGCCAAGAGTCTTTTGGAGCTTATTGACGGCAACAGGGTCGCAAATAAGATGCTCAGCAATTACGAAGTGGTGCTCAAAGAGAGCACAAAATAAAGAACTGATAAAGAGGAGTTTTTATGAAAATAAACAAGGATTCACAGATCACCTTTGATCCCGTTAGCATCATCGTGGACAACAAGCGCTGGTTTCCTATGATGGGAGAAATGCATTTCAGCAGATATCCCCACAAGTACTGGGATGAAGAGCTTGCCAAGATGAAGGCCGGCGGAATTGACATTGTATCTCTGTATGTGATCTGGATCCATCATGAAGAGATACGGGGTGAATTTGATTTTACCGGAGACAGGAACCTTAGACAGTTCATGGAAGCGGTAAAAAGAAGCGGCCTCTACTGCGTGCTCAGAATAGGTCCCTGGGCCCACGGCGAGGCAAGAAACGGCGGCTTTCCCGACTGGCTTTTGGAGGATGCAAAGAGCAAAGGCTATGAGACAAGGACCGATGCACCCGCCTACCTTGAGCATGTAAGAAGATTTTACGAAAAGACCTATGAACAGGTTCAAGGCTTTTTCTTAAAGGACGGCGGACCTGTCATCGGAATCCAGATCGAAAATGAGTATGGCCACTGCGGCGGCAAAAACGGTGAAGAGGGTGAGCAGCATATGAGGACCCTGCTTGCCATGGCAAAGGAGATAGGCTTTGTTACTCCCATCTACACTGCTACCGGCTGGGGTGGCGCTGTCACAGGCGGCATGATCCCGGTTATGGGCGGCTACTGTGAGGCCCCCTGGGATCAGAGAACTACTGAAATTGAGCCCAGCGGCAACTATATTTTCACCAGGGAAAGAAACGACCACAATATCGGTTCCGACCATGGGCTTGGAGCCGGCATTACCTTTGATATGGACAAATTCCCTTATCTTACGGCGGAACTTGGCGGCGGACTTCAGGTGACAAGACACAGAAGGCCCATCGCAACTGCCTCTGATACAGGCGCAATGTCCATGACAAAGCTTGGAAGCGGTGCTAACCTTCTTGGATACTACATGTATCACGGCGGTACCAATCCCAAGGGCAAGCTTACAACTCTTCAGGAGACAAAAGAGACGGGCTATCCCAACGACCTTCCGGAGTATTCCTACGATTTCAACGCACCGCTTAGGGAGTTCGGACAGATGGAAGATACCTACAGGGAGGTAAGGCTTCTTGCTTCCTTTGTCAGGGATTTCGGCGATGACATTACGGATATGCCTTACGTTCCTCAGCCCGGCAATCCCTTAAAGCCCGACGATCTTACGTCCCTGAGGACTTCGGCAAGATATAAGAAGGCTTTGGGAAAAGACGGCTCGCAGTATACCAGAGGCTATCTTTTTGTTAACAACTATCAGAGAAGATACGAGATGGCTCTTCACAAAGACACAGAGCTTAAAGTCTTCGACGAGGCCGGAAGCGAGGTTCTTGCTTCTTTTGCCAAAAGAGACATCGCAGATGGCGACTATTTCTTCTACCCCTTCAACATGGAAGTGGGAGACGGAGCTCTTTTGACCGTGGATGCAACTCCTTTCTGCATCCTGCATGATTTTGACGGTCTGGGTCACAATGCCTATGTGTTCTATACCGATACGGACAGAGAGATCAGCGCGGATGTTAAAGGAGATCTTTCGGGGAATGTGATCGTTACCCTGACAAGAAACGAAGCAGTCCATTCCGTAAAGACCACAATCAGCGGAAAAGAACGCCTTATCATCTCTGAGGCAGATGCGGTTACAGACAGAAACGGGGCGACATATCTCTATGCGATGGTATCTGACACTGAGAGATCGGCAGTACCTTCCTTCAGATGTTTCCCTGCTCTTTCAAAGGCGCCGGAAGGATTTACCGCAAAGAGTGAGGGAAAGGCGGCTGATTCTTTTTCCACGGGAGATATATTTGCACTGTATGAGAAAGAGGAGGCGATAAGCTGCGATTACGAAAGCGGATTATCGAAGATTTCCAAAGAGGAGTACAGGATCACGGTACCGGGGTCACTTAAGGGGGCGGACGAGCTGTTCCTTACGGTTGATTACGAGGCAGAGGCGGCTAAAATGTATAAGGGCGAGGAAGTCCTTACAGACAGCTTCTACACCGGGCAGGAGTGGGAGATAGGATTAAAGCGCTACTATGACAGGTTCGGTGAAAGTGAAGGCTCTTTTGACCTTAACTGTAAACTGGAGCCTCTCCACGAAAATGCGGCGATATATCTTCAGGAATGGCCGAAAATGACGGATGGAGAAGCCTGCGTCGTAAATAATATCCATTTAATTGCACAATATCGTATCAAAATATCATAAATTGACGTATAATAGTGTTATCGGAGCATTTGCTTCGGTAACACTTTTTTTATGGGGAATATATGATTAATAGTGATATCACTATGACCTATTCCGCAATACTGCGCGATAAGGATGGAAATAAGGTTGTAAGAGTTCAGTTTGAGAGACCTGGAGAATCCGGTAAGGAGCTCGCAGAAGGAGTACTGCCGGATTGTGTTATTGTACGCCAAAACGGTTACAGCAACGAAGAAGCCAAGTGGCTGGAGGAGTATCTTAGAGATAATGCTGATGACATCATGGAGAGGGCCAAGGCCATCAGCAATCCGCTAAAGTGGTTATGAAGTAAAGTCGCGGGGCAACCGGAGGCTGCGCATGCATTATAACTATTACTTTGACATCTGCGCTATTTGCATACTTGCTACCATAGCAATTGTTTCTCTGTCGAGAAGGTGGGTACCGGCTTACAAGCAGAGAGCATATGCTATGCTTTTTTGCGCTGTTCTTGCGGCTACTATCGGAGAGCGGATAGAGACTTATCTGCAGATGTTTCCCGTGAAGGCACCCTGGTATCATGTTGCCGAGATGGCCACCGGATCCTTGTATTTTGTGGCTCACCTGGGCTCCGGATTTTTCTATCTTTTGTACATCTATGCGGTTCTTGATATATTCCTTGATTTTCGGTCTTTAAAAGATTTTGTGCTGTTCTATCTTGGCTATCTTATAGGAATAGTCCTTGTGATCGTCAATATTTTCACCCCCATTCTGTTCTATTATGATGAAAACGGCCTTTACCACAGAGGCGCTTACATTGCCGTTTATTATATTCTTGCAACTTACTATCTGATCTTTGGATTTGGCATGATGGTAAAAAACAGGAATCTCATGAGGCTTCGCACAAAGGCTGTGGTTTATTCCTATATCTTTTTCGTGGCATCGGGAATACTTATTCAGTATTTTTATCCCACTATCCTGATCGAAAATTTCCTCACTACCATAAGCATTACTCTGGTTTACATTACTTTGCAGAACCCCAGTGAGATGGTGGATGAGGCTCTTAATATATTGAACAGAAGGGCATTTCTCGAGGGCCTTGAGCTTAAGACCGGAAGAAAGTCCTCCAATTATACGATCTTTGTGAGCGTGGACAATATCGGAGCTCTCAGCGATGAGATCGGTTATATGCAGGCTCAGAGCGTTCTTAAAAAGATTGCCAAATATCTCAAGCGGGCAGGAAAAAGGGAACTTCAGGTGCAGACCTTCGCCTACAGATATTCCGAGAACGTGTTTGCCATAACGGTTCATACGGATGATGCCAAAAGAGTCGAGGCTCTTTTGAAGATTGTCGCTGACAGACTCAAGAAACCCTGGACTTTTTCCAACATGGCAATCAGAGTCGAGGCACATTGTTTTATCATGAATTACCCAAGACACTATGAGAGCGTGCCGGATCTTATGTCAAAACTGGAGATGATCATTGAGGATATCGGCAATAATCCGGAAACCATTGTAAATGCTGATGATATTGATTTCTATGACAGGAAAAAGAGCATGGATTACGATGTCATGGCCAGAAATAATCTGGATACGAGAATGGCTGTGATAAAGTTCCAGCCCATGCTTTCCAAGATCTACAAGATCAACTACAGTGCGGATGTGCTCTGCTTCCTCATCGACGAAGAGGGCAATGAGATCGATATGAGGGGAAAGGTCCCTGATATAAAGGTAACCCAGGCACTTCTTGATACGGATGAGTTCGTAATAAGAAGAGCCTGCAGAGCGCTGGCGTTTTGGAACGGCGGTGATAAGAACGGCAAATACAGAGCAATAGTGCAGGTTTCCCAGGGCGAGATATCAAGAAATGACTTCATCAGAAGAATAAAGAAGATAGCCAGGGAGGAGAGAGCAGAGATTTCCTGGATAACCTTTAAGCTTTCGGAGACCAATGTCTCCACCATTAATGCCACGGCGGAGAGGAACCTTAAGCTTCTTAAGGATATCAACTGCTCCATCATAATCGATAATTTCGGAAACGGATACGGAGATCTGCAGAAGATCCTCACACTTCCCGTAACACAGGTGAACATTGACCGCGACATTATCGCACAGTCCATGTTATCCGAACAGATGAAGATGGTTACTCAGGGTATAGTAAACCTGTTCCATGATATCAGTATCTTTGTGGGGGCCAGCAACATCAGCTCCGAAGAAGAAAAGCTTATGGCAGAGGAACTGGGATGCGATTTCCTTATAGGTGATTATCTCGGAAGGCCGATGAAAGACAGCTCCTTTGTGAAATTTATAGATGAATACTTCGAATAGGGGACAGTATGGGAGTTATTATCAGTCCTGAAACTTATAATGTAGTATTTTCGGTGGCATCTCTTTTGCTTATTCTTGTCACTCTTACGATACATGTATCGGAGGAGTCGCATTACAGCAGGCAAAAGCAGATTTTCGGTGCCCTTATTATTGATGCCCTGGTTTTGAATATTTTCGGACTTCTGCACAGCCTCTGGGTTTTCAGCGAACCCTTCAGAGCAGTTGTGCCGTATGATATGAACACCAACTTCGTTCTTGTGGAAAAGGTATGTTCGTATTTGCTGTCCTATTATTCCATGATCTACGTAATGTCTATTTTCAGAGCGAATGCGGAGACTGTCTTAAAGAAGATACTTATTATGATTCCGGTGGCATATTCGGTGCTGGTATTTTTCAGCGGGCTTGTAACGGACTTATTCTTTTCCTTTGATGAAATTGGAGAGGTGGCATATCGATATCCGCAGGGCGCAAGTGTAAATATCTGTCTTTTTATATACTTCGGCTACGCGGCATTTCTGTATTTCAAATTCGGAAAATCCCTTACCACAGAGAAATTCCTCTCGCTTATCCTTTACTATGTTGTGATGATGGCGGGAATCCCCATAAGGATCCTTACAAAGTCCAGCTCCATCTTTGAGTTCAGCGTATCCATCGCGCTTTTGATGTGCGTTTACACTTTCCAGAATCCCGGCGAGTTTACGGATTCTCTCTCCGGTGCGGGCACCAGAAATGCTCTGGAATTTGCTATTTCCACCAATCTTCTTCAGAAAAAGGTGTTCACGGTTTTCGGCATCAATATTGAAAGACTGGGGGTTCTGGTCGGAGGCGAGCCCGTGGAGAGAGCGGGAGAGCTGCTCGGTCAGATAACCGCTTATCTTAGACAGCTGTGCCCCGATGGAAATGTTTTTTATGACGATGACGGAAACTTCCTTATGATATATCCTGAGGCTGAACCGGACGATCCTGTTATCGAGAAGGTCTCAGATCAGATCAAAAAACGCTTCAAGGATACCTGGACTATTGGAAACGAGGACATTAAGCTTTTTGAGAGCCCTTATGCCATCGGATTCCCGGATGAGATTGACAACGTCGAGAAATACAACGAAGTCAGAGATGTTATCAAAAAAGCTCTTGCAAGACACAACAGGGATGTGCTTCGGGTTTCCGACCTTAACTTAAAGCACGTTGAGCATGACAAGAAGATAGACAATATTGTAAAGCACGCCCTGGATGACGGACTTTTGGAGGTTTATTACCAGCCGATCTACAGTCCTGCGGAAAAGAGATTTACAACCTGCGAGGCACTTCTCAGGCTTAAGGATCCTCAGCTTGGATTTATTTCACCTGCGGTGTTTATGCCGGTGGCTGAACAGAACGGAACCGTTATAGCCATAGACAATTTTGTGCTGTCCTCTGTGTGTGACATGATGGCAAACTCCGACGCGGTTAAGTACGGGCTTAAATATACGGAAGTCAATCTGTCGGTGGTGGATATCATCCAGACTAATCTGGCGGACAATGCCATCAGGACCATGGAGAAATACGGAGTATCACCGGATCAGCTGAATTTTGAGATCACCGAGACTTTTGAACAGGGTATTACTTCGGTGATGGATGAAAATATCAGGAAACTTACGGAGTACGGTACCTCTTTTTCCATGGATGACTTCGGAACCGGCTATTCAAACCTTGCCAGGATTTCCTCACTTCCCGTGGACATGTTCAAGCTTGACAAGAGCATCGTTCAATCGGCTTTTGAGGACGGTACGAACTACATGGTGATGCTGAATCTGGTGAAGATCATAAAGGGCCTGAAAAAAGAGATTGTAGCGGAAGGCGTTGAGACCGCCGAGCAGGCGGAACAGATAATCCGTCTTGGATGCGATCACATTCAGGGATTCTATTATTCAAGGCCGCTGCCAAAGGCTGCATTCATAGAATTCTTAAAGGAGCACAATAAGTAAGGAAATGTTGCAATAGTAAGGTTGTATATAGTAAAATCATTCAGTGTGCGCCTTGTATAACGCGAGGGCACACTGGATTTAGTTTATGAGAATTAGTTTACAGTAAGGATGGTATGATATGGCACTTATCAAAAAACCCGTAACCGGAATGAAGGATATTCTCCCTGCGGAGATGAAACTCAGGGACTACTGCATAGGGATCATCAAGAAGACCTATGCCGAGTTCGGTTTTACTTCAATTGAGACTCCCTGTGTTGAGTCTTTGGCGAATCTTAACAGCAAGCAGGGCGGAGAGAACGAGAAGCTTATCTTCAAGGTAATGAAAAGAGGCGAGAAGCTCAACCTTGAGACTGCAAAAGAGGAGAACGATCTTACGGATTCAGGACTTAGATATGATCTGACGGTTCCTCTTGTTCGTTTCTATGCCAACCATACCGGTGAACTTCCCGCACCTTTCAAGGCTCTGCAGATGGGAAATGTATGGAGAGCTGACAGACCTCAGAAGGGCAGATACAGGCAGTTCATGCAGTGCGATATAGATATCCTCGGAGAGGCTTCCAATCTTGCCGAGATAGAGCTTATCCTGGCTACCACAACAACACTTGGAAGACTTGGATTTGCTGATTTCAAGATCAGGATCAACGACAGAAGACTTCTTAAGGCAATGGCTGCCTACAGCGGATTCCCCGAGGAAGAGTACGATAATGTATTCATTACCCTGGACAAGATGGACAAGATAGGAATTGACGGCGTTGCCGAGGAACTCTCAAAGAGCGGCTTTGCCACAGAGTCAATTGAGAAGTATCTGGATCTTTTCCGTGCTGCAGAAGGAAAGAGCGGCCTTGACGGACTTAAGGTGATAGCCGATATGCTTGGTGATGCTCTTGAAGAGGAAGTAAGAAACAACCTCGATGAGATCATTTCTTCCGTTGACAGCACCAAGACAGCGAAGTTTGAGATGGTATTCGATCCCACTCTGGTTCGCGGAATGAGCTATTACACAGGAACCATCTTTGAAGTGGCAATGCCTCAGTACGGCGGAAGCTGCGGAGGCGGCGGAAGATACGACAAGATGGTAGGGAAGTTCCTTGGACAGGATACACCTGCCTGCGGATTCTCCATCGGATTTGAGCGTATCATTATGATCATGATGGACGAAGGCTTTAAGATCCCTGATGAAAAGGGAAGGGTTGCATTCCTTATAGAAAAGGGAATAAGAGGAGAGCGCCTTGCGCAGATCATTTCAGAATCCCAGAAGGAAAGAGCAGACGGCAAGCAGGTTCTTGTTGTTCGTATGAACAAGAACAAGAAATTCCAGAAGCAGCAGCTTCTTGAGCAGGGATACGAAGATTTCCGCGAGTTCTATGTAAATCCCATTGGCTGACAGAGCCGGATGAGACGCTTTATGTGACAGCGGTTTTATAAGGAGAATGTTTTGGACACGAATGTGATAAGGATCATAGTGCTTATATTTCTGGTTCTTTTGTCCGCCTTTTTCTCATCGGCGGAAACAGCACTTATGACCGTCAACAAGGTCAGGATGAAAGCCCTGGCAGATGAAGGAAATAAGGGGGCAGAGCGGGTTTTAAAGATCTGCGATGACACTCAGAAAATGCTCTCTGCGATACTGATCGGCAACAATATAGTAAACTTAAGTGCATCCGCCCTGATGACTGTATTTGTTACGGATGTGTTCGGAAGTTTTGCCATAGGTCTTGGAACGGGAATATTGACTTTGGTGGTCCTGATATTCGGAGAGATAATTCCCAAGACAGTGGCAACTGCCTATGCCGAGGGTATGTCGCTGGTCTATGCTCCAGTTATCCTCTTTGTCATGGCGATCATGACACCCTTCAGCTTTATTATCAACGGAATAGCCACCGGTATTATGAAGCTTTTCAGGATCGATACCAGCAAGAGACAGGCCATGACCGAGAATGAACTGAAGACCTACGTGGATGTAAGCCATGAGGACGGAGTCATTGAGAGCGGCGAGAAGGAGATCATCTACAACGTATTTGATTTCAGTGATGCGGTGGCCAAGGATATCATGATCCCCAGGATCGATATGTCCTGTGTCAGCACCGAGTCCGACTACAGCGAGGTCATGAGGGTCTTCAAGGAGGACATGTACACCAGAATCCCCGTCTATGAGGGCAATGAGCAGGACAACATCATAGGCCTTATAAATATGAAGGACCTGATCCTTCTGCAGGACAGGGAGAACTTCAAGATAAGGGATCACCTGAGGAAGGCCTATTATACATATGAGTTTAAAAAGACTGCGGATCTTCTTGTGGAGATGAGGGAGAAATCCCAGAATGTGGCCTTTGTACTTTCCGAGTACGGAGCTACAGTGGGAATGATCACTCTAGAGGATCTTCTTGAGGAAATCGTAGGTGAGATCAGGGATGAGTATGACTCAGACGAGATCAATCTTATTAAGAACGTTGGCGGAAGAAGATATCTTGTCGAGGGCAATATGAAGCTTGATGATATCAACGATGAGCTGGGGACTGAGCTTGATTCCGAGGACTACGATTCCATCGGCGGACTTATGATAGAGGCTCTGGACAGACTGCCGGGCTACGGCGAGACGGTGACTCTGGATAACGGCATCACCCTTACCGCACGCGGGATCAAGGGAAACCGCATAACCAAGGTACTTATAACCGTCAATACACCTTCAGGTGATGAAAAAGAAGATACTGAATAAAAATACTTTAATAATTTGAAAATATATGGTATACTTAACCGATGTAAAAAACTCGAAAGGTGGCACTTTCCACATTTTCAAGTAGGAGGCTAGATTATGAAGCATGTAAAGTCATTAGTAACAAGAAACCTTAAGGAATCCATGAAGAAAGGCGGATGCGGCGAGTGCCAGACATCATGCCAGTCAGCTTGCAAGACTTCCTGCACAGTAGGAAATCAGAGCTGTGAGCAGCTTAGCAAGTAATCCATACCGATAAGTTGATGTAATCATGTCGGGCAGCGGCTATGTCGCTGCCCATTTATTGCGTAGGTCTGTATCGTAATTTTGTATTAGTTAGGAGTTTTGTTTTTTATGATTCACGCATATAAGAACAACGGCTACAACATTGTACTGGATGTCAATTCCGGCTCCGTACATGTGGTGGATGACGTTGTTTTCGACCTGGTTCCCGTTGTAGAGCAGAAGCTGACCGAATGGTATGGCACAGCTGCTGCAAGGGAGGAAGACAGGGAAGGCGATGAGGATTTTCAGAAGCTGTTTAACGAGCTTATGACAGTTCCTGAAATCTCAGGCAAGTATTCCGCCGAGGATATCGGCGAGGCGATCTCGGAGCTTTTGGAGCTTCGGGCATCGGAAGTTCTTTATACGGATGATGTATATGAGAACTATGTGGAGGATTTCCAGAACAGGGAGACCGTAGTCAAGGCTCTTTGTCTGAATATCGCACACGACTGTAATTTAAGATGCAAGTACTGCTTTGCGGATGAAGGTGAGTACCACGGAAGACGTGCTCTCATGAGCGAGGAAGTGGGAAAGGCAGCACTGGATTTCCTTGTTAAGAATTCAGGCAGCCGCAGGAACCTTGAGGTTGATTTCTTCGGCGGCGAACCCCTTATGAACTGGGAGGTAGTCAAGAAGATAGTCGAGTACGGCAGGAGCATCGAGAAGCAGTACGACAAGAACTTCCGCTTTACCATTACAACCAACGGAACTCTTCTTAATGATGAGATCCTTGAATATGTAAATAAAGAGATGGGCAACATTGTCCTTTCCATCGACGGACGTAAGGAAATCAATGATGCGATGCGTCCAAGGAAGGGCGGACAGGG
Organism: Butyrivibrio sp. FCS014; assembly: GCF_000526935.1. Classification (GTDB taxonomy): domain Bacteria; phylum Bacillota; class Clostridia; order Lachnospirales; family Lachnospiraceae; genus Butyrivibrio. The sequence goes on along the minus strand of NZ_JAHA01000019.1, from coordinate 564,316 downwards.
CTGTTATGATGAGATAGTTCCTAAGTTCCAGAAGGTGGCTGAGTCAAGACATCAGCTGCGTTATTTCGTAAGAGGTACCTTTACCCACAACAATCTTGATTTCTCAGAGGATGTGAAGCACCTGGCTGAACTTGGATTCAAACAGATTTCCGTTGAACCCGTTGTTGCCAAGCCGGAAGACTGGTATGCTCTTAAGGATGAGGATATTCCCAAACTCTGTGAGGAGTATGACAAGCTGGCTAAATATTATATAGAGAAGCACAAGGAAGGAAAGGGCTTTAATTTCTTCCACTTCAATATAGATCTTGAGGGCGGACCCTGCGTTGCCAAGAGATTATCGGGCTGTGGCTCGGGATGTGAGTATCTGGGAGTTACTCCCTGGGGAGATCTGTATCCCTGCCATCAGTTTGTAGGCAATGAAGATTTCATCATGGGTAATGTCTACGACGGAATCACCAGGGACGATATAAGAGACATGTTCAAGAAGAGCAATGTCTATTCAAGACCTGAGTGCGAGAAGTGTTTTGCCAGATATTACTGCAGCGGCGGATGTGCTGCCAATGCATACAACTTTAACGGAGACATCAATACGACATATAAGCACGGATGTGAGCTTCAGAGGAAGCGCATCGAATGTGCGATTATGATAAAAGCGGCTTTAGCCGAAGAAGGTTAAACGGAGGAATCTAAGTTATGAAACGTATAAAGTATGTTGTTGCGCTGATCCTCACCCTCGCGCTTTTGGGAGGATTGGGATACTCAGTGATCTACGGACTGGGTGAAGACAAGTCCGGTTCACTGTCAAGCATCGACCTTGGCCTTGACCTGGCAGGCGGTGTCAGCATCACTTATGAGGTAGTAGGTGATGAGACCCCCAGCAAAGAGGACATGTCAGATACAATCTACAAGCTCCAGCAGCGTGTAGATCAGTACAGCACAGAGTCACAGGTTTACCAGGAGGGTTCAAACAGGATCAATATCGAGATCCCCGGCGTAAGTGATGCCAATACCATCCTTGAGGAGCTGGGACAGCCCGGTAACCTGTATTTCATTGCACAGACCGACGCAAACGGCAATGAGAACTACCACTACAGCTCAGGTTATTCAGTAGATGCAGATGGAAACATTGTTATGGATGAGAATCCCCAGTTTGGATACATCCTTGACAAGACCCTTGAAGAGCTTCAGGCTGAGGGATCCATCGTACTTTCAGGTGAAGATGTTGCAGCTTCACAGGCTGTATATCAGCAGGATTCATATGGCGCTCAGGAGCCTGTGGTTTCCCTTGAATTTACCGATAACGGTGCCAAGGCATTTGCTGATGCCACAACAAAGGCTTTTGCAAACGGCGAGAGCATCGGTATCTATTATGACGGCGAGTTCATCAGCGTTCCCAATGTTCAGGCAGCCATCACAGACGGCAAGGCTGTTATCACAGGAATGTCTTCATACGAGGCAGCTGATAATCTTGCATCCATGATCCGTATCGGTGGACTTAAGCTTCAGCTTAACGAGCTGCGTTCAAACGTTGTAGGTGCTCAGCTCGGTTCAGACGCCATCAGAACCAGCCTTTACGCTGCAGCAGTTGGATTTGCACTTATTGCGATCTTCATGATCGTTATGTTCAGACTCCTTGGTTTTTCAGCAACACTTGCTCTTGCATTCTATACCGGATTTATGGTATTCCTTCTCTCAGCCTTTGAGATGACACTTACTCTTCCCGGTATTGCAGGTATCATACTTTCAATCGGTATGGCGGTTGATGCCAACGTGCTTGTATTCTCAAGAATCAGAGAGGAGATCACAGCAGGCAAGGATGTGGATGCTGCCAGAAAGAACGGATATAACAAGGCTCTTTCATCAATCCTTGACGGTAACATCACAACCCTTATTGTAGCAGCAGTTCTGTGGTTCCTTGGAACAGGAAGCATCAAGGGATTTGCCGAGACTCTTATCCTTGGTATCATCCTTTCAATGTTTACAGCACTTGTTGTAACAAGATTCATCACTTCAGTACTTTACGGCATCGGACTTCAGAACCCTGTGCTTTACGGCAAGGCTAAGAAGCTTAACAAGATCGATTTCGTTGGCAAGAGAAAGATCTTCTACGGAATCTCCTGTGCGATCCTTGTTGCAGGCGTGATCGCAATGAGCATCAACGCAGGCGCAGGCAAGGGAGCTTTCAATTACAGCCTTGACTTCGTTGGAGGAACTTCAACAACAGTTACCTTCGACAAGGCTTATGAGCTTGCAGAGCTTGAGTCAGGTGCAGCTGCAGACATCAAGGCAGCAGCAGGCATCAACGAGCTCCAGATCCAGACAGTAACAGGAACAAATCAGGTTATCTTCAAGTCAACAACACTTGATGTTGCTCAGAGAGAGGCAGTTGAGAACGTTCTCGAGAGCAAATACAATGTAACAGCAGACAATATCGCAGCTGAGACCATCAGCGGTGTTATCAGCTCAGAGATGAGAGCCAGCGCTATCGAGGCACTTGTTATCGCACTTATCCTTATGCTTATATACATCTGGATCAGATTCAAGGATATCAAGTTCGGTGCAGCTGCTATCGTAGCCCTTGCACACGATGCACTTATGGTCATCGTATCCTATGCATTCACAAGACTTGCAGTAGGAAGCACATTCATCGCTGTTGTTCTTACCATCATCGGTTACTCAATCAACGATACGATTGTTACCTTTGACCGTATCCGTGAGAACCAGCACCTTGCAACAGGAAGAAAAGAGCTTGAGGATCTGGTTAACGGTTCTGTTACACAGACCATCACACGAAGCCTTTTCACATCAGCGACCACCTTCTTCACAGTACTTGCTCTTTACATCTTCGGTGTAGCTGATATCAAGGCATTTGCGCTTCCTCTTATGGTTGGTGTTATCTGCGGTACATATTCATCTATCTGCATCGCATCACCTATCTGGTATGACTTTAAGACAAGCTTTAAGAACTTCATTTCCAAGAAGGCTGAAAAAGCTGAAAATGTTTAATTGAGACCTTTTTATAGGACGCCGTTCAGGTATAATAATATATGCCTGAACGGCTTTTTTATTTTATGTTGGGAGAGTGAAACAAGAGTATGACTAAATGGATGGTTTCAATGAAAAAAGCGGATTTTGACGCGACAGCGAAGAAATTCGGCATTAAGAATATTACCGCAAGGCTCCTTCGAAACAGAGACCTTATAAGTGACGAACAGATAGAGAGTTACCTTACAGGAGATGCCTCCATGCTGCATGATCCCATGGAGCTTGAGGACATTGAAAGGGGCGCCGGTATTATGTCGGACAGGATCAAGGCAGGTGCCCGCATCAGAGTTATCGGAGACTACGACGTAGACGGAATCTGCTCCTCCTTTATTCTTGTTAAGGGACTTAAACTCTTTGGGGCAGACGTAGACTGCGTTCTTCCCGACAGGGTCAAGGACGGGTATGGACTTAGCATCAAGCTGGTGGATAATGCAATATCAGATGGAATAGATACCATAATAACCTGTGATAACGGAATTGCCGCATCGGAGCAGATTGCCCATGCCAAAGAGAAGGGTATGACTGTTGTGGTTACGGATCATCACGAGGTGCCTTTTGAGGAGGGAGAGGAAGGCTTGGCCAGAAAAGAGCTGCTTCCCCCTGCGGATGCCGTGATAGATCCAAAGCGCGCCGGGGGCAGCTGCTCCTTCAGGGAGATCTGCGGAGCGGTGGTTGCCTATAAATTCCTTCAGGTGATGGCGAAGATCTCCGGAAGAGAAGAGGAAGAGGAGTTTAGAGAGTTCTTTTCCCAGATGCTTGTATTTGCCGGTATAGCAACCGTATGCGATGTTATGGAGCTTAGGGACGAGAACAGGATAATCGTGAAGGAATCCTTAAGGAAGATCGCAAACACGTCCAATAATGGCCTTAAAGCGCTTATAAACGTCAACAGTCTGGATGCTTCCCATATGTCCGCATATCACTACGGGTTTGTGATAGGGCCATGCCTTAATGCCACAGGAAGGCTTGAGCAGGCTACCATGGCTCTTGATCTTTTTATGGAGGAGGACTACGGTAAGGCGGTGAAGGCAGCGGGAGACCTTAAGGCTCTCAACGACAGCCGCAAGCAGATGACCCAGGACGGGGTTAAAGAGGCTGTTAAGCAGGTTGAGGAGCTTAGCGCCGGCGGAGATCTTCCCAAGGTTCTGGTTTTGTATCTGGAGAATACGGAGGAGTCCATTGCAGGTATTATTGCCGGCAGGATCAAGGAGAAGTATTACAGGCCCACTATCGTTATCACCAATGCCGAGGGCGGCGGAGCCAAGGGCTCCGGAAGATCCATTGAGAAATATGACATGTTCGAGCGTCTTTCCGAGGTAAAAGAGCTGTTTACCAAATTCGGCGGACACAAAATGGCGGCAGGACTATCCCTGCCCAAGGAGAACATAGAGGTGCTCAGGGAAAGACTCTGCGAAAACTGTGGTCTTTCAGAAGAGGACTTTGTTCCCGTGCTGCATATAGATATGGAGCTGCCTTTTGCCTATGCGGATAAAGAGCTTGTTAAGGACATGGAGAAGCTTGAACCCTTCGGAAACGGCAATCCCAAGCCTGTGTTTGCCAGAAAGAATGTGAAACTGCTAAGGGGAAGCCTTATAGGCAAGAATAAAAATTTTGGCAAGTATAGGGTTGCTGACGGTGATCTCGAAATGGATATGATGTATTTCGGCGATCTTGAAAAATGGCACGATTTCCTAAGGGAAAGATATGGACAGGATAAGGTGGATGCTCTGTATAATGGTATTAGGACAGATGATCCCATGAGTGTGTGCGTAGCCTTCTATCCCGGTATCAATGATTACAACGGGAGCATGCAGATCATAATGAGCGATTTCACATAAAAAACCCCTAAAACCACAAAAACACACGCGAAGGCGTGTGTCTGCGGTTTCTTATGAGGGGGAGATGATGAGTTAGTACATAACTCATATCTTTCTTAATAATATACATTATAAATGTGACGCATTTGTGTGTAAATAATTAAAAATATTTTAGCTAAATATAGATAATATTAGTAGATGATTTAATTTGATTATGAATTAAATTAATGGAGGAAACTATGAAACTTGAAAAACTGTTGGAAGAACTTAAGTATGATATCACTGCAGGAAACAGCAAGGAGATCTTAAACGCCGCAGACATTGAGATCAAAAATGTGGTTAACGATAACAGGAAGATTGAAGAGGGATCTCTTTTCATCTGCATCAAGGGAGCTAATTTTGACGGACATAGCTGCGCTTCACAGGCTGCCGAGGCCGGAGCCGCCGCTGTTGTGGTCGAGCACGAGGTGGATCTTCCGGAAGACTGCAAAATGCCTGTTATCAGAGTTGAGAGCACCAGATATGCCATGGCTTTCATATCGGCAGCATATTTTGACCATCCGGCAAGAAAGCTTAAGACCATCGGAATAACAGGAACCAAAGGCAAGACCACCACTACCTATCTTATCCGCAGCATGCTGGAGAATGCCGGTCATAAGGTAGGCCTTATAGGAACAATTGAGGTTATCATCGGGGATGAGCATATCCATTCCGAAAACACAACTCCCGAGTCCTATACACTTCAGGAGTATATGGCCAGAATGGTAGAGGCCGGATGCGATGCGGTTGTTATGGAGGTTTCCTCTCAGGGACTTATGCTCCACAGAAGCCAGGGCTTTATCTTTGATATAGGTATCTTTACCAATATCGAGGCAGACCATATCGGACCCAATGAGCACAAGGATTTTGATGACTACATGCACTGCAAGGGACTTCTGTTCAAACAGTGCAAAGTAGGCATTTGCAACGGCGACGATATCCATACCGATGACATTCTTGAAGGCCATACCTGTGAAGTAGAGACCTACGGCTTTGGCGAGGGCGTTGACCTTAGAGCCATCAATCTTGCATATATCAGAAAGCCCGGAGAACTGGGAGTGTTCTTTGATACAGACGGACTTATAAATGTTCACGCTGAGATCCGTACTCCCGGTAAGTTCAGTGTATATAATGCGCTTTGCGCAATAGCTGTTGCAAGACACTTTGGCTGCACTGCAGATGAGATAGCTCCCGCGCTCAAGAATGCCAAGGTTAAAGGCAGAATTGAGATGGTAAAGGTTTCGGATGAGTTTACTCTCATGATCGACTATGCCCACAACGCAATGGCCCTTAAGAGCCTTCTTTCAACCTTAAGGGACTATCGCCCCAACAGGCTGGTATGCCTCTTTGGCTGCGGCGGCAACAGAAGTAAGCTTCGCAGATTCGAGATGGGCGAAGTCAGTGGAAGATATGCCGACTTTACCATTATCACTTCAGATAACCCAAGATTTGAAGAGCCGGAAGAGATCATGAACGACATTGAGACCGGCATGAAGAAAACCGACGGCAAGTATATCAAGATCACAGACCGCAAGGAAGCCATTGCCTACGCCATCGATAATGCTGAGCAGGGAGATATCATAGTCCTTGCAGGCAAGGGGCATGAGGACTACCAGGAGATCAAGGGCGTTAAGTATCCCATGGATGAGAGGGATCTTATAAAGGAAATCCTTGAGGAGCGCAGAGGATAACGGACCGGCTATCTTCCGGCAAAAAGGCATAAGGTTGCAAGGAGAGTAAGTGGCAGGAGACATTTTTGCTAACATAATAATAGATATATCCCACGAGAAGGTGGACAGACCCTTTCAGTACCGGATACCTGAGCACTTAAGAGACAGAGTCGATATAGGAGTATGCGTTCAGGTTCCCTTTGGAAGAGGAAATACACCAAGAAAAGGGTATGTGATCGAGGTTACCGATGAGCCTAACTGGGATGTTGATAAGATCAAGGAGATCATATCGGTCCAGGATGACATCGTATCTGCAGAGGACATTTCCCTGCGGCTTGCGGCATGGATGAAAAGACACTATGGCTCTACCATGATAGCGGCATTAAAGACCGTGCTTCCCTCCGCCAAGAAGCAGAAGAGGCAGGTGAGGAAGTTTGTTTCTCTTTGTGCATCCACAGAGGATGCGACGGCTCTTTACAACGAGTGTATCAGGAAAAAGCAAAAGGCCAGAGAGAGGATACTTAAGGAGCTTCTTGGAAACCCGGATGAGCGGATCCCCTACGAGTTTATTACAGGCAAGCTTAATGTAGCGGCAGCTACCCTTAAGAGCCTTGAAGAAAAGGGAATAATCCGCATAGATAGTGAAGAGTATTTCAGAAATCCCAAGGTTAGCGCTTCAGGCAGATACAGCGACAAGGTCTTAAGCCCCGATCAGCAGCACATTGTTGATACCGTAAGGAAAGACTATGACCTTGGGAAAAGAGATACCTACCTTATCCATGGTATAACGGGAAGCGGTAAGACTGAAGTTTACATAGCCCTGATAGACGATATTTTAAAGAGGGGCAAGCAGGCCATAGTACTTATACCGGAGATAGCGCTGACCTATCAGACTCTGATGAGATTCTATACCCACTTCGGAGACAGGGTATCGGTTATGAACTCATCTCTTTCTCCGGGAGAGAAGTTTGATCAGATGGAGAGAGCAAGGACCGGGGACATAGATATTATCATAGGCCCCAGATCGGCTCTTTTTACCCCCTTTCCAAATACGGGAATAATAATCATAGACGAGGAGCATGAGTCCACTTATAAGAGTGAGAACATGCCTAAATATCATGCCAGGGAAACAGCTATAGAGCTGGCAAAACTGGTGCCGGACGGAGCCTGTGTGGTTCTCGGCTCGGCAACTCCGTCCCTGGAAGCTTACTACAGGGCAACTACCGGGGAGTACAAGCTGTTCGAACTTAACAAGCGCCTCACGGGAGGTACGCTCCCTTCGGTGGAAGTGGCAGACCTTAGGCAGGAGCTTAGAATGGGAAACAGGTCCATTTTCTCATTAAGGCTTCAGGAGCTTATGGATGAGAAGCTGCAGAAGGAAGAGCAGGCAATGCTTTTCATCAACAGGAGAGGACTTGCCGGGTTTGTATCCTGCAGAGGGTGCGGCCATGTGTTCAAGTGCCCTCACTGCGATGTTTCTTTATCCGAGCACAGAGGCGGGAAGCTCGTGTGCCACTACTGCGGACATGAGGAGATAAGGCCCAAGATATGCCCGAAGTGCGGATCTAAATATGTGTCCTCCTTCAGGGCGGGAACCCAGCAGATTGAGGATGAGGTAAAGAAGTTCTGGCCAAAGGCCAGGGTCCTCAGGATGGATGCGGATACCACCAGGACCAAGGGCAGCTACGAGAAGATACTTTCTGCCTTTGCCAACAAGGAGGCGGATGTGCTGGTGGGAACCCAGATGATCGTAAAGGGACATGATTTCCCGGATGTGACTCTGGTTGGAATCCTGGCAGCGGATATGTCTTTATACGCCGCGGATTACAGGGCTTCGGAGAGGACCTTCCAGTTGCTTACCCAGGCTGCGGGAAGAGCGGGAAGAGGAGACAAGGCAGGAAACGTGGTGATCCAGAGCTATCAGCCCGATCACTACAGCATTGTGGCAGCTTCAGCTCAGGACTACGGCTCTTTTTACAACGAGGAGATAGCCTACAGGGATCTTTTGAGATACCCGCCCGTCTCGCATATGATGTCGGTTCAGATCCAGAGTCGTGATGAGAAGGAGGGAATGGAACTGGCCACAAGACTTCGTGCGCTCATGGAGCAGCAGAAGGCTTCAGGAGCTGTATTCATAGGACCGGCATTTTCTGCCATCAGCAGGATCAATGATGTTTATAGGCTTAACGTGTTTGCCAAGCTTGATGACTATGAAGGACTGGTTCGGCTTAAGGATGTTCTGGAAGGCTACATAAGGCAGCTTGAGGACATGGGAAAACTTAGATACGTAACCGTTCAATTTGACTTTGACCCTATGAATGGTGGATGATATTATTATAGGAGTCTAATGATATTGCTTTAAAAGAAACGGAGAAATATAAAATGGCACTTAGAACTATCAGAGAATACGGAGACGACGTACTGGAAAAGCCCTGCAAGGAGGTTAAGGAAGTAACCCCCAGGATCAGGGAGCTGGTTGACGATATGCTTGATACCATGTATGAGGCCAACGGTGTTGGACTTGCAGCGCCTCAGGTGGGAGTTTTAAAGAGAATAGTGGTTATAGATGTATCTCCCGAGGGAGACCAGCCTATCGTGATGATAAATCCCACTATCCTGGAGACAGATGGTGAGCAGACCGGCTATGAGGGATGCCTTTCAATTCCCGGTAAGTCCGGCGTTGTTACAAGACCCAATTACGTTAAGGCAAGAGCCTTTGACCTTGACATGAACGAGTACGAGATTGAGGGCGAGGAGCTTCTTGCAAGAGCCATCTGCCATGAGCTTGATCACCTTGACGGTCATATGTACGTAGAGAAGGTGGAGGGAGATCTGGTAAATAACGAGGATCTTGCAGCTTCACAGGAAGAGGAAGAGAACGAATAACGGATCTGCCGTTATAGTTTGCCCAATATGGAAGGATACAGACTTTTTTCCAGGTTCATAAGCTTAATAATGTGTGTACTGCTGCTTACAGGATGTGCTGCCTTTGGTAGCGTGGATACAGCCCCGGTCAAGGCGGAGCCCTTCGATGGAGAGGGGTATCTTCGCATGTCGGAGCTGTATGATGAAGCAGCGGACCTTGAGGCGGCAGCAGCCGGTTTTGAGGTGCAGCACAACTACGATACCAGACTGAGTGTACCGACGTATGTAACGAAGGTGGATGATGTCTGGTTTATTGTGGACTGCTATCATAACAGGATCATCTACTCGGATACCATGGGGAAGCCCCTTGATCAGTGGAACATCATGTGCAGCGAGGTTACCTACCCCCATACCCTTGCCAGTGACGGCAAGGTCTATCTCATGGATGACACCGAGAACAGCAGGGTGCTTATCTTCGAGAAATCCGGAGACAAGTTTATAAAGACACAGGTCTTCTACGAGATAGGTATAAGGCCTCATTTCAGTGCTTATGACGAGATCTCCGATACTTTCTACGTATGGAGCTCCGAGTCGGGTGAGCTTTACTGTTTCAGACACACTGCGGATTCTACCCGCATGTATCTTACGGACATCAGGAATGTCGAGCAGCTTTCCAATATTTACGTCCGCTCATTTACCATAATCGGTGATGAGATCTTTTTTGTCTCAGGAGTTTCAGCTGCCGGTGTAAAGCCACAGATACTGGTATGCGATCTGGAAACACTTTCCGTAAAAAGAACTTACGATGTTCCCGATTCCATGGCGGGAATGGTGCAGATAATGCCAATAGATGGATACTACTATGTGACCGTTTCTACTGACATTACCGGCAACCAGGACTTTGCCACCATCGTAAGGACCAAATCCCTTGATGGCCTCATAAAGGGTAAGTACGAGGATATCTACGCCAGGTACTTTGTCGGAGGCGGAACCCCCTACAATATTTCCAGGGTTGATGACACCTATTATCTTACGGAGCATCGCCTTACCGATCATCAGATCTGGAGCTTTAAGGTTAACGGCGATAACATTACCGATGTAAATACGGTTTATTAACGTTGTGAGCAATATGTGCTTGACATAGAGTTCTGATTCTATGTATAGTTAAGAAAGGTTAATCGCTAAACCTATTACTGACATAAGATTCAGATTGGAGCACAAATGAACTTAAAGACTATTGCTTCTCTTGCAGGCGTCAGCACTGCCACGGTTTCCAATGTCATAAATGGCAATTTCCACAAGGTATCGGAGGAGACCAGGTTAAGAGTTGAGAAGATCATCAGGGATTCTAACTACAAGCCCAATGTTATGGCCAGGTCTCTTGCCAAGAAAGAGAGCCATCTTATAGGTGTTGTAGTTCCTTATCTTGATAAGACGGAAGATTTCCTTACAAATCCCTATAATGCCCATATAGTAGCAGCTCTCGAGAGGCTGGTAAGACGCCATGATTACTATGTCATGCTGCGGTGCGTCGGAGACCCAAGGGAAATCATTCCCCTTTTGTCATCCTGGAACGTTGACGGAGCTTTTTTTCTTGGGGTATTCAAGGATGAAGTCCGGGAGATAAGGCAGACCATCGATATCCCCATGGTGTTCATAGATACCTATGCTCCGGGGGAGAAGATCGTTAACGTTGGAATCGAGGACTATCGCGGAGGATATCTTTCCGCCAAGTATCTCATAGGAAAAGGCCACAGGAAGCTGGCTCTGGTAACACCTCCCGATGCAGGAGAGGGCGTTATAAGAGAGAGACAGCAGGGATTTCTTGATGCGTGCAAGGAGAGTAATATCGACTTTAACCTTAACAGAGATTCTTTCAGCTGCGTTTCCACCTACAGAAATGCCGTGGAAGTGGGACAGGATATAGTCTTCTCAAACAGGGGATACACTGCTGTTGCAACCCTTTCGGACATTGTTGCCTTCGGCGTTATTGAGGGACTTGTGCAGTGCGGCATAAGAGTTCCCCACGACATTTCCGTCATTGGTTTTGATAATCTTCCGGATTGTGATTTCATGACTCCAAAGCTTACTTCCATTGCTCAGGACTATGAGTGGAAAGCGGAGAAGGCGGGAGGATTCCTTTTCAGAATGATAGACGGAGAGAGGGACCTTCATGTGGACGAACGCCAGCCCATAAGGGTTATGGAGAGACAGTCGGTAAGAGATCTCACACAGTAAATAATAACAACAGACACGAGCAGATCACAGTAAAGGATCTGCTCTTTTCTTAAGCAGAGGAAAACACCATGAAAAACAGCATAAAGAGAATAACAGCCATTTTACTGATGACACTTATGATCGCAGCGACAGGTTGCGGCAGCGTTAAGGAGGAAGAGGGAGTATCAAGGCCTCCAAAGTGGACGCAGGATGCGGTTATGTACGAGGTTAACGTAAGACAGTACACTCCCTCGGGAACCTTTAACGAGTTTTCAGAGAACCTGGATACCCTTAAAGATATGGGAGTAAACACCCTGTGGTTCATGCCTATCCACCCCATTTCCGTGACTAACAGATCCGGAAAGCTGGGATCATATTATTCGGTTACCGATTACAGGGAGGTTAACCCTGAGTTTGGAACCAAAGAGGATTTTAAGGCTCTGGTGGACAAGGCTCATGACATGGGATTTAAGGTTGTCCTTGACTGGGTTGCCAACCACACCGGCTGGGACTGCCCCTGGATCAGCGAGCATCCCGACTGGTATACACAGGAAAACGGCCAGATTATATCCCCTAAGAACATGGGATGGCCTGATGTTGCAGACCTTAACTATGACAATGCCGATATGAGAAAAGAGATGATCGAGTGCATGAAGTACTGGATCAGGGAATATGACATAGACGGCTTCAGATGTGACTATGCCCCGGGAGTTCCTGTTGATTTCTGGGAGGAAGCAAGAAAAGAACTTGATAAGGTTAAGGACGTTTACATGCTGGAAGAGGACCTTGGAGCCATAGCGGGAGCGAACCTTAACTACGCCTTTGATTCCAACTACAGCGGCAAGCTTTACGAAGCCCTGGTGGAAGTTGCAAAGGACAACAAAAAGGCCGATAAGATAAAGCTCTATCTTCAGGGAAACGATAACCACACCTTCGGCATGAACTACCTTGATAACCACGATGTTAACTCCTATGACAGAACGGTGCCCCAGGCCTTCGATAGCAGCTCATATCCTGCAATGTTGAGCCTTATCTTCACCATTCCCGGGATCCCCATGATCTATTCTTCGGATGAGATAGCCTATGATCACGCCATTGCCTTCATGGAGAAGGATACCATCAACTGGGAGAAGGGCACAGGGGATTATAGAGGACTTATCCGCGATCTTGCCGGCATAAGGAAAGACCACAAGGCCCTTTATGCAGGTAATGAGAATGGGACTTTTGAAATACTCGATACCGGCAACAAGAACATCTTTGCTTTTGAGAGAACAGAGGGAAAAGATACAGTGATATGCATCTTCAATCTCTCCAAGAGGCAGCAGGAAGAGTATGATCTGTCAGGAATCTTAACCGGAGAAGAGAAGGTTCTTTATTCCGGAACAGACGGACAGTACGGGGAAGGCGGAGATAACCCGAATAGCCTTGATAACCTTAATCCCTGGTCTTTTTATTTACTCACAAGGTAAAACGCATAACATAAAATCCAAAAGAATTCAATTGTTTATTTTCCACAGTTTTACAAATACCTATTTATTCATAATATAGAAATCGCCAAAATGAGGTTGACCGATTAACCATCTAAGGATATAGTACTGGTAAAGCGATTAACCAAATCGAAACCGGTTATCAACAAAGGTATTTAAACAGGAGGATGAACAAATGAAGTTGAAAAAGTTAGGCGCTCTTTTAATGACCGCTGCTGTTACAGCAGGTACACTTGCAGGCTGCGGCAGCCAGGACACAGGGGCAGCAACAACCACCACAAACACAACAGAGACAGCTGCACAGGCAGCTGCTGATACTGCAGCACCCGCTGCAGAGACTCAGGACGTAACCCTTAAGATCTGGGTTCCTGAAGAGGAAGTTGATATCACAGACAAGATGGTACAGGACTTCGATGCAGCTCACGATGAGTTCAACATCACTTATGAGATCGCTGTAGTTGGTATCGACGAGGCACCTCAGGCAGTTGAGACAGACGCTGATACAGCAGCTGATATCTTCTACACACCCAGCGGCGGTGTAGCTGATATGGCAAGCAAGGGTCTTCTTCTTCCCATCACAAAGGATTTCGAGACAATTGCATCAGACCTTCCCGAGAGTGCACTTACAGCAGTTACAATCGACGGTCTTACATATGCAGCTCCTTTCTCACCTAACACATATTTCATGTATTACAACAAGGAACTCTTCACAGAGGATGAGGTCAAGAACCTTGACACAATGATGGCTAAGGATCTTGGAGACGGAATGTGGAACTTCAGTACTCAGATCACAAACTCTTGGTACATCGAGAGTTTCTTCCTTGGAAACGGATGCACACTTTTCGGTTCTGACGGAAAGGATCCCACAGAGTGCTCATTCAACAATGAGAACGGTCTTGCAGCAGGCGAGTATCTTGTTGATCTTGCATCAAATGCTAAGTACCTTGAGGACAAGGACGGCGTTGGCGGTTCTGCATTTAAGGAAGGCAAGCTTGGTGCTGTAACTTCAGGAGCATGGAGCGCACCTGAGTTCAAAGAGGCACTTGGCGACAAGCTCGGAGCAGTTGCTCTTCCTACAGCTACTATCGGTGGCAAGGACGTTCAGCTTTCAAACTTCGTAGATTTCAAGACAATCACAGTTAAGTCAAATACAGCATTCCCTCTGGCTGCACAGCAGCTCGCTGTATACATGGCCAGCCCTGAGAACTGCCTTGTAAGATACAAAGAGCAGGGTGATGTTCCCGTTCTTAAGTCACTTGCTGACAGCGAAGAGATCAAGAACGATTTCGTAGCAAGCGCACTTAACGATCAGGCAGCTCTTGCAACCAACCAGCCCAGCATTTCCAAGATGGGTGACTACTGGACACCTGCACAGGCTCTTGGTGAGGGTATCTACAGCGGTGAGATCACAAAGGCTAACCTTCAGCAGAATCTTGATTCACTTGTAGACAGCATCACAGGAACACTTGAGAACTAATCAGAAAGATAAAGCAAGACGGGGGCTGCTTTTAGCAGCCCCATGTTTTTAAACGGAGTACGAACTATGAAGACAGAGTACAAGGATAGGAACTTTATCACCATATTTACAAAGGGAGACATTTTTTCAAAGCTGTCATACATTTTCTGCGGCGCAGCCAATGTGCGCAACGGACAGATAATAAAAGGATTTCTTTTCTTCCTTCTTGAGATAGCTTATATCTCATTTATGATCTTTAAGGGTGGTCATCTTTTACACGATCTGACAACACTTGGAGAAAACACACAGGGCATGGCTTTCAATGAAGCTCTGGGCATCTATGAGATGCAGCAGGGAGACAACTCCATGCTGATACTTTTATACGGCGTTGTAGCTATTGTTATTTCAGCTGCCTTTGCTGCAGTATGGCTGTTTTCAATCTTTTCCGGAGAGAACGCCAGAAGGAACAAAGCAGCAGGCAAGCATGTCAACAACTTTATCCAGGACGTAGTAAGCCTTACAAATGAGAATATTCGTTTTCTGCTTCTTGCAGTTCCGGTAGCAGGACTTTCAATATTTACGGTAATGCCCCTTATCTACATGATCCTTATGGCATTTACCAACTATGATTCGGAGCATCAGCCTCCGGGAAATCTTTTCGACTGGGTGGGAATCAAGAACTTCAATACACTTTTCGCAGCCAGTGACAGATTATCGGCTACTTTCTGGCCGGTACTGGGATGGACCCTTATCTGGGGCTTTTTGGCAACCTTTACATGTTATTTCGGAGGAATGATCCTTGCAATGATCATTAACTCCAAGGGAATCAAGTTCAAGAAATTCTGGAGAACCATTTTCGTGTTCACCATGGCGGTTCCTTCATTCATTTCCCTTAGAGTTGTGGCAACCATGCTGGGAGAGAGAGGTATCTTCAATGTGCTTCTTCAGCAGTGGGGCTTCACCGCTTCATCGCTTCCTTTCCTTACCAATGCCACCTGGGCAAGAGCCAGCGTAGTTATCGTTAACTTCTGGATCGGTGTTCCAGTAACAATGCTTATGGTAAGCGGAATTTTGATGAACATCCCCGGTGAGCTTTACGAGAGTGCCAAGATTGACGGCGCAGGACCCATAACCATGTTCAGGAAGATCACCTTCCCTTACATGTGGTTTGTAACAACACCTTATATCATTTCAAACCTTATCGGTAACATTAATAACTTTAACCCCATATTCTTCCTTACAGGAGGAGAGCCTCATACACTTAACTATTACAAGGGCGCCGGCAAAACTGACCTTCTTGTAACCTGGCTCTATAAACTTACAAAGGACAGCAACGATTACAACCTGGCAGCTACCATCGGTATCATCATATTTGTGATCTCTGCTATCTTCACTCTGATCTCGTTCTCAAGATCTAATGCACTCAAGAATGAGGAGGGCTTCCAGTAATGAGAAAAACAGTTATAGGACTTAATCTTTCATACTTTAACAGAGCGGCTATCGGAGTCGTTCTTGGCTTTATAAGTCTTTTCCTTCCCTACATTTCAAGGGATGGAGAAAGAAGCTCAATGGTATCCACGGCTCTTTCGCTGATGGGCGCAGAGGGCGGATCAAAGATCACTTTCTTTGTATATTGTGCAGTGCTTCTTACTGCAGTTTCATTTGTGCTGGGAGTTGTTAACTTCTTTAAGACAACAGTAGCGGGAGTAAAGGTATGGCAGTGCGTACAGGCATTTGCAACAGCATTCTGGACCTTCCTTCTTTTTGCCAGCAAGAACATCCTTGAGGGTGCAGGACTCCAGACTTCTTTCCTTAACAAATACCTTGGTATAGGATTCTGGATCGGACTTGCAGCAGCATACTTCGGACTTTTCTTCATCATGAAGGTGACTCAGACAAATCCGGGGTACATTGCCCTCACAATACTGGGAGTAATATGGCTTTTTCCCATTTTATGGATATTGCTCACCGCTCTTAGAGCTGAGCAGGGATATTATGTAGGTTACTTTTTCCCTAAAGGGCTCACATTCCAAAACTTCATAAACCTGTTCAGCAATAAGAGCGTCCTTCCGTTTGGAAGATGGTGGATGAACACCTTTATCGTGGCAAGTTTCATCTGCGTTATCAATACTCTGATCGTGCTTATGACTTCCTTCGTTCTTAGCCGTACAAGGTTCAAGGGCAGGAAGGGCTTCATGAACATTCTGATGATCATCGGTATGTTCCCGGGCTTCATGTCCCTTATCGCGGTTTACAATATTTTGAAAGGCCTCGGACTTAACCAGTCACTTATGGCTCTTATTGTGGTAAGTGCAGCGGGTGCCGCCATGGGATACCATGTCAGCAAGGGATTCTTTGATACTATTCCCAAGGCTGTGGATGAGGCAGCGATCATTGACGGAGCTTCAAGACTTCAGATCTTTACAAGGATCACACTGCCTCTGTCAAAATCAATCATTGTTTATACAGCTCTCGGAAGCTTTCTGGGTGCCTGGTCGGATTATATCTTCCCCAGCATGCTCTTTGGCGACAAGCAGAGCTCCTATACAGCAGCGGTAGGTCTGTACTGGCTTACTGACTTCAGAAGAATTGACACCTATTACACACAGTTTGCTGCAGGTGCGGTGGTAGTTGCACTGCCTATCGTTATCCTCTTCATCTGGCTTCAGAGATTCTATGTGGAAGGTCTGTCAGGATCGGTTAAGGGATGATGATGAACAACTTTCTTGATAGTGTTTACAGTGACGGAACAAGGGGATTCGTAAGCAATCCCCTTCCCAAGCTTAAAAGTACGGTTACGGTAAGACTGCGTTTTGCTGAAGATGCTCCCGTGGTGGATGTTCTTCTTCGTCAGATGGTAAACGGAGCCGAGAACCATATACCCATGAGATATGTCTTTTCCCGGGGAGGGCTTGCATATTATGAAGCCGAGATTTTCATTAACGAGCCCAGGGTAAGCTATCTCTTTGAGATAACCACTAAAGACAATTATTATTTCTACAATCAGGAGGAAATATCAACCTGCATTCCGGATTATCGCCACGACTTTGTGATCATGGCGGATCATCCGCAGCCCGACTGGGTGAAGGGAGCGGTTTTTTACCAGATATTCCCGGAGAGGTTCTGCAACGGGGATCCTTCCAATGATGTAGTTACCGGCGAGTATGAATACCATGGCAGAGGCCCGGTTAAGATCGATGACTGGAACGAAAGGCCCCTTCCTCCGGAAAAAGGCGCCGGCATGGATTTCTTTGGCGGAGATCTTGACGGAATAATTGAAAAGATACCCTATCTTAAGGAGCTTGGTGTTACGGCTCTTTATTTAAATCCTATCTTTTCGGCTTATTCAAATCATAAGTATGACTGCATAGACTATTTTCACGTGGATGAGCACTTTGGCGGAGACGAAGCACTGGCAAGGCTCTCCAAGGCTCTTCATGAAAACGGTCTTAAGCTGGTCCTTGATATATCAATAAATCACACGGGAATTGCCCACCACTGGGTAAAGGAAGGCAAACCCTATTATTTCAAAAAAGCCGACGGCTCACTTATGGGCTGGGCAGGCTTTTCGTCGCTGCCCGTTCTGGATTACAGGAACGAGGAGCTTAGACACATCATCTACAAGGATGATGATTCGGTACTTAAGAAATGGCTTAAGCCCCCTTACGATATTGACGGCTGGCGCTTTGACGTCGCCGATGTGCTTGCGAGAAATGATGATGTTCAGCTGGCCGATGAGGTGTGGAGAGAAGTCTGCGACTCAATAAGACAGGTCAAAAAAGACGCCATCATTATCGGAGAGCATTGGGGAGACTGCGCGGAGTACCTTCAGGGAGACCTTTGGAACACTCCCATGAACTATTACGGATACGGACGTATCCTTCGCCAGTTTGTGGGGCTTCCCGAACTGTTCCTTATGAGAAACGAGGCTTTTAACAAGGTAAACTATATGATGACGGCAAAAGATGTAGTGAGAAGATGCGACTCTCACTACAGTGCAATACCCCAGGTTATCGCAGACTGTCAGATGAATCTTTTTGACAGCCATGACGTAGCAAGGGTTCATAACTATGAAAACATAACATTTGAAAAGTGGAAGATCATGGCTGTTTCCCAGCTTCTCTGGACCGGAATTCCCTGCATCTATTACGGGGATGAGGTTGCCATAGAAGGATATACCGGGCATGACTCGGGCTTCAGATTCCCCATGCCCTGGGGTGAAAGATCCGAAAGAGGCAAAAAGCACTTTGAAGTTTACAGGAAGGTCACTGATCTTAGAAGGAATACAGCAGCATTCTCAGAGGGCGGAAGAAAGGTACTTTTTGCCGACGGCAGAGTGCTTGTGATCGCCAGATTCATGGAGGATGAGATGTACATCGGTGTCATCTCCATGGAAGAGGACGAGATGCAGATCGAAGTGCCTCTTAAAAACATCGGAGCGGAAAAGAACCTTTGCGATACCGATGAGTTCGGGGACAGAATATACGCTGACAAGGCAGATGGCGGCATCCGGCTTAAGGTGCCGGGCTATGCCTCCTATATTTTCAAGGTTGTGTGATTACAAAATACAGAACATCCTTTGTTCTGGGATTAGGGAGAAAAGATGGTTACAGGAGATAAATACAGGATAACTGTGTTGACAGACAGGCTTATTAGGCTGGAATACAGGGAAGATAACGCTTTTGAGGACAGGATGTCAAAGACTGTCGTAAACAGATCTTTTCCGGAAATATCCTATGAAGAGAGAAGAAGTGATTCAGGAATTGAGATTGAAACGAAGGCTCTTTTGCTGAAATATGATGAAAAGCCCTTCTCAACACTGGGGCTTTCCATTGAACTTAAGAACGAAGGGACTGTATGGCATTACAGCATCACCTACGGAAACACCGACGGTAACCTTATGGGAACCGCAAGAACACTGGATGGGTGCGATGGCGGACTATTCCTTGAAGAGGGAATCTTCGGCCGGAAGGGCTTTGCTGTTCTTAACGACAGCGACAGCCCTGTGGTGGTATCAGGCACGGAGGATGGCCCCGAAAATTACAGCTATGAAAACAGAAAAGGCGAGGGTCTCGATATCTATTTCTTTGGATATGGTAAGGACTTCTTCGGAGGGCTTAAGGATTTTTATGCCCTCTGCGGCAAGACTCCCATGATCCCGAGATATGCCCTCGGAAACTGGTGGAGCAGATACTACAGATATACCGAAGAATCTTATAAAGAGGTTGTAGATAAGTTTGAGGAGCTTCAGATTCCGCTGTCCGTAGCGGTTATCGATATGGACTGGCATCTTACCGAGGTTGATCCCAAGTACGGAAGCGGCTGGACAGGATATACCTGGAACAGCGAGCTGTTCCCGGATTATAAGAGATTCCTAAAGATGCTTCACGAAAGAAAGCTTGCCACAACCTTAAACCTCCATCCCGCAGACGGAATCCGGGGATTTGAATGCATGTACAGCAAGATGGCAAAGAGCGTTGGAATTGATCCTGAAACAGAGGAGCCTGTTGAATTTGATCTGGCAGATCCGGTGTTCAGAAAGGCTTACTTCGATGTGGTGATGAACCCCTACGAAGAGGACGGAGTTGACTTCTGGTGGATCGACTGGCAGCAGGGCACAGGCCGCAGCAAGGACGATGTAGACCCGCTGTTCCTTCTTAACCACTACCATTATCACGACCAGGAAAAGAGAAATCGAAGACCCATGATCTTCTCAAGATATGCAGGTCCCGGAAGCCACAGATATCCCGTGGGATTCTCCGGTGATACGGTCATGACCTGGAAGAGTCTTGATTTCCAGCCCTACTTTACCAGCACCTCCAGCAACATCGGATATGGTTTCTGGAGCCATGATATCGGCGGTCATATGATGGGTGACAAGAACAACGAAAGACTCATCAGATGGATACAGTTCGGAGTGTTCTCTCCTGTGATGAGACTTCACTCCAGCAGCAGCTCTTTCCTTAATAAGGAGCCCTGGGTCATGGAAGAGCCCTATAAAGGCCTGATGACAAAGTATATGAGACTTCGTCATCAACTGATCCCTTACCTCTACACAGAGAGCAGAAGAGCCAATGAGGATGACAGGCCCCTTATAAGACCTGTTTACTATATGCTTCCCGATGATGAGAGAGCCTACAGGGTTAAGAATGAGTACGGCTTTGGCGAGGAGCTTTTGGTTGCAGCCATCACAAAGCCCATGGATGATGAGCTTAAGATGTCAGCTGTAAACATGCTTCTTCCTGAGGGCAGATGGTTTGATATCTTCTCCGGCCGCATCTATAAGGGCGCAGCCATGAGAAAGTTCTACAGACGCCTTGATGACATCCCTGTACTTATGGGAGAGGGCGGAGTAGTTCCCATGTCTCTTGAAGACAGGAAGAACGGCACCGACAATCCGGGAAGCCTTCGCCTTTACGTTGGTTTTGGCAAGGACGGCTCCTATGAGATGTACGAGGATGACGGCATCACCATGGAATACCTTAATGGAAGCTTTGTAAAGACCATGTACAGAGCAGCATGCGGTGGTGAGGGCGTAACGATAGAGATTGAGGCTGCAAAGGGCGACCTTAGCCTTATCCCCGGGAAAAGAGACTACGAGATCTGCATTCTGGGTGTGGAAGCAGCCGGAAGTGACAAGCCTGTGGTTTCCGGCGATTGCAGCGAGATAAGCGTTGATGATGCAAGAAAGATGATCACCCTGAAGGTTTCAGGTGTTGAATCTGCAGAAGGAGCAAAGGTTACCGTTACAGGTCTTCGCCCTGCCGGCAACGACCACAAGAAGCAGGTATTTGATATCCTCGACTATGCATGGATCGATATCATCACCAAGGACTGGGTAGGCGATGCCTTAAACCGCTTTGATGATGAGGGATTCCTTGAATGGCTTGAGGAGGCAGACCTTTCGGAGACTTTGAAGGACGCCATCAGAGAAGTATACTGTGACGTATAACGGCAGTTGCTATGGAGATTCCGTAGTTATGATGGCTCCAAAGTCATGATGATTTCATAGTCATGATTATACGTAGCAACCTAAGAGTATATGTACAAGTGCCTTATGGTAAGCTGGAAGCTGCTTGCCATAAGGCTTTTTATAATATACTGGCATACTGTATATGCCGAGGACTTACGATAAGATCGTTTTTGTTTTTGGCACAGTGTTTTTTACGGCAGAAAACTCACTTCAATATTCTGTGCCGTAAACAACTTGTGACTTTACGGCACAGATTCAATTTTCGATTTCCTGCTGTAAGGGATATGGTGAAATGGCTTGTGTGAGAAGATTTATTACGGCCAAGATTCAATTTCTGTTTACCTTGCCGTAAGGAAGATAGGTTAATTAGCATGGCAAAGAAGAATTATTACTGTATAGATTGCGTTCTCTAAATCCTGCAGTAATCTTTTTTTTGCCCTTACGGTACAATTTCAAAAACTGATTTCATGCCGTAATATAGCTCTTATGGATACGTATATTTCATAAAAGTACAGTATATCTCACTGCCATGGGCCAACTTAAAATCTTTTGCTACAATATATGACATCAGTACGAAGTAGTAAAAACTTTTGAGAGGCAATCATGGATCGAGCAGATGAACTAAAAGAAAAATATAACCTTGAAAAACACCCTGAAGGCGGATGGTTTTCAGAGATCTATACGTCGCCCTTTGAGCATGGATTGCGGGCTTTTATGGGAAGCATATACTTTCTCTTAGAAGGTGGTGATATATCCCATTTTCACCAGATAGACTGCGATGAGATATGGTATCACCATGAAGGGTGCGGCCTTAAGATCACGGTGCTGGTTGATGGGAAGAAGAGTGAGGAACTTCTGGGACCCGGAGAAGATCAAAATGCAATGGTTGTAATCCCGAAGGGTGCAATATTTGCATCCGAGCCATTGGATAAGGACAGCTACGCTTTTGTATCCTGCGCCACAACCCCTAAGTTTACCTATGATGGTTTCAGACTTGTATATCAGGAAGAACTTCAAGCCATATGCCCGGAAGAATACGACAGGATCAAGTATCTTGCCTTCGAAGGAACCGGTGCCTGAAGGATAGCGCGTGGCTGTTGTTAGAAAAATGGGCCGGTGTTATACTTTTTCTAGGTAGGGGCCTTGGGTATGCCGTATACCTTTTCCTAAGTACAAGCCACGAGGTTACGAGGGCATTATACAAAAATTGACATGATAAATTTACAGGAAAGAGAGATCACAGAATGAAGATAGTTTTTATGGGAACTCCGGATTTTGCCAGAGCAGCCCTTGAGAAGATAATAGAAGCGGGACATGAGGTTGTTTTGTGTGTGACCCAGCCCGACAAGCCAAAGGGCAGAAGCGGAGAGCTGCAGATCTCGGATGTTAAGGCCTGCGCCCTTGAGCACAATATCCCGGTGTTCCAGCCGGTTAGGATCAAGCTTCCCGAGAACGTTGCGGAGCTTAAGAAGTACAATGCGGACATCTATGTGGTGGCTGCCTTCGGACAGATCCTCTCCCAGGAGATACTGGACATTCCAAAGTTCGGGTGCGTCAACATACACGCTTCCATTCTTCCTGAATACAGGGGAGCGGCTCCGATTCAGCAGGCAATTTTAGACGGCAAAAAAACTACCGGCGTAACCATTATGCAGATGGCAGCCGGAATGGATACGGGAGACATCCTTCTTCAGAGGGAGATCCCTATAGACAGGGACGAGACAGGAGGCGGACTTTTCGACAAGCTCTCTGTTCTTGGGGGCGAGCTGATAGTCGAGGCTCTTCCCAAAATAGAAAAGGGTGAGATTATTCCTGTTCCTCAGGATGAGGAGAAGGCCACCAAGTGCGGCAAGCTCTCCAAGGACATGGGACTTCTTGACTTTACCAAAGATGCGGAGAGTTTAAGAAACCTTGTAAGGGGATTAAATCCCTGGCCCAGCGCCTATACCTATCTTGGAAACAAGATGCTTAAAATCTGGAAGGCCGAGACTCTGGACGTTCTTGATAAGGATAAGGACAGGGAGCCCGGAACAGTTACGGCGATATACAAAGACTCTTTTGACGTATTGACAGGAGACAGGTTACTGCGTATCCTTGAAGTTCAGCTTGAAGGCAAAAAGAGAATGACGGCTAAGGATTTCCTGCTGGGATATCACCTTAACGTTGGGGATAAACTTGGAAGATAAGGGAGGTAGATGATATGTATTACGGCGGATACGGATACAGAGGAATGGGGATCGGATTTGACCCCATGTACATTCTGGTCATCATCATGGCAATCCTTTGCATGGTGGCCAGCCACAGAGTTTCATCTGTTTACAAAAAATACGCGAAGGTTCGCAGCATGAGCGGTCTTACGGGAGCTCAGGCAGCTATGGAGATACTCAGAAGAAACGGCATCACCGATGTCTCTGTGCAGCATATTGCAGGAAACCTTACAGACCACTTTGATCCGAGGACAAGGACGGTAAGCCTTTCCGATGCTACCTACGGTTCAAGCAGTGTTGCAGCTGTGGCGGTTGCGGCACACGAGTGCGGACATGTTATACAGCACAGCACAGGATACCTTCCTTTGCAGATTAGAACAGCCATAGTACCGGCAGCCAACATCGGCTCAAAGGCCGGCATTCCGCTGCTTCTTCTTGGAATGCTCCTTAGCTTCAGGCCACTTATCACCATCGGAATACTGGTATTTTCACTGGCAGTTCTTTTCCAGGTGGTAACACTTCCCGTGGAGTTTAACGCTTCCCACAGGGCTCTTGTGATGCTTGAAGATTACGGCATTTTGGAGCACGACGAGGTGCCCGCTTCAAAGAAGGTACTTTCGGCAGCAGCCATGACCTATGTGGCCAGCGCAGCTTCCGCAGTGGTTCAGCTCTTAAGGCTCATTCTGCTTAACAATAGAAGGCGCTAATAAATGGCAAATATCAGAGAGATAACACTTAACATACTTATTGAATACGACAGGGATGGCGTTCGAAAGCCATCCCTTTTAAAGGATTCCCTGGAGAAGTACGACTATCTTGAGACCAGGGACAAGGCCTTCATAAAGCGCTGTGTGGACGGCTGCCTTGAGAGACAGATCCAGATCGACTACATCCTGGACTCCTTCTCCAAGGTCAAAGTGTCCAAAATGCAGCCCTTTATCCGAAGCCTTCTTCGCATGAGCGTCTATCAGATCATGTTCATGGATGCGGTGCCCGACAGCGCCGCCTGCAACGAGGCGGTAAAGCTTGCCCAGAAGCACAGGTTCGCTGGCTTAAAGAGTTTTGTGAACGGTGTCCTTCGCAACATTGCAAGAAGCAAAGATAAGATAGAGTACCCCGACAGAAACAAAGAGGGCGGAGTGAAATACCTGTCCGTTCTTTATTCCATGCCGGAGTGGATCTGCAGGATGTGGCTTGACCGTTACGGCTTTGACAAAACAGAAGAGATGCTTAAGTTCTTCCTTCTTCCAAGGCCGACTGTCATAAGGCTTAACACCAATAAGATTCAGGGAAAAGAGACAGATGCTTACATCAAGGAGCTTGAAGACCAGGGTGTTGTTGTAAAGAAAAATCCCATTCTCCCCTATGCTCTGGAACTTGAGAAGACCGACAACATCAGATTCCTTCCGGGATTTGACGATGGCAGGTTCTTTGTGCAGGATGTGAGCTCCATGCTGGTGACACAGATCGCTGCACCGGAGAGAGACCAGGTGGTGGTTGACGTGTGCGCCGCCCCCGGAGGAAAGAGCCTTCACGCAGCGGAGCATGCAGATACCGTGCTTTCAAGAGATGTGTCACAGCGCAAGTGTGACCTTATTAGAGAAAATGCAGAGAGAATGGGCCTTTCCAATGTGAAGGTTGAAGAGTACGACGCCAGAGTCCACGACAGAAACCTGGAGGGCAAGGCGGATATCCTCTATCTTGACCTTCCCTGCTCAGGCCTTGGAATCATAGGAAGAAAGAACGATATCAAATACAATGCAACAAAGAAGGGGCTTTCCGAGCTTGCTGCCCTGCAGTGGGACATCATCAAGACAGCCTGGGACTATGTAAAACCCGGCGGGATACTGATGTATTCCACCTGCACCGTAAACAGTGAGGAAAACGAGGAGATGGTAAAGAGGATAACAGCCGAGCTTCCCTTTAAAACAGAGGACATTTCAGACAGCGTTCCGGATAAGCTTAAGGGGTGCGAGAGCCTGAAGAACGGCTACATTCAGCTCCTTCCCGGAGAATACGGAACCGACGGTTTCTTTATCGCCAAATTGCGGAGAATCTGATCATATGCAGGAAACAGTTACAAATAACAACTACATAACAGCCCCGGACGGGAAGATCGACGTAAAGTCCCTGACCCTTTCAGAGCTTACGGAGTGCATCAAAGAGATGGGAGAACCCGCTTTCAGGGCAAAGCAGCTCTATTCCTGGCTCCACGTAAAGCAGGCAAGAGACTACGAGGAGATGACCAACATCTCAAAGGCCTTAAGGGACAAGTGCAGGGAGAAGTTTTCCCTGGTGACTTTAAAGTCCGTGCAGGTTCAGGAGTCGAAGCTTGACGATACCAAGAAGTTCCTTTTTGCCCTGCCTGACGGCAACATTATCGAGAGCGTGTTCATGAAGTATAGGTTCGGCGTGAGCCTTTGCATCTCCTCCCAGGTGGGATGCCGCATGGGCTGCAGATTCTGTGCCTCAACTCTGGACGGCGTTGTCAGAAACCTTCAGCCTTCCGAGATGCTGGACCAGATCTATTCCATTGCACGTATAACCGGGGAAAAGATACACCGCGTTGTGGTAATGGGAAGCGGGGAACCTTTGGACAATTACAATAACCTCCTCAGGTTCATAGCTCTTTTGACCGATGAAAACGGAATGAATTTAAGCCAGAGGAACCTTACCGTTTCCACCTGCGGAATAGTGCCTAACATGAAGAGGCTGGCGGATGAGAAGCTTTCCATCAACCTTGCAATATCCCTTCATGCATCCAATGATGACAAGAGAAAAGAGCTTATGCCCATAGCCAACAGGTACAGCATAGCTGAGCTCCTTGATGCCTGCAGGTATTACTTTGAAAAGACAGGGCGTCAGCTCACCTTTGAGTACTCGCTGGTTTCGGGCGTCAATGATACTAAGGAGGACGCAGCTGAACTTGCAGAACTTATCGGCCCTCTCAACGCTGTCATCAATCTGATTCCCGTAAATCCTATAAAGGAGAGAAGCTTCGTGCCTACAGACCGCAAGGGGGCTGAAGCGTTCAAAAATAAGCTTGAAAAAAGCCGAATAAATGTTACTATTAGAAGAGAAATGGGCAGGGATATTGACGGCGCCTGCGGACAGCTCAGGAGACGCCATTTGGAAGAAAACAGTTAACCTGCTTTTTTTGAGTGAAGAAAATAGTAGTCGGGGAGGCAATTTTGCTTAAGACTTTTTCCGTAACCGATATTGGAAAAAAGAGAAAACTGAATCAGGACTACGTCTTCTCCTCAGACAGGAGGATCGGTAATCTTTCCAACGTGTTTATCGTGGCAGATGGCATGGGAGGCCATAATGCAGGCGATTATGCATCAAGATTTACCGTTGACACCATGGTGGAGGAGATCGAAAGGTCTTTTGAGCAGAGTCCGGTGAAGATACTGGAGCATGCCATTAAAGTAGCTAATACCAAGCTGAGACAGAAGGCTTCCGAAAATCCCAGCCTTTTTGGCATGGGCACAACTGTGGTGGCCTGCACTGTTCTGGGAAGATATCTGCAGGTGGCTAACGTTGGTGACAGCAGACTTTACGTCATCAATGATACAATCACTCAGATCACCAGGGATCACTCTCTGGTGGAGGAAATGGTGCGGATGGGCGGAATTGACAGGGAGACCGCAAGGACTCACCTGGATAAGAACATCATCACCAGGGCAATCGGTGCCACTGAAACGGTAGACATCGACTTTTTTAATGTGGAATTAAATCGTGGGGATATTGTTCTTTTATGTTCTGACGGTCTTACGAACATGCTGGAGGACGAAGAGATCCGTATGATAGTAAGCGGTCAGAGGGACATCATAGAGAAGGCTCAGAAACTGGTTGTTGCTGCCAATAACAACGGAGGCAAGGACAATATAGCAGTTATTCTTATCGAGCCGTTTGCAGATGAGCCCGGTCGCGTGGAGGACTAAATGATTAAGATTGGAATGGTGATCGGGGATCGCTATGAGGTACTGGAGAAGATCGGTACCGGCGGCATGTCCGATGTATATAAAGCAAAAGATCATAAATTGAACAGACTTGTGGCTGTTAAGGTGCTCAAGCAGGAATTTTCCGAGAACGAGAATTTCGTTTCCAAGTTCCGTGTGGAGGCACAGTCAACAGCAGGTCTTATGCATCCTAACATCGTTAACGTATATGACGTAGGCGATGAGGATGGTATCAACTATATTGTTATGGAGCTGGTGGACGGCATCACCTTGAAGAAGTACATCGAGAAGAAGGTGCGTCTGTCGGTGAAGGAGGCAGTCAGCATAGCCATTCAGGTGGCTATGGGCCTTGAGGCTGCCCACAACAACAATATCATTCACAGGGATATCAAACCTCAGAATATAATGATCTCCAAGGAAGGCAAGGTGAAGGTTACAGACTTTGGTATTGCCAAGGCTGCCACCAGCAACACCATTACCTCCAATGTCATGGGATCGGTTCACTATACATCTCCGGAGCAGGCAAGAGGCGGCTACAGCGATGCCAAGAGTGATATCTATTCTCTGGGTATCACTCTGTTTGAGATGCTCACAGGAAGAGTTCCCTTTAACGGTGATACCACTGTGGCGATTGCCATCAAGCACATTCAGGAAGAGCTTCCGTCACCTGCGGAGTTCAACGATGAGATACCTATAAGTGTTGAGAAGATAGTGCTCAAGTGCTGTCAGAAGAGTCCCGACAGAAGATATCAGAACGCTGCGGAACTTATCTCCGATCTTAAGAGATCCCTCATCACTCCCGACAAGGACTTCGTATCACTGGTTGATCCCGATGAGGAGGGCGCCACAAGGGTTGCCTCCGAAGAGGAGATGGAGAGCGTTCGTGATTCAGACAGACTTTCCGATACGGAGCAGATGAGACTCAATCCCGATGCCGTCAAGGACAGGGAGAGAGGGGATTACGACAGAGAGAAGAAGAAACCCGTTCGCCGTGAATACGACGATGAGGATGACCTTTACGAATATGACAACAACAGGGACAGAAGACGTCCAAGGCAGAATAATACACCTTCCCGCATAGAGAAGATGACTATTATCATGGCCATTGTTTCCGCAGTCCTTGTGGGATTCATTGTGATCCTTCTTCTTGGCAGGAGCATGGGACTGTTTGGTGGTTCCGACTCCTCTGAGACTTCATCATCTGTTCTTTCAAGCAATGAGATAACCGTCACCGGTGATGAGGGAATACAGATCCCCGATGTCACAGGCAAGACTTATGCAGAGGCAGTATCGATCCTTCATGACGACAAGGGATTCAAGGTTGTAAAGGCTGAGGATACAGCCAATACCGCAGCCAAGGATATCGTTGTTGCCATTTCTCCAAAGGCAGGAGAAAGAGCTGCCAGCGGCGCTTCAATCACGGTTTATGTAAGTAACGGATCCAATGCCGCATCTTCAGCAGCAACGACTGCAACAACACAGGTTGAGACAGCCAAGTCCGACGGACAGGTAACCGTTCCCAACCTTATCGGCCTTTCCTCAGAGGATGCTGTCATCACTCTGGTAGAGGCAGGACTTACTGCCGGATCCATCGTGGAGACCAGCCATGAGGATACCAATCTTACTGGACTTATCTGTGCCCAGAGCATTGCTTTCGGCACTCCGGTTTCAGAGGGAACCATTATCAACATGGAGCTTTCAACGGGACCTGCCAGTGTGACTTACAGTTACAATGCAAGTATCGATGCTCCTTCAGAGGGTGAGAATTATACCGCCGGACTTTCGGTTAAGGTTACACTTGTGACCTCTGACGGAACTACTCTTCTTAGCACCACCACAACGGATTTCCCGCTGCAGGGCACCTACAAGGGTATCACAGCCCCCACAGGAACCATTACCTTTGTATACACAGCTACCACACCAACCACCACCAATCCCGAGACGGGAGAGACCACGGGCGGTGAGAGCCGCGAGTATACTGTTACCAGAGCAGTAACCTTTACCCAGGAGAACTGATCCTTATGCACGGAAGAATTTTAAAGGGCATAGCTGGATTTTATTATGTCGAAGCCAAAAACGAGCGGGTTTATGAGTGCAAGGCCAAGGGGATTTTCCGCAAGGCCGGCATCAAACCTATGGTTGGCGACGACGTGGAGATAGAGATAATTGATGAGGAGAAGGGCCTTGGAAATCTTACGGATATCCTGCCCCGCAAGAACAGCCTCATAAGACCGCCTGTTGCCAATGTTGACCAGGCGGTTATTTTGTTTGCCATCGTAAAACCGGATCCCAACTATAACCTGCTGGACCGTTTCCTTATCATGATGCGGCAGCAGAACCTTCCGGTTATAATCTGCTTCAACAAGCAGGATATTGCCACCAAAGAAGAGCAGCAGGAGCTTTACGATGCCTATGAGAAGTGCGGCTACAAGGTCCTGTTTGTAAGCGTTCTTGAAGAGAGAGGACTGGATGAGCTAAAGGCGCTTCTTCGTGGTAAGACCTCAACTCTTGCAGGCCCCAGCGGCGTAGGGAAGTCGTCTCTTTTGAACAAGCTGGTTCCCGATGCGGATATGCAGACGGGGGAGCTTAGCCGCAAGATCGACAGGGGCAAGAACACTACCAGGCATTCGGAGCTCTTTTACGTAAAAGAGCTGTCGGATGAACAGGAGGAGACCTTTATAATCGACACTCCGGGATTTACTTCCCTGGAGCTTCGTGGCGTTACCTGTGACAGCCTTATGAACTATTATCCCGAGTTTGAGGAGTATGAACCCCTTTGCAGGTTCGGCGGATGCTCCCACATCGCAGAGCCCGATTGCGGCGTCAAGGATGCCATTGAAGAGGGGAAGGTAGCCAGGGTCCGCTATGACAACTACAGGATCCTCTATCAGGACCTTAAGAACATGAAGCCCGACTATTCAAAGAAGGGCAGATAGGATCGGAACAGTGACATGAAGATATACGTAACAAGACACGGTCAGACCGACTACAACAAGAGCAGGATGATGCAGGGGAGAAGCGACATCCCCTTAAACGACACCGGCATTGCTCAGGCAAAGGCAAGGCGGGAGAGCCTTGGAGACCTTAAGTTTGATGCGGTATATGCAAGCCCCCTTATCAGAGCCGTTCAGACTGCGGAGATAATCGGCAATGTGGACAGGGCTGACATTATCACCGACGAGAGGATCATTGAGGCGAACTTCGGCAAGTACGAACTTATGGGCTATTACAGCACAGGCCTTAAGATGATGGCGTACTGGTCATTTCCCGAGATCTTTCCGGCACCGGAGGGAGTTGAGACCATAAGAGAAATGGTGGACAGAACAAGTTCTTTTTTGCGGGAGCTGGAGCAGAAGGACTATGAAACCGTGCTTGTAGCCTGCCACGGCGGGATCATCAGACCCATAAGAGGCTACATGGAGAACAGAAAAAGCGGCATCATCTGGCGCCCGAGACCTAAGAACTGCGAAGTGTTTGTGTATGAATCCATTGGCGGAAAGCGAAGGCTTGTGGAAGATATAAGATAATTCACTATTTTTAATAAAAAAAGTTCAGCCCCGGTTGTTCGAATTATTATATAATTATTATTGATAATTCATATATTATAGGGATAAAAAGAGTGAACATTTTTAAAGATGAGAAAGTAAGACCCATAACGGAGAAGAACGCTTACTTCATCTGTCTTGTGATAGTTGGAGTAGCTTTCAATGTTGTGGGCTCTTTTTTTGTCTCTCTTTTGGGAGTCCCGCTTTATCTCGATACCATAGGTACGGTCATAGCAGCATATTTCGGAGGGTATATCCCCGGAATCATTGTGGCTCTTATTGGCAGCGGACTTAATTCCATTGCAAATCCCATATATCTGTCCTACGGTGTTTTAAATGTTCTGGTGGCTGTGATCACCGTGTTCTTAAAAAAACTCGGATGGTACAGGAAAGTACGGTACATTATTCCTGTTATACTTATCTATGCCTGCACCGTGGGCGTTTTGGGAGCTGTTCTTACCTGGCTTTTGTACGGCTTTGAGGCAGGTACCGCAACTTCAGCTGTTGTGGCGGCCTTCTACAATACCGGAGTTTTTGGAAGGTTCTTTTCCCAGCTTCTGGGAGACTTTTTGGTGGATCTCATTGACAAGACCATAAACGTTGTTGTGGTGGTCATTGCCGACAGATTCCTATCTGCTGATATCAAGGACAAGGTCAATTACGATGCCTGGGCTCAGGCGCCCCTTTCCGATGAGGCGGTAAAAGAGCTGCAAAAGGGCCACAGCAGAGGTGTTTCCTTAAGGGATAAGCTTATACTTATCCTTTCACTGGCATCGACCCTCACTGCTCTTGCAGCGGTTCTCATCAGTTATTTCCTGTTCCACAATACCATAATCCATCAGCACAGCGATTACGCTGAGGAGCTGGCGAACATGGTGGCTGCCGCTGTAGACGGTGACATGATCGAGGAGTACCTTGAAAAAGGTGAGGATGCTCAAGGCTACAATAAAACAAAGCAGGCTCTGGAGAGGATCCGGGATGCTTCGCCGTACATTGAGTACCTTTATGTATACAAGTTTGAGGAGGACGGATGCCACGTGGTATTCGACCTTGATAATCCCGCAGAGCTTGGCAATGAAGCCGGTATGGTCGTACCGATAGATCCTGCCTTTGCGGAATACGAACAGGATTTCATTGAGGGAAATGAGATCTCTCCAACAGACAGCCATGATGAATACGGGTGGCTCCTTACAGCCTATGTGCCGATCAGGAATTCCGACAGAAAGGTTATGGCCTATGCGGCAGTGGACCTTTCCATGGAACACGTATCTACCTACGGAAAAGAGTTCCTGGTAAGCCAGATATCTCTTTTCCTCGGAATATTTATATTCATCTTTGCGGCAGGTCTTTACTTTACGGAATACAAGATAATACTGCCCCTCAATTCCATGGCCTACACCACTTCGGAGTATGCCCAGGAGAATGAGGAAGCCATGGAGATGACTGTCAGCACCTTGAAGAAGCTGGACATAAGGACAGGGGATGAGATTGAGAACCTGTACCGGGCAATCTACAACATGGCTGCATCGAACCTTGAGTACGTCGGGGACATAAACAATAAGAACGCCACCATAAACGAGATGCAGATGTCCCTGATCAATATTCTGGCGGATATGGTGGAGAGCAGGGATCAGAATACCGGCGATCACATCATGAAGACTGCGGAGTACGCCAAGGTCATCATGGAGGAGATGAGACGTGAGGGAATGTATGAAGACCAGCTCACCGATGAGTTTATTTCCGATGTCTACCATTCCACACCTCTTCACGATATAGGAAAGATAAGCATCTCCGACACGATCCTGAATAAGCCCGGGAAACTTACCGTGGACGAATTTGATCTGATGAAGGAACACTCGGCCATAGGCGCCAAGATCATCGACAAGGTTATTGAATCGGTGCCGGGCGGCAGTGAGAGCTATCTGAAAGAAGCAAGGAACCTTGCTCTGTATCACCACGAGAAATGGAATGGAAGCGGTTATCCCATGGGACTTTCCGGGGAGGATATCCCTCTGTCCGCAAGGATAATGGCTGTGGCGGATGTGTTTGATGCACTGGTTTCGGAGAGAAGCTACAAGAGGGCGTTCCCCATAGATGAAGCGCTGCGGATCATCCGGGACAATGTCGGAACCCACTTTGATCCAAGTGTAGCCGGAGCTTTCCTTAACAGTCTTGATGAGGTGGAACGGATTGCCGCAATGAAGGATGGCGAGCCAAAAGAATAAACGATATAAAAACCCTGCGGGATAGCAAAAGCTATCCCGCTTTTTTGCTTTGTCGTAGTGCATTATCGGGGCAAAACGCTTATAATAGTAGGTGATGCAATCGGGAGGATGAAAAAGCTTATGAAAACAGGGCTGGTTATGGAAGGCGGCGCTATGCGGGGCATGTTTACCTGCGGTATTTTAGACGTCTTCCTTGAGAACGATATTTCTTTTGACGGAGCGGTGGGAGTGTCGGCAGGCGCAACCTTTGGCTGCAATATCAAGTCAGGGCAGCAGGGGCGAGCTTTCAGATACAACAAGAAGTACTGCACCGACAAAAGGTATCACAGCATTTGGTCCCTGATAACCACAGGTGACATCTACAACGTACGGTTCTGCTACGATGAGCTGCCATACAAACTGGACAAATGGGACATAGAGGCATTTAAGAACAATCCCATGGAGTTCTACTGCGTGGCCACCGATATCCGCACAGGAAAGCCTGCCTACCACAAGTGCCTTACCGGCGAGAAGCAGGACATTGTCTGGATCCAGGCCTCGGCATCAATGCCGCTGGTTTCAAAACCGGTGCATATTGACGGCGGAGTTTATCTGGACGGCGGAATCTCTGATTCAATCCCCCTTAAATTCATGGAAGACAACGGGTACGACAGGAATCTTGTCGTTGAGACCCAGCCCGTTGATTATGTAAAAGGCAAACAGCAATATATGCCCCTGGTCCGCTTCATGTTAAGGAAGTATCCGAACATGATAAAGTGCATGGAGGAGCGCTATCTTATGTACAATGAGGAGAAGCGCTACATCAGGGACAAGGAGGAGAAGGGACAGCTGTTGGTGCTGCGGCCCGATGCGCCCCTTCACATAAGTCCGATAGAAAAAGACCCCGGGGAACTTGAGAGAGTTTATAACCACGGGCGGGAGGTTGCAAACAGGAACCTTCAGAGAATCAAAGAATACCTTGGATAAAGCACATTACGAATAACAACAGGAGATGAGAGCATAAGATGGATCAAAAGTATAATCCGCTGTTTACACCTTGGAAGATAGGAAATTGTGAGATCAAGAACAGAATAGTACTGACATCCATGGGAGGAACGGACCTTTTCGGATGGATGGAAAAGAACCATTTCGACAAGGCCGGAGCCGACTTCATACTGGAGGTTGCAAGGAACAATGCGGGACTTCTGCTTCCCGGATGCCAGCCTGTGTACAATCCCATGTTTGGCCAGTGGCTATACAAGAACAAGAAGATGTATCAGGACCTGGCAGAGTGGATGCCCGAGTTTCATAAAACGGGAGCCAAGCTGTTCGTTCAGCTGACCGCCGGATTCGGCCGCTCTTTTACCGTGTCATCAATGATGGAGAAGCTGTATACCAACGGTGCGCTCCGGGCCATAAGCAAGCCCTTTATGGATCTTGATAAGATCACAGCATCCGCAAGCCCTTCTCCCAACAGATGGTCCGACAAGGTTCCTTCAAGGCAGATGACCGTGGAGGAGATCCATGAGTTCGTGACTGCCTTTGGCAAGACTGCGAAGCTCCTTAAGGAAGCCGGTGTTGACGGCGTTGAGGTTCATGCGGTCCACGAGGGATATCTTCTGGATCAGTTTACTTTAGGATATGTCAACAAAAGAACCGATGAATACGGCGGCTCTTTTGAAAACAGATACCGCTTTGCCGCAGAGATCGTTCAGGAGATCAAGAAGCAGTGCGGCAGCGACTTCCCGGTTTCCCTTCGCTACAGCGTCATTTCAAAGACCAAGGGAATGCGTCAGGGAGCCCTTCCCGGTGAAGATTACACCGAGGTTGGAAGAGATTTTGAGGAGTCCAAAAAGGCAGCCGGGTTCCTGCAGGATGCCGGCTACGATATGCTCAACTGCGACAACGGAACCTATGATGCCTGGTACTGGGCTCATCCGCCCATTTATATGCCTGAGAACTGTAACCTTAAGGATGTGACAGAACTCAAGAAATACGTGGACATCCCTGTGGTATGCGCAGGAAGACTTGACCCTGCGGTGGCAGCAGAGAGCATCAGCAAGGGAGAGCTGGACGGAGCAGGTTTTGCAAGACCTTTCCTTGCAGATCCCGAGTGGGTGACCAAACTCATGGAGGACAGACAGGAGGACATCAGGCCCTGCATCCTTTGCCACAACGGCTGCTTTAACATGTGCCATTACAAGGGCGTTCCCAATGATCAGGCCCTTTCCGACAGCCTGCACCTTGCCCGCTGCGCTGTAAACGCAGAGACCATGCAGAAGGACAAGCACTACATCAAACCCGCAAGACACCCCAAGACAATCCACATCGTTGGCGGCGGTATCGGCGGAATGGAGGCTGCAAGAGTTTTGAAGCTCCGCGGCCACAAACCTGTAATATATGAGAAGAGCGATGTGCTTGGCGGAACCTTTATTCCCGCCAGCGCAGAATCCTATAAAGGCAAGCTCCGTGACCTTCTTACCTGGTACAGACGCCAGATGGAGATTCTCGGAGTTGAGGTTCACCTTAATACCGAGGTGAAGGATCCCAGGAAATTCGGCAGGAAGAGCGACATCATCATCGCCACCGGCTCAAAGCCCAGGATACTTAAAGGGGTTCCCGGCCACGAGAAGATGATCGAAGCCTGCGAGTTTTTGAACGGCGCTGAGGTTGGCGACACCGTTGCTGTTATAGGCGGAGGCCTTACAGGAAGCGAGATCGCCTATGAGCTAGCTCTTATGGGCAAGCACCCTATCATCGTAGAGATGAAGGACGACCTGGTTTCCCAGACCGGCGTGTGCCTTGCCAACAGTTCATACCTAAGGGAGTGGTTTGCGCTCCACAAGATCCCCGTATACCTTGAGACCTCTCTTAAGGAGGTAAGGGACGGCAGCATCATCTGCAAAGACAAGTCGGGAAAAGAGCTGGAGATTGACTGCGACAGCGTCATAAGCTCTGCGGGTTACATTCCCAATCCCGTTATCTCCGAGAACGACAGAACCAGTAACATGGACTATGTAGGCGACTGCAAGAAGATAGGCAACTTAAGAAGCGTTATCTGGAGAGCCTATGAAGTTGCAATGAGAATGTGAGGTGACTTATGGCTGGCACAACATCAAAGAGTCTTCGTAACAAGGTCATGTATCAGATATTCCCCAGAAACTTCAGCAAGAGCGGGGACTTTAAGGGTATTATCCCGCAGCTTGACAGGATAAAGGACCTGGGAGTGGATATCATTTATCTTACCCCCATCCATCCCATCGGGGAGAAGGCAAGGAAGGGAAGCCTTGGCTCACCCTATGCCATTAAGGACTACCGGGCAATAAACCCTGAGTATGGAACTCTTGAGGATTTTAAGGCTCTGGTAAAAGAGATCCATGACAGAGAAATGGACTGCATCATCGATGTTGTGTACAATCACACATCTCCCGATTCCGTTCTGGCATCCGAGCATCCCGAGTGGTTCTACCACAAAAAGGACGGAAGCTTCGGAAACAGAGTGGGAGACTGGACGGATATCATAGACCTTGATTATTCGGACAAAGGGCTCTGGGACTATCAGATAGAGACCCTTAAGATGTGGGCCGGTATCGTTGACGGCTTCAGATGTGATGTGGCTCCACTGGTTCCCGTGGAATTCTGGAAACAGGCAAGGGATATGGTGGAGGAGGTCCGCCCCGGATGCCTTTGGCTTTCCGAGTCCATTGACCCGCCCTTTATCCAGGCCATGAGAGACATGGGAGTTCTTGCCCAGTCCGATTCCGAGATGTATCAGGCCTTTGATGTGCTCTACGAGTACGATGTATATCAGGATTTTACGGCCTATGTGTCCGGAAAGGGATCGCTGGAGGATTATGCCTCTGCGGTTAACCGCCAGGAGTTCATTTACCCCGACAACTATGTGAAACTTAGGTTTCTTGAGAATCACGATCAGCCCAGGGCGAAGTTTCTTTTCCCTGATAACCGTGCCCTGAAAAATGCCACAGCCTTCCTGTTCTTCCAGAAGGGACTTACATTTATATATGCGGGGCAGGAGATGGGCATGGCTCATCTGCCGAGTCTTTTTGACAGGGACATCCTTGACTGGAAGGCAAAAGAGAATGTGGATCTTACGGATCTGTTTGTGGCACTGCGGAAGATCAAGAGCGATCCTCTTTTTGCGGACAGCACCTACAGGCTCAAGACCTATGAGGACAATATCCTTAAGGGAATCCACAGCAGGGGAGAGAGGAAGTGTATCGGAATATTCTCCATGAAGGGAGAGTCTTCCCTGGTTCCCATTAATGCGCCCGACGGAGTCTACGAAAATCTTATTGACGGAAGCAAAGTGGAGATACTTCACGGATATATCAGCATCTGCGGTGAGCCGGTGATCATAAATTTAAAGTAGACTTATCAAAGCGTGTAAATTTCATTGCATATTTTAGCAGTTTAAAGTATAATACATTAGTTGTTGATTTATAGAAATTTAATAATTTAACGAGTTAATGCGAAAGAGGTTTATATGAAGTGTTCCGAAATGCCCTACACCAGGGTTGATATGGAGGAAGTCAAGAAGTTCTTTGAGGAGCTTATCGCCGACAGCAAGAAGGCTGCAAGCGGCGAGGAGCAGTTCGAACTTCATAAGAAGTACTACAAGTTTACAGACGAAGTCTTCACCAATATGAAGTTGGCTGTATTCAGACATAACATTGATACTACAGAGGAGTTCTACTCCAAGGAGAATGATTATTACGACGAGATCACTCCTCTTATAATGAAGTACACTAATGATTATATGAAGGTTCTCTATGAATCTCCCTACAGAGATTACCTTGAGGAGAAGATCAGCAAGGTGGCCTTCAAGAACATCGAGCTGGACAACAAGTCCATCGATGAGAAGATACTTCCTCTTATGCAGGAAGAGAACGCACTTATCAGTAAGTATGACAAGCTGATAGCGTCAGCCAAGATTGTATTCGACGGAGAGGAGTGCAATATCTCACTTCTTCGCAAGTACCTTACCAGCAAGGACAGAGACACCAGAAAGAGAGCCTGGAAGGCACTTTCAGATTACTTTATGTCCGTTACCGACGAGATCGACGATATCTACGATCAGCTGGTGAAGATAAGGACCAAGCAGGCCAAGGAGCTTGGCTATGACAACTATGTTGAGCTCGGCTACAACAGAATGAGAAGAAACTCCTACAGAAGAGCTGAGGTTGAGAACTTCCGCAAACAGGTAAGAGAGAGCTTTGTTCCTTTCGTTACTAAGATTCAGGAACTTCGTAAGGCTCAGATCGGTGTGGATGAGCTCAAGTACTACGATAACGACATGTTCTTCAAGGACGGAAACCCCGCTCCTACAGGAACTCCCGAGGAGATCATGAAGGCAGGACAGGAGATGTACAGACAGCTGTCTCCCGAGACTGCAGAGTTCTTTGATTTCATGATCGAGAATGAGCTATTTGATGTTCTTGGACGCAAGACCAAGAAGGCAGGCGGATATATGGACTTCCTGCCCAAGTACAAATCTCCCATCATCTTTGCGAACTTTAACGGAACCAGCGGAGATGTGGATGTCATCACTCACGAGTGCGGACATGCGTTCCAGGGCTATGTTACCAGGAACGATGAGATTTCTGAGCACAATGATATCACCATGGAGACAGCAGAGATCCACTCCATGTCCATGGAATATTTCACCTATGGCTGGATGAACAAGTTCTTCGGAGACAGATCCGAGGACTATCTGAAGATGCATCTTCAGGATTCGGTTACTTTCATCCCTTACGGATGCATGGTTGATGAGTTACAGCACATTGTATATGACAAGCCCGAGATGACTCCCGCAGAGAGGAAGCAGGTTTGGAAGGATCTTGAGAAGACCTACAGACCATGGCTTGACTTTGACGGCGATCCCTTCTTTGAGGAGGGCGGATTCTGGCAGAAGCAGGGACATATTTTCTGGAATCCCTTCTATTATATCGATTACGTTCTTGCCAGCGTTGTAGCAATGCAGTTTAAGGTTTGGATGGACAAGGATTTTGATGATGCCTGGAAGCATTACCTGCAGCTTTGCAAGCTTTCAGCCAAGGACTTCTACGAGCCCATGCTTGATGAAGTCGGACTTAAGAGCCCCTTCAGGGACGGCACCATCGATCAGCTCACAGCCGATATGAGCGCCAAGATCTTCGGATAATGATTTAATTGCCCGGCGTCTTAGGGCCCCGGCTTTTAAATATATATTCTAAAGGAGGAAAGTTTATGAAAAACAGAAACAAAGTGTTGTCTGCCCTTCTTGCCGGCGTGCTTGTTCTC
Source organism: Butyrivibrio sp. FCS014 (assembly GCF_000526935.1). Lineage (GTDB taxonomy): Bacteria > Bacillota > Clostridia > Lachnospirales > Lachnospiraceae > Butyrivibrio. Next base: position 524,529 of record NZ_JAHA01000019.1, on the reverse strand, counting down.
TCAACAGCAGCATGCGGAAATTCACAGCCTGCAGCAGAGACTCCGGCTGATACTCAGACAACAGAAACTGCCACAGAGCAGACTCAGGAAGCTCCTGCAGAAGAAGTTGCTTCCGGAAGCGATGCTCCACTGGTAATCGCATCTGACGACTTCTCAGAGAAGTTCAGCAGATTCTTTGCAGCAAGCGTACCTGACACAAACGTAGCCGGTCTTACTTCAGTAGCTCTTTTGACCAACGATCGTGCAGGTGAGCTCATCTACAATGGTATCGAAGGTGAGACAAAGTCTTACAACGGAACAGATTATACCTATGAGGGTATTTCTGACTGTGTAGTAACAGAGAATGCTGACGGAACCGTTGATTATGATTTCACACTTCGTCAGGGAGTTAAGTTCTCTGATGGAGAGGAACTTACAGCAGATGACGTAATCTTCTCATATTACGTTTTCCTTGATCCTTCATACGATGGAAGCGGATCAGTTTACGCTCTTCCTATCAAGGGTCTTGAGGAATACAGAAGCGGATCAGACACACTCTTCAACCTTCTGGTTAAGGGCGGCGCTGACAACACAGATTTCACTTTCGTAACAGAAGAGCAGCAGAAGAAGTTCTGGGATGAAGATCTTCCTGCAGCAGGTGAGAAGTTCGCTGAGTCCATCGGTAAGTACTGCCAGGACAAGGGCTATCTTGCAGCTACAGAGGCTGTTGCCAATGACGTTATCGCTAACGGTATGGTTAACTGGGGATTCGCTAAGGACAACGAGGACGGTACCATCACAACTTCAGCTACAGGTACAAACTTCGATGTAGCAGGCGGCAATGCTCCTACAGCAGCTGATTACTGGGCAGAGCTTATGGCAGCTTATGAGGGAGACGTTGTTACTCTTTCAGATACAGAGCAGGCTGATGCCGGAATCCTTGATTTCCTTTCAGATGACTACAAGGTTGCTATCGAGACAGGCGATTCTGTAGATCACATCGAAGGTATCCAGAAGACAGGCGACTATTCCGTAAGAGTAACTCTTACAGAGGTTGACGCTACAGCTATCTATCAGCTGGCTATCGATGTTTGCCCTATGCACTACTACGGCAACAAGGATATGTATGACTACGACAACAACAAGTTCGGATTCGAGAAGGGTGACCTTTCTCCCGTTCGTGCTAAGACAACAACTCCTATGGGAGCAGGCCCTTACAAGTTCGAGAAGTTCGAGAACAAGATCGTTTACATGACAGCAAACGAGAACTACTGGAAAGGCGCTCCTGCAACCAAGAACCTTCAGTTCAAGGTTACATCAAATGCTGATAAGGAGTCAGGTGTAGTTCAGGGAACAATTGATATCTCTGATCCTTCAGCTTCCAAGTCAGCTCTTGAGCAGATCGCCGGCGAGAACTCAAACGGCGAGATCTCAGGTGACAAGCTTACAACAGTTCTTACAGACTACAGAGGATACGGTTACATCGGTATGAACTCTGAGAACGTAGCTGTTGGTGGTGATAACGGCAGCGAAGCTTCCAAGAACCTCAGAAAGGCTATCGCAACTGTTATTGCCGTATATCGTGACGTTGTTATTGACTCTTACTACGGAGAGGCTGCTTCAGTTATCAACTATCCTATCTCCAACACATCATGGGCAGCTCCTCAGGCTTCTGATCCTGACTACAAGGTAGCATTCTCAACTGACGTTGATGGTAACCCCATCTACACAGACGGAATGTCAGAGGATGAGAAGTATGCAGCAGCTCTTCAGGCAGCTCTTGGATTCTTCGAGGCAGCAGGCTACACCGTAACAGACGGCAAGCTTACAGCAGCTCCCGAGGGTGCTAAGATGGGCTACGAAGTTATGATCGGCGGCGGCGGACAGGGAGACCATCCTTCATTCGGTATCCTTACAGCAGCTTCTGAGGCACTTAAGACAATCGGCTTCGACCTTTCAATCAACGACCTTTCAGATACATCTATCCTTTGGTCAGCACTTGAGGCCGGCACAGCAGAGCTCTGGTGCGCAGCTTGGCAGACAACTCTTGATCCTGATATGTTCCAGATCTATCACTCAGAGGGTGGTAGCGCAGGTCACTACAGAATCTACTCAGACGAACTTGATAAGCTCGTTCTTGAGGCTAGAACTGTAACAGACCAGGCAGTTCGTAAGGCTCTTTACAAGGAAGCTCTTGACTTCGTTGTAGACTTTGCTTGCGAGATCCCTGTATATCAGAGACAGGATTGCACAATCTACAGCACAGAGAGAGTAAATGTTGATTCTATCACACCTGATCAGACAACATATTACACATTCATGGATGAGATCCATAAAATTGCTATGAACTAATAAGTAGCACAACAATATTGTTTTACCTGGCATACAAATCGCAGTGCCTAAGTGCACTGCGATTTTGGTGCCAAAAGAATTATGGTTTTACTAGACAAGGAGCACCGCTAAAATGAAGAAGTTTATAATCAGGAGATTGCTTATATCTGTAGTTCTCCTATTCTTTGTATCGATGATCATTTATGCAATCATGCGTTTGATGCCCACATCCTATGTAGAGACTCAGGCCATGGCTCTGGCTACAAGACCGGGATCCAAATCATATCAGGAATGGGTAGACCAGCTCAATGCACAGTATGGTCTTGATACCGGTATCGTTCAGGGTTATTTCAAATGGGCGACTAAAGCAATAAGACTTGATTTTGGGGAATCATGGTATTTCAATCAGCCTGTACTTCAGAAGTTTTCCAGCGTAATCTGGTATTCTTTTGGTTTGGGACTGGCTTCATTTATCATTGAAATCGTTATTGCTATTCCTGCCGGCATATTGGCAGCAAGAAAACAGTATTCACTTGCAGATTATGCGATCACAGTTATCGCACTTATCGGAATTTCACTTCCGAGCTTTTTCTTTGCCACAATTTTGAAATATGTCTTTTCCATCAGACTTGGATGGGTTGATCTTTACGGAATTGTAAGCCGTATGCATGAGTCAATGTCATCCACAGGAAAAGTTTTAGATATGGTAAGGCACATGATACTTCCCACACTTACACTTGTCGTTGTAAGTATCGGTAGCCTTATGCGTTATACACGTGCCAACATGCTTGAGGTTCTTAACTCTGATTACATCAGAACCGCAAGAGCAAAGGGACTTTCCGAGAACAGGGTTATCAATCACCATGCTTTCAGAAACACACTTATCCCCATCGTTACACTTCTGGGAGGATCTCTTCCCGGACTCTTTGGCGGAGCCATGATCACAGAGACTCTGTTCCAGATTCCCGGAATCGGATACACATTCTACCAGTGCGTAACTCAGGGAGATATTCCTTTTGTTATGTTCTATATGGTATTTATGGCTGTACTTATTCTTATGGGCAACCTCATTGCAGATATCACATATGCTCTCGTTGACCCCAGAGTTCGAGTAAATTAAGAAAGGAGGAAGAGCAGATGGAAAACACAAATGTAGAAAACAAAGAAATGACTCTTGACGATGCTGCCAGAGTTAAAGTTCTTTCTCCCGGAATGATGGTATTCAAGCGTTTCATCAGAAACAAGCTTGCTATCGTTGGAATGGTTATCATTGTATTCATGTTCCTGTTCTCATTTGTAGGCGGTCTTCTTTGCCCCTACTCACAGAGCCAGGTGTTCTATACAACAGATAAGATTCTTAAGGACTATGCCGGTGCTACTACCATAGACCAGTATCAGATCCAGCAGAAGGAGGGAGCAGAGCTTCCTTCAGATATCTATTCCAAGACACTTATTGCTGCTTCCACAGGCAAGTATGTATTCGAGACCAGAAAAGGCGATGTTATGGGTCTTGGTAATGTAGGTGACGGCGTTTACGTTATCTATTCACTGCAGTCAGTAAATATGCTTCTTCGTAAGAATGCAGATTACGATGCAGCTGTAGCGGCAGGTGAGAACTTCTTTACCGATTCCAAGGGTGACACCTATCTGTTCCAGGACACAGGAGCAGCAAATCCTGATGTTTACGGAGCTACAGAGCTTGGTGTTGCAGCCATGAAGTCTTTTACCGCTTATGACAAGAACACAAAGTTCTCCTACGATTTCTACCGCGGAGCCCTGGTTGCCATGGCTAACGGCGAGAACAGCTTTGAGGCAGACGGCAAAACTTATACCGTAGACGGAGAAGTGGTTTCCGCAGACGGCGCAGAGTATGCTTTTGTATCAGACCTTAACTTCAATGCGGCAAATGCAGGAGTATTCATCAGCCCTGCTTACAAGAATGCAGCTATGGAAGCCGTTGAGGCAGGACAGAGCTCATTCACCTTTGCTGATGAAAACGGTGAAGAAGTTGAGTATGTAATCGAGAACAAGAACGGTCAGTACACCTTCAGAAAGTACCAGGAGACCAGAGTCATCGACACTTATGCAAGACCTTCCAAGGAGCACTGGGTAGGAACCGATGCAAACGGTATGGACCTTCTTGCAAGACTTATGTACGGTGGACGTATCTCACTTCTTATCGGTTTCGTAGTTATCTTTATCGAGGTATTCATCGGAATGATCATGGGTGGAATCGCCGGATTCTTCGGAGGATGGGTTGATAACCTGATCATGCGTTTTGTCGATGTTGTTTACTGTATTCCTACAATGCCTCTTTACCTGATTCTTGGTTCCATCATGGACTACTATCAGGCAAGTGCTACCACCAGAATCTATATGCTGTGCGTGATCATGGCTGTTATCGGATGGGTAGGAATCGCTCGTATCGTAAGAGGTCAGATCCTTTCCCTTCGTGAGCAGGAGTTCATGGTTGCGGCAGAGGCAACAGGTATCAGTACTTACAGACGTATTTTCAAGCATCTTATTCCTAACGTAGTTCCTCAGCTTATCGTATTTGCAAGTATGGGACTTGGTGATGTTATCCTTGCGGAGGCTACACTTTCCTTCCTGGGACTTGGTATCAAGTATCCTGCAGCTTCCTGGGGAAGTATCATTAACGCGGTTAATGACTCATATGTAATGAGTAACTATGTATTTGTATGGCTTCCTGCAGGATTGTTTATCCTGCTCACAGTTCTCGCCTTTAACTTTATCGGTGACGGACTTCGTGATGCCTTTGACCCTAAGATGAAGAGATAAGTTAGGAGAAATAAAATGGCTAAGAATTCAAATTATATCTCTGCCAGGGAGTCCAGAAGGATCTCGAGAGAGAACCGCAAGATCACCTCAGAGATTGAGAAAAGAAGGAACAGAAAAAACATACCTGAGAGCGAATATGTTACTCAGATGAAAGACCCGAACAACTGCGTGGAGTTCGATAACGTACATACATATTTCTTTACGGATATCGGAACTGTTAAGGCCGTTGACGGTGTGTCTTTTGAGGTGCCCATCGGTAAGACCGTAGGTATCGTTGGTGAGTCAGGCTGCGGAAAGTCAGTTACCAGCCTTTCACTTATGCAGCTGGTACAGCGTCCTTCAGGACAGACTGTAGAAGGTGAGATCAGATTCAATACAGGTGAGAAGGCTATCAACGTTGTTAATGCACCTTCTTCCTATATGCAGAAGCTTCGCGGAAATTCCATGGGTATGATCTTCCAGGAGCCCATGACTTCCCTTAACCCGGTTTTCCGTATCGGTGATCAGGTTGATGAGGTTATCAAGCTTCACAACCCTTCCATGAGCGCAGAGGATGTTAAGAATCGTACTCTTGATATGCTCCAGCTTGTTGGTATCGCCAACAAGGAGGGTGTATACAGAATGTATCCCCATGAGCTTTCAGGCGGTATGAGACAGCGTATCATGATCGCTATGGCTCTTGCCTGCGATCCCAAGCTTATCATCGCAGATGAGCCCACAACCGCACTGGACGTTACAATTCAGGCACAGATCCTTGATATCCTTCGTGACCTTAAGGACAAGATCAACAGCTCCATCATGCTTATCACCCATGACCTTGGTGTTGTAGCTGAGATGGCTGATTATGTGGTTGTTATGTATGCCGGAAGAGTAGTAGAAAAAGGAACTGCAACTGAGATCTTCAAGGATCCCAGACATCCTTACACCATTGGACTTATGAACTCCAAGCCTGTTGTAGGCAAGCATGTTGACAAGCTTTACAGCATTCCCGGAAACGTTCCGAACCCTATCGACATGCCCAACTACTGCTATTTCAAAGACAGATGTGAGATGTGCGTAGGCAAGTGCAGCGGCGCATATCCCAAGACCTATAAAGTTTCACCTACCCACGAGGTAAGCTGCTACAGATGTGAGGAAGGAGGTGCTGCAGAATGAGCACAGAGAACATTCTTGAAGTAAAGAACCTCAAGAAGTACTTCCCCATCAAGGGTGGTTTCTTCGGAGGTGTTACAGGACATGTAAAGGCTGTTGACGATGTTTCTTTTACCATTAAGAAGGGAACAACAATGGGCCTTGTAGGAGAGTCGGGATGCGGTAAGTCCACAACAGGACGTACCATCTTAAGACTCCTTGAGAAGACAGAGGGAGACATCATCTTCGACGGTAAGGACGTAAGCAAGCTTGACAAGAAGGAGCTTCGCGAACTTCGTACCAAGATGCAGATCATCTTCCAGGATCCTTACTCATCACTTTCACCAAGACTTCCCATCGGCGAGATCATTGGTGAGGCTGTAAGAGAGCACAAGATCGTGCCTGAGAGCGAGTACGATGAGTACATTTCAAAAGTAATGAAGGAGTGCGGACTTCAGGAGTACCACAAGGACAGATATCCTCATGAGTTCTCCGGCGGACAGAGACAGCGTATCTGTATCGCAAGAGCCCTTGCTCTTAAGCCTGAGTTTGTAGTCTGCGATGAGCCTGTATCAGCGCTGGACGTTTCAATCCAGGCCCAGATCATCAACCTTTTAAAGCAGCTTCAGGAAGACAGAGGACTGACATATCTGTTCATTTCTCACGATCTTTCAGTAGTTGAGCATATCTCCGATACCATCGGTGTTATGTACCTTGGAAATCTGGTTGAGACAGGTAATACAGAGGATATCTTTGCAAATCCTCTTCATCCTTATACAAAAGCACTGTTTTCAGCTATTCCGATGCCTGATCCTGAGATCAAGAAGGACAGAATACTGCTTCAGGGAGATATTCCTTCACCGGCCAATCCGCCGGCAGGATGCAAGTTCCATACCAGATGTTCTCAGTGTATGGAGAAGTGCAAAAAGGTTGCTCCCGTGCCTAAGGATATGGGCAACGGACACGTTGTTTGCTGTCATCTGTACGACGAAAAATAAAAGTCAGAAGGGTCAATGGAAAACGGCTTTTTTTCGCGTTCCATTGGCTCTTTTTTGATGGAAAAAAACCTGCTGTTATGGTAGAATTGCAGTAGGCAGAAAACTATTTTTTAAAAATCAGTTTACAAAATTAGAAGGGGATAATTACTATGGCAAGAACAATGGCCGAATGGAAAATCGGCGATCCTATGATCAACGAAAGGGATTATTGGCAGGATCCGAATTATAAGGCTCCCGATCCCGAAAAAGAGAAGCTTGTGCTTAAGCTGGCTACTCTTATCACAGACCGCTATGTAAAGAAATTTACAGGCAAGATTAACAACAAAGATCCGGAGTACTGGATGCTGGATCTTATTCTCAACAAGGAGCAGGTTAAGTTCCTTCTTAACTTCAAGAAGACCCGTGTTCCCTATTCAGTAGAAGAACTGGCTAAGATGAATAACATGTCCATGGAGGACACACAGAAGATGGTAGAGCGTCTTCGCTGGATTGGTATCATTGAGCAGAACAGAGCCAAGACACCGGACAAGCATCTTCAGTATGAGCTTCCCATCTTTGTTCCCGGTTCAGCCGAGTTCATGATGATGCAGGACAAGCTCACAGATGAGTTCCCTCAGCTGGCTACATTCTTCAACCTGATGACACAGCTTCCTCTTGCGGGAATTACACAGATGGTTCCTCCCGGAGGCGCAGGCATCGGTATGCATGTTATCCCCGTTGAGAAGGCTATCTCTCTCGAGAACCAGTCAGTTCCCGTAGAGCACCTTTCACGCTGGATCGACATGTATGACAAATACGGTATCTCAGAGTGCTCCTGCCGTAAGCAGCAGGCAATGCGTGGTGAGGGCAGCGGCCAGATCCGAGGTGATTACTGTATCGGAATGGGCGATATGGCTGAGTACATGGATGACCGTGGAATCGGACACTATATCACCAAGGAAGAAGTTTATGAGATCTTAGAGAGAGCAGAGCGTCACGGTTATGTTCACCAGATCACCAATATCGACGGCGAGGGCAAGATCGTTGCTATCTGTAACTGTGCTCCCGGCGTATGTAACGCTCTTCGTACTTCACAGCTTTTCAACACACCCAATATGTCAGCTTCTGCTTACAGAGCTCATGTTGAGAAAGAGAAGTGTGTAGCCTGCGGTAAGTGCGTAGAGGTTTGTCCTGTAGGCGCTGCTAAGCTTGGACAGAAGCTTTGCAAGAAGGATGGCAGCGAGGTTACTTATCCTAAGACCAAGCTTCCCGATAAGGATAACTGGGGTCCCGATAAGTGGAATTACAATTACCGTGATGATGCCAAGATCAACTGCTATGACACAGGTACAGCTCCCTGTAAGACAGCCTGCCCTGTACACCTTTCAGTTCAGGGTTATATCAAGATGGCTGCAGAGGGCAGATATGAGGATGCTCTTAAGCTGATCAAGCAGGACAATCCGCTTCCTATGATCTGCGGCGCTGTCTGCAACAGACGTTGTGAGGATGCATGTACAAGAGGTACCATCGATCAGCCTCTTGCTATCGATGAGATCAAGAAGTTCATTGCTTCTCTGGATCTTAAGGCAGATAAGAGATATATTCCCCTGTGCGAGAAGCATGACGGCGGAATGTGGAGTGATGATTATAAGGTTGCTGTTATCGGTGGTGGTCCCGCAGGACTTTCAGCTGCTTACTTCCTGAGACAGGACGGCTATCCTGTAACTGTATTTGAGAAAGAGAAGAGAGCCGGCGGTATGCTTATGAACGGTATCCCCAGCTATCGTCTTGAGAAGAATATTATCGAAGCCGAGATTGACGTAATCCGTCAGATGGGTGTTGAGTTTAAGTATGGCGTAGAGGTTGGTAAGGATATCACTATCCAGCAGCTTCGTGAGCAGGGCTACAAGGCATTCTTCGTTGCCATCGGTATGCAGGGCGGAAGACTTGCAGGAGTTCCCGGTGAGGACGCTGAAGGTGTTCAGACAGGTGTTGAGTTCTTAAGGAACATCAACCAGGATCACTCCATTAAGCTTAACGGAGACACTGTTGTTGTTGGTGGCGGTAACGTTGCTATCGACGTTGCAAGAACCGCTGTAAGAGCAGGATCTTCCAAGGTTACAATGCTCTGTCTTGAGTCAGAAAAAGAGATGCCTGCTGCTAAGGATGAGGTCGAAGAGGCCAGAGAAGAGGGCATCGAAGTTAAGAACGGCTGGGGTCCCAAGGAAGTTGTTGTTGAGAATGGCCATGTAAAAGCTGTTATCTTCAAGAGATGCACCAGTGTATTTGACTCAGAGCACAGATTCTCACCCAAGTATGATGAGAATGACACCATCGAGATCCCTTGCGAGAACCTTCTTCTTTCCATCGGACAGTCCGTACAGTGGGGCGACCTGCTTAAGGGAACAAAGGTAGAGATCAACCGCAACGGAACAGCCAAGGCTGACGCTCTTACAAGACAGACAGCTGAGCCTGATATCTTTGTTGGTGGAGACGTATTTACCGGTGCAAGATTTGCCATTGATGCTATCGCAGGCGGAAGAGAAGGCTTTGTTTCCATCAACCGTTTCGTACATGAAGGAAACAGACTTGACCTTGCCCGTGACAGAAGAGAGTTCATAGAGCTTGACAAGGACAATATCCATGTTGAGGGCTTTGATAACGCCAAGAGACAGATTCCCGGTAAGAAGGCCGGAGTTGCAAAGGATACCTTTGAAGATCTCAGACTCACCTTCACAGAGGAGCAGGTTAAGACCGAGGCAGCAAGATGTCTTGGATGCGGTGCTACAACCGTAGATGAGAACCGCTGTATCGGCTGCGGTCTGTGCACAACCAAGTGCGAGTTTGATGCTATTCACCTTACCCGTGATATGCCTGATGCAAGTACTATGTACAAAGCAGAGGATAAGTTTAAGGCAATCGGACCTTTCGCAGCAAAGAGAGCCGGAAAGATTCTTATCAATAAGGTTACCGGCGGCAAAAAGTAATCCTGTAAGAATACAATAAAGATACATAAAAAGATCCGGGCTATCGGTTGATAGCCCGGATTTTCTATTGTGGTATGCATGTAGGCACATGTCTTTAATTTAATTTGCAATATAATAATGATTACTCTTGTGAAACACCGGTAGAAGCCGACTCAAGAGCTGCATCCGCATCCACGGTGGAGAGCTCTGTGGTAGCAGTATCTGTTGCGGGAACAATAGTGCCGTTTACGGAACTGTCAAAGTCCTGAACATTGGTTACATACCAGCTTCCGGTCTCGGCATTCTTCTCAAGGGTAAGGGCGATGGCATAGGTTTCTGCCCCGGCTTCCTGAATAAGCCTCTCGTAGACTTCAAGCACTTCCTTGGTCATATCGTTGTAGATCTTCCTGGTGGCGGCCTCTTCACCTTCTTCGTTTATCAGGGCAAGAACCTCATCCTGATGGGAGGTGGAGTAGATTTCAGTGACCTGAGATATAAGCTCTGATGCCTCGTCACTGCCGATGATATCCGTGGGAAATTTGGTCTCCAGCGTGCAGACAGCCCTGGCAACACCGCTATTGTCTATTGTAACTTCATTTACTTCGTATTTGGTTATAAGCGAATCAAACATATCGCAGAATTCATCAAGCTTCTCCAGAGCATCCTCGTCCATTTCCGTCTGCACAAATCCGGCTCTGAACTGTTCCTTAAGAGCCTCGGTACTGAACAGTTTCACAAAGCTTCCCTGAGCCACCTGGCTTGAGGAGTATTCGTTTATGGAATTCTCATCGCCGCTTTGAAGAGCGGAAAGAAAGTTACCCGCAGCTTCCTCGGCATCACTCTTATCATTCATGGAACAGCCGGTAAAAGCTGTCGTCATAACCACCAGCGACATTATTGCTATGGCAGTTCTCTTTATTATATTCATTGAAAAATTATCTCCTTAAAAATATTACAGAAATCGTAACACAATGCCTAGTATAGCACATAATGGACGATTAGCCAAAGAATATCGCAATAACACAAATTAAGTGATAAAATATTAATAATAAATCAATTTTAACAGGAGGTTATTTAATGAGAGTACTTTTTAACGAAGGCGTTATCAAAGAAGTCAGTTCGGTAGAAGTTAAGCCCATGGATGTTGGTGATGGCAAGATAATCGGAACTCAGATCAATTTTGTACTTACCAGTGGCGATAAGATAGAGTACATTTATAGCCAGAATGTTCCGATCGAAGAGTCCGGTCAGAGAGCGATTGATTTTGTCAGAGTCCTTTATAATGATGGAAAGGCAGATTTCTCACATGAGCCGGTTGAGATGCTCTGATGTGAATTACAAATAAAATGTTAAATTAAAAGGTCCTATGCATTCACGTGCATAGGACCTTTAATATTGTTGTTCGTCCATATTATCTCCATTCATTTTGAATCAATGTTTGCCGAGATGTCCCTGGTTTTTCAGTTCGATGAGCATGTCAAAAACCACCCCCAACGGTAAGCCGGTAATATGGGCAACTTTTTCCGGGTCCGGATAGAACTCGTCTTCGCATCTGGTTCTGATGCAGTCCAGGACTTTGGGTCTGATATCACATGTTGCTGTCACCCTCTTGTTTCCTCCTTTCTTAAATTGTCAAAAAATATATGGCAGCAGATTTCCTCTGCTACCATATATTATATCGCATTATTAAGCTAAAAGTTAATACTTTTGTGCGAAATTAAGAAAAAATTTCAACAATTTTAGGACTCTTTTACCTGCATGTCTTTAAGTTTGTTCGCCTGCTGGAAAATATCGCCCAGTATATTCTTGAAATCGTTGAACTTGTCAACCGCTTCATCCGCAGAACGAACACCTTCATTTGAAAGAGATGCAACTTCCTGGCTTGTTGCTGACAGGTTGGAAATACTGTCGTTAATCTCTGTTGTGGATGACGCAATGGACTTCATGCCTTCGCCGATAACAGAGAAGCGGGAGAGCATCTCTGATACGTTTTCATTGATACTGTCGAAGTTATCGCCAACGGTCTCTATCATCTCGTTCTGCTCGGAAACGGAAGCAACTGTATCATCGATACTTGCCATGGCCTTCTGAACATCTTCCGTAAGTTCGTTGATGATGCTTGTGATCTCGGTGGAAGCGGTGTTTGTTTCAGCCGCAAGTTCACGTACGTCATTTGCTACAACCGCAAATCCCTTACCGGCATCACCGGCTCTTGCAGCCTCAATGCTGGCATTAAGAGCAAGCAGGTTTGTCTGCTTTGAAATGGACATAATTGAACCGACAATCTTCTGAACTTCTTCAACCTTATTGATAACTGCCTGAGTAGCATCTACGGTTATCTGACTGGTCCTTGCAACGTCCTGAGATTTATCCTTAAGATCTCCGATTACCCTTACACCTTCCTGGACAGTTTGCTGAGCAGCTTCAGAGGCTTTTGTCATCTCTTTTCTGTTATGCTCTGTAGTTTCTGTTTCTTCCTGAATCTGCTGAACTTTCTGGGCCTGATTTGTTATTGCCTGTGCCGTGCTTTCCATGCTGCTGGCAATATCACTCATTCCTGACTGTTGTGCTTCTATAATGTTCTGCAGATCCGCCATATCCTGCTGAGAATCATTAAACAGGTTTGTGATGGTATTGGCTATATCAGCCATGGCATTTCCTGTTGCCACGCTCTTTTCTGCATTGGCACTTATTACTTCATTATTCTCGGTATTGAAGGTGGTAAGAAGCGAGACAGTTCCGATACATGATATAAATGCAAGGGCAAGTGTGATGAATGCCGGAACATGAAGCATATCCAAAGTTCCTGTGGTAATATATGCCTTTATACAGGAGATAAAGAAGGAAATAATAATGGCTCCGATACCTGCTTTACAGAGTCTTACATTAAGATAGATGACACTGCAAATAAGTATGGGAAGTCCGAAGGCAAAATAAACTATCTTATCCTCTGCAATAAGAAGGACAAAGTAAAAGAGTGTAGCACCACCCATTATGAAAATACAACCCTTTTTAATAGTGGGAAATTTGAAGTTTCCTATGGCCATAACGACAGCAGAGATAACAGCTACTATAATAATATTGATCTTGGCAAACGTCATACCGGAGTTATCGGTGAATGCATTGAAAACTGTAAGCATTAAGCCGGCGGCTACAATGATTATACATACGTAGAAACTGATATTATTGGCTCGTTTATACTGTTCAGCGTTCATATGGTATTCCTCTCTTTTTTGTCATAAAATTCACGTTAACGACACATTATTAATTCTACCATAGCATGTTGTTGGAAGACGTATTTTCAATTATTAAAAGTTGATAAACCATGAATATGGTACTCCGGGCATTTATTATCTTTTCATTTATATTTATACTTTTTTTAGAACAGAGCTGTGTGCAGATATAGTACAATAATTATGATGCTTAAAAAATATAAGCAATTTAGTTAAAATTACTAATTCAGAGAAATGAGAGGGTAACCGGATGAAGAAAATGAGCCTGCGCGCAAAGATGCTTTTGTGTATCCTTCCAGTTATGGCAGCCGCTATGATCATTCTGACTGCTGTAGCATGCAATCAGCTTAGCGCTTCAATAGAAGATGCTATGGGCGATACCATGAAGCAGACCGTAACAGCAAATGTGAATAACGTTGACGGAGAACTTGAAATCATCAGAACCTCCTGCGTTGACATTGCTGAGATGATATCCACATCGTACAGATTTGTGACCATGGATAACTACAGAGGTACTATTACTAAGATCATCAGTAATAACCCTTCTGTTTTGGGATCCGGAATCTGGTTTGAACCCAATGTTTTTGATCCTAACGAAAAGTATATCGGACCGTACTGGTATAAGGACGGCGGAGAAATTGTTGAGACCTGGGACTACAGTAATGCGGAGTATGACTACTTTAATCAGGAATACTATACAAATGCCAAGGCGTTGAGTGAAGGCCAGGCAGTTATCACAGATCCATATTATGATCCCACTTCAGGTATGGTAATGGCCAGCTGCTCAGCTCCCATATATGACGGAAGCACCTATGTGGGCTGTGTAACAGTTGATATGGAGCTTACAAATATAGAAGACCTTGCAAGAAACGTTAAGGTTGGCAGAACAGGATCAGCTCTTTTGTTTGATTCTGTCGGAACATATATATACTGCCAGGATGAGCAGAAGGTTCAGAACGGCGTTAAAGTTACAGAGGATGATAATGCATCTCTTGCACAGGCCGGTGCCATTCTTATGAGTACAGAATCCACCGAACCTCAGATGGGAGCTTTCCAGGAAGCTGGAAAGACAATCCTTCTTACTTATAAGACAATCCCTGAAGTTAACTGGAAGATGGCGGTAAGGATGGATGTGGATGAGCTTGATGAGCCTGTTAAGGCAGCAGCAACAAAGCTTATCATCATCTGCGTGATTGCTCTTCTTTTGAGTGCTGTTATTATCTGGGTATATGTAATGAGCATCAGCAAGAGCATCAACAATGTTAAGAAGTTTGCAGGCCTCCTTGCAAGCGGAGACTTCACTGTTGATAAGATCAAGACCAAGAGTGGTGATGAACTCGGTCAGATGAGTGATTCCCTCAATGACATGTTTGAGAACAACCGAGACGTTATCAGTAAAATTTCCGACGGGTCGGTTCAGGTATCCGAGACATCTACAGGACTTGCCAGCATGGCCAGTGAACTCTCAAGCCAGTTTACGAGCATTCAGGGTAATATTTCCGGTGTTAACGATGCTATGATGTCATCAGGTGCAGCTACCGAGGAGGTTAACGCATCCGTTGAAGAAGTAAATGCTTCCGTTCATCAGCTGGCTGCAGAAACTGAAAAGACAAGTTCAGAAGCAACTGATATCAAGAACAGAGCACGAGATATTGAGAGACAGAGCAAACAGGCTTATGACAATGCGATCAGCATTGCTGAGCAGAGAGAAGCCGATCTTGAAGATGCCAATGAGAAGGCTAAGGTTGTGGATCAGATTGGAACTCTGGCAGACACCATCGCTGAGATCGCAGACCAGATCAACCTCCTTTCACTCAATGCAAGTATCGAGGCTGCAAGAGCAGGAGATGCAGGTAAGGGATTCGCAGTTGTTGCTTCCGAGATCAATAAGCTTGCCAGCAGCACATCAGAGGCTGTTGAACAGATCAGAGAGACTATTGACGGAGTACAGGAAGCATTCGGAACTCTTTCAAATTCTTCAGGAGAACTTCTCACATTCATTAAAGAGACTGTTACTCCCGACTATGATAATTTTGTAAGTGTTGCCAAGCAGTACGGTGATGACGCTGATTCCTTCGGAGGATCTTCAGAGAACATAGCTCAGATGGTTGAAAACATCAGAGCATCCATGGAAGAAGTATCCAAGGCTATTCAGAACATCGCAGAATCCACTCAGGACACCGCAGATCTTTCCAGCAGAGTTAATGACTCCGTAATGGCAGCTGCAGATGTTGTTTCCAACGTAAACGACATGTCCAGCAAGCAGGAAGAGATAGCAGGAACTCTTGGTGAGATCGTCGGAAAGTTCAAACTTAAATAAGACGTCAGACTAATTTTATCGAAAACTGAATAATTATTAAGTGGTCAAGAGGGGCTGTCGCACTGAAATAGTGCGGCAGCCTTTCCATATATAAATATTCTATTAAACAAAAGGTGCATATATATACATCTCACATGGCGTGTCATATACTATGGTTGTCACAGTGAATTTTTGTACGAAATATTGTGAAAGGACGCTGCCATGGCAAACAAAGAATCAAACAATGGATCATCAAGAAATTTCTTTAGTGGCCTGGGACTGAAGACCCTAGGACCGGTAATAACAATTATTGTTTTCCTGCTGGTAACCCTTGCTTTTACCCAGTTAAGGACCATAACAATAAAGAATGACCTACAGGAACTTCAGCAGCAGGATGTTATAGCTATGGAGATAGCTGAGGATATCAGATATTATGGCCTTAATACCTGTGAGCTGTTTACCGACATGTCCGCCACCCATGACAGGGAGGTTTTGGCAGAGGTCGAAGAGGTAAGGGACAGTATCTACGCTCTGTTCAGTCAGATGAAGAGTATCAGACCGGACTATGCTTCCGCGATGGATGATATGAAAGCATCCTATGACGATCTTTATTCTTTGTGCTCCTATATGGCTGACCAGTATATTGATGTCGGAATAGATGCAGGCAATGTGGTGATGGAAGAAGTTGACGGAGCCACCGAGACATTTTCAGAGAAGGTTGATGCCATGGTAGAATCCATGGAGAATGACGTTGAAAACAGTGTATCCAAGATCAATAAAGCTACCACCTCAATGGTTATTGTAAATGCCATTCTATCCCTGATAAACATCGTTTTGGCAATATGGATAGCTATCGTTGTTTTAAATCAGGTTCTGAAGCCTATAATTAAAGTCAGCAGTTCAATTACAACTCTGTCGCAAAGAGACCTTACTGCAAAGAAACTTTCCATCAAGCAGAAGGATGAGATCGGAGAACTTGCTGATGCTTACAATGCTCTTCTGGAATCTACCCGTGAGATCATGGGTGATCTATCTGACTCTACCCAGAAGCTTGGCGGCATGTCCGATGAGATGAGCCAAAAATCAGACTCCATTGTTAAGAATGTAAATGAGATCACAGGAGCAGTTAACAATGTTGCCGAGAGCGCAGGAGAGCAGGCTGAAGACATCAATAACTCCATGCGTGAGATCGAAACCTTGAGAGATATAATCAAACAGAATGAGACCACATCAGAGAATCTCTCTCAAGCCAGCACACAGATCGATGAAGCCAGCAAGGCAGGAACACAGGTAATGAATGACCTGTATAATCTTACCAAGGAAAATGAGCGTTCCTTCTCAGAAATATTTGACAGTATCAACAGGATCAATGAGAGTACATCCAAGATTGGTCAGTCTTCGGAGATGATCCAGAGCATCGCTGCACAGACCAACCTTCTTTCACTCAATGCTTCCATTGAGGCAGCAAGAGCAGGAGAAATGGGCAAGGGCTTTGCTGTTGTGGCTGATGAGATCAGAAAGCTTGCGGAGGATTCAGCTCAAAGTGCCAACGAGATCACTGAGATGTTAAAAGAGCTCCAGGCTAACGTGGACAATGCTAACCAGCAGAGTGATTCTGTAAAAGAAGCTGTTGAACGCCAGGTACAGGGCGTTGACGATGCCAGAACCAAGTACCAGGATATTTCCGATAACCTTACTATTATCGAGAAAGAAGTCAAGAGCCTTGGTGATGTGAGCAGGTCAATGACAGACAGTTGCGAGAAGGTGAGCTCTGCAATGGAGCACCTTCAGGAAGCTGCTCAGATGAATGCGGCAGCATCGGAAGAGACCAATGCATCAATCCAGGAAGTACTGGCAATGGTACACGTGATTTCCGACGGATCGGCAGGGATCAACAGTCAGTCCGGCGAGCTGGATGAGATTGTAAAGAAGTACAGATTGTAAGCTATAGCCTAAATGAGCCCCGGGTAAACTCGAAACCGCTTCGCGGTTCCTCGTTATCGCGGCATTCGCCGCATAGTCCAATAAAAAAGCAGCTGTGACAGAGTGCAAGCACTCTCACAGCTGCTTCCTTATTGTCCTGCGTGGCTCATTTAGAGCGTACATTTAGAGCGTACATTTAGAGCGTATCCTGTCTCTTAATATACTGCGGGGCATCGGGTTCGCCGATGATCTCCTTGGCGTGGATGATGTGCGCCCACTTATCAAGGATGGCGTTCTCGATGCGGATGTCCTCTTCAACGGTGGCGTAAGCAAGAACGATGGAGTTTCTGATCACAGCGCCTTTCTTGATAACAACGCCACGGCCGATGATGGAATTCTCAACGGTTCCCTCGATGAGACAGCCGTTACTTACAAAGGAGTTGGTAACCTTGGAACTCTCGAAGTACTCTGTAGGGCAGGAGTCTGTTGTCCTTGTATAGATAGGCCACTCTGCTCTGAACAGGTCGCTGGCAATATCATAGTTGAGAAGCTCCAAAGAAGCATTGAAATAGTCGTTAAGACTTGTCAGGGTTGCAAAATAGCCTCTGTGCTGATAGCCTCTTACATCCAGATCCTTGCACTTGATGTTTACGATATCGGAGAGGGTGTAGATTGAGGACTCCCAGCTGGCTGCCTTAACAAGCTGAACGAAGGTATCTCTCTTCATGCAGTAGGTCTCCATGAAGATATTTTTATCCTTGGCTGTGCCCATGTTCTTGCCGATGGACTGAACACCTTTCTGTCTGTTCAGGGACAGGGTGTGGCAGTTCTTGAAGTATTCGCGGGCATTGTCTACCTTGTGGTAGAGGAGAGTGATATCGGCGCCGGAAGCTACGTGGGTCTCAAGAAGCTGTCTGTAATCCTGTTTGTAAACCATGTAGCTGGGAGCGATGATAACGTACTCCTGGTGCATACGCTGGATGATGTCGATGTTCTCCAGATATGCGGAAATATCGTTGTTGTAAATTGAGCGGGAAGAGCTGTTCTCTGAGAAAAGAAGCTGTATCTTACCGCGCTTACTGTTGATGTTGTAATGTCTTCCGGATCCTACGTGCTCAGCGATTGATCTTGGACGGGACTGAACATAGACCTGGATCCTGTTGATGTCGCTGTTGCTCATGTTGGAAATAGGGAAGTCGATAACACGGAATCTTCCGAGGAAAGAGAAGGCACCGATGGGACGGTAGTCCTGAAGGCCCTCTACATGTACGCTGTTATCCGGGGAGGAAACTATACCAAAAGCTTTAATTGACATCATTTTGTTCCTCCTTTCACATTTTTAGCAACAAGTTCAATATTCTCACTGTTCTTGGAACCGATCCTTGCCTTAGCTCCTATGCGGACATTCTCTGCAACGAGAGCTCTTGTTACGGTTGCACCTTCTTCAACCACAACTCCCGGCATCAGTACGCTGTCGATTACCTTGGCGCCTTTTTCCACAACGGCTCCCGTGAAGAGAACCGAATTGGTAACGCTGCCTTCAACACGGACACCCTGGGTTATGTATGCGCACTTGATCTTGGCATCATTACCTATGTACTGAGGAAGAGTGGATACATCCTCTGTGTAGATAAGCCATGAGGAATCGTTAAGGCTCAAAGGATTCTTGG
This sequence comes from Butyrivibrio sp. FCS014, assembly GCF_000526935.1. Lineage (GTDB taxonomy): Bacteria > Bacillota > Clostridia > Lachnospirales > Lachnospiraceae > Butyrivibrio. The sequence goes on along the minus strand of NZ_JAHA01000019.1, from coordinate 505,221 downwards.
GATCAAGAAGATCCATATTTGCTTCCCAGAGGGAGTCGATGGTTCCAACGTCCTTCCAGTAGCCCTTGAATTCATAAGCAAAAAGACCCTTCTTATCATTGAGCATCTTGGGTATGATGTCCTTACCAAAGTCGTGATTGGAATTGGGATTCTTCATATCCTCAACAAGCATCTTGCGAAGAGGCTTCCAGGTAAAGATATAGATACCCATGGATGCAAGATTGCTCTTGGGCTTAGCAGGTTTCTCCTCGAACTCAACGATCCTGCCCTTACCGTCGGTGTTCATGATACCGAAACGGCTGGCTTCCTTCATAGGAACTCCGCGAACCGCGATGGTGGCATCGGCGTTCATGGCCTTGTGGTACTCAAGCATCTTGGCGTAATTCATCTTGTAGATGTGGTCGCCTGAGAGAATAAGAAGATACTCGGGATCGTAGGTGTCGATGAAATCAATATTCTGTGAAATGGCATCAGCTGTGCCACGATAGACATCCAGACCTTCATCAGCTTTCTCACGAGGAGTAAGAACGTATACACCGCTGTCCTTGGAGTCGAGACCCCAACGGCCATCCTGTGCTACATAACTGTTGAGAAGAACGGATTCATACTGAGTCAGAACGCCGACAATGTCAATACCGCTGTTGGCGCAGTTACTGAGCGGAAAATCTATGATACGATATTTTCCACCATAGAATACTGCCGGTTTGGCAACTTTTGTGGTAAGGTCTTTCAATCTGCTTCCACGACCGCCGGCCAGTATCATAGCTAACATTTCGTTTTGAGCCATAGCTGTTCCCCCTGTCTGATGTTAATAGAAATACCTTATAATCTATGATATAATGTGCAAAGACTTTAATCAAGCACGAAAGGAGCGGATTTGAAGTGCTATCCGTCGTTATTCCCGCATACAATGAAGAAGAGATGATACCCACCACGGTATCTGTTATAGATAAGACCCTTAGTGAGGCGGACATTCCTCACGAGCTGCTGTTTGTAAATGACGGTTCCAAGGATTCCACCTGGGAGAAGATCACCGAAGCTGCTTCTTCCAATACCAATGTGAAGGGCGTTTGTTTTTCCCGTAACTTTGGAAAAGAGTCAGCTATTTTCGCAGGGATCTCAGAGGCGCAGGGAGAATGCTGTGTTGTTATCGACTGCGACCTTCAGCATCCGCCGGAGAAGATTGTTGAGATGTACAGGCTCTGGGAGCAGGGCTATGAGATAGTAGAGGGAGTTAAGAGAAGCCGCGGCAAAGAGAGCGGACTTCACAGATTTGCAGCCAAGAGCTTTTACAGCATCATGAGTGAGTCGGCAGGCTTTGATATGTCAAGGGCTTCGGATTTCAAGCTCATCGACAGAAAGGCCATGAATGTCCTCCTTAACATGAATGAGAAGAACGCCTTTTTCAGGGCTCTGTCTTCCTGGATCGGATTTAAGTCCATACAGGTTGAGTATGACGTAAGAGAGAGGGAGGCAGGAGTCTCCAAGTGGAGTACCAAGTCCCTTATCAAATATGCACTGACCAATATAGCATCCTTCTCATCGGCTCCCATGCAGCTGGTGACCATTATGGGGCTTATCGTATTTGTGGTAGGTCTTGGAGCAACTGTGGAAGCTCTTGTTACCTTCTTTGAAGGCAAAGCTCAGGAAGGCTTTACCACTGTCATTATCCTGCAGTGCTTCACCGGCTCTTTTATCATGCTGGGACTTGGAGTTATCGGATTCTACATTTCCAAGATCTATGAGGAAGTGAAGGGTAGACCCAGATACATAATAGACAAGACTACATACTGAAAATTAATACTTATATTAGCTTACAAAGCCGTAATCCCGTATGTTTCGGGGTTGCGGCTTTTTTCTGCTACCCGGCTGCGAGCACTTGGCTCATTGTTGACGGAATTTAATAAAAATATTATTTGTTTAATCAAATTGATAGGGTACAATAGAGATAAGTGGGAGTATGTCTTTACGGTAGTTGAAAGGAGAATTATATGCTTGCTACGTTGATACCTCTTTTTGATGACAAAATGACTGTCTGTGCATATTCTGTCTTTGCCCGCAAGGAGAATCTCTTCCTAAATCCCAGTCTTATGGGCGGAGCAAGATTTGACGGCGCCGGAACCGTGAGCGAACTTGAAGTCGTGAGCAGTATGGGCGTAACCACTTTGTCGGGGGGCAAGGAGGTCTTTGTTCCCGTCAATCAGTTTTCATTATTTTCCGAAATATCGCTGCAGTGCACCGTTCCCGCCCCTAAGGTTGTACTGCTGATGGATAATACAATACTCGCAGAAGATAATTTTATAAAGAGAGTGAAGGAACTCAAGGAGCAGGGCTATAAGCTGGCCATGAGAAAACTTCCCATCACCAGTTTTGAACCCTATAAGGAGATCCTTTCCCGCTGCGATTACATACTTCTTGACCACATGAAGATCGACATTGCCAAGGCCAAGATCTATTTCCAGTGTCAGTATCCGAATATCAAGCTCTGCGCTGTTAATGTGGACACCAAGGAGCAGTACGACGAGCTGGTAAAGGACGGCGGCTATGACCTCTACGAGGGAAGCTTCTTCAGAATGCCCATACTTAAATCCGAGACCGATGTCAGTCCCCTTAAGGTGAACTACATAGAGCTTCTCAATGTGGTAAATGCCCCGGATTACGATCTGACCGACGCTGCCGATGTTATCGGAAAAGATCCTGCTCTTGTTATCTCGCTTCTTGAAATAGTTAACAGGATGGCTCTTAACTCGGAGATCACATCCATAAGACATGCCGCAGCCATGCTTGGCCAGAAGGAATTAAAGAGATGGATCAACACGGCTGTTACCAAGGAACTGTGCGCTGATAAGCCGAGTGAGATTGTAAGGCTTGTTATGATAAGGGCAAAGTTTGCCGAGAATATCGCCAGGGACTTTGACCTGGCAATGCAGAGCCAGGAGCTGTTTATCATGGGTCTTTTCTCTGCCCTTGATATCATGCTGGATAAGACCATGGAAGAGGCTCTTAATATGGTTCAGGTATCAAAGAACGTCAAAGAGGCTCTCCTTGAAGGAAAAGGTGATTTTGCCAAAGTTATGTATTTCATAAAGCGCTACGAGGACGCTGACTGGACGGAGGTTTCCAGGCTGATGGTCCTTGATGATCTGGATATGGACCATATTTACAATTCATATCTGGAGGCACTTAGATGGTACCGTGACCTTATCCCCTCATAAGGGATTTGCTTCTGTTTTCCGAGGTTTTATATATGGTCGATGTTTCCGGAGTAGGCAATGTAACATTTAACCTTGCAGCTATCATCGTTGCCGTGACGTGTCTTTTCTACATGCTGGTAATGAAAAAGAAGCTGAGGTTTCAGAATAAGCTTTTTATTGCTTTTATCGTAATTGTGATCCTGGATGCAGCTACGGTTATTTCTGGTGAGTTTCTCTTAAGCAGCGGACTTGCCTATGAGCTGAAGCGCACATTTATCAATGGGTTGCATTTTTTCTATTATCTGACCCACTTTGCCATTGCGCCCATGTTTGCTCTTTACATTGTCATGGTCTGCAATGTGTCCTACAGGTTCTCAAGAACTGCAAGGCTTGTTCTTGCGGTACCTTTCTATCTTCTTGAGATCATTGTTTTCACCAATCCCTTAACACATTTCGTCTACAGATACGACAGTGAACTTGTTTATCACAGGGGGCCCGGCGTTTACATCGCCTATTTTCAGGCTGCCTTCTATGTGCTGTTTTCCATTGTGGCCCTGTACCTGTATTGGAATATCCTTAAGTATTTAAAGAAGGTAACGCTGATATATTTCTTTGTTGTGGTAATAGCGGGAACACTTCTGCAGATGATCGTCCCCAGTATCAATATTGAACTTCTCTGCGAAGCCATCGCTCTTATGGGATTGATGATAGTCATCGAGAACGATGACGACAGACTTGATCAGCCCACCGAGGCCTACAACAGGAATGCCTTCATCAAGGATATCGGCAGCTACTTCAAGTATGGCAGACAGTTCTTTACCATCTGTATAAGGATCACCAATGCTGATGTGTATCGTAAGATCACGGGATATGAGGAGTTCGAGGCTATCCTCACGGATATAGTAAGTTACCTTGCTTCCTTTGATCCCAAGTTCGATGTATACAGGGTAGGATCGGACTGCTTTGTGCTTGTGTGTCCCGAGATCACTCAGCCCACGGCGGATATGACTTCCGAAAAAATCTTCGGAAGATTCAAGACTGAATGGGAGAGAGATGAGAACAAGGTACTGCTTAAAACACTGGTACTTCAGGCCTCATCTCCGGATCAGTTCGGATCCCTTGAGTACCTTCTTTTCCTTTCGGACAGCTCCATCGAGTCTGAATATGATCATGTTCTTCGCCGCAATGACCTGGATTTCCTTATCAGGCGTGCCGAGATTGAAAAGGCTGTAAAAAGAGGCATCGGCGGTGACAACTTCAGAGTCATGTTTGAACCCATCTACACCAAGGAGGATCTTTCGATATGTGCTGCTCAGGCGGTGCTTGAGTTTGAAGACAATGAGCTTGGCAAGCTAAGTGCCGGGGAGTTCCTTCCCATCGCTGAGCAGACGGGAATCATTGAAGAACTTGGCTGGTTTACCATGGAGAACTCAATGTATTTTCTGGGAGGCGGTATCGCTGAGGAAATGGGTCTTGAGTTCATTGAGATAGGACTTTCTTCGGTACAGCTCATTAAATCCGACTTTATTTCCAGGGTACGTGAGCTTCTTAGCAGATACGGAGTAAGACCGTCCCAGGTTGTATTTGATATTTCAGAGTCAGCTGCATCAACGGAGCAGGATGTTCTTGGTAACGTAATGACTAAACTTGAGGCCGACGGAATCAGGTTCTTTATTGATGAGTACGGATCAGGTTTCTTTAACGTGCAATCCGTATCCACCCTTTCCTTCGAAGGCGCCAAGGTGGATGCCGCTTTGGTTGCCCAGACAGGAGAAAGGCCCACCCAGAACAAGATCATCATGGAAAACCGTCTGAAGATCATGAATCAGATGGGCAAGATAATCCTTATAGATAAGGTGGACTCCCAGGATAAGCTTGACAACATCAAGGGCGTTAAAGCTGATTATCTCAAGGGCAGATTTTTCTCGGAACCCATCACCAAGAACGAGTTTATCGCCATCCTTCGTGCAACGGAACTTGCCAGGATGGAGGAGAGAAGAGCCAAGGCAGCCAGTGAAGCAAAGAGTGCATTCCTGGCCAATATGTCCCATGAGATCAGAACCCCTATCAATGCAGTTCTTGGCATGAATGAGGTGATCCTAAGAGAGTGTAAGGATGATAATATCCTTGAATACGCCAGGAACATTGAAGGGGCGGGAAGAACTCTTTTGTCCCTTATCAACGATATCCTTGACTTCTCCAAGATTGAAGCGGGCAGCATGGAGATCCATGAGGCGGCTTATGATCTTGGCTCTGTCATTAACGACGTCTACAACATGGTACATATCAAGGCAGAGCAAAAGAACCTTGATCTTGTCTTCGATATAGATGATGACCTTCCGTCGACTCTTTTCGGAGATGAGATGCGTCTTCGCCAGATCATGGTCAATGTACTTAATAATGCAGTCAAGTACACCTCCGAAGGATATGTGCGCCTGAGAATATCAGGGAAAAGAAATTTCGACAATTCCATAGTCCTTAATATAATCGTCAAGGATACGGGTATAGGAATAAAAGAAGAAGACAGACAGGTGCTCTTTGACAAGTTCAAGAGAGTTGATATAGACAAGAACAAGACCGTGGAAGGAAGCGGACTTGGACTTGCCATAACCAGTTCGCTGCTTGATCTTATGGGCGGCAGCATACAGGTGGAGAGCCAGTATGGTGAAGGATCGTCCTTTATTATGAACCTTCCTCAGAAGGTTTTAAGCGACGAACCTCTTGGCGATTTCAGTACAAGGCTTTCTCACAGCAACGGAGAACACAAGGATTACAAGGAACGGTTCACAGCTCCGGATGCGAAGATCCTTGTGGTGGACGATACGCCCATGAACCATGTGGTAATAAAAGAGCTCCTTAAGCCGACTAAGGTTATTGTGGAATCCGCAAGAAGCGGAGCAGAGTGTCTGGAGAGGCAGAAAAAAGAAAAGTTCGACATTATTTTCCTGGACTACAGAATGCCGGAGCTTGATGGAATCGAGACCCTGGCACTTATGAAGAAAGATTCGGACAGTCTCAACAGAGAGACTCCCGTTATTGTCCTTACAGCCAATGCCATTTCGGGAGCAAGAGAGAACTTTATCAGAGAAGGTTTTGACGATTATTTAAGTAAGCCCGTTGAGAGCGACAAGCTGGAAGAGACCATGATAAAGTTCCTTCCCAAGGAGAAGGTGATACTTACTTTGGCGCCGGACCCGGAAGAGAAAAATGAAACTCAGAATCCTTCCGGCGATGAAGCAAGACCTGAGTGGCTCAAGGCCCTGGAGGAGTGCATAGATGTAGAGGCAGGCCTTAGGAACTGCGGAAATGCAGACAGCTATCTTGCTATTCTCAAGGTCTACTATGAGTCCGCCGACATGATCGAGGGCAACATAAAAGAGGCCTTTGAATCTCAAAACCTTAAGGACTATACAAGCTACGTTCATTCCCTTAAGAGCACCAGCAGGACCATCGGGGCAAAAGAGCTGTCGAAGATGGCTGAAATGCTTGAAAAGGCCGGGAACGAGAATGACACAAAGACAATAGAAGACAGTCAGAAGGATCTTCTTGAGCTTCATCTGGCAGTTAAGAAGTGCCTGTCCATGGTGCCGGAGATAGCGGGAGAAGAAGTGGATTCCAAGGACGAATCCGAAAAGGAAGAGATAACAGCTGCCCAGATGAAGGACGCCTATCAGACGATCATAGAAGTCAGCAAAACCCTCGACTATGATACCATTACCTTTGTCCTGGATTCTGTTAAGAAATACAGACTGCCGGAGGAAGATGAAAAGAGAATGCGAAGCATCGGAAACATGGCATACAAACTGCAGTGGGATCAGATCTCAAACCTTGCCACCGAAGGCCTTAACGCACAGGAGTAAACTATGTTCAACAAAAAGATCTTGCTGGTAAGAAACGAGGAAACGTTTCTGGTAAACGCTATAAAAAACATGATCAAGGACGCCCATTTCATTCTGGAGGAAGCTGACTTTTCAGTGGCTTCCCTTAATGCAAAATGGAAGGGCAGTTCCCTTATTCTGTTCTATACAGACGCAGAGGTAGACAAGCACAGTGATGCCATGGTTTACCTTAAGGACCTGTGCATGTATGAGAACATGATCCTTATGGTCATAGGTGATAAGGAGGCCTTTGAGTTTGTGCACAGATATGTGCCAAAGGAAGATGTTGCCTTTGAGATTTCAAGACCTCTTGATATGTCTGATCTTATGAGCAAGATCATGATAGTAACTGACGATGAATATGAGCAGCAGAGAAGGAAAAGTATCCTTATAGTGGACGATGATCTTACTTATCTTCAGATGGTAAGAGAGTGGCTTAAGGACACCTACCGTGTAGGAATGGCAAATTCCGGCACACAGGCTGTGGCTTGGCTTGCCACCAACAAGGCGGATCTTATCCTTCTTGATTATGATATGCCGGTACTGGACGGACCTAAGGTAATGGAGATGCTTAAGAGCGAATCCTTCTCCAATTCCACCCCCGTTATGTTCCTTACGGGAAAGAATGACAGAAAGAGCGTAACCGATGTTATCTCACTTAAGCCTGCCGATTATCTTTTGAAATCAATTTCTAAGGACAAACTTCTGGCAACACTGGATAATTTTTTCAGGAAAACCAAAGATTAAGACCGGAGTAAGTTATGACAGGTATTGGGCCTGCGGGTGACCTATCCTTCAGGGTGGCTGCCGTTATGGTCAGTTTAACATGTGTTTTCTATACGACTGTGATACGAAACAACAAAAAGAAAAGGCTTCGCAGTCGTCTTTTTGATGCCCTTATCATCATTACTCTCGTAGGCTGTATTACCAGTATCGGGTCCGAAATAATAGCCAGGGCTGACCTTTCCTATGGAGTAAGGTTTTTAGTAAGTTACATCTGCAAATATCTGTATTACCTCACGCATTTTCTTTTGATACCTGTTTTTTGGGTCTACATCATGATAGTGTGCGATGTGTATCACACTCTGGGAAGGCGCAGTCTTATTCTGCGACTTCTTCCCGTTGTCGGTATCGAACTTCTTGTGCTCTCCAATCCCTTTACCCGCCTTATCTTTGTTTGGGATGAGAATTTATGGTATTACAGAGGCAAGGCCATATTTGTGGTATATATCATAAGTGGAATATATCTGTTTTCCTGCTTCTATGTGCTTGCGAAATACTGGAACAGCATGCATGTCATTCAGAAGGCGGCCCTGTTCTATTTCCTTGGACTTGCCATTATCGGAACCATAGTCCAGATGATCTTCCCCGATATAAAATGTGAGCTCATGACAGAGGCTATAGGGTTTCTCGGAGTCATGATCATGATAGAAGGCGAGGAGAGCCGCAACGACTATAAGACCAATGCCAGGAACAAATCAGCCCTTGTGCATGATCTGAAGTCTGCCCTTACGGTGAAAAGAGATTTCAATGTCATCTGCGTTCGCGTGGTAAACGCGGAAGCATACAGAAAGATAACAGGTTATGAAAATTACGATCTGATCCTGACAAGGATAGCGGATTTCCTTATGGACCTGGGACCGGGATATGAGGCCTACAGGACAACAGGGGGACATTTCTTTTTGATATGTCCCGATGCCACTCAGGATGAGATAAGCAGTGTACTTGAAAAGATCAGGGACAGGTTTGCGGATTCCTGGCAGATATCAAACGGCTCCATGAATATCAAGGTGAAGATCCTCTGCGTAAGGTGTCCCGAGGAATTTGACAATGCCGATGACATCCTGCTCTTATCAGAGGCGGATATAGATGAGACGGACAAGGTTCTTTACAGAGGAAAAGACCTGGATTTCCTTCTTCGAAGGGTGGAGGTGGACAAGGCCATTGTCCGTGGCATGAACGAGGAAAATTTCCTGGTGATGTACAGACCGGTTTACCATAAGGATTCAAGGCTTATTGTCTCTGCGGAAGCTCTTTTGACTCTGAAGGACAGCGTTCTGGGGGATGTGCGCTTTAGCGAGTTCAATGCTGCGGCTCAAAAATCAGGCTTTAGTGTGGAACTTCAAAACCGGATGACCGAGGCTGCCATCAAATTCTTAAAGACAGGCCTTGAGCGAAATAAAGAGGAAGGGGAAATAAGGGTACTGGCAATCCATATTATCTCTGTTCAGGTGCTTAAGAATGACTTTGCCAGCAAGGTAAAAGAGCTGATGGAGAAATATGAGGTCGATCCGAGGAATCTTGTATTTGATGTTAGTGACACCATAGTAATGCAGGCGCCGGATGTTCTGGATAGCGTTGAGGATCAGTTCCTGCAGATGGGAGTCAACTTTTTCCTGATAAATGATGAAGCCGGTTTTCTTGGGATGAGTCCCAGAAGCATGGAAAAGTTCAAGGGTGTTGTCATAAATATCGGAAGGCATTATCAGGCTGTAGCGGATGAAAAGGTTGACCTGATGCTCAGGAACAGATGCGCCATGATCAAAGAGCTGGGAAAAGATATCATATTTACCGGCATAGATACAAAAGAACTGTTTGATAGAATCAAAGATCTGCCTGCAGATCTCATAAGCGGAGACTATTTGTCACAGAGGGTGACAAAGAATGAGCTCCAGATAAAGTTCTGGCATAAAGAACTCTATTATGACGGGGAAGGAAGATGATTCGTCAAAATGCCCATATAATTCCGTAAAAATTGCGCTTTGTTGCGCATCAGTAAATATGCGGTGTTTATACTTTTTTTACAAACAGGACGATACGAAATTGTATCAACCGTTCAATTGAAAAACATGGACCTGTGGACTAGGATAGTCTATGGGTCCATTATTTTTGCGCGTTAACATGGTTTTTGCTCACGGACCATGTTGCGCAAAAGTTGCGCAAATAGTGCAATGAAATTTGGAATTTGGGAGGAAATGAAATGAAGAGGAATGTATTAAAAAGATTCTGCAACGCCCTGCTGATATCTTCGCTGGTGCTGGGAAATATGTCATCTCTTACGGTTATGGCCGATGAGCCGAATGATGCCGGTACCTGTCTTGTAAACGAAGATTTTTCCGAAGATATCTGGGGAAGTGACAGTGGCTGGACTGTTTCTGTATACGACTGGGATGCTACAGGCGCTTCCATAAAGTCTTTTACCTATTCAAGCGATCAGTGGATGAGCGCACCTTCGGATGGCTCCGATACGGGAGTGAACTTCTGGTTCGGAGAGGGAGACGGAGTTTTGACATTCTCACAGGATATAGCACTTTCTGAAGGAACCTATGAGGTATCCTCCGAGTGTATGGGTGAGAAAGCCTCTTTTTATCTTGATATAAACGGTGAGAAGTCTGAGAAGACTGAACTTACCGGTTACAATAACTGGCTTACCGGGACCTTTGAATTCCCGGCAACTGAGGATATGGAGGCCGCAACAGTCAGTCTTGTGCTTGATGTTTCCAAGGACGGCTGGGGATATGTCAATAATGTTAAGATTGAAAAGAAAGCTTCGGACAATGCCGGGGAGGATTCATCTGATGAAGAGGGTTCGGGGGAAGCTTCTTCCGAAGGTTCATCTGAGGATGAGGAGAACCAGGGAGGCGGATCTTCATCAAATACAGGAGCAGACGGCGAAGGAAGCGATACGGAGTATGACTGGGCAAATTCCGGAAGTATCGTAAACGGCGACTTTGAGACCGGTGATACAAACGGCTGGACAGTGGATATGCCCGGAGCAGACGGCAACAGTGCCGGAACTCTTGTAAAGACAGATCAGTACGCATCCGGAAATACCACAAACTTTTTTAACTACTGGAACGAGACTGACACCGAAGCAGCACTTACGATTTCCCAGACTGTAGGCGCAGTAAAGGCAGGAACCTACAAGCTCTCCCTTAAGGTTGAGGGTGAGACGGATGAAGCGGGCCTTACCTTTAAGGCTGTGGACCTTTCAGGTGATGAGAAGGTTTCTCTTCCCCTTGGAGCTACAAAGGGCTGGAACGACTGGTACAGTCTTGAGAGCGGCGAGTTTACCCTTGAGGAAGATACAGACCTTACGCTTGTTATAGAGGGAAATGTTCCCGCCGGATACTGGGGTGATCTTGATGACATAGCTCTTTTGACCCTTTCAGAGAAGGAAGAGGATACAGCTGTTGAGGCTCCCATCTATGTAGAGAAGGTTTCTGCGGCAGACGTTGACTTTATCACAGGTGTTGATGTCAGCTCCTATGTTGCAGAGAAAAACAGCGGTGTTAAGTACTACGACTACGACGGAAACGAGCTTTCAGATCAGGGATTCTTTGATTTTCTTAAGAGCTGCGGCGTCAACTATGTAAGGATCCGTGTCTGGAACGATCCCACGGATACAAACGGCAACTCCTACGGCGGCGGAAACTGTGACCTTGAGGTTGCCAGAAAAATCGGCGTATGGGCTACAAACGCCGGAATGAAGGTACTTATCGATTTCCACTACTCAGACTTCTGGGCAGATCCCGGCAAGCAGACCGCGCCTAAGTCCATGGCCGGAATGAGTACAGATGAGAAGGCACAGGCTATAGAGGAATTTACAAAGGATAGCCTTGAGAGCCTTATCGGAAGCGGCGTTAACGTTGGAATGGTACAGATCGGCAACGAGACCAACAACGGTGTTGCCGGTGAAAAGAGCTGGGAAAACATGGCGAAGATATTCTCAGCCGGAAGCCGCGGAGTAAGGGCAGTGGCAGCAGACAAGGACATGACAATCCTTGTTGCGGTTCACTTCACCAATCCCGAGAAGAGCAGCAACTACGCAACCTATGCTTCGAACCTTGATAAATACGGCGTTGACTATGATGTATTTGCTTCTTCCTACTATCCTTACTGGCACGGAACTTTGGAGAACCTTAATTCAGTTCTTTCAAATATCGCAAACACCTATGACAAGATGGTGATGGTGGCTGAGACTTCCTATATCCATACCTGGGAGGACGGCGACGGACACGGCAATACCGAGTACGAAGGCAAGAGCGGCGATACCTACAGCTACGATGTCTCTGTTCAGGGACAGGCCAATGCCGTAAGAGCAGTTATAAATACCGTGGCAAATACTAAGAACGGTATAGGCGTTTTCTACTGGGAACCTGCATGGATTCCGGTTCAGGTATATGACAGCGCTGCAGAGAATAAGGATGAGATCCTTGCACAGAACAAAGAGATCTGGGAGACCTACGGAAGCGGCTGGGCAAGCTCTTATGCAGGAAGCTATGACAAGGATGCAGGTACCTGGTACGGCGGATCTGCTGTGGATAACGAGGCGTGGTTTGACTTTACGGGACATCCTCTTGATTCTGCCATGATATACAACTACGTAAGAACCGGAGCTACAGCTCCTGTAGTGGTAACTTCTGTAAAAGCCGAGGATGTGACAGTGGAGGTTGGACAGGAAGTAGTCCTTCCCGAAACTGCAGTTGTAAGCTATTCAGACGGAAGCAAAAAAGAACTTGCAGTAAGCTGGAACAGTGAAGATCTTGATGCGGCATTGGCAGCAGGCATCGGAAGCTATGAGATAAAGGGAACAGTTGAGATCAAAGAGGGCGAGAGTGCTGATGTTACCTGCAAGCTCACCATCAATCCCGTAAACAACGTTATTAATCCCGGATTTGAAGATTCAGACATGACCATGTGGACCATCACCGATGCCAATAGCTGCGTGGGAAGGCAGGCCGACAGCTCCAACGTAAGGACCGGAAGCTATTGCCTCAAGTTCTGGGATGATGCGGACATTGATTATACCGCTGAGCAGACAGTGACTCTGCCTGCAGGTATCTATAAGCTTGGAACATATATTGAGGGCGGAGACGCCGGAGATAATGCTGAGTTTAAGCTCTACGCAAAGGTTACAGGCGGCGAAGAGTATTCAGTTGATACAGGCGTAACAGGATGGCAGAACTGGGCAAATCCTGAGGTTACGGATATTATTGTTACTGCTGATGGAACCGAGGTTGTGATCGGCGTAAGCGTCAAGGCACAGGCAGGAGCCTGGGGTGCCTGGGATGACTTCTATCTCTATAAGACCGGCGACTACGTAGCTCCCCAGGAGCCTGAGGAACCCGTTATCGAAGACGGCGATGATGAGAAGTCCGGAGTGACCGGTAACTGGAAGAAGCGCTTTGGAAGTACCTATTTTGTAAGAAACGACGGCAGTCTTGTAAAGGGTCTTAATGTGATCGACGGTAAGACCTATTACTTCAGGCCGAACGGAAGCCTTGTATGGGGCAAGTTCGTTAAGTTCAATGAGGGAACCAGATACTTTGGCTATGACGGCGCCATGGTCACAGGCTTTATGAGAACTCTTCTTCTGACATACTACTTTGATGAAGACGGTATCATGCAGACAGGAAGAGTTGCAGTGGGCGATAAGACCTACTACTTTGAGAGAGACGGTCACATGGCAAGAGCTAAGTGGCTTACAGAGAACGGCAAGACCTATTACTTCAAGGCTGACGGAACCATGGCTACAGGTAAGCTCAGGATCCTCTTCCGGACCTATAAGTTCGATGAGAGCGGAGTGCTTATCCGCTGATAGAATACAGCAACTTTTGACATCCAGCCCCTGAGACGTCTACACAGAAATGTTTGTGTTCGTCTGCGGTGCGATTTTCTAAAACTCATTAAGCAGCAAATGCCTCATTTCGACGTTGCTCAGAGCAATCGGCATTTGCTGCTTTCTTCGTTTTGAAAATCATCATCCTCGTCCGAGAACTGCACATTTCTGTACAGAGGTATCAGGGGCTGCTATGTCATTAAAATGCGCTGATTATCACATCTTATGATCAAATGTGTTTTGTTATCATGCCATGAATTATTCCCCTATGTGGGCTGTCTTCCAGTGGATGGCAAATGCTGTAACACTGGGACAATAACCTCCGCACCTGGGGCATTTCTTAAGAAGAATATCAAAGGCGGGAAGCTTACCCTTAAGGTCCTCTTTTATCTCGTCAAGGGTATCTATGCCTCCGGTTATTTCCGCAAGCTCTGATTCGTCCAACTCGCTGATGATCTCATCACTATTTAAGATTTTCTCATCCATCGGTATCATCTCCTTTTCAGATATATGAATTTGATTTGCTATAATTATATACGAAGGAAAACCGGGAAGGAAAATTCTAACCGGTGATTTTAGTAAATTTATTGTTTTTTTAGTCTTGTGATATGATTAGAAAAAGATTTTTTTTGGAGAACGATCATGACAACGGATTTTCAGCTGACAACGCTGTGTTATCTTGAGAGAGACGATAAGTACCTGATGCTTCACAGAGTGTCCAAGAAGAACGATATAAATAAAGATAAGTGGATAGGAGTTGGGGGACATTTTGAAGACCGCGAGAGCCCCGAAGAATGCGTAAAAAGAGAAGTCCTTGAGGAGACAGGCTATGATATCCCTCTTGAGGATTTTGAGTACCGGGGGATTGTGACCTTTATCTCCGACAAGGGAGACTACGAGCTCATGAGCCTGTTTACGGCACCATGTCCCGATGGAGAACCGGCATTCTGTAATGAAGGAGAGCTTGTTTTCGTTGGGAAAAAAGACGTCTATGACCTGAATCTCTGGGAAGGAGACAGGATTTTTTTCAGACTTCTTGAAGAAAGACGGGATTTCTTTTCCCTGAAAATGACCTATGATATTGAGGACAATCTCAGGGAGGCGGTGCTTGACGGAAAGGATATCACTCCTTGAATTCTGAAGAGTAGTAGGGAAGCACGATCATATCACCGGCTTTGATGTCGCTTGCATCGTCGATATGGTTGATAAGACATACCTCGTGCATATATTCATCTACTCCTGAATACTCACTGCTAACATAGTCCCGGGAAATGTTGTATAATGACTCGGATGCGCCTACGCTGTAGGTGGTATAATATTTGATCCTGGGGGATTCGCTGCTGGCTTTGGGCGTAATGCTTGTTCCCCAGAATATTGCGGCTACTGTAATTGATGTCAGAAGAGTCACAAGTGCAATTGATCTTGCCAGAGTCTTTCTCTGCTGTCTGATGATCTCAGCTCTTCTGTTTTTGTTGTCCCAAATAAGTATTTCTCTGTAAACACTATATGCTGTATCCATTTTTACATCTCCCCCTGTAAAGTGGTGTTGGGTCAATAGTTACTTAAACGATTAAGATATTATAATTATAAGCTTTTTCAAGCACTACAATCATAAACAATGGCTAAAAAGCCTAAACAATATATTGTGTTCATAAACAAAACGGGACAATTATAAACTAACGATAAAGAGAGCGTTAACATATGACTAAAGGTTCTATTACCAAAAATCTGGTTCTGTTTGCCATTCCACTGTTCTTCGGACAGCTCCTGCAGCAGCTTTACAATATTGTGGATTCCGTAGTTGTGGGAAATGTCCTGGGAAAAGAGGCACTGGCAGCAGTCAGCACATCGGGAAGCCTGATCTTTCTCATGGTGGGATTCATTAACGGACTGTTCATGGGAAGTAGCGTTATCATAGGAAAGAGCTACGGAGCAAAGGATTATAATAGAGTTTCAATGGCGGCCCATACGGGAATCGCCTTTGCCTTCATTATGGGAATAACACTGTCGGTGGTGGGATTTTTCTTTACCCCGGTGATCCTTGGATGGATGGGCACTCCTGCCGACGTTATGCCAAACTCCGTGCTGTATTTCAGGACGTATTTCCTGGGAGGTCTTGGTAACATAATGTACAGCGCCTGCTGCGGCGTCTTCCAGGCTGTGGGAGATTCCAAGCGTCCTCTGTACTATCTTATGGTCAGCACTGTCCTCAATACCATTCTGGATATAACCTTTGTTAAGTTCCTTGGATTTGGTATAGGAGGAGCGGCCTTTGCTACCATAATCGCTCAGTTTGTCAGCGCGGTTCTAGCCTTTGTAAAGCTCACAAGAGTGGATGGCCCTCACAGGATATATATAAGAAAACTTAAAATGGACGGCGAACTTCTTAAGAAGGAACTTGCCCTTGGATTTCCCACGGGAATACAGAACAGCGTCATTGCAATAGGAAACGTTGTGCTTCAGTCCAACATCAATGCCTTCGGATCTGTGGCAATGGCGGCCTGCGGAAGTTATTTCAAGATCGAGGGATTTGTCTTTCTGCCTATCACCTGTATGTGCATGGCTCTCACAACCTTTGTCAGCCAGAACCTTGGAGCGGGAGAAGTGGAGAGAGTAAGGAAGGGTTCCATAATAGGAAGTGCCATCAGCGTAAGCTGCGCGGAGATAATCGGTGTTATCGTGTTTATATTTGCTCCGGTATTCTTAAGTATGTTCTCCAGAGAGCCCGGAGTTATCGCTATCGGAACCACTCAGGCCAGGACCGAGTCTCTGTTTTACTGTCTTCTGGCCCTTAGTCACTGCCTTGCGGGAATCTACAGAGGAGCAGGCAAGACCACTATCCCCATGATAGTAATGCTCTCAAGCTGGTGCCTTCTTCGTATCACCTATATCACCATAATCGTAAGGATAATTCCTGTGGTGAACGTGATCTTCTGGGCATATCCTCTGACCTGGTCAGTGAGCACCATCGTTTTTATCATCTATTATTTCAAGGGAAGCTGGATCAAACAGATCGGATAAATTACTCCTTGCAAATAATGAAAGGCGGATGTATAATTCTAATTCGCGACTAACGACAGTTCATTTGTACCTTCCTGTCGATAAACAAAACCAGGACTACATGGAATAACTATGCTTATCTATGTGGCTCTGCGAAGGCAGAGCCTTTTTTATTCTATAGTAACTTTCTGTGCAGATCCCCAGGAGAAAAATGAAGAAGATCATTATTGACTGCGACCCCGGAATCGATGATTCCCTGGCCATAATGCTGGCGCTTAAGAGCCCTGAAGTTGAGGTTTTGGGAATAACCGTAGTTGCCGGCAATTCCCCTGTGGAGCTTGGATTTGACAATGCAAAGAGAATCCTGAGCTTCCTTGGAAGGCTGGATGTTCCGGTTTATGTGGGCGCAGACAGACCAAGAGAAAGAGAATATGTAAATGCCCTGGATACCCACGGGGAGGACGGCCTTGGAGAGAGTTTTTTACCAAAGGTTGAAGGACAGGAAATCCCTGAGGAGTCTGCGGTTTCATTTATGAGACGGACCCTTAAAGAAGGGGATGTGTCAGTGGTGGCATTGGGACCTCTGACAAACCTTGCGGATCTTATTGATGAGGATAAAGAGGCATTCCTTTCCATTGAGAGACTGGTCTCCATGGGAGGCAACTTCAGAAGCCACGGCAACTGCTCGCCGGTTGCGGAGTACAACTACTGGGAAGACCCTCACAGCGCCAGGGTGGTGTTTGAGACCCTCTATGAAAACCATCGCAAGCTTGAGATGGTGGGACTTGATGTCACAAGACAGATTGTGCTTACGCCGCAGATTCTTTTGTCCATGAAAAAGATAAATCCCAAGGTGGGAGAGTTCGTGGAGAAGATAACGGACTTCTACTTTAAGTTCCACTGGGAGTGGGAGCACATAAGGGGCTGCGTTATAAATGACCCGCTGGCTGTTGCACAGTTTATCGATCCGGATATCCTTAAGGGCTTTGAGGCCTACACCGATGTGGAGACAGGCGGAATAAGCATGGGACAGACCGTGGTAGACTCCATGGGATTCTACAAAAAAGAGAGTAACGCCGTTATTTACACAGAGGTTGATAAAAGAGCTTTCTGGGAAATGTTCTTAACAAGGCTCCTTGATGTTAAGCCGGAAGCTATTGAAACCATAATAAAAGAAATAAATTGAAAGCTATAAACAGATTGGAGAAGAAATTATTATGTCAAACAGAACTAAGAAAATTACCATGATCGCACTGGCGGTTGCCATCAACATTGTAGGAAGTAAGATAGCTCTTGCCTTAAGCCTTCCCATCTTCCTTGACAGCATCGGAACCATATTTGCAGCCATTACGTTAGGACCTGTAGCCGGCGGCCTTACTGCACTTGTTGGCGGTCTTATCAACGGAGTCCTCGGAGATATCTTTGCAATCTATTTCTCACTGAGCGGAGTTCTTATGGGCGTTATCGCAGGACTTCTGTTCTATAAGAAGAAACTCAGCTATGTACATGCCCTTTGGAAGTGCCTTATCATAACACTTCCCGCATCTGCGCTGTCAGCCTGCATTGAGACTTTCCTTTTCGGAGGAATCACCTCTGCTGTAGTTACAACCGTTATTATCCAGGCACTTTCCCAGACAGCACTTAAGCTTCTTGGAGGCGCATTTGTAACACAGGCCGTTACCGATTATGTGGACAAGCTTGTTGCCATCATGCTGG
The DNA here is from genome assembly GCF_000526935.1 of Butyrivibrio sp. FCS014. GTDB lineage: Bacteria > Bacillota > Clostridia > Lachnospirales > Lachnospiraceae > Butyrivibrio. The sequence continues at coordinate 486,811 of NZ_JAHA01000019.1, read as the reverse complement.
TAATAACCTGCGTTAAGCACCTTCCCTATGAACTTACTCATTTTGACGGAAAAGAGACAGAGGAGAAAGCAGCATAAGTCACCAGATAAAGTTGGACTTTAACTGTTCTCCGTTATCGATAAGAAGATCCTGGCCGGTCATACTCTTGTTTACATTGGTAAGGAAGTAAGACAGATCGGCTATTTCATCGGCGGATGCCCAGCGATGGAGAAGAGTTTCATCAAGGCACTGCTCCATGAGATTCGGATCGTCCATAATATGAGCATTCAGCGGTGTGTAGACGCCGCCTGCAGATATACTGTTGGAAGTAGCACCGTACTTGGAAATTCTGAGTGCGGTGTTTTTCATATAAGTGACAACTCCGCCTTTGCTGGCGGCATATTCGGGGAATTCCGCGCCGTTTGAAGCGCTGGAGGATGCCATGAAAAGAACGGAGTGTATGCCCTCGTGGAAGGCGTATTTCTCTGTAACGGAGATGGTAGCGGTAAGGTTGGTGTCTATGACGCCGGGGCCTTCCTGAATTCCCGCATTATTAATAAGAACCTCCACACCGTCAATGTCGGGAAGCTCTCCTGTTATGTCCACTGTCATGTGGGTGTAGGATGGGGCAGAAAAACCGGCCTCATTTACGTCAAAGCCGATGACCTCATGGCCCATCTCTATGTATTTTTTTGCGCAGGCAAGACCTATCCCGCGACTTGTTCCCGTAATCAGTATTTTCATAGTATCTTTTTTACCTTAAAGAAGATCAGACTGCCTGCCACAATAAGAACGCTGAGTCCGATGATCACCGGGTAACCGAATATCCATTCAAGCTCCGGCATGTATTTGAAGTTCATTCCGTACCAGCCAACGATAAGGGTCAGAGGCATGAAGATGGTGGTAACCACCGTGAGCACTGTCATGATGCGGTTCTGCTTAACATCAAGCTGGGACTGATAGAGGTCGTTGAGCTGGATGGTGTAGTCACGAAGGTGAGTTGCCGCATCGTAGAGCCTGTCTACTCTGCTGGAGAACATGTGGAAATATCTGATATTGTCCTCCTCAAAGAAGCCGTTCTCATTTTCCTCAAGCTCCTGTCCAAGGTCCTGAAGCTGTTCATAGTGAATGCGCAGGTCTCTGATGTCGCCGCGGATCTCGTTGTTGCGCTGGATATGAGCTTCTTCGGCGTTGTCCATTATCTCTTTTTCTATTCCGTCAAGTTCCCGCTCATAGCGCTGCATGATCTGAAGATCGTTATGGATTATAAGCTCCAGAAAGTCATAGAGGAATCGCTCTAAAGAGGGTTTTCTCCACTTCTTGTTGCGCTGGATCCGCTGAACTAGGTTTAAGGCGTTCTTGTTTCTGTCGATGAACACGATACCGGTTTCATCAAGGGCAAAGGAAAAACTCTCGGGAACGTCGGTACAGGCTGACTGCACCGGGATACAGAAAGTTCCGGTAAGAGAGTCGTAGTTGACCTCAGCCTTGGTGGTGAGGATATCTTCATTGCTGTTCATATCGAAATCAATGCCCATGTCAAAATTCTCGCTCTCCTCAAGCCACTGCTGCGGCGTAAGTACAGCCACAAAAGGCGCATCGGCGTCGTGACACTGTTCGGCACTGCATTCTTCAAGGGTGTTTCTGATAAGATAGTACATAATTTTCCCCCAACTGGTAGATTCTTAAAACCTTCTCTTTTATCATAGCACCTTGGGAGTGTAAAATGAAATGGAATCGGTTTATACAGCAGGTATTTTCATGGATACCGGAAGGAAAAAATAGGTCAAATGAGTACATTCGAGAAGGTGCTTTTCATACTTGAATCAAATAAAGATGTCTATACCTCCGGGGAAGATATGGCAGGGGAGCTTGGCGTTTCTAGAAATGCCGTGTGGAAGGCCATAAAGGAGCTCCGGGAAAAGGGGTATCTTATAAAGGCGGTCAGCAACAAGGGCTACAGACTCTCAGGTGACAGCGACATAATCTCTGCGGAGGGGATAAAGGCCTGTCTTACACCGGGCTTTGATAGCGCCGGTGAAATCTTTGTCTTTGACAGCCTTACTTCCACAAGTGATAAGGCCAAAGAGCTGGCGATACAAGGCGCTCCCCATGGGACTGTGATTGTTGCGGCGTCCCAGACAGGAGGCAGAGGCAGGAAGGACCACTCCTTCTTTTCCCCTGAAGGCGGCCTGTATATGAGCATCGTTTTAAAGCCCGAGGCGCTTTTCAGTACTGACAGCAAAGAGCTTATCTCTTTTACCGGGGACGCTGTCATAAGCGCCATCCGGGAACTGACCGGAATAGAGCCCTACGTTGACGGAATAAACGATCTGTATGTTGACGGGAAAAAAGTCTGCGGCATACTTCTCGAGTCCGGCAGTGAGTTTGACAGCGGAACCCTCCAGTGGATTGTTGCGGGGATCGGGATTAACTTTGATTCAGATATAGGCAGCTTCCCCCAAGAGGTAAGGGAAAGGGCGTCGAGCCTTTTTACCAGGGGGAAGGCCACTGTAACCAAGAATGCTCTGATAGCAAGGGTGATTGAGAAAGTGCTGGATAGAAAGCAATAGGGAACCTGGGGATGGTATGTTTTTTGCCTGACAAACACAGGATGTTAGAGCTTTAGGGTTAGATCTTTAGCAGGTTCATTGCGGAGAGCCTGTTGGATTTGTGACTTTTATTGATTACAACAGGTGTTTTGGGTAGATGGGCCTGTTGGTAATACCGTTTTTATCGATTTCAACAGATGAATTCAGCTGACGCTCCCTGTTGGGAATGTGGTTTTTGTCAATTTCAACAGATGAATTCAGCTGGTGCTCCCTGTTGGGAATATCGTTTTTATCGATTTCAACAGGTAGATGAGAGCAAATACACTGTTGAAATCAGGAGAAATAATGAAACCAACAGTTTGGTATAGATCCGGAAAGTCACATGAAGTGGGTTTTGATGATTTGAGTGGGGACTATCACAGAAGCCATGAGACAGTTCTCTTTTTGATGATTGTCAACCTATGAAGTGACATTGGTTGACAATGGCTGCGTGATGTGATACCTTCATAGAGGCAATTTTGTATTGTCGGCAAAATAATGAAACAGTTGTTGGAGGATCAAGACATCATGAGTAGTGCAGACGCAGTTAAGACAAGAGACAATTCAAAGGTGCTGGACCTGGTGTATATTGCCATCGGGGCGGCGCTTATCGCAATATGTTCCTGGATAAGCATACCCACGGCGGTTCCCTTTACGCTTCAGACTTTCGCAGTGTTTTTTGTCCTGCTTCTTCTGGGCGGTGAGAGAGGAACACTGGCAACCCTTGTGTATATATTGCTTGGGGCAGTGGGAGTGCCTGTTTTTGCAGGATTTACCGGGGGCTTCGGAGTTCTTTTCGGAAATACCGGAGGATACATAATCGGATTTTTGTTTACAGGACTTATATATATTCTTTTCACCAGGTTCTTTAAGAAGAATATAGTTATGAAGATTCTGGCGCTGGTACTTGGACTGACAGTGTGCTATGCCTTCGGAACCGCGTGGTTCATGCATGTATACATGCAAAACAGCGGTGAGGTGGGACTTCTTACGGTACTTGGATGGTGCGTATTCCCCTTCATCATTCCGGATCTTCTTAAGCTGGCACTGGCGGTGGTGCTTTCAAAGAGAATAGAACCGGTTATCAGATAAAAGAGCTTTTGCCTGCTTCGTGAACAATGCGGAGCAGGTTTTTTTATTCACTTTTTCATGTAAAACAGGCCGTTTTTGTATGGCACAGAAAAAGTGCATCGTCGATAATATCGGAAGTTAAAACGATAAAATGAAATCCCGACTTCTTTGTGCCTTGCTGAAATATAAACGCAATATCTAGTTGTTGAAATTCAGAACGAATGTTCGTATAATTAAATAGAACAAACGTTTGCGGCAGCTTGATGTTGAGTGTTTTAGGATTTAGGCTTTATATAAGCAGAATTGAGGGCACATATGATTTACGCAGTGGATTTTGACGGCACGTTGAGTTTCGGTGAATGGCCATCGGTAGGACCGGTTAACAGGGAACTTGTTGACTATCTTATTAGCAGGCAGGGGACAGGAGATAAGGTGATATTGTGGACCTGCAGAGCAGGGAAGCCGTTAGCTGATGCAGTGGAGTTTTGCAGAAGGTATGGTCTTGTTTTTGATGCGGTTAATGACAATCTTCCGGAGATCATAGAGCAGTATGGATCTAATTCAAGAAAGATCACCTGCGATGTGTATATAGATGACAGGGCGTTCCATGTTGATGATTATGAATATACGGGGGAAGTGGATATTGGCAGGATTGAGTCTGCACTCATAAGGTTTGCGGACAGGGTATCAATGGCTGTCTGAATAGCCGAGGCTGTATGAACAGCCGTGGTTGTCTGAATAGCAGTGGTTGTATGAACGGCCGTGGTTGTCTGAATGGCCATGGGTATACTAATAGTTATGGAGGCGTTGTTGACTATTTAAGGCAGATGTCGTAGTGTGATAATGCATTATGACAACGCGAGAAAAATTCCGTTCCGACGTAGAGTCGGTGGGAAGTTCATGACTATGGAGGATTTATATGACCCGCAGACAGATGGCGATGGACAATTTCATGAAAGGATATAATTGCTCTCAGTCAATAGTACTGGCTTTTGCGGATATGCTTCCGATTGATGAGGCTACGCTTTTGAGATTGTCATCCTCTTTCGGCGGAGGAATGGGAAGACTTCGCGAAGTGTGCGGCTCTGTAAGCGGAATGTTCATGGTGGCGGGCCTGTTATACGGCTATGACGGCCCCGAGACAGGGCAGGTAAAGGCCGACCACTACGCAAGAATACAGGAGCTGGCACACAGATTTGAGGAGCAACACGGATCGATAGTATGCAGAGAACTTCTGGGGCTTAGCGTCAGACATGATGTCCCGGTTCCTGAGGCCAGAACAGCCGAATATTATAAGAAGCGTCCATGTCCTGAGATAATTGGAGATGCGGCGCAGATTCTGGAAGAATACATTATGGAAGGAAACAAGGAATTGCCCGCGGGCAATGGTAAATGTAATGGATAAAACAAAGTTTTATGACCAGGTTAAAGACAGGATGCTGCGGTACGCCAAGGTAGATACCCAGTCGCAGCCCTATAGCGGCCATTGGCCCACAACAGATAAGCAGAGGGACCTTGCCGGAGTTCTTAGAGATGAGATGATAAACATCGGAGTTTCCGATGTTTTTCTTGATGATGACAAGTGCGTGGTATATGGCCGAATTCCCGGCAACATGCCTGAGGGTGCAGGCAGAGCGGTAGGATTTATCGCACATATTGATACAGCCCCGGATGCCAGCGGCACGAATGTTAAGCCCTGGGTGCTGGAGAATTACGATGGCGGAGACATTGTACTTAACAAGGATAAGGATATAGTGATGAGGGCAGCAGACTACAGCAACTTAAAGTCGTATGTCGGTCAGGATCTTATTCTAACGGATGGAACAACTCTCCTTGGAGGTGATGATAAGGCTTCCATATCAGCCATAATGACTCTTGCTGAGTATCTTTGCAGCCACAGTGATGTAAAACACGGCGACGTATGTCTGGCATTTACTCCCGATGAGGAAGTGGGAGGTCTTGCGCAGGACCTTGATTTTGACAGGTTTGGTGCCAAAGTGGCATATACCCTTGACGGAGATCATCTTGGATGGTATGAAGATGAGACTTTCTATGCTTCGGAAGCGGTTTTGGAGTTTATCGGAAGAAGTGTTCACACCGGAACAGCTAAGGGGATAATGGTAAACGCGGTAGATATGGCCGCAGAGTTTATGGCAATGCTCCCGGAGGATGAAAGGCCGCAGAATACTGACGGAGTGCAGGGATTTTTCCATGTGATTTCCTGCAGCGCCGAATGTGAGCATGCAAAGGTAATACTTATTATCAGAGATTTTGACAAGGATAAATTTGAAGGACGGGAGAACTTTTTGAGGGAATGTGCGCAAAGGCTCTCGGATAAATATGGCTCTGAGAGAGTGAAGATCACAATAGAGCACCAGTACAGCAATATGAAGGAAGTTCTTAAAGGTGTTCCTTATATGACGGATATTTTGAAAGATGCTATTGCCAAAGCCGGAATAGAGCCTGTTTGCGAGCCATTCAGAGGCGGAACGGATGGAGCAGCTCTCTCATTCAGAGGCTTGCCGTGTCCCAATCTGTCAGCAGGATATGAAAATGCCCACGGAAGATTTGAGTATGTACCTATACGCTCCATGGAAAAGAATGTGGAGATACTCATAAATATATGCGAGGCTTTTGGTGAGCTGTAAGCGGGTAATGTATATTTGTGAGTTTTCCGCTTCATAAATCGGGTAATGGATATATGTAAGGCTCTTCAAAGGAAAAAGAGTCTTCAAGCGCAAAAACAGAATAGTTAAAAGGATTCAGAGCGCTCTCCGGCTATGGCCGGGGAGCCTTTTTTGTCCGGAAACAGCTTGGCGGTCAGGGCCTTTACCTCAGGGTTTCTCCTGTGAATACGGACAATTGGAGTTGGAGATAATTTTTGAAAAAATGAATAACGGCTATTAACAATTAACAAATGTTATCCGATATAATTGATGAAAGAGTACTTATGTCTGTTTTGATATGTTTATAAAACTAACGGTACAGGGGGATGTTATGCCAAAAGAAGAAATGCTTCCAAGTGAAAGTGAATGGATGATCATGGAGACTCTATGGAGATGCGGACATGACCTGACTTCAGCAGAGATTACAGACAGACTGCCCAAGTCCTCTAAGATGTCCCAGAGGATGGTAAGAGTGCTGATAAACCGGCTATGCAAAAAGGGTATGCTTACATATACAGTCGATCCTGATGATGCCAGGGTTTATCACTATACTGCGGCAAGAGGAAGAGAGGAGTGCCAACGGGCTAAGGGAGATGCATTTGCAGAGAGCTTTTTTGAGGGAAACAAACTCTCGGCTGCATTTACCTTACTGGACAAAGTGCAGCTGTCGGAGGCACAGATCAAAGAACTTGAAAGTATCATAGCGAAAGCAAAGAAAAATAAATGAGTCTCAAGGATGAGCAAGGGAGCAATTATGCAGGGAATGCAACTGTTCTTTTATGAGCTATATGGATTTTTGGAGTTTGTATGCGTCTATTATTCGACCATACTTGGTTTTTGTGCGATCATATCTGTATTTGTGCTGGGAGTCATCATGACCCTGCGGAGCAGCCTTTTTTCCAGAATGGTATTTGGAAAGGGTGTTCTGTGGTGCATGCTGATTCCCGTTATTTTTTGCGGAAAACTTCATGCCTATTACAGCACACCGCTGGGGGTGAAGGTTTTTTACCGATGGTATGAACTATGCAGTACGAGATGGATAAGTGTGCTGTATTTTGCAGGAATGATCATTATCGGAACACTGCTTGTGGTGAAAAGAAGAGGACTTTCCCGCATGGTTAACCGATTGTATGATCCCGGAAAGTACAGCTCTGATTATGCCATGAAAGAGTATCCGGGCAGGATTTCATCATTTTGTATGGGGTGTCTTAAACCGACAATTGTTATTTCGGAAGACCTTTTGGAAGACGATGCGGCTGTTATTATAAAGCACGAAGAAACCCACATACGGCTGGGGCATTTATGGATACTTCTTGCATATGATATACTCCGGGTTCTTCTTTGGCCAAATGTCTTTCTGCATTTGTGCGTAAGGTTCTTAAAGAGAGATCTTGAGGACATCTGCGATGCAGTGACGATACAGAGGAACTCAATAGATATAAGTGACTATGGAAAGACGCTTCTTAGATGCGCCGGGAATATGGCAATATCCGGAAGAAAGCCCGGGCCCCGGGGCGGAATGTCTTTTGCCTGGGACGACGATTATAAGGTATTAAAAAGAAGGCTGGAGAGAATTGTAGGCCGCAAGGCATATAGTGTAAAGGCGGTGAAAGTCCTGATTGCCGTAGTGGCTTTGCTTGTTGTTGCAACGACGGGAGTGATCAAAGCTAACTCCTTTGCGAGAGTCAATGACATCGGTAAGGTGAGCTCCATGTGCTTTTCCAATGACACCGATTCTGTCTTTGTAGATTATGACAAGGCTATAGTAACAGGCTTTGACGATGAATGTATTTATGTGGATTCGAAGGCCCTGCTGGATCAATTTCCGGAAGCAGAAAGGGCTGATGGTTTCTTCTATTTTTCAGTCGGCGGTTACTATAAGATTCCCGGAATCGGTGGAGGCGGAGGCTGGGGAGAACTTGACGTTAAAGAAATACACGAAGGAATTCTCAAAATTCCTAATCATAATGAAATCGATATATGGAACCGGCTGATCATGTGGCTGTAAGCGGCTGCAGATGGCCCCTAGGGACGGAGTCGAGGGATCATTTATTATGAAACCCCGGGGACTTAAGCCGAGGGATCGCTTTTATGACACCCGGAACAGGAGGTGGTTATGTGAATGGATGGGAAGTCACGGTAAGTGGCAATACAACTCATTACAGAAAAAGACTCTATGATGCATACGGCAATCATGTCGGAACCATCGGGATTTGCAGACCTACAAAGCAGACCGGGAAGAAAAAGAAACCGGCACTGTACAGCTTTAAGCAGGTTTCTTCCCAGGTTTTACAGGCCAAGACCTCCACAAAAGCCATGCAGGTGTCGAACAGTATCAGGGCTAAGATAGGTCTTTTGAAAAAGCAGCTGAAGAACGGCGATGTGGACGAAGAAGAGGTACTGAGGGCAATCCTTCATGCAGAGATGGTCCAAAGAGCCTGTGACAAGAAAAAGAAGAATCTCAGGATGGAAGAGACTGCGGAAAGGAATATAGAGGCTGAAGAGGAGATGCCGATGGAACCGGAGGAAGCGCCGGATGAAGCGGAATCCGAAGAAGAGATAAAAGAGCTTGAGCAGGCCGAATTTGAAGCCCTTATGGAAAAGTTAGAGCTCAGCGCTGATGAGATGATGGAGATGGCGGAAGAGACGGTAGAGCTGGACGAGGAACTTGATGAAATGGCTGAGGCGCTTTCCGGATCCATGACACCTGAAGACTTAGAGCAGCTCAAGGTCAAGCACAGATCGGATGAAGCCAGAGACATATTGAAGGCGGATCTTAAGTATCTGAAGGCACTGTTTGACCGGCTTCAGTCGGAGAAGGAGAATGCCGGAAAAAGCTCTTTTGCTGGAGCAGGGGCATATGACAGCGGAGTGACGCTATCACTGGGAGGTGTGGACATGGCAGTTGTGGATGCAGGAACGACAAACACACCGACAGAAACAGGTGGCTCGTTTGACGTAGAGGTTTGAGATATTTTTTTTGGCAGATAGATTAACAGATGTTAACAAATACAAGGAGGTAACATTTATGAGCATAGGAATCAACACAAATTATGGAACGAATAATTTAGTTGGCATTAGTGGCAATACCGAGCCGGCGTGGATCAAGGATGATGATAAGGATAAAGAAAAAGCATCTTCCGCATCACAGCCCGGAGTTATCTATGAAAAGCAGGATGCCAATGCGAAGGCAGCAAAGAGCGAGAAGGATGATGAAAAGGCTATTTATAAGAAGTCCAAAGAGGATAGGGCAGCCATAGTCCAGCAGCTCAAGGCCGCCGAGGAACAGCAGAGAAACAATCTGATCTCCATTGTGCAAAAGACGCTGCAAGGTCAAGTAGGTGCTTATGGAACAGCCAAGGGCGATGACTTCTGGAGGCAGCTTGCCGGTGGCAACTTCAAGGTTGATGCTGCGACCAAGGCTCAGGCACAAAAAGATATATCAGAAGACGGGTACTATGGCGTAAAGCAGACTTCCCAAAGACTCTTTGATTTTGCATCAGCTCTTGCCGGGGACGACGTGGACAAGATGAAGGAGATGCAGAAGGCTATGGAGAAGGGCTTCAAGCAGGCAACAAAGACCTGGGGAAGAGAGCTTCCGGCTATCTGTAAGGAAACTTTGAATGCGACGAACAAGCTGTTTGAGGACTACTACAGTTCAAAAGAGAAAGGAACAGAAGTATGAAGATTTGTGACATAAATGAATCCATTGGTGACATTTCTATAAGCTGCTAAAGGTTATATGCCGATATAACAGAAAAGGAGTTTTGTCGTTCATATACACGGAGGTTATGGTAATGACTGGAATCAATATTACTTCGCTTGGCAGGCAGGTAAAAGACATTGGTCAGGAAATTTACGCTGCGAAACAGCAGCGAGATGAGATGCTGGCAAAGTCTTCACCTGAAAATGGAGATGGTGGTTTGCAGAAAGCCATCCATGAGAAACTCAGTGATAAATCAGACGTGGCTTTTGGTGACACGGCAGCTACACTTTCTATCTCTGCGCTTGGAACAGAAGAACTGGAGAAAGTCAGAGATTCCTGGAATAACCATCCGGTAAGTTCACTGTACAGAACAGAGATTCCGATCAACAAGAATGCCGAAGGTGCGTACAAGATAGGCGGAGTTTCTTTTACCGAAGAAGAGTTGGGCGCGGCCAGAAAGCTTGTGACAGGTGTCGGAAACCAGCTGAAGGCAGGATACTTAAGCTATAGGGACTATGCCAAGATGGAAGTTGCGCAGAAGGTTGTGGAGAACAGCGCTGCTGCGGGATTTAGTGATGATCAGGCCAAGGTGATCAGCCGGGCTATGAAGGACTACAACAACGGTCTGGTGGAAAGACAGAACGAAATGCTATCGGGCAGAACTACACGTGTGAACGATGATCCTGAGTCAGGAAGATACTTTGGAGTCGAGGTTCTGGTGCCCGGAAGTGTTACAGAATCAGGAACGACAAGATATGCCAGCACCGATATTGCTACGGACAGGGAGCTGATAAAGACGCTCCGCGACAGTATAGGGGCAGTTGATATTACCGGCAAAAACGCTGCTTCTGAGATTAAAGCTCTTTATCAGAATATTATGAAGCCCGTATATGCTGTGCAGTACCCATTCCAGAGGGAATCTGATATAAATGACGCTTTGGATAGAGATTTAAAAGAGCTTATTGCATTAATGGACATAGAGAAATGACCCCTAGGGACGGAGTCATGGGTTCATTTCGGAGGTAACAAATTATGAGGATACAGCAGAACTCATTTCAGGGAAATGACAATACACAGATAATTTCAGGCGCTGCAAATACGCAGAATAAGAACGGCAACATGAATTCGATCTCCGGCGCAAACCTTAAGGGCGAGAGTCTTATAGCTCAGCGCCGAGGGCTTGCCAGAAAGCAGGCTCTTAAGGTTGTCTCCGATGCTTTTGGCGGAGAGAAGAAGCTTGATGCGCAGATGCAGGGGATCAAGGATGAGATAAAGCGTCTGCAGGACGTGATAAATGAAAAGCGCACTGAAACCAGGGACAATGATGCCAGGTTAAAAGAGCTACAGGAACAATATGGGATTGATCCGGACAGTGAAGAGAATAAGAACCTGGAGCAGCTTGCCTTAAAAATGAATCACTCCAAAGACGGACTATCCGATGAGGAGAAGGGAAAGCTGTCCGAGTATCAGCAGCAGGCTCTTTACTACGTGGCAAAGAATCAGCAGAATGCGCTTGATATCGATCAGGCCAAAGCCCAGCAGGCAGGGAATGTTCAGGGATATGCAGATATGAAAAGGGAGCGCGCAAAATCACAGGACATGCTCAAAGCGCAGGATGCAGCAGAGGAGATCATGGAGGCCTCGAATGATGAGACGGTAGCTCTTTTGACTCAGGAAATGATAGAGCATGTGGACGAAGAGCAGAAGGAGCGCGAAGAAGAGGCAAAAGAGGCTGCGGAAAAGAAGAAAGAAGAGAAGAAGGAAGAGGCAAAGAAACTCGAAAAAGAAGCCATGCAGCAGGAGATGATCGAGAACATCAAGGAACATGCTGCAGAGAGCCAGAGGACCGGCGCCGATGTAAAAAGAGCTGTCGCAAGGCGTGAGCGAGCTGAGGCAGAGCGGATGGATGCCGAAGGCACACAAAAGACCATTATTTCAGAGGGTACTTCCATGGAGGAGACGCAGAATGCGGTCAATTCTGAGATTACCAATATTCTCAATAAGCTGAGCCTTCTTTCGAACGACGTCAAGGGAAGTGCAATAGATAATCAGATTTGAACCCCGGGGACGGAGTCAAGGATGCGCATTATTTCAATGGATTGAAAACATTGGAATGATGCGCTTTTTAATTGCCCATTCGTAACATAAAAATGGCTATTCATGACATGGATAAAGCCTACGCAAATGTTCTGATGCTATGATTTATGCATAAACAGACAAGAGGATGAAATATGAATAAGTACTGTATAGCGATTTGTGATGATGAAGAGCCGGTGAGATGTCTTTTACGCGAATGGACAAGGACAAGTACACCGGGGGCAGAGGTTAAGGAATACTCAGGTGGCAAAGAGCTGCTAAAGGATATCGATGAAGGCCTTAGGCTTGATGTGCTGTTCCTTGATATTGCCCTGGAGGAGAGTGATGGTTTTGAGACAGCAAAAGAGCTGGGAATGCGCATAGAAGCGACCGGCAAGAGTGTGCGCGCTTCAAGACCGCTCATAATTTTCGTGACAGGAATCCCTGACAGAATGGGAGATGCGTTTGAGGTAAAGGCATTTGATTATCTGATTAAGCCGGTTTCAAAAGATATATTTGAGAGTGATCTGCACCGTGCAATTGAGGAGCTAAAACGACTTGATGCACAGCTTATATGCGAAACTTCATATCACAACAAAGAGGATTTCATCACAGTGCAGATTGGAAAAGAGTCTGTGACTTTGAGGGTAAAAGACATTCTCTATGTTGAAAGTTCCGGTAGAAAAGCAGTAGTGCATATGAAGGATAAACGCTATGAAGTCTACAGACAGATGGCCGGACTTGAAGAAGAACTTGGAAAAGAGTTTTTCAGAATCCACAGAGGATATCTGGTTAATATGAAGCATATTAAAGGGTACTCGAGGTCTGAGGTTCAGATAGATAACGGGGATCTTCTTATCATATCCAAATATAAATACCAGGAATTTGTAAAAGCATATATGGATTACATATCCTAAAAAGCGGAGGGGTTATGACCGAAGAACAGATAAGGATAGCTCAGCAGTTATACGGAATAATCATGATTATTATCAGGGGAGCGTTTCTTGGATTGTGTCTGGATCTTTTTTTGGAAAAAGAGATATTAAACAGAGCAAAGATAATTATGATATCAGCAGTCATGACTATTATCGGACTAATTCTCTTTGCCATACCGTTCTCCACAAGAGGACTGTACAGCCTCATCGGACTCATCTTCATAGCCATAGTCTTTTGGCTGATCAATCCCAAAGTGCTGCCTCACTCGATATTTGTTTTCTTTTGGTGGAACAATGTCTTTTACGTATGGTATCTTGCAAACTTCGCAATCTTCAATGAAATTACAGATAAGGTCACAGGAGCAATTGATTATTCAAAGGAAGGTGCCATAGAGCGTTTGTGGCTTTGGATGTTTGCACTTATAGTGGCGCAGATTGTCTTTATGGCACTTACACTTTTTGGCGAATACCTTGTAGTAAGAAAACTCTGTCAAAAGAAATATGACATGTCCTGGACGGAAGCTATTTATCTGTCAGTTTATTCGGCGGTCTCGTACATTATCTGTTATATGATTGCGGATGTCATGGTGGTTCCTTTGGAAAAAGAGGTATTCTTTTTATTGGACGAAAAGAAGGGAATGGTATTTACGCTTCCTCTGCTTGCACTGCTGCTATTCATAGGCGAGATATCTGCCATTGCTACCTGGCAGAGGTACAGACGGCTCAAGGAAGAGGAACTGCGGCTTCAGGAGGAACTTAAGCAGCAGGAATTTATCAGGAAGAAGATAGAGTACACAGAAAAATATCATGACCGCATCAGGACGCTCAGGCACGATATGGCCGGAAAACTAATGATACTAAAGAGCTTTTTGGAAAATGAAAGATATGAAGATGCTTCGAAGTTTCTTGGTGAAATGAACATAGAACTAAGCACGAATAGCATGCGGATTTCTACAGGAAACCCAGTCACCGATATAGTGATAAATGAGGCAGCAGGCCAGGCGGACAATCTAAAATGTGAATTTCAGGCTGATTTCTCTTTTCCCAATGAAAGTGGTATTGGCGCTAAAGACATGGGAATCATATTGAATAACCTGCTGGACAATGCAGTGGAAGCAGTGGCAGTAATCCCGGAAAACGAAAGGTACATAAAACTTACCGGAGAGGTTAAGGAGAACTTTTTCCTGATAAGAGCCGAGAACTCTTTTGACGGAGTGCTGAAAAGAGATGTGGATGGCAATATAGTGAGCAGGAAGAGACAGCAAACCGATGGAGAGCTTCATGGAATTGGGTTAAAGAGTGTGATGAGCATTGCGGATAAATATCTTGGGACAATGGATATCAGTTCAGAGAATAAGCTGTTCAAGGTTAGAGTTATGCTCCAAAGCACAGAAGATGACCATTCACTACATTAAAATGTCCGTTGATGCATTAGCTATTTATCCGGATATCTTCATAGTCGATACCTGTAATGTAACAGTAAAGCGCTGGAATTGTGAGGTAAACAGAATATGAAGATAGCGAGTAGTGATGTTTATTCCAAGGCAAATTACAGCTATCAAAAGGAATTGAAAAGCAGCGGCGCAGGGACAAGCGGATTTTTTGCAGGAATAGTAGAAAAGCATGTAGAGAAGGAAAAGGCGGATTATCAGGCATCGGGCAGGATCACGACAGAGGATGGTAGGGAGATCAAGGTGGATGTAGATGTTGCGATGGCGCGGAAGAAAGAGCGCGATACCTTTATTGCAATGTCATCACCAATGGATAGTCTCTTTGATCCATTGATAATAAATACCGGGCAGCAGGCAACGTCACTTAGTGATAAGAAATTTAAGTTCGACCTGGATGCTGACGGAAAGCAGGATGAGATTTCCATGACAAAGGCAGGAAGTGGATTTCTTGCTCTTGATAAAAATGGGGATGGCAAGATAAATGATGGCACAGAGCTGTTTGGTGTTAAGAGTGGTGATGGCTTTAAAGATCTTGCTGAATATGACAGCGATGGTAATGGCTGGATTGATGAGAGTGATGAGGTCTATGAAAAGTTGCAGGTTTGGAGTAAGACCGATGATGGAAAAGAGGAATTAAAGAGCCTTAAAGAAACTGGAGTAGGTGCGATTTTTCTTGGCGCTGAGGATACTGAATTTACTATAGACGGAACGGATGGAGTTCTGGACGGAAAGGTAAGAAAGACCGGATTTTATCTGAAAGAAGACGGCGGAGCAGGAACTATACAGCACGTTGACCTTGCCATAAAGGGCAGAGAATCCGAGCTAATGAGCGCTGCGGAAAAACTTGATGAAGTGTTGGAAAAAATGAGAAGTGAACGTGCATTGAGAAGAAACTCCGGAAATAATGATAATGCAAGGCGTAGAGCACAGCGAGCAGCAAGACAAAAGAAGCAGATTGAAGATTGGCAGAAACGCAGGGAACTAAATAAAGAACTTGCGGAAAAGGCGGCGGAACACCGGATATGAGCCCTCGACTCCGTCCCCAGGGCTCATTTGTACCCAAAGTATGCCAAATAGTATAGAATGGATGTATGAAAGAGAAAATCATCAAATACATTCAAAAGAAATACGGTGCAAAGCCCGAATACCTGTGGAAAAGATATCCAGGCTACGCAATCTACAGACATGACGATAACAGGAAATGGTTTGCGCTGACAGCAAATATCATGCCTGACATGATCGGCGCACCGGGCGCCGAGGAAATTGAAGTCGTCAATGTAAAGATTGATGATCTCATGCTCAGAGACATCCTTCTGCAACAGGAAGGGTATTATCCCGGCTATCACATGAACAAAATGAACTGGATGACCATAGTTCTTGACGGAACGGTTCCCTATGAAGCGGTTTGTTCCATGATAGACGCCAGCTTCGAGGCAACGGCTTCCGCTAAGAAAAAGAAAAATTTCAGGCAGCCCAAGGAGTGGATAATTCCCGCAAATCCCAAGTATTATGACATCGTCCATGCATTCGATGATGCCACGGAGATAGACTGGAAGCAAGGCGCAGGAATCATAAAGGGCGATACGGTCTACATGTATGTGGGAGCCCCTGTGTCTGCTGTGCTCTACAAATGCAAGGTCACCGAAACCGACATCCCTTACAAATATGAGGACAAGAACCTCACCATAAACTCCCTGATGAAGATCGAGCTGGTGAAAAGATACAGAGAAGATCAGTTTACTTTTGATGTGCTGAAAAAAGAGTATGGGATTTTTGCCGTGCGGGGCCCAAGGGGGATTCCAAACAGTCTGAGCGCCGCGTTGAAGAAGGGGTGAATCATGCAGATTTCTGATATAGATAACGGCAGGTCCTTCGATTGGGGGAATACGTCAAAAGACTATGCTAAATATCGGGACATTTATCCAAAGGAATTCTATCAGTGCATTCTGGATATGGGACTTTGCAAAGACGGCCAGGAGGTCCTTGACATCGGGACGGGAACCGGAGTCCTTCCACGCAACATGTACAGGTATGGTGCTAAGTGGATTGGAACAGATATCTCGGAGAACCAGATTGAGCAGGCAAAAGAGCTTGCGAATCAGCAGGGGATGGAGATAGATTTTTTTACATGCCCGGCAGAAGAGGTAAGTTATCCGGACAATACATTTGATGTCATCACCGTATGCCAGTGCATCTGGTATTTGAAGGCAGAAGTTATTGCAGAGAGATTTGCCGGAATGCTTAAACCAGGTGGAAAACTCCTTATCCTGTATATGGGATGGCTCCCATTCGAAGATGCGATAGCCGGAAAGAGTGAAGAGATCATCCTAAAGCACAATCCAAACTGGTCCTCCTACGGTGATACGGTTCATCCGGTTTACGTTCCGGATGCGATTTTGTCATCTTTTGACCTGGTGAAAAGAGATGAGTTCAGAGTCGATGTGTCTTTTACCAGGGAAGGATGGCACGGCAGAATGCGCGCCTGCAGAGGTGTCGGAGCGGCTATGAATGGGCAGCAGTTAATGGCCTGGGATAAAGAGCATATGAAGATGCTTGAAGAAAATGCTGCCGACGAATTCACGGTTAAGCACTATGTGTCTTTTGCGGAGCTTCAGGTGAGAAAGAAATAGTCAGGGATCAGATTGAAACCAGCCGGCAGGGCGGGAAGTCCTGTCGGTTTTTTGATATAATAAAACATGACATACAGATGACGTGTTTTGGTTGATATCATATATTTAGAGAGCAGGAAGAGAATGAAGATAGACAGGCTGATCGGGATACTGTCCGTGCTGCTTCGGGAAGAAAAGACTACAGCGCCTGAACTGGCAAAGCGGTTTGAGGTATCGAAAAGGACCATAAACAGAGACATAGAGGACCTTTGCAGGGCCGGGATTCCAATCCGTACTATGCAGGGAGTCGGCGGCGGAATCAGCATCATGGAAGGATACCGTATGGACAGAACGCTGCTTACGTCAAAAGATATGCAGATGATTCTGGCGGGACTTCGGAGCCTTGACAGCGTCAGCGGAAGCAGGTATTACGGGCAACTCATGGAAAAGATCAGTGCCGGTTCATCTGAGTTCGTGAGCGGCCGGGATTCTATCCTGATCGATCTCTCGTCCTGGTACCGGGATACACTTGCTCCCAAGATAGAAACAATTCAAAGTGCCATTGAAAACAGGCATTTACTGACCTTTAAGTATTACAGCCAGACCGGGGATGGCACTCGCAGGATTGAACCATACTATGTGGTGTTCAAGTGGTCCAGCTGGTACGTATGGGGATGGTGCCTTAAAAGAAAGGACTTTCGTCTATTTAAGCTGAACCGTATGGACAAGGTGCGCGAGCTGGATTCAGAGTTTTCGTGCAGAAACGTTCCAGCACCGGATCTTTCTACCGAAAAGCTGTTTCCGGGTGGAATTAAGGTGAAGGCTCTTTTTACAAAAGATGTGAAGTGGCGACTGGTAGAGGAGTTCGGCCCGGAGTGCTTTGAAGAGCAGGATGACGGGAGGCTGTTGTTTACGGCGGACTACACGGATATGGAGAATCTTATTACGTGGATCCTGACCTTTGGAGACAAGGCGGAGCTTCTTGAGCCGAAGCAGGCACGAAAGAAAATGGCGGAAATTATCGGGAATATGAATAATGTTTATAAGGAGGCTGGGAAAAAATGAGACTTGATGGATTCGGGCTTTTGGTGGAAGACATGGGGAAGATGGTTCGTTTTTACAGGGACGTTCTTGGTTTTGAGATAAAAGAGGCAGAGGATACTTCCAATGTGTATCTGGTGAAGGATGGGACTCTTTTCCTGCTGTATGGAAGAGGGGACTTCGAGAAGATGACAAGCAGGAAGTATGAGTATATCAAGGGGCTCAACGGGCACTTCGAGATCGCACTTTACGTTGATACTTTTGATGAGGTCGATGCGGCGTTTAAGAAGGCAGTTGCAGGCGGCGCAACACCGGTTCTTGAGCCGGAGCTTGAACCCTGGGGCCAGCGAACATGCTACATTGCAGACCCTGAGGGGAATCTCATTGAAATCGGCTCCTGGAACAAACCCTACGAAGAGAAGGATAAAGAATGAAACCTAAGGAGGGATGAAGGCATGGAGTATATCAGGGTGACAAAGGATAATCTGGAAGATGAGCACATTTGTTGTGCTATCTCAAACAATAAAGATGTACAGGTTTCATCCAAGAAGGCATGGCTTGCTAAGAGGTTTGATGAAGGGCTTGTGTTCCTGAAAAGCGCAGAGCGGGGCAAGTGCTTTATTGAGTATATCCCTGCTGAGAATGCCTGGGTTCCCATCGAAGCTGCCGGCTATGTTTATATTGATTGCCTGTGGGTTTCCGGTTCATTCAAGGGACATGGATATTCTACCGAGCTGCTTGATTCTTGCATTTGCGATAGCAAAGAGAAGGGAAAGCTTGGTCTATGTATTCTTGCTGCAGCAAAGAAAAAGCCTTTCCTGGCTGATCCGAAGTTCCTTGCTTACAAGGGCTTTTCAGTGTGCGACGAAGCAGACAATGGGATACAATTATGGTACCTGCCATTTGCAGAAGATAGCATGGCACCACAGTTCAAAGAGTGCGCAAAACACCCGCATGTAGATGAAAAGGGCTATGTTCTCTACTACACAAACCAGTGCCCGTTCAACGCGAAGTATGTCCCGGTACTGGAACAAACTGCCGCTGAGCACAGTATCCCGTTCAAGGCAATTAAGATAACCAGCAAGGAAGAGGCGCAAAACGCCCCCACACCTATAACGACCTACGCTTTTTTTTCCAACGGCGAATATGTCACCAACGAGCAGATGAACGACAAGAAGTTTTTGAAGTTGGTGAATGAGACCTAGGGACAAAGTCAAGGAACCATTTCACGGAGGAGCACAATGCACTTTGTAGAAGCAAAAGGAATACTAACAGAAAACCATGGGCGCCATGGAATGAATATTTACCGCGGATGCACCCACGGCTGTATTTACTGTGACAGCAGAAGCAAGTGCTATCGGTTCGAGCACCCTTTTGAGGATATAGAAGTAAAGCAAAACGCACCCGAACTTCTGGAAAAGGCATTAAAGTCCAAGAGAAAAAAGTGCATGATAGGAACAGGTTCTATGTCAGATCCCTATATGCACTGCGAAGAAGAACTGAAGCTGACAAGAAGGTGCCTTGAGATCATCAGGCAATATGGCTTTGGCCTCGCAATCCAGACAAAGTCAGACCGCATCCTTCGGGATATCGATCTTCTTGATGAGATAAACCGCACTGCAAAATGCGTGGTGCAGATGACCCTTACGACCTACGATGACGACCTGTGCAGCATATTGGAACCAAATGTCTGTAACACCAAAAGACGTATTGAAGTGCTTGAAGAAATGCAGAGAAGAGGAATACCTACTGTTGTGTGGATCACGCCAATCCTGCCATTCATCAATGATACCAAAGAGAACCTCATATCAATACTGAACGAATGCGTTCGCGTGGGAGTCAAGGGCATCATTGATTTTGGCATGGGGCTCACGCTCCGTGAAGGCGACCGTGAGTACTACTATGCAGCGCTGGATAAGCACTTTCCCGGTATGAAGGACAGATACATAAAGGCCTATGGTAACGCCTATGAGCTTCCAAGTCCCAATGCAAAAGAGCTGACTCATACCTTCAAAAGTATATGCAAAGCAAATAACATCATGTATCGGTCTGAAGAGTGCTTTGAATTCATGAATGAACTGACGGACAGGTATGAACAGATGAGCCTGTTCAATCTGTGAATTCCGGCCATTCAAAATGGTCCCATGACCCCGTCCCAGGGACCAAAATGGACCACGCATTCCCCGAAATTGCAACTTAGACATGGCAAATTGCAACTTAACACCGGAAATATTGTAACGTAGCTCCTTATTCGGTAAGGTATGCATATCAAACGCATACAACTACTGAAAAGGAGCTTTTTAAAATGAAAACAATGACACTTACAAAAGACAAAAACAGATTCTCACAGGGACTTGACTTTCTTGGCTGTTCTTTAGGGGCTTTTGGCGTTATCGGCTTTGAACTGCTGCTGGCGTACGTGATCGAATACAATATCTACGGATATGACTTTATGAGCTATAACATGTGGCAGTCTATTTTGCACTGGGTGTTGACCGTTGTTGTATGGGTCCTCGGCGGTCTGTACATTATCAAAGATTGTGCCCGCAAATCGGAAGTTGACCTTATCAAAAACCTCAGGGAAAAGAGCCTTCTTCAGGGGGCAAAAGAAATGTCTTTTACCCAGTGGGTACTTCTTATCACAGGAACAGTCCTTTGCCTGATCTCAACCTGGATCGACTGGGATGGCAGCAAGGTGCTCAGAGAATTCAGAAGTAATGGAGCAGTTCTTTTCACATTCCAGTATATTTATTACCTTGCAGAGGTATTTCTTGTACTTCTTATCATAGTTTTTGGCCAGTATGCATTTGAAAAGTGGTTCAAAAATGATAAGATTCCCTATGGAGGAATAGTAGTGGCACTGACTTGGGGAATCGGCCACTGGCTTACAAAAGGATCTCTGGTTACCGGAATATACACCGCTATCGGAGGATTTGTCTTCGGAAGCGCATATCTTCTCACAAGAAGGAACTTAAAGCTTTCCTACTTATTCCTTTGCATCATGTTTATTTTATAAGGGGAGACAATGAAATTTATTAAGACCAGAGAAGAGAACCTTTCGGAGAACTATCTGGAACTTCACTACGATGACATAGACAGCGAGACGGCTGCAGTACTTGAGAGACTGCGGCCGGCGCTCAAATATATAGAGGGAACCGCAGATGGGAAGAGGCTCACGTTCCCTCTTTCCGACATATTCTACTTTGAGACCGTGGACAGGAAGACCTTTGGCTACACCGCCGACACCTGTCTTGAGGTAAAAGAAACATTGCAGAACATTATAGATGATCATAAGGATGCAGGGTTTGTGCGTATCAGCAAGTCCTGCATCGCAAACATGTATAAGATAAAGCGCCTTCAGGGAGACCTCAACATGAGGACACTTATATATCTTAAGAATGACGAGTGCCTTGTGATGAACAGAGGCTATAGGGCGGAATTCTACGATGCTCTTGAGAAGCTGCGAGGGAGGAAGAAAAATGAAACTCATAAATAGGCACAATTTCATCTCCGTCGTATGTATCAGCTTCACCCTAATAGTGTGCGGCAAGCTCATTTTGGAAAAGAGCTCCGGATTCATCGACAGGTTTTATGCAGAGAACATTTTTACATGCCTGGGAGTATCGGTACTGGCCACCTTCATTCTGTCACTTCATTACTACCTGCAGCGCTTTCCGTTCATCCCTGTGGTGATCGGCCAATACCTTGCGCTTATAGGATTTATCTTTTTAGGCATTTGGATAATGGGGCACTTCACAGACACTGCTCCTTCAGCTTACAAAGACATGTTTGTGTCCGTGACAATTCCTTACGTCATAGGGGCAGTAGTGTATTACATCAGTTTCTTTTTACAGATAAAAAGAGCTAACGAAGTCTTTGAAGATCTGGAGTAAAATATAAGAAGTAACAGGAAAGGACGAGCAGAAAATGAAAAAGATATCACTGAGCAAATACACCGATTTTATTGTTGAGAAGACCACCGAGCTACTTAATATCGACTCACCAACAGGCTACACCGAAGAGGCCGCAAAATGGGTCAAGGATGAGTTTGAGGCTCTTGGCTTTAAGACCATCCAAACCAACAAGGGCGGCGTTATCGTAAACCTCGGAGGCAAGGACAAGAAGAACGGACTTCTTCTCGAAGCCCACACTGACACCCTCGGCGGAATGGTGGCTACCATTAAGGATAACGGAAGGCTGCAGCTGACCAATCTTGGAGGCATGAATCCCAACAATGCCGAGACTGAGAACGTTAGGGTCGTTACCAAGTTTGACGGAATTTATGAAGGAACCTTCCAGCTCAACAATGCCTCTATCCATGTAAACGGTAAGTACGATGAGGAAAAGAGAACCTGGGAAAGCTGCGAAGTTGTTCTCGATGAGGATGTTAAGAAGAAAGAAGACACGGAAAAGCTTGGCATTTCTGTAGGCGACATTGTATGCTTTGAGCCAAATGTCAGGGTAACAAAGTCAGGATACATAAAGTCAAGATTCCTGGATGACAAGCTCAGTGTAGGAATCCTGCTTGGCCTTGCCAAGTATATCAGTGACAAAAAGGTGACTCCAAAGAGAGCACTTTATGCTCATATAACCGTATTTGAGGAAGTGGGACACGGCGGATCCGGAAGCGTTCCTGAGGGCTGCACCGAGGCAATTTCCGTTGACATGGGATGTGTCGGCGATGGCCTTACCTGCACCGAAAAGCAGGTTTCCATCTGTGCCAAGGACAGCGGCGGCCCTTACAGCTATGAGATAGTTAAAGCTCTTGTTACTGCAGCCAAGGACAGCGGCGCAGATTATGCAGTGGATATTTACCCGCATTACGGAAGTGATGTTGAAGCCACACTTCGCTCCGGAAATGACCTTAAGCATGGCCTCATTGGTGCCGGAGTTTATGCATCCCACGGATATGAGAGAAGCCACAGAGACGGCGCTGAAAACGTACTTCGTCTTTTGATCGGTTATGCACTTGGATAAAAGATTTTGTATGGGGTGAAGGTATTTTCGCACGGAAAGGGGTAAAGTATGATTGATGAACTGATGGAGCGCTATGATGATTTTAGGGATAAACATGCCAAGGAAAAGGTAAAACTCGGTTCATATAGGAGTAGGCAGATTTTCCAACCAGGAAAAATATTTCTTTATCCATGTTATAATCATTATTATGGAAAATAAAAAATCACGAGTGCTTATCGTTGATGATATGCGCATAAACAGAATAGTGCTGGCATCCATACTGGCGACCCACGGGATCACCTCGGATCAGGCTGAGAACGGCATGGAATGCATAAAGCTGTGCAGGGAAAATGACTACGACCTTGTGCTTTTGGACCACCGCATGCCTGAACTTGACGGAGTGGATACTCTTGTCAGGTTAAAAGAGATGTTTAAGGAGCGGGGCAGAGATGTTCCCATAATCTGTCACACCACAGAGGAGGGCCGCAGCAACGTCAATCTCTACAAAGCTGCCGGGTTTGCGGATGTTTTGATAAAACCCGTTGATCCAAGGGAACTCTTTGAAGCTATCATGGTGTACCTTAAGGATGAAGATGATTCTTTTGTCCGGGAACAGGGTACTTCCTATGCTTCAATCTTATCCGATGCTGAGAACGCAAATAGCGAAAGCACGGAGAATCCTGACTTTGATATCAAAAAAGAAATCGAAGAGCTTCCGGTCTGGCTTAAGATCATCCCGCAGTTGGATCTTAGCGCAGGTATCACAAACTGTGGCGACCGGGAGGATTATCTGGACGCTCTGTATATCTTTTACTCATCTGTGGATGAGAAAGCAGATGAGCTTGAAAGATTCCTTGAGTTCGAGGACTGGACCATGTATGCACTGCGAGTCCATTCCTTAAAGAGCGTGGCAAGACTCGTCGGAGCCAAGAAGCTTGGCAAAACCGCAGCAATGCTGGAGGCTGCCGCAAGAGAAGAGAACTACAGCCTAATAAAAAGAGAAAACGGCGAATTTCTGAAGGCCTACAGGGAGTTTAAAAATTCTCTTTCTCCCATAGAGGATGAAGAGATTTTCGCCCATAAAGAAAAAGAGCCTGAGAAGACTCCGACTGCTGTTCCCAACGAAAACAATCCCTTCCATCGCCCGTCAATTCTCTATATCCAGAGCGGTGAAGGAATTGTCAAAAAAGGCATCGAAAAGAATCTAACCGACGCAAAGTTTAACGTTGTTACAATACCCGATGAGCCCGATAAGATCATTACCGGCAGAAACGAAGCTGACATAGTTATCTACAATCCCGGGACCAATGACGCAGCCAATATCGGTATAACAATGAATCTTCTTGGAGAAATATGCCAGGATGATTCCAAGATACTGTGCCTTACGGGGGAGCTCATCGACATCAACAAAGCCATCGCATCAAATGGCGCCCACAGGGTATCGAGGACCTATCCAAGGCCTGTTGATATTGGAACTTTTGTAAAAGACATGATGTTCTTTAACGAGTTGGAAGTCGACTTCCACAGAAAGAAGACCATCTTTATTGTGGATGATGATCCGGGTTATCTCTCGGTTATCCATCACTGGCTGAGCCCCTATTATAACGTGCAGTGCTTTAACAGTGGAAGTGAGATGCTCTCGGGACTGTCCACGGTAACTCCGGACCTGTTGCTCCTTGATCTGGAGATGCCCAAAATGGATGGCTTTGACCTTATGAAGATCATCCGTACGGATCATACCGATCCACGAATCCCCATAATACTCCTTACCGGTAACAGCAATAAGGATATAGTGTTCCATGTTCTTGAGTACAAACCTGATGGATATCTTCTCAAAACCTCGCCAAAGGAAAACATCCTTGACGTGATACACAGGTTTTTTGCCGAATCCATGTTTAAGCTTTCCCGCGAGGGCAGAAGCCTGCAGGAGACAAGAGAGTCAGTATTTAATTCATTTAGTGAAAGCAATAGTTAAGAAAGCCGCCGAAACAGGCGGTTTTCTTCTGGCCCTGAAACCAGCCATTCAGGCCCTTATAGAAAAGTGGGATGTAGGGAATAAAGCTGATCCTGAAATTCTCGCAGGCCAGGTTCTGTACGGATTGTCTGCCACTATCCACTCAGAGGCATTTCTCAAAATGAATCCAAAAGACCGTGAGAAATGTGTCTTTGATTTCATCGGAAGAGTACTGGATTAAGAGTAAAGCGGAGAGAAATACAAGATGGAATTGAAACGACTTACAGAACGTATATGGTATATGCCATTTGAAGAGGAGAGGGATCGCCCGAATCTTGGCTATGTGAAGGGGGACAACTGGAGCCTTGCAGTAGATGCGGGGCATTCTGCCGCTCATGTCAGGGAGTTTTATGAGCTTTTGGAAAAAGAGAATCTGCCTCTTCCCGCACTGACAGTCCTTACGCATTGGCACTGGGACCATACCTTCGGAATGCATGCCGTGAACGGACTTTGCCTGGCAAATAAAAGAACAAATAGCTATCTTGCAGAATGGAATGATAAAATAGTAAAGAAGGGGCCGAATGAGTTTTTTGCCCTTCACGAAAGTGTCAGACGGGAATATAGCCCGGATATGGATGTGATCGTAAAGAAGGCAGATATGTTGTTTTCGGGAGAGATTACCCTTGACCTTGGCGGCTGCACGGTTAAAGTCATCGAGGCAGAGGCACCACATACGGATGACTCCACGCTTGTCTTTGTTGAGCAGGATAAAACATTGTTTCTTGGTGATTGCACCTGCGATGATTTCTTTACAGGGATTAAGCGGGAGGATCTTTGCCGGAAACTTGCAGATACCATCAAAGAGATCAATCCGGAAATATGTTTAGAGGGCCATTGGATTCCGGTCGATACTGAAGATACCCTGACGGATCTGATGAACGGGATTTGAGTTTTCAAAATATGAATGCAAACGAATGATGAAAGCTGAACGAGTGTAAGAGTCCATCATCTGCCGAGGATATGGCTCACGCTTTCTTTCGAATTTTCAGAGGGATGTTATGCTCTTTAGACAGGGCACGGCATCTCTCTATTTTTTCTTCAGGAAGAACATCGACGATAGACCATCTGACATCTTTTATTTCTTCTCTGCATCTTCTGGTAAATTCCAGCATGTGCTCAAAACCGTCAGGGTGAAGAGGTTTTGTTACTGCCTCATATTCCTCTTTTGAGGGAGCATTAAGACTTACTGAGACGCTGTCTATGACTTTGGCAAGCTCAGGGACTATGTCCCGTCCGTTTTCAGCAGATCCCTGACCGTTGGTGTTTAATCTTATCTTGAGGCCCTTTTCCCGTTTGGCGTAAGCTGCAGCCTCCAGCAGTATGTCAAGCTGGCAGGTGGGTTCACCATACCCGCAGAACACAAGCTCATTGTATCCGGAAAAATCAAAATCCCGTATGGCATCGAGAACCTGCGTAAGTGTAGGATTTGTCTGATGCCAGAGAGTATCGGCATCGCCCACACCATCCTTTACAAAGCGGATGCAGAAGGTGCATCTGCAATTGCATTTATTGGTTATATTGGCATACACCGAGTCTTTGTAAGTGTAGAGTATGTCTGCCATCTCATGCCTCCATTCTGGCCTTGAAGCCCAGTTTGTCCAGAGTGGTACCAAGCATCAGGAAAAAGATCATGCTGCCCAGGGACTGTACAAAGCTTCCGGTAAAGCTTGTAAAGATCGCAGCTTTTGCCCCGAATAAAAGAGCTTCCGCGATATAATAGCCGGTTGCCGAAATGAAGTATGCAATTACCGGAGCGGCGATATTTCTTTTGCTGACTATTCTAAGAGTCTTATTTGAAAAAGGGATTACGATAAGAGCCTTGATGATCACTGTTGCAAGGGTCCAGGCAGGAGCGGTCAAAAGATCCGCAAGTCCTCCGCCGATGGCACCTGCCAGCATGGCATAGGGCAGCGGAAGGATAGTGGCTGCGAGGTAGATAAGTCCGTCGCCGAAGTGAATGTATCCGCCGTTAACGCCCACAGGAATATGGCCTATATATGCGGTAAAAATAGTGATAAGTGCCGCGAAGACTCCGCTGAGGGTTAAGGTATAGATTTTGCTTTTCTTTCCGATCATGATTTCTCCCCACTTTCTGTAATGATTAAAATGTTATGCCCGGTCCATAAGAATTTTCAGGTTTTTTTCATACTCCACACCGGCTCTTGGAGGTGTGTCCCCGGCAGTATCCCTGACGGAAGCCAGAATGAAACGGCTGGCCAGGTCTGCTGCGTCAAATGCACTGCCGCCTCTTAAACATTCCCCTAAAAATACTGCGGCAAACAGGTCCCCTGTTCCGGAATAGTGGACTTTGTTGCTCTGGGCTGTAATAACTTTGTGCTCCCCGTTTTCCATAATGAAGTTCCCAATGACGTCCTCAGAAAGAGGTATACCGGTCACTGCTATGGTTTTGCCCTGCCCACCGCCTAGAAGAATTGAGATGCTCTGGATTTCCTCCATGAGATCATCGCCCTTAAGCTGCATTATTCTGTCAGGGTCTTCTCCGGCAAGCAGTATAAGTTCTGTCAGATTCGGAGTGATTATGTCAGCCTCTTTTACCATCTCACGAATGGTTTCAAGGAGCTCCTTTGAAAAGTTATTGTATGTGCGGCCATCATCCCCCATGACAGGATCTACAAGGACTTTTGTATTCTCGGATTTGAAAGTCCGTATGAACTCAAGGCTGCTGGCTGCCTGAGAGCTGCTCATCATGAAGCCGGTTATTATTCCGTCAAAGATTTCCGACTGTTTTTTCCATTCTCTTAAATACTCAGGAATGATCCCCGTAAGGTCCCTGGAGTAAAAGGAAGGATATCCCGTCTGTGCGCTGAGCACCGCTGTTGGCAGAGGACAGCACTGAATTTCCATTGCCGCAAGAACGGTCATATCCGCCGCCAGAGAGCACTTACCGAATCCTGACAGATCATTTATTGCTGCTACTTTCATGATTTGCTCCTTTAACGCTTTGTTATGTTAAAGAATATACTCCGGGGTCTGGTAATATTGAAATGGCCAGTTTTAGATTATTTATTAATGCCAGATTTCAGGCGACGAGGAGGGATCTGGCTAAAGATTATCGAGTTCTTTTTTTCAAGACAGATAAAAAGGGTAACAGAATCATTATCATGGAGAAATAGTTTGATCAAAATCTGTTTTTTGTTGACATGATACAGTAACGGACATAATATATCAATTAGATATATCAAATTGATATATTGATATACGCAAAAGGAGATTACTGTCATGCGACAAAGAATAAGAAAAACAGCCTTACTGATATCGTTGCTTCTTTTCCCGATTACAATGTGGTATTTCTCGCCGTACATCATCATAAATGCTGCTATGGAGCACGTCATAAACGGCAGTTTTATTGTGTTTGCAGCGATGCTTGTATTTTCAATGTTCTTCGGCAGAGTCTGGTGTGGATACCTATGCCCGGCGGGAGGTCTTCAGGAATGCGCACTGCGGATAAATGATAATCCGGCTAAGCAGGGGAAACGTGATAAAATCAAATATGTGATATGGACAATCTGGATATGCGCGGTGATTGCTGCATTTATTATGGGCAAAAATGACGTGCGCATAAATCCTTTTTACATGACAGACCATGGAATATCTATTGCTAGCATATACAATTATGTGATCTACTATGGCGTCATATTTTTATTGCTTATACCGGCACTGATGCATGGCAGAAGAGCAGCTTGTCATTACATCTGCTGGATGGCACCGTTTATGGTAATTGGAAGCAGTATCGGAAGGCTTCTCCATCTGCCGCAGCTTCATATTGAAGCGGACAAGGATAAATGCATTTCTTGCGGAAAGTGCAGCAGAGCATGTCCTATGGGACTTGATGTCAAAGAACTTGTGGCTGAAGGCAAAAATGCTGAATGCACAGAATGCATCCAGTGCGGCGCATGCGTCGATGAATGCCCTAAATCAGTCCTCAAATATAAGTTTACTTGGAAGTGATTAGGAGAAAGAGAAATGGCAAAGGACAGGAAAATAGATCTTGTGATTTTAGGTCTTTTATCCCATGAAGATCTGACCGGATATGACATAAAAAAGAGAATTGATGGCGCGATAGGCTTCTTCTGGAAAGGGAGCTTTGGGAATATTTACCCTGCACTGAGTTCCATGGAGGAAGAGGGCCTCATTTCAAAAAAGAAGAACTCTAAGACCGGTAGCCGCGAGAGGATACCTTACCATATAACTACCCGGGGAACCAAGGCTTTAAGATCATGGTTACAGGAAGATCAGGTTTCCAATGAACTCAGATATGAAACTTTGTTAAAGCTCTATTTTGGCGGGGTTGTGGACAGGAGTGTCACCATAAGGAACATCGAGATTTTCGAGGAGGATGTCAAACGAAATCTGGCAGTGCTTAATATGTTCAAGGAGAACCTGGAAAAAGTACTGGATGAAGAAGATCATGTTTTCTATTATCTTACAGTGACATTTGGAATTGACACTTATGAAGCGTACCTTAAGTGGTGCACAAAGGCAAAAAAGCTGCTGACTGGAAAAGCTGAAATGGCATTTGACGGTTGAAGGAGATCTATTTTTGATAAAAATTGAATTAAAATAGACAATGGAAACAACAATGTGGCAGGACCAAGAGGGATTAAAACGAAGGAGATTTACGTGGTATGAAAAAGTTATGTGTTGCTATGTCAGTGCTTATGATGATCGTTGCTGTTGGCTGTGGGAACAATAAAGCGGCAGACAGCGGAGCTGAATCCACCGCGGTGAGTGAGCTCCAGGTAGTTGAACAGGAAGTGGCTGAACCTAGCGCTCTTAGTGTGCCGGTGGTGAAAGACGGAGTTCTCAGATCCGGTGAAGACAGCGCAGAGGTTTATTTCGAATGGGATCAGGTTGAAGGGGCTGATGGATATGAGGTCTCTGTAGAAAATAAGTACTATTCAGAGAAGGAGTACAGAGAACCCGAAACCGTTGAGATTGCAGATAATACTTATGTTGCCACTGCTCAGGATGACTTCGATTTCAGAATAAAAGTGAGGGCATTTCGTGGAGAGGGAGCTGACAGAGTGTATGGTGATTGGAGCTCTTTTGCCACAGGAAGTGCATATTAAACTGAGACCATTGCAGTGGACGGGCAGTATGGTCGAGGATGAGGCAGTCCCGGATCGTAAGGAAGGCACTCTTCAAGTTAAAGGCTTGTGGTGGGAGCCCGGGATTCGCCGAACAAAAGCAATGGACGCTGCACTGGAGAGGACACTTAGAGGTTTTGCCAAATTCAATGATTGCAATATTATTCCCATAACTATTAAGAGCTGATAGAGTCTGACAATGAAGAGATTTCCGAGGATGTTGACGGGAGTATAAGGCCTCGGGAAGACAAGGTGGAAGCGATCAGAAGCATAGTGTTTCATAGGCTTACTATACGTGTTTTTCTATATTCTGAGGGCGTCAGATCATATATTTTTTTAAATACTTTCACAAAGTAATTGTTGTCAGAATATCCGACGTAGCTGCTGATCTCCTGGACCGGAAGCTCTGTCTTTTTCAGGAGTCCGGCAGCTTTTTTGCATCGCATAAGTGCGATGTACTCCGTCATGGTCCCGCCGGTTTCTTTTTTGAACACCTTAGACAGGTGAGAGATGGACATACTGGCATTTGCCGCCAGATCATCGTTTGATATATGGTCCCCCAGATGAAGATTGATGTATTCCATTACCCTCTGAATGGGGGGAGAATACTTGTCCAGAGACAGCTTGTGGTTGTGAACAGCTTTTGTCAGCTCAACGATCATATCGATCTGATAGCGCGTCTGAAGCTCTGCATTGTTTGTAGCTGATGAAAGCTGGGTGTATTTTTGGGTTATCTCATCTATTGTAATGACTGAAAGACCTGATTCTTCCGCAGCTTTTCTGGAAAGAGCTTTAAGTATTGCCAGACCATAGCCCGAGGCATAGTAGTTAAGAGTCTCTTTGGAAAAATCGGAAAGAGCCTCCGGACCGGACAATTTTTCAAATGCGGACAGGATGTTTTTGGTATCCCCGTTTCTTATCATCGAAAGGAACTGCTTTTCCTGATCATATCTCCTGTAGATTTCACTGTAATTCTTCTCGGACAGTTCTGTCTTATCATCTTCTTCAGATACATCCTGAATAAATCCCGATAGTCTTCTGTATGAATACTCACTTTCCGTAGGGAAAAAAGAGATTATGCATTTATTTACAACACTGGTGATCTGCTCGGTATACACAATGGGAAATGCTGTGTAATACAGCTTAAACACCAATGATTTGGATGAGGATTCATCGTTTTTTGCAAGTACGGTTTCTGTCTTAAGCTCTGAATATTTCTCTTTTACATAAGGTCCGATTATATAAATCCTGTTATCAAACGTAAAAAAGGACAAGCAGATACCGAGCTGGTCTATGAGCTCATAGATCATGCTTTCTTTGGAGGAGGACAGAAGATAGTAAAGCGCCTTGCTTGTAAACATGGGCTGCATCTTTATGCTGAAGCAGTATTTCTTTTCAAAGGCGTAAAGAGAGCTGTCCATGTCTGTTGCATCCGTGACATCCACAGAGAGCAGGTTTTTTAAAAGAGCTGAAAAAAGAGTGTGGTCCATATTTATTCCTCAAAACAACAAAATAATACTAATCGGGATAAAATAATTCTAACATATTACAAAACTAAATGATACTATGACCATAACAGGAAAGCTTTCAAAGATTATCATGCAACTGAAAGGGGTTAATAATAATGGGTAAGGACAAATCTCTGATAAGAGAAGAAAATGGGGTAACTTATAAAAGAGCTAAAACCTGGCATATTGCGCTTGCGATGATGACAGGTGCAGGGCAGATGGCATTTTATCTGCTGATGAATGGTGCAACATATATTGGAAATTCCAACTTTGGAATACTTGTTGCAGTTACAGGACTTATTATCACAGGATCAAGGCTTTTGGATGGAATTACAGACCCGGTAATAGCTTTTTTCCTGGAAAGATTTAATTCCAGATTTGGAAAAGTAAGATTTTCGATCATGTTTGGATGGCTTCTTATGGCCATCGCTACGACGCTGATGTGCAATATAGGGGCAAAGCTGTCACTTACGGGCGCAGCAGGAATAACATTCTTTGTTCTCTGCTATGTGATCTATATCATTGGTTATACATTCGTAAGTATAGCAGGTCAGATCAATATGAACATTCTGACAAATGATCCAAAACAGCGTCCTACAATCGGTGTCTGGAGTACAGCATATTCATATCTGGTGCCAATGATCATGAGCGTTGTGGCATCCGCTGTGATTCTCCCAAGATTTAATAACATTCAGGGAACAGAATACTTCGCAACTTACAATGTAGTGGTAATACTTGTTTCGCTCTTTTTCTACATTCTGGCATGCATAGGAATTGCTCCATACGACATTCCCGAGAATTTCGAAGGAATCAAAAAGGATGGCGAGACCGATGAAAAGCCAAACTTTAAGGATATGCTGGCTCTGATCAAAGAAAACAAAGAGCTTCAGAGATTCATCATGGCTGCAACATCCGATAAGCTGGCACAGACAATAGGCTCTGCAGCGGTAGTGTCCACAATGCTTAACGGAATTATGCTTGGCTCAATGGCTATATCATCGATTCTGTCTGCGCTTGCAATGCTTCCATCCATTATTTTTGCGATCATAGGTGCGAAGATTGCAGGTAAACAGGGTAGCAGAAAGGTCATGATCGACTGGACCAAGAACTGTATCGGACTGAATATCGCATTTGCAGTATATCTTTTATTTACACCTACAACTCTTGTGGGAACAGTATTCGGTGGCAACTTATCAACCGGAGCAGTTCTCATGGCAATCACATACGTGCTCTTTACATTTGGAAATAACGCAATGAAGATGGTTGTTTCTGTATCAACAAGCGCGTTCAGAATGGATGTTGTTGACTATGAGATGGATCGCTCAGGAAAATACATGCCTGCGACAGTATCCGCTACTTACAGCTTCATTGACAAAATAGTTTCATCCTTTGGTGCAACTATCGCAACACTCATGATCGGACTTATAGGATATACAACTACTGCTCCGCAGCAGGGCGATCCGCTTACCTTCGGCGTCAGGGTTATGACCGTAATACTTCTTATCGGATTCCCTATAGTGGGATGGATCTGCACACTTCTGGCAATGAAAAATTCCGAGCTCACATACGAGAAGATGGAAGAGATCCAGAAGAGTATCGGCGATAAGAAAAAGGCTGCAATGGGTCAGTAAAAATCTGGAGAGGTGAAACATGCGAACAACAATTCTTTGGAATGATAACTGGATATTTGAAAAAGAGGGAAAGAGCGAGAGTATAAATCTTCCGCATACCTGGAATGCTATTGACGGACAGACGGGTCCCGAGCCGTATTACAGAGGAACCTGCTTTTATAAAAAGACATTTGAAAGACCGGTAATGGAAGAGGGACAGCGGGCGTATGTGGAATTTCGCGGCGTTAATTCTTCTGCAAAAGTTGCTTTAAACGGCCGTGAGGTTGCGAGCCATGATGGCGGATATTCGTGTTTCAGGGCAGATATTACAGAGGTACTTTCAGATTCAAATGAGATTGTAGTTTCTGTTTCCAACGAGCCAAATACAAGGGTGTATCCACAGAAAGCGGATTTCACTTTCTATGGTGGCATTTACAGGGATGTTTATCTTGTGGTTGTGGATGAAAAGCACTTTGACATGGACTATTATGGTGGAAAAGGACTGTACGTCACACCAAGACTAAACGGAAATGAAGCTGAAATTGAAATAAAGGCATACACGAGCGGCGGAGAGCGCGTAAGAATATCAATAGATGGTGTAACAGAGCAGGAGTTTGAGGTGGTTCCGGCAGAGGATGCATCCTGTGGATATGTTGCCTGCGGTAAGATCACGATAAAAGAGCCACATTTATGGAACGGTCTCAAGGATCCGTTCTTGTACAACATAACAGCAACTCTTTTGGATGGAACAAAAGAGTGTGACAGAATCTATGACAGGTTTGGAGTAAGGCAGTTTCATGTTGATCCTCAAAAAGGATTTTTCCTCAATGGAGAAAGCTATCCACTTAGAGGAGTCTCAAGACATCAGGACAGAGCAGGAGTCGGTAATGCGCTTACAAAAGAAATGCATGAAGAAGACCTTGAACTTATCCTCTCTATGGGAGCAAATTCCATAAGGCTTGCACATTATCAGCACGATCAGTACTTCTATGATCTGTGCGACGAAAAGGGCGTAGTAGTCTGGGCTGAGATTCCATATATTACCGTACATATGGACAGTGGAAGAGAGAACACCATATCCCAGATGAAAGAGCTGATAAGCCAGAATTACAATCATGCATCAATAATGTGCTGGGCACTTTCAAATGAAATATCTCTGCAAGGCGTAACTGAAGACCTTTTGGAGAATCACAGGATATTAAACGATATTGTCCACGAGATGGATCCTATCAGATATTCTGCCATGGCAAATCTGTTCCTTCTTGAGACAGACTCGCCTCTTGTAACACTGCCTGATATTCGCGGCTACAACCTCTACTATGGCTGGTATGTAGGCGAGATGGAGGACAATGACAAGTGGTTTGACGATTTCCATAATCAGCATCCCGATGTGGCAATAGGACTTACGGAGTATGGCGCAGATTCAGTAATTACGCTTCAGTCTCCAATACCTGAAAAAGGCGATTATACAGAGAGTTATCAGGCTGTTTATCACGAGCATATGCTTGAAATGTTCAGCACCCGTCCATATATCTGGGGAACATATCTCTGGAATATGTTTGAATTTGCTGCAGCAGGACGAGATGAGGCAGGAGACCCCGGCAAAAACCACAAGGGAGTCATCACCTTTGACAGAAAGCAGAAAAAGGACGCTTATTATATCTATAAAGCATGGTGGTCAGATGAGCCTTTCGTTCATCTTTGCGGAAAAAGATATCACGACCGCATCGAGGATAACACAGAGATTAAGGTATATTCAAACCAAAAGTCCGTAACTCTCTTTGTTGACGGCGCAGAAGTAGGAAACGCAAGCGGAGAACATATCTTTAAGTTTAATGTTTCCATAACCGGAGTACATACAATAAAGGCTGTTTCAGGCGAGTTATCTGATGAAATGGAGATAGCAAAGGTTTCTGAGCCCAATCCTGCATACTTTGCTCCCGACAAAAAGGTCAGAAACTGGTTTGATAAGGCAGATGAACCTGAGGAAAAAGAGGGATACCTTTCCCTTTCAAGTACAATGGCAGAGATTCAGGCAACGCCTGAAGGAAAAGTAATACTGGACAGAATGATGGCTGCAATGACTGCAAAGACAGCCGGTGGGATGGGCGAAGGAGTAGAGATATCCGAAGCGATGCAACAGATGATTGCTCGCCAGCCCCTTAAGAAGCTCCTGCAACAGGGCGGAATGGATATAGAATCCGACGAGATTAAGGCACTTTCAAATGCTCTTATGAATATCAAAAAGCGCTAAAACAGAGGTGTTAAATGGAAGCGGCTAAGATTTTTGAAAAAGCAAAGTGGATATCTCCTGAAACCGTGACAGAACCTGATAAGAGAAAGGGAGCAGGATATTTAAGAACCACATTCTCTTATAAAGAGGGGAAAGTTTGCATATATGCTACGGCTCACGGCTTGTATGAAATAATGATAAATGGCCGGGAAATCACGGATGCACGTCTGACACCGGGATGCGATGAGTATGATAAAAGGCTTCAGTATCAGGAGTATGAGATCACTGAAGTGCTAAAGCCCGGTGAAAACGAGATATTTATAACGCTTGGTGATGGATGGTACAGAGGATGCAACGGAATTGACGGCGTGAGAAACCTCTACGGCGAGGATATTTCATTTCTGTGCGCGATAATAGGCGATGAAGACATGGAGAATCCGATACTTGTCACGGATTGCAGCTGGGATGCCTGTGAAAACGGGCCCATTAAGCTTACGGACCTTGAGCTGGGAGAGACCTGCGATGCCGGTTCGGGCTTTGGTGAGTGGCATAAGGCAAGAGAGATGTCTTTTGACAAAGGGAATCTTATAGCCCAGACATCGCCGTTTGTTACGGAACATGAAGTGTTTGAAGGAAGGCTCATCACTACTCCGAGCGGAGAGAGCGTATTTGATTTCGGACAGAACCTTGCAGGTTATACGTCTTTTGTTGTAGAAAACGCCAAAGGCGGTGAGAAGATCTGCCTCGTCCACGGTGAAACCCTGGATGAAAACGGAAACTTCACGATCAGTAATTTCCAGCCCGGAGACAGGAACAAATCAGGCGGAATAAAACAGGAAATAAACTATATCTGCAAGCCGGGCAGGAATGATTTTAAGCCGCATTTTTCGATGTTTGGATTCAGATATGCAAAGGTAACAAGCGATATTTTACTGTCAGACATCCAGATTAAGAGCATTGCTGTGTATTCGGACATGAAGGAAACAGCAGGCTTTGAGTGTGGCGTAGATGAAGTAAATAAGCTCTTTAGAAACAGTGTATGGTCCATGAAGTCAAACTTTTGTGACATTCCCACTGATTGCCCAACAAGGGAGAGAGCCGGCTGGACAGGTGATGCGGCGGTCTTTGTGAGGACCGGTGCGTACCTTATGGACTGCAGGGGAGTTTATGAGAAATGGCTTGCAAACGTAAGGATTGGGCAGCACCCTGATGGCAAGATGGCGTATATCTGCCCCAAGAACTCAAATCCGGGCAAGATAGCAGAGATGTTCTCGGCTTCTGTCGGATGGGGCGATGCGGCGGTTCTTGTGCCCTGGAATCTGTACAGAATATACGGCGATGAGCAGATACTTAAAGACAACTATGAAATGATGAAGAAGTGGGTGGATTTCCTCGGAAGAAGAGCAGGAAAGAGCAAGCTCAAGAACCGCTTTGGAAAGAACCCTTACAGAAAATACATCATCGACACCGGAATGGACTACGGCGAGTGGTGCGAGCCCGGAACAGATGTTATGAAGACCATGATGGCTGCATTCAAGGATGGCCAGCCTGAAGTGGCAACAGCATACTATGCATATTCATCGGGGATTCTCGCTAAAATATCAGAGTTTCTTGGAAATGGCGCCGATGCGGATAAGTACAAAGAGATCTCGGAAAAGGCGACTGAGGCATACAGATATCTGGTTCTGAAAGACGGGCATATAAAATCTGACAGGCAGTGCGAGTACGTAAGGCCTCTTGCGTTTTGTCTTTTACCTGTAAAAGAGGCAGTGGAAGCTGCTAAAGACTTAAATGAGCTGGTAGTGAAAAATGACTATCATCTTAATACAGGCTTCCTTTCAACGCCTTTCCTGTGCAGCGTGCTTGCAGATTACGGCTATGTGGATACTGCATACAGACTGCTGTTGCAAAAAAGCTATCCTTCGTGGCTCTATGCGGTGGAGAAAGGTGCTACCACTATCTGGGAGACCTGGGATGGCGTCAGAGAAGACGGCACTGTCCATGATTCACTGAATCACTACTCCTATGGAGCTGTTTCCGGATGGCTTTTGTCCGGTGTCTTGGGAATCAGATACGATTTTGACAAAGTTCTGATAAAGCCTCTGCCGGATGAGAGACTTAAGTTTGCAAAGGGTTACTATGATTCACCGAAAGGCCGCATAGTTTCTGAATGGAGATATATTGAGGAGACGGATTCTTTTGCCTACCGATTTGAAATTCCTGAAGGAATGGAAGCAGAGCTGGAGCTCCCCGGCGAGGAAAAGAGAATTCTGACAAGCGGAAGTTATGAGATTTAAATTATGGAGGATAGGAAAATGAACAAGTTCGAGAACGGATTTATGCTGGGCGCTTCTACTGCAGCCCATCAGGTTGAAGGAAACAATACAAATTCAGATTACTGGGTAATGGAGAATATGGAGTATTCACAGTTTGTTGAGCCTTCACTGGATGCTGTGGATCACTATAACAGATACGAAGAAGACATCAAGATGCTTGCGGATGCAGGCCTTAACACTTACAGATTCTCTGTTGAATGGGCACGTATTGAGCCTGAGCAGGGCAAATTTGATGAAAAAGAGATTGAGCATTACAGGAAGATGATCAAATGCTGCAGGGACAATGGCGTTGAGCCGGTTATTACTCTCATGCATTTCACATCACCTGTGTGGCTTATAAAACTGGGAGGCTGGGACAATGAGCAGGTTGTAGAGCTTTTTGCCAACTATGCAAGGTTCGTCACAGAGCAGCTTGGAAGCGAGATAAAGTATATCTGCACCATAAATGAGGCCAACATGAGACTTCAGATAGGCGCTCTCATGGAGAGATTTAAGAAGCAGATGATGGCGAAAATGGCAAATGCAGCCAAAAGCAGTGGTGACTCCATGGAGGGACAGGTTCAGGTTGGACTTAATCTCTCTGACCCGATGGAGAAAATGAAGCTGGCAGCAATGGAGAATGCCAAAGTATTCGGAGATCCTCAACCGCATACATTTGTTTCTGCAACAGATGCAAATGGCGATATGATAGTTATAAAGGCGCATCAGGCAGCCAAGGAAGCAATCAAGGCTGTTAATCCGGATATTCAGGTTGGTATTACGCTTTCCCTGCACGACTGCCAGTACATAGAAGGTGGCAAGGAGCGCGCAGACAGCGACTGGAATGAGGAGTTTAGCCATTACATTCCTTATATCAAGGATGATGATTTCTTCGGACTTCAGAACTATACCAGAACAACTTACGGCCCTGATGGAATAGTGCCTGTTCCGGAGGGAACACCCATGACACAGATGGATTACGAAGTATACCCTGAAGCCCTTGAGCATGTAATAAGACGTGTGCATGAGGAGATGCCAAATGTTCCGATCATGGTTACCGAAAATGGAATAGCAACAGCAGATGATAAGCAGAGAGTTGAGTTTATCGACAAGGCAATTGAGGGTGTTCAGAGCTGTATAAATGATGGAATTCCTGTCATCGGATACTGCCACTGGTCACTTATCGATAATTTTGAGTGGCAGAAAGGTTATGCGCTGACATTTGGTCTTTGCGCAGTTGACAGGAAAACACAGATCAGGGCACCAAAGCCCAGTTTGAAGCATCTTGGAGGCTATTTGAAATAATGAAAGACACAGTACTGACGGGTGTGCAACAGATAATGATCGGAAGCAGATGCAATAGTTATGAGAGTGCACTCAGCACGCTTCAGAGCATCAAGAGTGCCGGCTATGACGGCATTGAACTAAATGACTTCATGATCAAGCCAACGCCTTTTATTGTGAGGCTGCTTACAAAATTTGCCGGTATGCCCACGGGAAGTGGAGGGAAACTTAACTGGAAGGAGCTGATCGCTGAAAGTGGGCTGAAGGTTATAAGTCTGCACAGCTATCTGAACAGCATTGAAGAAAACCCTGAGGCTGTTGCTAAAGAAGCCATGAGCTTTGGAACAGATACCGTTGTTATAACCGGTATGTACAGGTTTGATTACGGGAATGCTTCTGAGGTAAAAAAACTTGCTGAGAGGCTTAATAAGGCGGGAGAAGCTCTTTTGCCCTATGGAGTAAAACTTCTTTATCATAATCACAATGTCGAGTTACAGAAGGTCTCAGAAGAAAAAACTGCATTGGACTTTATCGCCATGAACACCGACCCCGGGTATGTTAACTTCGAACTTGATACCTACTGGCTTGCAGACGGAGGAGCAGATGTTACTGCCCTGGTAAAAAAACTGTCAGACAGAATGGTAATGTGGCATATAAATGACAGAGGCTGCAGAAAACAAGGACCGTTCATTACGCCTATTCTCAAGGAAGATGCGGCCGAACTAGGAACAGGGAATATGGCCCTTGGCAGTATTTTGGAGAGTGTACAGGAGGCTGCCAAAGTAAAGGCAATTGTATTGGAAACTCATAAAAACTGGATTGACAATGATCCGATAAAAAGTCTGACTCTTAGCGCGCAGTGGTTTAAGAAAAACAAATTGATTTCCTCATGATTTTACAACGTGATATGGAAATCACACGTCGGTAAGATTACGCCTCATGTTTGCCGCCATACATTTTGTAGCAACATGGCTAAGTCAGGGATGAATCCGAAGACACTGCAATATATTATGGGACATTCAGACATAGGTGTAACGCTTAATACTTATACACATTTTTCTATCGATGATGCAAAAGAAGAGATGGGAAGAATCTGTGCAAATGCCTGATAAATACTGAGTTGTACGGAGCAATGAATTGCAACTTGTCGTTAGGGTAATCGGGTAAACAACAATAATAAAAATGTCGGTTGACTGTATAGTTGATCGACATTTTTTATTGACAACACGCATCGCGTATGCAATACTGATGATACGCAATGAGTATAAAGACATCGAATGAACGGGGTGGCTTGCATGGATAGCAGAGATTATTTGATAGAATTAAGAAACAGTACTGGAATGTCGAGAAAAGAGTTTTGTGCGTATTTTGAAATTCCGTATCGTACACTGCAGGATTGGGAATTGGGAAATAGGAAAATGCCAGATTATCTTTTGAGATTGATGGCGTATAAAATCGAAATGGAAAAGCTCTCAGGTGACGGAAATAGTAATGGGGAAAAGGGGAAAAACGATGATGGAAGATAAGGTACAATTATTCGAAGATCAGCCTATTAGAACGGCTTGGGTAGAGGACGAAGAAGAGTGGTATTTTTCAATAGTTGATGTGGTAGGCGCATTGACAGAGCAATCGGATATGAACGGGGCTAGAAATTATTGGAAAGTGCTAAAAAGTAGGCTAAAAGAAGAAGGAAATCAACTGGTTACAAATTGTAACCAGTTGAAAATGACAGCTCAAGATGGGAAAAAGAGATTTACGGACGTAGCAAATACTGAACAACTTCTAAGAATTATCCAGTCAATTCCTTCTAAGAAGGCTGAACCATTTAAAATGTGGCTTGCACAGGTTGGCCGTGAAAGGATAGAGGAGACGATAGACCCTGAGCTTACGATAGATCGCGCTTTGGAAACATATGCAAGACTTGGATATGACGCAGACTGGATTAATCAAAGACTTCAGACAATTCGTGCAAGAAAAGAGCTAACGGATCAGTGGAAAGGTCATGGTGTTAAGCAGGGAAAAGAGTTTGCTATCTTGACAGATGAAGTTACCAGAGCCTGGTCAGGCATGTCAACAAGGCAGTATAAGAATCTTAAGGGACTCAAAAAAGAAAACCTAAGAGATAACATGAGTACTCTTGAGCTTGCATTAAATATGTTGGCAGAAGCAACTACTACTGAGCTAACTAAAGTACATAATCCGCAGGGACTTGATGAAAACAAAACGATAGCAAAAAGAGGCGGACAGATTGCTGGAGATGCCAGAAAGAATATTGAGGCAGAAACCGGTAAGCCCGTCATCACAAGTCAAAATGCGATGCAACTTAATGATGCTGTTGTTGGGCTTATAGAGAACATTATAGATATCGAGTATGAAAATGATAATGATAATGAAAATGGAGAATAACTAAATGGGACAGTTTGATTTAGAAAAATTGGATAAAGCACTTATTTATGTAGATCGTATAGCAGATGGAAAAAATCCTATAAACAATATGCCGGCAGATAATGATGATGTTATGAATGATCCTAATGTTATCAGATGTATGTTTTTTATCAAAGATGTGCTTTTAGCACTTAAGGAAAATGGCGGAGTGATTGGAAAAACTTCAGGGATTAAGAAAAAAGAATTCCCTATGGAGTCACTTTC
Source organism: Butyrivibrio sp. FCS014 (assembly GCF_000526935.1). Taxonomy (GTDB): domain Bacteria; phylum Bacillota; class Clostridia; order Lachnospirales; family Lachnospiraceae; genus Butyrivibrio. The sequence goes on along the minus strand of NZ_JAHA01000019.1, from coordinate 445,009 downwards.
TGAGTATCAGTTTATAGAGACAAAAACGATAACAAGATTTACAGAGCAATTGAATTCTGGGATAGATGAAAAAGAATACAAAAAGCTGTCATATAAAGTGATAACTGCTTGGCTCAAGAAGAATGGCTATTTGATAGAAAAAGAGGATCATCAGCTAAATAAAAAAGTAACATTGACTACAGAAAAGGGACAGGCTGTTGGAATAACACATTCTTTGCAAACTAGCATGAACGGAACCGCGTATTACAGGATAGAATATGACAAGATGGGGCAAGAGTTTGTTTTGCAGAATCTTTCTGAAATTATAAAAAGCCAATGTTCAGGATAACATACTTTTACTATTAGACGATGCCAAAGAAGAGATGGGAAGAATCTGTGCAAATGCCTGATAAATACTGAGTTGTACGGAGCAATGAATTTACAACTTTTTTACAACTTTTGCAGGCAAAAATATGCCGATTTTTGCAAAGATATGCCAAATAGCTATAAAATAACAATGTGCTCTAGACCGCATGGTTGAGCCAAAAGTTAGGAGAATACAGGGATGATAAGAATTCTATTCGTCTGCCACGGCAATATATGCCGTTCAACCATGGCGGAATTCATTATGAAGGATATAGTTCACAAACAGGGGCTTGATGACTTTTTTCATATAGAGTCGTCAGCAACTCACACAGACGAGATCTGGAACGGCGTGGGGAGCCCGGTGTATCCGCCGGCCAGGGCGAAACTTAGAGAGCATGGTATCGGAACACCTGAAAATGAGCTTGGAGTAAGTGAAAAGAGGGCCCGGCTGACCTCAAGGAATGACTACGAGAAGTTTGATTTTATAATAGGCATGGACAGCGCCAATATCAGGAACCTCAATAACCTTTTTAGGGTCGATCCGGACAAAAAAGTCTTCAAGATGCTGGAATTTGCAGGCAGAGAGGGAGACGTTGCGGATCCCTGGTACACCGGAAATTTTGACGCCACCTGGCGGGACTGCAGCGACGGCTGCCACGGACTATTCAGGCAGATCCTGACAGATCCCAAGTTTTCTGAAGAACTCGCTATAGAAGAATGGGAAACAGCCATGGCAGTTAATAATGATGCTGATGATGCTCATAACTCCCATAACGCCCTTCATTCCGATGACACCGACGATTACTGGGATGATGACGACCAGGGGCTTATTCACGACGACTTTCCCCGTGGTTAATTTCCATAATTATTCGTCGGGTGTTCTCATAATTTTTGGATGATCTCCCATATATATACATCACGAAATATGGTATGCTACTTGCTAAGTTTTGGAAACTGAAATTTCAAAACGAACTGCAAACAGCATATTTTAATGCATTTGTGGAAACTAAATTTGCAAATGCAGTATCTGTGGAGGAATGAAAATGGGAGTGAGGATAATAACAGATTCCGCAAGTGATATTTCTCAGGAAAGAGCCGGAAAATGGGGCATTACAGTGCTTCCCCTCAAGGTGAGGTTCGGTGATGAGGAGTTTCTTGACGGAGTTACTTTAAGCTGTAAGGAATTCTATGGAAAGCTGGTGGAGACCGACGAGATACCCAAGACCAGCCAGATTTCGCCCTTTGACTATGGAGAGGCTTTTAAGGAAGCGACAAAGGATGGGGATGAAGCAATCTGCTTTACCCTATCAGCAGGGGTTTCGGGTTCCTATCAGAGCGCCTGCATTGCGGCACAGGATTACGAAGATAAGGTTTTCGTGATTGACACCAGGCAGTTTTGCATATCTGAGTTCATTATCGTTGAGAGAGCGGTTCAGCTTCGTGATCAGGGCCTTTCGGCAAAAGAGATAGCGGCTCAGATCCGGGAAGAGATGAAAAAGGCTCACGTTATTGCTGTTTTTGACACTCTTGAGTATCTTAAACTGGGAGGGAGAATATCCTCCGCCGCAGCCCTTGCGGGAAACATGCTCATGATCAAACCTGTTCTTACCATAGAAGAGGGTGTTGTTAAGATCATTGGCAAGGCCAGAGGTTCCAGGAACAGCCACAATATGCTCAAGGAATTTGTGAAAAACACCGGTGGAATAGACTTTGAAAGACCTGTATGCCTGGCGTACTCAGGATTCTCCGATGATATGCTCAGGAAATATGTTGAAGACTCCAAAGATCTTTATGAAGGCTTTGAGGACAGGCTTCAGTATGCGGAAGTCGGAGCAACCATCGGTACCTACTCAGGCCCCGGAGCCATTGCCTTGGCATACTTTGAAAAATAACCCTGACATGTTCCCGGACAGACAGTGGAAAATGCGCTGATTGAAAGACGATAAATAAACAAATATCAAATACTTCGCCCTGTAACTGTGGTATACTTGTTGCAGGGCTTTTTTTTGCGCCATGAAAAGAGAATAACAGTTGGGAGGATACATATGTTAAGAGACGGTAAGATATGGGTAGCTAACAATCTTGAGGGTGAGAATATATTTCTTTTGCCCAAAATGGCTAATCGTCACGGCCTCATTGCAGGTGCCACCGGAACAGGTAAGACCATAACACTTAAGGTTCTTGCCGAGTCCTTCAGTGACATGGGAGTGCCGGTATTCCTTGCAGACGTAAAGGGTGACCTTTCCGGAATGGTCAGGGAAGGCGCAGACAGCGAAGATATGCAGAAGCGTATCCAGAAGTTTGGCCTTGCAGAGGCAGGATTTGAATACAAGAAGTATCCCGCTACTTTCTGGGATGTTTTCGGTGAGCAGGGAATCCCGCTTCGTACCACGGTTTCCGAGATGGGACCGCTCCTTCTTGCAAGGATTCTGGGACTTAACGATCTTCAGAGAGATATCCTCACAATCGCTTTCAAGATAGCCGATGATCAGGAGCTTCTTCTTGTTGATACCAAGGATCTCAAGGCGCTTTTGAACCACATGTCCGAGAATAAGAACGATTACGCAGCTGAGTATGGCAATATAAGCCCTGTATCGGTTGCGGCCATCGTAAGATCCATCGTATCTCTTGAGATGGCAGGAGCAGACAAGTTCTTCTTCGAGCCCGCTCTTGATATTCACGACTGGTTCAAGACTGATTCAAACGGCAACGGAATGATCAACATCCTGGATTCCACAAGCCTTATCAATAACGGAACCCTGTATGCAACTTTCCTTCTCTGGATGATGTCTGAGCTCTTCGAGACACTGCCTGAGGTGGGAGATCCCGAGAAGCCCAAGATGGTTTTCTTCTTTGACGAAGCTCATCTCTTGTTCAAGGATACCCCAAAACACCTTATGGACAAGATTGAGCAGGTTGTTAAGCTCATCAGATCCAAGGGTGTAGGTATCTACTTTGTAACCCAGAACCCCAGAGATATTCCCGACGGTGTTCTTGCACAGCTGGGCAACAAGATCCAGCATGCGCTCCATGCCTACACACCTTCAGATATGAAGGCTGTAAAGGCAGCCGCCGACTCCTTCAGAGAGAATCCCGCATTCAAGACTGCAGACGTTATTCAGGAGCTGGGAACAGGTGAAGCAATCTGCTCATTCCTGGATGAGACCGGAACACCTACAGTTTGCGAGAGAGTGAAGATCCTTCCTCCTCAGTCATTCATGGGAGGTATCGACGCTTCCACAAGAAGCCGCGAGATCAATAACAGCGATCTTTACGGCAAGTACTTTGAGCCCCACGATCCTGAGTCGGCTTATGAGTTCCTGCTCAGAAAGGGCATAGCTGATGCGGAGGCGGCAGAGAAGCTTAAGGCTGAGGAAGCAGAACGCAAGGCAAAAGAGAAAGAGGAAGCAGCCGCAGCTAAGGCAGCCGAGAAGGAAAAAGCCGCCGCTGAGCGCAAAAAGAAACAGACAGCCAAGACTATCGGAAACTCAGTTGTGGGAACTGTTGGCCGCGAAGTTGGAAAGACTGTCGGCGGTAAGTTCGGAAAGTTCGGCAAGACTCTTGGAGGAAACCTGGGAGCAAGCCTTGGAAGAGGAATTCTTGCCACACTTTTCAAATCATAATACAGATCTGATGCCTTCCGGGATAAAATGTTGCCTTCGATAAGATCAACATACCGGATTGCTCGAAAAAAATTTAAAAAAATTTTTTGCGGAATTTTTAGCCTATCTAGTGGATGAGAAAACACACAACCACCAGATAGGCTATTTTTTTGTGGAAAATTAAGTTCGCTTTAGATTAATTTCATGGAAATATCACATTTATACCTTGTTAACGCCGTTTTTTTACTTTATAATTAACTCAAGTGGTAAAAAGTGGCAAAAAGTGGTTGAAAGTGGTAGAAAAGTGGGAGCGTTTTTTAAAGGCGAATACAGCCATTCTCTCGACGCTAAGGGAAGGCTCATAATTCCTACCAAATTCCGCGATCTTCTTGGTGACAATTTTGTGGTAACCAAGGGGTTTGACGGATGTCTTTTCGTGTTTGCCCAGGATGAATGGGAGAAATTCGAGGAGAAGCTCCAGTCACTGCCGATGGATAAGCCCGAAGCCAGAATGCTTAGCCGTTTCTTCCTTGCCGGAGCCACTGATGCGGAACTTGACAAACAGGGCAGAATACTTATCCCATCCACTCTTTTGGAATACGCCAGGATCGAGAAAGAGGCCGTGGTTGCCGGCGTTGGCAACAGAGCTGAGATCTGGAGCAAGCCTGAGTGGGAGAAGGCCAGCACCTTTGATGACATCAATGGTATTGCTGCCAAGATGAGTGAGTACGGACTTAGCTTGTGATATGGAATTCAAACACTATTCGGTACTCCTTGATGAGTGCCTGGACAATCTGAATATCAGACCTGACGGAATATATCTTGACGGAACCCTTGGCGGAGCCGGTCACTCTTTTCACATTGCGGAAAGACTGACGGCAGGAGGCCATCTGTACGGGACGGATCAGGATGAGGACGCCATTGCTGCGGCTACAAAGCGGCTTTTACCCTTTGAGGACAGAGTCACTGTCATCCGTGACAACTATGAGAATGCGGTGGCAAGGCTGAAAGAGCTTGGAGTAAAGGGCGTTGACGGTATTCTCCTGGATCTTGGAGTTTCTTCATTTCAGCTTGATAACGCTGAGAGGGGATTCACCTACAAGGAAGATGTGCCGCTGGACATGAGAATGGACAGAAGGCAGACTCTGACTGCCAGAGACATAGTAAATGACTATTCCGAAACCGAGTTGTTTCATATTATAAGGGATTACGGCGAGGACAAATTCGCCAAGAACATTGCCAAGCACATATGTATCGAGAGAGCCAAGGCTCCCGTAGAGACCACGGGGCAGCTCAACGATATCATAAAGGCTGCGATTCCGGCCAAGATGAGGGAAAAGGGAGGCCATCCCTCCAAGAGAACCTATCAGGCCATAAGAATAGCACTGAACAGGGAGCTTGATGTACTTCAGAATTCCCTGGACGGATTTATCGATTTCCTTAATCCGGGCGGAAGGCTGTGCGTTATAACCTTCCATTCCCTGGAAGACAGGATAACCAAGAATAATTTCAAAAGAAATGAAAATCCCTGCACCTGTCCGCCGGATTTCCCGGTGTGCGTGTGCGGAAATGTTTCAAAGGGCAAGGTGATCACAAGAAAGCCGATCCTGCCAAGCCCCGAGGAACTTGCGGAGAACAAGAGATCACAAAGCGCCAAGCTGAGAGTGTTTGAAAAAGCTAAGGCCTGATAAGTATTTGGTGGGCGGGCAGAACACTTTTTTCCCTGGCTGATGAAAGGAGGCATGAATATGGCAAGTGAATATATTCGCGGCACGACTGTAAGAAAACCGAATAAAAAGCGTGTTGAAAGACCTGTCCATGTTCATGAGACCGAACGCAGGGGCAGAAGACATCACATGAGCCTTGGCTACCTCCTGTTTTTGACACTGGCACTGGTTCTCATGCTGGGAACACTGGCATGGTATATCTCTCTGCAGTCGGAGATCAAGAACAGCGTTAAATACGTGGCTGAGCTTGAGAGCAGACTGAATAATTTGAAACAGGACAATGATGAGGCGTATAATAGAGCCAATGGAAATGTGGATCTGGATGAGATAAAAAGAATTGCCATCCAGGAGTACGGTATGACCTATGCTTCCGAAGGGCAGATAATCACTTATTCAGATGAGGGCGGCAACGATTATGTAAGGCAGCTTGCTCCCATTCCTGGATCCGGCGGCAAATGATATTGATACATTAAATTGCAGCCAAGGAAGTGTAAGTGTATAAATGAAACAGCGAAAAGTTAGCAGTGACATCAAATTTGTAAAATGGATGAGAAAAAAGCTGGTGGTGCTATTTGTTTTGGTACTACTGGCTTTCGTTGGGTTAGGGGTCAGACTTATCCTTATCACCAGAAATAACGGTGAGGAGTATGAGAAGCAGATTCTGTCCCAGCAGCAGTACGATTCAACAACTCTGCCCTTCAGAAGAGGAGAGATACTGGATTCCAACGGAACCATTCTGGCCTACAGCGAGAAGGTCTACAATGTGATTCTGGATGCAAAGCTCCTTCTTAGGGACGAGAAGTTCCTTGAGCCCACCATCACAGCTCTTGTAAGAGAGTTTGGACTTGACCAGGGTGAGATCAGAACATATTTAAGTGAACATCCCACATCCCAGTACTATGTGCTGGCCAAGAAGCTTCCCTATGATCAGATCAAGAATTTCCAGGATATGATAACCCCCGGAATGGATGGCTATGATGCCAATATTCAGGGAGTCTGGTTCGAGTCAAATTACATCAGGAAATATCCCAACGGCTCACTTGCCTGCGATGTTGTGGGATTTACTACCAATGATAACTCGGGTATGTACGGCCTTGAGGAGTATTATAACAATACCCTTTCGGGAACCGCCGGAAGAGAGTACGGATACCTTGATGAGGATTCAAATCTTGAAAGAACCACAATTCCCGCAGAGGACGGAGACAGTATAGTTACCACCATCGACGGTAACCTTCAGAATATAGTTGAGAAGCACCTTCAGGAGTTTAACGATACCTACGCCAATGCTTTTCGCTGGGGCAATGCGGCCAATAACGTGGGCTGCATCATGATGGACATACACACCGGCGAGATTCTGGCCATGGCCAGCTATCCTAATTTTGACCTGAACAATCCAAGAGACCCGTCAAAACTTATAGGAATGCCTGCTGTTGACGAGAACGGCAAGAAGCTTAAAGGCGAGTCCGAACTGGATTCCGGCGTATATATTACGGAAGAGATGCTTGAGACTTTTTCCGATGAGCAGCTTTACCAGAACTACAATGCTCTGTGGAGAAACTTCTGTATCAGCGATACCTATGAGCCGGGATCTGTCGCAAAGCCCTTTACGGTAGCCACCGGACTTGAGAGCGGCTCCATTACCGGAAATGAGGTATATGACTGTAAGGGAAGCCTTGAAGTCGGCGGATGGACCATCAGATGCCATAACAGATACGGTGACGGATATGTTTCCGTGGAAAGAGGAATCGAGATTTCCTGTAACGTTGCCATGATGCATATTGCACAGGCTACAGGTGTCAGCACCTTTACCAAATTCCAGAAGGACTTCGGATTCGGACTTAAGACCAATATCGACCTTGCGGGAGAAGCCAGGACCGAAGGCCTTACCTACACTGCCGATGCCATGACTTCCGCGGACCTTGCCACAAACTCTTTTGGCCAGGGCTTCAACGTTGATATGATCGAGATGATTACCAGTTTCAGCTCACTGATCAACGGCGGATATTACTATGAACCTCATATCGTAAAAAGAATTGTCTCCAGCAGCGGATCTACGATAAGAAACGTGGAGCCGAGGATATTGAGACAGACTGTATCACAGAGTACTTCAGATAAGATAATCCAGTACTGCAACAGAGTTGTTGCGGGAGAGGAAGGAACCGGTAAGACAGCCCGCCCGGCAGGTTACATGATCGGCGGCAAGACCGGTACAGCCCAGACCCTTCCACGTGGTAACAGGCAGTATGTTGTATCCTTCATGGGATATGCTCCTTCGGTAAATCCTCAGATTGCCATCTATGTTGTGGTTGACAGGCCCAACACGCAGTATCAGGATGATGCCAAGTTTGCTACAAGGATTGTAAGAGCGGTTCTTACAGAGGCTCTTCCTTATCTTAATATTCCAATGACCGAGGAACTTTCTGAAAAAGAGCAGCAGGAGCTCGCAGAGCTTCATGAAAAGATGATCACACCAGAGGTCCCTGAGGCAGAAGTTGCCGAAGGCGAAGAAGGTGTTGAAACAGAGGGTGAAGCTGATAATCCTGAGGGCGCTGAAGGCGGAGAAACCGCGCAGGAAGGCGAAAATCCCGACGGCACGGTTGATCCTGATGAACAAAGAGAAGATACCTCATCCATCTGGGAGACATTTGACGTGGACCCTTCAACGGGGTATTATATTGACCCGAATACAGGTAATCCGATCGACCCCGCAAGCGGGTATGAATTCGGAGGCGACACATTGCCTGATTTCGGCTCAGGTACCGGAAATTCAGAGCCGTAAGGGCATATATGGTTAAGATGGAGAGTTTAAAACAATGAATGAATATCTTTTTAGGATCCTTATCCCGGTTTTGGTTTCGTTTTTTATAGCTGTTATTATTGGCCCCAAGGTCATTGAGATGCTTAGAAAGCTCAAGGCAAGACAGACCGAGAGAGAAGAGGGGCTTGAGTCCCACCAGAAAAAGACCGGAACACCCACAATGGGCGGATTTATCTTCCTTATTCCTTTTGTGGTAATAGGAATTTTCTATGGGGCATCCCACAAGGAAGTCATTCCGGTGCTTCTTCTGACCATTGGATTCGGAATCATCGGATTCTTGGATGACTATATAAAGGTAGTAAGAAAACACAATCTTGGACTTAGAGCATGGCAGAAGATCCTGGCCCAGTTTGTGGTAACGGTCATATTTGCATTATATGTTGAGAATTTTACCGACATATCACTGGCAATGAGAGTACCCTTTACGGATATCATGCTTGATTTCGGATTCTGGAATATACCGATCCTGTTCTTTATTGCCCTTGGCACTGCTAACGGCACCAACTTCACCGATGGAGTAGACGGACTTTGTGCATCGGTAACAGCTGTTGTTGCTGCATTCTTTGCAATAGCAGGCATTCACTACGGCGCAAGCGGAGCACAGGTTATGTCTGCGGCTATGGCGGGAGCGCTTCTGGGATACCTGGTTTACAACGTTTATCCCGGCAAAGTAATGATGGGTGATACAGGATCTCTTGCTATCGGCGGATTTGTTACCGGAATAGCATATGTTATGCAGATGCCCATCTTCATCGCTATTGTTGGATTTATCTATGCTTTGGAAGTCATTTCCGTTATCATGCAGGTTTCATATTTTAAAATAACACATGGTAAAAGAATCTTCAGAATGGCTCCCATTCATCATCATTTTGAAAAAGGCGGCTGGTCAGAGACGAGAGTTGTCAATGTATTTACCACAGTTACGGTGCTTCTGGCGCTGGTGGGATATCTGGCTATGCTGTAATACATAAAATATCATCTGATAATTTAAAGAAGGTACAAGGATATGAAGAGAGATCTTAAAGGAAAAAGAGTACTTGTTATCGGATCGGGACTGTCAGGAGTAGGATCTGTACAGCTTCTTAACAGAGTGGGAGCTATTCCCGTTATGCTTGAGGAGAACACGAAGGTCACCGAGGAAGATATCAGAAAAAAGCTTCATGAGGAGGACAGACAGTCCACAGCCATTATCGTGGGAGAACTTCCCGATGCTGTTCTTGACGAGATATTTCTTACGGTACCAAGTCCTGCTGTGCCTTTGGATTCACCTACGATTCTGCGTATCAAAGAAAGAAATATCCCCATCTGGAGCGAGATAGAGCTGGCCTATAATTTCTCGAAGGGAAGAATGGTGGCCATCACCGGTACCAACGGCAAGACAACCACTACAACTCTGGTGGGAGAGATCATGAAAGCCCACTTTTCTTCGGTATATGTTGTGGGGAATATCGGTGTCTCTTTTGCCGAGAGTGCTCCCGATATGACTGATGAGACGGTAACTGTCGGAGAGATCAGCTCATTCCAGCTGGAGGCAGTTGAAAATTTCCATGCAAACGTATCGGCAATCCTGAACATCACTCCGGATCATCTCAACAGGCATCACACCATGGAGTGCTATGCTTCCATGAAGGAAAATATCACCTGTAATGAAACAAAAGAGGACACCTGTGTCCTTAATTATGACAACAGTTATACAAGAGATTTCGGTTCAAGATGCCCTGCAAGAGTGGTATATTTCTCGACTCAGGAGAAGCTTGAGGACGGATTCTACCTTGAGGGAGAGGAAATCGTCATGGGCAACCATGGCACTCCAATGCCTATAATGAATATCCATGACATGAACCTGGTGGGACTCTGCAACGTTGAAAATGTTATGGCAGCCATTGCAATGTCCATGGCTATGGGCGTTCCGCTGTCAACAATAATAAGTGTTATACGTGATTTCAAAGCAGTTGAGCACAGAATTGAGTTTGTTGCCACAAAAAAGGGCGTTGATTATTACAACGATTCCAAGGGCACGAACCCCGATGCGGCCATTCAGGGTATTAAGGCCATGAGCAAGCCCACGATCCTTATCGGCGGCGGGTATGACAAGGGCAGTGAGTACGATGAATGGATTGAAAACTTCGGCGGCAAGGTAAAGCTTCTTGTTCTCATAGGACAGACTAGGGAAAAGATAGCAGAGTGCGCCAAAAAGCACGGCTTTACCGACTACGTGTTCAAAGACAGCTTTGAAGAAGCTTTGGAATTCTGCAGTGAAACAGCAAAAGAGGGAGAGGCGGTGCTTCTTTCTCCGGCATGTGCAAGCTGGGATATGTTCCCTAATTATGAGATTAGGGGAAAGAGATTTAAGGAGTACGTAAACAAACTTGAAAAGTAAACTGTTTAAGAGGGAATCTTATATCGATTACAGTTTGATATTCATCATTCTGTTTTTGCTGGCATTCGGGCTGATAATGCTTTATTCCACCAGCTCCTATGAGGCAAACCTTGATTTCGGCGATTCAGCCTATTATTTCAAGCATCAGCTTGTTATGACACTGGCAGGATTGGTGGGAATGATTTTGATGTCATATTTCCCCTACAGGTTTCTTGAAAGACTGGCACTACCTATCTATATTATCTCGGCGATACTCCTTATTTTGATCGTTCCCTTCGGAAAGACCATTAACGGAGCCAAAAGATGGCTTATCTTCATGGGCGTATCCATTCAGCCTGCGGAGGCAGCCAAGGTGGCCACCATTATCTTTACCGCCACCATGATCATCAAGGTTAGAAAGAATCTTATGACCCTGAGGGGCTTTGGGATGACACTGGGATTCCCCATGATCCTGGCAGGAATGGTGTATATTCTGACAAGAAACTTAAGTTCCGCGGTTATCATCATGGGAATTGCCATCCTTATGTTGTTTGTATCAACCCCGGGTTATAAGAGATATATTATATTTGCTGTGGCTGTGCTGGGATTTGCCGCAGCTTTGGTTGCCATTATAGCCAATTCCGAGCAGACCAGCGGTATGAACTATCGTTTTGAGCGTGTTCTTGCCTGGCTTGACCCCAAGGCCCATGCCAGCGGCAAGGGATTCCAGACCCTTCAGGCGCTGTATGCCATAGGCTCCGGCGGAGTTTTCGGAAAAGGCCTGGGAGAAAGTATGCAGAAGATGGGATTCATTCCCGAAGCCCAGAACGATATGATCTTCTCCATCATCTGTGAGGAGCTGGGACTTTTCGGTGCAATAGCCGTTATGCTCATGTTCCTGCTGCTGATCTGGAGACTTCTCATAATAGCCAATAATTCCCCGGATCTTTTTGGAGCGCTTCTGGTAATAGGCGTTATGGGACATATCGCCATTCAGGTCATCCTGAATATTGCCGTGGTAACCAACACAATTCCAAATACCGGAATCACCCTTCCTTTCATCAGTTACGGAGGATCGGCGGTGGTGATCCAGCTGGCGGAAGTGGGCATTGCCCTGAATGTGGCCAGAAATATCGGCAGGGAATGATCGGACATGGCAAAGCATAGAAAAAGAACCAGAAAAAGATTAAGAAAAAGAGAATACTCGGAGTATAGGCCCGGGATAAGAGAGAGGCTGCAGGATTTTCATCCCTTAAGAGGGTTTGGAAGATCTGTTTTCCTGCATAAGAGCCTGTATATCATATTCGGAACCCTGATCATTATTTTGATCGCTGCGGCTGTTGTCCTTGTCCGCATAAGTGACAAGTATGAGATCAAGAATATTTATGTTACCGGCAATACCCATTATGAGGATAAAGAGATCGTTGATATGGTGCTGTCGGACAAGCTGAGCCGGAACTCGCTATATCTGTCCTTCAGGTACAGGGATAAGAGTATTGATAATATCCCCTTTATCGAGAAGATGGATGTGGACATCCTCTCACCTGATACCGTCAGGATCAACGTCTATGAGAAAGCCATAGCCGGATATCTGTCCTATCTCGGGAGATATATGTACTTTGACAGGGAAGGAATAGTGGTTGAGAGCTCGCTGGAGGCTTCGGACAATGTTCCCGAGGTAATGGGACTTAGCTTTGACTACATCATCATGCATGAGAAGCTCCCCATAGACAACGAGAATGTGTTTGAAGAGATCCTGGATATCACTCAGCTGATGGATAAATACGAGCTTGACGCAGACAAGATATTTTTTGACAGTGATTACAATGTGTATCTGTACTTCGGTGATATAGAGGTTTCACTGGGTACGGAGGACTACATTGACGAAAAAATCATACAGCTCCGATACATCCTTCCGAACCTGGAAGGAAAGAGCGGAATCCTTGAAATGAAGGACTTTGACATTGATACGAAAAACGTCACGTTTGAGGAAAAAAGTCACTGAATTGTCAGCAAACTGATGAAAATTTTATAAAAAAAACGTGTTGATAATTAAACAAAAAAATCGTATCATAGGTAAAGGAGTTTATGAGGTATGTGAAGGAGGAGTAGTTTTGCTGGAAATCAAGAACGATGCTGAATCTGCATGCAAAATCATCGTAGTCGGGGTCGGTGGTGCAGGTAATAATGCTGTAAATAGAATGGTTGATGAAAATATTACCGGTGTTGAATTCATCGGTATAAATACTGATAAACAGGCACTTCAGCTCTGCAAAGCGCCCAAGCTCTTACAGATCGGTGAGAAGCTTACAAAGGGACTGGGAGCCGGTGCCAAGCCTGAGATCGGACAGAAAGCAGCTGAAGAGAGTGCGGAAGAGATATCTGCAGCCCTTAAGGGAGCAGATATGGTTTTCGTTACCTGTGGTATGGGTGGCGGAACCGGAACCGGTGCAGCTCCCATTGTTGCCAAACTGGCCAAAGAGATGGGTATCCTTACTGTAGGTGTTGTTACAAAACCTTTCAGTTTTGAAGCCAGAGTTCGTATGCAGAACGCTATGCTTGGAATCCAGAATATCAAGGCTAATGTTGATACGCTTATTGTTATCCCGAATGATAAGCTTCTCCAGATAGTTGACAGACGTACAACTATGCCCGATGCCCTCAAGAAAGCTGATGAAGTACTTCAGCAGGCAGTTCAGGGAATCACAGACCTTATCAATGTACCTGCGGTTATCAATCTTGACTTTGCTGATGTTCAGACAGTTATGAAGGACAGAGGCATCGCTCATATCGGTATCGGAAGCGGCAAGGGCGATGACAAGGCTACAGACGCTGTTAAGATGGCTGTTGAGAGTCCTCTTCTTGAGACCAAGATCAACGGGGCTTCCAATGTTATCATTAACATCTCCGGTGATATAACCCTTACAGATGCATCAGATGCATCCGAGTATGTTCGTCAGCTGGCCGGTAATGATGTGAACATCATCTTCGGCGCTATGTATGATGAGAACAAGACAGATTCCTGTACTATCACTGTTATTGCTACAGGTATTGATGATAGAGCTAATGCGGCACCTCAGTCCAAGCCTGCCGCTGCAGCAGCACCTGCATCTGCTCCCGCAGCTGCAACAGCAACTGCAACTACTGCAAATGTTACTCCTGTTCAGCAGGTGGTTACACCTAACGCAGCAGCCACTGCACAGGCAGTTGAGCCCAAGATCATGCCACTTGGAACTCCTGCAGCTGATCAGCCCGCTACATCATCAGCTACAAGGCCTCTTGGCGGAATATCAAGACCTACGGTTACTTCTTCCGTAGAGCCCAGATCCCTCAAGATCCCTGATTTCTTACAGAGAAAATAATAATTTTGATTTTCAAGGCCCTCTGCATTAAACGCAGAGGGCTATTTTGTTGGATTTTAATCCAATATTGTATAGAAAAATACGAAAAACAATGATACAATTATTTGTGGAGTGGTATTTTGTTTATACAGTATGTTGTGGACATATCATCATATAATTCGGAGGATAAGCTATGAAATGCCCTTTTTGCGGTAAAGACGACACCAGAGTAATCGATTCCAGGCCTGCTGACGAGAATACTTCCATCAGAAGGAGAAGAGTTTGCGACTCCTGCGGAAAGCGCTTTACCACCTATGAGAAGGTTGAGACAATACCGCTGATCGTTATAAAGAAGGGCGATGTTCGTGAGCCCTATGACCGTGCCAAGATTGAAGCCGGTGTATTCAGGGCCTGCCACAAGAGGCCTGTCAGTGCCGAGCAGATAACCAAGATAGTTGATGCTGTAGAGACAGAAGTCTTCAATATGGAACAGAAGGAGATTCCTTCCCGTGCCATCGGCGAGATTGTAATGGACAAGATGAAGAACCTGGATCCTGTTGCATATGTAAGATTTGCATCTGTTTACAGAGAATTTAAAGATGTAAATACGTTTATGGATGAGCTTAAGACAGTGCTCAAAAAAGAGGCAGAGGGCACAATTACCGATACTACAGACAAAAATACCCCTCTACTTAAGAATCAATAACCTCGATTTTTCAACCCGGGTCAGACTTTTTTGACCCGGGTTATTTCTTGACTTTCTATTAACAAAGCCTTATATTTCTCTTGTGACACAATCGTGTCATGATACTTTGCCGATTCTTCTCGGCAGTCAAACAATTTAATATAGGAGGAAGATTTTAACATGATTAAGAGGAGTTTTATGAAAAAGAAAGGAACTTCGCTTCTGATGGTCGTGTTAACAACGCTGACTATTGCATTGAGCGGATGCTCAAGCGACAAGGCAGGGGATTCCGCTAATGTGAGTGAGGCAACAGAGACCGGCACTGAAGCAGTGACCGAGACACAGACCGCAGACGCTACACAGGAGACGGATAATCTTTCCAAGCTTATCGTTGGTATACCTCAGGATATCGACGGACTTGACCCCCACAACGCAACAGGGGCAGGAACCAGAGAGGTATTCTACAACATCTTCGAAGGCCTTGTTAAGGCAGATGAAAACGGTAATCTTAACCCCGCTGTAGCCAGTGATTACACTATCTCAGATGACAGTACAGTTTATTCCTTCACTTTGAGGGATGGAATCAAGTTCCATGATGGCAGTCCGGTTACAGTAGAGGATATTAAATATTCTCTTGAGCGCAACATGGGCGTAGATGGCGGCGAGCCACTCATCAAAGCTTATTCCAAAATTGACAGCGTAAATATTATTGACGACAAGAATGTGGAAATAGTACTTAAGGAGGCAGATTCTGACTTCCTTACACAGCTTACTGTTGCTATTATTCCCGCATCCAACGAGCATCCGGAGACAACTCCCATAGGAACAGGCCCTTACAAGTATGTTTCCAGCTCACCTCAGGAGAACTTCATCGTTACAAGATTTGATGATTACTGGGGACAGCCTGCTTACATCAAGGACGTTGTATTTAAGATCGAGTCCAACATGGATGCCATCGTTATGGACCTTGAAGGCGGCTCAATCGATATGATGGCTCGTGTTACCAGCACACAGGCAGCACAGCTTTCAGACAAGTTTGAGGTATACGAGGGAACAATGAACCTTGTTCAGGCTCTTTACCTTAACAACGATGTAAAGCCCTTTGACGATGTAAGAGTACGTCAGGCTCTTTGCTATGCTGTTAATCCTCAGGAAATCATGGACTTTGTATCAGACGGAGCAGGCACAGAGGTTGGAAGTGCCATGTTCCCTGCTTTCACAAAGTACTTCATGCCTGAGCTCAATGACACATACAACACAGACGTTGACAAAGCGAAAGCTCTTTTGGCCGAGGCAGGATATCCTGACGGCTTTGAGTTCACCATCACCGTAGCTTCCAACTATGGCCAGCATGTGGACACAGCACAGGTTATTGCAGAGGAACTTAAGGCCATCGGCGTTAACGCCAAGATCCAGGAGATCGAGTGGAACTCATGGGTAAGTGATGTTTACACAGACAGAAAGTTTGAGGCAACTGTAGTAGGTATTGATGCTTCAACACTTTCCGCATCAGCTCTGCTTTCAAGATATGTATCCGATTCAGGCAAGAACTTTGTGAACTTCAAGAGTGATGCCTATGATGCAGCTTATGCAAACGCTCAGTCATCCAACGATGACGCCACAAAGACCGAGTACTACAAAGAGTGCGAGACCATCCTTTCCCAGGAGGCAGCAAGCGTATATATTCAGGACCTTCCTGAGTTTGTAGTTCTCAACAAGAAGTTTACGGGATATAAGTTCTTCCCGCTTTATGTTCAGGATATTGCAAGCATAAAGCCTGCAAACTGATAGAAACACCTTTATATCAACTTATCATGCGAGGTTTATGCATATGAAATATACACTTAAAAAGTTTGTTAGTATGATCGTGACTTTGGTAGTGGTTTCATTATGCGTATTCCTCGCATTTAACGTTTTGCCGGGAGATCCGGCGGTGAGGATGCTTGGACTTGAGGCATCTCCGGAACTGATTGCCCAGACCCGTGAGCAGATGGGGCTTAACGATCCGTTCCTTGTAAGATATTTCAGATGGTTTATCGCTTTTGTTCAGGGAGATTTCGGGACTTCCTACAGCTACAGCGTTCCCGTTGCGGGACTTGTTGCGAATAAAATCCCCATTACACTGACAATGGGTCTTATGGCTTTTGTCATCACGGTTTTGATATCTATTCCTCTGGGAATTGTTACCGCCAAGTATGAGAACGGTATTCTGGACAGGATCATCAACGTCTCCAACCAGATCGTTATGGCGATTCCGCCTTTCTTTTCCGGAATCCTCATAACCTTTGTGTTCGGACTCATTTTGCGGATATTTACCCCCGGAGGCTTTGTTTCATATACGGAGGACATGGGAAGATTTGTAAGATATCTCTTTTTCCCGTCACTGGCAGTGGCGCTTCCCAAGATCTCCATGACAGTAAAGATGCTTAGAGGAAGCCTTATCGATGAGGCTGCCAAGGATTATACAAGAACAGCCTACAGCCGCGGCAACAACACCAACGGCGTGCTTTACAGGCATGTTCTTAAAAACGCAATGATACCGGTTATCACTTTCCTTGGCATGGCCCTGGCGGATATGGTTGCCGGAAGTATCGTAATAGAGCAGGTTTTCAGTATCCCCGGAATATCGAGGATTCTTCTGACCAGCATAAGCAACAGAGATTATCCCGTGGTAGAGGCCATTATCATGGGCATCGCGGTGATAGTTATTGTTGTGAACTTTTTGGTGGATGTTATCTACAGGATAGTAGACCCCAGGATTGGAATAGAGTAAATGGCAAAATACGTTATCAAAAGAAATATAAAAGATAACCCATATCTGGTGGCCGGCCTTGTGATCACAGGGCTGGTTCTTTTGCTGACCATTGTTGGGGTATTCTGGACTCCCTATGAGCCCACTGCCATGAATGCATCCCAGAAGCTCAAGGGGATATCCTTAAGTCACCCCATGGGCACCGACAACATGGGAAGGGATGTTCTAAGCCGCGTTATGTACGGAAGCAGGATCACCCTTCTTATAGCTATGGGTACTGTATTTATCGGAGCTACGGCAGGAACAGTCATCGGAGCCGTCACAGGGTATTTCGGAGGGATGATGGATGAAGTGGTGATGAGGATAATAGATGCCCTTTTTGCCTTCCCAAGTATCCTTCTTGCACTGGTAATCGTCAGCGTTTTCGGCACCGGATGGGTTCAGCTTCTGGTATCTTTGGGAATCGCCTTTGTGCCAAGCTTTGCCAGGATTGTAAGGGGCGAGGTGCTCAGGTGCAAAAACATGGACTATGTAGCAAATGCAAGACTTCAGGGTGTTTCTGACCTGAGGATGATCTTTGTGCATATTCTGCCCAATATAAAGGGCGTTATGGCTTCAGCCATACTTATAGGCTTTAATAATGCAGTTCTGGCAGAAGCGGGTCTTAGCTACCTTGGCGTCGGCTCTCAGCCTCCCTATGCCAGCCTTGGTAAGATGCTTTCAGACGCACAGCAATACATGTTCACGAACCCGAGCTATGTTCTGTGCCCCGGTATTGTCATTGTACTGATGGTACTTGGCTTTTCATTCTTAGGAGAGGGGATCAGCAGATGGAAATAATACTGGATGTGACTGATCTTCATATAGAGTTTCATGATCATGAGACCCCTGAGGTGGCGGTCCATGACTTTGACCTGATGCTTGGGAAAGGCGAAATTGTCGGAATCGTGGGAGAATCAGGTTCAGGCAAGAGTATGAGTGCGCTTGCGATAGCAGGTCTTTTGAACAGAAAGACTCTTACCAAGAGCGGAAGGATCATGTTTGACAAGCACGACCTTCTTACCTGTGACAGAAAGACCTTGAGGTCCTATCAGGGAGATGAGATTTCCATTATCTTCCAGGAACCCATGACAAGCCTTAATCCCGTGAAAAGAATCGGATGGCAGGTGGAGGAGTCTCTTAGGATCCATCACCCCGATATAGATAAAAAGATCAGAAAAATGAAGGCCATAAAGATGTTAAAGGACGTAGGCCTGGAAAATGCGGCGGATGTCTACAACATGTATCCCCACGAACTTTCCGGAGGAATGCGCCAGAGGGTCATGATCGCAGCAGCCATGATAGGCGAGCCCAAGATCCTTATTGCAGATGAGCCCACCACGGCTCTGGATGTTACAGTGCAGGCTCAGATAGTGGACCTTCTGAAAAAGATCAACAGGGAAAAAGGAACTTCCATTATTTTTATTTCTCATGACTTAAGTCTGGTGAATCAGCTGTGCCAGAGGGTCATCGTAATGCAAAAGGGCAATATTGTGGAATCGGGAAAGACCACAGATGTGTTTACAAGGCCCAGACACACCTATACCAAGAAACTTATTGCCGCCATTCCCAAGATAGACCTTAATGGCGACGGAGATATGGCATGAGTGAAGATGTAATTAAGATCAGCAATCTCAACGTGTTCTACAAGAACCGCAAGAGAAAGCTCTTTTCAGGCGACAAAAAAATACAGGCTCTTTTCGACGTATCCATGAACCTTGAAGAGGGGGAAGTTCTGGCCATCGCCGGTGAGTCCGGCTGCGGCAAATCAACCCTTGCCAGGACCATTGTGGGCATCAACAAGGACTACACCGGTAATATCTGGCAGAAGTATGACCGGCCCCAGATGGTTTTCCAGGATCCTTACAGCTCATTAAATCCCGCCAAGAAGATAGACTGGCTTTTGAAGGAACCCTTAAGGGTTGACTCCCGGCGCAAGTGGACAGAGGAGGAGATGGACGAAAGAGTCAGGCAGATCATGGAAGATATCGAGATGCCTTTGTCCATGCTTGACCGCTATCCCGCTCAGCTTTCCGGAGGACAGCGTCAGCGCATCTGTATAGGGATGGCTCTTATGAGATCCCCTAAGGTGCTTATTGCCGATGAGCCGGTATCTGCTCTGGATGTTACCATCCAGGCCCAGATCCTTGAGCTTTTGGAGAATCTTCACAAGAAGCTTGGTATCTCCATTATCTTTATTTCCCATGACCTTCGTGTGGTATACAAGATCAGTGATCATGTGATGATCATGAAGGAAGGAAGAGTGGTGGAGTACGGAAAGACCCGTGATATCTACCGGGATCCTCAGCATTCATATACCCGTCAGCTGCTTGAGGCGGCCGGAATCCGCTAAAACAGAGGGGTTGCGATACATTTTTTAATGATTGGTTTATTGTGTTTTTATTTTTATTTAACACAATAGATTGTGTTTTGGCGCCCCAGATGATATAAAGTATTTGAAAGAGTGTGCCGATATCATATGTGAAGTGATATGAGTATTTAAGAAAGGAGGACAATATTATGGCTTACAACGTAATAGGCGGCTTCGGCGGCGGATATAATGCATATAATATTCCCTCTGTTAAAGATAATTTACATGTGAATCCTGCGGCTCCCCAGACTGAGCCCAAGGCACAGCAGAATCAGGAAGAGAATAAGAGCTCTAAGCAGTCCCTTGACCTTACAGTCGAGGTTCCTGCCAGAGAGAATGCCTCAATTGAGAATGTTGCTATTTCTTTCGGACAGTTCGACAGCTCATCCCTTGATCTCTACGGAGATATGGGACTTGCTTCAAGAGATATGAGACAGGCTATTTCAGGAATGCAGAAAGACCAGATCCTTCATGAGTATCAGTACTTCGTAGGTAAGGACATGACAGGAAAGAACAGCAATATCATTGCAGGCACCGAGGACGGAATGGTCATCAAGCTCTGATCGCATGATTATCATTAACAGCAAGACTTTAACCACCTTTAACGAGGTGGTTTTTTTATGCTAATTTATTTATTTGTGCTAGAATAATCTCTATGGAAAAAAGTTTAGGGGAACATAAATTTAATATAATTCAGGCTCTTTTCGCCTCGGCTCTTGTCATGGCATTATTTGTCGTACTTTCTGTTTTCTGCAGGATCACGCCCTTTGGAGATAATACCTTCCTTATGGGGGATCTGAAAAGGCAGTATGTTGACTATTATGCCTACTTAAGGACCATCATGAGCGGAGAAAATAACGGGGTATACTCTTTTTCAACAACCCTGGGCTCCGGCATCGTAGGTTTTTTTGCCTATTATCTTTCCAGTCCTTTCCTTGTACTTTTGAATCTCTTCCCTCAGACTGCAGTGCCTGTGGGTATCAGTGTGATAATCTGCCTCAAGCTTATGGTGGCAGCCTTTGTCATGGAAATGTTTCTCCAGCGATTTGTAAACGGCGACGGGATTCTTCTGTGCTCGGTATCATGGGCTTTTTCGGGATATCTCTTTGCCCACAGCATGAACATGATGTGGATGGATGTTGTGATAATGCTTCCTCTTGCGGTATGGGCTCTGGAGCATATCCTGGATAAAAACAGGAAGGCTCCTTATATCATCGTCCTCTCATTGATGCTTCTTTTCAACTATTACATTACTTATCAGGTGCTTCTGTTCCTGGCTATGTGGACGGTTGTGAGGGTAATTGTTCGAGATGATGACCGCAAATTTCTGCAGATGTTTCGCGTATTTGCAGCTACAGTCGCCGGTATTCTGATAGACGGCATGCTGCTGCTTCCAACAGCCCTGGAACTGATGAACAGCCCCAAAGACATAGCTCAGCTTGGGCTTAGACTCACCGGCAAGAATCTTGATCCTGTCGATCTCTTCTCCAAGGCCATAAGCTGTGCTTATGACGCCCTGGAAGCCAGGTCCGGCTATCCTCAGATATTCTGCGGCGTGCTGCTTATTTTTCTGCTTGTGCTTTATTTTCTGGACAGAAAGATCCCCCTTCGGGAGAGGCTGGGGATGCTTGCTCTGTTTTTCGTGCTGTTGGTTTCTTTTTGCTTTGATATCCTGAATCTTGTGTGGCATGCCGGCATGGAGCCTTCGGGTCATCCCTACAGACAGGCGTTTCTGTGGACTTTCATGGTTGTTGTCTGCAGCGCCAGAGCTCTTGTTGGAATAAGGGACAGTCTGTATTACCGCAGGATCATTGGCATTTTTGCTATGATGAGCATCCTGCTGATGCTGGTGGCAAGAAAAGGATATGATCACGCCCCGAAGGAAACCATAATTCTGAATTTCGCCCTGGCAGGCGTATATTCGCTGATGCTGTGCCTCCTTATCCGTTTTGAAGCAAAAGACTTAAGAAAGCTCACCGCGGTAATGCTAGCGGGGCTTTTTGTGGTGAATATGGGGGATCTGGTGCTCAATGCCAGATACACCTACCATTTCCAGTCCGCCAATGCGGAAACGGCGTCGTTTTTCTCCGAGGCGGTCAGGAACAACCTTGCCGCAGTTAACTACATAAAGGGAAAAGACAGCTCTTTTTACCGAATGGAGAACCTGGACCCCAGACAGCAGAATGACGCGCTCCAGTACAATTACAACGGTGTGACCCACTACAGCTCGGCCGGGATGATCTATGTGCGCTACTTCCTGCAGAGGCTCGGTTTTAACGACGACGGGCTGTACACCGCTTACGGCCACGACAATACGGCACTTGCGGATATGCTTCTCGGAATCAGATATGTGATAGACGACAACTCTGTAAATGCACACAGTGACTATGAGAAGATATATGATGCTGCGGTTTCTGCTTATGAGAATCCCAGGCCCCTTTCTGTGGCTGTAGAGACAACAGACTTTGACCTTTCAAAGATCATCGACCCGGACAACAACGAACCTGATGCGGATCTTATCCATGTTCCGAAGATGGACGCCTTCAGTCTTCAGGAGGAGGTTCTTTCAAGAATTCTGGGAAAAGAGACATCGGTATTTGAACCGGCTAAGGTCCAAAGCAGCGACATCATAAAGAGCGACAACAACAAGTATTACATAGACCATGCGATAACTCCGGCCCGGGACGGTGAGCTCTATATGTACCTGGATGGCCTTATAGGCGCCGCAGAAGGGCTTTCAGTCTACGTGGACGGGGAGTTTCTGACAACCTACGGAAACGCCTCCTGTGTCAAAATCTTAAACCTTGGATACAGAAGCGCCGGGGATCACATCCTTGTCAGGGTCGAAGGAGAAAAGAAGAGCGATTACCTGGGAGAAGCGAAGTTTGTCACAGAGAATACGGATACGCTAAATGCCGCTTTTGATGAGCTAAGGGAAAAGAACAGCGTGATCACCAAGAAGTCTTCTTCAAGGCTGTTCATAGAAACAGGGGAGTGCAACGGCATTTTTACCACGATACCCTATGAATCCGGATGGAAAGTAAAGGTGGACGGAAAAGAAACAGAGCCGATTGCCGTATACGACTGTTTTATGTACATCCCGATAGAAGAAGAGGGAGAAAGCCACATTGTGACCATGGCTTTTGCTTCGCCCGGACAAACTGCGGGATATGTAGTGTCAATCCTGGGAGTTATCCTTACGGCATCCCTGATAATACCTGAGATTTTGAAAAAAAGAGCTGAAAAAACCGGTAAACAGGCATAAGAAAACCACCTCGCAAGAGGTGGTGTTTTTTTGGGAGGAGGGGTTGCCTAGTGGGGAACCAGACAACCCGTGTATGAAAAAAAGTATTGTTGGGGGTTCAGAAGTTATGTTCTTCTGATGAGATTATATTATCCGTTAAATTTAGACAAACTATGTCAGAACTCTAAATTATATATAATCTATTATTAAGAAAGTATTAATGCAAAAGCACCCACGGGGGGACGTGAGTGCCTGCAATTTTCTTATGAGGGGGGAAAGTGAAGACGGCGGATCCGCGAGTGTGACGGATCTTCAATGCACGTTCATCACTAACTTGAGTTTAGTTTATCACTCAATTGTGTCCATATTGTGAAAGAATATGTTATATTTTGTGTTTTCTTGTAAAATTTTCGTAATATTTAAAATATATCAATTTTTATTGATAAAAAACTGATAATTTTCAAAGATTATGCTTGTATACACGCGCACATTTTTGGTAAAATGTACGTGAGGGAAAGACAAGTGTCTTTTAGTCGTGATAATCTTGATGAATATTAATCAATTGGAGCGATTTTAACCTGATATACTTGACATAATGTAATATCGAACGTACACTAAACGAAGGCTTGCACGTTTCATTCAACGAAACGTGTGCTATAGGAAGATCATCTTCGGTGCAATGACGTACGGGCAAGTATGTGATTGCATTTCTTTTTTATAATTTATTGCTTTAGCACGTTGAAGTTTCAACGCTTTGCGGGGATGATAATCCATAGCGCCTGAATTATTTAGAAACGGGTTGGAGAAACGTATGAATACTAAGACTTTGATGTACATTGTTAAGAGAATTTTTCTGGCAATCGTTACGATCTGGGTGGTTATTACTGTAACATTCTTCGTAATGCATGCAGTTCCCGGCGGTCCCTTCATTGGTGAGAAGGCCGTCAGCGAATCTGTTATGGCTGCCATGGAGGCCAAGTACGGACTGGACAAGCCCCTTGGCGTTCAGTATCTGACATATCTTGGAGATGTTGTTACGAAGTTTGATTTTGGCCCTTCTCTCAAGCAGAAGGGAAGAACAGTTAATGCGATCATCTTTGACGGCATGAAGACCTCGGCTAAACTTGGTCTCATTGCTGCTCTTATAGCTCTTGTCAGCGGAGTTATTCTTGGTTCTGCAGCAGCTCTTCGCAGAAACAGACTTATCGACAGAATTATCATGATCATAACAACGGCCTTTGTATCAATGCCTTCGTTTATTATGGGATCTCTTTTGCTGATTGCCTTTGCCATCAATCTGAAGTGGTTCCCCGCAAACGGAGCATCCAAGAACGGACTTGTTCTTCCGGTTCTGACGCTGTCTCTTTATCCTATGGCTTATATCACAAGGCTTACAAGATCTTCAATGCTTGAGGTCCTTGGACAGGATTACATCAGGACAGCCAAGGCAAAGGGTGTTTCCGGAGTGAAGATCATTTTCGGACATGCACTTAAGAATTCACTTATTCCTGTAATCACATATTTTGGACCGATGCTTGCAGGTATCGTTACCGGTTCACTGGTTGTTGAGCAGATCTTTGCTGTTCCCGGAATAGGACGAGCATTCGTAAACAGTATCACAGGTCGTGATTATCCTCTTATTATGGGAACCACAATCGTTCTTGCAACACTGATCGTTATCATGAACCTTATCGGTGACATTATGTATAAGGTAGTTGATCCGAGAATCACACTGGAATAACTTCCTTTAAAAAATACAGATTGGGAGAGTTTAAAAAATGGATATCAGCAAGTTAAGCGCACAGGTTAATATGGATGATTTCATTCCTGCAACCGACGAAGAAAAAGAATATATGGTGCAGATGCGTCCTTCATCTACATTCTTCAAGGACTCCGTAAAGAGACTTCTTAAGAACAAGGTGGCGACGGTTTGCTTCTTTATCATTGTGATCATAGCTCTGGCAGCTATCTTCATTCCTATGTTCTGGCCCTATTCCTACGACAGCATGCTGGGAATGACACCCGGTAAGCCCGTAGATAACAGCTTCAAGGATCTTCGCCCCTTTGAGTACGGCAAATCCGAGCTTAAGAGAATAGCAGCAGGAGAATCAGTTGTTCCTCACATCTTCGGAACCGATTCTCAGGGTCGTGACTATTTCATCCGTGTGGTTTACGGAACACGTATTTCACTGGCAGTAGGTTTCTTTGCCAGCCTTATCGTACTTATCATCGGTATGACCATCGGTTCCGTTGCAGGTTATGCCGGAGGCGCTGTTGATCTGGTGATAATGCGAATAGTAGATATCATCTATTCACTGCCTGACATGCTTATGGTAATTCTTTTATCATCAGTGCTGAAGGTGGTTATGGAAGGAGCCCTGGACGGGACGGTCCTGGCCAAGATAGGCTCCAATATCATAAGTTTGTTCATAGTTTTCGGAGTTTTGTACTGGGTATCAATGGCCAGACTTATAAGAGGTCAGATATTGTCTCTTCGTGAGCAGGAGTATGTACTTGCTGCTGAGGCTGCAGGCGCCAAGGGAAAATGGATCATTTTAAAGCACCTTATTCCCAACTGCTTCTCGGTCATCATTATTTCTACAGCACTTCAGATCCCCAGCGCGATCTTCACCGAGAGTTATCTTTCATTCCTTGGACTTGGTGTAAATGCCCCCATGCCATCACTTGGCTCCCTTGCTTCTGATGCGCTCAACGGAATTTCATCTTATCCATACAGACTGATCATTCCGGCAATTGTTATCTCTTTGATAGTTCTTTCACTGAACCTTTTCGGTGACGGACTCAGGGATGCATTTGATCCTAAGCTTGATACTTAAGAAACTTCATTTCTTAAGTAAGAAATGCACACTCGCGCGAATGGAAACAGTTGCCTGCGGCAACCGCGCCGGGCGCGAGAATTTCGCAAGCGAAATTCTATTATAAATCGGAGGCACTATCAATGAATCTTTTGGAAGTAAGAGATCTGCATACCTCATTCTTTACGGATGCCGGTGAGGTAAAGGCAGTTAACGGTATATCTTTTGACCTGGACAGGGGAAAAGTTCTGGGAATCGTAGGAGAGTCGGGAAGCGGCAAGTCGGTAACGGCATACTCGATCATGCAGATACTGGCAGGCACCGGCCGCATCGTATCGGGTTCCATCAAACTTGACGGACAGGAACTTGTGGGTGCGGGTGAGAAGGTCATGAAGACAGTCCGCGGAAATAAGGTTTCCATCATTTTCCAGGACCCCATGACATCCCTCAATCCTACTTATACTATCGGACATCAGCTTATGGAGGCTATTCTCCTCCATACAGACAGAAATAAAGAACAGGCCCGTGAAAGAGCTATCGAGATGCTTAAGCTCGTTAACGTGAATGAGCCTGAAAAGAGAATGAACCAGTATCCTCATGAGTTCTCAGGTGGTATGAGACAGCGTGTTATGATCGCCATGGCGCTGGCCTGTGAACCGGATATTCTTATTGCGGATGAGCCCACAACAGCTCTTGACGTAACCATTCAGGCCCAGATCCTGGATCTTATGAAATCACTTCAGGAAGAGCTGGGAATGGCCATTATCATGATCACTCATGACCTTGGTGTTGTGGCTCAGATGTGTGACGAAGTAATTGTTATGTATGCAGGCTCCATCTGTGAGCAGGGAACTGCCGATGAGGTGTTCTATAATCCCTGCCACGAATATACTAAGGGACTTCTTCGTTCAATCCCTACAGAGGGTAATGACGGTCAGAAACTGGAGCCCATCTCGGGAACTCCCATTGACCTTCTTAACATGCCCAAGGGATGCCCGTTTGCTCCAAGATGTGACAATGCTATGAAGATCTGCCTCAGAGAGAGAGCTGAGCGTATGCAGATAAATGACGATCATGCGGCAGGCTGCTGGATGAATGTGAAAAAGCAGATGGAAGGCGGTGAAAAAGCATGAGCGAGAACAAAAACCTTGTTGAGATAAAACACCTTAAGGAGTATTTCAACGTTAACGTTGGATTCTTTAAGACCAAGCCGCTTAAGGCGGTAGATGATGTCTCTTTTACCATTAAAAAGGGAGAGACCCTTGGCCTTGTAGGAGAGTCAGGTTGTGGTAAGACCACTGTGGGACGTACGATCCTCAATCTCTATAAGCCCACGGCAGGTGAGATCTGGTATGACGGCAAGCTCATCAAGACCAAAGAAGACATCCATGAGTTCAGGAAAAAGGCCACCATGGTTTTCCAGGATCCCTATTCCTCACTGAACCCCAGGATGACAGTATCAGACATTATCGGAGAGCCTCTTGATGTACATAATCTGTGCAGCTCCAAGGAGGAGAGAAGAGAGCGCATCCTTGAACTTATGAACTACGTCGGACTTAACTCCGAGCATGCATCAAGATATGCTCATGAGTTCTCCGGCGGACAGAGACAGAGAATCGGAATTGCAAGAGCTCTTGCGGTTAATCCCGAATTTATTGTCTGCGACGAGCCTGTATCAGCCCTTGACGTTTCAATCCAGGCGCAGGTTATCAACATGTTTGACGAACTCCAGGACAAGCTGGGTCTTACATATCTGTTCATTGCCCACGATCTTCTGGTTGTGAGACATATAAGTGACAGAATTGCGGTTATGTACCTTGGCAAGATGGTTGAGCTGGCGGATGCCAATGAGATTTACGACAATCCTCTTCATCCCTACAGCAAATCACTGATCTCCGCAGTGCCTATTCCGGATCCCAAGATTGCAAGGGCCAATAAGCGTATCGTTCTTTCCGGCGATATTCCAAGCCCTTTGAATGCACCTTCCGGATGTCCTTTCCGTACAAGATGCCCTTATGCGGATGAGGCTTGCGCAGCTTCAATGCCTGAGTTTACGGAAGTTAGCAAGGACCACTTCGTGGCCTGCCACCATATTGAAGACGTATCCAAGATCCAGACTAAGATCGTCCTTAACTAAACAGTTTTTTAAGAAGTACTTCAGCTATGATAAAATGGTAAAGAATATGGTGAAAACCGTATTTTTTATAAATCACATTCATAATAAGGAGGAAAATTATGAAAAAGAAGTTAGTTTCTTTAGTACTTGCATCATGCATGGTACTGAGCCTTGCTGCTTGCGGCAACAGCGCTACAACTGAGGCACCTGCATCAACAGATACTCAGGCTACTGAGGCAGCACCTGCTGATACAGCAGCTGACACTCAGGCAGAGGCACCTGCAGCTGAGCCTGTAGGAGAGCAGACAATCAATGTTTGTCTTGCATCTGAGCCCGCATCACTTGATCCCGCTCTTAACTCTGCAGTAGACGGTGCTACACTTATCAACCACCTCTTCTCAGGTCTTGCAAAGTGGGGCCTTGATGCCAGCGGCAACCTTGAGCTTCAGCCTGACTGCGCAGAGGAGCTTGTTGAAGGTGTTACCAATGATGACGGTACAGTAACTTACACCTACACACTTAGAGATGGCCTTACATGGTCAGACGGACAGCCTGTAACAGCAGGTGACTTCGTATTTGCATGGAACCGTGCAATCGCTCCCGAGACAGCAGCTGACTATGGCTACATGTTCGAGGTTGTTGACGGTTATGAAGACGGCACACTTAATGTAAAAGCTATTGATGACAAGACTCTTGAAGTAACTCTTGCAAATACAGTAGCTTACTGGGATGAGCTCCTTGCATTCCCTACATACATGCCTGTTCGTGAGGACGTAGTTGCTAACGAAGCATGGGCTACAGATCCTTCAACATATGT
Source organism: Butyrivibrio sp. FCS014 (assembly GCF_000526935.1). Lineage (GTDB taxonomy): Bacteria > Bacillota > Clostridia > Lachnospirales > Lachnospiraceae > Butyrivibrio. The sequence continues at coordinate 415,977 of NZ_JAHA01000019.1, read as the reverse complement.
ATGTAACGGTGCTTACACAATGACAAGCTGGGATCACAACTCCCTGATCACCATCACAAAGAACGATAACTTCTATGATGCTGATAAGGTAACAATGAACGAGATCAACTTCTACCTTTCAGATGATGCTAACAACCAGCTCGCTAACTTCGAGAACGGTGACTGGCAGATGATCGATGACGTTCCTACAAACGAGATCGCTTCTCTTAAGGAGAAATATCCTGATGAGTTCGTAACAGCAGGTCAGCTTGGAACATACTATGTATGCTGGAACGTAAATGAAGAGATCCTTCCTGCATCAAACACACTTACAGGTGCAGACAAGGTTAACGCTGAGAACGAAGTTCGTAACGCACTTGCACTTCTTATCGACAGAAACTACATCGTTAACGACGTAGCACAGGGTGGACAGGTTCCTGCTTCTTCATTCGTAGCTATGGGTCTTACAGATGCTGACGGATCACAGTTCTATCAGAACGCAGGCGGAAACAGCTTCACAGGTTACTATGATGTAACTGAGGATGCTTACGAGTCAAACTGGGAGTCAGCTCTCGAGACACTTAAGAAGTACTACACATTTGATGATGCAACACAGCAGTTCACAGACTTCCCTACACTTACATACCTCTACAACACATCAGAGGGACACAAGGCAATTGCTGAGGCTATTCAGGCTACTTTCGCAGGTATCGGCATCACAATGAACCTTGAGAACCAGGAGTGGGCTACATTCCTTGATACACGTAAGGCAGGTAACTACTCAATCGCTCGTAACGGTTGGCTTGGTGACTACAACGATCCTATTTCATTCCTTGATATGTGGACAACACAGTCAGGTAACAACGATGTTCAGTTCGGTAAGGGCGACAACGCTAACGTTAAGGCTTACTCACTTGACATCACAGATCTTGGATATGACACAAAGGTTGAGAACGGCACATGGGCTGAGACATATGATGTTATCATCTCAGACATCAAGACCTGCACAGACACAAAGACTCGCTATGAGCTTATGCACAGAGCTGAGGACCTTCTTATGTCAACAGGCTGCATCTGCCCTATCTACTACTACACAGATCTTTACATGATCAGCAGCAATGTATCCGGATTCTTCTCAAGTCCTCTTGGATACAAGTACTTCATGTACTGCACAATCACAGGCTGATTTCGACGTTAGTCTACATCGGACCTGCCTATATGCAGAATTACAAGGGTCGCGCGCAAGCGCGGCCCTTTTTTTGGCATTTCGTTGATTGACGGCTAAAATACAGAAGAATATAATTACTTTTTGGAATTTTACTTATTAGATGTGATTTTTGGGAGGATTTTATGGGATCTCAGGATAAGCTTAAACCAATGCTTTTTTCCAACATGAAGAATTACAGCGGCAAGCAGTTTGCTTCTGACGTTGTGGCAGGTGTGATAGTAGCCATCATAGCGCTTCCGCTTTCCATCGCTCTTGCACTGGCTTCCGGTGTTGGCCCCGAGGAGGGCCTTTACACAGCAATTGTAGCCGGATTTATCATCTCTTTTCTTGGTGGAAGCAGAGTACAGATTGCAGGACCTACAGCGGCTTTTGCCACAATCGTAGCCGGAATCGTGGCTACCAAGGGAATGGAGGGACTGGCTCTTGCGACCATATTCGCCGGAATCCTTCTGATCCTGATGGGTGTCTTCAGACTGGGAACCCTTATCAAGTTCATCCCTTATACAATAACAACCGGATTTACAGCCGGTATCGCAGTTACGATCCTTGTTGGACAGATCAAGGATTTCCTTGGTCTTACTTATCCTGCGGGAACCGTAACAGTTGAGACAATGGAGAAGGTAAAGGCTATTATTGCCAACTTCGGCACCGTAAATTTATCAGCAGTGCTGGTTGGAGTGATATGTCTTTTGATCCAGATTGTATGGCCTAAGGTAAGCAAGAAGATCCCCGGATCTCTTGTGGCAGTACTTGCTGGCATCCTTATGGTTAAGGGCCTTGGCCTTCATGTAAACACCATCGGAGATCTCTATGAGATAAGAGCAGGACTTCCTTCACTGAAGATTCCTTCCTTTGATTTCAGCATGCTCCGCTCCGTGGCAGGAGATGGCTTTACCATCGCAATCCTGGCTGCTATCGAATCTCTTTTGTCCTGCGTTGTTGCTGACAGTATGATCAACAGCCACCACAGATCAAATATGGAACTTATTGCCCAGGGCGCAGGTAATATCGGCTCAGCACTGTTTGGAGGTATTCCCGCAACCGGCGCCATAGCCCGTACGGCAGCAAATATCAAGAACGGCGGAAGAACCCCTATTGCAGGTATGGTTCATGCTCTTTGCCTTGTTCTGGTTCTTGTGGTCCTCATGCCTTATGCAGCACTTATTCCCATGCCTACCATTGCGGCAATCCTGTTTATGGTAGCTTACAATATGTGCCAGTGGAGAACTTTCGTACATCTGTGCAAGACAGCTCCCAAGAGCGATGTGTTTGTGCTTGTTATAACCTTTGTGCTTACAGTAGTATTTGACCTTGTTGTAGCTATCGAGATCGGCATGGTTCTGGCGTGCCTCCTGTTCATGAAGAGGATGAGCGACGAATCCGGGATCCGCGGATGGAAGTACTACGATCCCGATGATGACCCCGACGGCCCCGAGCTTAAGGACATCCCTAAGCATGTTCGTGTGTACGAGATCAGTGGTCCTATGTTCTTCGGAGATGCAGACCTCATCGCACAGATCGGTTTCAAGGATTTCACAAGAGCACTGGTAATCCGTATGCGTGGAGTTCCCGCTATTGATGCCACAGCCATGCACTCTTTTGAGCAGCTTTATGAGAGATGTAAGGCTAACGGCGTGCAGCTTGTATTCTCACACGTCAACGAACAGCCCATGAGTACCATGGAAAAGGACGGTTTCGTAGACCTTGTGGGCCGCGAGAACTTCCAGCCACACATTGATGAAGCCCTGAAAAGAGCTGCAGAGATCTGATACAAATTTTTTCAATACTGATAAATACTGGTCGCCTTCCTTCGGGGAGGCGATTTTTCTTTTGCCTGAGCATCTTTCGGGAAATGAATAAAAAAATACACAATACCACAATATATGGTATAATATTCTTACAAGTCATACAAATAGAGGGGGACCTACGCATGAAGAAGATCTACGTACTGGACACCAACGTTTTGATTCAGGCACCTCATGCTCTTAAGTGCTTTGATGATAACGAGGTCGTTCTTCCGCTGGTAGTCTTAGAGGAGCTTGACACTCACAAGAGGGATGAAGGTGAGCGTGGAGCCAATGTGAGAGAAGCGATCAGGATTCTCGAACAGCTAAGAGGAGCAGGAGATCTGGTTGCGGGTGTGGAGCTGGATAAGGGAGGACTTCTCAGGATTGAGAAGAACTTTAAAGATGTTGAGCTTCCCAGGGATATGTCTGAGTACAAATCCGACAACCGTATTCTCAAGGTATGCAAGGGGCTTAAGGAGAGCAGGAAGGAGCAGGTGATCCTTGTTACCAAGGATATCCTGATGAGGATCAAGGCACAGCTTCTTAACATCAAGGCCGAGGACTTCACAACTGAGCAGGTTGTGGGAGATGGAGAGCAGTACAGCGGCAGAATTGATGTATATGCTCCGGAGGAAATCTTTAAGGATTTCAAGAAGAAAGGAATCCCTGTTGATCAGGTGTACTGTTGTGACGAGGAGGGTAACCGCTGCGAACCTGAACTGTATGAAAATGAGTTTGTTGTTGTAAGAGCTGATCAGTCCACCAACAAGACCCAGATGGGCCGTGTATGCAAGGGCATGATCAGGAAACTGGAATTTGAGAAGAGCCAGCCCTATGGTGTTAAACCAAGAAATGCCGGTCAGTACTTCTTGCAGGAAGCGCTTATGCAGCCCGCAGAAGTTGCTCCGCTGGTAATCGTAAAGGGTATGGCGGGAACTGCTAAGACCTTCTATTCACTGGCTGTAGGACTTGAGAAGATGATCAACCGTCCAACAGGTGAATACAGAAGAATCCTGGTGTGCAGACCTAATTCTCAGTTTGACGATGACATCGGATTTCTTCCCGGCGATGAGCAGGAGAAGATTTCACCTTTGATGAGACCCATTATAGATAACCTGGAGCAGCTCATTGATTCCAATGAAGAAGAGCGCTACAAGGATGAGAAAGAGCTGCAGGGGAAGACCGATGAAGTATTTGAGCGGGGAATTGTTCAGTGTGAAGCCCTGAACTTCATAAGAGGAAGATCCATCCTCAAGACTTACCTGATCATTGATGAAGCTCAGAATATGACTCCCACACAGGCGAAGGGTATCATTACCAGAGCCGGTAAGGACACCAAGATCATTCTCCTTGGTGACCCCAACCAGATAGACAGGCCTTTCCTTGACGAGAGGACCAACGGTTTGTCCTATGCTTCAGAGCATATGAAGGGCAGTCCTCTTGCATGGCAGATTTCCCTGTCTGCCTCGGAATGCGAGCGAAGCCGCCTGGCTATGGATGCCGTCGAGAGGATGAGAGACAAAAAGGGATAAAGTGTATGAAAAAGATAGTTAATAAATATGTGAGCAGGTTTTGTTCTTGAGAACGATTAAATTGTATCAAGCTAGTTAGTCTAATCTAACAAAACTAAATTGCGTAAAATGAGTGCTATTGCATATTTCACAAAAAATGTGTATGGCACTCTTTTTATTATTAAATAATGCTGAAGTTGATGAAAAATATGGATTCTTTATTGACATTTCTTTTCAAAAGGAATAATCTTTATGTGAAAGTTAGCAAAGGGTAACGCAGAAATGCGATAACTGTGCGATTGTGCATTATAAAAATGGTTAGTAATTACTAACACTATTTGAAAGCGAGGTACTGATGATGCCGCTTACAATGGCCGATAACGGGAAACTGGTTAAGATACAGAAGATTACGGGAACCGATGAGATCAAACAGCACATGGCTACTCTCGGGTTCGTTGTGGGAGAAGAAGTTACAATAGTGAATAAGAATGGCGGAAACCTGATCGTAAATGTGAAGGACAGCAGAATAGCTCTGGACAAGAGCCTTGCTAACCGCATACTTATATAATTATCTAAGAGGGAGAAGAGAGCGATGAAGACACTGAGAGATGTTGAGATCGGGGCGACCGCTAAGGTTGTTAAGCTTCACGGAGAGGGACCCACAAGGCGCAGGATCATGGACATGGGACTGACCAAGGGAACTGAAGTGAACGTCAGAAAGGTAGCTCCTTTAGGAGATCCTATCGAGCTTACCGTCAGAGGCTATGAGCTTACAGTACGTAAGGCAGATGCTGAATTTATCGAAGTTGAATAAGATCTGGATTTGAGCTGCATATATAAGAGGATATGCAGTTATTTTTGAGGAATGTGTAAGCATTTGCTAACACGTAAAAGGTTAAGGAGGCAGTAATGGAATTAAAGATTGCACTTGCGGGGAATCCCAACAGTGGTAAAACAACACTTTTTAATGATCTCACAGGAAGCAGGCAGTATGTTGGTAACTGGCCCGGTGTTACTGTAGAGAAGAAGGAAGGAAAACTTAAGGGGGCAGAGTACAAAGATGTTGTGATACAGGATCTTCCCGGTATCTATTCTCTTTCTCCCTATACTCTTGAAGAGGTAGTTTCAAGAACCTATCTTGTTACAGAGAAGCCCGATGCCATCATCAATATCGTTGACGGAACCAACATCGAGCGTAACCTGTATCTTACAACTCAGCTTCTTGAGCTGAACATTCCAATGGTTATAGCTCTTAACATGATGGATCTTGTCCGCAAGAACGGTGACAAGATTGATATAAAGGCTCTTTCAGATGCCCTTGGCTGTGAAGTTGTTGAGCTGTCAGCCCTTAAGGGGGAGGGAACAGATTCCCTTATCAAGAAAGCAGTAACCGCTGCCAAAGCCGGAACAGTTGCTGCCAAAAAGCAGGTGCTCAGCGGCGATGTTGAGGCTGCGATTGTTAAGATTGAGGGTATTCTTAAGGGAAGCTGCGATGAGAAATTCCTTCGCTGGAATGCTGTTAAGGCTTTCGAGAGAGATGAGAAGGCGGTAAAAGAGCTCCATCTTACTTCTGATCAGCTTAAGGCTGTAGAAGATGTGGTAAAAGAGTGTGAGAAGGCAATGGACGATGATTCAGAGTCCATTATCACCAATGAGAGATACAGCTACATTACTTCTGTTACTAAAACGGCTGTTAAGAAGGGCCGTGCTAAGGGAGAGCTTTCTGTTTCGGATAAGATTGATAAGATCGTTACCAACAGAATTCTCGGTCTTCCTATATTCGTACTTGTTATGGCATTCATCTATGCCATTGCCATGGGTGGATGGAGCGTTTCCATCGGAACTATGGCTACTGATTTTACAAACGACGTTATCTTCGGTGAGTGGGTTCCCGGATTCTTTGACACAATCCTTACTGCTCTTCATGTAGAAGAGGGTTCAGTCCTTTACGGACTTATTCAGGATGGTATTGTTGCAGGTGTTGGTGCTGTTATCGGATTCGTTCCTCAGATGCTGGTTCTTTTCCTGCTTCTGTCAATCCTTGAGGATATCGGATATATGGCCCGTGTTGCATTCGTTATGGACCGTATCTTCAGACAGTTCGGTCTTTCAGGAAAGTCCTTCATCCCTTGCCTTGTAGCAACAGGATGCGGAGTTCCCGGTGTTATGGCCAGCCGTACAATTGAGAACGAGCGTGACCGTAAGATGACCATCATGACAACAACCTTTATGCCCTGCGGAGCTAAGCTTCCTATCATCGGACTTATCGCAGGTGCAGTATTCGGCGGATCACCCTGGATTGCAACATCAGCTTACTTCATCGGAATCGGTTCAATCATTCTTTCCGGAATCATTCTCAAGAAGTTCAAGGCATTTGCAGGTATTCCCGCTCCCTTCGTTATGGAGCTTCCCGCTTACCACGTTCCTTCAATCACAGGTGTGCTTCGTGCAACCTGGGAGAGAGGCTGGTCCTTCATTAAGAGAGCCGGCAGCGTTATCGTAGTTTCCTCAGTTATCATCTGGTTCCTTTCAAGCTTCGGATCAGTTAACGGTCACTTCGGAATGGTTGATAATCTCTTTGAGGATGAATCAGTTGTGACAGAGGCTTATGTTGAGCAGCTGGCAGACAGGATGGATGTTCCTGTTGAAGACGTAAATGCAATGGATGCTTCTCTTCTTGCAAATGTTGGAAATGCAGTATCCTTCGTATTCAAGCCCCTTGGCTTTGGTAACTGGAAACCTACAGTTGCTACAGTAACAGGTCTTGTAGCAAAAGAGGAGGTTGTAGGAACCTTCGGTGTACTTTACAATTATGACGATATGGACGGAGAAGATGAGCTTGGCGAGGAAGGTGAGCAGATCTGGGACAGAGTCGCAGCTGATTACACACCTATTGCAGCTTTTGCATTCATGATCTTCAACCTTCTTTGTGCTCCCTGCTTTGCAGCTATCGGTGCCATCAAGCGTGAGATGAACAACGCAAAGTGGACATGGGCTGCAATCGGATACATGACAGGCTGGGCATATGTACTTGCACTTATCGTGTATAATATAGGTGGACTTATTGTCGGCGAAGTTTCCTTTGGAATCGGAACCATCGTAGGAGTCATCCTTCTTGGCGGACTTTTATATCTCATCTTCCGCAAGGGCTACCAGGCCGCTGAGGGCGAGGGAAAAGAGATGGCTGTAAAGATGACAGCATAATGTGCTTTGAAATGATAAGACAGGGCAGTTTTGATGCCTGTCTGATATGGTTTACACAATGAAAGGAGGTGCGATATGGCATCTATTATAGGAAACGCGATAGTCATTATCGCACTGGTTGTAGCCTTGTTTTTTGCCGGGCGCAGCACTTTAAGGCAGTTTAAGCGTGAGCTTTCCGGCGGCGGATGTGCCGGATGCGGCGGAAGCTGCAGCGGATGCTCCGGGTGCTCTGCTTCATCCAAGACCAAAGGATGCAGCTGCAATGCCGGGAGCGGCGCGGCAGTGAAATAAGGAGAATATGATATAAATATAATCATAGCGATAAGGCCCTTCGTATCAGGTGGTACGGGGGGCTTTAATTTGCAGCAAAAACCAATATAATAGATAAGGATACTAATAAAGAAAAGGTGAATGCCTATGGTAGATATATTCGGTACACTTGGGCCTTCCTGCGATGACGAAGAAGTGCTTAAAGCCATGTTTAAAGAGGGAATGACGGGGATAAGGATAAATCTGTCCCATGTCATGCTTGCTGACTGCGAAGAGAGCATAAGAAGAATTCAGAGAGCTGCAAAAGCCATTGGGATCACTCCAAAGATACTTATAGACATGCAGGGGCCGGAGCTTCGAATAGGAGACTTAAAGGAACCGCTTGAGCTTAAAGAAGGCGTCATCCTTCATATCAGACAGGAAAAAGCGTCAGGCATTACCTCAGAAACTGATCCGGATAATGTTATCTGCATAGATCCGAGAATCTTAAGAAAACTATCTCCTGATCAGGAAGTGCTTCTTGATGACGGCAGGATACTGGCCGTAGTGACTAAGGCAAAAGAGAATGCGGCAGAAGCTAAAGTTCTTCTCGGCGGTACACTTAAAGGGCGCAAGAGTGTAGCAATAAAAGGCCTGAATATAGATGATATGCCGGCTTTGACAGAGTGCGATCTTGAGAATTTAAAGTATGCAAAAAAACTTGGAATCACAGGAGTCATGCAGCCATTTGTCAGGAGCGCTGATGACCTTAAAGAGGTCAGAAAAGCAGCAGGGGAGAATCTTAGGATCTACGCCAAGATAGAGAATCTGACAGGAGTTCGGAACCTTAAAAGCTTCCTGCCTTATACGGACGAGATCATCATAGCCAGAGGAGACCTTGGAAATGCAATGCCGCTGTGGGAGCTCCCGGGAGCCCAGAAAAGCATTGCGAAGATCTGCAGGGAGCATAACAAGCCCTTTATGGTGGTGACGCAGATGCTTTTCTCAATGGAGCACAGTAAGGTCCCTACCAGAGCTGAGGTGAGCGACATCTACAATGCTGTGGCTGACGGCGCTTCTTCTGTAATGGTGACCGGAGAGACTGCGGTGGGAGAGTACCCAGTGGAAGTTATCCGCTATCTTTCAAAAACAGCCGGGGCTGCAGCTGATGCTTGTTCAGTTTATAAATGAAAAAAAGAATACACACCACACGGGAGGAAATTATGAGAAAAATACTTGTAGTAATCGACATGCAGAAGGACTTCATCGACGGAGCCCTTGGAACCAAAGAAGCTGTAGCCATTGTGCCGGCAGTTCTTGAAAAGATCAAATCCTACGACATCAAGGATGTCTTCGCCACAAAGGATACCCACCAGCCGGATTACATGAGCACTCAGGAGGGGCATAACCTTCCTGTCGAGCATTGCATCGAAGGCACAGAGGGCTGGGAATTTGACAAGTCCCTGCAGGAGGCTCTTGAAGGCGCCAGAGTTTACAACAAGCCCACCTTTGGCTCAACAGAACTGGCAAAAGATATTAAGGCCATCGCTGACACAGAGGAGATCGAGATAGAGATGGTTGGCCTTTGCACCGACATCTGCGTAGTCTCCAATGCACTTATGCTCAAGGCCTTCATGCCGGAAGTAAAGATCAGCGTTGATCCTTCCTGCTGCGCCGGAGTAACAGTAGAGAAGCACGAGGCAGCTCTTGAGACCATGAGATCCTGCCAGATACAGATGCCCTGAGAAAAAGTGTCCTGTTGGAAACAGGCTTCCAGGTACACCACAACATACAGCCTGTAACAGATATCGCGATTTACCATTTATCCTGCGAGGAGATATATGCCCGATCAGTCAAACATTCGTGAAATTAAATATATGCTGACCGAAGCGGACGGCCCTATGGCTGTCCGCGATATTTTGCGGCATAAACTTAACATGTCCGCCAAGGAGATCACCCGCTGCAAGCAGTTTGAGGATGGCGTTATGGCAGCAGGAGTTGGCGAAGGTTATAGAAAGGCCCTGGTAAAAGACCTCCTGTATCCCGGAGATATTCTGAAGGTCCGGATCTACGAGGACACGGACAATTCATCTGAAATAGTCCCCTCGGATACGCCTATCGACATCGTCTACGAGGACGAGGACATCATCCTTATAAATAAGCCCGGGGACATGGTGGTTCATCCCTCATATGCCCATTTTAAGGATTCACTGTCCAACGCTCTTGCCGGCTACTACCAACGGAGCGGACAAAACCATGTCATAAGGACCATAGGAAGGCTTGACCGTGAGACCTCCGGCCTTATCATCTTTGCCAAGAACCGGCACAGCGCCGCAGTGCTCTCGAACCAGAAGGAGAGCATGTCCAGGAGAAAAGAGTATCTGGCTGTCTGCGATGGCTCTTTTGCTCAAAAAGAAGGAACCATTGACGCACCAATAGCCTCCCGGGACGGCCAGCGCATGGTAAGGGAAGTTCGCCCCGACGGGAAAAGAGCCGTGACCCACTACAAGGTTATCTCGCAGTTTGAGGACTACGCCCTGGTGCGGCTTAGGCTGGACACAGGCAGGACCCATCAGATCAGGGTTCACATGCAATACATGGGCCACCCGCTTCTTGGGGACTATTTCTATGGAAAAGAGATAGCAAACAGCCGCGGCATGATGCGGGCAGCCCTTCACGCTTATCACCTTGAATTCATTCATCCGGTAACGGGACGTGAGATGTCTTTTGACGCACCTCTTCCGCCCGATATGGCGGTTCTTTTGCCGCATAATATCGATGTTTTCTAATTTATAGAAAATTTATTTGCCACAAATGTTTGTAAGTCGTATAAAAGAACAGGTAGTTAAAATAAACCATTTGAGGAGGAATGTATTATGAAAAGGATTATTGTTATGACAATGGCAGGAATCATGGCTTTGTCCATGGTAGCTTGCGGACAGCAGGCAGATACAGCTGCACAGGCTGAGGCAGAACCTGCAGCCGAGACAGCACAGGAAGCGGAATCACAGCCCCAGGAAGTTGTGGGATTGGCAAATCCCTGGCACGACATCACAGAGGAAGAGGCTAGCGCAATAGTGCCCAATCTCTTTAAAGTGCCCGAGGGAGCAGCAAACGTAAAATGGAGCAAATGTGATTCCGAATCTGATGCTCCTGTTCCGGGAGAGCTTGTCCAGGCTTCTTTTGATCTTGATTCTCTTAGCTACACTGCAAGAGCACAGGTTACAGGAGATAATTACAGCGACATTTCAGGTCTTTACTATGAGTGGACTGTAAACGACGAAGTAACACTTGCAAACTGGGCAGATGGTAACATGAAAGGAAACTGTTACCGCTACCTTTCAGATGAAGAGACCGTTGATCTTATCACCTGGTATGACGTTGAGGTGGGAATTTCCTATTCACTTTCAACTTCAGCCAAGGATCTTGACGGATTCGACATCCAGGCGATAGCTGAGCAGATGTATGATGAGACCAAGCAGGCCACATACGGCATGCCTGATGATGAGGAAGAGCATCAGCCCATGGATATCACAGGATGTGATACCTTCACACAGATCGTAGACAAGCTGGGAGACGGACAGGCCTATGCAAATGCAACTATTGGCTCGGAAGATGTTCTTCTGGTAGCCAGCGGAGCTTTTGAAGTTGAGGGCCAGCACCAGGCTATTGATGCAGAGATCTACAAGTACACAGACGGCGCACCTGAGTATGTTGGATACGTTGAGTGTGGCGGAACAGCATATCCCCTTAGCATCAGCAAGGACGGAATGCTCCTTGTAGGATCAAACCACTGGATCAAGAAGTTCACAATGGAGCCCGGTTGGCTGGTTGTTGATGAGGAGGCATCTGTAGAATATGACACCGATGGAGGAGCTACTTACTATCATCACTCAGATATTAGGGATGTAGGAGCAGACGAAAACGGACAGGTAGAGGACGATTCTGTTATGACAGCCCTGTTCGGTGAGTACGATGACTGTGAGATCATCGACTTTGCGGTAGTTTCAAAGTAAAACAATTAAATAAATATTATATAAGCCCTAATGAAAGAGAACCTTTTCTTTGACGAGAAGGTTCTCTTTTTTGGCCTGAATTGTGATATAATATCCGCTGATGTTGATTTTGGAGGAATATTAAATTGGATCAGAAAAAAAGAGGAAACTTCTCCGGCAAGATAGGCTTTGTGCTTTCAGCTGCCGGAGCATCGGTAGGACTTGGAAATATATGGAGATTCCCGTATCTTTGCGCCAAATACGGCGGCGGGATCTTCCTTTTGGTATATATAATTCTTGCGTTGACCTTCGGCTACACCATGATCATCGCCGAGACGGCAGTGGGAAGGGCTACGCAGAAGAGCCCGGTGGGCGCCTTTAACGAACTTGGTAAAAAGAATAAGCTAATGACTGCAGGAGGCTGGATAAATGCCATAATTCCCATACTTATCGTTCCTTATTATTCGGTAATAGGCGGATGGGTGACCAAGTACCTTTTTGAGTACCTGGTGGGAGATATAAATGAGATAGCATCCGACAGCTTTTTTGTAAGCTTTATATCCGACGGAACCGGAGCAGAGCTGTGGTTCATTGTATTTGCAGCACTGACTTTGGGAGTAATATTCATGGGAGTTGAAAACGGTATCGAGAGAGTGTCCAAGATGATGATGCCTGTGCTGGTTGTGCTGGCCATCATAATCTGCATTTACTCGGTAACAAGGCCCGGCGCCCTTAAGGGAGTTGCGTATCTTTTCATCCCTAATATAAAAGACTTTTCGATAATGACGGTGGTTACGGCAATGGGGCAGATGTTCTATTCCCTGTCCATCGCCATGGGAATTCTCATCACCTTCGGCTCTTATATGAAGAAGGAAGTGAGCATCGACAGCTCCACGGTTCAGGTTGAAATCTTTGACACCGCGATTGCCATCCTTGCCAGCCTTATGATCATCCCTGCGGTATTTGCTTTTTCCGACGGAGATCCCGGAATGCTCAAGGCAGGTCCCTCACTGATGTTCATCACAATGCCGAAGATATTTGCACAGATGGGATTTGGCAGGGTCATAGGCGTATTGTTCTTTGCCCTGGTTCTTTTTGCGGCAGTTACCAGCGCCATTGCACTTACAGAGAGCGCTGTGTCCACCTTTGCGGACGAGTTCGGCTGGAGCAGGAGAAACGCGACCCTCTTTATGGCCTTTGTTATGATCGTTTTAGGAAGCCTTTCTTCCCTGGGCAACGGCCCGCTTGCAGGGGTTACGATTTTCGGAATGGGATTTCTTGATTTCTTTGACTTCCTTACAAACTCAGTGATGATGCCTATTGCAGCCCTTGCAACCTGCATTCTTATCTCAAGGTTCATGGGAATTGAAAGACTCAAGGAGGAAGTAGAGCAGGACGGACATCCCTTCGGAAGGAGCCGCATTTTCGGCACCATGATCCGCGTTATCTGCCCGATCTTCATTATGATAATCTTTGTCAGCGCAATACTGAACGTACTTGGATTTATACAGATGTAAACCGTAAAGGAAGCTCACAGATCACAGGGAGCTTCCTTTTTTAATAATGTCTTTTCCGAATTCTGCGGTCAGTTTGGCGGTCATCTCATCGAGTTTTCGCTGTTTCTCCGTATCTGCAGCAGGCTGGTCAAAAGAGCCTGCTTTTGCAGCGCCGGGCTTCTCCGGGCCGGGGATAAGGGCATCGTCAAAGAGGTTGATCTGCTGATAGGAGCCGTCATCAAGCCTTGAAACCCCGACTCCCACAAGCCTTACCACCTCTCCCCGGGAAAAGAGTCCGCTGTCACCAAGAAGCAGTTTGTCGGAGAGTTCCTTTGCATGTTTGCAGATCCTTACTTCATCGTCGATCGAGCTTTCCAGCTGCATCTGTGCGGAATGTCTTTTGAAATTTCCTGTCTTTACTGATACGGTCACAGTCCGGCCAAAAACACCGTCTCTTTTAAGCCTTCTGGAAACGCTGGCAGCAAGGCTCTTAAGCACAGGAATGATCTCCTTGTCGTAGCTGTCTGCTGTTATGTCAGAGGTAAGGGTGGTCTCATTGGAATAGCTCTTGGCATCCTCGTAGCTTATGGAGACTTCCTTGCTTCCTATGCCGTTGGAGGCCGCATAGATATAGGCACCGCTCCTCTCGCCCAGGATGGAGCAGAGCATCTCGGGATCGGCATTGGCCGCATCCCCGATGGTCCGGATACCGATATCGCAGAGCCTTGAAGCCGTGGATTTGCCGCACCCATATAGATCGCCGATAGGCAGCGGCCACATTTTCTTTGGAACTTCCTCAGGGAAAAGAGTGTGTATCCTGTCCGGTTTGGTAAAGTCACTGGCCATCTTGGCAAGAAGCTTATTGTCCGAGATCCCTACATTTACAGTAAAGCCAAGAGTATCTCTTATCTCGTCCTTGATCTTTTTGGCAAGACAGATAGGAAACGGCTCATCAGGTGTTTCAAGGTAGCCGTAGATTTTTTTGCATCCCGAAACATCAAGGTAGGCCTCATCGATGGAAACCTGCTCAACAGAAGGAGAGTAGCGCTCAAGAAGCTCTATGAACTGATGAGAGTATTCTCTGTAGGTGGCAAAATCTCCCTGCACAAGAATGAGGTTCGGGCACTTCTGAAGGGCCTTTACCACAGGCTCTCCGGTGGTGACACCGTATTTTTTGGCAGGGATGGACTTGGCGGTGATGATGCCGTGGCGTCTTTGAACGTCGCCGCCAACAGCGGAAGGTACGGTCCTTAGGTCAATGCTCCCCGGCTCCTCTTTTAGCTTTTTAAGGGCGGACCAGGACAAAAAGGCTGAATTGACATCTATATGGAATATGAACTTGTCGTATTTCTTAAGATCCTGCTTGGTCATTGGCTTTCTCCGTTACTTAATTATAACCTAAATGATTGCTTTTTGGATGAAACAAGGTTAGACGGGATAATTCTAAAATAAAGTTTCAACGCTAATTATTTTTCCGTGAAATTAATATTTTTTTTTTAGAAATTTTTGCCCTTGTTGTGTTGAATAGTGAAAATACATAAGTTACTATGAATATAAGAAAACGGGTACATAGTTTGTAACTGTCGTTTAAAAGTATTTAGGAGTGTGTATTATGAGGAATGTAAAAAGAATTTTAGCGGTAGTACTTACGGGGGTTCTGACCTTCACTTTGATCGCTTGCGGAGCAGCATCTAATTCTGCAATCGACGATCAGGCTGCTGTCAGAGGTTTGGACGAAGGCGCCGGCGAGATCTGGATTGATGATGAGGCCATTGCACTTGCCGGAACTGCAGCATCTTCACAGGCTGCTGTTGACGCCTGCACTGCTGTATTTAACCTCATGAATCAGCAGAGAGCTGCAAGAGGACTTGCAACGCTTACATGGAGCGATGCTCTTACCAGCGCAGCACAGGTTCGTGCGAATGAGATTGTAACAGTCTTCTCACACACAAGACCTAACGGATCTGCATTCTGGACAGTAGACAGTAACGTTCAGTACGGTGAGAACCTGGCTAAGCTGTATCAGTCAGCTGACAGTGTTTATACAGCTTGGATGAATTCACCTACCCACGCAGCCAACATTATGGATGCCGGTTACAAGACAGTAGGCATCGCAGTATGTCAGACCGGTGACGGCAGTTGGTACTGGGCTCAGGAGTTCGGATACTAAAACGAGTAAAGGTTAAAAAAGCACAGCTCTTGCTTGCAAGGGAGCTGTGCTTTTTTTAACTTTTACGACTCAAAACCGTGAGCAAGTAGCACGGTAGTGCGAATTGCGAATGGTTTTGAGGATTGCGAGAGCGTAAGCGGAGCAATCCGTTTTAGTATGATGTATAGCACTTCGTACTCCGTGAGCAAGTAGCGCGGCAGCGCGGATTGCGAATGGAGTTTAGGATTGCGAGAGCGTAAGCGGAGCAATCCGTATTTAATAGCCATGTAGCGGGGATCATGACTCAAAACCGCGAGCCTGGGGAGCATGGCGCTCTCTATCTCATTTATGTTATAATATATATACAATATAATGCCTGGGGAGGTGTTACTATGTTTGGAAAATCAACAAAAGATATCTACATCAATAACGAGACCCGCCCGCTTTCCGTATCGGGCTCCAACGACAATCCTTTTATGCAGGAGATGCTCCGTGGAGAAGAGAAGCGCCGGGAGAAGAACCGCGACGATATCCACAACAGACAGAACGGCTATATTAAGTAAAAAGTAAACTCAAAAGAGGCAGGGACCGCAGTCCCTGCCTCAACTTTATGCTTATGCTTTTGCGCCGCCAACAAGACAATTGACCGGTCTTGCCGCCAAATGGCGTCACATTATATCGCTCTCAGAATACTTCTCGTCGCAGTAGCGGCAGCGGTAGATCTCTTTTTCCTCATCTGCCAGATAGAAGATCTGGGGAAGCTCCTGTTCGATGGAGGAGATGCATCTGGGGTTGTGGCACTTGATGACGCCGGTGATCTCCTTTGGAAGCACCAGAGATCTCTTTTCAATTATCTCCCCGTCCTTTATTACGTTGACGGTGATGTTGTGATCAATGAAAGCCAGAACATCAAGGTCAAGGGAGTTGATGTCGCACTCGACTTTTAAGATGTCTTTTTTGCCCATGGCCTTACTCTTGGCATTCTTGATGATGGCCACTGTGGAATCCATGTTATCAAGGCCAAGGTGCCTGTAGATCTGCATGCTCTTGCCCGCCTTTATATGATCAAGAACGAATCCTTCTTCTATTTTTCCGATATTTAACATAATATGCCTTCCTTTATTTGATATTCAAAAGTGTCAGTATCAGAGCCATTCTCACGTACAGTCCGTATTGAACCTGCTTGAAGTATGCGGCTCTCGGGTCATCGTCCAGTTCCACGGAGATTTCGTTGACTCTTGGAAGCGGGTGGAGTATAAACATATTCTCTTTTGCCAGAGCCATTTTCTCCTTGTCCAGGATGTAGAAATTGCGAAGTCTGATGTAGTCTTCCTCGTTGAAGAAACGTTCCTTTTGTACTCTTGTCATGTACAGGAAATCCAGCTGAGGCATGATATCTTCGAGCTTGATCACCTCTTCATAGGGAATGCCCTTTTGACGAAGCATCTCGGTTATGTAGTCGGGAACGCGAAGTTCCTTGGGAGATATAAAGATGAAACGGATTCCCTCATATCTGCTAAGGGCGTTAATGAGAGAGTGGACGGTCCTGCCGAATTTAAGGTCGCCGCAAAGACCGATGGTGAAGTTACTGAGTTTGCCGTACAAAGATCTTATGGTCAAAAGATCTGTGAGTGTCTGGGTAGGATGCTGATGGCCGCCGTCTCCGGCATTTATAACGGGAATGGAAGACTTGCTTGCTGCCACCATGGGAGCGCCTTCCTTGGGATGCCTCATGGCGCAGATATCAGCGAAGCAGGAGATGACTCTTATGGTATCCGCCACGCTTTCTCCCTTGGCTGCGGAAGAGTTGCTTGCGTCCGCAAATCCCATACATTTACCGCCAAGTCTAAGCATTGCGGTTTCGAAACTGAGCCTTGTTCTGGTACTTGGCTCGTAGAAGCAGGTTGCAAGGATCTTGCCGTCGCATTTGTGGGAATATCCCTCCATGTCCCTTTCAATCTCACCTGCCAGGTCAAAAAGTGATTCCAGCTCCTCTACGGAAAAGTCCAGAGGATTCATCATGTGCCTTAATTTTTCCATACCGTCTCCCATTCTTTTATTCTTCTCTCAAGTTACTTGGATATTACGTAAAACGGTCCTGCCGCCGCGGATAGATCCAGGGGCATGTGATAAAGCTGATTGTCGTTTCCGTATACTTTAAAGTAAACATAACGGGAAGTCAGGTTGATACTGTTGACTATTCCGTTATAGAGAGTGATCGTGTCGGAACCATCAAGGCTGCACCTTCTAAGTCCGGGGGCATTGGCATCGGAAAAGGCGTAGTAGATATGCTGTCTGTCAACGCAGAAGCAATCCGCTCTGTCTGTGGTGACCTGTTCCTGAGAGCCCGTTGTCAGGTTGGTGCGCCATATACTGTAATTGGCTTCACCGTTGAGATAATAAAGATATCCGTCCTGTTCCTCAGGGAAGAAGTAATAACCTGAAAGAACCGAGGCGCCTCCGTCGTTGGAGGTAAACAATGTGTGAATATCGTGATCGTTTGTAACACCGGTGTAGTAGATGATGCCGTTGCTGTAGCATACGGGAGATATCATCTCATCCGCGACCTTGGTCAGATCCTTCTTGTCGCAGCGGATCTTGTAAAGGCTTCCTCCGTCGGTCTTGACCTGATAATAGAGGTACTTGCCGCACAGCTGAACCTCGCCGCAGAAGTCTCTGTGAAGGCTTGTGAGCTTCTCGCCGTTGGTCTTGCATCTGTAAATACCGTACTGATTGGATGCGGCGCCAAGGCCTGTGACTTTATCCGATTTGCTGGTGGAATCCATGTAGAAATAAAGATATCCGTCTGCACCGTTTATGTATTTGGCACCCATCGTGGTGAGACGCTTGGGATTTGTCTCGTCTACGTTCATGGAATAGAGACAATTGTAATCATTGGCATTGGAGAAGAAAACTTTACCGTCCATTTCCAAAAACAGACCGCTGTTCTGCAGATTGCCGGGAGTGTTGCCCCGGTTTAACTCATCCATGGGGATCTGTCTTGCGATGGCGTAATAGGTAAGACCACCTGCCAGAAGCAGGATAAAAATAGAAAAAATCAGAATAAATCTTCGGTTCATCTTTTTTCCTCCATTAACCATTATATGCGTGTCTTTGCTTGCTATCAAGCAATAATTGGGCTAAACTTTTAGTTATAATCTAAGGAACGAGAGGACATAAAATGAAGGATCTTTCGCAGCTTCGAGGGGAGCTTGACGCCATCGATAAAGAAATAGTTGAGCTCTACGAGAAGAGAATGGAAATATCGTCACAGGTGGCTGATTATAAGATCTCCACCGGCAAAAAAGTTCTTGATAAGGAGCGGGAGATTCAAAAGCTTAACGCCGTAAAAGCCCTTGCTCACAACGAGTTCAACAAGGTGGGAGTAGAGGAGCTCTTTTCCCACATCATGTCCATGAGCAGGAAGCTGCAGTATCAGAAGCTTGCGGAGCAGGGAGCCTTCCTTCGCCTTCCCTTTATTCCCATAGAGAGTCTTGATATCGACAAGTCCAGAGTCTGCTACCAGGGAGCGGAAGGGGCCTATTCCGAGATGGCCATGAAGAAATATTTCGGCAAGGATGTGAGCAGCTTTCATGTGGATACCTTCAAGGATGCCTTCGATGCCCTTGAGGACGGCAGCGCTGACTACGCCATCCTTCCCATAGAGAATTCCACCGCCGGCATCGTCAGCGAGGTGTACGATCTTCTTACGGAGTACGAGAGCTACATCGTGGGAGAGCAGATAATAGAAATAAGGCATTGCCTCATGGGACTTCCCGGGGCAAAGCTCGAGGATATAACCACAGTCTTTTCACATCCCCAGTCACTGATGCAGTCATCAAGGTTCCTCACAGAGCACAGCGACATAAGGCAGATCAGCATGAAGAACAACGCCTTTGCCGCAAGGAAGGTGGCAGAGGACGGAGACAGGACCCAGGCAGCCATTGCCAGCAGGCTTGCAGCGCAGATCTACGGCCTTGATATCATTGTGGACGGGGTCAATCAGGCGGATTCCAATTCAACAAGATTTATTATCGTAACCAACCGGAAGGTCTATTTAAAGGGGGCAAAAAAGATATCACTTTGCCTGGAGATTGCCCATGAAGCGGGAGCTCTTTACCATCTGATGTCCCACTTTATCTACAACAACCTTAATATGACCAAGATAGAGTCAAGACCTATCGAGGACAGGAACTGGGAATACAGGTTTTTTATCGACTTCGAGGGCAATCTTGAGGACAGTGCAGTTAAGAACGCCTTAAGAGGCCTTAGGGAAGAAGCCAGGATGATGAAGATACTTGGCAATTATTAAGAAGGAACGGGGGTTTTTTCTTATGACCGGAGAAGTATTTGCGGCAATTGATGTGGGCTCATATGAGATAGCTCTTAAGATATTTGAACTCTCAGCCAAAAACGGAGTAAGGGAGCTGGATCACGTAAGGCATCGTATCGACCTTGGCAGCGAGACCTATGCCACAGGCAGGATCTCGGGAAGCCGGGTGGATGAGATGATAAGGATCCTCGGCGAGTTCAAGTCCATCATGAACGGATACGGGGCAAGGCGCTACAAGGCCTACGGCACCAGTGCCATCAGAGAGACCAGGGATATAGTGATCCTTAAGGAGCTGATCCACCAGAGGACAGGTCTTCATATCGATGTCCTTAGCAATTCCGAGCAGAGATTTTTGGACTACAAGTCAATAGCTCTTAAGCACGAGATGTTCCAGGAGATCATCAAAAGACCTACCGCCATCATCGACATTGGCGGCGGAAGCATACAGATTTCGCTTTTCGAGAAGGATGCCCTTATCGCTACCCAGAACCTTAAAATGGGTGTACTTCGTCTTCACACCATTATGCAGACGGTTCAGGCGACAAGAGCAAGATACCTGGAGCTTGTAACAGAGCTTGTTAATTCCCAGCTGTCTGTTTTTGCCAAGATGTATTTAAAGGACAGGACAGTGGAGAATCTTATCATAATAGATGACTACGTTTCACCGGTTCTTGGGCGTATTACCGCAGGAACGGACCACGTTGGTATCGCCACAAGACAGGAATTCTCCGGATTTATGGATAAGGCCTCCGGCATCAATAATGCGGATGTGGCAAAGAGGTTCAATATCCCGGAGGAGAACATTCCGCTTCTTTATGTTTCGGGAATTCTCATCAACTGTATCCTTGGTATAACAAAGGCGGAGAACCTCTGGGCTCCGGGCGTTACCCTGTGCGATGGCATAGCCTATGAGTACGCAGAGAAAAAGAACTTTATAAAGTCGCCCCACAGTTTTGAGCACGATATAATTTCCTGTGCCCAGAACATTTCCAAGAGATACATGGGCAGTAAGTCAAGGCGGGAAACCCTGCAGCATATCGCCCTTGCCATCTTTGACAACACAAAGAAGATAAGCGGCCTCTCAAAGAGGGACAGACTTCTTTTGCAGGTGGCCACAATGCTCCACGACTGCGGCAAATATATCAGTATGGTGAATCTTGGCGACTGTTCCTACAACATCATCATGTCCACCGAGATCATAGGACTTTCCCACAAGGAGAGGGAGATCGTGGCCAATGTTGTAAGGTACAACCACGAGGGGTTTGATTATTATTCCAGCGGCAGCTCCTACATCAAAGGACTTTCCTACGAGGAGTACCTCAAGGTTGCAAAGCTCACCGCCATCTTAAGGGTGGCAAATGCCCTTGACAGGACCCACAAGCAGAAATTCAAGGATGTTAAGGTCTCGGTTAAGGACAGACAGCTGGTGATCAACATCGACACCAGAGACGACATCACTCTTGAGAAGGGACTGTTTACCAACAGAGCGGCCTTCTTTGAAGAGGTCTACGGCATCACTCCCGTGATCAGGCAAAAGAGATTACTGTGAGAATAAGGTGAGGTGACATATGGCTAAAGATAAGAAAACAATGGATTTTGAAAATCCCGAGCTTTATATAAACAGAGAGCTGAGCTGGCTTCAGTTCAATGAGAGAGTACTGTCCGAGGCAGAGGATGAGACCAACCCTCTGTTTGAGAGGCTTAAGTTCCTCAGTATCTCCGCCAGCAATCTGGATGAGTTCTTTATGGTAAGGGTTGCATCCCTTATAGATATGATAAATGCAGGCTACAAGAAGCTTGACATCGCCGGCATGACAGCCACGGAGCAGCTTGAAGCCGTTCTTGGCACGGTTCACGACTTCGTGGATACCCAGTACAGGATCTACAATGAAAAGCTCATCCCTCTTCTTAAGGAGAACGGCCTTCTTATCTGCAGTGACGAGGATCTTACCGACAAGGAAAAGAATTATGTTGACAGGTACTTCGACGAGTATGTCTACCCTGTTCTTACTCCCATGGCGGTAGACTCTTCAAGGCCTTTCCCGCTTATCAGGAATAAGACCCTCAATATCGGATCTCTTTTGAAAAAGAAAGAGGGAAAAGATGATGTGGATTTCGCAACGGTCCAGGTTCCGGACGTTCTTCCAAGGATCCTTGAGATCCCCGGAAAGGGCGATGTCCGCAAGGTGATGCTCCTTGAAAAGGTCATCGAGAGGAACATCAAAAAGCTCTATCTTAACTACGACATCATAACCAGTGCAGCCTACAGGGTGGGCAGAAATGCCGACCTTTCCATAGATGAGGACGAGGCGGAGGATCTTCTTAAGGAGATCGAGAAGCAGATCAAGCGCCGCCAGTGGGGCCAGGCCATAAGGCTTGAGGTTCCCGCAGGAATAGACAAGAAGCTCCTTAAGCTCATTGCAAAAGAGCTGGGTGTTGAAGCCAACGAGATCTATAACATCGAAGGTCCCCTGGATCTTACATATCTTATGAAGATGTATAAGCTTGATGGCTTTGATCATCTCAAGGAGCACAGCTACATCGATCCTCAGCCCGTACCCGAGTTTGAGGGCAGTGACAATATCTTTGAGGTCATAAGACGCGGGGATATTCTGATGCATCATCCCTACCAGACCTTTGAAAATGTGGTAAGGTTCGTTGAGCAGGCTGCTGTAGATTCCGATGTACTGGCCATTAAGCAGACTCTTTACAGAGTAAGCGGTAATTCCCCCATTATCGCAGCTCTTGCCAAGGCAGCAGACAACGGCAAGCAGGTTACGGTTCTGGTTGAGCTTAAGGCCAGGTTTGATGAGGAGAACAATATCGTTTGGGCCAAGATGCTTGAGAAAGCAGGCTGCCACGTTATATACGGTCTTGTGGGACTTAAGACCCACTGCAAGATCACTCTGGTTGTAAGAAGAGAAGAGGACGGCATCAAGAGATACGTTCATCTTGGAACCGGTAACTACAATGATTCCACAGCCAAGCAGTACACCGATGTGGGACTGTTCACCTGTGCTCCTGCCTTTGGTGAAGATGCAACGGCTGTGTTCAACATGCTCTCCGGATATTCCGAGCCCCTTGGCTGGAACAAGCTTTCCCTGGCACCTCTGTGGCTTAAGGACAGGATCCTTGACCTTATTAAGAGAGAGGAGCAGCATGCTCTTGCGGGAGAACCTGCAAGGATCGTGGCCAAGATGAATGCCATCTGCCACAAGGAGGTCATAGCAGCCCTTTACAGAGCAAGCTCAGCAGGAGTAAAGGTTGATCTTATTGTCCGTGGTATATGCTGCTTAAGAGCCGGCGTTCCGGGTGTAAGCGAGAACATCACCGTAAGGTCAATCGTTGGCAACTTCCTTGAGCACAGCAGGATGTTCTACTTTGAAAACGGCGGAAGCCCTGAGTTCTACTGCTCCAGTGCCGACTGGATGCCCAGAAACCTTGAGCGAAGGGTGGAGATTCTTTTCCCTGTGGAGGATGATAAGCTTCGAAAGAAGATGTGGCACATTCTTGAGACAGAACTTAGGGATACCGAGAAGGCCCATGTGATGAATGAGAAGGGCATCTATGTTAAGATGCAGACACCGGGAAGTGATGCAGAGAAGATCAATTCCCAGAAGGTATTCGGAGACGAAGCAAGGGTGGCTTCCAAAAAGCGCGGAGCTGACAGCAGAGTATTCATCCCCGAGACCAATCCGAAAATATGATGAAATCCGGTCTCTTATGGGGCCGGTGGAGGAACTATGAGATATATTCTTGCTTCGGGATCACCAAGAAGAAGAGAACTCTTTTCCAAGGTGGTTCCTGAGTATGAGGTGATACCTGCGGTGGGGGAGGAAGTCACTGTAAAACAGCTTCCCGCCGAGATTGTGGAGGAGCTTTCCTATCAGAAGGCTTCCGAAATATTTTACAAAAATTTAACGGATAGCGGGGACGGACTTGTTGTAATCGGTTCAGACACCGTTGTATCATATAATCATAGAGTTTTAGGTAAGCCCGCAGACAGGGCTCAGGCGGCGGATATGGTCCGTATGCTGCAGGGACAGACCCACAGCGTATTCACCGGAGTTACCGTTTTTTACCGCATTGGCGGTGAGGATAAGAGCTTTACCTTCAGTGAGCGCACCGATGTACATGTAGCACCCATGACCGAAGACGAGATCACGGCGTATGTCAGTACCGGTGAGCCGGATGACAAGGCCGGAGCCTATGGGATCCAGGGACAATTCGCAATATACATCAGCGGGATCAACGGCGATTATTACAATGTTATGGGACTTCCTGTTGCCAGACTCTATAAAGAGATGAGAGATCATGATCTTTTGTAATAATATGGAGGTTGTTATGCACGAATATGATGAAGCAGTTCTGAGATGTTTTTTGGAAAACCAGGAGCAGCTGTTCCCTGAGGCTGTAGCTGAGAACATGGAGGAAGCAGAAGCTTTTCTTGAAGACTGCATGGCAGTTGTGGTAGACGGACCTGAGGAGGTAGAGGAATACTTTGAGGAGACCGGTGTCGATACTGAGGACGGAAATGTGCTTGAAGCCAATGAAGTCTTTGATATAGGCGATGGCAGATACCTCATCGTAGAAGGATAAGATGGCCAAAAAAATATTCTTTTTTGATTTAGACGGGACTCTCCTTAACAGTAGTAAGCAGATCACCGACAGGACTATGGATGCCTTAAGGAAATTTACCGATGCGGGAAATTATTTCTGCATCAACACCGGAAGGCAGATCGATAGTGCCAAGGCAGTGTACAACGGGCTTGCACTGGATTTTAAGGGGAGTTTTTTATGCGGTTCCAACGGGACCGAGATATACAGTGTGGATGAGGACAGGTACATCTACAGGACGGGAGTACCTCTTGAGATGGTCCCAAAGATCATCGACCTTGCAAAAGAGTATGATATTCACTGTCATACTTACAATGAAGACCACATAGTCACACCCTTTAACGGGGAGTGCATGGACTATTACAGAAGGGTCATCAAGACTCCGCTTATTGTTACGGATAATGTGCTTGAATACCTGAAGGAGCCCCCTTCCAAGATGATCGCCATAGAGCTCCATGACCATGACAAGCAGGAGAGGTTCAGAGAGGCTTTGCAGGAACTTGTCGGGGACACGATCACTCTTTTGTACTCCAATCCATATTACATGGAGATATTCCCATCGGAGGCCGGAAAGGGCAATGCGGTAAGGCGTCTTGCTAAGATCCTTGGGGTGGATATCGTGAATACTTATGCAGCAGGAGACGAGCAGAATGACATTTCCATGATCGAAGCAGCCGGAACGGGTATTGCAATGATCAACGGAACTGATATAGTAAAGAGTAGCGCTGACGTGATAACGACTCTGGACAATGACCATGACGGTCTTGCGGAGTTCATTCTTAAAGCTATGGAGGAGTAAAGTATGAATATTGTTTGCCTGGATCTTGAGGGAGTACTGGTACCGGAGATATGGATCGCCTTTTCGGAGGCCAGTGGAATTCCGGAACTTAGAAGGACCACAAGGGACGAACCCGATTACAACAAGCTGATGAACTGGAGACTTGGAATCCTTAAGGAGCACGGCCTTGGTCTTAAGGAGATTCAGGAGACAATAGCAAAGATAGATCCCCTTCCCGGGGCAAAAGAGTTTCTGGATGAATTAAGGAGCCTGACACAGGTGATCATCATAAGCGACACCTTCACCCAGTTTGCAACACCTCTTATGGAAAAGCTGGGATGGCCCACAATCTTCTGCAACAGCCTTGAGGTGGCGCAGGACGGTACCATTACAGGCTTTAAGATGAGGATCAAGGACTCCAAACTCACTACGGTCAAGGCACTTCAGTCCATCGGATATGAGACTGTGTCAGCAGGAGACAGCTACAACGACCTTGCAATGATACAGGCTTCCAAGGCAGGATTTCTTTTCCGTACCACGGACAAGATCAAGGCAGATTTCCCCGACCTTCCCGCTTTTGAGGAATATGATGAGTTTCTGGAAGCTATCAAAAAAGCGATAAATACTTTATAAAATCTTAATACCTTACCCGATTGTATTGGGTAAGGTATTTTTATACAATTAGCATATACGCAGATGAAGATTTGAGGATGTGCTATGTGGGATTACAGTTTTGCCGTTCAAAGTACCTTCATATTAAGCCTTATACTTGTCATCTACTTTTCGCTGCCAAGGCTATCAATCAGAGTGAACCGCATCTTTGTCGACTTACTGATCATTCAGAGTGCGGTTATTTTCTTTGACATAGTTTCAAGCTGGGCTGACAACGAGTATGAAACCATGGCGGTGTCTGTCCTTTATCTTCTGAATTCCATTTACTTTATACTGTTCTATGCCAGAGCTTATCTTGCCTTTGTATTTACTGCAAATGTCTTTAAGATGGACCCCTTTTCCGGTATGCTGCGGGCACTTCTTCTGGCACTGCCCGTCGATATAGGCATTATCCTCGTATGCATAAGCCCCTGGACCGGCATTATCTATTCCATTGAAGCGGGCGGTTACCATGCCGGGCCAATGTACGACATTATCTACTTCATAACCTATTTCTATCTGGCTATATCCTTTATCGTAATGCTGACCCACAGAAAAAACGTCAACAAAAAGCGTTACTGGTACAGCATGCTTCTTTTCAATGCTCTTATGCTGGCAGGCATAATTACGAGAAGAGCTTTCCCCATGCTGCTTCTCATGGACAGCTTCTGTCTCATGTCAATAATCACTGCATATCTCACCTTTGAAAATCCTGAGTTTTATCTTGACCTCAAAGGAGCGGTGTTTAATACGAATGCTTTAAAGGATTATCTGGAAGAGAGAAACGGAAAGCTTGCCCACAGACTCTTGGGTGTGGTGATACACAATTACTACGAGATGAGGGATATCTACGGCGGCAAGCAGATGGATGCCGGAGTCACCCTGATCTCCAGATATCTTACCGAAAGCTTTGCGGACTGCAATGTGTTCTATTACAGGCGTGGACGATTCATCATAATGGGGCCTTCGGATCTGAATTTCGAAAAGTGCATTGAAAAGATAAACTCAAGGTTCGAGCAGCCCTGGAAGGATGAGGACATAGAACTTTATCTTGATACCTGCTATCTGACTGTTGATCTTGTCGGAGAGATCAGTTCTCTGGATGGATTCTTT
Organism: Butyrivibrio sp. FCS014; assembly: GCF_000526935.1. GTDB lineage: Bacteria > Bacillota > Clostridia > Lachnospirales > Lachnospiraceae > Butyrivibrio. Next base: position 388,887 of record NZ_JAHA01000019.1, on the reverse strand, counting down.
AACATTCTGATCAGTAATTTTGAAAAGGCAGACAGGCAGGACAGTAAAGTCCCTGTTGCCATTTCTGGAAAGCAGATTGAGAATAATGAATATGAAGTATCGGTGAAAAGAGCTCTCGAGGCAGCCGTGGACGAGGATAAGGTGGAAGTGTTCCTTCAGGTGCTGGTTGATGCAAATACCGGAAAAGCTGTGGGTGCAGAGGCTCTTTGCAGGATAAGGGACTTAAAGGGAGAACTGATCCCTCCCGGAGTTTTCATTCCCATTGCGGAAGGAAACGGCAGGATAAATCAGCTTGGTGAGCAGGTTTTTGAAAAGACCTGCGAATTCATCAGCAAGAATGACATGTCAAAGCTGGGAATTTCCTGGATAAATGTCAATCTGTCACCAATGCAGTTCATGAAAACCGATCTGGCAAAGCGGTATGAATCGATCATTCAGAAGTACGGTATCAACCCGGAGTGTATCCATCTGGAAATCACTGAGGAAGCTATGATCGACGATGTTTTCCTTCGAAGGCAGATGCAGGCGATGCAGAGCCGTGGATTCATGTTTGTACTTGATGACTACGGCACCGGTTATTCCAATCTTACCAGGTTAAAAAAGTGTTCTTTTATCAATGTAAAATTTGATATGAGCATAGTAAGGGACTATTGCAGTGAACCCGATGAGATAATCCCCAACATGATACAGACCTTTAAACACATGAAATTCGGAATCACTGCTGAGGGTGTTGAGACTGCAGACATGGTAAAGCTCCTTAAGGAAGCAGGCTGCGATTATCTGCAGGGATACTATTATTCAAAGCCTTTGCCCATGGACGAATTTGTGCAGAAGTATACAATCACATAAGTATTTGACACCAATAACTTTTACGGCGGGGAATATCCCGCCGTTTTCTTTGACTTTCCCGGCGCTTTAGCCTATAATACCACTGTTGCAAAATGGAAGTTTAAGTATATAAGAGGTTTTATTTAATGATCAGTGCAAATAATGTAACACTTAGAGTCGGAAAAAAGGCTCTTTTTGAGGATGTAAACATCAAATTCACGGAGGGTAACTGCTACGGAATCATCGGAGCAAACGGTGCCGGTAAGTCAACCTTCCTTAAGATCCTTTCAGGGCAGATCGAGACCACCAACGGTGATATCGCCATCACTCCCGGCGAGCGTCTCTCATTCCTGGAGCAGGATCACTTCAAATATGATGAGAACGTGGTTCTTGATACCGTTATGGGTGGAAATCCCCGTCTCCTTGAGGTAATGAAGGAGAAGGATGCGATCTATGCCAAAGAGGATTTCTCTGACGAGGACGGAATAAGAGCCAGCGAACTTGAAGCTGAGTTTGCCGAGATGAACGGATGGGAAGCTGAGTCAGATGCCGAGAGCCTTCTTAACGGACTTGGTATTGAGACAGAGAACCACTACAAGCTTATGAAGGAGCTTGACGGTAATCAGAAGGTTAAGGTTCTCCTTGCGAGAGCACTTTTCGGAAATCCCGATATACTGCTTCTCGATGAGCCTACCAACCACCTGGACCTTGATGCTATTGCATGGCTTGAAGAGTTCCTTATCAATTATGAGAATATCGTTATTGTAGTATCCCACGACAGATACTTCCTTAATAAGGTATGTACATACATTGCCGATATTGATTACGGCAAGATCCAGCTCTATGCCGGTAACTATGACTTCTGGTATGAGTCTTCCCAGCTGATGATCCGTCAGATGAAGGAAGCCAACAAGAAGAAGGAAGAGCAGATCAAGGAGCTGAAGGAATTCATCGCCCGCTTCTCTGCCAATGCAAGTAAGTCCAAGCAGGCTACTTCAAGAAAGAGAGCCCTGGAGAAGATCGAGCTTGATACCATCAAGCCCTCCAGCAGAAAATATCCTTACATTGATTTCAGACCTGACCGTGAGATCGGTAATGAAGTACTTACTGTTGACGGCATCTCCAAGACCATAAACGGAGAGAAGGTTCTTGATAATATTTCATTTGTTGTTCAGCATGATGACAAGATCGCCTTTGTTGGCGGCAATGAGCTTGCAAAGACAACTCTTTTCCAGATCCTTATCGGAGAGATGGAGCCTGATGAGGGAACCTACAAGTGGGGCGTTACCACTTCCCAGGCTTACTTCCCCAAGGATAACACCAAGGAGTTTGACAACGACTACAACATTACCGAGTGGCTTACCGGCTATTCAACAATCAAGGATGCTACCTATGTAAGAGGCTTCCTTGGACGTATGCTCTTTGCCGGTGAGGATGGAATCAAGAAGGTTAAGGTCCTTTCCGGAGGAGAGAAGGTAAGGTGCCTGCTTTCCAAGATGATGATCAGCGGAGCTAACTGCCTTATCTTCGATGAGCCCACCAACCACCTTGATATGGAATCAATTTCCGCTCTCAACGACGGAATGATCAAGTTCCCCGGAGTTGAGCTTTTCGCCTGTCGTGACCACCAGGTTGTGCAGACTACAGCCAACAGGATCATGGAGATCCTTCCTGACGGAACACTTGTGGATAAGAGATCCACCTATGACGAGTACCTTGAAAATGATGAAATGGCCAGAAAGCGTACAGTATACAATACTGTTGCCGAGGAGGAAGAGGACGATTGATGTCCTCCTGCTTCCATATATTAGTTACAGGTAATGTTTCATAATATTTTTTAAAAACTAGGAGGAGCTGCAATGCAGGAGTACAGACCCGTAAAAGAGGGAAAAGTTCGAGAAATCTACGACACCGGTGAGAATCTTATCATGGTTGCCACCGACAGGATATCTGCCTTTGACGTTATCCTTAAGAACAAGGTTTCAAAGAAGGGAACAGTTCTTACACAGATGTCCAGATTCTGGTTTGATTTTACAAAGGACGTTGTAAAGAACCACATGATCAGCACAGATACCGCTGACATGCCCGAGTATTTCAGAAGGCCTGAGTTTACGGGAAACAGTATGCTCTGCAGAAAGCTCATCATGCTTCCCATCGAGTGTATCGTTCGCGGTTACATCACAGGATCCGGCTGGAAGAGCTACAAGGAGAACGGTACCGTATGCGGGATCAAGCTTCCTGAGGGACTTAAGGAGTGCGACAAGATCCCTGAGCCCATCTACACACCCAGCACCAAGGCTGAGATCGGTGACCATGATGAGAACATCGATTTTGACAGAAGCGTGGAAGTTCTTGAGAGAGATTTCCCCGGACACGGCCTTGAGTATGCCACCAAGATCAGGGACTATACGATAGCTCTTTACAAGAAGTGCGCAGACTACGCTCTTACAAAGGGCATCATCATTGCCGATACCAAGTTTGAGTTCGGTCTTGATGAGAACGGAGAGGTTGTTATCGGAGATGAGATGCTCACTCCCGACAGCTCACGTTTCTGGCCTGTGGAAGGATATGAGGCAGGACATGACCAGCCTTCCTTCGACAAGCAGTTTGTAAGGAACTACCTTAAGGCAAACCCTGACTGTGATTACAACCTTCCCCAGGAGGTTATCGACAAGACCATCGACAAGTACCTCGAGGCCTACAGACTCCTTACGGGAAAAGAACTTGAGGCATAAGGCGGTTATTGTGATAGAATCTATAGTAGGATCAGATATCTGATTACTTTGGAGGAATATCATGAGGGAGAGATTTGAAGTTCATCTTGTAAATGAGATTGAGAAGTACAAAGGCCTGGCTTTTCCGGTTAAGTGCGGAACACTGCACAGGATTTTGTTTGCATCTGCAAATATCATGAAGCTTCATCCCAATCCCGACGACGAGTTTTCAAAGCCGGAAGTGGGACCAAGCTACAGGATTGTCTCTGAGTATGAGACCAAGCTCAGGGAGCATCCGGATGTTAGGTTTGAGCCTATTATCGTTGAGAAAATGCATCCCGACGGATATCTTATCATCAACGGCCATCACAGATGGGCTGCCTTTTACAGACTTGGATATAAGAGAGTTCCCATTGAGATCGTCAACATGGCTCATGAAGACGACATCATAAAGATGATCGAGACTGCTACAAACGACAAGAGAGTTACCATTGATCTTGATGAAGTTGTTTTCTGCAAGAGCGATGACGAGCCAAGTGAAGCAAAGCCCGGTTTTCCTTTCGGATATTTCTTTAAAGAGAGGATAAGGCTTGGGATACCGGCTCTTTTCCATTATCTTTCCAATAACGGCTATGACATCTGGGTGTATTCTTCAAAGTTCTATTCCATAGATTACATCAGAAATTACATGAAGCGATATCATGTAAATGTCACCGGAATAGTTACAGGTACTGAGAAAAAGAATAACAGAAGCGAGAGTGCCCAGAAGAACATCGATAAGATGATCGCAGGCAAATACAAATACACTCTGAACGTTGATGATGACATGGTTCTTCTCATCAACAATGAGACCAAGGAGTTTGTTGAACACGAGATCAACAAGGAAAAAGGAAACTGGTCTCAGGGAGTAATAAATATTCTTCAACAGATGAAAGAGGATGCTTGACAACATCCTCTTTTTTTAAATAAGCTAGTAGTAAGAAAGTATGAAAAAAGGGGTATTGGGGACATGAAATTGAACTATAAGCGTACTATTCTTATCGGCCTGGCATTTTTATCAATCTGTGCCTTCTGGCAGTTCTATGACAACGAGATTCCGAAGATACTGAAGTATTCCTTTGGACTTGGGGAGACTGCCACAGGCGTCATTATGGCGCTGGATAACGTGCTGGCGCTGTTTCTTCTTCCGCTGTTCGGAGCCATCTCCGACAGGACGGATACCAAAATGGGCAAAAGAATGCCCTTCATCACCGTGGGAACTGCCTTTGCGGTAATTTTCTTTGTGATCCTTATAACTGTGGCAAGGCCCAGCGGAAGCCTTGTATTCTTTGTTGCGGTTCTTCTGCTTCTTCTTATTTCCATGGGAATATACAGATCACCTGCGGTTTCGCTGATGCCTGACCTTACACCGGCACCTTTAAGAAGTGCAGGAAATGCTGTGATAAACCTTATGGGAGCCCTGGGCGGCGTATTCACCCTTGTGATGACCATGGTACTTCTAAAAGGTGCGGACGATCCTTCAAAGACCAACTATATACCGCTGATGATGAGTATAGTGCTTCTTCTTATTATTGCCATTTTGATCCTTAATCTTACCATCAAAGAGAAGGACATCAAGAAGCAGATAGAAGCTGAAGGCGGACTGGCATCCTATGGTGAGAAGTACTCCGAAGAGGTTGAGGCCATCAGGAGAAGCAAGGGAACAAAGCTTCCTCCGGAAGTATTTAAGAGCCTTGCGTTCCTGCTTGCATCAGTTTCCTTCTGGTTCATGGCATACAATGCTGTGACCACAGCCTTTACCAGATACGTGGGCGAAGTGTGGGGCAAGACCGACGGAAGCTACGCCGGGATCCTCATGGTGGCCACGGTGGCAGCGGTACTAAGCTACATTCCCATCGGCGCAATTTCCAGTAAGATCGGACGTAAGAAGGTGATACTTGCGGGAGTTGTAATGATGAGCTGTGTTTATCTTGTGGCTTCTTTCCTGACAAGCTACACGCCTCTTATGAATGTCTTTTTTGCAATCATCGGTATAGGCTGGGCTGCCATCAACGTAAACTCTTATCCCATGGTTGTTGAGATGAGCAAAGCCGGCGACATCGGCAAGTACACCGGAACCTACTACACCTTCTCCATGGCGGCACAGGTGTTTACACCGATTCTTTCGGGATTCCTTTTAGAGCACGTTTCCTACAGGACGTTGTTCCCTTATGCCTTTGTGTTCTCAACACTGGCATTCTTTACAATGCTGATGGTTAAGCACGGTGACTCCAAGCCGGAGGCTAAGAAAAATATCATCGAGCACTTTGATGTTGATGATTAAGCAGATATTATGTTATTTTAGACAGCGAGGCTTTTTGCCCAATGTCATTAAGTTAAGGTGACACTATAAAGATCTCTACATCAGAAATGATGTAGGGGTCTTTTTTTTCTGAAAAAATGTTGACATAAAAGCTAAAAAGTGCGGCCGCTTTCGCTACTGATTTTATTTAGAGGTAGCGAAAGCGGCCCTTGAAATTGTAAGCATAATTCTCGATTTCAAGGAGGTGCACATGAAACCCAAACAACTAAAAAATCTTTTGATGTCAAATATTCGTAGAGTAGTGAAAAACTCTAAATTGTATTGCGTCAATCCAGAAAAGGATTTTTCACGCAAAAGGAAACTTACTATGGAGAAATTGATCACAGGCATAATCGGAATGCAAAGTGGAAGCCTGACTAATGAATTGATAGATTTTTTTAATGCATCGTCTGATGTTCCTACTGCTTCAGCGTTTTCGCAACAACGTTGTAAGATCAGTCCTAATGCTTTTCTGAAAGTATTCCGCGAGTTTTCTCATGAAATAACCAGTACATTTAAAGAAGAGATTCATTTATTAGCGGTTGATGGTTCCAGAATTCAAATAGCTACCGCCCCAGAAGATACCGACTCATTTTATCCTGGCTCAAATGGCCAAAAACCATACAACTTACTACATTTGAATGCGCTGTATGATCTTAAGCATTGTATCTATAGTGATGCTATTATCCAAAAAGATAGAATAGCCAACGAACATAAAGCTTTTGCAGAAATGATAGATAGATCAAATATGCCAAAAGCCATTGTAATTGCTGATAGAGGCTATGAATCTTATAACAACATGGCTCACGTTCAAGAAAAAGGATGGTATTTTCTTATTCGTATAAAAGATGGAAAAACAGGAATGAAAGAGGGTTATGACCTTCCAAAGAAACCAGAATACGATGTACCTATATCCATGAATTTGATACGCCGACAAAACAAAGAAACCAAAGAGTTATACAAGGACAGGAATCATTATAAATTTATAGCAGCCACTTCGACATTTGATTATCTTCCATCAAAATCAAGAAAAGCAGATCCAACACTTAGTTATAATCTTAGATTCCGGATTGTTCGATTTAAGATCTCAGAAAATGGCTATGAAACGGTACTCACTAATCTTGAACCAGATACATATCCGCCAGAAAAGCTAAAAGAATTATATGCAGTTCGCTGGGGAATAGAAACATCTTTCAGAGACCTGAAATATACAACAGGAATGCTGGATTTTCATTCAAAAAAGGTGATGTGCATCCAACAAGAAATCTACGCACATCTTATAATGTATAACTTTGCTGAAATGATTACCTCGCACGTAGTCATTGATAAAAAGCAAAGGAAACATACATATAAAGCGAATTTTTCGGTTGCAGTGCATATGTGTAGATTGTTCTATCGAGGAAAGGCATCATCACCTGATTTGGAAACCATTATATCAAAAAATCTAGTTCCTATAAGGCCAGATAGACATCGGGAAAGAAAACTAACTGGCAAGATATATCATAGTTTCCTATACAGAGTAGCATAAAAACAATAAGCTGCATAATTTTATTTTGGCGGAGAAAATCCGTCTATTTGCTATGCCCTAAAAAGAAGAAACTGAGGATGAAGAGTAAAATACTTCATCCTCAGTCTGTTGCCATTTTTGTATTGTCATACTAACTTAATGACATTGGGCTTTTTGCCCCGCTGTTTATTTTTGTTATGGTATTATATTTGTACTAATAAAACGGAAAGGTAATCTGTAATGAGTATTTTAAACGTAGAACATCTGACACACGGCTTTGGAGACAGGGCAATCTTTGATGATGTGTCTTTTCGCTTATTAAAGGGCGAGCATATTGGACTGGTGGGAGCCAACGGAGAAGGAAAGTCCACTTTCATGAATATCATTACCGGCAAGCTCATGCCGGACGCGGGAAACATTGAATGGGCCAAGAACGTGAACGTTGGCTACCTTGACCAGCATGCGGTTCTTAAGCAGGGCATGACCATAAGGGACGTTCTGGCTTCTGCTTTTGATCCTCTCTATCAGATGGAGGCCAGAATGAATGAGATCTGTGATGCCATGGGAGAGGCGGATGAGGAGCAGCTTGAAAAGTACATGGAGGAACTGGGCACCATTCAGGACCTTCTGACAAACCATGACTTCTATCTTATAGATTCCAGGATCGAGGAGGTATCAAGAGCTCTTGGATTTTTGGAGCTGGGCTTTGACCGCGATGTAACAGAGCTCTCGGGAGGGCAGAGGACCAAGATCCTACTTGCCAAACTCCTTTTGGAGAAGCCGGACATTCTTTTGCTGGACGAGCCTACAAACTACCTGGATGCAGAGCATATTGTGTGGCTTACCAGATATCTTCAGGACTATGACAACGCATTTATACTGATCTCCCACGATGTTCCATTTCTAAACAATGTGGTGAACATCATTTATCACATGGACGGTCAGACCCACAGCCTTGACAGATACGTCGGTGACTACGATCACTTCACCGAAGTATACGAGGCCAAGAAGGCACAGAGGGAGGCTGCCTACAACAGACAGCAGCAGGAGATCGCAGACTTAAAGGACTTCGTTGCCAGGAACAAGGCAAGAGTTGCAACCAGGAACATGGCCATGGCAAGACAGAAGAAACTTGACAATATGGACCTTATCGAGAAGATCCAGGAGAAGCCAAAGCCCGAGTTTGACTTTAAGACTGCCCGCACTCCCAGCAAATTCCTCTTTGAGATAGAGGATCTGGTGATAGGGTACGACGAGCCACTGTCAAAGCCCATTACCATGTTTGTTGAGAGAAACTCCTTTATAGTTCTTACAGGTGCCAACGGAATAGGAAAGACCACGCTCCTTAAGAGCATTCTGGGACTGATCCCCGCTATATCAGGTAAGGTGACAAGGGGAGAGAACGTGGAGATAGGATACTTTGAGCAGGAGATGGCTCCAAATATTGAGACCACCTGTCTTGAGGAAATCTGGAACGAGTTCCCCGGATTTTCACAGTATGAGGTGCGCTCAGCCCTTGCCAAGTGCGGACTGACCACCAAGCATATAGAAAGTAAATGCAGAGTCCTTTCGGGTGGAGAGCAGGCCAAGGTAAGACTGTGTAAGCTTATTAACAGAGAGTCTAACATTCTCATCCTGGATGAGCCCACCAACCACCTTGATGTGGATGCCAAGGCAGAGCTTCACAGAGCTCTTAAGGAATACAAGGGAACCGTTATCATGGTATGCCACGAACCGGACTTCTATGAGGACCTGGCAACAGAGGTTGTGGATTGTACAAAATGGACCACAAAGGTCTGAATTTGGTAATAATTGTATAAAATTAATAAAGATTTCATAGGTTTTTCCTATATATTGGCGGATATTTTGTTGCGAAGTTAACAAAAGATGTGTAAAATATTTGTCGGACAAGTTACAAAATTATCAATGGGAAGTGGTTTTTGATGCTTTTTTTCAAGGTTTTATGCATATTTGCGGCAGTTGTAGCAATTCTTTATCTTATTATGATAATGCCCAGGATGATGCACAGGCCTGACAGAGAAAAGTTCACAAAAGTTCTTTATGCACACCGCGGACTTCATGATAATAATACCGATGCTCCGGAGAACTCCATGGCAGCTTTTAAGAAGGCAGTGGAGGGAGGCTATGGCATCGAATGTGACGTCCAGCTGACCAGAGACGGGATACCGGTGATCTTCCACGACTTTACTTTAAAGAGAGTCGCCCGCTATGAGAATGACAGAGCGGCAGAGGTAAAGGGCAAGGTCATTGATTACACCTATGACGAGCTTCAGGAGCTGGTTCTTCTTGGTTCCAATGAGAGGATTCCGAAATTCGAGGACTTCCTTAAAATGGTGGACGGCAGGGTCCCTCTTATAATAGAGCTTAAGATCGAGCTTAAGGACCTTAGGGTCTGCGGCGAAGTCTGGAAGTTCCTTAAGGATTACAAGGGTGTTTACTGTATAGAGTCCTTTAATCCACTGGGTGTATGGTGGTTTAAGCGCAATCACCCGGATATCATGAGAGGTCAGCTCTCTGATGAATTCCACAAGGATTCACCGGAGGAATTTAAAGGTATTCTGTATTTTGTTTTAACGGGGCTGCTTTTCAATTTTCTTACCAAGCCTGATTTCATCGCATTTAATCGCAAATATCCGAAGAGTGTATCCATGCAGCTTTGCAGAAGGCTGTATAAGTGTACATGCGCGGCCTGGACGGTGAAAAGTCAGGAGCAGCTTAAAGAGGCAGCTAAGGACTTTGATATCTTTATCTTTGACAGCTTCATTCCCGAAAGCGGAAGCAGAAGCATCTTTTGACCGTATGGTAATTCCTGTGCTGGCGGATCGGTCCGCATTTAGCACAGTAGTTATAAATAATGTTTATATGAAAGGTTACCGGAACAGAATCCGGTAAGAAAGGTAAAAACATGGCAAACAAATGGGTTTATATGTTTAGCGAAGGCGACATGACAATGCGTAACCTTCTCGGTGGTAAAGGTGCTAACCTTGCTGAGATGACAAGCATCGGCCTTCCCGTACCGCAGGGCTTCACAATCACAACAGAGGCTTGCACACAGTACTATGAGGATGGTCGTAAGATTAACGACGAGATCATGGCTCAGGCTATGGAAGGCGTTAAGAAGATGGAAGAGATCAACGGCAAGAAGTTTGGTGATCTTCAGAATCCCCTCCTTGTTTCCGTTCGTTCAGGTGCTCGTGCTTCCATGCCCGGTATGATGGACACAATCCTTAACCTTGGTCTTAATGACGAAGTAGTAGCAGCTATGATCAAGGGCAATCCTGATCCTGCTTTCGAGCGTTTCGTATATGATTCATATCGTCGTTTCATCCAGATGTTCTCTGATGTAGTTATGGAGGTTGGTAAGAAGTACTTTGAGCAGCTTATCGACCAGATGAAAGAGAAGAAGGGTGTTAAGTTTGACGTAGATCTTACAGCAGCTGACCTTAAGGAACTTGCTGAGCAGTTCAAGGCTGAGTACAAGAACCAGCTTGGTAAAGACTTCCCTTCAGATCCCGTAGAGCAGCTTAAGCTTGCTATCGAGGCTGTATTCCGTTCATGGGATAACCCTCGTGCCAACGTATATCGTCGTGACAACGACATCCCTTATTCATGGGGAACAGCGGTTAACGTAATGCCCATGGTATTCGGTAACCTTAACAACGAGTCCGGTACAGGTGTTGCATTCACACGTGACCCTGCTACAGGTGAGAACAAGCTTATGGGTGAGTTCCTTATCAACGCACAGGGCGAGGACGTAGTTGCAGGTGTTCGTACACCTATGCCTATCGCTCAGATGGAAGAGGAGTTCCCTGAGGCTTATGCTGAGTTCATTAAGGTTTGTGAGACTCTTGAGAATCACTACCATGACATGCAGGATATGGAGTTCACTGTAGAGAACAAGAAGCTCTACATGCTTCAGTGCCGTAACGGTAAGAGAACAGCTCCCGCTGCTCTTAAGATTGCCTGCGACCTGGTTGACGAGGGACACAAGACACCTGAAGAGGCTGTTGCTATGATCGATCCTCGTAACCTTGATACACTTCTTCACCCTCAGTTCGATGCTGCTGCACTTAAGGCTGCTACTCCTCTTGGAAAGGGTCTTGGCGCATCACCCGGAGCTGCTTGCGGTAAGGTTGTATTCACAGCTGATGACGCTGTAGCTTGGGCTGAGAGAGGCGAGAAGGTTGTTCTTGTTCGTCTTGAGACATCACCTGAGGATATCACAGGTATGAAGGCTGCTCAGGGTATCCTGACAGTTCGTGGTGGTATGACATCACACGCTGCCGTTGTTGCTCGTGGTATGGGTGAGTGCTGCGTATCAGGTTGCGGCGACATCAACATGGACGAGGAGAACAAGAAGTTCACTCTTGCAGGCAAAGAGTTCCACGAGGGAGACTTCATCTCAATCGACGGTACAACAGGTAACATCTATGATGGACAGATCGCTACAGTTGATGCTAAGATCGCCGGCGAGTTCGGACGTATCATGGCTTGGGCTGATCAGTTCAGAAGACTTAAGGTTCGTACAAACGCTGATACACCTGCTGATGCTAAGAAGGCTAGAGAGCTTGGTGCAGAGGGTATTGGTCTTTGCCGTACAGAGCACATGTTCTTCGAGGAAGACAGAATCGCTGCTTTCCGTGAGATGATCTGCTCTGATACAGTAGAAGAGAGAGAAGCTGCTCTTGAGAAGATCCTTCCTTATCAGCAGAATGACTTCAAGCAGCTCTATGAGGCTCTTGAGGGATGCCCTGTTACAATCAGATTCCTTGATCCCCCTCTTCACGAGTTCGTTCCTACAACTGAGGACGAGATCAAGAAGCTTGCTGATGCTAAGAACAAGAGCGTAGACGAGATCAAGGCTATCATCAACTCACTTCATGAGTTCAACCCTATGATGGGTCACAGAGGATGCCGTCTTGCTGTTACATATCCTGAGATCGCAAAGATGCAGACAAAGGCTGTTATCAGAGCTGCTCTTGAAGTTCAGAAGGCTCACGCTGACTGGAATGTTAAGCCTGAGATCATGATCCCTCTTGTATGCGAAGTTAAGGAGCTTAAGTACGTTAAGCAGGTAGTTGTTGAGACAGCTGATGCTGAGATCGCAGCTGCAGGCGCTAAGCTTGATTACGAAGTTGGTACAATGATCGAGATCCCCAGAGCTGCTCTTACAGCTGATGAGATTGCAAAAGAGGCTGATTTCTTCTGCTTCGGTACTAACGACCTTACACAGATGACATTTGGATTCTCTCGTGATGATGCAGGTAAGTTCCTCAATGCTTACTATGACACCAAGATCTTCGAGAACGATCCTTTCGCTAAGCTTGACCAGACAGGTGTTGGTAAGCTTATGGAGATGTCACTTAAGCTTGGCAAGCCCGTTAATCCTAAGCTTCACGTAGGTATCTGTGGTGAGCACGGTGGAGATCCTTCATCCGTTGAGTTCTGCCACAAGATCGGTCTTGACTATGTATCATGCTCACCTTTCCGTGTACCTGTAGCTCGTCTTGCAGCAGCTCAGGCAGCTATCGCAGAGAAGGCAGCTCAGAAATGCAACTGCGGCGGTGAGGAGAAGAAGTCATTCGTAGATGACGAGACCAAGGAGAAGCTTGAAGAGGCAGCAAAGAAGGCTCAGGAGATTGCAAAAGAGCTCGCTGAGCAGAGCGCAGACGTTGCTAAGGCAGGTCTTGAGGGACTTAAGGCCGGCGTTGAAGCTGCAGTTAAGGCTTACAAGGATACAAGAAACAAATAATTCCACTGACTAGTGGTGACGAGGGGCTGCCTTTTAGGCAGCCTCTTATTTTATGGTTGAAAAAATACATAAAAAAATCCTAAAAAATTAGGGACTAATTTCTTAAGAAATCTGTTTAAATCCATCCCCGTTGATAATATAATATAATCCTGAGGTCCAATTTAATATTTTCTAGGAGGAAAGTGGTTTTATGAGAAAACAAAGAGTTTTACAAAGAGCACTATCATTTCTTCTTGCATTGGCACTGGTTCTTACAACCGGAGCAACAGCTGTGACATCCTATGCTTACAGCCCTGTTGCTGAAGTTAAGACAATTGCCGATGTTCCTGCCGATCTTTCAGGCAAGACAATCATTCTTCATTCCAATGACGTTCATGGGGCAATCGGACGTTATGCCTACATCGCTTCTGTAAAGCAGAACTTCCAGAGAAGGGGAGCTGAGGTTATTCTTGTGGATTCAGGTGACTTTGCTCAGGGAACTTCTTATGTCAGCCTGACAAAGGGAGCAGATGCTGTTACCTCTATGAATGCTGCAGGTTATGACATTGTTACTATCGGTAACCATGAATTTGATTATGGACAGACACAGCTTAAGGCTAATCTTGCAATCGCCAAGTTTAAGGTTGTAAATGCAAACATTCTTGATTCAAACGGAAATAATGTATTCAATCCCAACACCATGTATACAACCAAGTCAGGGCTTAAGCTTGGATTCTTTGGAGTTGATACACCCGAGACACTGACCAAGTCCAATCCTATATATGTTCAGGGGCTTAATTTCCTTTCAAAGGGCGACCTTTACAACTGTGGCCAGAAGCAGGTAGATGAGCTTAAGGCTCAGGGTGCAGATCTTGTTATTTGCCTTGCGCATCTTGGTGTGGATAAGGAAGCATCAAGAGAAGGCAACAGCAGTGATATTTTCTATAATCATGTAAAGGGTATAGACTTCCTGTTTGATGGCCACTCACACACGGTTATGAGTGCTGAAAGCAAAGAGCAGATGGAGTCTACCGGAACAAAGCTTCAGACCATCGGCGTTCTTGTTATCGATGATGCTTCAAAGAAGATTGAGGACAGCTATGTTCTTAGTCTTGACGGACTTCAGAAGGAAGTAATAACAGATGCCATTACAACAAATATCATCAAGAGAGTAGATGCAGAATACAATGTAGCTATCGGAAAGAGTGAAGTAGAACTCAACGGTAATAAGGCTCCCGGAAACAGAACTGAGGAGACCAACATGGGTGACCTTGTATCTGAGGCTATGCTTTGGAGCATCACAAAGGATCCCGGCTCTGTAACTGTTGATCCTTCTCATGTTATTGCACTTACAAACGGTGGCGGACTCAGAGCACCCATCGGTGTTGGCGACATCACAAAGAAAGATGTCAACACAGTTCTTCCTTTCGGCAACACATTGACTGTTGTTTATGTAACAGGTGAGCAGCTTCTTGAGGCTCTGGAGGCTTCGACCTTCTGCACACCCGATCCTGTTGGTGGATATCCTCAGACAACCGGAATAAAGTTCACAATCAACACCGGTAAGTCATTTGCAGCAGGCCCTGTATATCCCGCTTCAACTTATCATAAGCCTGCATCCATCAACAGAGTTACTATCGAAAGTATTAATGGTCAGCCTTTCTCAAAGACAGACAAATATGCAGTGGTAACCAACAACTTCATTTCCGATGGTGGTGACACATATTACTGCTTCACACAGTCCACAGAGAAGTATGACACAGGTATTCCTCTGGATGAGGCCGTTATGGAATATATTCAGACACAGCTTCACGGTGTTGTTGGCACTCAGTACGCTCAGTCTCGCGGAGATCAGACAATTAACTGATCAAACACGTTGTCAACTTAATATTTTTGAATTTTTCCCGGGCAGAGAAATCTGTCCGGGATTTTTTATTTTTTTTGCCATTTTATAAAGTTGTTCGTATAAAGAATATGGTGATTAAAAAAGTGTCAGAGGAGAGGAATGGAAATGAAAAAGATTGTATTGTTGCTTGTGACAGTAATGGTAATGGCGGCCGCCCTTACTGCGTGCTCAGTGCCGGGAAAACCGAAGGCACAAACAGTGACCACGGATCTTTTTGAGATCACGATGCCGGAGGAACTAAGCGGTATCTATGAGGCTGAAACGGAAGAGGGAATGATAAGCATCTACCATAAGGCATCGAGGGAAGCGGGATTTCCCGGACTTGCTTTTATTATATGGGCCAGAGAAATACCTTCAGAGTATGCCGGAGGCCCCTACAGAAAGGTTGGAGAGCTGGTTTCGGATGGAAGGTACTATGACGTTGTTAAGGGAGAGGCTACGGAAGTCCAGTGGGACTATAATGAGGAGGAGCCTGAGGACTTTAAGAAGCTCTATGATGCCGCAGACAGCATCATAGAGAATATGATCGCGACAAACGACGGAACATTCATGTACGGCGCAGGGACAAAGGGAGAGGAGCTTTACGGATACACTCTTTCCCAGTTTAAGGATGCTCTTAAGAGCGGAGCAGATGCTGTTGCTCTTGAAAAGAGCGGATATTCGGGAGAGTTCTACGCAATGCTTGAGAGCGGAGCCACCCTTGAAGATATAGGCTACGCTTTCCATGATGTGAACGTTGACGGTATAGATGAGCTCTTTATCGGAAGAAGATCAGATGGGGCCGTATTTGACATCTTCACCATGATAGACCGTCATCCTACACAGGTTGTGGGCGGATCTGCAAGAAACAGATATTATGTTTACAATGACAGCTTTATCGCTAACGAGTATTCCGGCGGAGCAGATGAAAATGGATGGAACGTGTATAACCTTGAGTGCAATTCCACAGAGATGGTCCTTCAGTGGGCTTATAAATATGACGGCTATGAGAATGCCGAGAATCCCTGGTTTAAATCCTGGGGAGACGAGGTGTGGGAGCCGGTAACCGAGGATGAATTCAATGAAGCCCGTGAAAAAGACAGCGTATACACAGATCTTGGATTGCTTCCGCTTTCGGAATTTGAATTCTGATTTTGTAACTAATTGTGGAATAACAGGCGCAGGGCGCCTGTTATCACTTACGGTCGCCGAATGAATGCAAGCATTCGCTCGGCTCGTCGTCTTATGGTATAATCCATGATTATGAGATACTACTACGCACCAATGGAGGGCATCACCCTCTATCCACTTAGAAATACACATAAGAAGATATTCGGCGAGGGCGTGGACAAATACTTCACGCCTTTTGTTACGACTCCCAAGAACCTTCATTTCAAGAAGAGGGAAAAGAAAGATATCCTGCCGGAACACATTGAAGGCTTTAAGGACTATTCCAAAGAGATCTCGGTCCAGATAATGTCCGGCAATGTCGAGACCTTTGTATGGGGAGCAAGACAGATAAGACAGCTGGGCTACAGGGATCTTAACCTTAACCTTGGCTGCCCTGCACCTACAGTCATCAACAGACATAAGGGAGCGGGACTTCTGACGGACGGTTATTACCTTGAGGAAATGCTGAAGGGTATTTTTAACGAGCTTAAAGATGACGACATGGACATTTCCCTTAAGACAAGGCTGGGGTTCTATGATCCTGATGAAGCGAAAGACCTTATGGAAAGCTACGCCCGTTTTCCCGTAAAAGAGCTGATAATCCACGCCAGGGTACGTGAGGACTATTATTCCGGAAAAGCCCGGATAGAGGCCTTTAAAGACGCTGTGAGGGCATACAGGGACTTTGGAGGTAAGGCTGATATCTGTTACAACGGCGATGTTAATTCTCCCGAGGATCTTGAGAGGATAATGGAAAGCCTTGGAGATGTGAGAGATGAAGTCTCTGCAGTGATGATGGGAAGAGGGCTCTTATATGACCCCGCTCTTGTAAGAAGGCTGTGTGGTGGAGATGGTCTGCATCCTGAGGAGCTTCGTACATATCTTTCAGAGCTTTACCGTGGCTACTCCGAGTACATCCCGGAGGATCGCAACGTCATCTGTAAGATGCTGGAGCACTGGGCATTTCTCCATGTTCACTTCAAGGACTGTGAGAAACACCTTAAAGCTATCAGGAAGGCCAAAACCAAAGGTGAATATACCGCCGCGGTAAATGCAATATTTGCAGAATGTCAATTTGTTTAATAAAAAGTGTTAAATAAAAAAGGGGACGTCCGGCTTGGACGTCCCCTTGACTGATTGATCAATCAAAGATGCTGATCTCTGTCGATCTTGTCGTAGTGCTTAAGAAGCCAGGGCTCGATGGCCGCTGTGAGCTTCATGTCAAGATTGAAGATATATACCGTGAAGGTGAGAGCGAAGAGCGCTGCGATCACGATGGCTATGACTTTGAGAATATGTAAAAATGTCATCATAGAAGAATACTCCTTATAATATAATTTATAACCCGGCAAGTGCTCTGCTCAAGGGATTCATACTAAGCTCGAAAATACCTCGCTAAGTATTCACCCATGGCTCGCACTAGCCTCGAAAATACCTCGGCAAGTGCTCTGCTCACCATGACTTATCATCGGGAAGTACTTCAAGTGAAGGATCAATGGGCTCCTCGTTAAATACTGTCCTCATGTAGGAATTGATCTGATCACGAACTCCCTGACGTGAGATGATACGGGGATCAAACAGGTCGTGGGTTACCCACACAAGATTGATACCCTTTTCCCGGGCTTTCTCCTCGAAGAGACCGTGCATTCCGTCAAGAGCCTTGCAGCTCATGTGCTCCCAAAGAATAACCATATCAGCGTTGAACATCTCAACAAACTCCCAAAGCTCATCAAGAAGTACCTTATATCCGCCGTGAGTACGGTTTCTCATGATCATGTTCTCGGTAAGCCAGGCCATATCGTAGATAGCCTGTTCTCTGTTTTCGGGAGTATCCTCAGTTACCAGCTTCTTGGTGGATACCATTGAAAGCATATCTGTAAGAGGAACAATACCCCAGCAGTTAAGGAGCCATACAAGGAAGTCCATGTAGTAGTGAGACTGAACGCCCCATACGATGGCTCTGTGTCTGTATTCTTTGGCAGCCATTTTCTTTTTGGCGTAAGCCTGGCGGGCAAGCTTTGTGATCTTGCGGTCTGCCTTCTCAAAGGCGGCAACTCTTCCGCAGATAGCCATGTAGTTGGTCTCGGTATAAAGAGCCAGATTTGATCCGAATACCTGAGGATAAGGTGTGCGGTTCATCTCAAGCCATTCCTGACGGCATTCGGTAGCGTAGTTAACACGCTTTGCACATTCAAAGTATGCATCCCAGTCCCACTTAACGCCTGTGTGTTTCTCAATGAAGGCGATGGCATTTCGAATCTCCTGAGCGGCATATTCCTGAACATCGTCCTCTCTGTGACGAAGAGGAGCAGCCAGCTGGAATACGGGGATTCCGTCCTCGTGCTCAAGACGCTGGGAGATTACGCCGTTTCCAAGAAGTGAGCCGTCGCAGGTGGTGTTGCACTGGATAGCGCAGGCACCAAGAACGGGAGCATCATCGTCGATGGAAACGCCGGCCTCGGCCTCAGGCATGGGACAAACATCTCCTGCAAGACCGAATTCCTGAGCCACGTCAATGTAGTGGCAGGCTGCGTACTGGTTAAGAAGAACGGATACATAGGTAGAAGGTGTTTCTCTGGAGAGACACTTAAGAGTGGGGAAGCCCATCATTACAGCTGTCATCTCGTTTTCATCCACAAGAACAACCTTGTCGGAGAATTTCTTGTCGTTACCGATTCTGCGGTCACCTCTGAAGAGTGAATCAAGGAGCTTTGCAACGTCATCGATTACAAGATCCTGCTCCTCGTGGCAGATTCGAAGGTATTCACCTCTAAGTCCCTGAGTATGTCTGTCTACCATCATGGGAACGGCAAGGTAGTTGGCCATCCATCTGTAGCGGAACATGGCCTTTACATTTCTTGGCTTCATGACGAACTTGCCGAGAGTCATCATGATCTTAAGCCATCTTGAATAGTCATACATTGTGTCTGCAAGGCCACGCCATTCACGGCGTTTACGAACCTTGGAGCCCTCTTTATAAAAATCGCCAAGTCTATCGGCGCCAACCTGTTTAGCCATTCGCGTTACCTCTCTGAATATTCTTAATCTCGATGCTCTCTACAAAAGCCTGTACTCTGGTCTGCATCTGACCTGAATTACCGATGGAGTAAGGACGGTCAACGGCAAGAACAGGATAGCCGTATTTCTCATTGAGAATGTGAGAGCCCATCATCTTCTCGTAAGCCCAGGGATCACAGAACTTCATCTGTTCGTAGATGATACCGTCAGCCTTATACTCTTTTGCCAGCTCATCCACATAGATCCTGCGGTGATCCATCTTGTCGGTATTCATGAATCTGGGGCACTCACCCTTGTTCATGTAGGCTCTGCAGATCTGTGTAAGGGCGTCCTCATCGTCGTTAAGAACAATGGGATTTCTTCCGGGAAGAGAGCCGTAGCAGAATCTGTCTGCACAAACATAGGCTCCTGATTCCTCGATCAGTTTAATAAAATCAGTATCATCAACCTCGGAACCAACAACCATGACTCTTGCTCTGAATTTGCTGTTCTCATCAGGCTCACGGGTCTTGAGCTCCTCTAAGGTCTCCTTGAGCTTATCCTTAATGAGGTACTTGGGAGCAACGTAGGTTGCCAGGGTGATAACGTTGAATTCATATCCGGTTATTCTGGGATTGACTTCTTTTCTGTAGTCGCCGATGGCACGGATCAGCTCGCAGATCTCGTTGTGCTCGGCAACTGCCTTTCTGATGGCAGCATCTGAAATATCAATGCCGTATTTCTCATGAAGAGGAGTAAGGATATGATTTTTGCACTGAAGGACATAGAGGTTAAGACCGTTGTCGTCGGCCTTCATGGGAATCTCCATGTACTCAAAGAAGAACTTATCCTTGCCCTGTCCCATGGTCTTTAAAAGCTCCATGTTTTCGATACAGCGGTTCATCATGGAACAGCCGTCGGGAGTGATGATACAGTCGGCAAAGTTATAGCCGCCCTCAATGGCACGCTCTAAGAGAGCACGGCTGTATTCGCATAAGAAGCTGGTCATGTAATAAGTTGAAATGTCCAAAGAACCTGTTCTGGGAGCACGAAGTCTCGCAGAAAAAGCACCCTCAAGGTTAAGTAATGGCTCGGGGGTGTTCTCACAGGTATAAGCCACGCAGATCCTGCCATCTGCCTGGGCTTTCTGAACCAGCTCATTGTTTGCTTCGAGAAGCAGATTCTCGAAGTAGATCAGATGTTTTAAGTCTTTCACTAGTTGATTCTCCTACCTATTAAAATATTAAATCTTTATAAATCAAGTCTAATGGAATGCGGGCTGTGTGTCAATTTTTTAGTGCATTTTTGAGGGAAAAATGTAATGTTAAAAATACGATTTTGTACAATTTATACAAAGGGATGAAATATTAAAACTTACGAAAACATGTTAGCGTATTAACAAAAATGCGTGATTATGCTTTATAATAATATTAACTGTACAATTTTGAAAACAGGGGTAATTATGGCGATTATTGACGATGATAAGCTTGCACGAAATAGTTATTCCGGGTTGAAGTCCTTTAATGAGAACTCTGTTGAAAAAGAACTTGAACTTTTAAAACAATTGGGCGCTGATGTGGAGAAGCTTAGGGCTTTGAAATTCAACGCTCTTCAGCTTGCGGAGATAAGAAAAGGAATCAACGACAAGGTAGACGTCAAAAGATACATGGATCCCTCCATGCCCTGGACCGCCATGGAAGAAATGCGCCTTGAGATGTATCAGGGAATAGATATGTCAGAGTACAGAAAAAAAGGCTTTGACGTCCTTCAGCTGTCGCAGATAAGACAGGGCATTGCTGCCGGTGTCGATGTATCACAGTACGCTAGAAAGGATTTCTTTGCCGATCAGATGCGAGAGGTCAGACTGGGCCTTAATATAGATAATCCTGTTCCCGTTATCTTTTATCTTGATCCGGCTTTTGACAGCCTTCAGATGCGTGAGATCAGGAAGGGCCTTCAGGCGGGTATTGATATTTCGTCTTATGCATCTGTGTCTACTCCCTTTCTTAAGATGAGGGCCATCAGAGAAAGCGCCGAGGATGGACTTGTCTTTACACCTGCCCAGATAGAAAGATACAACGCAGCAATCCTGAATCAGCTTCACAAGGCGTTCCTGGATGGCGTTGATATTTCCAAATACATAGCGGAACGCTTTGATGAGGGGCAGCTTGAAGAGGTAAGGATAGCCATAAAGAAAGGGCTTCCCATAGATAATTACATCTCCGGTGATATGAAAGGTGATGCCATCAGAGAGATCAGGCTGGGCCTTGAATCCGGTGTAGACGTTCACCAGTATGCAGACGCGGCTTACAACTGGCAGCAGATGTTTGAGATGCGCACCGGCTTAGAGCACCAGATAGATATAACCCCTTATCGAAAGCCCCTTTACCAGGCAGACCAGATGCGTGAGATCCGCCTGGGCATAGAAGACGGACTGGATATATCCAAATATTCATCCCTCATGTACACCGCCAGGGACATGCGCCGGATAAGGCTAAAACTCATCAATGGCGATTACGACAAGGATAAGGCTGTTCAGATCGAGAACATTACCGCGGCAACAGCGGCAGGAGCCAAGCTTACCGGGGATGATTATATAGCCCAGGAGCTGTATGAGCGCAAAGATGATTATCTGACCATATCCGATAACAGGATGATGGCGCAGCTGAAACTCCCCTTAAGGGGTGACGGAAAGAAATACACGAAGACAATACTCGAGAAGTTCCTGAAAAAATGCGGCATCGTTTACGGAGTGAGCAAAGATACCCTGGAAAACATCGAAAAAGACTTTGACCCGAACGAGAAGTATATCGTGGCCACGGGAAAAGAGGTCATTAACGGCACCAACGGATTCTACGATTACTTTTTTGACACCGCGGGAAGGAATGAACCCAAGATCCTTAAGGACGGAACCGCGGACCTTACAGATGTGGGAAACCTTCAGCAGGTCAAGGTGGGGGATAAGATTGCCTTTTATCATAAGGCCACAAGAGGCCTGGACGGCTATGATGTTTTCGGCAATTTTGTAAAGGCAGTTCCGGGAAAAGAGACACCGATCCTTAAGGGAAACGGCTTCATGATAATGAACGACAGAGTTACTTATGTCGCCACTATAACCGGTGCCATCAGCATGGTGGACGGAAAGGTGGACATCAGGAAACTGATGGTTGTTCAGGATGTTAAGATAACCGATAAGAGGATCAAATACGACGGATCCATATACGTTGTGGGAGATGTCCATTCCGGCAGCGTTGTGGAAGCAACCGGCGACATTGTTATCGGTGGCCACATGGAGAGTTCCGATATTACCGCCGGCGGAAGAATACTGATCAAGGGCGGCGTTACAGCGCCAATAAGAGGAAGCGTCACTGCCGGAGGCGATATCACCGCCAAGTATTTTGAGGGCTCCACTATTTCGGGAGAGAATATTTCCGCCAATTATTTCTTTAACTGCAAGATAGATTCCAGAGGAAGCATAAAGACTCTTGGACGTTCGGGAACTATCTACGGCGGAACCATCAACGCTCTGTACGGTGTTGAAGCAGCTCAGCTTGGCAACAAGACAGGAGCCAAGACCATAGTGAACATAGGCGTCAACTCCGGCATCCTGAATCAGTACAACAACACCCAGAAGGCTATAAACCGCGAGAGCGAGCAGCTTGAAGTACTCAATAAGGAAAAAGAAAGACTCAAGGAGGTAGGAGCCGGAAATCGCGAGCTAATGCAGTGGAAGGTTAAGATCAATGCCGCTGTTACCAGTAAGGAGATCAGGATAAAAGAGCTTCTTGCGGAGCAGACAGCCCTTCAGGCCGAGATAGACAAGGGAAACGGAGCATGTGTTGTGGTCACCGAGTATATTTTTGCCAATACGATACTTATAATATCCGGGGTCATCTACAAGGCCATAGAGGACAGAAAAACCTACGACAAGCTTACCTTCAGGACGGATGCTAAGAAGGAGAAAATCGTAGTTATCTGAATATTAGTGCAAAAGTACTGCCGAGAATCAAATCGGCAGTATTTTTTTGTGAAAAAACTATGTTGTTTTTAAATTTGTATTATGTTAAGTTGTGATTATAATTTTTTTGACTTTACCACATTGCAGTGAAGGAGAATTGCTTAATGGCACAGTTATGGGGCGGTAGATTCACAGGAAGTATCAACGAGCTTGCCTGGGATTTTAATGCATCAATCTCTTTTGACCAAAGGTTTCTTGAACAGGATGTGACAGGAAGTAAGGCCCATGCAAGGATGCTGGCGAAGCAGGGCATCATATCGGAAGAGGAGAGGGACAGCATAGTTAAGGGACTGGATTCGATTCTTGAAGATGTGAAGGCCGGAAAGCTTGAGATCACTTCCAAATATGAAGATATCCACAGTTTTCTTGAGGCCAATCTTATCGACAGGATCGGTGACGCCGGCAAAAAGGTGCATACCGGCCGCAGCAGGAACGATCAGGTGGCTCTGGACATGAGGCTCTATGCAAGGGAGCAGGTTCTTGCTTTTTCTGAGCTTCTTATCAATATGCTCAAGGTTCTTAACGACACCATGAGAGACAATGTCGAGACATATATGCCGGGCTTTACCCACCTTCAGAAGGCTCAGCCCGTGACTCTTGCCCATCATCTCGGGGCTTATTTTGAGATGTTCAAAAGAGATGCTCTGAGAATGCAGGACATCTATCACAGAATGAACTATTGTCCTTTGGGAGCCGGGGCCCTTGCGGGAACCACCTATCCCCTTGACAGGGAATATACGGCTTCTCTTCTTGATTTTTTCGGACCTACCTTAAACAGTATGGATTCCGTATCCGACAGGGATTATCTGATCGAATACCTGTCAGCACTTTCCACAGTAATGATGCATCTTTCAAGATTCAGTGAGGAGATCATCATCTGGAATTCCAACGAGTACAGATTCATAGAAATAGATGATGCCTATTCAACCGGCAGCAGCATCATGCCACAGAAGAAGAACCCCGACATCGCGGAACTTGTAAGAGGTAAGACCGGCAGAGTATACGGCGACCTGATGGCTCTTTTGACCACAATGAAAGGAATCCCCCTGGCCTACAACAAAGATATGCAGGAGGACAAAGAGGCGGCATTTGATGCCATGGATACGGTAAACCATTGCCTCACCCTTTTCACTGACATGCTTCGCACCATCAGATTCAATAAGGCAAACATGGAAAAGAGTGCCATGATGGGATTTACCAATGCCACCGACGCGGCAGATTATCTTGTTAACAAGGGAATGCCCTTCAGGGATGCCCATTCAGTCATCGGAAGACTGGTGCTTGCCTGCATCGACAGAGGATGTGCAATTGACGATCTTAAGATTGCAGAGCTCAAGGAATTCTCAGAACTTTTCGATGAGGACATCTATGATGCCATAAGCCTTAAGACCTGCGTGGAAAAGAGACTTACCATCGGTGCTCCAAGCCCTGTGAGAATGAAAGAAGTAATAGCACTTAATGATAAGTTTATCGCAGATTATTCTATGGAAAAACGATGATTTCCAAAGTATATTAGTGGATAATAACCTATCCATTTGCAAATTATATTAAAGAGGAGAAAAATTATGAGCGAGAAGTTGAAAGTAGCAGTACTTGGCGGAACCGGAATGGTAGGTCAGAGATTTATCTCAATTCTCAATGATCACCCCTGGTTTGAGGTTAAGACCATTGCAGCCAGCCCCAGGAGCGCAGGACAGACCTATGAGGAGGCAGTAGGCAAGAGATGGAAGATGGATGGAGATATCCCTGCTTCCGTTAAGGATATCGTTGTAAAGGACGTTACAGATGTTAAGGCTGTTTCAGAGGACGTTGATTTTGTTCTTTCAGCCGTAAACATGTCCAAGGACGAGATCAAGGCTATCGAAGAGGAGTACGCAAAGACAGAGACTCCTGTTGTTTCCAACAACAGTGCCCACAGATGGACTCCCGATGTTCCCATGATCATTCCCGAGATCAACCCCGGACACATGGATGTTATCGAGTTCCAGAAAAAGAGACTTGGCACAACAAACGGCTTCATCGCAGTTAAACCCAACTGCTCGATCCAGAGCTATACTCCCGCTCTTACAGCATGGAAGGAGTTCGAGCCCTACGAGGTAGTGGCTACAACTTACCAGGCAATCTCCGGCGCAGGTAAGAACTTCGAGGAGTGGCCCGAGATGGTAGGAAACGTTATCCCCTTCATCTCCGGAGAGGAAGAGAAGTCAGAGAAGGAGCCCTTAAGGATCTGGGGTAAGATCGAGAACGGCATTATCGTTCCCGCTGACGATGTGAAGATTACCTGCCAGTGTATCAGGATCCCTGTTCTTTACGGTCATACCGCAGCTGCTTTCGTTAAGTTCAGAAAGAAAGCTACCAAGGAGCAGCTTATCGAAAAGCTTGAGAGCTTCTCAGGTGTACCTCAGGAGCTTAAGCTTCCCAGCGCTCCCAAGCAGTTCATCCAGTACATGCAGGAGGACAACAGACCTCAGGTTGCTCTTGATGTCAACTATGAGGGCGGCATGGGCGTAAGCATCGGAAGACTCAGAGAGGATACCATCTACGACTGGAAGTTCGTAGGTCTTTCCCACAACACCTTAAGAGGTGCCGCAGGCGGAGCCGTTGAGTGCGCAGAGCTTCTTAAGGCCAGCGGATATATCAACAAAAAATAATTGCAGGAAAATGTGATCCCCATATGGAAGAACAAAGAAAGATAGATCTTGCGTTTTTAAACAGATTCTATGAGAGCGGACGTTCCAATATTCTTGTGGTCTATGGCCACAGGAATATTGAACAGAACTCTCTTATTTTCAAATTTATAGAGAACAGACGAAGTGTCTTTTACACTGCCCGGAGCTGCTCAGCCACCGAGCAGGTTTTGTTGTGGGCAGGAGAGCTGATGGAGGAGGGAAGTGTCCTTGCAAAGACTCCCACCTTCACGGATATCTT
Organism: Butyrivibrio sp. FCS014; assembly: GCF_000526935.1. Lineage (GTDB taxonomy): Bacteria > Bacillota > Clostridia > Lachnospirales > Lachnospiraceae > Butyrivibrio. The sequence goes on along the minus strand of NZ_JAHA01000019.1, from coordinate 362,747 downwards.
TGAAACCGCCTTTGCTGCCACCGGCAGAAATCCGGTCATCTTCGTCATCAAGAATTTCGAGTACATCGTAAAGAGCTCCGACACCTTTATGAAGGAGCTTACGGATTTCGTTGAGAAGAACGGCAAATACAGACAGATACTGGTGCTTCTTATGAGCAACGATGTCTCCTGGGTGGAGAACAGCATGGTCTCAAGCCTCGGAGCTCTTTCGGCTCATATTGCAGGTTTCAGGAAGATCAAGCCCCTGTCCTTTGCTGAGATGAGAGCATACTTCAAGAACATGCCCTACAGGGATGCGGTTCTTACTTACTCGGTTCTTGGTGGACAGACTCTTCTGTGGAGATACTTCGATGACTCTTTATCCTTCAGGGAGAATGTCATCAAGAATATCCTTGACCCCGGTTCCTTCCTGTACGGGGAGGCCATGAGGCTCACCGAGTACAGTCTTAGGGAGACCGCGGTTTATCACACCCTTTTGTCAGAGATGGCAAGAGGAGCCAACAAGCTTAATGACATCTATCATGTGACTGGCTTTTCAAGGGCCAAGATCTCTGTGTATCTTAAGACCCTGATCCATCATGATTTTGCGGAAAAAGCCTACTCCTTCGGAAATGCCGGAAGAGAGAACGTAATGAAGGGAGTTTACAGGATCTGCGACCCTCTTCTTGACTTCTACTTCAGGTTTATCTTCCCCAATGAGAGCAGTTTGTTACAGATGCCTGCGGATAAATTTTATGATATATTTATATCTGCAGGAATTCAGAATTACGCCGGAACCTACTTCAGGCAGGTGTGCCGCGAGTACATCTTAAGGCTTGAAGAGAGAGGTCTTTTCCCCTTTGAGATCGAGGAAGAGGGAGAGTGGATCGGCAAGGAGGGCACCATCGACATCATCGCCCAGAGTGAGATGGGAGATACGGCCCTTGGTATATGCAGCTGGCAGAAGACGCTGACCCATACCGACCTTGAGAAACTGGAGTACTGCGCGAAAAAAGCAAGACTTGAGGGAGATGTGATCTATCTCTTTTCCACTGCCGGTTTCGACAACTGGCTTCTGGACGCAGCACTTAAGCCCGGTTGCAAGCTTAAGCTCATTGGGATAGATGAATTAACGAATGGCTAAAAAACTAATTATCACCGAGAAACCTTCGGTGGGGAGAGAATTTGCGAAAGTGCTGAACGTTCCCGGGGGAAACAGGGTGTTCATCGAGAACGATCAGTATGTAATAACCTGGTGCGTAGGTCACCTGGTGGAAATGCTCTACCCCGAAGCATATGACGAAAAGTATGGCAAGTGGAGATTAGAAGACTTGCCTTTTTTGCCCGAAAAATACAAGTACGGCGTTATCGCCAACGTCAAAGACCAGTACGAATTTGTCAATAAATGCCTTCACCGTGAGGACATAGATACTGTCTACTGGGCCGGCGACTCAGGAAGAGAAGGACAGACCATCGAGGAGAATATCAGGAGCTTCGGCGGCGTCCGGGAAGGCATGAAGGAACTTCGTGTATGGATCGATTCCCAGACCGATGAGGAGATCAGAAGGGGCATCGAGCAGGCAAAGCCCATGTCCGACTATGCTCTTCTTGGAAATTCGGGTATCATGCGTGCCATAGAAGATTACAGTCTTGGCATGAATTTTTCCAGAGCACTTTCAGTTAAATACGGAAAGCTTGTAAATGACGCGGCGGCCACCAAGAAGTACACTGCCATTGCCGTAGGTCGTGTTATGACCTGCGTTCTTGGCATGGTTGTAAGGCGCGAGCGCGAGATCCGCAACTTTATTGAGACCCCTTTCTATAGGATCGTCGGGTCTTTTTCCGATGCAAATATATCTGCCGAGTGGAAGGCTGTAAAGGGATCTTCCTATTTTGAGTCGCCTCTTTTATATAAGGAAAACGGCTTTAAGAAGGAGGAGGACGCCAAGGCCCTGATCGACAAGCTCCAGGGAAAAGAGGCTGTGATTGACAGCATAGAGTCCGGCAAAACCCAGAAGAAGGCACCGCTCCTCTTTAACCTGGCAGAGCTTCAGGCGGTGTGCTCCAAGCGCTTTAAGATAAGCCCCGCCCAGACCCTGGATATCGCTCAGGAGCTCTATGAGAAGAAGCTCACCACCTATCCCAGAACAGATGCAAGAGTCCTGACAACAGCTGTGGCAAAAGAGATAACGAAGAACATTAACGGTATCTCAAAGGTAAGTGAGGTTGCCGAGTTTGCGGGCAATATCATGAAGAGCGGTATGTACAGGGGTATTGAGAATACCATGTATACCGATGACTCCAAGGTTACAGACCACTATGCGATAATCCCTACAGGTGTGACAGGTGCGCTGAATTCCCTGTCTCCCCTGGCAAAGGATGTCTATATTCTGATTGCAAAGAGATTTTTATCCATTTTCTATCCGCCGGCAAGGTATGACACCGCTAAACTGCAGATCGATGTAAGCGGTGAGAAATTCTTTGCCTCCGCCAAGGTGCTTACAGACCCCGGCTATATGAAGGTTGCAGGCATGCCCCAGGAGAAAGGCGGCGCCGGCCAAGAAGGCGGCGAGGACGAAGAGGATGTTGGAATTTCCAAAGAGGAGTTCCTGAAATTCGTAGCTTCCGTGAAGAAGGGAGATCTCATCAGCGTTAACGGATATGAGATCAGAGAAGGAAAGACTTCACCTCCCAAGAGATATACTTCCGGAACCCTTATTTCTGCCATGGAGAATGCGGGCAACCTTATTGAAGATGAGGAACTCAGGCAGCAGATAAGGAAAAACGGAATCGGAACTGCGGCTACAAGAGCTCAGATAATCGAGAAACTTGTTAATATACATTACCTTAATCAGAGCAAGACCCAGGTGATGACTCCCGGAAACCTTGGAGAAATGGTGTATGAAGTTGTGGATAAGCACATACCGTCTCTTCTTAATCCCGAGATGTCGGCAAGCTGGGAGAGAGGCCTTGAGGGAATCTACAGCGGCACCGTTGATTTTAACGAATACCGCAGGAAGCTCGAGGACTACATAAGGCGCGAGACCCAGAAGATGATAGGCTCGGATTATACCGGCGACATCGCTTCAAATATAAGCCGGTTCGCCGGCAAGGACGCCAAGGGCCTTGCCGGAAGACGCCCCATCGGGGTTAAGTGTCCCCAGTGCGGCGGAGAGATCACCACTACAAGCTTTGGATACGGCTGCAGCAATTACTTCAAAGAGGACATCAAGTGCGGCTTCTCCGTAGGCGAGATCGCAGGAAAGAGCCTCTCCGAGGAAGAGGTCAAAAAACTCATCACAGAAGGAAAGACTGATGTGATCGAGGGATTCACCAGCAAGAACAAAAAGAAGTTCAAGGCTGTGCTGGTGCTGAATAAGGATGAGAACGGCAAGTACAATATAGGTTTCAATTTCTCGGACGTCCCCGATGAGTACCTTGAGGGCGTTACATGCCCTGTTTGCGGAGGCAGGATAGTAAAGACAGGATTCGGAATAGCCTGTGAGAATCGCGGCAAGGAAGAGAACGGCTGCTACTTTAACATAGGTGAGATAGCCGGAAAGAAGCTCAGCGACGATATGCTGACAGCGCTTCTCACAAACGGAAGCACAGATGTTATACGAGGCTTCAAGTCCAAGTCCAAAACGAACTTTGATGCAAAGCTGGTGCTTAAGAAAAACGAAGAGGGCAAGTCAGAAGTTGTCTTTGATTTTGATGGAATAGAGCCCGAGTACCTGAAGGACGTTGTATGCCCTGACTGCGGCGGCAGGATAAGGAAGATTTCGGTTGGGTACTGCTGCGAAAACAATAATAAGGATGACCCGCAGTCTTGCAGGTTCTTTATAGGAAAGGTTGCCCAGAAGCAGCTCTCGGAAGCCAATGTTGTCCAGCTTCTTAAGGAAGGAAAGACCGGCACCATAAGGGGCTTTAAGAACAAGGACAAAAAAGCCTTCGACGCATGCCTGGTTCTTAAGAAAAACGAAGAGGGCAAGGCCGAGATCTCTTTTGACTTTGAAAATGTTGAGGCCAAGACAGTTAAGGGGGTAGTATGTCCTGTCTGCGGAGGCGAGATTGTTAAGACACCGTTTGGCTATGGCTGCAAGAACTACAGCAAGGATGATCCCGAGCACAGCTGCAAGTTCAACTTAGGGCAGGTTGCAGGCAAGAAGCTTAATGATTCCCAGGTAAAAGAACTGCTTACAGACGGAATCACTTCGACGATCAGCGGCTTTAAGTCCAAGGCAGGCAAGCCATTCGATGCCAAACTTACTCTGGCTAAGGATGAAGCCGGAAAAGTCACCGGTGTAAAATTCGTCTTTGAGAACGAAGAGGAAATCCTTGAAGGAGTAAAATGTCCAAAGTGCGGTAAACCCATCATCAAAAACCACTGGGGATACAAGTGCGAGGACAACAAGAAGGGCGATGATAACAGCTGCGACTTCTTCATCGGAAAGGTCGCCGGAGTTTCCCTGTCAAAAGAGGACGTGACCAAACTTCTTACGGATAAGATAACTGATAAGATCGCAGGCTTCACCAGTAAGAAGGGCAGCACCTTTGATGCAAAGCTTGCTCTTGATGAGAACTGCAGGGTGGTATTCAATTTTGAATAATTATTTATTTTTTATAAGACAAGAATTATGTAAAAGGGGCAGTTTGTCCCTTTTATTTTATGGTTATTTAATGTGTTTAATATCGTACATGAGGTATAATCTATGTAGACTGGTATTTTATTGAATAATGATGCAAAAAAAGCAGTGCAGGCCTTCGCTTCTTGACATGAAGGGAGACGGGTATATATGGATAATGCTATATCTTTGGATTACAAAGAATTCCTTAAGAATAACAGAGCCAGGGTGAACGGATATCTCAATATAGTGCTCTGGAGTTTTGTCCTTACGGGACCGGCCATAGCTTTGGGAGTTAAAGGCGGAATTTTCCCTGATATAACCTATGGAACCTGCATCGCTATATCAGCCGGTGTTATTATTCTGGCTGCGATCCACAGGGTACTCATAAAGCTTAATCCCAGTTCAAAGATAACCTGCGTATATGCGCTTTTGTCTCTGAATATTCTTATTGTTTACATGAACTATTCCCATGTAAATATCTACCTTACATGGTTTCTTGTTCCGCTTCTTAGCATTCTCTTTTGCAGTAAATCTCTGTACTATTTCAGCATCGCTTTAAATTTTGTATTAATGCTTGGTACCACCTGGGTAACAGCGCCGTATCATGCTGAGAAGAGTCTTAAATATACAACTGCAATGGAGTGCTTTGCAGACAGAATGAGCGGATTTGTAATTGAAAGTATCATCATGTCTGCTGCAGGTTACGCAATCGTAAAGCTTGGACTCAGACGCTTCGAGACCCTGTTTGAGCAGTACAGGCTCATTGGAGAGCATGATATGGTCATGAAGGAAAAAATGGAAATACAGGAATCCATGACAGAGATTTATGAAAACGTAAATCTTATAGATTTTGTAAACAATACCGAGATGTCTCTTCGAGATCCTGAGCAGCAGGTATATCCCATTGATATGACGAAGCAGACCCAGACCCGGATGAATAAGATGATAAGCCGGCGGGTAATGTCCGATCAGCTGGAGGAGTTCAGAAACTACACCAATATCACAACGGTAAGATCGAGACTTTCTCACAGAAAGCTCATCAGTGCCGACTTCATTGATGTGGTCAACGGGTGGTTCAGAGCACAGTACATCACTGTTGAGGCCACCCCGGACGGGATACCCACCAAGGTCATATATACCACAAGAACCGTAGACGACGAAAAGAGGAGAGAAGAAAACCTTATCAGGATTTCAATGACGGATGAGATGACAAGACTCTTTAACCGAAGATGCTACGATGAAGACCTCAAAAAACACAGATACAATGGAATGTCCACAGACTTTGTGATATTCTCTGTGGATGTAAACGGGCTTAAGAAAGTAAATGACACCAAGGGCCATGCTGCCGGTGACGAGCTTATCAAAGGGGCGGCTAACTGTATTGCGCTGTCCATCGGCAATAAGGGCAAGGTCTACAGAACCGGCGGTGATGAGTTCATGAGCATAGTACATACCAATGACCCGGAGAAACTTCGAGGTGAGATTCATGAGCGGATAGCGGGATGGAGCGGAACCCTTAATGATTCGGTAAGGGTCTCCGTAGGGTACGCATCCGTCAAGGATCACCCCGATGCTTCCATAGACCAGCTGGAGCGTATCGCAGATTCCGATATGTATGACCAGAAGGAAAAGTTCTACAGAGAAAGCGGCATAGACAGAAGAAGATAACCCGTTGTAAAAATTGTGTAAATTTTGTCAGACTTGTTGAAAAGTCCATTGTTTTATGCAAAAATAGGTATTGGCACGGCGCGAAAAGCGCTTAAAATCTGTGCGTGAGTAATGAAATATTTACTTTACAATACGAAAGGAGATTTTCACATGATTTACTCAACAGAGGTAAAAAATATGTGTCCCGTACACCAAGGGGTACATCATGGCGCTGCTCCCATTCCTGAAGAGGCAAAATGGGTTCAGTCCAAAGAAGTAAAGGACATTTCCGGCTATACACACGGTATTGGCTGGTGTGCTCCTCAGCAGGGAGGCTGCAAGCTTTCACTGAACGTTAAGGATGGAATCATTCAGGAGGCTCTTGTAGAGACTATCGGATGCTCAGGAATGACACATTCAGCAGCTATGGCAGCTGAGATCCTTCCCGGACTTACAGTTCTTGAAGCCCTCAATACTGACCTTGTGTGCGACGCTATCAACACTGCAATGAGAGAGCTGTTCCTCCAGATTGCTTACGGAAGAACACAGTCCGCATTCTCAGAGGGCGGACTTCAGATCGGTGCAGGTCTTGAGGATCTTGGTAAGGGATCTCGTTCAATGGTTGGTACAACCTACGGAACACTTGACAAGGGACCTCGTTATCTTGAGCTTACAGATGGTTATATCACAGACCTTGCTCTTGATGAGAACGATGAGATCATTGGATATAAGTATGTTAACTTCGGAAAGATGATGGACTTCATCAAGGCCGGCGACGATGCTAACACAGCTATCGAGAAGGCTAAGGGCCAGTATGGTCGTGTTGCTGATGCAGTTAAGTTCATCGATCCCAGAAAACAGTGATAAGGTAAGAAGGAGGAAATAATAATGGCTTTATTTGAATCATATGAAAGAAGAGAGCCCCAGATCCTGGCTTGCCTTAAACAGTATGGGATCTCATCTATTGAAGAATGTAAAGATATCACAATGGCAGCAGGCATTGATGTATACAGCCTTATCGAAGGCATTCAGCCTATCTGCTTCGAGAACGCTAAGTGGGCTTACACAGTAGGCGCTGCTATCGCTATCAAGAAGGGCTGCAGAAAGGCTGCTGATGCAGCTGCAGCTATCGGTGAGGGCCTTCAGGCTTTCTGTATTCCCGGATCTGTTGCTGATACTCGTAAGGTAGGTCTTGGCCATGGTAACCTTGGCAAGATGCTTCTTGAAGAGGATACAGAGTGCTTCGCATTCCTTGCTGGCCACGAGTCATTCGCAGCTGCTGAGGGTGCTATCGGTATCGCTGAGAAGGCTAACAAGGTTCGTACAAAGCCTCTTAGAGTTATCCTTAACGGTCTTGGCAAAGATGCCGCTCAGATCATTTCCCGTATCAACGGATTCACTTTTGTAGAGACAGAGTATGATCCTTACACAAACACTGTTAAGGAAGTTTCAAGAAAGTGCTATTCCAAGGATGCTGACTCACCTCGTGCAAAGGTTAACTGCTACGGCGCTAATGATGTTTGCGAAGGTGTTGCTATCATGTGGAAGGAGAACGTTGACGTATCCATCACAGGTAACTCAACCAATCCTACAAGATTCCAGCATCCCGTTGCAGGTACCTACAAGAAGGAGAGAACCGAGGCAGGCAAGAAGTACTTCTCAGTTGCTTCAGGCGGCGGCACAGGACGTACACTTCATCCCGACAACATGGCAGCAGGCCCTGCTTCCTACGGTATGACAGATACCATGGGACGTATGCACTCTGATGCTCAGTTTGCAGGATCTTCATCAGTTCCCGCTCACGTTGAGATGATGGGTCTTATCGGCGCAGGTAACAACCCCATGGTTGGTATGACTGTTTCTACAGCCGTTTCCATCGAAGAGGCTGCAAAGGCTGGGAAGTTTTGACCATGATGACTTGACGAGGTTTTGTCGAGTCTAGTCAGCATGGTCGTTCCGGCGAGGGCTCTGCCCGAGAGCGGAACTTCCTTATGAATCTGGCAATATAACAAAGAGCTGTCCCTTCGGGCAGCTCTTTTTCTTATCTTCTCTTATCGGGATATTTCTCGTAATACTTGTCCTTATCCTTATACATTTCCTCATCCGCATAGCGCATGGCCAGACGAAGATTTCCGTCTTTGGCATCGTGATAATATCCGATTGCAAAATACAGCCAGTCGGGGTCTGAAGCTTCCTCCCGAAGGATACGGATCTTTTCCTCGAAATCAAGGCGTGAGCTGAAGGAGATGATGGTGAATTCATCGCCGCCTGCTCTGAAGATCTTGTCATCCTGGAAAATATCCTTGAGAACTCCTGCAGCATCCCGAAGCAGCTGGTCTCCGTTGGCATGTCCGTCATTGTCGTTGATGGATTTAAGTCCGTTAAGGTCACAGAAGGCAACATTGAAGGGCTTTGGATGGAGCTTGAGCTTGGTGGAAAGCTCATCAACGTTAACGTTCATGGAGTTACGGTTATAGACACCGGTCAGAAGATCAATATTGCTAAGGTACTCAAGTCTTTCCATGAACATGTGGTTTGCAACCTCGGAAGAGAGGAAAAAGGCCACAAGTTCAATGGTTTCCTTAAGGCGCGGGAGATTATCGGTATTAAAGTTTGTGATATAAAGGTAGCCTATAACAGCATTCTGACGGAGGAAGGGAACCAGGATAAGGGAGCGCACCTTATTTGCCCTCAGGGTCGCAACCCACTCCGGAGCCTTGGACTCGTAGAAGAGCATATCCTCTTCATTCTGAATGATTATGTCGTTGGTCTCCCCCACAAGTCCTTCCCAGGTCTCTACAATCTCGTAGGGAACCTGATCGAAGATCTCTCTTATGGAGAGCTCATTATTTCTTACACATTCACTTAAGATATCGAATTTATACAGATCAGGGGTCACAGTCATGATACAGGTGGCAAAAGAGTTAGTGTATTCCCGGATGTCTTTGGTAACGGTATCAAGACTGCTGGCAAAATCTTCTTCGTTACGGAGCGTTAGGCAGGTCTTTATCACAAAGCTTGCTATGTCCGGTGAGACAGTGGCATATTTGCCTGCGTCCATCTCCTTGTTCAGTGTATACATGAACAGGCAGTAGCCAACATTCTTATCCTCTCTGTCATCTGCCAGGCCAATGGGAAGGAGGATGTTTTCGGTCCAGTAGCCGTACATCATGGTGGTGTCAACGTACGTATGACTTCTTCTGTTCCTGAAGGCTGCGTCGAAGCAGATTAGTTCGAATTTGGGTTCTCTTGGCATGTTAGCGTAGTAGGGCTGGCCTTCAACGCTGCGTTCTTCGCCTCCGGAGAAAAGAGCCTTATAGTTGGATTCTATCAGCTTATTAATGGCATACATGATAATGTCACCGCAGGTGCCGTCAGGGTTTTTATGAACCTGAAGGACGGCAGCGGGTATGGTGTACATGTTGACCATCGTCTTAAAATTTTCATAGTTAAGGTCTGACATTATCTCACCTCCGAAAAGCGAAAATTAACCAAAAAACAAAAATATTCTCTACTGTATATTGTAAATGAATGCTACGGGATTAGATAGATAAATTTTTGGTCCATTTATAAAAGTAATATAAAATATCAGAAAATGAACAATTTGTGATATAAAAATCAGATACTTCCGCACAAGTTAATGATGCTGTATAATAAAAGGCAATACATTAAGGAGGGTATGGAAATGGCTGAATCTATTATCTGGCTGATCGTCACTGTGGCCTTGGCTGTGATAGAGATCTTTACCATGGGACTTGTGACTATCTGGTTTGCAGCAGGGGCTGCCATAGCTCTTTTGCTGTCTTTAATAGGAACTCCCCTTTGGGTACAGATTACGGCATTCATCGTGGTTTCCGTGGTGGTGCTGCTTCTTGTAAGGCCTATAGCAGCGGCTCATTTCAACAACAGGCTCAAGAAAACCAATATTGACGCCATTGTTGGGAAGAAACTTATCGCAAAGACCGATATTGACAATCTTCACGGATTCGGTAAAGTAGATATGGACGGTTCTACCTGGCTTGCGGCTTCAAGTGTGGATAATATCGTCATCCACGCAGGGGAAGAGGTCAGAGTTGTAGAAGTACAGGGCGTCAAATTAATTGTTGAGAGGGAGGTAATTTAAAATGGCAGGAGCAATTATTGCAGTATTTATCGTATTAGTAATCATATTATTGGCAACTAACATCAGAATCGTGCCTCAGGCGCATTCATTCGTTATCGAGGAGCTGGGTGCTTACAAGGAGACCTGGGATGTGGGACTTCACTTCAAGATTCCCTTCATTGACAGAGTAGCAAGACAGGTGGACCTTAAGGAGCAGTATTGCGACTTCCCACCTCAGCCCGTTATCACACAGGATAACGTAACAATGCAGATCGATTCCATCGTATTCTTCAGGATCTCAGATCCCAAGGCATATGCATACGGTGTAAGAAACCCCATCGGTGCTATTGAGAACCTTACCGCTACAACACTTCGTAACGTTATCGGTTCACTGACACTGGATGAGACCCTTACATCCCGTGACCAGATCAACGCCCAGATGCAGGATGCCCTGGATATCGCAACTGATCCCTGGGGAATCAAGATCACAAGAGTAGAGCTCAAGAACATCAATCCTCCTGAGCAGATCCGAGACGCAATGGAGAAGCAGATGAAAGCCGAGCGAGAGAAGAGAGAGAAGATTCTTTTCGCGGAAGGTGAGAAGCAGAGCCAGATTACTGTAGCAGAAGGTGAAAAGCAGTCCAAAATCCTCCAGGCTGAAGCTGATAAGCAGGCAACTATCCTTAGAGCTGAAGCTGAAAGAGAGAAGAGAATCCGTGAGGCTGAAGGTCAGGCAGAAGCCATCAAGAGCATTCAGAGCGCTAATGCCGACGGTATCAGAATGCTCAAGGATGCAGGAGCTGACGAGTCAGTTCTTACCCTTAAGAGCCTTGAAGCCTTTGAGAAGGCCTCCAACGGACAGGCAACCAAGATCATTGTTCCTTCGAACATTCAGGGTATTGCCGGACTTGCTGAATCAATTAAAGAGATCGTAAAGTAAAAAATGAGAGATAATAGCAAAAAGAATAAGACCTTTAACACAAAGACAGCCATGGTGCTGTACTTTCTGGAGGGCAGCAAATTACTTTTTGCTCTTAGCATTCTCTTTTCCATCATGGTCACTTTCCTTGACATGATCGGACCTAAGATCATCCAATATACAGTAGACTACTATATCTCGGACACTGCCTCATCAGATGGGGGCAGTGTCCCTGTTTATATAGGGATGATCATGGGAATGCTGGGCAAAAGAGACAGCGTAAAAGAGCAGCTCTTTTACGTGGCACTGGTAGTATCCGGTGTCGCAGTGCTGGCTGCAATTTGCAGATACCTCTTCAGACTGCTCAATACCATGGGCGCAGAAAAATTAATACAGAGAATGAGGGACAGACTGTTTGACCACATCATGCATCTGCCCTTTACATGGCATGGAGCCAACCACACCGGTGATATCATTCAGCGGTGTACATCAGATGTGGATACCATAAAGCGATTCATCGCAGAGCAGATGTCAGCTTTTTTCAGGATCATCATAAGAATCGTGATAGCTATGTACTTCATGATCGGAATAAGCCCGAAACTGGCATTTTACTCCGCAATCTTTATCCCCATAGTTGTGCTGTATTCCTGCTTCTTCCACGGAAGGATCAGGGATGAATTTGAAAAGGCTGATACGGAGGAAGGCAAGCTTTCAGCCATTGCCCAGGAAAATCTTACCGGAGTCAGGGTTGTAAGGGCCTTCGGAAGAGAGCTTTATGAGAAGGAGAGATTCGAAGCCAAGAACGAGACCTACACAGATCTGTGGATCGGACTTATCAGGACTCTGGCGGCTTTCTGGTCCTCAAACGACCTTATTTCAGGACTTCAGATCCTGCTTGTTACATCCATGGGCGCGGTTTTGTGCGTTGGAGGAAGCATCTCGGTAGGTGAGTACATTGCCTTCGTTTCCTACAATGCCATGCTAACCTGGCCTGTAAGAATGCTGGGAAGGATTATCTCAGAGATGAGTAAGGCCGGAGTTTCCGTTGACAGGCTTATGTACATCATGAACAGCGAAGTGGAGAAGGACAGGGACGGTGCGACAGAACCTCCCATGAACCGCGACATCACCTTCGAGCATGTCTCCTATGCCTACGAGAATGGCGGCGCAGACGTGCTTAAGGATGTTTCCTTCACCATCAAGGCCGGAAAGACCTTTGGTATCCTTGGAGGAACAGGTACCGGTAAATCCACCCTTATGTACCTTATGGACAGGCTTTATGAGCTTCCCGAGGGTGCAGGGACCATCAAGGTTGGAGATACGGATATCAACGACATTAAGGCGTCCTGGCTTCGTAAGAATATCGGATTCGTTCTGCAGGAACCCTTCCTGTTTTCAAGATCCCTTTCTGAAAACATCGGTATTACCCAGAAGAAGACCGATATCGATATGGTCAAAAACGCCGCAAGGATCGCGGCTTTGGATGAGACAATAGAGAACTTTGCCCACGGATATGACACCTTCGTTGGTGAGAGGGGCGTTACTTTGTCAGGCGGTCAGAAGCAGAGGACTGCCATCGCCCAGATGCTGATCTCCAAGCCGCCTGTAATGGTATTTGATGATTCGCTTTCAGCCGTGGATACGGAGACAGACCAGAAGATCAGAAAGGCACTGTCGGAGAACGTTGGAGATTCCACAGTGGTTCTGATCTCACACAGAATAACGACACTAATGAATGCTGACAACATAATAGTTCTTGAGAAGGGCCGCATAGCAGAGCAGGGAACCCATCAGCAGCTCCTTGATAAAGGCGGTCTGTATAAAAAGATCTACGACATACAGATGCAGGGAACATGAACGAAAAAGAAAAACAAGTAAAACTACCATTTTTTGGGATACCAAGACTCTATCCCTTCCTAAAATCATATATTGTGACCATTGTCATAATGATCACCCTCGGCATACTGAGTTCACTGGCGGATTCGATATTTCCTCTTTTCAACCAGTATGCCCTGGATAACTTTGTGGCAAAGGGAACCCTTAAGGGGCTTACCCTGTTCATAGCTTTGTACATTGGGATCCTTGTACTTCAGGTCATTGATAACTTCATCTGCGCATATATGTGCGGAAAGGTTGAGATGGGCATGAACAGGGACCTTCGGAATGCGGCCTTCAACCACATTCAGGAGCTGTCACTGGCGTACTTTAACCAGAACAACGTAGGTTACATCCATGCCAGAGTTATGAGCGATACCGGCAAGATCGGTGAGATGGTGGCATGGAGAATGATGGACATCATCTGGAACGGTTCTTACATCGTGTGCATCCTTATAATGATGCTTCTTTTAAATGTAAGACTGGCCCTTATCATAATTGCACTGGTACCCATTGCCGTGGTTCTGGTTACCTATTTCCAGAAAAAATACATCGTCCTTAACCGAAAGATTCGTGAGATAAATTCCACCATAACAGGTAATTTCAACGAGGGAATCACCGGAGCCAAGGCCATCAAGACCCTGGTGGTGGAGGATAAGATCCAGAGCGACTTCGAGGAGGATACCTCCAAGATGAACAAGACCTCGGTTAGAGCCACTCACTATTCGGCTTTCTTTACTTCAGCCATAACCATGATGTCTTCACTGGCACTGGCGCTGGTTCTGTGGAGAGGTGGAATCATCACCGTTGAGGGAGTAATGCATATAGGAACCCTTTCAGTGTTCCTGTCCTACGCCCTTGGAATGATGGAGCCCATTCAGAACGTTATCGTTACCATATCCGAGATGATAGCGGTGGAGGTAAACGTCGAGAGATTCATGAAGCTCATCGAGACCAAGTCAGACGTCTTCGATACATGGAGCGTTATCGCCAAGTACGGAGATGCCTTCAATCCCAAGAAAGAGAACTGGGAGCCCCTTGTGGGGGATGTGGAATTTAAGGACGTAACCTTTAAGTACCCCGACGGCGAGGAATATGTCCTTGAGAACTTTAATCTCAAGGTTCCCCGCGGTACCAACGTGGCTATCGTAGGTGAGACCGGTGCGGGTAAATCCACTCTGGTAAACCTGGTGTGCAGATTCTTTAAGCCTACTGCCGGAAAGGTACTTATAGATGGAAAAGACGCAGCGGAGAGATCCCAGCTATGGCTCCACAGCAATATCGGATACGTGCTCCAGACACCGCATCTTTTCTCGGGAACCGTAAGGGATAACCTTAAGTACGGTAAGCCCGAGGCCAGTGAAGAGGATATCTGGAAAGCGCTTAAGCTGGTTTCCGCAGACGGAATAGTAAAGCGCATGGAGAAGGGACTTGACAGCGACGTGGGAGAGGACGGCGACATGCTCTCCACAGGTGAGAAGCAGCTTCTTTGCTTTGCAAGAGCTATTCTGGCCGATCCCAGGATCCTTGTTCTTGACGAGGCCACTGCATCCATCGATACCGTAACCGAGAAGGCCATTCAGGACGCCATAGAGACCGTTACCAGGGGAAGGACTTCCTTTGTTATCGCCCACAGACTTTCAACTGTTGTGGATGCGGATGTCATTCTTGTGGTGAAAGATGGTAAAATAATAGAGCGGGGAACCCACAAGGATCTTATGAATCTTAGGGGGTATTACTATGAGCTCTTCACCAGACAGTTTGAGGAGATGAGCACATCCAGCGTTTTGGAGGGAGCATGACCGATTACGCGGTTTTTTCAGACATACACGGCAATCATACGGCATTTCAGGCATGCATTGACTACTGCATGGGCCGTGGTATCACCAACTTCGTGCTTCTCGGGGATTATGTGACGGACTGTCCCTATCCCCAGAAGACATTGGAGAAGATCTACGTCCTGAAGCAGTACTTTAATACATTGATCATCCGTGGCAACAGGGAAGAATATCTTCTAAATTACCACAAGACCGGTGAGGGAAAATGGAAGAAGGGTTCTGCCAGCGGAGCTCTTCTTTATACCTATGAGAATCTCACGGGTAAGGACCTGGAGTTTTTTGACTCCTTACCAAACTACGGGATTTTCCAGCAGAAGGGATTTCCCGGCTTTGAGTACTGCCACGGTTCACCAACCAACACCAGCGAGCTCTTGTTCCGGGAAAAGAGAAACACCAAGCGTGTGCTGTCCCACCTTAAGACGGGAGTTCTTTTGCATGGGCATAATCATGTGCAGGATACCTATGTCTATCGGGGAAAAAAGGGAGTGAATCCCGGTTCTATCGGTATACCCTGGTATCACGGCGGCAAGACCCAGTTCTGCATCATTCACGGAAGCACCAAGGGCTGGGAGGAGGAGTATCTGCAGCTTGATTATAATCGCAAGGAGATCCTCAGGGACTTCAAGAACTCGGAGCTTTGCAGCATGGCTCCCGCCTGGGCTGCGGTTTCAATGCACACCATAAGGACCGGCGTGGACCTTAACCAGACCGTACTTCTTAGGGCAATGAGGCTTTGCGAGCAGGAGAGAGGCGTTGCCAGATGGCCGGATATTCCTGAGAAATACTGGGCCATAGCTCTTAAGGAGAATTATATCGATCTTTACGGAAAAGAAATTCCAAAGACCGAGGAAGAAGAATAAAAGAAAACGAGAGATAGATCTTGATCATCTATCTCTCGTTTTTTTTGATGTGCGCCTAGCGGCGCACGTTTCTAACGGGTTAAAGTCCCGAATCCGCCCGGTAGTGGGAAGGATATAGCCGAAGGCAAGGGTGTCCGCCGCGAGGTGGAATCTGAAGGAAGCTGGATGTGGGGAACATACTAACCCACGGGCAAATCTCTGGTCTGACGTACAGAAATCTCATATGAGGTTATGCATGAGGGTAAGGCTGCATCACAAGTCGAAGCCCAATAACTACACGGAATCATGCATGATAAATGAGGCAGATGGATGGAGAGGAAGAAACGTGTGGTACCTAGGGAGGTCTGCGTGAAATGCTCTGAAAGGAGTAACCACCGTACAAGGAAACGAGGCGGTGCTGAACATGCAGAAGTCAGCAGAGGTCATAGTAGGGATATGGACATGGAAACATGGACATGCTGACCGAAGGACCGAATCAGTAGGAGTCTTAAGTATGACCGAGAAAGGAGGAATGACCATTTATGGCAGAAAACATTGAAAACAATGGCTGTTCGCAAAGAGATAATGCGGAACATGAAGGGTATGCGAAAGCGCGTAGGTCATTCAATCGGATATGGAAAGAAAGAGACAGTGCACAGCCGAGACTCTTGGAAGCGATACTGTATAAAGACAACTTAAACAGAGCGTATAAGAGAGTGAAGGCAAACAAGGGAGCGCCAGGGATTGATGGCATGACCATCGAAGATGCACTTCCCTATCTTAAGGAACATCAGCAGGAGCTAACTGACCGTATATATCGGGGGAAGTACACTCCGTCGCCAGTCAGGCGAGTTGAGATTCCAAAACCAGATGGTGGTGTGCGAAAGCTTGGCATACCAACAGTGATAGACCGTATACTCCAGCAGGCAATAGCCCAACAGCTTATGCCGATCTACGAGCCACAGTTTGCGGATGGAAGCTATGGTTACCGTCCAAACAGAGATGCAAAAGGAGCAATACGAAAGGTCAAAGAGTACGCAGAGCAAGGCTACACATTTGCTGTGGTTCTTGATTTATCCAAGTATTTCGATACCTTAAATCACGAAATCCTTATAAATCTTCTGCGGAAGAATGTAAAGGATGAGCGTGTGGTGCAGCTCATTAAACGCTATCTAAAGAGTGGCGTAATGGAAAATGGAGTGGTCATTGACACAGAGGAAGGCTCGCCACAAGGTGGTAATCTATCACCGCTTCTTGCGAATATCTACCTCAATGAGTTCGACCAAGAGTTTCTAAAGAGGGGTGTTCCTTGCATTAGATATGCAGATGACATCGTGCTCCTAGCTAGAAGCAAAAGGGCGTCTGAAAGACTCTTGGAAAGCAGTACGAGATATCTCGAAGAGAACATGAAACTCACGGTGAATCGGGAAAAAAGCCGTACTGTTAGTGTGTTTGCAATCCGAAATTTTAAATTCCTTGGCTTTGCATTGGGAAGGAACGGAAGTGGCATTTTTGTCAGAGTTCATCCAAAGTCATGGAAGAAGTTCAAGTCAAAACTGAAAGATTTATCTTCCCGTAAGTCTGTGCAGTCTATCAAGCTTAGCCTTGAGAAAATCAAGGTATATGCTAGAGGATGGCTCAACTACTACGGTATTGCTAGCATTAAGTGGAACGTCGATGACATCAACGGATGGCTCTATCACAGAATACGTATGTGTATATGGAAACAATGGAAGAAACCAAAGACAAAGGTACGTAATCTGATTAAGATGGGCGTGCCCGAGGACTTAGCATGGCGGGCTGGTAACAGCCGAAGAGGTCACTGGTTCACGTCGCATACTGTTGCAGTAAATATGGCAATGACAAATGAAAGACTGATAAACAGTGGCTTTTATGATTTAGCCACAGCCTATCAGTCTGTGCACGTCAACTATTGAAAGCGCCGTATACCGAACGGTACGTACGGTGCTGTGAGAGGACGGCGGCTAGTCACCGCCTCCTACTTGATTCCATATCATCAATTTCGTTTACACACAGGATATGAATGGATTCATCGGTGAAACCTTCTTCTGAACGAAGGTGACAAGCGGTAGTCATTTTGATGGTAACGCTGTTGCCGTCAACGCTGTTGACCTCTTCAATATGGTTTTTAAGCTTCAAAGTCAGTTCTTCAAGCTTTTCCTTTGAATCCTCATAGATTATCACGCCAAAGTAAGCTTCTTTTGGTCTGGCTGCAACGCCGCTCTGTCCAACAATATCAATGATCTTCTCACCGATCTCACGCAGAACCTTGGAGGCGAACTTGCTTCCATAGGTCTTCTCCAGGCGGCGATGGTTGGCATTGTGCAGGGCTATGTATCCGTAGTTTCTGCCCTTTGAATTGTACTGATCGGCATAATCCACCATGACATTAAGGAAACTCTTGCTGTTCATGAGTCTGGTGACACTGTCTATGCGGGAAGGATTAAGAAGCTTTTGGACCCTGTAGATTTCCTGGTCCTCATCCTCAAAGGTTCCCACCAGGCCTACGATTTTACCGTTTTCATATATGGGCATCTTGTTGCAGATAATATTATGAACAACGCCG
Organism: Butyrivibrio sp. FCS014; assembly: GCF_000526935.1. Classification (GTDB taxonomy): domain Bacteria; phylum Bacillota; class Clostridia; order Lachnospirales; family Lachnospiraceae; genus Butyrivibrio. The sequence continues at coordinate 344,333 of NZ_JAHA01000019.1, read as the reverse complement.
TTGACGATGCACTGTCCACGGGCATTGTAAACGATCTTGCCTTTACCCAGGACATCCAGCTCGTCTCCCTGATATGGTCCGTCATCGACGTGCCAGTGCATTTCTTCATCATTTTTCCCTATGATGTCATCGGGAGATTCTATCTCATAGAATTCAAGGAACGACTTGCTGACGCCCATAAAGCGCCTGTCTTTATCCTTCCAGAACAGCTTATAGGAGGAGTTGTTAACAAGAGTATCCCAGATCCTTGCATATATTTTCTGAGGACAGTCTTTGTTTTCTTCGGCAGTCACGAGCTGAGTATATCTGGTAGTATTAAGGGCCTTGGCAATGTCGTCGGAAACTTTACTAAGGGTAAGGAGGTACTCATTACCCTCGGTTCCGGGAATGGACAGAAGTGATATTTCACGCCATTCATAGGAGCCGTCTTTCTGCTTTAATCTGATGGAGTCCTTAATGAACTGTCCGGATGGAAACTGTTTTCTTGCATTAAGATAGTCATAGTTCATAAAGGCCTGATAATCCAGCCTGTCTTCCGGATACACATAATTCTCAGAGAAGAACATGATTATCTCATCCAAAGTCATTTCTGCTACGGGTAATTCATTCATATAGACATATCCGCCGAGAAGAGGAAGCAATACGTTTCCCTTATAGTTTACCAGCACGACCGTTTCATACAGGTTGTTAAGTTCTCGCAGTCGCAGATCCAGCTTGTCCTTTTCGACAGCATTCTCATCATGAGAGATATTATTGATGGTGGCCTTGACCAGATTTCTGCCTTCTTTTTCATCAATAAAGTCCAGCTTCAGCTGATAATAATTCCCTCTGTTTGTATAGTAAAAGCTTTCCTGACTTTTGCTGGTAATGACTTTGGTTATGAAACTGTTGTATTTTTTTAGGGCAGGTGAATTGGGACCGAACAAAGATGTTTCAATAACACTGATGTCATCAGTGTTAATTCCGGCCTGTTGTCTGAAGGCGGCGTTAATAAAGAGAAGTCTGAAGGCATCCTCGCCGTACTCCAATATCATCAGGGGAGTGTCCGTGTCATGGACGGAAATACTGGCGGCTTCATAAAAAGTTCGCCACTTTCTTTCCTCTGCATCGATCGCTTTATTCTCCATGGCCTCAAACATTTCCGAAAGAGGAAGAGGCTTGCTGTAATAGTAGCCCTGGAGTTTGCCGCAGCCTATAGATTTTAGGAATTCTACCTGTTCGATGGTCTCAACGCCTTCACTTAAGGTCTTGATACCGATGCGCTTTGCCATACCTATCGTATAGCGCATCAGAGTCTTCGACTTCTCCGTCATTGAGGAGAGGAATCGCATATCCATCTTCAGAAGGTCAAATTCATAATCTTTAAGAAGGGTAAGAGAGGAGTATCCGCTTCCGAAATCATCCATCCAGATCTCATATCCTCTGGAGCGGAATCTGGTAATGATGTCGGACATAAGATCCTCGTTCTGGACGATCATGCTTTCAGTGATCTCAACATGAATGAAATCTCTGGGGATATCGTATTTCTCAACGGCATCCTCCAGTACTTTAAGCATGTCGCACATGACAAAGTCCAGTCTGGACATGTTTATGGATACGGGAACCATGGGAAGATCACCACTTAGTCTGTCACTGATATCATGGCAGACCCGGTCCACTATGAATGAGTCCAGCTTGTGGATAAGCTTTTCTTCTTCCAGTGCGCCAATAAACTTATCCGGAGCAAGGAAACCCACCTCAGGGTCTATCCATCTTGCCAGAGACTCGGTACTGCACAGTTGTCCCGTGATGGACCTTACAACAGGCTGATAGTAGACCTTGAGCCATTCTTTTTCAATGGCTTCATCGATATGGGTGATAACGTAGTCGCGAATAGCGCAATTATCCATATGATTGCTCCGATTTCTGCTGATAAAAAGGTTATCGACTGCTCATATCTTATCAATCTAAGTGTACCAAATGAAAAAGAACAGTATATTAAATAACAATTAAAGTTATTATAATATTCAATAAATATGGAAGTGAAAGGGATAAGTATATGCTGTGGTTATATCTGTTTCTGATAGTATTCTTCAATGGCTTTGAAGCCGGCGGATACCAGGCCAGTCTGTACAGTATCGGCCAGATTTATGATCTGTCCATAACCAGTATGGGGCTGTTTGCTTCGGTAGAACTCTTTGCCACCATGCTTGCCCCTTTGGCACTGGGAAGCTGGGCGGATAGAAGCAGGAAGCTTAAGTGCCTTCTTATTCTGCTGGGAATACAGATTGTTTTTGCATTTACACTTTTTGCCAGCAATGTAGCCATGGTATTTATCATAGGCATCTTTTTCCTGGGCCTTACCACCAGTGCTTTGCAGTTTATCTCCATAGCAGCTCTTATGGAGGCATACCCCTCAAGCGGCAAAAAGAAGATCGGATTCATGACTTCCATGTACGCCCTTGGCGCCTTTGTGGCACCTTTGTTTGTTGATTTCTGCCTGGGAAGAGGCCTTAGCTGGAGAGCGGTATTTCTGGCTCTGACCATCGGCTCGGTTATTGCCTTTATTGGAATATTTGTCCTAAGAGACCATGAGATCGAAGAAAAAGCAACACCTGAGGAAGCTGAAGAGGTGGGCAGCGAATTCGTGATCCTGGGAGTGCTGCTTCTTTGCGTAGTAATGTGCATCTATGTGGGATTTGAGAACGGATTTGCGTTCTTTGTGGACACCATGTTTACGGATGTTCTTAATTCTTCTAACGGCAAGCTTGCCATTTCCATCTTCTGGGTTGTAATGATCCCCTCCAGGGTTCTGGTGGGACTGTTTGCCCGACATGCAAAAAAGATATTGATAACGGCAATAATTGCCATCCCGGTGATAACAGCCCTGATCACCATCATGACTAATGCAGGCGCTGTAATGGCACTTATTGTTCCTTTGGGATTTGCCTGCGGGGCCATCTATCCCAGCGTCCTTTCCACGCTGATAAGATTTGCCGGAAACAGGAAGGCTACAGCCACAGCCATGATTACTACGGCCACGGGTATAGGTGGAGTGGTATTTACGGCGCTTACAGGTTTTCTGGCAGAGCAGATCGGACTTAAGGGGGCAATTCTTTCCCTGTCAGCCTTCTTTATCATCTCAATGATATCGGTACTGGTTCTTTTCAGGATTCATGTAAGAGAAAAATGAGTTATACAAAAAAAGAGCTTACTGCCATAAAAGGCGGTAAGCTCTTTCCATATATTTTTATACTGTGGTGTCTACGTTTGTTCCGGTAGCTTCTTCAGTCGCATTCCTCTTTAAGAGATCAGACTTGTAATAGGTGCCTGAATCCTTAATGGAACTGAAATGGCTGTCCAGGAAATTCGACTTCTTGGCAGAAGAGCTGCTCTTAGTAGTGGTTGAAGATGCGGTTGATGTACTGTTAGAAGCAGTATCAGCAACCGTTGCTGTTGAGCCTGTCTCTCTGTATGCATTGAGAGCTGACTTGTTGCCGACTTTATTAACATATGACTTCATAAGGGAGCCATATGCACCGCTCTTGATGGTGTTATAGTCGCCGTAAAGGCTGCTCATGCTGGCGTTTAAGTCAAACTTACCGGATAAACTGCTGAAAAAGTTTGTGCTCACGTCATCACCTCCTTGAATAATGTTTGCAAACTGCGCAAACTCCGCAACGTCCCTGTCACGGAAAAACCTATACTTTCTTAGGATTATTATGCTTTAGACCGCTTTCAATTGCAATTTATGAAGTATAAAAAGAATCTAAAAAAACTATGCGTAAACAGTTGAATTATATTTTAAAACTTGTATAATAAGTATTTGGAATTAGCACTCAATTAACAAGAGTGCTAACAAATGATCAGAATGTTCTTTTAGATCAGATAAAGGAGGCGTTTGTAATGAAGTTAGTACCACTTGCAGACAGAGTTGTTTTAAAGCAGCTTGAGGCAGAAGAGACAACCAAATCAGGAATCGTTCTTCCCGGTGCAGAGAAGGAGAAACCACAGCAGGCTGAGGTTATCGCTGTAGGCCCCGGCGGAGTTGTAGATGGCAAAGAGATCAAGATGGAAGTTAAGAAGGGTGACAACGTAATCTATTCCAAGTACTCAGGAACAGAGGTTAAGCTTGATGACGTTACCTATATCATCGTTAAGCAGAGCGACATCCTGGCTATCATCAAATAATTAAACGGAGGCGATTAAAATGGCAAAGACAATTAAGTACGGCGCTGACGCCCGCACTGCTATGGTAGAAGGCGTTAATAAGCTTGCAGATACAGTAAGAGTAACACTTGGACCTAAGGGTAGAAACGTAGTTCTGGACAAGTCCTACGGCGCACCTACAATCACCAATGACGGTGTTACCATTGCAAAGGAGATCGAGCTTGAGGATTCCTATGAGAACATGGGAGCTCAGCTGGTAAAAGAGGTTGCTACAAAGACCAACGATGTTGCCGGAGACGGAACAACAACAGCAACCGTTCTTGCACAGGCTATGATCAACGAGGGCGTTAAGAACCTGGCAGCAGGCGCTAACCCCATCGTTTTAAGAAAAGGTATGAAGAAGGCCACAGATGAGGCTGTAGCAGCTATCAGCAAGATGGCTACAAAGGTTAAAGGCAAAGAGCAGATCATGAGAGTAGCTGCCGTATCATCAGGAGATGATGAGGTTGGTCAGATGATCGCTGATGCTATGGAGAAGGTTTCCAACGACGGTGTTATCACCATCGAGGAGTCCAAGACAATGCAGACTGAGCTTGACCTTGTAGAAGGTATGCAGTTCGACAGAGGCTACATCTCAGCTTACATGGCTACAGATATGGACAAGATGGAGGCTACTTTAGAGGATCCCTTCATCCTTATCACAGACAAGAAGATCTCCAACATTCAGGACATTCTTCCTCTTCTTGAGCAGATTGTTAAGACAGGCGCTAAGCTCCTTATCATCGCTGAGGATGTTGACGGTGAGGCTCTTACAACTCTTATCGTTAACAAGCTCCGTGGAACCTTCAATGTAGTAGCAGTTAAGGCTCCCGGCTATGGCGATCGCAGAAAAGCAATGCTTGAGGATATCGCAATCCTTACAGGCGGCAAGGTTATTTCTTCAGATCTTGGCCTTGAGCTTAAGGACACAACTCTTGATGACCTTGGAAGAGCTAAGAGCATCAAGGTTGAGAAGGAGAAGACCACAATCGTTGACGGTCTTGGAGCTAAGAAGGAGATCCAGGCAAGAGTTTCCCAGATCAAGAAGCAGATCGAGGACACAACATCTGATTTCGACAGAGAGAAGCTTCAGGAGAGACTTGCAAAGCTCGCCGGCGGCGTAGCTGTTATCAGAGTAGGTGCTGCAACCGAGACTGAGATGAAGGAAGCTAAGTACAGAATGGAAGATGCTCTCAACGCTACAAGAGCTGCTGTTGAGGAAGGTATCATCTTCGGTGGCGGATCAGCTTATATCCACGCTGCAAAGTCTGTTGCAAAGCTTGCTGCTACCCTTGAGGGAGACGAGAAGACAGGTGCAAGCGTAGTTCTTAAGGCACTTGAGGCACCTCTGTTCCACATCGCTGCTAACGCAGGTCTTGATGGATCAGTTATCGTTAACAAGGTTAAAGAGAGCAAGGCCGGAATCGGCTTCAACGCATACTCAGAAGAGTACGTAGACATGGTTAAGGACGGAATCATCGATCCTGCCAAGGTTACAAGATCAGCTCTTCAGAACGCTACATCAGTAGCATCCAGCTTCCTTACAACAGAGGCAGCTGTAGCTACCATCAAGGAGCCTGTACCTCCTATGCCCGCAGGCGGCGCAGGAATGGGCGGTATGATGTAAGCGATAACGAGTCAAGCGCATAAATATGATCAAAGCCGCGAAGCGGTACACAATAGAAAAATCGTGGGACCAAGTTTACTTGGTATCCCACGGTTTTTTTATTGGGTATAAGTGCGGTAGCACGATTTGATCATATTGGTTGCATTTGACGACAACGGATAACCAAAAAATCGCGCAGCGATTTTTTGGTCTAAGCGGATGCAGAAAATCGCGCATCTGCGTGCGTTATCCCTCGTCTTACCTCTTCGCCACTCGTTTTCCGCTGCTGGTGATGGCCTTCTCCGGGCACACCAAAACGCACAGATGGCATCCGACGCAGTTTGCCGCATCCATTCTGGCTTTGCGGTTCTCATCAAGATATATGGCCTGGTGACCGCCATCCTCGCAGGAGATCATGCAGCGGCCGCATCCGATGCATTTACCGGGATTGAACTTGGGATATACTATAGAGTCTCTCTCAAGAACATCTGTGGTGGGACTGAGTGAGTCCAGCCCAAGTCCCACAACCTCCCGGACATTTCTGAAGCCTTTTTCGGAAAGATAGTAGTTTAGCCCCGCTTTAAGGTCATCTATTATTCTGTAACCGTACTGCATGACTGCAGTGGCAACCTGGACGCTCCCGGCACCAAGCAGCAGGAACTCTAAAGCATCCTTCCAGGTCTCTATTCCTCCCATACCGCTTAAATGCTTGTCCTTAAGGGCCGGATTCTGACCGAGCTCTGCTACAAAGCGAAGGGCGATGGGCTTAACGGCATTGCCGCTGTATCCGCCTACGGCAGATTTGCCCCGGACTGCAGGAGCGGTGACGTAGGTGTGGGGATTAACTCCGATGATGCTTTTAATGGTGTTTATGGCTGCGATTCCATCAGCGCCTCCCCGGATAGCTGCTTCAGCAGCGGGAGACATGGTGGCAACGTTTGGAGTAAGCTTTGCAAGTATAGGTATTGTGGCACCTTTTCTTGCGGCGGCAGTAAATTTCTCCACAAGCTCCGGAACCTGACCTATATCAGAGCCAAAGCCTTCTTCCATCATGTTGGGGCAGGAGAAGTTAAGCTCAATGGCATCGGCGCCGTTTTCCTCGCACATCCGTGCAAGTTCCTCCCATTCCGATTCATTCTGGCCCATGATGGACGCCAGTATGAACTTTGTGGGGTACCGGGCTTTGAGCTTTCTGAAGATCTCCATGTTTTCAGCTACGCTGTGATCGGAGAGCTGCTCTATGTTTTTGAAACCGATTATTGTACCGCTGTCACCGGTGATTGCGGAAAATCTCGGTGAAGCTTCGTGAATATCCAGATTGCAGATGGTCTTGAAAGAGGCACCGGCCCACCCGGCCTCAAAAGCTCTGGCACACATATCGTAGGTGCTGCTTACAACAGAAGATGCCAGAAGAAAAGGATTTTCCAGTGGAACACCGCAGAAATCGGAACGAAGCAGTGCTTCGTCATCAGGCTTTGGAAGGTCATGACATGGCTTTACCTCATCGTGTAGCTTTGTCATGATCTCTTTAATTGGTACAGCGTGAGGCCTTACACAGGCATCCTCGCAGGGGGCATTACAGGTAATACATACATTTTTGTCGGGAAGCTCCGTTGATGCAGCAGCTGAGTTGTCAAACCATATACTGCGCAGAGTGTCAGACGGGATCATGTAGGGGCAGGCTTTGTCACAAGGCGCATTGTAGCAGAGGGCACAGCCTATCATTTCGGAACGGGGGATACTACTTTCAAATGCCATGAATTCCTCCTTTCACTGACCGTAATTATGGTATAATTATAACAAAATTTAGCGCATATCCTATAGAAAAAGTGCAATTGGCGCACTGATAAAAAAATTGCATAAAACTCTTTAATAATGCTTGGATTTATAGTATGATTATTGCGTTTAATTAGATATAACAAGGGGTAGCATGTCGGGACGGCATGATACTCCTTTTAGTATGTTATGCGTTTATTTGACCGGAGGAGTAGTTAGTTGAATTTGGATAAGCAAAAAAAAGCCCCGATATATGAGGCTCTGGAGCGTTTCAGAAAGCAGAGGGTAGTGCCTTTTGATGTTCCGGGGCATAAAAGGGGAAGGGGCAATGCGGAACTGGTGAGATTCCTTGGAGACAGATGTGTGGGGATCGATGTTAATTCCATGAAACCCCTGGATAATCTGTGTCACCCCGTTTCCGTTATCAAGGAAGCCGAGGAACTTATGGCGGATGCATTCGGCGCAGCCCATGCGTTCATGATGGTGAACGGTACCACCAGTGCGGTTCAGGCAATGGTTCTTTCAAGTGTTAAAAAGGGCGAGAAGATCATCATGCCCAGGAATGTGCACAAGAGTGCCATAAATGCCCTGATCCTGTGCGGCGCCGTGCCGGTATATATCGATCCCAAGGTGGATGTGAATCTTGGAATCCCTCTGGGAATGGAGATCGCCGATGTTGAGAAGGCAGTTAAGGACAATCCCGATGCCAAGGCGATCCTTATAAACAATCCTTCCTATTACGGAATATGTTCGGATTTAAAGAGCATTGTAGACTTAGCTCACAAGAACGGCATGATGGCTCTTGTGGATGAAGCCCACGGAACCCATTTGTACTTTGGACCAAATCTTCCCTTGAACGCCATGGATGCGGGAGCTGATATGGCAGCCATCAGTATGCATAAGTCCGGAGGAAGCCTTACCCAGAGCTCAATCCTTCTTTGTGGTCCTGATGCTAACGTTGGATATATCAGCAGGATAGTGAATCTTACCCAGACTACTTCAGCCAGCTACCTTCTTCTGGGAAGCCTTGATATTTCAAGAAGAAACCTTGCCTTAAACGGCCGGGACAGCTTCGAGAAGGTTACCAAGATGGCCCAGTATGCCAGGGAGGAGATCAATGATATAGGCGGTTACTATGCTTACGGCAATGAGCTCAAGAACGGCACCAGCATCTTTGATTTCGATGAGACCAAGCTTGTGGTCAACACCAGGAAGATAGGCCTTACCGGAATCGAGGTCTATGATCTTCTTCGTGATGAATACGATATTCAGATGGAATTCGGAGACCTCTCAAATGTTATGGCCTATATCTCCATAGGAGACAGGCTTCAGGACATAGAAAGACTTGCGGGAGCCCTCTCCGATATCAGGAGACTCTACAGTAAGCCGGAGCAGAAGTTCTTCTCTGCAGAATATGTCACACCGATCGTGAAAGCTACTCCCCAGGAGGCTTTTTATGCGGAAAAAGAGTCTGTTTCCATAGAGGAATGTGTCGGAAGGATCAGCGCGGAATCCGTTATGTGCTATCCTCCGGGTATACCGATCCTTTCACCCGGTGAGATGATCACGGAAGAGATCCTGGAATACATAAAGACGGCAATGGAAAAGGGATGTTCCATGCAGGGCCCCGAGAGTGAGGATATTTCCAGGCTTTTCGTGCTTAAATAAATTCTTTTTCCTGATATATGAAGGAGGTTTTTTATGGCAGAAATGGATTATTGGTTCAGTGATATGCATACAGGCAATGTTAAAATCAGCATTCGCCTGTCCAAGCAGCTCTTTTCCGGAACCAGTGAATTTCAAAGAATAGATGTTTTCGATTCCCCGGAGTTTGGCAAGTTCCTTGCCTCCGACGGAAACATCATCTTCTCAGAGAAGGATGAGTTCACCTACGATGAGATGATAGTACACGTGCCCATGGCCGTTCACCCGAAGGTTCAGAGGGTTCTGGTCCTTGGTGGCGGAGACGGCGGCGTAGCAAGAGAGCTTACCCACTACGATGAGATCAAGGTCATAGACGTTGTGGAGCCCGACTCAATGTTTGTGGATGTATGTAAACAGTACTTCCCGGACAATGCAGTAGGTCTTGAGGATGACAGAGTCCATATCTTTTACCAGGACGGACTTAAGTACCTTAGAAAATGCGAGGACATGTATGATCTTATCATAAACGATGCCACAGAACCCCTGGGGCATGAGGCAGGTCTTTTCACCAAGGAGTTCTACGGTAGTTGCTACAAGGCCCTCCACGATGACGGTATCATGGTTTACCAGCACGGCAGTCCCTTCTACGATGAGGACGAGGAGAGCTGCAGGGCCATGCACAGGAAGGCCTACAGGGTATTTCCGGTGAACAGGGTATATCAGGCCCATATTCCCACCTGTCCCGCAGGTTACTGGCTCTTTGGCTTTGCCAGCAAGAAGTACCATCCCCTCAAGGATTTCAATCCCGACAGATGGGACGAGAGAGGAATAAAGACGTGGTATTACACCACTCATTTGCATAAAGGAGCTTTCATGCTCCCCAAGTATGTTGAAGATCTATTACAGGAGGAGGAAGACATGTCTCGTTGACGCGGAACGATCCGTGTTTTGACATGAAAGGAGAAGATTATGAGCAGATTACTTGTTATAGGCTGCGGAGGAGTAGCCCAGGTTGCAATTCAGAAGTGCGCACAGAACAGCGGGGTGTTTACGGAAATGTGCCTTGCAAGCCGCACGGTAAGTAAGTGCGATGCACTTAAGGAGAAACTTGAGAAGCAGGGAAGCCCTGTAAAGATCACCACAGCCACCGTTAATGCCGATGACGTGAACGATCTTGTTAAACTCATAAAGGAGTATCAGCCCGATGCGGTCCTTAATGTGGCACTTCCCTATCAGGATCTGACCATCATGGATGCCTGCCTTGAGTGCAAGGTGGACTACATCGACACAGCTAACTATGAGCCCGAGGATACCGATGAGCCCGTATGGCGCGCAGCTTATGAGAAGCGCTGCAAGGAGAAGGGCTTTACCGCATACTTTGATTACAGCTATCAGTGGGCATATATGGACAGGTTCAGGGAGGCCGGCATCACAGGTCTTCTGGGAACCGGCTTTGATCCCGGTGTAACCAGTGTTTTTGTTGCCTATGCCAAGAAGCATTATTTCGATGAGATCCATACCGTTGATATTCTGGACTGCAACGGCGGTGACCACGGATACGCATTTGCCACCAACTTCAATCCCGAGATCAACCTTCGTGAAGTAAGTGCCAACGGCAGCTACTGGGAGGACGGTCACTGGGTAGAGACAAAGCCCATGGAGATCAAAAGAGAGTACGACTTCCCCGAAGTTGGAATGAAGGACATGTATCTTTTACATCATGAGGAGATCGAGGCTCTTGGAAGAAACTTCCCTGAGATCAAGAGGATCCGCTTCTTCATGACCTTCGGACAGAGCTATCTCGATCACATGAGATGTCTTGAGGACGTTGGAATGCTTTCAACAACTCCCATTAAATTCGAGGGAAAAGATATAGTGCCCATCCAGTTCTTGAAGGCTCTTTTGCCCGATCCTGCAAGCCTTGGCCCCAGAACAGTCGGAAAGACCAACATCGGATGTATCATCCGCGGAACCAAGGACGGCAAGGAGAAGGTGATCTACATCTACAACGTATGTGACCACCAGGAGTGCTATAAGGAGCTGGGAAGCCAGGCCATCAGCTACACAACAGGTGTTCCTGCCATGATCGGAACAGCACTTGTGGTTTCAGGACAGTGGAAGAAGCCCGGTGTATACACTACAGACGAGTTCGATCCCGATCCTTACATGGATATGCTTAACAAGTACGGACTGCCCTGGGTTGTTGACGAGAACCCTGTGGAGGTTCAGTAACTTATACTAAAGACTTCTTTGCGAGGACTGACATGACATTCAAAGAAATATCCACACCGGCATATGTCGTTGATGAGAGAAAACTTAAGGAGAATCTAAGGATCCTGAAGGAGGTTCAGGATAAGTCGGGGGCGAAGATCCTGCTGGCACAGAAGGCCTACTCCGTTTACCAGACTTATCCTCTTATCGCCAATTACCTGGCGGGGGCCACAGCTTCCGGAATATACGAGGCAAGGCTTGCCCATGAGGAGTTTAAGTTCCCGGGCTACGGCCTTAATAAGTGCGGATTCTCTAAACCTGAGAATCATGTTTTTGAACCTGCTTTTAAGGATGACGAGATGGAAGAGGTTTGCGCCATCTGCGACCACGTTGTCTTCAATTCACTTAGTCAGCTTGAGCACCACAGACCCGTCTGGGAGAGATACGTATCTTCGGGAAGCCTGTCTGTGGGTCTTAGGATCAATCCGGAGTTCAGATCCGACGACGGGCATGAGATCTATGATCCCTGCGCTCCCGGATCAAGACTCGGAATCAGAAACGAAGACATGCCCAAGACCCTTCCAAGGGGCGTTGAGGGACTTCATTTCCACAACCTGTGCGAGCAGGGCTTTGATCCGTTGGAGGATACCTTCCTTAAGGTCGAGAAGGATTTTCACCGCTTCTTCCCGAAGCCTCTTATCGAGGAGGACTACGATTCCTATATTTTTAACATGATAGGAGGAAATGAGGCGGACTCCTTTGAGGATACTGCCGGCGCAGAGGCCGCGGGGATGCCTTCTGGCGTAAGCACTGGTGGCCAGCCGGAGACAGGCACTGCCGGAGAGCAGCCTATTGGCATAAACGCTGCGGACCAGCCGGAGACAGGCACTGCCGGGACTGCCCCTTATGGACAGAGGGATCAGCAGAGTGATCTTCCCTGCATTAAGTGGATCAACCTTGGTGGCGGACACCATATCACCAGAGAAGATTATGACTTGGAAGGCCTTATAAGGCTTGTTAGCTATATAAGAGCACGATACGGCATTGATGTATATTTGGAGCCCGGAGAAGCCATCGCTCTTAACGCGGGCTATCTTGTTACTACGGTTATGGATGTGGTTGAGACCGACAGGATTCCGGTACTTGTGCTGGATACTTCTGCGGCCTGCCATATGCCCGACGTCCTTGAGATGCCCTACAGGCCGCCGCTTCGGGATTCCGAGCAGCCCGGGGAGATGAACTACACCTACAGGCTCTCCTCCAGAACCTGCCTTGCGGGAGACGTGATCGGCGACTACAGCTTCGAAGAAGAGAAGAAGGTCGGCGACAGGCTTATCTTCGAGGACATGGCCATCTACAGCATGGTCAAGAACAATACCTTCAACGGAATGGCACTTCCCGATATCGACATTCTCCACGAGGACGGAACCGTGGAGGTTCTAAAGAAATTCGATTATTCTGATTTTAAATCCAGACTGTGATTTGATGATCCGGATTGTGAATTGATAATTCAGACTGTGATTTGATGATCCGGATCGTAATCGGATGGATGTAATAGTATAAATGGCCGCGCATTGGAATAACCCTAATCACGAAAACAACACATTCACAGGAAAAAATCTATGACAGCGATAAAAGACACAACTCCAATTGCAGACGGCTACTCCATGCCGGCTGAATTTTCTCCCCATGACGGAACCATAATGATATATCCTACCCGCCCCGGAAGCTGGGGAAAAGACAGATCGGCTGCCCTCAAGGCCTTCGGGGAAATCTACCTGGAGATATTAAAGCGCGAGAATCTGTTTCTTCTCACCGACTGGGGTCATTACCATGAGGCGGAAGAGTTTCTCACAAGCCTTATCGATGACTACGAGAGCCGCAATGAAGCAGCAGAGCCGGGCAAATCTGAACCTGAAACAGCATCCACAGATGACCTCATCTTAAGTGACAGGCTCTATATTCTCCCCATAGACTCCGATGATGCCTGGGCAAGGGACGTGGGCCCAACATTCCTGACTAAACCAGGCCGTGACATAAGGGCCGTGAACTGGGCTTTCAATGCCTGGGGCGGAAAAGTGGACGGCCTGTACGCATCCTGGGACAAGGACGATGCGGTGGCAGAGGAATTCTGCGAGCTGTATGAAACAGATTACTATGATGCTGCGCCTTTTGTTCTGGAAGGCGGAAGCATTCACTGCGACGGAGAAGGTACAGTCATGGTTACGGAGAGCTGCCTTTTAAGCCCGGGCAGAAACCCTGACCTTACCAAAGCGCAGATAGAAGAGAAGCTTAAAAACTACCTGGGAGCAGAAAAGATTCTCTGGCTCCCGCGTGGTATCTATAACGACGAGACCAACGAGCACGTGGACAACGTGTGCGCATTTATAAAACCGGGGGAGGTAGTCCTTGCATGGACAGACAATACCGATGACCCCCAGTATGAAATGTCAAAGGCCGACCTTGAGTATCTCAAAAGAGAAACCGACGCAAAGGGAAGAAAGTTTAAGATCCATAAGCTCCCGATTCCCGATCACCCTGTTACGATTGAACAAAATGACCTTGATAACTACGAATTTGAAGAGGGAGAGGACACAAGAGAAGCCGGAGAGCGCCTTGCAGCAAGCTATGTAAATTTCTATTTTATTAACGGCGCAGCCCTGGTTCCCCGGTTTGGCGGCATCAACGCAGACAGCGACAGGCGGGCAATAGACATCCTAAAAGATCTCTGCCCCGACAGACAGATCATAGGGATCGATGCAAGAGCCATTCTCCTTGGAGGCGGCAACATCCACTGCATAACCCAACAGGTACCTGAAATCTGATCAGACCACAATCGCAGGACACAGACTTACCTGAAATCTAACACTAAAGAGGACGCAAATATGAGCAGCAAGATCAAAGTAGCCTGCATCCAGTTCGCCTGCGGACAGACAGCAGCAACAGATGAAGAGCAGGTCAGAAGAAATATCGAAACAGCCGGAAGGCTTACAAGGCAGGCAGCCGGTAAAGGTGCAAAGATCATTCTTTTATCGGAGCTTTTTGAGAGAAAGTATTTTTGCCAGGAGAGACGTTACGACTACTACGAGATGGCAAGCAGCATTTCCGAGAATCCTGCTGTGGAGTACTTTAAGAAGCTTTGCGCAGAGCTTAAGGTGGTAATGCCCATCAGTATCTACGAGAAGGATGGCAATGAACTCTACAACTCTGTAGTTATGATAGATGCTGACGGAGAAAGCCTTGGAGTCTACAGAAAGACCCATATTCCCGATGACCACTATTATCAGGAGAAATTCTACTTTGTTCCCGGCAACACCGGTTTTAAGGTGTTTGATACGGCTTACGGCAAAGTCGGGGTTGGCATCTGCTGGGACCAGTGGTTCCCGGAGACCGCAAGATGTCTTGCTCTTAACGGAGCGGACATAATCCTTTACCCCACAGCCATAGGATCAGAGCCCATTCTTAATGTGGACAGCAGCGGACACTGGATGAGGACCATGCAGGGACATTCCGCAGCCAACATAATCCCTGTGGCAGCGGCCAACCGCATAGGAACAGAAAACGTAGAACCCTCTGAGGAGAACGGAGGCCAGTCATCAAGCCTTTGCTTCTACGGAACAAGCTTTTTGACGGATGAGACAGGAGACTGCATCGCCAAAGCCTCCAGGGACAAGGAAGAGATAATCTACGCAGAATATGATTTTGATGAGATCAGAAGAAACAGGCTCTCCTGGGGATTATTCAGAGACAGAAGACCTGAGTGCTATAGCGATATAAGCGGCAGATAAGCCTTAAGGCAGGCCAGCATCAGATAAACCATGACAGGAGGTCATATACTACATGAGCACCCCATATAATTATTTGGCTGAAGCTTTTAAAGTTGCCAGTGAAAAGCAGCAGATTCAGGGGACTGTAACATCCAATCCACTGATGGTCATCTATTCCTATGTCATATTATGCAAGGAACAGCCCACCAACCAAAGCCTGAATCAGGTGCGGGAACTGACACGTCTCTTCGGGCTGCGGACTTCGGCAATAGAGCGCAGCCTTCCCAGGTATTTCAAAAAGTATGAAAATGCTGAAGGTAAGGAGCCTCTGTTCACATCAATCAAACCGGATTATGAAATATCTGATAGGGACATCTTCGCACTGGCCTGCATCAGGTCCATCAATTATCTGCATACGGATCTTTTTATCACATCTGAAGGCAAGGGCAATCTTAATCATCTGGTAAAGACTGAAGAAAAACTCATTGAGCAAATGAACGATGTGATTAATCACGAATTGCTCAAGGGTCTTGATGAAACAGATGACTTATATGAAGACTGCGATGAGGATCCTGAAGAACAGGAGGAAGAGTCTATAGAAGCTTTTGCAGCTTCCTATTTTCGCAGTGAGACCCTTGGAGATATCGCCGCTAAGATGGCCGGGTTCAAAACTGAGCTTTCCAACACCATAGTAGGTCAGGACAGGTGCATAGCGAAGCTTCTGGAGGGCCTGTTTAAGCTTGTTTATACCGATGGAGTGGAAACAAAAAATGGTCCCAGAGGAGTGTTCTTTTTTGCAGGCCCCCCCGGAGTCGGTAAAACTCTCATGGCTTTCAAAATCGGAGAACTTTTCCCTGAATACCGGTACGAAAAATTCGACATGGCAGACTACTCTGCAGAGACGGACTTCTTCCAGTTTACGGGAACGGATCAGTCCTACAGACAGGCTCATGAGGGACTTCTTGCCAGGGCAATTAAGAAGAATCCAAAGAATATTTTTGTCTTTGATGAGATAGAAAAGGCCGGAAGCAAGGTTCAGAATGCTCTTCTTGGAATACTCAGCGCCGGACAATTCATGGACGATTTTCTTAAGAGAGAAATTTCCTGCAGGGAGTGTATTTTCATCTTTACATCCAATGCCGGGAAAAAACTCTACGAAAACCGCAATATCAGACTGTCATCCGTTACGGAATCGGTACTGATGAGTGCCATATCTCAGGAGACAAAGACCAATAGCGAGAACAATACGGTTCCGGTTATTTCCGCACCATTTTTATCCAGGATAATGACAGGCACAGTCCTGATGTTTGACTACATAGAAGAGGATGCTCTTGCCGGAATAGCAGACAGGTTCATGAAAAAGAGCTGTGAGATCCTGGAGAGGAAGTCAGACCTTAAGTTTGAATACGATGAAATTCTGCCTCTTCTTTTCCTGTTCCATTACACTGACAAGATCGATGCCAGGATTGCCTCCTCAAAGGCTCCTGATTTCATTATGAAGGAATTTTTTGAGATAGTGCGTCAGTATGGCAACATGAGCGAATTGTTTGATGAGGCAAAGAAAGTAAGACTGTCTGTGGATATTCCCAAGGATGAGGCACTCAGAAAATTCTTTGTTCCCAGTGAGCCTCAAAAGTTCGTGTTTGTGTGCCGGGATGAGATAGCAAAACTTTTGCCCAAAAAGAGCGATGTTTTTGAGATAGTTAAGGAGAATCCCGATATTTCCGATGAGATCGCAGACTCAGAAGTAGCTGCATTCTTTATAGATCCCTATCTTGGAGTGCACGAGTCGGACCATGAAGCTGTGGGCCTTGAAGACAGCGACAGTGACGGAGTTGATCTTATCTACAGGATTTTAGACAGCAATATCAATGTGCCCGTTTATCTTATAAATTACAACGGGAACATCTCCCCGACAGACCAGGACAGCTTTATTACCCTTGGATGTAAAGGCACGTTGGAGATTGAGAAAAAAGGCGACAAGCTTTCAAATGGTATGGAAAAGCTTGCCCGCGGCCTTTACATGAAGAAGAAATGCCGCGAACTGAACCGCCGCGGTTACATCATTGATTTTGATACCATGGTGGAAAAGGTTAAGGATGAGATCGTTGTAACCTACTATGATATCCGCAAGAAGCAGGCCATTGACGAGATGACGGGACACAGAGCAATCAGTGATGACGAGCGTCCAAATACCAAGCTTGAGGATGTTATTGGTGCCAAGACCGCCAAGGAAGAGCTGCAGTATTACCTTGAGTACCTCAAACAGCCGGTGAAGTTCATGAAGAAGGGAGGAAGGATACCCAAGGGAATTCTTCTCTACGGACCTCCCGGAACAGGTAAGACCATGCTTGCAAGGGCCATGGCAGGAGAATCCGACTGCTCCTACTTCCAGATCAATGCTACCGAGCTTTTTGAATCTGCGGTTGGCGCAGGAGAGGACAGTGTCCGCGAACTCTTTGCCAGAGCCCGCAAATACGCGCCCTCCATCATATTCATCGATGAGATAGATACCATCGGCAAGACAAGAACCGGATCCGGGGCATCGGAATATTGTCACGGACTTCTGACCACTCTTTTGACAGAAATGGATGGATTCTCAGCCAGGAAGGAGCCTGTGTTTGTTCTGGCAGCCACCAACTACGGGGTTACCGAAAGAGACACCATGAATCTTGATCCGGCACTTCTTAGAAGGTTTGACAACAGGATCTATGTGGGACTTCCCGAGAAGGCTGACAGGCAGAAGTTCCTTGAGTCGGTAAGAGATAAAAAGGGTTATACTGCGATCTCCGATGAGGCCATAAAAAACGTGGCCGGAAGGACCGTAGGTCAGACCATAGCGACCCTTGAGTCCATCGTTGACCTTATGCACAGAAAGTCAGTTATGACAGGTGCCGTCGTAGATGACGATCTTTTCATAGAATCTCTTGATGAGTACGATCACGGCGCCGAAAAAGAGCGCTCCTCGGAATACTATGAGAAGACCTCCATCCATGAATCGGGGCACGCCTACATGGCATATTTAAATCACGAGAAGCCCACCTTTGTGACCATTGTTTCAAGGGCTGATTACGGCGGATATATGCAGCGCGAGATAGACGAGCAGAAGGGCGCTATGTCCAGGGATGAAATCCTTGGCAGGATAAGAACGGCCCTTGCGGGAAGAGCTGCGGAGATGGAATTCTACGGCGAGGATGCCTGCGACACCGGTGCTTCCTCTGACCTTGCCAATGCCACATCCTACGCCATGAGCATTGTCACCACCTACGGTATGATAAAAGGGCAGATGCTTAGCTTCAGATCCGATGCCCTTTCATCAATAAAAATGCCCCGGGAGTATGTGCAGATGGCTAACGACATAATCCTGGAGCAGTTTGAGCTTTGCAAAAAGCAGGTCCATGAGGGCAGGAGCAAGATCGAAGAGCTTGCCGGTGCACTCAGGGAAAAGAACTATCTCACAAAGGCAGATATTGAAGAAATAATTAAGAAATAAGTTTTACTCATGAAGATGCACTGTGGGAAGGTTCCACTCATAGTGCATCGCCAGGAACCTCAGTATCACAATGATAAAGAAACCGGCTATTGTGCTAAGGAGCTCGTTGCCTGTGTATTTCCACAGCACAACGGTCACGATGGCGCCGGCGATACAGGCGATGGCATATACATGTTTAACAAGAACAGCAGGGATCTTGTCGGCAAAGACGTCACGGACAATGCCGCCACCGATCCCTGTTACTATGCCCAGAAATGCCACAAGGAACAGGTTATCACCGTAGCCTGCATGGATACCGGTAAAAGTTCCGTCCACGGTAAAGGCTGCAAGACCAAGGGTATCAAGCCAGAACAGGAGCTGATCGTAGATGGGAGAGATACCCTTGGGCATCGGCTTTTTGAGGTACATGATAACAAAGGCAATGTTGGCTGTTATCAGCGTGATTATGGTATAAGCCGGATTTACAAACATCACGGGAGGAGTGCTGTTGATTATAAGATCCCTTATAAGTCCGCCTCCGGTGGCTGTAACAAGGGCAAGAAGGTTGATGCCGAAGATGTCCATGTCCTTCCTTGCTGCCACAACCGCTCCTGAGATGGCAAAAGCTATAATTCCGATATTTTCTATTACCGCCATTATCGTAGAGGTCATTTAAATGTCCTTCTTTTCTGAGGATTTTGTGATCTTTGCTTTTTCTTTAAGAGCCTTGAGCTCGTCTATACTGAACATGTAGGACTTGTTGCAGAAGTGGCATTTAAGCTCTACCTCTTTTCCCTCATCGATCATATCCTGAAGCTCCTCCTGACCTACCAGCATAAGAGCGCGCTCAACCCTGTCCTTGTCACAGTTGCAGTAGAAGTTAAGGTCGATGGTGTCGGTGATCTCAATATCAAAGCCATCAAGCACGATGTTAAGAAGCTCCTCGGGAGTCTTACCTGCCTTAAGGATGTCCGTAACGGAAGTGAATTTATTAAGATTCTCCTCAAGATGGCTGATGGTGGCGTCATCTGCAAAGGGAAGAAGCTGGATAATGAATCCTCCCGCTGCAATCACGCTTAAATTCTCGCGTTCAACCAGAACTCCAAGGCCTACGGAAGAAGGTGTCTGCTCGGACTTTGTGAAGTAGTAGGTAAGGTCCTCTGCAACTTCTCCGGAGTAGAGAGGAACCTGTCCAACGTAGGGCTCTTTGAGGCCCATGTCTCTTATGACCGTAAGGGTGCCTTCTCCGATGGCTCCTCCAACGTTAAGGTGTCCTGAAGCATTGGGCTCCATGATCACGTAGGGGTTACTTACGTAGCCCTTTACATTTCCCTTGTTGTCTGCAGTGGCCAGAACACCCTTCATGGGGCCGTCGCCGTCCAGCTTAACGGTGATGAGATCATCGTCATTATCCATCATGGTTCCCATCATTGCGGTTCCGGTCATGAGTCTTCCAAGGGCAGCGGCTGCTATGGGAGAGAGACCGTGAGCCTTTCTGCCGTATTCCGCCAGGTCTCTTGTTGTAGCGGCAAAGGCTCTTATCTGCGCGTTGGCAGCTGTTGCCCTTACCATATAATCTTTATATGACATATTGTGTTTCTCCTTATTATTATGTGAACTAACCTATAATAATTTATTTTTGCGGGATTGTAAATAAATGACGCATGTTACCATAAAACAATATATTTTTATCAAAATTTTATAAACAATATAGAACTATACACCGACATAAATTGTATAATATATCTATGAGATTGCGCACAATTTTTTTTAGGTAAAAGATCCGGTGAAGGAGGAGACAAAATGGAACCTAAGGTGAGGAACGGTAAACTGGTCCAGAAACTTATTGTCGCCGCAATAGCTGCCATTGTCGGCATTGCTATTGTACTGACCAGCATAAGCGGCTATCAGATCAACAAGACCTATAATGATATGGTAAAGGAAGAGCTGAATGTTGCCGCAGAGCAGCTTAACAGCGAGCTCACCTATGTGTGGGACGGTGACTGGGCTTTAATTGACGGACAGGTTTACAAGGGCGAACAGAATGTCATGGCCGAGTACGAGGAGATGATGGATGACCTTAGCGAAGACACGGGAATTGTCTATTCGTTGTTCTTTGGTAAGACCAGAATGATAACTACCATGGTGGGCAGCAATGGCCAAAAAGCAACAGGCTTTGATGCTTCCGATGATGTATATAGTCATGTTGTGAACAGTAAAGAGGAGTATTACCTGAATACTGTTCCCGCCGGAGCGACAGAGAAGTATTACAGCTATTATGAGCCTCTGTGCAATGACGACGGTACAGTTATCGGTATGGTCTATGCCGGAAGAGAGAGCAATTCGGTTAAAGCTTACATCAGAAGTATTATCATCGGAATGTGTGTTCTTTCCGCTATCCTCACAATACTCCTTTCACTGGTTGGCATATTTGTTGCAAACAAGACTTCCGTTAAGATGAGAGCCATTGCTGATGAGATGGGACATCTTTCCGATGGTGAGCTGAATCTTAATATCGACAAAAACTCCCTTAAGAGAAATGATGAGATCGGACTTCTTGCAGACGGTGCTCAGACCCTCAGTAAGAAGCTTGGCGAAGTCATCAGGACCACAATGGATATGTCCAATGAGCTCAAGAAATCCGGAGCTGAGCTTTCGGAATCCGCAACTCAGGCTTCGAATGCATCAAGCCAGGTAAGCGAAGCTGTTGACGATATCTCCAAGGGTGCCGTAAATCAGGCCGAGAGCGTTGAAAGCGCTGCAGGAAATACTCAGGCCATCGGAAGAGATATTGATGAAGTATCCGATAACGTTGAGGAACTTAACGCATATGCCAATGAGATGAAGACCTCCTGCGAGGCAGCCATGGAAGCTCTTGAAAAGCTCATTTCCCAGAGCAATGAAGTTCAGTCCTCTGTCCGTGAGATCGGTGATACCATCAACTCTACAAACGAGTCGGCAAAAGAGATATCGAAGTTCTCTCAGGCTATCACAGAGATCGCATCTCAGACAAACCTGCTTTCACTTAATGCTTCCATCGAGGCTGCAAGAGCCGGTGATGCCGGTAAGGGCTTTGCGGTAGTTGCTACAGAGATCGGACAGCTGGCTATTCAGAGCAGTAACAGCGCAGATGAGATCAAGAAGATCGTTGAGAAACTGGTTGCTGATTCAGAGGCTTCCGTTGAGGTAATGCAGAAGCTGAACACCAACTTTGAACAACAGTCCGAGCAGCTTGATGACACCAAGGACAACATGCAGAGCATGGCTGATAACGTTGATAACGTATCAAAGAGCACCGACAGCATTGCAGAGCACATCGGAAAACTGAATACAGCCAAGGACAAATTGGTGGAGATCATTTCGGATCTGTCGGCTATATCGGAAGAGAACGCAGCCTCCACAGAGGAGACAAATGCTTCCATGCAGGAACTCAATGCCACATTCCAGATTATTACCGAGTCTGCCGGCAAGCTTCAGGAGCTGGCAAACGGCATGACAGATGCCATCAGTTACTTCAAACCGTAAGCAGTTGATAAATGGGGCCCTTGGCCGCGGTAATTCCCGTGGTTAAGGGCTTTTTATTGAATCACTCCATAATTGACATATATTTAACGGATAAGATATAATTAGGCGTAAATACACCTAATCATGTTGAGAAATGGAGCGTATTATGGCAGAAAAAGAAATATCTCAGGCGGTCATCAGCAGACTGCCCAGATACTTTAGATATCTTGGAGATCTTAAGGAGAGGGGTGTAGAGAGAATATCCTCTCAGGAGCTCAGTGACATCATGAACGTCACTGCTTCTCAGATCAGACAGGACTTTAATAATTTTGGCGGATTCGGACAGCAGGGATACGGCTATAACGTGAGCTATCTCTATGACGAGATCAGCAAGATCCTGGGCATAGACAAGGAGCACAGCCTTGTTATCATTGGTGCGGGACATCTTGGAAAGGCTATCGCAGGTTATACCAACTTCACCAGAAGAGGTTTTGTTTTCAAGGGAGCTTTTGACAAGGACCCTTCACTTTACGGTACGAAGATAAGAGATGTGGAAGTAAGACCAATAGATGAGGTTGAGGATTTTATCAGGAATAACGGCATTGAGATAGCTGTTCTTACCATTCCCAAGGATCAGGCGGTGCCAATGGCCCACAAGCTTGCTGAGTGCGGTATCAAGGCAATCTGGAATTTTGCCCATGTTGACCTGGATGTACCTGACAATATTCAGGTAGAAAATGTACATTTATCTGACAGTTTGATGAAACTGTCGTATAATATAAACAGGTACGAAACAACGATTAATCCTCGTAAAGAGGGCTAGAAACCTAAAAACCACGATAGTGAGAGAATCTGATGGCGAGAAACAATGATGAAGTTTACATGTCCGCGCTGGAAGGAAAGAGCATTCCGATTCTGACGCTGGACGATAAGTGGCATCAGCTGTTTACACAAACGGAGATGACTCCTGAGATAGAGGCTTTGGCAGATCAGCTTAATTCTCTGGTGGAACGGGACGCCAAGATCAGAACCGAGACCAAAAATATAAAGCGCCTGAAGAAAAAGATGCTTGATGAGATAGTTCCGCTAAGAGATCAGGCCAACAGATCAGGATCCGCCAAGATTGAACATGAGATCTCAGAGAGAACAAGACTCATCGGCGAATGCAATGACAAGCTTGCTTCACGCCAGGATGAACTGCTGGATCTGTCCCGTGATATATATGATGTGGATTACAAGCTGATGATAGAGACCATGAAGGCCTGCTATGAGACGCTCCACGACAATACCGATGAGATAAAGGCTCTTGACCAGTGGGTATCGCAGGTCAGAGTTGAACTTAAAAAGAACGTTATCCGTCTTCAGGAAAGAGAGATGGAGAATTATAATCTCTATTCATACATGCATCAGATTTTCGGTCCGGAAGTGATCGAGCTGTTCGACCTTAAGTACGATCCTGACAGGAGACATCCCATCAGAAGACCTCTTGAGGGAGATGAAGACGATTACGTGGAATAAACAAAAGAACTATCGTAGGGCTGCCTTTGGCAGCCTTATGTTTTGGCTTGAAAGGAACGGTGACCATGAGATTTGCAGTTACAAGTCAGGAAATGAAGATCTGTGACAGAAACACTGCCGAGTATTTTGGCATCGGTACGGCTGTCCTTATGGAGAGGGCATCACTGGCCATTGCGGATGAGATAATAAAGTGGAAGGAAAGCCGGGGAGCAGACAGACAGTATTCTGTCCTGGTCCTTGCGGGAGTTGGAAACAACGGCGGTGACGGCGTGTGCGCAGGAAGAATCCTTGCGCAGAAGAATTTTAATGTGACAAACTGCGTTATTGGGAATATGACCAAATGCAGCGATCTCATGTTAAAACAGCTTAGCATTGCCGGAAATTACGCAGTCCCAAGTGACACTTTTTCCAATATAAGAGACAACAAAAGACCAAGTGACTTTGATATCATAATAGATGCAATGTTCGGGATAGGGCTTTCAAGGCCTCTTACAGGTGACAGCCTTGAGGCGGTTTCCTTCATCGAAAAATGTAAGAAGGAACGGGGAAGCGATCTTCTTGTTATCTCGGTGGACATTCCTTCGGGAATAAATGCAGATAACGGACAGGTAATGGGTAATGCCGTAAAGGCTGACAAGACAGTTACCTTCAACTTTACAAAGCTTGGTCACCTGTTTTATCCGGGATGTGAGTATTCCGGCGAGGTGATAATAAGAGACGTCGGAATAACCATAGCGGGATTCCTTGACAGAACTCCCGGTTTTATCTGGTATGACGGCGAGCCGGCAGGTCTTTTGCCTGAGAGGAAGAAGGACGGCAACAAGGGCACTAACGGTAAGGTCCTGATAGTTGCGGGATCAAAGGATATCAGCGGAGCCTGCATACTTTCGGCAAGCGCAGCTTTAAGAACAGGCGCGGGGATGGTAAGGATATTTACGGCTTCCGAAAATGCCGAGGCAGTAAAGACGCTTCTTCCCGAGGCACTTCTTGATGTGTACGAGGACTTTGAGCCGATAGAGGACAAGCTTGGCGCGGCCTGCAAGTGGTCAACCCAGGCGGTTTTGGGCCCCGGGATCGGAACCCTCGGAAAGGGCAGGGAACTGGTAAGCAATATGCTTCGAGACTACGACAAGAGCCTTGTGGTTGATGCGGATGCCCTTAATCTTATTGCTGAGGATTCCGAACTTATGGAGCTTGCCGGAAATTATTGCACAGATGGTAAGAAGATGATACTTACTCCTCACCTTGGGGAGTTTGCAAGGCTCTTTAACTGCAGTGTAAAGGAGTGCAAGGAGCATATCACACAATATCCCGCAGAGCTGGCAAAGCGTATGCATGCCACAGTCATCTGCAAGGATGCCCGCAGCATAGTGGCTGACGGCAATGAGAAGAGATCCTATATCAATGTCAGCGGCAACGACGGAATGGCAACAGCAGGTTCGGGGGACGTACTTTCCGGGGTGCTGGGAGCTCTTTTGAACGATGAGATGACGGGCTTTGAAGTGGCCTGCGCCGGAGTTTATATCCATGGAAGAGCCGGAGATGCGGCGGCGGAAAAGCTCGGCAAATATGCCGTTGCAGCCACAGACATAGTTGAAGCGATCAGTAAAGTATTACATTAAAGGATATGAGAAATGATGGATATGGAACAGTTTTCCAGAGTATATGCAAAGATAGATCTTAGCGCAGTAGAGTACAATCTTTTGGCCATGAAGGGGAATATCCCTGAAGGCACGAAGATCATGGCAGTTATCAAGACTGATGCCTACGGCCATGGAGCTAAGGAAATCGCAGCCTTCCTGGAGGAGAAGGATTATATATCGGGCTATGCCACAGCTACAGCTGAAGAAGCCTTTGAACTTCGCGATGCCGGTATCAAAAAGCCCATTCTGATCCTTGGATACACCTTCCCCTATTCCTACAGGAGGATGCTTACGGATGGGATAAGGCCTACGGTTTTCAGATATGACATGGCCCAAGAGCTCTCCGATATGGGAAAAGAACTGATGGCTGAAGGCATACTCAAAGAGGCGCCTCCGGTGCACATCGCCGTTGATACCGGAATGAGCAGGATAGGAATAACTCCCGACGAAAAGGGCGTTGATTTTATAAGAAAGGTTCTTTCCCTTCAGGGAATCAATCTTGAAGGCATATTTACACACTTTGCAAGGGCTGATGAAGAGGACCTTACCAATGTCCGTGAGAGGGAGCAGGTCTTCAAGGATTTCCTTGATAAGGCTAAAGAGGAGACGGGATATGAGATCCCTGTTAAACACTGCGCTAACAGCGCCAGCATCATAGCTGTTCCCGAGTCCTCAATGGATATGGTAAGGGCAGGTGTGACTATCTACGGCATGTGGCCGTCAAGCGAAGTGCCTAGGAATATCATTGATCTTAAGCCTGTTATGGAGCTTATAAGCCATGTGGTAATGGTGAAGGAAGTTCCCGAAGGAACCCCGGTAAGCTACGGTGGAACCTTTGTTACACAGCGTCCTACAAGGATCGCAACAATCCCTGTTGGATATGGAGACGGATATCCCAGAAGCCTTTCCGGAAAGGGGTATGTGCTTATTGACGGGCACAGAGCGCCGATCCTTGGAAGGGTGTGCATGGACCAGTTCATGGTGGATGTAACGGACTTTCTTGATATCGCCGAGGGAGACGAGGTTGTCCTTCTTGGCAGGGATAAAAAGAGCGGCGAAGTAATAAGCGCAGAGCTTCTTGGAGACATGAGCGGCCGCTTTAACTATGAGCTTACCTGTGACATCAATCACAGAGTACCAAGAGTATTTGTCAAATAAATGAAAAAACCTGATTTCAAGGAACTGAAAAAACTGATAAGGGCCATAAGCGATGCCGATGCGGCTTGCAAAAACATGTATGCCGAAGGCGACCTACAGAGGGAGCAGATAAGGCAGCTTTGCGGGCAAATTGCAGCAAGGCAGGCCAAGGATAAGCTTGATGGCTATTCCGTAGAGGAACTTAAAAAATCAAAGGCAGGCATAAGAGTGTCTGCCCTTATTTCTGCCGGTTACAATACCCTTGGCGACATTGCCGCAGCTTCCGACGGGGAAATCCGTTCCATAGAGGGAATAGGAGATAAGCAGATTGAAGCC
This sequence comes from Butyrivibrio sp. FCS014, assembly GCF_000526935.1. Lineage (GTDB taxonomy): Bacteria > Bacillota > Clostridia > Lachnospirales > Lachnospiraceae > Butyrivibrio. The sequence continues at coordinate 317,531 of NZ_JAHA01000019.1, read as the reverse complement.
ATCCGCCGCATCGTGACGGAGTTTGCCAACAGCCTCTCCCAGGGGGAGACAGTAAAGCTTCAAAGAGAGGATACCGGGCTTATCACGGCTCTTTTCCGGTATATGAAATGCGAAAAGGTAAGGAAGGATGCCGGGGTTGCTTCAAAGGGTCTTTCTGAGCAGGCTACGAGGATAGCCGGGGATCCCTTTATTAGAAACGGGGTTCACTGGCTCTTTTCCGGGAGCGAATTAAAACAGCATACCCTTGAAATGGCGGACTTTATATACACCTTCACGGAAAGTGAGTTTTTCGGGAATGTGCTTGGCTTTTTTGACCTTTATCAAGAGGGGAAGACCTGCAGCAGCGATGAGGCGATAAGAGCTTTTGAGAAAAACGGAGCGGACTTCTATGCGCTCCTTGAAAGCCTTGGGAGCATAAAGGGCAACAGGCCCTTTGTCTACGACAGCATTCCCATGATGCTGGCTGAGGAGATAGACGGTCTTGACCTTGATCTTTCCGGCTTTACCGGGAATCTCAGGGCTTATCAGGTCTTTGGCGCCAAATATATTCTTAATCAGAAGGACGTGCTTCTTGGGGATGAGATGGGGCTTGGAAAGACTGTGCAGGCCATAGCTGCCATGGCTCACATAAGCGCAAGGGCAGAAGGGATATGCCATTTCCTGGTGGTCTGTCCTGCCAGCGTTCTTGTTAACTGGGGCAGAGAAATCGAAAAATTCAGTAATATCAGGACTTTTACGCTGCATGGAGCGGGTATTGAAGATTCTTTTGACCGGTGGAAACAGCAGGGCGGCGCAGCCATAACCAATTATGAATCCATGGGAAAGATCGTGGACGGAATCGATAACAGGATGAAGCTTAATATGCTCATCATAGACGAAGCTCACTACATCAAGAACCCGGATGCGCAGCGAACCAGATACATAAGGCGGCTTGACAACGAATCCGAGAGGATCCTTCTGATGACCGGAACTCCTCTTGAGAACAGGGTGGAGGAGATGTGCAATCTTCTTGATTTCGTGCGCCCGGACATGACTTCGCAGATCAGGTCTGTAGCCCACATTTCCAATTTGCCTGAGTTTAAGCAGAAACTGGCGCCGGTGTATCTAAGGCGCACCAGAAGCCAGGTCCTCACCGAGCTTCCTCCCATCAGCGAAAAGGAGGAGTGGTGCAGCATGACAGCGGATGACACCGCAGCCTACATTGCCGCCATCGGGACAAAGAGCTTTCAGACCATGCGAAGGGTTTCCTTCCTGCAGGAGGATCTTACAGAATCTGCAAAGGGCAGGAGACTTCTTGAACTGTGCGACGAAGCGGTTGCCGAAGGCCGCAAGGCTGTTGTTTACTCCTTCTACAGGGAGACCATAGCCAGGGTCCATAAGCTCCTTGGGAAAAGATGCAGCGGCGTGATCAGCGGAGATGTTGCAGCCGAAGAAAGACAGGGCATCATTGATGCTTTTTCTGATGCAAAAGAGGGAAGCGTTCTTCTTTGCCAGGTACAGGCGGGAGGCGTGGGCCTTAATATTCAGGCAGCCAGCATGGTGATCTTCTGTGAGCCCCAGATCAAGCCATCCCTTACCTGGCAGGCTCTGTCCAGGGTCTACAGAATGGGACAGGTCAGGAACGTAACTGTTTATCACCTTCTGTGTCCTGACACCATTGATGAAGATATGATACTTCGGCTTGAAGAAAAGCAGATTAGCTTTGACAGCTTTGCCAATGAGTCCGTCGTGGCAGGTGCCTACGACGACATCATGGACCGAGAGTGGATAAATGATCTTATAAAGAAGCAGAATGAGAAATATCTGCCTACGGTTCTGTGACAGTAAAAGTTACCTGAAGCGCTTCTTGGCTTCGGTATATTGAATGTTTATTTCCTGAAGGGCGGCGGTGTCGCCGTCCATATTGTCGGGATGGTAGAGCTTGACCAGTGACTTGTATTTGCGGTTCACGCTTTCCAGGCTGTTGCAGCCCGCAAAGAAGTCAAAGGAAGTTGCAGGTGAGGGTTCGTCATCGTCTTCCTCTTCCTCATCATAAAAATCCTCGTCATCGTCACCGCCGTGAGGGGGATAGCTCTCCCTCCAGAAGAAGCCTCCGAAGCCGCCCCGGTGCGGAGGAGCATCGTATTCGTCCTCATCCTCGTCGTCATCTTCGTCTTCGTACTCTTCGTCGTATTCCTCATCCTCAGAATCGTAATCATCGTCCCAGGCTTCCCGGTCATCTTCGTAGTAGCCGTCTTCTTCGTCTTCCTCGTCCTCGTAGTAAGCGTCCCACTTATGACGCCTCTTTTCCCGTTCCTCTTCACGGAATTCCCGGTTGCGCTGCTTAAGATTCCTTGCGTATTCCTTCTCCTCGTATTTCACACCGGTCTTAGGGAAAAGTCGATGCATACGTCCCCTTATCTGAGCAATGAAATGATTGCCAAAGAGCGCTCTTACAACATACAGGACAGCATCCGCCAAAATGGCTCCGAAAATAAGAGGCAGGAAAGATGAAAATACAGACAACAGCAGAAATACGCAGTGGACCGGAACAAACATCAGCACCGCAAGAAGAATCAGGAGAACGAAAGCAGCAGAACCCCTGTAGGGGGCAGTAAATAGTCCCCACCAGCTCCAAAGGGATGAGAATATGGAGGGGAGGGTTTCTTTATTTTTGGTGAACATGGACTGCAAAAGTGCCCCCGCATCATCGTTTGCAGATGAAATAACCTCCAGCGGCGCATAAATAAGAGCGTCGGAAGCAGCCGGAGCAGAAGCACCTGAAGTGACGGCGCCTGCCACCAGAAGATAGGTATTAAATACAAGCAGGGCAAAAAAGACAGTGGCTGTCACAGGAAGAAAAACGAAGAGCATCTTCACTGCCTTGAAAAGAAGCTTTAAGAACCACAGCAAAGCAGAAAAGAAGGCCTTCACAGTATATAGAAACGCCGTAACTACGGCATTTACGATCATGGTAATAAATGCGATCATAGATAAACTCCCCCCGGCTTATAGCCATCTAAACCATTTTATATGAAAAAAGGTAGTCCCTCAACCCATGTAAAATAGAGAATGGCAAATGTGTTAACTGTTTTATCACAAATCAGTTAAATGAAATTGCACAAATCTGTTAGATTGACTATAATATTCATATATATCAACGCATAAAAAGGAAAAACTATGATGGAAAAAGGAAACAAATATCGCCAGAGAATAACGGACTCGGCGTTAAAACTTAAACTTGAAGCGTTCGGAGCAGCACTGATAGTCGGCCCCAAAGGTTGTGGCAAGACTACAACAGGGAAACATTTTGCCAGGAGCTATATAGAGTTTCAGGATGAAGATAACAGAGAGAAGTATTTATCTGTGGCAGAGAATATGCCATCTAAGCTGCTGATCGGAGATAAGCCCCGGTTATTTGATGAATGGCAGGATGCTCCTAAGATATGGGGCGCGGTAAGAAAGGATATTGATGATACCGGTCTTAAAGGTCAGTATATCCTGACAGGATCTTCTTCTCAAAAAGCAGAAACAGCACATACAGGAACATTAAGAATTTCTACTCTCAAAATGTATCCGATGAGTCTTTATGAGAGCGGAGAGTCGACGGGCAGTGTTTCGCTGATGGATCTTTTTGATGGAAAGCCTGTTGAATGGGAAGAATCAAAATTAAGCATTGATGATCTGATTTATGCAATCTGCCGCGGCGGTTGGCCTCAAAGCATTGATATAGAGAACAGGGACGCAGCACTTTCCATAGCTTCAGATCTTTTTTATCAGACATGTCACATAGATATTTCAAAAATCAGCCACACTAAGAGAAATCCGCTCTGGGCTGAGCGATTGCTTAGATCATACTCCAGGAATATATGTACTTTGGCAGAAACAAAGACTATTATTGCAGATACTTCTTCAGCGTCGGAAATGTCCAAACCTACATTTTATGAATATTTTCATGATCTTGAAGACTTGTTTATAATTGATGAACTGCCTGCATGGTGTCCTGCAATAAGATCAAAAGAAGCAATTCGAGCCGGCAATAAACGTAATCTGGTAGATCCATCTATAGCAGTTGCGGCTCTGGGCCTGTCTCCGGAGTACTTTAATACTGATTTTAAGACCTTGGGATTTCTTTTTGAATCGCTATGTATCAGAGATCTTAAAATATACTCTTCCGGAATGAACGGTGAGGTTTCATATTATCATGACAGATATGGTCTGGAAGCAGATGCTGTGCTCCATTTGAAAGATGGAAGATATGCTCTTATAGAGTTCAAACTCGGTAGTAAAGATATAGATATGGGAGCAGAGCATTTATGTGAAATTGAGAGGCTTATTAGCGAGTACAACAAGAAGGAGAAACAGGTTCCTTTGAGGCTTCCGGATCTTAAGATTGTAATCACCGCTACTGAATATGGTTACAAAAGAGAAGATGGGGTATATGTCATTCCTATAGGATGCCTCAGAAATTGATTACAGCTAGAAGAGCTTTTTGTCACGAAAAAAGGTAGTCCCTCAACCTAAAATGTGTTATAGTGTAATTTGATATTTTGCGTGTATTTTGACCTGTTGTATATAAGTCAGGAGGAATTATTATGGACGAAGGCTTGCCTTCTGTCAGTATTTTCGCTTTTTTTATCATTCTCATAATTGATATCGTGATCCACGGCTTTGCCATGGGACTCGAGCATGTCAGTAAGGATGAGCTTGATAAAAGAAGCAGCGAAAACAAAGACAAGATAAGTGGGAAACTCCTTAAGATACTTGAGGATGAAGCTTCTCACACAGAGGCCATGCAGCTTCTGAAGATAATTATAAACATGATCCTTGGCGGATTTTTCACCGTGGATTTCGGAAGCTGGCTTGCGACAATCTTTGCGGTGGAGCCGGACAGCGTACCGGGGCAGATCATTCTTCTGGCAACCGGACTTGTTGTGGCACTGCTTCTTATGTGCTTTGGCATCATGATCCCAAGAAGACTTGCGGCAAGAAATCCCGAGAAGTGGGCGTACGGCTGTTTTTACCCGGCTGTATTCTTCAGGACGATCCTGTATCCCTTTGTTGCCATTGTAAGCGGCCTGGCTCACGGATTTCTGTATATCTTCGGAATCAGGGGAGATGACAACATCACCGATGTTACCGAGGAAGAGATCAAGTCCATGGTAAATGAAGGCCAGGAGCAGGGCGTGCTTCAGGAAACTGAGGCGGACATGATCACCAATATCTTCGAGTTTTCCGACAAGGAAGCTCAGGATATCATGACCAACAGAAATACCATGGTCGCCATTGATGCCAACATGAGTCTGAAGGAAGCCGTAGACTTCATGATGAACACCAATAACAGCAGATTCCCGGTTTACCTGGATGATATCGACCACATAATCGGTATCATGCATATAAGGGATGCACTTAAGAAGCTTTCAGCTGAGACGGACGAGCAGCTGCCCATCAGGAAGATCAAAGGACTGCTCCGTCAGCCCAAGTTTGTTCCCGAAACCAGGAACATTGATTCACTGTTCCACAGTATGCAGTCCAGCAAGACCCAGATGGTTATTGTTATTGATGAGTACGGCCAGACAGCAGGTCTTGTTACCATGGAAGATATCCTTGAGGAGATCGTTGGTAACATCATGGATGAGTATGACGAGGATGAGAATTACGTCAAGCCCACCAGAACTGCCGGTGAGTTTATTGCAGACGGCAAGACTCCTCTTGAAGTTCTTGAGAAGAGATTCAAGATCACCTTTGAGGAGAGTGAATTTGAAACCCTCAACGGATACCTGATATCAAAACTTGACAGGATCCCCGAGGAAGGCGTCGAGTTCGACGTAGATGTAGACGGCTATAATTTCAAGATCCTATCTGTACAGAACCACATGGTTCAGGATGTGCTTCTTACGAAGCTCCCTGAAGAAAAGGTGGAGGATACGGAAAACGAATCGGAAATAGCAAAATAGATTTAAGTGATACGAAAGGAAGTTTTTTATGTCAGGACATTCAAAGTTCGCAAACATCAAACACAAGAAAGAGAAGAATGATGCAGCTAAGGGCAAGATCTTTACCATCATCGGAAGAGAGATTGCGGTTGCTGTTAAGGAGGGTGGTCCCGATCCCAACAACAACTTCAAGCTTGCAACAGTAATTGCCAAAGCTAAAGCCAACAATATGCCTAACGACACTATTGAGCGTGGTATCAAGAAGGCTTCCGGCGCAGAAGGCAACGTTGATTATAAGAGCATTACATACGAAGGATACGGCCCCGGAGGAACAGCCATCATCGTTGAGGCACTTACAGATAACCAGAACAGAACAGCCTCCAATGTTAAGGCAGCATTCTCAAAGGGTAACGGAAACGTTGGTACTCCCGGCTGCGTATCATACATGTTCGACAACAAGGGACAGATCATCATCGACAAGGAAGAGTGCAGTATGTCTTCAGACGATCTTATGATGCTGGTTCTTGATGCCGGTGCAGATGATTTCAATGAGGAAGAGGACAGCTATGAGATCCTCACAACTCCCGATAATTTCCAGGCTGTAGTTGAGGCTCTTGGCAAGGAGAACATCGCAACAGTTCAGGCTGAGGTTACAATGATCCCTCAGAACTACGTTGCTGTAACAGATCCCGAGAACGTTAAGTATCTCCAGAGAATCCTGGATCTTCTTGACGAGGATGACGATGTACAGAACGTATATCACAACTGGGACGAGCCTGAAGAATAATCTTTCTTCAAAAAATAAAAATCATTATAATGGGGGTTCTGAAATGAAACTTAGGCGCAGTGTACCTGCAATAGGCATCTGGGTATTATTCTTGATATTTGAAATCGGTATGGTGGCAAGCGTGAGTTTCTTTTCAGGACTCTTTCCATATGAGAACAAGCTTGTTTATTCACTTGTCTTTACAGGCATAAGTATACTGATCATGTCGCTTGTTACCTTTCTTCTGGGCAAGCTTTGCGACAGGATAGATACGGCTTCCCTCAAGGACAGCGTATGGATACATGTAGTCTATGCGCTTTTGGCGGGAGTCATCATTATAGGCAGTATCGTATACAGAGAGTTTCTTTTCGAGCATTACTCCGGCGGTATCACAGGCAAGGTGAGCCTTTATGAGAACGCCATGATAAGCGGAGACAAATTCACTCCCGAGTACGATCTGTTATCAAATGTTTATTCTTTTATTTTGAGACTTGTCCTGTTCTTTACGGGAAACCTTCTTCCTGTGGTTTTCTATTTCCAGATGGCCTGCTTTGCGATATTCATGATCTGTGCATTTTTCACGGTAAAGATGCTGCTTGGATGGGCTGCATCCATTGTATTCACCGCTTATGTAGCATTTGTGCCGATTTTTACCGTCCTTTTTACCGGAGCGGAGATCAGCACCGATTATCTGTTTATGGCCATGTTCGGAATTGAACTTTTATTTGTGGCTCTTTTCCTGAAGAAGGCTTACAGAGGGGGCTACAAATCCTATGGCTGGATCATCTGGTTCCTGTTTGTGGGCATAATCGTTGGATTTATGGCCTATGTGGATGCCGGAACCATCATCATGATACTTCCCTTTATCATTGCCACCTTCTTTATTTACGGAAGGACCTTTGGACAGAGCATCCTCTCAGTACTGATGCTCCTTGTAGGCGCAGGACTTACCTTTGCGGGAATGCTGGTCCAGGAGAGAGGCTTCATGATGGCCGATGTTTCCTTCAAGGATTGGGCAGCCTATTACTTCCACAACCTTAACACCTTCAGCATGTTCTGGACTTATACAGATCACAAGATACTTTATCTTGTAACTGTTGTTGCCATGGCCGGCATTATCTTCGGATTCTGGCGCAACAGAAACTTTGAACGCATTTCCCCGTGGCTTTTATCTTTGATCTTCATTTTTGCCACGGTTCCTTTCATGGGTGCCACCCGCATGAATACTCAGGCTTTTGTTACCGTGTATTATGCCTTTATTCTTGGCTGTGTTGCCTCGCTGATAGCAACACCTTCCTACGAAGAGGCCGAGTACGTTGAGCCTGACATCTTCCGGGAGATCACAGAGCCCCTGGAGACTGATTACGAAGAGGTAAAAGAGCAGGAGACACCCGAAGCAGAGGACGAAGAGCCCAGGGTTATCCACCCCGAAAAGCCCTCACAGTATGAGTTTGAGGACGAGCCCGACGAGCCTGTTGAGCCTGCTAAGGCTGACGAACCGGAGCCGGAAGAGCCCGCGCAGCCTGAAGAAGAGGAAGAACCTGATGAGCCCGAGAAGACCATAGAACCCGCGGCTTCCGAAGAAGAACCCGCGGCTCCTGCAAAAGAGGCATATGCTGAGCCTGCCCCGGAAAAAGAGGCAGCACCTGAGCCCCGCTTCGTTCCTGAGGGAATGGTACTTCCCACAGACGATGACGATGAGACGCCCCGCATGAACATGGAAAGGCCCAAGACATTTACAGGCTTTGGAGCCGATGGACGTAAGCTCCACATCAACCGTCCCGGGGATGCAAAGCCTGATTCAGGCAAGGCATCTGCACCGGCGGCACCTAAGGATGATTTTGACATTGCCTTCACAGAAGGTGATGATTTCGATATATGAACTACCATCACCGATGTTATCGGAAATGGTTTCTACAATACCTTACGGTATAGTAAGGCACATTCACGGTGCCGCTACTCCGTCGGGAAATCCCTTCGGCATACTTTAAGTGTTATATATGCGCTTGTGGCGCTTGGGAACTAAACACCTTGTATATTTTACGCACCACAGGTTCTTGGTTTATTAGATTCGTGGTGCAACCTCATATATACAGTTTTCAAGGTTCCGATATGTTTATTCTATCACGAACAAAGGTTCGAGTAAAGCGATTCATCCCATAACCGAACTCTTCGGAAGGGGTTTTCTCGCGCGTTATTTATAAATTTACAGTAAAGGAAAACAATACATGAGAATAGAAGATTTAGAAGCTTATGAGATCGTAGAGAAGAGGAGGATAGAGGACCTTAATTCCGAGAGCTATATTATTCGCCACAAAAAGACCGGTGCCAGGATAGCTCTTTTGTCCAATGACGATGAGAACAAGGTATTCTCCATCGGCTTCAGGACTCCGCCCAAGGACTCCACAGGTGTTGCACATATCATCGAGCACACAGTTCTGTGCGGATCCAGGGAGTTCCCTGTAAAGGACCCCTTTGTTGAGCTGGTAAAGGGTTCCCTTAATACCTTCCTCAATGCCATGACCTATCCCGACAAGACAGTTTACCCCATTGCCAGCTGCAATGATGCGGACTTCCAGAACCTTATGCACGTGTATCTGGATGCGGTATTCTATCCCAATATTTACAAGACCGACAAGATCTTCCGTCAGGAAGGCTGGCACTATGAGATGGAGGATGAGAACTCCGATCTTACCATCAACGGTGTTGTTTACAACGAGATGAAGGGAGCTTTTTCCTCAGCGGATGACATGCTCAGCAGGGAGATTCAGAATTCTCTTTTCCCTGATACTACCTATGGAATCGAGTCAGGCGGAGACCCCGATGTGATCCCTGAGCTGACCTATGAGGACTACCTTGATTTCCACAGGAAATACTATCATCCGTCAAACAGCTATATCTATCTCTACGGAGATATGGATATGGCCGAGAAGCTTGATTACATTGATAAAGCGTACCTTTCAAACTTTGACCGTCTTGAGGTGGATTCCGAGATTACTTCTCAGAAGGCATTTGAGGCGCCAAGAGAGGTGGTTAAGCCTTATCCCATCCTTGAGGATGATCCGATTTCTCAGAATACCTACCTGTCCTACAACTGCACAGCAGGTACAACCCTGGACAGAAAGCTCTATATAGCCTTTGATATTCTGGATTATGCCCTGTGTTCAGCGCCCGGCGCCCCTATCAAGAAGGTCCTTGTTGAAAAAGGCATCGGCCAGGATGTTTACAGTGAATACGACAACGGCATCAAGCAGCCTATTTTTTCCATAATTGCCAAGAATGCGGATGTATCCCAGAAGGATGAGTTCGTTGAGACCATAAGACAGGTCCTTACAGAGCAGGTGGAGAAGGGCATCGACAAGAAGGCTCTTATGGCCGGGCTTACTCTTGATGAGTTCAAATACAGAGAGGCCGACTTTGGCAGATATCCCAAGGGACTTCTCTACGGCCTGCAGGTTATGGACAGCTGGCTCTATGATGACAACATGCCCTGGATAAATGTGGAGGCCAATGATACCTTCGCACAGCTCAAGAAGGAGGCCGAGGGCCACTATTTTGAGGATCTTGTTCAGAAGTACCTTCTGGACAATCCCCACAGAACCGTGGTTGTACTGGAACCGGAGCAGGGCCTTACCGAGAAGAAGGACGCTGCCCTTAAGGAGAAGCTTGAGAAGTATAAGAACTCTTTATCCCCCGAGGAGATAAAGACCATCGTTAAAGAGACCAAAGAGCTCAAGGAATATCAGGATACTCCCGATGACCCCGAGGCTTTAAAGTGCATTCCCCTTCTTACTCTTGCCGACATGAAGAAGGAGTCGGAGAAGTTCATCTATGAACTCAGAGAAGCGGATGGTGTGAAGATTCTTTTCCATGATATCTTCACCAGCGGCATTGCATATATAACCTTCCTGTTTGACATGAAGGATGTGGATGCAGAGCTTCTTCCCTATGCGGCATCCTTAAAGAAAGTCCTTGGAATGCTGAACACCGAGCACTATGCCTACGGCGACCTCTACAACGAGATCAACATAAGGACCGGCGGAATCAGCGGTTCCATCAGCACTTACACTGATTCTAACGATGTATCGAAGTTTGAGACCAGATTCGAGATAAGCGTCAAGGTTCTCCATGAGAATCTGCACTACGCCTTCGACCTGGTAAAAGAGATTATAAAGACAACCAAATTTGACGATCCCAAGAGACTTAAGGAGATCTTCAGCGAGCAGTACGCAAGACGCCAGTCCGACCTTGCTGCCGCAGGACATCAGACTGCAACACTTCGCGCCATGAGCTATGTTTCACCTGCAGCTATGGTTTCAGACAGTGTCAGCGGAATTGCCAATTTCAGACATCTTGAGGTGCTGAATAAGCAGCTGGAGACAGAAGACGGGGCAAAAGACCTGGTGGAGAAGCTCACCTATCTTTGCAAGCTGATCTTCAGACCTGAGAATCTTCTTATCGATATCACGGGAACCGACAAGGAATATCAGGGATTTGAGGAAGAGGCCAAAGCCTTCAGAGACATCCTTTATACAGATGAGGTTAAGAAGGGACGTCTTGAGCTTACCCCCGCTAAACGCAACGAGGCCTTCAAGACCGCCGGACAGGTGCAGTATGTATGCCGCGCCGGCAACTTCGCCTCCAAGGGATTTAAGTATAACGGAGCACTCAGAGTTCTCAAGGTTATGATGGCCTATGACTACCTCTGGAAGAACATCAGGGTTCTGGGCGGAGCCTACGGCTGTATGAGCAGCTTTGCCAAGAACGGTGATGCGGCCTTTGTGACCTACAGAGACCCCAACCTCAAGAACAGTATTGACGTATTTGAGAAGGCTTCCGAATACCTCAGGAACTTTGAGGCCGATGACAGGACCATTCTTCAGTACATCATCGGAGCCATTTCGGATCTTGATACACCCAAGCCTCCGTCAGCCAAGGGCTCCTACGGACTTACTGCATTCCTTTGCAATGCAAAGATGGAGAACATCCAGAAGAACAGGGATGAGCTTCTTGCGACAGACAACGAGGCCATCAGAAAACTGGCTGAATATGTGGATGCATTTATGTCCGATGAGTGTATTTGTGTCATCGGTTCTGCTGAGAAGATAGATGAGAGCAGCGACATTTTCGACAATGTGGAACAGCTGGTCAACAGATGATTTTCAGGAGGGATATTATGAAAAAGAGATTCGGAAAAACCACGGTAATTGCAGCAATCTGCACAGCTATGGTCCTTGCGGCAGGGTGCGGTTCTTCAGCAAATACAACAGCTCCCGAGGCAGCCTACGAAAGCGCAGCAGGTTACATGGACAATGCAAAGGTTGCTCTCTATGAAGAAGCAGCCATGGAGGATGCGGCTTACAGCCAGGAGGGCCAAAGTGCTTCCGCAGGTACCGTTGCTGATACCTCAAGAAAGCTCATCACCACCATGAACATCAGTGCCGAGACCGATGATCTTCCCGCCGTTATTTCTTCCGTGGAAGCCAAGGTCAAGGAACTTGGCGGCTACGTTGAATCCAGCAACATCAACAACAATTCAGGCTACTCTTCAAGGATTTCCAGAAGCGCCAGCTTAACTGCAAGGATCCCCAAGGACAAGCTTGACTTATTTGTGGGACTTATCGAGGGAAGCACCAACATCACCAACAAGAGCGTGGAAGTAGAGGATGTGACCCTTAGCTACGTTGACATTGAGAGCCGCAAGAGCGCCCTCAAGACCGAGGAAAAGAGACTTCTGCAGATCCTGGAAAGCGCCGAGACCGTAGAGGATCTTATTACCGTTGAGGACAAGCTTGCAGACGTAAGATATGAGCTTGAGAGTATCGAATCCCAGCTTAGAAGCTACGACAACAGGATAGACTACAGCACCGTTTATCTCTACATCGATGAGGTTGTTACATTCACTCCGGTTGAGAAGGAGAGTGCTGCTACCAGAATGGGCAAGGGCTTCATGCAGAGCGTAGAGGAAGTAAAAGAGGGTCTTGTTGACTTCGCCGTTTGGTTTGTAAGCCACATTCCTCAGATTCTGCTGCTTCTTCTTGTGGCCCTGATCATCATTTTGATCATCAAACTCATTGACTCTGCAAACAGGAAAAGACGCATCAAAAAGATGCAGAAGATGGGCGCCCAGGGGGCACCTGCAGGAATGAGCCCCGCAGCTTTCGCCCAGCAGGCTAATCCGCAGGCTCAGGGTATGCAGCCCGTAAACCGGCAGCCCGCAAACCCTCAGACACCGAATTCACCCGCGCCCGCTTCAGCACAGGAAGAGAATAAGGATGGAGATAAGTAATTTCAGAACAGGTTTTATAACACTAATAGGAAGGCCCAATGTAGGTAAGTCCACTCTGATGAATCATCTCATCGGACAGAAGGTGGCCATCACCTCCAATAAGCCTCAGACCACAAGAAACAGGATCATGACGGTATATACCGACGAGAAGTGCCAGATGATCTTTCTTGATACCCCCGGTCTTCACGATACTAAGAACAAACTGGGAGAGTACATGACCAAAGTGGCAAGGAGCACCATCGATGAGGTGGATGTTGTGATGTGGCTTGTGGAGCCCAGCACCTACATCGGAGAGATGGAAAAATCCATCATTGAGACCTTAAAGAGCTGCAAAAAGCCTGTGATCCTTGTGATAAACAAGATAGACACCGTATCTTCAGAGGACCTTTATAAATTCGAGGCTGCCTACCGGAAGGAAATGGACTTCGACAAGGTAGTGAAGGTTGCCGCCCTCAAGGGCACCAACATAGATGAGTGCAGGAATGCCATCATGCAGATGCTTCCCTTCGGACCTCCCTACTATGACGAGGATACCCTTACGGATCAGCCCGAGAGACAGATCGTTGCCGAGATAATCAGGGAGAAGGCACTGCGTCTTTTGCAGGATGAGGTTCCCCACGGCATCGCGGTTACCGTAGAGACCATGAGGATGAGAGAAAAGGCTCCCAAGAAAAAGAGACATCAGCATCCGCCCAAAAAGAGCGCACTGGAAAAACAGATGCAGATGCAGGACAGCGACGATTTTGACGGCCCTGTAGTATTTGGCATGGAGGACCTTGAGGCACAGCAGGAGCAGGCGGCCTATGACCCGAACGGCATCATGGATATTGAGGCCACCGTTATATGCGAGAGAGATTCCCACAAGGGTATCGTCATCGGAAAGGGCGGATCAATGCTTGGGAAGATTGGATCTGCAGCCAGGAAGGATATAGAGGAACTTGTCGGATGCCAGGTCAATCTTCAGCTCTTTGTAAAGGTCAGAAGAGACTGGCGTGATGACAAGCAGCAGCTAAAGAACTTTGGTTATTCAGAAAGAAAGAACAGGGATTAACATATTTCATGGAAGACATTATTACCGTGAGGGGAATTGTCCTAAAACACAGCCCCAGCAGTGATTATGACTGGGTTGCCACTATTTTCACGGCCCAGAGGGGTAAGATAACGGCATTTGCCAGAAGCGCAAGAAAGCCGGGAAACAGGCTCTCGGGAACCGTGGAGCCTTTCTGCTTCGGAACATTCAAGCTCTTCGCAGGCAAAAATTCCTACAATATAGTTGAGGCTGATATTGAGAATTACTTTGAGGGCTTCAGGACGGATCTTGAAGGTGCCTGCTACGGCACCTTTTTCCTTGAACTGATTTCCTATTATACAAGGGAGAACGTTGAGGACGTGGAGCTTTTAAATCTGTTGTACCTGTCTTTGAAGGCTCTTTTGAAGGAATCTATTCCAAACAAGCTGGTTCGGTGCATCTTTGAGCTGAGGGCACTTCAGGCAGAGGGAGAGTACCCCGGCATCCCTGCAGATGTTAAGCTTCTTGATGCCACCGTATATGCCCTGAATTTTATCTCCGAAACACCTCTGGAGAAGCTGTATACCTTCTCCGTGAGCGGGGAGGTTCTGGATGAAATATGCAGGATCACAAGAGATTACCGCAAAAGATTCATCGACAGACCACTTAAAAGTGCAGAGATGCTCTCTGCCTTTGACAATGCCTTGTAAATGTGGATATAATGTTGTAGTTTGTGAGGTGATAGTGTGGGAAAATCTATAACAAATAAAACACCGGCGAAGGCTCTGGCCATGGTGATGGCTCTTTTGACCCTGACAGGGTGCGGAAGTGGCAGCATGGAAGTCAGCTCTGTGACCATAGATAAGGAAGGCCACATCAGCAATGTTATATATGAGGCTTTTGATAAGGAGTACTACTCTCTGGAAGAACTCAGCGATATGGCTTCCAAGGAGGTTTCGGAATACAACTCCGAGTACATCTCGCCTAAGATTGCGCTGGACAAAGTTGAGACGGTTGAAGACGGCTCTTTTGCCAGGGTCAGCATGAACTATGACAGTGCATCGGATTTCAGCAACTTTAACGACGAGAGCCTGTTCTACGGAACTATTGAGGAGGCGGAGAGCGCAGGATTTACGGTATCTGCCGAGCTTATAGACAATGACGGGGTTAAGATCGACGGCTCTTTTGCAAAGGACCACCCCGACAGGCATATCATCATCACCACAGACAAGTCAAACATCATAGCCCCTTTCAATATTGAATATATGAGCAAGGGTGTATCACTTTCGGGAAAAAAGGAAGCGGTGCTTTCGGACGCAACTGCGGACAGCATTCAGCTGCTTCTTTCAAAATAAAAGATAATAAGATTTAGAGAGGATTTATTATGGACAAATCAGCTAAGACAATGGACAAGATTGTAGCTCTGGCAAAGGCGAGGGGATTCGTTTATCCCGGTTCCGAGATTTACGGCGGCCTGGCCAATACCTGGGATTACGGAAACCTGGGCGTTGAGTTCAAGAATAACGTTAAGAAAGCATGGTGGCAGAAGTTCGTGCAGGAGTGCCCCTACAACGTAGGCGTTGACTGTGCGATCCTCATGAACCCTCAGACATGGGTTGCATCAGGACATCTTGGCGGATTCTCCGATCCTCTTATGGATTGTAAGGAGTGCCACGAGAGATTCCGTGCAGACAAGATCATTGAGGATTTTGCTGCTGAGAACAATATCACTCTTGAGACTTCCGTAGACGGATGGTCCCACGAGGAGATGGAGAAGTTCATTAACGAGCACAACGTTCCCTGCCCTTCCTGCGGCAAGCACAACTTCACAGGAATCAGAGAGTTCAACCTTATGTTCAAGACCTTCCAGGGCGTTACCGAGGATGCAAAGGACACTGTATATCTTCGTCCCGAGACAGCTCAGGGTATTTTCGTAAACTTCAAGAATGTACAGCGTACATCCAGAAAGAAAGTGCCTTTCGGAATCTGCCAGATCGGTAAGAGCTTCCGTAACGAGATCACTCCCGGTAACTTCACTTTCAGAACAAGAGAGTTCGAGCAGATGGAGCTTGAGTTTTTCTGCAAGCCCGGAACACAGACAGAGTGGTTCGAGTACTGGAGAAAATTCTGTTACGAGTGGCTTCTTAAGCTCGGCATCAAGGAGGAGAACCTTCGTCTTCGTGACCACGATCCCGAGGAGCTTTCCTTCTACAGCGATCACACAACCGATATCGAGTACGCCTTCCCCTTCACAGACTGGGGAGAGCTGTGGGGTATCGCATCAAGAACAGATTACGACCTTACACGTCATCAGGAGACTTCAAGCCAGCCTATGGATTACTTCGATGATGAGACCAATGAGAAGTACATCCCTTACGTTGTTGAGCCTTCACTTGGCGCAGACCGTGTAACTCTTGCATTCCTTTGCGAGGCTTATGACGAGGAGAACCTTGGCACAGAGGAGAAGCCCGATATGAGAACAGTGCTTCGTTTCCATCCCGCCATTGCTCCCGTTAAGATCGGTATCCTTCCTCTTTCCAAGAAGCTCAGCGAAGGCGCAGAGAAGATCTATGCCCAGCTTTCAAAGAAGTACAACTGCGAGTTTGATGACAGAGGAAACATCGGTAAGAGATATCGTCGTCAGGATGAGATCGGAACACCTTTCTGCGTAACCTACGACTTTGATTCCGAGACAGACGGCAAGGTTACCGTAAGATTCAGAGACAGTATGGAGCAGGAGCGTGTAGCCATCGATGAGCTTGATAAGTTCTTTGAGGGAAGATTCGACTTCTAATGATTTTTAAGTTTGGAGGATTAACATGAAACAATTTACAGCTGATGAGCTGCGTAAAGCCTGGAAGCAGTTCTATATCGACAGAGGACATGTGGACTGCGGCGCCGTATCCCTTGTATCAGACGGATCCACAGGCGTTATGTTCAATGTTGCAGGTATGCAGCCGCTTATGCCGTATCTTCTTGGCAAGAAGCATCCCATGGGAACAAGACTTTGCAATGTTCAGGGATGTGTTCGTACCAATGATATTGATTCCGTAGGTGATAAGAGCCACGGAACCTTCTTTGAGATGATGGGAAGCTGGTCCCTTGGAGATTACTTCAAGAAGGAGCGCTGCCAGTGGAGTTTTGAGCTTCTGACACAGCTCTTTGGATTTGATGCGGATCACCTTGCAGCTACTGTTTTTGCAGGAGACGAGAATGCACCCAGAGATGAAGAGGGTGCCAAGTACCGTATCGAGTCAGGATTCAAGCCTGAGAACATTTTCTATCTTCCCGCTGAGGACAACTGGTGGGGACTTGAATACGGACCCTGCGGACCCGACAGTGAGATGTTCTACGTGAAGGACGTTCCGGATTGCGGTCCCAATTGCGGACCCGGATGCCACTGCGGCAAGTACACAGAGATCGGTAACGATGTATTCATGCAGTATGAGAAGCATCACGACGGATCACTTACTCCTCTTTCCCAGAAGAACGTTGATACAGGATGGGGACTGGAGAGAATCCTTGCTTTCCTTAACGGTGTTGACGATGTTTACAAGATCGATCTTCACGCACCTGTTATCGCATATATAGAAAAAGAGAGCGGCATCAAGTATGAAGCTGACGAGAAGACAACAAGGTCCATGAGAATTCTTGCAGACCACTCACGTACGGCTGTAATGCTTATCGGAGATGAGGCTAAGCTTCTTCCTTCCAACACAGGTGCCGGCTATATCCTCAGAAGACTTATCAGAAGAGCTGTAAGACACGCAAGGGCTCTTGGACTTAACAAGGCGCAGATCCTTGGTGTTGCTACCATCTACCTTGATGAGTACTCAGAGAGCTATGCTAACCTTGTTAAGAACCGCGAGTTCGTTCTTACCGAGCTTGGCAGAGAGATCGACCGCTTCGAGTCAACTCTTGAGAACGGCATGAAGGAATTCAAGAAGATCCTTGAGAAGACTTCAGGCACAGGAAGCAAGCAGATTGACGGAAGAGATGCATTCTTCCTTTATGATACCTTCGGATTCCCTGTAGAGCTTACACTTGAGCTTGCAGAGGAAGAGGGCTATACCGTTGATGAGAAGGGCTTTGCCGATGCTATGGAAGAGCAGAAGCAGAAGGCAAGAGAGAACCAGAACTTCTCAGCAAACCTTACAACAGGCGCAGGTGTTTTTGATTCCCTTGAGGAATCAGTTCAGAGCGAGTTTGTCGGATATACAATGACCCAGTGCGATGGCGAAATTGTTGCAATGGCTGATGAGTCAGCCCTTGTAACAGAGCTTCCTGCCGGCACAAAGGGAACAATCATTACAGACAAGACTCCTTTCTATGGCACAATGGGAGGCCAGGTTGGAGATATCGGTGTTATTGAGTGCGCATGCGGCGCCAGGTTTGAAGTCCTTGAGACTATTCATGTTGCAGGAAGAACTGCTCATGTAGGTCAGGTTAAAGAGGGAACCTTCAAGGTTGGCAGCAAGGTTAAGCTCACTGTAGATGCTGAGAACAGAGCAAAGACCTGCCGTAACCACTCCGCAACTCACCTTCTTCAGAAGGCACTTCGTGAGGTACTTGGTGATCATGTTGAGCAGGCCGGTTCCTATCAGGATCCCGACAAGACCAGATTCGACTTCTCACATCATCAGGCTATGACCAAAGAGGAACTTCAGAAGGTTGAAGATCTTGTAAATGAGAAGATTGCTGAGGCACTTCCTGTAGTTACAGAAGAAATGACAATGGAAGAAGCCAAGAAGACAGGCGCTATGGCACTGTTTGGCGAGAAGTACGGAGATGTGGTTCGCGTAGTCAAGATGGGTGATTTCTCCATCGAGCTTTGCGGCGGTACTCATGTTTCCAACACAAGCCACGTAGGTATCTTCAAGATCGTATCAGAGAGCGGTGTCGCTGCAGGTGTTCGTCGTATCGAAGCCCTTACCGGCAGCAATGCAAGAAATTATTACAAGAATGTAGAGACCAGACTTGAAGATGCAGCAAAGGCCCTTAAGACCAATCCTGCAGATGTGACCACTCAGATCAAAAAGCTCCAGGAAGAGCTCAAGGCTCTTAAGAGTGAGAACGAGTCCTTAAAGAGCAAAGAGGCTAAGGCAGCTCTAGGTGATGTTACAGACCAGGTAGAGGAAGTAAAGGGCGTTAAGCTTCTTGCAGTATCCATGAAGGGCGTAGATATGAACGGTCTTCGTGACCTTGGTGATCAGATGAAGGCCAAGATCGGAGAGGGCGTAGTAGTTCTTATTTCCGAGGCTGACGGCAAGGTTAACCTTGTCACCATGGCAACCGATGAGGCAATGGCAAAGGGCGCTCACGCGGGCAACCTTGTAAAGGCCATCGCACCCAAGGTCGGCGGTGGCGGCGGCGGACGTCCCAACATGGCTCAGGCCGGCGGCAAGAACCCTGCAGGTATCGCAGATGCCCTTGCAGAGGCTAAGAAGGTTCTTTCTGAGCAGCTTTGATCCGGAACCTGTAAACAAAGTATAAAATATATAAAAAAACGATAAAAAATGTTTGATAGCAGAGAAAATCTTAGAGTTTTCTCTGCTATTTTTTTTATCAAATCGTATAATTATTATGTATGTAAACATCGATATTTACGGGCAAACAGACTATTTACAAGGAGGAAGAGACGTGGAACTTAGGGAAATAACCATGTATGAAGCCAGGATGAATGACCTGCCGGCTACCGAACCCGGTGACGGACAGATAAGTATCTGGTATGCACTTGAAGATGAGGGCTCCTATAAAGGTTTTATGGAGATAATACAGGAAGGTGAGCTGAGCGAAATATCTTTCTTTATGATTCCGGATATATATCAGGGTAACGGCTACGGCAGGATCATGCTGAAGCTGTTCCTGGATGAATATATCCCACAGTCAAAACCGGAATCCATGCTCACGACCCTTTTTGAATACAGCGGAGAATATGGTGATGCTTTCACGGATCTTTTCTCGGACTATGGATTTAATATAGGCCTTCGTTCCTTCAGAGAGTGCATGCTTCCTTTTGAGATGGTCTATAAAAGGCTTGCCTCCAGGAAGGCCTCCAATTATAACGGCAGTATGATGAACCTTTCCGAATGCATCAATGAAGTGCTGGATGGAGTCAGAGCTTCCGAAGATGACTCAGTTACCATCAGGGATGTGAGAAATGCCGATCTTGAGCTTAGTGTGGCTGCTCTTGATTCTGAGGGCAAGCTTGAGGCTCTGCTTCTGGCATCTGAGGGTATTGACAGAAAAGAAATTGAGGTTTCAAATCTCTATACCGCTACAGACGATCCCTCAATCATCAGAAGGTTTTTGGCCTTTGCGGTGGAGAATGCCGGAAGAAGCAGTGAACCTCCGCAGTATATATCTTTTGTGGCTGCCAATGAGAAGCTTGAAAGGGTCATGGATACCTTTTTTGACAATCCGAAGACTTCAAAGCTTGTATTGGCCGAAGCGGAATTTGATCTGGGAAAATACATAGAACAGCTTAAGCTTTTGGATTCGCTCAGGAGGTAACGGGATGTCACTTGATAAAAAAGTATTCAATAAAAATCTGAATCAGAAAAAGAAGAAAACCGAAAATATACTTAATCAGGGCCAGCAGCATGTCAACGTTATCTCCAACGATATCATTGATCAAGGCAAGGTCCTTAAAAAGGATGAACTTCTTAATAAGCAGGATGTATCAATCGGACTTAAACCGGAAGAGATTGAGTATTTCAAGGATGCTCTGGATATGGATACCTACAAGGAGGGTATCATAACCTTTGAAAATCTTCCTGCCGTCAGACTTATAGTAGAAAATAATATCATGAAAAAGGGGCCAAGCGGCTTAAACGGATGTAAGAATGCCTGGGCAAGAGCAAAATGGAAAAAGAGACAGCAGGGCAGGATAGATGCTGCAAAGAAGCTCGCCAAGGAGCATGACGAGCGCCTTAAGAAATTCATGGAATACCAGACCACGCAGGAAGGTGATATCAGCAAAGCTTCCATGACTCTTGCAGGCCTTTATCACAAGGAAGAAAAAAGAAAGCAAAAGTTAAATGGAAAAGTTGATGAGGGTGAACTTTCAGAGAACAAGCCGGCTGTAGAAACAGTAAGTGTTGATAGTCTGCTTAGAAGCCTTAATTCAAATACCGCAAATGAAGCCCTTGAGAGCATCAATAACAGACTGGCCAATAATGTTTTTGGAAACCTTGAAACGAAGATTGAAGATACCATTAAGCAGGTTGACACAATCCTTACGAACTATGAGCTGGAAAACCAGGGGAATAACATAGACGGTGAGCCGCGTCAGCTTCAGACCAAGGTGAAGGATCTGTCCGGAGGACATACAACTGAACTTGGCGACATGGCTGATCTTTTCAAGACCGTACTGTTAAATTCTGAAAATCCATATAACAAGGATGATGATCCAAATGCCAATCAGGAGGCTTTGAACCAGTTAAGATATGCGGAGATCAGCAGAAATGCAAAGGAAGTGGAAAAATACGCACTGGACCTTGGTATAGCTGTTCCTGAGGAGCTCTCTTATATTATCCAGACCGACAATAATGTTTTGCTGAAAGGTAACATTGATAAGTTTAATCCCAAGTCAAATGTGAGAGAGGCTTATGTGCTTTTGCTGTCTGCAGCTTCAAAAGTATATTATGAGGCTCTTAACAGATTTGCCGGCTACAATGTTCACGACGGCATGGTTAAACTGCATTACTACGATGATCCTGAAAGAACCGCGAAGAATTTTGACATCCTCAACATGAAAATGATGTCTCAGATAAGAAATATCAGAGACATGAGTTCAGCCTATGCCAACGAAATCCGTAAAAACAGGCTTGCCATCAATGAGAACACAATTTCAGCCAAGGATATTCAGGACAGAATACTGAAAGATAATGTTGAGATCCTTCAGGGATTACAGCCCACCGGCCTTGAGCAGGAGAAGAAGGAAGACAAGAAGGAAGAGGAAAAGAAGGAAGGAGAAAAGAAAGAAGAAAAGAAGGATGTAATTCCCGAGAGGACGCAGGAGGACTATTACAGAGAGTGGGAAGAGGTCATTACCAAAGATATCAGAGGAAGCGTTGAGGTTGAGGAAAAAGACACCCAGAAGGCTCCCTGGATAATAGGCCAAAAGGAATATGCCGGCAGGGTCATTGAGATCATGAAGGCAGATCCCGGCTGCCAGAAGCTTACCGGAGACAAACTGAAGAGATATCTGATATCACTGAATGATAACCTGAATCACAATCTTAAGCAGCTGACGGATGAGCTGCCTAAGACCAGTGTTGGTGCAAAATTCTGCTATCTTCCCAAGATGCGGGATGAATTCATAGAGAAGATGAAGAATGAGAAGTTTGCAGTGCTTCTTGGTGAAAGCTTCTTCTTCAGAGATCTGGTTCGCAAGAACTCAATCGTTGATGATCTTTTTGACAAGCCCAAGTACAAGGCCGTAAAGAACAGACAGCGTGAGATCATGAAGGCCATTAACGCTGAACTTAAGATTGAATTCTACACCAGCGCTATGCATCTGTCCTCCCTTTGGGCAAATGAGACCATGCAGGCACTTCTTCTTGGCGAGCCTGCAGACAAGGAAGAACATATAAAGCTTGCCGAGGAGCAGATACTTAATCAGAAAGAGGATAAGGACAAGAAGGAAAGCAAGGCAGGAGGCATCCTTGCCTATACTGTCAGCAGGCTTCTTGGAAAGTCCGATAATTATGGTGTGACAGACCAGGCCTTTAAGGACGCTCTTGAAAAGATCAAGGCAACCGTTCATGACAACATTGTTGTCATTGACAGAAAAATAAGCCTTATGGGTGTCTGTGACAGTGCAAAGGAAGAACTTAAGTGCAACATCATAAAGAGGCTCGGCGGTGAGTATCTTCTCGGATACAACTCCATATCCCAGGATATCGTGGAATACACCGTTGACAACATGATGGTCTTTGATGGAAATGCTGCGTCAATGCAGAAGACCTGGGAGAGAAAGTTTGCCCGTACAGGTCTTCCAAAGAGGCTTTCAAATCAGATTGAGCGCCTTGTGGCCAAAGAGGTAAACAAAGACGGAAAAAGAAATCTGTATTACTTAAGACCAAAGGGATATAAGGTAAGCAAAAAGCAGAAGGATAAATGGGAAGAAACCAATAATCAGACCAACAAGATCATCAGCAGCTTAAAGGACCTTTACAGTAAGCATATTAAGGACTTCCTTAAGGCCTATGTGAAATCAGAGGAGCTTCGCGGCAGTGTAAGTAATCATCGCACCCAGTATGTGGATGACAAGCTCAAACTTACCAAGAAGCAGTGGGATGAGGTTGAGAGTAAATTTGAAGAGCTGTGGTTTGAGAAGTTTAAGGACTCTTGCATAAATGGCGAGTATTCTTCAAAAGATGCTGCTACAAAGCTGAATGAGCTTAAGCCCGCTATCGTAAGAGAGATAGACAAGCACCTTACAAGCAACTTCAACATGCGTGAGAAGCTTGGTAAGGAAAAAGATAAGACGGCTCTCAGGGAGTTTCAGGATACCCTCATGGAACGTGATGAGTTTGTTGAGGGGCTTAAGAATAATGCCGTTGTTGAACAGCCGACTCTTGTGGTTAATGATGATATTGTAAAGCACATCTTTGAGGATCCGACTCTTAAGAACATCCTCAAAAATGAGGACGACAGAAAGATCTTCAACGAAGCACTCAATGAAGAACTTATTAATGAGAACAGTGGGCTTCACAAGAATCATTCATATCTTGATAATGTAAGAAGTATTGAACAGCTGGGAAATCTGAGCCTTATCGATTACACTCAGTTCTTCACGGACTTAAAAGCACTTCTTACGGTTATAAGCGACCCTTCAAAGGTTGTAAGAGACGAGTCAAAGCCTCAGAAGAGTGATTCAAAGACACCAAAGCTCCTGCTTGAAGACTGGAGACTCAGCGGACGTGCCGGGGATGATTCCCTTAATGTTAAAAAGAAACTTCTTAAGGATTTCCTTGCAGGCGGTATCAACGATCAGATATTTGAGGACAACCGCACCAAATACGAGAAAGAGAGCGCGAAGGCTACAGAGACCGACAAGCTGCACTTTGATGCAATTCTCGCCACGGAGACAATCGAAGAAGATACCAACGTTAAGTTCAACTACCTCAATATTGTGGGAAAGACTGTTAAACAGACCACCAGAATGAGGAAGGTAAGCTATGCTCAAAAGCTTTGGCAGAGACTGAAAAAGGGCGATGAACAGCAGAAGTATGATACCGGGGAGAAGATGGACAGGGTGAGACTATTCTCTGAGTTCATCAATATGTTCACTATAAGGCTCCTGGATGGCAAGAGCCCTAAGGAAGTTAAGAGCAATATAGATAAACTTGGCAAGGTGTTTGAAAAGCTTAAGATAGACGAGGTTAAGATACCGGGCGAACAGACCAAGTGGGCTATTTCCGAAGCGACAAAGAAGGCTTTTATCGATCTTAAGTATGTTGATACGAAGAATTTCCTGACCAACAGAGAATGCGGAATGCTTAAGGCTGTAAAAGAGATCTTCGATGAAATTGCAAAGGAAGATCCTTCTACCGAGAAAATTAGTATTAAGGATTGTATCGCTGAAATGTTTTTGTTTGGCTACGGCAAAGAGTATTTTAATGCTGGCGGAGCCGGAGAGAAGGTGTTCCTTAATTCCGATGACAATCAGTACTATGCTGATATTGCCAAAAAGAGTAAGCAGTTTTTCAACAGCAAAAATAATATTGAACAGGCCCTTAAGATCTATAAGGTGGATGAGGCTGAAAAAGATAAGATAATGGAAAAGCTTAAGCCTATTATCGCCAGCATTGACGACTCCCTTGATCCCCAGAGCATGGCTGATAATATGCGCAGATTCGGAGTTACGAACTGCAATGGAATTCTGCTGCGGCTTACAGACCTGTATAGCCCGTTAGAGAAAAATGCCGAGAAAAACCTTGAAGAGAGCAAAAAACAGGGCGAGCTCTATAGGGCCAGAAGAGATTATATCGACAGTTACGGATCCGAGAAGCTAAAAGGAAAATTCAGGATAGTAAGAGAATTTATGTTCAAAGATCCTGAGACCTGGAGAAAGATCATGACCTACTCCGACAGCGATTTTATTGACTTTGTGGAAGAGCAGAATCGCATTTTCGGAAAAGGACTTGATGTTTTCATGAGTGATGATTACAGAGGTTCAGGTCCTATCAATGAGCAGTATATCATGTCCAAATGGGCAGACTTTAAGAATCGTGGCAGCTGGACCGAGGAGCAGTGGAGAAAAGATATCTCCACCTATCACGATGCCTTCATGAATGCCAAGATCCAGAAAAAGAGCATTAAGGATATACTTACTTCAGTACAGAAGAAGATGGTTTCGGAGGGTATAGATCCCAATGAGTCACAGGGCACCATCCTTATGAAGCTGTCCTTCATTCTCTCTGCTGACCCCTGCAATTTTGCACTTTTGTATGACGAGAATGCAATGTTTGATGCCGTCAAGAGAGTGGATGGTCAGTACAGGAAGAACATGGTGGACTTCGACGAAGCCATGATGAGAATTCATGTCGATAGTGCGGCGGGCAAGACCGTATCCGATGATCCGGAACTTGATAAGCTGCTTAAAGAGGCTGCCGCTGTCTACAATAATGGAGTTGTTATCGAAGAAAAGAAGAGAGTGATGGGTTCTGCCGCTATTCTGCGTAAAATGGACCAGGATTCCAAGCAGGGCAAGACGATAACTCAGGATGATCTTGATTATGCTGATTTCAGCCTTCTTATGCAGATAGTAAAGCCCAGCGCCTTTTCTTCTACCTCCGATAAGTTTATG
Organism: Butyrivibrio sp. FCS014; assembly: GCF_000526935.1. Lineage (GTDB taxonomy): Bacteria > Bacillota > Clostridia > Lachnospirales > Lachnospiraceae > Butyrivibrio. The sequence continues at coordinate 291,734 of NZ_JAHA01000019.1, read as the reverse complement.
GATACCCTCGGGGAAAAGATCAAGTACTACAGGGAAGCCAAGGGTCTTGAGAGAAATAAGAATATTTATTCCGACAGAAATGTCCTTGAAACCAAGGACATGGTAAGGCTGGAGATTGACGTTAAGAAGAACGAAGGCAAGATGCTGGAGAAGGAGTTCGACGAAGCCCTTTCCGACTACAGGGAAAAGAGAGCTGCTCTGGGATCCATAGGTCTTGTTGCCTATAGTGCCAATCCCAAGTTTGGCTCCAAGGAAATCTCCAAGGCAAAAGCCTTTGTGGATAAAGAACTGGGAGATGACTACGGACAGGCAGATGAAGATTTCATCAAGGGGCTTCTTGTGGAAAGAGCCATTGCCTTCGGAAAGCCCGAGGCAGATAAATTAAAACCTGTTCTTGTGGCAGAAAAACAAAAACTTCTTTCTCTTGATGCAGCTTTGAGAAAAGACGAAGCCTTTGCTGACGAGGACCTGCTCAAAAAGGCAATTGTATTCGCATTTGCTCAGAATGCCAGCAGAATGCTGCTGTCTCTTGACGGAACCCATGAGGGGGATATCGAGGAGATCAAGGAGGAACTCAGGACAAGAGCGGAGAATATCGATATTCCAAGGCCCAAGTCAGAGATTGCCCGCAGGGATTATGACGAGTTCATGGAGGAGATGGACATTGCCCGCTTCACCATGACCAAGAGAAGGTTCAAGGATATCTGTGACCGTAAGAGAAAGTATTTTGAGCTGGTGGATGCCTGCGTTGAGAAGATAAATGAATCCACTAAGGAACTCAAGGTTCAGGTTGGACTCTTTGAATACTTCAAGAAGGATATCTATGAAGCTATTAAAGGTGAGACCGGCAAGGATGAGCTTATAAAGAGCATCACCAATCAGATGGACAAGCTCATAGGCAAGGAAGTCCAGGCCAAAAACAATCTTTCGGCTGATGATATCAGAAAGATTGCACTTGATTACCTTCCCGACTCCGCAAAGCTCATGCAGCAGGTTTCAAATGAGTCGATTACTGCCGAGGAGAAGATCTATTCATCTACTCAGTTTACAAGGGCTGATATTGAAAAAGAGATTGCGAATTCCGGAAGAAAGGATCTCATACAGCTTTACAACAGTATGACTGTTGAAGAACAGAAGGTATTCGCAATTGCCCTCACATTCCCGGATATCGGACTTACGGAGAATGAACAGCTCTCTTCAAACGTTGCCCTTAAAGACAGCAAGAAAGAGTATGAAAAGGAAATAGAGCTTCAGGAGCAGCTGGCGACCTATATCTACAGTCAGGAGTTTGCACCTAAGATCGATTACAATGTTGTCATGAGAAGACTCATGAAGACTGACAGAAAGACAGGCTTCAGAAGAGTCTCAAAGACAATGTTCGAAAAGGCCTATACCTACACCAAGTTCTGTACCATGAAAAAGAATGAGATGAGGGATAAGGACTTTAAGAAGCTGTCTGACGGAGTGCTTACGGGAGAACTGGGAAGATCTTACTCCGGCATGACTGCTGAGAATACAGCCGTAGAAACTGCACTGAACAGCAAGAAGTATTATGGCCCCAATAACTTTAAAGACTTCTTCATGAAGTTCTCGGATGATGATGTCAAGCAGGATAAAAAGGTTGCCGATATTGCGGCCAGGTTCAAGAAGTACAACAGCGTACAGATGAACATGCTTTTCCATGTTCTTCAGGACAGAACAGCAGTTGACTACACCACCGCAGCCGGTAAGAAGGATTCGTTCCTGCTTAAGGGAGTCAGCTTCGTAAACGGAGAAAGACGTCAGAGCATAAAGGATTCCTTCCTTCAGCCTGACGGTATGGATAAGACTTTCATCGCATCTCTTAACAGGTCCGTAAACGGCGGAAACAACGCCCTTATGGATAGAGCCGCAGAGACCTTGTTCAGTTATCAGTTAAGGGATGACGTGGATCTTACAAATAAGGCCATCGATGCAAAGGATTTTGCTGACGGAGCGTTAAAGCGTAAGACCAAGGTTGACTGGAAACTCCTTGAGAGAGCCATGGATCTGGTTGAGGAGATAGAGAAGGAAAATCTTCGTATCCAGCTGTGCAGACAGACTGTTGAGCATACAATGGATGATGATGCACCCAACAAGCAGGCTGCCGCTCTGTATCAGGAGATGGATGAGACCTTCCGTGAATGGAACGAAAATAATAAGGATGAAAATGCGCCGAAGCTGGATATGGGCAATTACATGGATTACTTCCATGATATCCTTTGCAGAGAAGCCAAGAAGAATCCTGAGCTTGCAATGCCTTTGGTATCTGCCTATGCCGGTCTTTCCGACAATGAGAGAATGCTCCTTATACATGCCCTTAAACACAGGGATATACTGGATATCTCCACCGACAACAGATTCACTACCGCCATCGGCATGAACGAGAACAAGTATGTGAATGAGGTTGGAAGAGACCAGCTGGCTGATTACTATATAGAGCATCTTTCAGTTCCGGGAGCCAAGAATATTCTGGCTACAACTCAGTATGATCTTCGAGATGCCATGAAGAGTCTTGTCTCCACGCAGATTTCTGATGCCACCAATGTGAAGGGCAAGAAGGACTATGTAAGCCTTATGATAGGCCAGAAGGTTCTCAACTGGTTCTATATAGGTGCAGACAGAAGTACCGGAATTGACTGGAAACTCTTTGCCAATGCCCTTAAGTTCGTTAAGAGAACAGAGGGCGAGAGAAAGCTTCTTGTAGGTAACGCAGAGGCTTATCGTTCAGCTGGAGATATCGACAAGTACGGAAGGTTCCGCTACAACTATCAGTACATGAGAAAGAACCTGTACCGCTCAGGCTACAGACTTACCAGATTCATCGGAAGAAGGATAAGAGCTGAGGTTGAGGGCGCTATCCCCGGATACGGCTTTGGCCAGAGGATCATGATGATGTGCCTGAGTCCTCAGATGAAGAACAAGATGCTTAAGAGCGGCGTGGTTAAGCCCGGCGTAAGCAAGAACATGACTACGGATATCCTCGGATATGCGGGACTTGGCGGAGTCGGAGTTTCAGCAACATCGGCAGTCCTTGCCTTTGTAAGTACGGCGGCCCAGACCGGAACAGCTGTTGCCGGAGAAGGCATACAACAGGTATCTTCAGCTCTCTCAGGCCTGTACAATATTAAGCATAATGTTACCAATATACTTAGTGTTGACAAACCTGTGGAAAATGAAGCGCAGCTTAAGGAAGAGGGCGAAAAGAAACGTGCTAAAGCTTCAAAACTGCAGACCAAGGAACAGCAGCTGGTTACCAATGACAACAAGCTCAATACCGAATGGATCCTCAATGAGGTTGCAGGGGCAGCAGCCAAGAGTGCAAACCTCCAGGATATCATGGAAACAGCCACTGCCTGCGTCAATGTGCTTTCGGGAAGCAGCTTCGGAATCCAGGCAGTCACAAACTACTTCGTGGGCGGCATAAGAGCAGCCATCTCGGAGACCCTGCACACAGCACGTTTCATTATGAGTGTATGCTCAGATAAGGTACTTATGGACAAGTACTTTGCCGATGAGGGACCTCTTGGACAGGAGATCAAGAATCTTAAGGAAGGCAACATCCAGAAGATCATCGACGATCAGGCATTCAGAGATGAAAGCGGCTCAAGAGAGATCATGAAGTCTGCCGAGATCAGAAAGTCTCACGCAGAGTTCATGGGCAAGATGAGCAATGCCGAACTCTTCAGGAAAGCTTACGGCTTCAAGGACTTCTCGGAGCAGGCTTCGTATGTTGGCTGGAATATTGTTCAGACTCTGCTTATGAGTGCAAGCCCTTATGCTACAGATCCCGCTCAGTTTATGAGAGCATCACTTCTTCTTGCAGCGATTGGATGTAAGGACGTCATCGGCAAACAGGACAATGACAGCGCCCAGAAGGTTTATAACAAGCTTATGGGACAGGATATAAGATAACTTCAAATTCCTGCATATTTATTTGAAAAAAGTTCTTGACGTCATTAGATTTTATGCTATAATAATTCATGTTATGTGAGTTAATGGGCTCAAAACATAGCAAATAACCCAATCAGTCATGTACTTGAAGGGACTGAAGGGAGGGTAAGAGAAGAGATGTCAACTGTAGTAGTAAAAGAAAACGAGACTTTGGATAGCGCACTGCGTCGTTTTAAGAGAAGTTGCGCAAAGGCTGGTATCCAGCAGGAAATCCGTAAGAGAGAGCACTACGAGAAGCCTAGCGTAAGACGCAAGAAGAAGTCTGAAGCAGCAAGAAAGCGCAAATATAACTAAATCATAGGAAGTCCCCGACTGGTTACAGTCGGGGATTTTTTATTTTTTGATTATGTGCTAAAATACTTCATGTTGTTTTGGTTTTGAGTTGAAAGATTATAATATATGATTATCAGATTAGTGATCACAGTTCTCATAATTGCGGCCCTTGTTCTGGTTACCTGGCATGATATCCACAACTTTAAGGTATACAATTATGAGGTTAAGACAGATAAGATCAAGGGCGATATGACCTTTGTGCTTTTGGCGGATCTTCACGGATACACCTACGGACCGCGCAATGAAAGGCTCATTAAAGCCATTGATGATATAAAGCCTGACGCGATCCTTTGCGCCGGGGACATGATGAATGCCACAAAGGAAAAGGGTGTTGTCCATATAGAGGAGGGAGAGCATGTCCTTAAGGAACTTGCCTCAAGATACCCTGTTTTTACCGCAAACGGCAATCACGAGAAGAAGCTCAAGAAATATAATAAGGAATTCGGCAACATCTACGAAAGATACAGAGAGAGTCTTAAGAGGGCAGGTGTTGTGTATCTTGAGAATGAGTCGGCTCTTTTTCCGGGGAAGAATATCAGGGTTTCCGGCCTTGAACTGGAGCTTGAGTATTTCAGAAAATTTGTAAAAAGGCAGATGGAGCCTGAGCTTCTTAATGACAAACTGGGAGAGATCAAAGATAAAGACAGAGATGTATTTCAGATCCTGATTGCTCACAATCCCCAGTATTTCAAGGAATATGCAGATTGGGGAGCAGACCTTACCGTTTCGGGGCATGTCCACGGAGGAATCATAAGACTTCCTCTTCTTGGAGGGGTGATCTCACCTGCGATGGCTCTTTTCCCGAAGTATGACGGAGGCAGGTACCGGCATGACGGAAAGACCATGATCCTCAGCAGGGGACTGGGCACACATACCATCCACGTAAGATTGTTCAATCCTGCGGAGATTTCGGTTATTAAGATCAAGGGAGTATAAGATGTCACTGGAAGTGAAGCTTCAGGTTTTTGAGGGGCCGCTGGACCTTCTGATGCACCTGATAGACAAGAATCAGATAGATATATATGACATTCCGATCGTTACCATTACGGAGCAGTACATGGCTTACATTACCGCCATGCAGAGAGAGGATATGGAGGTCACCAGTGAATTCCTGGTAATGGCTGCAACTCTCATGAACATCAAGTGCAAGATGCTTCTTCCCAAAGAGGTCAACGAGGACGGAGAGGAAGAAGATCCGAGAGCAGAGCTGGTTGAGAAGCTCCTTGAGTACAAGATGTACAAGTACATGGCATATGAACTCAAGGACAGGCAGCTTGATGCGGACCTTCAGTGGTTCCGGTCAAAAAATATACCGAAGGAAGTCAAGGAATACGAAGCCCCCATTGATTTTTCAAATCTTATCGGGGATACCACGCTGTCCAAGCTAAACGAGATCTTCCAGGAACTGCTTAAGAGACAGGAAGATAAGGTCGATCCCATCAGAAGCAAGTTCGGAAACATCGAGAAGGAAGAAGTGGACATGGATGCAAAGACTCTTTTCATCCAGGCCTACATTCGTGAGCACAAGAGGTTCAGCTTCAGGGCACTTCTGGAGAAACAGCACAGCAAGACGGAGATCATCGTGGCTTTTCTTGTGGTGCTTGAGGAGATGAAGCTGGGTGAGATCGAGATCGAGCAGGACGGAACGTTCGGCGATATAACTATTATTTCAAGGAAGGCAGGCTGATATGACCAGAGAAGAAGGTGCGGCCATTGTTGAGGCCATCCTCTTTACCATGGGGGATTCGGTAGAGATAAGCTCCCTTGCCAAGGCTATGGAGACCGACAGCAAGGAGATTAAGGGATTTATAGAATATCTTAAGGAGAAATACGAAAAGAGTGACAGCGGGATCGGAATCCTGGAACTGGAGAAGTCCGTGCAGCTGTGCACCAAAAAGGAGATGTACGAGTACCTGGTGAAGATTGCCAAGGCACCCAAGAAGGCTGTCCTTACGGATTCGCTTATGGAGACTCTTTCCATCATTGCCTACAAGCAGCCTATTACAAGGCTTGAGGTTGAGAAGATAAGGGGCGTAAACTCAGACCATGCCGTTAACAGGCTTGTGGAGTTCGGTCTGGTTCAGGAGCTGGGAAGACTTGATGCTCCCGGAAGGCCGCTTCTTTTCGGGACCACAGAGGAATTCCTCAGAAGTTTCGGCGTAAGGAGTCTTGATGAACTTCCCACCATTGGTGCGGTTCAGGTTGAGGAGTTTAAGGCTCAGGCCGAACAGGAAGTAAACGTTAAACTGGATATTTGATAAAAGGGCGGGAATACTGAATATTTTTGGTATTCTCCCTTTTTTTTGCCGCCTTTTATGGTATACTATACTGTGACTAAAGTTGCGGTATTACAGCATGATAATATATTAACGGAGGTAAAGAAATGAGTAGTTCTTCACAAGCGAGTCAAAGAATCAATGCTTTGCTCGATGAAAACAGTTTCGTTGAAATTGGTGCTCTTGTGACAGCCAGAAACACAGATTTCAATCTGAAACAGGAAGACACACCCTCAGACGGCGTAGTAACCGGCTATGGTGTGATCGATGGCAACCTGGTCTATGTTTATAGTCAGGATGCATCAGTTCTCGGCGGTTCCATCGGTGAGATGCACGCCAGGAAGATCGTTCGCCTGTATGATCTGGCTATTAAGACAGGTTCACCGGTTATCGGTCTTATCGATTCAACGGGACTTCGTCTTCAGGAAGGAGTGGATGCCCTTAACGCATTCGGAGAGATCTATCTCAAGCAGGTTGAGGCATCAGGCGTTGTTCCTCAGATCACCGCTGTATTTGGACCTTGCGGCGGCGGACTTGCTTTGATTCCTTCAATCACAGACTTTGCGTTCATGGAGTCAGACAAGGCTAAGCTCTTTGTTAATTCTCCCAACGTACTTGAAGGAAATTATAAAGAGAAGTGCGACACTTCCGATGCTGCTTGGCAGGTTAAGGAAGTAGGCACAGTAGATGCAGCTCTTGATGAGGCTTCAATCTACGCAGAGATCAGACAGCTGGTTTCTCTTCTTCCTTCCAACAACGAGGATGGAGATTCCTTTGAGGATTGCGCAGACGATCTTAACAGAGCATGCGAGAATCTCGATGGAGCTACAGGCGATCCTTCACTGATCGCAAGACAGATCTCCGATAACGGCATATTCTTCGAGACCAAGAGAGAGTATGCTAAAGAGATGGTTACAGGATTTATCAAACTCAACGGAGCTACCGTTGGTTTTGTAGGAAACCGCACCGAAGTATTTGATGCTGAGGGCAAGGTTTCCGAGAAGTTTGATGACAAGCTTACAGGACACGGATGCGACAAGGCAGCTGAATTCGTAAACTTCTGCGATGCCTTCGATCTTCCCGTACTTACACTTACAAATGCAACTGGCTTTGGTTCAACAAGATGCGATGAGAAGCATGTAGCAAAGGCTGCAGGAAGACTTGTTTATGCTCTTGCAAACGCTACAGTTCCCAAGGTTAACCTGATCACAGGCAAGGCCTTCGGAAGTGCTTACGTTATCATGAACTCCAAGGCTCTTGGTGCAGATATCACCATTGCATGGCCTGATGCACAGGTAGGCACAATGAACGCAGATATTGCTGCCAAGATCATTGCTGACGGCAAGGATGCTGATACCGTTGCCAAGACTGCTGCAGAGTATGCTGCTCTTCAGAACAATATCAAGAGCGCAGCAGGAAGAGGATATGTTGACGAGATCGTTGAGCCTGCTGATACAAGAAAGTATGTAATAGGCGCATTCGAAATGCTTTTTACAAAAAGGGATGAGCGTCCTAACAAGAAACACGGCACAGTTTAATGAAGGGAGCACTCAGAATGAAACATAAAATTATTGTTTTGGGTCTGGCTATAAGCTGTCTTCTGGGACTGACTGCCTGCGGCAAGGAAGTTAATTACAACACTGTTGAAGGAAGCAGATATTATCCCGACCTGTTTACAACCGAACAAATCACCGGATTTGTCAAGTCCATGGAGGACGATCTGTTTGAACAGTGGTATCTGGGTGGAGTGACTCCTGAGAACTTTGAGCAGACCGAGTACTTCCGTCTTGCTATGGACAGCAGTACAGGTACCATCGAGTTCCATGATGACCTCTATGAGACCCTTGCATCCGGATATGACAGCTGGTACAAGGCTGTAGAGGATATCGGATACAACTCACCGGATTCACTTCAGACAGACATCAATGTAGAAGATGTGGTTTACTACATCAACAATGATGGAGAGCTGGTAGTAGATGCCACCATCAAGGGAACCAAGCATTCCGCTCTTATGGAGATGTACATGAGTAACGACTTCATGCCTACGGACCTGGGCGTTACAGTTAATAAGACCACAGGCGAGAAGCTTGAGAACGCAGGTCTTAATACACTCCTTGGAATGGGAATGGCATTCTCGATCCTTATAGTCATTTCTCTTATCATATCTCTTTTCCCGATTCTCTTTGGCGGAAGCAGGAAGAAGAAAGAGAGTGACAAGGAGATCACAGAGAAGGCAATGGATAACACCATCAGCCAGATCGCAGAACAGGAAGATCTTTCAAATGATTCAGAGCTCGTTGCGGTTATTGCGGCAGCTATTGCAGCTTACGAGGGAAGTGGTTCAACCGACGGCTTCCGCGTAAGATCTATAAGAAAAGTAAACACAAACTGGAAAAAATAATAAAATTGCATTGAGCCGGAAAGTGCTCATTGAAAGGAGATACAATGAAGAACTATACAATAACCGTTAACGGAAACGTATATGATGTAACAGTAGAAGAGGGCGCAGGAACAGGCGCAGCTCCCGCAGCTGCAGCACCCGTAGTTAAGGCTCCCGCAGCCCCTGTTAAGAAGGCAGCAAGCGCAGGCGCAGGCTCCATCAAGATCGAGGCAGGTGCAGCAGGAAAGGTTCTCAGAGTAGATGCAAATGTTGGACAGTCAGTTAAGAAGGGCGACACAGTTATCACTCTTGAGTCCATGAAGATGGAGATCCCTATGGTTGCTCCCGCAGACGGAACAGTTGCCAGCGTAGACGTAGCAGCAGGCGATGCAGTTGAGGCAGGAAGAGTACTTGCAACCCTGAACTAACGGACAGTCAGAGAAACCAAAGTTTGAAAAAACAGAAAGAGGATAAGAATGGATTACATAGCTAATACATTATCTAATCTCTGGCACCAGACCGCTTTTACTACCATGGAACCGGGCAACTACGTTATGGTGGGCGTTGCTCTGGTATTCCTGTATCTGGCCATTGCCAAGGGATTTGAACCATTGCTTTTGGTACCGATCTCATTCGGTATGCTTCTTGTAAATATTTATCCGGACATAATGGCAAAGCCTGTTGGAGATGCAGCAGGCGGACTTCTGCATTACTTCTATATCCTTGATGAGTGGGCTATTCTGCCTTCACTTATCTTCATGGGTGTAGGTGCGATGACAGACTTCGGTCCCCTCATTGCCAACCCCATAAGCTTCCTTATGGGAGCAGGCGCTCAGTTCGGAATTTTCGCAGCTTACTTCATGGCCATTGCCTTCGGATTCAATGACCAGCAGGCAGCTGCAGTTTCAATCATCGGTGGTGCTGACGGCCCTACATCTATTTTCCTGGCTTCCAAGCTCCATCAGACATCAATCCTGGGACCTATTGCCGTTGCGGCTTACTCCTATATGGCTCTGGTGCCCATGATCCAGCCGCCTATTATGAAGGCTCTTACAACACAGAAGGAGAGAACCATCAGAATGCAGCAGCTTAGAGAAGTTTCCAAGCTGGAGAAGATTCTTTTCCCTGTAATTGTTACTATCGTTGTAAGCATGATCCTTCCTTCAACAGCACCCCTTATCGGTATGCTGATGCTGGGTAATATCTTCAGAGAGTCAGGCGTTGTTCGTCAGCTCCAGGAGACAGCTTCCAATGCTCTTATGTACATCGTAGTTATTCTCCTTGGAACTTCAGTTGGTGCTACCACCAGTGCTGAGGCTTTCCTTAACAAGACAACCCTTATCATTGTAGCTCTCGGTCTGATTGCCTTTGCGTTCGGTACTGCCGCAGGATGCCTTCTTGGTAAACTTCTGTGTTTCATAACAGGAGGCAAGATCAATCCACTTATCGGATCAGCCGGAGTTTCAGCCGTTCCTATGGCTGCCCGTGTATCACAGAAGGTTGGTTCGGAATACGATCCTTCGAATTTCCTGCTGATGCATGCTATGGGACCTAACGTTGCCGGAGTTATCGGAACTGCGGTAGTTGCAGGTACCTTCATGGCTGTATTTGGCGTATAAAATTAGAGAATAAAGAGAGGATAAACAGATATGGCAGAATTAGAGAAAAAACCAGTTCGCATAAATGAGACCGTCCTTCGTGATGCTCACCAGTCTCTTATCGCAACCAGAATGCCTACAGAGATGATGCTTCCCATCGTCGAGACCATGGATAAGGTTGGATACAACGCTGTTGAGTGCTGGGGCGGTGCTACATTCGATGCTGCAATGAGATTCCTTAAGGAAGATCCCTGGGAGAGACTTCGTAAGCTTCGTGACGGCTTCAAGAATACCAAGCTTCAGATGCTCCTTCGTGGACAGAACATCCTGGGATACAAGCATTATCCCGATGACGTTGTTGAGTACTTCGTACAGAAGTCCATCGCCAACGGTATCGATAACATCAGAATCTTTGACTGTCTGAATGACCTTCGTAACCTTGAGGCTTCCGTAAAGGCCACCAAGAAGGAAGGCGGACATGCTCAGATCGCTCTTGCATACACACTGGGAGATGCTTATACACTTGATTACTGGATGAGCATTGCCAAGGATATCGAGAACATGGGGGCAGATTCCATCTGTATCAAGGATATGGCAGGACTTCTTCTTCCTTACGAGGCAGAGAAGCTCGTTAAGGCCCTTAAGAGTGCTACAAAGCTTCCTATCGACCTTCATACCCACTACACTTCAGGTGTTGCCAGCATGACCTACATGAAGGCTGCTGAGGCAGGCGTTGATATCATCGACTGCGCTATTTCACCTTTTGCTCTTGGTACATCACAGCCTGCTACTGAGGTTATGGTTGAGGCCTTTAAGGGACAGCCTTTCGATACAGGACTTGATCAGAAGGTTCTTGCAAAGATCGCTGATTACTTCAGACCTTACAGAGAAGAGTGCCTTGCCAGCGGACTTATGGATCCCAAGGTCCTTGGCGTTAACATCAAGACTCTTATGTATCAGGTTCCCGGCGGAATGCTTTCCAACATGGTTAGCCAGCTCAAGGAGCAGAATGCCAGCGACAAGTACGATACAGTGCTTGAGGAGATCCCTCGGGTTCGTAAGGACTTCGGTGAGCCTCCGCTTGTTACACCTTCTTCACAGATCGTTGGTACTCAGGCCGTTATGAACGTACTTATGGGTGAGAGATACAAGGTTGCTACAGACCAGACCAAGGATCTTCTTGCCGGTGAGTATGGTAAGACCATTAAGCCTTTCAATCCCGATGTTCAGAAGAAGATCATCGGAGACAGAGAAGTTATCACCTGCAGACCTGCTGATAAGCTTGCTCCCGGACTTCCTAAGTTCGAGGAAGATGTTAAGCAGTGGAAGCAGCAGGATGAGGACGTGCTTTCATACGCACTGTTCCCTCAGGTTGCTACAGACTTCTTCAAATATCGTCTTGCTCAGCAGGAAAAGGTTGATGTTTCCGCAGCTGATACCAAGAATGGTGCATACCCTGTATAAATCAGCCATGCCGATAGACTCGAAACAGCTTTGCTGTTTCTCGTTATCGAGGCTGCGCCTTATATAAACATAAAAAAGATGGAATTTTGTTATGCAAGCATACAAAATTTCATCTTTTTTTATGTTTATGCATGGCTTAAGCGTGGTAAAATTATGATATGGATGATTACAGACGTCACAGACCAAGCAAAAAACCTGTCGAGATTGGTGAAAGACAGGTCAGAGAGCTAAGAAAAGCCGAGTTGGGGAGACAGCTCCTTGCTCTTGATGAGGTCAATGGCTTCAGAGTAAGACCCGGTTTTTATAATATCAACGGCGCCACCATGCTTACTGATGGCGTTAATTTTACTGCCTATTCCAACGGCGCCACATCCATAACCCTTCTTTTGTTCAATCGCGGCGAGAGCAAGCCCTACGCCCAGATTCCCTTCCCTGAAAGTTATCGAATAGGTAAAGTATACTCCATGATCGTTTTCGGTCTTAATATCGAAAATCTGGAGTATTCCTACAGCGTTGACGGCCCCTGGGAGCCGGAGAAGGGTCTTTTGTTCAATAAGAATCATCTGCTTCTTGATCCTTACGCCAAAGCGGTTTCGGGACAGCGTATCTGGGGACAGAACCCCAACAAGGACGGAGCCTACAGGGCAAGGGTGGTAAGGGACAACTTTGAGTGGAACGACACCAACAGCTTAAAGACTCCCATGAGTGATTCCGTGATCTACGAGATGCATGTAAGGGGATTCACCATGGATCCTTCTTCGGGTGTGCGTTTTAGAGGCACCTTTGAGGGAATTAAGGAGAAGGTTGAATATTTAAGAAGACTTGGGGTAACAGCAGTAGAGCTGATGCCCATATTTGAGTTTGACGAAACCAGGGACAAGAGAGAGGTCAACGGCAGGACCCTTCTTGATTACTGGGGATATAATACCATCAGCTTTTTTGCCCCCAACACAAGTTACGCCTCCCAGAGTGAGTACAACAAAGAGGGCGTTGAGCTTAAGCACATGATCAAGGCTCTTAAGGACAGTGGAATTGAAGTTATCCTGGACGTTGTATTCAATCACACCGCAGAGGGCAATGAAAACGGTCCTTTCATAAGTTTTAAGGGCTTTGACAATAATATCTTTTACCTTTTGACACCCTACGGTCAGTACTATAATTTCAGCGGCTGCGGCAACACCATGAACTGTAATCATCCTATGGTTCAGGAGTTTATCGTGGAGTGCCTAAGATACTGGGTTGAGGAATACCGTGTGGACGGCTTCAGGTTCGACCTTGCAAGCATTCTTGGACGAGACCAGGACGGAGCTCCCATGGAGAAGCCGCCTCTTATCCAGAGGCTTGCCTATGACCCTATTCTTGGTAATGTTAAGCTGATCGCAGAGGCCTGGGATGCAGGCGGAATGTATCAGGTTGGTAATTTCCCTGCCTGGAAGAGATGGGCTGAGTGGAACGGCAAGTACCGCGACGATATCCGTTCATACCTTAAGGGCGATATCTGGAGTGCTCCTGAAGCGGTCAAAAGAATCACCGGCTCCATGGATATGTACGGCGGAGCCTACATGGGCTATGATTCCTCCGTGAACTTCATTACCTGTCATGACGGATTTACCCTTCACGATCTTTATACCTATAACAACAAACACAACGAGGACAACGGCTGGAATAACACAGACGGTGCCAATGACAACAGAAGCTGGAACTGTGGCCAGGAGGGCGAAACAGATGATCCAGCCATCAATGACCTTCGTTTTCGCATGATGAGAAATGCCATCACCGTGCTGATGTGCAGCCGCGGAACTCCCATGATCTATTCGGGAGACGAGTTTGGCAATACACAGTTTGGCAACAACAATGCCTACTGCCAGGACAATGAGATCTCCTGGCTTAACTGGGATCTTCTGGAGAAGAACAAAGACTTTTTTGACTACTACAGACATACCATCCAGTTCAGGAGAAAGCATCCCTGCATCAGAAAGGATATTAGGCCTGCAGAGTGCGGATATCCTTTTATTTCCGTGCATACAGAGAACCCCGACAACGGAAACATCACCAAGGACTCCAGGGTCATCTGTATCAGATACGCGGGATTTATCAAGAAAAAAGGCCACGACGATATAGTTTATCTGGCAATTAACGCCTACTGGGAAGATATTCAGATCATGCTTCCCAACCCTCCGGAGGGAGGATTCTGGTCACTTTGCATGGACACGGGAGATGAAGAAGGTAAGTTCTTCTTTAACAGACCCAAGCCTCTTACCTGGAGAAACAAGACCATGAAAGCCAGAAGCGTAAGTGTGTTCATAGTGTCTTACGGAGCTGAATATGGCGGATGATGAGAACAAAAAACAGGATAATACTGTCGGTGGATTTGAGTTTGTTTCTGAAAATGATGCCCAGAAGGGGCAGATGGACCTTTCAAAGATAAAACTGCTGGAATCCAGAGTTAAGGCTAGCCGCCCCGGTGATATCAAGGCGGTTTACGAAAAGGCCATTGAGAACAAGATCTTTAAGACACCAATCGGGTGGGGATATCTTTTGAACCTTCGAAAGAAACTGCTTGAGAGCGGCTTTAAGGAGGAGGATCTTATCCCTATTCCTTTGAATGTGTCTATAACAAGGCATTCTGCCATGGAGAATCTGACGGTGCGCCAGAGGATCATACCGGACACCTCCCAAAAAGAGTCTCCATTCAGGCGTATTTTCCCAATTGTCCTGGATATAGTGTTGGCTATCCTGGTTGTTGTCATGTTCCTCATCGCGGCTTCGGGAGAGAACGATAACATCATCAATTACAAGAGAAATGTTACAAACAGATATTCAAGCTGGGAACAGGACCTTACAGATCGCGAGAAAGCCGTCCGTGAAGCCGAAAAAAGACTTGGCATCGAGGACACTTCAAGCTATTATGAGGATAATGGAAATTAATCAGGAGGTTCTGTAACAATGGATGATCTGAAGATACTTGTAGTCGATGACGAGAGCAGGATGAGAAAGCTCGTCAAAGACTTTCTTACCAAGGATGGATATATAGTACTGGAGGCAGAGGACGGACAGCAGGCGCTGGACATGTTTTACGGGGATAAAGAAATAGCGCTTATAATCCTCGATGTCATGATGCCAAAGCGTGACGGATGGGAAGTCTGTAGGGAGATAAGAGAGACCTCAAAGGTGCCTATTATCATGCTGACAGCCAAGAGTGAGGAAAGAGATGAGCTTCTGGGCTTTGAACTTGGCGTTGATGAGTATATCTCAAAGCCCTTCAGCCCCAAGATCCTTGCGGCAAGAGTGTCAGCGATCTTAAGAAGGACCAACCAGTCCCTTGCCAATGAGGTAATGGAGCAGGGCGGTATTGTTATCGACAAGATTGCTCACAGCGTTAAGGTTGACGGCAAGGAGATTGATCTTAGCTACAAGGAGTTTGAGCTCCTTTCCTATTTCTTTGAGAATAAGGGCGTTGCTCTTTCCAGGGAAAAGATCCTCAATAACGTCTGGAACTACGATTATTTCGGCGATGCCAGAACCATAGACACCCATGTAAAGAAGCTTCGCAGCAAGCTCGGAGACAGGGGCGAGGCCATCAAGACCATCTGGGGCATGGGATATAAATTCGAGGTTTGATAACAAAGATGCGGTAAAACTGGATTTGCCGCATCTTTATGTAATTATGTACAAGGGCCCGGATAAAGAGAAAGAAACAGCAGCGGAGGATTGATATTGTGAGAGAATACATACCTGCACCCATGGATGTGTCAGATATAGAACTACCAAAAGAACTGGATGAACTTGCAGAGAAAATGGCGGAAAACGTGCATGAAGTATGGGCTAAGGCCAGGATCGACGAAGGGTGGGTCTATGGTAAGGAGCGCAATGATGAATTAAAGACTACACCATGTCTGGTTCCTTATGATATGTTGCCGGAAGTGGAAAAGGATTATGATAGAAACACAGCAGTTGGGACATTGAAGCTGATTGCCAAGATGGGGTATTCCATTGTTCCGTCCGGTGATTGATTTTTGTTTTAGGGGAAGAAATAGCAAATGAAAAACGTTAATCTTTGGAAAAAAATAGTACTGGTACTGGCATTTATTGCGGCAATGGCGCTGCTGGTAGGCGGTTATACCTACTATGCTTTTTTGTATCCGGGGGACTTCTGGATTAATATAGGCATGGCCTTGCAGAATTGCATGGAGTCCCTGCTGTTTAATCCGGTACTGCCGATTCAGGATATTATTTCCAATGAGGCTTTTACCGCAAACCTTGATTCCGGAAAGCGGCTTATAATCCTGTTTTATTCACTGGCCATGATCCTTGCTCCTTTTGTGGATATCCTGATCATTTTCAGTGTGATGGACAGCATTTTGCATTTGTTTGTCGGAGTCGAATTCAAAAAGAGACGAATCCTTATAGTTGGATACAATGACAAGGTCAGAAAAGTAATAGAAAGAAAAAATGAAAACGGAAAAGTGTATCTTTGGACGGATTATTTTTTGTCAACCGAGGAAGAGAGGGATCTTTATTTTAAGAACGTTATCGTAAAAATGAATGGCTTTTCTCTGGGAGACAGCCCGGACAAATATGAGAAGCAAAAGAGTAAGTTCAACAAGTTTATGAAACGTAAGAACATCACTGATGTTCTGCTTCTTGACGAATCCGATGCCAAGAATATCCAATATTATATGGCTTTGTCCTCCTGTGAAGTATGCAAAAAGAGAACGATACATTTTTACGTTTATGATCAGACCTTTGATGCAGGAAACATGCTTCGGGAATACTTTGACAGAAAACTAGAAACATCCAAAAATCTTGCAAAGCAGGCAGAGAATTATAACAAAGAGACTTATAACACGCATATGGATCTTAGGATTTTCAATTACGATCAGATCCAGGCAGAAGTACTCTTTGATAAGCTTCCGCTTTATAAGGGAAATGTAAGCAGCGGGAAAGATGTTCATCTGCTGATCGTGGGCGGTGACAGTCTTTGCCAGTACATAGCTCTTCACGCAATGAATCAGGGGGTATTTGCCCCTGACAATAAGATATATATAGACATTGTTAATGATAATATCGATGAGATCCAAAGAGACTTAAGAAGCCGATTAAACAAGGATCTTGTTTCATATGATAACGGAGAATTCTCCATAAAGAGTGACAGGATAGACGGCAGTCTGACAATAAGACTGACTGAATGTGGTCCTATGGATCCTGAGCTCATTTCCGTTCTTCACAATCTTCAGGAAAGCAGCGCAGGTGCATTTACTTACCTTGTCATAGGATCGGAAAATGCAGACGAAAATCTTCATACCTTCAGAAGCATCGGCGCGGATTACCTGTTTGCTCTTGGCCAGGGCGTTCCGGTTGCCATGAGAATGTCATATTCTGCAGAGCTTAAGGCGTACTTGTCTTCTTATTCCTGGTGCAAAGAACTGTATCTCATGGGAGAAGACGAAGAGTACATTGGTCTGGATCAGATTGTAAATCTCGATGAAGAGGCCAGTATCAGAACCTATAACAGAACATATGAGGATATGGCAAATGCTAGAATATACTCTTCCGGCAAAGATGCAGATAACCCGGAGAAAGATGAAATCCTCTGGAACATGCAGGAGTATTACAAGCGGGAAGTCAACAGAGCACTGTATCATCATAGAACCGTGAAGAACCATCTCTATTCGGATTACGGGAACAGCAAAGAGGAAATGCAGCGGTTCTGGGCACAGACTGTGGCTGAGAATGACGGCAAAGCCCGGGCCTGGTCGGATTATCTCTTAAAGGAAGGAGAGTATCCGATTCTCCTTGAGATGGCAAGAACAGAACACAGAAGGTGGTCCTATTTTCTTGCCAGTGAGGGATGGAGATATAACCCTGTTAAAAAAGATCCCGGTGCCAGGATGCACGATTGCCTGTGTAACTGGGACGATCTGGTAGCAAAGCGTCCTGACACGGTAATCTATGATCTGATCTCATCACCGCTTATCATGAATGGATAAAAAGCGCTGATGTACATAAGTAACTGTAATGGGGGAGTATATGAGTATTACTATTAGTTATGACAGCCTGCGGGAACAGTTTTCATCTTTGCAGCCTGAGGGATCAAGAGAATACGAACTTGCATTGACAAAATATGCGGAAATGATTGCAAAGCAGGAAAAGACAGAAGTACTTAAAGAACTTATCAATTCTGATCTTGATTGTGCTTATGAGGCATTTTACTGTTTGTGTATCATTTACAGAAGAAACAAGGATTTTGAGCTTTTTAAGGCCCTTCTTGATGACAACGTAAGATTTGAGAGCAGGATTACATACAATCATTTGGTTGTTCAATATCTTGTGAATAGTGAGACGTTTTATGACTTTGATAGTCTGTTGAATATGGCATACAGTGATACAAAGGTGTTCGATGGAAATGCCGGATATCTTCAGGCTTTTTGCAATGCATTTGCGACTATAATCGACCAATGTGATGAAATGAGTAAGGAAGATCTGGTTAAGGATTGGTATGATGTGGCGTTGGACTGTATTAATAAAGCAATCGAGCTTGATCCCGATTATGCCAAGTACTATTGCACTAAGGCGAGAATAATCAGTCTGAAAAATGATTTTGTTAATGCAGACAAACTCATAAATACAGCGATAAGTAAAGAAAAATCATCAAGACCTGATTATGTTCTTACAATTCAAAATTACCAGTACTACAGAGCAAAAATAATGATACAGAAATCGCAATATGAAATGGAAAAAAAGCTGTTTCTATTGCAGCAGAAGATAGATGAATTACAGATGCTTTCCTCTGAAAAAGATGTGGAAGAGCGGGACGATGATCGAAATGAGCCACATGCTTATGATGGAGAAAGCAGATATTCCTTTGTCAGTTATGCTCATACTGATAAAACTGATGTTTACAACATCATCGGGAAATTACAGAAAAAGAGATTAAATATTTGGTTTGACGAAGGAATACAGGCAGGAGAAGAGTGGCCTGAAGTTGTTGCAAAACGTATTGTGAACAGTGATACGGTATTGGTAATGCTGTCATCTAACTCAATACAGTCAGCAAATGTCAGAAGAGAAGTGAATCTGGCTATTTCCGAGAATAAAACTGTAATAGTAGTAAGGCTTGATGATGTTACTCTTTCTCCGGGAATGAAACTGCAATTCAGCTTGTATCAAATGGTAAACAGAGATTTGGATGATGAGCGGTCTCTTGTTGAAAAGCTGGCATCTGCTATCATGATGGAGGAAAGCAATGAGTAGTATTAATATACTTGAGGAATTCTGCAAATCCAAGTCACGGGATGAAAGCCTGAATGAAGACGGATACCTGATCAATGAACACTTTATTGCTGTGGTTGATGGGGCAACCAGTAAAAATGCAAAAGCTGCCGGTCAGAAGTCAGGAGGCCAACAGTTAAAGGAAATAATTCTTAATTCATTAAATACCATTGATGGAAGCACAGATATGAAAGATGCTGTTCTTACAATACAGAGGAGTATTTTGAGTAAGGCGCCTGAAGAAGTAATAGGACATGCTGCTGCTTCATCAATCATATTTTCCGTAGCTCGCAATGAAGTCTGGATCATCGGTGACTGCCAGATGATGATGAATGGGAAAACATATAGGTATTCACTTAAAGTGGATGAACTTCTATCACAGCTAAGATCTTTCGCTATAAAATGTTTGATAAGGCAGGGATCTACTGTAGAGAAACTCATTGAGGATGATAAGGGAAGAGAGATGATCATGCCCTTCCTGAAATTTCAGGCTTTGCTGGAAAACACCAAAGATGATCTGGGGTACTGTGTTTTTAATAACTCTACTGATGTAAAAGATTTTCCATTGGATAAAGTCATCAAAATAGATGTTCCTCAAAATGCGGAAATAGTCTTTGCATCAGACGGATATCCTGAATTGGGCCAAACTTTGAGGCAGAGCGAGGAAATACTGGCAAAAATATTAAAAGAAGATCCTATGTGTTATCAATTATATTTGGGAACGAAGGGAATTCACGGAAATAATGAAAGCTTTGATGACCGTACATTTGTAAGATTCCGGATAGAGCAGTGACAATTCATACACTTTACGATTTTAACTGACAAAACGGGGCAGGCTTATAGCAAACCTGCCCATTTCTTATGCTATAATGAAATTATGGAAACTCGGAACAATAGAAACGAAAAAATACATTCCATTCGATTTGAGATAAGTGCGGTTTTCCTGGTAGTGATGGTTGGCACATTTATCTTCTGCCTTCTGGTCAATATCTTTTTCATGGAAAGCTTCTATGTGCGAAATAAGAGAGATGCGATCCTTGCAGCTTACAGGAGTATCTCCCAGGCTATAGGCAGCGGCGACATTGCTTCGGCAGAGTTCGATGAGGAGATCAATCATATCTGTGAGCGATATAACATCGAGATGATCGTTCTTGATGCGGATTCCAAGACTATCAAGACATCCGCCAACAATTCGGAAATGCTGGCAAGGATATTGTGGGAGAACATGATCAATTCCGCATCGGGAACATTGAAAGATCCGGCCAGGACCATCATTGACAGGGGCGAAGACTATACTCTCCAGATGAATAAAGAATCTTCTACAGGCAGGCAATACCTGGAGATGTGGGGAATAGTAGGAAACGGCAACCTTGTTCTTGTAAGGTCCACCATGGAGAGTATCAGGGATAATGTATCAATATCCAATACCTTTATGATCTACGTGGCTATTATAGCCATTGTTGTGGGATCCATCATCATACTCTTTATATCCAAGAAGGTAACAGACCCTATAAAGAAGCTGTATCTCATTTCCGATGAGATGAAAAAACTCAATTTCGAAGCAAAGTATACCGGAAACCAGCTCTACAAGAACGAGATTGATGTACTTGGGCAGAACATGAACGAACTGTCCGAGACCCTGGAGAAATCCATCAAGAATCTCAAAAATGCAAATATTGCCCTTAAGCAGGATATCGCCCGCAAGGAGCAGATCGATGAGATGCGTAAGGAGTTCCTCTCTAACGTTTCCCATGAGCTCAAGACCCCCATCGCTCTTATTCAGGGGTACGCGGAAGGACTTAAGGAAGGCATCAACGAAGACGCAGAGAGCAGGGATTTTTACTGTGAAGTCATAATGGATGAAGCCTCCAAGATGAACATAATGGTCAAGAAGCTCCTTACCTTAAATCAGCTTGAGTTTGGTAATGACAGTGCCAACATGGAGCGCTTTGATATCGTGGAGATGATAGAGAACTACGTGAAATCCGCTCAGCTTCTGGCAAAACAGAAAGATGTAACTGTAAAGTTTGACGAATATTCGCCGATATTTGTATGGGGAGACGAATTTAAAATAGAAGAGGTATTGCAGAATTACTACAGCAATGCCATAAATCACATAGACGGTGAGAAGATCATCGAGATCAAACTTGTTCAGAAAGAGGGCAAGGTTCGTGTATCCGTATTTAATACCGGTACTCCGATCCCCGAGGACAGCATAGGCCATATCTGGGAGAAGTTCTACAAGGTCGACAAGGCAAGGACCAGAGAGTATGGCGGCAGCGGTGTGGGTCTTTCCATCGTAAAGGCCATTATGGAGGGCATGCACCAGGATTACGGTGTAATCAACTATGACAACGGCGTGGAGTTTTACTTTGAGCTTGAGACCAAATAATCACATCTAAAGAGGGCGCGGCATGAAGGTTAAAAAATATTTGGGAATAGTACTATCTATAGGACTGGCGATATTGGCTACCGGCTGCGGAGAGAAGTTTCCTGAGCTTACGGATCAGCAATATGCGCAGACCGTGGAGTACGCGGCAGGTCTTCTTATGAAGCACTCCAACAACGGACAGGAGAGGCTTGTCTACGTTGACGCCGAAGCTGTAGAGAAACAGCGGGCAAAAGAGGCAGCTGAAGCGGCCAAGTCTGAGAAGGAACAGGAGCAGTCAAAGCCTGTACAGCCTGCGCCTGCACCGGTACAGACAGAGCCGCAGGAACCCGAGACGGAGGGCGGAGATGAAGGTCAGGCCCTGACTACAGGAGATGAGGCAACAGGTGAAGTCTCCGGTGAAAACGAAGGCAGCAAAGAGGAAACCGGTGAACCGGAGGCTTCTGCTTCACAGGAAGACCCTGATGCTATAGTTCTTTCTGACGAGGATACCCAGGAGATAATGGATGATATTTTTCTGTCTTACCAGGGTTATATGGTGGCAAGCACCTATCCGGAGAGCTCCAAAAGCTATTTTGTAAATGCAGATAAGAATAAAAAGCTGCTGGTTTTGAGGTTCGATCTTTATAACGGTTCGGACAGCTCCAAATCAGTTAATATCATTCCTTTGCACCCGCAGTTCCAGATCATCTTTAACGGCAAGAACATAGGTTATTCTTCCGTAACCGTTCTTCCCAATGACCTGTCTACCTATTCGGGCACAATCGATTCAAGGGCTCATGAGAGCGTTGTTGTCCTGACACAGATCAGTGCCGATGATGCCAAGAATATACAGTCACTGGGCATGATCGTAACTCTGCGCGGCGAAACTCAGAATGTTGTGCTCAAATAAATAATTTCTCTTGCGAAATTTAACGCGTTGAAGTATTATCAATAAGGTCAATTTTAAAACGGACTGGTGTACTGACCACAGATGTCAGTACACTGGTTTTTTTGTGGGAGTTTATTTATGAAAGAACGCGAATCAATAGGTAGCAGACTGGGCTTTATTCTTTTGTCTGCAGGATGTGCAATAGGAATTGGTAATGTATGGCGGTTCCCATATATGGTGGGAGAAAATGGCGGAGGACTGTTTGTTCTGGCATACGTAGTATTTCTTTTGATACTTGGTGTGCCAATCCTTACCATGGAGTACGCTGTGGGGCGAGCCAGCAGACTCAGCATACTGCCTGCATATAAGAAACTGGAACCCAAAAAAAGCAAGTGGCATATATTCGGATATTTTGCCATTGCGGGAAACTATCTGCTTTTAATGTTCTATTCGGTAGTGTCAGGATGGATACTCAGATACTTCGTGCTGGAAACTCTGGGGCTTTTTGAAGGTAAGACAGCTGCCGGTATAGAGTCGATTTACCAGGACATGATGAATAATCCCGGGATACTTGTGCTTTACATGGTCATCACTATGCTTATAACCATCGGTGTAACCTCCATGGGACTTCAGAAGGGCGTTGAGAGAGTAACCAAGATAATGATGATGGCGCTTATTATCATCATGATAGTACTTGGCGTGCGATCTCTTACACTTCCGGGAGCCGCTGAAGGTGTCAGGTTTTACCTTATGCCCAACGCCGAGAATGTAAGGAAGGTGGGGCTTGGCAACGTTCTGTATGGTGCCCTTAACCAGAGTTTCTTTACCTTAAGTCTTGGTATCGGCAGCATGGAGATATTTGGAAGCTATATCAAAAAGGACAGAAGTCTTGTGGGAGAAGCTCTCCTTGTATCGGGACTTGATACTTTTGTTGCAATTGTGGCGGGACTTATTACCATTCCTGCCTGTTTTGCCTATGGCGTGGCTCCCGACAAGGGACCCAGCCTTATTTTTCTTACGCTTCCCAATGTCTTTTCCTCGATGGTTGGCGGAAGATGGCTTGGCTGCCTGTTCTTTTTGTTTATGTATTTTGCTGCGCTGTCAACTATGATCGGTGTATTTGAGAATGATGTCAGCTTTTCTATTGATATCTTCGGGCATGACAGAAAAAAGGCATCACTGTTCGCAGGACTGGTGATAACCTTAGGATCTGTTCCCTGTGCCCTTGGCTTTAACATGTGGAGCTTTATACAGCCCCTTAAAGCCGGCAATACCATTATGGACCTTGAGGACTTTATTGTTAGTAATATACTTCTTCCCGGTGGATCATTGATCTGTTGTCTTTTCTGTACCTGCAAGTACGGCTGGGGATTTGACAACTATATTGATGAGGTGAACCAGGGTGTAGGTATAAAGATGAGCAGAGCTCTTAAATGGTACTTCAAGATCGGGCTTCCCATCATCCTGTTATTCCTTACTGTGTATGGACTTATAAGTTATTTTAAATAATTATTGCCATAATCTGGACTTGTTCGTATAAAAAATATATCGAGCAAGTCCTTATTTTATGCGGGTTTGCGGGTCAATTTATAAAAAAAATAAAAAAAATTGAAAAAAGTTGTTGACATTATTTTCTGGCAGTGATAAAGTAATATTCGTTGCGGCGCTGACACATAAAAAGTGCCGGAAACGCAGTACTGGAGCGGGTTTTAGGCTCCAAGCACCTTGACAAATAAACAGTAATGCAACCCTGAAAAATTCCAAGAGAATAATTCAGAAATGTAACAAACCAAAGTAATAACGGACAGAACAAAAAGCACAGCTTAAAGTTCTGAACAGAATCAAACTTTTAAACGTGAGAGTTCGATCCTGGCTCAGGATGAACGCTGGCGGCGTGCCTAACACATGCAAGTCGAACGGAGATTAGACGCTGACGAGACTTCGGTCAAATCTTGTTTAATCTTAGTGGCGGACGGGTGAGTAACGCGTGGGCAACCTGCCTCATACTGGGGGATAGCAGTTGGAAACGACTGATAATACCGCATAAGCGCACAGAGTCGCATGACTCAGTGTGAAAAACTCCGGTGGTATGAGATGGGCCCGCGTCAGATTAGCTAGTTGGTAAGGTAACGGCTTACCAAGGCGACGATCTGTAGCCGGACTGAGAGGTCGGACGGCCACATTGGGACTGAGACACGGCCCAAACTCCTACGGGAGGCAGCAGTGGGGGATATTGCACAATGGAGGAAACTCTGATGCAGCGACGCCGCGTGAGTGAAGAAGTATTTCGGTATGTAAAGCTCTATCAGCAGGGAAGAAAGACTCGCAAGAGAGATGACGGTACCTGACTAAGAAGCCCCGGCTAACTACGTGCCAGCAGCCGCGGTAATACGTAGGGGGCAAGCGTTATCCGGATTTACTGGGTGTAAAGGGAGCGCAGACGGTTATGCAAGTCTGAAGTGAAACCCCACGGCTCAACCGTGGGCTTGCTTTGGAAACTGTATAACTAGAGTACTGGAGAGGTAAGCGGAATTCCTAGTGTAGCGGTGAAATGCGTAGATATTAGGAGGAACATCGGTGGCGAAGGCGGCTTACTGGACAGCAACTGACGTTGAGGCTCGAAGGCGTGGGGAGCAAACAGGATTAGATACCCTGGTAGTCCACGCGGTAAACGATGAATACTAGGTGTTGGGAACCATAGGTTTTCAGTGCCGTCGCTAACGCAGTAAGTATTCCACCTGGGGAGTACGTTCGCAAGAATGAAACTCAAAGGAATTGACGGGGACCCGCACAAGCGGTGGAGCATGTGGTTTAATTCGAAGCAACGCGAAGAACCTTACCAGATCTTGAGATCCAGATGAATGAGAGGTAATGCTTTCAGTCCTTCGGGACATCTGAGACAGGTGGTGCATGGTTGTCGTCAGCTCGTGTCGTGAGATGTTGGGTTAAGTCCCGCAACGAGCGCAACCCTTGTCCATAGTAGCCAGCAGTAAGATGGGAACTCTATGGAGACTGCCAGGGATAACCTGGAGGAAGGTGGGGATGACGTCAAATCATCATGCCCCTTATGATCTGGGCCACACACGTGCTACAATGTCGTAACAAAGGGAAGCGACCCTGCGAAGGTGAGCAAATCCCAAAAATAACGACCCAGTTCGGACTGTAGGCTGCAACCCGCCTGCACGAAGCTGGAATCGCTAGTAATCGCAGATCAGCATGCTGCGGTGAATACGTTCCCGGGTCTTGTACACACCGCCCGTCACACCATGGGAGTCGGAAATGCCCGAAGCCGGTGACTTAACCGTAAGGAGAGAGCCGTCGAAGGCAGGTCGGATAACTGGGGTGAAGTCGTAACAAGGTAGCCGTAGGAGAACCTGCGGCTGGATCACCTCCTTTCTAAGGAAAAGGAATGAAGTAGGGAGTTGTATTACTGTTTAGATGTCGAGGGACATCAAGAAATTTCCGGTGGCGATGCGCTTTGGGGTAACACCCGTTCCCATCCCGAACACGACGGTTAAGACCAAAGCGGCCGAAAGTACTATACTGGCAACGGTATGGGAGGATAGGTGGCTGCCGGATCCACAAAAAAGACAACACTTATGTAGTGATCATAGGGCAGAAGAGATCCTGCCTGTTGATGACTGCACAAGCAGTCAGGATTAGATTGTACCTTGAAAACCGAATACTGAAATGAAAGATTTTTTAATCAGAAGATAATCCAAGATTAACTACGATTAAGAATCGACATCGAAGATCCAGAATTAACAATGATCGAAAGATCAAAGAAAACACGTTTCATTTATGTAACGCTATACAGAGATGAAACACGAGAACAGAAAGTTATCGAAAGATAATGGACAGTTTCTATATTGCTTAGTAATGGTTAAGCTATATAGGGCGCAGGGCGGATGCCTTGGCACTAAGAGCCGATGAAAGACGTGATAAGCTGCGAAAAGCTGCGGGGAGCTGCAAATAAGCTATGAGCCGCAGATATCTGAATGGGGCAACCCGGCGGAGAAGACCTCCGTCATCCTTAACTGAATCCATAGGTTAAGGAAGGGAACCCGGTGAACTGAAACATCTAAGTAGCCGGAGGAAGAGAAAACAAAAGTGATTCCGTAAGTAGCGGCGAGCGAACGCGGAAGAGCCCAAACCAGGGAGCTTGCTCCTTGGGGTTCGGACTGCAGGATCGATGGAGTCGTCTAGTAGAAGCTGCAAGGAAAGGCAGCGGCAGAGAGGGTGAAACCCCCGTATACGAAAGATGACGAAGCGAGGCAGTATCCAGAGTAGGACGAGACACGTGAAACCTTGTCTGAAAGAGCGGGGACCACCCCGTAAGGCTAAATACTACTTAGTGACCGATAGCGAAACAGTACCGTGAGGGAAAGGTGAAAAGTACCCCGGGAGGGGAGTGAAAGAGAACCTGAAACCCTGTGCCTGCAAGCTGCGAAAGCCCCATATGAGGGTGATCGCGTACTTTTTGTAGAACGGTCCGGCGAGTTATGTATGGAGGCGAGGTTAAGCACTTAAGGTGAATAGCCGAAGGGAGACCAAGTCTGAACAGGGCGTCAAGTCTTTATACATAGACCCGAAACCGGGTGATCTATCCATGGACAGGATGAAGCGGCCGTAAAAGGCTGTGGAGGTCCGAACACACATCCGTTGAAAAGGGTGGTGATGAGCTGTGGATAGGGGAGAAATTCCAATCGAACTCGGAGATAGCTGGTTCTCCCCGAAATAGCTTTAGGGCTAGCCCTGTATCATTCCTTTTGGAGGTAGAGCACTGAATATCCGCGGGGGCTTCACCGCTTACCAAAGATTATCAAACTCCGAATGCCAGTAAGGATAAGAACAGGAGTCAGACTGCACGAGATAAGTTGGGCAGTCAAAAGGGAAAGAGCCCAGATCCACGGCTAAGGTCCCAAAGTACGTGTTAAGTGGAAAAGGATGTGGGATTTCATAGACAGCTAGGATGTTGGCTCAGAAGCAGCCACACATTCAAAGAGTGCGTAATAGCTCACTAGCCGAGAGGTCCTGCGCCGAAAATTACCGGGGCTGAAACACGACACCGAAGCCTGGGGATCGGTATTATCTACGGGTAATGCTGATCGGTAGGGGAGCATTCTAAAGGGCGAAGAAACCGTACCGAAAGGAGCGGCGGAGCGTTTAGAAGAGAGAATGCCGGAATGAGTAGCGAGATGGAGGTGAGAATCCTCCAGGCCGAATATCCAAGGATTCCAGGGTAAAGCTGATCTGCCCTGGGGAAGTCGGGACCTAAGGCGAGGCCGTAAGGCGTAGTCGATGGACAGCAGGTTGATATTCCTGCACTTATGCATATCAGAACTGTGGGGACGCAGGCAAAAGGAGTGAGCCGGGAAAGGAAAGCCCGGTCCCGCAAGGGGGAGCGAACTATTAGTAGCGAAGCACTAGATATGACTGCCAAGAAAAGCCACTATTGCGTATGTATAACCCGTACCGTAAACCGACACAGGTGGATGAGGAGAGAATCCTAAGGCCGACGGGAGAAGCATTGTTAAGGAACTCGGCAAAATGTCCCCGTAACTTCGGGATAAGGGGAGCCCACCTAAGACGTGGGCCGCAGAGAAGAGGCTCAAGCAACTGTTTAGCAAAAACACAGGTCTATGCGAAACCGAAAGGTGAAGTATATGGGCTGACGCCTGCCCGGTGCTGGAAGGTTAAGAGGAGAGGTTAGCGCAAGCGAAGCTTTGAATTTAAGCCCCAGTAAACGGCGGCCGTAACTATAACGGTCCTAAGGTAGCGAAATTCCTTGTCGGGTAAGTTCCGACCCGCACGAAAGGCGTAATGATTTGAGCACTGTCTCGGCAATGCACCCGGTGAAATTGAAGTACCAGTGAAGATGCTGGTTACCCGCGCCAGGACGGAAAGACCCCATGGAGCTTTACTCCAGGTTGATACTGGGAGCCGGTATTGTATGTACAGGATAGGTGGGAGACTAAGAAGCTGTGACGTCAGTTGCAGTGGAGTCGCTGTTGGGATACCACCCTTATGATGCTGGTTTTCTAACCAAGGATCCTGAATCGGGTCCGGGGACAATGTCTGCCGGGGAGTTTGACTGGGGCGGTCGCCTCCGAAAGGGTATCGGAGGCGCTCAAAGGTTCCTTCAGAATGGACGGAAACCATTCGCAGAGTGCAAAGGCATAAGGGAGCCTGACTGTGACACCGACGGGTGGAACAGATACGAAAGTAGGACTTAGTGATCCGGTGGTATGAAAGTGGGATTGCCATCGCTCAACGGATAAAAGCTACCCTGGGGATAACAGGCTTATCACTCCCAAGAGTTCACATCGACGGAGTGGTTTGGCACCTCGATGTCGGCTCATCGCATCCTGGGGCTGTAGCAGGTCCCAAGGGTTGGGCTGTTCGCCCATTAAAGCGGTACGCGAGCTGGGTTCAGAACGTCGTGAGACAGTTCGGTCCCTATCCGGCGCGGGCGTAGGATATCTGAGAGGAGCTGTCCTTAGTACGAGAGGACCGGGATGGACGGACCGCTGGTGTATCAGCTGCACCGCCAGGTGCATAAGGCTGGGTAGCCACGTCCGGAAGGGATAAACGCTGAAGGCATCTAAGCGTGAAGCCCCCCTCAAGATGAGATATCCCTCCTTTATGGAGTAAGACCCCTTGGAGAGTACGAGGTTAGATAGGCACAAGGTGTAAGCACGGTAACGTGTTCAGCTGATGTGTACTAATAGGTCGAGGGCTTATCCAAACTAGGAGAACTTGATGAGGTATTACCGAATCTAGTTCGAGTGTTGTTCTGGCGAGCGCATAGCGCGAGAGCAGAACTTCCTTGTTAGCAGGTAGAGACAATGGTTTTTCGAGATTTCAGTGTTCGGTTTTGAAGGTACAACACTTCAAGAGATTCATGTGAATGCATGGATCTCTTTTTTGCTGTATACTTAATTTAAGAGGAAAAAAGTATTACCAGGAGGGAAAAGGAATGGAAAACATTAATGAAAACAGAAAGGGGATAAGTTGGATAAGCGCTCTTATAATAGGCCTTAGCATTGTGGCAAGCTGCTCGGTTCTTGCCATTGGCCTTTCACGATTCAGATCCGAGAGCGTTCATACAATCTCCGCAACAGGCAGTGCCAGCGTTGATTTTGAGTCAGATCTTATTATATGGAGAGGTTCATTTTCATCTTCAGCCTATACTTCAAAAGAGGCTTACGACAAGATTAAAAATGATGCTGCTGTTGTAAGAAAGTATCTTCTGGATAACGGAATCGAAGAAAGCGAGATAGTATTTAATTCCGTAAGTATCTGGAAAAACTATAGGGATGTATATGACGAAAACGGCAACTACATAGGAAGAGAGCAGGATGGTTACAGCCTTGAACAGTCGGTGGATGTCACATCTGCTGATATAGATAAGGTTGAGAAGATCTCCAGGGATATTTCAAGCCTGCTGGAGAGCGGCGTTGAATTTGAGTCCCAGAGCCCTGAGTATTATTATTCAGGCCTTGATGATCTTAAGCTTTCACTTATTGAACAGGCAACAGCCAATTCCAAAGAGAGAATAGATATTATGGCTGCAAACTCAGGAGCAAGAATCGGAAAGCTTAGAAATTCAAGCCTTGGCGTATTTCAGATAACAGCCACAAATTCAGGTACCGGTAGCTATTCCTATGACGGAGCTTTTGACACCGGGTCAAGAAATAAAACAGCATCAATAACCGTAAGACTCGAGTACGATCTTAAATAAAAAACGAAATATTGTAAATATAAAAAACTTATTAATGAAATCTAAAAAGACGGACAACTGCCCGTCTTTTTAGTTTTTTTATATTTATTTTCAGAAAACTATGCTATACTAAAAAAGGATATTTAATAGATTTTCAATCGGTTTTATGATATTTCTTTTAATTAAAATCACAAAATTTCTTTTACGAGAGGTGACTAAATGGAATCAAAAATCCTGCTTGAAAGTGGTAACAACGAACTTGAAGTCCTTGAGTTTAAGATTGATGACCATTGCTATGGTATTAATGTAGCTAAGATCAAAGAAATCATAGTGTATCAGGAGGTAACTCCGGTTCCTAATGCTCACCCAAGTATAGAAGGTATATTTATGCCCCGTGATACAATGATCACGGCTATAGACCTTAGAAACTGCCTGCAGCGCGGCGCTTCAAAGGCCGGAGGACTTTTTATCATCACCAACTTCAACAAACTGGATATTGCTTTCCATGTTGATTCTGTTGTTGGCATCCACAGAGTATCCTGGGCTGACATTATCAAACCCAATGCTACGATTTCCAAAGCAGAAGAGAGTATCTCAACAGGTATCATCAAATTTGAGAATCAGCTGATCATCATTCTCGATTTTGAGAAGATCGTATCAGATATCAATCCTAATACCGGACTTAATATGGATGCTTTGAGCGACATAGGTCAACGTCCGAGAAACGAAGTGCCGATCGTTCTTGCAGAGGATTCACAGCTGCTTAACAAGCTTATTGTAGATTCCCTCAATAAAGCGGGCTATAATAATGTTAGACACTTTGAAAACGGTAAGCTTGCATATGATTACATCAAGGCATGCAAGGAAAGAGGCGAGCTTGATAAGATAAAGTGCATCATCACAGATATCGAGATGCCTATCATGGATGGACACAGGCTCACCAAACTTGTTAAGAGCGATGACGCCACCAAGGATATTCCTCTTATCATCTTCTCATCCCTGGTTAATGAAGAGATGAGGAGAAAGGGAGAATCCCTTGGAGCCGACAGACAGTTATCAAAGCCCGAGATTGGTAACCTTGTATCTGTTATAGACGAACTCGTTAATGCATCATCGGATGCAGGCTGATACTAACTGATTATGACCTCCCTTTGTTGGCTCAGTTATGAAACGCGTTTTCAGTGACTGTCTCAATGAAGGGAGTAATTTTTTATACAAGACATTAAATGGCAGGAGAGTAAGACCATGAAGTCGAACGATGAAGAATATCTCGACAGTCTTCTGAATTCCGCTCAGCAATCAAATAACAGCAATCCCCAATCTGCACTAAGCAGAATGGCTGCCAGAAAATCCACCTCTGATTCGCCAAGCGGCGGCGCAGGGGATATTAGTGCGCTTGTAGATAATTCTAACGGCAACAGTGACCTTGATGAAATAGGAAGTATATTTGGGAAACTTGACAGGGGAGAAGCTCTTGATGCAGGAATGGAGGACTTTCTTGATAGAATCGAGAAACCTACGGATCCTTCTGTTCCGCTGTTCACGGTAGGTTCCGATCCTTCCATTGATGATATCAGAGATCCTGAGGAGATAGCGCTTGATGAAGCCATAGCAGACGCTGAACTTATGGATGCTGAGATACAGGCAGGAAAACATGACAGTTCATCTTTTCCTGAGGGGGCGGGGGGAGAAGATAGTTCACCTGCAGCGGAAGCTGTACAGGCGGCACCGATAATCGATATGGAAGAGGGCGATGATGCCCTTTTGGAAATGGCTCCGGAGATGTCACTCCCGGAAGACGCAGATATACCCATTGACACAGAGACAAAATCTGATGCCGATGAGACTCCGGAAGAGATCTTAACGGACCTTCTGGATGATATGCCCGGAAACAGTCTTACAGATGCCTCAGGCGAGGCGTCAGGGGACAGTTTAAGCGAAGCTCTTGATAATATCAGAGAAGACGAGCCTGAACCTGCAAGTGAAGCTCCCAAGGATGAAAAGGACGTATCTCTGGAAGAGATAGAAGCTGCAATGGGAGATATTTCTGTTTTTGATGAAGCTACAGCTGAATCCGGACCTGAAGCCGGCTCTGGTTCCGGTTCAGAATCAGAGGAAGATTTTTCCCTGGAAGACATGGAAGCGGCCATGGATATGGAACTTGGAGACACAGAGGGAGATAAGGCAGATTCTTCTGAAAGTGCGCAGGAAGATGCTTCTGTTGATGAACTGTCTCTTGCCGGATTTACCCTGGATGGGGCCTCAATGGATTCTCTTACAGATGAACCGGCGCCGGAAGAGCCAGCAGCAGAACCGGAGGCACCGGCAGAGGAACCTGCAGGAGAAAGTGCAGGTGCAGCACCTTCCCCTGATGATCCCTTAGGAGATGAATTTGATCTTGGAAGTCTTGAGGCAGGCCTCGATATGCTTCTTGAGGATGATGTTCCCAAGGGCAGCTCTACAGAAGGCGAAATTGCAGCTTTGTCAGAGCCGGATGCTCCTTCCGCAGGTGCTGTTACAGAAGATGGACAGGATGTCTCCATGGAAGAGCTGGATGCTTTTATGAACAGCCTTGCCAGTGATGACATAGAAGACCTTGAGAATGCAGCCAATATGGCGGAACAGAAGGGAGAGGACGTTCCCCCTTCCGATGATATTCCCAAGGAAGATATACTAAGTGCACTTACGGAGGATGGATTCGGAGATCTTGCCGAAGAGGCAGGCGAGCCGTCCCTGGATGAACTTGCTTCGATCCCCGAAAGAGGTGAGAGATCTTCCGGTGATTCAGATGAAGAGGAAGAAGACGGAAAGGGCAAGAAAAAGAAAGGCAAAAAGGAAAAGAAGGAAGGCTTCTTTAAACGACTTATAAAAGCTCTCACCCAGGAAGATGAAGAACCCGAAAACACTGAGGGTCTTGCAAGTCTTACGGATGAGAATCAGCAGGTTCTTAACGAGCTTGGTGAAGATGGCGCAGCTCCCAAGGGCAAGAAAAAGAAAGAAAAGAAGGAAAAGCCCAAGAAAGAGAAGAAGCCCAAGAAGGAAAAGCCGCCGAAGGAGAAAAAGCCTCCGAAACCCAAGAAGGAGAAGAAACCCAAACCTCCGAAGGAACCCGGAGTTCCCGAGAAAGCTATTTCGCCCAAGAAGATCGCAGTGGCAGGCATATTTGCAGCCAGCCTTGGAATACTGGTATGTATCCCCGCTATCTTTTTACCCGACAGGATTGCTTCTCAGAGAGCAGCTTCTGCTTATACCCACAAGGAGTTCACAACCGCTTACAAGATGCTCTATGGAAAAGAGCTGATTGAGCCCGAATCTTCAATGTATGAGCAGTCAAGGGTTCTGGCCTGGGCCCAGAGGTACATTGACGGCTATGACAACTATATGACCATGAATATGCCTGAGGAAGCTCTTGATATGCTTATGATGGCAATGAAGAACAAGGAAGATCTTCTTGCACAGGCAGCATTGTATAATGTTGAAAATCAGGTTGTAAGCGTGTACGATAGTATAGAAGCGGTGCTTTTGGAGAAGTACGGTCTGTCCGAGGCGGATGTTCAGGAGATCAACGCCATTAAGAAGGACAGAGACTATACTATCAGGCTTATGGAGATCGTGGGGACTCTGCAGTCATAAGGCATCGGATTTGTTGAAGGGAGAAGATGCCAGATGGTTGCGATCATTGACTACGATGCCGGTAACATTAAGAGCGTAGAGAAGGCTTTTGAGTATTTGGGAGCTCAGACTCTCGTCACCAGAGAGCCTTCTGATATCTATAAAGCGGACAGAGTGGTACTTCCCGGGGTGGGTGCCTTTGGGGATGCCATGAGCCGTATAAGAGAGTACGGACTTGAATCAGTAATAAAAGAGGTTACTTCCAAGGAAGTACCTTTCATTGGAATATGCCTGGGTCAGCAGCTTTTGTTTGATCGTAGTGACGAATCAGACGGAGCTGTAGGCCTGGGCATTTTGCGTGGGGCAATAAGAAGGATCCCGGATACCGATGCGCAGGGTAATTCCTACAAGATCCCGCAGATAGGCTGGAACAGCCTCAAATTTCCCAATAAGGGCAGGCTTTTTAAGGGAATTGACGCGGGAGCCTATGTCTATTTTGTCCATTCCTATTATCTGGATTCCGAGGACAAGAGTATCGTGACAGCCACAACGGATTATAATGTGACCGTTGAAGCTTCCGTGGAGAAGGGAAATGTATTTGCCTGCCAGTTCCACCCGGAGAAGAGCTCGGAGGTTGGCATGCAGATACTTGATAATTTCCTTAAAATCTGACACAGGGGGAGAAAAGATGCTTACTAAGAGAATCATTCCCTGCCTCGATGTAAATAACGGCAGGGTTGTAAAGGGTATAAATTTCGTGGATCTTCGTGATGCGGGAGATCCCGTGGAGGTTGGAGCCGCCTATTCCAGGGCAGGGGCTGATGAACTGGTTTTTCTTGACATCACTGCCTCCAATGAGCGAAGGGCTACCGTTGCCGACATGGTAAGAGAAGTGGCCAAAAAAGTCTTCATCCCCTTCACGGTTGGCGGGGGAATCCGCACCGTTGATGATGTGAGGGCAATCCTTAGAGAGGGCGCCGACAAGGTGTCCGTAAACTCTGCAGCTATAGACAGGCCTGAGCTTATCGCTGAGGCGGCAGACAAGTTCGGAAGCCAGTGCGTGGTCCTTGCCATTGATGCCAAGAGAAGAGAAGACGGCAGTGGCTGGAACATCTACAAACACGGCGGCAGGATCGATGTTGGGATGGATGCCATAGAATGGGTGAAAAAAGCTGTCTCTTTAGGCGCAGGAGAGATCCTGGTCACCAGTATGGACTGTGACGGCACCAAGGCAGGTTATGATATTGAGCTCACAAGAGCTGTTGCGGACGCTGTTCCTGTGCCTGTGATAGCATCAGGCGGAGCCGGAACTTTAGAGCATTTCTACGAAGCTCTGACGGCAGGAGGAGCAGATGCGGCTCTGGCGGCGTCTCTTTTCCATTATAAGGAGCTGGAGATCAACGAGGTCAAGAAGTACCTCAAGGAGAAAGGAGTGCCGGTAAGATGGGGATGATAACCGGAGACTGGCTGGAGGCTGTGGGAGCAGAGTTTAAGAAGCCCTACTACAAAGACCTCTACAAATTTGTTGTAAATGAATACAATACCCAGGTGATATACCCGCCTTCAGGGGATATTTTCAATGCCATGAACTTTACACCACTTAATAAGGTAAAGGTTCTGATCCTGGGACAGGACCCATATCATGAGCCGGGACAGGCCCACGGGCTGTCTTTTTCCGTGCTCCCTGGGAAGGCCGATACGCCGCCTTCACTTCAGAATATTTATAAGGAGCTCAATACGGACCTTGGCTGCTACATTCCCAATAACGGGTATCTAAAAAAATGGGCGGACCAGGGTGTGCTTCTTCTCAACACTGTTCTCACTGTGAGAGCTCATCAGGCCAATTCACATCAGGGCAAGGGCTGGGAGCAGTTTACCGATGCCATAATCAGGGCGGTTAACGAGAAAGAGGAGCCGGTGGTTTATATGCTCTGGGGAAGACCTGCACAGATGAAAAAGCCCATGCTTACAAACCCCAAGCACCTGGTTCTTACAGCACCTCATCCAAGCCCGCTTTCTGCGTATCGCGGATTCTTTGGATGCAGGCACTTTAGTCAGTGCAACGATTTCCTTACAAAGAACGGGCTTTCGCCCATAGACTGGCAGATTGAAAATATCTGACAGGATAAATTTACTATTGCATACTGATGCTTTGACGTGTTAAAGTTTGAGATAAGTTTTAAGTCAGAGCATCAGGAGGAGAATTATGAAGAAACCTTTTGTTACCAAAGAGCAGGTGGATGAGATAGTAAAGACTTATCCCACACCCTTTCACATCTACGACGAGAAGGGCATTATAGAGAACGCCAAGGCTGTTTACGAGGCGTTTTCCTGGAATGAGGGATTCAGAGAGTACTTTGCAGTAAAAGCCACACCTAATCCAAGGCTTATGGAGATCCTCAAAGAACAGGGCTGTGGATTTGACTGTTCATCCAAAACGGAGCTGATGCTGTCCAAGGCAGTTGACGCATCCGGTGAAGATATCATGTTTTCTTCCAATGACACCCCGGCTGAGGAGTTTGCCTATGCAGACAAGCTGGGCGCCATCATCAATCTGGACGATTTCACTCATATTGAGTTTCTTGAGAAGACTATTGGGAAGATCCCGGAGACCATCTCCTGCAGATATAATCCTGGCGGAGTGTTTGAGATGAGCAACGGTATCATGGATAACCCCGGGGATTCCAAGTACGGAATGACCAAGGACCAGCTTTTTGAGGCCTTTAAGATCCTTAAGGAGAAAGGCGCAAAGCGCTTTGGAATCCATGCCTTCCTTGCCAGCAACACCGTTACCAACGAGTATTATCCCATGCTTGCAGGGCAGCTCTTTGAGCTGGCTGTGGAGCTTCAAAACAAGACCGGGGCTAAGATCGCATTCATCAATCTTTCCGGCGGCGTTGGAGTTCCCTACCTTCCGGATCAGCCCGGCAACGATATTGCCGTTATCGGCAAAGGCGTTCACGAGCAGTTTGATAAGATCCTTGTTCCTGCGGGAATGGGTGATGTTTCGATTTTCACAGAGATGGGACGCTTTATGATGGCTCCCTACGGCGGACTTGTTACAAAAGCCATCCACGAGAAGCATATCTATAAGGAGTACATCGGTGTTGATGCCTGCGCGGTAGACCTTATGAGGCCTGCCATGTACGGCTCCTACCACCACATAACGGTTCTGGGAAAAGAGAATGCTCCTCTTACGGAAGTTTACGATGTGACAGGTTCACTTTGCGAGAACAACGATAAATTCGCTATTGAGAGGAGCCTGCCCAGGATAGATATGGGAGACTACCTGTTTATTCACGATACGGGAGCCCACGGCTATGCAATGGGCTATAATTATAACGGAAAGTTAAAGAGTGCAGAGCTCCTTCTTAAGAGGGACGGAAGCGTAGAACTCATAAGAAGAGCGGAGACCCCAAGGGACTATTTTGCAACCTTTGATTCTCTGCCTGTATTTGAGAAGCTTTCCGAAATAATGGATGAAGAGAGTGTATGATCAGTTTATGAATGGGGCGCGTTTTAGAATTTCTGTTTTTCTGTCCGCACTGTTTGGGTGCTGGGCACTAATGCTGACCTTTGGAATTGCCGTAAGAAGTCCTCTTACGGTAGTTCTTTTTGCATGCCTTTATATGATGGGGCTAAGTATCCCGGCCCTCGGAGAGATAAAGGGCTTTTTCAGGGAGACGATCCCTGTTGTTGTCAGCACGGTTATCACATTTCTTTTGCGGGGAGCGATCATTAACGGCCAGGGGTTTCGGAATGGTTATTTCAGGCTTCTGTATTTGATGATCATCCTTGTGGGTTACTGGCTTTTGGTAAGACTCATTACCAAGTTCATTATGGAGGGGCAGTTCGGCAAAAGAAAGACCGGTGAAGGCTGCATACTTGCCACCCCCGAGAACTCTTTTTCCGGATTGGTAAGAGCCAGTAAGCCCTACGATGAGAAATTCGGGAAAAGAGCCTTTGTAATTACGGCAGCTTTCTGCCTTCTTTTTTATCTTCCCTATTTTCTGTATGAATTTCCCGGAGTTATGACGGCGGATTCTCTGGATCAGTTCGACCAGATCACGTACTTTACGCCTATGAGTAACCACCATCCGGTGGTCCACACTCTTTTGATGGGATTCTTTTACCGGATAGGACTGCACCTTACAAAGTTTCATGACAAGACGATTGCAATCTCGGTATATACCGCTTTTCAGATGATATTTATGAGCCTGTGCTGCGGCGCGGTGGTAAAAGAGACCCTGCGACTTATGAACAGAAAGAGCTACAGGATAGTTGCGACTTTTATTTTCTTCTACGCCTTTATGCCCTTTAACGGTGTGTATGCTGTAACTATCTGGAAGGATGTTCCCT
The DNA here is from genome assembly GCF_000526935.1 of Butyrivibrio sp. FCS014. Lineage (GTDB taxonomy): Bacteria > Bacillota > Clostridia > Lachnospirales > Lachnospiraceae > Butyrivibrio. Next base: position 253,485 of record NZ_JAHA01000019.1, on the reverse strand, counting down.
TTGCGGGGGTATCGATGCTTTTGTGCGTTGTTATTGCGGAGCTTTTAAGGAAGGGGAAGGACAGCAGTATTCTTGATTTCGCAGCCTTTACTGTGCTTGGGATCCTCTTTTGCCTGATGAGGTCCAACGCACTTTACGCATTTCTTGTATTTGCCCTGTTCTTCCTTCTTGGGATGATGAAGGGGAAATTTACCCATGCTCTGATTTCTGTAATTGTGTGCATTCTGGTGGTATTTATCATCAAGATCCCTGTGTTTGGAGCCTTTAACATAAAGGGAGCTGACTTTACGGAATCCCTGTCAGTACCGCTGCAGCAGGTGGCAAGGGTTCTGGTAAACGAAAGGCAGATAGATGCAGAGGATATGGAGCTTATCGATAAGGTGATAGACAGGACCTACATCCGTGAACTCTATGCACCCTGGTTTGCAGATAATATCAAGGAACTTGTAAGAGCCGGTAATCCCCATGCTATCGAGAACAACAAGGCAGAGTACTTTGGGCTTTGGCTAAGGCTGGGGCTTAAGTATCCCGGGGACTATATTGATGCCTGGTATGACCTTACCGGCGGCTACATTTACACCAACGTAAACTACATGGTTGCTGAGGCTGACGGTATCATGCGAAACCGCCATGGCCTTACCTGGAGCCCCATCATAGGCGGCAAGTTTATCAAGGTAAAAGAGATACTCATAAAGCTTCAGAACTTCATGCCGATCTACGGTATGCTGTTTACTGCGGCCATTTATACCTGGGCCCTTACAGCATCCTTTATATATGCCATCCGCCACAGGAAGCCTGTGCTTTTGCAGACTCTTATGCTGCTTCTGGTGGCAACGCTTCTTATTGCCGCTCCGGTGGTGGATTTCAGATATGCCTACGCTATTGTGATGACCTGGCCGCTGTGGCTTTTGGGGACTAACAAATTATGATGGAACAACAGATTCTGGAGTTTACGCAATATCTTAAGAATGTAAAGCATACCTCGGAAAATACCCTTGTTTCTTACAAACGGGACCTTGAAAGGATGTCGTCCTACATGGAGAGGAGGGGGATCCTTGATGCGACGGATGTGACTCTTGATGCCCTTGCCGACTATTCCGCAAGCCTTCAGGATGAGCATTTTGCGCCGTCCTCCATCTCAAGACATAACACTTCCATGAAGGCTTTTTTCCGGTATATGCTGGAAAACGGCAATATCACAGAGAATCCGGCGGAGCTTCTTTCAAGCCCTAAGATTGAAAAGACTCCCCCGAGAGTTCTTTCCACTGTGGAGATAGAGGATCTTTTGTCCCAGAATTTCGGGGATGATGCCAAGGGTATGAGAGACAGGGCCATAATGGAGCTTATGTATGCAACAGGCCTTAAGACCTCGGAGATGATAGGGCTTAAGCTCTCGAATGTTGACCTTAGCCTTGGCTGTATAAGGCTTACGGGAAGCAACTCAAAGGAAAGGCTCATTCCCTATGGTAAAAAAGCCAAGGAAGCCCTGAACCTTTATCTTACGGAGGGCAGGAACCGTCTTCTTATGGGAGGCCCCGACAGCGACGTTTTATTCCTTAATTGCAGCGGGGAACCCATGAGCCGGCAGGGACTGTGGAAGCTGGTGAAGACCTGTGTTGAGAGAGCAGGGATAAAGTCAGACATCACGCCCTTTACCTTAAGGCACTCCTTTGCGGTGCATCTTGTGGAGAGCGGAGCGGACATGGCTTCCGTTCAGGAACTTATGGGATATTCGGACAGCAATACCATCTCAAGATATATCAACAGGAAGAAGAGAACCAAAGACCCCTTTGAGTGGGCAAGAATAAGGAATTAAAATAAGCTCCGGCATCACTTTTTCGATGCCGGAGCTTTTGCTTTTTAGGTACGATTTATGCCAGTTCAGCCATTTCAAGGATTAGGTTCTCGGTATCCTCCCAGCCAAGGCAGGGATCTGTGATGGATTTACCGTATACGCCCTCACCGATCTTCTGGCAGCCCTCCTCGATGTAGCTCTCGATCATAACACCCTTAACCAGGCTCTTGATATCGGGATTAAGGCTTCTTGAGTGGAGCACTTCCTTGACTATCCTTATCTGTTCCTTGAACTGCTTGTTGGAGTTGTTGTGGTTGGCATCAATGATAGCCGCAGGATTCACAATATTCCTCTCGTTGTACAGATCAAGAAGAAGACGAAGGTCCTCGTAATGATAGTTGGGAATGGACTGGCCGTGCTTGTTGCTGGAGCCGCGAAGAACGCAGTGGGCAAGAGGATTGCCGTTGGTCTTAACTTCGTAGCCTCTGTAAACGAAGTTGTGCTTCTGCTGAGCCGCGTACACAGAGTTGAGCATTACGCTGAAGGTGCCGCTGGTGGGGTTCTTCATGCCGGCGGGAACATCGAAGCCGCTGGCAGTCATGCGGTGCTCCTGATCCTCAACGGAACGGGCTCCGATGGCAACGTAGGAGAGGATGTCGGCAACATAGCCCCAGTTCTCAGGGTAGAGCATCTCGTCAGCTGCTGTAAGACCGGATTCCTCGATGGCACGAAGCTGCATGTGGCGCATGGCTATAAGGCCGGCTCTGAAATCTGTCTTGCCCTCGGGATCGGGCTGGGAAGTGATGCCCTTGTAGCCTTCACCGGTGGTACGGGGCTTGTTGGTATATATTCTGGGAATAAGGATCAACCTGTCCTTGACTCTGTCGTTGAGCTTGCCCAGTCTTGAAACATAGTCACAGACTGCATCCTCATTATCTGCCGAGCAGGGACCTACAACCACCAGAAACTTGTCGCTTTTGCCTGTAAAGACATCGGCTATCATGGCATCCCTTTCCTTCTTAAGAAGAGTCAGTTCCTTCTTAAGGGGATATTCAAACCTGATCTCATCGGGAGTAGGCAGTTTCTGGATATAATCGAAAGACATCAGTTAAAACCTCCATTTCAAATCATTAGTAATACCATAGCATTCACGAACCTTACAAGCAAGCATTTTTTCGGCATTTTCACAGTCGTTACCCTCTTCAATGGCGAAAACAAGGGCTTCTATCTCATGCATGAGAGAGGGAGCGCACAGAGGGATGGGAAGTGCCTCAAGAGAGGACCTTAAAACCTTAAGGCTCTTAAAGGTCATGTTATAGTAAAAGCCGATCACATCGGAATTGAGAATAGCCATGATATAAGCTGCGCTGTAGCCCGATACGTGGGGGATGATGATGTTGGCGCTGTTAAGGGATAATAGGCCCGTGCAGTCCCTGGCCACTATGGGGCGGGATGCTATGAACCGGTAAAAGAGTTTTTCTTTTGCCCGGTAGAGCTCAGTAGGAGCGCATTGCTGAAAATTCACAGGGGTGTATGCCAGATAGTTTTCAGGAGTTTCTATCCGGAAGGGCGATATATCTTTTCCCTTGATAACAGGCTCAAGGCCTTCCCCGGGAGTCTGGCTAAGGAGCTCTTTGTTGTTGCCGGTAACTATTCCAAGGGCAAAGTCCGCGTTGCCCTTAAGGGTAAAGTGAGGAACCGAAGATATTCTCTTAAGAAGCTCATACTCATCGTCATCGGACAGAAGGTGAAAGCTTGCGGGGCTGAGCCTGTTGTGGGATGCAGTAAAGCTTTTTGACTCATTTAACTCATAGCCGCTTTTTTCGAACATGGCAACGGATACCGGATAGTCGGAAAGAGCCGTGGCATCACCTGTTTTTGCAGAAAGAATGATTCCGGGACACTGAACCTTGTCAAAAACATCTCCAAGATATGAGAGAGAAGTGATCCTGGCTTTTTGCAGCAGCATCTCTCTGATGCCTTTGTGAAGGCCTGATTCCAGAAGGCTCTCGGGAATAACGAAGGCAAACTCTCCGGAATGGTTCAGGGTTTTCAGTGCTCTTTCCATGAAAAGGACAAAGGATTCGGGATTTCCGCTGTCCTTGCAGGTTTCGAAATTACGGCGAAGGGTGATCTTCTCGTTCTCGTCAAAACTGTAGCCCCAGGGCGGATTTCCTATATATATGTCCGGGGAGGGGAGGTCGCTTAAATCCGTAAGGAAGTTTCTTACGGTGATGTTCTCCGTGATGATGTCCAGATCCTCAGGAAAGCGCAGAACGAATCTAAGGGCCAGATTGATGCGGGTTATGGCAACTGCCAGGGAATCGATGTCGCAGCCCTGTATGTTCTTTAGGGATACCGTTCTGGGAAGTCTTATAAGAAAGTTTCCTGTGCCGCAGCCGGGATCACAGACGCATTTTTGGTCAAGATCTGTAAGTGAACCGATAAGACAGTCCGCCACGTAATAGGGCGTGTAGTAGGAGCCCGTGGATTTCTTTTCACGAAGTGATCTTAGGGATATGTACAGCATTCCCAGGGTATCTTCTGCATCTATATAGATAATAGGGTAGTCCTTAAGAAAGTCCACGTTAAGGCGGCTTAAGTCTTTTTCGGGAAGGTTAAGGCCCTCGAGAAGCCGGTCTGTTAATGAAGGCGGAACGCCACGGGAAGCCAAAAGCTCTTTTGCATAGTAAAAAAGAACCGTAGTGTCGGATACGGATTTTTCGGAAAGCGCCTCGATAAGTGCGCATATGACTTTATGATTCGGGGATGCGGAGTCTATATAGGAAAGCGGTACATAATTGCCAACAGCGCGGCTTTTGTTTCTGCGGCTGCTAAGGCGCTGGCCGTTATCAAGGCTTTGGTGGAGCGCCTCAATTTCCGGGGCATTAAACGAAAGAGGACTGTTTGAAGAGGGAGTAAGTCGTCCGAGCTTAACCCAGTTGCGAACAGTGGCTTCGGAGATCCCCAGCGTCTGCGCTGCTTCCCTGACAGAAAGGGAAGACCCTTGATTTTTGGCTGTATTCTGCTTTGTTATACCGGTGTTTTTGCTATTCATAGATACATATTAGCACTAAAAGCAAAAATGGTCTTGCTTTGTGTGCGTTCCGATGGTACAAAAACGCATAAAACGATATAATGGATTAATAGGGAAATCCAATACGTGCAAGTGACCTGTTTTCTGAAAAGAGTCGGCTCTTTACGGGAACAGGTATAAAGGGGAGACAATGAAAAAGCCTTACGGGGGCATTACGAATATATCGAAATATCTGCTGGAGCAGTATGGCGAAAAGGGAGTCATGGTCAGAAGAGGCCGGTCCTGTCTTATGAACCACAAGTCCATGGAGCAGATAAGCGGGCGCATTACCAGGAACTGTTCGGTGGTGGCGGTTACCCGTGTCATCGATTACTACAGGCAGACGCTTAAACTTCCCGGGATTCCCGAGGATATAGGGCAGATCTACAAAAAGGTAGAGGAGATCGCTACAGATTATGGATACACGGACAAGCGGGGGACGATACCTTTTTTCATCGCCGGGATAACCCGTGAGGCCTTCAAGCAGTACGGAATCAAGGCGAGATGCCGCGGGATCTATGTCTGGAGCTTTGAGAAGCACGTGGTAAAAGAGATATCGGCCGGAAGGCCCATTATAATGAATATTGCAAGAGGTTATTACAAAGACCACACCGTGGTTGTTGCAGGATACAGCATCTGGAAAGTTGGAAACAGGATGATCCCCATACTTCGTGTTATTGACGGATGGAAGAGCGGTATCCACTACATCGACTATGAGGCCTTTGCAAAAGATATATCACAGTCAATCTTCGGTTCTTTTAATACTACAGTGATAGGGTGACGTATGAAGAAAAAAATTGTATCAATCTCATTAATCGGTGTACTGACAATGACAATGCTGTGTTCCTGCGGGAAAACAGCAAATAACTCCGCCGGGGAAGATAATAATGGCGCATCTTCTGAAGAGGAACAGGTTTTAGGTGCTGCAGAGAATGCTGAGGAAAATGCCGGAGCAGCTGATGCGTCTTCGGCTGATCAGCCTGAGGAGAGCGCAGATAAAGAACCTGAAAAAGCTCCCGTTACGGATAAGGTTTCGGCGGTAGAGAAGATAACCATTCCCGAGGCTGTTATCATGGCGGACGGAGATGTTGCCGCGTTCTACAACAATGAAGATTTTAAGAATGTGGTTCCGGTGGATGCTGCTTCTTTTGACAAGGCGGAGCTTCCTTCCAGATATGACTCCAGAGACTATGAGGGCAAAAGATATGTGACAGTTGTTGAGGACCAGGGATATTCCTATCTGTGCTGGACCTTTGCCAGCATGGGAGCTATCGAGAGTGACCTTCTGAAACATCATGATAACCTGGGATACAGGGATATCGATCTGTCGGAGAAGCATCTGGCCTATTACAATATGCATAAGGCAGACGGTTCCGTGGGCGGATATATTGATGATGATTACAGGGAATTTGTGAATGCGGACAACATTCCCAAGGCCTGGGTATTTGATTATGACACCAATTATGTGGCCAACGGTGGTGTTACGGACTGCTGCATCAGTATCCTCACCGCCTGGAAGGGACCCATGGCTGAGGCCGGAGATGATGCATTTAATGCACTTTACGGAAGCCAGTTTCTCTTTTCCGATAATGGTAATCCTCCCTCAGACGGATTTGCTGCCGACTACCATGTACAGGGCGTTTATGAAGTGAGAGCTGACATGGAACACAATCTCATGGTCAAGCAGATGCTGATGGAGCACGGTGCCGCAACGGTCGGTGTAAATGCAGACAGCAGATACTGGAAGGATCACAGCGGCAAGCTCTATTCTTCATTTAACGGCGGCAAGGTGGAGACAGCCAATCATGAAGTTCTTATAGTGGGATGGGATGATGAATACAGCGCCTCCAATTTCAGGGACAAGCCTGAAGGAGACGGTGCCTGGATCTGCCGCAACAGCTGGGGCGATAGCGTAGGAGAAGGCGGATTCTTCTATCTTTCTTACTACGATGAGACAACAGCAATCAGTAATGCTGCAGCTTACGATGTAGCTGCTCCCGGGGATGACAACTGGTACGACAACAACTATCAGGCAGCGGGATTTATCAACAGGACCATAAGCACTCTTGATGACTCTTTTAACACCGTTTCAGCCTACAGTTCTTCTGCAAATCCCTACGCAGTTATGTATGAGGCCCAGGGCAGCGAAACACTTGAGGCAGTGGGGCTCATGGCTATTGATATGTATCAGCAGTATGATATTGAAGTTTACGTAAATCCGAAGGAAGAGAACGGAAGCTTTACCTTTACCACAGAGGATCAGCCTGTACTGGCGCAGAAGGTTTCCGCAGTGAGCGGTGGATATCACACATTCCCGCTGAATAAGGCCATCGATCTTGAAAAGGGCGATACCTTCCTTATCCTGGTGAAGCCTGAAACCGAGGGAAGACTGGTGTTTGAAGCAGCTGAGGATACCATCAGCGATGCCAACTATGATGAGTGGCAGAATCTTACCGGAAACATCCACAACAACTATACAGCCAGCGGCTGCAGCTACTATGTTTCCGATGACGGGCTGTCACTGGTAAAGCAGGATGACAAGGATTTCTTTGTAAAGGGATATACCTGCAAGAAATAAATGCAGGATGATTAAGAATATGCAATCGAGCAGGCTCGATTCTGCACACAGACATTCCGCACTTCGTGCTCCATGTCCTTACGACCGGCAAATGAATTTGTATGCAAGCATCCATTCGCTTGCCGGTCTTGTGCAACAAAAAAGAAGGCGACGGGGAATCGCCTTCTATTTTTGTTTCACAAGATTTTTTGGGAGGAGGGCAGCTTAATGGGGAGTTAAACTGCCCAGGTATGAAAAAAGTTTTGTTGGGGGAGTGAGAATTTTGTTCTCAATAACTATATCGGTACATAAGGTAAAAACTTAACACTATTTTGAATATTTTTTTAAAAAAATTTTTCGCGTGCGGAACAAGTGTTTGAAAAATGAAAATAAATATGCTATATTGTGTGTAGAAAAAAGAAAGGCACTATATCTATGGCTAAGAATGATAAAGAACTTGAACAGATAAGTACAACAGACAAGCTCAAGGCTTTTAAGGCACTTAAGGATGCCGGATACAGAGTGGAGCTTAACGGAAGCGGTGTTCCCACAGTGGTATGCGCTGCAGCTTCAGATATGTCCAAAGAGCTTAAGAACATCCGCAGGATCTTAAAGGAGCTTCGCTATATCGGAAGCTTCGGAGTAAGAGGCCCCAGGAAGAACGAACAGACGGTTCCCGATGAAATGCCCAAGGGAACTGCCGGTGAGGAACCTGCAGCAGAGGGAGAGGCAATTCCCGCATAAGGATTACTGCCTTGCCGGATGTAAGACGATCATAATAAAGACAAAAGAAAGGCACCTGCGATCACTCGCCGGTGCCATTTTAGTTGGGAGGAGGGGTCGATCAGTGGGGAGCCAATCGACCCGGTATGAAAAAAGTTTTGTTGGGGGAGTCAGAAGTGTTTCACTTCTGATATGTATTTATCTTAAGTCCTAAATATGGACAAAATGTAGACGATTTCTAAAGAAACAATAAAGTAATTCGAAATAATAAATAAGCAAAATACGTAATATTGATAATGATTTGAGGCGGAGAATGGGGATGAAATCGGCCCAAAAATTTTTAATATGAAAAATGTAAAATATACTTGACATAACCAAAAGTATAGATTACAATTTTCATATCAGCTGAGAGTAACACCAATATCACATTCAGACCGGACGCCTATCAGACGTCACATTAAATAATATGGCCGAGGGCCAGGAGGGAAATGAAATGACAGTTGGAAATTTAGCAGGATTCGGATTTGTATTTGGACTTATGTTTGCAGCAGTTCTCTGCGTCATACTTTTCAAGTTTGCAAACTCAAACAGAAAGGTTATGTCAGATTACGACGAGAGACAGGAAGCGATCAGGAACAGGGGTTACAAGTATTCATTCTATACGGTTATGGCTTTGGAGGCAGTGATGATAGTTCTTTCCGTATCGGAGGTAACACTTCCCATTGCCACATACCTGGTTCATCTTGGGATAATCCTTATTGGATGCCTGGTACTTTGCATCTACTGCATCTGGAATGATGCATACTGGGGACTTAACAACAACCGCAAGCGCTATACGGCGATTATCGTTATAGCCATTGTTCTCAACATCATTCCCATTATAACAGCCATCACCACAGGAGAAATCTCCGGTGAAGGATTTGATTCACTTCCTGTTATGAATATCATGGTCATTGTATGGATGGCTATCATCGGCGTAGCAGCTATCGTTAAGAAACTGGTTAAGAATGAGAGCGAGGAGGCGTAAGGCGTATGAAGAATCTTAAACTTAAAGCCGCCCGTGCGGGCAAAGACCTGTCTCAGGACCAGCTGGCAGCTGCCTGCGGAGTTTCAAGACAGACCATAAGCTCCATAGAAAAGGGAGATTACAATCCTACCATCAACCTTTGTATTGCTATTTGCAAGACCCTTGGAAAGACTCTGGATGAACTTTTCTGGGAAGAAGATTAACCAAAAATTATGTGAATCATAACCGTATTTTCTTCCACAAAAACACGACATATTGTATAATATTAGTAAGCGTGCACAATAAATTCCATTTTTTGATCACAAGGGGATTATTATGGATAGATATGTCGGAAGAGATATGGGGTTAACTTTAAGCCACGCAACTACAGGTGATTGTGCAGCGGCTGCCGCCAGGGCAGCTGCTGCTAATCTTATATTTAAGATAGACTATGAGAACGTCACAATAAGCCATAAGGGCGGCGCATCAAGGGCCTATACGGTAAAGCGCAATCCTGCCCGCTGTGACGCGGATCACAGCGAATATTCTGTTCTGATGGAGGGAGGAGCAGCTCCCGATATCAGAGACAAGGCAACCATTACTGTAAGTGTATCAAGGATCACGGATATTGCAGGTGCGGCAGAGAATTCCTGCATTGATATACGCCATGGCAATCTTTTTCTTAAAAGCGGCGAGGGCGTTGGCATAGCAAGTGAGAATAAGCCAGGTATCAGAAAGGGTGAACCTCTCATTGAAAAGGAGGCCAGAGCGCTTATCTTCGATGCCGTTGCCGGTGTATGCGAAGCTTCCGACGGAGCCCAGCTCCTTCTTATAACTGTTTCATGCCCTGAGGGAATAATGATCGCAGCCAAGCAGACCATAGGTCAGAACACGTTTCTTGGCGGCATCACCATAATGGGCAGTTACGGTTCCATTCCTCCTGTTCATATGAGGGATATTTCCAATTCCATCGACAATCAGATATTGTTCCAGACAAGACAGGGAATAAAGTCTATTTTGGTAAGTCCCGGCAAGTATTGCGCCGAGGTCATAAACAGCCAGCTTCACGTTGATCTTAAGACTAGCATAATGTGCTACAATTTTCCGGGACAGGCCATAGACAAGGCAGTACAGGAGCATGTGGAGAATCTGCTTCTTGTGGGAAATGTGGGCAAGCTTGTGAAGCTCTCTGCCGGAATCATGAACACCAATTCCACCGCATCCGATGCAAGGCGTGAGATCTTTGCGGCCCACACAGCCATGGTTGGCGGAACCTCCTCCCAAGCCAGGATCATCATGGGATGCAGCAGCGTTGATGAGATAATAGCTCTTATTGACAGCTGGGGACTTCGGGACAGAGTCATGAGCAGCATAATGGCCCAGATCCACGAATCAGTCAGAAGACGCTGCGGAGGAAGGCTCAATTTTGGTGTGGCATTATTCTCCGAGACCTTTGGCCTTTTGGGGCAGACAGTAAATACCAAGAACGTTATTGTTAAGGTTTCTCAGGAACAATATGCATTGTCACTTAAGATGAAATAGGTTATTCTATAATTACGACTTCAATCATAAAAATGAAGGAGATGGCAGACAAATGAAAAACATCCTGTTTGTGGCTTCAGAAGGTGTACCTTTTATCAAGACCGGCGGACTGGCAGACGTAGTGGGCTCTCTTCCCAAGAATATCGACAAGAGATATTTTGACGTGAGAGTTATCCTGCCGCTTTATAAGTGCATAGGCCAGCAGTGGAAGGAGAAGATGGAGTATGTGACCAACTTCTACATGGACTTCCACTGGAAGAACGAGTATGTAGGTATCTTCAAGGCTGAAGTAGATGGGATCAAATACTACTTTATAGATAATGAATACTATTTTAACGGCATGAAGCCCTACGGCGATGATGTGATCTTTGAGATTGAGAAATTTGCTTATTTCTCAAAGGCAGCTCTTTCTGTATTGCCTGTAATCGACTTCAGGCCTGACATCATCCATTGCCATGACTGGCAGACAGGTCTCGTTCCCGTATATCTCAAAGAGAGATTCCAGGGCAGCGAGTTCTACAGAGGAATCAAGGCCATCATGACAATACACAACCTGAAGTTCCAGGGGAAATGGGACATCAGGAAGGTTCAGGAGATCACAGGACTTCCGGATTACTTCTTTACTCCGGACAAGCTTGGCCTGTACAAGGATGCCAACCTGCTTAAGGGCGGTATCGTTTATGCCGATGCCATCACAACGGTGAGCAAGGCCTATGCTGAAGAGATCAAGACCGAGTTCTACGGCGAGGAGCTTGACGGCCTTCTTCGTGCAAGAGCCCATGACCTTAGAGGAATTGTCAACGGTATTGACTACGACGAGTTCAATCCGGAGACAGACCAGTACATTCCTCACAAATACAATGCCATCAACTTCCGCAAGGAGAAGGTTAAGAACAAGAGAGCTCTTCAGAAGGAGCTTGGCCTTAAGGAAGACGACAAGATCATGATGATCGGTATCGTTTCAAGACTTACCGACCAGAAGGGATTTGACCTTATCAACTACGTTCTTGATGAACTGTGTCAGGATGCGGTGCAGCTGGTAGTTCTTGGAACCGGAGCAGAGCAGTATGAGAACGCCTTCCGTCACTTTGACTGGAAGTACAATGACAAGGTTTCCGCAAACATCTATTATTCAGAGCCCATGTCCCACAAGATCTATGCGGCTTCGGATGTTTTCCTTATGCCTTCACTGTTTGAGCCCTGCGGACTTTCACAGCTTATGGCATTAAGATACGGAACAATCCCGATCGTAAGACAGACCGGCGGCCTCATTGATACCGTTGAGCCTTACAACAAGTTTGAGAGCACAGGAACCGGTTTCGGATTCCTCAATTATAATGCCCACGAGATGCTTGGAACCATAAGGGAAGCTGAGAGAGTATTCTACGATCAGAAGCGCGAATGGAACAAGATGATCGACAGGGCCATGGCAGTTGACTTCTCCTGGAGGGTTTCTGCCGAAAAATATCAGGAGATGTACGACTGGCTGAGGCCATAAACAATCATAATGGAGAGCAGTACTAAGGATAACAATACCAAAAAAGGACTATTATTTCAGGCCGGGATTCTTGCTATTACAGGCGTAATATCAAGAATTATCGGCCTATTATACGGCAGCCCCCTGGCAGCTATTATCGGAGATGAAGGTAATGGCTACTATGGAGCTGCTTATGCTATTTATACGATAGTTCTTTTGATATCCTCCTACAGTATTCCCTCTGCCATGTCCAAGATCATTTCCGAGAAGCTGGCGGTAAAAGAGTACAGAAACGCCCACAGGATCTTCAGGGGTGCTCTTATATACGTATCAATTGTCGGCGGCATCGGAAGCCTTGTTCTTTTCTTCGGAGCTGACATTCTTGCAGCAGGCCGTTCCGCCACGGTTCTTCGTTTCTTTGCCCCCAGTATCTTTCTCTTTGGATTCCTCGGGGTCCTTAGAGGATATTTCCAGGCACACAGGACCATGGTGCCCACCTCCATATCCCAGCTTATTGAGCAGGTGTTCAATGCTGCCGTAAGTGTGGGCGGCGCGTATATACTTACCAGAATGGCCGGGGATGAAGATCCGGTCAAAAGAGCCGTCTACGGCGCGATAGGCAGTGCCATCGGAACAGGTTCCGGCGTACTTGTGGCTCTTATTTTCATGTATCTGGTTTACCACTATAACAGATCAATAGTAGAAAGGCGCATCAAAGATGATGAGCATGAGGATATGGCTGCTATGCAGATCTTCAAGCGCATCTTTATGATCGTGACTCCTTTTATCTTAAGTACCTTCATATATAATCTGTCCACATCCCTTAATTCAACGCTGTTTACCAGGATCCTCATCCATGTGAAGAATATGGAGGAGAGTGCTGTTCTTTATCAGTACGGCATTTTTGCCAGAAAGGCTGTGGTCATTACAAATCTTCCCATAGCTCTTGCCAGCGCTGCGGCGGCAGCCATGATCCCGGAGATCTCCACTACCTTTTCCAGAGGAGACAGGGAAGAAGCGGGAGTTACCGTATCCAGAGTTACAAGAGTCATTCTCATGATCTCGATTCCCTGCGCAGTGGGGCTTTTTGCACTGGCCCGCCCTGTGATGATGATTCTTTTCCCTCAGAGGGCATCTCTTGACGAGGCAGCACTGCTTCTTAGATTCCTTGCAATCACAGTGGTGTTCTATTCACTTTCCACCGTTACCAATGCGGTTCTTCAGGCCATCGGAAAGGTCAATGTGCCTGTGCTCAACGCAGTAGCGGCACTTGTAGTACAGACGATAACCCTTGTGCTACTCCTGGTATATACAGATCTTGGGGATATCGCCCTTTGCATAGTGACCATCATATATTCTCTTATGATGTGCATTCTCAATAATGTAATAATGAAGAAGAATCTTCATATTATAAATGATTTTAAAAAGACATATCTTTTCCCGGCAATTTCTTCGCTGGTAATGGGGGCAGGAGCATTTCTTATTCATATGCTGCTGTCTATGCTGTTTGCTCTTTTTGTTCCGGGAGAGTATTTTGTCAATCTTTTTGCTACAATTCTCGCAGTTCTTGCGGCAGTGCTTATTTACTTCACTGTTCTGATCAAATCCGGCGGCGCGACCAGAGAGGACATTCTTAGGTTTCCTAAAGGACGCAGTATCGTCAGCGCCTTGGAGAAGATTAAAATTCTTTAAAGTTTCCAAAAGTTTTTTTCAATTTTACAAAAAAATTCTGAAATATGATTGCATGTATGATTGATAATGTTGTATCATACCAATGAGTGTTCACATATTTTTCATTTTATTTACACAATTTTAATCAATTTATGAGGGAGGCAATCTTATGTCTAAGAAATGGAACAAAGTGTTGGCATTTCTTCTGGCTGTTGCATTGGTAGTTACTACCTTTGGCAGTGATTTCGCTAATGCTAAGGTTTATGCTGCTGAAGGCGAAGACGCCGCTGTAGAGCAGCAGGTTGATGTTCCTGCAGACAATGCAGAAGGTAAGACATTTTCCGAGATCAAAGAAGACGTTGAAGTACCCGTCGATGAGATCAAGGAAGAGACTGCAGCTGCTTCTGCGGATGAGTCCGCAGTAGAGGGAAGCACCGAGCAGACCACAGAAGAAGATGAAGAAGAAGCTGATGACGATGAAGATGCATCAGCAACAGATGATTCTTCAGAAGAAGCATCCGATGAGAATGCAGAGGAAGCAGAAGAAGCAGAAGAGGCTGCTGAGGCTGTTGAGAAGAAACTGGTAGGCGAGACAGAGATCGACGGAATCAAGATCGAGCTCTTCGCTGTTGATGGTGTTCTTCCTGAGGACGCAGAGGTTCAGATCTCTAAGGTTGAGACAGAGAAAGCTGCTGAGATCGAGGGCGCTATCGAGGAGATGGTTGACGCTGATGAGGTTGATACATTCTCATTCGATATCAATATCTGGTCACCCAGCCTTGGTCAGTTTGTACAGCCTGATGAAACTGAGGGCAAGGTAGAAGTTGTTTTCTCAGAGATTGAGCAGGCTCAGTCTGAGAATGCAGAACTTGCAGTTTATCATGTACCTGAGAATCTCGATGAGATCGAGAAGGTTGGTTCTGCAGACAGCAATACAGCTACAGAAGTATCTTTCGATACTACACACTTCTCAGTTTATACTGTAACAATTACCTTCAAATATGGTAAGAAAAAGACTGATAAAGTAGACTACAGCTTTAAGGCAAAGTATGTTGATACAGACGGAAAAGAAATTGATGTTCCCGACAGCTTTAAGGATGTAAAAGTAACCATTGACGATACTGGCAACCCCAAGGAAGAGATGGTTCCCGTAAAGGGCAAGATTGCCAAGGATGTTGACGGCTATGAATTCCAGTATGCACTTTACGGAACACATGGTCTGGTTAATGTTCTTCCTGTTGTAAAAGAACTCTTTGCATATCCTCAGTTTGATTATGTAAAAGTTGTTGCAGGACAGCGTACATTGATCGGAAGTATCCTCGGAAATCCCAACGGACTTTGGGCTTATGATTTTGATCTGTTCAATAAGGGCCTTGAAGCCGGTCAGATCGGAAGGATCGACAGCAACAGAACTATCTACTTCGTATACAAGAAGAATAAGCCTGCATATGACTTCACAAAGACTGATGATCACCTTGATCTCGGACTTGAGAAGAAGGATTATGAAATGTACAAGAACGGTGGTGCTAAGGTTTCTGCCATCGTTAACGGTACAGAATACAAAATGACAGCCAATGGTGAGGATTCTCAGATGGGAACATACGAGTATCGTATGTGGCTTGGCAATTATCAGTACGACTATGATCATTGGATGGATTACAGTGGACTTGCTACTGTTTCCGTAAATGATACCATCACCTACAAGGTTGAGTATCTTGGACAGGTATACCTTTATAACTGCACAACTGCTGAGAATCAGGCAGCATCAAATGCTTGCTATGAAGCGCATAAGTCAATCCAGGAAATCTTCGGATTTGATTACAAGCTCAAATTCACCGAAGCATTCAAGCTTACAGGCGATGTTATATATCATGCAACTACTGCTGCAACACCTAATGCACTTCCTCAGATTTCAGAAGAAGTTAACTTCGGATGGAATCAGACTGAGAAGGATTACACAGTTAAGGATTATACAAACGTTCAGGTTGCTACAGGCTATTCAGTTCAGAAGCTTTATGAGAACAAGATTGACAAGTTCCTTGGATGGGATACTGATTCATCAGCTAAGACTGTAGTTTATGCAGCAAATGCTAAGATAAAGGTTCAGAAGGGCTCAACCCTTAACCTTTATGCAGTATGGAGTTCTTACGATTTTGATAAGACTGATGATCACCTTGATCTTGGACTTGAGAAGGCTGACTATGAAATGTACCGCAAGGGCGGTGCCGTAGTTTATGCTGTAGTTAACGGCAAAGAGTATCCCATGACCGCTGAAGGTGAAGATAAGGAGATGGGAACATACGAGTATCGTATGTGGCTCGGAAACTACAAGCACAGCACTAATCACTGGATGGATTACAGCGGACTTGATACTGTATCCGTAAATGATACCATCAGCTATATCGTTGAGTATAACGGTCAGGAATATATTTACAACTGCACAACAGCAGAGAACCAGAAGGCATCAAATGATTGCTATAACGCACATAAGGCAATTCAGAATATCTTTGGTTTTGACTACAAGCTTAAATTCACAGAGCAGTTCGATCTTAAGGGCGATGTAATCTATCATTCAAACTGCGACGCAACAGAAGCAGGTCTTGATACGATTGCAGAGACTGTTAAGTTCGGAAGAAAAGAAACAGAGAAAGATTACTTTGTAAAGAACTATCCTGATGTTAAGACAGGAGAAGGCCCTAAGACTCAGTACCTTTACGAGAACAAGGTTGACAAGTTCCTTGGTTGGGCTACA
The DNA here is from genome assembly GCF_000526935.1 of Butyrivibrio sp. FCS014. Classification (GTDB taxonomy): domain Bacteria; phylum Bacillota; class Clostridia; order Lachnospirales; family Lachnospiraceae; genus Butyrivibrio. Next base: position 236,886 of record NZ_JAHA01000019.1, on the reverse strand, counting down.
ACTGCTGATGCTAAAGTAGCTGAGTACAAGGCAAATCAGAAGATCAAAGTAAAGAAGGGCGATACCCTTGAGCTTTACGCTGTATGGGATAAGTATGACTTCACAAAGACTGATGATCATATTGATCTTGGTCTTACCAAGGAAGATTTTGAGTCATACAAGAAAGCCGGTGCTAAGGTTTCTGTTATCGTTAACGGTACAGAGTACAAGAAGGTAACAGCTGAGGGTGAAGATAAGGAGATGGGTACATACGAGTATCGTCTCTGGCTCGGAAACTACAAGACAGGCAAGTACAGCATGAATTACAGCGGACTTGATACTGTTTCTGTAAATGACAAGATCACCTTCAAGGTTGAAGTTAATAAGCAGGTATATATTTACAACTGCACAACCGAAGACAACACAAAGGCTTCGCTTGATTGCTATGAGGCTCATAAGAAGATCCAGAACATCTTCGGTTTTGACTACAAGCTTACATTCACAGATGTATTTGAACTTACAGGCGATGTTGTTTACCATGCTAACTTCGATGTTAAGCCCGGTGAGCGTGATAGGATCGCAGAAGAGATCGAGTTCTTCTGGTTCCAGGATGAGAAGGACTACACAGTAAAAGATTATAAGAATGTTCAGGTTATAGAGAACTGGGCAACTCATAAGCTTGCAGAGCATAAGGGATATGAATTCCTTGGATGGGCTTTGGATCCCAAGGCTGAGAAGCCTGACTACAAGGCTGGCACAGTTATCCAGGCTAAGAGAGACAAGCAGATCGACCTCTACGCTGTATGGAAAGTAAAGAAGGCTAAGATCGCTGTTTATGCTACAGGTCCTGTTAAAGAAGAAACTGTAAATCCTAACTTTGCTGAGACACTTAAGGTTGATTATATCCAGTCAGATGATGGATATTATCCTATCGGTGTAATCGAGATGGATGAGACCTTCTTCCTTGGCAAGAATTATACTTACATCACAAATGCTGCTGATTGGGAAGCAGTTAAGGAGGCATTCACAAATACCTTCACAACTGAATACAACGCAGGCAAGAACCTGAACAATACTGTTGCAAGCAACCTTCAGTATGTACAGGTTGATTACAGAAAGTCTGAGAACCAGCACTTCACAGCTCTGTTTGACTGGCGTTGGGGCGCTTCAAAGACAATCCAGAATGCAGACGGACAGAACTACAAGTATCACCTTGACCTTCAGTTCAAGACCAACGAAGTGGATTATGTTGCTGTATATCCTGAAGGAATTACAGATGATCTTGCAACATCAGTTGTTCTTACAGGATCAGAGACAACTCTTCCTGATACAACAGTTATTGATGGCAAGTTCGATGCAAACAAGTATGATGTAGTTGGATACTTCACAGATGCAGCTTGCACAACAGAGTTTGCAAAAGACACTTACACAGTTACAAGTGACACAACTATTTATGTAAAACTTGCTCTTAAGGAAAAATGGAAACTAATCATTGCCCTTAACCTTGATTCTGAGGGAGACAACTACAGAACAGTTAAGTATGATGGAACAAAGCAGGAAGTTAATGTTGATGTAACACTTGACGTTGATACACTTGAGATTAAGCGTCGTTCACTTCTTAACTCTGCAGTAGTTACCGAAGCAATCCAGAATGTATTTGTTAACTTCGGATCACTGTTCACACTTAAGGTATTTGCAGCAGATGTTCCTGATGACTGGACAGAGCTTTCAGAGGATATTACAGTTCTTGTAAATGGAGAAGAGAAGACTTACAGAGTAAACAACATCTTCATAGAAGGTGGCTCAGGAACAACAGTAGGTGAATATCCTGTAAACCTCCACACCAGCGACCTTGTTATTAAGGCTGTTGTTGACGGAGAGGCTGTAGGCGAGAACCTTGCTGACGCACTGTTCGATGAGAATTCTATCCAGATCAAGACAAATGTAGCTCCTAAGCGCGATGCTGTATCACTTCTTGCAGCTGAAGAAGTTAAGGAAGACGATGAAGCTCCTGCAACTGAGGAGTCAGGCGTTTACGAGATAGGTAAGCTTACTATCAACAAGAGAGAGGTAACTCTTACATCTGCATCAGCATCCAAGACATATGATGGAACAGCACTTTCAGCTCAGGCTGATCCTGTTCAGTCATATCCTGATGACCAGACATTTGGATTTGTTGATGGAGAGAAGGTTATCTACACTAACACAACTTCTGTTGTTGGTAACCCTAATACATCAACTACAGTAGATAACGTATTTACTTATAAGTTTGAGAATGAGGAACTGGCTTCTAACTATGATGTAAAGGTAGTTTACGGTAAGCTCACAGTTAATCCTACATCCTCAAGAAATGTTACTCCTCCTCCTTCAGAGCCCGAACCTCCGACACCTCCTCAGGTTCTTGGAGCAACAAGAGCACCCGAGGGTGAAGTTCTTGGAGCACAGAGACAGGCTGCAGTTCTCGGAGCAAGAAGAGGACGTACTGAAGATCCTACAAACAATGTTTCAAGAATTATCGTAATTGTTGTTGCTGCAGGAATCGCAATCAGTATCATGTTTTTCGGAAGAAAGAAAGAGGACGGCGAAGAGTAATTGATTTGCTCTAAGATTGCCTAAGATATTAAAAACAAAGCGCCGGTACCCGCAAGGGTATCGGCGTTTTTTCAACCTTGGTCACGTAAACTGTGCTCTGAATATTGGAAAATGAGATTGTCATAAGTTTTAATCGCATAATACAAAAATAATTTCCAATATGATTATCTATATGACGACTTCTGTGATAAAATTCATATTGCTGAAAAGCTAAAAAGTGTGTTTGATTAGTTTGTAAAGGAAAATTTATTATGAAGAACAAGAATGTTATCAAGGCTGTTGCAATCGGAATCAGTGCCGGCCTGATAATACAGCCTGTAGTTGCATTTGCTTATGATGCTCCGGTTGAAAAGAGAGCAGATGCTTTCACAGAATCGGTTGTATATTCAGATGAAGTTATTTTTGATATAGATGTTGATGCCAAAGCAATTACTCAGGATACAGACAAGGTTATAAGGGACAATGAGAAACCTGTTAATACAAAAGTAATCGAAGATGAGGACACAGCTGAGGCAGCTGCCCCCATCGAGAAGGAGAAGGGCTTCCCCTGGTGGATTCTTATCATCCCTGCAGCTATCGCAGGTGTTTCCGTTGAGGAGTACATAAGAAGGAACAACAAGGCTAAGGCAGATATCAATAATTCAGGGAATAAGTAATTAACCGGTAATCAAACACTTAGACATAGCTAAAGGGACGGATCGAGCTTGATCCGTCCCTTTTCGCATGAGTAAATATATGTTTTAGAATTCCTGTCAGTCGCTGATGAGCTTTAAAGATGAAATATCCGGGGCAATTGCCATGGAGTAGTTGGTGTAATAGACCACAAATCCGGGCTTTGAACCATTGGGCTTCTTGACATCCTTGCGCTTTAGATAATCGATCTCAACTTTTTCCTGAAGTTTTCCCTTAGAATAGTAGGCAGCCAGAGCTGCAGCCTCTTCAAAGGCTCTGTCGGGAACTTCCCTGCCACCGGTAATGAGAACAACATGGGAGCCGGGGATTTTTTTGGCATGGAACCACCAGTCTCCGCCGTTTGCCACCTTGAAGGTCAACTCGTCGTTCTGAATGTTATTTTTGCCCACGTAGATGTCAAAGCCGTCGCTGCTAAGATAGTGGAAGGGTTTGCTGGTTATCTTTTCCTTCTGACCCTTCTTGCCTTGCGGTTTTGACTTGATGTAGCCGCTGTCAGCCAGCTCTTTTCTGATCTGAGCAAGGTCTGCTTCCTTCTGGGCGATATCCAGAGCTGTAGCGATGGATTCAAGCTGTTCTATGGCCTCTGAGGACTCTTTTAACTGTTCCTCAAGGGCTTCCTGGGTTCTCTTAAGCTTGGTATATTTATCAAAGTACTTCTTGGCATTCTGGTTGGGGGTGAGAGTAGGGTCCAAGGGAATCGTTATATCTTTTCCCGTGTTGTAATCGTTGACGGTGATGGATTTGTCTCCCTCCCCGGCGCTGTAGCCGTAGGTGTTGAGAAGCTCACCGTAAACTCTGTATTTGTCCTTCTTCTCACAGTCCTTCATTTGCTTGAGCTGAAGGTCGTATTTGCGTGCATTTCGCTCAAGGGCGGTCTGGACGATCTTTCGAAGGTCAACGGACTTTTGTCTGATCCTGGTTACCACGTTCTTTTCGGCGTAGTACTGCTGGATAAGAGTGGATATATCCGTGCAGGGAAGGAAGGGAGTGGCAGGATCATCCGGGTCCGCATCCTCACTGTAGCCGTAAACGGTAAGGGGGATGGAGGAGTACTCCTTGGGAGTGTCCCCGTCGTAGTAGATGGCAGGAGAGAAATCGCCTCTTCTGACGCAGTCGATAACCTCGTCAAAGGCCCTGTAGGCCGCGATGGATTCCGAAGTATCCAGGGCAATGGCGGACTTATCCGCATCTATTCCTGCTCTGTGGCACATCTCCTGGGCAATTATCGGGGAAAGCCCGGTGTAGCTTGAGTAGATGGCCTTAAATAGAGGCATGCCCTTGGAAAGAACCAGTGATGAAAACTCATCGGCCGTAGTGGAAAGAGGATTAGCCTTGTCCTGACTTGGAACAAAGTAGGTCCTTCCGGGAAGCACTTCTCTTACTGAACTTACTGAAGCAGGTATGTGCTTGATGCTGTCGATTATCACATCTTCCTCATCGGTGAAGATGATATTGCTGTATTTGCCCATGATCTCTATGAGGAGTATCTTGTGGCAAAGATCACCCATTTCATTGAGATGCTCGATCTCAAAGCGGATTATACGCTCAAGGCCTCCGGGCTGTGTTATGGATATGATGCGGCCGTTCTGCAGGTGCTTACGAAGCAGCATACAGAAATTAGGGGCAGTCATGGGAGATGCCTTGCTGTCATCGGTGATGTAGACAAGAGGGAGCGAAGCATCGGAGGACAGCACCAGCTTGGCCTGTTTCATGCCAAACTCCTCGGCTGCTTCATAGGAGAGCTTCACGGTTATGAAGAGCTCGTCGCTCTCTGTCTGGGCTATTTTGTAGATGCGGCCACCTGTAAGGCGGTCGCTGAAATCCTTTGTGAGATTTGCAATTGTAATTCCGTCAAATGCCATGTTTTAAAATCCTTTTCTTTGTTATAAGCATGAATAATTCTATCACAGAATCCACAGGAATGTCTTTATTTATGCCACATTTTACTTGTGAAAATCCCGCTTTACTGCTATAGTTATGAGATATATGAACGGAGGAATTTACAATGGATTCATCAAACGAAAAAAAGATTATGCTCTCCGGTATTCAGCCGAGCGGAGATTTACATTTGGGGAATTACCTTGGAGCCATCAAGAACTGGGCAGACAGGGTAAATGAATTTGAATGCTACTATTTCATGGCGGATCTTCACACCATTACAGTAAGACAGGATCCCAAGGAACTTAGAAGACGTTCCCTTGAGATGCTGGCTCTTTATATTGCCTGTGGACTGGATCCCGAGAAGAATACTCTTTTCCTTCAGTCACATGTTCCGGCTCATGCACAGCTTGGATGGGTTCTTGACTGCTATACAATGTTCGGTGAGCTTTCACGTATGACTCAGTTCAAGGACAAGTCAGAGAAGCACAAGGACAACATCAACGCAGGACTGTTTACTTATCCTTCACTTATGGCTGCAGATATTCTTCTGTATCAGCCTCATTACGTGCCTGTAGGAGAGGATCAGAAGCAGCACGTTGAGCTTACAAGAAATATCGCTGAGCGTTTCAATAACATCTACGGCGACGTATTCCGTATTCCTGAACCTTACATTGCCAAGACAGGTGCCCGTATCTACGGCCTTACAACACCCGGCTCCAAGATGAGTAAGTCTGAGCCCAACGGATGCGTATTCCTTATGGATGAGCCCGATGTTGTAATGAAGAAGTTTAAGAGGGCGGTAACAGACTCTGATACAGAGAACTGCGTTCGCTTTGACAAGGAGAACAAGCCCGGAGTTGCTAACCTTATGAATATCTACTCAACCATCACAGGCAAGACCTATGAGGAGATTGAGAAGGAGTTTGCAGGCCAGGGCTACGGCGCATTCAAGCCCGCTGTAGGAGAGGCCGTTCTTGAGACCTTAAATCCTATAAGAGAAGAGGCTAAGCGCCTTATCGCGGACAAGGCATACCTTGAGAATGTGTACAAAGAGGGCGCTGAGAGAGCATCCTACATTGCCAACAAGACACTTAGAAAAGTTTACAAAAAGGTCGGTTTCTACCAGCTTTGATTAACTTAGTATTTATGCCGCTTCCGGAGACGGAGGCGGCTTTTTTAATTGTTAAATAATAAATTACTTGTAAACGCTTACATTTAGTGATATAACAATATGTGTAGGAATTACACACAGAAAAAGATTGTAAGCGGTTACAGCAATCAGGAGGAATGGTAATGGAACTTTTAAACTATGATGTATTGGAAAAATCAGGCTATAAGGGCTATGTTCTTAAGGATGCCCCTGTGAAGGTCCTGCAGTTCGGGGAAGGAAACTTCATGAGAGCCTTTGTGGACTATTTCTTTGATATCAGCAATGAGAAGGCGGGCTTTAACGGCAAGGTTGCTCTTGTTCAGCCTATTTCTCAGGGGCTTACAGAGCTTGTTAACAAGCAAGAGGGTCTTTACACCCTGTATCTTAGAGGAAGCGAGAACGGACAGAAGGTAGATGCAAAAAGAGTCATCTCAGCCTGCGACTGCTGTCTCAACCCCTATGATAAGGAAGGCCTTGACAGGATCATGGAGATCGCAGAGAGCGACGACCTTGATATAATCGCTTCAAATACAACAGAGGCAGGAATCGCCTATGATCCTTCCTGCAAATTCGAGGATCAGCCCGCAGCAAGCTTCCCCGGCAAGCTTACACAGGTGCTTTACAGACGCTTTAAGGCCGGTAAGAAGGGCGTTGTGGTTCTTTCCTGCGAGCTTATCGATAATAACGGAAAAGAGCTTTTAAAGTGCGTTAATCAGTATATTGACCAGTGGGGACTTGAAGAGGATTTCAAGACCTGGGTTAACAACGACAATATCTTTTGCTCAACCCTGGTAGACAGAATTGTTCCCGGACGTATCCGTGATGCCAAGGAAGTTGAGAAGCTTGAAGAGGAGAACGGCTATCATGACGAGCTCATCGATGTAGGAGAGATCTTCGGCGTTTGGATCATCGAAGGACCCGAGGGACTTGAGGACAGACTTCCTTTCAAGAAGGCAGGCGTGAACGTTCACGTTGTTCCCGACGTTATGCCCTACAAGCACCGCAAGGTAAGGATTCTCAACGGAGCGCACACAGGCTTTGTGCTTGGTGCATATCTGGCAGGACAGGATATCGTAAGAGACTGCATGCAGGATGAGGATATCTCAGGCTTCATGAACAAGATGCTCTCAGAGGAGGTTATCCCTACACTCACAGATCACCTTGATGAGAATGACCTCAACGAGTTCGCTGCAGCTGTGAAGGATCGTTTCAACAATCCCTTCGTAAACCACGAGCTCATGAGCATTTCACTTAACTCCACCAGCAAGTGGAAGGCAAGGAATATGCCTTCATTCCTTCAGTATATCGACAAGAACGGCAAGCTTCCTGTTTGCCTTACAATGTCTCTGGCTGCCTACATCGCCTTCTATTCAAACGATGTTCAGGAGCTTACAGATAACGGACTTGTTTGCAAAAGACCTGCCGGCAACACCTATACTGTAAGTGATGACCGCTGGGCACTTGAGTTCTTCTATGAGCACAGGAATGACTCAGAAGAAGACCTTGTAAAAGCTGTCCTTGCCAACGAGAAGATGTGGGACCGGGATCTCAACAAGATCGAGGGTCTTACAGACACTGTAATCGCAGATTTGAAACTTATCAGAACCGAAGGCGCCAAGAAGGCCTACGCCAGCTGCTTATAATAATCAGAAATGATTACTACTATATAAATAATTAGAAATAGTTCTGGCTAACTTTATGGAGCCGAAGGAAAACTGTGTCCATCCTCCGCAGGTCGTTGATATCGGCCGGCACTTAGCGACTGTTCTTTAGTCGCTTAGTACCGCTGCCAGATATCATCGAGCGCAAGCGGCCCAGGAGATGGACACACTTTCCTCCGGCTCCCTTTTAGTTTACGCCCACCCTTTTTCGTTGACATTGACCTTGAAATTGCGTTATATTATAATAACTTGTGTAAAAATTTAGCCCAAAGCAAGGGGGAAACTTAATAATGGTCTGCAGTATGACTGGTTTTGGCAGAAGCGAAGTCACGGAAGGTCAGCGCAAGTATATAGTTGAGCTTAAGTCTGTAAATAACCGCTATCTGGATATCAATATCAAAATGCCCAAGAAATTCAATGCCTTTGAATCAGCGATCCGTTCGGAGCTGAAAGGCTACATGAAGCGTGGCAAGGTTGATGTATTCATCAGTTACGAGGATTTTTCCGAATCAGAGTCCCGGGTAAAATATAATAAGGCTATAGCAGCAGAGTATTTTGGCTATCTCAAGGAGATGGCTGATGATTTTGGCCTGGATAATGATGTGAGGATATCTGTACTCTCCAGATTCCCTGAGGTATTCACCATGGAAGAGGAAGAGCTGGACGAGGAAGAGGTTTGGAGCGGTATAAAGCGAGCTTTAAACGAAGCCGGCAAGCAGTTCCAGGAGTCAAGAGCAAGGGAAGGCGAGTTCCTTACTACGGATCTTACATCCAAGCTCGAGGGAATGCTTGAGAACGTTGAGTATATTGCAGAAAGGTCCCCTGAAATCATTCAGGAATACAAGCAGAAGCTTCGTGAGAAGATCTCAGATCTTCTTGAGGACAAGCAGGTTGATGAGAACCGTCTTGCAATGGAGGTTACCATCTTTGCCGACAAGATCTGCGTAGATGAGGAGCTTACAAGGCTTAGAAGCCACATCCTTGCAACAAGGGATACACTCTCTGCAGGAGATGACAAGGACGGTATCGGAAGGAAGCTGGATTTCCTTGCACAGGAGATGAACAGGGAAGCCAATACGATCCTTTCAAAGTCCACCGATCTTAAGATCTCAGACAGAGGTATCGCTCTTAAGACCGATATTGAGAAGGTACGTGAGCAGATACAGAACATAGAGTGATATAGGAATTCAAAGGTAAGCGTAAGCGAAGCAATCCGTATATCACGCAATATATATTAATAATAGTAATATATAAGTAGAGGAACATTTTAAGATGAGCAATCGCAAAGGAATTATCATTGTTGTTTCCGGCTTTTCCGGAGCCGGCAAGGGGACTCTGATGAAGGCGCTTATAGCCAGATATCCCGGCTATGCACTTTCGGTTTCGGCAACTACCAGGGATCCAAGACCCGGTGAGGAGAACGGAAGAGAATATTTCTTTGTTTCAAATGAAGAATTCGAGAAGCTTATCAAAGAGAACGGGCTTATCGAACATGCCGGATATGTAAACCACTACTACGGAACACCCAGAAAGTTTGTGGAAGATAAGCTATCTCAGGGCATAGATGTTATCCTGGAGATTGAGATCCAGGGAGCCCTTCAGATAAAAGAGCAGTACCCCGATGCGGTTTTACTGTTCGTTATGCCTCCTTCAGCCAAGGAGCTCGAGAAGAGACTTCGCGGAAGAGGAACCGAGACCGATGAAGTTATAACCCAGAGGCTTAAGAGAGCCAAAGAGGAATCCATCGGAATCGAGAAATATGATTATATCGTAGTCAATGATGACCTTGAGGAGTGCGTTGACAGGCTGCATCAGATCATAGGTGCCGCTCATCAAAGCCCCATGAGAAATCTTGAACTTATAGACACTATCAGAAATGAGCTTAATGAGTTATAATACTTTTAGCTTGTAATTGCGGCACTGCCGCAGGAAAGGAACAAAATGATACACCCTTCTTATGTTGATCTTATGAACGTTGTAAACAAGGAAGTTGAGGAAGGCGAGCAGCCCGTTATCAACTCCAGATATTCAGTAGTTATGGCTACTGCCAAGAGAGCAAGACAGATCATCGCAGGTGATGAGCCTATGGTAAAGGTTAAGGACAAGCAGAAGCCCCTTTCAATCGCTGTTGATGAGATGAATCAGGCACAGCTCCGCATCCTTACTGATGAGGAGAAGGCAGCTCTTCTTGCAGAGAACACTGAGGAAGCAGAGCCTGCAGAAGAGGCAGAGGGATCTGAAGAGAACTGATAATATGAAAATTCTATTTGTATCACTTGGATGTGACAAGAACCGGGTTGACACTGAGGTCATGCTGGGGATGCTCACGGGCAGTGGACATAGTTTTACAGATGACGAGAATGAAGCAGAAGCAGCAGTTGTTAACACCTGCTGCTTTATAAATGATGCGAAGCAGGAGAGTATAGATGCTATCCTGGAGCTGGCTGAGCGCCGTAAATCAGGGCAGCTCAAGGCTCTTATCGTCACCGGATGTCTTGCTGAGAGGTACCGTGAGGAGATCCAGAAAGAGATCCCGGAGGTTGACGAGATTCTTGGCGTTACATCCACGGACAAAGTCGTAAAGGCCCTTGAAGAGACCCTTAAGAGGAACAAGCTCTTTTCCCATAAGAACTATTTCGATGACGTCAACAGGAAGCCTATCGGTGGAATGAAAAGAGTCATCACAACAGGCGGACTCTTCAACTACCTCAAGATTGCAGAGGGGTGCGACAAGCGCTGTACCTACTGCATTATTCCAAAAGTAAGAGGTTCCTACAGAAGTGTTCCCATGGAGGACCTTCTTAAGGATGCAAGGCAGCTTGCAGAGAACGGCATTACCGAGCTTATCATAGTTGCCCAGGAGACCACCATTTACGGTATCGATCTTTATGGCAAGAAGATGCTTCCGGAGCTTCTAAGAGAGCTTTGTAAGATTGATGGCTTTAGGTGGATCAGGATCCTGTATTGCTACCCTGAGGAGTTTGATGAGGAGCTTATACAGACCATCAAGAATGAGCCCAAGATATGCAAGTATCTGGATATTCCAATACAGTCCGGCTCTGATGACGTCTTAAGGCGCATGGGCAGAAGGACCAACAATGCCCAGATAAGGCAGCTCATCACCCACCTTCGTGAGGAAATCCCCGATATCTGCATCAGGACCACTCTTATTAGCGGATTCCCGGGAGAAACCGCGGATGATCACAGGCAGACCATGGCTCTTGTAAGGGATATGAGGTTCGACAGACTGGGAGTGTTCACCTATTCTCAGGAAGAGGACACACCGGCGGCTGTGATGCCTGATCAGGTTACCGAGAGGACCAAGACCCTTCGCAGGAACAAGCTTATGAAGCTTCAGCAGGAGATAGCCTTTGAAGATGCGACGAAGATGGTGGGTAAGACCGTCAGTGCCGTTATTGAGGGCAGGATAACCGATGCGGAGGACGAGGACGGCTTGTCTTATGTAGCCAGGACCTACAAGGATGCACCGGATATCGACGGGTATCTTTTTATCACCGGAGTTCAGCGGGAGCTGATGACCGGCGATTATGTAAATGTTTTGATAACAGGTTCCAACGAATACGATTTGATAGGAGAGTTGAGAGATGAATTTACCGAATAAGCTTACTGTATGCAGAGTTATTTTGATTCCCTTTTTTGTATTCTTTCTTTTGAATGACGCCATGAATCCTGCTTTCAAGTGGATTGCGCTGGCAATCTTCATCGTGGCTTCACTGACAGACCTTCTGGATGGCAAGATCGCCAGAAAGTATAACCTGGTAACTGATTTTGGTAAGTTCATGGATCCCCTTGCGGACAAGCTTCTTGTTTGCAGCGCCATGATCGGACTTATTGAACTTGGAAGGATCCCGGCGTGGATCGTTATCATCATCATTGCAAGAGAGTTTATCATCAGCGGATTCAGACTTATCGCTGCTGATAACGGAAGAGTTATTGCCGCCAGCTACTGGGGCAAGTTTAAGACAACATTCCAGATGTTTATGGTCATCTTCATGATCATGAACCTGGAGATGGCACCATTCCCTATTATCACACAGATATTGATGTGGATCGCTCTGGTCCTCACCATCGTTTCACTGTGCGACTACCTTATCAAGAACAAGGATGTCATGAGTGGGGACATGTAATTTTTAGGAGTTTTAATGAGTAAAGATTTAGATTTAATTGAAGTAACAGACAAGGCAAAAGAGGATGCTCAGGTAAGATACGAGGATTCAGGCCTTGATGAAAGAATTATCCGCGCAGTTTCAGAGATGGGCTTTGAAGTAATGTCACCCATTCAGAAGGCTGCAATCCCTGTGATGATGGAGGGAAAAGACATCATCGGTCAGGCCCAGACCGGAACGGGCAAAACCGCTGCCTTCGGAATCCCGATCCTAGAGAAGATCGATCCCGAGAGCAAGCACCTGCAGGCTGTTGTTCTGTGTCCCACAAGGGAACTGGCAATGCAGGCCGCAGATGACATCAGAGATTTCGCCAAGTACATGCACGGCATCAGAGTTCTTGCTGTATATGGCGGTCAGGATATATCAAGGCAGATAAAAGCTCTTTCTGCCGGAGTACAAATCGTGGTGGGAACACCCGGACGTGTCATGGATCACATGAGACGTCACACAATGAAGCTTAAAAGCGTCAAGGTTCTGGTTCTTGATGAGGCAGATGAGATGCTTGATATGGGCTTCAGGGATGACATTGAGACCATTCTTCAGGGAATGCCGGAGGAGAGACAGACCGCTCTTTTCTCTGCGACAATGCCTGAGCCTATCCTTCAGATCACCAGGAAGTATCAGAAGGATGCGCAGTATATCAAGATGACTCCCAAGGAGATCACTGTTGCAGCCATTGACCAGGCTTACTACAGGGTTCCCCAGAAGATGAAGGAAGAGGTTCTTGTAAGACTTCTTGATTATTACAATCCCGCAAGATCCCTTATTTTCTGCAATACCAAGAGAATGGTGGATCAGCTCTCAAAGTCACTTAAGGACAAGGGATATCTTTGCGACGGACTCCACGGAGATCTGTCACAGAACCAGCGTGATACAGTAATGGGCCTGTTCAGGAACGGCAGGATCAATATACTTATAGCCACCGACGTGGCAGCCAGAGGCATCGATGTAAGCGGTGTTGAGGCGGTATTTAACTTTGATATCCCTGAGGATATCGAGTACTACGTTCACAGGATCGGAAGAACGGGACGTGCCGGCAAGAGCGGTAAGTCCTTTACCCTTGTGGGCGGAAGAGAGATGTACAAGCTTCGCGAGATCGAGAAGGTGTGCCATACAAGGATCGAGGAGAGAAGAGTTCCCGGAGCCAAGGAGATAACAAGGGCAAAGAGCCAGAAGGTTTTCGCCGAGGTTATCGATATCATTGAGAACTCCGATATCACATCAGCTCTTGAATTTGTCAATCAGAAGGTTGATGAGGGCGAGTACACAGCCGAGCAGCTTGCTGCAGGATTCATGAAGCTCAAGATGGGCGCAGACATTCAGGATCTCGTGCTCTTCGAGAAGCGTGATTCCAAGAGGGATCAGTACAGAAGATCCGGTGAGAGACTTCGCAGAAGAGACGGCGATGACAAGGCCGGAAGGGGCCGCAGTCGGCGTGACAGCGAAGATAAGGGCAAAAGAACTCGCGGCGGCAGAGCCGGTGAAGACAGAAGAAACGACAGAAAGTCCTACGCTACTAAGGGAGAGGGCCGAAAGGCTGATAATAAGAAGGCTGTGTCCGGAAAAGCGGACAGCAGGAAAGCCGACACCAGGAAAAAAGACAGTGGCAGATCCGATATAGGTGATCTTGAGGAACTTAAGTCAATCTATAGGAAGACTTCTGCAAAAGCCGAGAAGACCGGCGGCGAGAGAAAGTATTCCAAGAAGGCACCCGAGACTATCGAGAATGTCGGAAGAGTTACAATAAAGGGGGAGGGCTCTACCAAGGCGTGGTATGTGGGTCAGGACAGCGACACCATGAACATGTCCAAGGCTGAGAAGAAGAGCATTAAGGCCCAAAACAAAAAGAGGAGCCTTGATTATCTTCAGGACGTAAGCGACCTTGTGATGGAGAGCTTTGGCAAGCGCAAAAACAGGGAGAAGAAATGACCGATACTAAGGGAAGTAAACCCGGTAAAAGTTTGGGGAGAGACGTAAACCGTGTAAGGGCCAAGATATTCAATATGGTCAGCACCGGTGTTGTTGATGAGCCCATCAACAGACTTTACGATATCATCAGCATAGTAGCGCTTGTGCTGAATCTTTTTGCTGCATTTGCAATCACATTTGATTATATGGAGGAGCACTATAAAGGGCTCCTCCTTACTATTGAAGCAGTAACCGTATTTTTCTTTGCAGTGGATTATGTGCTGCGTCTTTTTACTGCGAAAGCTTTATATCCAAAATTATCCGAATCACAATCTCTTGTAAAATATATATTCTCATTTGCGGGAATCATAGACCTTCTGTCTTTCCTGCCATATTACCTGCCGGTGTTCTTTCCCATGGGAAGCGCCGTGTTCAGGCTCTTTAGAGTGGCAAGGATCTTAAGGCTTTTCAGGATAAATTCCTACTACGATCAGCTTAATGTCATTGCGGAAGTCATTGTATCCAAGAAACAGCAGCTGATGGCCTCGGTATTCATCATTCTGATACTTATGATGGCCTCCAGCCTTTGTATGTACAGCGTAGAGCATGATGCTCAGCCGGAGATTTTCCAGAACGCCTTTTCAGGAATCTGGTGGGCTACGTCAACTCTTTTGACCGTGGGCTACGGAGACATTTATCCCGTGACCATCACCGGTAAGATACTGGGAATCATCATAAGCTTCCTTGGAGTTGGCATGGTGGCGATTCCTACGGGTATTATTTCCGCGGGCTTCGTTGAGCAGTATCAGAGGCTCAAGACCGTTGGCACCTTTGCGGAGGAGGAGAACATCCACTTTATAAGAGTACGCCTTTCCGACAGGGATGGCTGGGTTGGAAAGAAGATCAGTGAGATCGGACTTCCAAAGGATATTATGATAGTTGCCATTCAGAGAAGGGGTGAGACCATAATACCCAGAGGCAGTGCGGTTCTTGAGAAAAATGACCTTATTGTCATGTGCGCCGAGAAGACCAAGGAGATACAGCCCATCGCACTTAAAGACATCACTATCGGCGAAGGTCATTCCTGGAATGGTGTAGCGATCAAGGACCTTGATATCTCGAGACAGAGTTTTATTTTCATGATAAGAAGAGACGGCAAGGCCATGATTCCTAACGGAAACCTTATTATCAGAGCGGGAGACAGTGTCCTGCTTTATGAGAAACATGTAAATAATCAGAATCTGGTATAAAAATATGACACAAGTGTTACAAAGTTTGGAACTTAAGAAGAAAGTACTGGAAGAGACAGATCTTTTCGTGCTGGACCTGGATGGAACCTTCTACCTTGGAAATGACATCCTTGACGGTGCATTGGATTTTCTGGAGGCAGTGAAGAGATCCGGGAAAAGATATATCTTTTTCACCAATAATTCGTCGACAACCTCGGAGCTGTATATCGAAAAGCTGGCAAAGATGAACTGTCACATCACAAGGGACATGATCATGACCAGCGGCGACGTGATGATACGTTTTTTGAAGAGCACAAGACCGGGAAAGAGTGTCTATCTTCTGGGGACTCCCGAGCTGGAAAAGAGCTTTCGGGATGAGGGGATAGATCTTTTTACATCGGAAAGAGATGAGAAGGCGGCCATGACACACGCAGAGTGCGGGAGCATTCCGGATATCGTGGTTGTTGCCTTTGATAAAACATTGAATTTTGAGAAGCTGTCCAATGCATGTGTCTATATCATGCAGGGGGCAGAGTTTCTGGCAACCCATCTTGACATAAACTGTCCCGTAAAGGGCGGCTTTATCCCGGACTGCGGAGCCATATGCGCGGCCATTGAACTGTCTACCAAGGTGAGCCCGAGGTTTGTGGGAAAGCCTTTTAAGGAGACGGTGGACATGATAGTTGAGGCAACCGGTGTTGATAAGAGCAGGATTGCCTTTGTGGGAGACCGCATTTATACCGATGTGGCAACGGGAGTCAACAACGGAGCCAGGGGAATTCTGGTGCTGACCGGTGAGACGAAGCTTTCGGAAGTGCCGGATTCCAAGGTGCAGCCTGATGTTATATTTGATTCCATCAAGGAAATGGGCGAACTTCTTTGACCTTCCGGAGAAATCTTTGGGGCTTGCCATAGAACTAATGTTCGGGTATAATGTTGTTGTGGGGGAATCTTATGAGTGCAGATCTGCAGTATATTTTCACCTTTGAGAAACACGGAGTATCCGTAGATAACAACAATAAAGTCATGGATAACGAGGTCTGGATCGATGTTGGGAACAGGCTTGGTATGGGCTGCTTTGATCATCATCAGGGCGGGTGCGACAGTGCCTTTTCATCTGTAGCAGACCATCTTGAGTATTTATCGAATCTTAAGAGCTGTGCGTCAAGGGGCGAAGAGATAATCGTTCACATTCATGAGTTCCCGGATATGGACTGCATTTCAAGTTTCTGGCTTATTAAGCAGTATCTGGAGAAGACAGATGAAGAGTTTTCCTTTCTTAGCAGGGAAGGCGGAGTTATAGATAAACTCAAGAACTATGTTAACTACATTGATGGAGGGAAGAACAAGATTGTTTCCCATCCCACACTGTATGCCGTTATGTGTAAGCTTGGAGAAGATCTTCCCAAGGGAGAGCATGGGACTCATCAGTTTATGGTTGAGAAGGGAATCAGGCTTATAGATATTGGAGTTTCAAGGCTTATGAAGGAGCCGGAAACGGATCTTTTTACCTGTGATTTCTCGCAGGAACTTAAGGAAGAGTTCCCGGAGGAAATCAGCCGCATCAATCAAGGCGCTGATGCTTATGAAAGTGAGAAGAGGACGGGCGTTGTCAGGATCGGCAACGTTAAGGTCTGGACAAGGGATAACAGGCAGGAAGATGTAAAGGCTGCCATTTGGACAAAGGTTTCCGGTATCGGAGACGGATACGCTTATGCAAGGGAGGAAGGGTGCAAACTGACAGTCTTCCCGCTTCACATAAAGGGAGACAATGACTCTTTTACCCAGGTTATTGGTTCAATTAATCCCGATATAGATCAGAATCACGAGCTGGATCTTACTCCGGTTGCTGCTTTGATAGAGCAGATGGAGCAGATAGAGGAGAAGAGGCTTTTTGAAGCTGAGGGCAGATACAGGCGAGATTACAGCAAGCCCAGGGCGGACAAGTCCCATTTTAGCAATTATCCTTTTGCTGCTACTTCCGACCCATGGTTCATTTCCGAAAAGGGCGATATATTTGATGCTCCCAGGGAGCTCTCGCTGCTTAGATATGAGGACATTGTTGAGATCATCAGGAACAACGGCAGCAATGTCAAACACAGTATCGGTATTTCCTACAAGTGGAATGGTGATAAGAGCAAACTGAAATGTGATTTTGAAGAAAGCTCAATTCCTGTAAACCTGTGGGAGAAAGAGGGACGGATCTGGAGTGATCCTGATGGTCTTTTCGATAGCCCGGCCAAAGGGCACGGGAAGGCGGAAAGCGGTGCAGCTTCATGGTATGAGATTCCCGAGGGAGCGGCCAGGATAATATATGCAGAGCTTGATGCATCGCTCATAAGACATAATTCGGAGATGCTCAAGGCCATATGTATGAATATAGTCGGCGGTACTTACCATGAGTGCCGGGATGAGCAGTTTCTTTTCCCTGATCACAGGACCTGTATATATGCGGACCTCAACTATGTGGTGATCCTTGCTGCTACCAGCAGGGCCGGGGATGCCGGGAGAGCTGTGAAGAGCCAGATTGAGGGCTATCTTGATGCCACCGGCAAAGACGAGTTTGTCAGGTCAGAGCTCATAGAGGATATTGTTGAACTTCTGGATATGAGGAACAAGATGCTTGAGCTTGGAAGGGAGATTGGTGCAACTTCCATAAGCGACAGGAAGAAGATCGAGGAGCTCAACAGGAAGATGCTGAATATCTCGGTGGAGCATCAGAATACCAGCATCAAGGACAACTATGTTGAGAAGAGCGTCTATGATTTCTTTAATGATAAGTATGAGCTTCAGAAGCTCAAGGATTCTCTGACAGGAGAAATTTCTCTTCTGGTGGGAGAAGCCAGAGACAGAGTGGTGTCCAAATTCAATACGCTGTCTGCTTTGGCAGTTCCGTTTATCCTTGTGGCAACAGTGTTCCAGATGGGGCTTATCAAATTTGAGGGCGTGGAGCTTGTGGGAGTTCCGGCTGTTATAGGCTGGATTGCTACCGCTGTTGTGACAATTTGGATAATGTATTTGCTTTCCGGAAAGAGTAAACGGGACAAGGATCAGGACAGGAAAGATAAATAATAGAAAAGAGCAAATAGAAGTATGATCGCATATGTAAACGGTGTTTTGGAGAATATAGAAGAGGGGCTGTGCGTTGTGGACGTAGGAGGCGTTGGTTTTAATGTCTTCATATCAGGTTCTACCATGGACAGAATGCCGGGGGTAGGAGAGTCGGTCAAGCTCTATACCTACACCAATGTTAAGGAAGATGCTTTTACCCTTTACGGATTCCTTTCAAGGGATGAGCTGGCTCTTTTTAAGATGCTGATTTCCGTAAATGGAATAGGACCCAAGGGAGGCCTTGCAATACTCTCGGTGATGACGCCTGATGACCTGAGATTCGCCATAATGGCAGGGGATTCCGCCTCCATATCAAGGGCTCCCGGCATAGGCAAGAAGACCGCAGAGAGGATCACCCTGGAGCTTCGTGACAAGATCAAGGTTACTGAGGATGACATGCTTCGCGGCGGCTCAGGCGCAGTATCCATGGATGACCTCTCCGGAGAGGCTTCCTCTGCAAGGGACGAGGCAGTGGCAGCTCTGGTGGCTCTTGGCTACAACTCCGCCGATTCCATGAAGGCAGTAAGGAAGGTTCTGAAAGCCAACGAGGATGCGGCTTCAGATACAGAGAAGCTGCTTAAACTTGCTCTTAAGGAGATGTTCTGATGGAGAAACGTAAGATAGTAACTTCCGCAAGAGGCCTTGATGCAGAGGCCAATGTGGAAGACAACAAAATAGAAGGATCCTTAAGGCCGAAGAGTCTGGACAATTATATCGGACAGAAGAAGATCAAGGAGAGCCTTAAGATCTACATAGAAGCGGCCAAGAAGAGGGGAGACAGCTTGGATCACCTTCTTTTCTACGGCCCTCCCGGACTTGGTAAGACCACTCTTTCCGTGATCATCGCAAATGAGATGGGGGTTAATATCAAGATCACCAGCGGACCGGCCATTGAGAAGCCGGGAGATATGGCAGCTATCCTCAACAACCTTCAGGAAGGCGATGTTCTGTTTGTGGACGAGATACACCGCCTCAACAGACAGGTGGAGGAAGTGCTCTATCCCGCAATGGAGGACTACGCCATTGATATCATGATAGGAAAGGGCCCTACAGCCAGATCCATAAGGCTTGACCTCCCGCACTTCACACTGGTGGGAGCCACCACAAGAGCAGGAATGCTTTCCGCTCCTTTAAGAGACAGGTTCGGCATGATCCACAGGATGGAATACTACGACATTGATGAGCTTTGCGAGATCATCCTTCAGTCCGCAAGGGTACTGGACGTAGAGGTGGATGAGAAGGGGGCTCTTGAGATGGCAAGGAGGAGCCGCGGAACACCGCGAATCGCCAACAGGATCCTTAAGAGAGTAAGGGACTTTGCACAGGTCAAGTATGACGGCAGGATCACAGAGGACGTGGCTATGACGGCTCTGGATCTTATGGATGTCGACAAGCTTGGACTTGACCACACAGACAGAAACCTTCTTCTTACTATGATCCACAAGTTCGCGGGTGGCCCCGTGGGACTGGATACCCTGGCGGCAGCGATCGGTGAGGATCCCGGTACAATAGAAGATGTTTACGAGCCCTATCTTATCAAGAACGGACTCATCAACAGAACTCCCAGAGGCAGGGTGGTTACGGATACCGCATATCATCATTTGGGGCTTGAAATGCCCGGTGATGGGGATTTATAATGGTATAGACGTTTTACCAACAAATATATCGGCGTGAGGGGAGTAACATGGCATCTAAGACAGATACCGAGGTTATCATCGGGGGCAAAGTTTTTACTTTAAGCGGATACGAGAGTGAGGAGTACCTCCAGAAGGTTGCCTCCTATATCAATAATAAGATAGCTGAGTACAACAAGATTGATGGCTTCAAGAGACAGCCCATCGATACTCAGAATGTTCTTTTACAGCTGAATATAGCAGACGATTATTTCAAGTCCAAGAAGCAGATCGAGATGATGGAGGAGCAGCTCTCCGAGAAGGAGAAGGAGCTCTACGATCTCAAGCATCAGCTTATCGCTACGCAGATCAAGCTGGAGAACGCTGAGAAGAACGGCAAGAACCTGCAGGCCAAGCTCGATGATTCTTCCAAGAAGATCATTCAGCTGGAAACTCAGGTCAAGGGTAACAAGAAGTAAGAAATCTACGGGCTGTCTATAGGGCAGCCCTTATTTATGCAAATATGAAAAAAGTAGAGTTATTATCACCGGCCGGTGGCTATGAAACAATGGTGGGGGCATTCAACGCAGGTGCCGATGCCGTTTATCTTGGGGGTTCCAAATTCGGCGCAAGAGCCTATGCTGACAACTTTGACAGGGATCAGGTTCTTGACGCTATTTCTTATGCCCATATCCATGGAAAAAAGATATATATGACAGTCAACACTCTCATCAAGCAGAAGGAATTTGGTGAGCTCTATGACTTTATGGTTCCCTTTGCGGAGAAGAAGCTGGACGGTGTTATCGTGCAGGATTACGGCGTTATGCGCCTTATCAGGGACGAGTTCCCGGATATCGAGCTTCATGCCAGCACCCAGCAGACAGTTACGGGTGTTCACGGAGCTAAGCTACTTAAGGACCTTGGCTGCGTAAGGGTTGTTCCCGCAAGAGAGCTGAGTCTTCAGGAGATGGCGGAAATAAGGAGAGAGGCTGACATTGAAGTTGAGGCCTTTATTCACGGCGCCATGTGCTATTGCTACTCGGGAATCTGCCTTTTCAGCAGCATGGTTGGCGGAAGGAGCGGCAACAGAGGCCGCTGCGCTCAGCCCTGCAGACTTCCCTATGAATACAGGGGAAGCCGCGGGGAGAGCTATCCTTTGAGCCTTAAGGATATGAGCACCATAGGTATCATTCCTGAACTTATCGAGGCCGGGATTGACTCCTTCAAGATAGAAGGACGTATGAAGAAACCCGAGTATTCCGCGGGTGTTACGGCCCTTTACAGGAAATATATAGACAGATATTACGCTGACCCTAAAGCTGAATTTACTGTATCCAAAGAGGATATGGAGACATTGAGGGCGCTCTATCAGAGAACCGGCATCAGCGAGGGATATTATCACAAACACAACGGCAGGGATATGGTGACCATTTCATCACCGGCCTACAGTGCCACTTCCGACAGCATTCTTGAAGATGTCAGGCAGAAGTACCTTACTTCCACTTTGAAGAAAGAGATCACCATGAAGTGTGACCTTAAGGTGGGAGAGAAGGCTGCACTTACCATCGCCGCTCCTTCCAATGACGGCGAAGGGAAGCTTTCGGCAACGGTTTACGGAAATCCTGTCCAGGCTGCATCCAAAAGACCAATGGCTGAGGCTGATATCCTGAAGCAGCTTAGTAAGCTTGGAAATACCGGTTTTTCAGCCGGAAGAACGGAGATAAACATTGACGATAACGGCGCGGGAACAGGTATCTTCATGCCTGTAAGCGAGCTCAATGAGCTCAGAAGGTCTGCGGTTTCGGAAATGGAGATCCTTCTTGCTTGCCAGGGCAAAAAGGGAACAGAGTCTGTTCGCTTCACTTCCTATGAGACAGATATAGACAGGGATTATTACAGCGCCCATAGCAATAAAAATGATGGCAGGACCGGCGGTCTTAGTGTGTCCGTTATGACCCGTGACCAGCTTAAGGCGGTTTTATCGGAATGCAGCAGTTCCGATGCGGTTAAGAGAATATATGTAGACAGCAACCTTTTCCTTGAACTTGATAAGAGCGAGTTTGAGGGCTTTAAGAATGAGCTCATCGTCATGCTTCCCTATGTCACAAGACATGAACAGTTTGACGGCTGCATGGAAGTCCGGAGAGTAGTGTCAGAGCTTGAGTCCAAAGGCTTTGACGGTGTTCTTGCGCGAAACTTAGAGCAGCTTGGACTTATCAGGGAGATGAACTTTATAGGCATGGTAATCGGAGATTACAGTCTATATGTCTGGAACAGCGATGCCCTTAAGCTTCTCCTTAATGCCAACAAAGGCCCTGACGGTTTCATGATAGATGAGATCACAGTGCCCTACGAGCTTACCTTCAGGGAAGCCTGTGATATGACAAAGGCTGTCAAAGAAGTGGCTGATATTGATGTTTCTTTTAACATATACGGACATGTACCCATGATGATAAGTGCAGGGTGCATCAAGAAGACTACTGACAAATGCAGCGGCAAGATGGGGCAGCTCTATTCGGAAACAGTGAGCATAACCGACAGACTTGGTAATGTGATGCCTGTTACCTGTAACTGCAGAAGCTGCTACAACGTGATACATAACGTTCATCCCACTTCACTTCACAAGAAGCTTGGGGATGTGAGAAAGCCCGGGCTGTTTGGGCAGCTTAGGATTGATTTTACAGTGGAGAGTAAGGAAAGAACACTGGAGATCCTTAAGTATTACACAGATCTTTATAACGGCAGGAGCGGGGCGGAAGTGTTTGAGAACGGAAGCTATACCACAGGACACTTTGGCCGCGAAGTTGAATAATATATGGAATTATACGTAACCGAGATATCTAAATATGTCATAGCACTGTCTCTTTTGATCTATACGGTGTTGGCCTTTCTGACCTTTAAGTACACCACAGAGAAAAAGAGAAGGATGATCTATGCCCTTCAGATACTGTTCATGTTTGTGGTGCAGATATCCTGTTTCATTCAGGTGGTGGCAAAGAGCGGGCGGCCGGTGTACATGTTTTTCTTCGCCTTTCAGGTGATAATCTTTGCCGCGGTGCTGATGCTTTTCTACGTCATCTACCCTGAGGGCAACAGGCTCATCATTAACAACAGCTGCATGCTGCTTATGATAAGCATGATAATTCTCACAAGGCTTTCCTATGACAAGGCCATCAAGCAGTTCTTTATCGTGACCGCATCTTTTATAATCGGATTTTTTGTGCCGGAGATCATTTTCAGGTTTGACTTTTTGAAACGCTTTACCTGGATTTATGCTGCTGTGGGAGTTATGACCATCGGTGCGGTTCTCTTGTACGGAGCTGCCACCAACGGATCCAAGATTACCTACACCATAGCCGGGATCACGTTCCTGCCTTCCGAGGCGGTGAAGATTCTTTTCCTGTTCTTTATGGCGGGGGCCCTCTATCAGGCCGAGAATATATGGCAGCTGTTTCTTGCATCGGCGGTGGCAGCGGTCCACGTGATAATCCTGGTGCTGTCCAAGGACCTTGGAAGTGCCCTGATCTACTTTGTGATCTACCTGGCGCTTATTTATATCTCCACCAACAATATCGGCTACCTTGCTCTGGGACTGGGGCTTGGAGTGGCAGCCAGCATGTTTGCCTACAGACTCTTTTCCCATATAAGGGTCAGGGTCCAGGCCTTTCTTGATCCCTTCAAGGATATTGCATCCTCGGGCTATCAGCTGAGCCAGTCACTGTTTGGAATCAGCAGCGGAGGATGGTTCGGACTTGGGCTTTACGGCGGCTCTCCGGAATCCATACCATACGTTGAGCAGGACTTCATCTTTTCTGCCATCGCGGAGGAGCTGGGGGTTCTTTTTGCTGTGTTCATGGCCCTGGTTTGCGTGAGCACCTTCCTGATGATTATGCAGGAGGGCTACTACATTAAGGATAAGTATTACAGACTCATTGCCTGCGGAGCGGGCGTTGCTTATATTTTCCAGACCTTTCTCACCATCGGAGGCGGATGCAAGTTCATCCCCCTGACCGGTGTGACGCTGCCGCTTGTAAGCTACGGCGGAACCTCGGTGCTGGTCACCATTATCATGATGATGATAGTGGAGGGTGTGTGCATGATAAGGACCGACGAGAGATACGAGGCCATGGAACGCAGGAAACAGAGGCGCCAGCAGCAGATGAGACAGAATATTGAGGCAGAAAATGGAAAACCTGAAACCGGAAACGAAACAAAAGAATAAGAGAAAGATCAGATCCTATCCCATAATCGTTCTCTCTGTTTTTTACGTGGGGCTGTTCTGCGCAATGCTGGTTTACATCTGCTATTATTCCTATGCCAACAAGGTTGTGCTCATGAGCAACAGCTACAATACCAGACAGCAGATCCTTCTGGATCAGAATATAAGGGGCAGCATCTATTCAAGAGACGGAGACGTGCTGGCCTATACACAGACTGATCAGGAGGGAAAAGAGACAAGGGTGTACCCCTACGGCAATGAATTCGCCCACGTGGTGGGGTATGCCAGTAACGGCAAGGCCGGGATCGAGGCCGCAGCCAACTACTATCTGATAAATACCAGCGCGGACCTTCCCTCAAAGGTGGCCCTTGATGCAAAAGGGCAGAAGTACCCGGGCAATGACTGTTATACAACTCTTGATGTGAACCTTCAGGAAGTGGCTTATAATGCCCTGTCAGCCAGAAAGGGAGCCATTGTTGTGTCTGACCCGAGGACCGGAGAGATACTGGCAATGGTGTCCAAACCTGACTTTGATCCCAACACCATTCAGACCGAGTGGGACAGGCTTCTTGCGGATACTTCGGGGGATGCCCAGCTTCTTAACAGGGCAACTCAGGGACTTTACCCTCCGGGATCTACCTTCAAGATCGTAACGGCACTGGCTTATATCAAGGATCACCCTGAGGATTACAACGATTACAGATTTAATTGCAGCGGGAGATTCAACTACGAGGATGAGAGTATTTCCTGTTATCACGGGCAGAGCCACGGCAGTGAGGATTTTGTTAAGTCTTTTGCCGAGTCCTGTAACTCATCCTTTGCAAATATCGGACTTCAGATAAACAGACAGACCTTCAGCAGTACCCTCAACAGCCTGATGTTTAACAAGGACCTGCCTCTTGATATGTTATATAGCAAATCAAGCGCGGGCATCAACATCACCACCAGCTACGGTGATGTGATGCAGCTTGCCATCGGGCAGGGCAGTACTTCCATGTCGCCCATCCATCTTAATATGATAACCTGTGCCATCGCCAATGACGGTGTGATGATGAAGCCGCATCTTGTGAGCGAGATAAAAAGCTATGACGGGAAGATCATAAAGTCCTATGCCACTGAGGAGAGCAAGCGCCTTATGACTTCTTCCCAGAGTCAGATCCTGCGGTCGATGATGGAGGCGGTTGTCAATGAGGGTACCGCAAGCAAATTAAAAGGCCTTTCCTACACTGCGGCAGGAAAGACCGGTTCTGCTGAATTTAATTCCTCAACTTCGGATTCTCACGCATGGTTTACAGGCTATGCTCCGGCTGAAGATCCTCAGGTGTGCGTCACCATCATAGTGGAGAACGCCGGCAGCGGCGGAAGCTATGCGGTGCCCATCGCCAAAAGAATCTTTGATGCCTATTTCGGTATCTGGTGATCAGAAAACAGATACAATGGCAAGCTGAGGATTGGCTGACATATCTATAAGGGTATTATCTGTGTTTAGTTTGATAAGAGGCCTGGAGAGTGACTTTTCGTTTATCAATATGACTTCTCCGATCTGCCCGCTGTTGAGCTGCACATTAAAGCCAAGCTGGGATCCCGCAATGTGGGAGAGGATGGACTTAATGGCTGCAAAGTCGTATCTTACAAAGCCCTCATTTTCATAGTTGGCTATGATCTGGAAGGGATTGAGTTTTTGCCTGTAGGAACGGGGAGAGGTCATGGCCTCGTAGGTATCGATGATGGCAATATATTTGGCAAATCTGTCGATCTCGGTATCGGTAAGGGCCTTGGGATATCCCGAGCCATCGCAGCGCTCATGGTGCTGTAGAGCGGCATTCAGGACATGCTGATCGAAAGTGCCGTACCCCGCCAGGAAATCATGACCGATGGTGGTGTGGCGCATTACCAGTCTGTATTCCTCTGAGGTAAGTCTCTCAGGCTTCCACAGGATTTGATAGGGTATGCTGAGCTTGCCTATATCGTACACAAAGGCGCACTGAATGAGCAGATTGATGTCTTCGTTGGAAAGACCGAGCCACGTTCCGAAAACACCGGCAATAAGAGCTGAGTTCAGGCAGTGGGCATGGGTCATGTCGTCTTCACCGGGGAGCATGTTGTAGAGATAATCAAGAAGAAGTTCGCCGCTCTTGGCGCAGACTATGATATTCCTGTATACTTCCATGAGCTGTTCCATCTTGATGGGAGTTCTGTTGGTAACAGCGCTCATCATGAGATTTTTATATACGGGGAAATAGATATTGTAGGTGGATTCAAAAGATTTAAAGCCCTCACTCAGACGGACCTTCTCAAAATGAGTGGTGGCGAAATCTATCTCTTCCTTTATGGGAACAACCATGATGGACTGCCTTGCAAGTTTCTCGATCATGGTGTCGTTGATCCTGGTATTGGCGGTGAGGATTATCTCGTTTTTGTAATTAAGGATATCCTCGGCAACCACCATTCCGGGCTTTAGTTCCATTCTTGCTATTACTTTCATGCACACCTCCGAAGGTGAAAGAACGTAATTCAAAAATTATGAGCATTATGATAATATAAGTATATCGTTTTATAGGACCGTATACAAACGATTTTTGTTGTAAATATCGATATTTGGGAGATTTTTTTGCGGTATGAAAAATAGGGGATTTTGCAGATTCCACAAGAATCTGTATTTCGGGGAATCAGTCAAAAAGCACACGTATGCCAAGTGGCAGCTGTTTCACGGCAAGGGCGGTCTTGGCACCTTCTGCATCATGCGTGCCATGTCATCCTGCGACCAGCTTGATATTGTGAACAGCATGCTCCTCAAACAACCCTACTATAAATCAAATCCGGCCTACGTCTACGGAATAGCCGGAAGCTACAAGGAAGCCCTGGATCTTATTGTGAAGATCACAGAGGACGCCGTATCCGCCGGGTACGAAGGGCGGCTTGTGGACTATCTTGGGTCAGTCTCAGAATAAACTTAAGGGTTGGTGTATATATGCTTCTGTTAACCGGAATTTTAACTGTTTTAAAGATAATTGGAATTGTGCTGCTGGTGATCCTGGCAGTGATACTTCTTTTGTTACTACTGGTGCTGTTTGCACCTATTCGTTATAAGGCGGACGCCTCGGTGCCGCGGTCGGATCTTGATAACTTTGATGTGGAGAAGATATCCGCCAAAGTGCGGTTCTCCTGGCTTTTGTTTGTGATAAGAGGAGGTCTGGATTTCCCCGAGAACAAGGAATTCACCTTAAGAATCTTCGGAATAAAGATACTTCCCAAGAAGGAGAAGCCCGGCAAGGACAAGGATAAGGACTCCAAGGAAGAGGGCAAGGACTCCGAAAAGGCCGAAGACAAGAAGGACAAGAAGGAAAAGAAAAAGCGGGGCAAGAAAGACAGCGGCAAACAGGAAAGTGCTAAGCCGGAGGATACCGCTTCTTCGGAAAGCTCCGGCGAAGGTGAAGGCTCTTTTGACCAGGGAAAAGAGGATGAGTCCGAAGATGGTGAACCTAAGAATATTCTGGACGTGATCTGGAAAGTGATAGATTCCATCGACAATATTCTGAAAACACCACTAAATGTGCTTGAAAAATTACAATATACAATATCTAGAGTTTGTGGTAAGATAAGTATGATTAAAACCACACTTGAAAGTGAGACTTTTGACAGGGCATTTACCCTGGTTAAGAAGAAGCTTTTGAAGATACTTAAGATGATAATGCCTGATAAATTTAAGGCAGATGTGGTATTCGGAAGCGGGGATCCTGCTCTTACGGCAGAACTCATGGGAGCCTACGGAGCACTTTATCACAAGCTTTATAAGAAGGTTTACTTCACACCGGATTTTGAGGAGAAGGTCCTTGAGGGTGAGGTACATTTGAAAGGCCACATCAGACTGTTTACCATAGTCTGGTCGGCGGCGGTGGTTTATCTTAACCGTGACGTTAAGAGAGTTATCAAACGATTTAAGAAGATAATCAATTCATAATATATAGCAGGAGGAAGTTATGGCAGAAAGTAATTTTAACGGGGTAGTTGAGTCACTGCTTACAGGTATGAGCTCAATTCTTTCATCAAAGACGGTTGTAGGGGAGCCCACCAAGGTGGGGGATACAATTATTCTTCCCCTCGTAGATGTTTCGTTTGGGGTTGGGGCAGGCTCAACTTCAGCCGATAAAAAGAATGGAGGATGCGGTGGATTCGGAGCTAAGATGTCACCCAGCGCAGTCCTTATTATCAAGAATGGTTCCACCAAGCTTGTAAATATCAAGAATCAGGATGCGGTTACCAAGATCCTTGATCTTGTTCCCGATGTTATGGACCGTATTTCTTCCAAGAAGGAAGATATGATGGACAGTGATTCGGCAGTAGAGATTGCTTTTCCCGAGGAGAAGAAGGAACAGTAATTCTAGCCTTTCCGAAAGGTGGGGGCCCTTATGGAAGAGAGAAGAAATTTAGAAGAGATAATCTTAAACGGTACTGAGGATGAGCTTGCGCAGCTTCGCGTCTGGCTTTTCAAGGAGAGTGTAAGGCTGGAGAACCAGGAGAGCGCTCTTTGCGAGAGATATGCAAGACTCGAAGAGGAGGAACTGGCCTTCAAGGACAGAATGGATGCGGCTGAGAGGAAGCTTGAGAACGCAACCAAGAAGCTCAACAATGACAAGGCTCTGTTTGATCAGAGACTTAAGATCCTCAACAACGGGTTTGATCAGCTCAATGCCGACAAGAAGAAGCTTGAGAGCGAATTCATCAGACTGGAGAGAGAAAAGGCTTACCAGCGCGAGGATGAATACGATGCTCTGGATCTTCTGTTCAGAGGCGTAAACAGCGCCCTTACCCTCAAGAAGAGATACAAGGATCTCATGAAGATGTTCCATCCCGACAATATAAGCGGAGATTCCTACATGGTTCAGCTTATAAACGAGGAGTACAGCGTTTTGTGCAGACAGTATGACATCAGCATGAAGGCGTAAGGTTTTGGGGATGCTTTGACAGTAATGTAAATATGTGCTATTGTATTCAAGTCATTGTCGGTCCCGGCAATGACTTGTGTATGTTAATGGGGAAATACATATCTATTTTATGTCTGGCGTTTCTGCCGGAAATTCAGCATTTTTTATTTAAGCAAAGATCTTTCGAATTTTTGTTCTAAAATTTTATTGACACAATCGAACATCTGTTTTATATTATAGATATAACGAACGGATGTTCTTGAAGGAGGCAGTATGGAAAGAGAAGAGAAACAGAAGGCATTAGACGCGGCCCTTGGTCAGATTGAGAAGCAGTTCGGCAAGGGAGCTGTCATGAAGCTGGGAGATTCAACAGATACCATGAATGTAGAGACCATTCCTACAGGTTCGTTGAGTCTTGATATTGCACTTGGCCTTGGAGGCATCCCTAAGGGAAGGATCGTGGAGATCTACGGACCTGAGTCCAGTGGTAAGACCACAGTAACCCTTCATATGATCGCTGAGGTACAGAAGAGAGGCGGAATCGCAGGATTCATTGATGCAGAACATGCTCTGGACCCTGTATATGCCAAGAACATCGGTGTAGACATCGATAACCTTTACATTTCACAGCCCGACAGCGGTGAGCAGGCTCTTGAGATCACAGAGACCATGGTCCGCTCCGGCGCCATCGATATAGTAGTTGTTGACTCAGTTGCAGCCCTGGTTCCCAAGGCTGAGATCGACGGAGATATGGGTGATTCCCACGTGGGACTTCAGGCAAGACTTATGTCCCAGGCTCTTCGTAAGCTGACAGCTGTTATCAGCAAGTCTAACTGTACAGTAGTATTTATCAACCAGCTCCGTGAGAAGGTTGGTGTTATGTTCGGTAATCCCGAGACCACAACCGGTGGACGTGCCCTTAAGTTCTACTCATCAGTAAGAATGGATGTACGTCGTATCGAGGCCATCAAGCAGAACGGCGAGGTTATCGGTAACAGAACAAGAGTTAAGGTAGTTAAGAACAAGGTGGCTCCTCCCTTCAAGGAGGCGGAGTTCGATATCATGTTCGGTAAGGGAATCTCCGCAACCGGTGATATCCTTGATCTTGCAGCAAGCGTTGATATTGTCAATAAGAGCGGTGCATGGTATCAGTACGGCGGAGATAAGATCGGACAGGGCCGTGAGAACGCCAAGCTCTTCCTTGAGAATAACCCCGATGTTCGCGATGAGATCGAGGCTAAGGTTAGAGAGCACTTCGGACTTCAGGGAAGCGGCGTAGCTTCTGCAGCAGCATCTGAGGATACAGAAGAAAAGGCAGCTAAGAAGAAGGCAACAAAGGCCTGATCGTAATGAGTTGAACTGCCATGTCGTATCAGCCATGGGCAGACAATAAAGTGATAGAATCCCCCGAGAATCATTTATTTTCGGGGGATTTGTAATATAGGGGGATTTCCTGAATATGGTGGTTTCAGAGCTTAGAGAGCTTGATAAGAAAAGGGTTAAGATATTTCTTGATGGAGAGTTTGCTTTTGTATTATATAAGGGCGAACTCAGGGAGTATAAGGTCAAGGAAGGGCTGGAACTGGACTACGCCGCTTACAGGCAGATAACAGAGGACCTTCTTCCAAAACGCTGCAAGCTCCGTGCCATGAACCTTCTCCAGAAGAGGGACTATACAGAGAGGCAGCTTCGGGACAAGCTGCAGGAGGGACTTTACCCCGAAGACATCATTGACGAGGCCATAGATTATGTAAAGTCCTACAAATACCTTGATGATGACCGCTATGCAAGAGACTACATTTCCTATCACATGGAGAGCCGCAGCAGAGCCCGTATCATGCAGGATCTTATGGGGAAGGGAATAGCCAAGGATATTATTTCAGATGCAATGGAAGAGCTGTATGCCGGAGATGACGGAGAAGCTGAGCTTGAACAGATAAGGAGCCTTCTTATCAAGAAGCATTATGATCCGGATAACAGCGACCTCAAAGAGAAACAGAAGATAATGGGATTTCTTTTAAGACGTGGTTTTCCCATGTCACTTATAAGAAAAGCAATTTCTGAAGATTGAAAATAATAAGCCGACATACAAGAAATGTGTTTGATGTTCCGCTTTCATCTATTGACATCAAATTGTATACAAGGTAGAATTAATCTGTTGTAATCTTGTATATTAGTGCGCTTATTTATAGCTAACTATACAAAATATTGTACAATGAAAATTGAATAAGGAGGTGCTCCTGTAATGATCCCTGTTATAATTGCAGTAGTAGCAACTCTTGTCATCACTGCTCTTGTTACCTGGATTCTTGCACAGAATTATCACAAGAAGGTAGCGGACGGCAAGATTGGCAGTGCTGAGGAGAGGGCAAGAAAGATTATCGACGAAGCCCTCAAGACCGCTGAAGAAACCAAGCGTGAGAAACTCCTTGAAGTTAAGGAAGAGTCTCTTAAGACCCGTAACGAACTTGAGAAGGAAGTTAAGGACCGCAGAAACGAGGTACAGCGCGCAGAGAGGCGTGTTCAGCAGAAAGAGGAGAACGTCGAGAAGAGATCCGAAGCGATCGAGAGGAAAGAGCAGAGTTTAAATGACCGTGAGACGGCTTTAAACAAGAAGAGTGACGAGGTTGCGAAACTAAACGAGCAGAGACTGCAGGAACTGGAAAAAATCTCTGGCTTAACCTCCGAGCAGGCAAAAGAGTATCTTTTAAAGATCGTAGAAGATGATGTGAAGCATGAATCAGCTATCATGATCAAGAACATGGAAGCTGAGGCTAAGGAAGAGGCAGATAAGAGAGCCAAGGAAATAGTTGTGAACGCTATCCAGCGCTGCGCAGCAGATCACGTTTCCGAGACTACAATTTCTGTCGTTCAGTTACCAAATGATGAAATGAAGGGCCGTATCATTGGTAGAGAGGGTCGTAACATCAGAACCCTTGAGACCATGACAGGTGTTGATCTTATTATCGACGATACACCTGAGGCTGTAGTTATTTCCGGATTTGATCCCATCCGCAGAGAGGTGGCACGTATCGCCCTTGAGAAGCTTATCGTGGACGGACGTATTCATCCCGCAAGGATTGAGGAAATGGTCGAGAAGGCACAGAAGGAAGTTGCCGCCAAGATCAAGGAGGAAGGTGAGAATGCCGCTATCGAGGCAGGTGTTCACGGACTTCATCCGGAAGTTATCAAGATCATGGGCCGTATGATGTTCAGAACCAGCTACGGACAGAATTGTCTGAAGCATTCTGTAGAAGTTGCACAGCTGTGCGGACTTATGGCATCAGAGCTCGGACTTGATGTTCGTGTGGCAAAGAGGGCAGGTTTCCTGCATGATATAGGAAAGGCTGTCGACCACGAACTTGAAGGTTCACATGTACAGCTCGGCGTAGACATCTGCCGCAAGTACAAGGAATCTCAGACTGTAATAAATGCAGTAGAGGCTCACCACGGTGACACTGAGCCCCAGTCTCTTATAGCTGTTCTTGTACAGGCTGCTGATACAATTTCATCAGCAAGACCCGGAGCTAGAAGAGAAACACTTGAGACTTACACATCAAGATTAAAAGAACTCGAGGATATCACAAACAGCTTTAAGGGAGTTGATCACTCCTTTGCTATCCAGGCCGGTCGTGAGGTCAGAGTAATGGTAGTTCCTGAGCAGGTTTCAGACGAGGATATGGTTATCATGGCTCGTGAGATTGCCAAGAAGATCGAGAACGAGATGGAATATCCCGGACAGATCAAGGTTAATATCATCAGAGAGAGCCGTGCAACAGATTACGCCAAGTAATCATATCTTTTTGCAAAAAAGAACTAAAGAGGTTATCCTATATACATGTGAGGATAACCTCTTTTCTTTTTGGCAGGAAGTCAAAAAAGACTTCAATCTAATTTTAGGGTAGTGGAGATTTTCTAATGACATTAAAGGACATAAAGGTGGGCGAGAGTGCCCAGGTTACCGTTGTTGGTGGAGAGGGAGCTCTCCGTCAGCACTTTCTTGATATGGGTGTAATTCCCGGAGCGAAGATAAAGGTGGTTAAATACGCTCCAATGGGAGATCCCATAGAGCTTAGGCTCCATGGATATGAACTTACGCTGCGTCTTGCGGATGCAGAGAAGATAGAAGTTACAAGGGTTAAGGATGACATCGGGGGAGATGTAAGGACCGCCGTTGAAGGCGATACTTATTCTCACCCGGGACTTGGAGAAGGAGGCAAATTCCATGACAAGAAGCATGAGAATCCCCTTCCTGCGGACACACTTCTTACCTATGCTCTTGTAGGAAATCAGAACAGCGGGAAGACGACTCTTTTCAACCAGCTGACAGGTTCCAATCAGCATGTGGGCAACTTCCCGGGAGTTACCGTGGACAGGAAGGATGGCGCTATCAAAGGACACCCCAACACCATGGTCACAGACCTTCCCGGAATCTATTCAATGTCTCCCTACAGCAGTGAGGAGATTGTTTCAAGAAACTTTGTTTTGGAGAATCATCCCAAGGCTATCATAAACATCGTTGATGCCACCAATATCGAGAGAAACCTGTATCTGACCATGCAGCTTCTTGAGATGAATATTCCCGTGGTTGTGGCCCTTAACATGATGGATGAGGTCAGCGGCAACGGCGGAACCATCAAGATCAACGTTATGGAGGATATGCTGGGAGTTCCCGTGGTTCCCATCTCCGCATCGTTAAACAAGGGCGTTGACGAGCTGGTAAGCCACGCCATACATATCGCTCACTATCAGGAGAAACCCCTCATCAACGATTTCTGCGATGAGAATGCCTATGGCGGCGCGGTCCATAGATGTATCCACGCGGTTGAGCATCTAATTGAGGATCATGCCAGAAGAGAGGGCATTCCCAAGAGATTTGCCGCTACCAAGGTGGTGGAGGGAGATCAGCTCATTGTTGAAAAGCTCTCCCTTGATGACAAGGAAAAAGATATATTGGAGAACATCATTCAGCAGATGGAGAAGGAGCGCGGTCTTGACAGAAGCGCTGCCATCGCAGACATGAGGTTCGATTTCATAGATAAGGTTTGCTCCAAGACGGTTGTAAAGCCCCGAAAGAGCAAGGAGCATATCCGAAGCGAGAAGATAGACAGGATCCTTACGGGCAAATACACAGCAATTCCCGCTTTCATTCTGATAATGGGGCTGGTATTCTTCCTTACCTTCAACGTCATAGGTGCTTTCCTTCAGGGAATCCTTGAAATGGGTATCGATGCATTGACAGCTGAGGTGTCAGCTCTTTTGGAAAGAGCCGGAGTAAACCCGGTGGTCCACGGACTTGTGGTGGACGGCGTATTTGCAGGTGTTGGAAGCGTACTTAGCTTTATCCCTATCATCATTACACTGTTCTTCTTCCTTTCGCTCATGGAGGACAGCGGATATATCGCAAGAGTTGCCTTTGTTATGGATAAGATCCTGAGAAGGATCGGCCTTTCGGGAAGAAGTATTGTTCCCATGCTTATCGGCTTTGGATGTACCGTTCCTGCGGTAATGTCCACAAGAACCCTTCCCAGCGAACGTGACAGGAAGATGACGATTCTTTTGACCCCGTTCATGAGCTGCAGTGCCAAGGTGCCTATTTATGCATTCTTTGTAAATGCATTCTTCCCCGGAAGAGGCGGACTTATCATGACAGGGCTCTATGTACTTGGAATTATAGTTGGAGTTCTGGCGGCACTTGTTATGAAACTCAGCATTTTCAGGGGCGAGGCAGTTCCTTTCGTAATGGAGCTTCCAAGCTACCGTATGCCGGGAGCCAAGAACGTAAGGCTGCTTCTTTGGGAGAAAGCCAAGGACTTCCTTCAGAGGGCCTTCTCGGTTATCTTTGTTGCAACCATCATCGTGTGGTTCCTTCAGAGCTTTGACCTTCACTTCAACCTGGTTGAAGACTCCAGCGCCAGTATTCTTGCAACACTTGCTGGAAGCATTGCTCCCGTATTTGCGCCTCTTGGACTTGGGGACTGGAGAATTGTCACATCCCTGATCTCAGGATTTATGGCAAAAGAGAGTGTGGTATCAACCCTGGAAGTTCTTTTTGCGGAAGAGGGCGGAATCGCATCTGCTCTGACAGCCCAAGGCGCAGTAACCATGCTGGTTTTCAGCCTTCTGTACACACCTTGCGTAGCAGCTGTTTCCACCATCAAGAGAGAGATGAACGGAAAGTGGGCAATATTCACTGTTTTGTGGCAGTGTCTGGTGGCGTGGATTGTCGCATATTTAGTAAAGTTGCTCTTGATAGCCTTCGGTGTTTAAGGATATAATTAGAGAAACGTGTTAGATTGTATTGGGGAGGAACTTCTATGCACGAATCAGGCGAAGATTATATCGAGACAATTTACCTACTCAAGAAGCGCAAGGGAATGGTTCGGTCGATCGATGTGGCCAATGAACTTGGGTTTTCCCGCCCCAGTGTTTCAAGGGCGGTAGGAATACTTAAGGAAAACGGCCTTATCACCATGGAGGATGACGGTGAACTGAACCTTACTTCCGAGGGGATGAGGGTTGCCAAGAAGGTTTACGAGAAGCACACCAACCTAACCACCTTCCTTATGATGACCGCCGGCGTTGATGCCGAAACTGCAGAGAACGATGCCTGCAGGATTGAACATGTCATCAGTCCCGAGACCTTTAAGGGCATCAAGAAATTTATTAAAGAACATAAAACAGATAAGTGATAATGGGGCAGAAGATCGTCAGGTCTTCTGCCTTTTGAAAGCTATAAGCGGAGGATAAATGTTTCCTGATGAATTTGAGCAGAGGATGAAAGATCTCCTCGGGGAAAAAGAATATGACGAGTTCCTGACCGCCTTTGATAAGGAGGAAGAGAGGGTGCATGCGCTGCGCATCAACGGGCTGAAGGTTCCGGATGAAAAGCAGGCGCAGGTAGTTGCTAATGCAATAGGTACATCTGACAATGAAAAAGAGATATCCTCCAAAGGCCGGGTTTTTTGGGAATCGAATGGCTTTTACTACACGGAAGCCGCATCTCCCGGTAAGCACCCCTATCACGAGGCGGGGCTTTACTATATCCAGGAGCCCAGTGCCATGGCGCCGGTGCATTTCCTTGATCCAAAGCCCGGGGACAGGGTCCTTGACCTTTGCGCAGCTCCCGGTGGAAAGTCCACTCAGATAGCAGCAAGGATGGAAGGCGGCGGCCTTCTTGTGACCAACGAGATAAATGCAGGAAGAGCAAAGATTCTTTCTCTTAACATAGAGAGAATGGGCATCGGAAATGCCCTGGTCCTGAATGAGGATTCGGCGCATCTTTCGCAGGTTTTTGAGGGGTACTTTGACAAGATCCTGGTGGATGCTCCCTGCTCCGGCGAAGGAATGTTTCGAAAGAACGATAACGCCGCAGAGGAGTGGAGTCTTGAGAACGTGAAGCTCTGCGCGGCCCGTCAGGAGGAGATCCTTGATAACGCAGCTAAGATGCTGCTTCCGGGAGGAAGACTGGTGTATTCAACCTGCACTTTTGCTCCGGAAGAGAATGAGATAAATGTGGCGAAGTTCCTTCTTAGGCACCCGGATTTTAGGGTGGAAAAGGTGGAACTTGTCGGCGGCATGGAGAACGGACGGCCGGAATTCATAGGAGAGGATATACTTGCCGCAGAGGCTTCGGAAACTGGATGCGGTGAAAGTGTTAGTGGTGAGGCCATTAGCAGCGCAGGCGTTGATAATGAAACCGTCGGCAGCGCAAGCAGAGACGCAGATATCCTGCAGCAGGTGGGCGGTTCTGTTCGCCTCTGGCCCCACAAGGTTCGCGGGGAAGGGCACTTTTTATGCGTCTTTAAAAGAGATGGTCAGACAGATAAAAATGCCCAGAAAACCTATATTCCCGGCGGTAAAAATCCTGCGGCAAAATCTGATGTGATAAAGATCTTCAAAGAGTTTGAAAAAGAGACCTTGAAAGACCGGGATCTTAAGGGAGAGTATCTGACCTTCGGAGATCAGCTCTACCTTATCCCTTCCGATATGCCGGGCATCAGGGGTCTTAAGGTAATGCGTCCCGGGCTCCATCTTGGTACAGTAAAAAAAGACAGATTCGAACCCTCCCATGCGCTGGCTCTTTTCCTGAAAAAGGATGACGCTGCGCTGACGGTTGACTTTGCCGGCGACAGCCTTGAGATAAGGCAGTTCCTGAATGGGCAATCCATCAGAATTTCCGGGGAGGAGCATCCTGAGCTTTCAAAGAGCAAGGGCTGGTGCCTTGTGACCTGCGACGGCTTCAGCATCGGCTGGGCAAAGCTTGCGGGAGGAATGCTCAAGAACCATTATCCCAAGGGACTCAGGATCAATTACTAAAATGAAAAAAAAATTTCTTTTTGCATTTGTGTTGATAATAATCATGGCTGGTATAGGCTGATTCGCAGATTGCGTAATTGGATATATGATGAGGATTTACAAGATAGCGTAATCGGATATATGCTGAGGGCTTACAAGATTGCGTGATTGGATATATGCGGCGAACTTACAAGATTACGATAATTTCGACAAGGCGCTTCCGACGCATTTGTCTGATATGGACCTTTGCGTCGGTGGTTTTTACGAAATAATGTACAGAATTCCCAAAACGCAAACGCTATCCCGACAAACAAGTGCTCAAACAGGCTATTTATCGATATAACGTCAAGTTTTTGTGATATTTTACCGACGCAATCATCTTGTAGAATACTTTGTGTCGGAGAGAGCTCTCATGGCAAATGCCGGGATGTCTTTTCCCGTAAGTTTGGAAAAAGCAAGATCCATGTAACCTAAAAGAATTCACATGCCCCGCGCCTCGCAGCGCCCAATCATTTCCAACGCAAGAAAAAAACCAATTCACATTTAGAAACACTTTTGTGAATAGGGTGAAATATATAACGTAAAGGTTTACAGATACAATCTATGAAGAAATTACTTGTATTCTTAAAAGACTACAGAAAAGAATCCATATTGGGACCGCTGTTTAAGCTTATGGAGGCATCCTTTGAGCTGTTTGTGCCCCTTGTTATCGCATCCATGATAGATGTGGGAATAGCAGGAGGAGACAGAGGCTATGTCATAAGGATGTGTCTTGTTTTGCTGCTTTTATGTCTTGTTGGATTTATATGCGCCGTGACAGCACAGTTTTTTGCGGCAAGAGCAGCTGCTGGCTTTGCAAAGAAAGTAAAGCGGGCACTTTTTGAAAACATCCAGAAGCTTTCCTACTCAGACATGGACAGCATCGGAACCTCGGCCATGATAACCAGAATGACCAGTGACGTTAATCAGGTTCAGCAGGGAGTTAACCTTACCATAAGGCTGCTTCTTCGCTCACCCTTCGTGGTATTCGGCGCCATGGTCATGGCCTTTACAATCAATACAAGGATGGCACTGATCTTCCTTGTGACAATAATCCTGCTCTTTTTGGTGGTGGGACTTATCATGCGCTGGAGCATCCCAAGATACGGCATGATCCAGAGTCATCTTGATAAGCTCCTTGGCCTTACAAGAGAGAACCACACAGGTGTCCGTGTTATCAGAGCCTTTGGCCTTGAAGAGAAGGAGAAGGAGAACTTTAACGGGCAGAACAACTCCCTGACTTCTTTGCAGAATCACGTGGGAACCATCACAGCCCTGATGAATCCCGCAACCTATGCAATCCTTAACCTTGCTGTTGCCTTTCTCATTTACAGAGGCGCACTTAGAGTAAACGCAGGAGACCTTACCCAGGGCCAGGTTGTGGCTCTTTATAACTACATGTCCCAGATCCTGGTGGAACTTATTAAGTTTGCAAACCTTATCATCACCGTGACCAGGGCCATCGCTTCAGGAAACAGGATAGAGGAGATGCTGGAGCTTAAGTCCTCCATGGAAAACGGCAGTGTTAAGGAGTTTGACAAGACACCCGACCACATTGTCTTTTCCCATGTATTTATGAGGTACGCAGGTGACAGCGAGGACTCCCTTGAGGATCTTGATGTTACGGTAAGACGCGGCGAGAGGATCGGCGTGATCGGCGGAACCGGCAGCGGCAAGACCACTCTTATAAACCTTATCCCCAGGTTCTATGACGCCAGACAGGGAGAGGTGATCCTGGATGGAAGGAACATAAGAGAGTACGACCTTGAGAACCTTCGGGAGCGCATAGGCATAGTGCCTCAGAAGGCAGTTCTTTTCCATGGGACCATAAGGGACAACATCCGCTGGGGCAAGAACGACGCCACGGACGATGAGATAAACCGCGCCCTTGAGATAGCTCAGGCAAAAGAGATTGTGGAGGGCAAAGCCGGTGGCCTTGATCACATGGTAGCCCAGGGAGGAAAAAATTTCTCCGGCGGCCAGAAGCAGAGGCTTACCATAGCAAGGGCACTGGTCCGGAAACCCGAGATACTTATCCTCGATGACAGTGCATCGGCGCTGGATTATCTGACGGATAAAAAGCTACGCGAAGCCATAGCGGCCATGGACAATCCGCCCACCACCTTCATTGTTTCCCAGAGGGCATCATCGGTTCTTAACTGCGATAAGATAATCGTTCTTGAAGACGGAAAAGTAATGGGCATCGGTACCAATGAACAGCTTCTTGAAAGCTGCGATACCTACAAAGAGATATATGATTCCCAGTACAGGAAGGAGGGTGCGGTATGAAGAAGAACACCCTGAAAAAAGTCCTTCGGTACGCCGGAAAATATCATTTTCTTATAGCCCTTTCAATGGTGCTGGCTGTGGTGACGGCTCTTTTGTCCCTGTATGTACCTATCCTTGCGGGAAATGCCATCGACAGGATCACCGGTACGGGTAAAGTTGACTTTGCGTCTCTTACCGCGACCGTGCTGAAAATGGCTGTTATCGTAATGTTTATAGCTCTGTGCCAGTGGGTGATGAACAGGACCAACAATAAGATCACATACAGCGTTGTCAGGGATGTGAGGGAAGAAGCCTTCTCAAGGCTCCAGAATCTGCCCTTCAATTACCTGGACAACAAGCCCACCGGAGAGATAGTTTCAAGGCTCATCTCCGATGTTGATATGTTTGCGGACGGTCTGCTGATGGGATTTGGCCAGCTGTTCACGGGTATTGTGACCATTGTAGGAACCCTGGTGTTCATGTTCTACTTAAACTTCGGGATTGCCATCGTGGTAGTTGTACTTACACCTCTGTCTCTTCTTGTGGCAAGGTTTGTTGCAACCAGGTCCTTTAAGCTGTTCAAGGAGCAAAGCGAGGCAAGGTCCGATCAGACCGCCTTTGTGGATGAGATGATCGGTAATCTTTCCGTGGTAAA
Organism: Butyrivibrio sp. FCS014; assembly: GCF_000526935.1. Taxonomy (GTDB): domain Bacteria; phylum Bacillota; class Clostridia; order Lachnospirales; family Lachnospiraceae; genus Butyrivibrio. Next base: position 196,478 of record NZ_JAHA01000019.1, on the reverse strand, counting down.
GGCATTTGCCCATGAGGATGAGAACCTGGAGATTTTTGATGATATCAACGACAGGCTGGAGAAGACCTCTGTGATGGCGACCTTTGTGTCGTCCCTCACCAATCCCAGCACCAGGTTCATCAACAATATTGTTTATGCGGCTGTTGCGCTGTTTGGTGCTTTTGCCTGCATTGCAGGGGGCATGAGTGTCGGCGGACTGACCATTTTCCTTAGCTACGCCAATCAGTACACCAAGCCCTTTAACGAGATATCGGGAGTGGTAACGGAGCTTCAGAACGCCCTGGCCTGCGCCGAGAGAGTATTCCAGCTTATAGAGGAACAGCCCGAGGAGCCTGATTTTGAGGGCGCGCCAAAAGAGCTTGTGGCAAAAGGAGACGTTGCGGTGAGCGATGTATCTTTTTCCTATGACAAGAGCAAAAAGCTCATCGAGGACCTTAACCTTGATATTAAGAAGGGCCAGAGAGTTGCCATTGTAGGACCTACGGGAAGCGGCAAGACTACGCTGATAAACCTCCTTATGCGTTTCTATGACACGGATAAGGGAAGCATCAGCATCGACGGATACGATATCAGGAAACTTCGCCGCAGCGACCTTAGGGCGAACTTTGGAATGGTGCTTCAGGAGACCTGGCTTAGAAGCGGCACGGTACGGGATAACATAACCCTCGGAAGAGAGGGGTTTAGCGATGAAGAGATCATCGAGGCGGCCAAGGCTGCCCATGCCCACAGCTTTATTAAGAGGCTGCCCAAGGGGTATGACACTCTGATCACCGAAAACGGCGGCAATCTGTCTCAGGGACAGAAGCAGCTTCTTTGCATCACAAGAGTAATGCTGCATATTCCGCCAATGCTGATTTTGGATGAGGCTACATCCTCCATCGATACCAGGACGGAGATCAGGATACAGAAAGCTTTCAACAGGATGATGCAGGGAAGGACCAGCTTTATCGTAGCTCACAGACTGTCCACAATAAGGGAGGCGGACATTATCCTTGTTATGAAGGACGGCCATATCATCGAGCAGGGAGACCATGATACGCTTCTTGCAAAGAAGGGCTTCTATCATGAGCTGTATACAAGCCAGTGGGGATGAGAATATTTGTAAAAAGAGATTTGATGCACGTTTACAAAGACTCACAATACCTATAAACTAGTAATATACGATAAATCAAACAGGAAGGTTCTTTTTCCGGAGGATATATATGAATAACAATGATTCCAATAACAGACCGGTGTTCGTGATCGGCCACAAGAATCCCGATACGGATTCCATTTGCGCGGCCATTACCTACGCCAATCTTAAGAATAAAGTGTTCGGCGGCAATTACATTGCCTGCAGAGCGGGGCACCTCAATGAGGAGACACAGTTCGTGCTTTCTCATTTTGACGTAGCTGTTCCCGCCTACATCAAGGATGTGCGGACGCAGGTAAGGGATATGGAGATCAGAATGCTTGACGGCGTGACGGCTGATCTTTCCCTGAAGAATGCCTGGGCCAAGATGAGAGATGCGGATGTTGTGACACTGTGCGCAACAGACGGGGACAAGCTGTCGGGCATCGTTACCACCAACGATATTGTTGAGACCTATATGGATGTTATCGATCCGCACATTCTCTCCCAGGCGGGCACCAGCTACAGGAACATCGTGGAGACCCTGGACGGTGAGATGATAGTGGGAGACATCACAGAGTCCCTTAACCGCGGCAAGGTTGTTATTGCGGCTGCCAGCCCAGAGATGATGGAGAATGTCATCGAAGAGGGCGACATCGTAATCCTTGGTAACAGATATGAGACGCAGCTTTGTGCCATCGAGCTTGGTGCTTCCTGCATCATCGTCTGCGAGGGCGCTGAGGTTACAAGGACTATCCAGAGCCAGGCACGAGAGCACGGCACACAGGTTATCACTACACCTCACGACACCTTCGTGGTGGCAAGGCTTATCAACCAGAGTATGCCCATCAATCACATCATGAAGAAGGACAACCTGGTGAGCTTCCACATGGACGACTATATCGAGGACATCCAGGAAGTAATGGCATCCATGAGACACAGGTATTTCCCTGTGCTTGACAAGAACGATCACTACATCGGTATGATCAGCCGAAGGAATTTCCTCGGTGCCCACAAAAAGCGCATGATCTTAGTGGACCACAATGAGAAGAACCAGGCTGTAAACGGAATAGAAGAGGCGGAGATCATGGAGATCGTGGATCACCACAGACTTCGCACCATTGAGACTGCGGGACCTGTATTCTTCAGGAATCAGCCCCTTGGCTCAACCTGCACCATCATCTATCTGATGTACAGGGAATATGGCATTGAGGTGGATAAGACTACTGCGGGACTTCTGCTTGCAGCTATCCTTTCCGATACACTGATGTTCCGTTCACCTACCTGCACTGCAGTGGACAAAAAAGCCGGTGAAGAGCTGGCAGCTATCGCAGAGGTTGACTATGAGTCTTTTGCCAGGGAGATGTTCCATGCGGGATCAAATCTTGGCGGAAAGAGCGCAACAGAGATCCTTCACCAGGATTTCAAGAAGTTCACGGTAGACGATATGACTATAGGTATCGGTCAGATCAATTCCATGAGCGCAGAGGAGCTTGATGAGATCAAGGATAAGATCATGCCGGAGCTTGAGGCAGTGACCAGCGCGGACGGCCTTGATATGCTGTTCTTCATGCTCACCAATATCATTGATGAGTCATCAAGAGTGGTTTACGCCGGCGGCAAGGCGCTTCACACCTTGAACAGCGCCTTTGGCCTTAATGCTGAGGGAGATACGGTTTCACTTCCCGGAGTTGTTTCCAGAAAGAAACAGCTGCTTCCTGCAATCGTTGAGGCAATACAGCAGTAAGGATTTGAATATATCGGCGGTAAGGGGTTACCTGCTGATGAAAATACTATGGGGTCAGGAGCGAAAAAGCTATGGAGGAGCTTAGAAGATTACTGTTACATGAGATAGTTGGGGTATATGGTCCGCTGCAGGGACAGAGCATAGGGGCCATAATCATTCCGGCTTTTATCGGGGACTTTAAGAAGGTTCTGGATAAGGCGGATACATACGATGAGGTTTTTGAGGAGTACATGACCGAGGACAGGAAAGTGCATCTTATCCTGGAAGGCAGAAGGAAACTCGGAGCCAAGGGCGTGCGCCTTGAGATCACCGGGGCGGTTGTCAACGACAACAGGCTGCATCTTACCGAGGAACACTGCTTCATGTAACACGTTGAAGGAGTATGGATGACGGAAGAATTTAAGAGAACCGGGCTTATACTGGGAGCGCAGGCACTGGAGAAACTTAAGGGTTCCAGAGTCTGTGTTTTTGGCGTTGGCGGCGTTGGAAGCTATGTGGTAGAAGCCCTGGCAAGGAGCGGCGTAGGAAGCATCGATGTTGTGGACAATGACGAGGTTGCAACTTCCAATATCAACAGACAGATAATAGCCCTTCACAGCACTGTGGGAATGGCCAAAGTGGACGTCGCTAAGGACAGGATACTGGATATAAATCCGGAGTGCGAAGTCAGGGTTCATAAGTGCTTTTACCTTCCCGAAACTGCCTCGGAGTTTGAATTTGATAAATACGACTATGTGGTGGATGCCATAGACACTGTGGCTGCCAAGATAGACATCATAATGAGATGCACGGAGCTTGGAACAAGAGTGATAAGCTCCATGGGAACCGGCAACAAGCTGGATCCCACAAGGATAAAGGTTACGGACATATATAAGACGGAAGGAGACCCTCTGGCAAGAGTTATGAGGCGCGAGCTTAAAAAGCGAGGGGTTAAGAAGCTTAAGGTTGTGTACTCTTCTGAGGCGCCCTTAACGCCTGATCCCGAGATGATGGCGCAGGAGATGGCGGAGCTTGAAAAGAGCGGCTCCTCAAGGCGCTCCGTACCGGGAAGTGTTGCATTCGTCCCGTCTGTGGCAGGGCTTGTTATAGCAAGTGAAGTGGTTAAGGATCTGATAAAATAAGTCCCAATAGGACTTACAAAGTGAAACGTCCCCGTTGACTCAAAGGAGGAAGTTATGAAGCTTTTAGAGAAGATCATCGCTGAAGAAGGTCGTGTTTATCCCGGAAACATTCTGAAGGTGGACAGCTTTTTGAATCACCAGATCGACGTATCGCTGGTGGACAGGCTGGGAGAGGAACTCTACTGGAAGTATAAGGACAAGAACATCACCAAGATCCTTACCATAGAGGCTTCCGGTATTGCAGTTGCCTGCTCGGTTGCCAGGAACTTTGATGTGCCGGTGGTATTTGCCAAGAAGTCTCAGAGTCTAAATATCGGGTCAGATGTGTATGTCTCCAGAATCAGCTCTTTTACCTACGGCAAGGAGTATGATGTCACAGTATCCACGGCTTATCTGGACAAGTCCGACATAGTGCTTCTTGTGGATGACTTTATTGCAGTGGGCAATGCCATGAAGGGGCTCGTTGATATCTGCAATCAGGCCGGAGCCGGAATTGCCGGAATCGGTATCTGCATTGAAAAGGCCTTCCAGAACGGCGGCGATGACCTAAGGAAGATGGGGTACGAGGTTACTTCCCTTGCCATCATCGAGAGCATGACTGAAGATGGGCAGATCACCTTCAGGAAGCAGGAAGAGATCGGATGATGTTGGGCGCTTGAGCAGGAAGAGATCGGATGATGTTGGGCGTTTGAGCAGGAAAAGATCGGATGATGTCGGGCGTTTGATCAGGAAGAGATCGGATGATGTCGGGCGAGGGGCATGTGAATTGAGTCCTTTCCGACGCAAAGTATTCTACAAGATGATTGCGTCGGTAAAATATCACAAAAACTTGACGTTATTTCGATAAATAGCCTTTTTGAGCACTTGGTTGTCGGGATAGCGTTTGCGTTTTGGGAATTCTGTACATTATTTCGTAAAAACCACCGACGCAAAGGACCATATCAGACAAATGCGTCGGAAGCGCCTTGTCGAAATCATCGTAATCTTGTAAGTCCGACGCATAGAAAAAAATAATAAAGGAATTGTTATCAAATTTATGAAAGCTAAAATTGTGGCTCTGCTTCTGGTACTGTCACTGACCGGATGTGGAGCTTCTTCAAATGTGAATAAGAGCGCCGGGAGCGGCGAAACAGTAGTTTTGGATATCAGTGATCACCAGACCTTTAATGACACGGATTCCGATGGGTACGGTGAATTTCAGGGATGGGGAACAAGTCTTTGCTGGTGGGCCAACAGAGTAGGATACAGTGATGAGCTGACTAAGGCTTCAGCAGAAGCCTTTTTTGACCGGGAAAAGGGTCTTGGTCTTAACATCGGAAGATACAATATCGGCGGTGGCGATAACGTAACAGACGGAGCAGCTGCAGACGGGACAGGAGCCACAAACGGTGCAGTTACCACAGACGGAACAGGCACCACAGACGGAGCTACCGCGAATGGAACCTCAAGCAGTGATTTCCTTCACGAGGCCCATATAAAAAGATCCGACTCCATAGTGCCGGGATATGCCATTGACGTCACGAAGATCGATCTTGTGGCCAATACCAAAGAGTACTATGAGCAGAATTATGCAAGAGCTGATTTTGAGTGCGGCTATGCCTGGAACTATAGCTGGTATGCGGATGGGAATCAGTTAAATGTCCTTGAGGCAGCCAGGGAGAGCTACGGAGAGGATTTTATCGTTGAGGCTTTCTCTAATTCGCCGCCGTATTTTATGACGGTTACAGGCTGCAGCTCGGGAAGCCCCAAGGGCTCTACGGATAATCTCAGGGAAGATTCCTACCATGCCTTCGCAAGTTACCTTGCGGATGTGACGGAGCATCTTATAGACAGCGGTATTGCCGACGTTCAGAGCATAAGCCCCATGAACGAGCCGGCTACCAATTACTGGACAGCCTTTAGCGAGAAGCAGGAGGGCTGCCACTTCAGTCCCGGCAAATCCCAGTCAGATATAATCGTTGCCCTTGATGAGGAATTAAAGAATAAAGGCATAGATACGCTGATCTGCGGATCGGATGAGACCAGCATCAATACTTCCATTAGCTCTTTTAACAAGCTCTCGGATCAGGCAAAAGAGGCTCTCGACAGAATAGATACCCATTCCTACATGGGTGACAAACGGAAAAAGCTCAAGGAAACCGCTCTTGACGCAGGCAAAAACCTGTGGATGAGCGAGGTTGACGGAACCTATTCTCTTGGAAAGAACTCCGGTGCCATGGAGGCAGCTCTTGGCTTTGCGGATGCCATCATAACTGATGTAAACGGAATGTACCCTTCTGCCTGGATCATGTGGAACGCCGCAGACATGCATATAGACTCAAACAATGAGTTTGATACCCTGACCCGCACGGAAGCGGACCGCATTCTTTCAGAGGGAGAGCCCTTCTGGGGAATAGCCATAGCAGACCACGACAGCAAAGAACTTCTTCTTGGGAAAAAATACTACGGCTTCGGGCAGTTTACAAGATATATCAAACCCGGCTACTGCATTATAGGTTCGGGAAAAGATACATTGGCAGCCTTTGACCCTAAGGAGAATACCGTGGTCATCGTTGCGGTTAATCCCAAAGGCGATGATGTCACTAAGAACTTTGACCTTGGGTGTTTCGAGAGACCTATAGAAAGCGTTGAGGCTATCAGGACCAGCGGGGATATGGAGAGCGGCGAGAACTGGAGTGATGTTTCGGATTCCGATGAAATAGCGGTTAATGAAGGCTCTTTTTCCGCGTTATTAAAGGGATACTCAATTACGACCTATATTGTAAAGCTGGCATCGTGAAGATGATGCTGCATTTTAAAGCTGATGCTATGAAGCAAGTATTATAAAGCAAGTATTATAAAGCAGATATAATGAATTTTCGCTTGCTGTTTGTTGCTATAAAGGAATTTAATAGATTCTCCGGAGCAAGAATGGGGGATTACTGTACAGCTTTGCTTTCCTATTCTGTACAGTAAAGATATAACTGTACAAAATCACTTTTCCATTTTATGCCGTAAATTGGTGTTAAATTTACTGTACAGATTCAGTTTTATATTTCCTACAGTAATGATTTAGAGCACCTCAACCTGGATTACTATATTTTTTACTGTACAAATCATACTTTTGATATCTGTACAGTAATGAAAAAAAGTGCTTACTGTACAGAATTGAAATCCTATTGCATGCAGTAAAAAATCACGCATAAAAAACAGCGCAGAAAAGGCAGCGCATTAAAAACCATGTAGTAAAACTAATCATATAAACCATAACTTTTATTTGACGCATTTATCACCCCTGTGATAAACTAATAAGGCTGTATGCGGTGACCGCCTGCAGCCACGCGCCGGCATGTCGGAATGGCAGACGATGCAGACTCAAAATCTGTTGTGGGTAACCACGTGTGGGTTCAAGTCCCACTGCCGGCACTATATAACAGCTGATAACCAGGGGAGGCTTTGGTTATCAGTTTTTTTATAATATTAAACTTATGAGGCGGGGAATCATGGAAGGTTTGACCAAGCACAGAAGAGCGGAAGCGTTTATTATTTCAGCCATATATTTGATATTTGTAGTGGTGGTTGGAGTTCTTGTTTATCTAAGAGGAATCGACAACCTGGTGGACATCTATCTTATCAACATCGGAATAGATGTTGTGGGTATGATGATCGGATACGTTCTGTACATCTGCTGTATGATTGATGTGCAGAAGTCGGGAGCAAATTTAAAGCACCTGCTGTCTCTCATCAACGTGGCTTATCTTGGCCTTTTTGCCGATGCCTGCGCATGGCTCCTGGACGGCGTCCCCAATCTCAGGATCCTGAACATCATCGACAATACGATCTATTATTTCTGCGCTCCCATGGAGGCCTATTTCTTCTGGCTCTACACCATGACTTATCTTAAGGTGAACAAGGGAATCGTCAAGAAGCTTGGGACCATCTCAAAAGTGGGGCTGTATATCGCCCTTGGTTTAAGGGTTCTTAATCTGTTTAACGGAATATACTTCACCGTGGACGAAATGGGATTCTATCACAGAAGCCCTCTGTACATCGTGTCTTTGGTCTATGCCCTGTTCACGCTGTTCTCGGCCCTCACGGCAGTAGTGGTGGAGCGTAAGCAGCTGCAGCGGTTCCAGATCTACACCTTCTTTGTTTTTGCCATAGCACCGGCTTCAATGGGTATCATAACAACGGGAATTTACGGCCTTTCACCCACACCCGTTACAGTAATGCTCACCATCCTTATGATGTACTGCGTGCTTAACGTGACCCAGGGGCGGGAAAGAGCCGTGGCCGACAGGGACCTTACTCTGGCTTCCGCGATTCAGGAGAACATGCTTCCCAAGATCTTCCCCTACAGGCCCGACAGAGAGGAGTTCGACCTTTTTGCTACCATGAATACCGCCAAGGAAGTGGGCGGTGATTTCTATGACTATTTCATGGTTGACGAGGATCATCTGGCTCTGGTCATGGCTGATGTTTCCGGAAAAGGCATACCGGCTGCGCTGTTCATGATGGTTTCCAAGACCCTGATCAAGAACAGAGTACAGGCGGGAGACAGCCCTTCCGAGGCTCTGATCAACGTTAACAGGCAGCTATGCGAGGGCAACAGCGCTGAGCTGTTCGTTACCGTATGGCTGGCAATCCTTGATATCACCACGGGAAAAGGCGTGGCTGTGAACGCGGGACATGAGCACCCGGCCTTTAAGAAAGCAGGCGGAGAGTACGAGCTGGTGGTTTACAGGCATTCGCCGGCGGTGGCAACTTTGGACGGCATCAAATACAAGGACCATGAATTTGAGCTTAACCCCGGAGATATGCTGTTCGTGTATACCGACGGAGTTACGGAAGCTACCAATATCAACAATGAGTTATTTGGGGAAAAGAGATTGCTTGAAGCCCTGAATTCTGATAAAGACGCTGACCCGCAGCAGATCCTGTCCAATGTTCAAAAGCATGTGGACGGATTCGTTAAAGATGCGGACCAGTTCGATGACATAACAATGCTGTGCCTTAAGTATAACGGTAAGAAATAAGTAGATGCGGAGCCGTTACATCCGGCCTCTGCCCATGCGCAAGGACCAGGATATACGCGGAGCCGTTACATCTTTTCCCTGGCCATGTACCAGGCAAGGATGTGAAGGGACTGCTTGAAGTCGCCGCCAAAGATGCGGTTTTTGAGCTCATCCTCGGAGAGCAGCTCCACATTTAAAAATTCCGAAAAATCAAGATGCTGGCCGCTGACGTGCTTGCAGCCCTTTGCAAGATAGATGTGCACGTTGCTGTTGGAGAGAGTGGCATTGGCGGGAACGGTGATAAGATGTGTCCAGTCCTCGGAAACATAGCCGGTCTCCTCCTGAAGCTCACGCTTGGCGGTTTCAAAAGCTTCTTCTTCGGTAGCGATGATGTTCTTATCTGTGATATAGGGGACATCGCTTTTCTCTTTATATTCTATGCCGCCGGCAGGGAACTCAGTGGTGATCTCATCAAGGCCGTGTCTGTACTGCTTAACGCAGATGTATCTGCCTTCCTCATCCAGAGCCACCACAACAGAAAAGCTGTGCTTAGAATAATTGTAGACGGGACCAATCTTGGTGCCGTCGGGCAGTTCGTATATGTTCCTTCTGAAATCTATCCATTCATCCTGTATAACGTGTTCCTCTTTATACAGTTTCCAACTTAAGTTATCTGACATGACTATCTCCTGATTCATTCTTTTTCCTCGTGTATGATAGCACAATATCATTTTTAATTCCATTACGATATATGGTATAATTATAAATGATGATTCATTATGAATGGAGGCCTGAATGAAACTAGTTTCCGTTAACAAACTGGAACCCGGGATGGTGGTATCTGAGAATATCTATACCCTTGACGACAGACTGGTCCTGACAAAGGGCACGGTTCTTGACAGTAACGGCATTGAGAAGATCAAGGCCCATTCCCTTTATAATATCTTCGTTGAGAATGAGAAGAAACCTGTGGCCGCATCTACCGAGAAGAAGGAGAAGGTGGACCCCAATCTTTCCTATTCCCAGCGTCTTAAGAATACGGAGAGTTTCATCAGATTCAAACAGCACATTGAGGAGAACGCTGAAAAGCTTGAGGAATCCTTCAGGCTTATTGCCAATGAGTCCGTACCTCTTGATGTAGATAAGCTTACAGAGCCTGTCTATCACCTGTTCGTTGAAGCGGGCGGATCCGCAGGCGTTTTTGACATGCTCCATAACCTGAGGGACAGCAGTGATGCCGTTTACATGCACAGTCTTAATGTGTCCCTTATCTGCAATACACTTGCCACCTGGATGAGATTGCCTACCGAGACCATACAGATCGCAACGGCAGGCGGACTTCTTCACGACATCGGTAAGGTTCTCATGCCTCCGGATCTTGTCAATAAGACTGAGGCTTTAACAGAGTACGAGCAGAAGGCCATGAGAGAGCATGTTATAAAAGGGTATGATCTTGTTAAGAACATGGACATCGATCAGAGGATAAAGAACTGTATCCTGATGCACCATGAAATGCGAGACGGAAGCGGATATCCCTTCCATATCAAGAATGATCAGATAGACGAAGTTGCTTCCATAGTTACGGTTGCCAACGTATATGAAGCTCTTACGGCCACAAGGACCTACAGGGCACCGGTATGTCCTTTTACCATCATAGCTAACTTTGAAGACAACGGAATTGATAAGTACAGTCCAAATGTTATCATGACCTTCCTTAGCAACGTGGTAAATACATTCATAGCAAACCGCGTTCTTTTGAATAACGGTCAGTCCGGGGATATAATTTTTGTTAATCCGGACCATCTTTCAAGGCCCACGATTAAAGTCGGAGATCAGTTTGTGGATCTTAGTCAGAACAGGAATCTTTCCATCGTCTCCATCATATGAGTAATATTGCACAAAATCGGGAAACGAAAATTGTAAAAAGCGTTTCTTGCTAGATTTATGCCGATAATGATACTATAAAAACATGGAAACCAAAAACACGAAAATGGTTTCCGAGAAACAGGAAATATTCTCACAAAGCGCCCGGCTCAGCCGGAGTCTGCAGAACGGAAGGTATCATGACAGATAAGTCGAAGGTTATTTTTGGTAATGTTATCAGTGGAAAGGCCTACAACAAGGCTGTTAAATCCAAGAAGAAATTCATGAAAAAGTACGGAGATGATTCTTCTGTGGATTACAAGATAAAGGTAGAGGACAACGAAGTTATCGGACCTCTTCTCGGGGTAAAAAATATAGTGGTAACTTCTAAGATCCCGTCAAATGAGGGACAGATAGATACAGATAAGGGAATCATCGTCGGCAACATCCGTATGGGCTTCGGCCACTACCGCATTTCAATGGCCATGGCTTCCTATGCAAGGCACCTTGGCTATACACCTTACTGGATGGATCTTAATTCCTATAAGGAAACCACCTGCACCAAGGTCATCGGTGCACAGAACGATCTGTATTCACTGGGATCAAGGCTTTCCAAGAATCCCATTTTCAACAAGCTGGTCTGGGAGCCCACCAACTACGAGGGCTTCAGGGCTCTGACCTATAATTCAGCAGATCAGAAGAACGCAGAGCTTATGGCTCCCGTTTACAGAAATGTTCCCAAGGACATTCCCGTTATCGCAACCCACGTATGGCCCGCTCAGGCAGCCATCCATGCGGGAATGAAATATGTTGTAAATGCGATCCCCGACAACTGGCCTATGGCGCTTCACCTTTCAGAGGGCAGCGTTCATACGATCCAGTGCCGCAACGCATACATGGGTTACAGGATCCTCAACGGTATGGACAAGAAGAATGTCTGCAAGCCCATGCCTCAGGACAGCCTGGTTTACACAGGACATTACATAGACTATGAGCTTGTTAGCAATATAGATAAGGACTGCGAGGCAAGAATGGTCAGAAAAGAGACCGGAAAGCCCATGAGATTTCTTTTGACCATCGGCGGAGCCGGAGCTCAGAAGGAGATCTTCTCAGAGATAATAAAGCACCTGATCCCTTACATCAAAGAGGGCAAGGCTGCTCTTTATGTGAACGTGGGAGATTACAGAAACGTCTGGGATGAGCTGGTAAAAGAGATCCCGGGTATGAGGGAACTCTCCACAGAGCACATGGACAATTGGGAGGATACACTTCAGTTTACAGAGAAGGCTCTTTTGCCTCTTACTGAAGTTACAGGAATCCACGGATTCTATCACGCAGACATCTTCAAGGCGGTATACGCAACGAACCTTCTTATGAGAAGCTGCGACGTACTGGTTACAAAGCCAAGTGAATTGGCATTCTACCCGGTACCCAAGCTCTTCATCAAGAGAGTGGGCAAGCACGAGATGTGGGGCGCCATCCACTCAGCCGAGATCGGCGACGGAACACTGGAGTGCAGGGACATCCCTCACACCATTCAGATGTTGGAGCAGTTCCTGCACACAGAGCTTCTAAACGAGATGTGCGGATGCATAGTTGATAACAATAAAGCCGGAATTTATGACGGGGCGAAAAAAGTAGTTGAGCTTGCTGTAAAGCTCAAGGAGGAAGGTAAATAATGGACGAGAAGATGAAACTTACGGGAGCCGCAAAGGCTTCTTACGGACTGGGTGCTGTGGGAAAAGACATGGTGTACATGCTTTCCGCATCCTATGTGCTTTACTATTTCCAGGACATTCTGGGAGTTAGCGCGGCAGCAATGGGCGTTATCCTTATGGTTGCCAGAGTATTTGATGCTTTTAACGATCCCATCATGGGAGCTATCGTTGCCAAGACCAAGACAAAATGGGGTAAGTTCAGACCCTGGCTTCTTATCGGTACAGTAACCAATGCAATCGTGCTGGCTCTTATGTTCTCAGCACCTCCGTCACTTACACCCGGCGGACTGGTTGCATTTGCAGCAGTTACCTATATCCTTTGGGGCGTAACCTACACAATGATGGACATCCCTTACTGGTCAATGATCCCTGCTTTCACAGAGGGCGGCAAAGAGCGTGAAGGCCTCACAACCCTTGCCCGTTCCTGCGCAGGTGTAGGCTCTGCTCTTATCACCATCGTAACAGTTATCTCTGTTTCAGCTCTGGGCCACATGTTCGGCGGAGCCGGAATTTCAGACAGGGAAGTTGAGAGAATCGGTTTCTCATATTTTGCAATCATCGTAGCCATTCTCTTTGTTATATTTACAGTTATCTGCTGCATCAATGTTAAAGAGAAGTCCACAGTTGAGATGAAGACAGCTTCAATCGGAGAGATGTTCAAGGCGCTTCTTCAGAACGATCAGGCAATGGCGGTTGTTGTAGCCATCGTTGTGGTAAACTGCTCGATCTATATCACATCAAACCTGGTTATCTACTTCTTTAAGTATGACTTTGGCGGAACAGGCTGGAAGGGCGACTACACACTGTTCTCAACCTTCGGCGGCGGAATACAGATCCTTTCCATGATGATCCTGTATCCTTTCCTCAGAAGATTCTTTACATCGATCAAGATCTACTTTATAAGCATGGGAATGGCCATTGCCGGATACATTTCACTTCTTGTTCTTGCATCCACATCCATGAGCAATGTTTTCCTTCTGTTTGTTCCCGGCTTCTTTATCTTTGCAGCCAACGGAATGCTTGCGGTTATCACAACAGTATTCCTTGCAAACACCGTTGATTACGGTGAACTCAAGAACTACAGAAGAGATGAGTCGGTAATATTCTCAATGCAGACCTTCGTTGTAAAGCTTGCTTCAGGTATTTCCGCACTTATCGCAGCTCTTGCGCTTCAGATTCTGGCTCTTTCTAACGACACAGAAGAGGGTGCAACAGCCGTTGACTATTCCCTGGGTGTTGCAGCATCCCAGAAGATGGGGCTTAGAATGACCATGACTATCATCCCCATCATCGGACTTGTATTTGCTATTTTCTGGTTCAAAAAGAAATACATCTTAAATGATGAGAAGTTAAAAGAAATCTCTGCTGAACTTGTCCAGAGAAAAACTGCCGAGTTGGAACATGAACATTGAAATGCGATCATAAATAAGCATATAATTAATTAAAACGTCCGAAAGGAGCTTATGCTTATGAAGTCAGATATAATGGTCATCGGGACCAATCAGGATTTTACAAAAAAGGCACTGGATTTCACGGAGCAGTACGCAGGAAACCTTCCCAAGAAGGCACATCTTCGCATCCGTCTTGTGGCCGAGGAACTTATGAACCTGTTCAGATCCATTACAGGTGAGATGGAGGCAGAGTACTGGATTGAGAATGAGAGCAATATCTTTACTCTTCATCTTGATACAGAGACTATCATGTTTGCCAAGAAGAGACAGGAGCTTATGGAACTGTCCTCCACCAAGGAGAACGCCGCAGCAAAGGGTGTTATCGGCAAGATAAGAGAGGCTTTTGAGCTGGCTCTTTTACCGATGGATGAGAGAGAGGCTATGCTGTCACGTTACTCATTTTTTGGATTTACATCCGCCGATTCCATGAATTCAACTCCGGAAGATGTGTGGAGAATGAGCGATTACATTGCAGAAGTCAATAAGAGTGATGACACAGAATTTGTTCAGGAGGCCAAGGATGAGCTGGAGAAGTCCATCATTGCCAACCTGGCCAAAGATGTAACAATATCAATACGTGGAGACAAGGTTTCCATGGCAGTTGTTTTTGACGGTCACATCAGCTGATCGCCTGTAAAATCATCATCAGAACCTTTCCAATGAGTACCGTAGTACATACTGCGGTACTTTTTTGGTGTCATTTTTGTCTCTTCCTTAAAGAGTTTGATGAAGTGACTCTGGGAGGAAAAGGACAGATATTGGGCGATCTCTACAAGGGTGAAGTCAGAGAAGCGAAGTAGATTCTTGGCTTTGTCCAGCTTGACCTTTCTTATGTAGTCGCTGACGGGAACGCCCACCTCGCTCTTAAAGAGCCTTGAGATATAGCTGGGCGAATTGCCTGTGACTGCAGCAAGATCGTCAATGGTGACCCTGTCCTTGATGTGGGCATAGATGTAGTTCATGCACTCGGAAACCGGGCGGGAGAGGGAGGAACTCTGCTTAAGAAGCTGCATGCGCCTGGTGTAATCAAGGACCATCTTGTTATGCCACTTCTCGATTTCTTCCTCGTTACTTGCGAAGTCAAGCTTACCTATATAGTAGTCGCTGAGCCTGAAGGACTGCTCCATCTCCATGCCGTTCTCGGTGCATATTCTGGAGACCAGGGCGGCGGTAACAACAAAATGATATTTAAGATTGAGCACGGGATCCTTGGAGAGGGTACCTACACCTTCCTTGTCCAGGAATCTGTGCTGTCTGCAGTTCTCCGTGATTGCCTCCACATCCCCGGAAGCTACCTGTCTGTAGAAGAGAAGCTCGTCGGTCTGTGGGCGGTGTATCATATCTGATTCGGGGCTTAGGAATTCTACCTTTACCCAGTCGTTTCCTGTTTTCATGGTCGTGATCCTGCTTTCGTAGTGAAAGGGCGGCCGCATCGGGCGGCTGTAGCTGCGTCGCTTATGGAATGAGCGAAAATAATATTTTCTTGTGATGATTATATCATTATATGTCATGAAAATGTTATTTTTGGCTCTTTTTTTGTATAGAAAATCAACTTAAACGTTTAATATCTGTTTATAAATTATTTATAAATGCTTTGTTTCAAGGAGAGGATTTATGAGAAAGGTTTATTTCAGGAAAACAGTTGTTGGTCTTCTGGCTGCAGCTCTTGCAGTGACCACCCTCAGTGGAAATGCATTTGCGGGAAGCACTTCCGTTGCCGCAGAAGATGACGGTTATTCACTGGTCTGGGAGGACAACTTCGACGGTAACAGTCTTAACACTTCCGACTGGAATGTGGAGACCCACGAGCCCGGCTGGGTTAACAATGAGCTTCAAAGGTACACGTCTCTTGACGAGGGCAACATTGAGGTGAAGGACGGAAGCCTCTATATCAAGCCCCATTACGAGGCAGGCTCAGAGGAAGCGGTAAGCGAGCAGGCACAGGACACATATATTTCTTTTGAATTTACGGTATGGGATGAAGTCACCGAGGACATCGCACTTCAGATCAACATGGGAAAGATCAGCGGAATTGCTGATGCTCCCACACCTACCAATGTAGTGATAAAGGACGCTTCTCTTAAGGAAGTGCTGGCAGTTACGGAAGATTCTTCAAAGGCAGCTGAGGTAAAAAAGACTGCTCTTTTAGCGGAAGAGAAAGTCGCAGCTGAGGATGAAACTGAGGATGAAGAAGATGCTAAGGCAGCTGAGAGCGATACAGCTGATGAGACCAATGAAGAGGAAAGCAGCGATACTGCAGTTACAGGCAGCGTAGTAGAGGATAAGGCAGATGACACCTCTGATGCTGCAGCAGAAGACGAGACTGCGAAAACGGATGAAGCAGAAGAAACAGAAGAAACAGAAGAAACTGCCGATCCTGCAGTATCCACGGAGACTGTAGTTGTAACTCCTGAATTTACAGGTGCTGAAGGCGATGACGGAGCACTGACTGGATCAATCGAGGAGCACCTTTCAGATGAGATGCTGACAAATCCCGGATTTAACGGCGGAGATGGCTGGTACTGCGGATTCAATGCACCCGGCGAGGGCACATGCTCTTTTGACGGCGAAGCAAATATTACCATAAACAATTGCGGCAATGAGAACTGGCATGTACAGCTCAATCAGAACGGAATTAAGCTGGAGCAGGGCCACACCTATAGATTCTCAATGACAGCATCTTCAAATGTTGATAAGTACGTTGAAATCAACTTCATGAGCGTACCTTCATACAAGTGGTATGGCGGTGGCGGACAGAGCCTTATTAAGGGCTCCCAGGCAAGCGGCGGCGCCGGACAGAGTGAGATCACTTCAGGCCGTATTACAACCCAGAACAAGCACGACTTTACCTATGGCCGTTTCGAAGCAAGAGCCAAGGTGCCTGCAGGAAAGGGATATCTTCCCGCGTTCTGGCTCATGGCAACGGACGAAGGCCTTTACGGCCAGTGGCCTAAGTGCGGCGAGATCGACATCATGGAGGTAATGGGACAGGATACAGGAAAGTCCTATCACACAATCCATTATGGTTACAGTGCAGACACAGGACATAAGGAAAATCAGGGCTCCAAGGTTCTCGGAGGCAACAGCTTCTCTGATGAGTACCATGTATTCACCATTGACTGGGATCCCGGCAAGATAACCTGGTACGTTGACGGAGAAGAAGTTTATTCAACAGATGACTGGTACACGGGAACCGATGATGACAACCAGATCACATATCCCGCACCTTTTGACCAGAACTTCTATATCATCCTTAACCTTGCAGTAGGCGGAAGCTGGGTAGGATATCCGGGGGAGGCTGAATATGCGCAGATGAATGACAAAGCATATGAGATCGACTATGTAAAGGTTTATCAGAAGTCTGCTGAAGAATATGCAAGACTTGAAAAAGAGGCTAAGAAGCCTGAGAAGAGCGAAGTAAAGTTCAGAGAGGCCGATGCTACAGGCAATTTTGTAGTAAACGGTGACTTTGCAGAAGATATCTCTTTTGACGGAGCGGCAGGGGCTGATCCCGATAACTGGAAGCTTCACCTTGAGAGTGATGCCGCCGGTACTACTTACGAGGTAAAAGACAATGCGATAACAATCACGCCTTCTGTTGTAGGCGGACAGAATCACAGCGTTCAGCTCAAGCAGGAGAACATCCCCATGTACAAGGGATGGGAGTATGAGCTCACATTTGATGCAGTATCAACCGAGGACAGAAATATCGTTATCGATGTGGAAGGTCCTGACAGAGGCTGGACAAGATACATGCAGGATACAACCGTTGCGGTTGGCACACAGAAGCAGTCATTCACATATTCTTTTACCATGGAAAAGAAGACTGACGCCAACGGATCACTGGAATTCAATTTAGGAAACCGGGGCACCACAGCACCTGTAACAATCTCCAACGTAAGACTTACACATAAGTCGGGAGACGAGATCTCTGAGGACAAGTCAAAGACCATTAGACCTGACGGCAACTACATCTACAACGGATCCTTTGACCAGGGCGATAGAAGACTCGGCTATTGGGAGTTCTCCGATGAGGATGCTGAGAATATTTCGGTTACAAATTCAGGAAACGTAAGAGAGCTCAAGGTTGAAGTACCTGAAGGCAAAACAGTAACACTTAAGCAGACACAGCTGTCACCCCTTGGAAACGGCACCTATGAAGTCAGCTTTGATGCAAGAACTGAAGACGGCGCAGCAGACGGCGTAAGGCTGGATGTTGCCGGAACAGAATATACACCTTCACTTAAAGGAGAAAATGGAAAATATGCAAAGAAGATTTCTGTCGAAAACTCAAAAACCCGTGAAGAATCCTACATTGAGATTCTGTTCGTAAAACCCGGTACTTACTACATTGACAACGTATTCCTGGGAGAGGCTGCTCTTATCAAAAACGGTTCCTTCAATGCAGGATTGACAGGTTTTGCTCCTTACCTCAACGACGGAGCTAAGGCAACCTACGTTGTTGACAACATGAACGGCAACGACAATACCTTTGCAATTACAATTGACGATACCGGCGACACAGACTGGTACGTTCAGCTGAACCAGGATGGCGTAACTCTGGAAGAGGGTAAGACATATTTCTTCTCACTGAGGATGAGATCGGACATTGAGAGAAAGGTTTCCTACATGCTCCAGCAGTTCGAGGGCAACTGGTCCTGCTACAGCGGAACAGGCGTTGTAGAGATCGGACCTCAGTGGCAGACCTTTGAGAATACCTTTACCATGAATTATCCTACTGATATCGCTTCAAGATTCAATGTGACCATGGGAGCTGTAGCAGGTGAGAGAATTTCTGAGAAGCACAATGTTTATGTAGACGATATCATTCTTTATGAGGTTAAGGGAGAGGCTGAAGGCGGAGAAGTGAAGCCGAATCCCGAGCCCGGAACAGATACGCCCGAGCCGGCAGTGCCTAAGCCTGGGACTTCCGGAAATGGCGCTGGCGGAAGCGGAAGTGGTGGAAACGGCGGCAATGGCGGCGCAAACAATGGTGGAAGTAGCGCAGCGAGCGCACCTGTAAACCAGGCTAATACCTCCACAGCAGCTGCAGGTACAGCTTTAGCATCAGCAAATACCGCAGCACCTCAGGTTCTTGGTGAGGCAAGAACTCCCGTAAAGTCTTCCGGCAAGAGCACTGTCACAGGCTCAAACGCAAATGCAAATGCTTCTTCAGATAATGCGGCAACAGGTAATGCAGCTGCAGGTGATGCAGTTGCAGGTGATGCAGTAACCGGAGACAACGCAGCAGCAAGCACTGAGACTGAAGCAGTAACCACAGAGGAAGCAACAAAGACAGAGGAGTCTGTAGTCCTTAATGATGAGAAGCCCGCAGCTGAGGAAACTCCTGCGAAGTCAGCAGATATTTCGGAAGAGGAAACACCTCTCGCAGCAGCACCTGCCGAGCAGGGATCCAATACCCTCCTGATTGTGATCCTTGCGGCAATCGCTGCAGCAATAGCAGCAGGCGGATTTGCTTATATCAGAGTCTTCAGGAAGAAATAATCCTGTTGATTTATACACTTCTACACATAATTCACTAACCCTTTGAAAAAGTGGCCTTTGCCAAGGAGTTGATCAGATTATCAGGATCGGATCATCCGGGCGAGGCCTCTTTTTCAATTACCATGCGAACAGTACCGGCAGGTTCCAGGCAGCCGGTAACTATTCACAGGCTGTTCGGCTCACGCATGATCTAACTGATTACCATGTGTGGGCCTAATTGTATTTGTATGTAAAAGTGCGGCACACCGCAAATGTAATTTGTGAGCCTAAATCCTTCGATAATTGAATTTGCGGCTTATAAAAAACGCAGACGTCCTGATCTCCCTGTGCTGCATTACATACTTATGTCTTGTATTAGGCACATGTATAATCCGTTCCTGCGCTCTTTTCTGTGCTGCATATATCTTTATCCCAAGTTTTCGGCACATTGCAGATGTAATTTATGAGCCTAAATCATTCAAAATTTGAATTTGTGGCATATAAAACCGCAGACGCTCTGATCACCATGTGCCGCATTACCGCTTAAATTTTGTAATAGGCACATTCGTTATTCATTTCTGTGAATGATGACCGTAGTTGTAGAATCAGCCCATTTGTGGTATTCTATATCTTGTACAATTAGATGTAAAATGCCCTTTTGGAAATACAATATCTAGAAGAGTAGACTGATCATGATGACATGTAAGGACGCAGACAAGTTAATACCGCTTTTTCTGGACGATGATCTGGATAATCAGGATTTATCTGATTTCCTGGATCATATCGACTCATGTCCTGAATGCAAGGAGGAGCTGACAATTCAGTTCCTTGTTAAAGTCGGCATGCAGAGGCTTGAAGATGGCAATACCTTTAACCTTGCGGGAGAGCTGAATTATCTTCTCAAGGATGC
Source organism: Butyrivibrio sp. FCS014 (assembly GCF_000526935.1). Taxonomy (GTDB): domain Bacteria; phylum Bacillota; class Clostridia; order Lachnospirales; family Lachnospiraceae; genus Butyrivibrio. The sequence continues at coordinate 176,079 of NZ_JAHA01000019.1, read as the reverse complement.
CAGAAAAAGGCTTCGCCGTCGCAGGAACCTGGTGTTTACCAGTTATATTCTGGAGATCGCGGTGGCTGCTCTGGCAGTTATCTGCCTGACGCTTGCCATAGTACTTTAATAGCAGCCCCTGATCTGCCTGACGCTCACAATAGTCCTTTAAGCGCAGCCTAGATCTGCCTAGACCTGCCTAACACTCGCAATTGTCCTATGATCTTACCCCTTTGATCGGAATGGAGATATATGTCTGAAGGAAGACTTACAATTATCCTTGAGAATTTAATACAGGATGCGTTTTATTCAATCCCGGATTTTACTGACGCTGAAGGTAACCACATCGGCGGTATTTACGGCGCCCTCTACAAGATCTTGTCCCTGCTGAGGACAGGAGAATACCAGAACATCGAGATCGCCCCTTCAGAACCCGCCGGCGCCCTCACCCCGGCACTATCCTGGCAGGTCGGGAAGTTTCGTGACCTCCTTGGAGATAAGACCATTCTTTCGCAGCAGGACTTATCTTTCCTGGAAGAGAGCCTTACGCGTTTTGCCCCGGGCGGAAGCTTTGAGGCCCCGGCGGTTATCAGCATAACAGCCAACATCACCTCGGATTACAGCGAGGTGGAGGAGATATTCAAGAAGGCGGAAGCATACGGCGCGGCAGATCCCGCAAACTACATCGGTTATTACGTTCTTACCGACAATCCCGACAAGAGCAAGAAGGGCAGTATTCTGGGACTTTCCCTTTGCTTTGCTGATGACAACGCCTACTACATCCCGGTCATCAATTTCATCACCGAGGACTATCTAGGCAAGAAGCTCACCGGGCTCAGTAAGACCTGCAGCCTGTCCACCTTTGATATTAAGGAGAGCTACAGGCTTTTTGCCCCTGCAGAGATAGAAGACAGGACCAAGGGCACAGACCTTGAGGATGCCAGCTACCGGACTAAGCCAAGATGCTTTGACATTCTTATCGGTGCCTACATTGCAAATCCCATCAAGAACGACTATAGCCCGTCTGACATCAGCACCGAGTACTTAAAGCTCCCTCTGGAGAAAAGAGCCGACGTATTTGGCAAGACTTCTCTTTCCGAAGCCGATGAGAAGACAGTTGGAGACTATGCCTGCAAGATAGCATTTGTGTGCAGAAGCGCAGCAGCGCCGATTCGCAGGAAACTTGATAAGACCGGCATGACCGGACTTTTCTACAATATAGAGATGCCTCTTTCATACATTCTTTTCGCAATGGAAAAAGAGGGAATCATAGCCCGCAGGGACGCACTTAAAGAGTACGGAGACAAGCTCTCCGTGAGGATTGGCGAGCTGGAGAAGGCAATCTACGAGGCTGCCGGGTGCGAGTTCAATATCAACTCACCCAAGCAGCTTGGAGAGATCCTTTTCGAGAAGTTGGGACTTCCTGCAGAGAAGAAGACCAAATCCGGATATTCCACAGCGGCGGATGTTTTGGAGAAACTTGCTCCGGACCACAGCATTGTTGCGGATATCCTTGAATACAGAGGACTGGCGAAGCTTAAGTCCACCTACGCAGACGGCCTGGCTGCATTTATTGAAGAGGACAACAGGATCCACACCAGCTTCAACCAGACAATTACTGCAACAGGAAGGATAAGCTCAACAGAGCCCAACCTTCAGAACATACCCATGAGAACCGAGCTTGGAAGGCTTATCCGAAAGGTTTTTGTACCTAAGGACGGCTACGTATTTGCCGATGCAGACTACTCACAGATCGAGCTCAGGATCCTGGCTCATATGTCAGGGGATCAGGGACTTATCAGTGCCTATCACGAGGGAGACGATATTCATGCCATCACGGCCTCCAAGGTTTTCCATGTACCCTTCGAGGAGGTAACACCTCTCCAGAGGCGAAATGCCAAGGCTGTTAACTTCGGTATCGTGTACGGGATCAGCTCTTTTGGCCTGTCTCAGGACCTGTCCATCCCTGTAGGCGAGGCTAAGGAGTATATGGAGAAATACTTTGAGACCTATCCGGGAGTTCGGGATTATCAGAACAAAGTGATCGCAGAGGCCAAGGAGAATGGCTACTCCGTTACAATGTTCGGAAGAAGACGCCCCATCCCTGAGCTTAAATCCGGCAACTTCAACCTCAGGCAGTTTGGCGAGAGAGTTGCCATGAACGCACCCATTCAGGGCACGGCGGCTGACATAATGAAGATTGCCATGATCAATGTCTTTTTCCGGATGAAGAGAGAACAGCTGAAATCCGCACTGATCCTGCAGATCCACGATGAGCTGGTTATCGAGACCGCTCCCGATGAGGTGGAGAAAGTGACAGAGCTTCTTAAGGATGAGATGGAGAAGGCTGTAACTTTGGCGGTGCCCATGGAAGTTGATTGTCACACGGGAAGCGACTGGTATGAAGCAAAGTAAGCTCGTAAAAGGAAAGACAAATATCGTCGGCGTCACCGGAGGGGTTGGTGCAGGAAAGAGCAGAGTCCTTGGCTATTTGGAAGAACACTGCAATTGCCGCATTATCTTTTCCGATCAGGTGGCTAATGACATCAAGAAGAGAGGGTATCCGGCTTATGACGAGCTGGTGAATCTCCTGGGAAAAGAGATACTGGGGGACGACCTGGAGATTGACAAGGCGAAAATGGCAAAAGCGATCTTTGCCGACAATAATCTGCTGGAGAAGGTCAATAACATTTTGCATCCTGCGGTAAATACATTTATTATTAATATAATAGATGAAGAGCGGGACAGAGGCGTGTTGGACTTCGTTTTCGTAGAGGCCGCGCTTCTTATAGAGAACGGATATGACCGCATTGTAGATGAGCTGTGGTATGTGTACGCGGATGAAGCCGTAAGACGGCAGAGACTTAAGGACTCCCGCGGATATTCTGATGAGAAGACAGACAGCATCATGTCAAGTCAGCTTTCTGATGAGGAATTCAGGAAGCATGCGGATTTTGTGATAGATAACGGCGTGGACTTTGAGGTCACAGCCGCTATGATAGATCAAAAACTTGGGGATTGGAGAAAATGAGATGGCAAGTTTAGAGCAGTCAGATCAGAAAGTGGTATTCGGTCTTGATATCGGAACCAGAAGCGTTGTTGGTACCGTGGGTTACATGAATGACGGCCAGTTCAATGTTATCGCTCAGGCAGTGGAGAAGCACGAGACCAGAGCAATGCTTGACGGACAGATCCATGATATCGGCAAGGTTGGCGGGACCGTAAGAAAGGTCAAGGAGAAACTGGAGCAGCAGACAGATATTCATCTGACTGATGTTTGCATCGCTGCGGCCGGTCGTGTGCTCAGAACCGTTCGCACAACCTATGACTATGAGTATCCCGACGGACACGAGATCACAGATGAGGATATCTACAACCTGGATTCCGGCGCGGTTGAGAAGGCCTATGCCGAGTTCCTTGCAAATAACACTTCAGACCTTAAGTTTTATCTGGTAGGATATTCCGTAATGCATTATTATCTGGACGGATATCAGATTGCTAACCTGGAGGGCCACAATGCAGGCAAGGTAAGCGTTGAGCTTATCGCAACCTTCCTTCCCGATGACTGCGTTGACGGTCTTTACAAGGCCTGTGAGAGAGCGGACCTTAAGGTTGCAAACCTGACTCTCGAGCCTATAGCCGCTATGATGGTTGCAATCCCCGACAGATTCAGAATGCTGAACCTTGCTCTTGTGGATGTAGGTGCCGGAACCTCCGATATCTGCATAACAGACGACGGCTCCATCACAGCCTACGGAATGCTTCCAATCGCCGGAGACGATATAACAGAGATCATTGCCCAGCACTGCCTTGTGGACTTTAATGCAGCAGATGAGATCAAGATCAGCGCAAGCCACAACGACAAGGTTGAATATACAGACATCATGGGTCTTAAGAAGACCATCACAGCTAAAGAGATTGCCAGGATCATCAAGCCCAAGGTTGAGGAGATGGCTCTTAAGGCAACCACTGAGATCAAAAAACTCAACGGCGACAAGCCCGTCAGCGCTGTATTTGTAGTAGGCGGAGGCGGATGTGTGCCCGGTTATACCAAGGCCATCGCAAGAGATATGGATATCCCTGAGGAGCGTGTTGCTTTGAGGGGCGAGGAGGTCATGAAGAACATCACCTTCCTCAACAACGACGGCATCGAGAGGGATTCACTTCTCGTTACACCTCTTGGTATCTGCATCAGCTACTACGAGGAGGCCAACAACTTTATCTTTGTATCCTTCAACGGAGCCCAGACCAAGATCTACGACAACGGCAAGCTTCAGATCGTGGATGCTGCCATGCAGGCTTCCTTCCCTAATGAGGATCTTTTCCCGAAGAGAGGTGAAGAGCTCAGGTACACCGTTAACGGAAAAGAAAAAGTGGCCAGAGGCGAACCCGGTGAAGCTGCGGTTATTTCCCTTAACGGCAAGCCCGCAGACATTCACAGCAAGATCCACGCCAACGATATCATTGAGGTTACTCCTTCAACAGCAGGTGACCCCGGTAAGGCTATAGTTGAGAATATCCCTGAGTTTAAGACCAGGTTCAGCGTAAATGTAAACGGCAAGAATGTTGAGGCCTCAAGGTATGCCACCGTCAACGGTGAGGCACAGACCGGCTACTACAGCATCAAGCCCGGTGATGAAGTTAAGATCCTTGACTACAACACTGCAGCTCAGATCGCAGAACTTATGGATATTGAGCTCACGGAAGATACAGTGATCATCGTCAACAACGAGAGGGGCGATGCCAATACTCCTGTTTACGAGAACTTCAAGGTTGAGTTCAAGTCTCAGGAAGAAGCCATCATGGATTACTACAAGGACTTCCCCAGCGCTGATGAAGTAGCTATCAGCCAGGCCAATGAGGAAGCCTATGAGAATATGGATTACGAGAAGAGACTTCACTCGGATGCAAGCGGACAGCTTAGCTTCTCAGATCTTCCCGATGATGATGGAACCTATGAGAAGTCCGAGGCCCCGGAGGATGCAAACGAAGTTAAAAATATCCTGGCTCACGACCTTCATATTATAGTAAATAACTCTGCCATAACCCTTCACGGTAAGGCAGACTACATATTTGTAGATATCTTCGATGCCATCGACTTTGACCTTTCAAAGCCTAACGGAAGGTCCATTGTCACCACCCTTAACGGCTCAACACCTGATTACATGCAGCCCATCCATGAGGGAGACAAGATCGAAGTATATTGGAAGTAAAAAGTTTTTTGGGAGATTTGTTTTAATGCGTTTTACCAGTATTGCCAGTGGGAGCAGCGGGAACTGTACCTACATCGGAAGTGATAACACCCATATTCTTGTGGATGTGGGGATCAGCAAGAAGAGAATAGAAGAGGGACTTAACCAGCTTGATCTGTCTTTTGACGACATCAGCGCTATTTTCGTGACCCATGAGCATTCGGATCACATCGCTGCCATCAGGACTATTCTCAAGAAATACGATATTCCCGTTTACGCCACCGCCGGCACCATTGAAGGTATCAGAGAGAGTGACAAAAAAGGAGAGATCGCCGGAGCTGAGTTTGTAAGAGTAGTTGCAGACAAGGAAGTTATGGTGGGTGATCTTACCGTCAATCCCATGAGGATTTCCCATGATGCCTACGAGCCCTGCGGTTATCGTATCTTTTGCGGCGGAAGGAAGGTTGGAGTGGCAACTGACCTTGGCTGCTATGATGAATATACAGTTGATGCCCTCACCGGGTGTGACGCACTTTTGCTGGAGGCCAATCACGATATCAGGATGCTTCAGACAGGTCCTTACCCTTATTACCTTAAGAGCAGGATCCTAAGTGACAGGGGACATCTTAGCAATGACAAGAGCAGCGAGCTGCTCTGCAGGCTTTTGCATGATGGCATGGAGGGAATCTTCCTCGGCCATCTGTCTAAAGAGAACAATATGCCCGAACTGGCTTATGAGACCGTTCGGGTTGGCATTGAGCTTGGGGATACTCCCTATCACGGAAATGATTTTCGCATTATGGTGGCAGATAGATCCAATATGTCGCCTGTTTTGGAGTTCTGATGTATATGAGCCTTCCGGTATGATATGTGCCATTTCAGGTGGTACAATATCTAAGACGGAGGGCTTTCTCTTTTTTACAGGAGGGATAGAGCATGGAATATACTGTTGCGGTTGTTGATGATGAGAGCGTTATCTTAAGATTGGTCAGCAGAATATTGTCCCAGGAAGATATCCGTGTGATAATGCTGAATTCCGGCAAAGCTCTCCTTGATTATATGAGAATCGGGGAACCGGACATGATCCTCCTTGACATTCTGATGCCTGAAATGGATGGTCTGGAAACCATTACGAAACTCCGTGCTCTGGAAAAAGAGCTGGGAAAGCAAAGTACGCCCGTGATATTCCTTACAGGCGAAGAAAGAGCTGAAATAGAGACAAAAGGTCTTGAGCTTGGAGCCATGGACTTTATCAAGAAACCCTTTGTTCCTAAGGTTCTGACTTTGAGGGTGATACATTCTATCCAGCTTGTAAGGCTTCAGAATGATCTTACCGCAGAGGTATACCGCAAGACCATGGAGAACCAGCGGCTTTCCCTTCAGATCGTGAAAACCCTTGCTGAGACCATCGATGCCAAGGATACCTACACAAACGGTCATTCCGGAAGAGTTGCGGAATATTCCAGGGAGATCGCCAGACGTTTTGGCTATGACCCGGAAGCCCAGAGCAAGATTTACATGATGGGGCTGCTTCACGATGTAGGCAAAATAGGTATTCCCGATGCCATTATCAACAAGCCCGGCAAGCTTACCGACGAGGAATATGCCGTTATGAAGGCCCATCCTGAAATGGGGGCCAAGATACTTTCAGCGGTCAAGGATATGCCTGAACTGGTCACCGGTGCCAGGTATCATCACGAAAGGTATGACGGAAAGGAATATCCCGATGGCCTTTCGGGAAAAGACATTCCGGAGCAGGCCCGCATGATAGCTGTTGCGGATGCCTATGACGCCATGTCCAGCAAAAGAAGCTACCGCGATCCCTTAAGCCAGGATGTGGTCAGAGCGGAAGTCGTAAAGGGCAGAGGCACGCAGTTTGATCCTGTCTTTGCAGACATAATGCTCGCTATGATCGATGAGGACACAGATTACAACATGAGAGAAAAAGATATTGCAAAGTTATAAACTGAGCAATGACACAAACACAGGTATTATGTTATTTTATATAAAGTATTGATTTATCGAGGAGGAAGTATGAATAAGACTATCATCACAGTAGTAGGAAAAGACACAGTAGGTATTATCGCCAAGGTATGTACTTACCTGGCAGAATCTCACATCAACATTCTCGACATCTCCCAAACCATCGTAAGCGGCTATTTCAACATGATGATGATCGTAGACATGTCAGGCACAGACAAGGAGTTCAACACTGTTGCCGACGATCTTGAGGCTCTTGGCAAGGACATCGGAGTAGTTATCAAGTGCCAGCGCGAAGAGATCTTTGATTCCATGCACAGAATCTGATAGGAGAGGTAGACATGATCAACATACATGAGGTAGTTGAAACCAATGAGATGATCGAGAAGGAGAACCTGGATGTCAGGACCATTACTCTGGGCATCAGCCTTCTTGACTGTATAGATGAGGACCTGGATAAGGTCTGTGACAATATTTACAACAAGATTTATGACACGGCAAAAGACCTGGTGAAGACCGGAGACCAGATCGCAAGGGAGTTTGGGGTTCCCATTGTAAATAAGAGAATATCCGTAACTCCGATAGCCTTAGTTGGCGGCGCAGCCTGCAAGACTCCCGAGGATTTTGTCAGGATTGCGGAAACTCTTGATGAAGTTGCCAAGAAGGTTGGGGTAAACTTCATCGGAGGATATTCAGCTCTTGTGAGCAAGGGAATGACCACTGCCGACAGACTCCTTATAGAGTCCATTCCCATGGCTCTGGCAAACACAGATGTTGTTTGTTCTTCCGTAAATGTAGGCTCCACCAAGACCGGTATCAATATGGATGCCGTAAGGCTTATGGGCACCATTGTAAAAGAAACAGCTAATGCCACTAAGGAATCGGATTCCCTTGGATGTGCAAAGCTTGTTATATTCTGTAATGCCCCCGATGACAACCCCTTTATGGCAGGTGCTTTCCACGGAGTTACCGAGGCTGACAAGATCATAAATGTCGGAGTAAGCGGCCCCGGGGTAGTTAAGACCGCTCTTGAGAAGGTAAGAGGCGAGAACTTTGAGGTTCTTTGCGAGACCATCAAGAAGACTGCATTTAAGGTAACCAGAGTTGGCCAGCTTGTGGCTCAGGAAGCTTCAAGAAGACTTGATGTTCCCTTTGGAATCATTGACCTTTCACTGGCTCCTACGCCTGCCATCGGTGACAGCGTAGCCGACATCCTTCATGAGATCGGCGTAGAACATCCGGGAGCACCGGGTACAACGGCAGCGCTGGCTCTTTTGAATGATCAGGTCAAAAAAGGCGGTGTCATGGCCTCATCCTATGTGGGAGGACTTTCAGGTGCCTTTATCCCCGTAAGTGAGGATCAGGGAATGATCAATGCCGTTGAGGCAGGAGCTCTTACCCTGGAGAAGCTGGAAGCAATGACCTGCGTATGCTCCGTGGGACTTGATATGATCGCGATTCCCGGAGACACAAAGGATACCACCATTGCCGGTATCATAGCAGATGAGATGGCCATCGGTATGATCAACCAGAAGACCACAGCAGTGCGCCTTATCCCTGTCATTGGAAAGGGAGTTGGCGAAACAGTTGAGTTCGGAGGCCTTTTAGGATATGCACCTATCATGCCTGTCAATAAGTTTTCATGCGATGAATTTGTTAACAGAGGAGGACGAATCCCCGCACCGGTACACAGTTTCAAGAACTGATATCTAATTTATTTTCACCGGATCACAAACTTAATAAATCATATCATATAAAATAATCATAAATTACATTAAAAAAGTAAAATATGATTGCTTTTATGATGAGCGTTCCTGTATAATCCATATTGGTATTAAGGAACGCCCGTAACATTGAGCCTTAATATGTGCACTGAAACTAAATTAAGTACGCATTGGTTAAGGCTCTTTAATTTTGCAAAAGATTGGAGAGGTGAAAACAAAAATGGAAGAACGCAGAAAAATCAACAGAGTGGATTTCAGTGCAAACAGTGTGATCGTAGACAGAAATACACAGGAGAAGTACTACGGACAGGTTAAGAACATCAGCCCCCTGGGAATCGCAATCACAGTAAATGGTGATACGCCTTCTCTCGTAGGAAAAGATGTCATCGTAGTTGCAGAGACATTGATCATGTACGCTGACTGCATCAGAGAAGATGAAGACGGCGAGAACAGAACAGTAGCATTCTGCTCCAAGAAGTTTACCAACGATGTTCTGCAGTATTTGTTCGATCATATCGGATCGGAAGAAGCGATCTAAACAGTAACCCAAAAATCGAGTCAAAATGTGTGTGAGAGGGAAAATTTATGAAGAGAAAAACAATTGACAGACAGATAATCAAGGCGCTTTCCATTGGAATCAGTGCAAGCATGATGCTCCAGCCCGTAACAGCTCTGGCTAATGAAGGTGTTGCTGCATCAGAAGATGGCGCATCAGAGCCTGTTGCTGCTCCTACAGAGGTTGCTCCTGCACAGGTAGCAGCTCCCATGAATGTAGAAGTATCAAAGGAAGTAGTTGAAGCTAAGGTTGAAGTAGAGAAAGCAATCGAGACAGGCAAGGAAGAGACTACTCAGGCAGAGACTCCTGCTATTGAGAATGCGCAGGCAGATGTTCAGAATCCCGTTTCTGAGAATGCTCAGATTGAGGCCGATGAAAATGTCATTGACCAGAAACTTGGCGAGGCATCAGAGGCTATCGACAATATTGGTAACAATGTAAAGAATCTTGATAATGTAAATAGACAGGCAACAGCTGCTGTTGAGGAATATGAAGAGACAGTTAGCGAGGATGCTGTTAATTATGCAGAGACCTTTGCAGAAGCAGCTAAGACAGAGGCAGAGGATGCTGCAGATGCATCAAAGAAGGCCGGCGAGGCAGCTGACGATGCAGAAAAGGCAGCTGGCAGTGTAAAGGCTGCTGCAGAAACTGTTTATTCAACCTATGAAGCTGCAAATCAGGCAAGAGTTCAGGCTAAGCAGAATGTTGATAAGGCTAACGACGATGTGGTAGAAGCTCAGGCTCAGGTTGAGGCTGCTGATAAGGCAGTTGAAAATGCAAAGGCTGATGCTGATGCAGCTGAGAAGGCTCTTACAGATGCAAGAAATGCTTATACAGAGGCAACTAACAAGGTTAAGGCAGCTCAGGATAAGCTTGATGCGATCATCGAAGAGTATGGTCTTAATGCAGAAGATCTTGAAGGAAAAACAGTATATGCCGGCGACGCTAAGGATGCTATCGATGCAGCAAAGGCTGCTTACGATGAGGCAGAGGCAGCTCTTTCGGTTGCTCAGGCTAACCTTAAGACAGCCAGAGAGAATAATCAGAAGGCTATCAGTGAACGCAATAATGCAAATGGTGCTGCAGCAAAGGCTCAGAAGGAGCTTAAAGCAGCTGAGAAGACCCTTGAGTTTGCTCAGGACGTTCAAGAGGCATGGGAAGAGACTGTTGAATTCTGGCAGGGCCAGTATGATGCGGCACAGGCCCAGGTAGTACAGGCTCAGGCAAGAGTTAATGAGGCTCAGGGTAAGTACGATGATGCTGTAAATAACTTCAACGAGAAGCTGGCTGCCTATAATACTGCAAATGATGAACTGGATAAGGCTGACAGAGAATATGATGCTGCCTATGGTGATGCACTTGCTAAAGAGAAAGCATATTTTACAGCATTAGGTGATCAGGCAACTAAGAAGGCAGCTTATGATGCAGCTGTAATTAAGTATGGTAAGGCTTCTAAGAATGCTGATGATGCATGGGAGGCTCTTAAAAAGGCAAACAACGCTGTTTCATCTGCTGAGTTAGCAATGAGTGAAGCAAAGAAGGTTCTTGACAGAGAGACCCGGGAGCATGCTGAAGCTTTAACTGCTCTTGAAAAAGCTAATAATGCTAAAACTGATGCTGATAAAGCTGTAACAGATGCCCAGAAGGCGCAGAAGGAAGCTGCAGAGGCGGTTGAGATAGCTGTAAAGGCAACAAAGGCTGCTGAAGGTGAACTCAATAAAAAAGCAGCTCAGGTAACAGCCCAGGAATCTGCAATAACAAATTTGGAAAAAGAAGTTGAGACTCTGAAGGGCAAGGCAGCTGAAGCTAAGGCAGCTGTTGATATAGCACAGGGTAAAGTTAATGAAGCTGTAGGCAAGAGGGACGTAGCAGAGAAGGCCTACAATGATGCAAATAAAGCATATCAGAAACTTGTTAAAGATGTTGAGGATCTGGAGAAAGCTTATAACACAGCCAAGGGTGAGGCTGATGCTGCTGAAAAAGCCAAAAATGATGCTAAGAAAGAATATGATGAAGCAGTAAAAGCGTGTGGTCCTAACAGTGATCTTTCAAAGGCTGTAAAGGCTGCAAAGGAAAAGCTCGATGATGCCGAGAAACTTGTTAAAGAGAAGGCAGGAGCTAAGAAGAGGGCCGAGGATGATCTTAAGAATGCTAAAGATGCTGTTACTACTGCAGCTACGGAACTCGGAAAAGCCAATCAAGCAGTTGAACAGGCAAAGGAAGGCGTAATAAGAGCACAGTCAGAACTTACTACAGCTCAGAATAATCTTACAGAGGCTGAATATATTGCTGCAATCCGTACGGCACAGCAAAAAGAAATGGCTGTATTTAATGACGAGGACCATACCGAAGCAGATCTCAAGAATGCCGATGATAATCTTGCCAAGAAACTTATTGAATTCAAGCTTCGTAATACCGGCGTAAAAGCTGACAATATCACTTCTATGAAAGTGGACGGAGACTATATTGTTGCAACATACAAGGATGAGAACGGCAATGAGGTAACCAAAAAGTTCAACTACGTCCTTGAGGATAAGTCAAATTATAACGGCAAGGAGAACTCATCTCACTGGCTGATCATCAATGAGGTAACAACAGAGGATTACATGGCAAAAGGAACCCAGCAAGTTCCTTGCATGAGAGATGAGAAGGGCAATGTTGCAGACGTAAATAAAGATGATCTGACATATGACCGCAGCAAGAAGCAGTACTACAGAGAAGAAGAGAAGGAAGTAGAGAAACCTTATACAGAGAATGTTACAAGGACCGAAAATAAGTATTATACAAATGACAATGGTGATGTTATTCCTAACAAGAATGTAAGACAGGGCCTTTTGGGACCGTATCATTTCGTTGGATTTGGATGGGAATATCTTACAGAGCATACGGAAGTAACATATTCTTACAAAAAGAACGGCCAGACAATCACTGTTGATGAGAAGGACGTTGATTGGAACGGAAGGAACTATACCTACACACACACCGAGACTGAAACAACAACAGTAAAGACATACTACCACGAGTCTACAAAGGATGTAGAGTATGAATATCCTGCAACAAGAATTGCTTCTTCAGAAGAGTTCTACAAAGAGTCAGACTTCTACGATGCATATAAGAACCACACAATAACAGCTGCACAGAATGAGAAACAAGCAAAAGAAAGAGCTCTTTCACAGGCTAATGGTAGGGTTACAGCAGCTGAAAATGATGTAACTACCTGGTCAGGCAAGCTTTCCGAGTATACAACGGCTCAGGGAAAAGCAGAAGAGGATCTCGAGACAGCAAAAAATAATCTTCAGAACGCAGAGAATCAGAAGTCTGAGTGGAATACAAAGTACACAACGGCAAAGGAGACTCTTGAGAAGGCTGAGGATACCAGAGACAAACTTAAGCGTGAATGGGAGCGTTTAAGCGGTGTATTTGGTGCAGAGTCAAAAGAAGCTAATGATGCATGGAAACTTTATGATGCAGCTGCTAAGAAAGCTAAGAAAGATGGAGAAGATCTTCAGAAGTTAAATAAGGCATACACAGATCTTATCAATGAGGTAGAGAGATTATCCGGTGAGCTTACTAGAGCTCAGAATGCAAAGAAAGATGCTGATGATAAGGTAACAAAAGCTAACGCAAAAGTCGAAGAGGCTAAGAAGACACTTGAAACATTGAAGCGGGAAGCTGGAGAGGCTCTCGAGCGTTATAATGAAGCTGCTAAGAATGAAAATCAGATTAAGGGTGAGGCCTATGATGTTAATATTACTCTGATCGAAGCCCTTAAGGAGCAGACTAAGCAGGCTAATGCTGTGATCTATGCTCAGGGAGAGCATAGAAAAGCTGACCTCGAGTTTATCGCTGCTGATTCTGATTACCGGACTAAGATAGCAACCTACAATAACAAAGTAGGTGAGCAGACCAGAAAGCAGATTGCATACAACAGCGCTGTGGCAGCTGAGACAAAGGCTGAGAATGAGTTCAATGCTGCTAAGAAAGCATATGAAGAAGCAGTAAGAAATACAGAGAGCAAGGGCGATGCATATGATGCTGCATATGACAGATACATTGCAGCACAGAGCAAGTACAACACAAAGAAAAATGAGCGCAAGAAAGCCCTCGCTGAGCTTGAAAAAGCGGCAGGAGAAGTTATTACTGCAAAAGGCAAACTTGATACAGCTGAAGCTATCAGAGATGGCTGGGCAAGAGATGCAGCTGCTAAGAAGGGTGAGCTTGAGTCTGCAGAATACTTCAAGGGACTGGCAGATGATTTCGTAGAAGCCGCACAAGATGCTCTGACAAGGGCCCAGACCCTGGCTAACAACGCTAACAGCAACGCAGAAGAAAAGCAACAGGCAGCTATTGATGCAACAAATGCTCTGTTTGCGGCGGTAGATGCAGAGAAGGCTGCTAATGCGAAGTTTGAAGCTGTTAAGAAAGCTTACCAGAAAGTTCTTGAAATGGCAGCAGCTCTTAATAACCTCAAGACACAGCAGGGCGTAAGCGCTGAGGCTATAGATAGTCTTCAGACAGCATATAAAAACGCTAAAGCTCAGTACGATAATGCAGTAGACGCAGCAACCGAGGCTCAGGAGAACTATGAGAGAGCACAGGCAGCCGCAGACGAGGCAGTTAGGATATTTAACAATGGCGGATCATTCAGGGTTGTTATTCCCAGATCTTATGATCAGTCTACAAATGATGATGCTGACGATGCAGGAACAGTAGTAGCAGTTACACCTCAGGCTATCGCTGATGTAGCAGCAGCTGACGGAGCACAGGCAGTTCTCGCCGGAAGAACAAATACCGGAAGAGGCCGTGGGACCGGCAACGCAGAAGTTACAGTAGATATCGCTGATGAGGAAGTTGCACTGGCAGAGACTCCTGTAGAGGAGACACAGCCTGAGGCTGAGGATACCGTAGTTGCAACTATCGAAGATGAAGATACAGCTAAGGCTGATACAATCCCTGTAGAAGCTAAGAAGGGCTTCTCATGGTGGTGGCTCCTCATCCTGGCAGCTATTACAGGCGTATCTGTAGAGGAGATCTACAGAAGACGTAATGCCAAGGAGAAGGCCGGAAAATCTGTAAACACAGATAATAAATAATGGACCCGATTAAGTTGCTATAATAGAAATTCACCTCACACACACAATCAAAGGAGAGCTCCCCGTCCCTCGGGGAGCTTTTCTTTGCATTATGAAAAATAACGATGAAATTATAAAAAAATTATTAAATTTTTGTTACCATATCTTGTATTTTTTTATGGAAATGCAGCTAAATTTAGTTTATAATTTTTTGTGTCGGTGTTTGACCGGCAGTCAATTTTAAGTTTGAGGGGACAAGGGGAATGAACGACAACGAAAAAAAGGGCAATAGTTTTATGCTCAAAATCTGCGCTTTCATAGTCGATAAGCGCAATCTGTTCTTTCTGATCTATGCGATTCTCTGCATATTTTCAGCTGTTTCAAGAAATTGGGTAGGAGTTGAGAACAAACTTGACAAATACCTTCCTGCTACTTCAGAGACCAGGATGGGCCTGGATCTTATGGAAGAGCAGTTCATGACATACGGATCCGTCAAGGTCATGGTGGCTAATATATCCTATGACCAGGCACTTCTTATTAAGGATGAACTGGAAGACATTGACGGAGTATTTGTCGCAGAAGTGGATGAGACCGACAAGCATTACAATAACGGATCCGCTCTGTTTGACATCACCTTTGATTACGATGAGGATGAAGAGGAGTGTCTGGCACTTCTTGATCAGGTAACCGCATATTTCGAACCATATGATGCTTACCTTTCATCTACACTGGGAGATCCCCAGTCCAAGCTCATCGATCACGAGATGAGCATCATCTCAATTCTTGTAGTATTTATCGTAGTATTTGTGCTTCTTTTAACATCACAGGCTTACGCGGAGGTTCCGGTTCTTTTGCTGACATTCGGATCGGCAGCTCTTGTACAGATGGGAACCAACTTCCTAATGGGCACTATCTCTTTTGTCTCTGACTCCGTGACCATCGTATTGCAGCTGGCACTGTCGGTAGACTACGCAGTTATCTTCCTTAACAGATACAAAGAGGAACACGCAGAGCTTCCTTACAGAGAAGCGACCATTCTGGCTCTTTCCAAATCCATTCCGGAAATTTCCGGAAGTTCACTGACTACCATGGGCGGTCTTTTCGCAATGCTGTTCATGCAGTTTGGAATCGGCAAGGACATGGGTATCATTCTTATGAAGTCCATCGTCTTAAGCCTTCTTTCAGTATTCCTTCTTATGCCGGGTATCATCATGGTGTTCGCACCTCTCATGGAGAAGACCCAGCACAAGAATTTCATTCCCAAGATTCCTTTTGTTGGTAAATTTGCATATGCATCAAGATTTATTGTGGCTCCGCTGTTTGTTGTGGTCATTATAGCCGCTTATTTCATTCAGGCAAGGACACCTTACGTTTTCGGCTATTCCAAGATCACACCGCCTCTTACCAATGAGGTTCAGGCAGCCCAGAATATGCAGAAGGCGAACTTCAAGTCAGACAACTTCGTGGCTCTTGTGTTCCCTTCGGGAGACTATGAAGAAGAGAAGCTTCTTATAGAAGATCTTCTTGCCAGAGACGAAGTGAGCTCCATTACAGGTCTTGCCAATACCGAGGCCCTTGGCGGATATACACTTACAGACAAACTTTCACCCCGTCAGTTCTCCGAACTCCTGGATATAGATTATGAAATTGCGGAGCTGGTTTATGCAGCCTACGCAGTTAACGACGAAGATTATGCCAAGGCTATCAACGGCCTTGTAAACTATAAGGTTCCCCTCATCGACATGTTCATGTTTGTTTATCAGGAGGTAAAAGAGGGATATGTAACCCTCAACGATGACCTGATGAAGAAGCTGGAAGATGCCAATAAGATGATGACCTTTGCCAAGAATCAGCTTAGAGGCGAGGACTACTCCAGAATTCTGGTTTATCTCAATCTTCCCGAGGAATCTCCCGAGACCTTTGCATTCATCGATACTATGCGTAGCATAGGAGAGAAGCACTACGAAGAGGGCAAGGTTTATGTGGTTGGCGAATCAGTGAGCCAGTACGATCTTGAGAAGTGCTTCAGCAGGGATAACAAGGTTACAGGCATCATCTCCATCCTGGCGGTTCTGGTGGTACTTCTTTTCACCTTCAAATCCGCAGGTATGCCTGTGCTGCTGATCGCGGTTATTCAGGGATGTATCTGGATGAACTTCGCAATCCCCGCAATCCGCAAGGACAATCTGTTCTTCCTTGGCTACCTTATCGTAAGTTCCATTCAGATGGGTGCCAACATCGACTACGCCATCGTTATCGCCGGCAGATACACAGAGCTTCGTGAGAAGATGGGCAAAAGAGACGCCATTATCGATACCATGAATCTTTCCTTCCCTACGATCATTACCTCCGGTACAATGCTGGCGGTTGCGGGAACTCTTATCGGTAAGATGACTTCCGACTGTGCTATCTATGGAATCGGAAAGGCTCTTGGACGAGGAACAATCATTTCCATCATTGTTACCATGTTCGTTCTTCCTCAGATCCTTCTGGTTGGTGATAAGGTTATCGAACTTACAGCCTTTGTTATGAACATGCCTTTGCAGACCAAGCAGCTTTCAGGCGCCATGAGAATTGACGGCGTTGTCCGTGGTAAGATTGACGGAACCGTAAACGGTGTGGTTCATGCTGTGGTTCGCGGTAACGTAAGTGCTTATATAGAGAACGGTGACGTTCAGATGCTTGAGGATGAAGATAATACAACAACGCCGGTTTTGGAAGAGGAGGGCGTGTAATATGAAAAAGAGGATAATTGCAGCCCTTCTTGCGGCTATGGTATTTACAACTTCAGCAGTAGTTTCTTTTGCCGAGAATGAGAACGGAGTATCTCAGGAAGCCGGATCTCTTCCTGAGGACGTTACAACAGGTACCCAGGAAAAAGAAAAAGAGGATGCAGTAGACGTTGATGCCGATATCGAAGATGAGCTTTCAAGCTTTATTCCCGTGGCCATGGAAGAGATAAAGATCGGAACAGCAGATGAGCTTCTTGGCTTTGCGGAGAAATGTAAGATGGATACCTGGTCTGCCAACAAGAAGGTTGTACTTACAGAGAACATCAGCCTTGTGGGCAAGAACTTCACCGGTATTCCTTCCTTTGGCGGAGTGTTTGATGGACAGGGACACACCGTTTCTGAGGTTAACATCAAGTCAGGCCAGTCTTACGTTGGATTTTTTACACACATTCAGAAGAATGCGGTAGTTATGAACCTTAATGTTACAGGTTCAATTATGCCTACCGGAGATACCACCATTATCGGTGGTTTCTGCGGTGAGAATGCCGGATATATAAATGAGTGCAGCTTCAAGGGAGTTGTTAACGGCAAGGACTATATAGGAGGAATTGCAGGTATCAACCAGCTTTCCGGAGACATCAGATTCTGTACGGCTGAAGGCTTTATCAGCGGAACTCATTTCACAGGTGGAATCGCCGGCAAGAACGACGGTAATATCGCAAACTGCAAGAACGAAGCCCTTGTAAATACAACCAATACAGATACAGAGATAACCATCGACTCCATGGAAAAGCTTAATACTGTTCTGAATGTACTTAAGAACGGTGTTGATAAGGAAGACGACGAGGCAGATGCAGACGTAACAGTTACAGACATCGGTGGAATCGCAGGCGTGTCAATCGGAATCATTTCACGCTGCATCAACAACGGAGAGATTGGATACGATCACGTTGGATATAACATCGGCGGAATCGCAGGAAGACAGTCCGGATATCTCTACAACTGCACCAACAACGGAAACGTTAAGGGCAGAAAGGATATCGGAGGAATTGTCGGACAGGCAGAACCCTATATCACTGTAGACTTTGCAACCGACATCGCTTATCAGCTTCAGGAGGCTGTGGCTCAGCTTCACGACACCGTTGCAGCAACTCTGAATGATACCAAGAATCAGTCAGACACCATAACAGCAAGACTTGCTGTGATCCAGCAGTTTACAGGAAAGGCTGTTGAGGATACCAGATATCTTGCAAACGGTACCGTTGATTTCGTAAATGATGCTTCTGCAGCAACAACAGAGGCTATCTCAAGAGTAGATTACGTTCTTGAGGAATCTTCCAAGAACGGCGGACCTATCGACAATGTTACAAACGCTGCAGGAAGCGGCAAAGCAGCAGCACACAAGATGAAGGATGCTGCAGGGGATCTGAATATTGATAACTATATTACAGATCCTGATGAGCGCAGGCAGTACGAAGAATCTAAGGCTACTCTTGTAAGTGCTGCGCAGCAATATGAAGAGAATTACAATAATTCATATAATGTTTACTACAACACATATGTCTCTTCAGAAAAGAATGACCTCGATTATTCTGCTTCTACATCAGATCTTAAATATTACGATGAGAACGGCAATGTGGTTGACGAGAGCGGTTGGGATCATTTGGACAACCACATACAGGAGCACATTAAAAATGGAACCGGTCCCGCTATTAAAGGAACCTGGATACATTCAAACCCCAATCCTACGACAGGTGAAAAAGATAAGTTCCCTGTAACCAACAGCGAAGATGCAAGGCAGGAGACAGATAGCAAACTGGATCAGTATGCAACTAAGCGTGCTCAGGAAGAAGCTAATGAGCATGCTATGAAGTACTATCAGAGTCCTAAAACCGGAGAAATTGGTAAGGACGCTTATAAGGATGATCTTCAGACTTCTTCTCAGACTCTTGCTGGTATTTACGCTAATCACGCAGAGGAGATGAGTGCCGATACCAGAAAAGACACCTCAGAAGCGATGGCCAATCTGGAATCCGCTTCCGACAGCCTTGAAAAAGCCGGCCAGCAGACCAAGTCGATCCTTAGCAATGTATCAGGCAGAGAAGACATTGTATATCCTCAGTTCTCTGATGAGTACAGAGCGCATACCACAAGCCTTGCCGATAACCTCGCTTCCATGAACGACAACTTCGGACTCCTCAACCAGGAGGTAAACGGAGCTACAGGTGTTATCGTAACCGATCTTTCTGCTGTAAACGATCAGTTCAACAACATCCTTAACCTCTATACCGATGCTCTTGACGGAGTTCTTGAGAAGGATTACACCAACATATTTAGCGATGATTCCCTTGAGGATGCTGAGAAAACAACGGATGCAACCGTTGATTCCTGCTTCAATTTCGGATATGTAAAGGGCGATATTGATATTTCCGGTATTGCCGGAACAATGGCTATTGAGTACGACTTCGATAAGGAGAGCGATGTAACAGGACTTAAGGATTCAGGTCTTAACGGATCCTATCTTACAAAGTGCGTACTTAGAGGAAACCGTAACTACGGCGATGTAAAGTCTCAGAAGGATTATGCCGGCGGCGTTTGCGGACGTCAGGATATGGGTACGATCCTTAACTGCGGAAGCTATGCAAGAGTAGAGGCTTCTGACGGACAGTATGTCGGCGGTGTAGCAGGCGCTTCAATTTCTTATATCGTTGAAGGCTATGCAAAGGGTGAAATGCAGGGTAATTCCTATGTTGGAGGAATCGCCGGAGACGGTAAGCACATCAAGGATTGTCTTACCATTGTAAACATTGACAATACAACCGACTGGTCAGGTGCCATAGCCGGACATGTGGCTGAAGGGGCCGAGGTCAGAAATAACTTCTTTGTAAGTGACGACCTTGCAGGTCTTGATCGTGTAAGCTACAAGCTTAAGGCTGAGCCTGTTTCCTATACGGATGTTATCAATAACAGAGTATTTGTACAGAAGGAGAAGAAAGAGACTCAGGCAGAAGCTCCTAAAACAGAGGAGTCAAATGCAGCAGAGAGTGAGAACTCCGAAAACCCTGCCGATGAGAAGCTTACCGGTGATGGATCCAAGGTTATTGCTGTCAGTACAGAAGGCAAAGACACAGCATCTTCTGAAACTTCTTACAGAAGCCTTCCCGGAGAGTTTGGTAATCTTACCGTTAACTTCGTAGTGGAAGATGAAGACCTTGACGGCGGAAGAGAAAAGGTTGCAAGACTTGTAAAGAAATACGGCGATGAGCTCAAGGTTTCCGAGTATCCAAACGTTGATACCAAAGACGGATTCTACGCAGACTGGGATATTGACGGAATAGACAAGCTCACAAGTGACGTGACAATTACAGCTGAGTATAAGCGCTACAAGACCACACTGGCTGAGAACAATTCTTCAGGAGACGTTAATCAGTCCGAGCTTCTTGTAGATGGCCTTTTCCATCAGGATGACAAGCTCGTTGTAGAGAAGACCATCAATGTTACGGATGAGGAAGTATCCGCTCACCTTGATAATTATGAGGTATTGAAGGTTACTATTCCTGATGACGGCCAGAAGACCCACCAGATCAGATTCAAGGCTATCAACAGATTTGCTGATCTTGCCAATGCCATGGGCGGATATCTTGGCGGAACACCGGTTCTTTATCTTGGAGAAGGTAAGGACAGAGTTGCTCTTAAGAAGACGGGAACTGTCGGAGAGTACTCAACTTATGAAGTAGAAGGCAACGACCTTACACTTTCAGTAAGCATTCAGGGTGCCAAGGATGCAGCATGGACCATTGTTATTGTGGCAGCTGTTGTACTCCTCATACTGATCATCATTCTTCTCATTGTCCTGAATAACATCAGGAAGAACGGAGGCAAGCTTCCGGGACTTATCAGCAGAGTTCTCAATAAGCTTTCCCAGAAGATTGAGAACAAGGAACAGATCTTCTATGATGACTCCAATGATGAAGTAAGGCGCACCTCCAAAGAGGATGACGTGCTTGATCTGGACGATGAATCCGATGAAGACGGAAACCGATAACGCATAATATGATAATATATAAGGGACAGTTTATCATTGCAGAAACTGTCCCTTCTTTCTATAATAGAAAGTAAGTTTTTTCTCAGGGGGTACCTGATATGAAAGAAATGCTCAACGAGTTATTGATGGAGGACAAGACGTTTATCCACGTACCTTTCGGAAACGGCTTTTTTGACATATATAAGTCAGTGTTTGTTTCCTGGATAGTTCTTGCTTTCCTCATTATTCTGATCCTGGTAATGACCTGGAATCTTAAGGTCCACAACATATCCAAGAGACAGGCAGCTTTGGAGACCGCAGTTTTGTGGCTTCGGGGAGTAGCCGTGGGAATGCTTGGAGAGGAGGCTGAAGGGTACAGTACTTATATCGTCACGGTACTTATATTTATAGCCTGCTCCAATATGGTCGGACTGTTTGGGCTTACACCGCCCACGATGGATCTCAACGTAACAATTGCATTGGCCCTGATGAGTATCATTCTCGTTCAGATTGCCGGAATAGCCAAGAAAGGCCCCAAGGGATGGCTTAAGAGTTTCGGACAGCCCATGGCAGCCATCGCATTCATGAATGTTTTGGAGCTGGGTATCAGACCTTTGTCTTTGTGCATGCGACTTTTCGGTAATATTCTGGGAGCTACGGTTATCATGGAACTTTTAAAGCACGTGGTTCCTGTTATCCTGCCGGCAGCTTTGAGCGTATACTTTGATATCTTTGACGGGTGCATCCAGGCTTATGTTTTTGTATTTTTGACGTCCCTTTATATTAAAGAGGCTGTGGAATAAAGATCATTTAAGGAGGAAATCAATATGAACTTAACAGCAATCGGAGCAGCTATCGCCGCATTTACCGGAATTGGCGCAGGACTTGGAATCGGTATTGCCACATCCAAGGCAACAGATGCTGTGGCACGTCAGCCTGAGGCTGAGAGTAAGATCATGAAGCTTTTGCTTCTTGGCTGCGCTCTTGCAGAGGCAACAGCTATTTACGGATTCGTAGTAGCTATTATGATCATTCTTTTCTCATGATCAAAAAATAAGAAAAGGGGAAGAACATGTTAAATATCAGTATCTTCAATATAGCATGTACAATCATAAACCTTCTCATTCTCTATTTTGTGGTCAGGAAATTCCTGTTTGGCAGGATCGATGAGATACTTAAGAAGCGCCAGGAGGAAGTGGACAGCGCCACCAAGGCTGCTGACATCGCCCTTGAGGAAGCCAAGAGCACCAAGAGAGAGTACGAGCGCAAGATATCTCAGGCAGAGGAAGAGAAGGAAACTATTCTTGCATCCATCAAGAAGCAGGGATACGACGAGTATGAGAAGATTGTCCTTGATGCCAGGAAGAAGGGAGACCGCATCATCACCGAGGCAAAGCATAATGCCGAGGCTGAGGCTGAGAAGGCTAGAGAAGAGTATGCGGGCGAGCTCAAGGATATGGTTATCGATGCAGCTTCCAAGATTGCCGCAACCAAGCACAGTGCTGAGGACGACAGCCAGCTGTATGACAAATTTATAAGTGAAGCCGGAGCACATAATGGATAATACTATGAACGCAACACTGCGCTATGCAGTAACCGCTCCGAACCCGCAGCAGCTTGAGGGCATAAAGAAACTCCTTTCGGATAAGTTTGAAGGTGCACCGATAGACATACAGTGCATTCAGGATCCCGAGGTGGGAGGCGGCTTTATTGTCACCTGCGGCAACTTCGAGTATGACTGGAGTGACAAGGGCAGAGCAAAACAGCTTCGCGCAGAACTCAATACCATAAAGACGGGTCTTGGTACTACCGATACCGGCAGGATCATCTCCATGATAAGAGATAAGGTTGAGAACTTCGAACTGTCTGTCAAAGACAGAGAGGTGGGAACCGTATCCTGGGTTGGTGACGGCATCGCCAACGTGGAGGGAATAGACCACGCTTTTTACGGTGAGATAATTGAATTTGAAGACGGTACAAGAGGAATGGCTCAGGATATCAGAGAAGATCACGTGGGCTGTATCCTTTTGGGCAGTGATAAAGGTATAAGAGAGGGAAGCCGTGCAGTAAGAACCTACAAGGAAGCCGGTGTTCCCGTGGGAGAGGGCTTTATCGGCAGAGTTGTTGATGCCCTGGGAACTCCCATAGACGGTCTTGGAGAGATCAAGGAATCAGGTTACAGAGCGGTTGAAGAGCGCTCTCCGGGAATCCTTGAAAGGCAGTCCGTCAATGAACCCATGGAGACGGGAATCCTTTCCATTGACACCATGTTCCCTATAGGAAGAGGCCAGAGAGAGCTTATCATCGGTGACAGACAGACCGGTAAGACCTCCATCGCTCTTGATACCATCATCAATCAGAAGGGAAAGGGTGTTATCTGTATCTATGTCGCCATAGGACAGAAGGCATCCACTGTTTCCAAGATAATCCAGACTCTTAAGAAGAACGACGCGCTTAAGTATACGACAGTAGTATGCGCTACCGCCGCAGATACAGCGCCTCTTCAGTATATTGCGCCTTATGCGGGAACAGCTATGGCTGAGTACTTCATGTATCAGGGCAAGGATGTTCTCATAGTTTATGATGATCTTTCCAAGCACGCAGTGGCTTACAGAGCGCTGTCTCTTTTGCTTGAGCGTCCTCCGGGACGTGAGGCTTATCCCGGAGACGTATTCTACCTCCACTCAAGGCTTCTGGAGAGATCGAGTAAGCTTTCTTCAGACCTGGGAGGCGGCTCCATAACTGCGCTGCCTATTATTGAGACCCAGGCAGGAGACGTTGCTGCATATATACCCACCAACGTTATCTCCATTACCGATGGACAGATATTCCTTGAGAGTGACCTGTTCTTCGCGGGAATAAGACCTGCGGTGAACGTTGGACTTTCCGTATCCCGTGTAGGAAGTGCGGCTCAGACTAAGGCCATGAAGAAGGCCACCGGAAGCATAAGAGTGGACCTTGCTCAGTACAGAGAGATGGCTGTGTTTACCCAGTTCAGCTCTGACCTTGATGAGACAACCAGGAAACAGCTCAATCACGGCGATATCCTTATGGAACTGCTAAAGCAGCCCTTGGAGCACCCTCTTGCCATGCATGAGATGGTCATCATTCTTGTGGCTGTGGGAGCAGGCAGAATGGACGACACTCCGGTAAGGAAGATCCAGGAATATAAGGAGAAGCTGATCACATACTTTAACACCGAGCATTTAGATATCTGCAAGGAGATCACCAAGGGAGGAGATCTTCCCGAGACCCTCAGAAGGCAGATACTGGAGGCTGTGGATAAGTTCAACAGCGAGATAGAGGTACAGTGATTTGGCTAATATCAAAGAGATAAGAGACAGGATTGACAGTGTCAATCAGACCAGGAAAATTACAAATGCGATGTATCTGATCTCTTCGACCAAGCTTCGGAAGGCCAAGAAAATGCTCTCTGAGACAGAGCCCTTTTTCTACGCCTCTCAGGATATGATAAAGAGTGTTGCCATGCACCTTCCCGATGGCGTTGATAACATCTTTCTTGAGACCAGGGGCGATATCCCCGAGGAGAAGAAAAAGAGAGGCTACATCATCATCACCGATGATAAAGGCCTTGCCGGTTCCTACAACCACAACGTGGTTCGCACCGTAGAGGAGAGTATCGCTGCCTTCAAGGGAGAGTGGAAGCTCTTTGTCATAGGAGAGATAGGAAGATATCATTTCAATTCTCAGAATATCGAGATTGAGGAGTTCTTTTCCTTCACACCGCAGAATCCCACTTTGCACAGAGCTAGGAAGATTGCGGCGGAGATCCTTGACTATTACTACGAGCGCAAGATAGACGAGTTCTATATCGTATTTACGACCATGAAGGGCGTAACAAGTGAGGCAAGGTTCGAGAAACTCCTTCCCCTGGACATCATCGAGGATGTGAGAAAAGAAGCACCACCTGCCGGTATGATGCTTGAGGAGTTTCGCATGGATCCAAGCCCGTCAGCGGTTCTTGATAATATAGTTCCCAATTACATCACCGGATTTATCTACGGCGCATTGGTGGAATCCTTCTGCAGTGCCCATAACTCCAGGATGATGGCCATGGATTCCGCCAACAAAAATGCGGATAAGATGCTGGGAACTCTGACAAGGAACTACAATACCCAAAGGCAGGCCATGATAACCCAGGAGATCACCGAGGTTGTCAGCGGAGCCAAGGCTCTTAAGAGAGCCAAGGAAATAAAGGCCAGGAAAATGGCCGAAGCCCAAAACAAATAATTTTTCGAAGAGGAAACGGATTTGGAAAACGGCAAGATAATCAGGGTCATGGGCCCTGTTGTGGATGTACAGTTTAATGACGGCCATCTTCCATACATCAGTGATGCACTGCGGGTTACTGTGGGAGATGAGAAAAGAGTCATGGAAGTCGCCCAGCATGTCGGGGAGAATACAGCAAGATGTATCATGCTATCCCCAAGTGAAGGCCTTCATAAGGACATGGAGGTTGAAGTTACAGGCGGTCCTATCAAGGTTCCCGTTGGAGATGAAGTTCTTGGAAGACTCTTTAATGTTCTTGGAGACCCGATAGACAAGAAAGGTGAAGTCGCAACACAGGAGAGGTGGTCGATCCACAGAGAGCCTCCTGCTATGACAGATCAGAGCCCTGTTGTTGAGATCCTTGAAACAGGAATCAAGGTAATCGACCTTATGGCCCCTTATGCCAAGGGCGGTAAGATAGGACTTTTTGGCGGCGCCGGTGTAGGTAAGACGGTACTTATTCAGGAGCTTATCCAGAACATCGCCACAGAGCACGGCGGTTACTCTATCTTTACCGGAGTAGGAGAGCGTTCAAGAGAGGGTAACGACCTTTGGTCCGAGATGACCGAGTCGGGAGTTATTGAGAAGACAGCCCTTGTTTTCGGACAGATGAACGAGCCTCCGGGAGCCCGTATGAGAGTAGCAGAGACGGGACTTACCATGGCGGAGTATTTCAGAGATGTAAAGCACCAGGATGTGCTTCTTTTCATCGATAATATTTTCAGATTTGTACAGGCGGGATCCGAGGTTTCTTCACTTCTGGGAAGAATGCCTTCAGCGGTTGGCTACCAGCCCACCCTGGCTACAGACCTTGGAACACTTCAGGAGAGGATCACTTCCACAAGACTTGGAAGTGTTACCAGCGTACAGGCTGTTTACGTGCCTGCGGATGACCTTACCGATCCTGCCCCTGCAACGACCTTTGCTCACCTTGATGCCACCACGGTTCTTTCACGTAAGATCGTGGAACAGGGTATTTACCCTGCGGTTGATCCTTTGGCTTCCACCAGCAGGATCCTGGAGGAGAGCGTTGTTGGCAAGGCTCATTACTCCACTGCAATGAAGGTTCAGGAGATCCTTCAGAAGTACAAGGAACTTCAGGACATCATCGCCATCCTGGGAATGGAGGAGCTCAGCGATGAGGACAAAGCCACTGTCCACAGAGCAAGGAAGATTCAGAGGTTCATGTCTCAGCCTTTCCATGTGGCAGAGACCTTTACCAACCTTCCGGGCAAGTATGTTCCGCTTTCCGAGACCATTAAAGGCTTTATGGCAATCATCGGCGGAGAAATGGACAAGTATCCGGAGTCTGCATTCTTCAATGTAGGCACCATTGATGAGGTCGTTGAGAAAGCCAGACAGATAGAGGCGTAACACATGAGTGATATGGTAAAAACCTTCACCCTTCAGGTTATTTCCGTAAACGGTATCTTCTATCAGGATGAAGCGCAGGAGATAATCCTTCCCTGCGACGATGGTGAACTGGCAATACTGCCGGGACATGAGGAGATGATACTGGCAATTTATGACGGAGTCATTCAGATCAAAAAACCTGACGGGGAGTGGCTGTACGGTGTTGTCAGTTTGGGAAGCGTTCAGTTTACCGTTGACAACAGGTGCATAGTTATAGTAAATACAGTAGAAAGGCCGGAGGAGATCGACATTGCAAGGGCCAGGGAAGCCTACGACTTTGCCATGGATCACCTTCGTCAGAAGCAGTCGCCCAAAGAGCTTAAGAAGTCCCGGGACGGACTTGCGAGAGCCAAGGCAAGACTATACGCTGCTTCTAAATATGGGGAGAAAAATTGAAATTAAAAAAGTTTTGTAAAATAGCGATCATTGCCATTGGACTTACAGTTCTTACGGCCTGCGGCAAGAAGAGCGACCCTGCGCTTGAAAACTACAGGGAAAAGATGGAGGAGTTCTATTCAAGTCTTACATATTATGACCAGGCTATAAATGCCCTTGATCCTGAGGCAGAAGGCTCCAAGGAAGAGCTTCTTTATATGCTGGACCAGATGAACGAGAGCTACAAGGAAATGGCTTCTCTAGAGGTTCCGGAGGAGTTTTCCGGTATTTCCGATCTTCCCGGTGAAGCTTCGGATTATATGGAGAAGGCCGCTGAGTTCTATCACATGGCCTATGACGGAGATTTCGACGAGGACAATGAGGCCCTGGCTTCCCAGTACTATGAGAGAGCCAACAACAGAGCCATGGTCATTCTTCAGGTATTACACGGGGAAGTTCCCTCTGTAGAGGGGGTCAGCGTTGACGAATAAAAAAGACAACGAATTTCTTTACCTGATCAAGTTAATAGCATGTCTTTTTGTAATCACAATCCATGCTCCCATTCCCGGCTTTTTTGGCAACGGGATTGGGAGCCTTTCAAGATTTGCGGTTCCTTTCTTTTTTGCGGTTACAGGCAGATTTCTTTTTTCCGGCAGCACTGTGCTAAGAAGCGGTGATGTCCCCGGGATCAGGGCTGCTGTGACCAAAAGGCTCCTTAAACTCCTTAAGGTTACCGCTATCGTTTATTTCATCCACACGCTCTTTTCCCTGATCGTAAATATGCTGCAGGGCATGAGTATCGGTGAATGGTTCTCGATGAAGTACAACGCCTATGAAGCGTTTATCTTTTTCCTGTTTAATTCCGGAAGATTCATTTATGACGGATCCTATGTTTTCGACCATATGTGGTATCTGTTTGCCCTTATTTATGTATATGTCCTGATCATCATCTTCGCGCCGCTGATGAAGCGCTTTAAGGCACTGGTCATGGCGCTGCTTTTAGGACTTTTGTTCTTCGGGCAGTGGCTTAGGATCTATTATCCCATAAGGCCCTTTGACATCAGTATCCACACGCCTTTTATGCTAAGGAACTGGCTCCTGTTCGGAATGCCCTTTGTGCTTCTTGGAGTTGTCATGGGGGAACTGCTTGAGGCCACAGATAATGCCGATTCGGGAAAAGAGCCGGCGATAAGAGCAAAGAACCGCGGAAAAGCCGGAGCCTTTCTCATCATAGCCGGTATGGTCATGAGCGCTATCGAGGACAGGATATTCGGGAGCCAGGAGATCTTCATCGGCTCGGTGGTCATTGTTATCGGAATCCTTTTAGTGGCGGAATTAAGGCCTTATTGCGGAAAGTTTCTCTGGAAGCTTGGCAAAATGGGGTCTTCCAACATATACTTTTACCATGTGCTTGTTATAGCGGTATTGGATCTTCTGTCACAAAACGGGATCATTCCCATGTATGCCATGTGGCAGAAGCCCCTTATAGTGATGGCTGTCAGCCTTATATTATTTGCGATCATACCCTTTGTTGTTAAGAAAGGATATTTGAATGAACAGACAACAGTTTCTTGAATTTGCCAAAGGCAAAGTGCTGATCCTGGACGGAGCTACCGGCACCAACCTTATGAAGGCGGGACTTCCCTCGGGAGTGTGCCCCGAAGCCTGGATACTGGAGCATAAGGACGTTATGATGGATCTCCAGAGAAGATATGCAGGAAGCGGCGCCAACATCGTCTATGCGCCAACCTTTACAGGTAACAGGATAAAGCTTGCAGAATTCGGTCTGGAAAAAGATATAGAGAAGATAAATACAGAGCTTGTGAAACTGGCAAGAGAGGCTGTCGGCCCGGATGTTCTGGTGGCAGGAGACGTCACCATGACAGGAAGGCAGCTTAAGCCTGTGGGAGATCTGGACTTTGAAGAACTTATCGAGGTTTACAAGCAGCAGATAAGCATTCTTCAAAAGGCAGGCTGCGACATTATCGTTGTGGAGACCATGATGAGTCTTCAGGAATGCAGAGCTGCACTTATTGCTGCCAAGGAAATTTCCGATATGGCCGTTATGGTGACCATGACCTTTGAAGCTGACGGAAGAACTCTCTTTGGAAGTACTGCGGAAGCGGGAGCTATCTGCCTTGAGTCACTTGGAGCCTGCGCTGTTGGTGCCAACTGCTCAACCGGCCCTGACAAGATGGAAGAGATCATAAGGGATATGGCAAGGGTTACCAATATTCCCATAATTGCCAAGCCCAATGCGGGACTTCCCAAGGTTACTCCCGATGGTTCAACGGAATATGACATGGCTCCTGAAGTCTTTGTTGAGGAGATGGAGAGGCTTATAAAGGCCGGAGCGTCCATTATCGGCGGATGCTGCGGAACAACCCCTGAGTTTATAGCAGGACTCAGCGCAAGATATAAAGGCGAAATGAAGATCGAGCCTGTTGATGAAGAAGGCCGTCCTCTTGCAAGGAAGATAAACGGGCACAGGTACCTGTGTTCCGAGAGAAGAGCTTTGTCTTTTGACCTGGATGATCTGTTCATGATCGTGGGAGAGCGCATAAATCCTACGGGTAAGAAGAAGCTTCAGAAGGAACTTCTTGAAGGAAGCCTTGATATGGTATCTGAGTTTGCCAGAAGCCAGGAACAGGAAGGGGCTTCAATCCTTGATATCAACGTAGGTATGGGCGGCATCGATGAGAAAGACATGATGCTGAAGGTTCTGGAAGAAGTAATGACCATCACGGACCTTCCCCTTTGCATAGATTCCTCAAGTGCCGAGGTTATGGAGGCAGCCCTTCGTATTTATCCGGGACGTGCTCTTATCAATTCAATCTCACTGGAGAAGGGCAAGGCCGAGGCGTTCCTTCCCCTGGCAAGAAAGTATGGTGCAATGTTCATCCTGCTTCCTTTAAGCCCCGAGGGACTTCCCAAGGACACAGATGAGAAGATATCCAATATAAAAGAGCTGTCGCAGAAAGCCTATGATATGGGCCTTACCATAGAAGACATCATTGTTGACGGGCTTGTAGCCACAGTGGGCGCTGACCCTAAGGCTGCCCTTAACACCCTTGACACTATAGAGTACTGTCATGAAAACGGCTTTGCCACTGTGGGTGGACTGTCCAATATTTCTTTTGGCCTGCCTGAGAGAAGCAACGTGAACACTGCGTTCCTCACCATGGCCATTGAGAAGGGGCTTACCATGGCCATTGCGAACCCTGCCCAGGAGATGCTGGTGAATGCCGCATTTGCTTCAGACCTTCTCATGAACAAGGAAGGTGCAGATCTTAGGTATATCCAGAGAATGCAGCTCTATGCAGCGGCCAGGGAAGCGGCCAAAGAAGCAGCCAGGGAGGCTGCAAACAACCCTGTAGCTTCGGTCTCGGTTGCCACTCAGATGCTAGGAACAGCCCCTGCGAAAGAAGATGTTTCTTTTCCCGGGGACAATATTATTGATATAATAAAACAAGATGTTATCGACGGAGCAAGGCGCAAGATAGAAAAGGACACCAAAAAGGCCGTAGAAATGGGGGTTGAGCCCAAGGCTATTCTGGATGAGGCGCTGATGCCCGCCATCAACGAAGTGGGAGATTACTTCGATAAGGGTAAATTCTTCCTGCCGCAGCTCATAGCAGGGGCTGAGGCCATGAAGATTTCCATTGGGATTCTGGAACCGCTTCTTCAGAAGGATGCGGACCCGGATAAGAAGCTTCCCACGGTGATCATTGCCACGGTTCACGGAGACATTCACGATATCGGCAAGAACCTTGTGGCACTGATGCTCAAGAACTACGGATTTAACGTGATCGACCTTGGCAAGGATGTACCTGCAGAGGTTATCATAAAGGCCGCCAAGGACAACGACGCGTGCGTTATCGCGCTGTCAGCCCTGATGACCACCACCATGAAGGAGATGAAGAATGTCATCGAACTTGCCCGCAAGGAGCAGGTGAAGGCTAGGATAATGGTGGGCGGAGCGGTCGTTACCGAGGAGTATTCACAGGAGATCGGCGCGGACGGCTATTCAGCGGATGCTGCCGAGGCAGTAAGAGTTATCAAGAAGATCTTAAGAATTGGATAAACTGTAACTGATTGGAGGAGATGCAATGACAGGAGCAGAGGCCATTGTAAAATGCCTGGAAAAGGAAAATACCGAGGTTATCTTTGGATATTCGGGAGTTGCCATCGATCCGTTCTGGAATAAGATTCTGGACACGGATATTAAGACTGTGCTGATTAGGACAGAGCAGAACGCCGCACACTGTGCCAGCGGATATGCCAGGATCAGCGGCAAGGTGGGAGTCTGTGCCGTCACATCGGGCCCCGGCGCCACAAACCTCATAACAGGTATAGCTACAGCCTATGCTGACAGCATTCCTCTTGTGTGCATTACCGGTCAGGTTAACAGCGACATGATTGGAAGTGATGTGTTCCAGGAAGCTGATATCACCGGAGCCGTAGAGTCTTTTGTCAAATACAGCTATCTTATCAGGGATGTAAATGATATCCCCAGAGTGTTCAAGGAAGCTTTCTATATTGCGGGAACCGGAAGAAGAGGCCCGGTGCTCATTGATATTCCCTTTGATGTTCAGACTGCGGAGCTGGAGACCAAGTTCTCATACCCCGAGACCATCTCCATGAGGTCCTACAAGCCTACAGTCAAGGGCAATACAGTCCAGATCAAAAAAGTCATCAAGGAAGTGGAGAAGGCGAAAAGGCCCATTATCTGTGTGGGCGGCGGTGTTCACTTAAGCGGCGCCACCAATGAGCTCTTAAAGTTTGCAGAGCTTAATGATGTGCCGGTGGTTTCCACAATGATGGGAATCGGTGTTATGCCCTCTGAGCATCCTCTGTACTTTGGAATGGTGGGCAATAACGGCCGTTCCTATGCCAACAGAGCCATGAATGAGTCGGATCTGCTGCTGATGGTCGGTGCGAGAGTTGCGGACAGAGCTGTGAACAGGCCTGACCTTATCACCGAGAACAAGGTCATGGTGCACATAGATGTTGACCCTGCGGAGATCGGCAAGAACGTCGGCCCTACAATCCCGCTGGTTGGCGATATCAAGAATATTTTTAATGAGTTCCTTACCTATGACGATCACTCCGATGATCACAAGGAATGGGTGGAACTTCTGAATCAGTACAAGAAAGAGATGTCCTCTGACAGAGACTTTTCGTCAAAAGAGTTTGTGGATCCCGGGCGCTTTATCACAAAGCTTTCGGATGCCATGAAGGACGATGGTATTTACGTTGCGGATGTTGGACAGAACCAGATCTGGTCCTGCACTTATCATATTGTCAGAAACGGAAGATTTCTTACTTCCGGCGGTATGGGAACCATGGGATATTCCATCCCTGCGGCCATGGGCGCCAAGATGGCGGACAAAAACAAGCAGGTTGTTGCGGTAATAGGCGACGGCGCTTTCCAGATGTCCATGATGGAACTGGCCACCATGAGACAGTACGGCATAAACGTTAAGATCGTTGTTATGAAGAACGGATTCCTTGGAATGGTAAGAGAGCACCAGCACTTTGCCTACAATGATCATTATTCCATGGTAGAGCTAAAAGGCGATCCGGAGCTTTCCAAGATTGCCGAGGCCTACGGAATGGGCTTTATCAAAGTTGACGGAAGCAGTGACGTTGATAGTAAGCTTAAAGAGTTTCTTGCGGATGACAGTTCATGCCTCATGGAGGTTGATGTGGATCCCATGGCACTTGTTAAATAACCAGGAGGTTTTCCAATGAAGAGAATTTACTCAGTACTTGTAGAAAACAGAGCCGGTGTACTTTCTAAAGTGGCAGGTCTTTTCTCAAGAAGAAATTTCAATATCGATTCACTGGTTGTAGGTGAGACCGCAGATCACAGCGTTTCCTGCATGACCATTGTCTCCACGGGAGATGAGAGGACCATTGAGCAGATTGAGAAGCAGCTCAACAAGAAGATTGATGTCATCAAGGTCAAGACATTTAAAGAGAGCATGAGTATCAATAGGGAACTCATGCTCATAAAGGTCAAATATAACAAAGAGAACCGCAGGGACATCATGGAGAATTGCACCATCATGAAAGCTGAGATCGTCGACATGTCCAAGAACATGATGGTGATCCAGATCTGCGATACCTCAGAGAGAATAGAGCTCTTTATCGAGATGCTAAAGAGCGTAAGCATAGTAGAAATAGCCAGGACCGGAACAGTGGCCCTGACTAAATGTAAGGAACAGTAAGGCGAAAGCTTTACTGTTTTTTATTTGAGGATAATATCCTTTATTGTCTGTATGGTCTGAAGAACATCCAGGCCGCCGTTTACCTGATCAAGCTCATCGTCAGATAGATTTTCCTTAGAAACCTTCTGATCTTTAAGTTCCTTCTCAAGGTCTTTGTTCTCCATTGCTTTGATATCCTTTTCCATGTTGCCTCTCCTTTCAAATCGGGGTTGCTGTTTTTATTATATCTCTTTATACGAGGGATAGAATGCCGGTGGCAATTATTTAATAATTATTTATGTTTTATTGTTTCGAGGATTATACTTTAACGCTATAAAATATTAACAATGTAAAGTGCAGAAGAAAAAGTTGTTGACTTTGGTGTTAAGAGTGCTATAATTTGACTTAATTGATTCAAAAACAGCCAAAAACAATACTGAAAAGCAGTAAAATCACCGGTGTAAACAGATGCGAAACTTTACACTTTAAAGTGCAAAAGGATGCCGATGAATACAGGGATTGAATTGGCTTAAAGGAGAGCTGAAAATGCAGCAGATGCAGAAAAAAGTGTTCCAATTGATCGTAGACAACACCTCAGGTGTTCTGTCCAGGATATCCGGCCTCTTTTCAAGACGCGGATACAACATTGAGAGCATTACTGCGGGAGTTACGGCTGATCCCAGGTTCACCAGAATTACAATTGTTGCCACAGGAGACGATGTGATCCTCGATCAGATCGAGAAGCAGGTGGCCAAGCTGGTGGATGTCAGAGATATCCATGAACTGCTCCCGGAGGACAGTGTTTACAGAGAACTGGCCATGGTGAAGGTCAGGGCTGAAGCGGACAAGAGACAGAGCATTCTCGCAACAGCCAATATCTTCAGAGGCAACATCGTAGATGTAAGCCCTGATTCACTTATCATCGAGATCACCGGCAATCAGTCCAAGGTGGACGCCTTCCTTAAGCTCCTTGAAGGATATGAGATCCTTGAACTGGCAAGGACCGGAATTGCAGGTCTCGGACGCGGAACTGATAAAGTCATCTACATAGATGAATAAATAATAACGATATGGAGGAGAATATTATGTCACAGGAAGCACGTATTTTTTATCAGGAAGATTGTAACCTTTCACTGCTGGAGGGCAAGACAATTGCCATCATCGGCTATGGCTCACAGGGACACGCACATGCCCTTAACCTCAAGGAGTCAGGATGCAACGTAATCGTTGGACTTTATGAAGGCTCCAAGAGCAAAGCTAAGGCTGAGGCTCAGGGACTTAAGGTTTACAACACAGCAGAGGCTGCCAAGATGGCTGATATCATCATGATTCTGATCAACGATGAGAAGCAGGCCAAGATGTACAAAGAGGACATCGAGCCCAACCTTCAGCCCGGCAACATGCTTATGTTTGCACACGGTTTCAACGTACACTTCGGCCTTATCAAGGCTCCCAAGGATGTTGACGTTGCCATGATCGCTCCCAAGGCTCCCGGACACACAGTTAGAAGTGAGTACCAGGCTGGCAAGGGAACTCCTTGCCTTGTAGCTGTAGAGCAGGATGCAACAGGCAAGGCTCTTGATATGGCTCTGGCTTATGGCGCAGGAATCGGCGGCGCAAGAGCAGGCCTTCTTGAGACAACCTTCAGAACAGAGACAGAGACTGACCTCTTCGGTGAGCAGGCTGTTCTTTGCGGCGGTGTTTGCGCACTTATGCAGGCAGGTTTCGATACTCTTGTTGAGGCAGGCTATGATCCCAGAAACGCATACTTCGAGTGCGTTCACGAGATGAAGCTCATCGTAGACCTTATCTATCAGTCAGGCTTTGCAGGAATGAGATATTCAATCTCCAACACAGCTGAGTACGGCGACTATGTAACAGGTCCCAAGCTCATCACTGATGAGACCAAGAAGACCATGAAGAAGATCCTTTCAGATATCCAGGACGGCACCTTCGCTAAGGAATTCCTCCTTGACATGTCAGAGGCAGGCGGACAGGTTCACTTCCAGGCTATGAGAAAGCTCCACGCTGAGCATCCTTCAGAGAAGATCGGCGCTGAGATCAGAAAGCTCTACAGCTGGAACAACGAGTCTGACAAGCTTATCAACAACTAAGCCTAATTGAAAAAGCACTGAAATTGGACTAAACTTTAAGAGTGCCCCTTCATTATCGGTGGCACTCTTAATTTATTTGTAACAAGGGGAGAGTATGCCTGTGAAAGCATTGCGGCAGGATTACATCAAGGATAATGTTGGGGAAAAGAGCTGGT
The DNA here is from genome assembly GCF_000526935.1 of Butyrivibrio sp. FCS014. GTDB lineage: Bacteria > Bacillota > Clostridia > Lachnospirales > Lachnospiraceae > Butyrivibrio. The sequence continues at coordinate 140,261 of NZ_JAHA01000019.1, read as the reverse complement.
ATGTTCCCGCGACCATGTTCGCGGCCGGCTTCCTTATGTACCTTCTGGCTATTCTGCCGATCCTCATTAGGAGAGGTTTACCCTTCTTTTATTACGGCGACTACAATATTCAGCAGATCCCTTTTTATATCCTTGCCCACAGGGCAGTCAGAAACGGAGAGTTTTTCTGGAACTGGAACATTGATCTTGGCGGAACCATGTCGGGAGATTTCTCCTTCTATCTGTGGGGCAGTCCCTTTTTCTGGATAACCACGCTGTTTCCCGAAACTGCAATCCCATATCTTATGCCGGGGCTTATGGCCATCAAATACGGCATTGCGGCTGCTGCGGCATATCTTTACATACGAAGATATGTTCGCAAATATACCTATGCCATGATCGGCGGCTTTTTATATGCCTTCTCGGGATTCAACGCCTGCAATATAGTGTTCAACCACTTTACGGATGCGGTATGTTTCTTCCCGATTTTTCTCCTGTGCTTTGAAAACCTCATGGAAGCAGAAGCCGGAGAGAGCGGTTCTTTCATCAGAATATCCGGCAGACCCTTTATCTTTTTTGCCCTGATGACGGCCTTCATGTCCATAGTGAATTACTATTTCTTCTTTGGACAGGTACTGTTCCTGGTTATCTATTATTTCCTTAGATACTTTGACAAAACCGACCTTTCGTTGTCGCTCTTGCGCTTTGGAAGGGCACTTTTTGGCGGGATAACGGGAGTTCTTATCGCAGGCTTTTTCCTCATGCAGGCCTTTGCCGGCATCAGAGGAAATACAAGGCTGGACAATTTCGTCACCGGCTACGATATGCTCATCTACCCCAGCGAGAAGCTTATCTGGGATATTATCAAATCCCTGGCCATGCTCCCTGATATCATAGGCAAGGGAACTCTTTTCTATACCAAGACCGTCAAGAACGCATCTTTGGCGGCTTACCTTCCCATGTACGGAATATCCGGCGTCGTGGCGTTCTTCCTCATGAACAGGAAGAAGAGAACCTGGGAAAAGAGACTGCTGCTGGTTTGCTTTGCTATGGCAATGATCCCGGTCCTTAATTCCTCGTTTTCGCTTTTCAACAGCGCCTATTACGCCCGCTGGTTCTATATGCCGATTCTAATGATGTGTCTTTTCACCGCAAGGGCAGCCGAGCGGGGCAAGACACCCCAGATGAAGAAGGGCACGGTGGCGGCCATATTGCTGTTCCTGTTCTTTGTTGTGGTATATCTGCTTCCTTCAAGGGATGAAGCCGGAGATATCGTGTTCCTTAAGATGTCGGATAATAACAGGATCTTCCTGTGGGATATGTTCGGAACGCTGTTCCTGTGCATACTTTTGTATATTGCGAACTTTGTGCTTCCTAAGACCAAGGGTATTGCAAGGAGAATGGGCAGCGGCATCAAGCGCAGTGCCATTACCTATCGGGATGTGATGGTTCTTTTCCTGGTGGTTGTAAGCTGCATCGTTGCCACCTATATTCCGGTTCGGAACGGAAGCTCCATCATAAGTGACCGGGGAAAAGAGAAGTGGCAGGAGCAGATGCTGTTTAATACTGTAGAGGTGGATCAGAGGAAGTTTGCGAGGGGCGAGGTTGACAGCACATCCACCAACTACGACATGGTCTGGGGGATCCCTTCCATTCACTGCTTCCTTAGCACGGTGCCCTCGGAGATCTTCGATTTCCTTAAAGGAACGGCGGACATCACAAGGACCGTGGAGACCAATATTCCGGTGAGCAGGGCGGGAGTGAGAGCTCTTTTGTCCGGAAGGTATTACTTTGAGAATGCCGAGATCAGCAAGAACCGTGTGTTTAACGACGGTGAGGGGACCGAGGGGTACAACTATGTGGATACCCAGAACGGCTTCGACATTTTTGAGAACAGCAATTTCATCCCTATGGGATTTACCTTTGATTTCTATATTAGAGAGTCGGAGTGGGAGAAGCTTGAGGCCAAGGAGCATGACTATGACCTTGTAAGGGCTCTGATCCTTCCCGATGAAACCGTGGATGAACTTGCGGGGACCATCAATATGAGGGAGCTTACGGCGTCAGATATCCTTGAGGATGAGATGAGCTACTTCAGGTTCACCGGGGACTGCATCGCCAGGGCGGGCAGCGCCTGCACCGAGTTTGAGACGGATACCCACGGATTCTCGGCTAAGACGTCGATGCTTAAGGATAACACGCTGGTGTTCTTCTCGGTTCCTGCAACCGAGGGCTTCCGCTGTCAGGTGGATGGCGAGAGGACGCCGGTATATAAGGCGGACTACGGACTAATGGCGATTCCGGTTTCCGGAGGAGTACATGACATAAGAGTGACCTATTCGCCGGAAGGATTCTTCGAGGGCCTGTTTATGAGTGTTATAGGCTTTTGTATGCTGGGAATCTATGTTGCGTTGCACAGACAGAATGTTAAAAAAGGTCAATAAAAACGATTAAATTTGTTATGTGTTGCTGTTGAAAATAGTATGTTATATTTAGTAGAAATGTATTGATAAAAATTAAGGCCTAAGGAGATTATTGCTATGAGCGGTATGACAATGAGCCAGAAGATTCTGGCAGCCCATGCAGGACTTGACCATGTGGAGGCAGGACAGCTTATCGAGGCTGATCTGGACCTGGTGCTTGGTAACGACATAACCAGTCCTGTGGCTATCAATGAAATGGCTAAGTTCACTAAGAGCGGCGTTTTTGACAAGGATAAGATCGCGCTGGTTCCCGATCACTTCGTTCCCAACAAGGACATCAAGTCTGCGGAGAACTGCAAGTGCGTAAGAGAATTCGCTATTAAGAACAACATCACCAACTATTTTGAAGTGGGACAGATGGGTATTGAGCATGCTCTTTTACCGGAGCAGGGACTGACACTTCCCGGAAACCTCATTATCGGTGCTGATTCACATACCTGCACCTACGGCGCAGTTGGTGCTTTCTCAACAGGTATCGGATCTACGGATATGGCAGCCGGAATGGCAACAGGCAAGGCCTGGTTCAAGGTTCCTTCCGCCATTAAGTTCAATATCGTAGGCAAGCCTTCAAAGTGGGTGAGCGGCAAGGACGTCATCCTTCATATCATCGGAATGATCGGCGTTGACGGAGCTCTTTACAAGTCCATGGAGTTTGTGGGAGAGGGCATTAAGAACCTCACTATGGATGACAGACTTACCATTGCAAACATGGCTATTGAAGCCGGCGGCAAAAACGGAATATTCCCGGTGGATGACATCACCATAGAGTATCTAAAGGAGCACGCTCCCGGCAAGGAGTACAAGGTGTTCGAGGCTGATACCGATGCCCAGTACGATGAGGAGTACACCATAGACCTGTCTACACTTAAGTCCACGGTTGCTTATCCTCACCTTCCTGAGAATACAAAGACCTTCGATGAAATAGAAGACATCAAGATCGACCAGGTGGTTATCGGATCCTGCACCAACGGAAGAATCGGAGATCTTCGTGCTGCAGCAGAGGTTCTTAAGGGAAGAAAGGTAGCTCCCGGTGTTCGCTGCATCGTGATCCCCGGAACTCAGAACATATATCTTCAGGCTATGGAAGAGGGGCTTCTTAGAACCTTCATCGAGGCCGGAGCCATCGTATCCACACCTACCTGCGGTCCCTGCCTTGGCGGACACATGGGTGTTCTCGCCTCCAAAGAGAGATGCGTTTCCACCACAAACCGTAACTTCGTCGGCAGAATGGGCGCCATTGACTCTGAGATTTACCTGGCTTCACCTGCGGTTGCCGCAGCCAGTGCAGCAACAGGCAAACTCTCACAGCCGTCCGAGCTTGGACTTTGATAAAGGAGGAGAATTATGAAAGCCGCTAAGGGAACAGTTTTTAAATATGGAGACAATGTAGATACGGACGTTATCATTCCCGCCCGTTATCTGGCAATTACCGATGCAAAAGAGCTGTCTAAGCATTGCATGGAAGATATCGACAAGGATTTCGTAAACAAGGTCAAGGAAGGTGACGTGATCGTGGCTGACAGGAACTTCGGCTGCGGATCCTCAAGAGAGCATGCACCGCTGGTCATCAAGACTTCGGGTGTAAGCTGTGTTATCGCAAAGAGCTTTGCAAGGATCTTTTATCGCAACAGCATCAACATCGGTCTTCCCATCATTGAGTGTGAGGAGGCTGCAGAGAATATAAATGCAGGAGATGTGGTCAGCATCGACTTTGATACAGGCGTTATCACGGACGAGACCACAGGCAAGAGCTTCCAGGGCCAGGCCTTCCCGCCATTCATGCAGAAGATCATAGATTCTGAAGGGCTCATCAACTACATCAATTCTAAAAATTGAATTTATTTGAACGTCACAGCGTTATTGCTGTGGCGTTCTTTTTTCAAATGTATTATGATAGTATATATCGTTGTTTTATTGGGGACTGTTCATCATTGTTTCGCTTAATTGGAGGATAACTATGGAGTACGGCAAACTTATTAGTGATGTACTGGAGCTTTTTGACCATGATTACAAGTATGCAGAGTGGGCTGTTGTAAGCGAGGATATCATAAGAGACGAAGATACCCCCACTGAGGTCCTTGATAAACTCTACGAACTTGATAAGACCAATCTTGCCGTTCTTCGAGGAATAGCAGCTCATCCCAATGCTTCCCTGGAGACTCTTGAGTTCCTTGCCAAGGATCTTAATGATGCTGTTCGCTGGGGAGTTGCAGAAAATGCCAATACACCTGTGAAGATTCTGGAAGCTCTCGCTAATGATGAGAGCGATGTTATCAGATACAGAGTAGCTCAGAATAAGAATACTCCCGCAAGTGCCCTGGAGAAGCTTGCAGCAGATGCCAGCGATGTGGTAAGAAGCGGAGTTGCCGGCAATCCCGGAACATCTGTGACTATACTGGAGAAGCTTTCAGAGGATAAAGAGGATTCCGTAAGACTTTCAGTTGCAGAGAATCCCAGTGTTTTAGCCTCTGTCCTGGAGAAGCTTGCCAAAGACAAGGAAGAAGATGTAAGAGCAGCGGTAGCAAAGAACAGCGGAAACTCCGAGGCAACCTTCACGGTTCTTGCCCGTGACATCTCGAGTGCGGTTCGTGAGAATGTTGCCAAAAACGACAAGGCACCTTTAAACGTTTTGAATGCTCTTTTGAATGACCCGGAGACCAGCGTAAGAGGAGCTGTTGCGGAGAATCCCAATACTTCTCTGGATATCCTTGATAAGCTTGCAAAAGATGTTAAGCAGTCCATTCGTACTTCCGTTGCAGGAAACAAAAAAGCTTCAGATGAAATATTAAGATATCTGGCAGAGGACGATGACGGCTACGTAAGAAAGGCTGTTGCCAGAAATGAGAAGACCCCTGATCAGGTACTTTCAAAGCTTGCAAAAGATGAGGACTGGAGAGTATGCGAGAACGTGGCCATGAATGTCAGCGCTCCCGAAAATGTTCTTGAATATCTTTCCGGCTACAACGATGCCTATATCAGAAAGGCCGTTGCCAGCAACAAGAGCGCTCCCAAGGAAGCTCTGCTTCGCCTTTCCCAGGACGAAGAGTGGATCGTAAGAGAGAATGTTGTAAGGAATCCCAACGCTCCGGAAGAAGCTCTTATGAATCTTAAGAACGACAATGACTGGCGCGTAGCAAAGCTTGTGACCAAGAATCCCGGGATCAGCGATGAAGCTCTTGAGAAGGTTACTTCGGATGCTAGATTCAGGATCAAGTACAAGGCATATATTGCGCTGCTGAAGAGAGCAGCGAAAACCTAATGGCTATTTAACTATGTTACGATAAAAATGCATTTAGAATACTAAACCCGCTTCCCGGTTATGGGGAGTGGGTTTTCACTTATTATTTGTTCGGGGGAGATGATTAATGAGTCGTAAAAAGTATATTCTATTGGTAGTGGCATCCTTTTTTCTGCCAGCTCTTATTACCATAGCAGCTCTTGCTGCACTTAAGGTTACTCCATTTGGGAATAACACGCTTTTGTTTGGCGATTCATACTACTATTACACACCCTGGCTCAGCTATTTTACTACTGTGTTAAAGGGTGAACATAGTATGTATTATTCTTTTTCTGATGGCATAGGATCTAATATTGCTCTTCTGAACAGTACACAGCTTTTTCATCCAATTTCATTATTCTATCTTATTGCCGGCTGGGATTATATGCCTCAAGCTTTCAGTGCGGCAATTATCTTTGATACTTCTTTGTGTGGCCTTACTATGTTTCTTTGCCTTTCTGGAATACTTGGAAAGCACGCGTCAAATATTATTTTCTCTACTTCCTATGCTCTGATGGGATATATGGTTGTATATAATTACAATCCGCTTTTTCATATGGGTGTAGTATTTCTTCCTCTGATGGTTCTTGGACTTGTCAAACTTATAGAAGAGAAGAGGACGGCGTTATATACGATAAGTATCGCTTATACAGTGCTATCAGGTTTCCAAATGGGATTTATTGTCTGCATGGCATCGGTATTTGTATTTGCTGCATATCTCTATGTTATGAATAGCAAGCTTATAGGGAAAAGAAAAGAGATTTTTGTAAGATATACCATAGCATCGGTAACCGGAGGATTCCTTGGGAGCATTGTTTGGCTTCCGGCGTTATTGTCATGCACGGACAGGATTAAAACAACTAATATCAGTGATTTTGCTTTTGAGGATAACGGACCTATTTTGCAAATGGCAGCAAAACTCTTTTCTGGTGCCGACAGCACATCACAGATAATAAACGGATATCCTGTTATATTTTGCGGAGTACTCACGATCTTGCTGGTAATACTGTATTTTTTGAATAAAGAGATCTCAAAAAGAGAGAAGATAGCGGTTTCAGCTATTCTGGTTGCCTATGGGCTTAGCTTTTACATAAAGACATTTAAAGCAATATTTCAGGGGTTCTCCAGTAATACCTGGTTCAATCACAGGCAGTCATTTGTTTTCTCTTTCTTCTTACTACTCATTGCGGCAAAAGAAATGCAGTATATCTATGAACTCGATCTGAAGGACCTTAAGAAGGCACTTATTATTCTTGTGCTATCTGTACTTGTTATTTTTTCTGTCTCATACGAGTTTATTTCCGGAGGAAATGTAGTTGCGGATCTTCTGATTCTTTCTCTTATTCTGTCATGTTATGCATTTTACAGATTCAGACCGGAAAGATCGGACAAAAGAAGCCTTATTCTTATAATGCTTTTATGTGTCAGTCTGCAGTTGTATATAAATTATTACACCTCAGAGAAAAAGATATTGGATGAGTGGGGGAGTGGGGAAACAGAATTTAGAAATGATATTTTTATAAGACAACCTCCGGTTTATGGACTTTTGGAAAGCGATAAAGATTTTTACAGGCTGGAAATCGAAGATCAAATGACGAAGGGAATGGGGCAGGATCCGTTTTTGTTCCATTACAACGGAGTGGGACATGCTACCTATTCATCCTATGTAGTTACAAGTAATCTTCAGAAGCTTGGCATTAATTGGACCGGGCAAAAAGCAAACAGTTACGGGAGTGGCGTGACGGCTGCAACGGATTCTCTTTTAGGAATTAAGTATGTTATTTCAAAAAGAGACCTGGAGAAAGAGAAAAATTATATAAAAAAAATGAATGCGATTGAGGGAAACAGCATTTATGAAAATCCATTTGCTTTGGATTTACTAGTAGTTAGCAATGATGAAGTCAAGGATATTGATTTAGAATCAAATAAAGATATTTTTGATATACAGAATTGTATTTGGAAGGCAATGACGGGATCTGATGAAAATATATTTATCAGAGAAAATAATTATAATGTCGCAATACATAACTCTATAGAATCATTTGCGATGAATAGCGAAGAAGCAAAGTTGTTCTCAGAAGAGATGAGTATATTTACAGACGAAGATGAAAATGAGAATTCTAAAAATAAGAGTAACAAATCTGTGACTGATGAGAATGGAAATGTAATTTATCCAAATACCTCCTATATAGAGATCAGTTTTCAAGCAGCAAGGGATGGATCAGTGTATATGTATGATTCTGCAGCTATTATCGATGGATTCGGGACTATGGAAGATGCATTAAAGTACATCGGAACTTATCGAAAAGGAGAAGAGGTGTCTGGAAGGCTTTACTTTAATGAAAATGTGACAAGAGCATTTTTGGCGATAACGCTTGAGGGATTGCAGATCTACTATTCGGATGATTCGGTTCTTGAAAAATGTTCAGAAACACTTAGAAATAGGCAATCTTCAATAACGAAAATAAGTGATACTAGTTTAGTAGGTGATGCTACAGTAGATGATACACAGCTTATCATGTTTACCATCCCATATGATACGGGCTGGAAATTGACTGTAGATGGTATTAAGGAAGAAACATTTAGAACTGCAGATATTTTCCTTTCAGCAAAGGTTCCTGCGGGAGAGCATTCGTTTAGGCTAGAATATGTTGTTCCAGGCCTTCTTGTGGGGAAGATTCTTAGCATAATATCTGTCCTTGTTTTTGCGTTTCAGGTGTTCTTTTATGAAAGAAATATTAAAATCCAAAAATTTGTGTGAAATAATCAGATAATATTACATTATTTGATATAAAATATGTCTAAATAACGAATTTTAGCCTTGCAGTACCTATGCGTAAGATATAAAATTAACTTGAGATATGCTTGGAAAGGTGCTGGACTTTCGAAGCTGCTTAGGTACTCCCAAATTATTAGGGGGAGTGCACAAAAATACCTAAATAATGAAGGGAGAAAGAAGACATGATGAAAAAAATCAGAGACAGAAAAGGTTTCACACTTGCTGAATTACTTATTGTTGTAGCTATTATCGCAGTTTTGGTAGCGGTTGCTATACCTGTATTTACTGCTCAGCTTAATAATGCTAAGTTGGCAACTGGAACTGCTAATGCAAGATCAGCGTATGCAGAATATGTAGCAGATTGTTTAGGATCTGGAACAACACCTACCGCTTCAGGAGTTCAATCAGCTGTAAACGCAGCTGATTTGCAGGGAGCTACAGCTACAGTTACTGCGTCATCACATACAGTCCAAGTGTCCCTTAGCGGAGCAGGTAATTCACCTGTAAGTTTCTCCATAGATGGTGACATTAACTGATAAAAAATAGTATATTGATTGCGCAGTATGCTTTATGCCCCTCCTCGTCATAGGAGCCGAGGAGGGGCGATTAACATATTGAGATTAGACCTTAGCGAAACTGTCTGGTTTCAAGCCGGAAACCGTTCAGATGCGCTGAGGATATTTTGTATATAAGGAACTGTCAGTTAAACAACGACCTAAAACTCAGATTAATCGAATCAGCGAAGGGGGATAAGATGGCTAAGAGGAGAATTGGCGAGCTTTTGATCGAGAGGGGGCTTATCACTGACAACGAACTTGACTTTGCATTGGACATGCAAAAGCTCACCCACGAGAAGCTTGGGGAAGTCCTTATCAGCAACAAGATTGTTACACCGGAGAATATAGCCCAGGCTCTGGCTACTCAGCTTGAAGTTGACTACGTGGATCTCAACAAGAGGAATATCTCCGGGGAGATGACGCGTATTGTCAGAAGGAACACCGCCAGACAGAACCATCTGGTTCCGCTGCAGAAGCAGGGGGATACCCTGTTTGTTGCAATGGAAGATCCCTTAAACTATTTCGCCATGGACGAAGTAAGGAAGGCAACCAGTTTAAAGGTTGTTCCCCTTATTGCTACCAAGGCTGCGGTTGAACATGCCATCAACTCGCTGTATGGCAATGAGACTGCCAACAAAGCTATCGCTGATTACGCGAAGGAACAGGGAGATGAAGAAAATCCATCCGAAGCTTCGCTTTCTAACTTTGACTTTATCATCTCATCAAACGTGATAACGGGAGACGCCGAGAGCGCTCCTACAATCCGTCTGGTGAATTCTATCATAGAGCGCGCCGTTCAGGAGCGTGCATCGGATATCCATTTCGAGCCCAGAGAGAACGACATGGATGTTCGTATGCGAATTGACGGTATCATGAGGGATATCCTTACGGTACCAAAGAACATCACTGCTTCAGTAATCGCCAGAGTAAAGACAATGTCCGGAATGGATGTTGCTGAAAAGAGAGTTCCTCAGGATGGGCGATTTGCTGCAAGCGTCTTAAATAAAAGTATCGACATGCGTGTGTCCACTCTTCCTATTGCCTGGGGAGAGAAGATAGTATGTCGTCTTCTGGACAAATCCAACACTAACATTGATAAAGAAATGCTGGGACTTAGGCCGGACGATATGGAGAAGTATGAGAAGCTTATCCATTACAAGAACGGCGTTATGCTCCTGGTTGGTCCTACCGGTTCCGGTAAAACCACTACCATGTACGCAATGCTCAACGAACTTAATACCAGGGACGTAAACCTTGTTACCTTGGAGGATCCTATCGAGTATAACCTGGACGGCCTTAATCAGGTACAGATCAATCCCAAGACCAACATGACTTTTGCTAACGGTCTCCGTGCTATCCTTCGTCAGGACCCGGATATCGTGTCGGTAGGTGAGATCCGTGATGGTGAGACTGCTGAGATTTGTATGAGGGCTGCCCTTACAGGACGTTTCGTTATCAGTACCATTCATACCAATGACGCTGTAGGTGCAGTAGACCGTCTTATTGATATCGGAGTTGAACCCTACCTTGTATCCGCAACCCTGCGAGGTGTAATTTCCCAGAGACTTATAAGACGTATCTGCCCTTATTGCGGCGAGGAGTATGAACCCCAAAGGGACGAAGTTGAAAGACTCAACTTAAAAATGCAGCCGGGCCTTAAGTTCAGATACGGCAGGGGATGCCAGCACTGCTACAACACCGGTTATTCCGGACGAATCGCGGTATTCGAGATCATGCTTATAACTCCCGAGGTAAGGGAGCTTATCTACAGAAATGCAGGCAGAAAAGCTATTGAAGCGGAACTTTTGAAGCCCGAGAATAACTTTGTTTCTCTTAAGGATGCAGGTGCAAGACTTGTACTTGAGGGAATTACAACAGCTTATGAAGTTATGAGGATAACCAACGAAAACGATTAAAGATAAAGGTGGGCGAAATCATGACCGATATTGAACAGCTGGTAAAAAGAGCCAAAGAAGAAGGGGCATCGGATATCCATATTGTTTGTGGACTTCCGCCAAAATACAGAAAGAGTGGAGATCTCGAAAATATGGAGGATACTCCTGTAACAGAGGAAGACTGTATTTCTCTTGCTAAAAAGCTTGCTAAGACCGAAAAATACTTCAATGAACTGATGACAACAGGAGAGCTGGACGCAGCAGATAGTTTTGCGGGGAATCGTTGCCGTATTCATCTGTTTAAACAGCAGGGAGTTCCAAGCCTTGCTCTTCGTATTCTTTCGGAGCGCATCCCTGAACTTGATACTCTTGGACTTCCTCCCGCAGTAATGGATCTTCCTAAGCTCCACAAGGGGATCGTTCTGGTAACCGGAGAAACAGGATCCGGTAAATCCACAACTCTTGCTGCAATATTGGACAATATCAACCACAACTATAAGCGACACATCGTTACACTGGAAGATCCTATTGAGTATATGTACACGCCTGACTTATGCGCTATTAACCAGCGAGAAGTAGGTAAGGATACCCAGAGCTTTGCCATGGGGCTTAGGGCCTCTCTTCGTGAGGACCCCAACGTAATACTTATCGGTGAGATGCGTGACAGGGATACCATAGAAACAGCCATTACAGCTGCTGAGACCGGTCATCTGGTATTCGGAACACTGCATACGGGATCTGCATCGGATTCCATAGACCGTATGGTACAGGTTTTTCCTGAGGCAGCCCAGCAGCAGATAAGACTTCAGCTTTCAATGGTTCTTCAGGCAGTACTTACCCAGCAGCTTATACAGAAAAAGGGCGGAGGACGAGCCCTGGCTGCGGAATATATGATCGTTACGGATGCCATAAGAAATCTTATCCGTACAGGCAATACACCTCAGATTGCCAATGCGGTTGCCACCAGTGCAGAGATTGGCGGACAAACCATGGATCAGGCTATTGTCATGCTGGTTAGAAAGGGCCTGATAACAAGAGAAAATGCTCTTCATTATTGTGTGAATAAGGACTATGTAACCAGAAACATGAACTAAACGGGGGTAACGTAGGTGAACAGCTATAAGTACACAGCACTTTCAGCCACAGGCGAAAAAGTTACCGGTTTGATAGAGGCCGTTAATCAGGTTGATGCCACATCCAAGGTGAGACAGCAATATGATATGGTCCTTGATATCAAAGAATTAAAGGGAGCCCTTGGACTTCCTGATTTCCTTAATGTTGAGATAGGAAGCTCCAAGCTCAACAACAAGGAATTCACACTTATGTGCAACCAGTTGTCAACCATCCTTTCGGCAGGTATTCCTATTTCAAGAGCCATCAGGCTGATAACAAACAAGATCTCCGACAAAAAGCTTAAGAAGATCCTTCAGATGGTAGGAGATGATGTTGAGGCGGGCCGTTCGGTTTCTTCATCCTTTGAGGATCACGGAGGGAATCTTTTCCCGGTTACTTTCATAGAGACCATAAGAGCGGGAGAGGCTGCAGGTGATCTTGCCGGAGCTTTTGATTCCATGGCAAGGCACTTTGACAAGCAGACCAAGATGGGAGCCAAGGTAAGAGCTGCCATGGGCTATCCTCTGTTCGTTCTTGCTGTAGCGGTAGTAGTTGTAATGGTGCTTATGGTGAAGGTTGTTCCCACATTTACGGCAATCTTTAAAGATCTTGGGACCGAGCTTCCTCTTATGACCAGGATTCTTATCGGAACTTCCAATTTCTTTAGTAAGTATTTTCTTTACATGATAATAATCATTGCAGCTATCATTGTAGCTTTTATCCTCTATAAGAGGACTCCAAGCGGCAAGATGAATCTGGCAAGACTTCAGCTTAAACTTCCGGTCCTTGGAAATATAGCAGAGCTCAACGCAGCAAGTCTTTTTGCCAATACCATGGCTACCATGATAGGAGCGGGACTTCCTATAACAAAAGCAATACACATTACAAGCCAGGTAATGACCAATGACCTTTTCAAAGAAAAAGTGGAAGGAATGGTACTTAGGATTGAGGAAGGCCGCACTGTTGTGGATTCCATGAGAGAGACCGAGATCATGCCTGACATTCTTACCGATATGGTGGGTGTGGGTGAAGAGACCGGTGAGATGAAGCACACGCTGGATGTTACCGCAGAATATTATGACAATGAGCTTGAAACGGCGGTTCAAAGCGCCATATCAAAGCTCGAGCCTACGCTTCTTATCTTTATCGCAGGTATCGCCGGATTTATTGTTATCGCAATTTACATGGCTATGTTCACAATGTACGGAAGTATGTGATACCCGGGCTTACAGATAATTACTACTAGAGAGTGGGGGATAAATACAATTGCTGATCTATTACGGCGTATTAACGGCTGTTTTCGGACTGGTCTTTGGATCATTCCTTAACTGCACAGCGATGCGCATTGCAAGAGGAGAAGATTTTGTAAAGGGGAGAAGCCACTGTATGAGCTGTTCCCATGAGTTGGCTGCCACGGACCTTATTCCGGTTTTTAGTTACCTGATCCACAAGGGCAGGTGCAAATACTGCGGAGCGAAGGTATCTGTAAGATACCCCATAACGGAACTTTTCTTTATGACCCTTAGCCTTGGACTGTACATAGGGATATTTGACTTAAACCTCGGAGCTGCAATTTCTTTTTTCAAATACTGGTTTTTGACGGGATGTCTTTTCGTGATAGCCCTCACAGACCTGGAGACCTTTGAGATCCCGGACGGAACACTTATAACGGGAGCTGTCTCCTGGATAATATTTACAGCAGCGGAGTTTTTGCTTGGAATACACGATATAAAATGGGTTCTTCACCATCTGCTGGCAGGTGTTATCATCGGCGCGGTGATGCTTCTTATAAGCGTAGTGATGGACAAGGTCCTTGGAAGAGACAGCATGGGTGGTGGAGATATAAAGCTCTTTTCCCTGCTGGGACTTTATCTTGGATATGCAGGCAGTTATGAGCTGGTTCTTTTGTCCTGTATAATAGGACTTTTGTTTGCTGGAGCAAGGAAGATATTTATTAAAACTGCTTCGAAGGAATTCCCTTTCGGGCCTTCAATAGCACTTAGCGGGTATCTTCTTATGATATTTGGGGATATGCTCACAAACTGGTATCTTGGCTTTTTTATGTAATGAAAACATAAGTATATAAAAGGGGTACACAAATGGCAAAAAATGATGGAATTCTCGGTATCGACGTAAGGCACGGAAAGCTTTCACTCTCGATCATGAAAGGAGGCAAAATCCAGAAGACTGTCTGGACTGACGTTCCAAACAACATTGTGGATGACTACAAGATCCTTTCGGAGAATCTCTTTGCTGAGTTTCTCAAGGAGAAGATGAAGGAAAACAAAATATCGGCCAAGAAGGCTAACTTTATCATTCCTGATACTGACCTCCTTATCAGAAGCTTTGAGATGCCCAACATGTCCGATGAGCAGCTTCAACTCAACATACCCTACGAGTTCAATGATTACATTCTTGGAGATGCGAAGGATTTCATCTTTGATTTCATAAAAAGAGGTCCCGAAGACGAAAAGGCTTCAGGAAATGTGAGCATCTTTGCCTATGCGGTTCCTGTTGAATATATCAGAAAGATTGGTGAAATCTTGAGGCTCGCAGGACTTAAGCTTGTGAGAGCTGTACCTGAGACACTTGTATATGAGGCGCTCTTGGCTGATGTTGAAGATCAGGAAGAGGCCAAAAAGGATATGTGCTTCCTGGATATAGGAAGTAATCGCATTACCATGCGCATGTTCAGGGACGAGGCATACAGGCTCAGCCACATCATAGATATAGGTGAAAATAAAATAATTCAGTCTGTTGCGGATGAACTAAATGTTGACGTGAATATTGCCGAAACATATTTAAGAAATAACTTCCAAAATTGTCAGGATTCCAGAAGCGCAGTTAATTCGTATAAAGATATATCACTGGAAGTAATAAAAGGTCTTAACTACTATGATATGTCCGATATGACAGCGAAGCTCAGGGATGTGGTTATCTGTGGCCCCGGTGCTTTGACGGAGCCCCTTGTAGCACTTCTAAAAGAGAGAATAGACAAGTCGGTCTATACCATGAATGACATGTTCCCGCAAGAAGCGGACAGACCTGAACTGAGCGTAAGTTTTGCTTCAGCGACAGTTCTCAAGAGCGTATTACAGGATGTGGGTATTCTTGAAAGCGAGGCCTATGCCGATGTTAAGAAGACTGACTGGAAACTGATTGCTCTTGGTATAGTAGCTGCCATAGCATTACTGGTTCTTGCAGTAAAGGTAGGAATAGTAGACAAATATGCCGAGCTTAACAGGGCAAGGGCATATGAAGCTGAACTACAGACCAGGGTGGATGCAGATACTGCATTTATAAAAAAATCGGAGGAACTCTCCGTTGAGTATTACCATTACACCTGGGATGACATGACAGAGGAAGAGAGGGGAAGAGTCAGCAGAACGGATGTAGCAAAACTTGCTGATTTTATAGCAAGTCAGGGAGTATCAGTCAAGTCCATGAACCTCCAGGGTACAACACTGGTGGTGGGAGTGACAGGTGATTCCCTTAACACCATGAGCAAACTTACCGCAGCCCTTTCGGATCAGGAAATAGTTGAGAGTTGTTCGCTGGCCATGGCTCAGAAGGAAACGTCGGAAGTAAGTACGACATCGACTCAGGAGGCTCCATCCTTTGATGAAACAGGGGAGCTGGAAGGAGAGATTGTCGATACTTCCAATGCAGGCACCATAGTAAATGCAGAGATCAATATTTATCTGACAACACTTAAAGCTGATGAGCAGGGGGGCGAGTAATGAACATTTTATCAAGAAAACTGTCATCCAGAGAAAAAACATTGCTGGTAATTCTTGTTCTGATCATTCTGGCGGCTCTGTATTATCTGTTTATCTTTCAGCCTGTAACCGACAGGATAAACAGATCCAAGGAAAATGCGGCTTCACTTGAAATTCAGCTGGCGACTCTGGATGCGAAAGTGGCGCAGATTCAGAGAATGCAGAAATCCGTAGAGGAATATGCACAGAACGGACATATTATCAGCATTATGCCAAGCTACAGTGCAGGTAAGCAGGAGCTTGTTTTCCTGAACAGTACATTGGCAGCTTCTGAGGATTATTATGTTGGATTTACCAGTATTACAAGGGAGGGAAACCAGATAAGAAGAGAGTTTTCCTTGAAGTTTACTGTGGATCATTATAGCGAAGCAGAGAACATCCTAAATATACTTGAGCACAGTGACCTTCGGTGCCTTATCAGCGACCTTACCGTCAAGCCTGTAGAGCAGAAGGAAACCTTTGAAAACGGTAAAGTAGAAGCCAGCTGCGTTGCAACTTTCTATGAAACCATGTTCGGCGGTGTGGCTGATGCAGAGCTTCCTGAAGACTCAGCAAAGGAGCAGCAACAGGAGGTCGTTGGAACCTACGAGTATGAGCCGGGATCTCTCGGTAATTAAAAGCAGTTTTTCTTTAGTTTTAGTTTTTACTTTATGAGGGGTGATTTTATGAAAAAAGATTATGGAAGGATTTTAAGTCGCAGAATTATTAAGGGACTTAAGGTTGTTTCTGTGTCTGCCCTTGGCAGCCTGGTGGTGATATGTTCCCCCCGGGCTGTTTGTCATGTAAATGCTTCAGGGCCGGTTAAATTTTCCACATATCTTATGATCGATGAGGATGGTGAATATGCCACCGACTCTAACGGCAAATACATCCAGCTCTTTGACGAAAAGGGAAATCTTCTTGCCTACAATGATGATGTTAAGGAGTATTTAAAGAGTCATTCGGATGAGAATGGTAACAATCATCTTTCAGCCAAAGAGAGGGAGTTTTTCCTGATCGATGGCAAGCTATATCTTGATGATTCGGGAAATGACGAACTTTCAGATTTGTCTGACGTAATGCCCGCAATTTTCAAGTATGGAACAATTGAATCGGGATACACGATGGAAGCTGATTCGGGAACCATTTTTATAAATCCTTTGGATGTGAACGGAGAATCTGTTTACGTTGCAAAAGTGGGCGGAATTCATTCTCAATTACCGGCTTTCACGATTTCTTCAGATGGCGATATCGGTTATCTCGAAAGAGGCAGTGTTTCTGATGGCACAAATGAAGTAGCTTTTGTATATGACTCAAATTACTTCTACGATGAAAATCTGAATCAGTTAACAAGTATGGCATCTCTGGTACCGGAAGCAGGAGATGATAGTTCACCCATGTTTACCGGTTTTTATATTAAAAATGGAGATGATCGAAGACAGTTTATTGATATCGATGGTTCCATAGTTTTGTCTGCCGGAGACTATATAAACATGATCAGCGGAGCAAGTATAGAAGCTGACTATGTTTATGTCCTTTCTTTGGCAGCTGAAGGGGCTGACACCATTGATGTTTATTCAGATATTGATGATGGAACACTTTACAGCGATTATCAGAAGACAGAAGTATTTGACAATATAGGTGATATTCTCGGTCAGCTTGCATACGATGAAGATAGTAATGGAGCAAGAGGACACTTTGCTGGTTACTACTATGAAGAAGGCTCATTAGTCAGGTTTATCGATGAAGGTGGAAATCTTATTCCGGATAGCATTGGTGTTTTGGGCGGAAACAAGGAGTATGGAGCCCGCTTCTATCATGTACTTACAGCTGACGGAAGCGATGGCGGTGCCAATATTTATTTCTCTGACGGACAGGCCTACAGCGATCCGGAGCTCCTATCTTCGATTTCCAATATTTCAGAGGTTACAGGTGGAATCCCTGAGGATACCACTGAGGAAATCCACAGCGATGAAAAGGATATGGACGGCGTAGTAAACCGCTATTTCATCGGATATTACTTTGCTTCCGATTTCTGGGATGAAGAGGATACGGATTCTTCTGAAAGGGAGATACTGCTCTCCGAATACGAAGAAGAGGGCTTTGATCCTTCAAATGTAGAGATCAATAAGATTAAGTTTGCTGACAGAGACGGAAATATTGTATTTGATCCCGGCAGTGCGCCTGCATTTGACGGTGATATGGGAATTTATCAGAATTGGTATACAGTCACCATCTGGGATGATGGCGAGGTTGAGATTTCAGATGATGCTGATGAGATAACCGAAGACGAAGAGGAAATAGAGGAAGAGGATAAAGACGAAGAGACTGAACAGGAAGAGACCGACGAGGAAGAGGATGGCGAGGATGAAGAGGAATCTTCAGACAAGGATCCTTCCGATAAAGATTCTTCTGATATTAAGCCTTCGGACGGGCAGCCTTCTGATGGCCAGCCTTCAGCTGACCCTTCGCAGACAGGAGATGGTGGCGAAGGAAATAACGACGACAAAAAGACCGATGATGGTGATAACGTTGACGAGACAGCTAAGCCTTCAGATGTAGTAGATCCTTTGGATAAAGATGATAATACCGGCGACGGAGGCGACAACGGCAACGGTAACGGCGAGCCTGCGAATATGGACGCGGACGTTCCAAAGACGCAGGAAGAGGGAGAATGATCCCGTAAGCAGCAGGGTATTAACTGAAAGAATGATTTCGTTTTTATCTTTCAGGAGGGTAATATTATGAGCAAATACATGGGAACAAGTACTAAAAAAAGACGACAAAGAGCAGGCTTCACGTTTGCTGAAGTACTGCTGGTTGCGGCGATTATTGCCATCTTAGCCGGCTTTGTGGGTGTCAGTGCCGTTTCTATGTACAGGAACGTGAAGCAGACTCAGCTTGATAAAACCGCTGAGACAATTTTCCACGCAGCTCAGAACAGACTCAGTGAACTTTATGCTTACGGAAAAGAGGATGTCTTAGAAAAAGGCAATACCATTGATGCAAGCAAAAAGCTTATGTATATAAGCAGCAGTGACGTGGGAAATGATGCTTATCTTGCCATCATGGAGGATAATACCGTCAGCTCAGATATACTCAGTAATATGTGGGCTATAGAATATCAGGCGTCTACCTGCCGTGTTCTTAATGTGGTATATGCTGAAGAAAATGATCAGGGAATTGGAAGTTTTGGCCGTGGTATTAATGGAACCACCACTTTGGAATCCATTATACAAGCCCTAATAGACAGATCATTTGATGGAAGAAAGAATAAATTCGGCTGGTACGGTGATAAAGTACTTGCAGATCTGCAGCAAGAAGATAAGCAGGTAGGAAATACTTCAGTTGATGTTGATATCGTAAATGAAGAAAATCTTTACGCCCATGTAAGGGTTTCAGTAGGATGGGAAGATAATCTCTCTAACCAGACTGAAGTTGTAAACTTCCTGAATAAAGTATCAATAAACCTTACTATTATGGATGCAACAACCGGTGGGGCAATTCCGGTTACACCCACATATACCATACCTGCCAGTCAGTTGATCTCAGGTCCGGGACTTAATTCAAAAGCGAACGGTTTTTACAACGGTAAGTCAGATGCTGATGACGGTGACGATTATTTAGATAACAAGTATTTAAGCGCATCCTGGGATATATTGCTTGACACTCTTTATGATAATGCCTTCACAGGCAGCGACAACACGGTTAAGACTGTTAATGGACATGCATCTTCTGTAACTCCCGGTGATAATTTCTATCTAATTGCTAAACTGGTAAGTAATGAAGGTGTAGTACCTGAGGTGCAGGATTATGACGTGGATAACAGTCTTTTTGCTGCATATTCAGATGGTAAAGCATACATTGAGTATGGAAGACACCTTCAGAATATTGGTAATACGCAGGTTACAGGACTGAATGCGGTACAGATAGCAGACATTGATTTTAATTCGGAAACCGCAGTTACAAGAGCTGCTAATCTGGATGAGTTTAATAAATACTGGCTCTCCGTATATCCTGATGTTAGTAGCTATACCAATTTCCTTCCTAAGAATTCGACTAACCTTAGTTCTTATGACGGACAAAATCATATAATCAGGAATCTGGATATTAATCAGCTTGCAGGAACAGGCTCCGGAATATTCGGAGAACTGACCGGTGTAAGCAGTATTAAGAATGTCATAATCACTGATAGTAAAGTGGACTCCGGTGCCGCAACTGCCGGAATGTTTGCCGCAAAAATATCGAGTGGTTTTACTGTTGCTATAGAAAACTGCTACTTGAATAATGTCAGCGTGGACGGCGCATCATCTGCAAATCTCGGCGGCTTTTTAGGTGAGATTGCATCAACAGCTTCAGTTACAGACTGTGGCGTACTTTCGGTTGATGTCGGCAATACTTCATCAGCCGGATATGCGGGTGCATTTGCCGGTCTGGTGACTGGTCAATTTTCCGGTAGACATCTTTATGTCTTCGGAGGCAAGATTGATGCTTCCACAGAGGCAGGCGGTATTATCGGTTACTCGCATGCATCAGCAAATCTTACTCTCAACGGATGCAGGGTATCGGGAGCGGAGATAACTTCATCTTCAGGTAATGCCGGAGGACTTGTCGGAAACAGTAATAATACTCTGGCTACAATCGGTACAGACTCAGCAGTGGCCGGAAGCACAGTAAGAGCTTCATCCGGAGATGCCGGCGGATTTATAGGATATTCAAGCAGTATTATCAATATATCTGATTCGGAATATTATATGCCTGCTTCATCTGAAAGTGGTGATACGGCAGGTGTGGTCAGTCTGGAATTTGCCGGCGTTATTGGCAATTCAGGAGTAACAGTTACTTATAATGATCTGAAACGCCTTGTAGAGTTTAAGTATGTTCATGAGCTTAAACCTTCACTGGTATTTAGTCTGGGATGGATCAACGGTGGTGGTAATGCCGGTGGTCTTGTTGGAGCGTCCAACAAAAACATAACCGTATCCAATACCTTTGCTACAGGTGTGCTTTCTTCAACGGGCTATTCAGGCGGATTTGTCGGAAATACAACCGGCGTTCTTTCTGTGACAGGATCATATACTGATTTCTATATCTCCGGTAAAAATGTTGGTGGATTTGCAGCAGGCTGCGGTTCAACATCTAACTTTAATTCCTGTTACACAGCAGGATTCCTTGTAGGAAATGCTGATAATGCAGGAGGTTTTGCACCCGTTACAATCGGTACTGTAACAAATTCCTACACTGTATTTAACTTTGATAACGTTGCTGACACAAGTCTTTTTGCTGGTACTGCGCAGCAGGATGAAGATCATCAAATAAACAGTAATGGCACAATATCCAATTATCCAACCGTAACTCAACATAGCTATTATCCTGTAGCACCTGTTTCCGGTGGCGTCGCATACTATGTATATTCTGAAACTACATTTGAAGCGACAGATAATGCTGTAAGTATAACTGCTTCAGAACTTGCCAATAATAAGAAAGAGAATGAGACAGCATCTCTGTTGTCCGGAAGCTTTAATAAGGGGCAGGGCGTTGGAAACACGGTTCCTTATTCTCTGTCATCTTTCTTTGGTGCTACATCAATACTGCAGAGCTATCCGTTCCCTGCTCTTAAAGTCAACAAGATTATGGAAGTGGGAGCCGGCTCTGTCGAGACTGTTCTTAAACACCATAATGATTGGCTCATAATTGATAGTGACAAAACTGACATTGAAGTTTGGTATATGATGTACAACGATAATATGACCGGACTTGAGACAAAGGTCGCCGGCATCGGAAACACGGGCATTAAGCTGCACAGGAAAGTAAAGGCTGTTAGAAATGGGGCATCAAACGAATACCAGATTAACGTTGGATCCCGCGAAGTATTCAGTGGATACAAGTTTGTTGGATATTTTGATCCTGATACAGCTTCAGCTCCGCTTACTTCTTCGTCTGCTTTTGACAGATCTAAGAAATTTGATTATGTATCTAATAATATAAACGGAGATATAGTTGTGCAGACATCTATATCTGATAAGAATGTCTATGGATATCAGTGCGCCAGCCATAACAGTATTTTTGATGAGGATGAGGCAAACACCTACAAGAAGACCAGAAGGATATACGCTGTTTATAGGCTTAATAAGCCATACATAGTTACTCTTTCCCATCGTGAGTATAAGCTTCCCAAGGCTGACGCTGAGAAGGAAGAAAGTTCACTTGAAGACATCTATACAAAATCTTCAAAACTAGCATCTGACGATCTTTTTGAAGTTACTTATACATCACCTGTTGATGCTTATAAGTTTATTTATGCTGACCAGACTGCAATAAGAGATAAGGTAGGTGCTTCGCATAGCAAGCTGGCATCTGATGAGGAACTGACGGAAGATTATATTGCGGAGATGGTTTTGGCAGAAAGATTTCCTAATGCCAATACTTATAAAGAAAAGCTCGCTGTTCTTGATGACATAAGAGCGGGTAAAAAAGTAACCCTTGATGATGGCACTATAATTGCGGCTTCTGATAAGAATCAGATTACCAGAAAAGTTGATGACTTTACTGATGCCGGATATGAGCTGCTTGACTTTGACAAATTATTAGGCAAAGAACTGATATCTGGTAAGTACTATCAAAATGTTACAGAGACGCGTCCTATTTACTCTATTGTCAGGATAGATCCTGCAAAAGATGCTGACGGAAATACAGTCGAATTTAAGGACAGAGTAATCAAAAACGTTGATAAAGATAATGATGGCAAGATTACCATTTCGACTAATAAAACATTTGACTATGTTATTCTGTACAACACTAATAAATCAGGTCAGATCCTTAACCTGATATTCAGGAATACTGCGCCCAATGAAGATAACAATATTCCTTATATAGACAACTATAGAGACTTTTGCCGGGATCTTGCGCAGAGACCGCTTGATAAAGATGCTTCTCATGTATATCAGGTAAAAGTAAGTGCTGATGGATTTAAGGATATTGAAACTTCTGCAGGCAGATTGTCTTATCTGATGAAACCGGAAGGCCATCCTACTTTTGAAGGATTTACATTGACGGATAAGAACTACGATCTGACACCGGACAGAGACATAGTTACTCTATACTATGACAGGAATAGGTATACACTTTCTGCCAAATTTGACGGAAGCTTAATTCCTCATGAACAATATAAGTCCAGTACTACAGAACCCAGCTGGATGATGTATTATGGTCAGTCTTATCAGGATTTACTGTGGGAAATAGCATCTCATGAAGTTGATTATAGTATAACAGGCGGTTATAGTGATTACCTTAAGACTTTTACAGGTACTATATATATTTATTTCAATGAGAATGATTATTACAGAGATGACTATGAAACCTATGTTAATGGTTATAATGGCCTGGTATCATATATTCTTAATCCTAAAATAGCATCTTCGGGTGATTTTATCCTGGAGTTTTATGTTAACAGACAACATTATGCCGCTTGGTCCCACTGGTCAAAAACCGGAGGCGACACTTCCTATGCGTTCACCCGGGAAGGATTTGTGCTGTCCGGATTTAAGATATTTTATAAGGTTGATGGACAGTATGTAGAGCAATCGGATCTTGAATCAGAAAGTATAGAAGATTTACTGAGTATGCCGGATTGCGATGTTCGTGTAGAACCACAGTGGGTTGTAAATCCCAAATACCTCAGAGTTGAGATTTATTACCAGAGTCCATATGATGATATTGCCCCGGCTAGGGAATCTGATAAGCAGTACGAGCTTTATAAAGGCACAACGCTTAAAGTTAATAATGGTATAGCCAATCAGATGTATAATGCACAGAATCAGTTGGTAAGCCTTGCTAATCCAATCCCGATATCTGAACTTCTTACGAAGGAAAGCACCGGTGCCAATCTGATTAATTATCTTGAGCCCTATTATAGGAATAATATTTTCTTTAAGAAAGCCATTCATAATCTTAATGGTTCGGTAGACGGAAAAGGGCAAAACTTTAATCCATATGTTCCAAATGCTGCAAATACAAAGCAGTTTGGTACTCATCACTTTGCCGGCAGCGATACAATGATTGTTGCACTGTACTATGATCTGACTACCGTAGAATACAGATTCCACTTTATTACCCGTGGCACCAATAATGATGCTTATAGTGTTCCGAATAATACCAGCTATAAGATCCGCTCACAGTGGGACGACTTTAAGACCAATAGTAATCTGTATAACTACTCGGGCGATTTAGACGATCATACAAAGCTAAAACAGATTTTACAAGATCCTCATAATGTTGCAACAGAAGGTGAAACCGATGATGATGATTACGTGAAAGTCGGACTTCATGCTATGGTCAAAGCTGAAATCAACAGGAATGACAATGCTGCAGGAAGCACTGAGGTTACTTATGGCGGATTAAACTCAAATAATAGATATGAATATGACACCGGAAGTGTAAGGAACGGTAATACTATTAAATACGGAGTTACTGTATACTATAAGGCTCTTTACGGTGCACCTGCGATATTCTCTTCCGATGGTGATAGTCTGATTCCATGGTGGTATTTATATAAGAGCTCAACAGGTACACCTACACCTCTACAGCAATATGTTATTGGTGGTTCCAGTTCCGGAACGACTACTATTTTCAATGATTATAGTTTGAAGTATTTTGGCGATGTAACTACAGCCACAGCTGCACGCGAGAAAGATTTGTACCCTAACTATCCAGGCAGAAATGCAGGAACTTACTATTTCTATCTGGAAGTGGATCCGAATAATCTTCCCACTTCTACATGGACCAATTACAGGACATTACCTTCGCAGAATGCAAACATCAATATGTTTAACAGAAGAAGGGCTGATATTGAGACTGTTGGTAAATCCGGCAACGTAGTTTTCTGGACAAATGGAGATTGGCGAAAGTTTGTTGACGGATATTCTACTTTTGGATATTCGCAAAATAACGATGATAACTACACAACGAATATACCAAAGACGGGGGATGGAGGTGATTGGAAAGATATTCATATTTATCTTAAAAGGAATACTTACAATATCAACTTTGTTGATGCAGAGCTGACAGATTCAAACTTTGCTACATCATACCTATATAGGCAGCAAATAACTGCATTGCCAAGTTCTACTCAAATTTCAGGTAATGCCGGTTCTGATTATGTGTTTGATGGATGGTACACCTCCAGTATTCCTTCTGACAGTACAAAGATTGCTGATAGTGATGGACACATACTGCTGGACAACTGTGAGAAAATAAGCTCGCTTCTTGTGGAGAATGATAAGCTGCTCATGAACCATGAGGATATGCAGATATTTGCGAACTGGGCGCCTAGCAATTGTAACGTTAAATTTAACCCGTTCTATCCGGATAATTTGTCCTGTGGTGTTGATAGCGATCTGACTATTACTCCTAATCCTGTGCCTTATGGCAATACGATTTCTACTCTTCCTACAGTAAAGGCACCTTATGGAGATGATGATTATAACTATATTATAGAGACGCGTACTAACACCGGTTCTGCTGAAACCGACGGTATTTTCTACGTGATCAAAACGAAAGACGGTGAAATCATTGGTGAGTATAAGTTCCTAGGATGGTACAAATATATCGGAGCAGATACACCTTCATCGATGGATGACCTTAAGGTAGAATTTAAGGAAAATGAATCATTGGTTACAGGTCACATGACTCTGTATGCGAAGTGGCAGACCATTACTGAAAAGACTACCTATACGATAACCTGTCGTGATTTCTCAGATGGCAACAAAGAGATATTCAGAGTTGAAAGGTATGCTGCGAAAGGTACTAATCTGACCGTTAATCCACCTCTGTATACTGATAAAGATACGGAAGTGTCCGATAAAGATGTCCATGTATATGGATCCTATGATAATCTGCTTGGCTATGAACCTTTGACGGGTGCACAACAGGTTGTTATAGAAAATGGATTAAACATTACTTTCTTATATGATAAAGCTCCGGAGTGGAGGTATATAGTTAAGGCATGCGTTAATATTGATGGTACGGATATTGTCATATCTACCAATGAAGAGACTACCACATATGCATTGAAACAGATAATAGTTCCTTCCATTATGGGATATAGTTATTATCAGTATCAGGTAGAAGGAGCGGAAGCAGTGACACCTACTGATACCAGTGCGTCCATTTCAGTTCTGAGACCTGAAGGAACTCTTACCGAGCCGCTGGTAATAACAATACGTTATCACTTGGATACGAATATTCTTACCGCAAAGAGTGCAGTAGACTATAGCAAGTATGATCCTCTTGACCTTGTTGAGGCTGCAAGCACTGTTGAGATTCCGACAGGAGAAACCTGGCAGGAAGCATTGTTTGCATGGAATGACGCGACTTATGCACCTGCAATACACTACACAGTAGAATCAGTTTCTACGTACGAGTATATAGGTAATGATGCTGATTCGGCGATAAGTGCTCAGGCTGCAGCTGTTGTATCTAACAGGCAGCCAAATGACTATACCGTAACTACGAAACTGGTAGCAGTCAATAAATCTGATTCTTCAGATATTATTGATATACAGAGCATAGGGTCGACCACTGTAAGTATCAGTAAGTCATCTTACAGCCTTGAGTTTGATCCTGCTAATCCTTCTAACCAAGCAAAAATCTACTATGCTTCTGCGGGAAGCAATATAGGTAACTGGTATTGGGATGAGGCTCTGGCTTACAGGATAGGAGCTGATGGATCAAGTATAGTTACAGCAGATATAAGTGATCTTCCTACCGCAGTAAAGACAAAAGCGCAGAAAGTACAAGAAATAATTACTGCGACCCTTAATGATCAAATGTATAAATCATTCTTCTTTATTAAAGGTACTACACAAGCATATACGGTTGTTGACAACTTCGGTAAGCTCAGAAACGGAAATATGATGGATGCCGATAAGACCGCATATGTTGAAGGCAGTACTTCCGGAATACAGTATACTATCGATCTGTATGATTCAGATGGAAATCCGACCGGACAGATTGATGTTTGGGTTCCATAACAGTAATTATTTACAGTTAAGCAAATGGAGATGGGGAATTGAGAACAGGCCTATTTCGAAAAAACAGAATAATGTCTGAGAAGATAAGATCTCAAAGAGGCGCATCTGTTGTCTTTGCCCTTGTTGGTTTTATGTTTGCTGCAATGATTTCTTTTGTGGTTATAAATGCAGCATTCAGCGCCGCATCAAGGGTAAAGAAACTTAAATATGACGAACAGGCCTTTCTCCTTGCCCAGTCCATGTCGGGAGTTATCATTGAAGCCCTCTCCGGAAGCGGAGCTGTGGCAGAGTTTCCAACAGGAAATACGCTTAAAACACCTGAAGGGAATGACCTTAAGTATGATGCTCTGACTTTAAGCTATCGTTACATTGAGCAGAAAGACGCAACAGGTACGGCGATTAGATACTACAATGCTTCTGAAGCTGATACTGAATTTAAGAAGCCGGGTCCCGGCGAAGAACCCAAAACTTTTAATGCTTTTGTTGGTAAAACATCACTCAGTAGCGCAGGAACAGCCGTACAGACAATGGTTTATGGCATGGCTCAGAAGATTGGGCAGGGAACAGTCGATACCATGACGGAAACCATTAAGACGAACTATGAGAATCCGCATACTCATGATAAATATGACGTCGAAACTGTTTTTACAATGAACAAATCCTTGTCTATAAATGCTGTAACGACAGCCAAGGTATTAAATTCTGCCGGTGTTGAACAGTCCAAATATATAGTAAGGATGGATGCAAGTGCCGCAGTAAGAACAGATAAATATGTCTGCGTCGGGGAAAAAGATGCAGCTAATGAGACCATTACAGTGGATTATAGTGATGTTCTGGCTGACGTGGATGGAGAGGAACTGGTCAAAGTTTCCCGCTATTCTGTTACCTGGCCTGTAGATCAGCTGAGGAATGTATACGTGGCACCATAAATTGCTTAATACTTGGAAAATGGGTAGACATATGAGAATCATAGGATTATTGAGAAACAAGCTTAAATCAAAGCGAGGGGAAACATTAACCGAAACGTTAAGTTCCCTTCTTATAATCGTTCCTGCCATGGTCATGCTTGCAGGGGCTATAGTTGCTGCTGCCCGGATCAATTATGAGGCAAGAACGTCGGAGGCTTCAAAGTATCCTACTTATGTATCTCCGGTAGAAACATCCGGGGATACAATAGATATAACCGGTACGATTTCACTTTCCGGTAATATAACCTGGTGTCGTGAAGATAAATCTGTTTATTATTACTTCAGGTAACATTTATGCGTATGAGGAACGTGGTAAAAAAACTAAAGATCAAGCTGTCAGAAAGCAAAGGCTTTTCTTTTGCCGAGCTTTTGTTTGCTGTTCTTATTCTGATGCTTTCGACTACCATAATAATCCAGTGCTTTAATCTCGGAGTTGGAAATGTGGTCAAAGAAACCAGGGCATCTGAAGCACAGCTTCTTTGCTCGGCTCTCACGTCATCTCTTCAGAATGAGCTCACCTATGCCAGAGATATTGAGATAAGCGGAAATTCGCTTGATACTTACTTTAGCAGCTCCAGAAGAATGGGAGCCAATAGTAAGATAATATTCCAGGATGGAGATACTACTGTAGCTAATGGCGGAGAGATCAAAATTCAGAGCGTTACTACTCAGGACGGTGCAACAACTACAACCGTCTATCCTCTTGTAGCAGGCTCAAATTACACCGCTGCAAATCGTGCAGGAAGCGGAGGAAGCGGATATTTCCTTAAGGCATATCTCGATGGAGGCGCGATTCAGTGGGATAACACAAACCAGGTATTTATTATAACCTTGTGGGTTGATGATGGCTCAAAACCGGCACTTTCTGCAACCGATGCACAAACAAAGGCTCTTGCATATTCGCAGTTTAGAGTAAAACCTCTGGCAGGAGTAAAGCCTGTAACCCCTCCGGTGACTCCTCCATAAATACAAAAACAATACTGATTTTACTTAGCGCCACAGCTTAGATGCTGTGGCGTTTCTTATTAAAATGTATTATCATAGTATAGATATGATTTGACTTGGAGGAGTACCTTATGGGTAGGTTATTCTGCGTTATCCCCTGTTACAACGAACAGGAGGTTCTGCCTGAAACATCCGCACGTATTCTCGCCAAATTTAAAGATTTGATCTCCCGGGGCAAGATATCCGAAGACAGCAGAGTTCTGTTTGTCAACGACGGTTCCAAAGACAGCACCTGGGATATTATCTGTCGCCTCCATGAAGAGAATCCTCTTTTTCAGGGGCTCAATCTTTCAAAGAATATGGGACATCAGAATGCTCTTTTGGCAGGGCTGATGACTGCTGCTGATCTGTGCGATGCGGCTATTTCCATGGACGCAGACCTTCAGGATGATATCAATGCCATCGAGGCCATGGTTGATAAGTTCAACAATGAAGACTGTGATGTGGTTTACGGAGTAAGATCCGCAAGAGCCAAAGACTCTTTTTTCAAAAGAGCTACTGCAGAAGGCTTCTACAAACTGATAAACAGACTTGGAGCCAATACCGTGTACAATCATGCGGACTACCGCCTTATGAGCAGGCGGGCACTTATGGCTTTATCGCAGTTCGGAGAGGTAAACCTGTTCCTTAGGGGAATAGTTCCAATGATCGGTTTTAAGAGCGATGTGGTCTATTATGAGAGAGCAGAGCGCTTTGCGGGAGAGAGCAAGTATCCTCTCGGGAAAATGATAAGCTTTGCGATTGAGGGAGTTACAAGCCTTTCAATCAAGCCTATTAAGATGATAACTTCCCTGGGCTTTTTCATCTTCTTTGTCAGTATCATAGTACTTATCTACAGTCTGGTCAGGCACTACACAGGCCATACAATTCCCGGCTGGACCACGACGGTTCTTTCGGTGTGGGCTATCGGCGGACTTATCATGATATCCCTTGGAATTATCGGGGAATATATAGGCAAGATATATCTGGAGACCAAATCAAGGCCCAGATTTATCATAGAGAGCTATGTAGGAGATGAGGAGGATGTAGAAAACTCCGGGTACTCCTGCAAGCGCTGATTATTATTTTTAGAAAGGTGATTTAAAATTATGGCAGACGGACACGGCAAGAAGCCGGAAGATTTCAAGAAACAGATGGAGGAGAACTTCAGGGTTGCTCCTTCGGAATATACACACGTTAAGAAGGTTATCGGTGTAGTTAGCGGAAAGGGCGGCGTAGGAAAGAGCCTTGTTACCGGCCTTTCAGCAGTTGCAATGAGCAGAAAGGGCAGAAGCGCAGCTATCATGGACGCTGATATCACAGGCCCTTCAATTCCCAAGATGTTTGGCATCGGCAAGTCAAACTTTGCTGATGAGACAGGTCTTTTACCTGCTGTTACAGTTGGCGGTATTAAGATCATGTCCCTCAACATGCTCATGGACAATGAGACAGACCCCGTAGTATGGAGAGGCCCTGTTATCGCAGGCATAGTTAAGCAGTTCTGGTCAGATGTAAACTGGGGCGATGTGGACTTTATGTTTGTGGATATGCCTCCCGGAACAGGAGATGTGCCTCTTACAGTATTCCAGTCCCTTCCTGTTGACGGCATCATTGTAGTTGCCACACCTCAGGAGCTGGTTGGAATGATAGTAGAAAAAGCCATCAACATGGCCAAGATGATGAATATCCCTGTACTTGGCGTGGTGGAGAACATGAGTTATTTGAAGTGCCCTCACTGCGGAGAGCCTGTTTATGTATTCGGTGAGAGCAGGATAGACAGCTATGCTGAGGGACTTGGACTTAGAGTTCTCGGCAAGATCCCCATGGATCCTGATTTTGCGGCAAAGTGCGATGCGGGAGAGGCAGAGGAGATTGAATTCGACTGCCTTGATACACTTACCGAAACCCTTGAGGGACTTTTATAATAACGACATTTTTCTGTTGAGGATAAAGCTATGAAGATTAAACCTGAGAAAAATCAGATAACATGGGGACTTACGGTATTTGTGGTAGGCGTGAGCCTTATGCTTGCCTATTACGTCATTTTTGACGGCAACTCCATTATCCAGGCCCTTAGCAAGATGATCGATTCCATCTCGGCAATCCTGATCGGAATTGTAATAGCATATATTCTCATACCGCTTCTGGACGGGCTGGAGCACAAACTCCTGATGCCTATCTATAAAAAACGGGGATATGATGTTTCTTTTGCCGAAAATGCAGACCGTGGCAAGAGAAAACAGATGCGGGGAATCGCAGTCCTTATTACGATGCTGATATTCATTCTGATACTGTACAGCCTCTTTGGAAGCATTATTCCTCAGCTGGTGGTCAGCCTAAGGGAGATTGTCAACAACTTCCCCAGATACATCAAGAATATTGATGAGTACTCCAACATGTTCCTGGCAAACAACCCAGAGCTTCAGGCGTTCATTGATTCACAGCTGGATTCCTATTATGAGACTTTGAGCGTATTTGTGACCAAGAACTTAAAGGATTACCTGCCCCAGGTCAGCAGCCTTGGAAACATTGTAAAGACGGCTTCCAGGAGCATCATGTCGGCGGTTGGAATACTGTTTGACCTGGTTGTAGGCTTCATTGTTGCCATTTACGTGCTCAATTCCAAGGAGAGATTTACCACAAGGGGCAAGAAACTTGCCTATGCGCTGTTCAAGGAAAACTTTGCCAATGAGCTGGTGGGCGGATTCAGATTTGTTCACAAGACCTTTGAGAGCTTCATCGGCGGCAAGCTCATTGATTCGCTTATTATCGGCGTTATCTGCTACGTAGGATGCCTTATTCTGAAGATCAATTATCCGGTACTGATCTCGGTTATCGTCGGTGTGACCAATATCATACCGTTCTTTGGACCGTACATCGGTGGCGGAGCGGGAGCTCTTTTGCTGGTATTGATCGACCCCATCAAGGCGCTGGTGTTCCTGATTTTCGTTATTGTGCTTCAGCAGTTCGACGGAAATATCCTGGGACCGAGGATCCTTGGCGGAAGTACCGGACTTTCAAGCTTTTGGGTTATCTTCGCAATTACCTTCTTCGGAGGGCTGTGGGGTATCGTTGGATGGCTTATCGGTGTGCCGATCTTTGCAGTCATTTACGCACTCTTTTCCCGTATTACCAATCATTTCCTGGCGGGGAAGGGGCTTAGCACCGAGACAGCAGATTATTACGATCTTGCATATCTTGAGAACGGTGAGAGAAAACTTCTTAGTGACAAGAGCAACACCAGATTCCATGCGGTAAAAGAGGAATCGACTATCCGCAGGATCTTCAGCTCGAAAAAAGATAAAGATAATAAGAAGAAATGAGTCTTGACGAAAAATGATAAAGTTTTATAATGAAACTTATTAGTGCTTTGACGTGTTAAAGTGCGGGAAGGGGAGCTGTTATTATGGCTAAGAAAAATTTAGACTGGGCAAACATTGGATTCGCTTATCATGTTGCCGACAAGAGATTCGTATCCAATTACAAGGACGGAAAATGGGATGACGGTGTGATCACTGAGGATGCAACCATTACACTCAGCGAGGATGCCGGAGTTCTTCATTATGCACAGGAATGCTTTGAGGGTCTTAAGGCTTATGAGACCGAGGATGGAAAGATCGTTACTTTCAGACCTGATCTCAATGCAAAGAGAATGGTTGATTCCGCAAAGAGACTTGAGATGCCTGCTTTCCCGGAAGACAGATTTATAAAGGCAGTAGAAGAGGTTGTTGCAGCCAATGCTGACTGGGTTCCTCCTTACGGCAGCGGCGCTACACTTTACATCAGACCTGTTATGTTCGCAACAGGCAACGTTATCGGAGTTAAGCCTGCGGACGAGTATCAGTTCAGAATTTTCGTAACTCCTGTAGGACCTTACTTCAAGGGCGGCGCTAAGCCCATCGTTGTTAAGATCAGTGATCTTGACAGGGCAGCACCTCACGGAACAGGTAACATCAAGGCTGGTCTTAACTACGCAATGAGTCTTCATGCAATTGTTACCGCTCATGAAGAGGGATTCGCCGAGAATGTATATCTTGATGCAGAGTCAAGAACCTACATTGAGGAGACTGGCGGAGCAAACATCATCTTCGTTACAAAGGACGGCGGACTGGTAGTTCCCAAGTCCCACACAGATTCAATTCTTCCTTCAATCACAAGAAGATCCATCGTATATGTTGCTAAGGAGATCCTTGGACTGAACGTTGAGGAGAGACCTGTTAAGCTTTCCGAGGTTCCTGAGTTTGTTGAGATGGGTCTTTGCGGAACAGCTGCTGTTATCAGCCCTGTTGGCAAGATCAATGATCACGGCAAGGAGATAGTCTTCAAGGATGGCTGTGAGGAGATGGGACCTGTTATCAAGAAGCTTTACGATACACTTACAGGAATCCAGATGGGTACTGTAGAGGCTCCTGAGGGATGGATCCACGAGATTAAGATGTGAGAATAATGGAAGAGCTGCGGGCGGTTGCTTGCAGCTCTTTTTTGTGTCTCTATTACAAATATTTCCACGTTAAAAGTATATCAAGGAAAAAACTTGCAAATACTGAAGCCGGAATGTACAATAAGGAGGTAACTGATGTAAGGGCTTACACTCTTGATAATTCGGCACATATTAAGCATATTCAGAGGTATCTATGAAAGAACTCAATTCCTGCAAGGCAGCCATGGCGGCTAGTATAGAGAACAAGTATTTCTCAGTTGCTCATCTCTATAAGGATGAGAAAGCTATGGAAATGCACATCCATGACTGCTATGAGGTTTATTTCTCTATTTCCGGCGGCAAGCAGTTCCTTATTGATAACAAGGTCTATGACATTATGCCGGGAGATCTTTTCCTTATAAATCAGTATGATTCACACTATCTTACACAGATAGACAGTGAGCTTCACGAGAGGATCGTCATCATGATAGATCCGGAGTATATGAAGAGCATATCCAGTGAAGAGACCAATCTTGATGCCTGCTTTTCTGACCGCGTTGAAGGATTTTCTCATAAGGTGAGCCTCACACAGGAGCAGCAGGGACGTTTTCTTTATTTCATCAATAAGATTGTGACCAGTAACGGTTTTGGCCATGATCTTCTTGAGAGAGCTACTTTTACTGAGCTTTTTGTTATGATAAACCAGATCATAGAGGATAGGGAGAACAACAAGGAGACAGAAAAGCCCTCTACCTACAATGAGCAGGTTGATGCCATTCTTTCATATCTAAATAACAATATTCAATATCCTGTAAGTATCGGTGATCTGTCTAAACGCTTCTATATAAGTGAGTCCTATATATGCAGGATTTTTAAATCAGCCACAGGTACGACTATCAACAAGTACCTGACTGCCCGCAGGATATCTATTGCCAAGTCGCTTCTTGCTGAGGGCATTGGGGTGAGCGAGGTCTGTGACCGCTGCGGATTCTCGGACTACAGCAACTTCCTTAAGGCCTTTACGAAGTCGGTGGGGATCTCGCCCAAGAAGTACTCGCAGTACTGTAATAAATGAAGCTGTTATGGGAGCTCTGTGCCATTTGAGTCTGATAAGGGCTGCCTTAAATTGCATCGCGGTGTGTCGTCGCGGGTTGCATCGCCCGTTGACCTCGCCGCTTTTTTTATTGCACCGTAGATTCCGGACAGTAGTATAATGGTATATATCACAGCACTGTAGGAGGTTTGCTATGCATAAAAACGTTATTTTCTGTTATTCCGGCACCGGCAACTGCCTGAATTTTGCCAAGAACGTCGCTGAGAACATTGGCGGAGCCGATATCATAATGATGAGAAAAAGACCTGAGATCACCGATGTGACAGAGGCGGAGAGAGTAGGTTTTGTATTTCCCTGCTTTGGCGGTGGAGCTCCCGAGGATGTACTTAAGTACGCCAAAGAGATAAAGGTTTCTCCTTCGGCATATACTTTCGGAATTAGCATGTCCGCTTCCTATGCGGGAATCGGTCTTTCTTCACTTAATGACATTATTCCTCTTAACTATTGGGCAACCGTAACTCACCAGTGCAGCTGCATCTGGCTTTTCCCTCACGACCTGATGATGCCCAAGCTCAACGTGGCTGACGCACAGGCAAGAAGTGAGAAGCTGGCATGGGAAGTTGCTGCCAGCATTAAGCTTAAGAGAAATAAGGACAAGAAGCCGCCCCGCAATCCTGTTAATGCCATTGAGAACAAGGCCTGGACGGGAATCGCAGCTAAAAAGGCAGCGCAGTTTAAGGTAAACAATGACTGTATCGCCTGCGGACAGTGCGTAAGACTGTGTCCACGTGAGAACATAGAGATCGTTGACGGGAAGGCCAAAATAGGAACCAACTGTATTCAGTGCCTTGGATGCCTTCAGTTCTGTCCTAAGAGCGCAATTTCTATCGGTGAGATCACTGATAAGCGTGAGCATTATCACAATCCCAAAGTTACAGTAGATGACCTTACACAGAGTATTATTCATGTGGAAGCTGCTTTTTCCAGTGGTACATGATTGATACACACTCGTATTAGCGGAAAGAATAATCCTTGATCTGCTTGTTAGTTATTTTATCTGCCATGGAATGCCTGTAAACCCTGCGCTAGGCGCACCGCTTCGCGGCTTTGGGGTTGACAGACATTCCGTGGCAGATTTTTTGTAGTTAAGCAGACCAAGGATTAGAAACGAATAGCCGGGGTATTCGTTCTATTTAGCAACAGAGCGGGAGTTTTGCTTTACGCTATCAGGAACGGAATTTTGCTTGACATCACTTGCATTTCAATTTATACTTCTCAGTTGTTCGGACATTCTTTTCTCGAACGTTCAATAAAAGTGCGTGCCGGTTCGCGGCATTCAAAGCGCATATTTTACACTTTGGAGAAATATATGTTAATAGAAGAATTGCTTAGAGAACGTGAGCGTTTAGCTACGTTACTTGTATCTGCCGAGCGTGATATAGAAAATGCTCCGGAAGGATCCCTTCGTATTTCGCATACTACAACGAAGCCGGAATTCTATCATCGAAAGGTCTCGGAGAAAAAACTCGGTATCTATATTCATAAGGATCAAATACAAACAGCAAAGGCACTTGCACAAAAGAACTATGCAGAAATAATTGAAAAGAGCATTTACACAAAACAAAAGCTGATCGAATCAGTAATAGACGAATACAAATCCGATCCGCTCAAAGCATCTTACAACAATCTAAACCCGGTAAGGCAGCAACTTGTAAAGCCATACATACTTGAGGACGCTGACTTTGCCAGCAGGTGGCTTTCAATTCCATATGAGCCAAACCCTAAATACCCGGAAGACAAAGGGCAAACTACATCAAAGGGAGAAAAAGTACGTTCTAAATCAGAAGTGATCATCGCAGATAATTTGAAGATGATGGGAATTCCATATAAATATGAAGCTCCGCTGAAACTGAAGGATGGTTCAATTGTTTACCCTGACTTTACCTGCCTCAATGTTAAGCGCCGGAAGATTGTGTACTGGGAACACTTCGGGAAAATGGGAAACCAGGAGTATCGCAACAATGATTTCTTCTGGAAGCTTAAGAATTATGGCCCTTCGGGAATTATTCAGGGCATGAACCTGATCATGACCTTTGAGGATGAGGAGAATAGTTTTGATTTTCTGACATACAAGAGTACTATTGAGGACTATTTGCTTAGGTAGTGGGGATTAAGGGATTAGGGGATGGATTAGGGGATTAGGGGATTGGGGTGACGTCCGACCCAGAAGGGAAACGTGGACATGTTAGTTGGAGAAAAATCATGACAGATTGAGGTAGCGTCCGACCCAGAAGGGAAACGTTGGCATGCTAGTCGGAGAAAAATCATGGCAGATTGAGGTGTCGTCCGACCCGGAAGGGATATGAGGGCATGCTAGTCGGAGTGAAGCCATTACAGATTGGGTTATCGTCCGACCCGGAAGGGATATGAGGGCATGCTGGTCGGAGAGAATCCATGACAGATTGGGTTATCGTCCGACCCAGAAGGGATATGAGGGCATGCTGGTCGGAGAGAACCCATGACAGGCTGGGCTATCGTCCGATTAGGAAGGGGAATGAGGGTATGTTAGTCGGAGAAAGATCATGAAAGGTTGGAATATCGTCCGACTAATACCGTGAAATGCTTGCGCTGGGTCGGAAGCAGGAAAAGAGACGCTCATGCTCGGGGAAAGAAACGCGCATGCTCGGGAAAAGAAACGCGCATGCCTGGGAAAAGAAACGCGCATGTCGGGAAAAGAAGCGCGCATGTCCGGGAAAAGAAACGCGCATACCCGGGAAAAGAGATACTCCATGCTAAAAAAGGCAACACTCCATGCCTGGGAAAAGAAACACGCGCATGCCTGGAAAAAAACTGGAAAACTCTCTGAAAAATTCCCCGGAAAACCCACCACCTCACCCCAATAAAAATAATAGTTGACAAAATGCGCCTCTGTTAGTACAATATCAAAGTATGCAAATGAAAAACGTAAATAATTGCCTGTAAATAAGGCAGTTTCTTATACGGATACGGTAAGGAGGTGTTACGTAATGTCAATCTGCCCTAAGAATAAATCATCAAAAGGCCACAGAGATCAGAGAAGAGCTAACTGGAAAATGACAGCTCCTACACTGGTTAAGTGCAGTCACTGCGGTGCTCTTATGCAGCCCCACATGGCTTGCAAGAAGTGCGGCTACTACAATAAGAAGAGCGTTGTTAAAGTTGAGGACTAATTTTAGCTAAAAGCGCGATATTTCAAGGAATTTAAGGCTTTCCGGATTCGTTCGGAAAGCCTTGATTTTTGTATTTTACTTTAGTATGATGTTTATCGTTAAGACTATTTTGGGAGGTGAAGAATGTCCGGGCTTGTTAGAGTTGCCGTAGATGCAATGGGCGGAGATAACGCACCCTTTGTCACCGTTAAGGGCGCTGTGGATTCGATCAAAGAGAGTGATTCTCTCAAGGTATTCCTTGTTGGTAAGAAGGATGTGGTTGAGAGTGAACTTTCCAAATATGATTACGATAAAGAGAAGATAGAAGTTGTGGATGCCACGGAAGTCATTGATATGGCTGAGCCTCCGGTAATGGCCATCCGTAAGAAGAAGGACTCTTCTATAGTAAAGGCTATGTATATGGTCAATCACGGTGAGGCCGATGCCTATGTTTCTGCAGGCAGTACAGGTGCCACACTGGTTGGCGGTCAGGTTATAGTAGGAAGGCTTAAGGGCGTAGACAGAGCACCTCTTGCTCCTCTTATTCCCACAGAGAAGGGCAATTCGCTTCTTATCGACTGCGGAGCCAATGTTGATGCAAGAGCCAGCCATCTTGTTCAGTTCGCCAAGATGGGTACCGTATATATGGAGAACATCATGGGAGTGAAGAACCCCACGGTGGGAATCGTCAATATCGGTGCCGAGGAAGAGAAGGGCAATGCTCTGGTCAAAGAGGCATTTCCTCTCCTCAAGAACTGTCCCGACATCAACTTTATCGGAAGTGTCGAGGCCAGGGATATTCCCGCAGGCGGAGCTGATATCATTGTATGTGAGGCTTTCACTGGAAATGTTATCCTCAAGATGTATGAGGGAGTAGCCAAGTCTTTGGTACACGTTATCAAGAAGGGACTTATGGCCAATCTTAAGACCAAGATCGGAGCTCTTCTTGTCAAGGATCAGCTTAAGAAGACCCTTGCAGGATACAGCCTTGATTCCTACGGCGGAGCACCTATGCTGGGACTTAAGGGCCTTGTTGTTAAGACCCACGGCAGTGCCAATGAGATAGAGGTCAAGAATTCTATTTTGCAATGTGTGACCTTTACAGAAATGAAAATTAGTGAGAAGATTAGCGAAAAGCTTTCTTGAATAAAAAAGATTTAGAACGGAGATATAATATGGAATTCGAAAAGATGAAAGAAGTTATAGCCAACGTACTTAATGTTGATCCTGAAGAGATCAAGCTTGAGACCACATTTACAGAGGACCTTGGTGCAGATTCACTGGATCTTTTCCAGATCATCATGGGACTTGAGGATGAGTTTGACGTACAGATCGATCCCGAGAAGACAGAGAACATCAAGACAGTCGGCGAGGCTGTTGAACTCCTTAAGGGCGCTATTTCAGGCAAATAATTTATCGACTTACTTTGAAATGATCTGAGGCAGTTCTTAAGGGGCTGCCTCATCTTTTTTATGTACACGCCCGCATGGTGTAAGGAGAACTATGATTACAGAAGAACAGATAAGTAAATTTGAACAGATTATAGGTTATACATTCAGGGACAAGGCGCTCATCACCCAGGCTTTTACCCACAGCTCTTTTGTCAATGAACAGAAGATCAACAAACGCCCTGATTACGAGAGACTTGAGTTCCTTGGAGATGCAGTACTGGAGATGATATCCAGCGCTTTCTTATACAGGTCTTTTCCCGACAAGAAAGAGGGAGAGATGTCCAAGATGAGGGCCAGCCTTGTGTGCGAGCCTGCGCTTGCCTATGATGCGGATGCTCTTGACCTTAGAAGCTATATTCAGCTTGGAAAGGGCGAGGAGGCCACCGGCGGAAGGAACAAGGAGTCCATCATAGCCGATGTTATGGAGGCTGTTATCGGAGCTCTTTATCTTGACGGGGGAATTCAGGAGTCTAAGCGGTTTATCGACACCTATGTGCTTTCAAATATAGATGCTGTGCAGATGTTTGTGGACAGCAAATCTCTTTTGCAGGAAATGGCCCAGGGAGAAAATTTGGGCGATATTAAGTATGAAATATGTGGCGAAAGTGGCCCCGAACATGATAAAATATTTGAGGTTCGCGTATTTGTAGGAGAAAAGAAATTGGGAGAGGGAGCAGGAAAGACCAAAAAGGCGGCTGAACAGAAGGCGGCCTATCAGGCGCTTGTTGCTCTGAAAGATCAGAAGTAATGTATTTAAAAAGCATTGAGATCCATGGCTTTAAGTCTTTTGCCAATAAGATAAAATTTGATTTTCACAACGGTATCACCGGAATTGTAGGACCTAACGGCTCGGGCAAGAGTAATGTTGCCGACGCCGTCAGGTGGGTTCTTGGTGAGCAACGTATCAAACAGTTGCGTGGAGGTTCCATGCAGGATGTCATTTTCTCGGGTACTGAGCTGCGTAAGCCCCTTGGCTACGCATTTGTGGCCATTACCCTTGATAATTCCGACCATTCACTTCAAATTGACTACGATGAAGTAACTGTCTCCAGGCGTCTTTACAGGTCCGGAGAGAGTGAATATATGATAAACGGCACTACCTGCAGGCTCAAGGATGTGAATGAGCTGTTTATGGACACAGGTATCGGTAAAGAGGGCTATTCCATTATCGGACAGGGCCAGATCGACCAGATCCTTTCAAGTAAGCCCGAGGACAGACGTAACCTCTTTGACGAGGCCGCAGGTATCGTTAAGTTTAAATCCAGGAAAGATACTGCTATCAAGAAGCTGGAGGAGGAGAAGATAAACCTCACCAGACTTTCTGATATCCTGTCAGAGCTTGAGAAGCAGATAGGACCTTTGGAGAAACAGTCCGAGGTTGCCAAGGAATATCTGAAGCACAAAGAACGCCTTAAGACCCTTGATGTGAACATGTTCCTTATTGAGAACAAACTCCAGAAGGAACAGCTGGAGGCGGCTTCCGAGAATCTTGAGATCGCATCAAGAGCTTTGGAGGAGGCAAGAGCCAATTATGAGCTTACCAAGGATGAATACGAGAATATCCAGAAGCAAATAGAGATTCTTGATCAGGAAATCGATGATGCAATGGCCATGATCACTGACTCATCCGTCAAGAAGGAGAAACTTGAGGGCCAGATCGGAATCCTGAACGAGAAGATCAAATCCGCTTCTGAGAATGACGCTCACTTCACAAAGCGTGAGCAGGATGAAAAAGAGAAGCTGTCTTCCAGGAAGGTTGAGAGGGACAATTATCTCACCGAGCAGGAAGAGATAGATGAAGAGGCTTCAGAACTTTCCTCCGAGAGAGAAGAGGCTAGAAAAGAGCTCAATTCAATCCTTACAAAGATTGAGAATATCAATAATGAGATTGAGGAGTGCAAGAGCACCATCATCGAGACCCTGAATACCAGGGCTACCATAAAGTCCAAACTCAGTTCCCTGGATACCATGAAGGAACAGGTTAACATCAGAAAGGCAGAACTTACCGGCAAGCTGGTAAAGGCCCGCTCCGATGAGTCCAGGCAGGAGGAGACCTTAAAGAAACTCAGGGATGAGTTCGACAGGATCACTGCCGAGATCTCCGAGATGAACAAGAAGATGAAGGACACCGAGGCTGAGGTTGTCTCTATCCGTGAAGGTATGGGCCGCAAGGATACAGAGCTTCGCAAGAGCCAGGAACTTTATCAGCAGGAGAAGTCAAGGCTTGAAGCTTTGGCCAACCTTACCGAGCGCTACGAGGGATATGGCGGCAGCGTCAAGAAGGTAATGGAGCGCAAGGATGACACCAAGGGCATCATCGGTGTTGTTGCAGACATTATCAAGGCTCCCCATAAGTACGAGACAGCCATCGAGGTGGCTCTTGGCGGTAACATTCAGAACATCGTTACCGACAACGAAGAGACTGCCAAGAAGATGATCGCATACCTCAAGCAGACCAAGGCAGGAAGAGCAACTTTCCTTCCCCTTACGTCTCTTGATAATCCGCCTGAACTCAAGGCAAAAGAGGCATTGAATGAGCCTGGCGTTCTTGGTATGGCAGACGAGCTGGTTGAGACAGAACCAAAGTACAGGCCTGTAGCCAAGGCTATGCTTGGCAGGATCGTTGCCGTAGATAACGTTGATAACGCG
Organism: Butyrivibrio sp. FCS014; assembly: GCF_000526935.1. Classification (GTDB taxonomy): domain Bacteria; phylum Bacillota; class Clostridia; order Lachnospirales; family Lachnospiraceae; genus Butyrivibrio. Next base: position 98,676 of record NZ_JAHA01000019.1, on the reverse strand, counting down.
GTTAAGATCGCTAAGAAATATAACTATACCATCAGAATGGTAACCCTCGAGGGAGAACTTCTTGTTCCCGGCGGTGCCATCAGCGGTGGTGCTTTCAAGAACAATTCCAACCTCCTTGGAAGACGTCGTGAGATGGAAGAACTTGAGAGCAATGTTAAGAAATACAAAGAGACAATAGATACTCTCCAGGAAGAGATAAAGCAGGACAAGGAGAAGAGGAATGAACTTCGTGCCCTTGCCGAGGAGCTCAGGACCGAACTCCAGGGCAAGTTCATTGCCCAGAATACTGCCAGGATCAATGTTGAGAATGAGCAGCAGAGGCAGGACGAGCAGAAGGGCAGCTACTCAGACCTTAAGGCTGAGAACGACGAGATCGAGACAAGGCTTGCCGAGATAGCTTCCGAGAGGGAGGAAGCTCTTTTGTCCCTTGAAGAATCTGAGAATCTTGAGAAGAGCTGCACGGAGAAGGTTGAGAAATACCAGGCAGAACTGGACGGCCTTCACGAGCTTGAAGAGAAAGAGAACGAGAGCGTAGCCAAGTGGGATATCCAGTACGAGAAAATGGTACAGAAACAGGAGTTCCACAGGCAGAACTTAACCCGTGTTGATGCGGAGATTGCGGCTGAGGAGAAGGCGCTTAAGGAAATCCTTGATTCCAAGGAAACCAACGCCAAAGCTCTTGCCCAGTATCAGCACGATATTGAAGAGATCAGGCTCACCATCGAGGCATCGGTGGATGTACAGTCCGACGCTTCCAAGGCTCTTGAAGAGAAGAAACAGCAGAAGAACAACCTGACAGTTTCCCAGAAGGAGTTCTTTGGCAGGACCGAGGAACTGAACAAGCAGATGAACGACCTGGACAAGGAAGTAATACGTCTATCAAGCAGACGTGAGAAGTGCCAGGAAGCCATCGAGGGCCAGATCAACTACATGTGGAACGAATACGAGATCACTCTCACAGATGCCGCAGAGCTTCGTGATGAGGAGATGACGGATGTTCCTTCCATGAGAAAAGAGACATCTCAGCTCAAGGATGCCATCAGAAAACTGGGAGACGTAAATGTAAACGCCATCGAGGACTACAAGAACCTGATGGAGAGATATACATTCATGAAGACCCAGCATGATGACCTGGTTGAGGCTGAGCAGCAGCTCAAGGAGATCATCAAGGATCTTGACGAATCCATGAGAAACCAGTTCATGGAGCAGTTCAAGCTTATAAATACAGAGTTTGATAAGGTATTCAAGGAGATGTTCGGCGGCGGTAAGGGAACCCTGGAGCTTGCCGAGGGCGAGGATATTCTGGAATCCGGAATCATCATCAACGCTCAGCCTCCGGGAAAGAAACTTGTCAACATGATGCAGATGTCCGGCGGAGAGAAGGCTCTTACAGCCATAGCTCTTTTGTTTGCAATCCAGAACTTAAAGCCCTCACCATTCTGTCTTCTGGACGAGATCGAGGCGGCCCTGGACGAGAACAACGTTGTGAGATTCGCAAGATATCTTCACAAACTCAAGAACACACAGTTTATTGTTATCACACACCGCCGAGGAACCATGGAAAGTGCCGACAGACTGTACGGTATCACCATGCAGGAGAAGGGTGTTTCAACACTGGTAAGCGTTAACCTGATTGATAAGGAGCTGACTAACTGATGGCAAATGGCTTTTTTGCAAAACTGTCTCAGGGACTTTCAAAGACCAGAGACAATATTGTCAAGGGAATCGATAACGTATTCAGAGGCTATTCAAGCATTGATGATGATTTTTACGAGGAGCTTGAAGAGACACTGATCATGGGCGACATCGGCGTTAATGCCACAAGCCGCATCATGGATCAGCTGCGGGAGCAGGTAAAGGCACAAAGGATTCATGACCCTGCCCAGTGCAAGCAGCTGCTTCTTGATAATATCCGGGAGCAGATGAAGACCGATGAGCACGCCTACGATTTTGAGGAGCAGAAGACTGTTATCTTCGTGATCGGTGTAAACGGCGTTGGTAAGACCACGTCTGTCGGCAAGCTTGCAGCTATTTTCAAGAACCGGGGCAAAAAAGTCATCATTGCAGCCGCGGATACCTACAGAGCAGCAGCTACTGAGCAGCTCAAAGAGTGGGCTGACAGAGCGGAGTGTCCTCTTATAGCAGGAAGAGAAGGAGCAGATCCCGCCAGCGTCATCTACGATGCCGTTGGTGCCTTCAAGGCAAGGGACTGCGATATTCTCATCGTTGATACTGCGGGAAGACTTCACAATAAGAAGAATCTGATGGAAGAGCTGGCCAAGATGAACAGGATAATCGACAAGGAATTGTCCGGCATCTGCAGGGAGAACTTCATTGTTCTTGACGGAACCACAGGCCAGAATGCCATAAATCAGGCCAGGGAGTTCGGTGAGGCAGCTAATCTCACCGGCATAGTTCTGACCAAACTTGATGGAACAGCCAAGGGAGGCATTGCGGTAGCAATCGTTTCCGAGCTCAATATTCCTGTTAAATACATAGGAGTTGGCGAGGGAATAGACGACCTTGAGCGTTTCAATTCGGATGAGTTTGTAGATGCTCTATTTGACAGAGAGCTTGAAAGGGACGAAGAGCCCGAAGAATCAGAAGTTTCAGAAGAATCTATGGAAGAAGAGGACAATAACAATGGCTGATGAGAAGATGACCCTTGAGAAATTTGAGGAGGCTTACGAGGACGTTAAGAAGGTAACCCTTGATACCAAGCTGATCTACAGTGATTACTGGAGCCAGCAGACCGGCAACAAGGTATACTTAAAGCCCGAGAACCTTCAGAGAACCGGTGCTTACAAGGTAAGAGGTGCTTACTACAAGATCACCACCCTTACCGATGAGGAGCGCAAGAAAGGACTCATCACCGCATCAGCGGGTAACCACGCTCAGGGCGTTGCCTATGCTGCCCAGCAGTACGGAGTGAAGGCTACAATCTGTATGCCCACTTCAACACCTCTTTTGAAAGTAAACAGGACCAAGGCCATGGGAGCCGAAGTGGTCCTTTACGGAAATGTATATGACGAAGCCTACGGAAAGGCTCAGGAACTGGCCGAGGAGAATGGCTACACCATGGTTCATCCCTTCGATGACCTGGATGTTGCAACAGGACAGGGCACAATTGCCATGGAGATCATCAAGGAGCTTCCTACGGTAGACATTATCCTTGTTCCCATCGGTGGAGGCGGACTTGCTACAGGCGTATCAACACTGGCTAAGCTCCTTAATCCCAAGATCAAGGTAATAGGCGTTGAGCCTGCCGGTGCTAACTGCATGCAGGAATCCTTCAAGGCAGGTCATGTTGTTACCCTTCCTTCAGTAAATACCATTGCTGACGGTACAGCTGTTAAGACACCGGGAGAGCATATCTTCCCCTATCTTCAGAAGAATCTTGACGACATCATCACAGTTCCCGATGAGGATCTTGTTGTTTCCTTCCTCGATATGGTTGAGAACCACAAGATGGTTGTTGAGAATTCCGGACTTCTGTCTGTAGCTGCCCTTAAGCAGCTTGACTGCAAAGACAAGAAGATTGCCTGCGTACTTTCCGGTGGAAACATGGATATCATCACTATGTCCTCCGTTGTTCAGCAGGGTCTCATCATGAGAGACAGGATATTTACCGTGTCGGTTCTTTTGCCCGACAAGCCCGGAGAGCTTTCAAGAGTATCAGGCATCATTGCCGAGGTTAAAGGTAATGTTATCAAGCTTGAGCACAACCAGTTTGTATCAATTAACAGAAATGCCGCAGTGGAGCTTCGTATCACTCTCGAGGCCTTCGGCACAGAGCACAAAGAGCAGATCATGAATGCTCTTAATGAAAACGGCTATAAGCCAAGAATAGTAAGGACAAATATTTAAATATGAATTCAAAAAAGATTTCTCCCAAGAAGAGAGTACAAGAGTACCTGATCATAACCTTTGCGGCGCTGATCTACGGCGTTGGCACCAGCCTTCTGGTGGATCCCAATAACCTGGCTCCCGGAGGCATGACAGGTCTTGCCATTGTACTGAACAGACTTGTGGGAATCGGAACCGGTATGTGGTTTTTGCTTCTAAATATCCCGATACTTATCATAGCCATCTGGAAATTCGGAATAAGATTTACCATTTCAACGATCTACGCCACAGCTATGATCTCGGTATTTACCGATCTTTGCACCAAGTTCTTCGGACAGTATGTTATTCATGACATGATTCTGGCAGTGACCTTCGGATCGGCCATGACTGCCGTGGCAATTGGACTTATCTTTAAATGTCATGCCACCAGCGGCGGTACAGATGTTATAATTAAGTTACTGAGACTGCGTTATCCTCACCTCAAGGTGGGTGTTCTCTATATCCTTACGGATATGGTGGTGCTGTGCATTGCCGCTGTCGTTTTCCATGATCTTGCGGCAGCGCTGTATTCCTTCCTGGCTGTAATGGTTGTGAGTGCGGTTGTTGACTACGTACTTTATGGTAAGGACGGAGCAAAGCTCATCTATATCATATCTGACAGACCGGATATCATCACAGCAAGGCTTCTTGATGAACTGGATATCGGAGCAACCCACGTATTTGGCCAGGGCGCATACAGCGGAGAGAAGAAGAAGGTCATCATGTGTGCGGTTAAAAAGAGACTTTCTCCCATGGCAGAGGACATTGTAAGGGAAGAGGATCCCAATGCATTTATGATCATTTCCAGCGCCAGCGAGATCTTCGGCGAGGGATACAAGAGCTATTTCGACGAGAGAATGTAAATATTATGAGTAATAACGGGGATTACAGACAGCGCAGGGGTGTGCGAAATACACAAAATATCATATCCATAATATTCTTAAGCCTGGTTGCACTTATGGCTCTTTCCTTCAGCGTGGTACTTCTTATCAGGAACGCTACGCTTCAAAGGCAGGAGGATGCTGTAAGGAGCGAACTTGAGGCTATCAACTCGGAAGGCTACTATACCTCCTATGAGGCACAGAAGCTTGTGGAAGAGGCCTCCAAGGAAGCGGAGGAGAAGACCAGAAATTCCATCAGACAGATGATCCAGGAGAAGCTTGAAAACGGCGAGGGAACCACCTCAGCCATCAGATCTCTTTTCCCGGACCAGATAGTTGTGGCCAATCAGGGCAGATATTATTTCTTCCCCATTACGGATGCCATCGAGCACCACGGCTTTGCAGCTGAGGACTTTGACTACGGCGATGACGGGTATCTGACCTACGTCGGCGATGATTCTACAGTGGAGTCCAAGATCGGTGTGGACGTTTCCAGATTCCAGGGAGAGATTGACTGGAAGCAGGTTGCGGATGCCGGTATTGATTTTGCCATGGTAAGAGCGGGATTCCGCGGCACTACCGAGGGCAAGCTCCTTCAGGACGACTACTTTACCGATAATGTAGAAGGCGCTACAGAGAACGGCATTGATGTGGGAGTTTACTTCTATTCCCAGGCCATCAACGAAGATGAGGCCAGGGAAGAGGTTCAGATGATCCTTGATCTTATTGAACCCTACAAGATCACTTACCCTGTAGTCATCGACGTGGAATACGCCGAGTCGGACAAGGCAAGAACAGCAAATCTAACCACCGACGAGTACGAGGCTGTGGTAAAGGTATTCTGTGAAGCAGTGAAAAAAGCCGGCTACACCCCCATGATCTACGGCAACGTAACTTCCTACACACTTCTTATGGACGCTGCGGACGTGGATGATTACGACATATGGGTTGCTTACTACGGACTTCCTTTGTACTATCCTTATCACTTTGATATCTGGCAGTACAGCAAGAGCGGAAGAGTTGACGGAATTGACGGAGATGTGGACCTTAATATCTGCATAACGGACTATTGATATGAGCAATTTGGAAGATTATGAACAGAAGGGCTATCTGGATGAGGATTTTCACTTCTTTCACATAAGAAGCGGGGAAAGTCTGGATGTTCCGTTTCACTACCATGATTTTCATAAACTGATCCTTATTCTCAGCGGAGACGTTAAATACTATATCGAAGGGCTTGAGTACCAGCTTATGCCCTTCGATTTTGTGCTTGTTAACAGGTTTTTTATCCATAAGCCGGAGAGCGGAAAAAGCCGGGGCAAAGGAGACTACGACAGGGTCATCCTTTACCTCAAGAACGAGTTCCTTGAGAAGTACGGCCTTCTTGATGCCTTTGAAAAAGCAAGGCAGCTTAAGAGCTATGTGGTAAGATTTCCCGGCAATGTCAGCGCCTCCATATATGAGCTTTTAGAGATCCTGGAAAAAGACCTGGCGAAAAAAGACAGCGAATACGCAGGAGAGCTGACTGTAAGACTTGATGTGCTCAGGGCTCTTATAGAGTTTAATAAAGCCTGTGTCAGTGAGGACATGGGATTTAAACCGGAAGCCAGATACAACAGGAAGGTTATAGAGCTTATAGAGTACATCACCGAAAACCTCACCGGTGACCTTTCCATTGATTCCCTGGCGGATCACTTCTTTATGAGCAAGTATCATATGATGAGGATATTCAAGTCGGAGACCGGCTATTCCATACATCAGTATATTACCGAGAAGAGGGTTATCCTGGCAAGAAACCTTATAATGTCGGGAACGGCAGCCACTGCGGCCTGCCTTGACTGCGGTTTTAAGGACTATTCATCCTTCAGCAGGGCATTTAAGAACCAGCTGGGGATTTTGCCCTCGGATATAAGAGTTTAAGCAGACTTTTAAGTGTCAAGAAAAAATACTTGACACTTATATTTTTTTAGTCTATTATAGCCATTGTGCATTAAAAGGTGAGGTACTATGGAGAAGATCGTAGAACAGGGTTTGTTATATGACTTTTACGGTGAGCTTCTTACAGATCATCAGAGACAGATCTATGAAGCTGCTGTTTATAATGATATGTCCCTTACTGAGATTGCAGAGGAACATGGCATCAGTAAGCAGGGTGTCCATGATCTTATAAAGAGATGCACCAACACCCTTTGGGGCTATGAGAACAAGCTTCATATGATACGAAGATTTGAAGCTATCAAGAATAACGCAGATCAGCTCCTTAAGGTTTCCGAAAACGGGAACAGCGATGATCTTGCGACAGATGTTCGTGAAATAGCCTTGAAGATAATAGAGGAGCTTGGTTAATGGCTTTTGAAAGTCTTACAGATAAACTGCAAAATGTATTTAAAGGTCTTCGCAGCAAAGGTCTTCTTACAGAAGAGGATGTAAAGACTGCCCTCAAGGAAGTCAAGATGGCTCTTCTTGAAGCGGACGTAAGTTTTAAGGTTGTGAAGCAGTTCGTAAACTCCGTACAGGAGAGAGCTGTTGGTGAGGATGTCTTAAAGGGACTCAATCCCGGACAGATGGTCATCAAGATAGTTAATGAAGAGATGACCGCCCTTATGGGCTCCGATACCACGGAGATCAAGTTCCAGCCCATTAATGAGATCACAGTCATCATGATGTGCGGTCTTCAGGGTGCAGGTAAGACAACCACAGCAGCCAAGATTGCCGGCAAGATCAAGATGAAGGGCAGAAAGCCCATGCTGGTAGCCGGTGATATATACAGACCTGCCGCTGTTGACCAGCTGCAGATCAATGCGCAGAAGCAGGGCGTGGATTTCTTTTCCCTGGGAACTGATGTAAGTCCTGTTGAGATCGCAAAGGCCTCCCTTGAGGAAGCCAAAAAGAAAGGCAACAACGTAGTTATCATAGATACAGCCGGTCGTTTGCAGATCGATGAAGCCATGATGAACGAGCTTATCGATATCAAGAAGGCAGTTACGGTACACCAGACACTTCTGGTTGTCGACGCCATGACTGGTCAGGAAGCGGTTAATGTAGCTTCCGAGTTCAATGAGAAGGTCGGCATCGACGGTATCATCCTCTCCAAGATGGATGGTGATTCAAGAGGCGGTGCAGCGCTTTCCACAAAGGCTGTTACAGGCAAGCCTATCCTCTACGTAGGTATGGGTGAGAAGCTCTCAGATCTCGAGCAGTTCTATCCCGACAGAATGGCAAGCCGTATCCTTGGTATGGGCGATGTCTTAAGTCTTATCGACAAGGCAGTTGAAGCCAATGCCGAGATGGACGCCGAGAAAGAAAAAGAGATGGCCCAGAAGATGAAGAAGGGCAAGCTCGATTTCGAAATGTACCTTGAGAGTATGAAACAGATGAGAAACATGGGCGGCCTTGGTGCCATCATGGGAATGCTTCCCGGTATGGGAGCCAAGATCAGTGATGATCAGCTTCCTGATGAGAAGCAGCTGGCAAGACTTGAAGCCATCGTGCTTTCCATGACTCCCGAGGAGCGCAAGAACCCCAAGCTCATGTCTCCCCAGAGGAAGTTCAGGATTGCCAAGGGCTCAGGCAATGACATTGCAGCCGTAAACCGTTTCATCAAGCAGTTTGACCAGGCCCAGAAGATGATGAAGCAGATGCCCGGACTCATGGGCAAACGAGGCGGCTTTGGTAAATTCGGCGGCTTCGGCGGCAACAAGTTTTTCTAAATCAGATATGTCTCCAGCAAATGCTGTTAGATACATATAAAACAATCAATCTATCTTATAATTAAAAATGGAGGAAATTAAAATGGCAGTAAAGATCAGATTAAAGAGAATTGGTAAGAAGAAGGTTCCTTTCTACAGAATCATCGTTTCTGATTCAAAGTTCCCTGTACAGGGTAAGTTCATCGAGGAGATCGGAACATACGATCCCAACACAGATCCCAGCACAGTAAAGGTTAACGAGGAGCTTGCAAAGAAGTGGCTTTCAAACGGTGCTCAGCCTACAGAGTCAGTTGCTAAGCTGTTCAGACAGGCCGGCATTCAGAAATAATTTTCTGTGATTTCAATATAATAATGCCGGAGGTAAAGCAATGAAAGAATTGGTTGAAGTTATCGCAAAGGCGCTTGTCGATAATCCGGATGAAGTTGTTGTTACCGAGAAGAAAGACGGACGCAATATAATGATTGAGCTTCATGTAGCACCTTCAGACATGGGCAAAGTAATTGGAAAACAGGGCCGCATTGCTAAGGCAATCCGTGCCGTTGTTAAGGCAGCATCAACCAGAGATGACCTCAAGGTGGATGTAGAGATAATCTAAACTTATATGCCGTCTCAAAGGTTCTTTGGGGCGGCATTATTACACGAAAACTATGAGATTTCATATTATGACTCTTTTCCCTGAGATGGTGGAACAGGGGCTTGATACAAGCATTCTGGGCAGAGCCAGGGACAAAGGCCTTATAGATTTTGAGGCTGTAAACATCAGGGATTTTTCAAACGACATTAAGCACCGCAAGGTGGATGATTATACATACGGGGGCGGGGCAGGCATGCTGATGCAGGCTCAGCCTATTTATGACTGTTACCTTTCCATAAAGGACCGGATAGGTGATGGCTCTTTTGACAAGGACAGGAAACTAAGGGTTGTCTATGTGACCCCTCAGGGAGCTGTCTTTAACCAGAAGATGGCTGCGGACATGGCTGCGGAAGAGGACCTGGTGTTTTTGTGCGGACACTATGAGGGCGTCGACGAGCGTGTTCTTCAGGAAATAGTTACGGATTATGTCTCAATAGGGGACTATGTCCTTACAGGAGGCGAGCTTCCGGCGATGGTGATGATAGATGCCATTTCAAGGCTGGTTCCGGGAGTTCTGAATAATGATGAGTCCGCCCAGACCGAGAGCTTTTCGGGGAATCTTCTTGAATACCCGCAGTATTCAAGGCCTGAGGAGTGGATGGGTATGAAAGTTCCGGCAATCCTTTTGTCGGGTGATCACAAAAAGGTTGATGAGTGGAGGCACAAACAGTGTGTGCTTCGTACAAAAGAGAGGAGACCTGATCTATACATGGAATATATGAAAACAGAGAGATTTCAGGTAGGCGTTATAGCATCAACTCACGGACTTCAGGGAGAGGTAAATGTTTTCCCCACAACTGAAGATCCAGCAAGATTTAAGAAACTTAAGAAGGTAAGGCTTCACACCCAGAGAGGCGAGGAGATTGACCTTGATATTGCGAGTGCAAGATTTTTCAAGAAATTTGTCATTGTTAAGTTCAAGCAGTTCGACAACATCAACGATGTTGAGAAGTTCAAGGGGTGCGAGCTTACCATCGACAGAAAAGACGCCATCAAGCTTGCGCCCGGGGAGTATTACTGCGCGGATCTTATCGGCATGACCATCGTGGATGAAGAGGAAAAAGAGCTGGGAACTCTTACGGAGATCCTTCAGACAGGCGCAAACGATGTCTATGAGATGACTCTCAAGGACTCGGAGGAGAAAGTTTACATACCTGCGATAAAGGAGTGCATCAAGCAGATAGATGTGGAGAATCGCAGGATTATAATTCATGTAATGGAAGGGTTGCTTAATTAATATAATTTTAATTTTTGGTGACTTTTAGGGTTAAATGAATTATAATAAAGTATATATGTATTTTGATATGATACATTAATTAAACACAAGATGTTGGGGTAAACCAATATGGTAGACTATACAGAAGGTGCAGGATATCAGTACCATACACATGTTAAACCGGGAGATGTAGGAAGATATGTACTTCTTACAGGTGATCCGGGTAGATGTGAATCTATTTCCAAATATTTTGACGATCCTAAATTTGTTGCATATAACAGAGAATACAACTGCTACACCGGTTATTTGGACGGAGAGAAGGTCAGTGTTATGTCTCACGGTATAGGAGGCGCTTCTACAGCTATCTGCGTGGAAGAGCTCTATAAGTGCGGGGCAGATACCTTTATCCGTATGGGAACCTCAGGCGGAATGCAGGATGACGTAGTTGGCGGCGATATTGTCATTGCCTCCGGAGCCATCCGTGCCGAGGGTACATCCAAAGAGTATGCTCCCATTGAGTATCCGGCTGTGGCTACTTTTGATGTGGTAAATGCACTGGTTACAGGTGCTAAGAAGAACGGAGCCAAGTATCACGTTGGTGTATGCCAGTGTAAGGATTCCTTCTTCGGGCAGCATGAGCCGGAGACCAAGCCGGTTGGCCCGGAGCTTCTTTACAAGTGGGATGCCTGGATCAAGTGCGGATGCCTTTGCTCAGAGATGGAGAGTTCAACACTTTTCGTTGTGGGTGACTACTTAAGAGCAAGGACAGGAGCTGTTCTCCTTGTAGTTGCTAACCAGGAGAGAGCTAAAAAGGGACTTCCCAATCCCCAGGCCCATGATATGGAGATCGTTTACAAGACCACCATTGAGGCTATCAGGGAACTCATTAAATTGGATAAAGCCTGAAATATGGTTTTATTATAAATGTTTCTATCATATTTTATTAAACGGAGGGAAATTATGAAAAAGAAACTTCTCGCAGTTCTTATGGCTGCAACAATGGTATCTTCTCTCGTAGCTTGCGGCAATTCTGCTGCTCCTGCTGCTGAGACAACAGATACTCAGGCAACAGAGACAACAGTAGAGGAAGCAGCTCCTGCAGAGACTGCTGAGGCTACAGAGGCAGCTGAGCCCGCTGCTGACGCAACTTTCATGAAGGTTGCTATGGTTACAGACTACGGCGATATCACAGACCAGTCTTTCAACCAGTCAACATATGAGGCATGTAAGGCTTTTGGTGAGGCTAACGGCGTTGACTTCACATACTACAAGCCCGAAGGTGATTCAGATGCTGAGAGAGTTGCCATGATCGACAAGGCAGTAGCTGATGGATATAACGTAGTAGTTATGCCCGGTTACGCTTTCGCAGGCGCTATCAAAGAGACAGCTGATATGTATCCCGATGTTAAGTTCGTAGCTCTTGACGTTTCTGAGTACGATCTTGAGGGTGACGAGTCAGACTTCAACAACGAGACATTTGCTAACGTATTCTCAGCTGTATACCAGGAAGAGCTTCCCGGATACATGGCTGGTTATGCAGCAGTAAAGATGGGCTTCACAAAGCTCGGTTTCCTTGGTGGAATGGCTGTTCCTGCTGTTATCCGTTATGGTTACGGTTTCGTACAGGGTGCTGACGCTGCAGCTGCAGAGCTTGGCACAGACGTAGAGATCAACTATGCTTATGGTAACCAGTTCTACGGTGATTCCGACATCACAGCTGCTATGGATACATGGTATCAGGGCGGCACAGAAGTTGTATTCGCTTGCGGCGGTGGTATCTTCACATCTGCTGGTGAGGCAGCTGCTAAGGTTGGCGGCAAGGTTATCGGTGTAGACGTTGACCAGAAGGCCACAATCGACGGAATGTTCGGCGATGGCATCACAGTTACATCTGCTATGAAGGGTCTTCAGGCTACAGTTAACACACTGCTTTCAGCTATCAGAGATGGTCAGTGGGATTCTTATGCAGGCAAGATCCAGACTCTTGGTCTTGTATCTGCTGATGACATGAGCCTCAACTATGTAGGTCTTCCTTCATCAACTGTTTGGACAGATGGATTCACAGAGGCTGATTACAACGCACTTGTTGCTGATATGGTTAACGGCAAGATCACAGTTTCCAACGATTCTTCCGCTGAGCAGCCTTCAGCTACAACAGCTAAGATCAACTTCCAGGGCAACATTAAGTAATTAAAACTTATTATGGCCATTTGGTCATTAGGGCCGGCGGACTCATAATCTTCCGGCCTTATTTCTTACTATAGGGAAAACGAAATAAAAGTATGGAGGGTGTGTCAATGGCAGGAAACAGTGAATATGCTATTGAAATGCTGAACATTACCAAAAGGTTTCCGGGTATTATAGCCAATGATAATGTTACAGTGCAGCTAAAGAAGGGGGAGATCCACGCACTTCTGGGAGAAAACGGAGCAGGTAAGTCCACTCTCATGAGTGTGCTTTTTGGTCTTTACCAGGCTGAGGAAGGAATCATCAAGAAGGACGGTGTTGAGGTTAAGATCAATAACCCCAATGATGCCAATGACCTTGGTATCGGAATGGTACACCAGCACTTCAAACTGGTTCAGTGCTTCTCGGTTCTGGACAACATCATTCTCGGTGATGAGACTACCAAGCACGGAATACTTCAGAAGGACGAGGCCAGGAAAAAGGTTATGGCTTTGTCTGATAAGTATGGCCTTAAGGTAGATCCCGACGCCAAGATTGAGGACATTACTGTAGGTATGCAGCAGAGGACAGAGATCCTTAAGATGCTCTACAGAGATAACGAGATTCTTATTTTCGACGAGCCTACAGCCGTTCTTACACCTGCTGAGATCGATGAGCTTATGGAGATCATGAAGAACCTTGCCAAAGAAGGCAAGTCTATTCTTTTCATTTCCCACAAGCTTGCTGAGATCATGGCAGTTGCTGACAGATGTTCGGTACTTCGCCGTGGTAAGTATATCGGAACAGTTAACATTGCCGATACCAACCAGGACGAGCTCAGCCGAATGATGGTTGGCCGTGATGTACAGCTGGTAGCAACCAAAGAGGACAAGGAGCCAGGTAAGGTAATTCTTCATGTAGAGAACATGACAGTACCCAGCAAGCTCCATCACAATAATGCTGTTAAGAATGTATCCTTTGACGTTCGTGAAGGCGAGATCGTATGTATCGCCGGTATCGACGGAAACGGACAGACAGAGCTGGTTTACGGACTCTCAGGACTTGAGAACTGCACATCAGGCAAGATCACTCTTTCAGGCAAGGATATTACCCATGCCTCCATCAGAGAGCGTTCCACCAGCGGTATGAGCCATATTCCCGAGGACAGACACAAACATGGTCTTGTTATGGACTATTCACTGGCTTACAATCTGGTACTCCAGAGATACTTTGAGCCTGAGTTCAGCACCAAGGCAGGCTTCCTTAAGAAGGGCGCCATCAACAGCTACGCTGACAAACTGATAGAGCAGTACGATATCAGATCCAGCCAGGGTGCAGCTACAATCGCAAGGAGCATGTCAGGTGGTAACCAGCAGAAGGCCATCATCGCAAGAGAGATCGACAAGAATCCCGATCTTCTTATTGCGGTTCAGCCTACCAGAGGTCTGGATGTAGGTGCTATCGAATATATCCACAAGCAGCTTATCGCTCAGAGAGATGCAGGACACGCAGTGCTTCTGGTATCCCTTGAGCTTGAAGAGGTTATGAGTATTTCCGACAGGATCCTTGTAATGTACGAGGGTGAGCTGGTTGGAGAGTTTAATCCCAAGACAACAACGCCGGAAGAGCTTGGTCTCTACATGGCAGGCGCTAAGAGAAAGGAGATTGGAGCATAATGGGCAAAAAATCATCTGAAGGCTTCCTTTCAAAACCTGCCGTACAGTCCACTCTGGCTGCGCTTTTGTGCATCGTTATCGGTCTGCTGGTTGGTTATGTTGCACTTCTTATCATCAACCCCGCAGGAGCAACGGAAGCTATAATCACAATTCTTAAGAACTATTTCACTTATCCTACCAAGGCAGCTGCCATGAAGTATCTCGGCAATACCCTGGTAAAGGCAGCACCGCTTCTTATGTGCGCACTTTCAATCCAGTTCTGCTATCAGGCAGGTCTGTTCAATATCGGTGCGGCAGGACAGTATGTAGCAGGAGCAGGAGCAGCTCTTTTCTGCGCACTGCAGCTTAAGATGCCCTGGATCATCTGCCTTCTTGCAGCTCTTATTGCAGGCGGAATTTTCGGAATCATTGTAGGTCTTTTAAAGTCCTACCTTAACGTTAACGAGGTTATTTCAGGTATCATGCTTAACTGGATCGGCCTCTACACCGTTAACATGCTCCTCTCAGGAGTTAAAGAGACTGCCAGCCCTTATACAGTACAGGTTGCCAGTGTCAACAAGGGAGCAATCCTTCCTTCCCTGGGAATGGAGAAACTTTTTTCAAATAACAAATATGTTACAATAGCAATTCCTCTTGCGATCCTTATCGCAATTCTGCTTAAGGTAATCCTGAGCATGACAGTATTCGGCTATGAGATCAAGGCTACCGGTATTGCCAAGGATGCTGCCAAGTACAGCGGAATGAAAGAGAAGAGAAACGTTATAATCACACTGTTCATCGGCGGTGCTCTTGCAGGTCTTGGAGCAGCATTCCTGTTCCTTACAGGATACGAGCAGTGGTCCGTAACACAGTCATCGGTTCCCGGAATGGGCTTTAACGGTATTGCCGCTACCTTCCTTGGTGGTCTGGATCCTATCGGAACAATCTTTGCTTCCTACTTTATCCAGCACATCACCAGTGGTGGTTCTTATCTTGACAAGAATATCTATCCTTCACAGATTTCGGATTTCATTTCCGCTATCATCATTTATCTGTGCGGTTTTGTTCTGTTCTTCAAGATCCAGCTTAACGGCTGGCTCAGGGCAAGAGATGAGAGGGCTAAACAGCCACCGATTGTCCAGAGCAAAAAAGAGGAAGGAGGTAACAAGTAATGGTACTGCTTCTTCAATACACACTGTTATTTGCATCTGTTCTGATTCTCGTAGCTTTGGGTGGATGTTTCTCAGAGCACTCAGGTGTTATCAACCTGGGACTTGAGGGAATCATGGTTATGGGAGCTCTTGGCGGAGCGCTTACACTTAAGTACATCAGTCCGTCTACACCGGCACTTCTTATTGTGCTGGCTGTTATGGCAGCTTCTATCCTTTGCGGAGTTATTTATTCAATGCTTCTTGCGGTTGCATGTATCAACTTGAAGGCTGATCAGACCCTTGTAGGTACAGCCCTTAACATGCTGGCAGCTGCAGCAGCTACTGTAATCGTTAAGTCCATCAACATTGCAGAGAACCCTGACAACGTATCTTCAACTGTTCAGTATGTACAGACCAAGAAGGCACTGGTTGTTTCCATCGGTTCTTTCCAGTTCAACTGGTTCATGCTGGTAGCACTTATTGCGCTTATCCTGGCTTATGTAATTCTTTACAAGACCAGATTCGGCTTAAGACTTATGGCCTGCGGTGAGCACCCTCAGGCTGCGGATTCCGTAGGTATCAACGTTTACACCATGAGATGGTCAGGCGTTCTTATCTCCGGTATGCTGGCAGGTATCGGTGGTATCGTATATATCACAGCCGGCGTAAGTGAGTGGAAGTTCGAAGTTGGTGTAGCAGGCTTTGGTTTCCTTGCTCTGGCAGTTATGATCTTTGGTCAGTGGAAACCTATTAATATCGGACTTGCAGCCTTGCTGTTCGGTTTCTTCAGAGCTCTTTCAAACGTATACTCAGGATTTGATTTCCTGGCAGCTCTGAATATTCCCGGATCCGTATACAACATGATGCCTTACATCATTTCACTTATTGTTCTTGCATTTACATCATCCAATTCAAGAGCACCTAAGGCAGAGGGTATTCCTTACGATAAGGGATCAAGGTAATTTATATAATAAAGGGCACGATAGGACAAAAATATGGAAGACATTAACGTACGTGAACTTATT
Organism: Butyrivibrio sp. FCS014; assembly: GCF_000526935.1. Lineage (GTDB taxonomy): Bacteria > Bacillota > Clostridia > Lachnospirales > Lachnospiraceae > Butyrivibrio. The sequence continues at coordinate 82,352 of NZ_JAHA01000019.1, read as the reverse complement.
GAAACAGCTCTTAACATGAGGAGAATGAGTTATACTCCATATTCACACTGGAATGTAGGAGCAGCGCTCCTTGCAGCCGATGGCACCATCTATACAGGCTGCAACATCGAGAATGCTGCTTTTACACCCACCAACTGCGCTGAGAGAACAGCATTTTTCAAGGCTGTAAGCGAGGGTGTGAAGGATTTCAAGGCAATTGCCGTTGCGGGCGGCCCGGATGGACAGTGGGATGACCTTCCTTTCTGTTCACCCTGCGGTGTCTGCAGACAGGTAATGAGCGAATTCTGCAAGGATGATTTCAGGATATTCTGTGCTCAGTCGGTAGATAAGTACACAGAATATACACTCCCTGAGATAATTCCCGACAGATTCGGACCGAAAGATCTTTTGGGTTGACTTTTCTTCTATTCTTTGTTAAACTATAGTACGTTGTGACAATCAGACGGTCCTCTGATGCATTAATTGCGTTTAAGAACGTCCATGGAAATAGGAGAAGAAATATGAGTACAATTATCGAAGAGCTCGAGAAAGAGCAGCTGAACGCCAATGCGCCTCAGTTCCACACAGGTGATACTGTAAGAGTACACGCTAAGATCAAGGAAGGAAACCGTGAAAGAGTTCAGGTTTTCGAGGGAACAGTTAAGAAGATCCAGGGCGGCAGCAACCGTACAACATTCACAGTAAGAAAAGAGTCTTACGGTGTTGGCGTTGAGAAGACATGGCCCCTTCACTCACCTATCGTTGAGAAGGTTGAGGTTGTTAGAAGAGGTAAGGTAAGAAGAGCTAAGCTGAACTACCTTAAGGGACTTACAGGTAAGAAGGCTAAGGTTAAGGAGCTTGTTACCAGATAACTTGTTTTCAGAGGCAGTTACTGTCGTAAAGATAGTAATTGCCTTTTTTCATGGAAAAACACAAAAATCTTTGTTTGTGAGGTATCTTTAATGTTTCGCAGAAGAAATACACTTACTTTTCATCAGAAGAAAAAGAAGATAACTCCAAAACTTATCCGGGAGATCTTTTCCTGGATATCCATCACCATTGTTGCAGGACTTATAGCCCTTGGCCTTGTGCTTGCCTTTGGCATGCAGGTCAAGGTAATCGGTGATTCCATGGAGCCTACCATCAGCAACGGACAGAGTGTTGTGGTCAACAGGCTTTCGCTTACGATATTCAGTCCCAAGATTGGTGATATCATTGTATTTCTGCCAAATGGCAACGCTAATTCCCATTACTATGTAAAAAGAGTCGTAGCAGGCCCCGGTGAGACCGTTCAGATAACGGACGGAATTCTCTATGTAAACGGAGAGGAACGTGACGGCAAGAAGGATATATATGATAAAATAGAGGATGCAGGTATAGCATCCAATCCCGTTAAGCTTGGCAGCGGAGAGTATTTTGTCCTGGGTGATAACAGGAATAACAGTGAAGACTCCAGAAGCGCCAATATCGGCGTAGTCAAGCAGAGTATGATGGTGGGAAAGGTATGGTTCAAGCTTCAGTATGAAGAGGCAGGAGCCGGTCTTGTCCTTAACAACTATTGAGAAATGGAGAGCCTATGAATTATCAGTGGTATCCCGGTCATATGACCAAGGCTATGAGGATGATGCAGGAGAACATCAAACTCATAGATATAATTATAGAACTGACAGATGCCAGGATACCGGCGGCAGGCCGAAATCCTGATATTGATGAGCTTGGCAAGAACAAGTACAGGCTTATAATCCTCAACAAAGCAGACCTTGCAGACCCTGCAGTTACCGCAAGATGGAAGGAACACTACCAGAAGCAGGGCTACTTTGTCCTTGAGATGAATTCCAAGACCGGCAATGATGCAGGCAAGGTAAAAGAGCTGGTGCAGAATGCCTGCGCTGAGAAGATAGAGCGGGACAAGAAAAGAGGCATCGTGGGAAGACCTATCCGCGCGATGGTAGCAGGAATACCCAATGTCGGAAAGTCTACTTTCATAAATAAGCTTGCCGGAAGGGCTTCTGCCAAGACCGGAAATAAGCCCGGTGTCACCAAGGGTAAACAGTGGATCTCGCTTGGCAAGAACATGCAGCTTCTTGATACGCCGGGTGTTCTCTGGCCTAAGTTTGATGATGATACCGTAGGACTTCATCTGGCTTTGATAGGTTCAATGAACGATGATAACCTTGATATCGCAGAACTGGCCTGTGAACTTATAAAAATATTGTCAGAAACGTATCCAAATGCTGTATTTGAGAAGTATAATATAACAAAGGAGCAAGTTTCGGAGTACGAAGAGCAGATGTATTCCACACCTACAAGCGCTGTGCTCTCGGCAATCGCTTTCAACAGAAAGTGCTTCAAACAGGGAGCTGAGATTGACCTAAACAGAGCGGCAGCCCTTCTTCTGGATGATTTCAGAAACGGCAGGCTTGGAAGATTATCTTTGGAGCGTCCTTAATAAATTAGTGCCAAGGCACGGAAGCGAGACTAGAATATGAAATTTGAGACAGTATTAAAAGAGATCGCAAGCACAATTGTTTACCTGGCAGTCATTTTTGCACTGACATTTTTGTTCATTACTTTTGTTGCACAAAGAACTGAAGTAAGCGGACAGTCAATGGAGACCACACTGCAGGACGGAGATTCCCTTATAGTGGATAAGGTGACCTACAGATTCAGCGATCCCTTAAGATTTGACATTATCATATTCCCTTATCAGTACGGCAAGAACCAGTACTTCATAAAAAGAGTCATCGGACTTCCCGGTGAGACCGTTAAGATTGATGAGAGCGGAAATATATACATAAACGGAACCAAGCTGGACGAGGGGTACGGTGCTGAGGTTATCCAGGATCCCGGAAGAGCTATCGACGGTGTGACCCTTGGACCGGACGAATACTTCGTTTTGGGAGATAACCGCAATCACAGTATGGACAGCAGGGATATTTCAGTAGGGAATATCCATAAAGATAAGATCCTTGGAAAGGCCTTTATCAGGATCTATCCTTTCTCCAAGTTCGGAGGTGTAGACTGATGCAGTCCATGACCAAGATCAGGGAGATTCTTTCCGGCTGCAGCAGTGAGGAGGAATTTAAGGCTTTCAAGGACTCTTTTGCAGGGGATGAAAGAGCGGGAGTCCGTAAGCTTGTTGAGACAGCCGATAAGAGGCTGAAGGCTCTCTATGCGGAAATAGCCCGCATAGAAGAAATGAAAAAGTATGAGAAACAGTATGGGGATCTGGGGTATCTGTGCGGCATAGATGAAGTGGGCCGCGGTCCTTTGGCAGGACCTGTCTACGCAGCTGCCGTCATTCTTCCTAAAGACAGTGATATTCTGTATCTAAACGATTCCAAGAAATTATCCGAAAAAAAGAGAGAAGAGCTTTATGATGTCATCATGGACAAAGCTGTAGCTGTGGGGATCGGATCCGCTACCTGTGAGAGGATAGATGAGATCAATATTCTGCAGGCTACCTTTGAAGCCATGACACAGGCTGTTAACAGCCTTTCGGTTAAGCCACAGGCTCTTTTGATCGATGCTGTGCATATCCCGCAGCTTGAGGACTACCGGCAGATATCCATAATAAAGGGTGATGCCAAGAGCGTTTCAATTGCGGCGGCCAGCATTATAGCCAAGGTGACAAGAGACAGGGTGATGAAGGAGATGGCCTTGCAATATCCCGAATATGGATTTGACTCCAACAAGGGATACGGCAGCGCGGATCATATAGCAGCCATCAAGAAATACGGCCCCTGTCCGATACATAGAAGATCATTTATAGGAAACTTTGTATGAACGGAATTTCTAATGTATCACAATTGAGCAGACAGGTTATGGTGGATGGCAGGGAGGTTTCCCAGTCCGGCAGTGAGAGCCAGGGCAAGCTCCCTGAGCTTAAGACGGGCTCCACCATACAGGGAACTGTTGTGTCAATTACAGATACCGAGGGCGGTAAGATCGCCAATGTGGAAGTCGGCGATTCAGTCATATCCGCCAAACTTCAGGACGGCATGAACCTCCGCGAAGGCCAGACTCTGAATTTTAACGTTAAGTCTTCAGGCCCCGGGGGCGTGTCCATAACACCGCTTTATGAGAATACCTCTGCAGACCAGAGCACCTTAAAGGCGCTTGCGGCTGCAGGTCTTGAGATCAATAATGACAATATCCAAATGGTCAAAGATATGATGGAAGCTCAGCTTCCCATTAACAGGGAAGCGCTTCTTGAGATGAGCAAAAATCTTCAGACCTATCAAAACACTTCAATCTCCACCATGGTTGAGATGAAGAGCCTCAATATTCCTATCAACGAAAACAATATACAGCAGTTCCAGAATTACAAGAACTACGAGCACCAGGTGACTGACGCCATGGAAAGCATCATAGATGAGCTTCCGGAAGCCTTTAATGAGCTGTCAGGTGCGGGAAATGATTCCGCTGCTTTAAAGCTCTACGGGCAGGTGTTAAAGCTCTTTTCCGAAGGAGCACAGATGGCTGAAAGCGGTGTTGCAGAAGCTTCGGGAAAAGAGGCAGAGGCTGCAGGGCAGGTTGCGGCAGAGGAGCCCGCTGCCGATGCAGATGGCAAACAGGTGCCGGTGCAGGAACAGGTACAGGAACAGGGAACAAAGGCCGAGACCATGGGACAATCTCCTGAAACAGCCGCTGCGATGCAGGGCGAGATTGAGGGAAGCGAAGAAGGTGCCAAGTCCGGCAATGTACAGGCTGAGCAGAATGCTGTCCGGGAAGAAGCTTCCGGAGGGAATGCTTCTGCCAAGGCCCCTCAGCTAGATTCAAGATTTGTTGATAACTTAAGAAACCTTGGTATTTCCGAGGATACCATAAAGAACTACAACGAAGCCCTTAAACTTACCCAAAACGGAGAGTCTTCTCCAAAGCTTGAGCTTGCCCAGAAGGAGCTGCTAAAAGAGCTGTCACAGGCCTTTGAGCAGTCAGATCTTAATACCTTAGGAGACAAGACGGTATGGAAAAATATCTTTTCCCACGAGGATTACAGTAAGCTTCTTAAGGACAGTATCTCCTCCCAGTGGACCCTTAAACCCGGAGATGTTGAGAAGAAGGAGAATATAGATAATCTCTACCAGAGGCTTGGAAATCAGATAAAGGGCCTTACGGAGACCATCAGTAATACCCTTGGGGCGGAGTCCAAGCTTGGGCAGGCTGCCAATAACCTGCAGAACAATCTTGATTTCATGAACCAGCTTAATCAGATGTTCCAGTATGTCCAGCTGCCTCTTCAGATGACGGGGCAGAATGTTCACGGAGATCTTTTCGTTTACAGGAACAAACATAGTAAGATGAGTGAAGACGGCTCTGTCAGCGCCGTGCTTCACCTTGATATGGAGCATATGGGCCCCGTTGATGTATATGTTAAGCTTCTTGATACAAAGGTCACCACGAATTTCTATGTGGCTGATGAATCCGTTATTGATCTTATCAATGACAATATACATATTTTGAATGAAAGGCTTGAAAAGCGCGGCTATTCCATGAATGTTACCCTGAAGCTCCATGATGAAATGGACGGACAGGATGCGGCGGTGGATGAGATGCTGGATGTCATGAAGACTCCCGTGATCTCCACAGCTTCTTTTGATGCCAGGGCTTAAAGTGAGGTTTTATGCCGGACAATAAGGAAAAAGAAAAAGTAAAAACCGCGGTGGCGCTGGCTTACGATCCCAATGAAGACGGAGCCCCCAAGGTCATAGCTTCGGGAAAAGGCGCTCTGGCTGAAAAGATCATTGAGAAGGCCAAGGAGAGCAAGATCCCTGTCCACGAGGATGATAAGCTGGCGGAGACTCTCTCACGTCTGGAGATCGGTGAGATGATCCCTCCCGAGCTCTATGAGGTTGTGGCTGAGATTCTGGTATTTGTTGATGCCATGGATAAGATCAAAGCCAAGGACAAGAGCAGGAAATAAAAATTCGGAGTAATGATTTGAATAAAAGAAGTGTAGGTACAGGTTATGAATCTCTGGCGCTTCAATACATCGAGGATAATGGCGCAGAGGTTATGGAAACAAATTACAGAAACAAAAGCGGCGAGATCGACATTATAGCCAGGGATGGAAAGTATATCTGTTTTATAGAGGTTAAATACAGAAGCAGTGACAGATTCGGCGGCCCCGAGGCCGCCGTTAATATTGTAAAGCAGAAGAGGATCTGCAGGGTATCACGGTACTACCTTTACAGTAAGGGATATGACCTTGATACGCCGGTAAGATACGATGTTTTGGCGCTGGACGCAGATGCCGGGGCGCTTACTGCTAAATGGCTGAAAAATGCTTTTGATTACGTGGGGTGAAGAATGGAGAACATCAGGATTAAAAGATACGGAAATGAAAAGACAATGGAGCTTAGGGATCACAATGGCCTTAAATATCTTGTTTTTCCAAGGATAGAGGAGCTTGGATTTGTTGACCATCTCTTCAGCACAAGGCTTGGAGGCGTCTCAAAGGGCTATTACAGCGAGTGCAACCTAAGCTATACAAGAGGCGATGAAAAAGAGGCTGTGGATGAGAACTACAGAAGGATCGCCGACGCTTTGGGACATGGAAGGAGCCTTGATGATTTTGTTTGCACCTTCCAGACCCACACAACAAACATAAGAGTTGTGACAGAGGAAGACAGAGGCAAAGGCCCCGCAAGGCTTCGGGACTACACGGATATCGACGGTCTTATCACAAATGTTCCCGGAATAATTCTCGGCTCTTTTCACGCGGACTGTCCTCCGGTATATATCATCGATCCGGTAAATAAAGCCATTGGCCTTGTGCACTCAGGCTGGAAGGGTACCGTGGGTAGAATATCGGGCGGAGCTGTTGCCGGGATGAAAGAGTGCTACGGCACTGACCCGAAAGACTGTATCTGCGCCATAGGTCCCTCTATTTGCGGCGAGTGTTACGAGATAGGCGAGGATGTGGCGACGAAGATAAGGGAAGCTTTTTCGGAAAAAGAACTTGCGGATGGAGGAATCCTTGTGCCGTATCCCGAGGGAAAATACAGGCTTTATCTGTGGAACGCCATAAAGATGACTCTTTTGACCGCAGGAATTAAGGAAGAGAACATTATAGTCACCGATATCTGTACAAGATGCAACCCGGATCTTTTGTTCTCCCACAGGATTCATGGAGAGAATAGGGGCAACTTGTGCGCTTTTTTGTCAATAAAACCCTAAATTAACGAATATTCGTTTATTTCTTAAGAAATCTTAAGAAATTTCGACGGTAAATCTTAAGAATTTAATGATTTAATTAATAGTGAAAGTTGAGGACGATATGGAAAATATATTAGTGTGTGACGACGACAGAGAAATAGTTGAGGCCATTGAGATCTATCTCGAGCAGGAAGGCTTCCGGGTTTTCAAGGCTTACGACGGCGAGGAGGGATTGTCAGTCCTTCGCAGGAATGAGATCCAGCTGGCGATTGTTGATATCATGATGCCTAAGCTTGACGGTATTCACATGGTGAAGGAATTAAGGCGCTTTTCTACGATACCGGTGATCTTTCTGTCCGCCAAATCCGAGGATTCAGACAAGATCCTTGGGCTCAATATCGGAGCCGATGACTATGTGACAAAGCCCTTTAATCCTCTTGAGCTGGTGGCAAGGGTCAAATCCAATGTCAGAAGATTCACTACACTGGGAACGGCAGTTGAGTCCGAGAACGTGTATGTGAGCGGAGGTCTTGTGATCGATGATAATGCCAAGATCTGCACCCTTTACAATGAGGTGGTAAGGCTTACCCCCATTGAGTACAAGATTCTTGCGTTCCTTGCCAAGAACAAGGGAAAGGTATACTCCATTGAGCAAATCTATGAGAATATCTGGGGAGACCACGCCTATAAGTCAGACAACACAATAGCTGTCCATATCAGACATATCAGAGAAAAGATTGAAGTGGATCCCCGTGAGCCCAAATACCTTAAAGTGGTGTGGGGCGTGGGATACAAGATTGAGGAAGACGCCAGATGAAAAAAAGTATGAAAAAAGAGCGGGTCATACGGGTTATCCAGCACCTTTTGGCCGCATGTATTGCCTTTGTGGCAGCCGTGTCCATAGCGGGCACATCCATAGTCATAAGAGGGCTAAGCGGAGACACATCCTATAACCTCTATGAATCCGACAACAGCAGAAGCTACGAGGATTCCTACCTGTTCAACAACATTTTGGGGAATAACATCTCGGATGTTTTGAGGCATGTAGCGGTAAGGTCACAGCTTGAGACCTCGGGCTTTTACGACGACCGCAAGAAGATTGATGTTACGGCCTATGTCAACAGGGGAGCAGCCCTTACCGGTGACTATGTAACTGCGGTTTATTATCTGTCTGACCTTCTTAAGTGGGCTCAGAGCGGATTTAAGTATGAGACCAGGAGTTTTACCGATGAGGAGAGTGCTAATTTCCTCAACACCTTTTCCACCTACACACATCTTAAGGACAATAGATATGCCGGTGGAATGAATTCCTACCTCAATTCACAGATCGAGGGCAACAGCGTATATTTTGCAATTTCTGGCAATTCGGTACCTTCCGGCGGGGAGCACACAGTTCTTTTGTCCAGATATCAGACCGTGGACGGCAAGAACATTGAAGACCTGGTTTCATCCTGGGAAGAGTACAATCTCATCTGCAGCTATGTTGAGGAGTCGGCAAAAGACCTGCTTAATAACTATGAGGAATACGCCAAGGCCCTTAAGTATTATGACTATCTGAACACCAATTTAAGGTACTATATCACAAGATCCATCAACGGCAAGACAGAGGTCTTTACCAATGTAACAGAGCTGATGGGAGAGACTACCGGAATTGATATATCAGAGCTTTTTAAGAACTACGGAAGATACGTATATTATTGCCCCTATGAGCTTACCTATGATACCAATACCCAGCTCAAGGAGAATGTTGTTAGGAGTATCGTAAAGTCCTACAGCTATGCTTATCCCGACCAGGTTAAGATCTATATCGGAGTTGATACTGCTAATTACGGAGCAGAAGATTCTTTTATCCAGGGCAGGAGCAACTTTACCAAGTATATGCCCGGAAGGAACGCACTGATCGTTGTCGGTGTCATGGCATTTCTTGCTTATCTTGTGCTGATGATCATCTATATAGCAGGAATACGCCCGATTACGGAGGATAATGATGTAAAGGGTATGGCAGGGCCTTCTGCACCTGCAGCTGCGGCACCTGTCGGCAGGATATACACAGAAGGAATTGTTCTAATCGGACTTCTTATAATGTCCGTTCCTGCGGCTTTCTTTGCTCTTCTTGGAAAAGTTCAGGGCAGCTACGGCAGCATGGTAAGGGCTTCATATTTCCCTTATGCTTTTGCAGCTGGGGCATTTGTAGCCAGCATCGGATTCCTTTACATGGTTTATTCCCTTATCCGCAGGGCAAGAGAGAAGAAGGCCTGGAAAGAGAGCTTTATCAGGGCGCTGTCGGTAGGATTTAAGAATCTTATAGTTAATACCACCGATAACGGCAATGTTATCATAAGGACCTGGATACCCTTCGTACTTTTTGTTGCCATGAATCTGCTTTTGTTTAAGGCAGGGATCCCCGGCATAATAGTTGCGGTATGTATGGACGTGCTGGTGGGAATCTATGTTTACAGGCAGAACCTTGACAGAGACAGGATCATTCATGTCATAGAGAACATCAAGAACGGCGACGTTAAGGCCAAGGTAGATACTGAAGGACTTCACGGAGATAATATCAACCTTGCGGAGGCGGTAAATTCCATAGGAGACGGTATTCACAAGGCAGTTGATACAAGCATGAAGGATGAGAAGCTTAAAGCTGATCTTATCACCAACGTTTCTCACGATATCAAGACGCCCCTTACTTCCATCATTAACTATGTGGACCTTATTAAGCGTGAGGAGATAGACAACGACAGGGTAAAAGAGTACATCGAAGTGCTTGATGCCAAGTCCCAGAAGCTCAAGCAGCTTACCGAGGACCTTGTGGAGGCCTCCAAGATAAGCTCGGGAAATATCAGCATACAGATGAACAAGATCAACTTTGTTGAGATGGTAAATCAGACCATCGGCGAGTTCTATGAGAAGTTCGAAAGGAGCAACCTTCAGCCGATTTTCAAGCCCGATGAACCCGTGATGAATGTTATGGCTGATCCAAGGCATTTGTGGCGTGTTATAGAGAATCTTCTCAACAACGTATGCAAATACGCCCTTCCGGGAACCAGAGTATATATGGACATGCATCTGCTTCAGAAGGAAGGAAGCGAAGATGAGGTGATATTCTCCATCAAGAATATTTCTGCATCGGAGCTTAATATAGATGCAGCAGAGCTGTCAGAGAGATTTATCAGAGGAGACGAATCAAGGACTACAGAGGGAAGCGGCCTTGGACTTTCAATAGCCAAGAACCTTACCACTGCCCAGGATGGAACCTTTGATATAGCTCTTGACGGAGATCTGTTCAAAGTAATAATCAAACTTAAGGCAGCGAAGTGATGGGCGCGGAATGATGGCCCTTAATGGCATAATCGACATAGCGGCATCAGCATAGTGACAAATATAAGAAAACCTCTTCGAAGGACGGAGTAGATCAGTCTTCGAAGAGGTTTTTTGCTGCTTGGATAATGCTAATTACTCGTAAAGCTCAGGTGCAATAAGTCCGTTGTTGTACTTCTCGACGATCTCATGGATCTTGTCGGTAGGCATGTTAACAGTGGACATTGATGCGTCGTGGTTAAGGAAGTCGATGATGGTTGCCAGGAACTTGCCCATATCTGCGATAAACAGGTACTTGCGGGACTTAACATCATCGTTCATGTAGGTCAGGTTAGTAGTAATAACTGCATCGAAATAGCCCTTCTCATAGCCCTCATCAAAGCGCTTCATACCGTCGGTGAAAAGACCGAAAGTGGTGCAGATGAAGACTCTTTTTGCTCCCATGTTCTTGAGCTGTCCGGCTGTGTCGATCATTGAGGAACCGGAGGAGATCATATCATCGATGATGATAACGTCCCTGCCGGAGATATCGGATCCAAGGAACTCATGGGCAACAATAGGGTTGGAGCCGTTTACGATGTGAGCGTAGTCACGGCGCTTATAGAACATACCGGTATCAGCACCGATAACATTTGCAAAATATACGGCTCTGTCAAGGGCGCCCTCATCGGGAGAGATGACAGTCAGGTGATCCTTATCAACGGTAAGGTCACTTATATGTGACAAAAGAGCCTTCATGAACTGGTAGGATGCAAGGAAATTGTCGAATCCGCCCAGAGGCTTAGCATTTGATATTCTGGGATCGTGAGCATCAAAGGTAATGAAATTGGATATGCCCATGTCGTGAAGCTCTTTAAACATCTGAGCCGCATCCAGGGATTCCATTCCGTTTCTCTTGTGTTGTCTGCCTTCATAGAGGAAGGGCATTATAACATTTATTCTCTTTGCCTTGCCTGTAATGGCTCCGATGACACGCTTAAGATCCTGATAATGATCATCGGGAGATTTGTGGTTAACATAGTTGTACATCTTGTAGGTGATGCTGTAATTGCAGACATCGGTAAGGATGTAAACGTCGTTACCTCTTACACTCTCAAGGATAGTAGCCTTGGATTCTCCGCTGCTGAAGCGGTCAAGGCGATAGTCTATAAGGAATGAATCCCTGACATATCCCTGAAATGCAGGATCTGAATCAGGCATTTTGTAGAGATTATGTCTGAACTGTGCAATATAACGGTCTACACTTTCACCCAGCTCCTTGGCTGACTCCATAACAATAAGGTTAAGGGGAGCTACAGGTATAAGTGATTCCAATTGATGAAAATCGGGCATAAAAAGAAACCTCCAAGTCCAAAAGATTTGTGGTAATCCACTTATTGTTTTATCATCTGTATTACTGACACGTCAAGATTTTTAAGGTATAATAACAAGAAGATTGCGCATATTTGGATAAGGACAGTATATGACTAAAAAGAACGGTCACGTCATCGGAGTGGTAGTCCCCGGCAGTATTGCCGAAGAAATGGGGATCGAGCCCGGTGACATGCTTCTTAAAATAAATGATGAAGAAATAGGCGATATTTTTGATTACCAGTTTCTTGTTCAGGACGATCACCTGGATATTCTTGTTAAGAAGAAAGACGGAGAAGAGTGGCTTCTGGACATTGACAAGGATTTTGACGAGGAACTTGGCATTGAATTTGAGAACGGCCTCATGGATGATTACAGATCCTGCTGCAACAAATGCATCTTCTGTTTCATCGACCAGATGCCAAAGGGCATGAGACCTACGCTTTATTTCAAGGATGACGATTCAAGACTGTCCTTCCTTCAGGGCAATTATGTCACACTGACTAATATGTCCGACGCGGATATCGACAGGATATTAAAGTACCATCTTTCTCCCATCAATGTGTCTTTTCAGACAACGAATCCTGAACTTAGATGCAAGATGCTGGGCAACAGGTTCGCCGGTGAAGCCCTCAAGAAGGTGGACAAACTATGCGCGGAAGGCTCCGGAATAGAGCTTAACGGCCAGATCGTGCTCTGCAAGGGAGTTAATGACGGTGATGAGCTTGAAAGGTCCATATCAGACCTCACCAAATACATTCCCAATCTTCAGAGTGTATCTGTGGTTCCGGTTGGACTTTCCAAGCACAGAGAGGGCCTTTATCCGCTGGAGCCCTTTGACGGCGAGGATGCAGCCAAAGTCATCGACCAGATAGAGAGATGGCAGAAAAAGGTCTATAATGAACATGGAATTCATTTCATCCACGCCAGCGACGAGTGGTATTTCCTGGCAGGAAGGGATTTCCCTGAGGCCGAGCGCTACGATGGGTATATTCAGCTGGAGAACGGCGTTGGTATGATGCGTCTTTTCATCGATGAATATGAAGATGCCTTCAGGCGGGCAGTAGCAACCAGGGCCAAAGAGATAGCGGCTGTAAACAGACACATCTCCATGGCTACGGGAAGGCTGGTTTATCCCTGCATTCGGGACATGGCAGCCAAGGCAATGCAGATTTGTCCTGGACTTAAAGTGGATGTTTATGAGATAATAAACGAGTTTTTTGGTGAGAGGATCACCGTTTCGGGCCTTCTTACAGGTCAGGATATCATTGGGCAGCTACGGGGCAAGGACCTCGGACAGATGCTGTATCTTCCCGAGAACCTCTTAAGGAGCGGAGATGATTTCCTTCTTGATGATGTGAGGGTTCCGGATATAGAAAGGGAACTGAATGTGCCCGTAGGAATAGCCAAGAGTGACGGGTACGAGTTTGTGGCAGATCTCTTTGGCCTTGATGCCAGTGAGCTTATGCCGGAATAAGGATAATTATGAGCAGGAAGAATATTGTAGCAGTGGTCGGAAGACCCAACGTAGGTAAATCATCATTGTTTAATGCCCTTGCAGGCAGTAGGATTGCCATTGTGCAGGATACTCCGGGCGTTACAAGAGACAGGATCTATCAGGATGTCGAGTGGCTCAATCACAGCTTCACGCTGATCGATACCGGTGGTATTGAGCCTGATTCCAATGATGTCATCCTTTCACAGATGAGGGAGCAGGCGCAGATTGCTATTGACACAGCTGATGTCATCATCTTCATGGTAGACGTCAAGTCCGGACTTGTGGATGCGGACTTCCAGGTAGCGGATATGTTAAGGCGCTCAGGCAAGCCCATAGTCCTTTGTGTAAACAAGGTAGATAATTACAACAGAGATCAGATGGACGTCTATGAGTTCTATAACCTCGGAATCGGCGATCCCTTCCCGATTTCTGCTGCCAACAAGCAGGGAATCGGTGATCTTTTGGAAGAGGTGGTAAGCCACTTCACCAAGCAGTCGGTAGAGGAAGAGGAAGATGACTCCATTAAGGTTGCCATTATCGGTAAGCCCAATGTAGGTAAGTCCTCCATCATCAACAGACTTATCGGTGAGAACAGACTTATTGTTTCTGATGTTGCGGGAACAACCCGTGATGCCATAGATACCGAGGTCAAGCACAACGGCAAGAAATATGTGTTTATCGATACCGCCGGACTTCGCCGTAAGAACAAGGTCAAGGATGCACTGGAACACTACATGATCGTAAGGACTGTCGGGGCAGTTGAGAGAGCTGATGTAGCGATTCTCGTCATCAATGCCGAGGAAGGTGTAACAGAGCAGGATGCCAAGATCGCAGGCATTGCCCATGAGAGCGGCAAGGCAGTTATCATAGCCGTGAATAAATGGGACCTTATCGAGAAGGACAACCACTCGGTCAAGGAATTTACCAAGGACATCAGAAATACTCTGGCCTTTATGAATTACGCAGAGATAATGTTCATCTCGGCAGAGACCGGACAGCGTCTTATCAAGCTCTACGATATGATCGACACAGTAAGCGAGAACCATGCTCTCAGGGTTTCCACGGGAGTTCTTAACGAGATCATGTCCCAGGCAGTTGTAATGCAGCAGCCACCAAGTGACAAGGGCAAGATCCTTAAGCTCTTTTACATTACCCAGGCATCGGTCAAGCCGCCTACCTTTGTAATATTTGTAAACGACAAGAACTTAATGCACTTCAGCTACACTAGATATATTGAGAATCAAATAAGGGAGGCCTTTGGTTTCAAGGGTACACCTTTAAGATTTATTATCAGGGAGAGAAAAGAGGACAAATAGTATGGAAAGAGTTGTATGTTTACTTATCGGTTACGTTTTTGGGCACTTTCAGACAGCAGTTATGTACTGCAAGATGAAGGGCGTAGACATCAGAAGCGTAGGAAGCGGCAATGCGGGAACCACAAACACCCTTCGTGTTATGGGACCTAAGGCCGGAGCGATAGTTCTTTTGGGGGATATGCTTAAATGCATGCTGGCTATCTTTGTAAGCTACCTGATCTTCGGCAGGAACAATCCCGATTACATGATCCTGTACATGACCTATACAGCTGCAGGAAGCGTTCTGGGACATGATTATCCTCTGCACCTTCATTTCAAGGGCGGCAAGGGAATTGCATGTACCGCCGGCTACACCATTTACCTTAGCATTCAGTATACCTGGCTGTTTTTCCTTATGGGACTGATCTCATTCTTCGTTCCCTTTAACCTGTTCCATATCGTATCGGTATGCAGCCTTTTCTATTACACATGTCTTTTCATTATGACCATTATTTACGGTCAGATGGGCGGCTTTGGTGTGATCGGAACCCAGATACCTCAGAGCGCACTTATCGAGGTATATGTGATTCTGTTCCTCCTTACAGCCCTTGCTTACTTCCAGCACAGAGGCAATATCAAGAAGCTTCTTGCCGGCAAGGAGAGAAAGACCTACATCTTCAAGAAAAACAAGGTAGATTGATTTATCAAAAGCGCTAACCTACGTGGTTGGCGCTTTTTTTTATGCCAAGGATTACTTATAATAGATTAGTGAGCAATGATTCAAGGAAGGTAAACCGGCTATGGGAAGATTTGTAGATGAGGTAAAAGAACTTGATGCTCCGTTTCAGGCTAACGATTACGACGGAGAGAGTGATACTGCTTTTACAATTGAGAAAGGCACTATCCCTGTAATGATCTCAGCACCTCATGCGGTCAATCATTTCAGAAACGGAACAGTTAAATATGCCGACAGGTACACCGGAGGTATTGCAAGGTTCCTTCACAAGGCGACAGGCTGCCATGTGATCTATGCCTGCAAAAGCACAAACTGCGATCCAAATTATGATGAGCCCGGAACCAACGACTATCAGGATGCACTGAAGGAGTATCTTGAGAAGCACGATGTGAAGCTTCTGATCGATATTCACGGTGCTTCCAAAGAGCGGGAATATGCAGCCGAGATGGGAACAGCTCCCCGTCAGGATTCTCCAAAAGGCGCTGCTTATGAGGAGGATCCGTCTCTTCATGGATTCAAATTCGCCGCGGATATCATAAAAAGCCTTCTGGAAAGCGGTATCAGATACTGCGAAACCAATAAAAAAGAAATCTGGAAAAACAAAATATTCGATGCAGGCGGACAGAACACCGTTACAAAATTCATTTCGGAAAATACGGATACTGCCTGCGTGCAGCTTGAGATTAACGGAACATACAGAGATCCGGGAAACAGGGCTATGTTTTCTTCATTGATCCGCAGCCTTGTGAATATCGTTAATCTCCTTGGAATAATAGATTACGATGATAAAATCAAAAATGCCAATTGGGAAAAGAGGCTTCAATCCTGCCGGAAGGCATTTGAAAAAGGCCGGAGCGGAAGAGGTAAGACAAATTTCTTTAAAGTGACCCCAGGAGCATCGGATGTTGTTCTGTGTGTTAAGAATAAAGGCGCCTCAAGCAGCTCAAAGGAATATAAGAATCTGCAAAAGATGGCAAGAAAGCTTGCTGTAAGTACGGGATGCGGCCTTCTGACAGCTTCAAAGACCCCGGGAACAGATGCGGAAAAGAAGGCGATGGAGAGGGACTACTGCGCCCTTATTTCTGCAAATGTCGTAAATACGGTAGTGGAGCTTGAAACAGATCCTGCGGCAAAGGGAGGGATAAAGATCAGCGCTTATGGGGAAGACAAAGACTTCCTTGATAAGCTGGTTCTTTTTACTGAAGAATATGTGTATGGCGAAAAAGACGAGGTCCTCGAAGCCGATGTTCTTAAGGCTGCAGGGAAGCTTATAAATCTTCTTGATACAATGGATCCAATGGCTGACAGTTATGATGTTTACAGGCTTTGGCAGGCCAGTTCCAAGTCACATATACCTCAGGATAAAATAGAGTTTCCTATAAGTGAGGAAAGTGCATTTACAGTTAATGACCTGGTACACGTGTGCTCCCCTGAAGGAGTACACCAGACAGCCAGGGTAAATGCTGTAAATAAGGTCACATTATCTGAACTTCAGAGCTTCCTTGGGGACTCTTTGCAGGATTCAAAGCCGGAATATGTTATCCTTACAAACCGTCTTATTGAGCTTCTCTTTGGAAGAGAGTGGATTGAGGGATTGGAAGAGGTACCGGGGCTTAGGGGAGCTCCCGTAATAGTGTATGAAAATCACACTGACCGCTACGAGATAGGAGTTCCAAAAGCGGATCAGGTAAACAGAATTGCCCTTTCCACGGCTCTTTTTAAGGCTAAGAGGCAGTCCGCAGATAAATACGAATATCAGCTTATCAACAGATACTCCGATTCCAGAATCCATATTGATGTGGAGAATTCGGATTATAAGGATAACGGAAGAGTTAAGAGCAAAGATGGTACGCCTGAAGCCAAAAAAGTCATGATGCCAAGATATTACAGACTCATGATGGGCTACCTTGAAAAGCCCTTAAAGACATTGCGGGCAGAGGAATACAAGAACATTCTTGTGCAACTGTCGGAAAGACAGGAAAAAACAGGTGCAAATGGCGATTCGGAGCCTGAGATCACGAAGGAAGATTTTGACAGATGCTACAGCAAGATTCCGGGACAGGCCTATTATCAGCTTGTTTATCCTGACGAGGCGGCTTCTCTTGAGGAGAGAGCTCTTTATGAAGAGTCTGCTGCTAGGGTCGTAAAGTACCTTGAGAGCATCGGGGCCTATAGCATGGTGGACATGATAAGGGTGCCCAAAAAGCGTCCTGCCAAAAAGAATCTTAGAGACAGGCTTCGCAGCCTTAGAAACCGGATCTGGGTGAAGATCCTCAAGATCACCATCGGAAGAGCTGAATATATCCTTAAGACCAGCTGGGCCGGCGATACTGATGACAAGAACAGTGTTGCAAGACTTAACGGCAATATGATGAGTCTTTTGGGCGTATCAGAGAACGATAAGATCCAGATATGCTTCGGGGATAATATCATAACCTTGAGAGTGCTGGAAAAGGACGAGCTTTCGGACTATGAGATCGGAATCCCTTCCTCGGGAAGGCGGGCCCTTAAGATGAACAGCATCAACGATATTGTCATAGTCCAAAGGGATATGGTTCACGCCTTTAAGCGGCATTCCCAGGAGCAGACGATAGCTATCCTGGGTACAGTGCTGGCTGTGGCGCAGGTACTTACTGCCTTTGAGATATTTACAAATTCCGTTGCCGGTATAATCTGCGGCGTGGTTATATGCATCCTGGCCATCATACTGATACTGTATCTGGCCCTGAGTGAAGAGAGAGTTAAGGTGAAGTGATAATGGGATTAAGTGGATACCTGATAGAAAAATATAACAACATGGCCGGTGCCTATACCTGCAACAGACTTGTGGAGGAAGCGAAAAGGCTCGGGATTGACCTTAGGATAATCGGAATCCACGATACTAACGTGACTGCCGATGGTATATTCAACTGCGGGCAGCTCCTTGGGAAAAGAGATTTCGTCATTAACCGCTATAAGTGGGGGAAGCTCAAGGACAGGATCAATGAACTTGGAGAGCGAAGCTATAATGATATTCACTCCTTTAACAGGTATATCAACAAGTATCAACAGCTAAGAGATATCAAATCCCTTGATTTCCTAGTTCCAAAGTATGTTCTTGGGACAGCTCTTTTGCCCTATGAGGAAGTGGTCAGGAAAGTGGGAACGCCGTTTGTGGCTAAAGGGCTTGAGAGCTCCATGGGGGAGCAGATTTCTCTTGTAGAATCCCCGGAGGATTACAGAAGGCTCCTTGATACCTACGGCCCGGAAAAAGAGCTGTTGTTTGAAGAATACATTTCCACAAGCTATGGGCGGGATATGAGGATATTCAGTCTGCGAGGGGAAGTTATAGCCGGTATGATCAGAAAATCCCAGGGAGATTTCAGAGCCAATGTGGCCCTTGGGGCATCGGTGGAACCCCTTGAGATCACAGACAGTATAAGGCTTCTGGCGCGGGATATTTATCTTTGCAGCAGTGTTGAATTTGTCGGGATAGATCTTTTATTTGGAGAGGATAAACCGTATTTTTGCGAGATAAATGTAATGCCGGGGCTTGAGGGGATCGAGGAGTCATCAGGTAAGAACATTGCAGGGATGATCATGGAGACTATCAAAGGGGACTTTGAGGATGAACAGACAGGAAGCTGAGGATTACGTATACAGCTCATATCTGAAGGCTGAAAAACACTGGGACTATAATGCAAAGGACTCAGTCAAAAGAAGGCCTGATCTTACTTATGAATTGCTGAGGAGAAAGTCCGTTTCCCCGGCGGTTGTGATAACCGGAAGCAAGGGAAAGGGCTCTGTTGCCAATATGCTTTCCTGCCTTCTCAAGGACAGGTATAAGGTTGGTCTTTTTACAAGCCCTCATATTACTGACTTCAACGACAGGTTCAGGATTGATGGGGAGAAGATCAGCGATGACGATTTTGCAAAGTATATGACTTTGATAAAGCCTGAACTTGATGAGATTGAGAAAACTCTTCCGGAAGATGTATGTATCAGTCCCATCGGGATACAGGCGGATCTGGCGCTGACTTACTTTAATGATATGGGCACGGACTTTAATGTTATCGAGTGCGGCAAAGGTGCAGAGTTTGACGATGCCAATAATGCAAAACATGAGTATGCGGTGATAAACAGCATCTTTTTGGAGCACACGAGAGAACTTGGAAAGACGCTGGAGGAGATTGCAAGGGATAAATCCCATGTTATTACGGGAGAGCAGAAATGCGTTTATGTGGCGCCTCAGAAGCCCGAAGTCATGAAGGTGATACTGGATAGAGCAGACAGCCTTGGAGTTACTCTTAAGGAATACGGAAAAGACTTTATGGCTACGAATGTAAGATATTCTCAGGGCGGGATGATCTTTGATGTTGTAATAGGAGAAGCACTGTTTAGAGATATTACAATTCCGCTTCTTGGTGTGCACCAGGCGAGAAACTGCGCACTGGCCATGGCAGCTGCTGCAGATATTCTTGGTGGTATTGATAGTCTTAATGGTCTTGACAGCTTTGATGATAGTCTTGATGGTTTTAACGGTCTTGATGAAGACATGGCAAGAAGGGAGCTTCAGAAGCTAAGCTATCCCGGAAGAATGGAAGTTATATCACGCAACCCCTTTATGATCCTTGATGCCTGTATCAACTCCGCCAGCTGTCAGAATGTTATTGATGTTTTGAAAAGCTATGAAATTGAAAAGGCAACGGTTATCATAGGAATTCCCGATGATAAGGATTATGCCGGGGTGGCTCGCATGATGAAGTCACTTGCAGACACAGTTATTATCACAAAGTCCGGCAATCCTCATTACGTATTCAGTCCATCAAAGCAGTGCGAAGAACTGGAGAAAGAGGGTATTAAAGCTATTCCCACAGCATCTGTAAAGGATGCCATAGAAAAAGCCAAGGCTATTGGAAAGCCTGCAGTGATACTGGGAACAACCTCAGTTATATCTGAAGTAACAAAACTTAAAGAGCATATTTGAACGCGGGATCAATAGAAATGAAACCAAAAGAAAGAGCCATGTATCACAGGGAATGATACATGGCTCTTTTATCGTTATTTACCAATATTTACTTCGCATCGAAGTAGGGCTTAACCACCTTGCTGACAACCTTCAGTACTGCATACATGATAAAGCAGTCGATGGGAAGCATTACAGCGTTGGATATGATCCTTCCTGGAAGGATTGCTGCGATTGCCTGGCCATAAAGAAGATTGAGCCATAGAGTGTTTAGAACAAGGTTACAGATGATCTTCTGAACAAGCTGAGAAATGACAACGTTCTTAACACTAAGAGGCTTGTTGTAAAGGAAAATACCGAAGATCACGGCTCCAAGCATGGCAGTTACGGTAAAACCGGGGAAGAAATTGCCATCACCTGAGGCAAACCACTTGATAACATCCATTGCTCCACCGAAGATAGCTCCGATCCAGGGTCCGAACAGATAATCAACTATCTGGTTGGGAAGATTGGAAAAGCCGATCCTGATGAACTGACCTACCTTGATTGTGGCAACATAGCCCAGGATGACAGCCAGGGCGCCCATCATTCCGCAGAAGGTCAGAACCTTTGTCTCCTTAAGCCTTGAAAGAGAAGATACGTTGGATTTCCGGTACAAAGAATTGTTATTAGACATAAAAACACCTCCTTTGCAGTTCCTTTAACCACATCGGAGGACATACTCACAGGCGATGTAGCAGCGGGATGCGACACTAAAACCGCGGGAAAAGACCCTTCGTCCCAGTGACAACTCCCTGTTCACCGGGCACTTAACGCTTTAATGTCTACTCTGCGTTTGTTATTTTTTACGAATTCATAATACTGTATTTGTCCTTGTAATACAAGATATGTTTTTGTAAAATTGGGTGACAGGCTTTTTTTGCGTAAATAGGGCGATTGCCTGTAAAGAGGAGTGGTTATGAAAAGAAAATGTATGTTTTATTTTAAAAAGGCGCTTACAATGGCGCTTGTTTCTGCACTATGCGTTTCTGTAATTTCAGGTTGCAGTTTCAAAAAAGAAGACAGTGAAGAAAACGCTGCTTCTTCAGTAGAGTCTACGCTGACGGAGGCTCTTTTCCCTGAGACAAATGAGGAAAATAACGAAAAAAGTGAAGAGAATTCGGAGGGACAGATCACTATTATAAATCACAATATTCATTGCGTAAGCGAAGGAGATGTGATCTGCACCGGCAAATATCCCGAGTTTTATTTCACGGATGAATTTTCTGCAAAATTCCCCAAGCTTCGTGATACTTTAGAGAGATATAACGCCAGCTGGAAAGAGGAAACTGAAGGAACGGTAAAAGCCTACGGGCACTTTAAGCTTATTGATAATTATGCTACCGACGGGGCTTATACTGTTGAGAAAACCGTAAACATTGTAAGAGCGGATGACAGGCTCTTTACCTTTGCGGTGTCTAATTATGAATTTTCCGGCGGCGCTCATCCCTTTCACAGTACAGAATATTATAACTTTGATCCTGTAACCGGAAACACTGTGCCTTTGACGGATGTGATAACCGCTAAACCCGGAGCTGAGACTTCACAGATGTTTTGGCAAAGACTATACGATACATACCCCGAGTGCGAGGAGGAATTTAAGTCCTACGACATCGGATTTGACTATGAGACCAACGAAGAGATCGATACTTTTGAACAGAAACTTATTGAGGACAGGTTCAACTGGGCTGTTCTTCCGGATGGGCTTTGGATTTACTTTTCACCCTACGATGTTGCTTCCTATGCAACAGGGTACCTTGAGATGAATTTCCCTGATTCCGAGTATCCCGGGCTGGTACTTGATGCATTTAAGATTGCGGAGAAATTTGATGCAGATAGGTATGTAAAATATGAGGAAGATCCGGAGATTACTGAGGTAGGGCCCGAGGAACCCGTATATGAAGGCTCTGCAACTATAGCAAATCCCTGCTGGGAAGGCTTTACCAACTATAGCTACAGTAAAGAGAACCCTCAGTATGTTACCCTGGAAAAGACCAAGGAAGATAAGACAGACTGGATCGACATCTCTGTATGGTGTGATGATAATAACATCCCCAGAAAAGAATTCCCCTATGAGGATGGAACTTACAGGTATGTTCCCGACGCATCTGTGGAATATGATTATATGTATACGGGATTGGAAATCTATGACGCAGCAAGTTCCGAGAAACTCTATGATTTTGATCTCTATACTCTGGCAAACGGACCTGATGAGGAATCTGATAAGTACTCTGCAGAAACTCAGTATATCAGATGGGCAAGGCTTGTTGATGACATGCTGTACGTTGAGCTGAGCATGAACGGATATGCGTCGGAAGAGCCGGACTCAAGTTATATCGTAGGAATAAATGTTGAATCCGGACAGCTCGCCTTCAGATCGGAGCCTCAGACTGCAAATGCAGAGACCTTTGAGGTCATAGATGACTGTATTATCTGCGGCTACGGATTTACCGCGGAGCCTGATTATCTTTATATACTGGACAGATACACAGGAGAGAGAATTGAAACAATTCCCGTAAACTCTGCGCCTGAATTCATCAAGGCAGTGGATGATACACTCTATGTTGCATGCTACAATACAGGCTATGAATTTAAGATAAAGGAAAAATAATGAGCAGAAACATTCTTATAACCAACGATGATGGAATAGATGCAGACGGAATAAGAAGACTTGCCTTTGCGGCAAGTAAATTCGGAGAGGTATGGGTTGTGGCGCCTCACGATCAGAGAAGCGCCGCATCTCACAGCATCACATTAAGAAAGTCCTTTGAGGTTCATCCCTACGATATGGGTATTCCAGGTGTACATGGCTTTTCCTGTACGGGCACGCCTGCGGATTGCATAAGAGTGGGTAAGCTTAATGTTATGCCAAAGTTTCCCGATGTGGTTCTTACGGGTATCAACTACGGCTACAATGTGGCTGCGGATATTCAGTATTCCGCAACCCTTGGAGCTGCCTTTGAAGCAGAGTTTCAGGGTATTCCTGCCATTGCTTTTTCTGAGCACTTTGGAGACGAACATGAGGTGACGGACAGATATCTTGTGGAGATATTGGGAGAACTCATCGATAAGGAGTATGTTCCCGGACAGGTATGGAATGTGAACTTCCCGGGATGCACCCTCGCTGAGTGCAAGGGCGTACTTTGGGACAGGAAGGTTTCGAGAATGTCCTTTTTTGACGACAGATACAAGGTTGATGAAAAGCTTCCCGACGGAGGCATGCTGGTGAGCGTAGACGGAGTATACAACCCCAAGAAAGATGAGGGAACAGACTACGGTGCCATCCTTTCAAATCACGTATCCGTAGGCGTTGTAAGGAACATAAGCTAATCGGTATCAAATAAATATATTCCTTTTTACATTTGTGTTGATAATAATTATGGCTGGTATAGACTGATTCTCAGATTGCGTAATTGGATATATGCTGAGGACTTACAAGATTTCGATGATTTCGGCAACGGCACTTCCGACGCATTTGTCTGTTATGGAGTTTTGCGTCGGTGATATTTGCGAAATAATGTAAAGAATTCACGAAACACAAACGCTATCACGATAATTAAGTGCTCAAACAGGCTATTTGTCGATATAGCGTCAAGTTTTTGGGATATTTTACCGACTCAATCAGCTTGTAGAATGCTTTGCGTCGGAGAGGACTCAATTCACATATCCCTCGGCATACAGCGCCTAATCACTTCCAACACAAGAAAAAAACAATTCTCATTTGTACAATAGAACACTTTTGTAAATAGGGCGATAATTATAAGCCGGTCAAAAATCTATAAAAACAAGCTCAAATATTATAAATACAGTCGGAAAACCCGATGATAGAATATCAATCGTGGGGGCTTTCCGGCTGTATTTTTATGGGGATTTTAGCCGGTAAAAGAGCCTTCTTAGAACAAGAGAAGATATTGAAAAAAAGTAAAGGGGGAAAGAATTTTGAAAAAGAACAGTAGGTTCTATGCACTGGCTCTGGCCGCAGCTTTGGGTTTGCAGACCATAGGCTCACAGGTTGCCTATGCGGCTGAAGAAATGCCGGTAAATGATGCTCCGACTGAAGCTGAGAATGATCAGACGGACGAAGGTTCGGCCGGAAACGGCGCTGCTAATTCAGAGGATTTAGAAGCCGGAAAAGAGAAAAGTTCCAATATCGTAAATGAAGATGAGGAAAAGCCTGAAGAAGAAAAAGATAAGGCTGCTAAAGGCGAGATCCCGGAAGACGAGGAAGAGCCCGAGGAGGAAGTCGAGGAAGAACTCGATAAGGAAGAACCTGAGGAGGAACTCGAGGAAGAATCAGAAGAATTTTTTGTAACTGCAAAGAGCGCACCTGCGACAGATCCAAGACAGACAGCTGTTCCCGGAAGAGGAGATCTTCTCTGGGCAGTAGACATGAATGATCTGTCACAGTTCGATCTTTACACAGGTCCTGCACAGGGAACCTGGTCTGCATCAGATGATGTGGTAAGGATCGACGGCGGTCATGGAAACAAGGCAATCTCTAAGAGACAGGACTTTGACAACTTTGTGCTGGAAGCAGATGTAACCGTAGAAAGACAGGCGGATCTTTCCGATAAATCCAGTGCCCAGGGCGGAATCCTTTTCCGTGCATCAAAAGGTGCCGATCGCCAAAACGACGGGTATTTCGGATATTATCTTGGAATCAACGCCAAAGGACAGGAGATGATCCTTGGACGATGCTCCGGAAACAACTGGTATGAGATAGCTACCAAGAAGATGAAGGTTGAGTATGGCAAAAGCTATCATCTTACCGTAGTTGCCAGCGGTTCTCATATTACCTGCTATGCGGATTATAACGGTGAGAATTACGCCAAGCTCTATATCAACGATACAACTCACGCTAGCGGCGGAATCGGAATGAGGAACTGGCTTTCTCATTCAAGCTTTAAAAATCTTGCGGTAAGTGAGTATGACGAGGAAGCTTTATATGACAGCTATACAAATCCTCTTCTGAATCACTGCGCAGATCCCGATGTTCTGTATCACAACGGAACTTATTTCCTTTATCCCACCAATGCCGGAGACGACACCCATGGAATAAAGGTTTACACATCTACGGATCTTGTTCACTGGACAGATCAGGGCTATGCACTCAGCAAAGAAGACTGCTGGGGTACAACCGGATTCTGGGCTCCCGACCTTATCGAAAAAGACGGAACCTTCTACATGTACTATGTGGCAAATGAGCAGATCTGTGTAGCAACAAGTGATTCTCCTCTGGGACCTTTCACTCAGGAAGTTAAAGAGCCCATGGACCAAACTGAGAAGAATATAGATGCACATATTTTCTATGATGAAGCTTCAGGGAAATATTACATCTATTATGTTCGCTTCACAGGCGGAAATGTTATCTGGGGCGCTGAGCTTTCAGATGACATGAAGACCATCAAAAAAGATACCTTAAAGCAGATCGTTGCAGCTAACCAGGGCTGGGATCAGGATATGGGCAACATCAATGAGGGACCCTTCATGCTGACTTATGAGGGCAAGTATTACCTCACCTATTCAGGAGCTCATTTCCAGAGCATCCACTACGGTTCAGCCTTTGCTGTGTCTGATTCACCTCTTGGTGACTTTAAGAAATACGATTATAACCCCATAATGAAATCCAATTCGACAGTTCACGGTACGGGACATCACGGCATCACAGTATCTCCCGACGGAACTGAGCTGTTCATTGTTTATCACAGCCACCATGATCTTAACAGCACTGAGCCAAGGCAGCTGTGCATAGACAGGATACACTTCACCAAGGACGCCAACGGCGAGACTGTTCTTGAGGTAATGGGACCCACCATTACACCCCAGAGACTCCCTTCAGGAGCGGTGGATGTGGCAAACTTCATCGAAGCAGTAAATCCCGATGATATAAAGGTTTCGGACGATGCGGACGCTGAAGATGTAAATGCGGCACTTCCCACAGAAGTAACAGTAGCAACAAGTAAAGGCGACCATACTGCATCTGTAACCTGGAATAACGTAAAAGACACTGATTTTAAGGGTAAATCCATTGAGGTAGAGGGAGCAGTAACTCTTCCCGAAGAAGTGGAGAACCTTGGAGATGCAGATCTCTCAGTTACCTGTACTGTTATCCTGGGAGATGCCAAGATCAAGGAAGACCTCAAAAAGATCCTGGATGAGCTTGTAATCCCCGGAGCAGATGCCATTAGAGGAAACATCACACTTCCTTCAGTTTCCGGAGAGGCAGAGCTGTCCTGGAAGTCTGACAACGAAGAAGTGATCACTTCCAAAGACAAAGAGCAGGATGGCTATTATGACATCCCTGCAGGCGTTGTTACAAGAGGCAGCAAGAACGAGAAGGTAACACTTACCGTTACCGGAACTATTGACGGTGTTTCTCTTTCCAGGGAATTTGAAGTCACTGTTCTTGCAAAAGAAAATGCTGATGAAGCTTACGTTGGATATCTCTATGCACACTTCAAGGAAATTCCCGGAGAAAAGGGTGAGCAGGATATTTTTTACGGTATAAGCGACGACGGTCTTAACTGGACAGCTCTTAACGGCAACGAGGCAGTACTTAAGTCAGACGTAAGTGACAAAGCAACAAGAGATCCTTATATCATAAGAAGCGCTGAGGGAGACAGATTCTTCCTTCTTGCAACAGATCAGGATATCTACAAGTACGGCAATAACATTCCCTGGGACAGACTTTCAACTCAGGGCAGCACAGCTCTTACAATCTGGGAGTCCACAGACCTTGTGAACTGGACCAACGAAAGAAATGTTGATGTAGCAGGTTCCATCGGCGGCGGATGTGCATGGGCTCCTGAAGCAATCTATGATGAGGCAACAGGAGAGTACCTTGTATTCTGGGCCAGCAAGATCGCAGCTGACAACTATGCAAGACAGTATACCTTTGTTTCAAGAACAAGAGACTTCTACAACTTTACAGAGCCTGAGCTCTTCAATAACTTCGGAAGCAATATCGATACTTCCATGCTGAAGGTTGGAGACGATTACTACAGACTTACCAAGATAGAAGACGGAATGTACGTAAGACTTGATAAGGCCAGCGGCAAGCTTCGCTCCTATGGCGATGAGGTGACCACTAAGACAATAGGTAACCTGACCTTTAACGTGGTTGGCAATAACTACAGCTACATTGCAAACACAGCAGAAGGCTGCATTGAGTCTTTCAGAGGAAATTACGAGGGTGGCACCATGTTCAAGTTCAATGATAGGGATGAATGGTGCGTAATGCTGGATGAGTACGGCGGAGCAACAAGAGGATATATTCCTTTCACAACCACCGATCTTAGCGTCCCTAACAGCATCCATGTTCTTAATGAGGATGAATACACAGCCCAGGAAGGTTGCAAGCACGGCGTAATCCTTCCTGTTACCGCAACTGAGTATGAAAGGCTTGTTGAAGCTTACGGCGTAGCAGAAGGCTCTTTTGCCAAATTAGACAGACAGGCAGAGCCTGTAGCTGAGTATGATTTCGAGAACGTAGACGGTACTAAGGCAGTATCCAAGGGCGAAGATCTTGGACTTAACCTCCTTGGAGGCGCAGTCCTTAAGGACGAGGCAAACGGCAAAGCTCTTTATCTTGATGGCTCAGATGAAGCTTATGCTGCTTTTGGCAAAGGCTCTTTTGACGGGGCAAAAGAACTGACAATAAGCCTTGATGTTAAGGCTCTTTCCGCAGATTCCGAGAGCATGGTTCTTGGACTTGGCGGCAGTTCCGATAAGTATCTCTTTGTGAGAGTAACTGACGATGAGACCGCAGCCGGAAACACAGCAAGAGGAACAAAGGGCGTTAAGAGCGTTCGCAGTGCAAGCTACGGAAATAACGGCAGATGGATCCATCTTGACCTCACCGTGAATGATCATGTGATTGCTTTCTATGCCGACGGACTGTATCTTGGAAGTGTCAAGAACAGAAACCTCTCCGAGCTTGGAAGAGACCTTGATATGTTCCTTGGCAGATCACTTACAGGAGGAAGGAATTTTAAGGGCTATATCGACAACCTTAAGATTTACAACAGAGCACTTACCATGGATGAGATCGGGGCAAAAGAGATTACGGCTATCACCGTTAAGATTGAGGCTGAGAGCGGAACAGTTACCGGAAAGGCAAGAGTCACTCAAAGAGGCGATGCTTCCGGCGGCTACAAAGTTGGATATATCGATGATACATCATCTGTTGTAACCATGAAGATAAATGCCCCTGCAGATGGAACCTACAGAGTAGACATCGCTGCAGACGGCGACAAGGGAGCATTCCCCAATACTTCCCACAGATACTGGGTAAACGGCGACGAGGCATCTGCTAAGGTTGTTGAATATACCAAGGCAACTGTTTGGGATGTATGGTCACTTTACAGCGTATACGTTGATCTTAAGGAAGGTGAGAACACCTTCAGCGTTTCTCACTCAGGCCGTGACAACAGCTTTGCGGAACTGGATTACATTCTTTTCCATACTATGGAAGAACCTGAGTATGAGATCATGATCGGAGATACAGCTCTTGAGGGATTTAGCAGAGATAAGAAGGTATATACCGTTGAAGGTGACCTGGAGAATCTCCCTGCTGTATCCGTTAAGTTTGAAGATGGCGCAAACGAAAGCTTCAAGGCACAGGTTACTCAGGCAACCGCAGAAAGGCCGGAGAGCTACGTGACTGTTTATAACACTGACGATCCTTCCTATGTCCAGAAGTATACGGTCAGATTTAATTCAACCGACACCTTTGAGAGCATGATCGTAAACTACGGAGCAGATCCCTTCGTTACTTACCATGACGGATATTACTACTATGTTCGTATGGGCCGCAACGACACCGGAATCTGGGTTACAAAGTCCGCTGAGCTTTCAAGGATCGGCGAAGTAGAGCCCGTATGCGTATACATGCCTTCAGGAGATCAGCCCACAAGAGAGCTCTGGGCACCTGAGCTTCACTTTATTGACGGCAAGTGGTACATCTACTACACCGCCGGCGCCGGAGCAGATCATCGCATGATGGTTCTTGAAAGCGTTACTGACGATGCGCAGGGTGAGTACGTATTTAAGGGCAAGATGAGCCCTGAGACTGACAGATGGGCTATTGACCAGACTGTTCTTGAACTTGACGGACAGCTCTATGCAATCTGGTCAGGCTGGGATGGATTTGTCGATGGAGAGCAGAGACTCTACATTGCAAAGATGGATTCACCCACAACAATTTCCGGAGACAGAGTTGAGCTTTCAAGACCTGAATTTGCATGGGAAGTTAACGAGCATCCCACAATCAATGAGGGACCTGAAATCGCTGTAGCTCCTGACGGAACAGTTAATATCGTATATTCAGCAAGCGGTTCCTGGTCCGATACTTACTGCCTCGGATGCCTGACACTCAAGAAGGGTGCGGATCCCATGGAGAAGTCATCCTGGATCAAGGCAACAAAGCCTGTATTTGAAAAGAACGACAGCACAACCTTCTCAACAGGTCATGCATGCTTTGTTAAATCTCCCGATGGCAAGGAGGACTACCTTGTTTATCACGCAACAGTTTATGCAGGAGGCGGCTGGAACGGAAGAGGCGTAAGAGTACAGAGATCCTACTGGAATGAAGACGGCACACCTTTCCTCGGAACTGCAGCGGAGTATACTGACATGATCAAGACACCTTCAGGAACAAAGAAGGCTTCCTATGTACGACTTGAGGCTGAGGATGCAGTGCTTTCAGGACTTGGTGCGACTCAGACTTACAATTCATCAGCTGATGCATGTGTATATGGATTTGATGACGAGTCAAAGACCGCTGAGTTTACCTTTGATGTGGCACAGGCTGGAGAGTACATGCTGTATCTTGGCGCATCAGCAAATGTTAACGGTGCTGCACTTAAGGCAATCGTCAACGGACAGGAATATGAGAAAGCTGTTTACAACTTTAACGCAAACTCAGGCAACAGACTGTGCGTAGACAACTGGTTCGGATACGAACTTAAGGTGGCTTTGAATGAAGGCAGCAATACCGTTATCGTAACAGGTGTAAGCGGAAAAGAGACAGCGGCTCTGGACTACATTGAGTACTGCGATTATGAGAGTGCAACCGCTCCCAATCCTGAGCCTCCGGTAATTGAGGAACCTGAAGAGCCCGAGAATCCTGAGGATCCTGAAGAGCCAGATACTCCTGATGAACCGGATACACCTGATGAGCCCGACAAACCGGAAGCTCCGAAGGTTCCTGTAGAGAAAGTAGTACAGGCTATCACAGCAGTTGTTAAGACAGTGGTCAAGACTGTTGCCAGGGTAGTGACAAGTATTATAAAAAAGATACTTAAATGGTTTTAAGATACTTGTTTGTCATGATCTGAAAAGTTATGATATATGGGCATGAAAACGTTTCCGGGGGTGTTTTATGAAATACAGAACTCTTGTAGCAGATGATGAACCTATGATCAGAAGAGGTATCATTAGTTTTCTTAAAGCCTACGACGACTTTGAAGTTGTGGCTGAAGCGGAAGACGGTGAGGTGGCCCTTGAGAAGGCCAAGTCCACAGTAATAGATGTGTTTTTTGTGGACATCAACATGCCTTTTTTGAACGGCCTGGATTTCATAAAGGAGCTGAAAAAGCTTTACCCTCAGGCACTTGTAGTGATAGTGACAGGATATGATCTTTTTGAATATGCAAGAAAGGCTGTTGGCCTTGGTGTATTTGACTATGTATTAAAGCCTCTTATGGAGGATCCTTTCGATGAGCTCATTGGAAGGATCCGGGAGGCTCTAAGCAAGCGCAGCGACGAAGAGATGGAAAAGAAGTACCTGGAGTGGGCCAGGGACAAGATGAACGAGAGCAGGGAACTGCTTATTGCGGAGCTTTCCAAGAAGATAATCGATGGACGGCTTTCAGAGGATGAGATCACTCAAGAGTGCAAATATCTGAATTTAAAGCTCCCTGAGGAATATTCCCTGATCCTTGTCCGAATAGATACAAAGCCCACTGAGGATATCGACAGCAACTGGAATGAGGACCTTCTATACTTTGTCTCCGAGAACATCGCTCTTGAGATGTTTGCATCCCTTGCCCTTGAGAGCAGGTGCAGGGACGAGTCAGGGAACCTGGTTCTTGTTACAGATCAGATTTCTTCAGAGGAACTGGAAGAGAAATGCAATGAGTATATAAATTACATTTCCGGAATCCTCCCTGTTAAGTGTGTAATAGAAACTTCCGCAGGAAACGGAGCCGGCTCGATTGCAGCCGCTTATCAGGAAGCACTTTCCAAGGCTTCTGAGAATACCGGATATTCCTCAATTCTTGAAGCTGTAATGCAGCTGATCCAGGAGAACTATTCCAGAGAGGAATTCTCTCTTCAGGAGGCCGCAGACAATGTAGGACTTTCGGTGGCATACTTAAGCCGAATCTTCCGTAAGGAGGCCGGATGTACCTTTGTTGATTATCTCACCAATCTTCGAATGAGGAAGGCGAGTATCCTTCTTCACGATGAGGAGATGAAGATCTACGAGGTGGCAGAGAAGGTGGGTTACACCTCCCAGCAGTATTTCAGTCTTGTGTTCAAGAAGAAACTTGGAATCAGTCCTGCCGAGTACAGGCAATCTATTAAGGAGAATAAATAAGATCAAGCTAGCCAGGCCTGTTTTAAGGGGACTGGCTAGTCTTTTGTTATATCTCTTTTCCTTTTTTGTGATTTTACAATCATATTTTTCTATGTTATTATTCTATTTGCTCAGTTCTGAGCATTCTTGTCATGTTCATGGCAAGCGCAGTATTTCACTGCAAATTCCCTTGATAAGGAAAAAGCTAAAATTTATAATTAAAGGAGAAGTAATTATTGAAAGAATTACAAGTAATAAGCGCAAGCCGGGAACACAAGGATCGGCTCTTTAACTTCGTTTTCGGAAGACCGGAAAACAAGAAATGGACACTTAGTCTGTACAATGCAGTTAATGGTTCTTCCTATGAAGACGAAACTGAGATTGAGTTTAATACGCTTGAGGAATATCTTTATGTGCATATGAAGAATGATACGTCATTCTTATTTGCAGGATATATCAGTTTGTATGAACATCAATCAACATATAATCCCAATATGCCCCTCAGGATGATGCAGTACATATCGGCGGTATATGATGGATATATATCATCCAATGATCTTGATAAATATGGTGAGGAATTATTGCGGATACCTACACCTAAGCTGGTTGTATTCTACAATGGAACAAAGGATGAGCCTGATGAAAAGATACTTAGGCTCAGCGATTCTTTTTCCAAGAGTACAAGGAAAAATGCAGATATAGAAGTAAAGGTCAGGATGATAAATATAAACTATGGGCGAAACAAAGAACTTATGGAAGCCTGTAGACCACTTTATGAGTATTCATGGTTTATACAGACTATACGAGAATTCAGAAAAGAGCTGAAAGATATAGGAGAAGCTGTAGGCAGGGCATTGGGAGTAATGCCGGAGGACTTCATTTTAAAACCATTTCTCAGAGAACATATGGCGGAGGTGGCAAATATGTTATCAGAAGAATTGCAGGAATTAAATGCAAAACAGTTAATAGCGAGGGCAAATTACAAAAAAGGCCAAATTAATGGTGAGAAGAAGGGCATAAACAGTATGTCCAATCTTATAAGCTGGCTCTTTTCCCAGAACCGTGATGAGGATGTCAAGAAAGCTTCAAATGACCCGGAGTATCTAGAGAAACTCTTTGCTGAATATAAAGAGGCAAATAAGAAAAAGTAAATAATATTGTAGTGAGTAAGATATAGCATTGAGAGTCCGGCATATTAATATGTCGGGCTCATTTTTTGCACCAAAATCGTTGTCAGCACCCGCAAGAACAAAAAAGTATAAAATCCGGACAAATCAATCTAAATACATTTATATCCTCCTTAGCTAGAATCAGTATTGTAAACAAACGTAAGGCCTGGGGGACAGGCCACCAAGGAGGATAATATGAAGAAAAGATTTTTAAGCTCAATTCTGTGTGCAGCTATGGTTGCTGCATCAATCGCCGGCTGCGGAAGCGCTGCTCCTGCACCTGCTGCATCAGAGGCACCTGCCGCTACAATTGAAGAGGCTGAGGCTCCCAAGGCTGAGGCACCTGCAACTGAGGATGCAGGAAGCGAGAAGCTTGTTGTTGGTTTCGCTCAGATCGGACAGGAGTCAGGCTGGAGAGATGCCGAGACAATGTCAATCCAGACTTATGCTGCAGAGCATACTGATACTGTAGAGCTGAAGTTCGCTGATGCTCAGCAGAAGCAGGAGAACCAGATCAAGGCTATCAAGAGCTTCATCGAGCAGGACGTTGATGTTATCGGACTTGCACCTGTAGTTGAGACCGGTTGGGATCAGGTTTTTGCTGAGGCACAGGATGCAGGAATCCCCATCATTCTTCTTGACAGAACAGCAGATGTTGATGAGAGCCTCTATGCTACATTCATCGGTTCCGACTTCATCGAAGAGGGAAAAGAAGCTGCTAAGCAGATGGCAGAGCTCATCGGCGGCAAGGGTAAGATCGTAGAGCTTGAGGGAACAGTTGGTGCTTCTGCTGCAACAGACAGAAAGACAGGTTTTGATGAGGAGATAGCTGCAAACTATCCCGACATCGAGATCGTAGCTTCTCAGACAGGTGACTTCACAAGAGCACAGGGTAAGGAAGTTATGGAGTCATTCCTTAAGTCCAATCCTGATATCGTAGGCGTATACGCTCACAACGACGACATGGCTCTTGGCGCAATCGAAGCTATCAAAGAAGCTGGCCTTAAGCCCGGCGAAGACATCGTTACAGTTTCTGTAGACGGCGTAAAGGGCATCTTCGAGGCTATGGTAGCAGGCGAGGCTAACTGCACAGTTGAGTGTAACCCTCTTCTTGGACCGCTCTTCTTCGAGACAGCTGCAAAGCTTAAGAACGGCGAGTCAGTTGAAAAGTGGGTTAAGTCAGTGGACGGCGTATTCACTTCAGATATCGCTGCAGATGTGATCGATTCCCGCGCATATTGATCAGTCTATAGTCTATAAAAAAATAATCCGCTCCGTTTACACTTCGGAGCGGATTTTCTAAAGGAGGAGAAGGGTGAGCAGTCAGACCAAACTCTTAACAATGGAAGGTATAACCAAGACCTTCGGCAAGGCAGTGATCGCGCTGCACGATGTACATTTTGAGCTTGAAGCGAGAGAGATCCACGCACTTCTTGGGGAAAACGGTGCCGGCAAGTCAACACTTATAAAGGTACTTACCGGTGTAGAGGAAAGAGATGAAGGCAAGATCGAGCTGGAGGGGAAAAAGATCCATCCAAGATCCACCAATGAAGCCCAGCAGCTGGGCATTTCAACGGTTTATCAGGAGGTTAATCTGTGTCCCAACCTGTCGGTTGCTGAGAACATATATATCGGCAGAGCGCCCAGAACAAAGATGGGCTCCATCGACTGGGCAACCATGAGCAAAGAGGCTACAAAACTTCTTGAGAAATTTGATCTTAAACTTGATGTAAATAAGAGACTGGATAACTATTCGGTAGCTATTCAGCAGATGGTGGCAATAGCAAGAGCCAGTGACATACAGGCGAAGGTACTGATTCTGGATGAGCCCACGAGCTCACTGTCCAAGGTTGAAGTAGATAAGTTGTTTGCAATCATGAAGAGGCTTCGTGAGGAAGGAATGGGAATCATCTTCGTAACCCACTTCCTTGATCAGGTTTATGAAGTAACAGACAGGATCACAATTCTTAGAAGCGGCGGGTATGTAGGCACTTACAATACCGCCGATCTTCCCAGAATGGAACTGGTATCAAAGATGATCGGTAAGGACTATCAGGCCCTTAATGAATCTTTGAAGGAAGGTCAGGCCGAAAAAGAAGGAACAAAAACAGGCGATGAGCTGATTTCCATGAAGAACGTATCACATCAGGGAAGTATCTCGGGTATGGATCTTACAATTTCACGAGGTGAGGTACTGGGGCTTTCAGGACTTCTTGGATCCGGAAGATCGGAAACGGCAAGAGTACTGTTTGGAATAGATCAGGTAAATGAAGGTGAACTTACTATCAACGGGGAGAAGGTTCACCTAAAGCATCCTCTGGATGCCATAAGAAAAGACCTGGCATTTTGCCCTGAGAACAGAAAGACGGAAGGTATCATAGGAGACCTCTCCATCAGGGACAACATGGCTCTGGCACTTCAGGCCAAGAAAGGTCTGTTTAAAAAGATATCGAAAAAAGAGGCTCAGAAGATAGCCGACGAATACATCAAGAAGCTGGAGATAAAAACTCCCAACGCGGATCAGCTTATAAAGAACCTGTCGGGAGGCAATCAGCAGAAGGTTATCCTTGCAAGATGGCTTGCCACAAATCCGCAGCTTCTTATGCTGGATGAGCCCACCAGGGGAATCGATATCGGTACAAAGGCCGAGATCCAGAAGATAGTCATTGATCTTGCAGCACAGGGTATGGCCGTTCTCTTTATATCATCCGAGCTTGATGAAGAGCTTAGATGCTGCAGAAGAATTGTCGTTCTCAAGGATATGGAGAAGGCAGGAGAAGTTGTAGGGGACAACATCTCAGAAGGAGCGGTAATGCAGATCATGGCAGGAGGAGAAGGTAAATGAAAAATAAGATAAATAAATTATCCCAGAAACAGGCTTTCTGGCCTGTGATTATTTTCCTGACCATCATATTGTTCAACACCATAATGACAAAAGGTGAGTTCTTATCCATTTCCATAGTGGACGGACATTTCTACGGCAGGATCATTGATATTTTCAGAAACGGCGGAAAGCTCATGATCCTTGCAGCAGGCATGACCATGGTACTGGCTACCGGCGGAACCGATATTTCCGTAGGTTCTGTTATGGCTATAAGCGGAGCCATTGCCTGCAGCATCATAAACGGGAACCTGCTTCCCGGACTGGGCGGCAATGTTGCCATGGCTATAATCCTTGCAGTTTGCGCAGGAATCATCTGCGGTCTCTGGAACGGATTCCTGGTAGCCCAGATCAAGATACAGCCAATCGTTGCAACCATGATCCTGCTGGTTGCGGGACGCGGTATTGCACAGCTGATCACCAGCGGCAAGATCATCACTATCAATTCCGATGCGTATTACTTCATAAACGGAGGATATATATTCGGACTCCCATTCCCATTGTACATAGTTCTTTTCCTTGTAGGGATCTTGCTGCTGTTTGTTCATAGATCTGCTTTCGGACTTTTCCTTGAATCCATCGGATGTAATTCACTGGCTTCAAAGTTTGCGGGAATCAAGGTAAACAGATTCCTTCTTGCAATCTACACTATTTCAGGAGCCTTCGCATCAGTTGCGGGACTTATTGAGAGTGCAGGAATCAAAGGCGCTGACTGTAATAATGCAGGACTTAATATTGAGCTTGATGCCATTCTTGCTGTAGCCATCGGCGGAACCAACCTCATGGGCGGAAGATTTTCAATCTTCTCAAGTGTAATAGGAGCTCTTATCGTTCAGAGTATCACCACAACAGTTCTTGCCTTGGGCGTACCCGCAGCTTATATCAGAGTGCTTAAAGCGCTTCTTATCATTGTGATCTGCCTTTCACAGTCCGGCAAATTCAAGCTGCATATCAGCAAGATTGCAGTAAGCAAGAAGAAAGAGGAGGCAGTTGCATTATGAGAGAGAAGCTGCGTATAAAGAATATTTCACTGACAATGACAATTGTGCTGTTCCTGATAATGTTTATCTTCGGATCAGTGAGATATGACCATTTCTTTTCATTGTCTACTTTCTTAAACCTTTTTAATGACAATGCATATCTGATGATAGCGGGTATAGGTATTACCTTCGTTCTTATAACAGGAGGCATTGATATTTCAATCTCCTCAACCATAGCCTTTACCGGTGTGTTCATGGCCTACAGCCTTCAGAAGGGAATTCCTTCTTATATTGTAATTCCCATGGCGCTGATCATCGGTATAATCATCGGAGCAGTGCAGGGAAGTCTTATCCACTACTTTAAGCTTCAGCCATTCATCGTTACTCTGGCGGGACAGTTCCTAATGAGAGGATTGTGCGTCGTTATAAGCGAAGCATCCATCCCCATCACGGATGAGTTCTTCAAGTTCATGGCTCTTGGAAGGATACAGATAAAGCTTGGTGAATCCAAGGCGCTTAACGGAAAGATTTACTATTACGTTCTTATATTTGTGGCAGTTCTTGTGGCAGGTCTTTATATTCTCAAAAAGACTCCCTTCGGAAGAGCGGTATATGCCATCGGAGGAAGTGAACAGTCTGCAGAACTTATGGGTCTTAATGTTGCAAGAACCAAGATTGGAGCGTATATTATAAGCAGTTTCTGCGCATCTTTGGCCGGTGTTGTATTTAGTTTCTACACCCTGGCAGGATACGGACTGCAGAACATGGGTATGGAGCTTGATGCCATTTCTTCAGCGGTTATCGGGGGAACACTTCTTACCGGCGGTGTCGGATCGGTGTTTGGAACTGCTGTAGGTGCCATGATACAGGGCATCATCCAGACCATTGTTACATACGAGAATCTGAATACATGGTGGACCAAGGTAACCATCGCGGGTCTTCTTTGTTTCTTTATCGTGGTTCAGAGGATCATTGCTGTTAGGGCTGAGTCTGCTAAGGGCAAGAGCCTGGCAGCTGCCTGACATATCAAATATCAAGCGAATCGGGGATGAGAGTAATGAATATGCTAAGGACAGGAGCGGGAATAACCAAGATACGAACCAAGCTGATCCTGTCACAGATATTCATTGCCCTCATCCCCTTTATTTTGGTCGGAATCGTGGGAATCACCTTCTCGGCCGGTGAAGCAAGAAAGAATATAACTCAAAGGTCATCTCAGACCGTGACTCAGGTAAGCCGTACTCTGGACACCTATATGGAGGACCTTGATAAGCTGGTTCTTACCTTATCTGATGAGATTGCTGCTGCAGACATTAAGGGCGGCGGTGATGTGAAGGCAGGCGAGATCATAAAGACCATGCAGAATGTTATGGGCAGGTACGATGAGATCGCAGGGATGCTCTATGCGGATTCCGGGGACGCCTATATAAGTACCGGCATCACCAGAATTTCCAGGGACTCTTTTCAAAAGGAGAGCTGGTACAAAGCAGCTCTTTTGGATCCTGATTCAAGTCACATGATAAGTACCGTCACCGGCAGGAATATAGCCACAGATGTTGGATATTCAGTGGATGATGTTTTTTCCATAGTCAAAGCGGTCAAGGACAAAGACAGCGATGAAGTTGAAGGTGTTCTTTTGGTGGACATAGGGCACAGCATCATTTCCTCAGCCATTAGGGACTCTCAGCTTGGAGGCGAGGGCTTTGTTTTCGTGCTGGATGAAGAGGACCACATGGTGTACACGCCCATCAATCCGGTGGTCTACAGGATAGACCCTAAGTGGCTCACCGACGAAAACGAGACCATATCCGTCGGCATCGGAAACAGCAGGTACCTTGTGCGCTTTAAGAGGTCGGATATGACCGGCTGGAAGACTGTCAGCGTCACCTCCTATGATGAGCTGATGGGGGATTACAACAGGATGATGTGGGTCTTCGGCGGAATTCTGGTGGCGACTCTTTTCCTGGTTCAGTATCTGTCCCTTAGGGTTTCCGACAACATTACAAGACCAATCAAGCACCTTCGTGATCTTATGAGAAAGACCAGGGAAGGTAATCTTTCCTTGAGGTTTGAGAGCAACAGCCGCGACGAGATCTATGACCTTGGCATGAGTTTCAACCACATGATCGAAAGGATCCAGGAGCTTCTTGACAGGGTAAGGCAGGAGGAAGACCTCAAAAGGAAGGCGGAGCTTAAGATCGTTCAGGAGCAGTTCAAGCCACACTTTCTCTATAACACGTTAGATACCATCAACTGGATGGCCCGTGAGCACGGGGCAAAAGATATAGTGAGTCTCGTGGACGCTCTGACAAACGTTTTCAGAATAAGCCTTTCCCACGGCAAGGATTATATAACCATCAAGGAAGAGATCAACTATATATCCAGTTACCTTTACGTTCAGAAGACAAGATATGAAGACAAGCTTCTTTTTGAGATAGATTCCGATGAGGACTGCGAGAAGCACCAGGTTCCCAAGCTTATCCTTCAGCCTCTTGTGGAGAATGCCATCTATCACGGCATTAAGCTTAAGAGAGGAACCGGGCATATCAATATTTCCGTACACCGCATAGAGGACAGCATTTGCATGACTGTTGAGGATGACGGAAAGGGAATGGATGAGCACACCAGAGATTCTTTAAGAGAACTTCTAAAGACCGGTACCGGGTCCACTGAGATAAAGGCTGACGACAAGGAGAGCTTTGGACTTTTCTATGTAAAAGAAAGACTCCAGCAAAGATACCATGACGATTACAGGGTTGAAGTCGAGAGTACCGAAGATATCGGCACCAGGATCTCCATATACATTCCATATATTGAAGAGGAGAATGGCATAAGGTGACGGAATATATAAAAACAAAATGGCATATTCTTGCTGTGCTCATCGCGGTGGCTTCCCTGTCTATCGCTCTTTACGGCTGTCACTATATTCCCTTCGGGGAAGGTGGCAATAAGGACGGCGTGTCTTCCATCATCGGCGTGTCCCAGGCCAATATGCGAGAGGAGTGGAGAGTCGCCCTTATCAATGAGCTTAGGGAAGAGACCGATAAATACGAAGACATTCGCATTGTTACAACGGATGCTACCGGAAATGCTTCCAAGCAGATCCAGGATATAGACAATCTCATAGGCTTTGGAATCGATCTTCTTATCATTTCTCCCTGCGACGAGAAGATAATGGGAGATAAGATCAAAGAGGTCCATGACAGCGGCATTCCCGTTATCGTTATGGACAGAGCGGTAGAAGGATTCGATTACACGCTTTATATCGGTCCCGACAATGAAGTTATCGGTCAGCAGGCAGGAAATTATATTGTAAATCTCCTTGGTGAAAAAGGAGGAGATGTTGTTGTGCTGTCCGGAAATCCCACCTCTGTCCAGGGAACAGAGAGGCTCTCCGGATTTAAGAGCGCCGTTGAAAATGTAAAGAACATAAATATCCATGAGGTCTATCTTGGCACAGAGTCCAAGGATGCCGCCTATGATATGACCATCACTGCCAAGCGCATTGTTAAAGACGCCGATGTGGTATTCACCTACAGTGACAGTATGGCCCTCGGAGTCTGCGATGCCTTAAGGTTCATGGGGCTGGATAAAAAAGTCATGACTGTAGACTGCGACGGCTTTAAAGGAGTGGACGAGGGGCTTGACCTGGTATCCCAGGGAAGGCTTAAGGCCACCGTTTCCTGTCCTATAGGCGGAAAAGAAGCTATTGACTACGCCCTTTCCATCCTTAATAACGAAAGTGGCGTTCCTAAGCAGGTCATCCTTCGAAGCAATATTATTGACAGTACAAATGTTGAAGAAAATTTAAGCCGCATCAATGCAGAAACCGCTGATGACGGCAGGAAGATAAAGGTAGGCTATTCACAGGTAGGCCAGGAGAGTAACTGGCGTCTTGCCAATACCAAATCCATTGAAGAGTCGGCAAAAGAGTTTAATATTGATCTTCACATGGAGATAGCCGATCAGTCTCAGGAGAAGCAGTTTGAGGCCATCAGATCTTTTATAAATGAAGGCGTGGATGTTATCGTGGTCTCTCCCGTTGTTGAAACGGGCTGGGATGAGGTTTTAAGAGAAGCCAAAGCTGCCGGGATTCCTGTTATCATGTCCGATAGAAACGTGGTTGTTGAGAACCGCGAGGAGAACCTCACCACCACTTATATTGGGGCTGACTTTGTGGAAGAGGGCCGAAGGGCCATGCGATGGATCAGGGATAATGTAAGTAAAACCAAGGACACCTTGAGAATAATGGAGATCATGGGCAATGTGGGCGCCTCTCCCACAGAAGAAAGAGATCAGGGCTTCAGGGAAATTCTTTTGGAAAATCCCGGGTATGAGATCAGCTATTCCGACTACGGCGACTTCACCTTTGAGGGAGGAAGAAAAGTAGTCCGTGAATATCTCGAGAACAATGAGTGGGATATCGACATTATCTTTTCCCAGAATGATGATATGGCCCTTGGAGCAATCGAAGAGCTTAAGGAACACGGCATAAAGCCCGATGTTGACGTTAAGATAATCTCGGTGGATGCCACCACGGAGGCCTTTGAAGCCATGGTAAGAGGCGAGCTTTCCTGCGCCGTTGAGTGTAATCCCGTTATCGGACCACAGCTTATGAAGGCAATACGGGATCTTTGCAGCGGCAAGCAGATGCCTTTCCGCATCATCACCGATGAGAAGGTTTATGACCAGGCGGTTGCGGATGAATATATAAGGAAGAGGCTGTACTAAGGGTTGACTTTTTTTAATCAAGAACATAAAATCATTAAGTAATTAAATACTAAAGGCTGTGACCGGAATAAGTAACAAATATTGACTGACTACAGAGAGTTGCCGGATGGTGAGAGGCGCAAGTTAAGAATATTGGTGAATACCTCCGTAAGCTGCACGGAAAAACGGACAATCCAAGTAAGCCGTGACGAGAACCGAAGCGTCAGTTCGGAAGAGTATAAAAGTCAAAGATTCTTTTGACCCGGTACTTATTGAGGCGCATGGCGTGAGTCATACGTGAATGAAGGTGGTAACACGATTAATTCGTCCTTCGTGATCATTAACTGGTCGCGGAGGATTTTTTATTACCCTTCGTGATCACAACACTTAGGAGGTGCATTATGCAGATCTATGAGGAACTTAAGGCAAGAGGCCTGATCGCTCAGGTTACTGACGAGGAGCAGATCAGGGAACTGGTAAACGCAGGAAAGGCCACGTTCTACATCGGCTTTGACTGTACTGCAGACAGCCTTACTGCAGGACACTTTATGGCCCTTACTCTTATGAAGAGACTTCAGGAGGCAGGCAACAAGCCCATCGCCCTTATCGGCGGCGGCACAACCATGATCGGTGATCCTTCAGGAAGAACCGACATGAGAAAGATGCTCACAAGAGAAGACATCGATCATAACGCAGAGTGCTTCAAGAGACAGATGGAGAAGTTCATTGATTTTGGTGAAGGCAAGGCTATGATGGTAAACAATGCCGACTGGCTCATGAACCTGAACTACATCGAGCTCTTAAGAGAGGTCGGAGCGTGCTTCTCGGTTAATAACATGCTTAGAGCAGAGTGCTACAAGCAGCGTATGGAGAAGGGACTTTCCTTCCTTGAATTCAACTACATGATCATGCAGTCCTACGACTTCTACTACATGTTCCAGAAGTACAACTGCAACCTGGAGTTCGGCGGAGATGACCAGTGGAGCAACATGCTGGGCGGCACAGAGCTTATCAGAAGAAAGCTCGGCAAGGACGCTCATGCCATGACCATCACACTTCTTACCGATTCCAACGGCAACAAGATGGGCAAGACCGCAGGAAACGCTGTATGGCTTGATCCCAACAAGACATCACCTTTCGATTTCTACCAGTACTGGAGAAATGTCGGTGACGCCGATGTTGATAAGTGCATCAAGATGCTCACCTTCATTCCTATCGAGGAGATCCAGGAGATGGAGAAGTGGGACGGATCACGCATCAACGAGAAGAAGGAGATCCTTGCTTTCGAGCTTACAGCTCTTGTTCATGGAAAAGAGGAAGCTCAGAAAGCCCAGGATGCTGCGAGAGCTCTTTTTGCAGGCGGTGGAGACATGGCAAACGTGCCTTCTGTTGCTCTTAAGGAAGAGGATTTCAGAGACGGCGTTGTTGATATCCTTCAGGTTCTTGTTTCTGCAGGTCTTTGCACAACAAGAAGTGAGGCAAGACGTGCAGTTGAGCAGGGCGGTGTTCTGTTCAACGACGAGAAGGTAACCGATGTTAAGACAACCTACACAAAGGATTCCTTCGGGGACGGCGTTATGGTAAGAAAGGGCAAGAAGTCCTTCAAGAAAGTTACGGTATAATTAAGTTAAGAAACCTAAAATGGCGGCACAGCTTGGACTGTTGCCGCTATTTCTTTTGATCGAAAAAAATAATGAAAACAGGGTTAAGTATAAAGATATTATTCCGATATACATTACGTAAGAATATGGTCAGGTGGATTATGCCTGTTCCAAATATGAAAGGAGGGTTTTGATGAGCAGTGCGAACAACGTGGTAGGCGCGATCGCAGCTTACCTGTCACAGGGCACTGCAGCCACAACTGTTTCGAATGTCACAAGCCAAAAGCAGAACGTACAGTCACAGGACAAGAGCTTTGATAAAGTGCTCAGCAAGGTTACGGACAATCTTGTAAGCGACAGAAGCCAGGCGGCAAGCAGGGAAGTGAAAAAAGCTTTGAATGAGACGAAGGCTTCAAAGAATGACACTACCGAGTATACAAACAGGATCGCCGAAGATGCCAAGGCAACTGAAGAAGTATCATCCACCCAGGGACAAGATGATGCAGCAAAGGTTGCAGACACAGTACAGACAAACGAAACACAGGGCACGGAGGCTAATGAAGAGCTGCAGGAGGCCATCAATGAGGATGGCAAGGTGATCATAGAGAAGATCACAGATGCATTTGAACTTCCGGAAGATGCAATGATAAATGCTATGCAGGTACTTGGACTTATGGCAGCGGATATGATGAA
The DNA here is from genome assembly GCF_000526935.1 of Butyrivibrio sp. FCS014. Taxonomy (GTDB): domain Bacteria; phylum Bacillota; class Clostridia; order Lachnospirales; family Lachnospiraceae; genus Butyrivibrio. Next base: position 38,416 of record NZ_JAHA01000019.1, on the reverse strand, counting down.
TCCCGAGACCATAATACCGCTGGTAGCACAGGTTTCCGGATCGGAGGATGTCACCGAACTTATAACAGATTCTGATATTTATACTTCACTGCAGGACCTCATGGAGGGTGCGGAAAGTATGAGAAGCGAGCTTATGAATGAGTTCGACTTATCAGAAGAAGAGCTGAAAGCCGCAATTGATGACACCAAGGAAAACTTTGGAGCGGTATTACAGCAGAACGTCGAGGAAGCTGTTCCCGAAGATGCAAAGAACATCAATAAGGAAGCGGTGATCGGCAAAGAGCAGATATTAGATAAAGCACCACAGTCTGAGGTATTCTCAGATCAGCCCGAAGAAGAACCCAAGGTAGAGATTGTTACCGAGAATGCAAATAAAGGCAGCAATGACAGCAGCAAGCAGGATCTTCACAGGGGCGCGGAATCCACAAATCTTTTTAACCAGATCGTAAACAACATAACAGAGGCAGTTCCCGAGACACAGAGCTTCAGTCAGGTGAGCTACACCGACAGAGCACAGATGGAGAACATCATCCGCCAGATCACAGACAGGATCACAATCATGCAGGGACCGGAGGAGACATCCCTTGAACTTGCGCTTCATCCTGCAAGCCTGGGTAATGTGAATGTTCTTTTACAGAGCGGTAAGGACGGGATCACAGCCAAATTCACAGCTCAGAACGAACTGGTAAAAGAGGCTGTGGAGAGCCAGATGGTACAGCTTCAGCAGAAGTTTGAAGAGCAGGGCATAAAAGTAACCTCAATCGAGATCACCATCGCAAGCCACGCATTCGAACAGAATCTGGAGCAGGGCAATGAAAACAGAGACCCCTCGGATGCTCAGGGAAATAAGGGGACAAAGCCTCTTAGAAGGATCAACCTTTCAGAGGTGGAAGAGGAAACTCCCGTTGAAGAGATGAGCGACGCCGAGAGGATCGCGGTTCAGATGATGGCAATGAACGGAAATACAGTTGATTTCAGCGCCTGATCTGAGTAATGAAAGGAACGGTAATTATGAGCGACGTTAATTCTGTAAGCGCTATTATTAAAAACGGTGAAGTCGTAAACGGCGAAAACAAGACCAAATCCGAAAACGCTGCGCCTACCGGTTACGACAAAGATTCTTTTCTTAAGATCCTGGTTGCACAGATGAAATATCAGGATCCCATGGAACCCACATCTAATACTGAATACATCTCACAGTATGCAACATTCACACAGGTTGAGCAGCTGAACAATATGGCAAACTCCATGTCACTGTCAAGGGCATCGGAGCTTGTAGGAAAAACAGTTATCGTTCAGCAGACCAACGCCGATAAGGGAACAACCTCTGAGGTTCAGGGAACGGTTGATTTCGTGACCTACAGCGGCAACAAAGCTTATGTGAACATCAACGGTGAGAACTACAATGTGGACGATGTTGTTCAGGTTCTGGATTCCAACTATACACAGGCTCTCGATATGATAGCTGATTTCGAAAAAGAGATCGATAAGCTCCCGAACCTTGAAGAGATCAGCGATGAGCAGCACGGAGCAACCATCGATGCCATGTATACAATTTACATGAACAACATGACAGACAAAGCCAAGGGTCTCATGAATCCCAACTACGTAACATCACTTCTTCAGTATGTTAACAGGATTGATGAACTCAGAGGCGACAACTACAGGACTTTCAAGACCGAAGAGTAAATAAATTGGAGGAATAACGAGCATGTTAATGGATGATCGTCAGTTCTTTTCAATCGGACAGGTCCAGGATCAGTATCTGAATCCTAATACTCCCAAAACAGGCAAAGAAAAAGAATCTTTGCCTGTGGGAGAAAATTCTTTTGCATCTGTTCTAAATAAAATCCAAAGTGGTGCCGATAATATTAACAGTGAAGGAACTGTTAAGTTTTCAAAGCATGCCATGAACAGGCTAAGCCTTCGTAATATCGAGCTCACTCAGGATCAGATGCAGAGACTGAACCAGGGCAAGATAGAAGCCGGTGAAAAGGGCATCAAAGATTCACTGATTCTTGTTGATCAGCTGGCATTCATCGTAAACGTCCCTAATAATACGGTGGTAACAGCAATGGATCAGACAGAAAACAAGAGTAATGTATTCACGAACATAGACGGAGCAGTTATTGCATGATTGGACCGAAGCGGTGACCGATGTTTCACCGCCAGGAAATCTTCTGAACCCGGACAGACTGCCGGGATCTACAGCAAAACTCTTGCTTCGTCCGAAATCTGATATTTTCAAATGATGGAGGACTTTGCCTTATGATGAGATCACTTTATTCTGGTGTAGCCGGACTCAAGACACATCAGACCAAGATGGATGTTATTGGTAACAACATTGCCAATGTTAACACCACATCTTTCAAATCCCAGTCTATTACATTTTCAGACCTTATGTACCAGACAACCCAGACCGCATCAGGCGCTACCGAGACAAAGGGTGGTGTAAACGCACGTCAGATCGGTCTTGGCGCTAAGTCAGGTGCTATCAATACAGCAATTACATCTCAGGGTGCAACTCAGACCACAAACAATCCCTTTGATATCATGATCACAGGTAACTCATTCTTTATCGTTAACAACGGTACAGAGAACCTCTATACAAGAGACGGTTCTTTCTACGTTGACGGTGCAGGAAACCTGGCAATGCAGTCAAACGGATATCTTGTACAGGGCTGGGTAGCACAGGAAGACAGAGAGACAGGTGCCATCACGATCAATAAGAACGGCGGTCTTTCAAGCCTTCAGATCATGAGCGCTGCTAACAGCACATATTCACCTGCTTCCACAACAGCATCCCTGTTCTCAGGAAACATCGACGACAACGATACTAACATCCTCTCAGATGACGGTAAGACCATCACCCTTGAGTTCTATGACAACAAGGGATATCTTTACACAGGCAAATTCATCCTTAAAAATACAGCAACAGATCACCTCTATGCACTTTCACTTTCAGACGTACTTGATTCCACAGGAAAGTCTCTTGGATCAGGCGTTCTTGATAACATTACTTTCGGAGATACAGAGGCAACCACAAGAACTCAGGATATAGCAGCTGATTCCAAGTACTCATTCGTTACAGATGCAACCGGCGAGCACGTTACCATCAATGCAGAAGGCGGAGATGTTAAGTACGAGAACGTTCCCCAGTCCGGTAACCTTGCAGATATTCTCAGCACAAGTAAAAAGAGCTATAAGGGACTTCTTAAGTCAGCTTATGGCGTAACAGACGGTGACGAGGCAGCTTACGCAGATAAGGTAAACGCAACCTACGAGATCAACCCTACAACCGGAGCCATCACAATTTCCTATACACAGAATGATGTTTCCAACGGAGCATATGCTACAGCAAACTATGCTTTCTCATCAACCAGCGATAAGTACTTCGTTGATCCTGCAACAAGATCTTCCTACCTCATCCCTGATTCAAACGGAAATGCAGGAGATCTCAATGCAGATTACCTCACAACTGTATTCGGAATTTCCAATGCAGCAACTTATGTAAGCTCAGACTATACTTACACATATGCAAGCGGAAGCATTGCTATCCAGAAGAAGCTTGGCCTTGTTGCTACATCAGCAGAGAGACAGTCTTATCAGGCGTCAGCTCTTGTAACAGCAAATGAGAAGGATTACTTCGATGACGGAAACGGCACAACTCTTCAGGCAGCAATTGATGCATGGAAGGCACAGGATCCTGCAAACAATACAGAAGATAAGCTGTTCTACAAATACAACGGAACAACAAAGGTTCTGACAATCCTCAACGAAGGACTTGAGACCAAGGATACAACAACCAACTATGCAGTAAATACTACAGACACAAGTGATCCAAACTATCTTTCTCAGACAAGTTATGATTGCCTTTATGACATTATTTCCACAGAACATCCCGGAACAGCAAATCTTACTCTTGCACTTCTTACTGAAGTAAGCGGTATGGATGATGCAGCTTTTGCTCCTTACGCAGACCTGCTTAACGAAAACGGAGTTACTGCACAGGACATCAGGGATACAGCAAGCCAGATTTCAACCTGGGTGAATGGACAGATGGATACAATTTCCACCGAGGAAATCGGCGGTTACACAGGAGACAGAAGTGATATCAGCTTCTTCCTTGGATCAGTATCAGGAACACCTGCTTTTATCATCGATTATCCCACAAAGCAGTACGCACAGAATCCTATTGCATGGGATACAACTTTCAAGCTTAAGAACGAGGCAGAAGGAAGCCTTCAGGCTCCTTATGAGATTCCTACAACATCTCCTTCCTACGTATATAAGAACACTGACAGCAACAAGTATGCAAAGGCTTATTCCCTTACATCCAATGCCGGAATGTTCACAGAGGATAGCAATGTTTACAAAGAGATCCTTACAAATGTATTCTCAACCAATGAGGACGTTCAGAATCTTCTTAACAACATCGAAGGTTATGATTACAAGATTTCCTTCTCAGGAGACGGACTTGTAAGCATTTCCCACAATGTAACAGAGGATCCCAAGAACACAACAGATGAGTACACAGCAGCCGATAACGGAGACGGAACATCAAATTACACATCACTTCGTGCATTCGGAGATGTTCCCGTAAAGGGAAATATCGCTGACCTTCTCGAGGCAGCCAAGACCGATACAGCAGGTCTTTTGAAGAAAGTATACGGAATTTCCGATGAAGCAGCAGATGCATACGGAACAGACGGAACCTATGAGATCATCTCCTCCAGTGGTTCAGACAACGGAAGCATCAAGCTTACAATCGGTGATCACACTGTACAGCTTGCATTCAACGCAGCAAACGGTGCGCTTGTAACAGCAGACGGCGAAAAGAGCGGCCTTGTAACAATGAAGTTCAACCAGGATTATCCCGGACTTGAAGCCTTCGGTTTCCAGGCATCAGCATCAAATCCCGATGAGGCTGATAAGGCCGGAAACATGACCATCGATTTCGCAGCTCTTACAAACTACAACACCAACGGTTCCTCAACAATCAAAGCTGTAAAGGGAGACAAGAGAAGCCTTAACACAGGCCGTGCGGTTGGTGAGATGAACGGTGTATCCGTAAGTACAGACGGACAGATCTACGCAACATATTCAAACGGACAGACAAAGCTCCTTGGACAGATCGCATCAGCTCAGTTTGCTAATGCATCCGGTCTTTCAAAAGAGGGAGACAACCTGTATACATCAACCCTTAACTCAGGAGATCCTACAGTTCAGGATATCACCACTGACGGTGGCTACATGAACACCGGTGTTCTGGAAATGTCCAACGTAGACCTTTCGGCACAGTTTACCGAGATGATCACAACACAGCGTGGATTCCAGGCTAACAGCCGTATCATCACAGTATCCGATACACTTCTCGAGGAGCTTACAAACCTCAAGAGATAATAATTATTTAATTAAAGTTTCATAGAATTCCCATAGAATAGAACCTTCGTTACAAGTAGAATAATAACTGTACACGGAAGGAACAGATCACTAAAAAAATATGGGATGGACCCCTTGGACCGAAACTATGCCCAAGGGGTCCATTTTTATTATCTAATTTTCAAAAAAGGCTATTTATCTTTGACAAATAGTGGTACAATTATTTAAATACCACAATATGTAGTATTATGCCATAATTCTCTTTGGCAATCTTCATGGATGGTGTGTTGGGGGAAGACAGGATGTTCTAAATAAAATTTCATCAAGCTTCCCAACAAATGAAATTATAGTTCAAATGTGTCCAAAATGTGAACGTAAGCAGCAGATTTTGGGTGTATTAAGTGTTAAAATAATAGTATGCGGAAATAAAGTTTCAAATATCGGTGAAATATTTCTAAATAGTGAAATTATGAGTAAACTTATAGAACTTACAAAGATGGATACAAGAAGGATTCTTGTTAACAGTGATTTTATCGAGACTGTTGAGGCTACGCCTGATACAGTCCTGATTTTGTACTCCGGAAGGAAACTTCTGGTGAAAGAGAGTCCTGAAGAGATCATCAGAATAATAGGTAATGATTAATACGTAAATGATCAGCAAGCAGCTTTCTATATAACAAGGAGGTATTTTTGTGGATATTGCGTCATTGCTTGGAGTAGGATTATGTTTCATATTCATGATCCTCAGTATTGTATTTTCTGCGGGAATCACAGGTGTAAAGTACTTCCTGGATGCTCCTTCGGCCATGATCACATTCGGCGGAGCGTTCATGGCGGTTCTGGGATCACGAAGCCTTCCCAGTTTCCTCAGCGGACTTAAGTCATACACACTGATATTCAAGATGCCCAATGATGATACAAAGTCTGTTATCAAGTCCATAATTGATCTTTCCAATACAGCAAGAAAGGAAGGACTTCTTGCTCTTGAAGAAGCTGCCGGCGGTCTTGAGGATGCCTTCATGAAAAAGGGTGTCATGCTTATAGTCGACGGTACAGAGCCTGAACTTGTTAAGAGCATTCTTGAAGCTGAAATAGATGCCATGGCTGAGCGCCATAAATCCAATTATTCATTCTTTGGCGATGTTGCCGGAATGGGACCTTCCTGGGGTATGATCGGAACCCTGCTGGGTCTGGTTCTTATGCTTCAGAACATGTCGGACCCTTCGTCAATCGGACCTTCCATGGCGGTTGCCCTCATTACGACATTCTACGGTTCCGTTCTTGCCAACTGGTTCTGCTATCCTGCAGAGAACAAGCTCAAGGCAAGAAGTAATGCGGAATATATGCTTAAGAGCATTGTTATAGAGGGACTTCTCTCAATCCAGGCAGGTGAGAACCCTCGTGTTACAGAAGAGAAGCTTAAATCATTCCTGTCACCTGCTGACAGGGCAGCTTACGAGGCCGAGAACGGCAGCGGCGACGGAGGCGGAGAATAATGGCAAAAAGACAGGAAGAAATAAAACCCGGCTTGCCGGCGTGGCAGGGTACCTTCGGAGATCTGATGAACCTGCTCCTTTGCTTCTTCGTTTTGCTTTTCTCAATGGCTAATATGGATGCAGCCAAGTTTGAAGAGGTTGCTGCTTCATTCAGTTCTGCATTCGGTATCTTTAACGGCGGTGAGATGGCCATAGGCCAGGGAGCTCTTATTGGAGACGGTATATCCCAGCTGACGCAGCTTTCCGCTTATGTGACTTCCATGGGTATTGCTCAGGAAGACAAGACCAAGCAGGAAGACAGGGAAGCAGAGGATATGGAACAGGAAGAGCTTTTGGAAGCTGCTGAGAAAGAGCAGCTGGAAGCTTCCGAGGAACTGGCGGGCAAAATAGAAGATGCTCTTGAGAACGGAGCCATCGATGATGTGGTATCTCTTAACTATACCAGCCAGTATGTACAGCTTACGATCCAGGGAGCAATTCTCTTTGATTCAGGTAAGACGGATATCAAGGAAGATGCCCTTCCGGTTATAGAAAAGGTGGGTCAGATACTTGAGACCTATGCCGGAGGAACAATAGAGATAGAAGGCCATACGGACAATGTTCCCATGTCAGGCGGCGGCAAATATGCCAACAATGATGAACTGAGTGCCGGAAGAGCTCTTACCATTTTCTATTACCTTACGGAGAACACAAACCTTGACCCTTCCAATCTTGTTCATACAGGAAGAGGACAGTATGACCCCATAGCCGACAATTCTACGGATGAAGGCAGAGCCAGAAACAGACGTGTTGAAATAAAGATCTACAATCCACTTAGTGCTTCATATTAAAGCGTAAGGAGAATAAATCTTATGAAAAAGAATCTTTTAGCGATCATTATCCTGGCACTTGTAATAGTTAACCTTGCCATGACCGGATTCATGATGCTAAGTGTCATGACCACTAACTCTCAGACAGCAAAGCTTATCTCTGACATTGCGGGAGCTCTTGAACTTGAAGCTAACGGCGGCAATACCGGAGGATTTTCCGGCTCCGCATCAGGCAACGTTGCTGTTACTGACCTGGCAGTATTCAACCTGGCCGGTGACGATGAGATGATGATCAATTTGAAACCCAGCTCCGACGGATCCAGCCATATCATGGTTGTTGATATCGTTTTCTCCATGAACACAGCTTCACCGGATTACGCCACCATGGGTACCGAAGAGAAGCTTACCAGCATGAAGGAACTTATGAAGTCCAAGGTTAATGATGTGATCTCTGCACATTCCATGGAAGAGATTCAGGCTGACACGGAAGGTATACAGACAGAAATCCTTGATGCCATTCAGGAACTGTTTGGCTCAAACTTTATCTACAGTGTGAGCTTCAGTAAAGTTATCTTTTCCTGATGGACTGACTAAAAGCTGACTAAATTGAGAGGAGATACGTTTTGAGTGAAGTACTGTCACAAAGCGAAATAGATAGTCTGCTTTCAGCACTCAGTACAGGTGAGCTCGATGTGGATCAGATGCAGGCCTCGGACGAGAAAAAGGTCAAGGATTATGACTTTAAACGTCCGGCCAAGTTCTCAAAGGAACATCTTCGAACGCTGGAGATGATCTACGAACATTACGGACGACTGCTATCTACCACGTTACCTCTTTATCTGCGAAAGAATGTACAGGTATCTGTAGCCAACTCTGAGACTGTTACTTATTCGGAGTTCAGCAATGCCTTGTCGAATCCTGTTATTTTGGGAGTTATCAGTTTCCTCCCGCTGCAGGGAACGATCATTCTTGAGCTGCAGGCCAATATAGGCTTTTCCTTCATAGACAGAATGCTTGGAGGAGAAGGCACCGGCCTTGATAAGCCAAGACCTTTTACTGATATTGAAATGCCGCTTATAGAGAAGCTTGTAACCATATGCATGCAGCTTATGGTGGAGCCATGGCAGAACGTAGTTGCCATCAATCCTGTAATGGAGAGGATTGAGACCAACCCGCAGTTCGCCCAGGTTATTTCTCCCACAGACATGATCGCCATTGTAACACTGAATATTAAGATCGGTGATACAGAGGGACTTATGAATGTGTGTCTTCCATATTTCACTTTAGAGAGTGTTATGGACAAGCTGAATACCAAGTTCTGGTTCTCCACAATGCAGAAGAATGCGGAAGAGGATTACAAGGAGAATCTGGAAGCTATGGTAAGGCATGTGGATGTGCCTGTTAAGGCAATCCTTGGCAAGTGCAATGTATCGGTCAATGACTTTGTACATTTGCAGGCGGGAGATATTATCAGACTTGATAACAGAGTTAATACAGATATGCAGGTTTACGTGGGCAATATATATAAATTCACAGCTTTGCCCGGTACCGCAAAAGATAAATATGCCGTACGTATAACGTCGGTTGTAAGAGAGGAGGAAGAGTAGGAGCATGGATGGAATGTTATCTCAGGACGAAATTAATGCTTTGTTAGCCGGTATGGATACTTCCGGTGGGGACGCTGCGCCTGCAGATGCTCCTGTAGATTCTGGTATGGAGGCACCGGCGGAAGCTGCTGCCGCATCACCGCCTATAGGGGGAGGTAATATTGATGAGACTCTTCTGACTGACTCTGAAAAGGATGCCATTGGTGAAGTAGCCAATATCAGTATGGGATCTTCAGCTACTACGCTGTATTCACTGGTTAATCAGAAGGTAAATATCACAACACCTCAGGTTGAACTTGCCAACTGGGAGAATGTCATCGACAACTATGAGAGGCCCTGTGTATTTATCCAGATCAAATATACTGTAGGTCTTGACGGAACCAATATTCTTATTCTTAAGGAACACGATGTAATGGTCATCACCGACCTTATGATGGGTGGTGACGGAACCAATACAGACGGTGAGATCGGAGAACTTCAGCTGTCAGCCATCTCTGAGGCTATGAACCAGATGATGGGTGCTGCTGCCACATCTCTTTCCACCATGATCAATCAGAAGGTTGATATCAGTCCGCCTCAGGCTACACTGCTGGATATGATCAACAATGATCCTTCTGATATTGCAGAATTCTTGACGGGAACCTTCGTTAAGATTTCCTTCAAGATGCAGGTGGGAGATCTTGTGGATTCAACTCTTATGCAGCTGTATCCCATTGACTTTGCCAAGGCTCTTAAGGATACGGTCATTGCAGGAGATGCCACATCCTCAGAACCCGAGCCTGCACCGGCACCTGCGCCCGCACCTGCACCGGAGCCCATGCCTGCACCGGCACCTTCTCCTATGCCTGCAATGGATCCTTCCATGATGGCACAGCCTATGCCGCAGATGGCAATGCCACAGATGGGAATGCCCCAGATGGCTATGCCTCAGATGCAGATGACACCTCAGATGATGAATATGAACATCCAGCCGGCCCAGTTCCAGACCTTCGCAGGCGGAACCACCATTATGGCAGGCGGGGAGAACATTGGAATCATCAAAGATGTACCGCTTGAAGTTACTGTTGAGCTTGGACGAACAGCTAAGCCTATTTCAGATATCCTTGATTTTGCGCCGGGTACCATCATCGAGCTTGATAAGGTTGCCGGTGAGCCTGTGGATGTTCTTGTTAACGGCAAGTTTGTAGCCAAGGGAGAAGTAGTAGTTATCGAAGAAAGTTTTGGCGTCCGTGTAACTGAAATTGTACAGTGATTGGGGAGCATATTTAGGGGAATGAATTCTTTTTTGCAGTTCGTGACTATGTTACTGGTATTCGTAATCGTACTGGCTGCCACCTACTTTTTTACCAAATGGATGGCAGGCTACCAGAAGGAAAAGACCTCTACCGGTAACATAGAGATCCTGGAGACTGCCAGGATATCAACTACAAAGTATATTCAGATAGTCCGGGTAGGGCAGAGGTACTTTGCTATTGCCGTGGGCAAAGATGAAGTAACATTTTTAGGGGATATATCCAAGGAGGACCTTGTTTTCAAGGAGGATGGACCTGAAGATGCCTTAAGTTTCAAGGATATCCTTGAAAAATTTAAGAGTGAGAAAAAGAAGTAGATGAACAAAAGACGGGGAGTGTTTAAACTGGATAATTCTGTCAGAAGACTTCTGAGGAAAGGGCTTATTGCGGCCCTTGCCCTTCTTTTTATGTTTTCTTTCCTCACCTTTGCGGTTCCTCTTCAGGCAAAGGCTACGGAAAGTGTCGTTGTAGATACCACTCCCACAGATCCCACTACAGAAAGAGAATCCAATCTTACGGGAACCACAGATGAGAGGACCAATATAAACGATCCCGGTTCCTCGGAAGATCCCGATGATCTTAAAAAGCTTAATATTGCAAATACCGTAACTGTTACCTATGACAATGGAAACGGTACGTTAAACGGTGCATTGAGGATACTGATCACTTTGACTCTGATCGCTCTTGCGCCGACTTTGCTTGTTATGATGACTTCTTTTACCAGAATCGTCGTAGCATTGCATTTCACAAGAACTGCCATCGGTACACAGACATCGCCGCCAAACCTGGTAATGATAGGTATAGCACTTTTTATGACTCTTTTCATTATGCAGCCAACACTTACAACGGCTTATAACGATGCGGTCATTCCCTTTGAGAACGGCGATCTGGACCAACAGGAGTTCATGACGGAAGTGATGAAGCCCTTCAGACAGTTCATGTACGGACAGACCCAGACCAAGGATGTAAAGCTCTTTATGCAGATAGACGGCATCGAATGGGACGGGGAGCTGGACAGCATTCCCAATGTAGTGCTGGTTCCAAGCTTTATAGTAAGTGAACTTCGAACGGCGTTTATTATCGGTTTCCTTATTTACATACCGTTTATTGTAATAGACATGGTAGTGGCATCGGTACTTATGAGTATGGGTATGATGATGCTGCCGCCTACCACTATATCGTTACCATTTAAGATACTGTTGTTTGTGCTTGCGGACGGATGGAGCCTTATCATAGGCAACCTGGTCAAGTCCTTCTATTAGCAGAGGAGGGATTAAGAGATGATCACTTTAGCAGATATCAATCAGATAATGAGAGATGCTCTTTTTCTTATTATCCAGATGTCACTTCCGGTTCTTTTGACCTCAATGACCATCGGACTTGTTATATCAATTTTTCAGACGGTTACTTCCATTCAGGAGCAGACCCTGACCTTCGTGCCTAAGGTTATCGGAGTGTTCATGATGATAATACTTATCGGTAACTGGATGCTGACAGAGCTGTCCGGATACATTACAAATCTGTGGTCGGATTTCTCCAAGTATGTGCGCTAGGAGAAGACTATGATAGATTACACCTTCAGCTACGGCGATCTTGAAGTTTATCTGCTTATTGTCGTAAGGATAATGAGTTTCATATTTGTCTGTCCTTTCTTTGGCGGAACTCAGACTCCAAATGTGGTCAAGATCGGCTACGGGCTTATGATATCAATACTTTTATACGGTGCGGTTCCTTTTTATCCGCCGGATTACAATACGGTGGCCGGTTATGCCGTTATTGTTCTAAAGGAAGCCATGGTTGGCCTGGTAATAGGACTTTCGGTTCTTTTGTGTAACCAGATAGCCGCATTTGCCGGTACCATTACGGATATGCAGATCGGTTTATCCATGGTCAGTATGTTTGACAGCTCCACTAACCAGCAGGTGACAATAACCGGTTCGCTTTATTCACAGTTCCTTACTGTTGCTCTTATCCTTACCGGAATGTATCAGTTTATTTTAAGGGCACTGGTGGACAGCTTTACGATCATCCCCATAAACGGGGCAGTTATTCATTCAGACAGAATGCTTCAGGCAATTCTGAATTTCACCAAGGATTACATGGTTATCGGATTCAGGATATGCCTCCCGATATTTATCATTACCTTTACCACCAACGTCATTCTGGGTGTTCTTGCCAAAGTATCACCTCAGATGAATATGTTCTCGGTTGGTATACAGATAAAGATCGTTATAGGACTTGTGATAATGTTCTTTACCGTTGCCATGATGAATCAGGCAGTTAACTTTATCTTTATCAATACAAAGGAGCTGATAACTGATTTTGTATACAGTTTGCAGGGCGGATGATGAATCCGGGTTACTAATTAAATATAACCTGCAGTTCTTTGCTGAAGATGCAAACGGCGCCGAGAAATCAGAGGAGCCTACATCCAAAAAGCTGGATGATGCCCGTAAGGAAGGTCAGGTAGCCAAGAGCCAGGAGGTTGCGACAGCCTTTTCTTTAATGGCTCTGTTTCTGATACTCAGGATCGGCTATGGATTCATGGGTACCAACTTTCAGAATCTCTTCAGCAGGATATATAACAACATCCCCAACGTGGCAAGAACCTACGAAGGGTATATACCCGTAGAACTGCTGCGGAGCCTTTTGACAAATGCCATATTTACGATGTTTATTATTTCAGCTCCGTTTTTTATTATCGCTTTTATCATTGCTTTTGTAAGCGATCTTGTTCAGGTTGGATTCAAACCTACAAGTAAGCCTCTGCAGCCAAAGCTCTCAAAGCTTAATCCTATTTCCGGTATGAAAAAGATCTTTTCCACCAGGAAGCTTTTTGAACTAGGAAAATCAATACTTAAGCTGGTAATAATGGGAGCAGTTATATACAGCTTTTTTACCGGAAGGACGGAATCTCTTTTCCTTCTGTATGACATACCGCTCAAGCAGGCCATTGGGCTTATGGGCTCACTTATCATAGACCTTGGAATACGTCTTGCAGCCGCATATATCGTTATAGCCGCTATTGATCTTATCTATCAGCGCAGGAAGTTCCATAAGGACATGATGATGACCAAGCAGGAAGTAAAGGACGAGTACAAGAACTCGGAAGGAGATCCTGCTGTAAAGGGTGCTCAGAAGCGAAGAATGATGGAGGCTTCAAGGCGAAGGATGATGCAGCAGCTGCCTGAGGCGGACGTTGTAATCACCAACCCTACTCACTTTGCTGTTGCCATCAAATATGATGCGGATGAAAACGATGCACCTATAGTTGTTGCTAAGGGTGCTGACTATCTGGCTCAGAAGATCAAGGAAGTGGCCAGAGAGAACAACGTTGAAATAGTAGAGAACAAGCCTCTTGCCAGGATGCTGTACACCAACGTGGAAGTTGGCGAGCTTGTTCCGCCTGAACTCTACAAGGCGGTAGCTGAAGTTCTTGCATATGTATATCACTTACAGGGTAAAGTCTGACCCGTTTGTAACTGTAATAAACCGAAAGGAGGATAATGATGGATCTTAGTAAGATTAAAGGTCGTGTATTTGATTATGGTCTGGCACTTTACATTGTGGCTGCTGTTGTCATGCTCATTATTCCTCTGCCGGACTGGCTTCTTGACGTTCTTTTGGCTTTTGATATGTCACTTTCCTTTGTGATCATGTTTACGGCCATGTTCGCCACTGAAGTTTTGCAGATGTCTTTTTTCCCGACTGTACTGTTGTTTACCACGATCTTCAGAATTGCGCTGAACGTATCATCTACGAGGCTCATTCTGACACAGGGCAGTGCCGGACAGGTTATTGAGGTATTCGGTTCCTTCGTGGGCGGCGGCGATCTGATCGTCGGAGCCATCATCTATATCATTCTCATCATCGTTCAGCTGATGGTTATCAACAAAGGTTCCGAGCGTGTAGCTGAAGTATCGGCAAGATTTACTTTGGACGCTATGCCCGGTAAGCAGATGGCCATAGACGCGGACCTTAATACCGGCGCCATCACGGATGCCGAAGCCAAGAACCGAAGGGAAAAGATCCAGGAAGAGGCCAGCTTCTTCGGAGCCATGGACGGTGCTACCAAGTACGTAAAGGGAGATGCCACCGCGGGTCTTATCATCACAGCGGTCAACCTTGTTGGCGGTATTGCCATGGGTGTTATCAGACAGGGAATGGATGTTAATACAGCTATTAACACCTTCTCAATCCTGACAATGGGTGACGGACTTGTAAGCTCGATCCCTTCGCTGATGATCTCCATGTCTACCGGTATCCTTGTAACAAAGGGGTCAAAAGAGGCAGATTTCGGACATGCACTTATCGGCCAGCTTTTCGGTACAGCCAAGACTCTTTATCTTGTGGGTGGCGTAGTGGCAGGCCTTGGTATCTTTTCACCTTTGCCGACTATACTTTATGTCACCTTTGGTGCAGCTTTTATTGTTCTTGGAAGGATCACAAGCCAGACCATGGAAGAGGTTGCTGTAGAAGGAGAGGTGGCAACTCCTGAAGAACAGGAGGCTGAAGAGATAAGGCAGCCTGAGAATGTTACGAGCCTTTTGCAGGTGGATCCCATCGAGCTGGAATTTGGATACGGTATTATTCCGCTTGCTGATGTTAACCAGGGCGGTGACCTTCTTGACCGAGTTGTTATGATCAGACGTCAGGTGGCTCTGGAGCTTGGAACTGTAGTTCCCATTATCAGATTGCGTGATAATATTCAGTTGAATCCCAATCAATATATCATTAAAATTAAGGGTATACAGGTCAGTGACGGAGAGATTCTCTTTGACCACTACATGGCCATGAATCCCGGACATGTTGAGGAGGAAATCACAGGTATTCCTACAGTGGAGCCTTCATTCCATCTTCCCGCAACATGGATCACGGAGGGGCAGAGGGAGAGAGCGGAAAGCCTTGGCTATACCGTTGTAGATCCACCTTCGATCATTGCCACACACCTTACGGAGATCATCAGGGAGCATATCGCAGAGCTCCTTACAAGGCAGGATGTTCAGAACCTTGTGGACAACTTAAGGGAGAACAATCCGGCACTGGTGGACGAGCTTGTGCCTAAGCTCATGAGTCTTGGTGAGATTGAGAAGGTTCTCCAGAATCTCCTCAGTGAGGGAATATCCATCAGAGACCTTGTTACCATATTTGAGACCCTGGCTGACTTTGCACCTTCAACCCATGATCCGGATATTTTAACGGAGTATGTACGGCAGAGCCTTAAGAGAGCCATATCCAATAAGTACTTCATTCCCGGCGAGACTACCAGCGTAGTGACCCTGGATCCCAAGATAGAGCAGGAGATCATGAGCAGTATCAAGCAGACAGAGACCGGAGCATATCTGACTCTGGATCCCGCAAGGACCAAGTCCATTCTCACGGCTGTCGGGGAGCAGGTAAGAAAGCTGGAGGATTCCGGAAGAATGGCCATCATCATGGCATCCCCTATTGTGAGGATGTATTTCAAGAAGATGACCCAGGATTATTACAAAGATCTTATTGTAATATCCTACAATGAAGTAGAACCGACTATCGAATTACAATCTGTGGGGATGGTAACTGCATAGTATGATTATCAAAAAGTATGTTGGAAAAACTGAGAGTGAGGCTACGGAAGAAGCCAAGAGGGAGCTGGGACAAAACATTGTGGTAATGAATGTTCGCCCGGCTAAAAAAAGTGGATTCTTTTCTTTCTTCCAGGCACAGAAGATTGAGGTGACCGTTGCTCTTGAGGAGGAATCGGAAAAGCCCGTAAGGACATATTCTCCGGACAAGAACGCCAGGCCTGTGGGGAGAAACAGTGCGTTGTCGGATTCGGGGCAGAGAGATACAATCATAGCTTCCAGTAACGGGAGTGCCCTCAAACCCGCGGCGGATGTCAAGGATGATAACAGCGCCATTGAAGAGAAGCTGGATAATCTCTCAAATCTTCTGGAAAAGAGCTTTTTAAAAACCGA
Source organism: Butyrivibrio sp. FCS014 (assembly GCF_000526935.1). GTDB lineage: Bacteria > Bacillota > Clostridia > Lachnospirales > Lachnospiraceae > Butyrivibrio. The sequence goes on along the minus strand of NZ_JAHA01000019.1, from coordinate 21,873 downwards.
GAAAGAGGAACCAAAGACCTATGAAAAAGCTGCAGCAGAGCCTGAGGAGCCTGTGACAAAGGCTGCACCTTCACCGGATATATCCGAGCTAGCGTAAAGTTTTTGTAGGATTAATTGAAAAAGGGGATTTCCTTCGTGATATAGTTATTTACGGTGTCCAAGCCAAAATAACCAAACGGAGGAGTCCCCTTGTGTTAAATAGTATACAGCATTTTATTGAGAATGGAGTACCAAATCTTCAGAAGGCATCAAAAGATTTTTCAGAGGATCCGAGAGACTTTGCAGGTTTCATATACAAGGTCAGGAATGAAGCGCTTCAGATGGCGTTGGATTACATTTCTGAAACCCTTACAACCTGCAACCAGATATTAAAAGACAGTCCTGTGAGAAAGGAAAGATGGGAAGTGGTAAGGACTGACGAGAAGTCTCTTATCACCTCAATTGGAAAGGTTATGTTTTCCAAGACACTGTTTAAGAACAAGGTGACTGGAGAACGCAGATATCTACTGGATGACATGCTTTCATTTGACCCTCATGAAAGGATGTCAGAAGATGCCATAGCACAGCTCTTATCAGAGAGCGTTCAGACCTCTTATCGTAAAGGTGGACAAGCAGCAAGCATCCTTGATGAGGTCAGCAAAGAGACTGTAAAGGATAAGATACATGCTCTCGAGTTCCCCAAGGAACAGAAAAGAAGAGGCAGAAAACGCAAGGTTGAGTATCTGTATATAGAGGCTGATGAAGATCATGTGTCGCTTCAGTTCCAGAAGGAAAAGGGGGATCTCCAGGTCAACCAGTATGGAAGAAAACTCAATGGAATGATAAACAAGCTTATCTATGTTCATGAGGGCATTGAAAAGGATGCTCCCAAGAGTACAAGACATCACCTTGTTAATGCCCATTTCTTCTGTGGTTCTTATGAAGGCAAAGCAAACAGTGAACTCTGGGATGAAGTCTACACATATATTGACAACAACTATGACATAAGCAGCATAAAGAGGATATACCTAGGAGCAGATGGTGGAGCCTGGATTAAGGCTGGGGGAAAAAGGATAAGTGGCATCACATATGTGATGGACGAGTTCCACCTCAAAAAATACCTGATAAAGATGACAAACCATTTGATGGATAGTGCTGATGATGCCAGAAAGCTTCTCTGTGAAATGATCAAGGATGGAAGTAAGGAAGATTTCCTGTCTGTGGTAGATATGCTTGAATATCATGCCTCAAACGACAAGGAAATGAAACGTGTGCAAGAAGGCGCTGATTATATACTTGATAACTGGTCTGCAGCCAAGACAAGGCTTAGATACAGGAGGATTCCTGGATGTAGTACTGAAGGTCATGTCAGTCATGTCCTGTCAAAAAGAATGAGCATGACTCCAATGGGCTGGAGTCGAAAAGGCGCTGATAAGATGGCAAGACTCAGTGCCTATACATGGAACAAAAGGGATATGCTGGAACTTGTGCGTTACCAGAAGACAGTAATGCCTAAGGCTGCTGGGGCAGAAGAAGTAGAGACTGTAGTAGCGCATGTAAGAGAAAAACAGTATTCCCATCCGGCGTGGGGAAAGTATGTCGATAGCATACAGGTAGAGCTTAGTTCAGAGCTGAAGAAGTGGATGAGCATCGGAATGCATAACTACATCTGGAAACTGTTCTAAAAGGAAGCCAGAGGCTGACGCCTCTGCCTTTGAATAAAGTGCGCCAGAGCGCACACCTATCCTTGATCTGCTTGACTACAGACCAAGGATTAGAATGACAGCCTTGAACTGTCCTCCAACCAGGCGCTATAATGAGTAAGGTTTGAACATCTGAACTGATCACAGGGGCAATCTACCCTTTCGAATCCTACAGTAAATTTACGCCGTCTATATCCGAGGAGACACTCTCCTTTATCAAATTATTGTATAATACTCTTATAGAGAATGAAGTAGATGAGATATACGTAAATCAGCTCACGGACGAGGTGGAGAAGATCAGTAAACCCGGTCTTCCCTTTGATTATGCTCTTGCCAATGTCTACCAGAAAATGGTTCTGAAGTTCGGCAAATCAGAGCCCATTGACATTAATGCGGAAGGACCCAGAGCTGAGATATTCATCGGACCAACCGGAGTCGGCAAGACAACCACAATAGCCAAGCTGGCAACGGAACTTCGTATCAATCAGAAAAAGAAAGTAGCTCTTTTGACTGTGGATACATACCGTATTGCTGCGGCAGAGCAGCTTCGCACCTATGCGTCCATACTTGAGATCCCCTTCAGGGTTATCTATTCGGTGGAGGAGATGAGACAGGCAGCGGAAGATTTCAAGGACTATGATTTTATCATGGTAGATACTGCCGGACATTCTCTTCACAACGAGGAACTTAAGCAGGGCGTGGAATCGTTCATACGTACTCTCGAGGATGTGATGGAATGCGAGAATTATCTTGTGCTTTCAGCCACAACCAAGTACAGGGATCTTATTGAAATAGCAGATGCTTACTCCGAGATGGTGGCCTACAAGCTCATCTTTACCAAGATGGACGAGACGGGAGCCAAGGGCAATCTCTACAACATCAGGATACATACAGGGGCTCCGATCGCATATATCACAAACGGTCAGAATGTACCTGATGACATCGCTGTCTTTGATGCACAGCGCATAGTCAAGAATTTATTGGGTGGAAAGAGTTAATTGTTGGGTAATCTTATATGGATCAGGCTACACAGTTAAGAAATATAATCAAAAACTCCGGCATGCCTCAAAGGCCTCTTGCCAGGATCATTACGGTGACCAGCGGCAAGGGCGGCGTCGGCAAATCCAATGTAGCCATTAACCTGGCTGTACAGTTCAGGAAGATGGGCAAAAGAGTCATCATTCTCGATGCGGACTTTGGACTGGCCAACATAGAGATCATGTTCGGAACTATACCGAAGCACAATTTAAGCGATCTGATTTATCAGGGCAAGAATATAAAGGATATCATCACCTGGGGGCCTGAAGGCATAGGCTTTATTTCAGGAGGATCCGGCATTTCCGGAATGTACAACTTAAGCAGGGATTATCTCGTTTATATTATTGTCAACCTGGCAGAGCTTGATGCGATTGCGGATATAATAATAGTTGACACGGGAGCCGGAATTTCAAGCGCGGTTATGGAGTTCCTTGTGGCAAGCGGTGAGATCATTCTGGTGACTACACCGGAGCCGACTTCCATCACCGATTCATATTCGCTGCTTAAGGCTCTCAATCAGTCTCCGAGGTTTTCCAGGGAGAATACCAAAGTCAAGGTGGTGTCAAACAGGGTTTCATCTGATGACGAGGGACAGCAGCTCTTTAACAAGCTCAACGCAGTTGTCGCCCGCTATCTGAAACTGCCGCTTACATACATGGGGGCTATCCCGCAGGACCAGATGCTTGCAAGGAGTGTTATGCAGCAGTCGCCGGTTTCTTTGCAATATCCCAATGCCAAGTCTGTAAGAGCCTTTGAGAATATTGCAAACCAGCTCATGAATCCGGGAGATGTTACAGAAGTCAAGCAGAGGGGAATGGCGGCATTCTTTTCCCATATCATCACCGGAAGGAAGCTCAGCAGCACGCAGATTCCTTCCAATCAATCGACTTCACCGGCAGCACCAAATTAGGGTATAATATTATTATATTAATGATTGGAGATAACTTATTACATGCTCACTGACTATATTTCACCAGGCAACAGAGTGGAACTGAAGGCTACGGGCAAGATATGGATGGATGAGGATGTACGGACCAAGCACATCTATATGAGCAAGATAATGGATGTGACTTCAGACGACAGGATTGAGATCTTGATGCCCTTTGAGAGGGGGAAGATAGTTCTTTTACCTGTTGATGGTGAGTACAGCCTTTGCTTCTACAGCACGAGAGGGCTTTTTCAGTGCTTTGCCAAGATTGTCGACAGATACCGAAGCGACAACATGTATATTCTGGTTCTGGATCTGACAAGTGAACTACAGAAACTGCAAAGGCGAGAGTACTACAGATTCAGCTGTGCTTTGGAGTTAAAATCCAGAATGTGCTCTAAGGAGGAGCTTGAGGCTTTCGAGAAGAACAGGAAATATCTTGTTGAGCCGGGGGACAATCTCCAAAAGAGCGTTGTTGTAGACATCAGCGGCGGCGGTCTTCGATTTGTGGCTAATTTCAAATACGAAGAGGGAAGCACGATATACTGTGCATACCATCTGCCGGGAACTGCCTACCCCAAAGAGTATGAGATGATCTGTAACGTGTTGAAGGTACAGGAACTGGAGAGCAGGCCGGGACTTTTTGAGCACCGCATTCAGTACGTGTACATTGAGGAAACCTCCAGAGAAGATATCATTCATTTTATCTTTGAGGAAGAACGAAAAATCAGAAAGAAGCAGACTTAATTATGAAAAAAATTCTTATTATTGATGACTCTGCACTCATGAGAACTGTATTAAGTGATATTATTAATGCAGATTCAAGATTCCAGGTGGTTGACAAGGCCAAAGACGGAATTGAGGGATTGGAACTTCTTAAAAAGAATACCTATGACGCTGTAGTTCTTGACATCAACATGCCTCGTATGGACGGTATAACGATGCTCAAAGAGGTACAGAGACTCAAGATCAGAGCCAAGATCATGATGGCCAGCACCGATACCAAGGAAGGTGCAAAGGTTACCATGGATGCGCTCGATCTGGGAGCTCTTGACTTTGTGCACAAGCCTGACAGAGCTTCCGAGTGCAGGGGTGAGGACTTTGCAAAGCAGTTTATCAACACGTTGGCTGCTGTGGCAAACAGTAAGGCACCTACCGCACCCAAGGCATTCTCTTTTGAAGAAGCCAAGGAATCCCGCAAGGTTATCGAGCTGGTTACCAAATCTGCCAGCAAGATTACCGGTAATAAGATCGTTGCCATTGCCAGTTCAACAGGAGGTCCCAGAGCACTTCAGTCAGTTATTCCGAAGCTGCCTAAGAACCTCAAGACTCCGGTAGTTCTGGTACAGCATATGCCTGAAGGATTTACGGCATCTCTTGCAGAGAGACTTGATTCTCTGTCAGAGGTACACGTAAAAGAGGCAGCTGAAGGCGATGTTCTTCAGGCCGGAACAGTTTACATCTCCAGGGGCGGCAAACATATGCATGTAGTGAAGAGCGGCGGTAAGAGCACTATCCACTATGTGGACGGCCCCACAAGAGAGGGTGTAAGGCCCTGTGCAAATTATATGTACGAGTCCCTCATGGATTCCGATTACGACGAGATCTGTTGTGTCGTACTTACCGGAATGGGAGCGGACGGTACCGAAGGAATCAGGAATCTGAAATCTAAGAAAAAAGTACATGTTATCGGTCAGGAGGAAAGTACCTGCACCGTATACGGAATGCCCAAAGCAGTTGCAACAGCTGGACTTGTTGATCAGGTTGTAAAGCTTGAGAATGTAGCCCAGGAAATCATAATGAATGTCGGCGTGAATTGAGGGTTTTCATTACTTTTTAATTTTTCTTTTATCTTATGTTTCTAAATTCCTCCATTCAGAATGCCGATATTATGTTCAAAAGTATGCGCAATTACGTGCTAAGCTTTTGAAATCTATCACATTTCTATATGGAGGTAAATAGGTTATGGATGTTTCCCAGTATCTAAGTGTCTTTCTCGATGAAGCCAAGGAGCACCTTCAGTCACTTAATGACAACATTATGACTCTGGAGCAGGATCCCGAGAACGAGGATTGTATCAACGAGATCTTCAGATCTGCCCATTCCATGAAGGGTATGGCTGGAACAATGGGCTATACAAGGATGCAGAACCTTACCCACGATATGGAGGATGTATTCTCCGATGTTCGTGGCGGCAAGATCAAGATCAAATCCGCGGATATTGATGTTCTCCTGCAGTGTCTTGATGCTATTCAGGGATATGTAGACAACATCACTGAGAATCAGGACGAGGGTACTGATGAACACCAGAACATCATAAAAGCTCTTGCAGATATCAGGAATGGTACAAGCGGCGGCGATGCCGCTGCAGCTCCTGCTGCCGATGCAGCTCCCGCAGCTGAAGCAGCACCTGCATCTGATGCTCCCGCCGGCGCAGACGGAACAACAGATTACAGAGCTATCAAACTCGATCCATCAGTTAAATCCACATTGGAAGAAGCTGCTTCTCAGGGCAAGAAGATTTACGGCGTGACCGTACATATTCAGGAGTCCTGTATTCTTAAGGCAGCAAGAGGCTTCCTTGTATTCAAAGGCCTGGAAGAAATTGGTGAGATCGCAGTATCGGATCCCTCAACTCAGGATATTGAAGACGAAAAATTTGAATATAGCTTCAGCCTTGTTGTGATTACAGATGAATCCAAAGAAAAGGTCGAAGAGATTGTTAAGGCCGTTTCGGAAGTTGAAGGCTGTGAATGCGGAGAATTTGACTTAAGCGGTGCCAAGAGCACTGAAGATAAGGAAGAAGCTCCCGCACCTGAACCTGCAGCAGAACCCGCTAAGGCAGCGGCACCTGCACCTGCTCCCGCAGCTGCTCAGGCACCTGCACCCGCAGCGGCAGCCGGCGGAGCCGGAGGCAAGAAGCCTGTCGGAAAGCCTGTTGTTAACAGAACAGTTCGTGTTGATATAGAGAAACTGGATGTTCTCATGAACCTGGTAAGTGAGCTTATCATTGCGAAGAACTCACTTATTTCCGCAGCCAACACTTCAGGCGTAAGCAACGTAAATGAACAGATTGAGTACCTTGAGAGTGTAACCACAAAACCTTCATGAATCTGTCATGAAAGTTCGAATGGTTCCTATTGAGAGCGTACTTCAGAAATTCCCTCGTATGATCCGTGATCTTAACAAGACACTGGGCAAGAAGATGGAACTGACCATGACCGGTGAAGAGACAGAAATGGACCGTACAGTGGTTGATGAGATCGGTGATCCTCTGATGCACCTTATAAGAAACAGTGCCGACCATGGTATTGAGTCAGCTGAACTTCGTGCACAGCGTGGCAAACCCGATGTAGGACAGATTTTCCTTCACGCTTTCCAGGATGGCAACAGCGTTGTTATCGAGGTTGGTGATGACGGTAACGGTATCGATGCAGAAGCAGTTAAGAATAAGGCTATTGAAAAGGGCGTAGTTACTCCCGAGCAGGCAGCTCTTCTTACAGAGAAGCAGTGCGTTGAGCTCTTGTTCCATCCCGGATTCTCTACTGCAAAGCAGGTATCTGAAATTTCCGGAAGAGGTGTAGGCCTTGACGTTGTTAAGTCAAAGGTAGAATCACTTTCCGGTGAAGTAACGGTTAGAACAAAGCTTGGAGAGGGCTCCACATGGGTTATCAGACTTCCTCTTACACTGGCTATCATCCAGGCTCTCATGGTTATCATCGGCGAAGAGAAATATGCTATTCCTCTTGATTCCATCCAGAGTATCGAAGATGTAACACCTTCAGATCTTAAGCTGGTTGAGAACAGGGAAGTTATCAATCTTCGTGGAAGCGTAACTCCTATCATAAGGCTCAATGAAGTCCTTGATACAGAATCCACAAAATCTCCCGATGAGGACATGGTTGTGGTTATCGCCAGAAAGGGCGATCAGCAGGTTGGACTTGTTATCGACGAATTGATGGGACAGCAGGAAATAGTTATCAAGCCTCTTGGCAAGTACACTGCTAAATGTAAGTTTATCAGCGGCGCTACTATCCTTGGAGACGGCGAGATTGCTCTTATCCTTGATACCAATTCAATAATCTAAAGAAAGGGAGATTATCGATATGAATGAGCTGAGAGATAATAAGGAAAGCGGAGAACTTATCCAGTATATAGTTATTAAGATTGATGATGAGCAGTATGGCATCAACATCAAATTCATCGATAATATTGTAAGAATGCAGCAGATCACCAGAGTTCCCAAGGTTGACGATTACTTAAAGGGAGTTATCAATATCCGTGGTGAGATCGTTCCTGTAATGAGCGTAAGAATGAAGATGGGACTTGCTGAAGATGAGATCACCGGCAAGAGCAGGATCATCATTCTTAAGACCGGTGAAGGAGATCTTGTGGGCATTATTGTAGATCAGGTTAATCAGGTTCTTACTCTTGATTCCAACAATATTGAGAAGGTACGTTACGACGACAAGAAGGGCAAAGCCAATGCGTCATTCGTAAACGGTGTCGGACATTACGACGGCGGCCTCGTTTCTATTCTTGATCTGGACGCTGTTGTGGCTGAGAAGGAAGTAAAAGAGAAGGCTTCTAACGCAGGCTGATTGGAGGATTGAATATGGGAGAAATGAGTCTGGATAATTTATCCAGCCAGTACTTTGATGTGCTCAAGGAGCTGGGCAATATCGGAGCCGGTAATGCCACTACAGCCTTGGCGCAGATGATTGGAACAAAGGTTGATATGTCTGTTCCTCAGGTACGACTTCTTGACTTCAAGGATGTCGGGGATATGATGGGCGGAGCAGAGAAGATAATGGCAGGCATTTATCTTGCAGTGGAGGGAGATATAGACGGAAGTATCATGTTCCTTCTTGGCAAGCAGGCTGCAAGACATCTCGTGGATAAGCTTATGGGAACAGGCGCCAAACCTGAAGACCAGGAATTTGATGAGGTTGAAATGTCAGCCTTAAAGGAAGTAGGTAATATCATCACCGGATCCTATCTGAATTCACTTTCGATGATGACAAACCTTAAGCTTGTTCCTTCGGTTCCTTATGTGGCCATTGATATGGCAGCTGCCATCCTTAGCGTACCGGCTATCCAGTTCGGAATGATGGGCGACAAGATACTCCTGATTGAGACTCAGTTCTTTGATGAACTTAAGCTTAGCGGATATTTCATTCTTTTGCCTGATATGGATGGTTACAAAAAGATTCTGTCATCTCTCGGAATGGGAGACATTGATGTTTAATGAGGGAAATATATGAGCCAAATTATTAAGGTTGGTATGGCCGATCTGAATATTTGTGTCAGCCCTGACGGAATCACTACACTGGGACTTGGTTCCTGTGTGGGAATTGCTGTGAGAGACCCTGTTACCAAGATAGGCGGCCTGGCACATATCATGCTACCTGATTCAACCGAGATAAAAAATAATTCTAATATCCCCAAGTTTGCCGATACGGGCATAGAAGAGCTCATAAAGCAGATAGTTGCAAAAGGAGCCAGCAGATCAAGGCTTGTGGCCAAGATCGCAGGCGGAGCTCAGATGTTTGCTTTTCAGTCAAGCAATAACGCTATGCGTGTCGGCGACAGAAATGTTCAGGCCACGCTTAAAAAGCTCAAGGAGATGAACATTCCGGTTTTGGCACAGGATACCGGAGATTCTTACGGAAGGACAGTTATTTTTTATCCCGAGAACGGTAATTTTGTTATCAGAGCTGTAGGAAAGCCTGAGAAGACCATATGAATACCGATATTGAACAGATTAAAAAAGTTAATACAAAACTGATCACACCGCTGATAGTGCTTGGATGTACAGCGATCATAGCTCTTTTCACTTACTTTAAGCACTATCCGGTACGTGATTGGTTTATTATTGTTTTTGCATCCGTTGTGGTGTTCCTTATCATCGGACTTATCATTGAGAAGATGATAAACAGGTTCCTCGATGTGAATTACGAGAAAGCCATGGCCGAAAAAGCTGAGGCTGAAAGACTTGAGGAAGAGGCAAGGGCCGCAATGGAAGCCGAGGGTGGTGAAGATGTAACCTCTGTGGATGACCAGAATATTACATCTGACTTCTAGAAAAAATATTGACCGGGGAAAAGATGCATGGACGAGGCAGGCAGAAATAAATTATGGACTGAATATAATAAGACCAAGTCAGCTGATATCAGGGAGAAGCTGATACTTGAGTATGCTCCTCTGGTAAAACTGGTTGCCGGAAGGCTTAGTATGTACCTTGGATTTAACGTGGAATACGATGATCTTGTAGGCTATGGTATCTTTGGACTTATTGATGCCATAGATAAATTCGATCTTATGAAAGACGTTAAATTTGAGACATATGCGAGTCTTAGGATCCGCGGAGCTATTCTGGATCAGATAAGGAAAATGGACTGGATTCCCCGTACCATCAGACAACGTCAGAAGAAAATCGATGCGGCTATCAGAGAGATAGAAAGAGATGGCGGCCACGTTGCCACCGATGCCGAGATCGCTGCAAAAATGGAGATCAGCGAAGATGAGTATCAGAACTGGCAGAACCAGATGAAAGTCACCGGCGTTGTTTCTTTGAACGAGTTTATGGATCAGGGTTCAGACATTACCGATGATTCCAATAATCACAGTTCTTCATTCGTAAAGCCCGAGGAGGCGGTTGAGAAGGAAGAGCTTAAGAAGATGCTGGCTGAGTCTCTTGAACTTCTGACTGACAAGGAGAAGAAAGTCATACTGCTTTATTATTATGAAGAACTGACACTTAAGGAGATAAGCGAAGTTCTTGAGGTTTCTGAGTCCAGAATTTCTCAGCTTCACACCAGGGCTCTTCAGAAGATGAGGGAGAAACTCGGCAAATATCTAGGGATACTCACAAATTCAAGATAATATGGTTGCGGGGTAAAAAGAATGAATGGTTATTTTCAACTGGTGATCACGCCAAAAGGCACCGGCATCAAAGTGTTTGCACCGACAGATGGCGGGGACCCGCTAAACGTCAACGATGTCAGAGACTATCTTGACGATCGGAAAATTCAATACGACGTAGTTGTAATCAATGACGCTGTGACAAAAGCAGACGAAAGTGTCGTTCTCTTTAATGACGCTCAGATTCTTCCTGAACGTGAGGCTTGTAAGTTCGACATTTCTCAGGACCGCATGACTGTCACAGCATTTTTTTACCCGCCATCAAACGGAGCGGAGCTGATGACTGAGAATGAGGTCCTTAGCAGTCTCGCTTACAGAAAAGTTAATTATGGCATCAACAAAGATGTTATACATAACTTTTTTGAACACAGGCAGTACTGTAAAACGCTTGTTGTCGCTCAGGGAAAACCTGTTGTCCAGGGCCGGGATGCGAAAGTTGAGCTTCATTTCAATGCAAATCTCAGGGCAAAGCCTACCCTTAAAGAGGACGGAAGTGTTGACTATTTCCATTTGAATCTTATTAACAATGTGGAAGCCGGACAGCTTCTGGCTACTCTGCATCCCGAAAAGCCGGGAGAACCCGGTATAAATGTTCACGGCGAGAACATCAAGCCTCATGCCGTGAAATCCGCTTTTATAAAATACGGCAAAAACACGGTCCTTTCCGAAGATAAGCTTACACTTACAGCAGGAAAGTCAGGCCACGTTACCATAAAAGAAGGCAAGATCACCGTATCAGATGTTCTTGTACTTGAGAATGTCGATGTTTCCACAGGTAATATCGAATACGAAGGCAGCGTTGAAGTAAAGGGTGTCATAGCTTCTAATTTCAGCGTAAAGGCCGGAGGAAATATTGTTGTAAAAGGAATCGTAGAAGGGGCTACACTTGATGCCGGGGCAGATGTTATACTTGAATGCGGAGCCAAGGCAGGCGGCAATATAAAAGCCGGCGGAAATGTTGTCACCAAGTTCATTGAGAACGCCACCATAATGGCCAAAGGCAGTATCACCAGCGAATGTATACTTCATTCGACGGTGGCCTCGGGAACAGAGATAACCGTTACCGGAAGAAGAGGCTTCATAGCAGGCGGTAAGGTTACTGCAGCAGATAAGATAAGGGCAAAGGTGCTGGGGTCTGAGATGGGAGCCAATACTATTATCGAAGTCGGTGCAGATCCGCAGCTTAAGATCCGGTTAAAAGAGCTGCAGAAGAACATCCAGACAGCCAGCAAAAATATAGATAGTATAAAGCCCACCATCGATGGTTTTACCAAGATGCTTAAGGCCGGCGCCAAGTTCACTCCTGACCAGGTTGCCAATGCCAAGAAGCTTATAGAGATGAACAAAACCCTTACGCAGCAGATTGAGCAGGATTCCGCAGAATATTCGGAGCTCATGGCAAAGCTGGCAGAGTCCAAGGAAGCTGAAGTTATTGTTGAGGGGACAGCATATCCCGGGACGACTGTCAACATAGGGGAGCTTTCCATGATAGTAAAAAAGCCTGTTCAATACAGTAAGTTTGTTATAAACTCGGGAGATGTACGGACTGCACCTATATGATAAAGGCTCGCAGGCCGATATATAAAGGGAGAGAGGAGGTGTATGAGCGATGTCCATAACCAGAATTGATTTTGGCGTAATGGCTACGTCAACGGATGTAACCAGCATTAAAGCTGCAGAGGAAGCCAGACCCCTTGCGGATCAGCACAACTTCCAGACTCAGTTCAACAATGAGGTTGAGAATCAACAGCATCAGGTCAACACCAAGAATGATATCTCACAGGACGGGATGAACGCTGATGCGGAAGACAAGGGCTCTAATGAGTACATGGGAGACGGAGGCAAAAATCGTCGTAGAAACCAGGGGGACGACGACGAGGTTGTTGAGCGTCAGCTGACCACAGAGCAGATGGAAAAAATAGCAGATAACATGAGGGACAGGAATGGGAAACCTGTGGACCTTCATCTGTCATCGGGGTTTGATTTGAAGATTTAACGGTTCTATATTATAATAAAGAAACGTGTTTTTTTAAAACGCGACTCTTTTGTTGGGATTTTTTGGGCGGAGTTATGATAAGTATCACAGAGATTGTTCTCATCGTCGCAGGATTCGCTGCGATAATATTGGGTTACCTTCTTCCTGCCGGTAAAGAAATGGATGAAGAAGAAAAGATGCTCATGGAAAAAGAAATTCGTGAGCTTGTTAGACGTGAGGTCGAGGATCAGAAGGAAACCATCGAAAATATGGTCGACGATACCGTTGACAATACTCTGGACAGGACAGAGAGAGCAATGGAGCGCATCTCCAATGAGAAGATGTCAGCCATCGGCGAGTACTCTGATACCGTTATCAATGATATCCACAAAAATCATGATGAAGTCATGTTCATGTATGACATGCTCAATGACAAGCACAAAAATCTTACGTCTGTTGTCTCCGAAGTCTCAAGAAAGACTGATGAAGCCAAGCAGGCTGTTCTTGATGCCCAGGCTACAGCCAAGGAGGCAAAAGAGGCATCTAATCTTCGGGCAGTGTATATTGATGAAGCTGAGGATAAACTCAGTGGAATCCATATTCCATATAAAGAAAAGAACGATCAGGCTGACGCCGATGCACCGGCTCCTGTTAATTCACAGCCCCAGCCTGAGGGCAGCATAGAGAGCGGTTACGTCGATGAGAAGAACCTTAAGGAACTTGAAGTTCTTGAGGAGATTCCGGCTGAGATCCTGAATGCGGAGGATTTAAACGGACTCCATATTATTGGAGGAAAGGGCGACACAGAGCAGCAATCCGATTCAAAGGTGATTCCCATTAAGGAAGCAGTCAGAGTTCAGGGCAAGGCCAAAAATCCTGACACATCCATGGAGGAACTTACAGCCAATGATCCCGCTTCCCAGAACAGACAGATCCTTGAGATGCACAAGCAGGGCAAATCAAATATGGTCATTGCCAGAGAACTTGGCCTTGGAATAGGTGAAGTGAAACTGGTTATCGATCTTTCAAACAAACACAGAAAAGTAAGATAAAGGAAAAGATATTTAATGAAACTAAAGTATTATCTTCGCGGTATGGGAATCGGCATAATTCTCACCGCTATCGTCATGGGCTTTGCCCTTGGTGGCAGGAAGACCACCATTAGTGATGCCGAGGTTATCAGAAGAGCCAAGGAGCTCGGAATGATAGAGGCCGGAACCGGCACACTTTCTCAGAACAGCAAAGAGGCAGGGAATAGTAATGAAAAAACAGATACATCTTCATCCGATACGCCATTGGGTCAAGCAGGAGAAAAAAATACCTGAGGAAGTCGACCAAACAGTCACTTCGCCAGATCAACCTTCTTCTGGCGTGGCTGGAGAAGCGCAAGAAGGAGAAGGTACGGATGCAGAAGAGGGAGAATCTCAGAGTGAAAGCTCAGGCGATGATGCTCAGGGTGCAGCAGAAGGACAGGTAAAGACTACCGATGTAGCTTCTGCCAAGGATACGGGTTCCGGGACATCAACCGGGAAGTCAGCCTCCGCATCAAGTGAGACATCAACCGGGAAGTCAACCGGTTCTTCAACTGAGACATCAACCGGGAAGTCAACCGGTTCTTCAACTGAAACATCGACCGGGAAGTCATCCGGTGGTAATTCTACAGAGACGGTAACCGGTACTTCCAGCGGTACTTCGGCAGAAACTGCGACAGGCACTTCCACAGATACTGCATCCTCCGGAAAAAACTCTTCGACGAAAGGAAGCGATACAAGTACAGGTAAGACTTCTGCGTCAGGCAATACATCCGGAAGCTCTTCATCAGAAAGCACTTCATCCGGTAATTCCGGTACTTCAACAGGAACAAGTACCTCATCGGAATCCGGGACAGGAACGGGAACCGGTACAAACGTATCGACAGGAACAGAGACATCTCAAGGTTCAAGCTCATCATCAGGTTCGCAGTCATCTACTCAGACAGCATCCGGAAAGAGTGTTACAATCCCCGGCGGACTTGGCTCTGAAGCGGTGGCAGCCATCCTTGAAAGAGAAGGACTTATCGACAACGCAAGCTCTTTTAACAGATATCTTGTTGAACAGCATATAGACAGAATAATTCGTTCGGGAGTAAAGACAATTCCCGAGGGCGCAAGCTACGAACAGGTTGCAAATATAATCACGAAATAAGACATTACCGTAAAAATGTGGATAATGTCTTATTTTTTTGTTGATTTATCAAAATCCGTATGATAATATATAAAAGCTGTGGGCTTATAGGGCTGTTTATGCCCATTTAAGGCTATGGCAGTAACAAATACACACGTACATCCGATTCTTTTTCCGGTGTCGGCATTGTCGATCAGAAGAGGAGCCTGCCTGACAGGAGACGCACTGCAGGAGTAGCGGGCACAAGGTGTACGGAAGATTAACCAAACGGAGGTATCAAAATGAGCGTTGTATCAATGAAACAGTTACTTGAAGCAGGTGTACATTTCGGACACCAGACCAGAAGATGGAACCCTAAAATGGCTCCTTACATCTTCACAGAGAGAAACGGAATCCACATCATCGACCTTCAGAAGTCAGTTGTTAAGGTTGACGAGGCTTACAAGGCAGTATTCGAGATTGCACAGCAGGGTGGAACAATCCTTTTCGTAGGTACCAAGAAGCAGGCTCAGGACGCAGTTAAGACTGAGGCAGAGCGTTGCGGAATGTACTATGTTAACGAGAGATGGCTTGGCGGAATGCTTACAAACTTCAAGACAATCCAGTCAAGAATCGACAGAATGAAGAAGATCGAGAAGATGCAGGAAGACGGAACTTTTGATGTTCTTCCCAAGAAGGAAGTAGCTCAGCTTAAGAAGGAGCTTTCAAAGCTTCAGGCTAACCTTGGCGGAATCAGAGACATGAAGAGAATTCCCGATGCTATCTTTGTAGTAGATCCTAAGAAGGAGAGAATCTGCATCCAGGAGGCTGAGTCACTTGGAATCACTCTTATCGGTATCGGCGACACAAACTGCGATCCCGAGGAGCTTGACTTCATCATCCCCGGTAACGATGATGCTATCAGAGCAGTAAAGCTTATCGTTGGTAAGATGGCAGATGCTGTTATCGAGGCTAACCAGGGTGCTGAGGCTGATGTTGCAGCTGAGCAGTCTGCAGAGGAAGAGGCTACTGCAGAAGAGACAGTTGAGGCTTGATCTGATCTTTTGAATTTTAATAAACACACATCTTACGGAGGATAGATAAATGGCTATTACAGCAGCAATGGTTAAAGAGTTACGTGAGTCTACAGGCGCCGGCATGATGGAGTGCAAGAAGGCTCTTTACAGAGACTAACGGAGATATGGATGCAGCCGTAGAGTACCTTAGAAAGAACGGTATCATGAAGGCTGAGAAGAAGGCCAGCAGAATCGCTGCAGAGGGTCTTACAAGAATCGCAGTAAAAGGATGACAAGACAGCAGCTGTTGTTGAGGTTAACTCAGAGACAGACTTCGTTGCTCAGAACGAGAAGTTCCAGGCATTTGTTGAGGCTGTTGCTAAGCAGGCAGTTGAGTCTGATTCCAAGGATCTTGATTCCTTTATGGCTGAGAAGTGGATCGAGGACGGTTCCAAGACTGTTAACGATGCACTTGTTGAGATCACAGCAGTTATTTCTGAGAAGCTTTCAATCAGACGTTTTCGAGAAGGTTGTAGCTGAGAACGGTAATCGTAGTTCCTTACGTTCACGGCGGCGGAAGAATCTCAGTTCTTGTTGAGGCTGATACAGATGTTGTAAACGATGAGATCAAGGATGCAGTTAAGAATGTAGCTATGCAGGTTGCAGCTCTTAATCCCAAGTTCATTTCTTCTGAGGATATTTCAGAGGATTACAGAAACCATGAGAAGGAGATCCTCCTTGCTCAGGCTATGAAGGAGAACGAGGAGCTTCCTGAAGGAAAGAGAAAACCTCAGGAGATCATCGAGAAGATGCTTATCGGTCGTCTTAACAAAGAGTTCAAGGAGATCTGCCTCAATGAGCAGGTTTACGTTAAGGCTGAAGATGGTAAGCAGACTGTAGCTCAGTACTTGCACAGGTTGGCAAGAAACAACGGCGCAAATATTAAGATCAAGAAGATCGTTCGTTTCGAGACCGGTGAGGGTATCGAGAAGAAGAACGAGAACTTTGCTGAGGAAGTTGCTAAGCAGGCTGGTACACTTAAATAATATCTGATTTTAATCGGAGCCTCGGGACTATCCCGGGGCTCCATTTTTTTGTAATAAAAAACATCCATTATTTATGTATTTTGTCGGTTTTAATTTTAGAGGCAAATAGCATATACTTGTATATGGTGTGTTCAGGAAAGACCGAACATACAAGATGTATGAAAAAAGGGTGGGTGATCTTAGTTGGAAGCCAAATGTCACTATCAAGGGGACCAAGTCAGGGATAATTCTGGTCTTGGATCCGTCTGTTCCTTTCAATGATCTCAAACAGAAGGTTGCGGAGAAATTCGCGGGAAGCATTCTTCTTTTCTTGGGCAAACATGATATGGGACTTATATTTAGAGGAAGGTTCCTGTCAGATGTGGAAGCCGATGGAGATAGTTAGGATCATTGAGGATAATTCCAATCTTCACATATCTGTATTATTGATGAGCAGTCTGAGAAGGAGGAACTTATCAGGCTTGGAGTACTTCGCAGTAACGGAGAACTTCGGATGCTCCGAAAGCTTCACAGGATAACGACCTTTGCTGACGGAGATGCTGTTATTTACAGAGGCAATTTGCGATCCGGTCAGGATTTTAAGAGCGACAAGAGCATTATTAGTTCTAGGAGATGTTAAAACCGGGAGGAAATGTTGTCTCCAAGGGCAGTATATTTATTCTCGGAGAGCTGAGAGGTAAATGCCTTTGCCGGATGTGAAGGCGACAACGATTCAGTCATAATGGCACTTAAGCTTGCTCCTATTCAGGTCAGGATCGGGGATGCAATCGCGATATCTCCTGATGCTGAAAAAGGGTGCCAGGATCAAAAACCAAGAAGAAATTTCCTTGGAACGATAAGATGGCAGAAGTAGCTTATATAGAGAATGGTCATATTGTTAAGACATCGTATGACACTTCATTTTTTAAGAAGATTTTACAGTATTTTAAACGGAGGAAAGTATGGGAGAAGTAATAGTTATCACATCAGGTAAGGGCGGAGTTGGTAAAACCACAACAACGGCCAATATCGGTACCGGCCTTGCCAAATTAAACAAAAAAGTAGTTCTTATTGATACGGATATAGGCCTTAGAAACCTTGACGTTTGGTTATGGGTCTTGAGAACCGTATCGTCTACAACATCGTTGATGTTATCGAGGAGAACTGTAAATTTAAGACAGGCTCTTATTAAAGACAAGAGATATGACACACTGTTTCTTTTGCCTGCTGCTCAGACCAGGGACAAGCACAGCGTACACCCTGAGCAGATGAAGAAACTTACAGAGGAACTTAAGGAAGAGTTTGACTACATCATTCTCGACTGTCCTGGCAGGAATCGAGCAGGGCTTCCTTAATTGCCATTGCAGGTGCTGACAGAGCAATTGTTGTAACTACACCTGAAGTATCTGCAGTACGTTGATGCTGACAGGCATCATCGGTCTTCTTTGAGGCGAAAGAGATCAAGAATCACCAGCTTTTGTAAAACAGACTTTCGTCCTGACCTCTCTCAAGGGAGCGACCATGATGTCTGCAGACGACGTTTGTGGAGATTCTGGCTGTTGAACATCATTGGTCAGGTTCCCGATGATGAGAACATTGTCATTTGCCCACAATAACGGTGAGCGCTGGTTGGAGATTAATTCCTTTGCGGACAGGCCTTACATGATATTTGCGCAGAGTTTACCGGTGAGAACGTTTCCTTTCCTGGATCTTGAAGCCAGAAAGGGACTGTTTGGCTGGCTCTCAAGGAAGAGATAAGGAGAATTTGATTATGAAAATATCTGATATTTTTAAGGAAAAATCCTTCCAGCGATGTGGCAAAGACAGACTTAAACACTGGTCCTTGTATCTGACAGAGCAACATGTTCACCTGATATCATGCAGAAGATCCGCAGCGATATCATAGAAGTTCTGTCGCAATATGCAGAGATCGATATGGAATACTAGATATCAATATTACCCAGACTGGACACTGAGGATAATACGGGTAAGACTGTTCCTGCACTTTATGCAAATATACCTATCACAGAACGATGATCATACTTCTAAGTGATTATGGATAATAAGATAATGGGTCCTTTCCTCTGAAAAAAGCCAAAGAGCTTTATAATCAGGAAGGGCAATGTACAATTGAAAATATCGTTAAGACAACGGTCAGATCATTAAAGAGAAACATCTTCACCATTACTTTAACCTGATCTTCTTTTCATGGCTATATTGCTTATCATATCCGGCGCTTTTATTCGCTGGACTTTTTTGCCTGTTATCATATGTAATGCGCTGATCGGAATATTTCAGGGGATAAGAGCAAGAAGATACTTTGATGATTCTTAAGGTCCTGAATTCCAGTCTACCGTTACTGCGATACGTGACGGTAAGGAGAAGATAGTTTGCGATAGATAAGCTTGTTTCTCGGGGATGTGATAGTTCTTTCTGCGGGGAAGTTCAGATCTGTGCGATGCAGAGGTCATTAGCGGTGAAGTTAACGGTCAATGAGGCGCTTCTTACCGGTGAAGCTGATGAGATTGTAAAGACAGCCGGTTCATCACTTATGTCCGGAAGCTTTGTTGTGTCCGGAAAATGTCTTGCAAAGGCTCACAAAGGTGGGACATGAGTCATATATTTCCCAGCTTATGTTAAGAGCCAAGAAGATGCCTTCTTCTGAACAGAGTGAAATGGTTAAATCCATTAACAGGATTGTAGCCTTTGCCGGACTTATCATTATTCCTATCGGGAATCTGCCTTTTTTGTACAAAGCTTTTATATCCAGGGTAATTCTTTTTCGAGAGTGTTCCTTCAATGGTGGCAGCCGTTATTCGGAATGATCCCGGAGGGATTATATCTTTTACTTAGTATTACTCTCGGACTTAGTACCATAAGACTGGCAAGGCAGAGGGTTATGCTTCACGATATGAGAAGTATTTGAAGCTCTTGCCAGAGTTGATACCATATGCGTCGACAAGACAGGTTACCATAACCGATAACAGCATGCTTGTAGCCGATGCTGTACTGCCGGACGGAACCAAGGACGGGGAGGAATTCCCGAGAGTGGTGGATATTGTTGCGGAATATATTAGCTGTATCCCTGATGAGAATATCACCATGAGAGCTCTTGAAAGACTATTTCCCTTAAGGAGCAGCCTTGGAAGCGTTTCTTTCCATCCCTTCACATCCAAGTACAAGTACAGTTCTGTACAGTTTAGAATGCTACATATGTCCTGGGCGCGCCGGAATATGTTTCTTACGGACAAATATCCTGCGTATAAGGAGATAATAGACAGTTATGCTGCAAAGGGACTGAGAGTCCTTTGCTTTGCAAGATATTTCGGAGGAGCTGACGGAACGCAGGCAGTGGAGGCCACTTCCGAAAGTACTTCGATTCCTGCACCGGAAGGGTACCTTGACGGGGCCAATACGGTTCCCATGATGTTTATCCTTTTGCCAGAACCCGATCAGAGAATCAGCACTCGAAACCTTTGCATTTTTCAAAAAGCAGAATGTTAATGTTAAGGTTATATCCGGTGATAATGCTCTGACAGTATCGGAAGTTGCTAAAAATGCAGGAATTGATAATGCCGACAGGTATGTTGATGCGACAACTCTGATGGATGAGGATATTCCCCATGCTGTCAGGAAGTATACCGTTTTTGGAAGAGTGACACCGGATCAGAAGCAGAAGATTGTAAGAGCCCTTAAGGCAGATGGACATTACCGTTGCCATGGACGGGAGGACGGTGTTAACGATATACTGGCCATGAAGGATGCTGGACTGCTCCCATAGCAATGGCTGCCGGTTCCGAGCTGCAGTTCAGGCTGGCCCAGGTAGTTCTTATGGACAGCGACTTTTCCAAGATGCCGATGATTAGTGGCAGAGGGGCAGAAGGAATATCAATAATATAGAAAGAACTGCGACTCTGTTCCTGGTAAAGAACCATTTTCTCGCTGCTTTTAGCTTTGTTCTCCATTATCAATGTGGTAACATATCCTTTGCAGCCGTCACAGATAACCATGATAAAGTCTTTTTAACATTGGAATTCCCGGATTCTTCCTTGCGATGGAGCCCAATAACAAGAGGATAGAAGGACATTTCCTTGTTAAGGTGCTTCTAAAGGCCATGGCCGCAGCTCTGACGGATTTCCTGGCTATTGCAGCCCTGGTTATTTTTGGCAATACCTTTGGAGTGAAGGCATCCGATGTTTCAGTTGCCGCCACCTTCCTTCTTGCAATAGTGGGATTCATTATCCTTGCCAATATCTGTATGCCTCTTAACAAATACAGGTTGAGAGTAATACTTGGATGCGTTGTTGGTATCGTGGTTGCAGCATTTATTTTTAATGATCTTTTTTCTATATCATATGTTTCGATTGAATGTGTTATGTTGTTTGTGCTGTTTGCAATAGCGACAGAACCGTTTATGAGATACTTAAACTATGCTGTTTAGCTATATCGAAAGTAGATTTCAGATAGAATTAACTAAAAAAGGTTTAAAAAATTAATTGTGCGCATTCGCAAATTTGTGATATAATTAAATAGTATAAAATTTATTCTTGGAGGTTTTACATGAGTGCAAAAGAGGAAAAATACGAAACTTTAAAACTTGGGAATCAGCTTTGCTTTCCCGCTTTATGCCTTGTTCAAAGGGGAGATCATCAGAAAGTATAAGCCATATCTTGATGAGATTGATCTGACTTATACCCAGTATATTACTATGATGGTGCTTTGGGAGCAGAAGTCACTCAATGTAAAAAACCTTAGGGGAGAAACTGTACCTTGATTCAGGTACACTTACTCCTGTCCTTAAAAAGCTTGAATCCAAGGGCTATATAACAAGAGAGAGATCCAATGAGGATGAGCGTAATCTTCTGGTTACCATCACCGAAGAGGGAGAGCAGCTTAGAGAGCGCGCTCTTTCTATTCCTCCTGCAATGGGCTCATGTGTTAAACTGTCCCCTGAAGAATCAGAGCTTCTCTACAATCTTTTATATAAGATTATTGGAAATGTAAGATAATCTTTATTGTTTTTTCAACTTATAGAAATATAATGATAATCGGTCATTTGTGCGTTTTATTTTCTTTTTGTCTTAACAAGTCAAAAAATTAACAAAAACGCACATTCTTTATGGAGGTTTTTATGAGTTCTGAG
>NZ_JAHA01000018.1 GCF_000526935.1 Butyrivibrio sp. FCS014 | reverse complement strand
AAAATCTCTTTTCCCCGAAAAAGAGCTGGGACATTAAGGCAAGAAAGCATCGCGCCCTATAATAACAGCTTCGATACGCTGGTGAAGGACCTTAAGGATTACAAAGCCAAGGGCTACAGGGTGCTGATTCTTTCCGGTTCCAGGACCAGGGCAAAAAGAATTGTCGAGGACCTTAGGGACAATCTGGTAACGGCGTTTTACAGCGAGGACCCCGGAAGGGTGCTTTCCGCCGGCGAGATAATGACATATTATGGACGGATACTCAAGGGCTTTGAGTACCCGGATGTGAAGTTTGCGGTGATCGCAGAAGAGCGACATCTTTACCGAGCATGCCCGCAAGAAAAAGAAGAAAAAGAGCAAGTACCAGGGTGGAGAAGATCTCTGATTTCGCCGGACCTAAAGGTTGGAAGACTACGTGGTGCATGAGGATCACGGACTTGGGATCTACCGCGGTATTGAGAGATTGAGACTGATCACGTGGTGAAGGATTACATCAAGGTTGAGTATGGCGGAGGCGGAAACCTTTACGTGCTGGCTACGGGGCTGTCGGTCATTCAGAAGTACGCCTCAGGCGGCGATGATGAGAACGGGCATAAGCCAAAGCTCAATAAACTTGGGCACAGCAGAGTGGCACCATACCAAGAGTAAGGTCAAGGCTGCGGTAGAGGAAGTGGCCCAGGATCTGGTGGAGCTCTATGCAAAGAGGCAGCAGGCTCAAGGGTTTCCCGTTTGGTAAGGATACAGTGTGGCAGCAGGAGTTTGAGGATGCTTTCCCTTATCAGGAGACTGAGGGACCAGCTTCAGGCCATTGAGGATACCAAGCATGACATGGAGTCCTCGGGCATAATGGACAGACTAATCTGCGGTGACGTGGGATTTGGAAAGACTGAGGTTGCCATACGTGCGGCCTTTAAGGCGGTACAGGACGGTAAGCAGGTAGCTCTTTTGGTGCCTACGACCATTCTGGCGCAGCAGCATTACAATACATTTACCGAGAGAATGAGGGCCTTCCCTGTTCGAGTGGATCTGATGTCCCGCTTCAGGACTGCCTCCGAGCAGAAGAAGACGGTGGCGGATCTTAAGAAGGGCCTTGTGGATATTGTCATCGGGACGCATCGTCTTTTGTCCAAGGATGTGACCTATAAGGACCTTGGGCTTTTGATCGTGGACGAGGAGCAGCGCTTTGGTGTTACTCACAAGGAAAAAATAAAGGCCATGAAGGAGAACATAGACGTTCTTACTTTGACGGCGACACCTATTCCCAGGACTTTGCACATGTCCCTTGTGGGAATCAGGGATATGAGCCGTTCTGGAGGAAGCGCCTAACGACAGGCTTCCCATCCAGACCTATGTAATGGAGTACAATGACGAGCTGGTGCGCGAGGCGATTGTTCGTGAGTTGTCGAGGGGGGGCCAGGTTTACTATGTTTACAACAGGGTCAATACCATTGCAGATACGGCGGCGGCTATTCAGAAGCTGGTGCCTGAGGCCAATGTGGCTTTTGCCCATGGACAGATGAAGGAAGCTGAGCTTGAGCGCATCATGTACGACTTTATCGACGGGACTATTGATGTGCTGGTGTCCACGACTATCATTGAGACAGGGCTTGATATTCCGAATGTTAATACCATGATAATTCACGATTCGGATAAGATGGGACTTTCTCAGCTGTATCAGCTCAGGGGACGTGTCGGAAGATCCAATAAAACGGCCTATGCCTTCCTTATGTATAAGAGAGATAAGATGCTCAAGGAGGTTGCGGAGAAGAGACTTGCAGCGATCAAGGAATTCACTGACCTTGGAAGCGGCTTTAAGATCGCCATGCGTGACCTGGAGATCCGCGGCGCCGGTAGCCTTCTGGGCAAAAAGCAGAGCGGACATATGGCCGCAGTTGGATATGATATGTACTGCAAGATGCTGGGCGAAGCGGTCAAGATCAGGAAAGGCGACGAGGGCGATGTTGTGCTTGATGCAATAAACACCAGCATTGACCTTGATGTGGATGCTTATATCCCTGCGGAATATATTTTGAACGAAGAGCAGAAGCTGGAGATTTATAAGAGGATCGCCAGCCTTGAGAATTCCCAGGAGTGCGACGACATGCGGGATGAGCTCATTGACCGGTTCGGTGAGGTGCCGGAGCCCGTGGAGAACCTGCTTAGGATTTCGTTGCTACGTACTAAGGCCCATGATCTGTATATTATGGAGATCAATGGCGGAAGTACCGCAGGCAGCGTAAGCGGCGGCATTAGCAGCAGTGTCGGAAGTGCCGGAAACGAGTCTGCCGGCGGTGTTGGCAGCGGCGGCGCCGGGGAGATTGAAATCAAGATCAATCCTTCCGCAAAGATTGACGCCGGAAAGATTCCCGGCCTGATCGCATCCTATAAGGGCGCCATGGCCTTCCATCAGGCCGGCATACCTGCCTTTGTCTACAAGTACAAGAAGGACACTAATCCACGCAAGGCCGAGCAGCAGCTCCTTGCGGACGCCGAGAGCATTGTGGAGAAACTGGCGAGCCTGAGGGCGTGAGGGATTGGCGAGTGCTGAGTGCGGTACTTGCGTTTTGTGCTGTTTTGTGCGGGCGGTTTTGATTGGCTGCTTGTGTAGCTGCCTATGCGGCGGTTTGTGTAGCTGCTTATGCGGCGGTTTGGGCGCTAATATTTGTGCTCAATTCTATATTATTGTTTGTTTTAGGCACATGAGTTGGATAAATCATGTGCCTAATGTTTTATAATGTGCAGGGATGGGCACAGGAAAAACTACCATGTATGTGCAAACGTGTGCCGAGTGTTCAAGCCCTAAGTGGTATAGGCACATGTATACCTCTCGATATGCGGAATACTATTAAGAAAAGCTGTGCCGAAATATGGGAATAATAGGTGAATTAGGCATACTCATTTCAAGAAAACTGTGCTTAAGTTTGCTGTAATTAGATAGTTGGGCACATTAAGTTAAATCTGTGTTGAATTCGGCTATGCCACAAAACATCCTATAATCAGTATTCGGCACACATCATATACTTAAAGCAATATAAATGATTGACACTCTACCAGTATGTCAATTATAATAACCAAATGTCTAAGATATTCTTAGAAAATGCGCGCCGGTTCTAGGCGTTCAAAGCGCATTATCACATTTTAGGAGCTATATATGATATTAGAAGATTTACGTAAGGAGCAACTTCGCTTAGAGTCTCTTCTAATGTCCGCGAAGAAGGACATGGAACAGGCTCCGCAAGGAAGCCTTAGGATTACTCACACGGATGGAAGAGTAAGATTTCGCCATAGAGAAAATACACAGGATCGCTCCGGCATCTACATTCCCAAAGACAAGCTATCAATAGCCAAAGCCCTGGCGCAGAAGGCCTATGCCGGCAAATTCATAAAGACGATCGCGCCAAAACTGGACATGATCAGCGAGCTGATAAAGGAATATGAAATCAACTCATCCCAAGCGGTCTTCGAAGCTCAAAACGAGATCAGGCAGCAGCTGACAACGCCTTACATAATGAGCGACGAAGAATTCGTCCAAAAGTGGCTCGCCATTCCTTATGAGCCAAATCTCAAGCACCCAGAGAACAAGGATCAGACCACAGCCAATGGAGAGAAGGTTCGCTCAAAATCAGAGGTCATTATCGCAGACAATCTTAAGATTCTGGGTATTCCATACAAGTACGAAGCACCACTCACGCTTCCCAACAACATCACTATCTACCCGGATTTCACCTGCCTGAATGTCAAACGCAGAAAGGTCATTTATTATGAGCACTTCGGCCGGATGGGGGATCCTGAATACCGGGACAGGGATTTCTTCTGGAAGCTTAGGCAATATGAGTCCGCAGGTATCATCCAAGGGAAAAAACTCATCATGACCTTCGAAGACGAAGACCATCATTTTGATTTCTCATCATACAAAAACACAATAGAAGAGCACCTATTAAAATAGAATATATCAAAGCAGACAATTCATAATCATCCCGCGTCGCCATTCATCTAACCACTCCCCGATTCACATGCCACTTTAATGATGTAAACTGTTAAACATTGTGCTATAATCATACAGATACATGACTAAGCCTGCGCATCACAGGAAGACACAGCACCGGCCACCCGGAGACAACTGCCGGGGCGGTAACTTACTGCCACACCTGCGATCCGCAGCCTATACTATAAATAATCCGGAGGAGCACAATGATTAACGAAACCTATAAGAACATGCTTGGCGCAAAATCCGTGATCCGCGAACTGTCTGAATATGCTACAGCCCGCGGCAAGGAAATAGGATATGAAAACGTCTTTGACTTCAGCCTCGGAAATCCCAGTGTTGAAGTGCCAAAGTCCTTTACGGATGAGATGATAAGACTGCTTCAGGAAGAGGACACCATGACACTTCATGGATACACCCCCAGCCTTGGCAACCCATTATATAAGGAAAAGATAGCAGAGTCTCTGAATAGACGTTTTGACATGAACTACGGACCGGAGCATATCTTCCCCACAACAGGAGCGGCCGGCGCCATCTCCCACGCAGTTCGCGCGGTGACAAAGCCCGGAGATGAGGTGCTTACATTTGCGCCCTACTTCCCTGAGTACGGCCCGTACATTACAGGCGCAGGCCTTAAGCTTTCCGTGGTTCCTGCTGATACAGAGACTTTCCAGATCAACTTCGACAAGTTCCTGGAGATGCTGAATCCCAATGTCATGGCGGTTCTTATCAATACTCCAAACAACCCGTCAGGCGTTGCATATTCAACGGAGACCCTCAAAAAGCTGGCAGCGATCCTAACTGACAAATCTCAGGATTACGGACATGCCATTTTCCTGCTTTCCGACGAGCCCTACAGAGAGATTGTATTCAAAGGCGCAGACGCACCCTACGTTTCCAAGTTTTACGACAACACCTTGAGCTGCTATTCCTTCTCCAAGTCCCTGTCACTTCCCGGAGAAAGAATCGGCTACGTCGCTGTAAATCCCGCCTGCGAGGGCGCTGATGTCATAGTTCCCATGTGCGGCCAGATTTCCAGAGGCACCGGCCACAACTGCCCGCCGTCCATCATTCAGCAGGCAGTGGCTGCAGTTTGCAATGAGACCGCAGACTTGTCAGTATACGAGACCAACATGAACATCATTTACGATACCCTGATCGACCTTGGTTTCACTGTGGTCAGGCCCGGCGGAACCTTCTACATCATGCCCAAGGCTCTCGAAGAGAGCTCCATCGAGTTCTGTAAAAAAGCCAAGGACTACGACCTGATTTTCGTGCCCACCGATGGATTCGGAGCCCCCGGCTTCTTCCGCATGGCTTACTGCATCGATACGGAAAAAGTGGAGCGTGCCATGGTTCAGCTCCGCAAATTCGTGAGCGAAGTATACGGCAGGTAACAATTTCGCTGTAGATAAACAGAGGCCAAGACCGTATACGCAGGGCAAACACATAGGATTGCAAGCTCCTACCAGCAATCCTAAATTCATATACAAAGAAAATCATATAAATATAGAGGGAAAAGAAATGGAAACAAAAATCAAAAATTACATCAGGCCATTGGCACTTCTTGCGATAACCGTAATTTTCTCAGTGCTGGCCACAGTCGTTGACCGCCAGGCCATCGGCCCCGACAATACAGTAGTTGGCTTTGCAAGCCTCAACGGCGCTTTCGCCGGAAGGTTCGGCTACAACAGCCTTTTCGACACCATCTCCGATGTGGCAATGGTGGTTGCTTTTGCAGTAGTGGCATCTTTTGCAATACTGGGCATCTACAAGCTCATCAGGGAAAAGAGCCTTAGCAAGGTTGGAAAGGTCATCATCGGCCTGGGAATTCTTTATGTCGTAGTGGCAGTCATCTATGTTGTCTTCGGCAAGATTCCCATCAACTACAGACCCGTGCTTCAGCCCGGAGAAACAGAGCTTGAAACATCCTATCCTTCAACTCATACACTTATAATCTGCAGCGTCCTGGGCAGTGCAATCCCTGCATGGAAAAGACTCATCAAGAATCCCACAGTCTTCAAAGTGCTGAAGATTGCTGCATTTGCAGTGATAGTAGTCGGCGTAGCCGCCAGATTGTTTGCCGGTGTGCATTGGCTGACCGATATTTTCGCAGGAATACTGTTCTCGCTGACACTGATAACCTTTTATACCGCATGGAGCTTGGATTAATTTTGATATCGGCTCAGAGAATGCGTTGACAAGGGAAGTTAATGAGTGTAAACTCTATTCCGTAATCACTTTATTGTTTTAACGAGTTACATAAATCCAATGTGATTTTGAGGAGGAAAACAAGAAATGGCTGAGATTAAAAAGACAGAGGTAGCTAAGCCTGTTGCAACTATTAAGACCCCCGTTGCTGCAGAAGCTAAGGCTGCAGCACCCGTAGTAAAGGCAGAAGAGAAGAAGGCTGAGGTTAAGGCAGAGGCTAAGAAGGCTACAGCAGCTAAGAAAGCTCCCGCCAAGAAGGCAGCACCTGCTAAGAAGGCAGCTCCCGCTAAGAAGGCAGAGCCTAAGAAGGAAGAAGTTAAAAAGGAAGAAGTTAAAAAGGCAGAGGCTAAGAAGCCTGCAGCTAAGAAGGCTACAGCAGCTAAGAAAGCTCCCGCTAAGAAGGCAGCACCTGCTAAGAAGGCAGCAGCTCCCAAGGAAGCAGCAGTTACAGCTAACATCGAGCTTCAGTATTCATACAAGCACATCTCTTATGACGAGCTTGTTCAGAACGCTAAGAACAACTACCAGTATGAGATGGGTGGAAACGTAGATGAGATCACAAAGCTCAGCATCTATGTAAAGCCTGAGGAAGACGCTGCATACTATGTTGTGAACGACAAGGTACAGGGCAGAATCGGTCTTTGATCTTTCAAATAATATAATTGCTCAAACGTATATCAGACAGGCGTGGCCACTCGGTCGCGCCTGTTTTTTGTTGCACAAGACCGGCAAGCGAATGGATGCTTGCATACAAATTCATTTGCCGGTCGTAAGGACATGGAGCACGAAGTGCGGAATGTCTGTGTGCAGAATCGAGTAGGAGTCAGCCTACTCGATTGCACAAGACCGGAAAATATGATGCCAAGACCGTTCATAGCGATCATTAAAAAGTATCTGGAAACTTTCAGGAAAGCAAAACCTGATAGAAAGACCCTGGGTAAACTGAATGAGTGTGTTCAAGATATTCCACAATGAAGCAAATGTAAGCTCTTACACATGAATATCCTATATTATAAGATGAGAGTACAAAAGACTTTCGACAATGTGTCGATGGAAGCCACAGTATTTTTTCACCGGAATAAAGGGGGACCTGCCATGTGTGAGAGTAAATTCGATCTGCTGACCTTTGGAGAGATCATGCTCAGACTTTCTCCGCCCAATTATGAGCGCATGACCAGAGGAGATATTTTTGACAAAAGAGCCGGCGGCTCCGAGTTTAATGTTGCTTCGGGCGTTGCACTTCTGGGACTGAGAACCGGCGTGATCTCAAGGATTCCCCGGAACGCTCTGGGGACTTTCATCAAGAACAGGATCAGGTTCGAGGGAGTATCCGACGACTACCTTATATATGATGATTCCGATGATGCAAGGCTTGGCATCTACTATTATGAAAACGGTGCGGCACCAAGAAAGCCTTCAATTGTCTATGACAGAAAAAACTCATCCATCACCAGGATCTCCCTGGATGAACTGCCACAGAGCATGTTCACTTCCACGAGGATGTTCCACACCAGCGGAATAACCCTGGCCCTTAACAGGAACACCTGCGAAGTGACCACTGAGATGATAAGACGGTTCAAGGAGGGGGGAGCCACTGTTTCTTTTGACTGCAACTACAGGGCGAACCTCTGGAGCGAAGAAGAGGCCAGGGCAGCCATAAAGAAAATTCTGCCGTACGTGGACGTTCTCTTTGTGTCTGAGGAGACTTCGAGGCGCATGATGCAGAAGGAGGAAACTCTGGCGGACATCATGAAGAGCTACACCACCGAGTATCCCATCAAGGTGGTTTGCACGACTCAGCGTGAGGTCATAAGTCCCAGGAAGCACAACTTTACGTCAACCATCTACGATGCCGCGCAGGATAAGCTTTTCACTGAGGAGCCCTACAAAGACATCGATGTCATCGACAGGATTGGCTCCGGGGATGCCTATGTTTCCGGCGTTTTATACGGACTTCTTAAATACAATGATGTTGAGAAGGCTCTGGAATACGGCAATGCCACATCCAGTGTGAAGAACACGATCCCGGGAGATCTTCCCGCCAGCGACCTGAATGAGATCGACGGTATTATCAGAAACCACAAGGCTACGGGACCGGTTAGTGAACTAAACAGGTAGGTTAATAGCTATAAAAGCGGCAGCTGCGATTTATACTCGCAGCTGCCGCTTTTGTGCAATAATTCTTTAGAAATCTTAAGAAATTTTGACGGTAAATCTTAAGATTTGTCTGTTATTCTGTTTAAGTCTGCTCCGATCGGAGCAACCGCTGCAATCCCACTTGGCGGAATCACCAACAAAGATTGACACCCTATTGAATGGGGCATTACAATAATGATACCAGGAGGAATATGACAAGAACATTTATACAGACCAATGAGTTTTCAAATAATTGGGACAGGCTTGGGTTTGATGATGAGGATCTACGCTGGTTAGAGAATGAAATAATGAAGGATCCGAAAAAGTATCCTGTTATTAAAGGCACCGGTAGCCTTAGGAAAGCTCGGATAGCTATGAATAACAGAGGAAAAAGTAAAAGTGCGCGAGTATGCTATGTTGATTTTCTAATTGCAGAAACGGTATATTTGATAACTGTATATGGGAAGAATGAAAAAGATAATCTTTCTATGCAGGAAAGGCGTGATATCAAAAAGATGATTGAGGCATTGGAGAGAAATCTGGGAGGTAAACGAGATGAATAAGAAGAGTGTTTATGCAAGTATAATGACGGGACTCAATGAAGCAATTGAGGATTCTGTAAGCGAAAAGCCTATTCTGAAGCGCCATAAAGTAGTTGTGGAACCAATTAAGACATATGCAGCTGATGATGTAAAACGCATACGAAATACTACGGGAATGTCTCAGAAGATATTTGCCAGTTACCTTGGCGTGTCATGCAAAACTGTCGAGGCCTGGGAGGCCGGGACAAATAAGCCTTCGGGAATTGCCAGTCGTTTTTTAATGATGATGGAAATGGATAAGGACCTGGTGATTAAATTCCCTTTTGTCAGCAATGCGGTAACGAAGTAACAGGAATATATTAGTTGCAATTTATAATTAGTTTTATTTGGGAAAAGACATAACACTCCCCACCACTCATGATATTAAGCTTGAATGGTGGGGAGTGTTTTAAATTCCCTTTTACATTTGTGTTGATGATAATTATGGCTGGTATAGACTGATTCTCAGATTGCGTAATTGGATATATGCTGAGGACTTACAAGATTTCGATGATTTCGGCAACGGCACTTCCGACGCATTTGTCTGTTATGGAGTTTTGCGTCGGTGATATTTGCGAAATAATGTAAAGAATTCACGAAACACAAACGCTATCACGATAATCAAGTGCTCAAACAGGCTATTTGTCGATATAGCGTCAAGTTTTTGGGATATTTTACCGACTCAATCAGCTTGTAGAATGCTTTGCGTCGGAGAGGACTCAATTCACATATCCCTCGGCATACAGCGCCTAATCACTTCCAACACAAGAAAAAAACAATTCTCATTTGTACAATAGAAACACTTTTGTAAATAGGGCGTTTTTTAATTAAGAAATCGTGTAAATAAGCATATGGTTGAGATAATGACACATCGGTTTACAGTGCGGCAAGGTCTACCTGCTGGACGGTGCCAACGCCACCGCTCTCCTTCAGGAAGATGCCGGAGGAGCGGGTCACGCCGGTGACTCTGAAATCAGCAGCCCCTGCGCCGATAAGACCACCTGCGCCTGCGTCGCCAAGACCTGATCCGTCGAATCCGCCAAGGCCATTAACGCCGCCAAATCCGCCGAAGTGACTAAACTGCGTTTCGGCGCTGCCAAGATAGATGGCGCCTACGTCGGCTTCCTTGAGGCTAAGCAGTGTATCGGTGCCGTCTTCGCCCCGGAGCCAGACACGGAGCTGATCGTAGATTTCGTCGCTCTCATCGATCCAGCCGTTACCGTCGCCATCGTACCCGCGAAGGTCCTCGAAGCCGTTGCCGCTCTTTGTTCCAAAGAGCTCCGATCCGTCCCCGATCCTGCCGTCGCCGTTTCGGTCATAAGCAAGGAATCCGCTGCCGGCGCCAAGGTTTGAGACTTTCTCATCAACGCCGTCGCAGTCCAGGTCAAAGTAGAAGGACTGGTCGCTGATGTGGGTCACCCCTGAATCAACATTGATCACCAGTGGATCGATGAGGTTAACCGCAGAGCTCATGCTAATGCCGGCATATTCGCACAGGCGCCTGGACATTGAGAACTGAACCCCGAAGTCAATGACCCGGCCGTCTTCAGTGAGGGCAGTGCCGCTTCCTGAAAAGGTGGTGGACTCCTCCTCCATGTGGACCGCAGTTATCGTGGTAGTACGGACAAAGGAGCCGCCACTCAGCATATTAGCGGTGTTCTCCAGGGTACCCTGATAGCCTCGTTTGCTCCTGCCTCCGTCAAGGAACTGCAAGAGCCTCAGGATCCGCTCCAGGAGCGTTGCCCGAAGATTGGCGATCTGTTCCTCCAAAGACGATTCCACGGGAGAGAGGTAATCGGACTTTGAGGGTTTCAGCGACGTGTAGCTTTCACTGCTAAGGGGCAGATCACCCCGGCCGGTTTCTGTGATATCGACAGAATCCAGCTTTTTTTCCTGGTCTATCAGACTGTCCATAAAGGAACCCCGGGTCACCACTCCGCTTTGGATGGTCACGGTGTTCTCCTCATAGTAGGTCCGGTTGGAGACCAGATTTACGTTACTTTGTGCAATTTTCATGGTACCTCCTTATCTTTCTGCGAAGGTCCATGGCACAAAAAAATGAACCTTCACGTATGATGAAGATTTCTCATCCATGAAGATCCATGCTTTCCCTAGCTGTCAGAATATATATCGGCACAGCTCTTTTTCCTCATGACATCAAAATGAAAAGACTAAATATTCTGACATTTTAATCCGGATGTTCAGAGCCAAGACTCGAAAACGCGAAGCCACAAAATCTTAAAAAAAAATAAAAAATGCTCTAAAGTTTTTCAAGAAAGGGTCGATATATTTAACGACGGAACGAATGGGCAGAATGAAAAAGCCCGGAATTGTAAGGAAACAAGCGTAACTGATAACATTTTAATATACGCCCTGAAAGTTTTTTGATCATTATTTAAGGCCCGAAGGTTTTGGGGAAAACTTTTCGGAAAAAGCTAAAGTAATGAAGACATCTACCGATAAATGTAGTAGAAAACAAAAATCTTCCAGGGAAGGAGGAAAAGATATGCGAATAGAAGCATACAGTCAGGTTCAGCAGATTTACTCAAACAGCAAAATAAGCAAACCACAGGCAGCAAAGAAGACCGGTGATGTACGTGATACAGTATCGTTCTCTTCGATTGGAAAAGATATCCAGGTTGCCAAACAGGCTGTGAACAATGCACCCGACATCAGGGAAGATAAGGTTGCATCGTTAAAAGCTGCTATTAAAAATGGTACTTATGATGTGAGTGGAGAGGCTTTTGCTGATAAGTTACTGGCAAAATACGACGAGCTTTTCTAAAGCAGCATCAATTTAATACAGGAGGATGATCTCAGTGGCTAGTTTAGTCGAGAATCTGGTTGAAATACTTGACCAGGAATGCACATTATACGAGAAATTACTGGGATTATCGAGCCGCAAGACAACCATTATCATCAAAGGTGATCTTGAGGCACTTGCAGAAATCACGGATGAGGAGCAGTGCATAATCGGCGGTATCCAGGGGCTGGAGAAACAGCGCGAAACAGCCATGAAGGATATTGCGAATGTACTTAACAAGGATGTTAATTCATTGAAACTGACCGAGCTGATCCAGATATTGGACAAAAGACCTGTGGATCAGAAGAAACTGGCATTCCAACGCGATAGGCTCGTTGGCGTTGCGGACAATGTCAGACGTGTAAACGGACAGAACCAGCAGTTACTGGAAAGTTCCTTAGAGATGGTTCAGTTCGAAATGAACATCATCCAGGCGGCTAAAATGGCTCCACAGACGGCGAATTACTCAAGAGCTGCAGGCACTACAGGCGAATGTTTAGGTTACACATCGGGCGGGTTTGATGCAAAGCAGTAACGTACCACTTTCAAAGTGGTACGGATGCATGTAGATAATCCACCCGGGTGAATACCGTAGAATCGCGGTAGTGTCTTTTTTATACCCATTTTTAGCGGGAGCGCAGCGGAGCAATCCGCATCGCGCACTTATATATAGGAGGACCATCAACATGTCACTCATGGCCAACTTATATGTGGGAGCTTCAGGACTGACGGTTTCCCAGAACGCCCTGAACACCACGGCCCACAACATGGCGAACCTTGATACCACAGGTTATACAAGGCAGCAGGTTTCCCAGGGAACCAGGGCATATCAGACCATAGAAAGAAAATACAACACCATCGCCCTTAAGCAGATAGGAACCGGCGTTAACTACAATAATTGTAAGCAGGTAAGAAGCACCTTCCTGGATCTCTCCTACAGGACAGAGACCGGAAGAGGTGCCTTTTATGATGTTTCCCTGAAGGCCATTGAGGAGATTGAGGATCAGCTGCAGGAGCTTAACGGATCGGAATTCGCCCAGTCCATGAATAACCTCTGGGTTTCCGTTCAGGAGCTGGCAAAAGATCCGTGCTCAGCCGTTACACAGAGTTCCTTCGTAACAAGAGCAAACGAGTTTTTGACAAGAGCTAAGAGCGTATACGACGGACTTACCGATTACCAGGAGAACCTTGATTCCACGGTAAAAGATATGGTGGATAACATCAACAAGTACGGCGACAGAATACAGCAGCTCAATCATGACATTGTTGACATTGAGTCCGGCAAACAGGAAAAGGCCAACGACCTTCGAG
The DNA here is from genome assembly GCF_000526935.1 of Butyrivibrio sp. FCS014. Classification (GTDB taxonomy): domain Bacteria; phylum Bacillota; class Clostridia; order Lachnospirales; family Lachnospiraceae; genus Butyrivibrio. Next base: position 5,270 of record NZ_JAHA01000018.1, on the reverse strand, counting down.
ATGAGAGAAACCTCCTTCTTGATAAGCTGGCTGAATACGGAAGAATAGATTATCAGGAAGACACTTTCGGAAATGTGCTGGTTCTTTTTGAAGGATCATCATTTGTAACTTCCGATCATGTCAACCATATGGCAATAGATACAAGCTTATCGGAAGATGACGGCGGAACAGCTGCCGGTTATGCAACACCTTACTGGGAATACGCAGCAGTTACAGAGATCAAGCCCAACGGAACAAAAGAAGTTGTTTCTATCAAGGGTGCGCATGTTTTTGACCTGTCACAGCCTGTGTCAACAGTTACCAACACCGACATCGGCAAGCTTAAATCAGTGCTCCTTGCAAGAGGTGATCACCAGGCAACCTACCATGACATCATGGAGGATCCTCAGCACTACAGCGATAGGATTTCCCAGTCAGTCATCATGAATATTCAGGCCGAGTTTGACAACATGGTACACAACATGATGACAGCCATCAACGACATCATGACCATGGCAGAGAGTAATCCCGCAACACTGGATCCCACAAAGGGCGCCGCTTCCGATTTTACCCTCTTTGTTTGCGCCAACCCCACAGACAGACTTATCTACAACATAGGTAAGGATGAGGGCGGCAATGTTAAGTATCCGGCAGGTGAGATTCCCACAGGCTTCACCATCAAGAACTCCCAGGTGAACCCGCTGATGATCCAGGAGCCTACTCTCTTCACCTTCAGAACAATAGACGGAAGCGAAGACAACGCAACAACCACTAAGATCAAAGAAGCTTTTACAAAAGAGACATATGTGCTCAACCCCAACGTCACCACCAAGAACAGCTTCATTACCTATTACAACAGCCTGGTTTCACAGGTAGCCAACTCCGGTGATGTTTATAAGAGCATAAAGGAGGCACAGGAACAGACAGTTTCCTCCGTTGAATCCGCCAGAGAGCAGATCGTCGGAGTATCAAGCGACGAGGAACTTGAATTCATGATCATGTTCCAGAATGCTTACAACGCCTCAAGCCGATATATAAATGTAGTAAGTGAAATGCTTGAACACCTTGTATCTACTTTGGGAGCATAAAATAGCCCCAAAGCATAAGGAGAAAAAAGATATGGTATCACAATTCTTTGGACTGAACATCGCAGCATCGGGACTTAGGGCAGCAAATGCAGCTCTTAACACCACAGCCAACAACATATCCAATGCCAACACCGATGGCTACAGCAGGCAGCAGGTGAAGCAGGAGGCGACAGATGCCCTCAGGGTCTTTGCCACCTACGGCTGCGCCGGAGCAGGCGTTGATACCCTTGCGATTGAGAGAGTGAGGGACAGCTTCTACGATGTAAAGTTCAGGAATAACGAGACACTCCTCGGGGAGGTTTCCCAGAAGAACTACTACAACGGACTTATCGAGGACTACCTGAACGACGACGGAACTACCGGATTCTCATCTCTTTTCAATAAGATGGAAGCAGCAATGGAGTCCAGTGATGACAGCTGCCGGCACAACCGAGACCAAGTCAGCCTTCATGTCCAGCTTAAAGAGTGTTACCGAGTATTTCAACAACGTATACGACAGCATTCAGGGCCTTCAGTCCGACATAAACTCTGAGGTTAAGCTTTGCGCCGACAGAGTAACCTCAATGGCAAAAGAGATAGCTTCAATAAATAAACAGATCAACATAATCGAGATGACAGGCACTGTCGCCAACGAACTCAGAGACAAAAGAGATATGCTGGTGGACGACCTGTCTAAGATTGTTTCGGTTGAGACCAAGGAATCTCCCATCATCGACGAGACCCAGCCCGACAGAAATACCGGCGCCACAAGGTTCCAGGTGTGGGTTGCGGGCGGCTATGAGCTGGTTGATACCTACGAATTCAAGCAGATGATCTGCGTTTCAAGAGCAGAAGGCGCTCCCACCAATCAGAACGACATCAACGGACTTTTCGATATAAAGTGGGCAGGAAGCAACTACAGAGACGGAGATAACGTAGCAGAGCTTGCAAACTTCTCACTGGATTCAAAGCTCATAGGCGGCGAGCTTCAGGGGCTTCTGGCTTTGAGAGACGGAAACAACAATCAGTACTTCCACGGCAAATGCCCTGCAGGCGGCGTTGAGCAGAAGACTGACGGTACAGTTGTTGTTACCGTAAATGTTACGGATTCATATCTCCAGGATATGGCAAAGTGTACTCTTCCTGCAGAAGGTTCCATCAAGATCGGCGCCAAGTATTACAAGTATGACAGCTGGGGCTACAACGGAGAGTCCACCTACGAGTTCAGATTAAATCCCGAGAACATCTCCAGTATTCCCGATCCCGGAACCAACGTGTCCATCGGCTATGCCAACAGCTATCAGGGAATACCATATTACATGGAGCAGATGAATGAGTGGATCAGACACTTCTCAGAGGAAGTGAACAAGATCATGGTAACGGGTTACACCTCAGACTCCCTCCAGGGCGTGAATCTTTTTGACCGGTGCCATGGATACAAACTCAGCCGCAGAGTACAGCTACGAGCAGCTGACTTCTCTTTCAGAGTACAAGGGCTACTACTTCCTCAAAGGCGGGAACTTTACAGTGAACTCGGTTGTTCTTGATAATTCCGACAGGCTGGCAACCAAGGCCGATCTCACCGAGGGTGAGTCGAGTTTTGGCAACTTAAAGAGCCTCAAGAACATGCTTGATACACTGAAGATTTTTCAGAGGAGCATCTTCAGGTGAATTCCTGACCAAGGTACTTGGTGATGTGGCCCTGAACAAGAGCAATTCCAATACTCTTGAAGAGACCTACACTTCTTTGGAGAACACCATCAAGAATCAGAGACTGTCAGATGCCGGCGTCGATGAGGACGAAGAAGCCGCTAACCTGGTTAAATACCAGAACGCATATACACTTTCATCAAAGATGATCCAGACACTTACGGAAATTTATGACAGATTGATACTTCAGACCGGAGTGTAATGGTCCGATAATATATTTTGAAAATCTAATAATCTGCACGGATGCGCTTTTTTTCGGGACAATGGACTGTCCCTTTTCCTAAACTGAGATAGATAATCTCTGATTTTCGTGATCGAAGTTTGTTCCGGCGAGCAAAGCGAGAGCGGAACTACCTTGTGAAAGGAGCTTTAAATGCGCATCACCAACAAGATCATGCAGAACAATTCACTGTACAATATAAATAACAACAAGGTTACGGAGGACCAGCTCAACACCATGATGGCCCACGGGAAAAAAGATAAACGAGGCCCTCCGATGATCCTGTTATTGCCATAAGAGCTCTGAGGCTTCGCAGCAACGTTACACAGCTGTCTCAGTACTACGAGAAGAACGCCAAGGATGCTCAGAGCTGGCTGGAAGTAACTGCGGATGCGCTCTCAACGGTGACATCCGTTCTTACTGACTGCGTAAAACAGGCAACCAAGGGCGCCAACAAGGACCTTACTCTGATGATCTTTCCACCATTATTTCCCAGATGGACGCTCTTTCAGATGAGTACTACGCTACAGGAAATGTGGACTACGCAGGACGATATATCTTTACCGGATACAGAACAGACACGGCACTGACCTTCGAGAAGGCCTCCACTGCCGATTACAGAGATATCAACGATGAGTTCACCGCAGGGGCTGTTAGCACCTCCAGCAGAATTGTAGGCAAGCACCTTCTTGATTCTTCCACTATCTTAAATGACAATTCCTCAGCAACACTGGAAAGTCAGATCATTGAAACCACAGTAGGAAGGATCCGCCTCTCCTATGACAACTTAAATTACAGATACGGCGAGGGCAGCGAGGTTGAGCTCAAGTTCAGACAGGACATGAAGCCAGCCTGCAACCAGCAGCGTTTCCACCACAAAGCCCACCATTGACCTTACCTTCAGGATGAAGATGGCGTTAACAAGATACGTGGCACTGCCCCATCAACTCACCGGCAACCGACTTCCAGGTTACAAGCGAGGTATCACCTACAAGGCCACTTAAGAATGGTGACGGCCACCTACAATATCACCGGAATCGACGCCGTAAAACGGAAAGACTTACGAATTTTACCTTACATCGGAAGGTCTTTTTGATGACAATAAGAGAACAAAGAGCCCTTCAGTTATCCAGTCGGCAAACACCGAGATCGTTAACAGGCAGGTTTCCACAGTTACCTACACCACTGAGGGATGGACAGATCCCGCCTCTTGAGGTACCGCTTCTTCCCCGCAATCGGACAGAGCTACTCCATGAGTCTTAGCCGCGAGGGATATTTTTGCCTACGGTGAACAGTGACGGAACGATGACAGTGAAGAACAACATTGCTACTGATAACGGCGACGGCACCTACAGCAATCAGGTGGTTCAGCCTCACAGGAAACGGCAGCGTACATTCCTCTTATATATAAAACAACGCTTGTGATGGACGAGGAGCACATTTTATATATAACCAGTACCGAGCAGCAGATTGACGATGCCTACGAGGATCTTTACAACAATCCCACCGGAATGAGGGGCATACCTCAACGCAGCAACCGGCGAGGTGCTCCTTAACAAGGAACTCAGGGACAAAGCTCTCCACCCTTCCAATATCATCAATGCCAACAGCATCGACGTGGTTTACGACAAGAAGGAGTGGATAAAGGGTGACATCAGACCCGAAGAACCTGTTCTCAACCAATTATATATAGATGAGAACGGAAAAGAATCCTGTACAACAAAGGGAACAGCGAACCATGATATAGCTTACGATGTGGGCTTCGCACAGTCGGTAGTGGTAAACACAACGGCAGACACGGTTTTCACCACAAATGTGAAAAGAGATGTGGATGACCTTTTCAAAGATGCTGGGCGAACTTCAGCAGCTGGCCACAATTATAAAGACTCTGAAGGATAAAAAGGAAGCAGAGCTGTTGGAGAGGACCAAAAGCTCAAAGTCGGCCAGGAACTTGCCTCAGCGCAGAAGGCATATGACTACCTCAGAGAAGAGCTCCAGCAGGAATTCGAGCACAAGATCACGTCCATGCAGAAGTCATTGGATGTAGCCAACATCGCAGTTACCGACAACGGCACAAGAACGAAGAGACTCGATCTTATCAATTCCCGCCTTATGGATCAGACCACAACCTTTAAGACATTGCAGTCCGACAACGAGGACATCGACCTTGCAGAGGCAGCAACACAGCTCACCACAGCTCAGATTACCTATGAGGCCAGCCTCATGGCGACAGGCAAGATCAGCCAGACTTCACTGATGAACTATATCTAATGAGAGGTGCTGAAGCACCGACA
>NZ_JAHA01000017.1 GCF_000526935.1 Butyrivibrio sp. FCS014 | reverse complement strand
CTGAAGGAGAAGGCGTTCCCGTTCCGCGTCCGCCGCCACCGCCGCCTTTGTTCATGGCTGCCTGAACAGCCTTGGTGAGGTTCTTGATCTCTCCGGTGAGCTGATCGATCTCATTCTGGAGCTTCTCGATGTCCTCGGCAGTAACACTGCGTGAGCCCTCCAGTTCCTGTTCAGCGGCATATGCGCTTATAGATGTTGAAACCATGATTACAGATGCAAGTACCAGAGCTAGAATCTTTTTCATTTTTTGCGCCTCCATACTCTTTATTATTTGTAATTATTCGTCTTCCGGGTCTGAATAATCAATGTACCTGTCAATCTCCCCGCGAACATCTCCCACAAGACATCCGATAACCACAGTCTGTTTGGAGGGATCATCGTTATTCCGAGTGGACAGTGTTATGAGGAAGTTCTCCACTTCCACAGCTCCTTTCCCAGCCGCTTCCTGATGTTTTTCTGTTCATGGTCCTTGGGAAGAGAAGATCTCATCCCAAAAACTCCCGGCCATCCCTTGGCGTAGGAAAAATCGTACTGCTGCAAAGCCTTTTTTGTCCTCTCTGCTGTAAGCCAGCGAAAACATAGTAAATAAGGGCATTCCCTTCGGTGTAAACATAAATGTATTTGTGGTCCTTCAAAATAGGCCCTCTGTCCCAGGAACTTATTAAGCCCCGCGGAACATGGTCCCCGTCCTCCCGGAGCGGCTTCCCAGAAGAACTTCGTTGAAAATCGCACATATCCTTCAGATTGGCGGCCTCAATATGTATTTGCCCCTTTGGGATCCTCCCTGCCGGTAACACATTATGGGTCAGGTAAAAAGAGTCATCACCCTCCCGAATTTTGTACCACAGGATAATCGATCTCCGTATCCGGCAGATACAGCCATGCGAATATATCGCTGTTAGCCTCTTTCAGTTTTTCAAAGTCCACATGAGAATCGGTCGCACTCTCGTCTCTGGCGCCCTCGGCAACTGCCGAAGCCTCTTTTCCGGCCGCTTTACCGCAGCCCGTAAGAACCGTAAAGAATAAGAAAAACAGCGAGTCCGAATTTAAGGGTATTCATGCTTACGTTTTTTATATCGACATGTTTTTCCCATTTCTTTAGCCCACATTGTCAATTTCTTCATAAAAAACTTCGATTATTGTCCTGTAACAGGTCCCTCCTCATCCACATAAAAACTCTTCAAACTCACCATTCTTGCGGGTTTCACCCTCTATCATATGAAGGCTTGAAGAATCAAAAGAATACCCTGTAATATCCGGAGCAAGATAACTGATCTCGTCCGCGGTAATATTTGTCACGGTCTTACTGCTGATGGCGCTGAACAGCTCAACTGCAGCATTGGGATTTTCCCGCTGCGGTCTTTCTGGCAGCTTCGATAAATCCGGTGATATACTGCTTCTGTCTCTCGAGCCTTTCATCACTGGATGCAAATTTGCTCATATCCCTGGCTCTTAAGTAGGCATAAGCCGTCCTCGCCCTCGAGATGAACCCGGGTTCCCTTCACCAGCTTTTTATCCCATTTTGTAAGGTCCTCAAGGACAGTGGACATCAACTCCGCCAACCTCATCGTTGATGATGGGGATAGCGCTCATGTTGATGGCTGCATAACCATGGATGGGAAGCTGATAGAACATATTGGAAACAGCCTTAACCTGATAGTTGCAGCTCTCCTCCATTCCGTTTCCGAAGCCGTGCTGTGTGGCGATCTGCGCAACAACAGTATTCTGGTATCTTCCGTACTCATCGTAGATATCCACATCCGTCATGGAGTTTCTGTTTAATACCAACAATCTTTATGGACCGGTTTCTTGGGATTGAGCACCAGGAAGGAAAAGAGAGTCCGCCTGACCACCCCTTGGTTCCTTCCTCCATCTTCTTGACCGTCTCATCATCCTTATCTATTCCCATGACAAGAAAGGTAGTGGATGTCCTCGTTATAGTCGTAGACCTTGCCGTCATATCTGACCCCAGTCCGACTCCCAGCCGGATTCCGGAAACTCTCCGTACTTGCGGCATAATATTCACTTTGAGCCATCATGGGCGCAGTGGTAGCTGATTTGGTGGATAGGCTTGACTTTCCAATAAGCCTGAAGGCCTCAAATCCAACCAGTCCCAGTGCTATAAGTGTCATAAAGCTCGCCCATATGATGAGAAAAACTCTGCCTTTTCTGCTCATATATTAAGCTCCTACAAGTCGCTGCTTGCCTCTGAGGCCGCATCTTCCTGCGTACTTTCCAAATTCATTTCAGGGAAAAGAAGCTGCTCTTCCTCTTCTTCGACTACTTCCCCGTCACTTTCAAGATCCTCGATATCAGCGGGAAAATACTCTGGATTCCTTTGTCACGTTCCCGCTAAGATCCGATACTGCGTAGTAAACGACTGCCGTGCCTGCATCTCTGTTAAGAACAACCTTTTCCACAACAATGCGGCCGGTAAGATCCCCGTCCTTGGCATCATATGCGTTAATGCCTTCCTTAAGCTGCCTGTCCGTGGTCTGTGAATCATACACCAGCTCAAGGGCTGAGAATCTGAATTCCGGTGCTATCCTGTCGCTCCTGCCGTAAGCCAGCACGATCAGGACAACGAGAACGCCGCTCAGTATGGTAAAAAAATATCCCCAGAAGATTTCCTCTCACTTTTTTCTCTCCAATACTCAGTCTTTTCTGGTAACTCCGGCAAGATAATTAAGCTCATCCAGGTCGTCATCGTCAGGTTCCGTTCCCGGCTCCGGAGTTTTGGGCCTGGAGGGAGTTTCGGCATTGTCCTCCCCGTATTTACCGTAATATTTGCCATAGTATTTCCCGTAATACTTGCCGTAGTAACTGCCGTAGTGGCCATAATAGCCCTTTCCGGAGATGTCCACCTTATTGAGGGACAACTCCCAGCATCTTGGCTCCCGCCTTGTCCAGCTGATCCTTGACCCTCTGGGCAAACCTGAAGCTGATGGCATTGCTCTCAATGACCATAATGGTGCCGTCGCACTGCTTGGCCACAACAGCCGCATCGATAACACTTCCAAGAGGCGGCGTATCTATGATCACATAGTCAAATACCTGTTTCATATTCTCAAGAGCCTTGCCGAATATCCTGCCTCCCAAAAGCTCACTGGGATTGGGCGGCACAGGTCCCGCAAAAACAACGTAAAGGTTGGGAGTATCGGTCTCGCAGATGACACTGGAGAGCCTCTCTCTTCCAACAAGGCAATGGGTAAGACCGAGCCTGACTGAGCCGGTCCTGTATCTTCCCACAAGTACCGACTTACGCATATCCGCGTCCACCAGAACAGTCTTTTTCCCAGCTTCGGCAAAAGCCCTGGCCAGAGCCATGGCAACGGTAGTCTTGCCTTCTCCCGGGGTACAGCTGGTAACCGAGATGACCCTCACATTCTGTCCGCTGAATTCCACGTTACTTCTAAGGGTCTTATATGCTTCTTTTATCTGATAGTTGTTTTCAGATTGGCTGAAATGAAGCTTTGCGCTCTGCATAAGCCCTCCCGTTTACTTCTTTTTCTTATCGGACTTTTTTCTGGATTTCTTTTTGTCCGTCTCCTCAGTGGTGAGAGGAACAAGAGCCAGGGTACTGAGCCCAAGGTACCTCTCCACATCGTCGTTGCTCTTTATGGTGTCATCAAGAAGATAGCCAAGGATAACAAAAAATGCGATGGCAAGTGCTCCGAGAAAACCTGCTATAACAGTCCACCTGGCAACGCTGGGCCCTGACTTTCTTGTGGGAACATTTGCGGTTTCCGCAACGTTGATGGCGTCAATATCCATAACGTTGGTGATATGTTCGCTGGCAACCTCCCTGATGCAGTTGGCTATCTGCATTGCCATCAGGGGATCCTCATCTCTGGCTGTTATTGCCACGATTCTGGTGTCCGAAGGAGTATCAACCTTAAGAACATCTGCCAGATCCTCATAGCCCATATCCACCAGGTTAAGTCTCTGGATAACCTCCTCCAGAACATACCTGCTCTTTATAAGCTCCGCATAGTCCTGGGTCAGCTGGGTGGAAATCTGCACATCCGAATAGGTGACGGTCTGGTTCTCCTCCTTGTTCAGGATGTATATCTTTGTGGTGGAATCATAAACGGGATGCATCACAAACTTGCTGATAAAAAGACCTGCCAGCCCAAAGAACACGCCGGCGCTGATTATCAGGAATGCTCTTCCCAAAAGTACCGAAAACAGTTCCCCCAGATTAATTTCGATAATGTCGTTTTTGTTTCCCATTGGGTAACTCCCCGTCTGTCAGTCTATCATCTGATTTCTGATAACATTGGCAGGATTTACAAGAAAAAGAGCCTTCGCATAATCCTCCCCGAATTTGCGCTCCACGAAGCTCCTGCAATCCGCAAGTTCCGGAGCGCGTCTGCCCGTATCATGGGCATCCGTGGCCACAAAATGCACCAGTTCCTTCTTAAGAAGCTTCCTGGTAAAATGTGATATTCCAAATCCGTATTTGCCCATTACGCTGGAGGCGTTAACCTGTATGTAGCATCCCATATGTATCATGTCCTCCACGAAGGCGGGGTGGGAAACCACATCGCTGTATCGCTCCACATGGGCGATTATCGGTATATATCCTGCCGATTGTACTTCAAAAATGGCATTCTGTATTGCTTTGTATTGATTGGTGGGATGAAACTCAACCAGCACATAATCGGACCCTGCCAGGGAGCATATCTCCCCTCTCTCCAGCTGATCCCTGGTCTCGTCGCAATAGTAAATCTCGTTTCCGGAAAAGAGCTTTACATTTATGCCCTTCTCTTTGGCGGCCTCCTGGAGGCTCTTTCTGTAAGACACATTGTGAGCAGGAGAGACATTGTGGTGCATGGGTTTGTGATGAGGAGTAAGAATCATGTGGGTAATGCCGTTCTTCTCGGCAATCCGCAGCATTTGAAGACTCATCTCCAGATCGCGGGAACCATCGTCAACCCCCGGCATAATGTGGCAATGTATGTCGATTGAAGGCTGCATTATATTCCTCAAACTACAATCTATCGATAAAATGTTTATAATATTACACACTAATTATACACCCACAAATTGCACCCTTTCAACATCGTGGGTATTGGTTTATACTTTTTTCAATATATTGTGATTGTGGGGAGAGGTCGACATCCACCATGAAGTGTTGGGCAGGGCGAAAACTTTAATTATAAGGAGGAACATAATTATGTTACCGCAGGATCCTGTAATCTTACTTAGCTACATGAATACTCAGCTTCGAGACAACTACAGCTCCCTGGAAAGCCTGGCGGAAGGCCTGGACGTTCCTTATTCGGAACTTGAAGACGCCGTAAAAAGCTTAAAAGAAATGGGCTACGCCTACGACGCAGCCCGGAATAAGTTTGTATGATGTTTTTCAAAAATAATTCTTTCTTTTGGCTTAACCTGTATCTCTTATATCTCCCTTGTGCTCTCTCCCTTGATGAGGTCGCCGGGGAAGATGATGTGGCGGTGATAGCTCTTCTTGTCGATGATGTCAAAGAGAAGGCGTACTGTCTCTCTTGATATGTCGGCAAGGGGCTGTCTTATTGTGGTGAGCCTTGGAATCGAGTACTCTGCAAGCTCCTGTCCGTCGAAGCCCGCTACACTTACATCCTCGGGAACTCTAATGCCTGCATCGGCAAGAGCCCTGAGGGCACCAACGGCAAGTACGTCGGAGATGCAGTACAGAGCTGTGAACTCCTCGCCGGATTCGATAAGAGCCCTGGCTGTCTCGTAGCCGTTATGCATGGTGTAGATCTGCTTATCAACATATCTTATGAGGTTGTCATTCACCTCGATCCCGTTTATCTTCAGCGCTTCCAGATAGCCTTTAAGACGAAGCTGTACTACCGAAGGTGTCTCGCTTCCCTCGGTCATTATGGCTATCTTCTTATGCCCAAGGCCGATAAGGTACTCCACCAGCCTGCGGCTCTCCTTGGCATCGTCAACAGATACCGTGGAGTAGGCATTCTTGTTAAGGTCATCTGCAATATCGGAGCCGATGGTGGCAAATACCACAGGGATATTCAGCTGCCTTAATCTGTCGGCTGACTGCCTTGCATTTCCTCCCATGAAGATGATGCCGCGAAGCCTCTTCTCTTTTTCAAGTTCCAGAGCAACATCCACCTCGTCCTCGTAGGCCTCAACGTGCCTTAAGACCAGGGCATATTTCATCTTCTCGATCTCTTCCTCAACCACAGCAATCATGGGAGCAAAGAACGGGTTGGTAATACCCTTTACCAGCACCGCGATGCACTTGGCATCGGTCCTCTTCAAGTTCCTGGCGCTGTTGTTGGGAATGTAGCCGGTCTCCTTGATGACCTCCATTATTCTCTTTTTGGTCTCCGGATTGATATCCGAATGATTATTGATAGCTCTTGAAACGGTGCTGACACCTACGCCGCAGCGCTTGGCTATCTCAACAATTGTTATCTCAGCCATTTAATCTACCGTAAATCCTTGCAAAATCGTGCATTTTTGATGACAGCTCTTTTGACAGGGCGTCCTTCTTCATTCTCCATACCCAGTTGCCTCCAAGGGTTGAAGGAGTGTTGATCCTTGCGTATGAGGGAAGCTCCAGGTAATCCTGCATGGGGATGATGGCAGTGTCGGAAACACTTGCAAAGCATGCTCTTATGCAGGCCCATACTGCGTCCTTGCCGCTCTTAAGCCCAAGATACTCTTTGGCAAACTTCTTGTCATTTCTGGGAAGCTGATCAAACCAGCCTCTTGTGGTCTCGTTGTCGTGAGTTCCGGTGTAAACAATGCAGTTGGGAGTATAGTTGTGAGGCAGATAGTCACTCTCCTCCCTTGAATCAAAGGCAAACTGCAGGATCTTCATTCCGGGGAATCCGGTCTTCTTAACCAGCTTAATAACAGAAGGTGTAAGGAATCCAAGGTCCTCTGCGATAACTTCCTTGTCTCCAAGTTCCTTCTTCATGGTATCAAAACAGATCGTAACCGGGGCCCTTTCTCCACTCGCCATTCTCGGCAGTGGGGTTTCCGAAAGGAATAGCGTAATACTCATCAAAGCCTCTGAAATGGTCGATCCTTATTACATCGTAGAGCTTGTAGCAGTGGGCGATTCTCTTCATCCACCACTTGTAGCCTGTCTCTTTGTGATAATCCCATCTGTAAAGAGGGTTGCCCCAAAGCTGGCCTGTAGCACTGAAGGCATCGGGAGGGCAGCCTGCAACATCAATGGGGGTGTTCTTCTTGTCCAGTAAAAAGAGCTGTGGATTAGCCCAGGTATCTGCGCTGTCAAAGGCAACATAGATCGGGATATCACCAACTATACGGATTCCCTTCTCGTTGGCATAGGACTTAAGGGCTGTCCACTGGGCGGAAAAGAGATACTGAAGGAAGCTGTAGAAATCGATCTCCTCTGCAAACTTGGCTCTGGCAGCCTTTAAAGCCGCGGGCTTTCTGAGCCTAATTCCCTCATCCCATGTATTCCATGCTCTTCCGGAATTGTCATTCTTAAGAGCCATGAAAAGAGAATAGTCTGCCAGCCAGTCATTGTCTTTGGATTTCTTGAAGGCCTCAAACTCCTTCATGAGCTTCTTTGAAGAAGCCACTTCCTCTCTTCTGTCATAGGCTTTTTTCAAAAGCTTAAGTCTGCTCTTATACTGCTTCTCGTAGTCTATATACTCCTCGGAGCCTCCAAAATCGCATTTGTCGGCCTCAGCCTCCGTAAGAAGCCCGTCATTTATCAGTGCCTCAATATCTATGAAGTACGGGTTTCCGGCAAAGGTAGAGAAGGACTGATAGGGAGAATCCCCGTAGCTGGTGGGACCAAGGGGAAGGATCTGCCAGTAGCTCTGTCCCGCATCCTTCAAAAAGTCCACAAACTCATATGCCTCTTTTGAAAAGGTTCCGATACCGTACTTGGACGGCAGGGAAAATACCGGCATTAAAACTCCACATCTTCTTTTACTCTTCTGTTTAGCCATAATCTCTCTCCTCATAAAAGCGTACTTCTTATATCACATTTATTATGATCTGCAATAAAAACTACGGAAATTAGTCGCCGTTCCCGGTAACGTTTCCGTAGTTCTACTTTACCACATTTTCGCTGTTTTTTTTCAAGGTGAAGTTTGCGCTGTTTCTTAAATTAAGTAAAATTATTATCCTTAATACCCCATATAAGATTTCTCCACTGGGTCAGCTGATCCGTGGTCATGAAACCGTTGGAAGTTCCCATGTATCCGATCTTGTAGGATGCAAACAGGAGCGCATTCTTGATGGCATTTACGCTGTCGCCGTTCTCCATGTAATAGTGAAGGAAGCATGCAAACAGAGCGTTTCCGGCACCGATGGTATTCACAACCTCGTTGGTCTTAACGGTGTTGTAGTGAACGCGAAGATCCTGGGTCTTATCAAAGAGGATAAGTCCCTCGCTGCCCTGTCCCAAAATGATGATCTCTGTTCCGTAGGTGTCAGATATTCGCTTTATGAAATCGTAAGGATCCTCGGTCAGTGTGTCATCACTGAAATACAGCACCTTTGCGGGTTCCAGGAAATCTGTATTGTACTTTTCCTTTTCAGGCTTGTAGTTCCTGATATTAACGGCAATGGGTTTCTTGTGCTCCTTGGCAAGCTTTGCAAAGGGCCTGCAGAAATTGGCGTTGGCCAGTACCAACATGTCGCTGGCCTCGGCAATGGGCGGTACCATAGACATATCGTATACGTTCTCTCTAAGGTCCTTGATATCCTCAAATATCTGCTGCTTCCTCTGCTTATCGTAAAGCACAACCTCAGTGGGAGTCTCTCTCATCTGAGGGATAATGTACTCCGTGGAAAGAGTGATCTTCCGATCCGGCGGATTGATGACACTAAGGTCCTGATTTCTGCCTACAATGGACATGAAGCTTACCTCATCTCCAAGCCACTCAAGAGCCAGAGACTCATTGTAAGCATCGCCTCCTACCGCAGTATAAATAGAATCATTTACACTTGTGAGGGGAGCATAGCCTATGGGTATCTTGTCCACTCTGACAATAGTCTCAATCTGTGTTACACCTGCTACCAAGAACTTGCTCATTCGCGCCTCCTTATTTTACAGACATCTCCTTGATGAGATCCACATATTCCTTTGCTTCTTCCAAAAAGAGCTCTGACCTGAAATTTTCGCTCCCTATATGCTTAATAAGTAAACCTTCCACCGTATAGTCCAGAATATTCCAGATCTTCTGGTAATCGATGCTGTCTCCGAAAATGGTAATATCCGCCCTGTCTCTTAAGACTTCCATTATCCTTCTGTACTTGTCACGCCTCTCCGTGATCTCTGCTATTGCCGCCTCGTCGGTTTCCTCATCTGCTTTTTTCAGAAACAGGAAGATCCTGGGATACTGGGACATGGCATCTGACCTGGCAGTGAGTATCTGCTTGTACAGTTCAAAAAAGCCGTTCTCATTCTTCTCCACATTGGCAGTGAGCTCCAGGGTCACAAACCTTGTGGCATAGTCGTATAAAAAGGCATACAGCCCTATTTTGCTCTCAAAGTAGTGGAACAAAAGTCCCTTACTGATACCGGCTTCCCTTACGATCTCATCCGTGCTGGCGTGGTGATATCCATACTGGGAAAAGACCTTCAGAGCTCCGTTGATCATTCTGTCCTGCTTTTCTTTCTTTAATTCAAAAAATCTTTCGTTCATATAACTCCCCACAATACCGATATTGACTACAGCGGTCCAAATCTAGTGTATCATTTATGAAAAACCTCTTCAAACGGTTTTCCGTTATTTATCAAAATTTAATACTCAGGGCTTTTAATTGCGGAAAAATTGAGTTAAAATGAATTCAGTCGTTTAAAGAGGAGGGGGCTGAATATGTCCAATAATAAGGGTTTTGGTAAGTTTATTCTGTTCTGTGCCGCAGTAGGAGCTGCCGCTGCCGGAGCTTATTACTATCTCAGCAAGAGAGAGGATGAGCTTGCAGACAACTTTGATGACGATGATTTCGATGATTTAGACGAATTTGATGACGATGATTTCGATCTTTCCGATATCAAACTTGGTTCACGAAATTACGTTGACATTACATCCGCTAAAGATGATGAAGCAAAAGCAGAAGAAGAACCCGATTCTTCAGAAGAGTTCTTCGATGATGAAGACAAAGAGTGATGATAATTAAAATCCCTCGCAGATCGTATCTGCGAGGGATTTTTTATTGTCTTTATATCAGGTTGTTTCTCCGTTTTTCTCTGCCAGGATCTCCTTAAGGTACCTTGCCTTATCCTTGATACGGCTGTTGGCAACTCTCGAAGTAAGTATCTCGGAGATCATCTTACTTGCAACTTCTCTCTCGTCGGTCTCCACAGCCAGCGCAGCAAGAAGATAATCCAAAGTGGTGGAATCCATGCCCGCAATGGGGAATTCCTCTGTCTGTCTTGACATGATAAATCCGTTAAGGGCATTCTTCAAAAGCTCTTTTTCCTGAGCATCGTTCTCTGCCTTCTTCTGACCGTAATCGGCATCGTCGGGATCAAGGCGCTGTGTCTCGCCTCTTATAACCCATGCTGTCTTAAGACATATATATGCTTTCTCACTGTTCTTGGCCTTCTTGACAACGGCATTGGCAAGAGCCAGCTGATACAGCTTTCTGGCATATTCATAAGTATAGATATCCTCGTGGTAATCCATCTGCTGGTAGTTCATGCAGATCTTAACCCTGATGTCCTCGATCTGATACTTGGTCAGATTGGGGAAGTATCTGGAAAGAGCTGCATAACCGCAAACCGGGCAGGCAATTACATCATACTTGTTCTGATCCAGTTCATCGTAGTCGGGGCGAAGATCTATATCCACGTTCTTCATCCTTACCTTACCGCTTCTGACTGTCTTGGCCTCAAAATCGGAATCGCACACGGGGCATTTATACTTCTTGTCAAAGAGGTAATCCTGCTCATTTACAAGCTGAAGTTTCTTCTTGGGCGCTTCCTGTTTGACCTCAACGGTCTTCTTGGAAGGATCCTCAAAAAGATTCTCTCCTCCGATATTTCCAAGTCCAAGTTTTTCAAGTCCCGAAAAAATGCCTGCCATATATTTACCTTCCTTTAAAAATCAGTTTTTAGGTAATACAAAAGAGCTCTTAAGGGAAACAATTCTGTTAAATACCGGTGCTCCCGGCTTGGAATCCTTGCTGTCAACGCAGAAGAAACCGTTTCTTACAAACTGGAACTTGTCGTAGCAGGAAGCCTCTCCAAGTTCAGGCTCAAGCTTGGCGTCCTTGATCACTGTGATGGAGTGAGGGTTGAGGTTAAGTGAACCGTCCTCGTTGTAAACGCCCTTCTCCTCGTCAATGATGTTCTCGTAGAGACGAACCTCTGCTGTCACTGCCTCTTTTGCTGCAACCCAGTGGATGGTTCCCTTTACCTTTCTTCCGTCGGCACTGTCGCCGCCCTTGGTCTCGGGATCATAGGTGCAGTGAATCTCGGTAACAACACCGTTCTCATCCTTCTTGAAGTCTGTGCAGGTAACAAAGTAAGCGTTCATCAGTCTTACCTCGTTGCCGGGGAACAGACGGAAGTACTTCTTTGGAGGCTCCTCCATGAAGTCCTCTCTCTCGATCCAGAGCTCTTTGCCGAAGGGGATCTTTCTTGAACCCATCTCGGGAACTTCCTTGTTGTTCTCAACCTCAAGGTACTCTGTCTCGCCTTCGGGGTAGTTGTCTATGATAAGCTTAACGGGATCAAGAATAGCCATCATCCTCTTGGCCTTAAGCTTAAGATCTTCTCTTATGCAGTACTCAAGCATTGCATACTCTGCTGTTGACTGAGCCTTGCTGATACCGCACATATCAACGAACATCTTGATGGACTCGGGGGTAAATCCGCGTCTTCTTAAGGATGCGATGGTTACAAGTCTTGGATCATCCCAACCGTCAACTATGCCGTCTTCTACAAGTTTCTTGATGTATCTTTTTCCTGTTACAACGTTGTTGAGGTACATCTTGGCGAACTCGATCTGCCTTGGAGGATTCTTGTATTCGCACTCGTTCTTGACCCAGTCGTAAAGAGGTCTGTGGTCCTCAAACTCCAGTGTGCAGAGGGAGTGTGTGATGCCCTCGATAGCATCCTCAATGGGATGTGCAAAATCATACATGGGATAGATGCACCACTTGTCACCGGTCCTTGCGTGAGTCATGTGAGCCACACGGTAGATGATCGGGTCTCTCATATTGATGTTAGGTGATGCCATATCTATCTTGGCGCGGAGAGTCAAAGCTCCGTCCTCGTACTTGCCTTCCTTCATCTCCTCAAAGAGGCGAAGGTTCTCCTCAACGCTTCTGTTCCTGTTTGGATCGTCCTTGCCGGGCTCTGTGAGGGTTCCTCTGTACTCCCTCATCTGCTCTGCAGTAAGCTCGGAAACATATGCCTTGCCCTTCTTGATGAGCTTGACCGCATCCTCATACATCTCATCAAAATAGTCTGATGCATGGAAAAGACGGTCCTCGTAATCGGCACCAAGCCACTTAACATCCTCAATGATGGCGTCCATGAACTCGGACTTCTCCTTGGTGGGGTTGGTGTCGTCAAATCTCATATTGAACTTGCCGTTGTATTCCTTGGCCATGCCATAGTTAAGAAGAATACTCTTGGCGTGTCCTATGTGAAGAAAAACCGTTGGGCTCGGGAGGAAAACGGGTATGTACGTGATCGTAAACACCCTCTGCCAGGTCCTTGTCGATTGCCTGCTCGATAAAGTGTCTGGAAGGAACTCCGGCACCTTCTTCATTTGTGTTTGTCTTAATCTCTTCTGCCATTGCTAAAAAAACCAACTTTCTAAATTATTGTGCACCCTATAGTATATCATAAAGCAACAAGCCGTGCGATAAGATATCACTGCGGGTTATAAACGTACTTCTCCTCAAAGGCTGCCCTTCTTAGAGGCTTGTCGTAATAGTATCCCTGGACGTAGGAAACACCCATACCATCCAGCGCCTTAAGCTGTTCTTCGCCCTCAATTCCCTCTACGCATACCTCGGCACCGATGGATCCCGCCAGGTCAACGATGGACCTTACAAAGGCCTGGGAATACGGATCTATATGAATATCCTTTACAAAATCCTTGTCGATCTTGATGATATCGAAGGGCAGTGCCCTGATGCTGCTGAGGGCGGAATATCCCGTTCCGAAATCATCCAGCGCAAGCCTGACTCCAAGATCCTTAATATCCAAAAGAGTCTGCTTGGTCCTTGCCAGGTCATTGATGGCAAGACGCTCTGTGAGCTCCAGTATGATATTTTCGGGCTTGATGTGATTCTCTTCTATGCAGGTCCTTACAATATCAACGATATCCGTCTGCATGATCTGTACCACGGAGAGATTTACGCTTATGGCATACTCTCCGGTACCTGCCTCATTCCACAGTCTGCAGCACTCGCAGGCTTTGCGAAGGACGTGGTTTCCAATGGGATTGATAAGTCCCAGGTACTCGGCCAGAGGCACAAAGTCATCGGGACTAAGGAAGCCCAGAGCTTCGCTGTTCC
The DNA here is from genome assembly GCF_000526935.1 of Butyrivibrio sp. FCS014. Lineage (GTDB taxonomy): Bacteria > Bacillota > Clostridia > Lachnospirales > Lachnospiraceae > Butyrivibrio. Next base: position 6,520 of record NZ_JAHA01000017.1, on the reverse strand, counting down.
ATCTTACAAGGGCCTCAGCGCCCACATGGCGGATCGCCTTTTTTGCCCTTCTTACCCTTCTTGCCGTCTTCCTTGCTGACAACAGGTTGGAAGAATACCTCGAATTCCTCGCACTGCTTCTTGATGGCATCGTACATGCTCTTCTCAAGGTCGAGTCTGTGGATGGACGCGGAATCAATATTGTCGGAGTATTCCGCAATCCTGTTCTTGCCGGACTTCTTGGCCGCGTACATGGCAACGTCCGACTTTCTTATGAGCTCCGCTACGCTGTCGCCGTGATCCGGGAATCTTACAAGTCCCATACTCATGGTGCAGTAATAGTCGCTGTCCTTAAGATACCAGGGCGTAGCAAAAGCATCTTTTATCTCTTCGATTATCTTGTCTATTCTGTAATAGCTCTCAGGAGGAACGATGATGACAAACTCATCTCCGCCCATTCTGTAGCAGGAGCTTGAGATTCCCTCTATCCTGCTGACTGCCTTCGAGATATCCTGCAAAAGGATGTCGCCGTACTGATGGCCAAGGCTGTCGTTGATATGCTTGAAGTCGTCAAGATCCAGGTACATGAGAGCACCGTGACCTCCGTTCTTTCTGGTATCCTCCACGAAGGCCGCCAGATCTTTTTCGCAGCACATTCTGTTGAAGAGGCCGGTGAGGAAATCCGTGTAGGCCTGCTGCTCAATCCTCTTCTGGTACAGCTTCTTCTCGGTAATGTCATAAATAGCGCACAGAGAAAACCGGACGGCCGTCTACCCACTTGATCCTTGTATAGTAGACGTCATACCATTTTTCACGTTCTCTGTTATGAACCTCGTAGTTTCCGCTGTGGCTCCTGGGCGGAATATTCTTTTCAAAAAGATCCGAGAGCTTATTGTCCGCAAGCTCCTTGGAGAAGCTCTTTTGAAACTCCTGTTGGCAAACAGAAGCACTCCTGAGGTTATGTCCCTTACATATATTGAACTTCCCACATTATCCAGAACCGCTTCCAGTGAGGCAAAAGAGCTGGCGAGGGAATTCTTCTGCAGTCTCTTGGTGATAATGCTCTGAAGGATCCTGATGGCATCGTTTATAAACTTAATGTCATCGATGGACCACACCTTGCTGTTTCTGTTCTCCGTAAAGCACGCATAGAACCTTGGCATACCGTTGATCACTATGGGCATGGAGACAAGTGCCTTGATCCCAAGGTCGTCCAGCTGCTCACGCTCTCCTGCATTCATCTGGGTATCGGAGGAAATGACTACCGCCTTCTGATTGCCCAGGAACCAGCAGGTCTCCTGATCCGTCGGTACAGGGAAGAGCTTTCCAATCTCGGGAAGCGCCCACTGAACCACTATATCCATAAGATGGCCGTGATGAAGTCTGCAGGTAAAGGCATGGCTTATCTGGAGATAGGAACACAGCTTCGAGAGAGTCTGCGCCATGATCTCCTCTATGGAATCATTGCTGTCCAAAAGAGATACGATCTCAGTCATGGTCTCGGCTCTGTGGAAGGAGCTGGTCATCTCGATCTCCTGCTGCCTGCTCTCCCTGCTGATGGCAACAGCTTCAGACCTTGAGGCCTCCACTGTGATGAATACGCTCAAAAGTCTCTCTTAAAAGATCAAGGGTCTTATAGAATTTGTCCTCAGAGATCTGATATTGGAAATTGTCGATGGGCGGATACTTAAAGAGCTCTTTGTCATATTTGGCGTCGGTAAAGAAACCGCATACGACCCAGACTGCTGACAGTACTCCACCGCTCTTTACGGCAACGGCAGCAAGTATCAGGTTTGGAATCTCCGTGATCTCCACGGCCTGATCCTCTAAATCGCTGTCCGAAACACGCTTATAGATGTTGTGAATACGAATGTCACTGACGTATTTTCTTATGATCTGAACTTCATGGGGGTTCCCGGAAAACTCAGTGAGCCGGGTTCCGTCCGCACTGATACAAAGCGCATAAACGCCCGGCCATCTCGCAGAAACGGTCCTGCCAATCCTGCATCTTTTCGCCGTTTTTAAGCGCAAAATGACCCAGAGCTCCCGTCTGTGGTTCGGGAGCCAGGCCATCTCTCATCGTCATGTCGTTTTCGAAGATTACAGTTTTGTCCTGCAAATCCGTAGTCCCCTTTTTCTGTTATGTATATATAAAGCTTCCTGATTACTGTCCGTCTACACTGTAGTTAGGTGCTTCTTTTGTGATCTGAATATCATGAGGATGTGACTCACGAAGAGCTGCCAGAAGTCATCTTCATGAACTTGCCGTTTTCCTTGAGCTCTTCAATGGTGCCGCAGCCGCAATATCCCATACCTGAGCGAAGTCCGCCCATAAGCTGGAATACGGTATCTTCAAACTGTTCCCTTGTATGCAACACGTCCTTCAACGCCTCGGGAACCAGCTTCTTGGCATCCTCCTGGAAATAGCGGTCTTGGAACCGTTCTCCATGGCTGAGATAGATCCCATTCCGCGGTATACCTTGTATTTTCTTTCCTGGAAGAGTTCGAACTCGCCGGGAGCTTCGTCGCAGCCCGCAAACATTGAACCCATCATTACCACGTTGGCACCTGCTGCGATAGCCTTTGTGATATCTCCGGAGTACTTGATTCCGCCGTCAGCGATAATGGGAATACCATACTCTTTAGCGGTAGCCGTAGCAATCCATAACTGCTGTGATCTGAGGAACACCGATACCTGCCAAACCACACGTGTTGTACAGATGGATCCGGGTTCCTATACCTACCTTGACAGCATCGGCGCCGGCTTCGATAAGAGCCTTGGCAGCTGCAGCGGTAGCGCAGTTTCCCTGCGATAACCTGAAGATCAGGGAATTTCTCTTTTATCATTCTGAGGCACTTAAGTACGTTCTCTGAATGGCCATGGGCTGAGTCAAGAACAACAACGTCAACCTTTGCATCTACAAGAGCCTGTACTCTCTCGAGAACATTGGCGGAAATACCAACACCTGCGGCCGCACAGAAGCCTTCCCATCTCATCCCTTGGCTGAGAGAGGATACTTGATGGTCTTCTCGATATCCTTGATGGTGATAAGTCCAACAAGGTTATAATCGTCGTCTACAATGGGGAGCTTTTCCTTTTTGGACTTGGCCAGAATGCCTCTTGGCCTCCTCAAGAGTGATACCCTCTTTGGCAGTGATCAGATTCCTCACTGGTCATTACCTCTTTTATCTTCTTGGAGAAGTCTTTTTCAAATTTAAGATCACGGGTTTGTGATGATACCTACCAGCTTCTTGCCCTCAGTGATAGGCACACCTGAAATTTCTGAACTTGGGCCATCAGCGAATCCGCCATCAGCCAGAATATGATCCGGTGAAAGTGAGAAAGGATCTGTGATTACTCCGTTCTCGGATCTCTTTACCTTGTCTACTTCCTCGGCCTGAGGCCTCGATAGACATGTTCTTGTGAATGATACCGATACCGCCCTGTCTGGCCATTGCGATAGCCATTCTGTGCTCTGTTACGGTGTCCATTCCTGCGCTCATAAGTGGAATGTTGAGCTTTATCTTCTTTGTAAGATAAGTGCCTACATCAACCTGATTAGGTATTACCTGCGAATAAGCAGGCACCCAAAAGTACGTCATCAAAAGTAATTCCTTCTCCAATAATCTGTCCCATTTTCTCATCCTCTCCGCCTTTAAAAAATCATTAATCTGTGAATACTTTTCTGGGTGCAAACGCTCTTAACTGCTGCAACAAACTCGCTTGGGTTCAAAGACCACTTTTTTCCTTGCCGTCGTAGATAAATGTATAAGTGGGGTCGGCTGAGGATTCTTCTCTCTTGCAGAATAGTCCACAGTCTTAAAAGATCTGTTCTTGAAACTCATTCGAGATGATATGAACGTGAAGGTGCAAGAACCTCGATCTTGGTAACATCGTACTTGGCGACATTTCTTACGCCTTGACTTGTTCAGGATCTTGTCAACGGTGATTTCCTTGTCACAATACTGATATTCAAATTCGATATTGGCATTTAAAGACAGGAAATAGTAGCCAACGCCGGCGGCTACACAAAGGATAAGCCCGATGATACCCAGGCCCTGCCAAAGAAGATAGAAAGAAAGCTACAGCCAGCACAAGAGGAAATGATGCTTAGGATTTTCACCGCAGGTGACGGCCTTGCTGACTACGAGGCACTCAACATAACTGTTGTCATTCATCAATGTCAGAAATACTCCTCCATATAAGGACATTTTCAATTTTTAACGATAATCTTATAGTATCCGCGTTCAAGTTCAAGGGATTTCTTGGGTTTATTTTACTTTAAAAATGCGCTACTTTAATTATATATGTTTTATCGAATAAAAAAAACTGAATTATTTGTAAAAATGCTCCCGGGGAATTTCCCCGGGAGCACTGTTTTACGTAGAACTGCTGCTTACTGTCTGCGTCTTCTTACTGCCGCAACTCCTACTGCTGCTAAAATTGCTGCAGCGATTATAATGGCAAAGATAAACGCTGCATTAACACCGCCTTCATTGACAGTGTCGGAAAGAGGAACGGCATTTTCCCTCTATATCAACCTGATTCTGAGTTGGCACCTTCTTTCTACAGAAGGAGTTTCATCAGCAGATTTATCAAGGGTAACCTCAGGCTCAGCCACATTTTCTGTCGTATCCAAAGCGGCTGTCTCATCGCTGCCTTCTTCGCCCTGCCCCTTGCTGCATTTGCATCCTCTGTATTTCCGGCTGTGTTTCCTGCGGAGGAATCTGCTTCTTCCTGTCGATCCTTTTCTTCCTGCTGCCGCAGCTTTTACCTTCTTCCTTCACTGCGCCAAGTACCTGTGCAGCTTCCTTAACATTTCCGCTTCCGGAGGCCCCGGACTCATAAGAGGCCATAGCCTCGGATGGCGGAAGTTTCCTCTGAAGGACTGATACGGTTTTTCTTCAGAAGGACTAGGGGGTATTACTGCCTGATTTCCCCGGAAGCGGATACTGATGCTACCGCAGGATAGTCCAGGAGATTGGCCGATGCCACAAGTGTGTACTGCTCATCCTTGCTGATTCCGTAGCCTGTAAGTTCAAAGTCAAAGCTAAGGTTTGCAGATGAGTTCACATATGAAGTCCCTGCTGCTCTTTGCAACGGTAAACGCCATTCTTGTCGACGAGGCGCAGAGTTACAGGCACTGCAAGATCCGGGTTTTTGTGTTTCTTTGTGAAATCCGATTACCGGTATGGGTAGTCAGATATTCTTTTACCGAGTCGTTTACGGCAACAGTTACGGTTGCCTTCGCGCTTCCCTTTGAAACAGACGCATTCTTAAGTTCCGACCTTGAGAACTCTGCCGGCCCTCATTAGCGGTAACGCTGGGGAATCCTTGCGGTCATATAGCTGAAGCTGTCAACCACATAGGGCTTGTAGAAGGCACTGTCGTGGGCACCCTCCTCCAGCTCGAAGAAGTGGTCGGATCTTAAACATTTCTAAGAAGTGCATCCAGCTCGATGGCGGGCACACCAACTTGTAAAAGTCCTGGTTTCCGCAAAACGAAATAACTGTCCGTAGTATCCAAAGGAAAATCAAGATATCCCTTGCTGTACTGGGTCTTTTGGCTATATCAAGTGGCTTAGCTCCCATGTTGAGTGCACCGAAATAGCTGATTATTCCGGAAAAGAGATCAGGATTTCTCAGGGCCTATATTGTAGGAGCCGCTGCCCGGCCATGGAAGCACCCACGGTGAATCTGAATCTGGCATCCTTAACCGTGCGGTAGTTCTCATCAATGAAAGGGAGGATATCCTTCGGTCACCATATCTACCCATTCTCCCATCCACCAGCTTTCAGGCTGGCTGTCAGGTATTACAAGGATCGTATTCTTTATAACTCCCGCAGCTATCCTGCATCCAAAAACTCATTGATTCGTCGATCTTCCAGGAATTACTGCTACTGGTTGTACTGATGGAAAACATAGGCTACCGGGTATCTCTTGTCCGCATTAGCCTCATCGAAGTAGCCCTCGGGAAGGTATACAAGGGAAGCTCTCGTTTCCGTCACCTTTCGTTGCTGTCTCTCTGTGAGGAGAGTATATATACTGGGTATAGAATCTATCGTGCTCACCGTAAAGAAGAGCCTTATTCTTTTCAACTCTGAAATAGTCATTAACCTCAAGCTGCAAGGTGCTGCCATCTTCTGTCTCTATGGTCCTTCTTGCCTGATAGAGATACAGATCGTCACCGGCATTGTATACAGCAGCCTCCGCATCGCTTATCACAGCTTTTCCATATGACTTTACCGTTTCAAGAAGCTTGTTCTTATCTGTTCCCGTCTGGAAATAGGCATCGGAAACAGTCCGCGCATATTTCTCAAGATTCCCCTCTGAAACAGCCTTTATCTGTGCTTCCACAGTCTTCTCAATCAGCTCTGTGGGCTCAGAATCGGCAAGAACACTGGGTGTACTGTTGAGCTTGTTGAAAGCTGCCTGGGAATAGAGTCCGGGATGGCCCTTGTACCAGCCGCCCGTCCCCGGATTTGTTGTGAGCAAGAACCGCAACATAGTTTTTGCCGCCGAAGTTCAGTATATCCGGATT
>NZ_JAHA01000016.1 GCF_000526935.1 Butyrivibrio sp. FCS014 | reverse complement strand
TTCACGGTAAAGCCCACCAGAGTCTTGACTCCCATAGGCAGCTTTTTTTCCATGAATTGGAGAATCTTCTTGCCGTAGCCGTTGCCACGAAATACCGGCGAGATCATGTAGCTCACCTCTCCGATGTGATTGGTGATGTCCACTCTCACGTGCCCCAGCTTAACGTCGTCCTCCATGAGGATCAGCATAAGGCAGTGGTCCTCGTTAAGGAGCTTGCCCTGAAGCCACTTCAGGTGGGTCTCAAGATCGATCTCTGCCTTGGTAAAAGAGTTCTCTCTTGTAGTTGGGTCGTTGCGCCAGGCCAGAAGGTCCTTTGCATCTTCAATTGTAGCTTTTCTTAAATAAATGCTCATATTGATGTCTCCGGATTACTTATCAAGATTTTCGGTCTTGCGGTGAATGGAGGGATCCTCGTATTTATCCAGGAAATCCAGTCCCAGGTATACAATCTCTTTTTGCAAAATAGGTGTTCTCCATCTGGGTGATGACGGAAATCACCTTGTCCACCTTAAAGCCTTTCAATGTCTCCCCAGAAACCTCCATGGGGAACTTGTCCCGAATCACTGCGGTATCCGGGAAAGCCTTCCCATAGTCCAGAAGGTCCCTTGGATGGGGCTTTATAATGACCCGTAGTCACTCTTGTACATGTCTATGATGTCGCCAAAGAGCTTTTTCCTTACGTCATCTTCGCAAAGGGGCTCTGTAAGGATCATCACGTTGGGCCTTGGATCCGTGCCGTCTCCCAGAATTCTTCCTTTATCCTCTCAGGATCCTCAAGGAATATAATTGGTAAGGAATCTCATGATCCTCCGGTGTCAGTTTGTCATTCAGCTCAGCTCTTGGCCTCCTCAACCACATTCGGGGGAAGGCTGTGGTTGGCGCTGGATGTCGTTGACCTCGTAGTCCAGGCAGTACCTGCTGTAGCCACTCTCGATAAAGAATAAGTCCTAGGGCTTGCCATGGCACGCTTTAAAGGCCAGGCTCCTTTGTTGGCATTCCGGGCCTGATCGTCAGCTTGCCAGAGTTAAGACCATCCCTCTACGGCATGATATGGGATCTTCTTATAATTAAGATAATATCCGATAGGATCCGAATCGCAGAATACATACACATCTTTGTAAGTCGGAAAGATCTGTAGGATGTGAGGTTCCTGAAGCTTTCCGAGAAGTTTTGGTGTATTTGATGCGCTGCAGCAGGTTCAGCAGGATATTGCCCCTGTCCCTGTGGTAGCTCATGACTTCCTCCGAAGTCACATCTTCCTTCTCATCAAACATGTAGATCCGGTCGAAAACTCCGGTTTTCTCTAGCCTCTTTGGAAGCTTCCCGAAATCGTTGGACATGGTGCTGAGCATGATGTCAGCCTTGCCATCACTGTCGTGTCTTTTCACCAGCTCTTTTTACCACGGCGATATATGCGTGATAGAAGGTGTGACATATGTAAATTCTTCCATTATTTCTTTTATCCATCATATGAACAATTATATTCTAATTGGGCAAAATAAAAAAGACGGCAGGTGCGATGCCGTCTTTGGGTTTATCAGATTTATCCTACAGTTCGTACACAAATATAGTGTAGGGACTGCTCTCATCGGTGTATTTTGCCAACAAGATTAAGGCCAATCTCCGAAGCGTTGCTGATGCCAAACCTGGAGAAGATATACTTGCAGTCAAGGCTCCTAAGCTCATCCATGTTGGCGATAAGGCGCTTGTCCTCCGGGTCCATGACGCGAAGAGGTGCATAAGTGTTCTCGTCGTTGGCAGAGATAAGGTTAACTCTGGCGCCCCAGCCCATGTAGTAATCTGCAAGGGAGGGTGATCCAGGGAAAGCAGGCTCTATGACCTTCTGCCATTTATCCTTGTACTCCTGGGCATACATTCCAAGGTATCCGTCCACCGAGGCAATGCCGTTGTAGTTGAGGACTGCCGGGTGGAAGCCGTAGGAGGCAGCCCACTCGCCGTTATAAGCCAATTTCGTCCTTGATATCCTCAAACAGATCAGCCGAATAGAACTCGTTGTAATTAACAGTGCTGGTCTCCTTGTGCTTGATGATCTTATAGGCCTGGTTATAACAGGTGTAATAGAAATCGTTGTAAACCTGAGGCACGAACATCACAACAAGAACCGCCAGTACTGCAATAACATTGGCAAGGAGCCGCATTTTCTTTTTCCCAAGTCCGTACATGCGAACGCATACAAGTAGCAATTCTGCGTACCACAGGAAAGTGTTGAAATAAGCCGGTCCTGGCAAACTCAAAGCCTGTAAGGGGCGGAACCAGCATCTCGAAAAGATGTCTGAAGGGAGCAAACTGGTAAAGGCCGAAGATAAGAACGTTGAAGATTATCCACAGCATCACAAGATTTATGGGATCGGTAAGTATCCTCTTTGCCTTGCCGTCTCTTATGTATCTTGCATTTATAAGGACAAGTGCCGCCAGCACCACTCCAAGAACAATATAGGTATGTGAATCCTCCGAGTGGAAGGATGCGTTCACGAATTCATCAAAGGCGGTCTTCATGGCCTGTCCGAAGGTGAGATCGCCGTGGTCCATGGTGGTCCTTATGGTCACGGTATCGCTTCCCAGCATGGCCCCGAAGAGTCTGTATTCAAACAGCACATATCCCAGTGAGAGAACCACGATGGAGACAAAGGTGCTCACAGGAAACTTCTTGTCTTTTACCCACAGGATTATCACTGCCACAACCATGTAGCACAGGATAAAGAATCCGTGATAGGAGAAATAGGAAACAAAAGGATAACAGAAAACCGCAAGATACCAGGGCAGCTGCTCCTTAAAGGTGTTGGCATAATATAGTTTCCTAAGGAAGAAGATTATAAGGGGCACCGAGGTGAAGGCAATCCCGTAGGTAGGGAATACCGGGATAAGGCCGTAAGCCGTGGCGATTACAATGACCAGCGGTTTGTAGTTATTGTAGCGCTCCTTATAAATGTCTTTTGCCAGAAGATTGAAAGAGAAAATTCCGATGGCAATCTTGGCTGCATAGCCCGCAAGATAAGCGCAGTAGCTGGGCAGCAGGATGTAGAACATGTTGTACAGATTAAATTCCGACCCGAACAGGTCCCTGCTTACTCCGTGAAGAATTGGGGCATCAACTCCATGGGCAAACCACAGATTCCATTTCTTGAGCATCTCGTAGTGTCCCATGAAGAGATCCAGGTTGTCGTGGATCTGAAAATAGCTGTCTCCACGAAATACAAGGAACACTGCCGCTTGTATAAGAAGCAGTGTTCCTGTTAAATACATGTACCAGTTTTTCTTGATGTTATGATTCATAATCCTCACCAACAGTGAATTTAGGCACCCATTTGCCGTTTACTTTCTCAAAGAGGTCCTTGTTGACGTATCTGTCCACAACTTCCCAGAACTCTTCTTTGGTAATGGACAGGTATTTGCAGGCCTTCTCGATATACTGCTCGCCGCAGAGGCCGTCGTACTCTTTGACATACCACTTGCCGCTTTCACGATCGAACCTGCCCTCTCTGATGTCGTAGCAGATCTCGTCTGTCGCATATCCGAAGCCGAACTTTAAGTACTTGATCATCTGGTTGGGTATCTGAAGGTCGCAGTCAAGAGCGGTGTATCTTCTGTATCTTCCAAGGTCATGAAGGTCGTCGGTTCTGCCGGTAAGTCCTCTTGCAACGGCAAAGTCAGCGTTGTGGACCTGAGACCACTCTTTTACATAGTACTGAAGGAAGATGGCCTTGATACCCTGAGCCTGCATCTCCTCAACGGTAGGGATCTTATACAGGAAAAGATCCTTCTCTGTAATGTTGTTGGACAGATCAACGAAGCTGTCAACGCTGGCGCCTCTTATGGTCTCCAGCTGCATTACAGAAAACGCATTGCCGCTTGCCTCCTGGTTCTTGGCTGCGCCAAGGGTAAGGGCTGCGTTCTCTCCCTGAATGATCAGGGGGATATTGAACTTAACTGCCATGATGTAGGATGATGCCCACAGGCAGTACTCGGAAGCAGCGATGATGTTGCCTCTCTCGAAGAAGGACTTCCTTGCCAGCTTCTTGGCAACTATGGGATTGGGTCTGATGGAAATGATATCAAAGCCCAGATTGTTCAGGTTCTCGATGTTCTTGCGGCCGATCTCTGTGATCTCGTCGGGCATGCAGTTGATAAGAAGGGGATTAAGTCCCAGCTTCTCCTTGGCATAAACCGCCTGGAAGGTAGAATCCTTGCCGCCGGAAACGCCGATTATACAGTCATAGATATTGCCGCGCTTTTTGGCTTCCTCTTTGGCCTCATCAGCAAAAGCCTTAAGCTCAGCCTCTCTCTGTGCCCAGTCGATGGTCGCCTTGGACTCCTCGTAGCGGCAGGCAAAGCAAACCTGCTCATCATCAAACACGATGCCGGGTCTTGTGTCAGGCTGAAGGCATCTCTTGCAATATCTCATCTTCATATTTTTAAATCCTCCTGAAAAAATCGGAATAATACATTCGTTTTAGTATACTCCCCTGCCCTGCTTAACTGCAAGTAAGTCATCGGGGACGGTTCTACTGACCCCCTTTTAGAAGGTGTCTGTCTGGTTGAGCCAGCGGTGATCGTAGAACAGCCAGCTCTTGTAGGGCAGAACCCTGATTCCCACCTGATCCGCGGAGCGCAGGAAGTACAGGAAATACAGTATGCAGAATATCACAACGGCTGCTGTTACCCACTGTTTCTTTTTCTCATCCTTGATGCTGCAGATTATATTGGGCAAAAGAAGTATCTGCGCCGTGGTCAGATAGTAAGCAAACCGGGTCACCAGAGGGAGCCAATAGCAGCTAAGGTATAGAGCCACTGCCATCAGATTCATGTTAAAGTACATGCGGTTGTCGATCCTATCCTTTATGGCATCCTTATAACAGATGACGCAAAGGGCGATTACAAAGACGCAGCCCAGTATTGGTGCGGCATTCTCCAGGATGGTGTGGGTCTCTTCAAGATAAACGGTGTTGGCATAGGAAGGATAAAGCTTCACTGCTATTGTCATTATCTGATTGTGCAATAGTCCCGCCACCAGTGACAATATAGCAAGGGGTATCAGCCCCCATCTCTTCCAGGGAATCCTTGCGATAAAGTACATGGGGATGACCACCAGCACACTTTTGTGGAAGGTAGCTGCAAACAATATCAGGAAAAAGAACTTGATAAGCCCCTGGGGTTTAAGGTCAACGAGATACCTTAAAGCAAAAGTTGCTATAGCCAGAGCAAAGTAATACCTGACGGTGTTAAAGCTTCTGAAGTAGAAGCCCATGGTCATGAACACGAAGAAGGCAATTGCGAAGCTGTCGCTCTGGTCCTTTAGTACCTTCAGGAAGATTGCCACTATGGCAGCTCCGAAAACCGCAAACATCAGCAGATAGTCTTCCTTGCCGGAGAGGGTATAGAGGATTCGGACCACCAGATTATATCCGGGTTCCGTCACAACATAGCCCCTCTGGAAAATCTCATGACAGGTCACAACATAGGTGCCGTAGTCATTTCCAACTTCGTGGCGAAGAGCTGCAAGAAGCGTAAGAATAATGAACACAGAAACAAGGCACAGGGCGTTTAGCGCCTTCTGCCTTGTGGTATATCCCATAAGAATGCCGCCTTTTTCTGCAGTATTTACCGGGACGCTGTCATATTCACTTGTCTTCACCCTGCATGCCAGAAGAATGGTAATGGCAGCGATCAGCGAATACAGTATCATTTACTCCATCACTCCCACAACATTGATGCCCTGCTTCTCCAGGGTATAAACCACCTTATCCATGGCTTCCGTCATATCCCTGCCGGGGCGGAGCTTAAGGATAACTCCGTCGGCGGCTCTCATTTTGTCAAACTCATCCAGGTCGTATCTGAACTGATCAGAAGACAGCTCAATATAGTTGCCGTCGTATCTGAGAAGATGGGACCTGTTGGTGTTGTATTCGTCGGTATCTCTTTTCCCGAGGTAGGGGATCTGAGGATATCTGATGCGCCAGTCACGCTCGGTGTAGATCGCATCATCAAAGATGCCGTACATAAGCACAGCAAAAAGACTCACAAGAAGACCTATGAGTCCACCAAGGAAAGCGGCATTGGACTCTCTCGTGTAAGCATCGTAAACCTCGATCTCTGCATCAGTCCATAAATCAATTGACTTCAGCATATCGATGATATCAGCAAAGGCAGGCAGAGCCACCTTGTAAGCATCGGAAATTCTCTGCACCAGTTCCTTATCCGTTCCTGTTACCACAACAGTAAGAATCCTGTAATCCCCAAGAATCTCCCCGGTAACACTGTCCAAAATCTCCTGCTTGGTCAGTGAAGAATCCGTCTCCAGAGCCTTGTTCACAATAGGATCGTCCCTCAGAATTCCATCCCAAGTGTATGCGTTATAATAATCAACGCCGTTAGGAAACTCCTCCAGATTGAAAGTCATATAATAGTCGTTCCGGATGCGATACACAGTATTGCCGCTCTTCACATTACTGTAGAGCACATATATACCAAATCCCGCAACTGCACCCACAACCGTGGCCACAATCACGATCCAGAACCTGCGTAGAAACTGCCTCCACAGACGTCTCAAATCTATTTCCCTTGTGTCAAAACTGCTTTTTGACATACTGCTCCTCCCAGCCGTACTGCTCTTCTAAATTACTATATGCCATTTTACCATGATTCGTTTTTTAAGCACAGTTAAACCGAGATATAGGACGGCGTAAATTTACTGTAGGATTCGAAAGGGTAGATTGCCCCTGTGATCAGTTCAGATGTTCAAACCTTACTCATTATAGCGCCTGGTTGGAGGACAGTTCAAGGCTGTCATTCTAATCCTTGGTCTGTAGTCAAGCAGATCAAGGATAGGTGTGCGCTCTGGCGCACTTTATTCAAAGGCAGAGGCGTCAGCCTCTGGCTTCCTTTTAGAACAGTTTCCAGATGTAGTTATGCATTCCGATGCTCATCCACTTCTTCAGCTCTGAACTAAGCTCTACCTGTATGCTATCGACATACTTTCCCCACGCCGGATGGGAATACTGTTTTTCTCTTACATGCGCTACTACAGTCTCTACTTCTTCTGCCCCAGCAGCCTTAGGCATTACTGTCTTCTGGTAACGCACAAGTTCCAGCATATCCCTTTTGTTCCATGTATAGGCACTGAGTCTTGCCATCTTATCAGCGCCTTTTCGACTCCAGCCCATTGGAGTCATGCTCATTCTTTTTGACAGGACATGACTGACATGACCTTCAGTACTACATCCAGGAATCCTCCTGTATCTAAGCCTTGTCTTGGCTGCAGACCAGTTATCAAGTATATAATCAGCGCCTTCTTGCACACGTTTCATTTCCTTGTCGTTTGAGGCATGATATTCAAGCATATCTACCACAGACAGGAAATCTTCCTTACTTCCATCCTTGATCATTTCACAGAGAAGCTTTCTGGCATCATCAGCACTATCCATCAAATGGTTTGTCATCTTTATCAGGTATTTTTTGAGGTGGAACTCGTCCATCACATATGTGATGCCACTTATCCTTTTTCCCCCAGCCTTAATCCAGGCTCCACCATCTGCTCCTAGGTATATCCTCTTTATGCTGCTTATGTCATAGTTGTTGTCAATATATGTGTAGACTTCATCCCAGAGTTCACTGTTTGCTTTGCCTTCATAAGAACCACAGAAGAAATGGGCATTAACAAGGTGATGTCTTGTACTCTTGGGAGCATCCTTTTCAATGCCCTCATGAACATAGATAAGCTTGTTTATCATTCCATTGAGTTTTCTTCCATACTGGTTGACCTGGAGATCCCCCTTTTCCTTCTGGAACTGAAGCGACACATGATCTTCATCAGCCTCTATATACAGATACTCAACCTTGCGTTTTCTGCCTCTTCTTTTCTGTTCCTTGGGGAACTCGAGAGCATGTATCTTATCCTTTACAGTCTCTTTGCTGACCTCATCAAGGATGCTTGCTGCTTGTCCACCTTTACGATAAGAGGTCTGAACGCTCTCTGATAAGAGCTGTGCTATGGCATCTTCTGACATCCTTTCATGAGGGTCAAATGAAAGCATGTCATCCAGTAGATATCTGCGTTCTCCAGTCACCTTGTTCTTAAACAGTGTCTTGGAAAACATAACCTTTCCAATTGAGGTGATAAGAGACTTCTCGTCAGTCCTTACCACTTCCCATCTTTCCTTTCTCACAGGACTGTCTTTTAATATCTGGTTGCAGGTTGTAAGGGTTTCAGAAATGTAATCCAACGCCATCTGAAGCGCTTCATTCCTGACCTTGTATATGAAACCTGCAAAGTCTCTCGGATCCTCTGAAAAATCTTTTGATGCCTTCTGAAGATTTGGTACTCCATTCTCAATAAAATGCTGTATACTATTTAACACAAGGGGACTCCTCCGTTTGGTTATTTTGGCTTGGACACCGTAAATAACTATATCACGAAGGAAATCCCCTTTTTCAATTAATCCTACAAAAACTTTACGCTAGCGAGATATAGCCACTGTGTAATCCGCGGGTGGGTCCGGCAAAGTGTATGTCCGCCACTCGCAGGCCGTTGATATCGGCCGGCACTCGCGGCTGTCCTTTAGCCGCGTAGTACCGCTGCCAGATATCATCGAGCGCAAGCGTGCCAAGATGGCGGACATACACGTAGCCGCCCCACCCGCGGATGACCTTTTATTTCAGCATGCGCTTGATGTAGGCTCCGGTGTAGGACTTCTTGCACTTGGCCACTTCCTCGGGAGTTCCGGCCACCACTACGGTACCGCCCTTGGAGCCGCCCTCCGGGCCCATGTCGATGATATAATCTCCGGTCTTGATAACGTCCAGATTGTGCTCAATAACTACTACGGTGTTGCCCTGGTCAACCAGTGAATGCATGATGGTAACCAGTTTCTGCACATCCGCAAAGTGAAGTCCGGTTGTGGGTTCATCCAGAATGTAAACGGTACGTCCGGTACCGACCTTTGAAAGCTCGGTAGCCAGCTTGATACGCTGCGCCTCACCGCCGGAGAGCTCTGTACTGGGCTGACCCAGTTTCACATAGCCTAGGCCCACATCGTAGAGAGTCTGTATCTTGCGCTTGATGGTCTTAACGTTCTCAAAGAACTTCAGCGCCTCTTCCACAGTCATATCAAGGACATCGTAAATGCTCTTGCCCTTATACTTGACTTCCAGTGTCTCGTGATTGTAACGCATACCGTGGCAGACTTCGCAGGGCACATAAACATCGGGCAGGAAGTGCATCTCGATCTTGATGATTCCGTCACCGCCGCAGGCTTCACAGCGTCCGCCCTTAACGTTAAAGGAGAATCTGCCCTTCTTGTAGCCTCTGGCCTTGGCATCGGGGGTTCCCGCAAACAGGTCTCTTATCATGTCAAACACACCGGTGTAAGTCGCAGGGTTTGAACGGGGTGTTCTTCCAATCGGTGACTGGTCAATGGCGATTACCTTATCCACCTGGTCAAGTCCCTCAATTCCCTTGTGCTTGCCGGGGATGCATCTTGCCCTGTTGAGATCTCTTGCCAGATGCTTGTAAAGTATCTCGTTGACAAAAGAGCTCTTTCCGGAGCCGGACACACCTGTGACAATGGTCATAACTCCGATAGGCACATCAATATCTATATTCTTGAGGTTGTTTTCCTGAGCTCCCAGGATCTTAAGCCATCCCTTGGGCTGCCTTCTTGTGGCAGGTACCGGTATCTTGAGCTTGCCGGAAAGGTACTGCCCTGTCACAGACTCTTTTACCTTCATGATGTCTTCTGCGGTTCCGCAGGCCACGATCTTGCCGCCGTGGGATCCGGCGCCGGGGCCGACATCAACGATATAGTCCGCAGCCCTCATGGTATCCTCGTCGTGCTCAACCACGATAAGAGTATTACCGAGGTCTCTTAAGTTCTTCAGTGTATTGAGAAGCTTGTCGTTGTCCCTCTGATGCAGGCCGATACTGGGCTCATCAAGGATATAGCACACTCCGCAAAGGCCTGAACCGATCTGGGTTGCAAGCCTGATTCGCTGAGCCTCGCCGCCCGACAGAGTTCCGGTGGCACGGGAAAGAGACAGATAATCCAGTCCCACATCCACAAGGAATCCCACCCTTGCACGGATCTCCTTAAGGACCTGAGCACCGATAAGCTCCTGCTGCTCAGTGAGCTTTAAGTTCTCCAGATAGGTCTGGAGCTCATCTATGGACATTGAGGTGATCTCATATATATTCTTATTGTCTACGGTAACAGCCAGTGATTCCTTCTTAAGCCTCTGTCCGCCGCAAAGAGCACAGGGAGTGATCCTCATGTACTCCTCATACTCGGCCTTGGCTGTCTCCGAGAAGGTCTCACGGTAGCGCTGCTCAACGTTCTTGATAAGACCGTCAAATTTGATGGGGTAGTCACCCTCACCGCGCTGTCCCTTATAATGCACATTTACTGTTCTGTCAGCGCCGTGGATAAGAACATCCTGTACCTTCTGAGGCAGTTCCTCAAAGGGTGTATCCAGGCTGAATTTATACTCTTTAGCAAGGGCTCTTAAAACAGCATTACTGAAGCTCGAGTCCTTGTTGGCTGACTGCCAGCCCATAACCACGATACAACCGTCATTTATGGAAAGGCTCCTGTCAGGGATCATAAGCTCATCGTCAAACTCCATCTTGTAGCCAAGACCCAGACAATCCGGGCAGGCTCCGAAGGGGTTATTGAAGGAGAAGCTTCTGGGCTCGATCTCAGGGATACTTATTCCGCAATCGGGGCAGGCGAAGTTCTGGGAAAAACTCAGCTCTTTTCCATCGACAACGTCAACAAGGAGCAGGCCATCAGCCAGCTGAAGGGCATTCTCTATGGAATCCGTAAGTCTTCTCCTGAGGTTCTCGTTGTCGTCGCGAACTACGATTCTGTCTACGATGATCTCGATGCTGTGCTTGATGTTCTTGTCCAGCTTGATCTCCTCTTCGGTGATCTCGTACTGGCTTCCGTCAATCCTGGCCCTCACATAGCCTGCGCGCTTAGCTCTGTCCAGGGTTTTCTGATGCTCACCCTTTTTGCCGCGGACAACAGGCGCAAGAATCTGCAGCTTGGTGCCGTCGCCAAGAGCCATGATCTGATCGCACATCTCGTCAACGGTCTGTCTTCTGATCTCCCTGCCGCAGTTGGGGCAATGAGGAATACCGATCCTGGCATAAAGAAGCCTGAAGTGGTCATAGATCTCCGTCACGGTTCCCACTGTGGACCTGGGGTTTTTGTTGGTGAACTTCTGATCTATGGAGATCGTTGGGGAAAGTCCCTCAATGGCCTCCACATTGGGCTTGTCCATCTGTCCCAGGAACATTCTTGCATAGGAGGAAAGAGATTCCATATACCTTCTCTGTCCCTCTGCAAAAATGGTATCGAAAGCAAGGGAAGATTTGCCGGAGCCGGACAGACCGGTAAATACGGTAAGTGTCTCCCTGGGAATCTTCACCTTAACATTCTTGAGGTTGTGTTCGTTGGCACCTCGCACCCTGATATAGTCATGTATATCAGAAGGAAGTATCCTCTTTGTGGTGGTGTTCTTCTTGGTCATTCTGCTGTTATCAGCCATTCTCATTCTCCTTTGGGCAAAAGAAATATCACCCATCCCGCCATTTTTATTTACCGGAGGTCAAATCATTGTATATCTTCTTAAGGTCTATCAACTGGTCACGAAGCATGGCGGCATTCTCGAAATCCAGCTCCGCAGCAGCTCTTTTCATCTTCTTCTGAACCTGGCCGATGAGTTTCTCAAGTTCTTCTGCACTCATGGACTCAGGATCCTTCTCAAACTTGACTTCTTCCTTGGCGATGGCCTTGGTCACCGCAATAAGATCTCTTACAGCCTTCTTGATGGTCTGAGGAGTTATGCCGTGCTCCTCGTTGTACTTCTCCTGAATGCTGCGACGACGTTTGGTCTCATCGATGGCTTTTTTCATGGAATCCGTCATATTGTCGGCATACATTATAACACGGCCTTCAGCATTTCGTGCGGCTCTTCCGATGGTCTGGATAAGGGATGTCTCGGAACGAAGGAAGCCCTCCTTGTCCGCATCGATAATGGCCACCAGAGAGATCTCGGGAATGTCCAGACCCTCTCTTAGAAGGTTGATACCAACCAGCACGTCAAACACATCTAGTCTCATATCCCTGATGATCTCTGACCTCTCCAGAGTATCAATATCCGAGTGAAGGTACTTGACTCTGATGCCGGACTCAGCCAGATACTGGGTCAGATCCTCTGCCATCCTCTTGGTAAGGGTGGTGACAAGAACCTTGTTCTTCTTGTCCACTTCCTTGCGGATCTCAGCAATGAGGTCATCGATCTGTCCCTCAACCGGCCTTACGTCCACTTCCGGATCCAAAAGGCCTGTCGGCCTTATAACCTGCTCTGTTCTTAAAAGTTCATGCTCCTCCTCGTACTTGCCGGGAGTTGCGGAACAGAACAGCATCTGATCTATGTGATTCTCAAACTCCTCAAAGTTAAGGGGCCTGTTGTCCAGGGCGGAAGGCAGTCTGAACCCGTAGTCAACAAGGGTCAGCTTTCTGTTCCTGTCGCCGTGGTACATGGCGCCTATCTGAGGGATGGTCATATGGGACTCGTCTACTATAATAAGGAAATCCCTGTCAAAGAAGTCCAAAAGAGTCAGCGGCGGCTCACCGGGCTTTGAAAAGTTCAGGTGTCTTGAGTAATTCTCAATTCCTGAGCAGAAGCCGGTCTCTCTCATCATCTCAACATCAAAGTTGGTACGCTCGGATATCCTCTGGGCCTCTATAAGCCTGTCCTCTCCCTTGAAGAACTTGATCTGCTCCTCCAGCTCTTTTTCTATATTGTCGCAGGCAAGATTTATCTTCTCCTGTGGAACAACATAGTGGGAGGCCGGGTATATCATTACATGGGTAAGCTCAGATTTAACCTTGGCTGTAACAGGCTCTATCTGGGTTATCCTGTCTATCTCATCTCCGAAGAATTCCACCCTTATGAGGTAGTCATCTGCGTTGGCAGGGAATACCTCCACAGTGTCTCCACGAACCCTGAAGTTACATCTGCCAAGCTCCATATCGTTTCTGTCGTACTGGATAGCCACCAGCTCTTTTATCAGCTGATCCCTGTCCTTCTCCATGCCGGGACGAAGGGATATGGACATTCCCTTGAATTCGTCCGGGCTGCCCAGACCGTAGATGCAGGAAACCGAAGCCACAACAATGACATCATTGCGCTCCGCCAAAGAGGCTGTGGCTGAAAGCCGGAGTTTATCTATCTCATCGTTTTATGGACGAATCCTTGGCGATGTAGGTATCAGTCTGGGGTACATAGGCCTCTGGCTGATAGTAATCGTAATATGACACAAAGTATTCCACGGCGTTTTCAGGAAAGAACTCCTTCATCTCTCCGTAGAGCTGACCTGCCAGAGTTTTGTTGTGGCTGATGATCAGGGTGGGCTTATTGAGGGCCTGAAATTACATTGGCCATGGTAAAGGTCTTACCTGAGCCGGTAACACCCAGCAGAGTCTCAAACTGGTTTCCCGCTTTGAAGCCCTCCACGAGGTCCTGTATTGCCTTGGGCTGATCGCCTGTAGGTTTGTATTCTGAGTGAAGTTTGAAATCCATAGATATAAAACTCCCTAAAAGCTAGATTACTACGTTACAAAAACTCTTTCTCTTAAAACAGATTGTATATTTTTCCTACCATATTATGACATGCTGCTGCCAGAGATTTAGCATCAATATCAATTGTCGGATCAGGATTCGGAGAATGGATATACACTACGTCTTGAGCCTTTTTTGCTTTTTCATATGGCAGTATTTCGCCACCATGTGCAGCCTCATTTCGCAGATCTTTTATCTTGTTTATTTCCTTAAATATTTCGCGCACCAGGACTTTATCCAGCCCCAAAGCGTCTAAATAATACGCCAGTTCAGCAGCTTTTAGGATCAACACTGCCATTTTTCCTTAACAGATTAATATACAGATTTGAAATCGTACCAAGTTCCAGGCTCTCTTTTGGTTCTTTTCCCCGTCCGGTAATATACGCTGCTTTAGAGCTACCGATATAGCCCCTTAATTCATCATCTAAATTGTCCCCACTGATCGAATCGCATTTTGGTTTTAATACCATCTGGCGATAGGGGGCATAAAAGATAGTATTTACAAGCAGTTCCAATGCCGTGTAATACTCTAACGCTATACAACTGTAATCCATCTGAGGAATATCATCCCTGACAATATATCGCTGATACAGGAATTCGCCGGTTGCAATACCGGATATGGATTTTTTGACTTTCTCCAAAACCTGCAGTGAATCATCTCTCATGTAGGTATTGACCTTTATCTCAACCTTTTTCATTTGGTCATCATATTGCTTGATCAGATCATTAAATAAATCCCTATATCGAGGCTCAGGTCTGACAAACAGTTCAATACTTTTTCTTATTTTTTGATACACCGTTTCTACCATGTTCAAAAAATAATCATCGCTTCCCAAGCCACAGGAAATATTCAGTAAAACTACTCTTGAAATCCAGATTGATCACTTCATCATATGATTCAATATTCTCCAACGCTGCATCTAAAGTCATCAGCATTTCATTCTTAAGATTAGAATAGGCTTTTTCTCTACCATATTCATATTTTCAAAGCTGTACCGAGAGAAGATGCTGCTTGCTTTACCGTAGGATCGATTATTAAATATTAAACTTTGGATTCTATCTCTATATACTCTAAACGGGTACGCTCCATCATGTCCTTCTATGGAATCTGCAAGCATATAGAGTGTTCTTAGATAGATTCCCAGAAGATAGTATTTCACCGTACAACTTATTTCCTCATATCTTGAGTCTTCGTTGTTTCTATATTCATTCATGAACTGTGCAACACCATCCGGATAACTCCAGCCAAGAATCTGTTGAACAGCCGCATATACATCTGTGTCATATTCCGAATTAATTGACTTCCCTTCATTTAGACGGTTTTCTGCAACAGAAGCCAGCACTTCATCAACGAACAGATCAAAGCCAGCATCACTTTTGCCGTACAATGCAACATCATTGATATGGTCTATGCCGACAATAAGCCTCGCTTCGTCTCTGTCATCCTTTCCAACCCTGCTTGCAAAGTAACTAAGAATTATAAAAAGGAATTGCAGGAATTACCGTTCTTTCAGAACCCAGACTATCTTAATATATTATCCAGGGGTTTGACAAATACCCTCGCAATAATCATCTTCGTCCAATTGTAATCACTCAGATTGGAACGGCTTTTCTTTCCAATATAAATTCACTTTGCAGATATGAGATTTTCCAGCAATAAAGTTCTGCAGTATCCTTATCATCTCCTTCGCCCATACGGTAATTATTCATGAATCACAAAGATACTCTCAGGCGAAATATACTCACAGCAAGATATTTCCAGCATACTTCCTGTCTGCACAGCACTATCAACACCAACAAGGTATTCATTCAAATCACTGCCTTTATATCTTTCGTGAAGCAGATCATTCACTAAATCTGCATATTCGAAAGTGGTCCTTTTTATATCCTCTTTTCTTTCGGGGGGTTTCTATTATATTCCAATAGGCACAGGAAAGTTTGGCCCATTGTCACCATCACGATGTCCTCAATGGTTTTTACTTCTTCAACTTCAGTTTTCTTGTATTTAGGAACAGAGAAATGCTCGTATTTCATCAAATCCATTTCCGAAGAAATGCGATATCTTTCATACTTTGTGTATCTGACAATACGCTCAAGCAATTGATTACTTTCCATGCAATCAAGGATCTTAACATAACTATCAAGCTGCGCTATATCTATACCGGGGACTTTTTCATGAATCAAATCTATGGACCAATAGAATTTCTCTATTAAAACAAAATCCTTAATAATCTGGATTTCATTTTCCCTACGCATCAGTTCAATTTTGATAAA
>NZ_JAHA01000015.1 GCF_000526935.1 Butyrivibrio sp. FCS014 | reverse complement strand
TGGCGGATACTTAAGTGTGGTTGCCATGCTTGAGAAGCTTGGTATAGATAAGGCCAAGGAGTATGAGCAGATGTTCCTTGAAAAGAACGGATCTCTTTTTCTGCAAGGAGCTGATAGCCAGGAGATCAGGTACGGGGCGTACCTGCAATGATATCGTTGGCGAAGCTGCAGCAATGATGGAGAGTCTGCTCTGAACAACTAAGGGGAATATGAGATCATGAGTAAGCTTAATGTATGCCCTCAGGCACATTTCAGAGGTCTTTTTATATGAATACTACTGCCTGGGCGATGATGAATATGAAATTTCAGAAGAGGATACTCTGACGCCCAACAAGACAAGGCAAAAGAGCTGCTTCTTTCCGGGGAATTACGCAAGGCCCAGGCAGGAAGTGGCCTAAGTGGCGCATGCCTAGAATCCTTGGATATATGGAAGCATACTGGGATAATCCTATGTTGCAAGCAAGCTTGGCGACTCCCGAGGGGGAGTATTCCTATACGACAGAGTCTTACAATTACTGCTGCACCAGAGCTGAGCTTGCAGCTTATTACAGGAATCTTGGGTGGTACTACCTGGAGAAGTACAAAACCTGAGGTTGGCTGCAGCATGTTATCTGTACAGTAAGTACTTCGAGGATTCACAGCAAGCCGATGCGTAGCTTGAGTTCCTTGAGAAAGCTATTGGCAAAAAAGATGGCTGATAAAGATCTTGACCAGATACAGAAGATCCTGAAGGAAAATGATATTCCAACCGAGGGCGAATCCTGTTACACTGGCACTTCTCTACAAAGCAAGCACAGGAGGCTGATGAAGCTGGCGACACACAGCAGGCCCTTGACTGTTACAGGAATGGTCTATGACCTGACAGCTGATGAAGAAGTTGGGAAAATTATAAGCAAGAATAGTAAGGTGAAAAACTGATGAATGAAATGGAAATGAAAGCCCGACTTATTGTTGATGATATAAAGAACGAAGAGGGTACAAGCCCTGTTGCCATTTTTAAGAGAATGGCAAAGAAGGAGTATGTGAGTATCCACGGACCGGAACACCACATACTTGATGGAGCATGTCTTTTGGTGGCATTCAAGAATGCGAGTGGCGACATAGATCTTGATGAAGCCCTTGAAAAGCTGATCAGAGAAGGACTTAGGATGCCTGGAGCAATGTGTGGACTTTGGGGAGTCTGCGGTGCTGTAACATCAATCGGTGCAGCTCTTTCCATAATTGATGGAACTGGGCCTTTTGTCTGTTGATGGTAACCTGGGGAAATCATATGCGGTTCACATCGGCGGCTCTCAGCGACCTTGGGGAGATAAACGGGCCTCGTTGCTGCAAAAGAGATGCCATGATTGCTTTTAAGAATGGAATAAAATATGTGAATGAGCACTATGATGTAAAGCTGATATACGAGGAGCAGGAATGTGAATTCTATTCCCAGAATCAGCAGTGTATAAGAGAGAAAGTGCCCATTTTATCCTGCATAATAAACGAGAGGAGTGGTATGAATGATGTCAGAGTTTAATTGTGGGGTCTGTAAGGACAACGAAGTTATAAAAGAGATTTTCAAAGAATATTCCCAGATAAAAGGTGCGGAGAGCTGCTTTGTTTCTTTTGATAAGGAACTAGCTGATTTGGACGGGTATTATAAGGGCGGAGCGCTGCTTCTTGGAAGTGAGGATGGGACCCCGGTTGGAAGCATTGCCATCAGGAAGATTGATGATGCAACCTGTGAAGCTAAGAGATTATTCATAAAGCCTGAATTTCGCGGCAAAGGCTATGCGAGAGTAATGCTTAATACCATGCTTGATAAGGCAAAAGAGCTTGGATTTAAGGAAGTTACTTTTACTACCAAGCCTGAAGTGATGAAGGTTGGATACGAGCTGTATAAGCGTATGGGTTTTGAAGAAGTTGGCGAGAAAGACGGAGTTGTCAGCATGAGGATGGGATTATGAGATATCTCAAATGGCTGAATTTGATACCGCTTATTATGTTCTTCATTGTTGATAAGCTTAGAGGAACACTAATCAGCAGGCATTTACTGATAATAATTGTTGCACTTGGAGTTATGAATATGTTCCTTGCCAAAAGCATGAAAGAGTATGTGATTTCTTCTTTGATGCTTGTTGCATCCACCGTAGTGGGAATGATTCTTTACACATATTATTACTACTACTTTGTCAGCGCTAATCCTGAGACTCCGATTTTTGGTGCGGCTATCATGATGGTTTATGGCTTTATCGCGTTTGCAGTTGCCGCAGTTGGAACTGTTGTGGTGGTAATAAAAGAGAGAATGGCTGAGAAAAAGATACAATGAGACGAAAAGAGATTTTTATCGTAGCTATGCTAATGTTTGCCCTTGTGTTTGCGGGCTGCGGAGCTAAAACTGAATCGGATGTGACAATTATCGGTGGTGCGGATGGTCCAACATCTGTTTTTCTTGCTTCGAAGAATGACAAGAATAGTTACACACAGATTGACCAGGAGACGGCGAAGCTAATGATGGATATTGAAGATGGCCATGTGGTCGTGGATGTCAGGCGCCAGGATGAGTTTGATGAAGGGCATATTCCGGGAGCTATATGCATTCCAAACGAGAGCATAATTGATACGCAGCCTAAAGAATTACCGGATCTTGATCAGATTATTCTTGTTTACTGCAGAAGTGGAAGACGTAGTAAGGAAGCTTCGCAAAAA
Source organism: Butyrivibrio sp. FCS014 (assembly GCF_000526935.1). Taxonomy (GTDB): domain Bacteria; phylum Bacillota; class Clostridia; order Lachnospirales; family Lachnospiraceae; genus Butyrivibrio. The sequence continues at coordinate 18,139 of NZ_JAHA01000015.1, read as the reverse complement.
TTATTTGATATGGGTTACACAAATGTGTTTGAGTTTGGCGGTATTATAGACTGGACTGGAGAAGTTGTTACAGGAGAAGATTGATTATGAGATTTCTTGGTAATTTGATTTGGATATTATGCGGAGGGCTGCTTAGTGCCCTGGGATGGTGGATTGTAGGACTTCTCTGGTGCTGCACAGTTGTAGGTATTCCTGTAGGGCTCCAGTGTTTTAAGCTTTCTTCAATATCACTGAATCCTTTTGGAAAAGAGATTGTGGACGAAGGCGGGGCAGTATCTCTGCTTCTTAACATCCTTTGGATCTGTCTTTCCGGGATTGAACTTGCGATTGCAAACGCGGTGATTGGCTGCATTTTCTGCATTACTATTATCGGTATACCCTTCGGTAAGCAGTTCTTTAAGATTGCTAGAGTAGCTCTTTTCCCATTTGGGGCAAAGATTGTGAGGGTACATTATTAAGGATGGAGTGAAAAAGTAGATGTTTTTTATCATGGGAATTACAGATGGCAGGAATGATTTTGAGTTCAATCAGCTGATAACCTGCGCAATCTGCGGAAAATATGGGCGCTTTAACGTGTTCATGACATATACAGTGCTGTCTCTTTTCTTTATACCTACATTAAAGTGGAATAAGCATTACTACGTGCAGACCAGCTGCTGCGGAACTGTTTATGAGCTTGATCCGGAGATTGGTAAGATGATCGCAAGGGGCGAAGAAGTGGAGATTCTGCCAAGTCATCTGACTCAGGTAAGCGGCGGAAGAGGATTCACGACCGGTTATAAGAGATGCAGACAGTGTGGATACGAGACAGCAGAGGACTTTGATTTTTGTCCTAAGTGCGGAACGAGGTTTTGAGGAGCTGGGATTATGCTGAGACTTAGACCATATAAGAGCTGTGATGCTGAAAAGATAAGTGAATGGATAAAAGACGAGGATGTATTTGTTAAGTGGGGCGGAGATCATTTTGGAGAGTTCCCGATTACCGCAGGCATTATTGATGACAAGTACAGACAGAGTAATGGCGACTGCAAAGAGTTAGACAACTTTTATCCCTGGATCGCAATAGATGATGAGAACAGAGTAGTAGGGCATTTCATTATCCGCTACATCCATGGCGATAACAGGATCCTTAGATTCGGCTGGGTAATTGTAGATAATACCATCAGAGGAAAGGGCTACGGGGCAGAAATGCTTCGCCTGGGCCTTAAATACGCTTTTGAACTTATGGATGCTGAGGTTGTTACCATAGGTGCGTTTGAGAACAATGACATTGCTCATGAATGCTACAAGAAGATTGGATTCAAGGATAAAGAGGTAACGGAAAAAGAGCCTTTTAATATTATTGAGATGGAACTGAAGAGGGAAGATTTTATACTACAGCTAGCGTAAATTTTCACTCGGATTAAATAAAATACAAGAGAACACCAAAGTCTGATAAAGTTAAAGGCGACTAAACCAAACTATAAAAGACAGAGGTGTTCTCCATGGTAAAAAGTATACAGTATTTTAACGAGGAATGTGTACCAGTTTTTGAAAGGCTTGAGGATGATTTTTTAAAGAATCCCTCCGATATTGCATCCTACATCACTAAGTTGACAGATGAGCTTCATAAGGCTGGTATAAGAATGATAGAGGAGACGCTTGGATATCTGGATCAGATGATCACAGAAAGTGAGATGAGAAAGCTCTCTTGGGTAGTGGACAGACATGAGTCCAAACAGCTTATAACATCCCTTGGTAACGTTAATTACAATAAGACGTTGTTCAAGAACAAAGAAGAAGGAAAGCGCTCTTATATCATAGATTTACTCATGGGTATGGATCCTCATGAGAGAATGACAGAGGATGCAGAAGCAAGGCTTTTAGAAGAAACAGTTCAGACTTCATATCGAAAAGGTGGAGAAAAAACAAGCATACTTGATTCAGTTAGCAAACAGACCGTGATGAAGAAAATACATGCATTACAGTTTCCGCCTGAAGATGAAGCGTTAATAGATAAGAAATTCGTACAGTTCCTGTACATAGATGCTGATGAGGACCATGTATCGCTCCAGTTCAAAGAGAAAAAAAGCGACCTGGTCAAAGGTGAAAATGGTTATAAGTATAACAGCATGATAGAAAAGCTGGTCTATGTCTATGAAGGCATTGAAAATGAATCCCCGGAGAGCAAGAGACATAGACTTATTAATCCTCATTATTTTTGTTCTGACAGTACCAGCGAGACAAATGACGCCTTCTGGGAGCGTATCTACGCATATATAGATACCCACTATGATATGAGTCGTATTGAGAAGATATACATAAATGGCGATGGTGGTGCATGGATTGAAGCTGGAAAGAAAAATGTTTCCGGAGTCATAGTTACAATGGACGAGTTCCACATGCAAAAGTACCTGGGAAAGATTACCAGCCATCTCCGAGATAGCCAGTGGGATGCTATTTCAGACCTCCGAAAAATCATCATGCATAAGACTAAGAATGACTTTAATTCATACGTTGACATGGTAAAAGAGTATCTAGAGGCCGGAGATAAAAAGCAGGCTGCGAGTATTGAAGACGGAAGAAAATATATCCTTGATAACTGGATGCCATGCAAAGTCAGACTGAGTAACAGAAGGAAACTTCCGGGATGCAGCGCTGAAGGACATGTGAGTCATGTTCTATCATCACGCATGAGTTCAAGACCGATGGGATGGAGTAAGCGTGGAGCAGGAAAAATGGGAAGGCTCAGAGCATACTTCTACAACGGTGGAGATATGCTCGAACTAGCCAAGTTCCAAAGAGAAGAATTGAAAGATGCTGTAGGTTATGAGATGTCATATTTCTCACCTACAGAGGTAATGAGATCTGAAAAGAACAGGCATTATGAACTTGGTAAGTATATGGCTGCTATACAGGGAACACTTCCATCAGAGATAAAGAAGAAGCTATGCATCAATCATCACATCGCTGGATTATAAGGCATTGAAGATGCACTATTTAGCTTAGTCCTCTTGATCAACCAGAAAGCTGAGGGAATATGTATGTCAAGGGTGCAAGGCACCTCTATGAGGCATGCCCTTGACATACATATTTCCTCGGCTCAAAAACATACAAGAGGACTAAGCGTAGGGTTGCCATAAGGAAATCAAAAGAGTAATATAAAACCAATATTTCAAAAGCCTGATCTTTTATCAGAGCTTCTTTGGTGGATTCTAACCTTTTATTTCCGTAGGTAAATTTACGCGGCCTTATACTACAAGGCGCTAGCGTAAAGTTTTTGTAGGATTAATTGAAAAAGGGGATTTCCTTCGTGATATAGTTATTTACGGTGTCCAAGCCAAAATAACCAAACGGAGGAGTCCCCTTGTGTTAAATAGTATACAGCATTTTATTGAGAATGGAGTACCAAATCTTCAGAAGGCATCAAAAGATTTTTCAGAGGATCCGAGAGACTTTGCAGGTTTCATATACAAGGTCAGGAATGAAGCGCTTCAGATGGCGTTGGATTACATTTCTGAAACCCTTACAACCTGCAACCAGATATTAAAAGACAGTCCTGTGAGAAAGGAAAGATGGGAAGTGGTAAGGACTGACGAGAAGTCTCTTATCACCTCAATTGGAAAGGTTATGTTTTCCAAGACACTGTTTAAGAACAAGGTGACTGGAGAACGCAGATATCTACTGGATGACATGCTTTCATTTGACCCTCATGAAAGGATGTCAGAAGATGCCATAGCACAGCTCTTATCAGAGAGCGTTCAGACCTCTTATCGTAAAGGTGGACAAGCAGCAAGCATCCTTGATGAGGTCAGCAAAGAGACTGTAAAGGATAAGATACATGCTCTCGAGTTCCCCAAGGAACAGAAAAGAAGAGGCAGAAAACGCAAGGTTGAGTATCTGTATATAGAGGCTGATGAAGATCATGTGTCGCTTCAGTTCCAGAAGGAAAAGGGGGATCTCCAGGTCAACCAGTATGGAAGAAAACTCAATGGAATGATAAACAAGCTTATCTATGTTCATGAGGGCATTGAAAAGGATGCTCCCAAGAGTACAAGACATCACCTTGTTAATGCCCATTTCTTCTGTGGTTCTTATGAAGGCAAAGCAAACAGTGAACTCTGGGATGAAGTCTACACATATATTGACAACAACTATGACATAAGCAGCATAAAGAGGATATACCTAGGAGCAGATGGTGGAGCCTGGATTAAGGCTGGGGGAAAAAGGATAAGTGGCATCACATATGTGATGGACGAGTTCCACCTCAAAAAATACCTGATAAAGATGACAAACCATTTGATGGATAGTGCTGATGATGCCAGAAAGCTTCTCTGTGAAATGATCAAGGATGGAAGTAAGGAAGATTTCCTGTCTGTGGTAGATATGCTTGAATATCATGCCTCAAACGACAAGGAAATGAAACGTGTGCAAGAAGGCGCTGATTATATACTTGATAACTGGTCTGCAGCCAAGACAAGGCTTAGATACAGGAGGATTCCTGGATGTAGTACTGAAGGTCATGTCAGTCATGTCCTGTCAAAAAGAATGAGCATGACTCCAATGGGCTGGAGTCGAAAAGGCGCTGATAAGATGGCAAGACTCAGTGCCTATACATGGAACAAAAGGGATATGCTGGAACTTGTGCGTTACCAGAAGACAGTAATGCCTAAGGCTGCTGGGGCAGAAGAAGTAGAGACTGTAGTAGCGCATGTAAGAGAAAAACAGTATTCCCATCCGGCGTGGGGAAAGTATGTCGATAGCATACAGGTAGAGCTTAGTTCAGAGCTGAAGAAGTGGATGAGCATCGGAATGCATAACTACATCTGGAAACTGTTCTAAAAGGAAGCCAGAGGCTGACGCCTCTGCCTTTGAATAAAGTGCGCCAGAGCGCACACCTATCCTTGATCTGCTTGACTACAGACCAAGGATTAGAATGACAGCCTTGAACTGTCCTCCAACCAGGCGCTATAATGAGTAAGGTTTGAACATCTGAACTGATCACAGGGGCAATCTACCCTTTCGAATCCTACAGTAAATTTACGCCGTCCTACAAGGCTAATAGACAACTAAAGATACCGGTGTTACTATACGATATAGAAAGAGATAAGCGGAGCAGATAAGAGCTCCCGGAAAGGAAAAGAAAGAGACATGACAACAATGAATCGCAATTATTGCCTTTATAGCGAATGTTATGAATCATCACTCCAGAGTAAATCAGAGTGGATGTTTAATTTCATGCGCTCATTTAAGGATAGGCAAATGCGAGAAAATGTTGTTTTGGCAGAATCGTGATAGACAGGATCCGAGCTTATAGATGAACATGTTTAGCAGCTGCTTACCTCTTAGATGAGGCAGGTAGCTTTTTATTTTGCCTAAAATGCAGAGTTGGCTCAATTGGTACAGCATCGGTCTTGAAAACCGACATTCCTCACGGATATCTGGGTTCGAATCCCAGGCTCTGCGCTATAGATTCGTGGTGTAATTGGATGCGTGGCCTCCGGGGGAGGCCGAGCTACGCATTCGGACGACGCGAAGCTAGGACGCAGCAGTCCCAAAACTTGCACGAGTGGCGAAGCTGGTAGACGCACCTGACTTAGGATCAGACGCTGAAAGGCATGTGGGTTCGAATCCCACCTCGTGTACTTGGCCATTGGCCAGAAAGGAGTCGGAAATGACACAGAATATTCCAACGATCGATATGGTCGCTACGGGACAGAGAATTACAGATTTAAGAGTGGCAGCCGGTATGTCTGTTAGGGATTTACAGGATGTGTTCGGTTTTGCTACTCCACAGGCGATTTACAAGTGGCAGCGCGGAACTGCCATGCCAACACTTGACAATTTAGTCGTATTAGCAGCTGTTTTAGGTGTTGCTATGGATGACATTATCGTAGTTGAAGGGGAATGGCTTTATTCACTAAGCGCATGAACTGAATATAGATTAGCGGGCGTGAAAGCGCCTGCGCATGGTCCCATAGTCTAATGGTTTAGGACGCTGGCCTTTCACGTCAGAGATACCGGGTTCAAGTCCCGTTGGGATCACTGTGGCTTCTTGGTCTAATTGGTAAGGACGTCAGCCTCTCAAGCTGGAAATGTCGGGTTCGAGTCCCGCAGGAGCTATTATGGGGTGGGTATGCCTAGAAGCGAGGGCAAGAGTCTGTAAAACTCCCACATTAGAAACACCGCAGGTGCAATTCCTGCTCCACCCACTTATGTTTGCGTGACCGAGATGGCTTATGGTATCGCTCTGCTAAAGCGAAGCACGGCTAAACTGTGCCGAAGGTTCGAATCCTTCCGCAAACGCTCCGGGTAGGTATGCCTAGTGGCGAAGGCAGGGGTCTGTAAAACCCTGACAAGGAAACACCGTGAGTTCGAGTCTCACCCTGCCCACTTAAGTGTCATCTGCTAGCGTAAAGTTTTTGTAGGATTAATTGAAAAAGGGGATTTCCTTCGTGATATAGTTATTTACGGTGTCCAAGCCAAAATAACCAAACGGAGGAGTCCCCTTGTGTTAAATAGTATACAGCATTTTATTGAGAATGGAGTACCAAATCTTCAGAAGGCATCAAAAGATTTTTCAGAGGATCCGAGAGACTTTGCAGGTTTCATATACAAGGTCAGGAATGAAGCGCTTCAGATGGCGTTGGATTACATTTCTGAAACCCTTACAACCTGCAACCAGATATTAAAAGACAGTCCTGTGAGAAAGGAAAGATGGGAAGTGGTAAGGACTGACGAGAAGTCTCTTATCACCTCAATTGGAAAGGTTATGTTTTCCAAGACACTGTTTAAGAACAAGGTGACTGGAGAACGCAGATATCTACTGGATGACATGCTTTCATTTGACCCTCATGAAAGGATGTCAGAAGATGCCATAGCACAGCTCTTATCAGAGAGCGTTCAGACCTCTTATCGTAAAGGTGGACAAGCAGCAAGCATCCTTGATGAGGTCAGCAAAGAGACTGTAAAGGATAAGATACATGCTCTCGAGTTCCCCAAGGAACAGAAAAGAAGAGGCAGAAAACGCAAGGTTGAGTATCTGTATATAGAGGCTGATGAAGATCATGTGTCGCTTCAGTTCCAGAAGGAAAAGGGGGATCTCCAGGTCAACCAGTATGGAAGAAAACTCAATGGAATGATAAACAAGCTTATCTATGTTCATGAGGGCATTGAAAAGGATGCTCCCAAGAGTACAAGACATCACCTTGTTAATGCCCATTTCTTCTGTGGTTCTTATGAAGGCAAAGCAAACAGTGAACTCTGGGATGAAGTCTACACATATATTGACAACAACTATGACATAAGCAGCATAAAGAGGATATACCTAGGAGCAGATGGTGGAGCCTGGATTAAGGCTGGGGGAAAAAGGATAAGTGGCATCACATATGTGATGGACGAGTTCCACCTCAAAAAATACCTGATAAAGATGACAAACCATTTGATGGATAGTGCTGATGATGCCAGAAAGCTTCTCTGTGAAATGATCAAGGATGGAAGTAAGGAAGATTTCCTGTCTGTGGTAGATATGCTTGAATATCATGCCTCAAACGACAAGGAAATGAAACGTGTGCAAGAAGGCGCTGATTATATACTTGATAACTGGTCTGCAGCCAAGACAAGGCTTAGATACAGGAGGATTCCTGGATGTAGTACTGAAGGTCATGTCAGTCATGTCCTGTCAAAAAGAATGAGCATGACTCCAATGGGCTGGAGTCGAAAAGGCGCTGATAAGATGGCAAGACTCAGTGCCTATACATGGAACAAAAGGGATATGCTGGAACTTGTGCGTTACCAGAAGACAGTAATGCCTAAGGCTGCTGGGGCAGAAGAAGTAGAGACTGTAGTAGCGCATGTAAGAGAAAAACAGTATTCCCATCCGGCGTGGGGAAAGTATGTCGATAGCATACAGGTAGAGCTTAGTTCAGAGCTGAAGAAGTGGATGAGCATCGGAATGCATAACTACATCTGGAAACTGTTCTAAAAGGAAGCCAGAGGCTGACGCCTCTGCCTTTGAATAAAGTGCGCCAGAGCGCACACCTATCCTTGATCTGCTTGACTACAGACCAAGGATTAGAATGACAGCCTTGAACTGTCCTCCAACCAGGCGCTATAATGAGTAAGGTTTGAACATCTGAACTGATCACAGGGGCAATCTACCCTTTCGAATCCTACAGTAAATTTACGCCGTCCAGGTTGTCGAGGAGCATTTACAGGAATGTCCTGAGTGTGCGAAAATACTTGATGAACTAAAGGACACCTCTTACGATGAGATAATGGTTCTGGAGAGAAACAATGTGATTGAATCACAGTCCAGGTTTTTTAAGAGAAAGAGTGCAGTTGTCGGAAGCGTTATAGCTGCAGTCTTTGCAATACCTATCCTGGTCTGCCTTATCGTAAATCTGGCAAGCGGACATGCACTTAGCTGGTTCTTTATTGTACTGGCAGCTATGCTTGTTCCAACTGCCCTTATCGTAGTTCCGCTCATGGCAACAAGGAACAGAATGTTCCTGACCATGACATCGTTTACAGCAAGCGTTATTCTCCTTCTTGGAGTGATCAATATATATACCGGCGGTCGCTGGTTCTTTATCGCGGCATCCGCAACACTGTTTGGCCTTACTGTCTGCTTCGCTCCCTTTATAGTGAATGCAGATCCGGTAAAGACGCATCTTGGAAAGCAAAAGGGCCTCATAGCCATGGCAGCTATCACTGCTACATTTTTCCTGATGATGTTCTGCATAGGCTTTGGTGTAGGACCCGCAAGGTTCTTTCCTCTGGCAATGGCCATCAGCATTCCTGTTGTGGCTTTTATCTGGATCATCTTTGCAATCGTCAGATATCTTCCGTTTAACGGCCTTGTTAAAACAGGTATCGTGATCGCAGCCATCAGTCTGTTTTCATACTATGGAAACCTGGCTGTTACTGCTATCGGACTTGCGGCAATGGGATCTAACGGCGTAATGATGTACAGTGAGCCGTCTATCAGTATGATGTTTGTCGGTATCGCGATCGGAGCTGTATTTGCAGTGATCGGTCTGCTGGTTGGGAAAAAGGAGAATAACAATGCTTAAAATAAAAATATTTTTAATAACAGTATTGGGGGTAGCAATGATGGGATTACTTACAGGATGCTCGTTCGGAATGAGAACCAGCTATGTTTATACAAACGGCGATCAGTATGTCGCAGGAGATCGTGAGATTTCGGAGAAGATCGATACACTGGATATTGATTATGTCTCCGGGGATGTGATGCTTGAGGCTTCTTCATCAGACAAGATAGTCATCAGAGAGACTTCGTTAAAAGAGCTTGATGACAAGAGGAAGGTACATACATGGGTTGAGGGATCTGTTCTTCACGTAAGATACTGCGCATCAGCCAAAAAACTCGATCTTAACCGACTTGGCAAAAAGCTGACTATTGAACTTCCAAGTGACATGGAACTTGGAGATATTGATCTTAAGGTTGCTTCCGGAGATGTAAAGGCAAACTGCGGCGCAGGCAACATCAATGTGCGTTCTGCTTCCGGTAATATAAGCTTTGTCCAGAAGGGAAACAGCAGTGACATCGAGCTTTCCACTGCGTCCGGAGATGTGGATCTTAAAGCTGAAAATGCAGATAAAATAACTGTTTCAGCTGCATCAGGAAATATAGATATCTATGCTTTGGATGCTAAGGAAGTGGAATCAGCCACAAGCAGCGGCGAAACCACAGTTTCTTTTGCCAGGGTTCCTAAAACTTCCAATATCAGCGGAACTTCCGGAGATATCACAATCTATCTTCCCGAGGATCCTGATGTTACGGCTTCCCTTAAGGCAACTACCGGAGATATTACATACAGGCAGGCATTTACAAAGAGTGAAGACATCTATGTCTGCGGAAACGGAGGCAATGAGATGAACGCTCACACAGTCTCTGGGGACATCAGTATTGAAGTGATTTCAGATTAAACCCATTAAAAATGCCTAAATCATTAACCAAAAAACTGTTAAATATCAACTAAGGAGATTTGTGGCGTTAGTTTAACAGGTATGTTATTATATTAACGATATCCCGTATGGGGTATGGGGTTAGTAACTATTATATTTTGAAGGAGGATTTAGGTAATGGCAAAAACAGCTATCATCACCGGTGGCTCAAGAGGTATCGGTGAGGCAATGGCACTTAAGTTGGGTGAGCTTGGTTACAATGTTGTGATCAACTACAGAAGCGAGTCTTCAAAGGCTCTTTCCGACGATCTTGCTGCAAAGATCAGCGGACAGTATGGCGTTGAGACACTGGTTGTAAGAGCAGACGTTAGTAAGTATGAGGACTGCGAAGCCCTTGTTAAGGCTGCTGTTGATAAGTTCGGTGATAAGATCGATGTACTTGTTAACAACGCCGGTATCACAAATAACTGCAACTGGATCGACATCACACAGAAGCAGTAATGAGAGCGTTATCGGAACAAACCTTCTGAGCGCTATGCATATGACACACCTGGTACTTCCTTATATGATTAATCATTCTTCAAAGGATGATCAGTGCTGCATCGTTAACACAGCTTCCATCGGCGGACTTATCGGCGTTATCAATCAGGCTGATTATTGCGCATCCAAGTCAGGTGTTATCGGTCTTACAAGAGCTCTTGCCCTTGAGTTTGCAGGCAGAGGCGTTCGTGTAAACGCTATCGCTCCCGGCATGATCATGACAGACATGCTCCGCGGCGTTAATCAGGATGAGCTCAATGCTCTTGCAGCTACAATTCCTCAGGGATACATCGGTGACGTATCCGATATCGCAGGTGCTCTTGGATACCTTCTGACAGCTCCTTACGTTACAGGACAGGTTATTTCTCCTAACGGCGGAATCGTTCAGCAGTAATTTATGAATAACAAATAGAGTCGCTTGGTACGTTGTTCGTCCGGACTCACAGATATTAAAAGTGGCAGGGATTGCTCCCTGCCACTTATTTTATGTTATGCCTTTTTGCAACGCTATTTACACAACACCCTTCTGGCGCATTTGCCGAACTTGTAGAAGAAGATACTCATGGCTGCGCCGATAGCCCAGGCAATAAGCAGCGACCAGTAGATCATGTCGCGGTTGCCGATGGGGTAAGCCTCTGAGCGGCTTAAGTAAACCATGATGGTGGCACCCATACTTATTCCTATGAACAGGATGAGCAGAAGATTGAAGATGGGAGCCGCACTTCCTACCGCAGCAAGAGCGTTATCTCCAACATATCTGCCTACTACTATACTGTCTACTGTACTGTATAACTGCTGTACAACATTTCCGAAGAGCATGGGAACCGTGAACTTAAGTATCTGCTCCCAGGGCCTTCCTACGGTCATGTCTACAGCATCAAATGCTTTCATTTTCATATTTAAACCCTCTTAAACAAAAACCAAATTAAATTGTATGCAATCTAATATACACTTTAGTTTTGGTTTTTGCAAGTGTTTAATATCGGTCTTGCAATATGAACATTAAAGAACTCAATGAGAGGTCCCATGAAGAAGGCGGTTATTATGGTTCCGACACCGGCTATTGTAGGGATCTGAGATACAAGACCTCCGGACAAAAGAAACAGCGACACACCCAGGATAACGGCAGACAATGTCGGTTATGATCCTGACATACTGGAACTTTCCTTTCTTTCCAGGTGTTGACGATGATAAGCGCCACTGCATCATAGGTGGATACGCCCAGGTCTGCGGTCATGTAGAAGGCAGATCCGAAGCAGATTATGACTACACCTATAATAAGGCACAGAATGCGGACAGGCATGGAAGGATCAACGATCACTGTCTGCAGGAATGCATAAGTAAACTGGGTTATGTACCCAAGAAGAAAACAGATTGATAAAAGTGGCTATTCCGATGTAATGCCTGTCGAATATCAGGGCGAACAGCAGCATCACAGCGTTGGTTATAACGTACAATGTTCCAAAGCTTATGGGAACAATGCTGTCCAGGCCTGCCATAAAGGACTGGAACGGGTCAACTCCCAGAGCAGCTATCTTGAAGATGCCTACGCTTATGGCGCAGATGATTACTCCGAACAGGGACATTGCGATTCGCTTTTTCAGGTTATCTCTTTTCATGGTGCTCCTCCGATGGTGTTGAAAGTTAAGAGAAGACATCGATAAACTTCGGAATCCTCCAAAGAATCGATGTCTTTTTTTCATTTCATGTGCTGTTTGATAATGCTGCGAACGGTATTTTCAAGGTAGGGCTTGAGATCATCTAAGGATATGGGATCTCCGAACATTATGGAGCTGTAGCCCGTGGAACCCACAAGCTCTATTATAAGGAACAGCATTACTTCCGGGTCTTTGATCTTAAGTCCCGAATCTTCCACCATCTTCCTGTAGACCTCAGCGAAGTCCACGTCATCCTCTGAGGTGGGAGAGGTGAGAGCTCTTTGAAAAAGGCCCAGCTAAGGTCCTTGTAGATGAAGGCAAGAAGTCCTTTGTTGGCGGCCAGTTCGTCAAGAACATAGTCCATAAGGAAGATGATCTCTTCCTCGAGTCCCCTCGATACCATTGTCCTTCATGGCGTTGTAGGCCTGGAGAAAGAGCTGGCTTGACTTGTGGGCAATGAGTCTGTTCCTGATATCGTACTTGTCCTTGAAGTACAGATAGAAGGTGCCCTTTGCAACTTCCGCCTTTTCTACTATATCCGAGATGGAGGTCTTGTTGAGTCCCTTTGAGGTAAACAGCTCAAAAGAGGCGTTCAAAAGGTTTTCCATTTTCAGTTTCTTGTTAAGATCTGCCTTTCCCATATGATCACTTCCTTATAAAACATATTATAGCATAGCACAAAAGTGCCCGTTTCCTTTATTTCAAAATGAAATTATAAAAAAAGAAATAAAATTTATGACCAACGGTCAATAATAATTGACTAATGGTCATTTTATGTGATATACCATAATACAGAAAGTGACCGTTGGTCAATAATTATTTATAAAAAAGAGGAGTGGTGTTATGAATAAGCTTTTCACATCTTATCGTAAAGCTAAGGTACATTATCCTGATCGTTGCGGTAGCACTGCTGATCCCGTCGGCGATCGGATATTTTAACACAAGAGTTAATTACGACATTCTCACATATCTTCCAAGGATATTGAGACCATGAAGGGCCAGGATATTCTTCTGGACCAGTTCGGAACAGGCTCTTTGTCCTGTATGTTGCAGAGGGTATGGAGGAGAAAGACGTAAGCGGCCTTAAAGAGCCAAGATCGAGCAGGTCGATCACGTTGCGGATGTTATCTGGTATGACTCGGTAATGGATCTGTCGGTGCCCATGGAGATGCTTCCTTCAAAGGTATATGACGCATTCAACGGAGATGATGCCACAATGATGTTCGTGTATTTGATGAGGGTACTTCCTCAGACGGAACCATGGCTGCCATAGAAGAGATCAGAAGAATCTCAGACAAAGCAGTGCTTCATGAGCGGCATGAGCGCCATCGTAACGGATACCAAGAACATGGCTGAGGCAGAGACGCCTATATATGTAGGAATTGCATACTTCTTGCAATCATTGTTCTTTCCCTGACAATGGATTTCCTACCTTATTCCGCTGTTCTTCCTTTAAGTATAGGAATGGCAATCGTCTACAACATGGGTACCAACATATTTAAAGGAGAGATCTCCTTTATCCACCCAGTCCCTGAGTGCGGTACTTCCAGCTTGGTGTTACTCTGGACTACTCAATCTTCCTGTGCACAGCTATCAGGAGAACTGGAGAGAAACGATGACAAGAAGGACGCCATGGCAAACCGCCATTACAGCCAACCTTCCAGTCTGTAAATAGGGAAGTTCCATCACAACAATCGCAAGGCTTCGTTGCACTTTGCTTCATGAGCTTTACACTGGGTCTTGACCCTTGGAGTTGTAATGGCCAAGGGTGTTGTATTCGAGTTAATCGGATGCGTAACCATCCTGCCCAGTATGATCCTTGTATTTGACAATCTATAGAGAAAGACCAAGCATAAACCTCTGATGCCTGAATTTAACAGGATCCCGAAGTTCATTGCAAGCATTATCTGGCTTTCTTTGCTGTATTCCTGGTACTTCTGTTCCCGGCAATTTACGGAAACAACCACACTGCAGTTTATTACGATCTTTCCCAGACACTTCCCGACAAGCTTGAGAGTGTACAGGGAGCCAAAGAGGTTGATGAGAAGTTCGAGATGAACTCCGCATATATGCTGCTGGTTGATAAGAACCTGGGACAGTGCATCCATGACTGAGATGATAGATGAACTTAAAATACAGACGGAATTCTTTCGGTACTCGGCACAGATTCACTTATAGGACCCGCATTCCCAAGAACTTTATTCCGAAGACCTTATGGCCGATCTCGAGAGTGACGAGTGGAAGATGGTTCTTTTGACCACTGATTATAAGATCGCTTCTGACGAAGATCAACGCTCAAGATAGCTGATGTGGACAGAATAGTAAAGAGCTACGATCCCCAAGGCCATGGTTGTAGGCGAAGCGCCTTGCACCAAGGACCTGATAAACATAACAGACCACGATTTCCAGGTGGTTAACTTCGTATCCATAGGTCTTGTGTTCCTGATCATAGCCTTCGTGCTTAAATCAGTATCCCTGCCTTTTTATACTGGTGGCAGTCATCGAGTTTGCCATCTTCAGTGAACATGGGACTTCCTTATTACACAAAGACAACGATACCTTTCATCTCATCGGTTGTTATCGGAACCATTCAGCTGGGCGCAACTGTTGACTACGCCATCCTGATGACAACCAGATATCTGAATGAGAGAATGAGCGGCCATGACAAGAAGGAAGCTACTTTGATAGCTCTTTCCACCAGCATGAAATCCGTTATTGTCAGCGCACTGAGCTTCTTTGCGGCAACCTTCGGAGTTGGACTTATCTCCAGCATCGATATGATCGGATCTTTGTGCATGCTCATGGCACGAGGCGCCATCCATCAGTATGTTTACAGTACTTCTTGCTCTGCCGGCAATGTATATGCTCTTTGACTGGCTCATTATGAAAGACCACATTCGGCATGAACAGCAAGGAGAATGAAACACATCATTTCGGACATTTGATCCATAAGACATAAAGTCGCATAAGAACGGAGGAGAGGAATCATGATCAGAAAAATCTTATTAAATCATTTATCTTAATTATGGCTACAATGCTGGCAGTTATGACGGTTGCCTGCGGACAGAATACAGTAACTGACAACACAGCTGCCATCGAGACTACGGTAGAGGCAGGAGATTCACAACAGAAGGCCCTTGAGGAAGCCGTTACAACAAACTCTCTGCTCGGATCCGTAGCAAACGAGTCCGGCAAGGTTGAGACGGTTTACGTAACAGCCGATGCCAACGGCGCAGTAAACGATGTCATCGTAAGCGAGTGGCTCAAGAACGCCGAGGCTTCACCAGAGCTCTCTGACAAGACAGAGCTTAAGAACATCGTGAACGTAAAGGGCGATGAGACCTTTACCGACAACGGCGACGGCACAGTTACCTGGGAAGCCGGCGGCTCTGACATCTACTATCAGGGAACCACAGACAAGGAGCTTCCTGTTAAGATGAACATCACCTATACTCTTGATGGAAAAGAGATAGCTCCCGAGGATCTGGCAGGCAAGAGCGGAAAAGTTACCATCCGCTTCGAGTATGAGAACAATGCGAAGCAGACCGTTGATGTTGACGGCAAAAACTATGATGTTTACACACCTTTCGCCATGGTATCCGGAATGATGCTGGATGCTGAGAAGTTCACCAACGTTGAGATTTCAAACGGTAAGGTCATCTCTGACGGCGGCAACTACATCGTTATGGGAGTTGCAGTTCCCGGACTTAAGGAGAGTCTTGATATCTCTGATGAGAAGTGGGATGAGCTTGATGATGCAGATGAGATCAAGGATAAGCTCTCAAATTCCTTCGAGATCACAGCTGACACCACAGACTTTGAACTTGGAATGACCATTACAATGGCAAGCTCAGACATCCTCTCTGATTTCGGAGTTACAGACTTTAATGACTCAGAGAAGATCGAAGACCTCAAGGATGATATGGGCGAGCTCTACGACGGAGCAAACAAGCTGGTTGACGGAAGCAAGGCTCTTAAGGACGGAACTACAGAGCTTAAGGACGGCACAGCTAAGCTGGCCGATGGTACCGATAAGCTCTACAACGGAACTTCCGATCTTTATGACGGAACAGCAAAGCTCTACGACGGAACAGGAAGCCTTGCAGACGGAACTTCAAAGCTCTATGACGGAGCAGGAAGTCTTGCAGACGGATCTTCAAAACTTTATGACGGTACAAAGAGCCTTAGCGACGGAGCAGGCAAGCTCTATGACGGAAGCAAGGCCCTGGGAACCGGTGCTGCTTCCCTTGAGAGCGGCGTTAAGTCCTATACCGACGGTGCTGCAAAGATAAAGGCCGGCGCAGGTCAGCTCCAGGCCGGTGTTGCCGGTGCCAAGGCCGATCAGAAAAGCTGGTTGCAGGAGTAGCATCAGTGGAGTCAAGCACCGCTGACCTTGCAGATGGCGCTAAACAGGTTGACGATGGCGTTAAAACAATGCAGGAGATGATGGAGAACATGGTAAAGGTTGAGCTGGTAAATAAGCTTGATGGCATCAAGGCTAATCAGAATCTCTACGGAGCAGCTTATGCATGGCTTACCGATACTTCCGATACTACTTCAGAGCCTTCGGCAGCAGTTCTTCAGATACTCCAGTCCATTGATAAAGGAATCACCTCAGGACACGATGCACTTAAGATCAAGTGTGCAGCCCTTGCAGCTCTTAGCGGACAGACCAAGAAGGCACTGTATGCGATCGATAACTACCAGATGCTGGTAACCACTGTAAAGACCGGAACTCTCTATGCAGAGGTGACCGATGATGAACTTGCAGCAGGTTCAGATGAAGCCACAGGGGATGCTTCAGGAGCGGCTAAGAGCGGATCTGAAGGAACAGATAATACCGAGAACGGATCCGGAAGCGGAGCAGCTGATGATGCAGACAATAACACTGCTGGCGGAAACGGCGAAAATGCCGGAACTTCAGCAAACAGCAGTGAAACACCCGCTGCCGTTACTGAGATTATCGATGAGAAGACTCCCACTGCAGCAGCACCTGCAGCAAATGCCGGAGATACAAATACCGGAAAGGCAGCAGGCACAGGTGAAGACGAAGAGGGAACCCGGCGATGATGAAAAGGAAGGCGCCGATGAAGATTCTCTTGGAGAAGATGGCGAGGACGAGCTTTCATCCACAGGCAATGAGAAGAAGGTAACTGTAAAAGCTGCCGGAGAAAACGAAACAGGCTACAGCGACAGTGACGTTTACAACATTGCAGTATATGTACAGAGATACAGCGCTCTTTGCGGCGCAACTAAGGGAGCCGCTGCGACCCTTGGCTCAACCTATGAGCAGATAAGTGCCATGAAGAAAGGCCTCGAGGCAAAACTTCCCGGAATTTCCACTCTGGTTACCGGAGCAGATGCTGTGGCTTCAGGAACAGAACAGCTTAAAGCAGGTCTTGGAGCTCTTAAGGACGGTCAGATTGCGCTTAGTGACGGCATTGGCCAGGTTGGTGCCGGTGTCAGCGCTCTCTATCAAGGTGCAGACACTCTTACAGCAAACCAATGAAGCACTTGTTGGCGGAGCTAAGCAGCTTACAGGCGGTGCAAGCCAGCTCACAAACGGCACAAAGGAACTTAAGGGCGGCGCAGATCAGCTTAAAGATGGTGCAGGCCAGCTTAAGGACGGTGCAGGTCAGCTCAAGGATGGCGCAGGACAGCTTAAGGACGGCGCAGCACAGCTTAGAGACGGTGCAGGCCAGCTTGTTGACGGAGCAGGCCAGCTCAAGGACGGCGCAAGCAGAGTTGAATGACGGTGCCAAGGCCCTTGATGAAGGCGCAGCAAAGGCTTGATGACGGCGTACAGGAACTTCTTGACGGCATGATCAAGTTCGATGAGGAAGGAATTCAGAAGCTCTACGATGCATTCGACGGAGACCTTACTGATTTCGCTGACAGATTAAATGCCATCCAGAAGGCCGGAAGCAACTACAACTCCTTCGGCGGAACAGAGGAAGGCGTTGACAGCAGCGTTAAGTTTGTGATCAAGACCGGTGCAGTAAAGAGTCTTTGATAATATGTGATATGATAGA
>NZ_JAHA01000014.1 GCF_000526935.1 Butyrivibrio sp. FCS014 | reverse complement strand
TCCCTGCCTCTTTGCTGTTCTGAGAAAGTGTGTGCCGGTTCCGGCCTCTATCATTCCGAGCTCCTTGGCTCTTCTGATAACCTCGGCATCACTAATGGTGGTCTTCCTGCCACCAAGGGCAAAGCCCATGACGATAGCGGTGAGAATTATGCCGATTCCCATACCGCGAAGATAATACTTTAGTTTCATTAAATATCTTTTCCTTTATCTTACTTTTCTGTGTTTGTTTGAAAGATCGATAACCAGTTTCACTTCACCTATTCCAAGGCCAAGTTCTCTGGCAATGACCATATTTGATTTGCCCTGCTTGTGCATCTCAAGGATCTGTCTGTTCTGGGAAGCGGGATCATTGGCTGTAAGTTCCTCCATGGATGTGTCAGGATTTTTGGCCTTGCCCTGAACTCTGACTGCTTCCTTAATGGGAATCACCTTTGAATCGGATTGCTGCTCTGTGTCGCCCTTTCCTCCAATAATATGGAGTCCGTTTAAATCCTCCGCATTCAGGATCTCAGCCGGAATCTCCTCAAGAACTTCAAGTTCCTTAAGGTTCTTCTCATCGACGTAACCGCTCTCTATGCTGCCCTCAGGCTGGGGCTGTGAATTAACAGGAGCCGGTGCATCGGCGTCAGCCTGATCGTTCTTTTTCTTTTATATGGAATATGGATTCCACTGAGTTTATCCTCAGCTTCATCAATATACACTGCCCGAAGATTAGATGCCTCTTTTGCCTCCTTGGCTGTAGCCTGGGCATCAAGAACAGCCTGCTTGGCTTCATCAGTCTTTCTTGAGACTTCGGAGACAACAGACGTAAGATTTTTGTGCTTGTCATTGAGCATGTCATACATGAACATGACTTCATCATGATTTTTGTGGATATCATTGATAACGGTATCAGAGTACTCGCCGATGGCTGACATCTTCTCATTGGAGATGCGCTCCATTGCTCTCTCTGTCCTGTCCAGAGTATTGTCAACGGTATCGTCGACCATATTTTCGATGGTTTCCTTCTGATCCTCGACCTCACGTCTAACAAGCTCACGAATTTCTTTTTCCATGAGCATCTTTTCTTCTTCATCCATTTCTTTACCGGCAGGAAGAAGGTAACCCAATATTATCGCAGCGAATCCTGCGACGATGAGAACAATCTCTGTGATACTTATCATAACTCCGCCCAAAAAATCCCAACAAAAGAGTCGCGTTTTAAAAAAACACGTTTCTTTATTATAATATAGAACCGTTAAATCTTCAAATCAAACCCCGATGACAGATGAAGGTCCACAGGTTTCCCATTCCTGTCCCTCATGTTATCTGCTATTTTTTCCATCTGCTCTGTGGTCAGCTGACGCTCAACAACCTCGTCGTCGTCCCCCTGGTTTCTACGACGATTTTTGCCTCCGTCTCCCATGTACTCATTAGAGCCCTTGTCTTCCGCATCAGCGTTCATCCCGTCCTGTGAGATATCATTCTTGGTGTTGACCTGATGCTGTTGATTCTCAACCTCATTGTTGAAACTGAGTCTGGAAGTTGTGCTGATCCGCAAGGGGTCTGGCTTCCTCTGCAGCTTTAATGCTGGTTACATCCGTTGACGTAGCCATTACGCCAAATCAATCTGGTTTATGGGACATCGCCTCATACACCTCCTCTCTCCCTTTATATATCGGCCTGCGAGCCTTTTATCATATAGGTGCAGTCCGTACATCTCCCGAGTTTATAACAAACTTACTGTATTGAACAGGCTTTTTTTACTATCATGGGAAAGCTCCCCTATGTTGACAGTCGTCCCGGGATATGCTGTCCCCTCAACAATAACTTCAGCTTCCTTGGACTCTGCCAGCTTTGCCATGAGCTCCGAATATTCTGCGGAATCCTGCTCAATCTGCTGCGTTAAGGGTTTTGTTCATCTCTATAAGCTTCTTGGCATTGGCAACCTGGTCAGGAGTGAACTTGGCGCCGGCCTTAAGCATCTTGGTAAAACCATCGATGGTGGGCTTTATACTATCTATATTTTTGCTGGCTGTCTGGATGTTCTTCTGCAGCTCTTTTAACCGGATCTTAAGCTGCGGATCTGCACCGACTTCGATAATAGTATTGGCTCCCATCTCAGACCCCAGCACCTTTGCCCTTATCTTATCTGCTGCAGTAACCTTACCGCCTGCTATGAAGCCTCTTCTTCCGGTAACGGTTATCTCTGTTCCCGAGGCCACCGTCGAATGAAGTATACATTCGCTGGTGATACTGCCTTTGGCCATTATGGTGGCGTTCTCAATGAACTTGGTGACAACATTTCCGCCGGCTTTTATATTGCCGCCTGCCTTGGCTCCGCATTCAAGTATAACATCTGCCCCGGCATCAAGTGTAGCCCCTTCTACGATTCCTTTTACAACAATATTTCCTCCGGCCTTTACGCTGAAATTAGAAGCTATGACACCCTTTACTTCAACGCTGCCTTCGTATTCGATATTACCTGTGGAAACATCGACATTCTCAAGTACAAGAACATCTGATACGGTGATCTTGCCTTCTTTTATGGTAACGTGGCCTGACTTTCCTGCTGTAAGTGTAAGCTTATCTTCGGAAAGGGACCGTGTTTTTGCCGTATTTTATAAAAGCGGATTTCACGGCATGAGGCTTGATGTTCTCGCCGTGAACATTTATACCGGGTTCTCCCGGCTTTTCGGGATGCAGAGTAGCCAGAAGCTGTCCGGCTTCCACATTGTTAATAAGATTCAAATGGAAATAGTCAACACTTCCGTCCTCTTTAAGGGTAGGCTTTGCCCTGAGATTTGCATTGAAATGAAGCTCAACTTTCGCATCCCGGCCCTGGACAACAGGTTTTCCCTGAGCGACAACAAGCGTTTTACAGTACTGCCTGTGTTCAAAAAAGTTATGTATAACATCTTTGTTGATGCCATAATTAACTTTTCTGTAAGCGAGACTGCTAAGGACCTCATTCTCAGTCATCAGCTCCGCTCCGTTTGATGGCGGGTAAAAAAATGCTGTGACAGTCATGCGGTCCTGAGAAATGTCGAACTTACAAGCCTCACGTTCAGGAAGAATCTGAGCGTCATTAAAGAGAACGACACTTTTCGTCTGCTTTTGTCACAGCGTCATTGATTACAACTACGTCGTATTGAATTTTCCGATCGTCAAGATAGTCTCTGACATCGTTGACGTTTAGCGGGTCCCCGCCATCTGTCGGTGCAAACACTTTGATGCCGGTGCCTTTTGGCGTGATCACCAGTTGAAAATAACCATTCATTCTTTTTACCCCGCAACCATATTATCTTGAATTTGTGAGTATCCCTAGATATTTGCCGAGTTTCTCCCTCATCTTCTGAAGAGCCCTGGTGTGAAGCTGAGAAATTCTGGACTCAGAAACCTCAAGAACTTCGCTTATCTCCTTAAGTGTCAGTTCTTCATAATAATAAAGCAGTATGACTTTCTTCTCCTTGTCAGTCAGAAGTTCAAGAGACTCAGCCAGCATCTTCTTAAGCTCTTCCTTCTCAACCGCCTCCTCGGGCTTTACGAATGAAGAACTGTGATTATTGGAATCATCGGTAATGTCTGAACCCTGATCCATAAACTCGTTCAAAGAAACAACGCCGGTGACTTTCATCTGGTTCTGCCAGTTCTGATACTCATCTTCGCTGATCTCCATTTTTGCAGCGATCTCGGCATCGGTGGCAACGTGGCCGCCATCTCTTTCTATCTCTCTGATAGCCGCATCGATTTTCTTCTGACGTTGTCTGATGGTACGGGGAATCCAGTCCATTTTCCTTATCTGATCCAGAATAGCTCCGCGGATCCTAAGACTCGCATATGTCTCAAATTTAACGTCTTTCATAAGATCGAATTTATCTATGGCATCAATAAGTCCAAAGATACCATAGCCTACAAGATCATCGTATTCCACGTTAAATCCAAGGTACATACTAAGCCTTCCGGCAACCAGTTTTACCAGAGGAGCATACTCAAGTATCAGCTTCTCCCTGATATCAGCTGACTTGGTCTTATTATATTCAGTCCATAATTTATTTCTGCCTGCCTCGTCCATGCATCTTTTCCCCGGTCAATATTTTTTCTAGAAGTCAGATGTAATATTCTGGTCATCCACAGAGGTTACATCTTCACCACCCTCGGCTTCCATTGCGGCCCTTGCCTCTTCCTCAAGTCTTTCAGCCTCAGCTTTTTCGGCCATGGCTTTCTCGTAATTCACATCGAGGAACCTGTTTATCATCTTCTCAATGATAAGTCCGATGATAAGGAACACCACAACGGATGCAAAAACAATAATAAACCAATCACGTACCGGATAGTGCTTAAAGTAAGTGAAAAGAGCTATGATCGCTGTACATCCAAGCACTATCAGCGGTGTGATCAGTTTTGTATTAACTTTTTTAATCTGTTCAATATCGGTATTCATATGGTCTTCTCAGGCTTTCCTACAGCTCTGATAACAAAATTACCGTTCTCGGGATAAAAAATAACTGTCCTTCCGTAAGAATCTCCGGTATCCTGTGCCAAAACCGGAATGTTCATCTCCTTGAGCTTTTTAAGCGTGGCCTGAACATTTCTGTCGCCGACACGCATAGCGTTATTGCTTGACTGAAAAGCAAACATCTGAGCTCCGCCTGCGATCTTGGCCACAAGCCTTGATCTGCTGGCTCCTTTTGCAACTATCTGCTTTATGAGCTCTTCTATGCCCGTATCGGCAAACTTGGGGATATTAGAATTATTTTTTATCTCGGTTGAATCAGGTAGCATGATATGTGCCAGGCCGCCTATCTTGGTAACAGGGTCTCTCACAGCAATTCCCACACAGGAACCAAGTCCCAGTGTAGTGATTCCGTCAGGGCTGACACAAATATTCAGATCGGCCATACCAACCTTAATAATTTGGCTCATATATTTCCCTCATTAAACATCAATGTCTCCCATTCCGAGAGATGACAGAATCTTTTTGTAACCATCCATATCAGGCAAAAGAATGAAATATCCGCTAAGCTTAAGTTCATCAAAGAACTGAGTCTCAATCAGGAGTATCTTGTCGCCCATCATTCCGAACTGGATAGCCGGTACGCTAAGGATGGCAGCTGCCATATCAATGGCCACATAAGGAACCGAAGGAACAAGCTTAAGGTTTGTCATCATCGAAAGTGAATTCAGATAGGATCCGGTGATGATATTACCTACTTCCTTTAAGGCTGACATTTCAACCTCATCAAATTCCTGGTCTTCAGGTTTGGCGCCTGTTCCCATAAGCTTATCCACGAGATGTCTTGCAGCCTGCTTGCCAAGAAGGAACATGATACTTCCGTCTATATCTCCCTCCACTGCAAGATAAATGCCTGCCATTATCTTCTCTGCTCCGCCCATCATATCCCCGACATCCTTGAAGTCAAGAAGTCGTACCTGAGGAACAGACATATCAACCTTTGTTCCAATCATCTGCGCCAAGGCTGTAGTGGCATTACCGGCTCCGATATTGCCCAGCTCCTTGAGCACATCAAAGTACTGGCTGGATAAATTATCCAGACTCATTTCTCCCATATTCAATCCTCCAATCAGCCTGCGTTAGAAGCCTTCTCTTTTACTTCCTTCTCAGCCACAACAGCGTCCAGATCAAGAATAGAAACGAGGCCGCCGTCGTAATGTCCGACACCGTTTACGAATGACGCATTGGCTTTGCCCTTCTTGTCGTCGTAACGTACCTTCTCAATATTGTTGGAATCAAGAGTAAGAACCTGATTAACCTGATCTACAATAATGCCCACAAGATCTCCTTCACCGGTCTTAAGAATGATGATCCTGCTCTTGCCGGTGATCTCATCTTCAGCAAGTCCCATCTTCATTCTTACGCTCATTACAGGAACGATCTCACCACGGATATTGATAACTCCCTTTAAGTAATCGTCAACCTTGGGAACTCTGGTGATCTGCTGCATTCTTACAATATTATCGATGAATTTGATGTTGATGCCATACTGCTCATCATCAATCTTAATAACTATATACTGGATAAGTTCTCCGCTTTCCTTATTATCTCTCAGCTCATTCATATCGATAATCTCCCTTTCTTTAGATTATTGAATTGGTATCAAGGATAAGAGCAATCTCGCCGTCTCCAAGGATAGTAGCGCCGCTGATAAACTTACATTTAGCAGTGTACTTGCCAAGAGGCTTGATAACTATTTCCTGCTGTCCCATCAATTCGTCGATAACAAGTCCAACCTGCTGATCGCCCTTTCTGGCGATAACCACAACCATGTCCTCATCGGGAGATTTTGTGGATTCTGTATCAAGGACTTCATTGAGCCTTATGATAGGAGTTACGCTTCCACGAAGATTGATAACTTCCCTGTTCTCAACCAGCTTAAGATCTGAAGGTGTTACATCTTCGATACTCTGGATGGAATCAAGAGGAATAGCATATTTCTCTTCGCCGATGATAACCATGAGAGCCTGGATGATAGCCAGTGTAAGAGGAAGTCTGATAACCCATGTGGAGCCCTCTCCAAGCTTTGTTCTAACCGTTACTTCACCGGAAAGTGATTCTACCTTTGACTTAACAACGTCAAGGCCTACACCTCTTCCGGAAATTTCAGATACCTGCTTTGCAGTAGAGAATCCGGGATGGAACAAGAGCTCAACGCACTGCTTCTCTGTAAGAAGAGCTGCCTGCTCGGGAGTAACTACGCCCTTTTCAATAGCCTTATTCTTAACTGCTTCTGCATCGATACCGTTACCGTCATCACCAACCTCGATAACAACGCTGTTGCCATCCTGGAAAGCGTGAAGGAAAATCTGTCCTACATCGGGTTTGCCACGCTGTGCACGAAGTTCAGCTGACTCAATACCATGGTCGGCACTGTTTCTTATAAGGTGCATCAGAGGATCACCGATCTCATCAACCACTGTACGGTCCATTTCTGTCTCTTCACCGGTCATGGTCAGTTCCATCTTCTTGCCCAGTGTCTTGTTAAGATCACGGATCATACGAGGGAATTTCTGAAGTACGCTCTCAATAGGAACCATTCGAACTTTCATGACAGATTCATGAAGGTTTGTGGTTACACTCTCAAGGTACTCAATCTGTTCATTTACGTTGCTTACGCCTGAAGTGTTGGCTGCGGAAATAAGTGAGTTCTTCGCAATGATAAGCTCACTTACCAGGTTCATGAGAACATCCAGTTTCTCTATATCAACACGAACTGTTCTGTTAACAACAGGCTTTCCGACAGGCTTCTTGCCTCCGGCTCCGCCGGCTGCCGCTGCGGGTGCAGGTGCCTGAGCAGCTGCGGGAGCAGGTGCAGGTGCCGCTGCCTTAGCGGGTTCTGCTGCAGGTTCAGGTGCGGGAGCTTCTTCCTTATCTTCAGTGCTCTTGGCACCGCTTAAGTCAAATTCTCCGCATTCACAGCCTTCAACTTCCGAAACGGCCTTAACAATCTCTTCGACCTTTTCTTTGGATTCATCTGTAATCACAACAAGGCTGAAGCTATATTCAAATTTTTCGTCTTCAATATCCTGAGTTGAGGGATCCGATACTGCGATCTCACCAATTTCTTCCAGGCCTTTGAATACAAGGAAGCCTCTTGCTGCCTTAAGAATACAGGACTCCTGAATATGTACGGTCACGCCGTAAATCTTCTTGCCCTGAGAAGCAGCTTCTTCCAATGTGGATTTAACTGATGGATCGAGTTTGATAGCTCTGTAATCTGTTGTTCCGTCTGCGCCGGCGGGAGCATCAGATGCAGGTGCTGCTTCAGCTGCGGGAGCTGCATCGGCAGCAGGAGCTGCAGCGGCATCGCCGCCGCTTGTACCATTCCTGATATCTGCAAGAGCTTTTATGATGTTCTGGTGTTCATCAGTACCCTCGTCCTGATTCTCAGTGATGTTGTCTACATATCCCTGAATAGCATCAAGACACTGCAGGAGAACATCAATATCCGCGGATTTGATCTTGATCTTGCCGCCACGAACATCGGAGAATACATCCTCCATATCGTGGGTAAGGTTCTGCATCCTTGTATAGCCCATTGTTCCAGCCATACCCTTCATGGAATGGGCAGATCTGAAGATCTCGTTGATACAATCCTCGTTCTCGGGATCCTGCTCCAGAGTCATAATGTTGTCATTAAGTGACTGAAGGTGCTCCTTGGCTTCATCGAGAAAGACACTTAGATACTGGGAAACATCCATAACCTATTTACCTCCATATAGAAATGTGATAGATTTCAAAAGCTTAGCACGTAATTGCGCATACTTTTGAACATAATATCGGCATTCTGAATGGAGGAATTTAGAAACATAAGATAAAAGAAAAATTAAAAAGTAATGAAAACCCTCAATTCACGCCGACATTCATTATGATTTCCTGGGCTACATTCTCAAGCTTTACAACCTGATCAACAAGTCCAGCTGTTGCAACTGCTTTGGGCATTCCGTATACGGTGCAGGTACTTTCCTCCTGACCGATAACATGTACTTTTTTCTTAGATTTCAGATTCCTGATTCCTTCGGTACCGTCCGCTCCCATTCCGGTAAGTACGACACAACAGATCTCGTCGTAATCGGAATCCATGAGGGACTCGTACATATAATTTGCACAGGGCCTTACACCCTCTCTTGTGGGGCCGTCCACATAGTGGATAGTGCTCTTACCGCCGCTCTTCACTACATGCATATGTTTGCCGCCCCTGGAGATGTAAACTGTTCCGGCCTGAAGAACATCGCCTTCAGCTGCCTCTTTTACGTGTACCTCTGACAGAGAATCAAGTCTCTCTGCAAGAGATGCCGTAAATCCTTCAGGCATATGCTGTACCAGAACTACCGGAGTCTTGAGGTTCTTAGGCAGCTTCGGAATAACTGACTGAAGTGCTCTGGGACCTCCTGTTGAACTGGCAATGGCAACGATCTTATTACCGGTAATCTTGCTGGCAGATTTGGTAACCAGCTCGATAACCTTGCGGGATTCCTTGGCTTCTTCAAAAGAGAATGCCTTGGGTGCGGTAGGTGCCTTACTGTTTGCCACAGCAGCCAACGTGTTGATAAACTGCTTTGCAAAGTCCTCACCCCTGCACTCGGAAGCTCTGTCAGGCTTGTGCACAAAGTCAAGAGCTCCCAGATCGAGCGCATCCATGGTAACCTTTGCACCTTCCTTGGTATCGGTGCTGGCCATCATGATCTTGGCTCTGATCTTGAGTCTCTGTACCTCTTTGAGCATCGTTATACCGTCCATACGAGGCATGTTGATGTCAAGAACTACAGCGTCATAGGTATTCTTTTTAAGAAGTTCCAATCCCTCAATTCCGTCTTTGGCCTTGTCAACCACCTGGAATCTTGAATCTGCATTAATAATATCACTTAATACAGTTCTCATGAGTGCAGAGTCATCAATAATAAGAATTTTTTTCATAATTAAGTCTGCTTCTTTCTGATTTTTCGTTCTTCCTCAAAGATAAAATGAATGATATCTTCTCTGGAGGTTTCCTCAATGTACACGTACTGAATGCGGTGCTCAAAAAGTCCCGGCCTGCTCTCCAGTTCCTGTACCTTCAACACGTTACAGATCATCTCATACTCTTTGGGGTAGGCAGTTCCCGGCAGATGGTATGCACAGTATATCGTGCTTCCCTCTTCGTATTTGAAATTAGCCACAAATCGAAGACCGCCGCCGCTGATGTCTACAACAACGCTCTTTTGGAGATTGTCCCCCGGCTCAACAAGATATTTCCTGTTCTTCTCGAAAGCCTCAAGCTCCTCCTTAGAGCACATTCTGGATTTTAACTCCAAAGCACAGCTGAATCTGTAGTACTCTCGCCTTTGCAGTTTCTGTAGTTCACTTGTCAGATCCAGAACCAGAATATACATGTTGTCGCTTCGGTATCTGTCGACAATCTTGGCAAAGCACTGAAAAAGCCCTCTCGTGCTGTAGAAGCAAAGGCTGTACTCACCATCAACAGGTAAAAGAACTATCTTCCCCCTCTCAAAGGGCATCAAGATCTCAATCCTGTCGTCTGAAGTCACATCCATTATCTTGCTCATATAGATGTGCTTGGTCCGTACATCCTCATCCATCCATATCTTGCCCGTAGCCTTCAGTTCCACTCTGTTGCCTGGTGAAATATAGTCAGTGAGCATGTAATAAGTTATCTCCAATCATTAATATAATAATATTATACCCTAATTTGGTGCTGCCGGTGAAGTCGATTGATTGGAAGGAATCTGCGTGCTGCTGAGCTTCCTTCCGGTGATGATATGGGAAAAGAATGCCGCCATTCCCCTCTGCTTGACTTCTGTAACATCTCCCGGATTCATGAGCTGGTTTGCAATATTCTCAAAGGCTCTTACAGACTTGGCATTGGGATATTGCAAAGAAACCGGCGACTGCTGCATAACACTCCTTGCAAGCATCTGGTCCTGCGGGATAGCCCCCATGTATGTAAGCGGCAGTTTCAGATAGCGGGCGACAACTGCGTTGAGCTTGTTAAAGAGCTGCTGTCCCTCGTCATCAGATGAAACCCTGTTTGACACCACCTTGACTTTGGTATTCTCCCTGGAAAACCTCGGAGACTGATTGAGAGCCTTAAGCAGCGAATATGAATCGGTGATGGAAGTCGGCTCCGGTGTAGTCACCAGAATGATCTCACCGCTTGCCACAAGGAACTCCATAACCGCGCTTGAAATTCCGGCTCCCGTGTCAACTATTATTATATCCGCAATCGCATCAAGCTCTGCCAGGTTGACAATAATATAAACGAGATAATCCCTGCTTAAGTTGTACATTCCGGAAATGCCGGATCCTCCTGAAATAAAGCCTATGCCTTCAGGCCCCCAGGTGATGATATCCTTTATATTCTTGCCCTGATAAATCAGATCGCTTAAATTGTGCTTCGGTATAGTTCCGAACATGATCTCTATGTTGGCCAGTCCAAAGTCCGCATCGAGAATGATGACTCTTTTGCCCATCTTCCTGAACTGTACAGCCAGGTTAATGGCTACATTGGATTTGCCGACGCCGCCCTTGCCGCTGGTCACCGTAATGATCCTGGCAAGAGGCCTTTGAGGCATGCCGGAGTTTTTGATTATATTTCTTAACTGTGTAGCCTGATCCATATAAGATTACCCAACAATTAACTCTTTCCACCCAATAAATTCTTGACTATGCGCTGTGCATCAAAGACAGCGATGTCATCAGGTACATTCTGACCGTTTGTGATATATGCGATCGGAGCCCCTGTATGTATCCTGATGTTGTAGAGATTGCCCTTGGCTCCCGTCTCGTCCATCTTGGTAAAGATGAGCTTGTAGGCCACCATCTCGGAGTAAGCATCTGCTATTTCAATAAGATCCCTGTACTTGGTTGTGGCTGAAAGCACAAGATAATTCTCGCATTCCATCACATCCTCGAGAGTACGTATGAACGATTCCACGCCCTGCTTAAGTTCCTCGTTGTGAAGAGAATGTCCGGCAGTATCTACCATGATAAAATCATAGTCCTTGAAATCTTCCGCTGCCTGTCTCATCTCCTCCACCGAATAGATAACCCTGAAGGGGATCTCAAGTATGGACGCATAGGTGCGAAGCTGCTCTGCCGCAGCAATACGGTATGTATCCACAGTCAAAAGAGCTACTTTCTTTTTCTGATTGATACGAAGTTCCGTTGCCAGCTTGGCTATTGTGGTTGTCTTGCCGACTCCGGTTGGTCCGATGAATATCTCAGCTCTGGGTCCTTCCGCATTAATGTCAATGGGCTCTGATTTGCCGAACTTCAGAACCATTTTCTGGTAGACATTGGCAAGAGCATAATCAAAGGGAAGACCGGGTTTACTGATCTTCTCCACCTCGTCCGTGAGCTGATTTACGTATATCTCATCTACTTCATTCTCTATAAGAGTATTATACAATAATTTGATAAAGGAGAGTGTCTCCTCGGATATATCCGGTGAAGGTGCAGCCTTTGTCACAGGCTCCTCAGGCTCTGCTGCAGCTTTTTCATAGGTCTTTGGTTCCTCTTTCTCGGTTTTTAAAAAGCTCTTTTCCAGAAGATTTGAGAGATTATCCAGCTTCTCTTCAATGGCGCTGTTATCATCCTTGACATCCGCCGCGGGTTTGAGGGCACTCCCGTTACTGGAAGCTATGATTGTATCTCTCTGCCCCGAATCCGACAACGCACTGTTTCTCCCCACAGGCCTGGCGTTCTTGTCCGGAGAATATGTCCTTACGGGCTTTTCCGATTCCTCCTCAAGAGCAACGGTCACCTCAATCTTCTGTGCCTGGAAGAAAGAAAAGAATCCACTTTTTTTAGCCGGGCGAACATTCATTACCACAATGTTTTGTCCCAGCTCCCTCTTGGCTTCTTCCGTAGCCTCACTCTCAGTTTTTCCAACATACTTTTTGATAATCATACTATGCAGTTACCATCCCCACAGATTGTAATTCGATAGTCGGTTCTACTTCATTGTAGGATATTACAATAAGATCTTTGTAATAATCCTGGGTCATCTTCTTGAAATACATCCTCACAATAGGGGATGCCATGATGATGGCCATTCTTCCGGAATCCTCCAGCTTTCTTACCTGCTCCCCGACAGCCGTGAGAATGGACTTGGTCCTTGCGGGATCCAGAGTCAGATATGCTCCGGTCTCTGTCTGCTTGATACTGCTCATGATCTCCTGCTCTATCTTGGGATCCAGGGTCACTACGCTGGTAGTCTCGCCGGGAATGAAGTACTTATTGGATATGGCTCTCTTAAGGCTCTGCCGTACATACTCCGTTAAAATATCCGGATCATGGGTTGAAGGTGCAAAGTCAGCCAGGGTCTCAAATATGGTAACAAGGTCTCTGATGGATATTCCCTCACTGAGGAGATTCTGGAGAACCTTCTCAATCTCACCAAGACTCATGAGCTTAGGCACAAGCTCGTCCACCAGTGCCGGATTGTTCTCCCTTAAGTTGTCCACAAGGTTCTGAACATCCTGCCTTGTAAGGAGCTCTGCGATATGCTCCCTGATGATCTCCGTAAGGTGTGTGGCAATGATCGAAGGTGGATCTACAACGGTATAGCCAAGGCTTTCCGCTCTCTCCCTCTGCCCCTCCGTGATCCATGTTGCGGGAAGATGGAATGAAGGCTCCACTGTAGGAATACCTGTGATTTCCTCCTCAACATGTCCGGGATTCATGGCCATGTAGTGGTCAAAGAGAATCTCTCCGTCACTGACCTGTATACCCTTAATTTTAATGATATATTGATTGGGATTCAACTGAATATTATCACGCAATCTGATAATGGGAACTACAGTTCCAAGCTCCAGAGCCACCTGACGTCTGATCATAACAACTCGGTCAAGAAGGTCACCGCCCTGGTTAACATCAGCAAGCGGAATAATACCGTATCCAAATTCCAGCTCGATGGGATCCACCTGCAAAAGGCTCGTAACATTCTCAGGCTGCCTTATCTCTTCAGCCTCCTGTTCTTCAGGAGTTGCCACCTCTCCTTCTACAGCAACCTCTTCCATGGTCTGGCTTGTGATCCTTCCAAGAACAATAAAAGCTGCACCAAAGGTGACATAAAGTATAGTCGGCAAAGGTGAAAAGATACCAAGGCCTGCCACTACGCCACCCACAAGATAAAGAGTCTTGGCTGTACCGAAAAGCTGGCCGATAAGTGCATGTCCGAAATCTGCCTCTTTTGACCCCTTTGTTACAAGGATACCGGTAGACATGGAGATCATCAGCGAAGGGATCGAGCTTACAAGTCCGTCACCCATTGTCAGGATTGAGAAGGTGTTAATAGCTGTATTAACATCCATTCCCTGTCTGATAACACCCATGGCAATACCGCCAACAAGGTTGACCGCTGTGATGATAAGACCCGCGGTGGCATCTCCCTTTACGTACTTGGTAGCACCGTCCATGGCTCCGAAGAAGCTGGCCTCTTCCTGGATCTTTTCCCTTCGGTTCTTGGCTTCGGCATCCGTGATGGCGCCGGTATTAAGGTCCGCGTCTATGGCCATCTGCTTACCGGGCATAGCGTCCAAAGTAAATCTTGCCGATACTTCAGCTACACGCTCGGAACCTTTGTTGATAACCATCAGCTGAACGATGATGAGAATGATATAGATGATGGCTCCGACGATCAGATCGCCGCCGCCCACGAAGGAACCGAATACCTCAATAACCTGTCCGGCACTGCCCTGTGTCAGAATGAGCCTCGTAGATGATACGTTCAGCGCAATTCTGAAGATCGTGGTAAACAACAGTACAGTCGGGAAAAAAGACATCTGCAAAACTTCAGTGGCGAACATGGCCGTAAACATGATCACAAAGGAAAGTGACATATCAAAAGCCAAAAGAACGTCAAGAAGCCAGTCCGGCAGAGGAATAATGAGCATGACAACAGCAGCCACAATGTAAAGTGCCAGACCATAATCAAATACACGACCTTTAATCTTACTAAGATCCATCATTATCCTCCTTTCGGTTTATTACAGTTACAAACGGGTCAGACTTTACCCTGTAAGTGATATACATATGCAAGAACTTCAGCTACCGCCTTGTAGAGTTCAGGCGGAACAAGCTCGCCAACTTCCACGTTGGTGTACAGCATCCTGGCAAGAGGCTTGTTCTCTACTATTTCAACGTTGTTCTCTCTGGCCACTTCCTTGATCTTCTGAGCCAGATAGTCAGCACCCTTAGCAACAACTATAGGTGCATCGTTTTCATCCGCATCATATTTGATGGCAACAGCAAAGTGAGTAGGGTTGGTGATTACAACGTCCGCCTCAGGCAGCTGCTGCATCATCCTTCGCCTTGAAGCCTCCATCATTCTTCGCTTCTGAGCACCCTTTACAGCAGGATCTCCTTCCGAGTTCTTGTACTCGTCCTTTACTTCCTGCTTGGTCATCATCATGTCCTTATGGAACTTCCTGCGCTGATAGATAAGATCAATAGCGGCTATAACGATATATGCGGCTGCAAGACGTATTCCAAGGTCTATGATAAGTGAGCCCATAAGCCCAATGGCCTGCTTGAGCGGTATGTCATACAGAAGGAAAAGAGATTCCGTCCTTCCGGTAAAAAAGCTGTATATAACTGCTCCCATTATTACCAGCTTAAGTATTGATTTTCCTAGTTCAAAAAGCTTCCTGGTGGAAAAGATCTTTTTTCATACCGGAAATAGGAT
Source organism: Butyrivibrio sp. FCS014 (assembly GCF_000526935.1). Lineage (GTDB taxonomy): Bacteria > Bacillota > Clostridia > Lachnospirales > Lachnospiraceae > Butyrivibrio. The sequence continues at coordinate 1,730 of NZ_JAHA01000014.1, read as the reverse complement.
TAAGCTTTGAGAGCTTTGGCTGCAGAGGCTTACTTGTAGGTTTGAATCCAACCTGAACAAGATCGCTTTACAAAAGCAATGATAAAAGCGATAATAAAAAACGGAGCTGAAATAATAAACATCGTAAATATGGCATTTGTCAAAAGGCTCCGCAGCAGTTCTACGGGTATATACCCTTCGTAGGTTCTTGCCACGTTGGGGATGTTGTTATATATCCTGCTGAAGAGATTCTGAAAGTTGGTACCCATGAATCCATAGCCGATCCTGAGTATCAGAAACAGAGCCATTAAAGAAAAGGCTGTCGCAACCTCCTGGCTCTTGGCTACCTGACCTTCCTTACGGGCATCATCCAGCTTTTTGGATGTAGGCTCCTCTGATTTCTCGGCGCCGTTTGCATCTTCAGCAAAGAACTGCAGGTTATATTTAATTAGTAACCCGGATTCATCATCCGCCCTGCAAACTGTATACAAAATCAGTTATCAGCTCCTTTTGTATTGATAAAGATAAAGTTAACTGCCTGATTCATCATGGCAACGGTAAAGAACATTATCACAAGTCCTATAACGATCTTTATCTGTATACCAACCGAGAACATATTCATCTGAGGTGATACTTTGGCAAGAACACCAGAATGACGTTGGTGGTAAGGTAATGATAAATATCGGGAGGCATATCCTGAATCCGATAACCATGTAATCCTTGGTGAAATTCAGAATTGCCTGAAGCATTCTGTCTGAATGAATAACTGCCCGTTTTATGGGGATGATCGTAAAGGCTGTCCACCAGTGCCCTTAAATAAACTGATACATTCCGGTAAGGATAAGAGCAACAGTAAGGAACTGTGAATAAAGCGAACCGGTTATTTGTCACCTGCTGGTTAGTGGGAGCTGTCCAAACATACTGACCATGGATAAACCGATCTGCATATCCGTAATGGTACCGGCAAATGCGGGCTATCTGGTTACACAAAAGAACCGGAAAGTCCTATTACCAGGCCAACCATGGCTTCCTTTTAGAACAATAACGGCATAACCGGCCACCGTATTGTAATCCGGCGGATAAAAAAGGAACCGCACCGTATAAAAGTATTGGATATTCATAAGCCCGTAGCCGATCTTTGACCACATTTGGAGTCTGAGTTCGGCCAAAGAAAGGACAGACAAATATGAAACTCATTATCCTTACGACAATAAGGCAGATAACTTCAAGATCGCCGTAGCTGAAGGTGTAATCTATCATAGTCTTCTCCTAGCGCACATACTTGGAGAAATCCGACCACAGATTTGTAATGTATCCGGACAGCTCTGTCAGCATCCAGTTACCGATAAGTATTATCATCATGAACACTCCGATAACCTTAGGCACGAAGGTCAGGGTCTGCTCCTGAATGGAAGTAACCGTCTGAAAAATTGATATAACAAGTCCGATGGTCATTGAGGTCAAAAAGACCGGAAGTGACATCTGGATAATAAGAAAAAGAGCATCTCTCATTATCTGATTGATATCTGCTAAAGTGATCATCTCTTAATCCCTCCTCTGCTAATAGAAGGACTTGACCAGGTTGCCTATGATAAGGCTCCATCCGTCCGCAAGCACAAACAACAGTATCTTAAATGGTAACGATATAGTGGTAGGCGGCAGCATCATCATACCCATACTCATAAGTACCGATGCCACTACCATGTCTATTACAATAAACGGTATGTAAATAAGGAAACCGATAATAAACG
>NZ_JAHA01000013.1 GCF_000526935.1 Butyrivibrio sp. FCS014 | reverse complement strand
GGCTTCACAGCGTCCGCCCTTAACGTTAAAGGGAGAATCTGCCCTTTCTTGTAGCCTCTGGCCTTGGCATCGGGGGTTCCCGCAAACAGGTCTCTTATCATGTCAAACACACCGGTGTAAGTCGCAGGGTTTGAACGGGGTGTTCTTCCAATCGGTGACTGGTCAATGGCGATTACCTTATCCACCTGGTCAAGTCCCTCAATTCCCTTGTGCTTGCCGGGGATGCATCTTGCCCTGTTGAGATCTCTTGCCAGATGCTTGTAAAGTATCTCGTTGACAAAAGAGCTCTTTCCGGAGCCGGACACACCTGTGACAATGGTCATAACTCCGATAGGCACATCAATATCTATATTCTTGAGGTTGTTTTCCTGAGCTCCCAGGATCTTAAGCCATCCCTTGGGCTGCCTTCTTGTGGCAGGTACCGGTATCTTGAGCTTGCCGGAAAGGTACTGCCCTGTCACAGACTCTTTTACCTTCATGATGTCTTCTGCGGTTCCGCAGGCCACGATCTTGCCGCCGTGGGATCCGGCGCCGGGGCCGACATCAACGATATAGTCCGCAGCCCTCATGGTATCCTCGTCGTGCTCAACCACGATAAGAGTATTACCGAGGTCTCTTAAGTTCTTCAGTGTATTGAGAAGCTTGTCGTTGTCCCTCTGATGCAGGCCGATACTGGGCTCATCAAGGATATAGCACACTCCGCAAAGGCCTGAACCGATCTGGGTTGCAAGCCTGATTCGCTGAGCCTCGCCGCCCGACAGAGTTCCGGTGGCACGGGAAAGAGACAGATAATCCAGTCCCCACATCCACAAGGAATCCCACCCTTGCACGGATCTCCTTAAGGACCTGAGCACCGATAAGCTCCTGCTGCTCAGTGAGCTTTAAGTTCTCCAGATAGGTCTGGAGCTCATCTATGGACATTGAGGTGATCTCATATATATTCTTATTGTCTACGGTAACAGCCAGTGATTCCTTCTTAAGCCTCTGTCCGCCGCAAAGAGCACAGGGAGTGATCCTCATGTACTCCTCATACTCGGCCTTGGCTGTCTCCGAGAAGGTCTCACGGTAGCGCTGCTCAACGTTCTTGATAAGACCGTCAAATTTGATGGGGTAGTCACCCTCACCGCGCTGTCCCTTATAATGCACATTTACTGTTCTGTCAGCGCCGTGGATAAGAACATCCTGTACCTTCTGAGGCAGTTCCTCAAAGGGTGTATCCAGGCTGAATTTATACTCTTTAGCAAGGGCTCTTAAAACAGCATTACTGAAGCTCGAGTCCTTGTTGGCTGACTGCCAGCCCATAACCACGATACAACCGTCATTTATGGAAAGGCTCCTGTCAGGGATCATAAGCTCATCGTCCAAACTCCAATCTTGTAGCCAAGACCCAGACAATCCGGGCAGGCTCCGAAGGGGTTATTGAAGGAGAAGCTTCTGGCTCGATCTCAGGGATACTTATTCCGCAATCGGGGCAGGCGAAGTTCTGGGAAAAACTCAGCTCTTTTCCATCGACAACGTCAACAAGGAGCAGGCCATCAGCCAGCTGAAGGGCATTCTCTATGGAATCCGTAAGTCTTCTCCTGAGGTTCTCGTTGTCGTCGCGAAACTACGATTCTGTCTACGATGATCTCGATGCTGTGCTTGATGTTCTTGTCCAGCTTGATCTCCTCTTCGGTGATCTCGTACTGGCTTCCGTCAATCCTGGCCCTCACATAGCCTGCGCGCTTAGCTCTGTCCAGGGTTTTCTGATGCTCACCCTTTTTGCCGCGGACAACAGGCGCAAGAATCTGCAGCTTGGTGCCGTCGCCAAGAGCCATGATCTGATCGCACATCTCGTCAACGGTCTGTCTTCTGATCTCCCTGCCCGCAGTTGGGGCAATGAGGAATACCGATCCTGGCATAAAGAAGCCTGAAGTGGTCATAGATCTCCGTCCACGGTTCCCACTGTGGACCTGGGGTTTTTGTTGGTGAACTTCTGATCTATGGAGATCGTTGGGGAAAGTCCCTCAATGGGCCTCCACATTGGGCTTGTCCATCTGTCCCAGGAACATTCTTGCATAGGAGGAAAGAGATTCCATATACCTTCTCTGTCCCTCTGCAAAAAATGGTATCGAAAGCAAGGGAAGATTTGCCGGAGCCGGACAGACCGGTAAATACGGTAAGTGTCTCCCTGGGAATCTTCACCTTAACATTCTTGAGGTTGTGTTCGTTGGCACCTCGCACCCCTGATATAGTCATGTATATCAGAAGGAAGTATCCTCTTTGTGGTGGTGTTCTTCTTGGTCATTCTGCTGTTATCAGCCATTCTCATTCTCCTTTGGGGCAAAAGAAATATCACCCATCCCGCCATTTTTATTTACCGGAGGTCAAATCATTGTATATCTTCTTAAGGTCTATCAACTGGTCACGAAGCATGGCGGCATTCTCGAAATCCAGCTCCGCAGCAGCTCTTTTCATCTTCTTCTGAACCTGGCCGATGAGTTTCTCAAGTTCTTCTGCACTCATGGACCTCAGGATCCTTCTCAAACTTGACTTCTTCCTTGGCGATGGCCTTGGTCACCGCAATAAGATCTCTTACAGCCTTCTTGATGGTCTGAGGAGTTATGCCGTGCTCCTCGTTGTACTTCTCCTGAATGCTGCGACGACGTTTGGTCTCATCGATGGCTTTTTTCATGGAATCCGTCATATTGTCGGCATACATTATAACACGGCCTTCAGCATTTCGTGCGGCTCTTCCGATGGTCTGGATAAGGGATGTCTCGGAACGAAGGAAGCCCTCCTTGTCCGCATCGATAATGGCCACCAGAGAGATCTCGGGAATGTCCAGACCCTCTCTTAGAAGGTTGATACCAACCAGCACGTCAAACACATCTAGTCTCATATCCCTGATGATCTCTGACCTCTCCAGAGTATCAATATCCGAGTGAAGGTACTTGACTCTGATGCCGGACTCAGCCAGATACTGGGTCAGATCCTCTGCCATCCTCTTGGTAAGGGTGGTGACAAGAACCTTGTTCTTCTTGTCCACTTCCTTGCGGATCTCAGCAATGAGGTCATCGATCTGTCCCTCAACCGGCCTTACGTCCACTTCCGGATCCAAAAGGCCTGTCGGCCTTATAACCTGCTCTGTTCTTAAAAGTTCATGCTCCTCCTCGTACTTGCCGGGAGTTGCGGAACAGAACAGCATCTGATCTATGTGATTCTCAAACTCCTCAAAGTTAAGGGGCCTGTTGTCCAGGGCGGAAGGCAGTCTGAACCCGTAGTCAACAAGGGTCAGCTTTCTGTTCCTGTCGCCGTGGTACATGGCGCCTATCTGAGGGATGGTCATATGGGACTCGTCTACTATAATAAGGAAATCCCTGTCAAAGAAGTCCAAAAGAGTCAGCGGCGGCTCACCGGGCTTTGAAAAGTTCAGGTGTCTTGAGTAATTCTCAATTCCTGAGCAGAAGCCGGTCTCTCTCATCATCTCAACATCAAAGTTGGTACGCTCGGATATCCTCTGGGCCTCTATAAGCCTGTCCTCTCCCTTGAAGAACTTGATCTGCTCCTCCAGCTCTTTTTCTATATTGTCGCAGGCAAGATTTATCTTCTCCTGTGGAACAACATAGTGGGAGGCCGGGTATATCATTACATGGGTAAGCTCAGATTTAACCTTGGCTGTAACAGGCTCTATCTGGGTTATCCTGTCTATCTCATCTCCGAAGAATTCCACCCTTATGAGGTAGTCATCTGCGTTGGCAGGGAATACCTCCACAGTGTCTCCACGAACCCTGAAGTTACATCTGCCAAGCTCCATATCGTTTCTGTCGTACTGGATAGCCACCAGCTCTTTTATCAGCTGATCCCTGTCCTTCTCCATGCCGGGACGAAGGGATATGGACATTCCCTTGAATTCGTCCGGGCTGCCCAGACCGTAGATGCAGGAAACCGAAGCCACAACAATGACATCATTGCGCTCCGCCAAAGAGGCTGTGGCTGAAAGCCGGAGTTTATCTATCTCATCGTTTATGGACGAATCCTTGGCGATGTAGGTATCAGTCTGGGGTACATAGGCCTCTGGCTGATAGTAATCGTAATATGACACAAAGTATTCCACGGCGTTTTCAGGAAAGAACTCCTTCATCTCTCCGTAGAGCTGACCTGCCAGAGTTTTGTTGTGGCTGATGATCAGGGTGGGCTTATTGAGGGCCTGAATTACATTGGCCATGGTAAAGGTCTTACCTGAGCCGGTAACACCCAGCAGAGTCTCAAACTGGTTTCCCGCTTTGAAGCCCTCCACGAGGTCCTGTATTGCCTTGGGCTGATCGCCTGTAGGTTTGTATTCTGAGTGAAGTTTGAAATCCATAGATATAAAACTCCCTAAAAGCTAGATTACTACGTTACAAAAACTCTTTCTCTTAAAACAGATTGTATATTTTTCCTACCATATTATGACATGCTGCTGCCAGAGATTTAGCATCAATATCAATTGTCGGATCAGGATTCGGAGAATGGATATACACTACGTCTTGAGCCTTTTTTGCTTTTTCATATGGCAGTATTTCGCCACCATGTGCAGCCTCATTTCGCAGATCTTTTATCTTGTTTATTTCCTTAAATATTTCGCGCACCAGGACTTTATCCAGCCCCAAAGCGTCTAAATAATACGCCAGTTCAGCAGCTTTAGGATCAACACTGCCATTTTTCCTTAACAGATTAATATACAGATTTGAAATCGTACCAAGTTCCAGGCTCTCTTTTGGTTCTTTTCCCCGTCCGGTAATATACGCTGCTTTAGAGCTACCGATATAGCCCCTTAATTCATCATCTAAATTGTCCCCACTGATCGAATCGCATTTTGGTTTTAATACCATCTGGCGATAGGGGGCATAAAAGATAGTATTTACAAGCAGTTCCAATGCCGTGTAATACTCTAACGCTATACAACTGTAATCCATCTGAGGAATATCATCCCTGACAATATATCGCTGATACAGGAATTCGCCGGTTGCAATACCGGATATGGATTTTTTGACTTTCTCCAAAACCTGCAGTGAATCATCTCTCATGTAGGTATTGACCTTTATCTCAACCTTTTTCATTTGGTCATCATATTGCTTGATCAGATCATTAAATAAATCCCTATATCGAGGCTCAGGTCTGACAAACAGTTCAATACTTTTTCTTATTTTTTGATACACCGTTTCTACCATGTTCAAAAAATAATCATCGCTTCCAAGCCACAGGAAATATTCAGTAAAACTACTCTTGAAATCCAGATTGATCACTTCATCATATGATTCAATATTCTCCAACGCTGCATCTAAAGTCATCAGCATTTCATTCTTAAGATTAGAATAGGCTTTTTCTTCTACCATATTCATATTTTCAAAGCTGTACCGAGAGAAGATGCTGCTTGCTTTACCGTAGGATCGATTATTAAATATTAAACTTTGGATTCTATCTCTATATACTCTAAACGGGTACGCTCCATCATGTCCTTCTATGGAATCTGCAAGCATATAGAGTGTTCTTAGATAGATTCCCAGAAGATAGTATTTCACCGTACAACTTATTTCCTCATATCTTGAGTCTTCGTTGTTTCTATATTCATTCATGAACTGTGCAACACCATCCGGATAACTCCAGCCAAGAATCTGTTGAACAGCCGCATATACATCTGTGTCATATTCCGAATTAATTGACTTCCCTTCATTTAGACGGTTTTCTGCAACAGAAGCCAGCACTTCATCAACGAACAGATCAAAGCCAGCATCACTTTTGCCGTACAATGCAACATCATTGATATGGTCTATGCCGACAATAAGCCTCGCTTCGTCTCTGTCATCCTTTCCAACCCTGCTTGCAAAGTAACTAAGATTATAAAAAGGAATTGCAGGAATTACCGTTCTTTCAGAACCCAGACTATCTATATAATTATCCAGGGTTTGACAAATACCCTCGCAATAATCATCTTCGTCAATTGTATCACTCAGATTGGAACGGCTTTTCTTTCCAAATATAAATTCACTTTGCAGATATGAGATTTTCAGCAATAAAGTTCTGGCAGTATCCTTATCATCTTCCTTCGCCATACGGTAATTATTCATGATCACAAAGATACTCTCAGGCGAATATATCACAGCAGATATTTCAGCATACTTCCTGTTCTGCACAGCACTATCAACACCAACAAGGTATTCATTCAAATCACTGCCTTTATATCTTTCGTGAAGCAGATCATTCACTAAATCTGCATATTCGAAAGTGGTCCTTTTTATATCCTCTTTTCTTTCGGGGGTTTCTATTATATTCCAATAGGCACAGGAAAGTTTGGCCATTGTCACCATCACGATGTCCTCAATGGTTTTTACTTCTTCAACTTCAGTTTTCTTGTATTTAGGAACAGAGAAATGCTCGTATTTCATCAAATCCATTTCCGAAGAAATGCGATATCTTTCATACTTTGTGTATCTGACAATACGCTCAAGCAATTGATTACTTTCCATGCAATCAAGGATCTTAACATAACTATCAAGCTGCGCTATATCTATACCGGGGACTTTTTCATGAATCAAATCTATGGACCAATAGAATTTCTCTATTAAAACAAAATCCTTAATAATCTGGATTTCATTTTCCCTACGCATCAGTTCAATTTTGATAAAATAATCGCTCAGTCCCTCTATACTTTGTTTTAAGGCAATCACAGGTAATTTCTTCTGTGCGAATTCGCTAATATACATCCTTAAAAATGTGGCCAGTTCTTCTGTTTTATTATTATCCGAATCGAATTCCCCTGCTTTTTTATACAAATAATTCTTATCCATAATTTATATCCTTTCTGTTCATATTCTTCTATTTCACAAAACAGAAAAAGAGCACTAATCCTATGATCAATGAAGCGGCGCCCGCAATGATATTGGCTGCAATATTGGGAGTGGGTCCAAAGGATTCCGTAACTTGCATGCATCCTGTGACCAAACTCAGCACTGTAATAAATGCCAAAATAATATTTCTCTTTTCATCCTGCTTATTTAAATTAATTGAATGAAGAGCATCTATCTGTCTTATCAGTTTCTCAACAGTATCTTCAATACTCATATTGCCCTTTATGGCCTCGTATTCCTGCTGAATTTCAGCATTGAATGAAACCTCCAGGAAATTAACCTGATTGTCAAATGTTACATAAGCCTCATATACGCTGTTAAATTCACGGTTTGATACCTTCTTTGAACCCGCCCATGAAGAAATGTACATTGCCACTGTCTTTTGAAGAATTCCTATCCAAAAGCACTCGAATGTTTTTCCAAAAAAACGTTCAATATCTTTATTCATCATTTCCCGGCTGCAGAGCGGCACTGTTTTTCGTATGCTTGTTCTCCCGAATTCCATCAGGGGCGTAGTAATGTCGTTTCTCCATACTAAACCAGCCATATAGGAATGACATTTTGTCGGATACAGCACGCGCATTTTTTTATTTGATTTAATAACACCCAGTGATTCGCATATAGCCCCTATATCCCAATAATCTTCATTTATATCTATATTCTTCTCACTGTTATTTTGATGCAGTTCCAGTATCATCAAACAGGTGCCAAAAATGGTAGCAGCCAGACGAATCTTCCTTACTTCGAATAAAATTTCTTCCTTTCCGGAACAGGGCAATATTCTCAGCCTGTTACCAACTTTTGCTATACCCAATACATTTCTGTCTATAGCAGTTGTTTCTCCACACTGCGCTATATAATGCAAAACTGTATTATTACTGCTATATAACGCATCAACCACTTCCGGTGTAAAAGCCTCGTCATAGGATTCTAAATTTAATTTATTTTCAAACGCATTGGACCTGGCAATTGCATGGTGATTCGAATTCTTAAGTGCTTTATCATTATCATCTACAATTCTTTTCCAGGTAAACTCCCGGTCCATTGTAAATGATGATAATGCTTCTTTTATTCCGTCATTCAGTTCCTCCATATTATTCCACAGGTCTTCACCCTTTTTATTTATCTGAAGCGGAAAAATGACTGTACTGCTCTCATAATACGCATCTTTTTTCTGATCTGCATTCATACAACGATTGTCCTCCCCCATTTAAAAGTATCATCCTTATGACTCTTTTCCCTATTCCTTCCTGCGGGCATTTATATCCGCTATGGAATCAAAGTACTTCCACCACATGTCAAAAAGTCCGCGTCCAAGCCGGCTGTCCTTATCAACCACGGGACTTGCCATGAACACAGGATAATCCGTAAGTCTGTGTCCTTTACTCACCGCATACATATGTCCTCCCGGGCACAGGAAAACCCTGGCGGGATTCAAAATATATTTCCTGTCTCTTCCAAGATAGAGATCAGGATCGTTACCCTCCGAAAATACCATCTTGTACATTCTCAGCCTGCAGAAGGGGCACTGATAGGAGGATATCACCGCATTACCATCTATATCTCCAAACACTCCTTCTATATTCTCCTGCAGCGGAAAGATCTCTGCAGGTTCAGCGGGAGTTACAAACAGCTCGGACCAGCAGGTCCTTGCATCAACTTTCCTCTTCAGCTCTTCAAGAGAATCGTATCTTAGATCCACCGGGAAGAAGTGAGGAGGATTGCCCCTGCCTGATCTTGCCGCCTCCCTGATCCCGAAGGCATCAAGGAACTCCTCCTCCCTGTCAAACATGCCGGCTACAAGCTCTCTGTCGCCTGAATCAGCAGCAATTCCGATCATGCAAAAGTAGTAGTAATCCACCCTGTACACGATATCAAGGTCCATGGTACCGGCAGCGGCCTTCGCCATTTCCACAACAGCGTCCATGGCGGTTTCCAGAAGATATCTTCCAAGGGTGAATGCCTTGGATACATCAAGCTGCCCGTTTATGAGCATGCATACTATAGTCTCGCCGTAATTGGCATAGAACTCGCACTTGTCGGAAAGACTCTTAATCCCCGGGGAAAAGAGCTCCTGATTCTGAATATCTTCTTCTATATTTGCAAAGGTTCTCCTTGCAAACTCAAAAGCCCCCGCAGCGGTGTACACCATTCCGTACTGAAGGTTCGGCGGAGCCATCATAACAGTCTCAACCTTGTGGAGCATGTTCCAGGCCTCAAGGTACATGATGTTCCCTATATAATAGTGAAGCAGAATTCTCATGAGCTTATCGGCCGTGCCCATAGTGCTCATCTCGTTGCCGCTAAGGCCGCCTCTCTCCTGCCTTATCCGGCACAAAAGATCCAGCGCATTTTCCATATAAGCTGCGCCCCGCTCCGGGTCACCTTTCTCAAAGAGGATCTGACCGAGCCTTGCGCTTGCGTAGGGGTGTCCGCTCCTTGCCGCAACATCCAGAGCTATCTCACCCATCATAGGGTCTCTTGCCGTTCCGTTTCCTGCCAAATAGCAAAGTCCCAGTTTGTACGCGGCTTCATCCGTAAGGTTATTCTCCGCTCCTGCTGCCTTATCGTGTTCTTCTTTTAGAATAAGGCGCAGCGCATCAAGGTCATACACCACTTCTCCCGTGAAATCACTGTGTTTCCCGAGAGCCTCCGGGTCAGTCTCCTCTGTCACGAAAGTGATGACTCTTTTCCCGAATCTGCGAGCGTCGGGGAGTTCGCACCTTAGGACATAGTTGCCCTCCTCAAGAACATCCGGCGTCATAACAAGAAGTATCACATCGCTGCCCTTAAGCTGTTCCAGGATCTGGTCGTCGTAGTTCTCTCCCTCCACCAGCGCATCGTCGTACCAGATTGATGTGTCAAGATGTTCCGGCCACCTGCGGATCTTCTTCATAAGCTCCGTCAGCTGCACCAGATTCTTCTTCCTGTAGCTCATGAAAATATGGAAGGAAAACAGCTCGGGAATCGCCGGCCCCTCATCATCTATCACTGTGTAGAGATCCACATAGCCGTCTATATAGTGCTTCAGCCTTGCCTTGGCCTCGCTACCGCAGTAGTCAAGAACCTGCATGTGGCCATAAACTTCCGAAAAACGCGCAGATACTCCGGGCTCTATGGCAATGGGAAGGATCCTGATACCAAGATCCACCGCCGCTTTAAGAACATCCTTAAAGGGTGCATCAGAGCCGCCCAATAATCTGCCGCTGACAATCAGGGCCACCATGGTAAAGCTTCCGCCAAGGACAGCCTCAAGGTACCCCCGGTCAAAAGAGCTCTCGGCTCCCTTGGAAATCCAAATATCCGCCTGATACATCTGCTGTATCGTCCCGGAAATCTCTTTGGCAGCCTCTATATCCTCCGGGCAGGAGCAAAGGTAAACTCTCTCTGTCTTGCGAAGCTGTCTTCCCGCCGCCTTGGCAGGATGTTCCATATAATAAAAGCGCTGATCTTCCCCTGTCATTGATCACTCTCCTGCGACATTATCTGTATAAAAGCGTATACATTTTCAGTATACCCCGTATGCTCTTTTCAGTCTACATTTTTCTGAACATTTGTTCGCTTTTGTGCCCCAGTTTATAAGTTCTTTAGAATTACAACATTATTTCACTCGGCGATTTTAAACATGAAATTAAAAATCTAAACAGAAAATAAACAGCCGATTAATGCGATATTAAACCTTCTAAACTTTGTGATTTTCTATGGATTTTATGATTTTCAAGTAGTAAGATGCCACTTGTGTTGTTCACAAGAGGAAAAAAATTTCAAGGGAGACTTAAGAGATGAAAAAGAAAATCGTAAACAAAAACCTGGTACGCGCAATGGCAATCGGTCTTAGTGCTGCAATGGCTGCAACACCTGTTACCGCTTTTGCCGCCGAAGGAGATGAGAATTCAAAAACTGATATTCCTGCCGAAGAGATTCCTTCCGAAGAGAATTCCAAGGATGCGCAGGATGTTGTTACAGAGTATCAGGAAGCAACAGAGGAAGTGAATGAAAAAGTTGAGGATGTAAATGAAGCTGTTGATGCGGTTCTTGATGAGGGGATTGAGACTGACAACAAAAAGATCGACGGCGAAAGATCCGAGCTTAACACCGCAAACGATGCCATCGCAGCCGGTGATGACAAGCTCGAAGGGGATGTTCAGAAGCTTGAAGAGATAAATAACGACATTGAAGAGGGAATCGTTGATGCATTAAACGCAGCATCAGATGCACAGAATCTCAATGATGAAACCCAGAAACAGCTTGAGGAGAAGTCAACAGAGATGTCTAAGGCAAAAGAGGCTGTGGATAACTCAGGTACGATCGCTGATGCCAACGCAAACCTTGAGAAGGCAAAAGAGATTGCTACAGAGGCCGGAAAGATCTATGAGGATGCACTTGCAAAGTCCGAGGAGATCAACGCTGAGTACGAGGAAGCCAAAGCTGCCGTAGAGAAGGCACAGGCTGACTACGAGAAGGCTGCTGCCACAGCTGATGCAGATCTTGCCGAGGCTGAGGAGAACCTCAAGCTTGCACAGATGACTCTTTCAAATCTTGAGACACAGGCAACCAAGGCCAGTGAAGATGCCAAAACACAGCTTGAGAATGCAGAAAAGGCTGCAGACGATAAGGTTGAGGCAGCAAAGGCCGCTTACGATGAGGCTTCCAAGGAGCTTGAGAAGAAGGAAGCTGCTGCCGACAAGGCACAGAAGGCTTATGACAAGCTCAAGGATCAGGCAGAAGTAGCCAAGAGAAAAGTTGAGAACCTGGAGAAAGCTATCGAGAAGAGCGAAGGCGACACAGCCAAGCTCGAGGAGGAACTCGCAAAGCGCCAGGCTGAGTACGATAAGATCAACGCAAAGTTCCAGGAAGCTGAGGCTGATCTGAATACAGCATCAGAGGAATACAATACAGCCAACGACACTGTGGAGACCAGCTGTAACGAGTTCATCGACGCCATGAACGAGGCTATAAAGTACAGCGGTTATTCAAGAAAGGCTATCGCAGGCTACATCAGCGACTGCGAAGATGAGAAAGCCTACTACAGCAACAACCTTGAGTACATTGAGTCCCTGATCACAACCGGCGAGGAATCTGTTCAGACTGCAAATGACAAGATTTCCGGATATAATGAGGATCTTAATACAGCTCAGAACGAGAAGGATGAAGCCGTAATGAAGAGAGCTATTGCCGGCCAGAAGTGGGCAGAGGCAAAGAGATCCGGTGCAAGCCGCGCAGATCTGAAAAAGCTTGAAGACGAGTACTGGGCAGCTAACGAAGAGATCGGTGTAGCTGAGCAGAAGATCCGTAATATCAATTATGCAATAAATAAGACCCGGGATGATATCAAAGCTATCAATGAGGGCCTTGCAAAGCTTAATGACTATAAAGAAGAGACTCAGGAATATATAAGCACTCTTGATGATGAGATCAGCAAGTCTACCCAGCTTATTTCAGACATCAATACAGCTTATGATAACTACTACACCAAGAAGGATGCCTATGCACGTGCTCTCTATGATTTAGAGGTTAAGGGTGCTGCTTATCAGGAGGCAGAGGATACCTACTCATACTATGCAGGTCTTGAAAAGAACAAGGCTGCACAGGTGGCAAAGATTCAGGATAAGATTGACAAGAAGGAAGGAAACACAGCAAAGCTTAAGGCTGACCTTGATACTGCTAAGAGCGAGCTCTCCGACATCACAGCCAAAAAGGAGGCCGCTGCAAAGGCTAAGGAAGATGCTGCCAGAGAAAAGCGCGAAGCCGATAAGGCTGAGACAGCAGCAAGACATGATTACCAGACTGCCAAAAAGGAAGCTGCTGCCGACAAGAAAGCTGCAAGAGCAGAATACGCAAAGGCCGTTGATGCCTGCAAGGATCTTACTGTAGCCGTTAAAGAGGCACAGACCGCTGTTACAGATGCTCAGAACAAGGTAAATGAGATTGAAGAGGCCATCAAGGACCTTGACAGAAAGCACACCATTGACGGAAAGATCATTTCACCCGACACCCTTATCCTTGATCAGCTTAAGAGACAGCTGGATGAGGCCAATGAGGATCTTACAGGCAAGAAGCAGATTCTTGACGAGATCAAAGGTCAGCTTGACAAGGCACAGAAGTCAAGGGATGCGATCGTTGACAGACTCACTCCCAAGCCTTCAGTAAGACCTTCAGATTCTTCATCACAGGAGAGCAATGACAGCACTCCCGCAGCTCCTGCTGTAGTAAGAACCGTTACCACAACAACCACAGCTGCAGCAAATGCAGATGCTGCCGTTCTTGGTGCAAAGAGATCTACTAAAGCTTCTTCAGTTAAGAAGAGCGCTGCTGCTACCGAAAGCGATACAACAGATACTCAGGAGACAAAAGACATCACTGCTGCAGTTGCAGGTGATCAGGATCAGGAACTCAAAGCATCAGAGAGCAAGACCACTGCTGCTTTCACCACTCAGGACATCACAGACGAAGAGACCCCTCTTGCCGGTCAGATTCCTGACGGAAGAAAGGGTCTCGTAGGTTGGCTCATCGCTCTTCTTGCAGTCCTTGGCATTTCTACAGAAGAAGTTATCAGAAGAAACAATAACAAGAATAAGACTAAGTAAAGACATCTACCTCTTGTCTTTATCAATACGCTCCAGAAGGACTGTTGCTATAAGTATATAGGCAGCAGCCCAGAAAATGAGCCATTGCCAGCAACGTGACACAATATCTATATTGAAATCATAGTCGGGATTCCGGTTCTGCTCTGCAGTTTGCATGAGGACTTCATCTCTTAAGTCATTATCCTCTATATACTGCAGTACATGCAGGACCGGTTTTTCACCTTCTACATCTATATCTTTCATCTTCACGGCACTGTTCCACACGCTAACCATGGGAAGGGAGTTATAGTCTCCCTGAGCACAAAGTGCAGTAAGTCCCCACTTAGTGGCAGTCAGATTCGTAAGAGGCATGGCAGCCTCCGGCAGATTGAAAAATCCACCTGAAAAAATAAGCTGTACGATAAGCAGGAAAGGCATTATCGTCATGGCCGCTGTAGTGGTCCTGGCAAAAGCCGATACCAAAAGGGCCAGCATGTCTGCAGCAAAAGTAATAAAGAACAGAGTTATCCCTATATCCAGGATTGGCCATGAAGTCACCAGGCTCTTTTGCGGCATTACTACTCCCATACTGGTGCAGACAAAAATCATTATAATGACCTGCAAAACGCACAGAACCGCCTGATAGATCACGTGGGCCGCCATATAGGCGCTTATGTGGAGGCCTGATCTGTGCTCTCTTTTTACGATGGCTCTTTCCCTGCAGATCACCTGTATAGAGTTAAAAAAGCCGTTCCAGATGCATACACAGGCAAGGGCGAAAGTTCCTGTTAAGGTTCCCTCCATGGTCTTATAGATATTGGCGCCCACAGCGAAAGCCACAAGTCCTGCAACTATGGCTGACATGGGAAGCACCTTCCAGTCATTCTGGAATATGAACATTCTGAAGAGTTTTCCAAGATATATAATGGTCTGTGACAAACGTCCCTGGCGGCTTATTCGTTTTGTTCTCATAGTCCGTCACCCTACCCTTTCTCTCATATAGTCCGCATATTTCTCCACGAACTCGTCAGCTCTGCCTTCTCCGCCTTCCTCCTTCTGGTTGATGGTAAGAAGTATCTCCTCCATGGAGGATTTTCCGAAGAATTCATAGGCTTCGTTTACAGGGCCGTAATAGGCAAGGCGGCCGGTCCTTCCGGCATCCTTGGCAAGAACTATGACGTCATCAAAAAGATCTATGACTCTGTCGGGAGTGTGGGTGATGACCACTACAATTTTTCCCTCATCGGCGATGGCTCTTAGCTTCTCAAAAAGAGCTCTGGCAACAACGCCGTCAAGGCCGGAATCCGGCTCATCCAGAATAAACAGTGAGGGATCCGAGATAAATTCCATGGCTATGGAAAGCCTCTTTCTCTGGCCTCCGGAAAGCTTTTCCACAAGGCTGTCCTTTACGGAGGAGAGGCCGAACTGCTCAAGGACCTTGGCTATGCGCTCATTCCTCTCGGCAAATGAAATGTTGGTGGGAAGGCGCAAAGTAGCTGCATCAGACAATGTGAGAGCCACCGTGTCATTGCCGCGCATGAGATCCTGCTGGGGAACAAAGCCGATGTCATACATCATCTTGTCATAATCCTTGTAAATATCATTATCCCCGAGGGTGATCTTCGCATCAGCCTTTTCATAGCCGGTTACGGCATTGAGGTACGTTGTCTTTCCGGCTCCGGAGCCTCCAAGAAGCAGGACCATATGACCCTGGGGGATATTCATGTGAATATCCTTAAGAAGAACTTTCTTTCGGAAAAGATCTATCACTGACCGCTCATTTATGTTAACCGTAAGTCCGTCACTTATATTGGCCACATCAGTGCCGAGAGTCTTTGCCTGACCCGAGATATCGTCGGACTCCACTTTTTTGATGGGCATGAACTTTTGTGATAATCCCCAATAAAGAATAACCACAGGTTCAAAGATAACCATCAGTGCCACCCATTTCCTGGACCTTCCAAAGTTCTTCACAAGGCCGGTATAGATTCGCACCATATAGACGATATTTGCAATGGAGAACGATATGGCCACGATCAGAGCCACCACGACAATGAAAGGATCCTGTAAATGTACACTGGCCATTACGGTGCCGAACACAAAGGCTATGAAGGAAATATACATATACTTCCTGCCATCCTCTTCTCTGTCCGCACAAAGGGAGATATGGTACTCTCTTGCCAGGGGAACAACAGCCCAGAATTTCTTTACCCCGCACTTCTCAAAAATCTTCCAGTACCCTATCGTCGTAAGTACTAAACTGATCATTCTCAGTCCATTGGTCAGATCCAATCTCATATAGTCCTCCTGTATGCCCCATGCTTTACCTGAGTTTGCATCATAAATACCCTTTTATGTATATACATTGTATATCCGTATAATCAGAAGTACAAATGCTGTTTTTCACAGGTTAAAAGAGTCATAGGTATAGACCATATCCTGCTCGATGACAAAGTCATCGTCCAATACGCTGTAGTCATCATGGTTTCTGCCAAGAAGTCTCGTTGTACACATGGCAGCCGTAGCCTCTCCCTCAGGGATCACCTCAGGAGCGGAATCTCCTTTAAGGAAACTTCCAAGCCCCAGGATCACCACCAAGGCAATAAATATGATCACGAAAGTATATACAAATATAAGCATCTTATTTCTCCTCTTCAACCAGCACTGCCCGTATACGGATTCCCGCGTTCCCAAGCCTCTCCTTCACAGCGGGGATACGCTGTTTCGCGTCCTCCGCGGCATAGCTTCTTATGGTGTCATAGTGATTTACCACAGCTGTGACTCCAAGGGCCAGCACAGCAGCTATCACCGCAGCCTTTGCTCCCATCACCAGCCGCCTTAAGGCAACCGCCCTCGGGTAGCGAAGAAGTGCCCTGTCTATATCCTTACAGCTTCCAAATCTGTCGTCCCTGTCAGGCCTTGTGCACTTCTCAAGGATACTCATAAGTTCGGGAGAAGTGCTCCTTGCCGGCAACATCTGCATCATGGTTCTCCCAAAGCAGTAGATATCGGTCCGCACGTCGGTCTGTCCAAGGCTTCCGTACTGCTCCGGGGCCGCAAAGCCGCAGGTTCCCAGATTCAACGTATCAGCACCGCCTCCACGGATGTACTCCCTGGCCGCTCCGAAATCTATAAGCGCCACATGTCCGTCGGGCTTTACAATGATATTTGCAGGCTTTAAATCCCTGTAGATCACCGGAGTCTTCCTTCCATGGAGATAGGCCAGGATCGAAAGTATCTCCCTTCCCACACGAACCGCCTCCTTCTCCGAAAGCCGTCCTTTAGCCTTTAACACCTTCTCCAGAGAGTTCCCGTGAACATGCTCCAGCACAAAGGCATCCTCATAAACTGCCACAACCTTGGGGATAGCCGTGTGGTCAAGTCTTTGCAAAAGAGCCGTCTCCTCCTCCACGGCTTTTACCATATCCGTCCCGGTATATATCCCCTCCTTCAGCACCTTGACGGTAACCGCCTTGCCGCTTTCCATATCATGTCCCATGTAAACCACGCTGCTGCCGCCCTCTCCAAGCTTTCGCAGAATGCGGTATCTGTCCCTGTAAAGGCTCTCGTTTTTCATAACGCCCTCTCTCATGCTGCTATCCTCCATCAATACTCTAGGCACATGGCCGCTACTGAGATATTATCTTCCTCTTTTCTTGACCATGCAGTCTGTGCAAGCTTTCTGCATTCCTCCAGCATATCCTCAGGCGTTACGCACATCTGGGGACACAGCTTATCATGAAGCTCTGAAGTATCAAGGGTTCTCCAGAAGCCGTCACTGCAGGCAACCACCGTGACATCTCCATTAAATTCACCTCTTGTAACCTGGGGCTCAACTCCTCCTGCAGTTCCAACGCTCTGAAGAAGAACGTTTCTTTCGGGATCCGAAGAAATATCCTCCGGCCGCAAAAGCCCTCTGTCCAGCTTATCCTGTATCACACTCTGGTCTCTGGTTATGGCCCTGGCCGATGCCCTGTCTATGACATAGAGCCTTGAATCACCCACATTAAAAGCAAGATATCTGTGCCCTATCTGCAAAAGAGCCGTGAGAGTTGTCCCAAGGTTTATGCCCCTGTGCTTACCGTAGCGCCTTATCTCGCCGCTGATCTTGGCAACGAGCCTTCTTAGGGAAGTCTCAGCGGTATCCCACAGCTTCTCCTCATTCATGTTCTGCATAAGGGGCAGCTCCTCGCAGAACCAGTTCTCCAGTGCTCTTACGGCCTTACAGCTGGCCACTTCTCCCTTTGAGAGGCCTCCCATTCCGTCACATACCACGGCAAAAGAGATCCTTCCATGCCTCCTTGTTGCGGCAACCTTGATCATGGCTGCATCCTGATTGACACGACGCACTTTGCCCCTGTCAGTAAACACACAAGCTTTTACATTCATTGTTAATTCTCCTGAAAATATTGTCCGAACCGGACCGTGAAAATCACGATAAAAAATTATAGAAAAAAAGACTGTGCCACACATCCGTGACACAGTCTCAAATCATACACTTATTCTTTTGTACTGTCAACAGTCATTTCGCAACTACTTAATTGCCCATCAGGTCCTTCATGACCTCGATACCCTTCTGAAGCTGAGTATCTGTCTTATCCTTAGCATAAGCGTCGGGATCATACTCAACCTCCACATCGGGGGCAATTCCAACTCCGTGGATATTGGTTCCGCTGGGGGTGTAATAGTCGCTGACAGTGAGCTTAACGGCTGTTCCGTCGTTGAGATCAAAGATCCTCTGTACAATACCCTTACCGAAGGTAGTAACACCCACAAGCTTGCCAAGGTTATAGTCCTTGATGGCACCTGCAAGGATCTCGGAAGCACTGGCGGAATACTGGTTGGTGAGAACCACCACTGGAATGTCTATCTCGTGCTCTCCGTCGCACTTGTAATCATCCCTGTTTCCGTCCCTGTCCATGGTGTATACGATGATCCCCTTGGGAAGGAGCTGCCTTGCAACATCGCACACAGCCTGAAGGCTTCCGCCGGGATTACTTCTAAGGTCAATGATAAGTCCCTTTATATTGCTCGCCCTAAGCTCAGCAAGGCCCTCGGTAAACTGATCCGGGGTAACCTCGTCAAACTCGGTTATCTGCAAATATCCTATCTCCTCGTTGTCTCCCAAAAGCTTCGTGGTAACTGTAGGAACAACAACCGCAGATCTCTCAACATCCACCTCAACGGTATCTCTCTTGGAACCGCGAAGAAGTGTCAGATGAACCAAAGTCCCCTCCGGTCCCTTTATCAAGGATACCACTTCATCCAGTTCCATGCCCTCTGTGGAAACATGGTCGACCTCAAAGATGATATCATCAGTCTGAAGCTCAGCTCTCTCAGCGGGAGTTCCCGGCATAACACCGGAAATCCTTGGAAGTCCCATGTCGGAATCAATGCTTACATAGGCACCGATGCCGTAGTAGATACCTGCTGTATCACTCATGAGTTCATTGAGCTCTTCCTCGGTGTAATAAACTGAGTAGGGATCTCCAAGGGAATCCAAAAGACCCTTGTACATTCCGTCCGCCTCAGCAGCCTTATCCACATCAGTCTTGTAGTAATAGGTCTCTATAACGTCATCAAGAGCTTCAAGCTTGGTGATGGTGTCCTCATTCATCAGCTCTTCATAGGTGTTATTAGTGGGAAGCAAAGGAGTCAGCGCCCCTAATCTTCTGCCAAAGACTCCGAACATAAGGAGCCCTCCCACAACAGAAACCGAAATGAGAAGTCCCAGGAAAAGACCTGCGATAAAGCGCCATCTGAGTTTCCTTTTGATGGCCTTGGGCGGTTCTCCTGCCGGCATCATGGGCGGCATCTGCGGAGATACCTGCGGCGGCACCTGCCCGTAATAGTTGTTGCTATTGTTGTTATAATTATTATCCAAAATCTTGTGCTCCTATCACTTGAGGTAATTCCAGGGACTCACATAGGCTCCGTTAAGTCTGACACCAAAGTGCAGATGATTACCGGTGGATCTTCCTGTGGTTCCGACTGCGCCGATCTTGGTGCCGGCAGTAACATCAGTTCCTTTGGAAACATAGAGGGCCGAACAATGCATGTAAATGGTGTAAAGTCCGCCTCCGTGATTGATCATGATGTAATTACCCATGGTAGAGTTATAGTCCGCCGCCACCACTGTGCCGTTGTAAGCTGCCAGAATGGCTGTTCCGCCCGGGGCTGCCAGGTCGATACCGTTGTGCATCTTGGTGATCCCGAGAGTCGGGTGGACTCTGTTTCCATAATCATCGGAAATCCTGGTGTAGCCGGGGCATGGCCAGGTGAACATTCCTCCGTCGTAGGTATATCTGCTGTAAAGAGCTGCCTTGTCAGCCGCTACCTCTTTTTCCAGGGCTGCGATAGCTGCATTCTCAGCCTTGATCTCTGCCTCGTACTCGGCGATGGCCGCTTCCTTGTTGGAAATATCGGCCTGGACGGTGTTGAGCTCCTTGCTCTTGGTGGAAAGCAGTGACTCCAGGTTGGCCTGCTCTTCCTGCCGGACCGCCTTTGTCTCGTCCAGAGTTTCCTTCTCCTCCTCCAATGCCTCTTTTGTCAGCCTGATCAGCTCCGTGGTGGAGATGTACTCGTTCAGCTTGTTCCTGTCGTAGTCGGAGAGCTTCTCGATGTACTCGGCCTTGTTGAGCATGTCGGAGAAATTTCCGGATTGTAAAAGAAGCTCCAGATACAGCATGTCGCCGCGCTCGTACATGAACTTGATGCGCTTTTTCATGGCCTCATACTGGGCCTGCTGAATCGCCTCCGCCTCCTGGAGCTCCGAAGTGGTTATATTGATCTGATTCTCCTTCTCGGCGATCTGCTCTGTGAGCATGTCAACCTTCTGCTGAATGTCCGTCAGCTGCCCGTCCAACTGTCTGATGTAGTTATTCAGGTCAGACTTACTTTTCTCCAGCTCCTTCTTGACTTTCTCCAGGTCAGTCTTGGCGTTCTTCAAGCCGTCTCGTTCCTTCTTGGCTTCGCTGATCTGTGCTTCCTTGGCCTTGATACTCTCCTCCGTGGGGGTGGCGCTTGCCGTTAGCGTTGCATTGGCAAACATAGTGCTCACCATAAAGAGACATAGGAGTATGTTAATTATTCTGTTGATACGTCTTCCAAAAAATCTGTTCAAAGTTTAAACGATCCCTTTGCTGTGCTTTATACGTGCAGGTGCTTTCTTACAGTTATGAAACTTCCGAAGAAACCAATGCCGATACCGATGATCAGCGAAATGGGAATCAGGTTATGGTAGACCGCCTCTACCGGCAGGAAATTCAGCAGTGAGCTGAGCATTGTGAATCTGCTGGCAACATAGGCGATAACATGGGTGTAAACAAAGTAGATGATGATCAGCGGAATGATGGAACCAATAAGGCCGATCAAAATACCTTCCACCACGAATGGGGCACGGACAAAAAAGTCTGTGGCTCCGATATACTTCATGATGTTGATCTCATCCTTTCTCACGGCAATACCCATGGTTACGGTATTGCTGATAAGGAATACGGATACCAGCAGAAGAACTATGATGATACCTGCTGATATGTAAGCTATCAAAAGATTAAGTCCGCTTAAGGTGGTAGCCGTTACCTCGGAGCGGTTGACTTCCCTGACAACCGTGATGCTCTCTATGTAGGAAACAAGTGCCGGCTGCATTGACACATCGCTTAAGTAGATCTGAAGGTTTGCAGAATCTGCCAGGGGATTCTCTGTAAATCCGTCGGCGTACTCGCCAAGATACTCCTCCTTGAAGCCTTCCCAGGCTTCGTCGGCAGAAACATAAACTATCTCTCTTACCTCAGGTCTTTTCTCCAGGTCGCTCTTTACTGCCAGGATCTGCTCCTCGGTGATACCCTCATTGAAGAATACGGTTACGGAAACGCCTTCCTCTGCAGTCTTAACAACATTCTGGAAGTTGGTGATTATTGAATAAAACAGTCCGAACAAAAACAGACAGGCGGTGATGGTGGCGATTGATGCCAGCGTATACCATTTATTTCTGCCTAAATTCTTAAATCCCTGTCCAATGGTGTAAAAGAAACTACTAATCCTCATCGATGTACATACCCTCTTCTTCGTCTTCTATGATGACGCCCTTCTTCATGGTGATAACACGTTTCTTCATGGCATTAACGATCTCTCTGTTGTGGGTTACCACTATGACCGTTGTGCCGTTCTCGTTTATCTGCTCCATGAGTTTCATGATCTCCCAGGAATTATTGGGATCCAGGTTACCCGTGGGCTCATCAGCCAGCAGAATGGTGGGTTTGTTCACAAGGGCCCTGGCAAGGGCAACTCTCTGCTGTTCACCGCCGGAAAGCTGATTTATCTTGTTTTTGTACTTGCCGGCCAGATTGACCGTGGCCAGTATGGACGGAACGTTTCGCTTGATATCCCTGGTGGGAGTCTGCACGATGCGCTGTGCAAAAGCGACGTTCTCATAGACATTTCTATCCTTTAGAAGTCGGAAATCCTGGAATACTATGCCCAGATTTCTTCTGAACTTGGGAATCTTGCTGTGTTTGATCCTCTTCAAGTTGTAGCCGAGGACTGTGATCTCGCCGTCTGTGGGAACCAGCTCCCTAAGAAGCAGCTTGATCAGGGTTGATTTGCCGGAGCCGCTGTCGCCCACAATGAAAACAAATTCACCCCTTTTGATGTGGAGCGTCACGCCGTTTAAGGCCGGCGCTCCGGTTGAATATGATTTGGTCACATTCTCCAGCGTGATTATCTCATCGCTGGGAATCTGCCTGTTTGTCCTTCTTCTCCTGTATCCTCTTTCCATAATTCTCCTCTTGTTGCAGGTGATATACGGATTGCTTCGCTTTCGCTTTCGCAATCCTGCATACATTCGGATTCCGCACTATCGTGCTACATCCTCATGTATGTTCGGTCTTCAAGGTCACATCCACACACATGCAAGCATGCGCGTGAATGTGACTTTGAATCCCTATATCACTCACTTACGTAAACCTCTCCATGTACTTCATATATCTTACAACCATAAGTGCAATTTTGAAAGTAATGGCATCGTCGAACACTCTAAGATCAAGACCGGTACTCTTCTGAAGCTTGTCCAGTCTGTACACCAGGGTATTTCTGTGGATAAAGAGCTGTCTTGAAGTCTCCGATACATTGAGGCTGTTCTCAAAGAACTTATCGATGGTGGTAAGGGTCTCCTGATCGAACTCGTCGGGATTTCTTCCACCAAAGATCTCCTTGATGAACATCTTGCAAAGAGGTATGGGAAGCTGATAGATAAGTCTTCCTATTCCCAGCTCGCTGTAGCAAATGACCTTTCTCTCGTCAAAGAAGATCTTGCCTACATCAAGAGCCATCTTGGCTTCCTTGTAGGAACGGCTCACTTCCTTGATCTCGGAAACAACTGTGCCATACGCGATTCTGACTCCTGTCAGGCCCTCTTTTTCCAGATTCTGAAGGATATCCTCGGCCACTCTGGTGATCTCGCTGTTCTTGCCAAAGTCGCTTACATCCTTGACAACAATAACGTTGTCCTCGTCAACCTCAGTGACAAAGTCTGTTCCGTTGCCGATGCAGGTCCTTGTGATCTCAAGGGCATTGCTGTCCCTGCCGCTGGAGCACTCAATGATCATGGCTACTCTCTTGGCATCACTCTGGATATGAAGCTTCTTGGCTCTGCTGTAGATATCTACCAAAAGCAGATTATCCAGAAGGAGGTTCTTGATAAAGTTATCCTTGTCAAATCTCTCCTTGTAAGCCACAAGCAGGCTCTGAATCTGATAAGCTATCATCTTGCCAAGCATGTAGTTATTGTCGCCGCTGCCGGTGCATATGAGTATATACTCCAGCTGCTGCTCGTCATATATCTTGAAGTACTGATAGCCCTGGATCTCCTGGGAATCTGCGGGGGATTCAACGAAATCCCTTGCCACGGAAGCCACGTTGCCAATATCATTGGCTGTGGAAGCAACCTCCTTGCCGTCAGTATCCAGCACACAAAGATCCACATGCGCGATGTTCTTCAGGCCGTCAATTGTGTTCTGCAAAATCTGATTCGATATCATGTAGCACTCTTTCTTGCACGGTGTGCATAATATTGATTATAGGATCATGAAATAAACCTATTTAACAGTTTAATACAAATGTACAAAAAAATCTACCTTTAGCAAGGCATTTTTTGTTCATTTTTTAAATTTTGTGGTCAAAAGTCACAAAAAAGGCTCCTTGTTTTTGCCACGGATTGTATCCTGTCAAGGTAATCATTTTAACAAAACGGCCGATATATAAGATAGGGTGAAGTATATTCATACACAAGGAGGTGCCTATGGATATTCCTGCATTGTCGATGGCATTGTCACAGAACAAGATCCTGAACGATTTTGGCGTTGCCATGCTTTCGAAGAGTCTTGATAACCTGCAGGACATGGGAGAAGCAATGGTTGAGACTATGGATGCTTCTATGGAGTTATCTGTTAACCCGAACCTCGGGGCCAACTTCGATATCAGGATTTAAGACACCATCGCCCGAAGAGCGCCCGTAAGGCGCACGAAAAGCCCGTTGCAGATTCTGCAGCGGGCTTTTTGACTGTGAAAGTATTTATTATGAATTTCAGATCTTTACTATGGAATCAGGCTTGATCTCGATCCTGCCTTCTTTCAGCAGTCGTCCGACAGCTCTTTTGAACTCGTTCTTGCTCATGCCGGTCTTCTCTCTGATAAGCTCCGGAGCAGCCTTATCATTGAAGGAAAGCTTGCCGCCCTCTTTCTCTATAAGCTCCATGAGAGCCTTGGCATCTGTATCCATCTGAAGATAAGCCTTCTCTCTTATGCCGAGGTTGAGCTTACCGTCTTCCTTAACGGATACCACTCTTGCGGAAACTGTGTCTCCGATCTTAATATCCCCGTAAATCTCCTTCTTGGGGATAAGTCCCGAATAAATATCATCAACAGCCACAAAGGCGCCGAAATTGCCGCTCATCTCGTATACTGTACCTGTTACCCTGTCGTCCTTCTTGTAGGGACTGTTCTGGGAAAGATAGGGATACACGTTCATGGTTACGCAAAGGCGGTTGCTCTTATCGATGTAAAGGGCGCAGAGCACCTCATCTCCGGGGCTTACCTTCTTGGTCTGCTGCTTGAAGGGTAAAAGAAGGTCCTTCTCCAGGCCCCAGTCCATGAAAGCTCCGATCCTGCTTGTATCCTTGACCTTGAGCATTCTCACATCACCGAGCATTATTTTGGGCTCATTGGTGGTTGCTATAAGTCTGTCATCGGAATCCTTGTAAATAAAGACTTCAATGGTGCTTCCTATATCCGTTCCCGCAGGGACCTGCTTGCCGGGAAGAAGAACCTTCTCCTCATCGCCCTGCTTCTCGGAGAGGTATACTCCGAATTCAACCTTTTTAACAACTGTAAGTGTCTGTTTTTCTCCTAATCTGATCATTGTGTCCTCCGTTTCAAAAGAGCTTTTTGAGCTCTGCCTATCGTTGCCTTCATCAGCAACAGTTTAAAAGTTAAGTTCTACCGTGCAGACGGATCTGCCCTCCGCATCGGCAAGATCCACGATGCGCATCCGTCCCTGAGCCTGTGCAGCGTCCTCCTGAGCCTTAGCAGGGATATCCTTGTATATATTGGGATAAAGAATATCTCCCAGTACCGCCTGCCTCTTGTACTCCGCTCTCATGCCCTTTACCTTGCCTTCCAGATCGGAACATGCATCTATAGCCATTCTAACATATTGGCCGTTATTAACGTGATAATTGGTATCAAGATGGTGTTTCCTTACAACTATCTCATCGCCCTTTACTGCCTCTATACCCTCAGGTACAACAATTTTCCTTCCGGCATAGTTCATGTCAAGCTTCTCTCCCATAGGATAAGTCTCAAGCATCTCGGGAGTGACCCTTGAGGGAATTCCCTTCACGAAATCAAAGAGGGTCCACACGGAATTGGCAACTGCAAGCCTCTCTCCATCCTTAGTATCCATAAAGAAATTTCTAAGGCCAAAGAATCCCTTAAGGTCATAGGGCACGGTTCCGATTATCACATCCTCGCAGAGCCTTGGGTACCGCATTATCTCGATCTGCCAGGAATTTAAAACCCAGGCGATGTTTCTTTTCTTCATATAATCGATATCAGCTACGCCTTCCTGGGTCTGAAAGGTTGAGCAGTCCTGGAAATAGTCTATAAGTGACTCCAGAGTAAGTGTCCCGTCCTTATCAATTTCGCTGTATCTGATCCTGGAATCAAAGGTATACATGTAGGTCCTTTCTGCAAGCAAGCATGCACAGACATGTTTCTGCATGGCTCTGCCATAACGCGGAAAAAGCGAGATTGGATAACCAATCTCGCTTAAAAGCTGGGCTAGTAGGATTCGAACCTACGTAATGACGGAGTCAGAGTCCGTTGCCTTACCGCTTGGCGATAGCCCACCGACAAGATTGTATTATACGTAATGTTTTTATTAATTGCAAGTACTTTTTCAAAATTTTTATAAAAAAATAAATCCACTCTCAAACCGTTGTGGTCTGAGAGTGGGATAAATCGCTTAAAATCAGCCTTCGAAGAGAAGATCTGCGTATGTGGGGAAAGGCCAGTCTTTTTTATCAACCAGCATCTCCAGCTTGTCTGCGGGAGCTCTTAAAGCATCCATTGCAGGTCTTACATTGTCCTTGTAGAAGTAAGCAAGCTTTCTGGCATCGGTGATCTTCCTTGCCTTGTTCTCCTTCTCCTTGAGGACATCAAGAGCCTTCTTCATCTTGGTGAGTTCTCCGGTGATCTCCTTAAGCTCATCAAGAAGTGCAGACTCATCAGCGCCTGCTGCCTTAACTTCATTCACATCCTTTGCAAGTCTTCCCGCATACTTCATAACAGCAGGGATGATCTGCTTGGATGCCATGTCGATCATGGTAAGAGCCTCAATATTGATGGTCTTGGCATAATTTTCGAATATGATCTCTTTTCTGGATTCCAGCTCAGTCTTGGTGTATACGCCGAAATCTCCGAAGAGCTTAACTGCCTTCTTGGTGGTAAGGGTATCTGCAGCCTCAATGGTGGACTTGATGTTGGGAAGTCCTCTTCTCTCAGCTTCCTTGAGCCATGCATCGGAATAACCGTCTCCGTTGAAGATGATCCTCTGATGTTTGGTGAGATACTCCTTCATAAGATCGTGAACAGCAACGTCAAAGTCCTCTGCCTTCTCAAGAATATCGGCAGCCTCGCAGAAAGCTTCAGCCACAATGGTGTTAAGTGTGGTGTTGGAGCTTGCCATGGAGTCTGAGGAACCAACCATTCTGAACTCGAAC
The DNA here is from genome assembly GCF_000526935.1 of Butyrivibrio sp. FCS014. Taxonomy (GTDB): domain Bacteria; phylum Bacillota; class Clostridia; order Lachnospirales; family Lachnospiraceae; genus Butyrivibrio. The sequence continues at coordinate 156,606 of NZ_JAHA01000013.1, read as the reverse complement.
TTGTTTCCTGTAAAAGCAAAGGGTGATGTTCTGTTTCTGTCTGTGGCGTCCTTCTCGAACTGAGGAAGTGTTGATACGCCGGTCTTGAGCTTGCCGCCGCGCTTACTGGACTTGGCAACACCTGTCTCAATGAGCTGTCTTACAACGTCCTCAAGCTGCTCTCCGAGGAATACGGAAATAACCGCAGGAGGGGCCTCGTTGGCACCGAGTCTGTGATCATTTCCCACATCCGCAGCGCTCTGTCTCAAAAGGTCTGCGTGGGTATCTACAGCCTTTAAAATACATGCGAGAACAAACAGGAACTGAACGTTCTTGTTGGGTGTATCGCCGGGATCAAGAAGATTAACCCCGTCGTCTGTGCAAAGAGACCAGTTGTCATGCTTACCTGAGCCGTTTACACCGGCAAAGGGCTTCTCATGGAGCAGACATCTCATATGATGATGCTCTGCCACTCTCTTCATGGTCTCCATAATAATCTGATTGTGATCAACCGCAATGTTGGCTGTCTCATAGATGGGAGCAAGCTCGTGCTGTCCCGGAGCAACCTCATTGTGCTGTGTCTTGTCGGGAACGCCAAGCTTCCAGAGTTCCCTGTTGAGGTCCTTCATGTACTCTCCGACTCTCTCACGGATAACGCCGAAGTAGTGATCCTCCATCTCCTGACCCTTGGGAGGCATTGCTCCGAAAAGTGTCCTTCCGGTAAAGATAAGGTCCTCTCTCTTCATGGACTTGTCCCAGTCAACCAGGAAGTACTCCTGCTCGGGACCTACGGATACATTGACTTTGGTAGCTCTGTCGTTGCCGAAGAGCTTAACGATCCTGAGTGCCTGCTTGTTTACAGCCTCCATGGATCTTAAGAGAGGTGTCTTCTTATCAAGAGCCTCTCCTGTGTATGAACAGAAAGCAGTGGGTATGCAAAGAGTGACGCCCGCTCCGGACTCCTTAAGGAATGCAGGGGAAGTGATATCCCAGGTTGTATAACCTCTTGCCTCAAAGGTTGCGCGAAGTCCGCCTGAAGGGAAGGATGACGCATCCGGTTCTCCCTTGATCAGCTCTTTTCCCGAGAAGGAAGTGATCATCTTGCCGTCCTTGTCGGCACTTGCCACGAATGAGTCGTGCTTCTCGGCTGTAATACCTGTAAGAGGCTGGAACCAGTGAGTGTAATGGGTTGCCCCGTTCTCCATAGCCCATTCCTTCATGGCATTTGCCACAACGTCTGCAGACTCCTTGGAGAGTTCCCCTCCGTTGTCTATTACATTTATAACCTCTTTGTAGACGTTCTTGGGAAGACGCTCTCTCATCTTGGAAATGGTAAAGACGTTCTGCCCGAAGATCTCCTCAATATTAACCTTGTCACTCATGAATGTACCCTTTCTGCCACTTTAATCCTAAATTTGTTCTATAGTGTACATCATTCACAAAAAAACTTGAAGTATTTTTTTATGATTTTTCTGTGCTCACTCGCAGAATATCGTACATCCCCGCAGGTTCCGAAAGATCGAGATAGATTATCTGCTTGGAGTGAGGGCAGGAATCGACAGCATTTCCTTCTTCGTCATACATGCCGTTGACCTTAACTTTAACATCCGTTCCGTCGGGTTTCATGATCTCAATCTCGTCACCGACACTGAACTTGTTCCTCTGCTCAATCCTTGCAAATCCCCTCTCGTCTACGTCGTAGACGATGCCAAGGTAGATGTATTCATTTATATAAGTATTGTTGTCGTAGATCTGGGCCTCTTCACTGGGCTTTCCGAAATAGAAGCCTGTGGTGAACTGGCGGTAGGTACATCTTGCGATCTGATCCAGGTACCAGGGCATGTTCTGCCTGTACTTCTCCTCGGATTCAAAGTAGTCGTCGATGGCCTTTCTATAGGTCCTTGCCACAGTTGCAACGTAAAGAGCGGTCTTCATCCTGCCCTCTATCTTGCAGCTGTCAACTCCGGCATCAACAAGCTCCGGAATATGCTCGATCATGCACAGATCCTTGGAGTTGAATATAAAGGTTCCCCTGTCGTTTTCATAGACGGGAAGGTATTCTCCGGGTCTTTTCTCCTCAACAACCGCATATTTCCATCTGCAGGGATGAGTGCAGGCGCCATGGTTGGCGTCCCTTCCGGTGAAGTAGTTGGACAACAGGCACCTTCCGGAATAGGATATGCACATTGCTCCGTGAATGAAGCACTCCATCTCAAGGTCCTCGGGGATCTTCGCCTTGATCTCCTTGATCTCGTTCATGGAGAGCTCTCTGGCGGCAACTACTCTCTTCGCACCAAGATCATGCCAGAAGTTGTAGGTCTCGTAGTTGGTGTTGTTGGCCTGGGTGGACACATGGATATCAATCTCGGGACAGATCCTTCTTGCCTTCATAAAGATTCCGGGATCTGCGATGATAAGGGCATCGGGCCCCAGCTCTTTTAACTCATGAAGATAGGTCTCAACGCCGTCAAGATCGTAGTTATGTGCCAGAATGTTCACGGTCACATGAACCCTCACTCCGTGCTCATGGGCAAAAGAGATTCCTTCTTTCATTTCCTCTTTGGAAAAATTCTTGGCTTTGGCGCGAAGGCCGAAGGCATCGCCTCCGATATAAACCGCGTCTGCGCCGAACATTACCGCAGTCTTGAGCACTTCAAGGCTGCTGGCAGGTATAAGTAATTCAGGTTTTTTCATATGGTACCTCAATAAAATCGGACGCCCTTATCAGCAGTGTGATCCGGGCTGTTTATAGTTTCACCGACAGGGTCATTCCGTCCCCCACCGTAAGTATCACTGTGTTAAGGGCCTCATTGTGCTTGAGTTCGTAGAGGTATTCCCTCATCCTTGCATGGATGGTGCGGTCCCGCCTTGTTACGGCAAACCTGGATTCCATCACGTCTCCGTCCTGAAGCACGTTATCGGAAACAAGAAGCCCTCCCTTATTCAAGATGCTTAGGCAGTCCGGCAGGAAGTTGATGTACTGCCCCTTTGCCGCATCCATAAAAATAAAATCATACCCCGGTGAAAGGCCCTTTAAAATGTCCAGAGCATCCCCCTCCAGAAGTGTGATTTTATGGTCAGTGTCGTATTTGGCAAAATTCTCTCTGGCTACAGGGATCCTCTTCTCATACTTCTCGATGGTGGTGATCTTCGTTTCAGGGCTGCTGTATCTTGCCATCAAAAGAGCGGAAAATCCCACGGCGCACCCAACCTCAAGAATATTAACGGGCCTTTGCTGTGCCATTAAAAACTTAAGAAGTGCCTGAGTATCCTTGCGGATTATAGGCACTTCGTCTGCTAACGCTTCTCTCTCAAGATCATCCAGAAACGCATCGTTTCCGGGATCAAGAGAGTTTATGAATGATATTATTCTCTCCTGTTCAACCACCGTTTGAGTCCTCTCCGGATTCGGCATCGGATCCGCCTTCCTCCGTATCTGAGCCCCCGGACATGATGGCCAGCATCTCATCCGGTGTCATGGCTGTGCTAAGTTCATAGGTTCCCGGCTTCTCCTTGCCGTGATACTCTGAAAATCTCTCCTGAAGCCTGAACAAGGTCTTGTCGGTTATAAGCCCTACACTTGAGAGATTATCGGCTATTGTTGCAGCCGAGTCTCCGTTGCCCACCTTGAAGGTGACGGTTCTTCCGGTGCCGGAAGAAACCGCTGTCTGGTTAAAGATATGATAACCGTAGTTATAGGCAAGCCTTGAATACCTCATTATCAGCATCACAACGATGATGACAAATACTATCTTGACCGTGGCATCCAAGAGCCCCAGCCCTATCTTCCTAAGATTCATAATATTTTCTCCCCAAAGGACATCAATAGTTGGTGTCCATTATTATAGGCATGATCATGGGCCTTCTCTTTGTCTTTTTCCAGATATAGTCACTAAGATCATCCTTGACTATGTTCTTGAGTCTGGTCCAGTCAGTAATGCCCTTATCCAGTGCTTCCGTAACGTCATCCAGCACCAGATCTGTTGCGTCATCAATAAGCTTATCAGACTCCCTGACATATACGAATCCCCTTGAAACAATGCTGGGACCGGATACGAGCTGACAGGTGTCCTTGTCGATTCCGAACACAACTATTACTATACCATCTTCTGCAAGATGCTGTCTGTCCCTTAAAACTACATTTCCAACATCGCCGACGCCAAGGCCGTCCACAAGGATAGCTCCCACAGGAACCTTGCCTGTTACTTCCGCAGAATTGTCATCTACGGAAAGGACCTCGCCGGAGTGAAGGATAAATACGTTCTCCTTGGGTATTCCAAGGTCTCTTGCGATCCTGCTCTGAGCGATAAGGTGTCTGTACTCACCGTGAACAGGAACCGCATACTTGGGCTTAACCAGAGTATAGATAAGCTTGATATCCTCCTGGCAGGCGTGGCCTGATACATGCACATCCTGGAAAATGACGTCAGCGCCCTTCATCTGAAGCTCGTTGATGATATTTGTTACCGCCTTCTCGTTGCCGGGAATGGGGTGTGAGGAGAAGATAACGGTATCTCCGGCACTGATCTTGATCTTCCTGTGCTGTCCGTTGGCCATTCTGCTAAGGGCAGCCATACTCTCACCCTGGCTTCCGGTGGTGATGATAACGGTCTTGTTATCAGGGTAATTCTTGATCTGATCTATATCAACAAGAGTGTTGTCAGGAATCTTGATGCACTCAAGCTTCTGAGCAATGTCAATTATGCTGACCATGCTGCGGCCTTCCACAACAACTTTTCTGCCGCACTTGTGGGCAATGTTGATGATCTGCTGAACTCGGTCAACGTTGGACGCAAAGGTAGCCACGATAATACGGGAATTCTGGTGCTCCTCAAAGAGGAAATCCAGAGCCCTTCCAACGGTTCTCTCCGATGCGGTAAAGCCGGGCCTCTCTGCGTTTGTGGAGTCGCACATAAGGGCAAGGACACCCTTCTTGCCGATCTCCGCAAATCTCTGAAGATCTATGGGATCACCGAAAACAGGGGTGTAGTCAATCTTGAAATCTCCTGTGTGTACCACTGTTCCTGCCGGTGAGTAAATTGCAAGGGCGGCAGCATCAACAATGGAGTGGTTGGTTCTTATGAACTCCACTCTGAACTGGCCAAGATTTATGGACTGGCCGAACTTTACCACTTTTCTCCGTGTCTTTTTCAGGAGATTGTGTTCCTCAAGCTTGTGCTCGATGATGCCCATGGTAAGGCGTGTTGCATAAACCGGTACGTTCAGCTCGTGAAGAACATAGGGCAGCGCGCCGATATGGTCCTCATGGCCGTGGGTGATGACAAAGCCTTTAACCTTGTCGATGTTTTCCTGCAAATATGTGATGTCAGGGATTACCAGGTCGATTCCCAGCATGTCATCATCGGGAAAAGACAGACCGCAGTCCACCACAATAATACTGTCTTCATACCTGAAGGCAGTGATGTTCATTCCAATCTGCTCAAGACCTCCCAGCGGGATGATCTGCAGCTTGGATCCGTTTTCATTTTTCTTTCTGTTCAAATTCCTTCCTCCATTTTATTTTACGAAGGACGCAGAAAAAAATACCAACCAGTTGCCCGTTAGATATCCAGATCTACGCCGTCATCAGAGAGCAGCTTACGAAATACACCTGCAACAGCTTCCAGCTCCAGGTCATCGTCCACAATTGTGTAAACCGCCTCTTCATCTTTAATATCGGAGTCGTCGCGCAGAATAAGCGCCTCTCCGTCACCATCTTCTTCATCTGTGACCAGAAGATAAGTCTTAGCTCCGATCACTGTCTGTTCAAGACAATAAAACTCTACCGGCTCTTCTCCGTCCGGACTGAAAATAATCTTTTCCAAATTGTTCACCCGATCATTTCTTGTTGTCCAGATAATCCTGGAGGATTATCTGAGCGGCTATCATATCAACGTACTCTTTTCTCTCGCGGCCCTTAATGCCGACTTCGTCCATTATGGCATCAGCCTCAACCGTGGTAAGACGCTCATCCAGCATCTCCACGGGAAGTCCCGTCCTTCTCTCTATCTTATCCTTGAATTCAAGACATAGTTTTGAGCGCTCAGAGGGGGATTCATCCATGTGGACGGGGAGTCCCAAAACTATCTTCTCAACCCCGTATTCCTGAATGAGTTCCTCAATGCGCGCCAGTGTCTTTCTGAGTTTATTCTCTTCTTTCCTGCGGATTATCTCTTTAGCCTGGGCTGTCAGCAAAAGCTCGTCGCTTATGGCAACACCGACAGTCTTGGATCCGTAGTCAAGTCCCATGATCCGCATAGGATTACCTGCGTTCCCAGTTGTTGCTCTTGATGTACTCCGTGAGCATCTCCTCTACAAGCTCGTCTCTCTCAACCTTCATGATGAGGCTTCTTGCACCCTTGTGGCTTGTGATGTAGGTAGGATCCCCGGACATGATGTATCCGACAATCTGGTTTACCGGATTATAGCCCTTTTCAAGAAGCGCATCGTAAACAACAGAAAGTACTTTCTTAACACCGGTCTCAGGTTCAACCTCTACCTTGAAAAATTGGGTGTTTCCTAAATCCTGATCTGCCATCCTAGCTGTCTCCAATCGTGATATATTTAATTAATTTTACACCCGCAAAGTTAAATAAGCAACGTACAGAGCTTACATCCTGCGCTGTTTTGATCTCATACCAGCAGCGTTTCCCCGTTAAGAAAACCTGTGGGTACTACCCTTGTTACTTCTCCGGATCCCGCTCCCTCAAAGGCCTCTGATCCCTCGCAGGCAGCAACCCTGACGTATCTGTCGGTATGTCCGATCATATAGTTCCTGCCGCCGTGCTTCTCCATGTCTTCCCAGAGAACGTCCAGTTCTTCTCCAACGAAGCTCTTACGATAACACTCTGACTGGACCCTTGTCAAATCAAGAAGCACATCGCTCCTTGCGCTCTTCTGTCTGTCGGTGAGCTGGTCCTTCATTCCTGCCGCCACAGTACCCTTTCTTGGTGAGTACTTGAAAACATGCATCTCGTAGAAGGCAACTTCCTCAACAAAGCTTCTACACTCCTCGAATTCCTCATCGGTCTCCCCGGGGAATCCCACGATCACATCGGTGGTTATGGCAGGCCTGTCAAAAGCCATTCGAAGGAGCTTAACACTCTCCATGAACTCCTCTGCGGTGTAGTGCCTGTTCATCCTCTTAAGAACAGAGTTGCAGCCGCTCTGGAGAGATAAGTGGAAGTGAGGGCACAGCTTCTTTATCTTCAAAAGTCTTTCCACATTCTCCCTGGTGATAAGCCTGGGTTCTATGGATCCCATCCTTATCCTCTCGATGCCCTCTATGTCATTTATCTTTTCCAAAAGAGCTATCAATGCAGGCTCGCCTTTGTCGATACCGTAAGAACCCACATGAATTCCGGTGATTACGACTTCTTTGCAGCCCTTTGCGGCGAGATTGGTGATCTCCTTAAGGACATCCTCCTCATCTCTGCTGCGGACCCTGCCTCTGGCATAGGGGATAACGCAATATGTGCAGAACTGATTGCACCCATCCTGGACCTTGATATAAGCCCTGGTGTGCTCAGGGAGCGTAGTAAGGCTCATCTCCTCATAAGGACAGGGCTTGTTGATATCGATGATGGTAGTTCCACCCATGGTATTGTCCGGTTTTTCGTTTCTGATGGCCAGAAACTCATCCAGTATCTCGGCAATCTGGGACTTCTTGTTGTTGCCGATGGCAAGGTCTATGCACTCGTCCTTCTTAACACCGTCAAGTCCCGTCTCAACATAGCAGCCAACAGCCACTACAACAGCCTGCGGATTTTCCTTTCTGGCTTTGTGCAGCATCTGCCTGGACTTTCTGTCTGCGATATTGGTAACGGTGCAGGTATTGATGATATACACGTCAGCTTCGCTGTCAAAGGGCACGATCTCGCTTCCCGACTCCCGAAGTTTCTGCTCCATTACATCAAGTTCATAACTATTAACTTTACATCCAAGGTTATGAAGGGCAACCTTTAACCCCTTAACGTTATTTAGCATATAGATTAAATCCTCATTGACTTTTGTCAATCTTGCGTATACTATAAAGAAAAGAAGGAGGTACTAGACCAATGAAGACCGTTAAAATTTCTTTAAATTCAATCGATAAGGTTAAATCTTTTGTAAACGATATTACGAAGTTCGATTATGATTTCGATCTCGTTTCAGGAAGATACGTTATCGATGCTAAGTCTATCATGGGTATCTTTTCACTGGACCTTTCAAAGCCCATTGATCTTAACATCCATGCTGAAGACGGCGCAGATGAGGTTCTCGAAATTCTGAAGCCTTACATGGTTTGATCCTGACGGGTCAGACCCATTAAAAAGATTATTACAGACCATCCTGAGCGATCAGGATGGTCTTTTTTTGAGCAGAGCACTTGGCGAGGTATTATCGAGCCTAGTGCGAGCCATGGGTGGACACCTGACGAGGTTCTTCACGAGTCTGGCGGAGCATCCCAGAGCAGAGCACCTCAGAGCTTATTTCTTTATATCAATCACTTCATCAGTTTCAATTGCCACTCTTACCAGCTCATCAATCTTCTCTGAGAGATTTTCCTGTTCATGTCTCTCGATAACATCCAGCCTTGGCTTGGTAACGGGGTGCTTGGCAACAAAGATGGTGCAGCAGTCCTCGTAAGGAAGGATTGATGTCTCATAGGCATCAATCTTAAGGGAAATGTCCACGATATCCTGCTTATCAAAGGCGATAAGAGGCCTGTAAACAGGCATGTCCTTAACCACCTCACCGGTGCACATAAGGCTCTGCATAGTCTGGGAAGCCACCTGTCCGATACTCTCACCGGTGATAAGCCCCATGCAGCCTGATCTGTTAGCCAGGATATCAGCGATCTTCATCATATATCTTCTCATGATGATTGTAAGCTCATCGTGAGGACACTTCTCATAGATGTACATCTGAATGTCGGTAAAGTTGATGACATGGAGTTTCACATTTCCTGTGTACTTTGCGATGATTCCTGCAAGGTCCACAACCTTCTGCTTGGCTTTCTCACTGGTATAAGGAGGCGCATTGAAATAAACCGCCTCGATCTCAACACCTCTTTTGGCCACCATGTATCCTGCCACGGGAGAATCAATTCCTCCGGACAAAAGAAGCATCGCCTTACCGGCAGTTCCTATGGGCATTCCTCCGGGTCCGGGAAGGATCTCGGAGAAGATGTTCAGCTTCTCTCTAAGCTCCACATTAACAAGGATCTGTGGCTCATGAACATCAACCTTAAGCCCCTCACTGTCAAAGGCTTCCAGGAGCTTAGCACCTATCTCTGCGCCCAGTTCCATGGAATCCATTGGATAGCTCTTATCAACACGGCGAACCTTTACCTTAAAGGTCTTGTTCCTGTCAGGATATACTCCCGCAAAGAAATCCACTACTGCTTTGCAGAGGTCCTCCACTTCGGGAAGCTTGCCCTCTCCGTTTCTCTCTATTGTAACCGCAGGGCAGATTCCGGTGATTCCGAACACTGTCTGAAGAGCGGAAACCGTCTCGTCAAAGTCAAATTTCTCTGCCTCGATATAAATCCTGCCGGCAACCTTTGATACTCCAAACTCACCGTCGCATCTTGCGAGAACTCTTTTTATCTGCTTAACCAGGGCATCCTCAAAGATATATCTGTTCTTGCCCTTAAGTCCTATCTCTGCGTATTTGATCACAAAAGCATGATACTGCATATATTTCTCCCTTATCTTCTGTAAAACTTCCTCATGGTGTCCACCTGTGATTTAAGTGTATCAATGAGATAATCTATCTCCTCTTTGGTGGTCTCCAGTGACATGCTGATACGAATCGTTGACTCCAGAAGGTCCTTATCGAGTCCGATAGCCCTCAAAGTATCCGACACATGGGGATTATTGGAGGTGCAGGCGCTGCCCGCCGATACGTATATCTCCTTGCTGCTAAGCATATTCAAAACTGTCTCTGCTCGAAGCCCCCTGATGGAAAGACTCACGATATGAGGTGCTCCCTTATAACACTCCGGGCCGTTGAGCTTTATATCCGAAATACCTTCCTCAAGACTGTCCATAAGATACTTCTTGAGTTCATAGAGATTCTTAATCTTCTCGTCGAAATTGTCATAGCACATCTTGGCTGCAAGAGCCATTCCCGCGCATCCCGGAACATTCTCGGTTCCGGATCTCATGCCCTTTTGCTGGCCTCCGCCGTAGCAGATGGGGCTTATCTTGGTTCCCTTTTTTATGTAGAGGAATCCCACACCCTTGGGACCGTGAATCTTGTGAGAACTTACTGACAGAAGGTCTATGTTCATGGACCTTGGGCGAAGCACCAGTTTGCCGTAGCCCTGTACCGCATCCACATGGAATACGATATTCTTGTTAAAGGCCTTGATCAGCTTGCCGGCTTCCTCCAGAGGCTGAACCGAGCCAATCTCGTTGTTCACCGCCATAATGGAAACAAGGATGGTATCCTCTCTAAGCGCTGCCTTAAGCTCCTCAAGCCTTATTACACCGCATTCATCAACGGGCAGATAGGTTATCTCAAATCCCTGCCTTTGAAGCTCTGCACAGGTCTCGGAAACCGCAGGATGCTCAATGGAGGTTGTTATGATGTGCTTGCCCCTCCAGGCGTTGGCCTTGGCGGTACCCAGGATTGCCAGGTTGTCCGACTCTGTGCCGCCGGAGGTGAACAGTATCTCCGCGGGGTCTACCTTAAGCGTTCCCGCTATTATCTCCCTTGCGGAAAAGAGCCTGCTATCGGCCATGGATCCCATGTGATGAACGCTGGAGGCGTTTCCGTATTCTTCTGTCATTACTTTTGCCACCAGCTGGGCGACCTCGTCAAAAGCCCTTGTGGTGGCTGAATTATCCAAATATGCTCTCATAATATCTTTTATCTCTCAAAATGGTACATGAGCCAGGAGATAATGGTAAATCCCGCCGTCTCAGTCCTAAGTATCCTTCTGCCCAGTGTGATGGGCTTAATATCATTGTCCATGCAAAGCTTTATCTCGTCCTCGGAGAAGCCCCCTTCAGGGCCGATAAATACCGCAACGCTCTGCCCGGGCTCGATCCCGTCGATAAGCGCTCTGGTAACAGAGATATCCTCCGCATTCTCATAGGGAATCATTTTAACATCAATCCCCTCACTTTTACAAAGCTCTATCGCCTGCTTCATGGTGACAGGCATGGAAACCTCGGGAATGATGGCGCGCTTACTCTGCTTGGCTGCAGCTTCTGCGATAGCCTGCCATCTTCCGACCTTGCTCTTTGCCTTCTTCTCATCAAGCTTGACGATGCATCTTTTGGTGGACATGGGAATTATCCTGTAGGCTCCAAGCTCAACTGCCTTCTGGATTATCAGCTCCATCTTGTCCACCTTGGGAAGCCCCTGGAAAAGATATATCTTTGAAGGAAGCTCCCTGCCCTGCTCCTCGATAAAGCAGAGCTTTCCAAGAACGCTCTCCGGGGTTATCTCATCTATCTCGTAAAAGAGCTCCCGGCCGTCCCCGTCTCTTTCGCTGACGGAGAACTGCTCTCCCTTCTGCATGCGAAGGACATTCGCTATATGATTGTAATCAGCTCCGGTTATCTCAACCGTCTTGCAGTCTGCGGAAATCTGACTGCTGTCCACAAAAAAGTGATACATTAGTTTTTCCTCGAAGTGATGGAAACCCAGTCGCCCTGATGATGGATCTCGAGTATCTCAAGGCCCGCATCCAGGTGCGCTTTCTTGACCTCTTCCTCCTTGGTATTGATGATACCGGAGGTGATGTAGATGCCCCCCTTCTTAAGCTGGGAAAGGATTACCGGTGTAAGGGGCACCAGCACGTTTGCCAGGATATTGGCAACAACTATATCGTATTTATCATAGCCCACAGCATCCTGTGTGGCCTTGTCAACGGTGATATCTCCTATCATCATTTCAAACTGATCGGGAGCTATGCCGTTATTCTCCATATTTTCTTTAACAGCAGGCACTGCACACTTATCCAGATCCGTACCTACAGCATGTTTCGCTCCCATCATAAGAGCCAGAATGGAAAGCACGCCGCTTCCGGTACCTACATCAAGAAGTTCTGTGTCTTTTGTCACATATTTCTTGAGCATGCGGATGCAAAGCTGTGTTGTCTCATGTTTGCCTGTACCGAAGGCAGTGCCGGGATCCATGTGAAGCACCATGGAAGCCTTATCTCTGTCTTCTGCGTTCTCTTTTTCCCAGGAAGGAATCACAAGTATATCATCAATATAGAATTTGTGGAAGTACTGTTTCCAGTTATTTATCCAGTCTATATCTTCAGTCACATCAATAGAGATGGTTCCGTCTCCGATATCGGAGAACTCCTTAAGCTCATCAAGCTTCTGCCTGATGGCAGCCTGCATCTCTTCCGGGGTCCTCAGCACTTTCTCATACTCGCCCTCATCATTGGGCAGTTCCACTGTGAGCATGTTATTGTCATCTATCTCCAGGAAAAAGTTAAGATAGGCGACGCCGCTCTCTATCTTCTCTCCGTTATCATCGGGCTCAAGCTCGGGAGCATCAATGAACATCTGCTCCTTGTCCTGAGCGGTAAGAGGTGCATTATCCTCTATCTGTGCTCCCTCAAGACCTATATCCTCAAGGTAGCTGACAATAATATCCTCAGACTCCTCGTTGGTACGAACTCTGAATCTCATCCACTTCATATGTTTGTCCTCTTATACGCACTAAATCGCGCCAAGCTCACGCGCCCCCGTAAATGCCCGGCATTTACGAGCACGCGCTACTGCCTCACGCGATCACTCCCAAAACTTCTTTTTCTTTTTGCCGCCGCCGGATCCGCCGGGATCCTTGCTGTCGCTGCTTCCCATCATGCGCTCTGCTGCAGTGAGGGAATCACCGGTCTTCTCATCAAACTTCTTAAGAAGATCCTTGGCCTCCTTAGAGAGCTTCTCGGGAACCTGAACCACAAGGGTAACATAGTGGTCACCTCTCTGGTCCTTATCCCTAAGGGAAGGTACTCCCTTGCCCCTGAGTCTTACTCTTGTATCTGTCTGGGTTCCGGCCTTAACGTCGTAGGCAACCTTGCCGTCTACGGTATCGATAAGAATGGTTCCGCCAAGAGCTGCAATTGCAAAGGATACGGGAACCATTGAGTAGATATTGTAACCGTCTCTCTGGAAAATGGGATGATCGGAAACAATAACCTCAACAAGAAGGTCTCCTCTGGGTCCGCCGTTTACACCGGGCTCACCCTTATCCCTTATCCTTACGCTCTGTCCGTTATCAATTCCTGCAGGAATGGTGACCTTGATCTTCTTCCTGCTGGCAATATATCCGCTTCCGTGACAGTCTGTACACTTCTCCTTGATGACCTTACCTGTGCCTCCGCACTCGGGACAGGTCTGAACATTTCTTACTGTTCCGAAGAAAGACTGCTGTGTATATACAATCTGTCCCTTACCGCCGCACTTTGTACAGGTCTGAGCCGTTGTTCCGGGCTTAGCTCCTGTTCCGTGGCAGGTAGGGCAGGGATCCTTCATGGTAAGCTCAAGTTCCTTCTCACAGCCAAATACAGCCTCCAGGAAGGTAACTCTGACGCTGGCCCTTATGTTTGCCCCCTTGGAAGGTCCGCTTCTGGCGCCGCCTCTTGAACGACCGCCGCCAAAGAAATCACCGAAGATATCACCAAAGATATCGCCGAAGTCAGCACCGCTGAAGTCAAAGCCTCCGAATCCGCCCTGACCGCCTTCAAATGCAGCATGTCCGAACTGATCGTACTGGCGCTTCTTCTCTGGATCACTAAGTACAGCGTATGCCTCTGAAGCCTCTTTAAACTTCTCGGCAGCTGCATCATCTCCCGGGTTCATATCAGGATGATACTTCTTGGCCAGTACTCTGTAGGCCTTCTTTATCTCTTCCTCCGAGGCGTTCTTGCCAACACCCAGGACCTCGTAATAATCTCGTTTCTGTTCTGCCATAAATGTTCCTCTGTATTAATCTCCTATTAGCCAGACGGCATAATACACCGCCTGGCTAATAATTATAACATCTTTTTAAGAAAATGCTTAGACTTCTCTGTAGTCACCGTCAACAACGTTGTCATCGTTTGCTGAAGAGCTTCCTGCGTTCATGTCAGGACCTGCCTGTCCCATGTCGGGGCCTGCACCTGCAGCACCTGCTGCACCCTGAGCGTTCTCATACATCTTAGCAAACAGTGCCTGAGCATCGTTCATGAGCTTTTCCTTCTGGCTCTTAAGAGAGTCGATCTCGGAATCTGAAAGCTCCTTGTCCTTGGTCTGCTCAAGTGTCTCCTTGAGGGCTTTGATGTCATCCTCAACAACCTGCTTCTGTGAAGGATCGATCTTGTCTCCTACATCCTGGAGAGCCTTCTCTGTCTGGAATACGAAGGAGTCTGCATCGTTTCTTGCATCAATGCCCTCCTTACGCTTCTTGTCCTGAGCCTCATACTCCTGAGCCTCTTTAACTGCCTTATCGATATCCTCGTCAGACATGTTGGAGCCTGCTGTGATGGTGATGTGCTGCTCCTTGCCTGTTCCAAGATCCTTAGCAGATACGTTAACGATACCGTTTGCATCGATATCGAATGTAACCTCGATCTGAGGAACACCTCTCATTGCAGGAGGGATTCCGTCAAGTCTGAACTGTCCGAGAGACTTGTTGTCCTTAGCGAACTGTCTCTCACCCTGGAGAACGTTGATATCTACTGCTGTCTGGTTATCAGCTGCAGTTGAGAATACCTGGCTCTTCTTTGTAGGGATTGTTGTATTTCTCTCGATAAGTCTTGTAGCAACACCACCCATTGTCTCGATGGAAAGTGAAAGAGGTGTTACATCCAGAAGAAGGATATCGCCTGCGCCGGCATCGCCTGCAAGCTTACCACCCTGGATACCTGCACCGATAGCTACGCACTCATCGGGGTTAAGGCTCTTGGAAGGCTCCTGGCCTGTGAGCTGTTTAACTTTCTCTACTACGCAAGGAACACGTGTTGAACCACCAACAAGGAGAACCTTGCCGAGGTCTGCGTTTGTAAGGCCTGCATCCTTCATGGCGTTCTGTACAGGGATAGCTGTTCTCTCAACGAGATCGTGGATAAGCTCCTCGAATTTAGCTCTTGTAAGGTCTACATCGAAGTGCTTAGGGCCATCAGCGCCTGCTGAGATGAAAGGAAGGTTGATGTTGGTTGTTGTTGAAGAAGAAAGTTCCTTCTTAGCTTTCTCTGCAGCTTCCTTAAGTCTCTGCATAGCCATCTTGTCGCCTGAAAGGTCAACGCCCTCTTTATTCTTGAAATCCTGAACCATCCAGTTGATGATTGCCTGGTCGAAATCATCACCACCAAGGTGTGTATCACCGTTTGTTGAAAGAACTTCGATTACGCCGTCACCTATATCGATGATTGATACATCGAATGTACCACCACCAAGGTCGTAAACCATGATCTTCTGCTCTTTCTCGTTGTCGAGACCGTAAGCAAGAGCTGCTGCTGTGGGCTCGTTGATGATTCTCTTAACCTCAAGACCTGCGATCTTGCCGGCGTCCTTTGTAGCCTGACGCTGAGCATCGTTGAAGTATGCAGGTACTGTGATAACTGCTTCTGTTACTTTCTCGCCGAGATACTGCTCTGCATCTGCTTTCAGCTTCTGAAGGATCATAGCTGAAATCTGCTGAGGTGAGTACTTCTTGCCGTCGATTGTGCGGCCGTGATCTGTACCCATATCTCTCTTGATTGATGCGATTGTGTTGTCTGCATTGGTTACTGCCTGACGCTTAGCAGGCTCACCAACGATTCTCTCACCATTCTTGGTGAATGCAACGATTGAAGGTGTTGTTCTTGAACCTTCTGCGTTTGCGATAACGGTGGGCTTACCACCTTCCATAACTGCTACGCAGCTGTTTGTTGTACCAAGGTCGATACCAATTATTTTACTCATTTTATTATCCTCCGTAATAATTTACTTTTCATCTATATGCGGTATGGCGAAAAACTCTCGCCTTTACGGTGTAACACCTACCATGCTGTGTCTGAGCACGGTATCGTGGAACATATATCCCTTTTGAAGTTCCTGTGCCACAATTCCGGATTCGTATTCATTGCTTTCAACCTGCATTACTGCATTGTGGAAGTTTGGATCGAATTCTTTTCCCACAGCTTCAATCGGGGTTACTCCAAGGTCTTCAAGCTGCTTCATCAGCTGTTTGTAGATCTTGTTCATGCCATCTGCGAATGCCCCGTCCTTCTCGTTCTCGGGAACGGCTGCAAGGCCTCGCTCGAAATTATCTACTATCGGAAGGAGCTTCTCAAGGATGTTGGCCTGGCCCATTTCAAACTGCTGTGCCTTCTCCTTGTCGGTTCTGTTTCGGAAGTTCTCGAACTCTGCCATCTGGCGAAGAACTCTGTCATTAAGCTCATCAACCTTCTCCTGCAGAGGGTTCTTCTTCTCTTTCTTAGAGAAAAGACCTTTCTTCTCAGCCGCTTCTTCTTCGGCAGGCTCCTTGTCCTCTTTTGCATCTTCAGCCTTGTCGGCTTCCGAAGCGGCCTCTTTTGCCTCGGATTCCTTCTTGGCCTCTTTATCCTTCGCTTCCTCTTCCAGCTCTTCCATGATGTTCTCAAGGACTTCTTCCTTGATCTTCTCATCTGCGGCCTTGCCGGACTTAGGTGCGGAAGCGGGTTTCTTCTTAATGTCGCTCAATTTCTGTTGCCTCCTTAAATCCTGTTACTTCGCTAATTCTTTTTATATAGATCATCAAGGGCATGTCTCATATTCTTGAGGGTAGTGATAACCTTGTCGTAGTCCATACGCTTCGGTCCGATGATGCCTACCGTGCCCTTCATGCCATCACCGAGTTCATAGGTTGCCGTTACCACGCTGCAGTCCTTCATGGCCTGAACCGGAGTTTCATTGCCGATGTAAACCTGAATTCCTGTCTCTCCGCTTTCTGAGGAGAGCGTGTCTTCAACGATACTGGAAAGATCGCTGGTGTCTTCAAAAGTACTGATGAGCTCGCTGGCCTTGGCCGAATCCGTGAGTTCAGGGTACTTGAAGATGTTCATGGTACCACTGGTATATATCTGAAGATCTTCATCAGCCGTAATGGATTCTGCGGCCGCATCGATCACGTTTCCGATGATCTCACTGTGAATACCCGCTTCCTGTTTGACAGCGGCGATGAGGCCAAGGTTAATGTCCTCAACTGCAAGACCGTCAAGTCTTGTATTCATCAGTATGTTCAGCTTGAGCATCGTTGCATCGTCCAGAACTTCCTCCACGGGGATGATCTTGTTCTTGATGACGTTGCCTTCTATAACGATGGTAGCCAGAAGATGTTCGCTGTCCACCTTGGAGATCTGGATGAACTTAAGCTTGTTCTTGCGGATCTGGGGAGCTGAGATCATCGTGGCGTAATTGGTATCGATCGCCAGAGTCTTGGCCACCTGCTTGAGCAGGTTCTCCAGCTTCTCCTCTTTATCAAGGAGCATCTCCTTCATATTCTCAACTTCTTTTTCCTTGTCACGGAGCATCTCGTCTACGTATACACGGTAGCCCTGGTCTGAAGGAATACGCCCTGCAGAAGTGTGGGGCTGCAAAATAAGTCCCATCTCCTCAAGATCGGCCATCTCGTTTCTGATGGTGGCGGAGCTTAAGTTCAGGTCCGTATCCTTGGAAATGGTACGGCTGCCCACCGGCTCTCCGGTCTCAAGGTAGTTCTTAACTATGGCGTGAAGTATTATCCGTTTTCTCTCATCAAGTTCCAATGTGCACCTCTTCCTCTGTATTCACCGGTTAAATCCATTGAAGCGGCTTGTTATCAGGTTGTTAGCACTCACCTCTATCGAGTGCTAACATCTTCTGTATCATTAAATTATCACTACTGCTTCCCAATGTCAAGTATATGAAAAGCAATAAAAAATCCCCGGGTGTAAAACAGTTTGCCGAGGCACGGGCAGCGACGGTCAAAAAAAGAGACTCCAAAGAGTCTCTAAATTTTATCTGAAATATTCCACCGGGGTCGTATATACGCTTTTAAGCCCCATGAATTTTCCTATTATATAGCGGTTTGAAGCCGCCTCAAAAATCGTGTACAGTTTTCCGTCTGCTGTTACAAGTTCCTCGCACATGGGTGGGATCGGGGTGACTTTTGCGGCATTTTTCTCAGAGAGAATGTACAGAGGTATTTCTTTTCCCAGAACGGTTTTGGTTCCGGACTGAGGAATGTCATTAAGATCATAAGCCAGTATCCTTCCTGCAAGAACGCCTTTGGACTGAGACAGATAAACATAGTCCCCGTCAAAGCAGGCCCCCTGGATACTGTCGGGGATGGAATAAACCTTCCCGGGAACCGCGCTGTCGCCGTCCGTCAAAAAGCCCATAAGATACGCTTTCTGCCGAACTCCCTCGCCTTCCACCAGATGGGAAGCATGGGTATAGAAAATCGCTCCCTTGTGGAATTCTCCTGCGTAGATCAGAGAATCGTCACAGGAAGTGAAGGAAACCCGCATGAAGTCGCCTGATGTCCTTAGGCCGATTTTCCGTTCCGCCGCAACACTGCTGCCATCCTCTGCCTCGAAAAGCTCTTTCAGGGAAAAGACATACATACAGGCTTTAGTGCTTCCTGCAACATACAGCTTGTCTCCCAGCACCGAAAGCCCTCCGGAGTGACCATTGAATTTTTGGCCCGCCTCGTCCTGCATCCTGATCTTCTTAACCCGATCCCCGGTCTTCCTATCCATGATGTAGATCGGAGATTCCGATCCGTTGCCCATATACCCCGTGAGGAAAATGCTGTCAGAAGCGGGATCATAGGCTATTCCCTGGGGAATGTAGCCGTTGTCGATGTCCGGAACGGTGAAGGCCTTTATGCTGTTGTCGAAATAGCTGCTAACTTCTGCGTTGTACGCCATAAAGCCTCCAAGCACAAACAGGGTACATACTGCCGCGATGATACCTATTATTTTTATGATCTTGTGTTTTTGATTCATTCCATATTACAGCATGCCAAGTGCAATGCACAGGAAAAGAGCTGCATATTCAAGGATCCCGATGGCTCCGGTAACTCTCTTGAATCCTGCAAGGCGTTCCCCGGGAAGACAGAAATCATCAACGGTGACCTCACTGTCGTACTCAGGAACTATCCTGTCTATCAGACCCGCAGCCTTCTGTGGCATATCAATCTTTCTTTTATTGATGTTCTCAAAGTCTCTCATCTTCTGAGTGAACATCAGCTTTGAAAACATTTCAAAACGCTTTTCGCTGCCCGGGAAAGGCACAACTGCCCACTCGCAGATGTATTTCAGGTTGTTGAGGAATCGCCTCTTGGCGCGGTTGGTCTCAGTCTCAAGAGGAATCTTGTAAAAGATCTCTTCGTACTGCTTGTTGATCTTCTCGTGAAGCGCTTTATCAAGGCGCCTGTTGGCAAAGGACAGTCCAAGAAAGACAACCAGTGTCACAGCAAAAATACAGTAGCTTAATGCGGTAATATTCTCACCTGTCACAAGCCCGTGGATTATATGAAAAGAAGTTATTACCAGCGCGGCAAAAGAGAATTCATAGCTCACCAGTTCATATCTGGCGAAGGCAAAGTGTCGGAGCACGTGGCTAAGGATCGTGACAAGTACTGACGCCACCAGCAAAAGAGCTGTTCCTCCAAATGTAGCTTCTTTAGCAGGTCCAAAGGAAGCTCCTGTTACCAGGCCGTACACCAGCACGGCATATACGATTATCAATGCCCCAAAGCCTGTTGCATCAAAGGCAAAGAGACCCTTTTTCTCGTCGGGATAATCCAGCGCAAGGTCGTTTGCGTGTATCGCCCCGGGAACCACATGGGTTTCGTCATACATCATATCATCAATCTCCGGCTTGCAGGGACCGATGAGATTGACATTCTCTGCAAAGCTCTCCCTCATTTGATATTTCTTTTTCTGGAAGCGCTGTCTCTTCATGATCGATTTGATAAGGCCGATGAAACCACCCTGGTTGTTAAAAAGCTTTGACTCCTCGATGAATCTGGAAAACGATGGCATGATGGCTACCGAAGCCATGGTCAGCAGCGTCTCGTTGACGGAACCGTCAACGCCGTTTCGCTCTAAATAATCTGCCCTAGCCGAAAAAGCTTTTTTAATCACATCCTGAAGTACCATATAGAAATGCCACTGAGACATGGCATCGATGATAAAAAGAAGGAGCATTCCCGCAAACAGCACGATAAGCCAGGGCCTGGCCCCGTATTTCCAGATCAGAAGTATGGAGATCAGCGTAGTGATGGATGAACATTCAAAAGTCACCGCCTCATATCTGTTAAAGGCAAAGGTCCTGATAAAATGGGTTCCGAATACGATGGCCAGCATATACAGAGTTATTATAATGATCGCAGTTGTATCTGACATGGTATCCTCCCGTTAATTCCAGCTCTCAATAAAATCGATGATATACATAAGTCCGTTGCGGTAATCAGACTGGATGTCCTCCAGATCCTCTTCACCAAGGACCGGGATCCTCACAAGAGACCCGCTCTTCATTTCCCTGCTTTCCACAGCTGCATTACTGCCCTGATCTTCCTTTGCTTCCACATAGCGCCTTATAGTGCTGATAAGATACTTGCTGTCCGCGTAGAAGACATTTATCTTTTTGTAATCCTCTTTCTTCTTGCTGCGAACCCAGAATCTGTAGTTGAGGATCACTTCCAGCTTGTTGTTCACCTTTTGAACAATGGGCAAAAGAACTTCCGGATCCTTATTATCGCTGATGGTATCAAGGCACTCTTTTAGCTCCTTGAGGAATTTCTCCTTGCCTTCTATAAACTTGGATTCATCTTCGCTCAGGTGATCCAGCAGCCAGAAATACAGTGTGAATACAAGGGCAAGTACCGTGAACACGCAGGAGATGATATCTATCAGAGCATCATAGCTGGACAGGGTCTGTATTATATGGCGCAAACTTTTATCCTCCCTTAAGCTTTAGTAACAGTAAATCTGTATGTAACAAATCCGGCAAAAGAGCCACCGGGGGGCAATTCACCCATCTTCAGCCGGGAGTATCCAAGCAGTGCTCCGTCTCCCTGCAGTTCGTCAAAACTTAAAACCATTCCGTTGCACACACCGTTACTGTGTATAACTGCGGAGCGTTCAACAAAATTTATGACCGCATCAAAATTGGAATGCATGTAGGCCTTGTCCCAGACTCTTCTGGGAGTGGAATTTGACGCACTGACCATTCCGAATATCTCGCTGGTATATCCCCTTGGCACCCTGCGGTCCTGATTGATCCTGAGTTTCACATCCCTTGCAACATAGGTGCTGCTCTCCGGACTGTTGGGGTCTGCGTCATTGAAAAACCAGACAGCCACTTCATAGAGGCCGCCGGGCTCAAGCTCCACCTTGTCACAGAGCTTCATGTCTTTCTTATTAAGATCCCTGACCCTGACGAAGTTTCGCTCGTCACCGATCCTGGGATTATCGGTAATGGAATTTAAGGTGATAAACTTCGCTCTGCTGGTCCAGGTGAAGGTCGCTCTGTCCTTAGGTCCCCAGGCATCAAAGGTCTCAAGATGCCTGATTCCTCCTGAATAGCCTCCCGGCTCCTCGGACTCATGGGCAGGGATGGATTCCTCCTGCGGGGCCTCTTGCTTTGGTGCAGCATCAGGCTCTTTTTCCTGCTTGGCTTCAGGTGAAGGCTCTTTTGCAGGCTGCTCTTCAGGTGCGGGCTTGGGTTCCGGTTCGGGCTTCGCCGGCTCTTTTCCCGCATCTTTAGCTGCAGGCCCAGATGCAGCCTCGGGCTTCGGCGCAGTTTCAACATCGGGCTCGTACCCTCCCGGCTCCGAAAAGCTCTTCATATCCGGCACAAGCTCAGGGAATTCTCTGCAGAATCTCTCAACAAACTCATATTTTCCGCGCAGGTTCATAGGGGACCAGGACCTGAAGGTAGCAATGTCAAGGTACCGCATCAGGGTCTTGTGGGCCACGCCCTCCACCCTTGGGTCCAGTGGAATCATTCCAAAATCTATGATCCTGCCTATCAAAGGCTCTGTGTAAGTAAAAAATTCATTGTTGTGGTGAATAAACTGGGACTCATAGTCCATGACAGGAGTCAGTGGATGGTTGATCATCATATCCGCCTGCCACTTCCGATACTCCTTCTTGTTCATGGTCTGCTTGAGATACAGATCCCCGGCATGAAAGATGACTTCCTCATCTACCTCCACCAGAAATGCAACTCCAAGGTCCGTGGACTTCAGGGTCTCTATAGAAAGGAGCCCATCCTCGGATTTAAGCTTATTAACGCCGTCTACAAGATGAAGATGGCTTGAAACACTTCCGGGAAGACCCCCAAGGAATTTATTAACATTGGGGCTGCTGTTGTCGTAGCCCATGTAAATCTCAACTTCAGAAAGCCCTTCGGCCTTCTTAAAGGCCTTAGAGCTGCAATGATCCGAATGAATATGACTTATGAAAAAATATACCGGCTTATCCCGTCTGATCCTGGGAAGCTGTCCCTGTGTCCAGTCGAAAACAAGGGTAGCATTCGCAGTCTCTATAAAGAAACCACTCTCTCCAAGGAATATGCTCTTCATGCCCGTCTTCTCCTTCGACTTTAATACGATTAACCAAGCAGCCCCAGCAAAAGAGCTGCTGCCGCCGCGCCGTCATCGGGGCCGTCGTACTCTCCGATCTGTTCTGCGCTCATGCCAAGGCCTTTATATATGGTGCCGTTTCTATAAGAGCCAATATACTCTTTTCCCCAGCCATGACCGGAATATACGTCGCCGGTCTTATAGCCGCCTATATAATCCTTGCTCCAGCCGTGGCCTCTGTATACATCTCCGTCGGAATAGACGCCTACCCGGTCTTTACTCCAGCCGTGACAGGTATAGATGGTATCGCCGTCGCATTCACCTATGAGTTCTCTTCCCCAGCCGTGGCCGGCATAAATACTTGTCATACTTTCACATCTCCAAAATCAAGTAGCTGTTAGATATTCAGTGGTTGCTGAAAACGATCAGCAGATCGTCCGGCTGAAGCTCCACTTCAATGTTGTCCTGGTTGCCTCTGAACAACTTCATGCCGTTCTTCTTGTTGATGTATCCCAGAACAATAGTGGGATTAGCCTTTTCTTTTCCCTCAACAGAAGCTGTATATACGGCCTTTATCAGCTGGCGGGCAGTGCACTTGCCGGGCACCTTATTAAAGAACCTGGATACTCTCTTGGCGTAGACCTCTTTGCTCTCAAAGCCTTCCGCCGTGTCTGTATCGTAGGTCAGAATATCCTTATAGAAATCGAAAAGGTAATCCTTCTCGCCTATCTGAGTGATCATCTTACTGATATACCTGTTACTGATAACCACGTTGTTTACACTGTAGCTGCTGACAATATCATGGTGCTTGGGATCGATGATCTCCACGATCATATCCATTGTGTTCTCATCGAAGTCCGGGTTTTCCTTCTTCTTTTTAAGAATGATGTCCTGCACGTAAACAAGATTTGCCAGTGCTTTGGAATCCGTCTCATCTCCCGATACAGAGTCATCGGAAAGGATCAGAATACTGGTGTCTCCAGTGTGCTCCCCGACATAAGCATTGATGGTATCGCAAATAAGTTCCCTGTCAAAAATGTCTGCTGCCACGGTCTTGTTTACGAAACTGTATTCTTTGTAATAATCCATGCGCTCGAGACTCTTCCCGTCGTCGATCACAAGGATATCTATAACATCTCCCCACTCAGTCCTGAAGGCCGCAAAGCCGTCCATAATATCATGTATCTTCTTGTTATGGCCAAGGATAATAACGTGCTTGTGATCCATCCTGAAATCGCCGTTGATATCAACCTTGATATCAGAATCCTTCGCATCTGCTGCAACGTCGATATCCTCCTCGCGCAAAGCCGCATAATATCCCAGGAATCTGCCGTTCTCCTCCATGAAGGAAAGGGGAATCGCCCTGGAATGGCCATCCAGATACTCCCGGATCATATCGCTGTCTTTTTTGACCGCCTCTTTGTAGAAGAAGGACATGCCTTTGTTGGACAGAAGCTCTCTGTAAACCATGTTGAGTTCAGGCATGATGGAGAACTGAGACAGGAGCTGCCCCAGTACCTTGTTAACTCTCACGGGAACGATGTTGCACTTTTCGTTTATTTGTTTATAATCCCTGATCCTGGACACGATCTCCCAAGTCCAGTCATCGGTGATCTCCACGATTACTTTCTGATCGTCAAAAGAGCTCTCGGAGGCAGTTATGTCTGCTACCTGCATAAGGGTCTTTACCGTCTGGGAATTGCCCTTGCCGAACTCATTCATCTGCTCCTGCTTCTGATATGCGCAGGAAGTCTCATTGTACTCATCGCCCAGGATGATGACTGTTCTTGCCTTTTCCAGAGATATGTCGCGAAGCTGCTTGGAGGAGAATACGTCTCCCTCTCTGACAATAACGGTGATCCTTTGCTCGAAGTTTTTGGCAAAGGTCTTGTTGTATTTGGCCAGTGCATCATTCTCGCGGTTTATCGTGTCTGTCAGTCTCTCCGCTATCTCTTTTTCCACATCCTCTTTGCGGTTCTTGACCAGTACCACAACCACCTGCTTCTTGACGCAGTACATAAGGTCGTTAATGATCTCCGATGCCCTGGTGTTCCAGTTGAGGATGACGATGTGGTCGGAGGCGATAAGCCGCCTGTTACCTGCGTTGGCGTTCTCTATGAAACCTGAAATGTAGTTGGTGATATAACCGATGACAGCGCCGGTGAAGGAGATCATTCCAATGATGATGATCGCCAGGCAGGCCAGAGTGATTGCAACCCCTGACTTACCAATGTCCGACACAACAAAAGAGATGCAGCCGGCATCCAGTATCATGGTGATGGTACAAAATGCCGCCTCCAGGAAGCCCATCTGCTCCGTGCCGCTAAGGGACAGGCTGCTGATGAGGGCAGACGCCAAAAGGAAAAACACAATATTGAATGCCAAGATGGCAATCAATACTGTGCGTCCCGGGTGCTTAGCTATAAAGATGCTGAGTTTTTCTTTGAATTTGGTCAAACCATCATTCTCCTTTAGACCTGTAGGCTTCAGGGACATCAACTACTTTTGCCTTCGCCAGAAGTTCAAAGTTTTCCCGTGAAGGAAGAATGAAAGGCTCGGGCTTTCCATTGTCTTTGCGTATTGTTATATGGAAATTGGCGAATGCCGACTCTTCATCAGTGGGATAGAAAATCCATTTTTCACCCAGATCCTTGATCTCACTGAGGGTACTGCATCCCCATTCCTGTGTATAATATTCAACCGCCAACTGGCATGCCTTATCAAAATCCATCATTTGTCTCCTTGTTTATGCGCAGCAATCCATAACATAGCTGGAAGGAGTCTTATCGTCAGTCCTGCATATACAGATACGCTCTGTTATGCAATGATCAAAGTAATATCCAACTCCATCTTCTCCCGATTGGGGATCAATAAAATGAGTAATGCCATTTATCTGCTGTGCCACAAATACATGGCCGCCTCCGTGAGCTCCTTGCCAGTAGACCATAACTTCAGCACGGGAGCCATCGCCCCACTCGCTCATTTTCTTTTCTATATCGCCAATTCCACCGGGACAGGGAACCGAATCAGGCGGAATCCACGCATCAAAAGGATGCCATGAAAGATGGTCATCATTAGTAACAACTTTTTCAACTTCACCTGTAAAGAAGCTCTTCTTTAGCACTGTTGGCCTAGGTGTAGCTTTAACATCATATCCGCGCTGTCTCATCTCATAGGCAGGGACACATCTCTGGCAGTTATTGGTCCATTCCAATGCAGAAGAATTATAATTTGGATTTACCGCTTTCGCATCAGACTTATGGTCGTGCGCGCCCTCTATCATCTTCCAACCGGAAGCGCCTCCCGGTGCGGAGGATGTTGCTATTCCTACAGCTGCAACACCGGCTGCTCCTGCTGCAACACCGGCTGCTACTCCTGCCGCTGCTTGCGAGCTTCCGCCTCCCGATGATCCTGCAAAAGAAGATCCTGAAGAAGAACCGCCTCTCCCAAATCTTTTCTTTGATATGGTTTCTTCGTATTTTTTTGCCACATCCTGAAGCTTATGTGCAATTTGATTAGCCGGTTCGGTGCACAGATCTACCGCTTTGGAAATCTCCATCAGGGCAGTCGCCAATTGCTCCTTATGCGGCCCGATAGTCTCGGTGTAATTGTCTGCAACTGTACTCATAGTGCTTGTTCTTGCTTTTATATTGTCAACGCCCTCGACTATTTTCCCTGCTGCAGTTTGAAGTTGTTGCACTCCTTCATTGCTACATGCATACTTTGCCATTAGCCTTACCCCATTTACTGCGGTTTAGTCAAATCCCATTTGTGCTTTATAGATTTGTTGGGACACTTCATTTGATTTGCCCTAATCTTCTCTAAATTATCGGAAGGACACTTCTGTGAATACTCGCCGTTGTTATAATATGCGCATGCTTCACATTGACTTGAAAGGACTTTAAATTCCCCTTCTTCCTGATAGACAAACTTATCAGCCATATGTTTCACCTGCTTAAATCATTCTTACAGTAATTACTCGTCTTCCCATTTCATCACGCCTTACCGAGTCAATTACCATATTACTGTCAATATCGAACAGAACTTCTTTCTCATAGTGCTTAGCAGAGCTTACATGTCCTACATAAGTTCCATGTGCTCCCTTAGGCGCATGTATTTCAAGAAGCAGATCACCATCAAAAGCACTGTTACGATCCAGAGACGTGCTCATAAAACCGGCGTCCCAGAAAACCTTCCCTACAAGTTTATCATCCGGCCAGTTTGCCATTTCACCTAATGCTTTCGCAGAGACTCCCCTGTAAACAGTACAGTCACAGGGCAATTCCGATTTTTCCAGAACAGAATGTAGGTTTATTGCATTCTCAAGGTTACCCGGATCAAATTCTCCTACTAACCCTCGTAGTACAGCGTTTATATTCGCGTAAGAAACACCTGTGTATTTTTTAAAAGAGCTTACCTGCTCGGGAGTCATTCCATTTGCTACTGACTCTCCATGAGAGACAACTGTTTGGGCTATTTCTTCCTGCGTTAACGCAGAATGATCAGACTGCCCGGGTATACCTTCCATGCCGGAGCCAACCTGCCCGGTGCCTGAAATTACTCCTCCCGACGCAATACCGGTGGATGCGCCCCCCGCCGAACCACTTATGCCTGATGCGCCGGGGGAAATCAGTTTCCCTGTCTTTGGAAACGCTTCTTGCCTATAATCCCTTCATACTTCTGCGCAACGCTGTTTAACTTCTGGCACACATTCTCGGCAGGTTCAATACACTGTGCAACAGCACCTGCAATCTCGTCAAGTGCCTCTTCCAGCTCAGTCCTATGAGGGCCTAAAGTATCAGAATATCCGCTGGCAATTGATCTCATTGTCGTCGTCTGAGTCTTTATTTCGTCTGCGCCCTGCTTTATTTTTCCTGCAGCTGCCTTTAACTGTTCAACACCTTCCGGACTACATGCATATTTTGACATTATAATACCTCCTGATTATCAATCTGCTGAATTGGCAGCTTCCGCAGCCTCTCTGATTTCCTCAAGCTCGTCCTGCAAATCTTTGATAACTCCTCTTATATCTGCAACTGCAGACTCTATCTTGCTTATTGCCGACTGTAATCTTTCGTTGCTTTTTACTGCTGCCGGATCGTTCAACGTATTGTCTACGCAATCAGTTCCCGCACTTCTCATATCGCCGGCTGACCGGGCAACTTCGCCGATATATGACTGTAAGCTGTGTATAACCTCTTCATAACTTTGTTCATCTGCTACCTGCATTATAATTTCCTCCTTTATTATTTTTCAAAATCCTTAGTTTAGTATTTGTTCAAATTCATCTGCAAGGAGTTCCATTGTGCTGCTTATTGCCCCTGCAGGTTCCTCGCATTTATCCATTGCGCGTTTAATTTGCTCAAGACAACCCGCTATTTCTGCTCCATGAGGTCCCAGATTATCTCTATTTTCATTAGCAAATTCACTCAGCTTCTCAGTTTCATTCCTTATACCTGCCAGATCCTCGCTAAGCCTTTTGCTCTCATCCCTGAGTACTGATACACCTTCCTCGCTAACGGTTATCCTTCTCATTTAATAATCTTCTCCCTATTCTCCTGCACCCCCATCAACGCAGCAGCTTCCTTAATCCGGCAGCCTTCATCAAAAATTATCGCGCTGATTCTATGCAATTCTTCGCAGGCATCATCAACTATGGATAATTCTCTACTAATTGATTCTTCACATTTGATCAGGTGGCTATCACCAGATGAATCTATCAATTCTTGACCATCTCTGACTATATCGCGCATGTCAGCGCATAATCTGCTTACTTCATACGCATAATACCGAAGCAATCTCACCGCCTCATCATATGTCTCAATATTTATCATCCCCATGTTCTCTCCTTTATGCCATCGGGCTTATAATTTCACCGTCTTCGGATATTCCCCATCCATCCCAGTCAATTCCCTGATGCAGATATGGCCTGAAGGAGAAGCCCTCAAGCGTATCGTAGTACTGACAAACATGTTCGGGAAGCGACGCTGCTACTTTGGAATTAAACAATTGCCACGAATCATCCGGGTTAAGTTGGAACGAGAGTCTATGTCTGAAGTAGTCCAATGAGAACGATGTAGCCTTTAGATCAGCAAAATTGCTGAGATACAATGCAAAATGGTATCCGTAACGGCTTCCCTTCATAAGGATTTCCTTGAAGTCATTCATTGCATTGTACTTCTCTGGCATCTCGTCTTCTTTAGGCTTATCTTCGCTTTCAACTGCTTTTGCTGTATTAGCTGAAGTTGATTCTGCAGCGGCATCCTCAGCCTTTACCTCTGCTGATGGAGCGCTTATACCCTTAGACATATTATCCCATTCTTCAATCACTTCATTGTAAATGCGGTCATCGGCTTCTTGAAGAAGCTGGTTCACTTCGTCATCTGTAAGGTTCGGATTATCCTGTCTGCATTTTGCTTCATATTCCATTATCTTGTCTGAATAGCGAGTATTCTTCCAGTCTTCTTCGTCCAGGGTAGACATGTCTACATCCTGTCCCTCTGGATGGAAAAGCTCATTCAAATCAGAATCCGTCAGCTCTGTTGAAGCAGAAGAAGCAGCGCCACCGTCATCATAGCCAAAATCTCCGCATATTCTCTCCATTCCCAGAAGTACGATCAATTTATCTTCAGATTTCTTGGCTAGAATATCTTTTTTCAGTTCCCAGATTCTTTTGCTAATAGAATACGTATCAGCCACAACTTCGCAGTTCTGTGCCTTGAAAACCTCTGCGTAGTTCTTGAAAATCCTGCTTCTTGCGTAAGTCCATATCTCTACATTCTTTTTCGTCTGCTTAAACTGCTTAATTATTGACACCAGAATTGAAGCGGCACACATCTGCTCACCGACAGGTGCGAATAAAAGGAAATTCTCTCGTGATTCGGCAGTCACAGTAGCAAATCTGATATCTGACATGAGCCTCGGTCTTCCGAAAGCTACCAGCATCTCATCATCTTCAAGCTTATTTGCAATCCTGTACTCATGCTTTCTTTCCTTCAGGAACTCAGGGGTATACGCATAGTATGTGTTTCCGTCTACCATAACTGGATCCTTGTCCACATAAACATTCAGTTCATTAGGATTATATTTGTCAACGGGACGCAACATGTCATTGCATGCATTTATAAGATCACGCTGCTTCCTATATGGATCTCCGGGGCTGTCTTTGTCATCAAAATACAATACCGTCGTCCTTCTTACAAGGACTCTGTCCTCACCATCCTCGGACTTATCCCTGTACTTGATAAGTGCGTGATATACAGGAAGCGCATCAATCCAGTTCTGTACCTGATCAGTCTTCTGCGACGATGAAAGCTCCATTGTCTCAACAATCTCATCCTTGGCAGCCTTCATGGCAATCCTCATCTGAATCTGAGCTTTAGCCGTATCTGTAAGCCCTCTCACGCCTGTGGTGAAAGTCTGGCTGGAAAACAGAAACTTGATTCCAAGTGCTCTTCCTTTAGCCAGAAGATTCTGGAGCTTAAGCTTATACTGCTCATTATCCTGGATTGCCTGTGACATGATTGAAAACTCGTCCAGAATAACAAAGATGACAGGCATATACTCTTCCACAGGAACTTTCTCGACCTTCTTGTACTCCCTGTTCCTCATAAAGTAGCGTTGGCGTTCCATCATCTTGTCGGTAAGTTTGTCAATAAGGTCAAAAATAAGTTCCTTGGACTCATCCAACAAAATGTACTTAACATGCGGCGGTCTAGGGTCAATATATTGCGCGAACTCAGACATCTTAAAGTCAGCCAGCCACAGTTCAACATCATCCGGATGATAGTTCTTTATTATTCCGGTTATAAGGGAATGCAGGAAGGTAGACTTACCTGAACCTGATGCACCCATCAGGAATGATGCAAAGTTCTCGTTCTCGAAAACAATGCTGTGCAGCTTGTCTTTTCCATCCACACCATAGGGAAGATTGAGAAGTTTATTACCTCTGGTATAGTTGATTCCGCCATCCAACAGGCCTCTTTCGGCGTAGTCAGTTACCTTCTGTCCCTTGCCCTTGGACATATTTCTGACAGCAGTGCAATAGTCAGAGGACAGGTTAAATTTGAACGGATACCAGGCAAAACTATGGGCATCCTCCTGACCAATCTGTATAGTGGTCTCCTTCATGGTCATCTTTATATTGATCATGCTCTCGCCGATATAATCAGAGAATCCGGAGTCGTCATTGTTGCTCTTATCTGAAACTGCAGCAACCTTTACAGCGATAAAAGAAATACCGTAACGTTCATAGTTACTGAATATCTTCTTAATACGCTCTTCTGCCTCTCCCTTTATCTCTTTGGGCCATCCCACAACCACAATAACACTGCGCTGCATTCTCTTTTCTGCAGGCATCTCATTATTATATTCAAGAACCGTGTCATAGCCCTCAAGCATATCGTCTATATCACTGAAACCGGCAACAATATTCTCAAGTGTCTGAAGCATCTGCTCTTCGTTCCTAGGGACGGGCTCGAGAACATCAGTCCCTTCAAGGCCTCTGAGACCACCTATAAGAGCAGAGTTTTGCCTAAGTGCATCAATAACATAGATCTTTCTGCTTCCTGCAGGGGATCTGTCTATAATCTGGAACAACAGGTTTCTGATGCCCGCATCCATCTCATTCATTTTCTTTCTTGCAGGAACACAGGAAATTGACATGGCAAATTCTTCATCTGCCTTGATCCTGTACAAGGGAAGATAAACCTTGCTGTTCTTCTCATCGTAGAATCTTCCAAGGGTGAGCTTTAAGTGCTCTCTCTGGGAATCCACAACATCGATGGCTGTGCCATATGCTCCGGGGATCCACAGCTCAGGATCGCTGTCGTGATCCACATACTTCTCGGGAGCCTGCTGGTACATGTGGGCTTCATTCTCGCTGCGAACATTATCGGCAAAGCTGCTGAACTGATCGCTCTCCAGGAACTCTCTGATCTGCTCCCTGACAGCGTCAATCTTCTGATTCAGCTCTTTTAACTGCTCAGGCGCCCCTACGGCCAGGTCATCCTTGAGCTCCTGGATCCTTGCTGTAAACTCGGCCTTCTTCTGTTCCAGGAACTTGAGGTCGCAGTTAGCCACAAGGTAAACCTTCTGAGCATAGACATCATCCTCCGCCAGGGGATCGATCAAAGATGCCCAGTCCCTGAGCCTCTTGATATTGACTCTGTATCCGTCCGGAGCCTCGATGGACAGCAGATTCTTGCTGGTCATGTGGTCCTCGGCAAGCTGAATAAACCCGCTTATTTTCAGCTGGTACTCATCGATCTTCGTAAGCTGATCTTCAAGATTCTTGATACGCTCAGGAATCTCGCCGTCTCTTAGATTCTCCAGTTCCTGAATCTGTGCTTCAAAACCGGATATCTGACCGTTCAGCCCTGAAATCTTCTGGAATATTTCGTTGTACTGTTCAATCAATGTCTGCATGTTTTAATTGCTCCCAACAGCTTTATGAGATAGGCGGAAACTTAGCAAAAGGTGAGTATTTAACCAATGAAGAATCTTTGATGAAAGGATACGCCTCACGAAATACCTTGAAACCTGCCCCATAGATATCATTTCTATCTGCCATCACCATCTCCTGATCACGAGCATAGGCATTTTCTCCTATAAGGTACAGGTACTGGATTGATACCCAGCATGCCATTCCTTCGTAAACCATATCGCGTACTGCAGGATCGGGATACAGCCTTCTGATTTCCCTCTCATTCCAGTTGATATACTGCCAGATGTGTGTAAGCTCATGAGCCATGGTTTCAATGGTTGCAAGCCTGGGACTTCCATTTTCAATATAGATCTCGTATCTGCCGCTTGCTTTTCTGGCATATCCCAATACTCTGACAGCAAACTCGGTTGAAGGTTTGAAGACACTTCCGTATCTTCTTGCTATCGTTCTGGCATCAGTGGTCACAACACTCATTCCCACTGAATAATCGATGGCGAAGAAACTCTGCATAAGGCTCAGGCACTGTTTAAAGATCTCACTGAAATCTTCTACAGTGGTGATAGCACTGTTTGTACAATCGTTACATCTTATTCTTCCATCGGTAAGTCTTTCATAGCTTACTCCGCTGATAGGCATTCCACAGAAATCGCAGTGATTGACCGCTTCTTTATCGATGAGTGAGTCATTCATAAGATCTCGTGTTCTTGCCTTACGGAAGGCATTCTGGCTGAATCCTCTTACAGTCAGATACTTCATAACATCCATCAGCTCAAGTCTCTTATCAATCTCGTTGAAGCCGAACTTCAGGAAACATTCTCTCTGATAACGAGACTTATCTCTGGTTCCGATACCTCTTTCAATAAAGCATTCTTCGAGATATTCGTTGTCTTCATCTGTTCCGCTCTCATCAAAGATATCTGTTCCGTCGATAGCCACGATGTCAGGATTTCCTTCTTCAGGCTCAAGTTGATCCTCGGGACGTATATTATTCTCTGCCTCTTTAGATGTCTTACCTTCAGGATCTTCTGCATTGCCCTGATCCTCGCCCTCGGAATATCTCCACTCTTCAGCAATATTTGCTTCATCTCTGATGAGTTCTTCTGCTTCAACCACAGATTTCTGCTCAGGCTCTTTTTCCTCTTCTTCCATGTCAAAGGAGAAAGCTTCATCCTCTTCTTTAGTCTCAGGGATGGCATTTTCTGCAGGCTGAGGCGCAGCGGGAGGTGTCTGAGGTTTACTCTCTGTCTTCTGCTCGGGCTTCTGTTCTGTCTTTTCCTCTTCCTTTTCTACCGGATGAGTTTCAGCATGGGCTACGCTGTCTATCTTTACTTCTTCTTTCTTGATTCCAAACAGCTGGCCTATTCTGCGGAGCATTCTTGTAACAAGAGATCTTCTCTGAACATCCAGTTTAGGGAATTCAGGTGTTACTATCTCAGGATCCTTGGATGCAGGTTCGCGCATCTTCTCAAAGTGCCAGTACAGGTAATCCGTGATTATCTCTATGAACTTGATCAGATTCTTCTCGATTGCCTCAAGAAGCCCGAGATCCATTTCACTGTCTTCGATGAGATAAATACATCCCTCTTCGATATTGCCTTCTGCTCCATAGATCATGTAGTTAAGCATTCCGTCGACGTTCTCCGGAAGCCTTGTTGTAATAGCTATGTAAGGCCATGCACTGGGGAATACACTGCGCATAAGCTCTGAAAGAAGCATTGAGATTGTAAACAGCACATTCTCATCCGCATCAGGAAGTTTAACACGAAGAACAGACTTGTTTTTATACTCCCTGCTGTACTCCTCAACATTAGGATCATTGGCAAAGTTAATAACCCTGGCTGTCCTAAGGTCATGGTTCTTATTCATCTCAAGGAATCCGGTGGTGCTTACCTTGAAGTTGATCTTAAGCCTTGTAACATCCACATCCATAACGGTGCGGGAGGACACTACCTGCTCTTCTCCGTATGCACCGATGTTGTAGGTTCTTATCTGACGATAGTACTTTCTGCCGTCGTACAGATTAGACGCTCTTCTCAAAATAACGCCGTTCTCTGAAGAGATGCTGTGAACGATGTAGTACTTACCATCGTAAACAACAAACTGTCCGGGTAATACCGACTGTGTAACATGTCCAAACAGTCTGGCATCGATGTACCTGATCTTGTCCTCCTCTTCGCATATAAAGAAGGCATTTTTCAGGGTCTTTTTGAAATACTTATTGAAGTTTCCTTCTGTTATGGAGTAGAGGTTTTCTTTATCAAATGTGCTGTCGAGATAATTCTTTCTGACAGATCTGATGTGAAGAATGCTCCTGTCAATTCCGAAGAAATCTTTCAGAAGTGAAGTCAGTACGCTGTTCACATCATCATTCTCTATTCCGACAAGCTTAAACTCAGCATTTAATTCCGATTCGGATACCTCTCTCGTTGTCATGAGCAGAAGCATCTTGATCAGTACATTTCTAGGAGTCTTTGCATAATCCGGAACTATAGAAGGAATCGCATCCGGATTAGACATAAACATCATCGTGTTGCATCTCATATAATCCCTGAGAAGATAGTTCTCAGAGAGTATGTTAACGAAGGACTGCTTCTCTCCTCTGGACATGAACATACGCATGGTATTAAACATGTTAGAGAACTCATCCTCAGCTATGAGGAATTTGTAATCAGCCTTGTCCGTACTCCAGATGTTGGAAACAAATTTGATTCTCTCGTAAAGGCTATCCTGCTGGATAGGCAGGTTCATGTATTTACAGATTGTTGCAAAGTACTGACCGGCTATCCACTTGATGTCTTTAATGGGAACCTTGGTCTCGCTGAACCATTCAACCGTCGGAATCTGATTCTTGATGGCAACTGCTGCCAACTCAATTCCGTTACCCATATATCTGGTCTGCTTATCAAAAAGCTTCTCTTTCAGATAATCACCATCGGCATCCCATGCCATTGCTGTATGGATATTTCTGGTAACCGGAGGTGCCTCTACTTCGGTGATATTGATCTGGAAAACATGGGAAAGAGAATCCACCAATCCATCTGTTATCCTGTCGAGGAAACAGTATGTAGGTGTAACATCATCCTGTGTCATATAGTCAGCCAGAATGCTGAGAGCAATCTGTCCGGTATTCACTATAAGTGATGGCTCAACCATCATAACGAAACCGACATTCTCGATGAATTCGGTATTGGTCTTAATAATCTCGGGATTGTAAATCTCTGAGAATCCCAGCACTCCAACTTCGCACTCAGGTTCCTTGAAACCAAGTTCCTTGACACGCCAGAGGGAATCGATTTTGCCATAGTCAACAAGAATGCCCTGCATCCAATCTATAATGTCCTCTTTAAGTGATTCCCTTGCTGTCAGGATCAGGCACTTCTTATTGGATAACAGGTTATAAAGCACTGGCAAAATAAGATATTTGCCCAAATCCCTGTAAAACGGATCGTAGAAAAGAACATTTTTACCATCAAGAAGCTTCAATGTGGCAGAAATGTAATCAGCATCATATGACTTTGCTTCGCCATTGAGCTTGAAGAACTCCGCGATCTTATGATCCGTCTCTGACTCTGATGAACTAAGTTCCTCAAGATAATCTGTCACGGATTTTGTTGAAGTAAAATCGCATTTTGTCTCAGAGGTCAGAAGCTCATGAGCAAAGATCTTCTCATATATCTCTCTTAAGATATAGAAATTCCTGATCTTATGGGCATAGCTGTCATCACCTGTTACGGTCTTAGCGTACTCTAACTCCGTAAGGCCATTAAGGAAGATGAAGACTTCAGTAATGACAATGAGATACAAAACAGGAAATACAAACGCATGGAACTCGGACTGACGGCCTCTGTTCCATATAAAGGCCATAACTATACCTGTGGAGATAACAGAAGCGATCATTAACCACTTGATCAGATTTCTGAAATTAGTCCACTTGTCTCTTAAGAGCCACTGCTGACAGTTCTCGTCGTACACATATATATTACTGAGAAGCTCCGGAAATGGCCGTTTCTTTCTAAATGCAATAAGACAGATGATGACGGGAATGATCCTGCCCAAAACATATACTGCATAGATCAGTGCATTAAGGAAAATCACCTCTATGCTGTTTTGCTCCATTCTTACCACACGTCCGATATATCCAAGGGATTTGAAGATATCTTCATACTTTGCCCTAAGCACTACAATCGCCAAAATATCGTACACTAAGGAAACAGCCGGCAGTAACAGCTGCTTGCTGCGATTGATCCTCTTCGAATTCACCAGTTGATGAATCAGATTAAGGATTGCGAATATCGCTATAGAAGAAATAACCTTAATCATCTCTTCCCGCATCGTTAAATATTTCCTCTCTTTCGATAATGAAGCGCCCTATAAAGCTAAACGGAGATTTTACCCTCTCTCCGGTATAATTAAACGGGATGCTGTATTCTTTGTTATAGTCAAAGGTATAAAGTCTGTTGTCCCTGGGTTTAACATCCACATCAACAGCAAATTCTTTTCCAAGGTTTCTCTCAAAGCTGATGGGAACATAGAATGCCTTGGCCCACTTTTCAACCTTACCTCGGAAGATTCCGATCTGCTCGTTATGTACCTGAAGAAGATCATATTCCGTCTCAAGTTCAAACTTCTTGTGCTTGAGAGTATCAAGAATGCTGCGACCTCGTGAGAAGTTAACAATATTGCTCACGAATTTGGAATAGAACATCATATCCTGCGACAGCACCGCAAGATTATCTTCCATGGCATAGTTATATTTCTCAATCTTATCCAGAAGCGTTTTCTTCTGAGAAATGAGAACAATCAGCTCCACAAGTCCAAGAGTCAAAGCGCAAAACGCAAATGCTGCCATCATTCCGCCAAGATTTCTGTCGTCCAGCTTCTGAGGGATAATAAATGCAGGCAGCACCGATAAAATTACCATAAGTACCACTACTGCCAGCACGCCCCATGCCAAAGGTCTGGGAACTCTGCCTTTGATATAATCCTTTACATCATCAGACAAACTGCTGAGTTTCTCGCCGGTGATATTTCTTGAATCAGAGATGGTGTTCTGTGTCTTTAGAATTTCATCAAAGGTGTCATCAAGCTCCGCTTCCATATCCAGCTTTTCATACTTATCCATGGGAGTAACCATTTCTTCGGGAATCTTGCTGACAGCACGCATGCGGTTAGCACTTTCATCCAGAACTCTGTCCTGTTTTCTGAAAATAGATTCCAGAGTATCCTCAGCAATGCTCCTTAAGCTTTCCCATTTTCTTCCTTCGCTTGATGCAGCAGTGGGACATATATGAAATACTTCAGTATCGACTGTAACTGATGTATCTTTTGGTATTCTTACTTCCGCGCTTACTGTTGTCTCATATTCAGGCTTTGGATGCTTCTCTCCCATCTTCAGCTCAACATCACGCCTCATTGATTCTTCAACATAGTTAGTGCAGCCTATCAGCTCATCCAACTTCCTTTGCAGGGTGTCACTGAGATCCTCCATGTTAAACTCAACCCTAGCATTGTAAAGCCTGTAGGCCTGAAATGAACTAGGATCAATATCTTCTGAAGCAAGCAGCATGACACTGTTCCAGAAGTTAAAAAGATCTGCTTCTTTGCGATTCGTACCTTCTTTTATATACTCGTATTTTACGAATCGGCAGTTACTTGAGTACCTGTTTCTTCTTGCAAACTCAAATCCATCAACTTCTCCATCGGGATGCCAGGCATTCTTTGTTGATTTCCTATCGTTGCCCTTTCTCACGCTATAGAAAGTGTACAGGATGATCTCGCTGGGCTTGCGTCCGTCGTATTCATACATGCGGACCAAATCTCTGTATGCATCCTGCTCCCTCTGATCAACGCTTTCCGGAACATATATACGTCTGGGGCTCTTGTTTCTTTCCTGTATTACATTAGAATGGAAAGTCACTTCCGGAGAAGGTACCTCTCCCAGGATCTGCGTAAGTCTTACAAGAGGGACCTTGCTCTCCTGGACTTTAGAAGCATCTTTTGACGCATTGCAATAAAAGTCATAGGGGTTGCGTGGATTGAATGACAGTTTCTTCATATCATTCTCATCTCGCTCCACAACCCTTATGATTATGGCGCGCCATTCCTTCTTATCGCCCACAAGCTCCTCAAGACCGGGAAGGGCGGTATCAATCGTCCTTCCCGATTCAATCCACCTGCAGCAACCAACCTGGTTATTGCTAAAGAGCTGAAGAAATAACGGGTAATACTCCTGGAATAACTGTATTGTTTTTTGATTCTGAATCAAAACTGAATACATACTTTATGTCCTTATTTGGTCTTGGATAAAGCAAGCTCATCACCGCGTGCCTTTATATCTTTTGCAAGATCATTAAGTCCAAGGGCCTTGAGATCATGTGAAAGCATCTCGCAGATCCTGCTAAAGAGCAGCTCGCGGAATACATTTCTGTCTTCTGTATTTGAAAGCTTCAGGTTCTCGATCAGCTTGTCAAACTGCGCAGCAAACAACTTACCAACATTCTCTGCATAATCGTTTTCTGCACTGAATCTCTTGAGCAGTTTCTTAGACTCGTCCATAGCTACCTGCATCAGCCTGAGACCATCTTTCTCGTTATAAACCTCTGTGGTAGTAGACTTCTTAAGCAGGAACGGAAGCTCAAATATACTTCTGACAAGGGTACTTTCGATGTCTCCAAGTGTCCTGATAGTAAAGTTATTGATCTGATCCATAACCTCATTATCAAATGCTGTTTTACCTGCCTCAGCTTCCCTGTTCTCAAGTTCCTCTACTGAATCAAGGATTCCGCGAACAAGTTCAGGATAAATTGAGATAGCATCCAAAACTTCATAAAGCTGATCGCAAGGTGTTCCGTTGGAAACAGTAAGCACTCTGCTATCCTGTCTGTCGCTGTCGTCTTCCTCAACCAGCTTGTCAATTATTGTGTAAGCAAACTGGTTGCTGTTACCTGTCTCATAAAGATCTACCTTATGTGCTACAAATGCCCAGAAGAATGCAGCGCAGATATCATTCAGCAGCTTCTCCTGATTGCCCTCATCCAGGTCGGGCATCTTAGTAGGGTTGTGCCACCATCTGTCAATATGAGGAGTAATAACTTTGCTCACTGAAGGAACAGGATTGATCTTGCTTACAAGCTCGTAATATGCCTTGAAGTATTCTCCTGCAGATCTGTCATAGGTCTGGCTCTTCTGAGGAGGTGCAAACTTGGAAAGATCGTTCGCTCTGAGTCCATAGAATGACTTGTAGAACAGGATCATATTCAGAGGAATATCCTCGTCCGCTTCTCCACCAAAGTCCTTGAGCTCACTGTTAAGGAGCTTACTTCTGGGTGAATCATCGTCAGTATAGAGCTCATTGCTGTATGCGCAGGAATTGATAGGCTGCTTTTCCTCACCCATGGGCTTTTCGATAAACGGTGCAGCCAGGATCTTAGCCTGCTTTATTACATCTCTTACATAAGCTTCTGCTGCGGCCATATCCACAATGTTCTGCTCATATTCAAGCTCTTTTTCAATAGCAGTAATAACATCTATGTCAATATCAGCGCCATAAATTTCAGTCAGCTTGTCCTCAAAGTACTTGATAACATCATTATCAAAGATTGAGCTGAAATAATCGCCGTTGTCCGCCTTAACAGACAGCATTGAGTAGCTTCTTACTCTGGAATAAATTGCCTCTGCCAGTTTAGTATCTATCTCAATGGCGCCTCCGGCATAAGCCATCTTTTCATTCATGGCCTTAAGGCACTCTTTTGATGCGCATACATATCTTGCTGCTGTTCCCTTTGTATGCATGTACTTGTTCTCGATGGTCTCGATTTCTCTGCTGATACCTGTTATCTTTCCATCAAAAGTCTTGAAGAAGTTAGCGAAAGACTCGCTAAGGCTCTTAACATAGCTAAGGCCTTCCTCCAGAACAGCAAGATAAACCGCATTATTACGATACTCGTTAACGTTGGTCACATATGTAACGAGTGAGTTTCTTAATTCCTCCTGACGAATACTGAGAGTCTTTCTGACACGATCGATAAAACGAGTGCGCATTCCGGCTCCAAGATTACCGATACCCTCTTTTTCATCCGTGCTGGAGTCATCCAAAACATTGTCTTCGTAATGTGCAAAGTACTCCTCTTCAGCCTCAACTTCCTGTTTAAGTGCAGCAATAGTACGGGTCATTGACTCTTCCACTTTGTAAAGGAAATAGCGAACTGCACATGGATGAATGAAATCTCCGTTTGAGCTGTTTCTCATATATTTCTCAAGGCAGAAGTCATCTTTACTCTTCAGCACGTCAACACTGTTGGATCTGAAGATGGAGTATGCCAATGTTCTTGCCATCTCACTGCAGCGTTTAACCGCTGTACCTCTATAGATAATTACTGAGTTGTATGCATCTACAAATGCGCTTTCAACATCCTCGGTCTTTCCGGGTTCAATGTTACTGATGTTCATCATCGCACTTGACTGCAGCTCATCCAATTCAGCTACGGTTGAAGAATCATTGTCCTGAGTTATTCTGTTCTCAAGTCTATCGAGATAAATATCCCACTTGAATCCTCTTACTGTTACGCCGTTTTCATCGTACTCATTACAGGACTCCATAATAGCCCTGGCAAACGGGTTCTTCTTGTTAGCCTCAGATTCTACAGAGTTAATGTAGTTCTTAGACTCTTTTATATCTGAGGTATGAAGTCCGTTTCGTCTCATCTCGGCGTTGTTGCGGACCATGTCCTTAAATGCTCTGTCAAACATCAGCCATTCTTCGGACACGCACTCTTTTGCCCAGTTAAGAGCAAGGTATTTCTTTACTACATCCTTGGGATAGATAAGCATAGAAGTACCCGCACCGGCATATCTGTTTCTGCCACGCTCGGATACAAGCTTCCTGATGGTGTTATCCTCAGAAGAATTGCTCCTCTTGTTCATAGGTCCGATGGACATTGCATAAATACAGTTAGCGGCATGATCAAGATAGCTGTTAAAGCTATTAAGCTTTCTTCCGTCTGAGTTCTGGCCATCGAACAGGAAACAGAAATCAAAAGGTCTTACATTGTACTCCTCAAACTCGCCCGAGCTTACAGAGGGGAATTTCATGGTCACACTGTCTTTAAACCTGTCAGGAAGAGTAGAGTCTCCTCTCATCAGGAAAGCATCTATCTCCTTCAAAGTAGCATAAGCGTTGCTCTTCAGATTATTTCTCTCAGTTTCTCCTGGGATTACATGGTAAAGTACCTCAGGAAGAATAAAGAAGCCTCTTGAAATGTTAGCGCTCTGCCTGAATCTGGTTGCCAGATAATTTTTAATATAAAGGGCAACCGGAAGTATAAGACCTGATCCGGTACCGCCTGCAAGTGTACTTACAATAATAACTCTGAGAGCCTGCTGGTACTCTTCACCCTCAAGCTTGTAAAGGTCCTCGATTGCTCTGTGAAGATCCTCCATCTTTCCTGAACGGACTGCTGTCTCAAATGCCATTCTGGAAATGGCTCTAACCTGACCTGCGCCCTCTGTAAGTGTCTTACTGTTAAGAATCGCATTAACAGGGAACCAGGTGTCTCTTGCATGAGTATCGATGTCAAGGTACTCTCCTACAGAGAGTTTGGTAGAAGTCTGAATTGCATGAACAAAGGGGTTTTTCTCCTTTATCCTGGCAAGCTCATTTACATCTGTATCAAAGACAGCAAAGCCAATCCTTTGTCTCTGCTCTTCAGTAACCATATCAGCTACACGCAATGCAATCTTAGATCCAATTCCGCCAAGTCCAACTATTAGTGTAGGTGCATTCATCTATATTCCCTCCATCTTATTTGTTGCAAAAACATTTGCACTTTGCTCCAGTATTATCAACCACAATCATCAATCCTGCTGTCTTCACAAGATTTTTCCTGACGCCTTTTTCAACATATTGACCATCAAATGTAATGTCTCTCTTTCCTTCAAAGGCCCGGGTATTTGTTATCTCCATCCTCTGTCCTCCGACAGCCTTCACCTGCAATACAGGCCCGCCGGCAATTCCCGGTGGAAGGTATTTGATAGTGCCGCGTTCCGGCACATACGGCAGTATGACGGATGCCGTCTTTTTAGTAAATTTACCTTTGGAATAATTCTTCTTTTTGGCTCCTATCTTAGAGGTATACTCTATTTCGGGTCTGCTCTTAAGCCTCTTGGGAAGACGTTTTTTGAAGAGTGGTGTATATCCCAAAATAATCAGTAATAAGATCAGTAGAATTATCCAGGCAATAACAACATGTGGAGGCGGAAAGGGGTACGGGAATGGCCTGCTCTCTTTGGCAGAGAAAACTGCTTCCGCCTCGCCATACCAGGT
Organism: Butyrivibrio sp. FCS014; assembly: GCF_000526935.1. Classification (GTDB taxonomy): domain Bacteria; phylum Bacillota; class Clostridia; order Lachnospirales; family Lachnospiraceae; genus Butyrivibrio. The sequence goes on along the minus strand of NZ_JAHA01000013.1, from coordinate 114,331 downwards.
ACTCTTATCAACTGCGTGACTGACAACCAACCTATAGTCTATATCATAGTATTTATAAATCTCCGGTTTAGTACTATCATTTTTGGTTTTCGGATAAACACTGAATATTCCCGGTGCGTCTCCCTTTTCTGCATAGAGTGTGACTTTATCTTCCGGAAGTAGAGTATTCTGGATAATAAGCTCCGGTTCCCCCATCTTTGCCCATTCAGAAGCAGGTATTTCCTGTCCTTCCAATGTTGCCTTGAATACCATCGGCTCATTGATATGAAGGATTTCTTCCATGGTTATCTGGTATTCGGGAGACTCGATCAATTCCAGCTGAATCTCTTTATCCTTATAAACATCGAAGTCTATATGGGTCGCCACAGAATTATATTTCAGGTATGACGCCGCCGCATCTATGTGGTACTTGCCTTCCTGAATAGTAACCTTGCTTCCGTTGCTGCAATCCTGGACCTGCTGGCCATTGTTGTAATCAATGCTGGCCGCATACTCTATATTGCCAAGAAGTCTGGACTCCGCCACCGGCTCGTTTGTTCCGGCCTTTACGAATCCGAACTTAACGGTGTAATCTCCGGCTCTTACGCCATCCGTGTAGGGAACTTCCTGCCCCTCCTGACCTACCAGGTACAGCATGATCTCTACGTTTGGCTTGTAGTAAACCTCAACGGTCTTGGCTGATCCTGCATCTACCTTGTATACTCCCGGCGAAAAGTCTCCGCTGAAGGTCGCCAGGCTTCCGTTAAGCTTATCATCCACTATGAAATCGTCGTATCCTCTTGAAGAGGGCTTATCACTGTACCTAACTTTTACAGGAGTTTTGTCATAACTTATCTTGTTGCCGCTGCCATCTGTGATCCCGCTTATGTTGACATTATCGCCCTGAGCGAATACCACAATTTCGGACATCGGTATGTCAAAAGAGAATTCTCCGCTGCTGACGTCTACTTCAAGCTTGTTGGAATTGAAAATTCTTGTACAGATCTGGGTTATCTTGTTCAGGATCTGGTCATTGGACTGAGCCTTCTCAAAGAAGATATTCTTGCTGTCATCCGATTTGATGACCGCTCCGTCTGCACCCATACTCAGGAACATCACATTTATATCCTGGGCCTTCTGTCCAAGGTACTCTTCAACCTGCTGATTGGTAAAAGCTCCATCCTCGAAAGCGCCGTCTGTGAGGATCACAAGCCACTTCTCATCACCCTGCATCCTTGTCAGGTCATCGTAGGCTTTACGCACCGCATTAAACGGAGTATTGCTTGCCGGAGTGAGCATTGAGTGGACCTGATTGACATTGGTCTCAGCTCCCGAAGAACCTTTTAAAGTAAGCCTTGGAGGCGCCGACATTGCCCCGCCGTCGTAGTCACTCATGACGTAGACATTCATGCTGTCGTTCTGACCAAGCATTGCAGCAAAGACTTCCATTGAATACTTGGCCTGACACCAGGTGTCCACAAGTTTGCCATTGTTGATCATACTTCCCGAATCATCGTAAACAACATTTATGACCCTTGAAGGTAAATTTTCAGTTGCATTGGAAATAATTGGATAAAATAGATTGATAGAACAAAAGAAAAGAATAATAGATAATACAAACGCAAAAAGCTTTTTGTTTCTCACGGCCCCCACCTCATAAAAACTTATTGTCTGTCTATTGAGATATTCTAAAGAAATTCACTCTATATTATTAATGGCGAGCCCAAGAATACAGGCTCGCCAGATAATTATATCACAATCTCAGAATAATAATTCACTATTTCTAAAAAACATTAAAAAATTATAAACTTTTTCAAAGTCCCCTCACACATAGAATTCCTCCAGCGTCTCCAGGCACAAAGCCGCAAGCCGCCCGCCCATGACGCATCCGCAATCTATATCTATGAGGTTTCCGTTCCGGAATACAGAGTTGTCTTTTTTCCCAAGGAACCAGGTGGGAGTATGGCCTATGACAAATATATCCTCTCCATCCCATTTTCCCTCGAAATCAGGCCTTGCGATCAAAAAATCATTTAGGTCATATATGTCCACATTCTCCAGATCGCTCAGGCTGCGGATGTCATCCCCGATGGTGTGAACCAGCACAAATCTGCGGTCACCCACCGTCACTTCCTCATAAAGTGAGAACTCCTGAACATATTCCAGGAGTTCTTCTCTCTCATATTTCGTCAGCTTTCTGAAGCACTCTGCTGTTATCCTTCCTCCGTTATCGCTTAAGTACCAGAGATTAACGTCGGTAAGAAAGTCCATGGTCAGTGTCTTCTCGATAGATTCCTCAGAATCCGCTTCCTTAAGCCCCGGCAAAAGAACTCTCATCATCATGTTCTCGTGGTTTCCGACTATAGGGATTACGTTGGGACGGCTCATCATCCACTTCAGAACTTCCACAGGCTTTGGCCCGCGGTCCACGCAATCGCCTATGACATACAACGTATCTTCATCGGAAAATCTGATCAGCTCCATGAGTTTTAGCAGCTCATCGTAGCATCCATGAATATCAGAAACAGCGTAGGTTGCCATTGGTCCCCCTTAATTTATTGCCGCCAGCTCTTTTCCCGCTCAACTCTCTCGTCCTCAGCCTCCCACCTCGGAATCGGGATGTCCTTATGCAGTCTGTCAAAAATGGTGTCCAGCCCCTCCGGAATATGGTAATAGAAGCCCTGACCGAGCTCACAGCCTGCGTCCAGAAGAAACTGCCTTTGCTCATTGTTTTCCATTCCTTCGCAGAGGGTGTGGATTCCCAATTTGTGGGCCATATCTATCATTCCTTTGATTATGGTCCTGTTTGCTCCGTGATTGGTATCAAGATTTATCAAAAGAGCCATGTCAAACTTGATGAGATCTATATCAAAATTACTGAAAACATTCAGGGACGAATACCCGCTTCCAAAGTCGTCAACCCAGAGTTTATAACCGTTCTCCCGGATCCCGGCAAGCTGCTCATAGAATTTGTCCGTAGCCTTTGCCAGCCCCTGCTCGGTAATCTCGATGATAAAGTAGCTCTTATCTATGCCATACTGGCTAATGTTGTACTTATCATAGATTCTGTTGATTTCTCCGACCACATCTATATAGTCAAAGTCCTGCCTGGAGAAATTGATGGAAACCGGCAAAAGCGGAAGCCCTTCATCGTAACGGAGTTTAACCTCCTTACACACGGTTTCAAACATATAAAGGTCAAGCTCATGTGTAAGATGATATTTATCAAGTGCAGGTATGAAATCAGCCGGACTGATCATTCCGTACCGGGGATCCATCCACCTGGACAAAGCTTCAAATCCCATTCCGTTTCCGGTCTCAATGCGCATAAAGCACTGGTAAAAGACCTTGATCCAGCCATTTTCCATAGCTTTATCAAAGTTTTCGATTATATATCTCTGGTGATTGTATAAAGAATCATCTTCCTCGGAGTAGAATCTGTAAAACTTGTTAAGGTCCTCTCCCACAAGCTTGTTGGCTCTGATAGCATGGTCAACGGATTCAGTAAGGGTAACATCTTTATTACCCACAAATATCCCGACATTTAATCCGGTGGTTGAACCATATGCTTTGAGCTTTATCTTTGAATTGACGCTCTCAATTCTCTTTATCAGTTCCTCTTCACCGGGGAATTCATCGATAACAGCAAAATGATCGGAGACAACACGGGCAACCAGGCCATGGGTAAACTCCTCCATAACCACATTTGCCACGAGAATCAAAAGGTCATCACCCTTTTTTATTCCGTATCTTCTGTTATAAGACTGCATTGAATCTATGTCCAGATAAAGAAGCATTGGTGTTCTGCCATTTTGAACGATCTCCTTTATCTTACTGTCACCATGTTTGTTTACATAATTGATGGTCGGAAGGTTGGTCAATGTATCAACATAAAATTCATCCTTTTGGAACAGCTTGTATTTATCAGATATTTCCAAAAGCATGTCTTCATGCTGATGAACATCGGAATAGACAATAAACGCAAGCTCGGTTCCGTCTTCCATCGTCTTCCAGTAGCCAACTGCATGTATAAGATGATACCCGTCATCCCGTCTGGCTCTGAAAGTGATATCATACTCTGTCTTCTTATCAAGAAAATCCTGACTGATTTTTTGAAGCTTACTGCGCTGATCCGGGTGAACCTTCTCAAACAGGCCATCATTTATCCTGTCGCCATAGTATCCATAAAATTCTTCCCTGGTCACATTACAAAGATTGAGAAATCCATCAGAAATAGCAAGCGGCTTATACTTACCGCTTGCATCAGGCCCCATAACTATCATCGGGACTATAAGGCTCTCATATGATTTTTTTATCTCATCAGGGAATGTGTACAAAAGATTTTCTCCTCAATGTGTGCATATATAGATTATCATACACTATTTTTAATCTTTTACCGTTAATAATCATCTAAAATAAGGATAAACTTTAAGTAAATTTTATTACTGATGACCAAGAAACAAAAGAAGCAGTGCTGCACCCGCACCTAAATACATATCATCTACATCTACTCGTCCTACACATGATCCTGAGGCGAAACCACCAAATAAAGTTGGCATTTCCTTATAAACATAACCATCATTTTCAACTTTGCCGACGCAGCACGAGCATGCATAACCATGTAAAGTATGAGGGCCTGTATAAACATATCCATCATCTTCGACAACGCCTACACATGCACCGGATGCAAATCCGGATAAATAATTATTTCCTTTATACACATACCCATAAGAGTCAACACGGCCAACACAAGCGCCGGATGCTATTCCGGAAAGCATGTTTACATCGCTGTATACATAACCGTTTTCGTCTACCCTGCCAAGGCATGCACCGGACGCAAATCCTTGTAAATAATTGTATTCTGAATATATATATCCCATATCCCCTTCTCCATACATGTCAAAGGTATTCTACGTTTTACAGATTAGTAAAATGGTAAGATATCTTCTAAGTGTTCACTGTAAAAAAGATCACCGGTTCTTGAAAACTCTACAATTCCCATGACCCAGTCTTCGGGAGATGAATATTTCTGAAGGAAATAATACCGTTTCATTTCAATTTTCTCCAGACCGTCTACATTAGGATCACTGACAAGAAACCTATCTTCAAAATAGTCCTTATTTAGTTTATTAACCAGTTCTAAAGCTTCCACGTGTTTACTACTATCAAATTCACCAGACAACACTGCGTTATAAGTAAAACTATCTTCATGGAAAAACATAGTAAACACAAAATCATACAGTTGTGACTGATGTTCAGGAGGAAAAAATAATCGCACCTTTAAAACGCAAAAATCTCCATCTTCCTTAGCTATTTGATACTTTATTCTGATTTGTGTTTCACCCGATTGATAAAGCTTTTCGCGTTCATCTAAGACTTTTACTATCTCACGCATAATCTCGTATCCCTGCATAATTCTTCCCCCATAAACAAGCTGTATTTGCTCTGATAGTTACAATGAACTACCCTCACCGACTCCACGTCGGAAAGGGTTTCTGTTATGCCGCAGGGCGGCATGAACCTGCAGGATGCTCTACGCATCCTGCAGAACAGGGCATGTCCACTATGCCTCTATCCCATTGGCTTACCTTTGGGAATACTTTCCTTAAGATGTTTGCAGCTCCATTTATGTCTGCATTTGTTATTGTACCATCGTAGTGCCTGTAAAGTCCTCTGTGTATCCTCTTTCCTGAAAAAGAGTAACTTTCTGACCTGTTCTTTTTATACACAGGGATATAGTCTTTTGCAAGGTAGTCTGACTTTGATGTGTAGCTTTCTTCTGTAAGGACAAACCTTATACCATATTCAGCAAGTTTGTATCTGAGCATGTCTGCAAATATCAGCATTGGTATCTGCACAAAGTTCTGGTTATTGACATGTCCTATCCCTATTTTCTGTTTCTGGTATGTATTATGCCCCATCACTACTACATCTACATGGTTATCCCTTGCATAGTCTGCAAGCTGTCTGCTCACCTTATGGAACTGATCCTTTATCCTTCTGTTCCTCTTTTCAGTAAGAGCATTCATCTTTCTTGTCCTGTACCTGTTGTTACAGGTCATGGCACAGGAAGAGAGTCTTTTCATCTCTTTGTTGTAAAACTGGTTGATTGACTTGATCACTCCTCCCTTAATCACAAATGGCCTTGCGCCAAAAGAGTTCGCTACAGCGGCGATATTGTCTGTTCCGGGATCTATGGCCATTACCCTCAAATCTTTCAGTTCCACTACATCTGACAGATCAGCGAGGATATCCTTATCGGCCATAGGGATCATCCCCTTGTCTGGAACTGACAGGACCACATCCAGGACAAAGCTGTTTCCACAGGGCTTTATACGCACTTCCTTAAGAGTTACTTCCTCAGGTAGCTTGCCAAGAGACAGCTTATCCTTTGTACCCGGAAACTTAAGGCAGCCATCCTTGATCCTGCAGATCTGATTTGTCAGGATGGCTGTTTTGAACGAGCCCTGTGACATATATCCCGGCATCTTGGGGCGACCTGTGAAAGCTTCATGATTCCTTCCATATGCTTTTACAGCTTCAAAGAAAGACTTATAGTCCCGAAGGAGGAGTTTCAGTATCTGCTGATTAGCCTGAGCCGGAAGGGCATAGTATGACTTATCTCTTGTTGCCTTTAGCAGATGATCAAGGGCATTATATGAGAGCCATTTGCTGTCCCCGAGATATTTGGTCCCGGAAAGATTCTCCCTTACAAGTCTGTATACTATCATCTGATTCGGAAAAAGAGGCTTGAACTCGGCCATTGAATCAACCGATGACGAATACTGCCTTAAGATGAAATTTGCCCTGTTGTACAGAACGGCAGATGATCTGCAGATATCCCTGCAGTAGTCATAGAGTATGTGGTTTCTGCTTATCCTGTATTGCCTTGTTCTGTACACGGTTGTAAATTCCTTAGTAGTATTCTATAGTATGTATTATAGCATATATTTCAGGAATAGGCAAACATCTGTTCTATTTAGATGAAGGGAAGTTTTATGGAGAAATCAGTATCAAGATCAGAAAACCTTGACGACTACAGAAGAGGTTCACATTCCGTATACAAGCTTACTTACCATGTGATCTTTGTGACCAAGTACAGAAAGAAAGTGATCACAGATGAGATCGGTGATTTCATGAAGGATTACGCAGCTTACCTCTGTGGACGCATGAACAGTGAACTTATTTCAGCAGAGACAGATGTTGATCACATGCATCTTCTGATCTCCATGCCACCTGATGTGGCACCTGTAAAACTCATCAACTCATTAAAATCGCAATTATCCAAGGAAGTAAGAAACACATATAGAACACATGTAGAAAAGTATCTGTGCGGAGATTCTCCCTTCTGGAGCGCAAGTTACTTTTGTGCTACCACAGGAAGCGTTTCACTTGATACTGTTAAGAAATACATTGAAGATCAGCGAACGGAAGAACACAAACGCAAATACATTAAGGCCGGGAAGTACAAAAAGAAAAGCTAGTGCGATTCTTCCCGCAACCGACTTCATCGGAAGGGGTTTTCTCGCACGTAATTTATAAATAACTCTGTATCCCATACTGTTCTCCCTTCTATGTGTAGTTTATACTGTTTTAACTCATTCTTTATTATCGGTTATTTAGCCCCGTCGCAACTCAATACTTATATTGATACGGATCCGCAGAGCAGAGGCGTTGTAATCACACTGTAAATAACCCTAATGCCTCTGCCCTCTGATTCTCAAACTTTTACCACTTCAAAATCCACATCATCATCCTCATCAAGAGGATAATCACCAGGATTTGACATATTTAAGATCTCACACCCAGTTTTATAACATCCGCACAAGTATAAACCATGCTCTTCAGCATCTCTTTTTAGTGACTTTTGGAATGATATTTTTCCAAAAATGGCAAAATAAAAACACTTTCTAGAATCTCTTCTAAAAAGTGTCATAACACAGCTTTCTTTTCGCTTTCGCTAGATGGTCTATGGTAAGCTGCCACCTTTGTGAGCCTCCATGTTCACCGCATACCATCACGGATTCCGCTTCATCGACGAAGCACATTTTAACGAGTGTGTAGCTCAAGAATTCTCTCTATACAATCATATCACATTTGACAAGTGTTTGCTTTTCCATATAGTTACTGCCTCCGTTTTTTATTATTCTTTAAGAGTCACACCGACACTCTTTATTTGAAACTGGCCAAGATCTATAACGACTTCTAAATGGAGGTCTGTTGAAATCTCATCCCCATCATCTTGATAATCACCTGGCAATGATACATAGATAGTTGCCACCACCAAAACATTTATCCTAACCTCATTATGTGAAAACTCTGCATCAACATCCTGGATTTCGTAATCCCACAATTCCATATTTTTAGGAATTTCGGTATTAAAATAGCAATCCTGCTCACACTCTGTGCAATCAATATTATCTGTGCATCTTACAATTTCAGGATGCTCCACGATATACTTTGATATTATGTGCACTAATCCCTTACTGGTCTTTTCAATATCTTTCATACTTTTCTGCAATTATTCACTCTTGTTCTCTGTAGTCCCATCATTAATATGCATTACCAACTCACGCAGCCCCATTTCATCAATAGAGTACTTTTTAGCGGCAGCCTCCAGATAATTTCCTCTTTCAAGCGGCTCCGTAAACTCGCATAATTTCTTCGCTATAAATCTGTGGAACTCCGTTTTTGATGCAGGATCCGACATTTCAAATACCTTTTCTTTAATCTCTATTTCGAAGAAAAAAGGATTTTGAGCTTCCCGAATCCTGGTTTGTAGTGCTCCAACTCCGGTATTCTTGATGAATTCATCAGGATCTTTATATGGGTGCAAGTCCAAGACCTTACACTTAACTCCCGCCTCTTTCAGCGTTCTAATACATCTAAGTGTAGCGTTTATGCCGGCATCATCGCTGTCATAGGCAATGACCACTGTATCTGTATATTTTTTCAGAAGTTGAGCCTGCTTCAGCGTAAATGCTGTACCCAGTGAGGCAACTGCCATACCAAATCCAGCCTGATGCATGGCAATAACATCCATGTATCCTTCACAGAGCATGATATAGCCCTCTCTTGTAGTTTTTGCGTAGTTAAGCCCAAATGTAACCGGCAAGTACTTTTCCCGAAATTTCGGCATTTAATTTTCCCGAATCCGCGGCATTTAAGATTCCATAGCCAGCGGCATTTTATTTTCCATACTTGTCTTTATTCTTGGGCTGCCGCGTAAACGGCAGCCCTTGTTGCTTAATTACCAAAAATGAAGTCAAGATCCCTGCCTTTTAACTTGGAAAAGTCGATATCGTCCAAAGGCTCTGAGGCATGATTTCTGGAGTCATCACTGTATCCGTAATAATCCATCATATACTTTCTGGCATCTTCAGAGCTCATATCCTTTGTTACCTGTCTCAGTTCTTCCTCTTCACGGTATATGTCGAGGAAATCTATTGGATATCCGCCTTCGCACACAGCCATGGCATTGTTCTCGTGAACGCTGTGACCTGCCGCCACCCATTCACGCAGAGCTTTACGCTCTTTGGGTGTCATTTTTGTGTCTTTCAGATATTCTTTGAGTTCTTCTTCAAGCATAGCCTGGTATTCTGGTTCTTTTCTCATATATTCACTTATCCTTTCCGGTTTCATTTAAAAATGATTTCCTGTTCTCAAGTCTGTAGCTCTTACCATTCATAGGGATCTTGTCGCACTGATATGAAAGCCTGTCCAGAATGGCAGTAGCAAGTGCTGCATCTCCGAGAAACTCGGTCCATTCTTCAAACCCCTTATTGGTAGTAATGACTATCGAGGTACGTTCCTGAAGCTCTGATATCAGCTGGAAGAACAGATTCCCTTCAGTTGCAGAGATGGGAAGATATCCGACCTCGTCTATTATCAGAAGATTTGATGAACGTATCCTTCTTAGCTTGACTCCAGCATGTCTGTCGATTTCTTCAGTACGAAGGACCTTTATCAGTGACTGCATGGTTGTATAGCTGACCTTATAGCCGTCTTCACATGCCTGATATCCAAGCCCTATCGCAAGATGTGTCTTGCCAACTCCGGGTGGACCGGAAAGTATTAAGTTGTATAGCCCATCTATCCAGGTAAGCTCTGTGAGCTGCTTGAACTGCTTTTTACTTATGACTTTACAAAAGGTCAGATCAAAGTCCTTGAGATATTTGGGATAGGGAAATCCTGCCTCCTTTATGCGCTTGTCCCTTGCTTTGTTTTGGCGGTAAAGTATCTCTCCGTCAAAGACATATGTAAGGAAATCCAGATAACTGTGCTGTTCAGTTTCAGCTGTATGGATCACCTCATCAAGGGCATCTCTTGTATGTATCAGCCCAAGGCTTCTGGCAGAAGTCTTTAAGGTCTGTATCTTATCCATTCATGGCACCTCCCTTCATCGCATCCTCATATATCCTTAGATCGCGTATTTCAGGGCTGCCGCCTCTGTACTTCTCTGGCAGCTGTACCTTTCCTGGTTTTTCTGTTTTGTTCTTGTCCGCTTCAAAACTGAACAGATATGCAGTAGCTGATTTAAGTTCAACAGCGGAGTAAATGTTTCTTTCAAGGCAATACGAAAGGGCACGGTTTATGAATTGTCCATCGTATTCTGTAAAGAGCCTCTTTACTATCTGAAGCTGGTCTCGATAGTACCGGCGTTTCTGGTGATACAGCTTCTCAAAGAATTCACTGGCAGACTCACTGTCCATGAACCTCGACAGAACATCTGCTTCAAGTTCCTTTAAAGACTGGCTTTTCTCACGGTAGTCATTTGTGGTTGAGCCTATGAGCTCGCCTTTCCCTGCGGATATCGGGTGTGTTGCATATATCTCTCCGGTCGACGCATCAACAATGGACACTTCTCCACCTTCTGTGATCATGTATACCTTCTTGCCTTTGGAATAAGTTCCTTTAGGTACGCGGTATCGGTTGCTATGGAAAAGGACCACGTTGTCTTTGCGGACCTGATAGGTTATACTTTCGTTGACAGGTTTTTCAAAACTGTACTCAGATACTGGTATGAGGTATTCCTTTTCGAGGGCGAACACTTCTGCCGGTATCTTTTTTGTTGTCTCATGAACCTTGGCATTTCCGGTTCTTTCAAGCCAGGCGATACAGTCTTCGTTAAAACTGTCTATATCCTTAAATATCCTGTGTTCAGCAAAACCGTATTTTAAGTACTTTACTACGTTCTCGATACGTCCCTTGCTTTCCGGATCCGCACCATGGCACAGGAATACGTCAAATCCGATTGTTTCTTTAAATATCTGGAATTCGTCTGTGTAGATGATATCCCCATGGTTCTCGCTGACTGCAAGCACCTTATCCTGGTCATAAACGATTTCCTGAGTTCTTCCGCCAAAGAATTCAAACGCCTTGATATGTGCCTCGATAAAGCTTCTTGTTGTCCATGGACGTTCTCTCCATAAAGCATACTTCTGACGAGAGTTGGAGAGCACCATTCCAAAGCAGTAGACCTTCTTACTCCGACCGGAAACCGTCTCCAGAATGATCTCGCCCATGTCCACCTGAGCCTGTTTTCCAAATGGGGGATCCTCTGTTGCCTCATACTGTCTGGAATGTTCAGGCTTTTTAATCCCGTATTCTTCTCGGATGGATACAACATAGTTTCTGAAAGCTCGCTCCTGAAACTCCAGATCCTTCTTACCGGTCTGCTCTTTGATCCAGTCATAGATCTGAGCTGCTGTCATATCCGGATATTTCTGAAGGCATTCGACAACGTAGTCTTTGTAGATGTCAGCCTTCTTGCGCCTGCATCCGGCATTCTGTCTGGCAATAGCAAAGTCATCGGGTGGCATGTCCCAGTACTTGTTGACTGTCTTGAAGTCAATTCCAAGTTTTTTACTGGTCTGAGATTTGTTTAGTTTGTGACGTTTCAGTTCTTGAATTTTTTCATAGATCATCCAACTTTTCACCTTTCTTCACCTCCAAAGAAAAGTATATCTTTGGAAGCATGATCTATGGAAAATAAAATGCCGAAACTATGGAAATTTAAATGCCGCTGGCTATGGAATTTATTTTACCGTTTACACCAAATAAATTCCTCCCCTTATCAAAGACAATTGTCTCCGGTGAATTCATATACTTAGGTTGTCCATTATCAACTACTCTTCCACCAAACCCTATCACCCTGGAATTTACATCCTGTATTGGAAACATGACTCTATTCCAGAATTTGTCATGCGTTCCATATCTTTCATCATGCGAGGCCAGGCCTGCCTCTAGCATCAGAGCATCGCTATATCCTTTTTTTCTAAGGTATCTAGTCAAATTATTGGAAAATCCAAGCCTAAAACGAGCTATTGTCTCATCTGACACATTACGCTCTTTTAAGTACGATAGCCCTTTCTCACCATTGGAATTGAATAATTGATATTCATAGTACTTTGTTGCTTCCTCAATAATCTCCAGTATTTTATTCCGTTTGTAGCGGATCCTCTTTGCCTTTGGAGATTCATCTTCCTCCTGAAGCGAAACTCCAGCTCGTTCTGCCAGCATCTGCAACGCTTCAGCAAAAGACATTTTTCCATATTCCATACAAAACGAAATAACATCCCCACCAGTATTGCAACCGAAACAGTAATACATTTGCTTTGATGGTGACACGCTAAATGATGCCGCCTTCTCTTTATGGAATGGACATAGCCCAAAATAATTGCTTCCTTTTCTCTTAAGATCTACAAACTGACCAATGACCTCAATAATATCGTTTCGAGCAGCAACCTCTTCAATGATTTCTTTTGAGTACCTCATGTTTAATGTTCACTCCCATCATAAGCATCAAAGATTCCAGCCGTTAGGACTGCTTTGGCTGTATCAAGTGTGATTAATGGTTTTACAGTTTCAGAGTATGCCTTAAGATTCGCCATGGCTCCTTCTATCTCAAATAATGATCTGCAATGCATTTTTCCAATGTATTCAACCACACCATCATCTATCAAAAGGTCCTTCTCCGCTGCTTTTTCTCTAACAATATCCTCGTTCTCTGGCCAATCAGGTATTCCCATATCTGCGACGATTCCAGATAAAAGTCTATTACGCAAATAATCATCACCCCCCTCAAATTCTCTGGGAGCTTTATTCGCTGACAAAACAACTTGTTTTCCATTCATGCAAAGGGAATCCAGAGTAAACGCAAATTCCTTACTACAGATTTCCTTTCCTTCAATGAACTGGATGTCATCAAGCAATAATACGTCTACATCTCTATATTTAGATCTCAGCATTGACATGCTAGTAGAACTATCGCTTCTGATGGCAGCGAGAACATCATTGATAAACATTTCTGCTGTGGCATAAAGCACTCGTGTATCTGGATTATGCGTGACAATATAGTTCCCTATTGCATTTAAAAGGTGCGTCTTCCCGGATCCGCTTACACCATAGAAGAATACAGGATTGTATAATGACGGCTCATTAGCGACTGATAGCGCAATAGAACGAGCAAATTGGTTTCTATCATTGACAATGTATTTTTCAAAGCAATATTTCTGAATAAGATTTGTATTATCCATTTCTATGGTAACTAACTCCTTTCCCTTCTCATCTATCACAAACAGTACGTCCTATGTAAGTTCCAATAATTCCACCAATTCATGTCATGGGCTCTTGGGAATAAATATCTAATTTTCTCACATGATTCTATAAACCATATCTGTATATGTAGCCTCCACAATAAACCTCCAATTAGATTATCTGTACCCTTTTTCCGTGTACTCCATGGCCTTATTAACATCATCGGGATAATAGCACCTAAGCCAAAGAAACAGATAAATCAGCATGGCCATAGCCGCTGCATGTGATTTATTAAAACAGTATCTGGCCATGTTTGAAGTAACTGTATAAACTTCCTCGCCTACATCTTCTGTTAATCCCATAGCAATGCATCCTGGAATGCCTTCCTCCTGGAATCCATGAATAAACTTGTACCGATAATCTTCTATCCCAGTCATCTTACATAGGGATCGTCTGGCTTCATTTGCCTGTTCAGGAGAAAAACCTGCTAATTCTTTGAACACACGGATTATCTGCTCTTGATAGACCAGTAATCCATGTGTGGTTTCAGTGATTTCTTTAAATTTCTTAGAATTAATTGTCGATTCCTTATTGTCCATACATGCCTTCACATATGGATCAACCATTTCATTATTTGCCCATGCCTCTAACCTATCAGGTTCCAACGAAATACAGCCAATCAAGTCTTCCATCGAGCAAGGTTTCTTTTCCAATATATATTCAGCCATCTCGCTTGTTGAAAATAGGGAGAAATTGTTTAAATAACCATTTCCGACACAAGCAAAAACATGCTGATCAGAATAATCTATCGCATCGATATTCACTTGTGCTCCTGTTCTCTGGTATATGTTCCGCAGGGATTTCCCTATGATATCCACTTCATACATATCAGCCATGCAACTTTCATCATGCGAAACACTAATGGTCAACTTTGGAGAACACCAATGGTATATCGCGTTCACATGATCAAACACTTCACTCTGCCTTGAAGGTTCAAAGTCAATCCACACCTCAAGCGAAGTCATCCATGATGCTAAAAATCTTTCAAATAAAAGATCGTACTTGAATGGATCAACATCAGTGATGCCGAGGGAATAAGCTACTGCGCTTGATGGCAGAGATCCTCTTCCCGGACCAACATATATCCCATTTGATTTTGCATATTGAACTGAATCCCTCAATATCAAGAAAAAGCTGTCTAGTTTCATCTTGTGGATAATGTTAAGTTCATAATCCAGTCTTTGCTGTATGCAATCATTTATATTCGTCCATCTGAATGCAGCACCTTCTTTACATAGCTTGCCTAGATATGAAGTAATTTCATATCCCTTGGGACAATCTACTTCCAGTTCCATATCTGAGTTCATATCAATAGTAAATACCAGCATTTTCTTCTCCTATCGCATGCTCATTCCGCATATTCTCTGAACATCTGAATATGTCAGAGTAGTATTCTTTATCAGCTCATCAGCTATTCTGTCTAATAGATTTCGATTCTCTACCAGAAGCTTTTTAACTTCCAGATAGTTTTTCTCCAACACCATAGCCATGGCACGGTTTCTGTTTTCAGCAGCAAAACTCGTCTCACGGTCCTGAATCCAATTACTAAAGCCATACATGCATCTGTTGTCTACTAGCATCTCTGCTTTATCAAATGCATTATGAAGATCACCGTTGGCCCCCATATCGACTTCTCCGAAGACAAGTTCCGTGGCAGCTTTTCCAGCTAATGATGTCTTAATAATGTTTTCGTTATAATCTCTGCAAAAATCTTTTTTATCTTCGCATCTTAAGTATCTGACAAAGCCATATTCTCCATCTTCATTTTTTCGAATTGAAATTATGCTTACACTCCCCGGATCCAGTACTTCAGCAGCAACCGCATGGCCAGCTTCGTGATATGCCACTCTACGCTTAATCTCTTCTGAAAACTCTTCATCGCTTTCAGGAGCCTCAAAGATTACATCTAAGCATGCATCGATTATGTTTTGCATATTTACTTTATCCTGACGATTAAAAGCTGCTTTCATAGCAGCGCTGTTTATTACATTCTCCAACGCTGCACACGATTCACCATTCAACATCCTTGCAATTGAAACCTCATCCAGATCATCGCAAATCTCTGTCTTATCGAGGTAATGCTTAACAATCCTTGCTGCCTCATTGGCTTTAGGCAGACGGACAGTAATTCTTTTTCCCAATCTTCCGGCTCTTTTCAAAGATCCCGGTATTTTAAATATGTTATTAACCGTTGCTATAACAAAAATATCCAGCCCCTTAATTTCATCCATACAGGATTGGACAGCTACAAATTCCTCTGCATCGCAGTCCTCATCCTTATCAGAAAACTTATCAAGATCGTCTAAAAGAACAATTGATGGCGTATTTTCTTTGGCACTCTTAAAAACTTCATTTATCGTTTTTACAAACTCCCCGTCGGTAGATTTCTTTCTACAAACAAAGGCCGATCGCTCTGTGGACTTAATAAGGCAATTTGCCATGGTAGTCTTTCCTGTTCCGGGTGCTCCATTCAGGATCAAGCCTTCATTGATGCTAGCCCCAAGCTTTTTATACACATCAGCGTTGTTCAACATGTCACTGATTATTCGTAATTCCTTTTTGATATCTTCGTATCCGATTATTTCCTCAAAAAAATCCTTCATTTCTCTTTCTTGCCCTTTCATTTACTACTTATTGGTGAAACAACTTAAGTGTGCACTCATGTTTCCTTTGTGTACCTTTACAATCACATAATAAAAAAAGCAATGTGCCTTTTTTAGCACATTGCTTTTTGCAGTGTTCTTTAAGATTTAGTTTTCAAACAGTTGCTTGAGAGTTTTGACATCAGTCCATTCCATTATTTTACAGTTATATTTTTTCTCCTGTATATAATTCTGAATGATATCCTCATGGTCTTTATAATAATCTACGGCTGTATTGGAGAGTATAATCATCATCTCAAAGCTTTTAAGTTCCTCTGGGTCAGGAACATTCATAGGCGGATTGTGCAGCTTCATCCCTTTGTATGCTGAAATAACGTCATGAGCTTCCTGTTTACGGTTATTTAAATATGGGCTTTCATTTATATAACGATTCATCCCATCCAGATGCTTTGTTAAGCCGCTTGTTTCATCTTCGCAGGCCTTCCACTTGGATTTGACCTCGATTAGTACAATAGATTGAGGTTTGCCCCTCAAGTATCTAACTGCAAGCATATCCGGTTCGTTTTCAAATTTGCATCCTCTCTGTTTGAATTCCAGATCATAAACATACAAGCCATCTTGAGAATCTGTCAGTTCCTCAAATAATTGTTGTTGGATTCTTTTTTCTTGGTATTTTGCAGCGTCAAAAAATTCTTTTATGACATTCACCATCATGTTGTAGGTCAATTCGACAAAATGATCATCGAAAGTCTTTTTTATAACATAGGGATAAGACTGCGAATGCATACTATCAGTGATAAAGCCAAGCGGCTTTTGTCGTAATTGTTCTAGAAGCTCCTCTTTGCGTGGACCTTTAGCATGATTAGCACTGACTTCAACCTTATATCCACGCGTATGTCTGGATATTTTCCATACCATGTGATTATTATAGTAAACTTTAACAGCTTCCGGAGTATTGTTACCTCTAAATCGTAGCTGTAGCCCACTATTGTTTTCCTGAATTTTGGCCAAGAAAGGGCTCAGTGCCCCCGTTCCTAAAAATGCTTCCCAAAATGTTTTACTAACAGCTCTATTATCATCCATTATGCTTTCCTGAAGGTCTTCACAGTTTATACATCTATATAACTGGTTGTACTTAGTTATATAACTCTATTTTGTACTCAGCGATGTCACCATTTACTTCATAGTCAATAGTAAATACTTTTACATGCTTCATAATCTCTTTTAGGTACTCTTTCTCTTCTAGGCTTTTAAATGTTTCCCACTGATGGCTTTTCCTCCCTGTGTCGTGATTGTATTTAAACATAGCAATTCCAGGTTCATATTTTCCATCGCAGTCAACAGTGTATGTGAGTATTTCAGAAAACATCCTACTTAGTGTTTCTTTACTATAGTACGGTTTAACTTCAACAGCATAGTGATCGTCAAGAATCAAGTCCATGCCGCCCACTTTTTCCATTACATTTTTTGTAGGCTTTTCATAATCAGAAACTGTAATTTCACCAACATTTTTCCATTTCAGTTTCAACTTACAAGATTCCTCACTACATAGTTTTGAGTTCTCATCATAGTAGTTCATGCAGCGGCATATACGTTTTTCAGTGATCGTATCCGTTTCACACTTTCCACAAAACTCATGCGTATCAATATGTTCTTTTTCCTCTTCCCATTTATTACGCAGCCTTTTTTTTAATATGTCATTGGGATTATCAGATTCAAATGCTTCTTTACATATTTCTGCAATTTGTTTCAAGTTATCCTCTTCAGCTGTTTTATGGTTAATATCATCCTTATCTTTAAAGCTAAACATAGTTTCCAATTCAAACACCTCACCATCTTTTATTGGCAAAATCTCAGTGTTAGCCGGTATTAAAAATCCTTCGTCCTCCACGTCATTCATAGAAGTATGATGAATCATAAGCTTTTCCGGTCTAACAACATCTATCACGTGTTCCAGATCTTCTTTTGTAATATGCCCTGAAACATGGATAGTCTCTATCCGTGTGGCAATATCTAGAATCTTTTTAACTCCTGGCAATAATCTGTAGCCGCTCCACATGGAATAGATTAGTATAGTATCCTCCGGATACTGGTCAAAATATTTATGCACTATCTGGCTGAATTTGTCACCAGATCTGACAACCATGCCAAATCCTCTATTTTCCATCTTGTCTTTTAGATAATCACTATAGTATAGCACCTTATGTGACTTATACTCTTTTTCCCTATCTTCATCAGCGATTTCCAGTATTTTCTTTTGATAATCATCAGTAATAACGTATTGTCCGTTCGGAACCTGTCTGGAAAACGCCGCAATCCTATCTATATTTGAGGACGATGTAAAAAGGAAAACATATTTATACTTTTGCTTTATCTCCTTAAACTTCTCTTCGATATCTTTTTCATTCTTATATATACCTTTATAGTCCTTAGAAAGATTCGTACCCTCGGTAATCATAAGGTCGATATGGCCCATCTCTCTGAATGTTTTTTCCATGCGCTCAGTTCGAAAACCGTGCATTCTGTAATCTCCTGTAATAAGGATCCTCTTGCCATGTCCTTCAACTATAAACATTGCAGAGTCAATTGCTGAATGATCAGATTCAATAGGTGTAATCTTCAAATCTTTTATGATAATAGGAACTCCATAGTCTAATTCTTGCACTCCATCAGCCCAGACCTCCTGACCATGACACTGCATATGCTCTTGCTGTGCCTGAAGAATCCTCCTGGCTGTCTTTTGCATATACACAGGAATTCCAGCCTTAATACTTGGTACTTCTCCAACATGGTCCCCATGATAATGTGTCAGAAAAACTGCATCACAATCTATATCTCCTTTTGTTACTCCTTCTATACTCAAAGGATTCTGGTCACCCTCATCCTCCAATGGAGATCCAAAATCAAAGAGCACTCTGGCTTCATCTGTTGCGACCTCAGTGCATATTCCGCCAATCTGGCGCATTCCCCTATGTGGTATTACTCTTATAGCCTTCTCATCATGCATAATAATTACCTGTAACCAATCGATATATTCCTTATTTGTATTTTTTGAAAATCTCTTCGGAAGCAGTTTTAATCCGTTTTCTCATGCTTTCTGGTTCTAATACCTCAGTAAGATGGCCATACTGCATTACCCAATAGAAAAAAGCATCAGGGTTGCACTTAAGATCAACAATTATGTCATCACCTTCTCCGATATTAACCCGAAAATCCTTTCCAAAGTTATCTATAAGTGTATCCATTAAATTCTCATGGGCACGTAGTTTAATATGCTCACTCTCACCGGAAAACATATAAACATGTTCTGAAATATATTCTGAAATATTGAGCCCATTTTCCAAGCCCTTAATGCTCTTCATTGGCTTTCGTGGATCCTTAAGAATCTCGACATCTACTATCCTATCTATCCTATAATGAGAAATATCATCATATGAATCATAGTTTCCAATGAGAAAATACTTACCCTTGTTGCTTATCATCTGGTAGGGACTGACAACATACCTAATATCCCTCTTAGGATGAAGTTTAAAGTCTATACCATATTGCAAATAGGAAAAAGAAATCTTCTTTCCCTTCGATATAGCTGTATCAATAGCAGCTATAGACTCCATTACTTTCTGATTCTCAGTATTCTTCCCACTGGAAACGCTATGTATATGTGACACATGCGATTTAAAATACTTATTGGAATATTTTTCAAGCTTTTTTACAAGCTGATGAGCTTCCTTGTCACTGATAGTATTTGACGAGAAAATACTATCAATTAACAATCTCAATTCTGCATCTGAGAAATCTCTCGTCTTAAGATAATATCCCTTGTTATAATCAATTTCATACCCCATTTCCTGAAGGGATACTATATTGTTTTTTATTGCGCGTCTCTCACAGCTTATTCCATAATTGCTATCCAAGAGATCTATAATATCCTGTTGCTGTAATCTATGCTCAATGTCTGAATATTCCTTGAGGATGCTTAAAATAAGCATATTCAGCATTTTCTTCGTACCTGTTCCGTACATATAACCCCCTTAAACTAATTTTGGATTATTGTTTTATATACCTACTATATTATTACCGCAAGTATATTTATTGTTGCTTTTTCATATATTTTTATAATAGTTTTAGAATCCTTTCTTCTCATAAGTTAACAAAAGCGATGTGCACAAAAACGCACATCGCTTTCTGCCAAAAAGTACGGATAATCACAGACGGAGCAATGCTCCCCCATAGAAATACCGCAAATCAATAATAACGATCCTCGTCGATCACCCTACAGGTCTCAAGGTACTTGTCGATGAGCTCAGTACTTACAAGTACAATCTTCCCCACCTTATGTCTTGCGTTGGCTTTCTTTGCCAGCTCCTCAAAGGTCTTTTGGCACATGCCATAGAGCTCTGCTCCGGTTGCATAGCGCACATACTTCGTTGTAGCCTTGCTTACTTCCTTAGTTTCGTTGATACTCACTACAGTCCCCTCCTTCTTTTCATGAAAAGATAATGTTGCTGAGTTTTTGGGTTACCATTTCCAAAACCATTTCCAGAAATGATGCAGAAAAGCTTATCATAAAAGCCACAAATGCAATCAGTCCTGTAATGGCTGCCTGAGGCCAGTCATGTCTTGATAAATACATGATCAGAATCACCAGGAGCAGAAGATTGAACAGCCCCAGAATGAACCCGCTCACTTTTGAGAGCAGCCCTGCCCATGATGAAATAAAACATGAAAGCAGGAACACCGGCAATAGTATAACTTTGATCAAGAGTTTGAATATAAACATGTCATCATCTCCCTTCCGCTAGTTGCTTAGCGCCTCATCCCAAACGCCTTTTGCCATATCGTGATTAACTTCAGCCTGGTAATATGCCCCAATCGTACTCGGTGCGTTGAACAGTGCGGCGAGCAGATATTTCCTGATGTTTCTGGGCTTCTCAGAGTTTTCTTTCATGCACTCAAGCACATACTCGATGTGCATATGATCAAGCTTAAGGAGCTTTCCCCTGACAAAATTCGTGGAGTATTTACAGCTTGCAATCACAGTGTATTCACTTGTGCTGAGCACCGTCTCCAGGATCAGGTCATACATCCCCTGAATGAGTTCTCTGTCATCGGGATATCGCTCCAGAAGCGAACCAAGACAAATGTTGTCTTTAACCAGTTCTGCATATCCAATCTCATCTTCATCGCATCGATCTCCCTGTGTCTCACTATCAATCTCAGAAGATATGATATGAAAAGATTTAGTATTATTATTTTTAGTATTAATTAATTTATTATTACTTGGGTTTGATTTCCAAACTTCCAGAAGTTTATTTTCCAAACTTTTAGAAGTTTGATTCTCAAACTTCTGGGCTTCAAGAGTTTGATTTTCAAACTTTTGGGAATCTCTGGGAATGAAGTTTTTGACATAGATTCTTGTTCCGGCACCGGGAGCTCCTTTGACCTTCTCGATGAGTCCAATGTCCTCAAGGGCTTTCATGATCTCCACAGCCTTATTCTTGCCGCAGTCGGCAAACTCCCTTACATCGTTGAGAGAACAGAAGATATAGGCCCTTCCAAGCTCATCAAACCAGCCATTCTTGATAGACAGGCTCATTCTGTCCAGCATCATGGAGTAGGTAATGACCTCCGCTATCTTAAGATCAGCATATGCAGGATCATACAAAAGCGGCTTCGGGATCTTAACGAAGTTAAATTGATCCGCCTCCTGACCGGTAAAATAATCCAAATCCAATTTCTTTCCCACGAGTTTTCCCTCCAAAATCTTTTTTCCAGAAGTTTACTTTTCAAACTTCTAGTTATTCTCCTCCTGCCATTTTTCAAGCAGACTTATGATCACCATTTCCCTCTGTTTTGCACTGTAATGAGGCGGAAAGTACTTATCCAGCTTTCTCTCTGAAAAAGTCACCTTCCTGGACTTATTGGTTTCAGGAAGTGCTTCGTTCAGTCTCTGATTCATGACAAACTGGGTCATGTTCTCAACGTTGTCACAGTTCTTAAGGGCTTCAATCTGAACCGGCTTAAGGAATCCGTTTTGTTTGAAGTATTCATAGAGCCAGGTCTGAATGTCCTTGTCGAAATAGGAGATATCTACTGCCATAACTAAGCCTATTGTCTTCTTATCTACCAGTTCTAATAATTCCGGAATGAGCTCAGTTAAGCGAATATATCTTTTTACCTGCGTTCCTGACATTCCTATATCCTCTCCTATTTGAGAAGATGCCAACTTCGGACCATTTTGGTCCGAAGTTAAGTCAGACCTCTTTCCCTGATGCTTCATATGCTCCATTTTCATCTTCAGTGAGAATGCTCTTTCACTTGGAAGGACTTCTTCCCTCTGAACATTTGAATCCACCATTGCTATTACAGCCTCATCATCATCCAGTTCCTTTACCACTGCAGGAACCACCTTCAATCCTGCCAATCCCGCTGCATGTAATCTCCTGTGCCCTGAGATCATTTCATAGGTTCCTTTCCCATCTGGTCTTACCAAGACAGGAGTCAGCACTCCATTCAAAGAGATGCTCTTTACAAGATCCTCCATCTTCTCATCGTCTATTACCTTGAATGGATGGTCCGGAAACGGATGAATCAGTTCAATCTTTATTTCCTCGGTCCCTTCCCCTGTAAGAGCCGGAGCCCCAAGCAGTTCTTCAACGGAAGCAAAATGAATCTTCTCCCTCTTAACACCCATGAGCCATCACCTCCCTTGTCAGTGAAAGGTATGCCGATGCAGCTTTTCCTTTAGGATCATATTCGTAGATGCTCTTTGCTAAAGAACTGATCTCTGCAGCTCTTACAGATAATGGAATCTCAATAGGAAATACCGGGATGGTCTTTCCATAGACTTCATTGACCTCAAGTGCAATATCCTTGGCAAAATTGGTCCTGCTGTCTACCATGGTAAGAAGTATTCCTTCTATCTCCAGCTTTCCGTTAAGGCGCCTTTTGACCGTGTAAATGGTCTTAATAAGCTGTTGAAGGCCCTTTACAGGAAGATAAGCTGCCTGAACTGGAATAAGTACAGAATCGGCACATGCCAGAGCATTAACGGTCATAACACCAAGTGACGGCATGCAGTCAATGATAATGTAATCGTATTTATCATTTATGGAATCAATATAAGATTTGAGAACCAGCTCCCTGCTCATTGTGTTCACCAAAGAGATCTCAACTGCAGAAAGCTCGATATTGGATGGAATCAGGTCCACGTTGTCTCTGATCTTGATTGAGGCAAAGTTATCTGGGATCTCCTCGTCATTGACAACCATTGTGAGGATATCCACAAGAGAGTCCTCCAGCTTGTCCGGTTCATCGTATCCCAGGCTTATAGTCAGCGAAGCTTGGGGATCTCCATCGATGAGGAGTACCTTTTTGCCCTCAGAAGCAAGTCCTGTTCCGAGATTGACGGCAGTTGTGGTCTTACCCACACCGCCCTTTTGATTAGCAATTGCTATGATTCTTGCCACGTTTCTTCCTCCTTGAGTCTTTTTTGATGACACAGGTTAAGAGGAAGGAATCGAGTAGGAGGCGGTGACTAACCGCCGTCCTCTCACAGCACCGTACGTACCGTTCGGTATACGGCGCTTTCAATAGTTGACGTGCACAGACTGATAGGCTGTGGCTAAATCATAGAAGCCACTGTTTATCAGTCTTTCATTTGTCATCGCCATGTTGACTGCGACTGTATGTGTGGTAAACCAATGTCCACGCCGACTGTTGCCAGCCATATGCGCCAAGTCCTTGGGCACACCCATCTTAATCAGATTTCGCACCTTTGTCTTGGGCTTCTTCCATTGTTTCCATATACACATACGGATTCTGTGATAGAGCCATCCGTTGATGTCATCGATGTTATTCTTCATGCTTGCTATTCCGTAATAGTTAAGCCACCCTCTCGCATACACCTTGATTTTCTCAAAACTCGGCTTGATGGACTGTACAGACTTACGGGAAGATAAGTCTTTCAGCTTGGACTTAAACTTCTTCCATGACTTTGGATGAACTCTGACATAAATGCCACTTCCGTTCCTTCCCAATGCAAAGCCAAGGAATTTAAAATTTCGGATTGCAAACACACTTACAGTACGGCTTTTCTCTCTGTTTACTGTTAACTTCAGTTTCTCTTCGAGGTATTTTGTACTGCTTTCCAATAGCCTCTCTGATGCCCTTTTGCTTCTTGCAAGAAGAACTATGTCATCTGCGTATCTTATGCAAGGTACGCCCCTTTTCAGAAACTCTTGGTCAAACTCATTGAGGTAGATATTCGCAAGAAGCGGAGATAGATTTCCACCTTGCGGTGAACCTTCCTCTGTATCAATGACCACTCCGTTTTCCATTACCCCACTTTTCAGATAACGCTTTATTAGTTGAACTACACGTTCATCCTTCACATTCTTTCTGAGGAGAGTGATGAGGATTTCATGATTCAAGGTGTCGAAATACTTTGATAAGTCCAAGACTACTGCAAAAGTGTACCCTTGTTCTGCGTATTCCTTTACCTTCTGTATAGCATCCTTTGCGCTTCTGTTTGGACGATAGCCGTAGCTTCCATCCGCGAACAATGGTTCATAGATTGGCACTAACTGTTGGGTTATTGCCTGTTGGAGTGTTCGGTCTATCACGGTGGGTATGCCAAGCTTGCGCACACCACCATCTGGTTTTGGAATCTCAACTCGCCTGACAGGCGATGGGGTATACTTGCCGCGGTATATGCGGTCAGTTAACTCCTGTTGATGTTCCTTAAGGTACGGAAGTGCCTCTTCGATAGTCATTCCGTCAATACCTGGCGCTCCCTTGTTTGCCTTAACTCTTTTATACGCTCTGTTAAAGTTATCCTTATACAGTATTGCTTCCAAGAGCTTCGGCTGTGCACTGTCTCTTTCTTTCCATATCCGATTGAATGACCTAAGCGCTTTCGCATACCCTTCGTGTTCCGCACTATCTCTTTGCGAACAGCCATTATTATCTATGTTTTCTGCCATTAACGGTCATTCCTCCTTTCTCGGTCATACTTAAGACTCCTACTGATTCGGTCCTTCGGTTAGCATGTCCATGTTTCCATGTCCATATCCCTACTATGACCTCTGCTGACTTCTGCATGTTCAGCACCGCCTCGTTTCCTTGTACGGTGGTTACTCCTTTCAGAGCATTTCACGCAGACCTCCCTAGGTACCACACGTTTCTTCCTCTCCATCCATCTGTCTCATTTATTACGCATGATTCCGTGTAGTTATTGGGCTTCGACTTGTGATGCAGCCTTACCCTCATGCATAACCTCGTATAAGATTTCTGTACGTCAGACCAGAGATTTGCCCGTGGGTTAGTGTGTTCCCCACATCCAGCTTCCTTCAGATTCCACCTCGCGGCGGACACCCTTGCCTTCGGCTATATCCTTCCCACTACCGGGTGGATTCGGGACTTGAACCCGTCAGAAACGTGCGCCGCTAGGCGCACATCAAAAAAAGACACTTTCTAGAATCTCTTCTAAAAAGTGCCTTTGAAAAGCATTTTTACCTTTCATACCAAGTGATTATTGGTTACAGTTTTTGACCTGACCCACTCAAAATGAGGTCAAATGACGGTCAATTACTTGTTAAATCACCGCCAACCCTTGTATTTACTGAAGATTACTCAGCTACGTAAGGCATAAGTGCAAGGTGACGAGCTCTCTTGATTGCAGATGTAAGCTCTCTCTGGTGCTTAGCGCAGTTTCCGGTGATTCTTCTGGGAAGAATCTTGCCGCTCTCAGAAACGAACTTCTTAAGCTTTGCTGTATCCTTGTAATCAATTACATTATCTTTGCCACAGAAAACGCAAACTTTCTTTCTTCTGTGCATTCCGCCTTTTCTCCTTACAGGAGCATCGGATCTATCAGACTTTGTGAAAGCCATTATTTTGTCCTCCTATTTTAATTGAAAGGAAGCTCCTCATCAATTCCGTCAGGAATGTTCATGAAGCCATCCTCCGGTGCAGAAGGTGCGGGAGCGCTGCTGCTCATTGAAGGAGCGTCTGCTCCGTAGTTTCCGCCATTGGAACCGGCTGAATTCTTGGACTCAGCAAATTCCTGGTCCTCTGCAACTACATCAGTTGTGTATACTTTAACGCCATCCTTATTGGTGTAAGAACCAGTCTGGATACGTCCGGTTACGATAACCTTGGTTCCCTTTCTGAAGTACTTCTCTGCAAACTCTCCGGCCTTGCCGAAAGCTACGATTCCGATGAAATCAGCGGTCTGTGCATCCTGCTGGTCTCTTCTGGAGAATCTTCTGTCAACAGCAAGTGTGTATCTTGCGATAGCAGTTGCTGAATCTCCCTGTGAATATCTCACATCGGGGTCTCTGGTTAATCGTCCACATAGTATAACTTTGTTCATATTTTCGTCCTCTTCTATTTAAGCCTCGTTCTTAACGCATAAATATCTGATGACGCCATCCATAATTCTCATGCGAGCTTCGATTTCAGCGGGAGCTGTGGGCTCACCATCGAACTGGATGAAGTAGTAGAAGCCTTCTGTCATCTTCTCGATCTCGTAAGCAAGCTTCTTCTTGCCCCACTCATCGACATTGGTAACCTGACCACCGTGTTTCTCGATAGTTCTCTTTACCTTCTCGATGACTGCGGTTCTTGCGTCATCCTCGATCTTCGCACTAACAACAACGGCTAATTCGTATTTGTTCATGCTATTTGTTACCTCCTTTTGGTCTCTGGCTACTTGTTTCAGTCAAGTAGCAAGGAATTTATCACAGGGTAACAATATACCATGTTTTTAGCATGATTGCAAGCATTTTTTGTTATCAGTACGTTATTTTATAAAGTAATTCCCTGTAGTTCGGCAACTTCAGTAAAGACTTTACCGATCCTCTCCCGGATCACCAGCGTGTTCTGGGCCTCTCTGACTGCGATATCACTCTCGTTTATCACAACCAGCGTCCTTCCTCTGAAATAGTTGACAAAAGAGGCAGCGGGATAAACCGAAAGGGATGTGCCACCGATGATGAGCATATCCGCTCTTGAAAGAGCGTCAATAGCGCCGCTGACCTGGTCCTCGGGAAGCCCTTCCTCATAGAGGGTTATATCAGGTCTTATCACACCGCCGCAACTGCACCTTGGTATAGGCTCATCCGATTCAAATATATAGTCTGACGGATACTCTTTTCCACAGCTCATACAATAGTTTCTAAGAGCACTTCCGTGGATCTCATAGACAACCTTGCTGCCGGCCTTCTGATGAAGCCCGTCGATGTTCTGTGTCACAACAGCCTTAAGCTTGCCCATTTTTTCAAGCTCGGCAAGATACTTGTGAGCATTGTTAGGCTCAATTGCACGAGTATCCATCTTCTGTCTGTGAAACTCATAGTACACCTTGGGCTCATAAACCAGGCAGCTATGGCTTAGGAGATACTCCGGCTGATACATGTCGAAACGTACATCATGCTGATTATAGAGTCCATCCTTACTCCTGAAGTCCGGAATGCCGCTCTCGGTAGAAACTCCTGCTCCTCCGAAAAACACAATATAATCGGAATCATCTATAAGCTCTTTCAGTTTCCTTGCATCTTCTCCCATAAGAACCTCCCTTCCAAAAGCCGACAGGTTTTATCAGAAACCTGCCTTTTTAAGCAGATCTGCCATTGATGTAGTTGCCTCACCATCACTGGTGTACTCAATCTTCTCTTCAGTTATCTCCTTGGCTGTAACATCCTCAAGGGCCTTCATGCTAAGGCTAAGCTTTCCGTCTTTGATGGCAATTACCTTTACCTTAACCTTCTGTCCAACCTTAAGAACTGATGAAGGATGTGCAATTCTCTGGTTGCTTATCTGTGAAATGTGGCAAAGACCTGACATTCCGTTACTAAGGCCGATAAATGCGCCGTAGTTCTGAAGGCTCTCTACAACACCTTCTGTTACAAGGCCAACCTCAAGGTTGGATATCATCTCTGCCTTCTTGGCAGCATCTTCAGCTCTTAAGAATTCCTTAGCAGAAAGAACCAGCTTGTTAGCCTGCTCGTCTGCTGTAATAACTTTTACTTTAAGAGTCTTTCCTACATATGAAGGAATATTCTCTTCCTCTACAAAATTAAGATCAAGTTTTGAAGCGGGGATAAATCCTCTGATACCCTCAAGGTAGGCCACTGCTCCGGCTTTAACAGCCTCAGATACCTTAACATCTACATATTCGCCGTTCTCAAGGTACTCCTTAAGCTTGTCCCAAGCCAAAACCTGATTAGCTTCCTTCTTGGATAAAAGGATATTGCCGTTTCCGTCATCTGTGCTGATAACTGTAGCAGATACAGTGTCACCAACAGCTATATCTCTGTGAATGTTGAATTTGGGATCGTCGGAAAGATCTTCTATTCTGATCGTTCCCTGTGTGTAATACATAAGGTCAAGTGTAACTCCCGTATCGGACACATCAATAACGGTGCCCTCAAGAATATCCCCAACATTTACTTTGCGGAAAGATCTGTCAATCTGGTCCTGAAAATCTTTCATTGTTTCTTCTGCCATACCATACCTCCGGATAATGATAAAAATAAATACCAATAAAGATTATAGCACAAAAAAACCTATGAATTTAACTATTCATAGGTTTTAAGAGGTGACAGGCGGATTTGAACCGCCGCTCAAGGTGTTGCAGACCTATGCCTTACCGCTTGGCTATGTCACCAAATATAAAATTACCGTTACTAATAATGACTCCGACGAGAATCGAACTCGTGTTACCGCCGTGAAAGGGCGATGTCTTGACCGCTTGACCACGGAGCCTAAGAGTTAGCGACCGTATTTTGGTCGCTTACTCTTAGGCCCTGCTGGTGTTCTTAGTGAGGTCCTTTCGAGCTTAGAACGCCAGTTGAGCCCGGCTTCTAAACGACCTTATCGATCAAGTGTGTTATTGCTATCGCTCTGCCCACTCTACTAAGCTCGTGGAAAACCTCGCTAAGTATCTGTGCAGGCTACGCACCAAACTCGACAATACCTCGTTAGGTGCTATCGCTCCCCCTGTCGGACTCGAACCAACGACACTTCGGTTAACAGCCGAATGCTCTACCGACTGAGCTAAGGAGGATTATACAAAAATATTTGTACCTTCAAAACCGAACACTGAAATCTCGAAAAACCATTGTCTCTACCTGCTAATTGGATAAGCCCTCGACCTATTAGTACACATCAGCTGAACACGTTACCGTGCTTACACCTTGTGCCTATCTAACCTCGTACTCTCCAAGGGGTCTTACTCCATAAAGGAGGGATATCTCATCTTGAGGGGGGCTTCACGCTTAGATGCCTTCAGCGTTTATCCCTTCCGGACGTGGCTACCCAGCCTTATGCACCTGGCGGTGCAGCTGATACACCAGCGGTCCGTCCATCCCGGTCCTCTCGTACTAAGGACAGCTCCTCTCAGATATCCTACGCCCGCGCCGGATAGGGACCGAACTGTCTCACGACGTTCTGAACCCAGCTCGCGTACCGCTTTAATGGGCGAACAGCCCAACCCTTGGGACCTGCTACAGCCCCAGGATGCGATGAGCCGACATCGAGGTGCCAAACCACTCCGTCGATGTGAACTCTTGGGAGTGATAAGCCTGTTATCCCCAGGGTAGCTTTTATCCGTTGAGCGATGGCAATCCCACTTTCATACCACCGGATCACTAAGTCCTACTTTCGTATCTGTTCCACCCGTCGGTGTCACAGTCAGGCTCCCTTATGCCTTTGCACTCTGCGAATGGTTTCCGTCCATTCTGAAGGAACCTTTGAGCGCCTCCGATACCCTTTCGGAGGCGACCGCCCCAGTCAAACTCCCCGGCAGACATTGTCCCCGGACCCGATTCAGGATCCTTGGTTAGAAAACCAGCATCATAAGGGTGGTATCCCAACAGCGACTCCACAAAGACTGACGTCCTTGTTTCTTAGTCTCCCACCTATCCTGTACATACAATACCGGCTCCCAGTATCAACCTGGAGTAAAGCTCCATGGGGTCTTTCCGTCCTGGCGCGGGTAACCAGCATCTTCACTGGTACTTCAATTTCACCGGGTGCATTGCCGAGACAGTGCTCAAATCATTACGCCTTTCGTGCGGGTCGGAACTTACCCGACAAGGAATTTCGCTACCTTAGGACCGTTATAGTTACGGCCGCCGTTTACTGGGGCTTAAATTCAAAGCTTCGCTTGCGCTAACCTCTCCTCTTAACCTTCCAGCACCGGGCAGGCGTCAGCCCATATACTTCACCTTTCGGTTTCGCATAGACCTGTGTTTTTGCTAAACAGTTGCTTGAGCCTCTTCTCTGCGGCCCACGTCTTAGGTGGGCTCCCCTTATCCCGAAGTTACGGGGACATTTTGCCGAGTTCCTTAACAATGCTTCTCCCGTCGGCCTTAGGATTCTCTCCTCATCCACCTGTGTCGGTTTACGGTACGGGTTATACATACGCAATAGTGGCTTTTCTTGGCAGTCATATCTAGTGCTTCGCTACTAATAGTTCGCTCCCCCTTGCGGGACCGGGCTTTCCTTTCCCGGCTCACTCCTTTTGCCTGCGTCCCCACAGTTCTGATATGCATAAGTGCAGGAATATCAACCTGCTGTCCATCGACTACGCCTTACGGCCTCGCCTTAGGTCCCGACTTCCCCAGGGCAGATCAGCTTTACCCTGGAATCCTTGGATATTCGGCCTGGAGGATTCTCACCTCCATCTCGCTACTCATTCCGGCATTCTCTCTTCTAAACGCTCCGCCGCTCCTTTCGGTACGGTTTCTTCGCCCTTTAGAATGCTCCCCTACCGATCAGCATTACCCGTAGATAATACCGATCCCCAGGCTTCGGTGTCGTGTTTCAGCCCCGGTAATTTTCGGCGCAGGACCTCTCGGCTAGTGAGCTATTACGCACTCTTTGAATGTGTGGCTGCTTCTGAGCCAACATCCTAGCTGTCTATGAAATCCCACATCCTTTTCCACTTAACACGTACTTTGGGACCTTAGCCGTGGATCTGGGCTCTTTCCCTTTTGACTGCCCAACTTATCTCGTGCAGTCTGACTCCTGTTCTTATCCTTACTGGCATTCGGAGTTTGATAATCTTTGGTAAGCGGTGAAGCCCCCGCGGATATTCAGTGCTCTACCTCCAAAAGGAATGATACAGGGCTAGCCCTAAAGCTATTTCGGGGAGAACCAGCTATCTCCGAGTTCGATTGGAATTTCTCCCCTATCCACAGCTCATCACCACCCTTTTCAACGGATGTGTGTTCGGACCTCCACAGCCTTTTACGGCCGCTTCATCCTGTCCATGGATAGATCACCCGGTTTCGGGTCTATGTATAAAGACTTGACGCCCTCTTCAGACTTGGTCTCCCTTCGGCTATTCACCTTAAGTGCTTAACCTCGCCTCCATACATAACTCGCCGGACCGTTCTACAAAAAGTACGCGATCACCCTCATATGGGGCTTTCGCAGCTTGCAGGCACAGGGTTTCAGGTTCTCTTTCACTCCCCTCCCGGGGTACTTTTCACCTTTCCCTCACGGTACTGTTTCGCTATCGGTCACTAAGTAGTATTTAGCCTTACGGGGTGGTCCCCGCTCTTTCAGACAAGGTTTCACGTGTCTCGTCCTACTCTGGATACTGCCTCGCTTCGTCATCTTTCGTATACGGGGGTTTCACCCTCTCTGCCGCTGCCTTTCCTTGCAGCTTCTACTAGACGACTCCATCGATCCTGCAGTCCGAACCCCAAGGAGCAAGCTCCCTGGTTTGGGCTCTTCCGCGTTCGCTCGCCGCTACTTACGGAATCACTTTTGTTTTCTCTTCCTCCGGCTACTTAGATGTTTCAGTTCACCGGGTTCCCTTCCTTAACCTATGGATTCAGTTAAGGATGACGGAGGTCTTCTCCGCCGGGTTGCCCCATTCAGATATCTGCGGCTCATAGCTTATTTGCAGCTCCCCGCAGCTTTTCGCAGCTTATCACGTCTTTCATCGGCTCTTAGTGCCAAGGCATCCGCCCTGCGCCCTATATAGCTTAACCATTTACTAAGCAATATAGAAACTGTCCATTATCTTTCGATAACTTTCTGTTCTCGTTTCTTATGTTCATATAGCGTTATGTCCATAAGATGTTTTGTTTTGATCTTGCGATCATTGTTAATTCTGGATCTTCGATGTCGATTCTTAATCGTAGTTAATCTTGGATTATCTTCTGATTAAAAAATCTTTCATTTCAGTATTCGGTTTTCAAGGTACAAATGCCAGCTTCGCTGGCGAGTGGAGATGGAGAGATTCGAACTCTTGACCCCCTGCTTGCAAGGCAGGTGCTCTCCCAACTGAGCTACACCCCCACGGTGCTTGATTAGTGTTTTGTATTAAAGTGGGCTTAAGTGGGCCTTTCCCCTATGACGAAAGGTTACTTAAGTGGGCTTAAGTGGACTCGAACCACCGACCTCACGCTTATCAGGCGTGCGCTCTAACCGGCTGAGCTATAAGCCCGCACTAATCTTTTTTTAAATCCGGCAGCCACCTATCCTCCCATACCGTTGCCAGTATAGTACTTTCGGCCGCTTTGGTCTTAACCGTCGTGTTCGGGATGGGAACGGGTGTTACCCCAAAGCGCATCGCCACCGGAAATTTCTTGATGCCCTTGGCATCTAAACAGTAATACAACTCCCTACTTCATTCCTTTTCCTTAGAAAGGAGGTGATCCAGCCGCAGGTTCTCCTACGGCTACCTTGTTACGACTTCACCCCAGTTATCCGACCTGCCTTCGACGGCTCTCTCCTTACGGTTAAGTCACCGGCTTCGGGCATTTCCGACTCCCATGGTGTGACGGGCGGTGTGTACAAGACCCGGGAACGTATTCACCGCAGCATGCTGATCTGCGATTACTAGCGATTCCAGCTTCGTGCAGGCGGGTTGCAGCCTACAGTCCGAACTGGGTCGTTATTTTTGGGATTTGCTCACCTTCGCAGGGTCGCTTCCCTTTGTTACGACATTGTAGCACGTGTGTGGCCCAGATCATAAGGGGCATGATGATTTGACGTCATCCCCACCTTCCTCCAGGTTATCCCTGGCAGTCTCCATAGAGTTCCCATCTTACTGCTGGCTACTATGGACAAGGGTTGCGCTCGTTGCGGGACTTAACCCAACATCTCACGACACGAGCTGACGACAACCATGCACCACCTGTCTCAGATGTCCCGAAGGACTGAAAGCATTACCTCTCATTCATCTGGATCTCAAGATCTGGTAAGGTTCTTCGCGTTGCTTCGAATTAAACCACATGCTCCACCGCTTGTGCGGGTCCCCGTCAATTCCTTTGAGTTTCATTCTTGCGAACGTACTCCCCAGGTGGAATACTTACTGCGTTAGCGACGGCACTGAAAACCTATGGTTCCCAACACCTAGTATTCATCGTTTACCGCGTGGACTACCAGGGTATCTAATCCTGTTTGCTCCCCACGCCTTCGAGCCTCAACGTCAGTTGCTGTCCAGTAAGCCGCCTTCGCCACCGATGTTCCTCCTAATATCTACGCATTTCACCGCTACACTAGGAATTCCGCTTACCTCTCCAGTACTCTAGTTATACAGTTTCCAAAGCAAGCCCACGGTTGAGCCGTGGGGTTTCACTTCAGACTTGCATAACCGTCTGCGCTCCCTTTACACCCAGTAAATCCGGATAACGCTTGCCCCCTACGTATTACCGCGGCTGCTGGCACGTAGTTAGCCGGGGCTTCTTAGTCAGGTACCGTCATCTCTCTTGCGAGTCTTTCTTCCCTGCTGATAGAGCTTTACATACCGAAATACTTCTTCACTCACGCGGCGTCGCTGCATCAGAGTTTCCTCCATTGTGCAATATCCCCCACTGCTGCCTCCCGTAGGAGTTTGGGCCGTGTCTCAGTCCCAATGTGGCCGTCCGACCTCTCAGTCCGGCTACAGATCGTCGCCTTGGTAAGCCGTTACCTTACCAACTAGCTAATCTGACGCGGGCCCATCTCATACCACCGGAGTTTTTCACACTGAGTCATGCGACTCTGTGCGCTTATGCGGTATTATCAGTCGTTTCCAACTGCTATCCCCCAGTATGAGGCAGGTTGCCCACGCGTTACTCACCCGTCCGCCACTAAGATTAAACAAGATTTGACCGAAGTCTCGTCAGCGTCTAATCTCCGTTCGACTTGCATGTGTTAGGCACGCCGCCAGCGTTCATCCTGAGCCAGGATCGAACTCTCACGTTTAAAAGTTTGATTCTGTTCAGAACTTTAAGCTTGGCTTTTTGTTCTGTCCGTTATTACTTTGGTTTGTTACATTTCTGAATTATTCTCTTGGAATTTTTCAGGGTTGCATTACTGTTTATTTGTCAAGGTGCTTGCTGTCTTGTTCCTCAGCGACAGCTTACTTAGAATATCACAGCCCCAATATGATGTCAACAACTTTTTTAAAATATTTAGAATTTCTTTAGAGTCACTGTAAATATGCGGCAATCAGGGCCTTTACATAGCCATATAACCGGTTCCAATTTAATATCACCGGAGAAAAAAGTGAAATACCTGTAACGAATTCCACGATACGTACCATAAGAAAAGCTTCCACTCCTCCAAGCACTGCCCCCAGGAGCCTGTCCATCCCTCCTAATATCGGTATCTCTTTTACCTTTCTAAGAGCATTACCCAGGGCAGTCGTAAGCCTGTATATAAAGAAGGCAATAACAAGGTAACCGATCTTGGGGATAACGTTTCCGAAATTGCTGCTAAGGACACTGCCTGCAATATTCACCAGGTAGTAGACCGCAGCAAAGGCGGCAATTGCAGCAATAAGGCCTGCCGCTTCCGCAAACAGGCCATTATTTGTACCGTATGATATTCTCCAAAGGAACAGACACACCACCACGATGGTGATTACTATTCCGGTAATCATCTCAAAAGACATTTGCTTCTCCTACTTAAGGTTCATGGTCTGAACACTGTCTGTGGTAACAAGAGTAAACTTGCTTCTGACCGAAGTGGGAACCAGTATTCTCACGGGGTTCTCAAATGCTCCCTGATACTTAATGTGTCCGTTCATATCTTCTATTATGCACTCATCTTCATTATAAATAATGATCTGTTTATCGTTAAAGACAACCTCTGAGTACTCAATATCAAAGAAGGTGGTAAGCACTTCAGCACCCTGGCTGTTATATACCTTAAGTTTATATGCACCGTCAGAGGTGCTGTTGGGGTACACCGCTCCCACATAGGAATCATTGAAATATATAGAGCGGATCTCCTCATCTCCTGTCAGGATCTCAGCCTGGCTTACAGGCTTCTGATCTCCCGAATAGAACATCATCCTGTCATCAGATACAGCAAAGGATGAACTTGAATTCATGAATTGTACTAAAGGTACAACAACACCGGGATAATCATATCCGCTGGCATAGTTATCTATAGAGTTCTGTCCTACAGATCCGAAGTTAAAAAAGGCAACGCTGGTCTTAACAGATCCGTCTTCCGGATAAACATATGAAACGCAAAGCAGCTCTCCGTTGGGGGAGATGCTTACGGCTATGGGATATCCGCTGTCTTTCATTGTTGTTTTGAAGTTTGCCAGAGTATTGCCTTTGGCATCATACAGATAGATCCAGGTAACATTGGTACCGTCAAGCACCGCAGCCACCACTCCCTGTGCGGATACGCAGAAATCTCTTATAGGAAGGTTGGTGTCTACTTCTCCAAGTGCCCCGGATGTATTGCTTACATATATAGTATGGCCGTTGTAGTCACCCACCGCCACCACGTCGGCGCAGGTATGCGCTATGGGGTTTTGCATCTCATAGGTCTGGTTCCAGACAACCGTGCCTGAGGGATTGATACAGCTGATACCGTCTTTACTGTACTGTACAACATTCTCCTGAAGGCTGATGAGCCTGGCATCAATACCATTGGTCACTGAAGGTCCCAGGGTAAAAACTGCCTCTGAATACTCCTTGTCTCTCCATCCTATATAGATAAGCACAACAAACAGGACGACCGCCACTGCGATCGCCACTGTTCTGAATACTACAACTATTTTGTGGTTACGTATTCTTTCTTTATAAGAAGGTTCTCCATCAAAAGGTTCCTGCCGGTCCGTCCCTTTGTTAAGTCTGGATGCGTAGGAAGTAAAATCTCGTACTTCTGCCAAAATAACCCTCCGGGTCTTTAACGGTTATACAAACTGATAAACTGTAACCGTATCATATTCTCTGTCCGGTCCGAAAATGCAATCAGGGAAAGAAGGCTCATTTACGGAGTTGGGATAGAACTGTGTCTCCAGGCAGAAACCATGTCTGAAGTCATAAACAGCACCCTCTTTTCCGGGAACGTTCTTAACATAATTGCCTGTGTAAAGCTGGAATCCGGGAAGTGTTGTGCAGCACTTCATTGTAATACCTGTAGCAGGTGATGAAACGCAGCAGAACTCCTTGAGAGAGCCGTCTGCTCCGTCCACAACAAAGTTGTGATCATAACCTCCCACAAACTTAAGCTGCTCATTGTCAGCCTCTATGTCTTTTCCAAGTGTCTTTTCCTGTCTGAAATCAAAAGGTGTTCCCTCTACTGTAGCGATCTCGCCTGTAGGGATGGACTGTGAATTTGCGACAGGTGTGTATGCTGAAGAATTCATCTTCATTACATGATCGAGGCAGCTTCCGGAATTGTGGCCGCCAAGATTGAAGTATGCATGGTTTGTGAGGTTCATAAGTGTCTTGGCGTCGCTGGTTGCATGATAGTGGAGCTTCAGCGCATTGTCATCGCCAAGTGAGAATGTAAGCTCAAATACTCTGTTTCCGGAGAATCCAAGATCTCCATCCTCAGCCTTTAAGGTAAACTTAACAAAATCTTCGCCCTCTTCAGCGTCCCAGATCCTCTTGTGGAATCCGTTGTTCATGTCGGTGTGAAGATTGTTGGGACCATCGTTGATGGGAAGCACAAACTCTTTTCCATCAATGGTATACTTTGCATTTGCGATTCTGTTGGCTGTAGGTCCTACTGTAGCGCCAAAGAAACAGCTGTTGTCAAAATATCCCGTGCAGTCGTCGTAGCCAAGGACTACGTCAACCTTGTTGCCCGCTTTGTCGGGAACGAAAATGTTCTTGATGGTGCAGCCGTAGTTGAGAACAACCACCTCAACGCCGGCGTTGTTGGTAAGATGATACGCAATGATCGGTGCTCCGCCGGGTGTCTCTCCCCAAGCTTCTCTACTTAATGCCATAACACATACCTCCTTAGTATTGGTCCTAAGGGGGGGTACCGCTTGCGGTGGATTCCTTAGGACGGTTCACTGTTTTCATGATTTACTTTACACTACCGTATGCCCGGTTACAGCTCTGTCCTTCCTTCAAGGGCACGCAGCAGTGTAACCTCATCGATGTATTCCAGGTCTCCTCCGACAGGAACCCCGCTGGCAATCCTTGTAACTTTAATGCCCGTAGGCTTGATAAGCTTACTGATATACATAGCGGTTGTTTCGCCTTCAAGACTTGAGTTTGTGGCTATTATCACCTCGTCCACTTCCTCGGTCTCCAGTCGCTTTATCAACTCTGCCAGCCTGATATCCCCGGGTCCGATTCCGAGCATTGGTGAAATAGCTCCATGTAACACATGATAAACTCCGTCATACTTGCCCGTCTTCTCATATGCTGCTAAATCCCGCGCATTTTCAACCACCATGATCATACGGTGATTGCGGTCCGCTCTGCTGCATATGGGACATACGTCCTCGTCGGTCAGCGTATAACAGATCTTGCAATAATGAACATTCTCTCTGGCGTCCACGATGGAATCCGCCAGTCTCTTCACTCTGTCCTTGGGTAAATTTATGAGATAAAAAGCCAGTCTCTGAGCGGACTTTCCACCTATTCCCGGCAAGGATGCCAGCTCTTCGATAAGGCGATTTATGTGACCACTGTAAAGCTCCATTAGAAAGGTAATCCTCCGCCCAGGCCGCCTGACATCTTGCCAAGCATGGCGCTGCTGGCCTCATCTGCCTGTTTCATAGCTTCGTTAACTGCTGCCACGATCATGTCCTGAAGCATCTCAACATCATCGGGATCCACAGCATCAGGGGAGATCACAACGCTCTTTAAGGTCTTGGAACCTGTAACTGTGGCTTCTACAGCGCCACCGCCGGACTTAGCCGTAAACTCTTTTGTCTCAAGTTCCTTCTGACTCTCCTCCATCTGGCGCTGCATTCTCTGCGCCTGTTTCATAAGATTGCTCATGTTTCCGGGCATTCCGCCGCCGGGAAATCCTCCACGTTTTGCCATTATCCGGTTCTCCTTTTCTTATTCATCTTCTGTTACTATATCAAATCTTATAGCCTGCAGATTTACAAAATGCTCTTCAAAGTTCTCGTTTTGCTCTAAAAACTTCATCTCATACTCTACATGCTTGCCTATAATGTTGTCCAGAAAATTCTGGAATTCTTCTGCGCTTTCACCCTTGCTGTACTTCTCAACCAATGGTCTTTGGTCAAGCACTATCTGGAGTCTGCCGTCATTGCCCATGCTGAGTCTCGCCTTTTGCATATACTGCTTCATGGGTGAGTCCATTTTGTTGACAGCTCTTGGCCATTCTGCGACCACTCTCTGAATGTCCTCAGGAACAGCTCTCTCGAGAACTTTTTTCTCTTTGACCGGCATGGGATTCCCGGCTGCCGCACCGGCTCCCGCCACAGCGATCTGCCCGCTTCTGATGCCGCTTAAAACCTTGCTGTTCTCCTCGTCATGCGCCTCGAGAATTCTGAGTCTCTCCTCAAGGGAGTCCTCATCCTTCTCCATCTGTGGCTTGCAGAGCTTTATGAAAGTGATCTCTATAAGAATCCTCTTCTGAGTTGCATATCTGATACTTGATGACAGTTCGGAAAAGACACGGATGAATCTCAGGATCGTATCGGGGTCCGCTCCTGCTGCCTGCTCCTTCAGTGTCTTTAGGTTGTCGGTGGATATGTCCACCACATCCTCCATCTGATCCGACGCCTGAACCAGCATCAGATTTCGCAGATACCACACAAAATCGTTAACAAACTGGGTCAGCTCGCGGCCCTGGATAACCACCTCGGCTAAAATTGTCAGTGCCTTATCGGCGTTCTGTTCATACAGGGCGGAAAAGAGATTGCTGAATACCGCTGTGTCTACGGCCCCCAGAACGCTAAGGACCTTGTCATAGGTAAGTTCCTCTCCGAAATTGAAGGCGATGCACTGGTCAAGGAGACTTAAGGAGTCTCTCATAGAACCGTCAGCGACCTTGGCCACATACCTTAAGGCTTTGTCATCCACCTTGATTCCTTCCGCGTCCACAACCTGGCGAAGCCTGTCCTGAATGGTGTCTATGGTGATCCTGTGGAAATCATAGCGCTGGCATCTGGACAGAATGGTGATGGGAATCTTGTGCACCTCGGTGGTGGCAAGAATGAAAAGCACATACTCCGGCGGCTCCTCAAGAGTTTTGAGCAACGCATTAAAAGCCGCGGTGGACAGCATGTGCACCTCGTCTATGATATATACCTTCTTTTTGCCTCTGGTGGGAGAATAGGATACTTCGTCGATGATCTGTCTGACGTCCTCAACACCGTTATTGGAAGCAGCATCGATCTCGATCACGTTCATGCTGTTGCCGGCGGCAATTTCCTTGCACATCTCGCACTGGCCGCAGGGGCTTCCGTCGACGGGATTCTCGCAGTTGACTGCCTTTGCCAAAATCTTTGCAACAGAAGTCTTACCTGTTCCACGTGTGCCGCAGAACAGGTAAGCATGTCCGACTCTGTCTGATCTTATCTGATTCTTAAGTGTTGTAATAATATGATCCTGGCCTTTGACATCTTCAAAAACCGGGGGTCTGAATTTCCTGTAAAGTGCTACATAACTCATTTAAAACTGCTCCAACAAAACTTCTCGCAAAGGGCTTACGCCCCTGCTTTTATTAATCCCCGAAATTTATACCCAGCATCTTGGCTTCCTTGATGATGCTTGCATCAGGAGAGACATATTTAAGCTTGCCTGCGATCTCGGAAAGAGGAACCTTGACGATCTCTCTGTTCTTGTAGGCAACCATATAGCCATACTCCTTCTTGAGGATAAGCTTGCCTGCCTCTGCTCCCAGTCTTGACGCAAATACTCTGTCGTAGGGATCCGGTGCTCCGCCCCTCTGCATGTGGCCGGGAACGGTTACTCTTACCTCGTGTCCTGTCTTCTTCTGGATTGCCTCGGCAATCTCGTAGGATACGGAAGGATACTTGTAATTGGCCATCTTCTCCTTGTATTCCTTCTTGGAGAGCTTGGCGTCCTTCTTGGAGATGGCGCCCTCTGCAACAGCAATGATGGTGAATCTGCTGCCTCTCTTGTCTCTTGCCTCTATGGTCTCACATACCTTGTTGATATCATAAGGGATCTCAGGGATAAGGATAACGTCAGCGCCTCCTGCCATTCCGGCGTTGAGGGTAAGCCATCCAACCTTATGTCCCATAACCTCTATGATGAAAACACGGCCATGGGAATCAGCTGTGGTATGAATGTTATCTATAACTCCCGTAGCCACATCAACGGCACTCTGGAAACCAAAGGTCATATCTGTGCCCCACAGGTCATTATCAATAGTTTTTGGAAGGGAAACCACGTTGAGTCCCTCTTCGCTCAAAAGGTTGGCTGTCTTCTGGGAACCGTTTCCTCCCAGCACAACCAGACAATCAAGCTGAAGCTTGTGATAGTTCTGCTTCATGGCTTCAACTTTATCAAGCCCATTCTCGTCAGGTTCCCTGATGGTCTTGAACGGAGTCCTGGAACTGCCCAGGATGGTTCCTCCCTTGGTAAGAATACCGGAGAAATCCTTGGAAGTGAGCATACGGAAATCGCTGTAGATAAGTCCCTTATAGCCGTTATTGAAGCCATAGAACTCAACTTCCTCACCGCTGTGCGCAATACACTTAACAACGCCGCGCATTGCTGCATTCAAAGCCTGACAATCACCACCGCTAGTCAACATACCAATTCTCATCATGTGAAAAGGCCTCCTTTGAATTAACCTGATTGTAACGCACACTACAATTAATTATACAAAATTAAAAGACTACTGCCAAGTAATCCGGCAGTAGTCTCCTTCTGGTTTTATGATGTTTTTATAAGTGACGGTCAGCCTGTGGTTGCAGGTGCCTCAGCTGCCGGATCGGCAGGATCTGCAGGAACGGGAGCCGGTGTTCCGGGAACCCATCCGGCAGGCTCTATAAGAAGTCCGTTCTTGTCAAAGGTGCAAGTCACATTATCAAGAACCGCTGTCATCTTTACAAGCATACGTCCGTTGTTGGCATCAAAGTATCTCCATCCCTCAGGAAGCTGTACCCAGCCTACAACCTGATGTCCGTCTGCAGGATCCAGGTAATATACGCCGTCCTTCAGGCCCAAAAGACCAAGTGCCATTCTTCCGTCTTCGGCAAAGTAGAAGCTTCTGCCCTCAATTGCGTTCCAGCCTGTTACCATCTTGCCGTCAGGTCCGAAATAATATCTTGCCGCAACATCTCCTGACCAACCGCTTTGCATTACTCCGTCCGGGCCGAAGAGATAAACTGCCTTGTCTATTGTCTGAAGTCCTACTACAGCAGCATTGCCGGGACCGAAGTAGAATCTCTGTCCCTGCTCATTGGAGTACCATCCGCTGATGGCGATACCGTCCGCGCCAAACATGTACTTACCTGTCTCAAGAGCAAACATTCCGGTCTGCATTACACCGTTGCCATCAAAGTAGTATAGCTTATCCCCGATCTGAGTCAGGCCAACATGCATTACGTACTGATCGTCAAAATAATGGATGCCGTCCTCAAGCTGAACAAAGCCCTTCTGGCAAACGCCGTCGGCATTGGCATAATATACAGTGCCTCCCAGGTTCAAAAGACCTGTTCTCCTTACTCCGTTCTCATCAAAGTAGAACCTTGCTCCGTCGATATCGGCAAAGCCCACCTTTGCAAGACCTCCCTCGTTGGGATCGAGATAATAGACACCGCTCTCATCCTGGAACCATCCGGTCTGGATGTAGCCGTTGGGATCCGCATGATATCTCATTCCGCTGAGATTGATCCATCCGTACTGTTTGCGATAGTTGTGATAATAGAATACATGTCCGCCCCAGGCGTTAAAGCCCTCGGGGATTATCCTTGAAAAATAGTCTGTGTAAAGATGGTTTACATCAACTCTTGTAGGGATTCCCGCATAGGAGCCGTGGCTGCTGGACTGCCACATAGCGTAGTCACCGGGATAATCGCAGCTTGTGTTGTATTGAGCGACCCACTTTGCACTTGCAACGTTTGGCATTCTTCCCATGAACCAGTTCCTGCTGGCGTAAACCATGGGCTCATAGCCGTTGGCATTGATGATACCGCAGAAAGTATCCGCAATAGCCTGAAGCTGTCCCGGATTAAGTCCCTTATGTACTGAATCCTCTATATCGATTGCAATGGGAAAAGTAACTGCATAGGGAGCGATCCAGGCAAGAACCTGATTGGCCTCTGCCGCTGCAGCTTCGGGAGTTGTGGCATAGGAATAGATATAGATTCCGGTTCTTACGCCTGCTGCATTTGCTCCGTTGATATTATTGACGAACTGCTCGTCAAGGCCCTTCTTGGTTGTGCCGACTCTTATCATGGCAAACCTGATTCCTGAAGCCCTGACCTGCTGCCAGTTGATGCCTCCCTGATATTTGGAAACATCGATTCCCACAGCAATCTCTGCACCGACAGCCTCTGTCGGCAGACTTGCGGCAGGAACAAAGAACAGGGCTGCCACCATAGAAATGAGCAGTCCTGTTGTGATCAATAACCCTCTTAAATGCTTACCCATACGATCCCCCCGTTTTTTACAGATTTCTTAACATTTATTATACTGGAAAAACGGTATCCGGGTCAACGAAATAGTGCTTATTTGCCCTCAAGGTCGGCAACCCTTACGGGCTCGCCGTTAAGCAGGATATATCCCGGAGGAAGCTTGGATGCATCCGCCTGGGATGTATATTTTTTTGTTTCAT
This sequence comes from Butyrivibrio sp. FCS014, assembly GCF_000526935.1. Taxonomy (GTDB): domain Bacteria; phylum Bacillota; class Clostridia; order Lachnospirales; family Lachnospiraceae; genus Butyrivibrio. Next base: position 71,150 of record NZ_JAHA01000013.1, on the reverse strand, counting down.
GTTTGTGGGGCATGGAACCTGAGGCCCTGTTATGGGTCTTTTTCCCGGAAAAAGTATCATAATTCCCGGCCCTTCTGTGCTCATGCGGCATTGATGACGGCTCTTTTCCCATGGCAGGGAATTGTGGCATGTTACTGCGCTGCCCTGCGCCTGTTACGCCGCCTTTTTTCTTAATTTTGTAAATCACCGCAGCGATAATTGCAACATAAAATAAAAGTGAAAACAAAGCTTCCATAATCTGACTCCCTTCGTACGATTATTGTACAACATTATGCTATGATATAGGTAGAAAAACGACAACTTTTTATATAGGAGGATCTGCCATGCTTAAGGATTTTGTCAAAGCCGAACTGCCCGTTGAAGAAGAAATAAAATCGAAGCTGAAGGAAGAGCGCGCGCATCTTTTTGCATCGCAGATGAAGATAAAGGAGGCAGGGCTTCCGGTAATGGTCCTGTTTGAGGGCTGGAATGCCGCAGGAAAAGGGGCTGTCATCGGGAAAGTCATCCGAAATATCGACCCCAGATTTTTCAGGGTCGCAACCATGGACAGGCAGCCCAGCGCCGAGGAAAAGAGATATCCCTTCCTTTACAGGTTTATTAAGGAAATTCCGGAGGCGGGCAAATTCCGCTTCTTCGACACCTGCTGGATGGAAGAGGTGGTGGACGACGTTCTGGATGAGAAGCTCACCGAGGAGATCTATAAAAAGCGTGTCCATTCAATAAATGTGATTGAGCGTCAGCTCTGCGATAACGGATATCTGGTTATCAAGTTCTTTTTCCATATTTCAAAGAAGGAGCAGAAGAAGCGCCTGGAGACTCTGCAGGAATCCAAGGATACCAGCTGGCGCGTGGATAAAGACGATCTTTTGCAGAACAAGCATTATGACAGGTGTCTTGAGGTTTTCGAGCGGTATCTCGGTGACACCAATCAGTCAAGGGCACCCTGGTACATAATCGACGCCTCTGACAAGAAGTGGGCGGAGCTTCAGGTTCTGCAGTTTCTTAATCAGGGGATCGACATCGCTCTCAAGAATCAGAAAATGAATGTTCCGATTCTTCAGAACACGTTCCCCATGGAGAAGGTGGACAAGCTTGCCGATATTCCGCTGGAGGGAAAGAAGCTTTCAGATGAGGAGTACGATGAGGAGTTAAACAGGCTCCAGAAGCAGCTTAAGGATCTTGGCAACAAGGTTTACCGCAGGAAGATTCCCGTTATCATTGCCTACGAGGGATGGGACGCAGCCGGAAAGGGCGGCAATATCAAGAGGATCACGGAGGCTCTGGATCCCAGGGACTATGTGGTTGAGCCTATCGCAAGCCCTGAGCCCCACGAGAAGGCACGGCACTATCTCTGGAGATTCTGGACAAGACTTCCCAAGACTGGGCATATCACCATCTTCGACAGGACCTGGTACGGCAGAGTTATGGTTGAAAGGCTGGAGGGCTTCTGCTCCGAGAACGACTGGCAGAGAGCCTACAATGAGATAAATGAGTTCGAGAAGGAACTTTGCGACTGGGGCGCTGTCATCATCAAGTTCTGGGTTCAGATCGACAAGGACACCCAGCTCGAGCGTTTCAATGACAGACAGAACACCCCTGAGAAGCAGTGGAAGATCACCGACGAGGACTGGAGAAACCGTGAGAAATGGGATCTTTACGAGGGTGCCATCGATGAGATGATCGCCAAGACCAGTACCGCGTTTGCGCCTTGGTATGTGCTGGAGTCCGTGGACAAGAAGTACGCCAGGATCAAGGCGCTGAAGATTGTTATCGAGAAGCTTCAGAAGGCGCTGGAGTGAGATGGTGAGACGGAGATTCTTGACTCTATTGCAATGCCCCCAAAAGGACCGCCCCTTAACGGGAACGGTCCTTTACTTTAATTCACTATATTCCTGGGCTGGCCGCTTAACCATCCCTGTATATTCAGCTTAACCTCTTCCAGGCAGCGAACTCTGGCTTCCGTGCTGGCCCAGGCCAGGTGCGGTGTTACGATAAGCTTGCCGCTGTCCTGTATCTGCAAAAGAGCTGAGTCTTTTGCCATGGGCTCGGGATTGAGAACGTCAAGCCCTGCGGCAGCGATCTTGCCCTCAACGAGCGCATCCGCAAGATCTTTCTCTGTTACTACTGCGCCTCTTGCTACGTTAATGAGGATTGCGGTTTTCTTCATCTTGTCAAAAGCAGCTGCATTGAACAGATCTCTGGTCCTGTCGCTTAAAGGGCAGTGCAGAGAAATCACGTCTGATCTCTCAAGAAGCTCGTCGAAGCTCACCTGCTCATAGTCCGTGCAGTCGCTGTGTCCGGAGGATGCATAGAAGATTACATGTGCTCCAAAGGCTGTGGCTATCTGAGCTACCTTTTTTCCGATATTACCCATTCCTACGATTCCATAAGTCTTGCCCTCAAGCTCGCTGTAGGGAATGTCCAGACAGCAGAAGTGATCCTGATTGGCATAAGCACCGCTTTTTACGAATTCATCGTAGTGGCGCAGGTTCTCCATCAGATAAAAGAGCATTGCAAAGGTGTGCTGGGCAACCGAAGGTGTTGAATAACCCTTGATGTTGGCAACCTTCACACCGTGCCTGTCGCAGGCGGGAATGTTGGCGTTGTCGTAGCCGGTGGCAAACTCGCAGATAAGCTCAATGTCCGGAGCATCATCCAGGAGCTTGTCCGTGATCTGACTTTTGTTGATCACAAGTACCTTGGCCCCGGCCAATCGCTCTTTTGCATTCTCTTCTGTCACCTTGTCATCGTAGTAGGTGACATCTCCCAGCTCCTCATAGATGCTGTAGTCCATGTCATATCCGACGCTGTCTTTGTCGGCAATTACTATCTTAATATCACTCATATAAAGGCCTCCCATGATTTGTGCACAATTATTTTGTTCATTATATCAAAATGATTTGCATATAACATTCTTTATGGTATTATTTTCTCTGTCTTGTGAAATTTCTTTGGATTTTCTTCCGCAAATTCCACAAATTCTTTTATACATGCATTGCTGTTGGCAGGGTCCAATCTGCAATTGTAATACAAGGAGAGAAATATGATAGAAGATTTTTACTATGCTAGGAAGCAGTCTCTTGAAGAAGAGATCAAAGCTTTAGGGAAAAGAATCAGCAAATTCCCGGAAGGTTCAATTATAGCTGACAAAGTCAAAGGAAAATACCGCTTTTATCACCAGCATAAGGTTGACGGAGAGTACAAGCGCAGCTACCTTGATAAGGAGAACCGCAAAACAGCCGAAATACTGGCAACCAAGAGGTATCTGAGTGACATGCTTGCGGACAAAAAGAATGAGTGCCGGAGTCTTTCCGCATATTTGAGGGTCAGAAAACAGCGGGATTACAGGTCACTGCTGCAAAAAGACTCGCCCTACAGCGTGCTTTTGTCAGAAGATAAATGGGAGTACGAGGATTATGACAGAAAAACAGATTACGAAGAGGAACTGATACACGATGCCCCAAAGGGTGACAAGGTCAGGTCAAAATCAGAAGCAATCATTGCTGCTGCCCTGTATGAGGCAGGTATCCCTTACAGATACGAGTGCGCATTGGAAATAGAAAGCACTTCGATATATCCTGATTTCACCATAAAAACAGGACATAAAAACCCGATCTACTGGGAGCACTTCGGGAAGATGGATGATCCCAAATACAGAAACAAAGCGATAAACAAATTAAGGACATACATCAAAAACGGGTATATCCCCGGAGTTAATCTGATAGTGACTTATGAAACCCTCCAGTATCCATTGAGTATATTGGAGGTGAAACGGATGATCACGCATTATTTCTCGAACTAAACCGGGGTGCTGAGGTGTTTAGGCGCTGTGGCGTTATGACGATAACGCGGAAATAATACCATCACCTCTTTTATTTGGCTTATGGTATTACAAAAGTAATACTATAGCGATCATATATGCGCCGTAGTATTACCGCCACCATGGAAAACCCTTAAAATTCAGGGAAAAAAGCCATCAAAGTAATACTACTCGCGATATATAGCGCTGATGGTATTATTTCGCCCTGCTCCGGCAAAAATGTCACCAAATTCAGCAGGGTAAGTCCAAAAGAAGTCGCGCGCTTCCGCGCGATACAAAAGCCCCGGAGTCTGCGCCAAGGCAGGACTCCGGGGCTTTCATATTATTTCAAAAAGCAGAAGGATCAAAAATTACTTAAAAGGATTCTCTGTGGGATAAGGCAGAGATGCGGGCTGGTTGTAGCCGATGGTCTCTGCTCCCAGGTACTTGAATACCTCGAACAGGCTCTTTCCGAAGTGTCCGAATGCTACGGCACCGTGGTGAGGGAAGTTGTTCTGGATAAGTACGTGTCTGTAGAATCTTCCCATCTCAGGAATAGCGAATACACCGATACCACCGAAAGATCTTGTGGGAACGTTGAGAACTTCGCCCTCTGCAAGGTATGCACGAAGGTGATTGTCGGATGTGCTCTGCAGTCTGTAGAAAGTGATCTCGCCGGGAGCGATGTCGCCTTCAAGAGTTCCCTGTGTAACTTCCTCGGGAAGGTTACGAGCCATGATTCTCTGGAACTTCATCTCGCAGCTTGAAAGCTTGCTTGTGCAGGTATTTCCGCAGTGGAAGCCCATGAATGTATCTGTGTGCTTGTAGTCGAACTTACCCTTGATGGACTCGTTGTACATATCCTCAGGTACAGAGTTGTTGATATCAAGAAGTGTAACAGCGTCTTCAGATACGCAGGTTCCGATGAACTCACTGATCGCACCGTAGATATCTACTTCGCAGGATACAGGGATTCCACGGCCTGTAAGTCTTGAGTTTACATAGCAGGGAACGAAACCAAACTGTGTCTGGAATGCAGGCCAGCACTTGCCGGCGATGCAGACAAACTTCTTGCTGCCTCTGTGCTCCTCGATCCAGTCAAGGAGTGTGATCTCGTACTGAGCAAGCTTCTCAAGGATCTCAGGCTTCTTGTTGCCTGCGCCAAGGTCAGCTTCCATATCCTTAACAACATCTGCAATTCTGGAATCACCGGCATGCTTGTTGAAGCTCTCGAAAAGATCAAGCTCTGAGTTCTCTTCGATCTCTGCGCCGATGTTGTAGATCTGCTGAATAGGTGCGTTACATGCAAGGAAGTTCATGGGACGAGGTCCGAATGAAATAACCTTGAGGTTTGAAATGCCGTAGATAGCTCTTGCGATGGGCACGAACTCGTTGATCATCTTAGCGCAGCCCTCTGCTGTGCCAACGGGATACTCGGGAATATAAGCCTTTACTCCGCGAAGGTGGAGGTTGTAGCTTGCATTAAGCATTCCGCAGTAAGCATCTCCTCTTCCGTCGATAAGGTCGTTCTGTGACTCCTCTGCTGCTGCACAGAACATTACAGGTCCGTCAAACTTCTCAGCGATCAGTGTCTCTGAGATCTCAGGTCCGAAGTTTCCAAGATATACGCAAAGAGCGTTACATCCGGCCTTCTTGATATCCTCAAGAGCTTCCATAGCCTGTGTCTCACTCTCGATGATACATACAGGGCACTCATAAACGTCCTTGTCGTTGTAGTTCTTCTTGTAGGCTTCCATAAGAGCCTTTCTTCTGTTTACTGCAAGTGATGCAGGGAAGCAGTCTCTGCTCACTGCAACCAGTCCGATTTTTACCTCTGGCATGTTGATCATAATAATCCCCTTTCCTGCGACATCCGGTCGCTTAACTTGTGAAATGTTATTCTCTTATCACAGATTTGCAAGTTCCTTGTAGTCCTCTTTAAGATCTGTGTAAAGCTTCTTGTAAAGCGCGTGGTACTTGGCATATTTCTCAGCATTCTCTGCCACGGGCTCTGTTTCTTTGGCCTTGGTGATCAGCTTGTCTGCTGCCTCGGGAACGCTGGCATATACGCCGGCTCCTACGCCTGCCAGAATAGCTACTCCAAGGGCAGGACCCTGCTCCTGGTTGATGGTTGCAACCTTGCAGCCGTACAGGTCTGAGAGCATCTGTCTCCAGATCTTGCTCTTACCGCCGCCGCCGCAGGCCATCATCTCTTTAACCTTGATGCCCATCTCATTCAGGATATCGTTGCAGTCGCAAAGGGAATAGGAAACACCCTCCATTACCGCACGAAGCAGATGCTTTCTGGTGTGAATGCCTGACAGTCCGAAGAATACTCCTCTTGCCTTGTCATCAAGGTGAGGTGTTCTCTCGCCGTTAAGGTAAGGCAGATAGATAAGCCTGTCGCTTCCAACGGGAACTGTCTCAATGTCTGCATTTATAAGGTCATAGGGATCAACTCCCTTTTCCTTGGCTTCTTCTATATAACTCTGGCAGAAGTTATCCCTGAACCACTTCAGTGAAAATCCCGCTGCCTGCGTAACTCCCATGATGTGCCATGCTCCCGGTACCGCGCAGCAGCAGGTATGTACACGGCCCTTGGGGTCGATGCTGACCTTGTCTGTGTGTGCAAATACAACTCCGGAAGTTCCGATGGTGGTGAAGGCTGTGCCCTCTCTTACAACACCGGTTCCCACAGCGGCTGCCGCATTGTCGCCTGCGCCTCCTACAACCACGGTATCTGTTGTAAGGCCAAGCTCTTTAGCAACCTCAGGTAAAAGAGTTCCCGTAACCTCGCAGGACTCATACATCTTGCCGAGGAGTCCTCTGTCGATATTCAGCTTATCCAGCACTTCCTGTGACCAGTCGCGCTTTGCAACATCCATGAGCTGCATTCCCGATGCATCGGAAACTTCTGTGGCAAACTCGCCTGTCAGCACATATCTGATGTAATCCTTGGGCAAAAGAATGTGTCTGCACTTTGCATAGTTCTCCGGCTCATTGTTGCGTACCCAGAGGATCTTGGCTGCGGTCCAGCCTGTAAGAGGCGGATTGGCTGTGATCTCGATCCACTTCTCTCTGGGCATGATCTTCAGCATCTCCTCAACCTCGGCGCCGGTTCTCTGGTCGCACCAGATAATTGAAGGTCTGATGACCTCTCCCGCCTCGTCCAGCATTACCAGTCCGTGCATCTGTCCTGAGATTCCGATTCCCTTGATGTCTGCAGGATCTGCCACCTTGCCGCCCTCGACAGCTTCCTTAACTACAGCTGCAACGGTCTCAAGGCTGGCTTTCTTCCAGTCATTGGCATCCTGCTCTGCCCATCCGTTCTGGGGAGTGTACATGGGATACTCATAAGCTCTCTCAGCAACAACGCCACCGTTCTCATCAAAAAGAACTGTCTTGGTAGCTGAAGTTCCAACATCGATTCCAATAAGATATTTCATACTATACCCCCATCTCACGCATAAAATTTACGTGTCAAAAAAAATATATAATAATACAACTTAAAATACAACATTACAAATTTGCAGAAAAAACAGCGGTTTTTCTATTCAATTTTACAACACTTGTATTTGTTTATAATTATATCTGTACATCTTTCTCAATGCACTTGATACCGGTGAGTTCCTCTGACCTCTTATCGGGCTGTGACATGCCTGCAAATACCTTGAAATCATGGGAAAAGAGCTGTCTGTTACCCTCTTCGTCCACGGAGGTAAATGCCCTTCTGTCCAGTCTGATCTCCACCGATGTCTCTTTTCCCGGAAGGAGATGTACTCTCCTGAATCCGGAAAGGCAGGGATTCGGAATGGCAAGCTCGTATCCGGTGTCCTTGACATAAACCTGAACAACGTCATCAGTCTCAAAAGAGCCTTCGTTTACAGCGGTAACTTTTACAACCGCTCCCGCAAACTCACCCTTGTCGTCCTTTACAGGCTCAACGCTCATGTCCTTAACACAGCACTTGCCGTAGGTAAGTCCGTATCCGAAGGGATACAGGGGCTCTCCCTCAAAGTATCTGTAGGTCCTGTTCTTCATGGAGTAATCCTTGAAGTCGGGAAGCTCCTCGGTTGAATGATAGAAGGTCACAGGGAGCTTGCCTGAAGGTGAAACATCACCGAACAGTATATCTGCTACGTCCTGACCGCCCCTTGCGCCGGGATACCAGGCCTGGATAACGGCTGCTGCCTTCTCCTGGGCAACTCCAAGGTTGATGGCACTGCCGGACATGTTGATGACTATTGTAGGCTTGTTGCAGTCAAGAACCGAGTTAAGGAGCTGTCTCTGGGGAATGGGAAGTTCAAGGTTGATCTTGTCTCCCGATGCAAACTGGTTGCCTGCATCTCCCTCTTCTCCTTCCAGGTTCTCATCAAGTCCCACAACCACAACCATTACATCCGAGTAATCGGCAACGGTCTGAACCTCGGAAAGTCTGTCAGGATAATCCTGATCGGAGAGGTTGCTGAGGTTCGGCTTCCAGAGATCACAACCTTCTGAATAAAGAACTCTCACATCACTTCCGACCTTGTCCTCGATACCCTCGAGAACCGTTACGAATCTTGAAGCGGTTCCGTGGTAGTTACCCATAAGGGCGATTCTTGAATCGGCATTGGGACCAACCACTCCGATGGTCTTAAGTTTAGACTTATCAAGAGGAAGAAGGCCGTTATTCTTAAGAAGAACTATGCTCTCTGCTGCCGCTTTATGAGCGATCTTCTGGTGCTCGTCGCACTCAACTACAGTGAAAGGAATATTGTCGTACTCGGTCTTGTCGAACATTCCAAGCAGGAACCTTGTGGTAAAGAGTCTTACTGCAGACTCCGTGATCTGCTCCTCTGTGATAAGGCCTGCTCTGTAGGCGTTCATCATCTTCTGATAGGTACATCCGCAGTTCACATCGCATCCCATCTCAAGGGCAAGCTTAACTGATTCCTCTGCTGTTGCGGTAACCTTGTGGTTCTCGTGGAAGTCGCGGATTGCCCAGCAGTCGGATACGAAGTGTCCTTGGAAGCCCCATTTTCCTCTTAAGGTGTCAACCATGAGAGGCTTGTTGGCGCAGCAGGGCTCGCCGTTGGTTCTGTTGTAAGCACCCATTACGGCTTCAACCTTGGCATCCTTTACGCAGGTCTCAAATGCGGGAAGATAGGTCTCCTCCAGGTCCTTCTTTGAAGCCTTGGCGTCAAAGAAATGTCTTTCTCCCTCAGGTCCTGAGTGAACCGCAAAGTGCTTGGCGCAGGCTGCTGCCTTCATGTACTCACCGTCTCCCTGGATACCCTCAATGAAAGGAACCGCAAGAGTTCCTGTAAGGAAGGGGTCCTCTCCGTAGGTCTCATGACCTCTGCCCCATCTGGGATCACGGAAAATATTAACGTTGGGTGACCAGAAGGTGAGACCCTTGTAGATGTCCCTGTCACCTCTTTTTGACTGTTCGTTGTACTTGGCACGGCCCTCGGTGGCGATGACCTCTCCCACCTCTTTCATAAGGTCTGTGTCAAAGGTTGCCGCCAGGGCGATAGCCTGTGGGAACATAGTGGCTGAACCCGCTCTTGCCACTCCGTGGAGAGCCTCGTTCCACCAGTTGTAGGCCGGAACTCCAAGCCTGTCTATGGCCGGTGAATCATAGCGAAGCTGTGAAGCCTTCTCCTCTACAGTCATCTGTGCCACCAGCTCTTTTGCCCGCTTTCTTGCTTCTTCTCTGTTCATTGCATACCCCTTTGTCTATGTAATGTTGAAAAAAGGTTATTCTTACAAATACTAGTTTATGCTACAGGGCGTGGTTTTTCTTATCACATCTTGTCATCTTATTACCAAAAAAGAGGAGCCGCACCGTAAGATGCAGCCCCCTTTGTGTAGGGTATCTATGAGTAAAAAGAGTAAACCCGAAAGTTAAGGAAGCATATCGGAATCACCGAAGTACTCAGCCCACTTAGCTGTACGCTCGTCGATGATTGCCTGTCCGCCTGCTGAGAGGTAATCTGCAATGCCTGCCTCCCAAACAGAATCGAAGTCAGCTTCTGAAGCAACTACTGCCTGATCGTAAACCTGATCTCTCTTAGCTGAAAGTGTATCGCCTACACCGGCCTCAGCCTCGATAACACCAACGTTAACGTTCTTGGGCTCAAGTCCGTCAGCCTTTGAAATCTTGTCAGCTGCGCTTACAAGCTCAGGATCCTGTCCGGCATAACCATAAGCGATTGAAAGGTCAGCAAGCTTCTGATCACCGAAGTATGTTCCGTTACATGTGATTGTGTAGTCGATGTTCTTACCTGAGTTCTGGATTGCATCGCCTTCTGCTGCGATGATCTGGATAGCACCGCTGTCAAGAACTTCGTGTGTAACACCCTCCTCACCTGCCTGGAGGTACTTGATGGTCTCAGGCTTTGAGATGAAGTCAAGGTAAAGAAGTGATGCAAGAGGCTCAGTGTTTGTTGTAGGGAAGAAGAGCTTTCTGTCGCCTGCTGAAGAATAGAGCCACTTAGCATACTTGCCTTCTGAATTCTGGAAGCAGTCTACAGGAACGAACTTAGCGTCTTCGCCAACGTTTCTCTGAAGGTTGGAGTTGATGGCATCTTCACCGTTTCTGAATACATAATCCCAATTGTGCTGGAATGCGCCAACATAGCCGGCCTTGATCATATCATCCTCAGTTGTGTCTCCGCTTCCGTAAAGAGCGAAATCCTTCCACATAAGGTCTTCGTTGTACCACTTGTTAAGGAGCTTAACAGCATCCTTTGTAGCTGCCTGTGTAACTGCTCTGTCATCGAATCCGTTGATGTAGTATTCCTTGTCTGTGATGTTAGGGTCCATGAAGGATGTGATGATGTTTGAAGCTCTCCAGCCTACATCATAGCTTGTTGAGAAAGGAACCATCTTGGATGCGTCTTTTCCAAGAAGAGTATCTGCGTTGTCTCTGAAGGCAATAAGCATGTCCTCAAACTCCTGAGTTGTTGTGGGAGCCTTCATGTTAAGCTTATCAAGCCAGTCCTGACGAACGAAAGTAACGATTCTCTGCTGCTCTGCACGTCTTCCTTCAAGTGCCCAAACTGTGCCGGTCTTGGGATCTTTGTCCCAGAGCATGTTCTGGTCGCCGAGCCATGCCCAAAGGTTGGGTGTATCTGCCTTGTACTGCTCAATGAGCTCTGACAGATCGATAACGCCGCCCATCTGAGCGTAGGTAAGAACTGTAGGATAGCTGTATGTTACGCAGATGTCGGGAGCCTCTCCTGCTGCAAGAAGGTTGTTGATATCATCAACCTCTGTCCATCTGGGAACCTTCTTGAAGGTTACTTCTACGTTGTGCTCCTCGAGCATGCCCTTCTTGATGTACTCTGTGTACATGTTGTTCTCAGGATCTGAACCGCCGTCATTTCCTCTGTCGTAGATCTCAACTGTGATCTTTCTTGTGTCAGCGAACTTACCGTCTGTAAGCTCTGATGCTGTCTCAGGCTCAGCTGCAGGTGCCTCTGCCTGTGTCTCTGTAGCTGCAGGTGCAGCCTCGGTAGCAGCGGGCTGAGATTCAGTAGCTGCTCCGCCGTTTGATGATCCGCAGGCAACTATTGAAAGGGCCATTGCAGATGCAAGAAACATTGATAATACCTTTTTCTTCATAACTCTACCTCCGTTTTTATTTATATGTGAATTGATTAAATAACTGCCAACAAGGAAGTTCCGCTCTCGCCTGCAAGCAGGCTCGCCGGAACAAGGTTCGAACCAGCTTCGACAAAACCTCAGCAGGTTCTCACTCTTTTACCGCACCAAGCGTTACGCCGTGAATAAAGTACTTCTGCAGGAACGGGTAAATGCACAGGATCGGAATCGTTGAGAACATTACGATGGCCGCCTTTAAGGATGCCGAAAGTCCCGGAGCTGAGAAGCCCTCCTGGGTGGCAACCTCCACCTGATTTATGTTGTTGATGATGTTGTACAGAAGAAGCTGCAGTGTGTAGTACTTGTCATTTCTCATGTACATCAGGGCATCTGAGTAACCGTTCCATCTTCCTACCGCATAGAAAAGAGCCAGTGTAGCCATTACAGGCTTTGAAAGGGGCAGGTAAATGTTTATCAGTATCCTGAAAAGACTCGCTCCGTCAATCTCCGCGGATTCCCTTAAGCTGTCCGGGATGCCGTAGAAGAAACTCCTCATGATGATCATGTTGTAAACGCTCATGACTCCAGGAATGATAAGAACCAGAGGATTACTTAAAAGGTGGAGCTTCTGCATCAGCAGGTAGTTGGGGATTGTTCCCGCATTGAAGAACATTGTTATTGTTATGAATACGTTGATCGCTTTTCTTCCCTTGAGGTGTTCAAAGATAAGAGGGTACGCACAAAGGGTTGTCATTGTAAGAGAAGCGATGGTGCATACGATGGTAAGAAATACTGTCCAAACGAATGCTCTTATGTATTTGGGATCCTTAAGTACCGTTGAGTACGCCTTGAAGTTAAGGCCCTTGGGCAAAAGATATACCTCATTCCTTACAAGGAAATCAGTTCCGCTGAGGGACTTTGCCAACAGGTTCAGCATCGGGATGATGCACATCAGGCTCACTATGAAGCAGAAGATCACAAATACCATGTCCCAGGCTTTATCAGCTCTTGATTTTACTTTCATCTCTTTATCCCCCCTTACCAGATTCCTCTCTCGCCAAGTCTGCGGGAGATAAAGTTAGCCATCAGCAGGAAGAACACACCTACAACCGACTGGAAAAGACCTACGGCTGTTGTCAGGGAGAACTGAAGTCCCTTGATACCTACTCGATAAACATAAGTTGCGATAACGTCGGCAACCTTCATTACCAGGTTGTTCTGGAAAGCGAAAGGCCTGTCAAAGCCGCCGCCAAGGATATTACCAAGGCTCATGATAAGCAGTACCACGATGGTGGGCTTGATCCCGGGAAGAGTGATGTGCCACATCTTCCTGAAACGTCCGGCTCCGTCAACGGCTGCCGCCTCGTAGAGCTCGGGGTTGATTCCGGCAATGGATGCCAGATATACGATGGAGCCCCATCCGAAGTTCTGCCAGATACCGAATCCGATGTAGCTTCCGATCCAGTGTGCTTCATCGTTAAGGAAAGGAATGGCTGTTCCGCCAAGCTTTGCGATGACCATGTTTACAAGGCCGTCGTTAGGTGCAAGAAGCTGCAGAGCCAAGCTGTAGATGATGACCCACGAAAGGAAGTGGGGCATGTAGGCGATGGTCTGCACAACCTTCTTGTAACGCTGGAAGCACAGCTCGTTCAGTATCAGTGCAAATATGATAGGTGCCGGGAATCCGAATATAAGATCCAGCAGATTCAGTGTCAGAGTGTTTCTGAGTGCATACTTAAAGTCGTTGTTCTGGAAAGCTTTGATGAAGTATTCCCATCCGTGATTGGCCGCAATGGGAAGCTTCCACACACTCTCCACAAGACTGTATTTCTTAAAGGCGATCTGTACGTAGATCATTGGCGCATACTTGAAGACCAGAAGATAGATCAGAGGCAGTGCCAGCATTGCGTACAGCTGCCAGTATTTCTTCATGTAGACGCCGAAGCTTACTTTTGACCGGGTCCCGGCTTGTTTACTCATTTCCTTCCTCCTCAAAAATCCTTATATAGCTTTCCCTTGGTCCCAGGTAGGACTTCGGGATCTCAACCCCCTTTTGCACCAGGATGATCCTCTCAAGAACTATCCCGGGGCTCATGCCAAAGAACATAAGTCTGTTCTCCCCTTTTTGGCATCTGACGGTGGTCTCTGCCTTCTTTACATTGTCCTTTGCTTCCTTAGCCCACTGGGCACTTTGGAAAAAAGGTATCTCCGGCTGCCTTACGGTGTTGATGACCTGCGTCTTTCCTCCGTTTAAGGCAAATCCCAGAAACTGCTCGGGCCTGAAGGTTACAGGCGTTGTAGGTGCCAGCTCGAAGATCAGCTCATACTCACCGTCCCGGGACGCATAAAACCTGTATTCCAGTCCCGGCCTTCTCTTTGCATCCCTAAAGTCCGATGTAACCGGGAAAACCTTTACGGCACTTCCGCTTCTTCCGTAGGGAGCAAGGACCTTGAAGGACCCTTTAGGTGTATCTTTCCGGGCAAAAAAGTGTTCGGCTTCGATGCAGATACAGCCGTCGCTTTCAATATATAATCCCGGTGGAACATCGCCGGATGCCGCAGCCACTGTTACCTTTGCGGTCCCTATCCCGATGCCCTCTACCTCGAAATGTCCGATTGCCTTGTCCGACAGAAGTTCTTTGTCGGCGGAAAGCCTTATCCGTTCTCTTGCCTTTACTTCTCCCTCTGTTTTGGAGAAGCTGAGCCAGCTGCAATCGTTGTGGATCCTGAATTTATAAGGCTTCTCACTGCCGTTTATGATGTCAAAGTCTATGGAACTTACATCGGGTCTTAGCATGTCTTCCCAGGTCTGGGGATGATCGTTCCACTCAAGGCCTGTCATGTAATGCTCGTCATCAGCTCTTGAAACCAGCATCCTGGGGGAGTTTGCTCCGTATACCAGGTGCCTTACGGGATACTTGTTGTCCTCCTCGTTCCAGTTGACGAAGCCCACATGCTCTGACTTTCCAAAGCCCTTATAGAATCCGCCATCCACCGTTTCGTATTCATCGATGAGTGCGGCATCCAAGGCGACGCACTTATCAACTTCATCTGCCAGTTTATTGGCTTCGATCCGGTTCTGCCTTGCAAAAAGCTCATTTCTTCCGGCCAGTATCCACATCTTCATGAGATTGGCGGTTCCGCAGGCCGGATAATACAAAAGGGAAATGAAGGCTGACAGATTCTCTTCACTTATCTTCTTTTTGAGAGCTGCAGCTTCCTTAAGTACCCCATCGCTGACCTCCAGTATCCTGTCAGCTTCGCCGAAATGCAGCGGATGATAAACATCCGTGTTCATGATCTCGTGGCGCCTCTTTTCAAGTAGTCCCGTGTAATCCCAGAGGATCTTCTTTACTTTGTTCCTTGAGGCCATGGGGAGCATTCCCTCAAACTGCCTCTCGGCCCACAAGTCCATGTACTTTTGTGTGATGGAAGCATCGCTTCCGCCCCACTTATCTATGTCATATGCAAGGTCCAGGAAATAGGAAAGTCCAAGTTCCTGGGTTCCTATGTCACCAACGTTTGTGACCCAGATCTTTCTTACTCCGAACTCGTATGCTGCGCTCATCTGCTCCCAGACTCTGGGGAGGTAGGTGGAGCCTATCCACTTGAAGGAGTAAGGTCCCCCGTGCATATCCATGTGGTAATACATTCCGAATCCACCGGGGTGATCCGCTATATCTTTTCCCGGAAGGGTCCTTGTATAACCTACGTTGTTGTCCGAGAGCATCAGTGTTACGTCCTTGAGCTCCGGGTCGTTCATAAGACCTTCTGTTTTCTCATCCCCGTAGAAGAACTCTTCCACCTCGGAGAAAAGAACTATCTGCCGCGGAACGTTTTCGAGGTTCTCGTCAACGGTCTCCCTGATGAGATCATTCTGAGTCTTAACCACATCCCGTATCAGATCTATGTTGTCCTTTAAAGAGGCATCCTCTCCAAGGATCTTTGAATCTCTCTCCCCTCGCATTCCCAGGGTTATCACATTTTCAAAGGACTTGTTCCTAAGAAGTCCGTCTCTCCAGAAACGGGTTATTCCCTCTCTGTTTGCTCTAAAGTCCCAGGCGTCTCCGTAGATGGAGTTCTCACCTCTAAGCAGCCGGTACTCCTCGCCGCTTCTCATGCAGGGCTCGTGGTGGGAGGTGCTCATCACCACTCCGTATTCATCTGCAAGCCTTGCGCTCTCAAGTCCGGGTCCATCCATGCTGAAGTTGGAATTCCACATGGCCGGCCACAGGTAGTTGCCTTTAAGCCTAAGGAGCAGTTCAAAAATTCTCTCGTAGCACTTTGCATTTATTCCGCCGAAGTGCTCTGTGGCCCAGTTTCCGAAGGCGGGCCATTCGTCATTTATAAAAAATCCGCGATATTTTACAGATGGCTCTTTGCTGACCATGTTGGCCTCGTCTGTAAGCCGGACGTTTTTCTTTTTCCTTGGTAATACATGATTCCAGTTGATCAGGGGCGAAACACCCAGAAGCTCCGATAGATGAAACAGTCCGTAGATGGTTCCCCGCTTATCGCTTCCTGCGATGACTACTGCGTGGTCCACGCCATCCATGGGCTTATCTATCACCTGAAAGCTGTAGACTTCCCATTTCCCCCTCACTTGTTCCAGGTCCAAAAGTCCGTTTTCTTCAAGCTCCTTAAGGTAGTCGCTCTTGTCCACGGTTCCGTAGATGATAAGGTTTCTGCACTTTGTGCCCTTTGTGTACTCACCGGCATGAAATCCTGTAACCAGAAATATGTCCTGTCTTACCAGTGACGCCACCTTATTTACTCCGGGAAAAGACTTGGATTCGTAAGTGAACATTAACCTGTTATCGAAACTTATCTTGGACACTTTTACCCCCAGCAGGTCTAAATTTCACTTAATACTTGTTGATATTTCCCCAATTCAATGCTATATATTTATCATAAGCGCGGGATTTTAAAATAAATACACAAAAAGCAGTATATTTTTTGCATTATCCGATATAAAATGCACAATCTCTTTTCCCGTGTTGTAAGGAGGAGTATGAAAAAGTGTCTGAACTTCCCGTATACAGTGATCGACAGCGAGATCATCTGCGAGCACAAGAAGGCTCGTGTAGACAAGTCCGATATCAGTACCGTCCACAATCATGACGGATACGAGATAGTTCTTTTCCTTGATGGCGACGTCAACCTCATGATCGAGCCTGACATTTTTAAAATGAAACCGGGAGACATCTTCTTTGTAAGTCCTCTGGTGTTCCACGGTGTGGACCTTGAGGATGTCAGCGGTTATGAGAGGATTGTCATAAACATCCAGTATGAATATCTTAAGAATCTTGGTGATGCGGAAACGGACTTCAGCACTCTTTTCAGAAGCACCGACTCCGCAAATATGAATCATTTAAGAATCCCGGAGGAGTCCATTTCAAAGTTTATCCAGGTGGCCAAAAATCTGGAGGAAGCCCTCCACAGTGAAAGCTACGGCCACAGCATCCTGGCAAAGGCTTATCTTGCCGAGTTCCTGCTTCTTACCTGCAAGTACTCGGAGAATGTCCCGCCCCAGAAAAAGAGCAGTTCCATGCCCGCCGCGGTGGCAAAGGTCCTGGACTACATCGACACCCACTTAACGGAGGACATTACCATCAGCACCATGTCGGCAGATCTTCACTACAGCAGTGACCACCTAAGCCGTGTCTTTTCAGATGCCACCGGAGATTCCCTGAAGCACTACATAAACGCCAAGAAGATTGCTCTTGCCCAGAAGCTGCTGCTTCAGAACAACTCTCCCTACGATGTGTGCTTCATGGTGGGATACAATAATTACTCCAGTTTTTCAAGGCGCTTTTCCAAGCAGATCGGAATGTCGCCCAAGCAGTATCAGCTCTCAAACCGGGCAGGGTGAGATATCACAAGGAAATCCCTCTCAGCTAATATATGGTTCGGCCCTTTTCATCGGCAATGCCGCTCTTTCTGTAGAAGTAGGAGTTCACCTGATCTCTCCACTCTCTGGCGTTGTCAAGCTGAAGGTCGAACCTTTCTTTTACCCTTTTGAAGGAATCTTCGGGAATCACTCCCTTAAGGCTGTCCCAATCATCGGCAAGTCCCCGGGCCTCTTCTTCACCCTCAAAGTGGCTGTCGTAGATGTGCTGAATGAGGGTCTTTCCCGTCTTTAGCATATAGGTGTAGGGAAGATGATGGAAGAAAAGAACCAGCTCCTCGGGGCAGGTCTTTGGATCGCTGTACATCTTCGCGTTCTCTTCGTAGTACTGATTGCAGTACCCCGTTCCGTTTTCGGTTCTGTCTACGCCGATTCCCAGATGGTCCGCCCTGTGGTAGGTTCCCCATCTTGAATACTCGTAGCCGTCAACGCTGGGGCCGTAGTGTCCCATGGGATTCACCATCCAGCCTATTCCAAGGGGGCTGGTATATTTCTCGTAAATCTCTCTTGACCTGAGGAGCATATTGCAGAGGACATCTTCCTCCTTCTTCGGAAGCCCGAAGGTCATGGCGATCCACTCTCTTGCTATCTCTTCGGCACTAAGGTCTGTATCAAAGGCAAGTCTTCCGAATCCGTAGAGGTTGGCCGCTGCCAGATCGTTACCGGTCCAGTTCAGGTCGTTTCCGGTGTTTATTACGGCCGCCATTCCGCCTAATGTATTGCCCATGGTGCGGCCGCTTACAACGTCAGCCACAGTATCTTTTTCCTGATCACAATGGGTGTGAAAATCCAGCACTTCCTTGTACAGAGGAATGAGGTAACACAGATCTATCTGATGCCCTGTGTACTCCTGGGCAATCTGAACCTCCAGCATCTGGTTGGTCTTTGTAAGGCCCCCAAGAAGCGGTGAAACAGGTTCTCGTATCTGGAAGTCCATGGGGCCGTTCTTTATCTGAAGGATAACGTTGTCATGGTAGCTTCCGTCCTGGGGCTTAAAGTAGTCGTAGCCCGCCCTGGCCCTGTCGGTCTTGCGGTCGCGCCAGTCCTGGGTGCAGTTGTAGACAAAGCAGCGCCAGATAATGATTCCGCCGTAGTTTTTGATGATGTCCCCCAGCATGTTGGCGCCGTCAGCCTGGGTCCTTCCGTAGGTGAAGGGGCCGGGGCGTCCCTCGGAGTCTGCCTTTACCAGGAAGCCGCCAAGATTCGGAAGCCTGTCGTATACCTCTTTTATCTTGCCCTCCCACCAGGTGATTACTTTTGGGTCCAGAGGATCGCAGGTGTCCATTCCTCCGATCTCTATGGGAGATGCGAAATTAAGAGACATGTAGAGTTTGATGCCGTAGCCTTCAAAGAGCTCTGAGAGCTCAGAAAGGCGCCCAAAGTATCTGTCGGTTATAAGGTATGAAGCCGCGCCTTTGACGTTGACGTTGTTGATCACCACGCCGTTGATGCCGATGCTGGCCATGAAGCGGGCGTAGTCTCTTGTCCTGTCTGAGATCACGATCTTCTCATTTTCAAAAAAGAAGGATTCTCCGGAGTAGCCTCTTTCTATACTGCCATCCATGTTGTCCCAGTGATTCATCATACGAAGGGGATTCTTTGGAGAAGCTTCTTCGGCTACTTCGATAGCTCTTTTCCCGCAGGACATCTGCCTTATGGCTGCAAAGACGCCGTAGAGGATTCCCCGCTCATCGGAGGCTTCAACGGTTATCCCATCCTCGCTCCCCGCGATGAGGTAGCCCTCCTTCGGTATACTGTCCTTCCGGAAAAGAGACAGCGAAATCCCTGTGAATGCTCTCCTAAATTCAGCTATGGCATTTGCCACAACCGGAGCATTTTCATCAAAACCCTCCACAACAATATCAGCAGTGCCGGGCTTTGTCTCCGCGTCCTTATAGTTCAGCCAAAGCTGTGTCCATTTCTGTGTTTCCATGTGTTTCATCCCTTCTGTCAAAAGTCGGTAATTGCACGATTCTGCCATAAAATGCTAGAATAGCTAAGGATATGTTCATGTAAAAGGAGTAAGTTTCCATGATCTCAGATATCAATGCTCAGTCAAGAGAAGATATTTATTACGACACCTTGAAGGGTGTCCTTCTTTATCACAATACTCTCAATGAATATCCGCTTCACTGGCACAATGAGGTGGAGCTTATCCTTCCCCTTTCGGGTTCATTTCAGGTTAAATTTCACAATGATTCTTCCGCCGTTGTAAACTGCGCCCCCGGGGATATCATGATGATCGCGCCGGGTACTTTGCACGAATACCTGGCTGTTGAGCCCGGCGGAGAGAAGCTGATACTTCTTTTCGATTTTGCCAAGTATTCTCAGGTTTCCCTGATGGTGCCGCTCCTTAAGACTCTTCCTCCCTACGTTCATGTGAAGCAGAGCCGGTTCCCTGTGGAAGCTGCAAGACTCCAGAACTATTTCTGGGACATTGAGCGCCTCTACGGGCAGAGCGACGAGTTCCTTCAGATCTCCGTATATTCACTGGTGACCCTTATCCTTGCCCAGATAGGAAGCATGCATCTTGTGGATGCCATTGTTCCCACGGACACGGCGGATCCCCAGTCCAAGAACATAGAGAAACTCATGACCGTCACCAACTATATCGATTCCCACAGAAGCGAGGATCTTACCGTTGAGCAACTGGCTGATCTTGCAGGCTTCTCCAAGTATCACTTCGAGAGGCTCTTTAAGTCCTGCATGGGAATCTCCTGTTATCAGTACATAACAAAGCGCCGCGTCATGCTAGCCCAGGAGCTTCTTGGCGACACCGATCTGTCGGTGATGGATATCGCACTGCAGTCAGGGTTCTTCAGTCTTTCCACCTTCAACCGCGTCTTCAAGGACATGAACGGCTGCTCCCCTACAGAGTTCAGAAAGCTCTATCTGCAGGGTGCCGATGTGGAAGGCCGCACCTATAACAAATCTTGAATCACAGGCCCTTGGCCCCGTATGACCCCAGGGATGCAAGGGCCTTTATCTTTGAGCTTAAACGCAAATCTCAAAAGGTCCCATGGGAAGATTTGCTTTGTTGTAGAGCATCGCCCCGTGGTAGGTATAATCCACAAGATATCTTACTTTTTTAATTCTGTCTGCCGGAAGATCTGTCCTTAAGATCACGCTGCTGCCAACGATCTTAGCATCTGCGTCATATTCTTTTCCGGTTTCATCCACAATCTTAAAATCGCTGATACGGCTGCCTTTTCCGATATCTCTTGCCACAAGTCCCGCAGCATGGTCAAAAGAGATCTCTATGCGGCCCTCTTCCTTGTCTGCGCCATCTTCCGTCCCGATAATCTTTGCAGAAACCGCTGTAGGTCCGCAGTACTCGGAAGGATAGCCGTATCTTAAGTGGGCTGCCCACAGAGCCAGGCGTTTGCCGATGCGTCTTTTGCCCGTGGGATGAAGATCGTTGTCCTCTCCAAGGTCCATGTTTACTGTCATTCCGACCATGGGATCCTGAAGAAGAGCTGACTGGCTTAGCCTAAACTGCGGCCAGGGATCATCCACAGGCGCAACATCTATCACAAAATTCGGAAGCTGCGCAAGGATGTAAGGAAGGTTCTCATCTCCCCACTTATCCCGGTAGCCCTTTATCATGCGCTTTGACAGATCCACGTAATCCCAGGGCTCAAAGGTGTTGGACTCGCCCTGATACCAGAGAACACCGTCTATGGGATAGTTGTGGCAGGGGGCTGTCATGGCATTGTAAAGCCCCGTGGGATGCCAGTTTATAAAATCCGTGGGCGGGATACTGTCGCACCTTGCGGCAACCTTGTACTTCCAGTTTCCATCAAGCCTTACCTTCGCCTCGTCGTTAAATATCATGTAGTCCTTGCCGGGAGTGATCCTGCCAAGGCCGTTCTCAACGCAGAGTCTGATGACGATGGAATTCCCCTTCGCCTTGGTGAGGTCCTCGGGAATATCATATTTTCTCGGAGGATACTGATACTCGATTCCTCCTA
This sequence comes from Butyrivibrio sp. FCS014, assembly GCF_000526935.1. GTDB lineage: Bacteria > Bacillota > Clostridia > Lachnospirales > Lachnospiraceae > Butyrivibrio. The sequence goes on along the minus strand of NZ_JAHA01000013.1, from coordinate 49,882 downwards.
CCTTTACGCCGTTTACAAAGACTTCGTCCCTGTCAACCAAAGTTCCCAAAAAGAGCCTTGCGCTCTTTCCCGCAAGCTTATCCGAAAGATCAAAGCTTCTTCTGAACCACACGCTGCCGCACATGTCCCCGAGCTTTGTGTCCTTAAACAAAAACGGAATATCTATCTCATCCCAGTTCTTATCATCAAGCTCCGGCCTCTTCCAGTTCTCGGAAAGTCCCCTGTCCTGCTTATCAAGAGCCTCTCTCCACAATGTGGCATTTATCTCATTCTTTGCAGCCTGCGACTGTCTGAAGTCGTCATCCGCGTATCTGTCGGCTTCCGCCAGAAGCTCATCATATCCTTCCAGCATATCCCTGCTCATCCAGGACGATATCTTGGATCCTCCCAGGGATGCATTGATAAAGCCCACAGCCTCCCCGGTTATCATCTGAAGATAAGCCGCAAAGAAATATCCCGTGGCGGAAAAATCCATGATCGTTTCTTTGCAGACACGGCTCCAGCTGCCGCTCCTGAGTTCCTCCAAAGGCCCGTGAAAATCCGTATCCTCTATGATCTTAAAGGTCCTGATCCCGGGATTTTCCTCGATCTGCGCCAGTGTGGGATACCTGTCCTTTACCCTGGCGATGGGCAGCTCCATGTTGGACTGTCCGGTGCAGAACCACACAAGTCCCACCATAACGTCAGTTACAGTGATGGCGTTTCCCTTATCATCGGAAACCGTAAGTTCGTAGGGGCCGCCGCTCTCCCTTGCAGGTAAAAAGACATCGAATCTGCCCCGCTCGTTTGCAACACCGGAAGATACGTGGTTATCAAGCCTCACCTCTATGTTTGCGCCGGCCTCATCCCAGCCCCATATATGAATTCTTTTTCTGCGCTGAAGCACCATTCCATCCGAAATGATCTTCGGCAGCACAAGTTTTGACTTCATGTCTTCTCCTTACGGAAGATGCGGACCTGCCATGGAAATTCCGGGCAAAATCCGCATATTCATCTACTTTTACTATTCGATTATACTTTTTTCAAAAAACCGTTACTCGACATTTTCTTGCATGTTACTTCGCATTTTACGTTATTTTACGATCCCGAATCCGAGGATTGTAAATTTCTTATCCTCCATCCCGGGCTTCATGCGAACCTCGATTTCATGCCGGCAGCTCTTTTCCCCATTAAGGATTATCACTGCATTGCAATGGGTCCAGTTGTTAACGTGGGGATCGGCGTCTCTTACGACTTTGCCGTCCACAAGAACCTCTGCCGTTCCGAACTCTCCCTTGTCGGAATCCTTGAATATAAGGAGGAGCCTCTTGCACTCCGCCGCCATCTTAAAGCTCTCTTTACAGCCGCTTCCGTCGTAGTGCCAGTTATAGGGGAACTGGGGCACCAGCGTGATGCTCTTGTCGATCTCGGCGCACTGAAGGTCTTTGTCCTCCTTGTCAAAAGAGCCTTCACTTACCGGTTCGATATTGTATTTGGAAGAAAGCTTTGAAACCTCTCTTCTGTCCAGAAGCTCCACGGTCTCAAAATCCGCGCCGATGGCGGGCTTTGTCCCTGCCACATCCAGCTTATCCTCTTTGGAATCTCCCTCGCCGCTTATCACATCCATGCAGTTCATGAGGCAGTCTGCCATGATCCTGTGGCCGATATTGGTGGGATGATACACGTCATAGAAGAACAGATTCTTGGAGATCACTCTGCCTTCTCCGGGAAGAAGCGGGAACTGAGGGCTCACCGCATCAAGAACGCTCACCATGGGAAGGTCGTAGTTTCTGCCAACGGGTGAGAGTCTATCCTGCAGATTCCAGTCGTTGGAGAACACCGAGAACAGCAGCACCACTGCGGGCTTACAGGGAAGGGAGAGTGCTTTCCTAACAAGGCTTTCGTAGCAGACACCCTCGGTCTCGTCGTCGCCGTCGTTTACCGCAAACTCAATGACGATCATGTCAGGCCTTGCTGTGTCGTCCCTTAGCACATCCCTCTCAAAGCGGATCATTCCAAGCTCCGAAGGAGTTCCGCCGATGCCGGCTTTTACAAAGGTGCACTCGCCGCCCTTCATATATCTTTTTACAAAGTCCTCGTAGAAGACCCTTGCATAGCACTTCTCGTTAATGGGAACCGCTCCGGCTCCCTGGGTGATGGAACCTCCGATGAAAGCAAGAGTTACATCCTCGCCGCTTCCGGCCTTCTCCAGAACCTTTTTAACTCTTGCGATGTTGCCTGTCTGCATAAGACTCTTTGCGATCATGGCCTTGTAGGCCGGGCTGTCCGTATCCACGGCGCTGTCCTCAAACTGCTCCGGAGCCTCATAGCCGTCATTCAGGTACAGGCGAACATCTGCGGATGCCTGCAGTCCCTCGGTGTCAAACTCAAAGCGAAACTGCCCCAGCACTCTGTCTGTGGGCTTGAGCTCAAGTCCTGCAAAATCGATTACCGTCTCCATGCCGTCCATGGCGATATCTTCTTCTATAACAGTGGCATCCTCCCCCGGAACTGTGGGATACATCTCCAGCACAAACTTAACCTTTTTGTCTGGCAGGGCGCAGGATACGCTGACGCCGATACTGTTCACGATCTCCTTAAAGCCCTGGGCAGTCTCCATGTCTCTTAACATCTTCTCATCTGTAAGATTCCCGGTGAGCCTTGCGGCATCCTGGAGCCTTCCCATATCCATGTACAGGTAGTGGGTAAAGCTTCCGTCTGTCTGGGGAGCTCCCTGAATATCCTTGTTGTGGAGAATATAAAGGTAAGGTCTCTTCTTTGTGGGATCCTTAGGCGCATTTACAATTGTTTTTTCCATGATCAGATGATCTCCTTTTCTTCAGGAAAGAAACTTCCAAGAGTAGAATTCAAATCCTTCGCCCTCAAAGACGAAGTAAACGTCATGCTTTCCTGTGACAGCTCTGTCAAAAGAGCCGGTGATTTCAGTAAGTTCTTCGACAATGCAGGTACCTATAATGACGCTGCAGACAGGCTCAGCCTCAGGGGAGTCGAGGCAGATATGGATTTTGCCGGAAAGGCCGTTTTGTCCTGCGCTTCCGATTCTTCCGCTAACGCTTCCGCCTTCAGCATCGCTATCTGCGTCTGCGTCAACGCTCTTAACCCGTACTTCAATGCCCTTTGCGCCGGCATCTACAAAGTCCGCTCCGCTCACACTAACCCAGCTTCCGCTGTGAATATCTGTCACGATCATGTCGCCGCTTCCGTACTTTTCTGCCGTTTCTCCAAACTGCCTTGTGGCGATGCCTGTAGCGTTGGACATGGTGACTGCCTTTGTCTCTTTATAGGGATCAAGGGCCTTTACCTGCTCTGCGCCCTTTCTTGTCATGACGCTCTTTGCAGGGGCACTGTCACCGTCAAGCTCAAGCCTGTCAATACCGGTACATCTGTAGCCCTTCAAAAGTCCCATGCTCTCTTCGAGGATCCTGCTGTGGTAAGCGATGTAGTATCCACCGCCAAACTCAAACATGCAGTGATGGTTGTTTCCGCCAAGGCCGAAGAAGTGCCCGGGATTCTTAAGAACAGGCGCCGCCATCTCAAAGGGTCCCATGGGATCACCGGAAACCATGGTCACGATCTCGCCCTGCTCAAAACCTTTCTCCTCCTCTGCCTCTTTTGACATACTGAAATTGGAACAGTAGGAATAGAAATACCTTCCGCCGATCTTGTTGATACCGGAATCTTCAAATAAATAGGAAACATTTTCGATGGGCCTGGGGTCACCCTCAAGGCTTATCATGTCAGCTCCAAGCTTAGCAACTCTGGCTGTTCCCGGGTCCCACGCCTTATCCTCGGAAGGGACACCGCCGCCAAAATATATATAGGAACTTCCGTCCTCATCCATAAGCACTGCCGGGTCAAAGAGCCAGGTAACCTCAGCGCAGGTTGGTGTATCCCTTGAAACCAGCGGTCCGCCAATAGGGTCCGTGAATGGTCCCACCGGTGAGTCGGCGCTTAGCACCGCAATTCCGTTTCCGCTGTTTGCAAAGTACAAAAAGAATCTGTCCTTACCGTCTATATTTTTCCAGGCCGCTGCGGGAGCCCATGAGTTTTTTCCCCAATTGGCAGCTCCCTGCTCTCCGGCTGCGTACACGGTTCCGTGGTCTGTCCAGTTTACAAGGTCATCAGAAGAAATGACGCTTATCTTATCTATCATGCTGTAGCTGTTCTCTTTTACTTCCCCATTCTCATCAAGCTCCTGAGCGGGGTCATCCAGGGTCATATAGACATAGACCCTTCCCCCGTAAACCATGGCATAGGGGTCGGCGCCAAACCTCTGGACCATCACCGGATTGTGATCCGAAAGCTGCTTGAAGCTCTTCTTAATATCTAAATTCAAACTCATTATGTAATCCCCTCCGGGCACTTTTGCCCACAATATTCTTATCTTCCACGACTATAACAAATGGGCATTTCCGCCCTCCACCCTATAATTGCTTTATTCTGTCCAAAAATTGCTATTGATGGTCAATTGATAAATATGTCGCATTTTTTGATTAGATTGCGGAACTGTTTTTGCGATAGATTACAATCATAGGGTTTAAAAAAGTATTGTATTCAGGGGTGAATAATGTTACGAATCACAAAAACAGAAAACGGCCAGGTCCGCGGACTTCCGGGCAATGACCCAAGGATCACGGTGTTTAAGGGGATTCCTTTTGCTGCTCCTCCCACCGGAGAGAACAGGTGGAAGGCGCCTCAACCCTGCCCCGACTGGGAGGGCACGTTAAACGCCTTTGAGTTCGGTCCCATTTCCATGCAGGATACACCGGGAGTTGGGGACGGTCTCTACGACAGAGAATGGCACGTTGATCCCGATATTCCCAACAGTGAGGACTGCCTCTATTTAAATATATGGACACCGGCCAAAAAAGCCGACGAAGCCCTTCCGGTTCTTGTATGGATCTACGGCGGCGGCTTCCAGTGGGGCTACACCGCCGAGATGGAATTTAACGGCGAAGCCCTGGCAAAGCGCGGCGTCATTGTTGTGAGCATTGCTTACCGTCTGGCGGCTTTTGGCTTCATGGCACATCCTTCCATCACCAAAGAGTCTCCCGATGCTCCTTCCAATTTCGGTCTTCTTGACCAGAAAGCTGCCCTATCATGGGTCAAAAGAAATATCGCTTTCTTCGGAGGAGATCCTGAGAAGATCACCATCGCAGGCCAGTCCGCAGGCGGCGGCAGTGTAATGCACCAGCTTGCCTGCAAAGATAACTTTGACATTATAAAGGGAGCAGCCATCTTCAGCGGTATCATAAGACTTCCCAAGGCTGAGGACGACATCTTTAATCCTCTGAACCTGTCACAGGCCGAGGCTCTCGGTGAAGAGTTTTTTGCCTGCCTTGGAGTTAAAGACCTTGAGGAAGCAAGAGCCCTTTCGGGAAAAGAGATACTGGATGGCTACAACAGATTTGTAAAAGATCACAGAAGAATGTTCCCGATAATCGACGGTTCTTTTTGCACCTCAGATCCCGTGGAGAAGTTCATAAAAGGCGAATGCGCCGATGTTCCTGTGATCTCGGGAAATACCACGGATGAATTTTCTGATGCCGGCGTAAATATGGTGGAACGGTCCGTTAAGAGTGCCTTTACGGACGCTCAGAAAAACCGTCCGGACCAGAGGTTCTACTATTACAGATTCGATCCCGACATTCCGGGAGACGGACATAAAGGGGATGCTTATCCCGGAACCTTCCACTCCTGCGACCTGTGGTTTTTCTTCAACACACTGGGCAAATGCCACAGACCCTATGAGGGCAGGCACTTTGACCTGGCCGGCAGGATGTGCGACTACTTTGCAAACTTCGTAAAAACCGGAGACCCCAATCCCTCCGGCGCTGATAATAAACCTCTTCCCAAATGGGATCCCTATCGTGACCCCTTCCATAGCGAGATGGAATTCCCGGGAAGAGGCCCAACACCAAAATGTGAAGGGGGCATCAGGCAGGGCAGCAAAAAGCAGGCTGTGAATCCCTACCTTCCCTCCTGGGAATATATTCCCGACGGTGAGCCCTATGTGTTCGGTGACAGAGTCTATGTCTACGGCTCCCACGACATCTGCAAGGGCGAGACCTTCTGCCTTGGTGACTACGTATGCTGGTCAGCTGCGGTAAACGATCTTGGCAACTGGCACTACGAGGGCGTTATCTACAGAAAAACTCAGGATCCCTTAAATCCGGACGGACACATGTGTCTCTACGCTCCGGATGTCACAGTGGGTCCCGACGGAAGATATTATCTTTACTACGTACTTGATAAGGTGAGCATCGTCTCCGTTGCGGTGGCTGATATACCTGCAGGACCCTTCGAGTTCTACGGCTACGTTCACTATGAGGACGGAACAAAGCTCGGTGACAAAGAGGGGGATGAGCCCCAGTTTGATCCCGGAGTACTGACTGAGGGAGATGTTACCTACCTTTACACAGGCTTCTGCGGCCAGGGAGATAAATCCAGGCACGGCGCCATGTTCACGGTTCTTGGAAAAGACATGCTGACTGTAGTCAAGGCTCCCGCAATAATTGCACCGGGAGATCAGTACAGCGCCGGCACAGGCTTTGAGGGACATGCCTTCTTCGAGGCACCGTCTATCAGAAAGCGCGGCGACACCTACTACTTCATCTACTCATCCGAGGTTATGCACGAGCTGTGCTACGCTACCTCAGATAAACCGGAAGGCCCCTTCACTTACGGCGGAGTTATCGTAAGCAACTGCGATCTTCATATAGATACTTATAAGAATGCATCGGTTCCCGCAGCCTACGGTGCCAACAATCACGGAAGCATCCTGGAGATTTCCGGTAATTGGTATATCTTTTACCACAGACATACCCATGGCACCTGGTTCTCAAGACAGGGCTGCGCAGAAAGGATCGACTTTGAGGCTGACGGCAGCATAAAGCAGGCAGAGATCACTTCCTGCGGTCTTAACGGAGGACCTCTGTCAGATATAGGCGAATATCCTGCCTATATCGCCTGCAATCTCTTTACAGAGGATCGTGAGCTCTACGTCAGAGAGTCAGTTCCGAGGATTGTTCAGCAGGGCGGCGATGAGGACTACAGCGACGGCTATATCAAGGGCATCGTTGACGGAACCACCGTTGGATTTAAGTACTTCGATGTTAAGGGCGCCACAGGACTTCGCATTAAGACAAGGGCTTACTTCGATGGGGAATTTGAGGTACGTACCTGTCCCGGAGAATCAGCAGGCGGGAAAACTCCCGATGGCCAGGGCATTTTACTTGGGAAGATCAAGGCCAACGGCTCCAACATCTGGACCGCTCACGAATGCAGATTCGACGCTCTTTTTACAGGTAAAAAATGTGCACTATATCTTGTCTATAAAGGAAGCGGTAATTGTTCATTATTATCAATAGAGTACCTGCATTGATTGTAAATTGTGCACAATAAATTAGAACAAATCATAAATTTTCTGTTAAAGAAGTAAAAAATGTGCTAACTGAAGTAAAAGAATTCCATTCTTTTTACGAAGCGCAGAAATTTATAATGATTTCAGAAAAAAGACATAGTGATTATGTTTTTTGGAAAAAAGTGAGGAGAGAAAGGGGTTTAGAAATGAAAAACAACACAATGAAAAAAGTCGTTGCACTTTCAATGAGCACACTGCTCATGGCAGCTTCTCTTGCAGGCTGCGGCAGCGCACCGGCTGCAGACAATGCTGCACCGGCAACAACAGACAGCAATGATACTGCTGCTCAGACAACAGACAGCGGCGAGGCTGCTCCTGTAGCAAGCGGAGACATCGTAGACTTCACATTCTTCGCAGGAATGCCCGGAACAGAGATCAACAGCGGAAACAATGAGATCCAGGACATGATCGCTGAGAAGACAGGCGTTCGTCTGAAAGAGACATGGCTTACAGGCCAGACAGTATCAGAGGCAATCGGAAGCATCATCGCTTCAGGAACATATCCTGACCTTATCGATGGTGGTGACGGATGCGCAGATCTTTACAACGAAGGTGTTCTTGTTCCCTGGGATGAGTACCTTGCAAGCGGCAAGTATCCTAACCTGACAAACTACTACACACCTACAGAGTGGGATCAGTTCAGACAGGATGACGGACACATCTACTGGTGTAACGTATTCCAGAACACAAAGGGTGCTCCTACAGGTACAGCACACAACGATGAGGCATTCTGGATTCAGGCAAGAGTTCTTGAGTGGGACAACTATCCTGAGATCAAGACTCTTGATCAGTACTTCGATCTTATCGAGAGATATGCAGCTGCTAATCCTAAGACTCAGGATGCAAACGGCAACGAGATGGACATCATCCCTTACACATGCCTTTGCGATGACTGGAGATACTTCTGTATCGAGAACGCACCTCAGTTCCTTGACGGATATCCTAACGACGGTTCTGTAATCGTTGATTTCGAGGGCAAGGATCCTACAATCGTTGACTACAACACAACTCCTACAGCTAAGAGATATTTCCAGAAGCTCAACGAAGAGTACAAGAAGGGCATCGTAGATAAGGACTTCGGAACACAGAAATACGATGACTACATCACAAAGCTTTCAAACGGTAACGTACTTGGTATGTGCGATCAGTACTGGGATTTCCAGCAGATCAACGACGCACTCCTTACAGCAGGTCTTGATAAGCAGGGCTGCAACTATGTTCCTCTCGGACTTACAATTGATGAGGGCATGGAGAACCGTTGGCATACATACGGTGACACACTTAACACAGCTTCAGGTATCGCAGTTACAACAAGCTGCTCAGATCCCGACCTTGCATTCTCATTCCTTGACAAGATGCTCGACCAGGATATCATGAACCTTCGTTTCTGGGGTGTTGAGGGTGTTGATTACCTCGTAGACGAGAACGGTCTGTTCTACAGAACTCCTGAGATCAGAGCACAGGTTGCTGATCCTAAGTACAAAGCAGATCACATGTGCACATACAGCTACCTTCCTCAGTACGGCGGAACAAGCGATGATGGAATCAACGCTAACCTTCCCGAGGAGCAGCCTTCAGAGTTCTATGACAAGCTGGCAGAGCCCCTTAAGAAGTGCTTCGATGCATACGGTGCTAAGAACTATCCCGATCTTATCGGTTCAGTTGTAGAAGATGTTAACGCAACACATCCTTGGTTCCCTATGTGGTCATACTCAAACAACCTTGATACATCAACACCCGGTGGTGTTGCCTGGACAAAGATGGGCGAGACAAAGCACGAGTGGCTTCCTAAGATTGTTATGGCATCTGACTTCGAGAGCGAGTGGAACAACTACATGAGCGCTTACGAAGCATGCCAGCCTGAAGACTTCCTTAACCAGATGCAGGAAGAGCTTGACAGAAGAGTGGCAGCAAACGCAGGCAACTAATGTTTAATTTCCGGTTTTAGACGATAAGGCGGCCATATGCAGTTATAAAAGTATATGGCTGCCTTTTTATACAGATTTATTATACGAAAGGTACCAAAAGCATGAGTAAAACCGTCACAATGAAAAAGAAACCGGTCATCACCAAAAAAGAACTCATCAAGCAGAGAGTTCTTATTGCCTGGTCTGCAGTGTTTGTAATATACGGATTTGTCTTCTGTTATCTGCCCCTGGCCGGCTGGCTGATGGCTTTTGAAAACTATAAGAATAAGACAGGTCTTTTCCACTCCCAGTGGGTCGGCCTTACAAAATTCAAGTTCCTGTTTTCAGACGCAACCTTCCTTAAGGTTATCAGAAACACCTTCTGCATGGGAACTTTAAACCTTATATTTACTACCCTCACAGCTATTATCTTTGCTATTCTCTTAAATGAGTTCAGACTGCTGAGGGCCAAGAAGGTAGTTCAGACCATTTCCTACCTTCCCCACTTCCTTTCATGGATCATCGTTACAGGTATCCTGAATGATGCTCTGTCATCAACAGGTATCGTAAACGAACTTCTTGTTAAATTCGGTATTGTTAAGGATACCGTCCCGTTTTTCTCGATACCGGCGCTGTTCTGGCCCATCGTAACCTTCGCGCATGTATGGAAAGAAACAGGATGGAATGCCATTATCTACCTGTCAGCCATTACATCCATTGACCCCTGTCTGTATGAGGCCGCTTCCATCGACGGCGCAGGAAGATGGGGCAAGATCAAGAATGTTACACTGCCGGGTATCAGACCTACGATCATAATCCTGCTTATCATGAACATGGGTAATCTGCTTAACGCAGGTTTTGAAGTACAGTATCTCTTAGGAAACGGTCTTGTAAAAAGCGTATCCGATACCATCGACATCTATGTCCTCACCTGGGGTATCAGCCAGAACGACTACTCTCTCGGTACTGCAGCAGGTATCTTTAAGAGCGTCGTATCCATCGTGATCATCGTGCTGGCAAATCAGATCGCCAAGAGAACCGGCGAAGAAAGGTTATTCTAAGGGAGGTGCTGTATGGAAAAGAATGAGAATAAGTCAGGTAAACTTAATAGACTAAAAGTCGGAGATGTGATCTTTTACATTTTCCTGTATCTGTTTATGTTGATTTTCTGTGTAGTGACCATTTATCCCGTACTTAATACACTGGCCATTTCCTTTAACGACGGTGTAGACGCCATGAGAGGCGGAGTTCACTTATGGCCCAGAATATTTACCACACAGAACTACGGCGCAGTGCTTGCTCTTAGAAACATCGGCCGAGGCGCTGTTATATCGGTTCTTCGAACCGTCCTGGGAACATTATTTGCGGTAGTTGCCAATGCGCTGCTCGCCTTCATTGTAAGCCAGAAGAACTTTGTCTTCAGATCCCAGCTGTCTCTTTTCTGGGTTATTACAATGTACGTTAACGGCGGTATGATCCCTGTAATGCTCCTGTACAGAAACCTGCATCTGACAAATTCATTCTGGGTATATGTCATCCCCGGAATGATAAGCGGTTTCAATATGCTGGTTATGAGAACCTACATGGAAGGACTTCCGGATTCTCTTCAGGAAGCAGCACAGATCGACGGCGCAGGATATATGAAGATATTCGTATCTGTTGTATCCCCCCTGTGCAAACCCATCTACGCTACAATAGCTCTTTTCGTTGCTGTAGGTCAGTGGAACTCCTGGTTCGATACCATGCTCTACAACCGTATGGCCGACCAGTACACAACACTGCAGTACGAGCTGATGAAGATGCTTTCAGCAGTTACAAGCCTTAAGGGTAACGCAGGTGCTGCCACCACAGGAACTCAGGTTAACATCACTCCTGTATCCGTAAGAGCCGCAGCCACCATCATCACCATGGCTCCCATCGTAATGCTCTATCCTTTCCTGCAGAGATACTTCGTTGCAGGTCTTACAATCGGTGGTGTAAAAGAGTAATCAAAGTCCATCAGGTTTCAGCAATATCGCGCCGGATGGCGCAGAACATAGAATGGCCCGGAGTAAGCACTCCGGGCCATTTAATTTGTCTTTATATTATTGTTGTTTAAAGTCGTGATCCTGTCCGGAAGAACCAAGTCTTACCAGGGCTCTGTAGAGCTTGGCCTCCGCCCTGACGCGGGCTTGCTTGTCCAGCTGCTGGTCTTTAAGCCTTTCCTCGGCCCTTGCCTTGGCAGCTTTGGCACGCTCGATGTCGATGTCTTCACTCCACTCCCAGGTGGTAGGGAAAACTCTGACCTCGCCCTTAAGTACAGAAAGCATTCCACCGATACAGGCTGCTTTTCTAACGGTTCCGTCTTCCATGGTAACTCTGGCGGTGCCCATGCCGATAGCGGTACAGTAGTCCGTGTGGCGCGCAAGGATTTCCACGTCACCGTCTATTGTACGCAGCAATATCTTTTGAACCTGTCCGTCAAAGTCTTCTCCATCCATGGAAACAACCTGTAAATGATATGAGGACATAGTAATTATCCTTTCTTTGCTTTCTCAAATACTTCGTCAATGGTTCCAACCAGGAGGAATGCTGACTCAGGAAGGTCATCGCACTCGCCGTCGAGGATCATCTTGAATCCACGGATAGTCTCCTTAAGAGGAACATACTTTCCGGGAAGTCCGGTGAACTGCTCAGCAACGGAGAAACTCTGGGACAGGAAGTTCTGTACCTTACGAGCTCTGTAAACTGTCAGCTTATCCTCTTCAGAAAGCTCATCCATACCCATGATGGCGATGATATCCTGAAGTTCACGATATCTCTGAAGTACCTGCTGCACTCCTTTAGCTACTTCGTAATGCTCTTTTCCCACAACATCGGGAGAAAGGATACGGCTTGTTGAATCCAGAGGATCAACCGCAGGGTAGATACCCTTTGAAGCGATATCTCTGGAAAGAACGGTGGTAGCATCCAGGTGTGTGAAGGTTGTAGCGGGAGCAGGGTCTGTCAAGTCGTCCGCAGGCACATATACGGCCTGAACAGAAGTGATGGAACCCTTCTTGGTGGATGTGATACGCTCCTGCAGAGCACCCATTTCTGTTGCCAGTGTAGGCTGATAACCTACGGCTGAAGGCATACGTCCAAGCAGAGCTGAAACCTCAGATCCGGCCTGGGTGAAACGGAAGATGTTATCGATGAAAAGAAGCACATCCTGATTCTTTACATCACGGAAATATTCAGCCATGGTAAGTCCGGAAAGTCCGACTCTCATTCTGGCTCCCGGAGGCTCGTTCATCTGTCCGTAAACCAGAGCTGTCTTGTCGATAACTCCACTTTCCTTCATCTCACCGTAAAGATCGTTTCCTTCACGGGTACGCTCACCAACACCGGTAAATACGGAAATACCGCCGTGAGCCTTGGCTACGTTGTTGATAAGCTCCATGATAAGTACGGTCTTACCAACTCCGGCACCGCCGAAAAGACCGATCTTTCCGCCCTTAGCATAGGGGCAGATAAGGTCTACTACCTTGATACCTGTCTCAAAAATCTCTGTGGCAGGAACCTGATCTTCGTAGGAAGGAGCGGGACGATGGATTGCCCATCTCTCAACTCCCTCAGGAGCAGGCTCGTTGTCAACAGGTTCTCCAAGCAGGTTGAAGATTCTTCCCAGACACTGATCACCAACGGGAACAGTGATGGGACTTCCTGTGTCTTTGGCATCCACTCCTCGAACAAGTCCATCAGTGGAGCTCATGGCTACGCAGCGAACTACGTCATCGCCTATCTGCTGAGCAACCTCAGCAACAAGCTTGCGATCGCCGATCATGATCTCTATGGCATTGTGAAGATCAGGAAGCTCACCCTCTTTGAAGCGGATGTCAAGTACAGGACCTGTAACCTGTATTACCTTTCCAACATGATTTTCACTCATTTTTGACTCCTTAGAATTGTAGTTATTAAGAAATACTGTAACAAGGGCCTCAGCTTTCAGCTCCTGCTACGATCTCTGTAATCTCTTGCGTGATGCTTGCCTGACGTGCCCTGTTATAGTACAGGCTCAAGGTATCAATCATTTCCTCTGCGTTGTCGGTAGCGGCCTCCATCGCTGTTCGGCGTGCTGCCAGCTCACTTGCATAGGATATATTGATACTGGAATAAAGAATTCCCGCCAGATATTCCGGAACAATAGCATTGAACACCGTCTCTGAATCCGGTTCATACAGTATCAGCTCCCTGGCCTTGCCATCGCTTGGCTTCTCTTCGGTTCGAAGATCCGAAAGAGGAAGAAGTGATGATGCTGTGGGAACCTGAGAAAGCATGGACACGAAATTTGTGTAGCACAGATAGATATGTCCGAACTCTCCCGAACTGTATGCTTCGCAGATCAGTTTGGCAACCTGGAAACAATCTGAGAGGTTTACTTTGGCAACCTCGGCATATTCCTCTGTAAAAATGGGAACATTCCTGTGTTTAAAGTGCTCCACAGATTTTTTTCCTATGGGAAGAACTGTTACGTCCCCTCTGTCCTTGGTCTCCTGCTCCATGAATTTGAACAGGTTGGAGTTGTAACCGCCTGCAAGACCTCTGTCTCCGGCGATAACCACATACAGCCACTTGTCATTCTGTCCCGCCTTGGTGTAGGGAGACTGGAAATCCGTGTTTGTGTTAGCAATGTCTGTAAGTGTTTGAACCATGGTCTCGAGATAGGGCTTTGATGCATCAGCTCTCTCTTTTGCCTTACGAAGTTTGGATGCGGCAACCAGCTGCATGGCCTTCGTGATCTGCATGGTGCTCTGAACGCTCTTGATTCGGAGTTTAACAGCTTTCATTGATCCAGCCATTATTTAAGTCCTCCTCTTATCAGCCCTTCTGCTTAAGGAACTTCTCTGTATAAGCGTCCAGTGCCTCTTTTAGCTTGGTCTCTGTTTCAGCTTCCAGCTTACCGGTCTCACGGATGTCACGCATTGCTGCGATTCCGGAAGGATCGTTGTCAAGGAAGTCATAAAGTCCTGCTTCATATTCTGCTACATCGGTAACTGCTACCTTCATCAGAATATTGTTGATTACGGCATAAAGGATGGCAACCTGCTTCTCTACAGGTACCGGCTGGTTCTTGTCCTGCTTGAGGACTTCCACGATTCTTTCACCCTGTGCAAGACGGTTCTTGGTGTCTTCATCAAGGTCGGAACCGAACTGAGCAAAGCTTGCCAGCTCACGGTACTGTGAATATACAAGTTTCAATGTTCCGGCAACCTTCTTCATTGCCTTGATCTGAGCGTTACCACCAACTCGGGATACGGAGATACCGGGGTTAACCGCCGGCATGATTCCTGAGTGGAAGAGCTCGGTCTCAAGGAATATCTGACCATCTGTGATGGAGATAACGTTTGTGGGAATGTATGCCGAAACGTCACCAGCCTGAGTCTCGATGATAGGAAGGGCTGTAAGTGAACCGCCTCCGTTCTCATCTGAGAGCTTAGCTGCTCTCTCAAGAAGTCTTGAGTGCAGATAGAATACGTCACCGGGATAAGCCTCACGTCCCGGAGGTCTTCTGATCAGCAGGGAGAGTGCTCGGTAAGCAACCGCATGCTTGGACAAGTCGTCGTAGATACAAAGAACGTGCTTGCCCTGATGCATAAAGTACTCACCCATAGCGCAGCCTGTGTAAGGTGAAATGTACTGAAGAGGACTGGGTTCTGAAGCTGTAGCGGCTACAACGATGGTGTAGTCCATGGCTCCGCCCTTCTTAAGGTCCTCAACAAGTGAAGTAACTGTCGAACGTTTCTGTCCGATAGCAACATAGATACAGATAACATCCTTGCCCTTCTGGTTAAGGATTGTATCAATAGCAATTGTGGTCTTACCGGTCTGTCTGTCGCCGATGATCAGCTCACGCTGTCCTCTTCCGATAGGGATCATGGAATCGATAGCCTT
Organism: Butyrivibrio sp. FCS014; assembly: GCF_000526935.1. Taxonomy (GTDB): domain Bacteria; phylum Bacillota; class Clostridia; order Lachnospirales; family Lachnospiraceae; genus Butyrivibrio. Next base: position 34,639 of record NZ_JAHA01000013.1, on the reverse strand, counting down.
GATACCTGTCTGAAGGGGCTCCTTAACGGGCTGTCTTGCGATAATTCCGGGTGCCGGTGATTCAACCGGTCTGTATTCGGTAGTCTCGATAGGGCCCTGGCCGTCGATAGGCTGACCAATGGCATTAACGACACGTCCGATCATCTGCTCGCCTACAGGTACAGATACAACTCTGCCTGTGCGCTTAACGGTCTGTCCTTCGCTGATACCTACATCCTCGCCGAACAAAACCGCAGAAACTACTGTTTCCTCGAGGTTCTGAGCCATTCCGAATGTTCCGTTCTCAAACTCAAGAAGCTCACCGGCCATACAGTTCAAAAGTCCGCTGACTCTGGCGATACCGTCACCAACGGTAAGAACTGTTCCGGTCTCATTCTGAATGATCGCGTTCTGATAATTCTTTATCTGGCTTCGAATGACCTCGGATATTTTTTCTGGTTTTAGTTCCATATCATCCTCCGATGTTTATTAGTCTAGATGACTGTCTCGTCGACTTTTCTGCGAAGCTCGGATAACCTTCCTTTGATGGATCCGTCAAAGAGCTGTCCCTCGAGATCAACTCTCACACCACCTAAGATGTCCGGATCGGTTTTCTGCTCCAGCAGAACTGTCTTACCGCTGATCTTTTCAAGTTTCTCTTTAAGCTGCAACAGCTGTGTATCGGAAAGTGCAACTGCGGTTGTCACCACCGCTTCAGCTATCTTGTGAGCCTCATTATAAGATTTTCTGAATCTCTTATAACACGCTGAGTACTCACGAAGCAGTCCTTTTTCTATGAGTATCTTGATAAAGTTCAGATGATAAGGGGTCAGGCTGCTGCCTAAGGACTCATCCACCAGCTGCAGTCTCTCGTTCTTAGGAACCGAAGGCTCCGACAGGAGTGCAACATAATCGGGATTCTCCTTGAAGATTCCCTTTACTGCCTCCATCTCGCCCAGTATATCATCCGTAAGGTTCTCTTCCGCTGCCAGATCATACAGGCTCTGCCCATAAAGATCTCCAGCTTTCGTCATAATTTCTCCTTATGCTCCGACCTTGTTTATGAAGTCATCAATGAGCTTCCTGTGGTCGGATTCGTTAATTTCCTTTTCAACAACCTTGCCTGCGATTTCCATGGCAAGTCCGCCGATTTCATCTTTGGCCTCGTTGATAGCTTTTTTCTTCTCCTGCTCAATATCGGCTGTAGCCTTCGCCTTAATGGCAGCTGCCTGCTGTTCAGCTTCCCTCACAAGGGTCTCTGCCTTGTTCTCCGCTTCCTTCTGGGCATCGGATACAATCTTGGCAGCTTCTGCATGGGCATTTGTAAGGCTATCCTCATACTGTTCTTTCAAAGAATCAGCTTCGCTTCTGGCCTCTCTTGCCTCTGTTATCTCTTTATCAGCCAGATTTTTTCTCTTCTCGAGGATCTCGTTAATAGGTTTGAAAAGAAACTTCTTAATGAAATACACCTGTATGAAGAGGTTTATGATCTGAATTATAAAGGTCCAGGGCACAAGGGTTACTAAATCTTGTGTCTGCATATGTATTCTCCTCTGAAAATCTTCAGTAACACGGATTGCTCCGCTTCGCTTTCGCAATCCTGCAGTCATTCGGAATCCGCACTCCCGTGCTGCTTCCTCATGCCTGGGCGGTCTTCAAGGTCATAAATTTTCCTGTGCAAGCACGAAAGTTTTATGACTTTGAATCCCTGTTACTGCAAGTAGTTCATAAACATTCCGGGTGCAACGAAGATAAGAAGAAGACCTGTAACGAAACCGTAAATACCTGTTGTCTCAGCAACCGCGCAACCAAGAAGCATGGTACCGGTAACATCACTCTTGCACTCAGGCTGACGTCCGATAGCTTCAAGAGCCTTTGATACGGCAGTTCCTTCACCAATACCAGGTCCGATACCTGCGATCAGCGCACAACCTGCTCCAATTCCGCATCCTGCCAGTGCAATACCTTTTGCCAGAATCTGAAAATCACCCATAATTCTTTTGCCTCCTAAATGAATTTTTTAGTAGTAGTATTTTTTTAATCCTAAATCACGATTCCTCTGCCGCGTTGGCGATGTACATGACGGTCAGCATACAGAAAATGAATGCCTGCATGCATCCTGAGAACCAGTCAAAATACACTCCGGTCACAGCAGGAAGTCCGATGCCGAGAATAGGGATCTTGGACAGGAACTGTCCAACCACACCCGGTATCAATTTGAACAGGGCTGCTGATGCAAGCCCCAGTGCCCAGTAAATAAGTCCGTCGATAACTACTCCGGAAAGGATATTTCCAAAGTGACGGCAAGCCATACTTACAGGCGTTGCCAACTCGGACAGAATATTGAATGGTGTCATAACTGCTATAGGAGTCGTGAATCCTTTCAAATATCCGCCAAATCCGTTGGTCTTGATCTTGGTGGCCGTTATCATGATGAATACCACGATGGCCCAGGCTGCTTCTGTCGACAGATCAGCTGTCGGGCTTCTAAGTCCCACAAGACTTATAAGGTTTGATACAACGCTCGTAGCAAAGAGCGCAGATACGAAGGGTATCAGTTTATCAAACTTGTTACTGCCTGTGTTGTTACGAACAAAGTTGTTGCCCGTCTCAACCAGCATCTCCGCAAAAGCCTGCCTCTTCGAGATGTTCTCGATCTTGAGATCTCTCGTAAGGAATATACACAGACCGGTAATGATGATCATCACTATCCAGCTGACGATCAGCGTTTCAGTGATCTGAAGATCCCCTAAAATGGGAATTCCGGTCTTAATGGTGGCGTATATCCTCGCATAATCAACTTCGAAGCTTTGACTCATGCTTTCGCCTTCAACCTCCTTTCCCCGCAGAAATGATACCGCGTAGTTTTATGTATAAACTGGGAATGAATAGCGGTACTATGCCCGCTACCAAGTTGAATATCGGAACAACGATTGCAAGGATCACCCAGAGGATCTGAAGCATGTACCTGTACCTGAGGCTTACGCCCATGGTAGAGCGGGCCTGTGCATCGTCCTCTATGGAGGTAACCTTCTGAACCGTCATTGCCATCCAGAAGAAATTTCCGACAGCCACAATAAAGCCGCCGATTCCTCCCAGTATTACTTTGTAATCGAAGGGTACTGACCAACCAAATGGCGCATCCTTCGGGATTACCATGTGTAAGATAAAAAATATTGCGAACATTATCAGAACACCGATACCTGTTCCGATAGCTAATCTCCCCGTTTCCTGCTTTACAGCCGGCTGAATTTTCATACTCCCAAAAAGCTCCTCTTTAAATATGTTTGCTGAAATTGACCTCGTTAGGGTCGCGTTTTAATTTCTTTTTATCTTCTTTGTGGACCACTGACAGATATACTTTGTAGGCTGTCATCCAGGACGCCCCCAGCCCCAGTATAAATCCCGGTATGTAGACCCATACCCCAACAGAAAGCTTCGTTACCAGAAGGTAACATGCAAAAAGACACATCAGAAGGGGCATCAGCAGCGACAGACCCAGCTGGCCTACCATTGCAAACTGACCGATAAGTTTGGACACGCTTCTTACTTCCATGTTCTTAACGGATACCCCTTTCATTAGCCCTATTTGTGCATACTAATACAGTATAACACTATAATAATACACTTTTTATGGGCTTTTCTCAACTAATGTTAGACAATTCTGAACTGCGATGCCCTTTGTCAAAAAAGCCAAAAGCCGCTTTATTCCTGAACTTTGCGACTTTTGGCCGTTTTCTTTATAAAGATTTTATCAAAATTTCGGTAACCTTCGTGGTCCCTTGGATAATTAAAACCTTATTAAAAACAAAACTTCCATAACCCCTAAAACCAATAGAGTTATGGAAGCTTTTTTAATTAAGAAAGAAATCCATCACACGCCGCCTGTAATCCGGCGCCGTATCAAAGGATGCATGTCCGTAGCCGATATACATATACAGCCTGAACCCCTCCTTTTCATCCAGCTCCTGGGCAATCTCCATGGTGGAGTCGGAATTAAGGACCTCGTCCTCAAAGGTACCGGTGGTAAGGACAGGGCAACTGATGTCTTTAAGTCTGTCAGTCACGTTGAAGCCGTGCATTCCCGAAGCCAGGATCACAAAGCGCTGAAGTTCTTCATCGGTGACCGTTTTAGCTGTCTCAATGAAATAGTCCCTGAACTGCTCAAATACCGCAGGGGGATATACCTTCTGTCCAAAGCTTAAGTACAAGCCTTCTCTGTCGCCCTTCTTTGCCAGTTCAATCCATTCATCTATGCCATCAGCCTGCTCCTTCGTCACATGAGAAGAGGTGGAGCCAAGAGCCAGCTTTTTTACCAGCTCGGGGTGCTCAATTGCAATTGTCATGGCTATCATGCCGCCCTGGGAGGCACCAAAGAGGCAGATGTCGGTCAGGCCAAGAGCTTTGATGGCAGCCGCTGTGTCTTTTGCCATATCATAGACCGTGTAGACGGGCGGAAGCTCGTTCCTGCGGTCAAAAAGATATATCGTAAAATCCTCATGGGCCAGTGAAAATCCGTCTACTACCGCATCTGCAGAACCCATGACGCTCTGAACGCTGAGCCCGGGGATCATGACAAAAATGTTGGGGCCGTGGCCGAATTTTAGATAATCCATGGTAAATCCATCTGTCTTAACAGTTTCAATCATTGCCATTGCGTTACCCTCCTTACTAATTATTATATACGAAAAAGGGTCCGGGGCTGGCAAAGACCGTAGCCATTTATTCGCCTTCGATTTCTACGACCAGCCTTCCGCCGTCGTAGCTGTCGTTTCCGTCAGGGTCAACCGCAAACATCACGATGTCTCCGGCATTTACAAAGTATTCTTCATAGAAGTCCACTGTAACCTCATGGTCGAAGTTACCCTGGGTATCTCCTCCTATCCACTTCTTTTCTTCGCCGCCAACGAATATTCTCATGCAGGTTCCGTTGGCCTCAGGGTCATCGCTGTTGGCAAACTTGGTGTAGCTTCCCCTAACCCTGATGGTACCGCTCTTTGCTGCTTTCCATCTGTAGGCGGCGTTCCTGCCGTTTCCGGGTTCAACGAAATCGCTCTTAAGCTCAGGCTTTCCGTCATTAAAGTATCTTCCACTGTCAGCGTCATATGGAAGTTCCGCAAAGTTTGCGCCGTTCCAGTCGCACATTCCGTAGGTCCAGCCATCGGATCCCTGCTCACCGAAGGCTCCCGCAAGGCTTGTTGTATTGCTTCTGCCTTCGTCTTCACCCTCGCCGGGATTCTCAGCTTCGCCGCCTTCCGTCGAACCGCCTTCCGATGATCCGCCTTCCGCACCTGAAGGCTCATCTTCTTCCGCTGCAGCATCCGCATCGTTTATGGAGACCGTTAGCCTTCCGCCGTCGTAGCTGTCATTTCCGTCCGGATCAACAGCAAACATCACGATATCCCCCGCATGAACAGAGTATTCTTCAGAGAATTCCACTGTAACCTCATGATCGAAGTTACCCTGGGTATCTCCTCCTATCCACTTCTTCTCTTCACCGCCAACGAATATCCTCATGCAAACACCGTTGGCCTCAGGGTCATCACTGTTAGCAAACTTGGTGTAGCTTCCCTTAACCCTGATCTTACCTGTTTGCGCCACCTCCCAGGCATATGCGGCATTCCTGCCATTTCCGGGCTCAACAAAATCCCTCTTAAGCTCGGGCTTTCCGTTGTTGTAATACCTGCTGTTTTCTGCTTCAAAGGCAAGCTCCTCGAAGTTCTTTCCGTCCCAGTCGCACATTCCGTAGCGCCAGCCGTCAGACCCCTGCTGGCCAAAAGCCTCATAGAGGTTTGTCTTATTGGACCTGTCGTCTCCTCCCTCCGATATTTCTTTTACCGGATAGATATTGACGGAGAGCCTTCCGCCATCCCAGGCATTATTCTTGTTGCAGCCGATGTCAAAGGTGATGATGTCGCCCTTCTTAACTTCCAGACTCTCTATATTGATCTCTTTTGTATTGTCATTGCCCTCGCCCTTAAAGCACTTGCAGTTCTCTTTATATAGTGCCGTGCTGTTGTGGTAAACGCAGACGCTCACACCGTCAGGCCAGGAGGCGTTAGGATCGTTGTGGCCGAACTTGACATATTCGCCTTCTATATCGATTTTTCCATCCTCTGCTACCACCCACTTGTACATGGCATCGGCGTGGAGCCTTGGCTGCACAACGTCCTTCTTTACCTCAAGGTTCTTCTGTTTTCTTGAAATGTATCCGCTGCCATCCTCCGTCTTCTTTGTGAGGACCTCTGCCTTATTTATGCTCCTGCCTTCAAGGTAGTACCAGCCGTTGCTTCCCTGCTCCCCAAAGTCAGCTGCCAGATTGGCGCGGTTTGTACCGCTATCATTAACCATCTTCATGGTCTTAAGCTCGGCATCCTCTATCACAAAGCTGAAGTTTCCTCCGTCGTAGGCCGTATTTTCTTTTCCATCCACCACCAGAGTGATCCTGTCCCCGGCGCGAACATCTACGCCTTCCACCGAAAGGTCTTTTGTTACTTCTGTATCTGTCAAAGGAGCGAAGTCCTCCTGCCTAAGCACATCACCGTTTTTATAAAGAAATACCGTCACACCGTCGGGCCAGCTTGGGTTCTTGTCCTCGTTCCTGTGCTTGGTGTAAGAAGCCATTATGTCGATCTTTCCGTCCTTTGCGGCAACCCACTTAACATTGGCATTCCTTCCTTTGTTACCGGGCATGATGTAATCCCGCTTTATCTCAACACCGTCCATGGTGGTGTACTTATCTTTATCAATATAGGTCTGAAGGTTTACTGCAAAAGAGGGATCGTTGTAATAGCCGTACTGGAAGCACCATCCGTTATTTCCCTGCTTTCCGAAATCCTCCTGAATGTCTGCGTTATTGGTGCGGGCCTTATCCCAATTGATCACATCCTTCTCGGTTTCACCGGTAAGGGCAGACAGACCCTTTATGGAAAACTCGAACTCACCTGCATCATAGGCATTGTTGCCTTTTCCGCTAATGACCATGGTGATGTAATCATCTCTTGCAACATCAAGGCCGGGAACATCCAGGCGCTTTGTTATCTCTTTTTCCCTGTCAGGAAGAAAATCCTCTGAGGCAAGCAGCTCATTGTTGCGATAGAGCATGACCCTGGTTCCGTCCGGCCAGTCGGAATTCTTGTCCTCATTTTTGAGCTTGGTGTAAGAAGCATCGATCCGGATGACGCCGTCCTGGGCAACTTTCCACTTTATGACGGCGGATTTGCCCTTTCCGGGGTTTACGAAATCTCTTTTGATCTCCAGGTCCCTGTTGTCAGCATAGCGCTCGCCACCCTCGTCATAGCCCCGGATATTGAAGGCATCAAAAGGCGCATCACTGAGCCCCTCCTGATAGAACCAGCCGTTGTCTCCCTGCTTTCCAAAATCAAATCTCACATCCGCAAAATTCTGTCTGGTCTCATACTCGTTTATCGCTATGTCGTTCTCAGTAGTAGCGTCCGTGAGATCGTAGATTGAAAACTCATAGTTTCCGGCATCATAGGCGTTGTTCTCTTTGCCATTGATCACCATAGTGAGATAGTCGCCTTTTTTGACCGCAAGTTTTGGAACATCCATCCGTTTTGTGATTTCCTGCGTTCTATCCGGCTCGAACTCCTCCCGGAAAAGAGCCTTCTCATTGTGGTAGAGAGTGACTCTGGTTCCATCCGGGAAAGCGGGGTTTTTATCCTCGTTTTTATACTTTGTGTAGGAGGCGTTTAGCCTTATGATTCCGTCTCTTGCCACCTTCCACTTTATGACCGCCGACTTGCCTCTTCCGGGGTTCACAAAATCATTTTTTATCTCAAGATAAGTGCTGTCAAAATATCTGTACTCCCCCTCGTCAAAGCGCGGCATGTTGTAGCAGCCAAATGGCTCATCGCCGAATCCCTCCTGGTAGAACCAGCCGTTATCCCCCTGCTTTCCAAAGTCATATTTCACATCGGCATAGTTCTCGCGCCTGTCATCTCCCGGGATGACAACATCGTTCTCATTTGCCACATTTGATCTGTCATAGATTGATATGTCAAAAGAGCCGCCGTCGTAAGAGGCGTTTCCGTCAGCATCCACAACGAAATACAGCCTGTCCGCTGCGGTAAGCGGCACACTCTTTTCCCTGAAAGAAATGACATTTGTCCCTGACGCAGGCGCTGCAACCTTCTGAGAAAAGAGCTTTTGAGAATTCTTGTAAATTGAAACCGTAACGCCGTCCGGCCAGTTGGGATTTCCGTCGTTCTGCTCGAACTTGGTGTAGGTGCCACGGATCTCCACCGCACCGGGAAAAGCCGGCTGCCAGCTAAGCATAGCCGCGTCATTGATGGCGGGATGGATAAAGAATCTGCTGATGGACAGAGAAGGCGATGTTGAATTCATGAACTCTCCGTCCTTTTCGGTGGAAACAAGCCTTGCATCCGCAGGACTCTTTCCGCACATGTACGTCCAGCCGTTATGGCCCTGAACGCCAAAGTCGTCGGCAAGGTATGCGTTGTTGTCTATTCTCGTTTTATCAGGAGCTGCCGCTGAATGCTGCACCCCCGCCTCATTTATTGCCACGTACAGAGATCCTCCGTCGTAGGCGTTGTTCATGTTGGGATCCACCACAAAGTAAAGGCTCTCGAGCTCATCAACGTGAATGCCGGAGAGCACCTCCTCCACTACCTCTTCAGAGTCGGTCTTTGCATCCACTGCATACCTGCCAATGGCCTCCTCGCCCTTGTAGACATAGAGTGTCACACCATCGGGATAATAGGGGTTCTTGTCGTTATTCACATTCTTAACATAGGTGAGACTAACATCTATGTCGCCGTCTTCTGCTGCCCTCCACTCAAGGATTGGCGCCGTTCCTTCCGCCGTGTGCAGGAAATTGCTCTTTACCTCAAGTCCGGTCTTGCCCGGCTGATAGTATCTCTCCCCATCAAAGGACTCGATCCTTCTGGATCTTGCGGGATCCTGAGATGAACCGTATCTGTAAAACCATCCGTTGTTTCCCTGTTCTCCGAAGTCCGCTACATTGAAAGCATTATTGGTGCGGCTCTCATCATCCGTAAACTCCGGCTCGATATAATCTGTCGACGTAAAAGATGACGGCCAGAAGCCGGCAAGCGCAACCACTTCGTCCTTTATCTCCGCAACCACCGTATCTGCTTTTTCCTTAGGCAAAAGAGCTGTCGCAGCCACCGCAGCGCATACTACTGCAGTACCGGCTATGGCTCCTGCTGCTATTTTGCCGCTTCCTTTTATTCTCGAAGCAATACCCTTTAGATCAATACCCATAGCTTCCTCCCTTTTGCTTTACTTAAATACCTTCAAATTCCCAAATACTGCCTTTGAGCCAATGCCGAACACTCCCCAGTCCGAGCCCTGTGACATGTACATTCTCGTTGTAAATGCGATTTCCCCGTTCACATACATCGATACAACTCCATCGGCAACAAGCATGGAAACATCCAGTTTATCCTTTCCGGCAATGTCATATTCCACATAGGACTGGGCGGATCTCTCCATGATATTCGCGCCGTTGTAGAACTCTATCCTTCCAGTGGCCGCATTGAATATGATGTTAAGGCGCCCCACTTTTTCCTCATTGGTGTTAAAGCAAAAGCCGAACATCCCCTCTTTATCAAAGTCCTTTACCGTTGTCTTTATCAGATAGCTTCCCATAAGCTCTTTGAAGCAGGCCACCTCATACTCTTCTCCGGAAAAAGAGATATCACCTTCCTCAAAGGTTGCCGTCTCAGTCATCTGAGTGGGCGAAACCGCAATCTCATTGGAAAGCATTTTCTCTACCGCAGGATTAAGCGCAGGGGTGAGGGTTCCGTCCTCATGCTGCATAAGAAGATGTGTCACCATGCTGCCGCCCCAGTCGTAGTCCTCTGAGTCTGTGTGGCTCTTCTTGGTTCCGTTCCATCCCACAACGTAGAGGTTTTCTCCATCTGTTTCCATTCTTCCCGCGTAAAATCCATTGCAGTCAAAGATATCCTGCTGAGGAATTGTAAAAGGGCCGTTCATGTTGTCTGCCATTCGATAATGAACCAGCCTGTGAGGCCACTGATCCGAGAATGAGAGATACCATTTGCCCTTATATTCAAGAAGTGTCGGGCACTCCAGGTTTGAATCCGTCCCCATATCGTTTTCAAAAAAGACTCCCGCATCCTCCCAGGTGGATAGATCCGCCGATCGGTATCTTGCAATGATTCCCTTGTTGTCTTTCCTTGTAGCAACCAGCATGTAGTAACAGCTGTCTTCCTCGCCATAGAATACGTAAGGGTCGCGGAAATCATTTTTCGCATAATCATCACCGGCGTAAAGGGTGTCCTCCGGAATCTTTTCCCAGTTTTCCATATCGTCGCTGACTGCGTGCATCACTGCTTCTTTGGGCTCAAACATATCGTTGTGCCCGGTATAGAAAGCGTGGTATCTGCCCTCGCTGTCCTTTATGACACTTCCCGTGCCAAGAGCAATGTCCTGATCCTCAGCCTTTTCACCATAATTCAGCACAACACCCCTGTCGTCGTATTCCGTGAAGTCCGTTGTCCTGATCAGTCCCCAGGGATGATAGCCCTGAGAGCCGTTCCTCTGGTCTGCCAGGTAAAAGACATTGTATTCACCGTTATCGTAAAATGGCATCGTATCTCCTACGAGCCCCTCAACAGATACCGGGAAGATCACGTGATCCTCTATGCTTTCTCCCAGGTATTCTTCATCTTCTTCCTGTAATATCTGCGCATCGTCTCCCACTTGTGAGCTGTCCGCCGTTTCCGCTGCGCATCCGGCAACAGAAACTGCGACTGCACAAGTCAGAAGCACTGTAACCAACTTTTTCATACTCCCTCCTATGGTGCATTTGCACTATTTACTTGCAAAAATATCATATCACTATGTGACATATGTCGCAATAATATTGTGCGTTTGTCACACATTTTCGTGCAAAACCATGTTTTATCAGGGGCTTTATTTGTACAGAATGCACACAGACTTTTTACCGGAATGTTACATTTGACACATTGCAATGGTTACGATATCATTAATCAGTAGTCGAGCGGCTGGCTACTAAACCGCACTTTTGACACATATATTTAGCGATATGAGGAGAGTTATGGGAAAAAGAGTCACTTTGCAGGAAATAGCAGATGCCCTTGGAATGTCCAGAAACACAGTTTCCAGGGCTCTTAATAATTCAGGAAGCGTTTCAATTGAAACAAGAAACAGAATCTGTCAAATGGCAACAGCTATGGGCTACAAACAGTTCAGCACCATTGATGCATCTGCGTCACCTATAGCAGCTACTGCCCTTCCGACAGACGGGAAGACAGAGATAGCTCTTTTCACCCACTCTTTTCCCGGAGCCTCCCACTCGGGAACCAAGCTCCTTGAGGCTTTCCAGAACCGAATCGACTCGCTGGGATATAAGCTGTCCATTAACATAATAAGGGATGTTGAGCTTGAGAATCTGATGCTCCCTGCCAACATAAATCTTGACAATATCGCCGGGATACTGTGTCTTGAGCTGTTCTCCGCAAGATACAGCAATTTCCTGTGCAGCAAGAACATCCCGATTCTCTTTGTGGATACGCCGCTTTTGCAGAGCGGCTTTCTAAAGGCAGACACGCTGTACATGGAGAACACCTCCAGTGTCTACAGCATGATAAATACACTGATCGGACAAGGCAAAAGAAAGGTCTCTTTTGTGGGAGACAGATTCCACTGCCAATCTTTCTATGAAAGGTGGCAGGGGTACGTGGGAGCATTGACAGACAATGGGATTGCTCCCGATACCTCTTCCTGCATCCTTGATGACGATAACTACCCTTACCACGACATAACCTGGCTCTCCGAGCGGATAAGTTCCCTGAAAGAGATGCCGGAGGTCTTTTTCTGTGCCAACGATTTCCTGGCTACCTGCACCATAAAGGCGCTGCGCCTTCTGGGAAAGAACGTTCCCGAAGATGCCCTTGTCTGCGGCTTTGACAATGCCCCGGAGGCAACCATAATCGAGCCGAACCTCACCACTGTCAGGATCCACAGCAGTTCCATGGGCTATACAGCTGCCGACCTTTTGCTCTCAAGGATCGCCAATCCGCATATGCCCTATAAAAAGACATATATCGAGACTGATGTAATATTCAGGGAGTCTGCCTGATCCGGGCGAAATTCTTGTATAAGTTTGCATCCTTAGCGGAGCACTTTTTATTTAATAGAAAAGTGCCGGCGTATCTACCACCGGCACTTACAAATATCTTTATAATCTATTCTTCTTATTCCTCAGCATCTGCGGGAACATCCACTTTGATGTGGAGCTCGTCAAGCTGCTTGTCTGTTACGAATCCGGGAGCACCCATCATGATATCCTGAGCGTTCTTGTTCATAGGGAAAGGAATGATCTCTCTGATAGTATCCTCTCCTGCAAGAAGCATAACCATACGGTCTACGCCGGGAGCGATTCCTGCGTGAGGCGGAGCGCCGTAGCAGAAAGCGTTGTACATAGCGGGGAACTTGGCCTTAACATCGTCCTCGCCGAGGCGAACCATCTCGAAGGCCTTGATCATGATCTCAGGATCGTGGTTACGAACAGCTCCTGATGAAAGCTCAATTCCGTTTACAACAAGATCGTACTGATCTGCTGTGATGGAAAGAGGATCGATCTCACCTCTCTCAGCCTTAAGAAGAGTCTCAAGACCGCCTGAAGGCATTGAGAAAGGATTGTGGCAGAACTCAAGCTCGCCGGACTCCTCACCGATCTCGTACATAGGGAAGTCCACGATCCAGCAGAACTCGTATTTCTCTTTGTCCATGTGTCCGGGTACAGCTGCGCCGAAAGTCTTAACGATAACGCCGGCAACCTTCTGAGCTGCTGCAAGCTTGCCTGCAGAAAGAACAACCAGGTCGCCTGCCTTAAGTGAAAGAGCTGAAACAACTGCGTCCTTGATGGGAGCAACAAACTTGGAGATTCCTCCAACCAGCTCGCCGTTCTCATCCATTCTGAACCAGTAAGCCTTGCCGCCTGACTGAACCTCAACGTCGCCGATGTGCTTGTCGATAAACTTACGGCTCTCCTTGAAGTCAGAAACAACAACAGCCTTGATCCTTACGTTGGTGGCATCACCCTCTTTGAGTGCGCCTTCACTCTTCTCGGCTGCCTCTGCTGATACAGTGGTTGCGAAAGGTCCGAAACCGCAGTCCTTAAGAGTCTCTGTAACATCCTGAACAGTCAGGTCGATTCTAAGGTCGGGCTTGTCAGAACCGTATTTCTCCATAGCCTCAAGATAAGGAATTCTTGTGAAAGGAGCCTTTGATGCGTGATCATAGGTACCGAACTTCTCGAATACGGGAGGAAGAACATCCTCACAAACAGAGAATACGTCTTCCTGAGTAGCAAAAGCCATCTCCATATCAAGCTGGTAGAACTCTCCCGGGCTTCTGTCTCCTCTTGCATCCTCATCACGGAAGCAGGGTGCGATCTGGAAGTAACGGTCAAAACCTGCTGTCATGAGCAGCTGCTTGAACTGCTGAGGAGCCTGGGGCAGAGCATAGAACTTGCCGGGGTGCTTTCTTGCGGGAACAAGGTAGTCTCTTGCGCCCTCAGGTGAAGAAGCTGTAAGGATGGGAGTTGTGATCTCCATGAATCCGTGCTCCATCATAGCCTGACGAAGAGCTGCAATAACATTGCATCTTAAGATGATATTCTTTTTAACCTCAGGGTTTCTAAGGTCGAGATAACGATATTTAAGACGGGCTGTCTCATCGGCCTCCCTTGAGTGATTGATCTCAAAAGGAAGCTCGTTGTAACGGCATCTTCCGAGGACCTCGATGGACTCGGGAACAACCTCTATATCGCCGGTAGCCTGTTTGGGGTTCTTGGAGCTGCGCTCTCTTACAACACCCTTAACGGATATGGTTGACTCCTTGGTGATGGCCTTGGCTGTCTTAACCATTTCCTCAGTTTCAAGAACGATCTGTGTTGTGCCGTAGAAGTCTCTAAGAACAACGAATCCAAGACCGCTTCCAACCTCACGCATATTCTCAAGCCAGCCCACCAGCTTAACCTGCTGTCCGGCGTTCTCTATGCGAAGCTCACCACAGTTATGTGTACGTGACTGCATCATAGGTAATACTCCATTTCTACTAATATTAATGTCATATCAATTGTTATTAACACCCACATATTTTAATGCAATGTATTAATTGTTGCAAGAGCTAAGTCTTTCCTGTATAATGCCTGTATACAATTATACAACTATGCATTTTCCACATTCAAAATAGTTCTTTTCAGAAGGAGTATCGCCGTGAAAAAGTATGCAGAGATGAACAAACAGGAACTTGAGCAGGAAATCGTCAAGCTCAAGGCAGAGTACAAGAAGTTCCAGGAGATGGAGCTCTCCCTCAATATGGCGAGAGGAAAGCCCTGTCGTGAGCAGCTGGATCTTTCCATGGGAATGATGGACGCCCTCAATTCCGAGGCGGATCTTTCCTGTGAAGACGGTACCGACTGCCGAAACTACGGAGTTCTCACAGGTATCCATGAAGCCAAGGTTCTTCTTGGCGCCATGATGGAGAACAAGCCTGAGAACATCATCATTTACGGCAATTCATCTCTCAACGTAATGTATGACACGGTTTCAAGAGCTTATACCCACGGAATCATGGGCAACACCCCCTGGTGCAAGCTGGACAGGGTTAAGTTCCTCTGCCCCGTTCCCGGTTATGACAGACATTTTGCCATAACAGAGTACTTCGGGATCGAGATGATCCCCGTAAGAATGACTCCCACAGGTCCCGATATGGATGAGGTTGAAAGGCTTGTTGCCCACGACGAATCCGTCAAGGGAATCTGGTGTGTACCCAAGTACTCCAATCCCCAGGGATATTCCTATTCAGACGAGACCGTAAGACGTTTTGCAAGACTTCGTCCCGCAGCAAGAGACTTCAGAATCTTCTGGGACAACGCCTACGGAATCCACCATCTCTACGATGACAATCAGGATTACCTTATAGAGATCCTTGAAGAGTGCAAGAAGGCCGGAAGCCCTGATATGGTCTACAAGTTCTCCTCCACTTCCAAGATCACTTTCCCCGGAAGCGGAATTGCAGCTATCGCCACCTCCCTCAACAACCTTGAGGAGATCAAGGCACAGCTCACTTACCAGACCATCGGCCACGACAAGGTTAACCAGCTTCGTCACGTTCGTTTCTTCGGCGACATCAACGGAATGAAGGAGCACATGAAGAAGCACGCAGCCATCATCAGACCCAAGTTCGAGGCAGTTATAGATGCCCTGGAAAAAGACCTGGCTCCCTGTGGCATAGGCAGCTGGACAAAGCCAAAGGGCGGCTACTTCTTAAGCTTTGATGCTCCCGAAGGCTGTGCAAAAGCTATCGTTGACAGAGCCAAGAAGGCAGGCGTTACCATGACAAATGCCGGTGCAACCTGGCCTTACGGCAAAGATCCTCACGACAGCAACATCAGGATCGCACCTACATTCCCGAACCTCAACGACCTTAAGCTTGCAATGGAAATCTTCACAACCTGCGTAAGGATCGTCGCAGCAGAAAAGTATCTCAAAGAATTCAGCGAAGCCTGATACCCGTTTTTTTGAAATACCAAAGAGCCACAACAAGTCCAAGTCAAAGGGGACGGTTCTCCTTGACTGGTCTGAAAGACCAGTCAGAGAGAACCGTCCCCTTTGACTTGCTGTTTTCTACCCCACCAGATGCAGCGCATTGGTAGCAATGTTGAAATAAACCAGAAGTGACAGCGCATCTACAATTGTTGTAATAAACGGACTCGCCATAACCGCCGGGTCAAAGCCAAGTCTCGAAGCCAGCATAGGCAGGCAACAGCCCACCATCTTGGCGATAAGTACTACGATGAGCAGTGTCAGGCAGATAACAGCAGCAACTGCGATATCAAGCCTGTCAAAGAACAACAACTTCAGGAAGTTGGCTGCAGCCAGCGTCATACCGCACAGAACCGCAACTCTTATCTCCTTCCAGATGATCCTGAACAGATCTCCGAACTCAATCTCCTTAAGCGACAGACCACGGATGATGGAAACGCTGGCCTGGGATCCCGCATTACCGCCGGTATCCATCAGCATTGGAATGTACGCGGTAAGGACCACATAGGCGGAAAGCGCATCTTCAAATCCTGTGATGATGGCGCCTGTAAAGGTGGCACTTACCATCAGGAACAGAAGCCAAGGGATACGGCTCTTGTAGGTCTCAAAAATACCAACCCTGGGATAGGGCTTGTCAGACGGCACGATAGCTGCCATCTTCTCGATATCCTCGGTGGCCTCTTCTTCCATGATGTCCACAACATCATCGATGGTGATGATACCGACCATCCTGGACTCGGCGTCAACGACCGGCATGGCGGTGAAACCGTATTTCTGGAACATTCTTGCGGCTTCTTCCTGGTCGGTCATGGTGTTGATACTGATGACATTGGTGTTCATGATGTCACCGATGATCTCACCGGGTTCCATAATAAGCAGATACCTCAGTGCTACGGTTCCTACCAGCACCTTCTGCTTAGTCACAACATAGCAGATATTGATGGTCTCGGAATCAACACCCTTCTTCCTTATCCTGTCAATTGCGTCGCCTACGGTCATATCTTCCCGAAGGTCCACATACTCCACCGTCATGATACTACCGGCGGAATCCTCAGGATACTGCAGAAGGTGATTGATATCAGCCCTGGTCTCAGGGCTTGCATTGGCCAGAATACGCTTAACAACGCTGGCGGGCATTTCTTCCAGAATGTCCGTAGCGTCATCGGCCATCAGATTTTCAATTACGTTGGATGCCTCACGGTCCGACATGGACCTGATAATATATTGCTGTACATCAGCTTCCAGATCTGCAAAAACGTCAGCTGCCATATCTTTGGGCAGAATCCTGAACATCTTAAGAGAATCCTCTTCCTCCAATTCACTCATGGCGGTAGCGATATCTGTGGTGTTCATGTCGGATATTGTCTGGCGAAGCTTGGTGTACTGTCTGCTGTCAAGGAGCTCTTTCAGCTCCTCAGCAAGGACTTTCTCCTCTTCGATTTCCATGATAATCTCCTTTCGGTATGGTTTTTATGGTACTTCGACCGGGAGCAGAATCGCTGCCACATATATGAGGATCTGACTTCATAAAAACCACCACCTTTCTTTAGGAGATTTTGTAATGCATTATTACTTTAGCACAATTGAGTAGGGGCTTCCACCCCAAAATTACTGAGATACGTAAATATCTCTTAGGGCATCCCTGTCAAGGACCCGAAGCCTTGCATGGCCCAGCCTCTCGATAAATCCCATTTTTTCCATCTCGCGGAGTTTCCTTGATACCGTCTCCGCCCTAAGGCTTACGCTGGCCGCAATATCATCCAGCTTAAGCACCACATCGTCGTCTTCGCTCCTGTCCACTCTGTACATGAGAAATCCTGCAAGCCTTGCCATGGGATCCTTGGTGGACAAAAGCATATTTCTCTCGTTGGCATCGTGAAGCTTTTTACTAAGGAGCATGATGGTACTCATGGCCGCATCGGGGTCATTGACCATCTTCACAAAGTCATCCCTGCGGATCCTGTAAATGGAGGCGCTGGTAATGCACACTGCAGAATAGGGATAAATGCTGCCATCCAGCAGCATCCCCTCCCAGATCATATCTCCGTCGGTAAGGATCGTGACGATCTGCTCTCTGCCAAGAGAATCAAATCTGCAAAGTTTTATCCTGCCCTTCTTGATTATGAATATGGACTCCGCCGGCTCACCTTCCCTGAAGAGATAGCTGCTCTTCTTCAGGGTCTCATGAACGGAGTGGCCCATAAGACTTATAAGCGCGTTCTTATCTGTTCTCATTCCCATCAGCTCTTAATCCACATATAACAATACGCCTGGGTCCTGACCGCAAAGGCCTCGGTTGCCAACAGCTCTTTTACCTCTTCCCTGGTATACCAGCCGGCAGTGATCTCCTCCTGGGTTGATGTGCTCTTGGAAAAAGAGCCGGCGGCTACGCCCACACAGCACGCATTCCTCTCATTTGAAAAACCGATGGCGCTGTAGCAGGTGCCCCACCATTCGTCGATCCTGATGATGTCAAGTCCGGTCTCCTCCTTGAGCTCACGCCTTGCAGCCTGCTCGGGAGTCTCCCCTTCGTCGATAAGGCCCGCAGGGAAATTGTAGATCCATCTTCCCATGGCCATCCTGTACTCTTTGTTGATAAGGATCTTCTCCCCGGTCTCATCGTGCATGATGAGAGCAACGGCGTCTTCCTTCTCATTCTGAAGCTGCTCAAAGCTTGTGATGTTCCTGTCCCTGCTTATCATCTCGTAGACCTTTTCCTGATTGTCGCTGGTCTTGTAGTGCAGGTCGTATCTGGTAATGAACTTACCTTCTTCTTTTTTCTCGATATATTCAAATTCCATTGTTAAATTGCTCCGTATACTATCTGCTTAAGCCCTCTTAAAAAGCTGTGGTCGTAGCCGCCCTCTATCTGCTGCATGTAGATAAAGATCAGCTCCTCCGTGGGATCCACGAAGAAGTAGGAACCGGCCTTGCCCTCCCAGCCGTACTCACCGACGCTTCCGTTGCTGCAGCCTGCGGCGGGGTCAGTGAGAACCCTGAAATAATTGCCGTAGTTATAGCCCTTGCAGGACTCAAAGTCCAGAGTCTGCCTCTGCAGATCCGTAAGCTGGGGAGTTACCATAAACTCCATGGTCTTCTTGCCGATGAGCTCCTTGCCGTGGTATGAACCGCGGTTTAAGAGCATCTGCGCAAAGTGGGCATAATCATTGGCTGTGGAATACAGTCCGGAACCACCCTGTTCAAACCAGGGCTCCCTTGAGGGATTCTCCATCTGAAGACGGCGCCTTACGTCGTCCTCTGCCCTTACTGCTCTTCCGCTTTTATCCCTTCTGTAGAGAACTGCCTGTCTGAACTCCTTGCCTTCTCCGATCTTGAAATCCGTATCCTCCATGTTAAGGGGAGTAAAAATCTCCTTCTTAAGGAACTCCGAATACTTCATTCCGGAGATGACCTCGATAACACCGCCCATGATATCCGCGGACTGTCCGTATCTGAAGGCTTCTCCCGGCTCAAAGGCGATACCGGCCTCAGCAAGCTTGTTGCACACGTCCACATTGTTCTTCAGGATGCCTGATTCCCTCTGGGTTCTGGCTTCCTTCCAAACCTTGGACATCAGCCTTTCGGCCTCACCAAAAAGTTCTCCGGCATACACGATACCGGAGGTCATATTCAAAAGATCTTTTACCAAAATCGGCGTAGTTGCAGGGCGAATGCCCTCGGAAGAAACCACTTTACATTTTTCAAAGCCGGGCAGATAGTCACTGACTTTGCTCATAAGATCCAACTCGCCGCGCTCATAGAGCATCATGGCGGCCACAGCCGTAACAGGTTTTGTCATGCTGAAGATCTTGTAGATGCTGTCCTCTCTGTCTGGTTCGTAGTGGTTTTCGTAAACTCTTTTGCCCTTGTGCTCCACTAAGATGGCAGCACCCTGAAGGCGGCCGGACTCCCTCTGTTTCTCAATGAGAGTATCCAGCCTGTTCAGCTTTCTGATATTCATAACACAATCCCCGAATTATTAGTACTTTACTGCAGGAAGCAGATATTTGTTCTGATAGAACTCAACGGCCTTCTCGAAGTCCTTGCCCTTGTCGGCCTTGAGCTGCTGGATGTAACCGTGAGCATCATAGGCATCCTCATCCACCTCGATGAGACCTACCGCGATATTACTGCAGTGATCGGCCACACGCTCGAAATCGGTTCCGATATCGGACAGGTCAAATCCCTGCTCGATGGTGCACTTGCCCTTGCGAAGTCTTCTTACATGGCGGCGCTTAACCTCCATGTTGATGGTGTCGATGGTCTCCTCCAAAGGTTCAATGGACTTGGCCACCTTAACATCCTCATTCTCAAAGGCCTGAAGTGACAGCTCCACAATTTCCATAACGGCCTTGGAGAAAATATCCATCTCCTGTTGTGCCTTGGGAGAGAACTTACGCTTGTTCTCGCTCATGCCTCTGGCCTTCTGCATGATGTTGAGGGCATGGTCACTGATTCGCTCGTAGTCGGTGATGCAGTGGAGCAGCACTGATAGTGTATGGCTGTCCTTGTTGCCAAGGTGATGGGCGTTGATCTGCATGAGGTAGGTTCCCAGCTGGTCCTCGTAGGTGTCCACCTTTCTCTCAAGGTAGTCCACCTCCTCTGCCTCTTTTTCATCGAACTCGGTCAAAAGACCTATCGCCTTCGCCATGGCATCGTGGCTCATGGTAGCCATTACGATGGCTGCCTGACGGGCCTGCTCAAGAGCAAAGGGCGGGTTTGAAAGAAATCTGGGATCCAGAGTTCTGATACCCTGCTGGTCTTCCTGCTCTCTCTTCTCCGCCTCGTCGATGGGAATGGTCTTGAGAGCCAGAGTAACAAGGATCTCCGAGAAAGGCAGCATAAGAGGTGTTGCCACCAGGTTCACCAGTGTATGTATTCCGGCGATTCCCACCATGCCGATCTGACTGTCCATGAAAGCAAAGTTCACAACGGAGTGGATTGCATAGAACAGGATCATGAAGGTGGTTGCCTTTATGACATTGAAATACAGATGCATGAGGGCAGTTCTCTTACCGTTCTTGTTGGCACCGAAGGATGAGAGGATAGCTGTGATACAGGTACCTACCTCAGCACCGATGACAACGGGAATTGCCACATCGTACTTGATCTTGACCGAAAGTGAAAGAGCCTGCAATACACCGATGGTTCCGGCGGAGCTCTGAATAGTCATTGTAAAAAGAATGCCCACAAGGAATCCCAGAAGAGGATTGCTGAAGGATGTCAGAACTCTCTTGAATCCCTCCACGTCCTTAAGGGGAGATACCGCATCGGACATGGTGCTCATTCCGAACATAAGCACAGAAAATCCAAGAAGGATTGTTCCGATGTTTTTCTTCTTGTCATTTTTGGAAAACATGTAAAGAGCAATACCCACAAGTGCCAGAAAAGGCGTAAAGGACTTGGGCTTTAAAAGATTTATAAAGAAATTGTCACTGCTGATGGCATTAAGTGAAAGCAGCCACGCTGTAAATGTTGTACCCAGGTTAGCTCCCAGGATAACGTTTACCGCCTGCTTAAGAGTCATGATACCCGAGTTAACCAGGCCCACAACCATGACAGTTGAAGCTGATGAAGACTGAACCAGTGCAGTCACTCCAACTCCAAAGAGATATGCGATGATGGGATGCTCCGTCACTCTGGCCAGAACGCTCTCAAGCTTGCCGCCTGCTGCCTTTGTGAGACCACCGCTCATTACATTCATTCCGTAAAGGAACATGGCCAGTCCACCGACCAGTCCCGCGATTAAGCTAAAAACTTCTAACGAATCCATTTCTCCTCCGTTTATTCCGCAAAAATACTAGATGTACAGGTATATATTACAGGAATTACCTAAAAATTACCATAAATTTTTGAGCGAAATCAAATAACATCAAAGGTGCTTTATCATCCGGATGTATCTGCCGAACTTGGGATTTCCGGAAACAGCTCTTTTCCCGCCCTTGTATTCGTTGCCGTAAATGTTCTCCTCGACATTGACTTCATCCATCACTTCAAAGCCAAGCTTTTCGCACATCCTGACGGATGCGGTGTTTTCGGCCTTCACCAAGGTCTGCACCGAGTCAAACTGCAGTATGTCCCTGCCGTAATCAAGGATCGCGCTGCAGGCTTCGAGAGCATATCCCTGTCTCTGGAATTCCATCCCCACAAGGAATCCCAGCTCCACCTGGTCAAATCCGTTCCTTACCGAGTAACCGGCCCTTCCTATGATCCTGCCGTCTTCTATCCTTTCAAGGGTCCAGACTCCGAAGCCCATAAGCTCGTAGACCTTCTTAATATAGTCCCGTTGGTAGCGCTTTTCATCCTCCGGGTCCTCAAAGAGCCCCTCCATGTACCTTGTCATCTCCGGGTCCGCATAGAGCTTGTAGAACTCATCCACGTCTTCAACCGTGGTCTCCCTTATTACAAGGCGCTTCGTCCTCATAAGCTCCCAGGGCTCCCCGGCGTAGCGCTGGTAGACCTTCACGAAGGAATCCATCTCCACGTCCGTTATGCCGCTGAATATATACTTTGCTTCGGGAAAAGAGAAATCGGCTCCGATCCCCTCCTGCATTCCCACTACGTAATAGCCTTCATCCAGCAGCTCTTTTCCCGCGGCCGCAAGGTCAGTGATCACAAGAGAAGTGGTTTTGTCAAAGCCGGAAAGCTCCGGCAGTTCCCCATTACAGGCGTAGACTGCGGCCGAATCATAGCCGCAGTCCTTAATATACTTCATTGTTTCAGAGATATCGCCGCTTAGCTTTGTGGCCTCACGGTCCTTTTCATCCAAAAGGAAAACAACCGTCCTTAGCAATTAAAGCATCTCCTTTTCATAGGTGATCTGATAGCCCTTAAGCAGAGGCTCTTCTTTGCACCTTTCTTCTATTCTTTCTATTATTATCTTAGCATCATCCTGGTCTGTGTCGGTAATAATCACCAGCGCAGTATTGTTGTCTATGGTAAATACATCAGTGCAGCGCAGGCTCTCGGAGATAATCTTGCCAAACTCAACCATTGTATCAAGATTTATCTCTTTTCCATCTTCTCCGGTAACTGTGAAATGGATCAGTACAGAATTTATGACGGAGTTGTCGCCAAGTCTTACCAGCAGCCTGTATATCTCTCGAAGCTTGGTGTTCTCAACCTTATAGGGTTTCTTGGATTTATTTCTCTCTCCAAGGATGGTCCTGACTTCCGCAATTCCCGTAGCATTGGCTCTGGATGAGTCCTCCCCGGCAAAAAGCTCTTCATCATAGAGAATATAGCTGTGCTTACCGGAGTTCTTTACTATATAAAGAGCCTTATCAGCCTTTTTGAACAGTGTATCATAGTCGGACGTGTCCTCGCTTGCTACCTTAACCGCGCCTATGGAGATACCGAGAGGAATGTTCATGTTCTCACCAAGATTCCGCTTTGCCATGGTCATAAGCTGCGTGTTGAGGTTTTCAGTTCTGGCTTCCAGCTGCTGTTCTCCGATGCCCCTGTAAAATGCCACGAACTCGTCGCCGCCGATCCTGCAAAGAATATCCTCGTTTCCGGCATTCTCCTTAAGTATCCTTGCCAGATCGATGAGGATTCTGTCGCCCATGTCATGGCCAAACAGGTCGTTTACGGGCTTGAAGTTATCCAGGTCCAGTACAGCCAGTACTCCTTCGCCCTCCTTGCAGGCCACGGACATAGCCTCCCTGGCGCCTCTCTTATTGAGAAGTCCCGTAAGAGGATCAATTGTTGCTTCTTTCTGAAGGCGCTGGACATTGCCGAGCTTGGCAACCATGTTGCCTATTGCCCAACCGATGTACAGAACCAGAAGGAAGCAGACCGCATACAGATACAATCTGAAATAAGTGCGCTCAAAAATCTGTGACTCCTTGGTCACAGGGAAGGCCTCGTCCCTTACAACAATATTACCCGAGGCATCAAGGATTTCCACATGGAATACATAATCTCCGTAAGGCAGATTCGTGAAGGACAGCTGCTCCATATCCTTCTGATTACAGGTTATACCTTCATCATCTGCCCCCTCCAGATACATGTGTATCAGCGGGTTGGACAAAGTGTAATTCATAACGGCAACATCAAACTGTACACGGGAGGAGGTGGCGGGAATGTGATAAACCCCATCCTTCGGAATGATCTCCTCATCTCCCACACTGAGCCTGGAAATCCTGATCTCATACTCACTGTTGAAATTATCATAGTTGACGGTGGATATTCGCCTTACACCATCGATACATGGGATGTAGAGCCTCTCACCGTTAAGTGCATAACTTGCATTGGAGGTGATTGAAGTCTGAAGTCCTCTGTTTCTGTTAAGGAGCATATAATTGTAGTTGCCATCGTTAAGAAGGTCCCTCTCGTCAACCACAAAGATGCCTCCGCTGGACATTACCCAGGCTTTCTCATCGTTAGAGATGAACACATCATAGTTGTTGCTGTAGGGGAAGTTCTCCAGCCTTCTTATCTCATGGCCGTTGTCATAGTAAAGTGCATTACTGGTGACATAGATGAAACCTCCCTTACAAGGAACGATCTTCATAACCACCAGGGCCATAAGCCCATCTTCAACGCCTATGGTCTTAACCAGCTTTCCGCCTTCAATAACATAGATACCGTCACCGTCAGAGCCCACAAGATATGTGCCGTCGTCCTTCTGAACCACGCAAAGAGGCTGGGTCTTTATGCCTTCATATTCACCAATCTTCCAGATGACCTTATCATTATTGATAAGGGTAATCCCCACGTTGCTGCCGGCAATTATCCTTCCGTCCGACAGTTCCTTGGTAAACCTGAATTTATCTCCCTCAGCGTTTCCGTTTTTGGAGTTAAAATATTGTATGGTCCCGTCAGGCTTCATTTCAATAAGTCCGTGGGGCCCGTAGGTGCTGAACCACAAATTCTCCTTGCTGTCGCACATGATGTTCCTGATCCGCACATCCTTAAGATACTCCGGGTGCGGTATGGGAACGGAGTAATAAGTTTTCAGATCGATGGTAACAAGTCCGTTTCCCGTTCCTGCGTAAAGAAGTCCATCCTTGACGATAACGCTGTTTACCACGTCTTCATCTACTTTTGCCCTGGAAAAGATGTCCTCAAAGGGATTCCAGGAATACTTCTTAACGCCCTGCTTGCTGGAGGCAAACCATACATTGCCCTGATAATCTATAAGTATATTGACTACGGAGCTGTCAAAATTGTCATCGGAAAGATCCGTCACTGTCCCCTTGTCGGAGATGAAGCCAAGTCCGTTCTCACAGGCCACAAAATATCCCTTGAACTCCTTGGAATACAGAATGTCGTTGAAATACGTCAGACTTCCGCAATACTTCTTGGATAAAAGATCCGTGGAGTTATCCTTAATGTATATCTTACCGGTAAGATTGGTGCTGGTTCCGACAATATAGTTTCCCTCTTCCTCTGCTGTCACAACGGTATAGTCCCCGGCAAGAACATACAGTATTTTCCTGTCCCTGAATATCACAAGACTTCCGTCATTCTTTACCCCGGCAACCGTATCCCCGCTGGCACTGAGCTTATTAAAGCTCATGAAGCTGTTCTCTTCATAAACTTCAATCTCTTCCTCGGGAGTGATCCTGCTAAGCTGCTTGATGGTGGCAACATATATATTGCCTTCATTGTCTTCCGTAATAGCCCTTATGGCATTGGCGGGAAGGCCCAGATCGACATTGTAAAATCTTACGGCTCCGGTATCGCAGTTATAGCAGCCAACGCCGCTGTCGTTGGTTCCTATCCACAGAAGACCCTTCCTGTCCACAAACAGCGCGGTAACATTCTTGATCCTGGAATCGATATCCGCCGGATAAAATCTGTAACCGTCATACCGGTACAACCCGGCATAAGACCCAACCCAGATGTATCCATCCTTGGTCTGGGCAATGGCATTGATCTCCATTGATTCAAGTCCGGTATCCGCATTATAGAGATTGCCGGCATACTCCGAGCCGAAATCGGCCGCATAGATACGTGATCCGGTCAAAAGAGACATCAAAAGAGCCGGAAGCAGAATAAGCGCAGCAGCTGTCTTTTTTCTCTTCTTAAAAATAAAGCGGCCTATTCTGAGCAGCCCTGAAGCGACAATAATACAAACGGCCTTATCGGGTATATCTACAAAAGCCTCACCCAGGAAAGAATTAAGAACAGGAATATCCATATATAGGGCGATATTGTCTATAAGCCCGTCGCCCCAAGCATTTCCTGTCCTTCCGCCATACATTATTATATTAATTGGAGTTGATATAAGAGCCGCAACCACTCCGGAAAGAACGGCTGCAGAAATGAATCCGAAGTAATCCCTGTCCTCCCTGGGATAAAGCATACCAACAGCAACTCCTATCCCGGCGGATACGAGCATGTAAGGCAGTGCGACAGGGTCTCCAAAGGAGATGACCAGGTTGAAAAGAATACCACATAAAGCTCCGGCTACTGGGCCCAGTTTGATGGCCACCATAATGGTTCCGACAGCATCAAACCAAACCGGAGCTTCATACATCGATGCGAGGCTTCTTCCACAATAGTCAATGCCGACACACAGAAGTATAAAAATCCAGTTCTTCCAAGATTTCAACACTTTCATATCATAATTCTATCATTATGACAGTAACTACTCAACGGATTAGTGATTAAAAAACGCTAAAAAACGGGGCAGAACCCATTTTTCAGCGTTAACAATTTGTTTACAATTAATTAAAAGAATGGTTACTTCAAATCATCTTTTAGACATAAAGGCTTGTTAATATAATATTGTCAGATGAGTTAAGACAATACCAAATAAAACTTTTTCATAATATGCCAGGTAAGGAAGCTTACCTGGCATCCTCCCTTTTTAGGGGCTTTTTTTATTTTGCGATACAGCGCAGGTCAATTAGCCAATCCCTGAAGAAAATTCTCAACACCGGCAACAGCTGACTCTTCGTCGCTGCCGTCAGCTATAACGGTAACAGCTTCTCCTGAAGAAAGGCTCAGAGTCATCATCCCCATGATGCTCTTAGCGTTCACCTTCTTGGACTGAGCCTCAATGTGTACTGTGCTCTCATATCTGCTGGCAAGCTGTACCAGCTCAGCAACAGGTCTGGCCTCAAGTCCTCTGGGCAACTTGATTTCGATAGATTTTGTGATCATAATATCCTCCTCTAAGATCTTAAACGATCAGCAAGCTCACTCAGTTTTCTGAGCCTATGGTTCACACCCGATTTGCCTACCGGCGGATCCAGGTATTTACCGAGTTCCAAAAGGGTTGCGTCAGGATGTTCCAGTCTCACTTCAGCCATATCCCTGAGACTCTCCTGCAATTTGTTAAAGCCGTAATGATCCCTGATGTATGTGATGTCATCGATCTGCTTGGTTGCAGCGTTGACAGTCTTCGTTATGTTAGCAACTTCACAGTTCACCCTTCGGTTAATGGAATTCCTCATCTCCTTCACAATCCTGAGATTTTCAAGATTCATAAGACTCACGGGAGCTTCCATTATATTAAGAAGATCAACAATACCTGCGCCCTCCTTGATGTAGAGGACATGGTATTTCTTCCTTAGCACAATCCTGGCTTCGATATCAAAATCCTCGATCAGCTCCTGAAGCTGTCTCGCCTGCCCCTCAAAGGAACAGACAAATTCCAGATGATAACCCTTGTTTGGATCACTGATGGAACCATTGCATAAAAAAGCGTCTCGAAGGAATGCCCTTTTACAGCAGGAATTCTTCGTAACCATGGGATTGACTCCATCCTCAAGATTTCTGATCCTGCCCTCCGAATCCATGACCCGGATCGCCTTAAGAATCGATTCCGATTGCGCCGCATCAAGGAGCACCGGCCTGTAAATGCGCCCATTATAGCGGACCTCGCCGTTTTCCTCCAAAATGCTAGTAACTATATTAAATGCTTTTTTTAATAATGTAAAGAACTTTCTAAGTACAGCAGGGTCGTCAGGTTGCAGAAACAGCGCAGTATTGCCGCTTTCGTCGGGTCCCACATAGCCGGCCATTGTCACTATGGCAGCAAGCTCTGCCAGCTGACAGTGGCGGGACGTACCTATGCGTTTTGCCAGTTCCTCTTTTACCTCTGTAGAAAAAGACATCTCTCAACGTGCCTCTTTAACATCTCTGTGAGAGAGCTTAAGTCCGAACTTACCATCAGACCCTTTAAGCTTCTCATATATCTCATTAGCTATGGTGACGCTTCGGTGCTGACCACCGGTACAGCCTATGGCCACCACCAGCTGGTATTTGCCTTCCTTGATGTAGCCGGGGATCAGGAATTTCAAAAGATCCTCCAGCTTGTCCACAAATTCTCCGCACTCAGGAAAACTTTTGACGTAGTCCTGCACCGGCTTGTCGTTGCCGGTCTGATGCTTGAGATCCTCTATATAATAGGGGTTTGGCAGGAACCTGACATCAAACACCAGGTCCGCATCAGAGGGAATACCGTACTTAAAACCAAAGGAAAGGATGTTCACCATCAGCGAGTTGTACTCTTCATTGTGGACGAAGATCCTGTCCAACTCACCCTTGAGCTCCCTGGTAAGAAGGTTGGAGGAATCGATAACATAGTCCGCCTTCTTCTTAACCTCGGCAAGAACCTCCCTCTCCTTGGCAATGCCGTCTTCGAGCCTGTCTCCGGCGGCATTCATGGGATGTATCCTTCTGGTCTCCTTGTATCTCTTTATAAGTACGGCGTCGCTGGCATCCATAAACAGGATCTCCACGGGGATACCCCTCTCCTTCATGGAATCAATGATTCCGGCAACACCCTCAAAGCTCTGCCCCGCTCTGGCATCAATACCAAGAACAACCTTGGTTATACCGCTGTCGGGCATGGTAATAAGCTCCGTGAACTTCTCTATAAGGGACACGGGAAGATTATCAACGCAGTAAAATCCCGCATCCTCAAGCATATGAATGGCTGTGGCCTTACCGCCGCCGCTCATCCCCGTTACTATAACAAATCTCATAGTGATGCTCCTTCTTGAAAATCACCAACCATGATAACTTCAGGCTCTAACATGATTCCGGAATTCTCAAAAACCCTCTCCCGGACCTTACCTATAAGCTCGTAGACCTGTGCAGAAGTGGCATTTCCCTTGTTTACCACGAAGCCGCAGTGTTTCTCGGAAACGCAGGCATCTCCAACGCTAAAGCCCCTAAGCCCCGCTTCCTCTATGAGCTTGCCCGCAAAATTGCCCTGGGGTCTCTTAAAGGTTGAGCCGGCACTTGGATATTCCAGAGGCTGTTTCTCCTTGCGCTTTAAAGCCAGCTCCTTCATCCTCTCAGAAATGGCTTCGGAGTCTCCCTTTGCAAGGTCAAGGATAACAGACAGAACGATATGTCCCCTTCCCTTGATGGCACTGGTCCTGTAGCCAAATTCCATGTTTTCGTTGCTGATGGTCATAACTTCGCCCTTGGGATCAAGGACAGTAACCTCTCTGGTAATGAGCTTCATCTCTCCGTCATAGGCCCCGGCGTTCATGATCATTGCGCCGCCAATGGTTCCCGGTATCCCGGCTGCAAACTCGAAGCCGGTAAGACTGTTATCTCTGGCAAAAGAGGCAATGGCTGAATTCAGTACTCCGCTTTCAGCATAAATACTGCTCTCTCCCTCAAGTCTTAATTCGCAAAAGCGCTCTAAGGAGACGACTATTCCATCAAAGCCCTTATCGGACACCAGAAGATTGCTTCCGTTTCCCACAACGAAATAAGGGAGTTCCAGATTCCGCACGAGCTTCATGATGCCCTGCAGCTGATCCAAATCTCCCGGTTTTACAAATAAGGCGGCAGGCCCACCGGTCCTGAAGGTGGTGTGCCTGCTCATGGGTTCGTTTAATAATATGTTTTCTTCTGAGACAATCTGTCCCAGATGTTCAATGATCTCTTTATTCAAGTACTGTAGACCTCATCAACCGCAAACCAGTTTGGCTGCTCCGTATACGCCGGCATCATTTCCAAGCTTTGCAAGTGCGAACTTAGCATCAGCACAGCCAGGGAATACAAATTCCTTAAAGCTGGGCATAAGAAGATCAAAGAGCATATCTCCTGCCTTTGAAACTCCGCCGCCAAGAACGATGATCTCAGGGTTTACAACAGAAGCAACTGCTGCGATTCCCTTTCCAAGATAGTATCCGTACTGATCAGCAATCTCTTTTGCCACTTTATCTCCTGCCTTGGCTGCATCAAAGATGTCTCTGCACTCGAAATCCTTGCCGCGAAGTACGCTGTCCTCATCAGTCTTTGCAAGAACTCTCTTTGCAATCCTTACTGCACCTGTAGCGGAAGCATACATCTCAAAGCATCCGTGGTTGCCACAGCCGCACGTCTCGGGCTCATCGTCAACAAGGTGAAGGTGTCCGATCTCTCCGCCTGATCCCTTTGCGCCGTTGAGGATCTTGCCCTCAACGATGATTCCGCCGCCTACACCTGTTCCCAGGGTAACCAGGAGCATATTGGGATAACCCTGTCCGCCGCCCTTCCAGGCTTCACCGAGGGCTGCTACGTTGGCATCGTTTCCTGCCTTAACAGGGAGCTTCAATTTGGAGTGAAGTTCGTTTACAACATTTACCTTCTCCCAGCCAAGGTTAACTGCCTGATGGCAAACACCGTCAGCGTTTACGGCACCGGGAACACCGATACCTGCACCTACAACCTGGGTGTCTTCTATATTCTTTTCCTTCATCTTGGCTCTGATGGAGTCCGCGATATCAGGAATGATATTCTCTCCGTGATTCTCTGTTCTTGTGGGGATCTCCCAGAAATCCACCTTCTCGCCGGTCTCTGTAAGAAGGCCGATCTTAACTGTTGTTCCTCCAACGTCTGCGCCAAATACGTAACGTGCCATGGTATATTCTCCCTTCAATATGTATGTAATCTGTATACTCCGTGATAACGGATTGCTCCGCTTCGCTCTCGCAATCCTACATACATTCGGAATCCGCACTGTCGTGCTACTTCCTCATGTATGTTCGCATCCCAAGGTCAATGAGTCCTTTGTGCAAGCACAGGACTCATTGACTTTGGTCTGCTTTATCACTCATCATCATCATCTTCACTGCGTCTTCTTGCCAGTGAGTTCTGTACACGGTTATACAGCTCCTGAGCTGCATTGTAGCCCATGGCCTTCTGTCTGTGGTTAACTGCTGCCGACTCACAGATAACAGCCAGGTTTTCTTCCGGGTCTTATAGGGATCCTGTGGCAGACCACCTTGTTGCCAAGGTACTCTGTGTACTCCTCCTCAAGACCGAGTCTGTCGTATTCCTTGTCCTTGTCCCAGTCCTCAAGCTTGATGACCAGGTCAATATTCTGTGTTTCCTTAACGCTTGATACACCATAAAGGGTCTTAACATCGATGATACCAACACCGCGCATCTCGATGAAATGCTTGGTGATATCGGGAGCAGATCCGATCAGCGTCTCGTCGCTGACACGTCTTATCTCTACCACGTCATCGGACACAAGACGGTGTCCTCTCTTGATAAGCTCGATGGCTGTCTCCGACTTACCGATTCCGCTCTCACCGGTGATGAGAACGCCTACGCCGTAGACATCCACCAGCACTCCGTGGATGGAAATGCAGGGAGCAAGCTTAACGTTGAGCCATCTGATGATCTCCGCCATGAAAGCGGAAGTTGATTTCTTGGTTATAAATACGGGGACCTTCTCCTCGACAGCTATTTTTATAAAAGTAGGATCCGGAGCAAGTTCCCTGCAGAATACCACGCCGGGTATATCAAAGGAAAGGAACTCCCTGTACATATCTTCCTTTTTGTCCTGGGGGAAAGATTCCATATAGGTATATTCTACGAATCCGATAACCTGAAGCCTGGACGCTTCAAAGTGCTCGAAGTATCCTGCCAGCTGAAGGGCCGGTCTGTTGATATCCGGCTGGGTTATCCTGATCTTCTTGACATCTATCTCAGGAGTAAGATTTTCAAGCTTCATTTTTTCAATGATAGTTTTTAAACTTACACTCGACATGCTGAGCCTCCTTGGTGTTATTTGGTTCCAACATCAAACCACATAATATCATAGAAATACGGGTTCTTCAATTATCCTGACGGAAGAAGTCGTATATCTGCTGTGCTATATTTTCGGGGATTTCAGGCACTTTGGAGAGCTCCTCCACTGAAGCCTGCCTTATCTCCTCTATGGACCTGAAATTCTTCATAAGAGCCTTGCGCCTTGCGGGGGCCGATGCCCGGAATGTCATCCAGAGAGCTCTTTACCTGGGCCTTGCTCCTTAAGGATCTGTGATACTCAATGGCAAATCTGTGGGCCTCGTCCTGGATCCTTGTTATGAGCTTAAAGCCCTCGGACCTGGTGTCGATGGGAAGTTCTACATTATTAAAGTAAAGACCTCTTGTCCTGTGGTTGTCGTCCTTGACCATTCCACAGACAGGAATATTGATCCCAAGCTCTTCAAGAACCTTAAGGACATATATTGACCTGTCCACGTCCGCCATCCATAAGGATAAGATCCGGGAACCTGGTAAAACTTCCAAATCTTGCATCAATGTCCCTGACCTGAAGCTCATGCTTCTCCTCTATGCCGTGAAGAAGGCGCCTTGTGAGCACCTCATGCATGCAGGCGTAATCGTCCGGTCCGGACACAGTCTTTATCCTGAACTTTCTGTAATCACTCTTCTTGGGCTTGCCCTTCTCGTAGACCACCATGGATCCCACGTTGGCAAAACCGCTGATATTGGAGATATCGTAGGCCTCCATCCTCTCAAGGCCCTTGATACCAAGCAGGTTTTCAATCTCCTTGACGGCACCGATTGTCCTGCCCTCTTCGCGCTTGATGCGCTCCTTGTCCTTGGAGAGCACCAGCTCGGCGTTCTGGGCCGCAAGCTCCATGAGCTTCTCCTTCTGGCCCCTCTCGGGAACGGTGATATACACGCGGCTTCCCTTGCGCTGGGTCAGCCACTTTCTCGATGATCTCCATATCATCAATGACCTCAGGCAGCATCAGTTCCCTTGGGATAAAAGGTGTTCCCGCATAGAACTGTTTGACGAAGTTCATGAGGATCTCCGCCTTGGGATTCTCCGACACATGTGTCATGTAGAAGTGTTCCCTGCCGATAAGCCTTCCGTCCCTGACAAAGAACACCTGGACCACCGCATCCTTGTCATCCGCGGCGATGGCCACTATATCTTTATCCTCCATGGAGGAATCCGTCATCTTCTGTTTCTGGGCAACCACCTTAACACTGGCAAGAAGATCCCTGTACTTGGCAGCATTCTCAAAGTCCAGCTCCTCGGATGCCGCCTCCATCTTCTGCTCCAGGTCTTTTATAATAGGAGAATAATTGCCCCCGAGAAACTCCAGCGCCTTATCAATCCTTGCTCTGTACTCCTCCTGTGAAACGTTGCCTGTACAGGGGCCGCAGCACTGCTTCATGTGGTAGTTAAGACATTGGCGCTCAGCACCTATCTCTTTTGGCAAAGAGCGGTTGCAGGTCCGAAGGCCGTAGAGTTTATTTATAAGTTCAATGGTGTCCTTGACTGCGGCTGCGCTGGTGAAAGGGCCGAAGTACCTGGACTTGTCTTTTTTCATAAGACGGGAAAAGAGTATACGGGGAAACGCCTCGGATACGGTGACCTTTATGTAGGGATAGGTCTTGTCATCCTTGAGCATGGTGTTGTAGCGGGGACAGTGCTCCTTGATGAGGTTGTTCTCAAGAACCAGCGCCTCCAGCTCCGAGTCCGTAACTATATATTCAAAACGGGCGATCTGCTTGACCATCATGTCTATCTGAGGTCCGCGCCCTATGTTGGAACGAAAATAAGACCTTACACGGTTGTGCAGGTTGATGGTTTTGCCCACATACATAATGGTGTCGTTGGCATCGCGCATTATGTAGACCCCGGGATTCTTGGGGAGTTTTTTCAGTTCTTCCTTGATATCGAAGTTTGACATATAAATATTAAACCACTAACTTCGGGAGTTTAAAAGAGGAATGTAAGCCCGAAATCAGTGGTTCAACAAAGAGGAAAAAAGGATACTAAGGGTCGGCTACATTGGCGTCATCAGAGATTATCCTTAAGATATCTCTCCAATGCTTTTGCAGCCTCTATTTCATCCGCGCCATCGCAGATAAGGGTCAGAGTCTGGCCATTTTTGATACCCAGACTCATCAGGCCAAAGAGATGCTTGGCATCCGTACTTTGGCCGTTGCCCTTGGCTGTAATGGAGCAGTTGAAAGCATTTGCCAGTTTTATAAGACCGCCTGC
Organism: Butyrivibrio sp. FCS014; assembly: GCF_000526935.1. Classification (GTDB taxonomy): domain Bacteria; phylum Bacillota; class Clostridia; order Lachnospirales; family Lachnospiraceae; genus Butyrivibrio. The sequence goes on along the minus strand of NZ_JAHA01000013.1, from coordinate 838 downwards.
GGGCAATGCATGTACGCCCTCGGGGTCAGTTATAACATATTCGATGATCTTCATATCTCAACATTAAAGTGCTCGAAAAGAATCTTCTCAGCCTCGGGATTCCACAGACCTGCGTGATTCTTGCAGGAAACTGCAAGCTTCGCAAACAGAGGATTTGTCTCTCCCAGTTTCTCAAAGTCATCTATTGCAGTAAGAGGCATGTTGATCTGTGTATAGCAGAGCTTCTTGCCGCCGGGTATTCCGGGAAGATTGCAGGTTGTCTCAGCAACGCTGTCCAGGCCGCGATATGTGTAACCATTACGGAAGGGTTGATCTCTCCCTTTGCAGCAAAGCTCAAGGGCCTCAAGAAGGTCGTCGTTGTTGCCGCCGGTGGTTCCCAGAATATGTGTGCTTGTGTAATGTGCATTGTACAGGTTGATCTCAGACTTGAACTGATTGTCTGTGGGACCTGCAAAGAAGTTCATGCAGCCGTCAAAAGCAAGGAGCCTGTCGCCCATCTCGGCAACGCTTCTTACGGGAACATATACGAATACGTCGTCGTAGCCGTGGTCCTCTGTGATCTCCATAAGCTTCTCTTCTGCATCAGCTCCTGATGAATTGAAGTAGATGAGCTCAACACCCTTCTCTTTTGCAAACTCAGGGCTGATAACGCTGGCAGCTCTCTTAAGCTTTGCGTCATCAAGATCTGTTACAACAATTCTCCTGGGCTTGTTCTCGAAACGAAGTCCATAGCTTACGGCGCCAGAACCCATAGGTCCGCAGCCGCCCATGATAAGGATGTTTCCACCCTCCTTGGTTCCCATTGCATGATTGTAGTTCTGCTTGTTGGTGTGGTAAT
>NZ_JAHA01000012.1 GCF_000526935.1 Butyrivibrio sp. FCS014 | reverse complement strand
CCTTGTCTTCCGAGGCTGCAAGCATGGCCTGTCCCTGTTTGGTCTTGTTGATAAAGAGCTGAAGCACAATGAGGATAACAACACTCACCAAAATGGTCACGATGGTAACTCCCTGGATCTTGAGCTGTCCTCCCGCAAAGGATACGCCCTCCCAATTGATAACTGAAGTGAATGATTTGATATCTGCGCCGTAGATAAGAAGTGCTATATTCTCAAGAAGATAGCTGACGCCGATGGCTGTAATAAGCACCGCCAGAGGTGAAGCTGCACCTCTTAAAGGCCTGTATGCCACAAACTCCGTTGTGACACCAAGAAGTGTACAAAGAATAATGGCGACTATTATTCCAACCACTGAATTGCCGGAAAGTGCGGCACTGACGGAAAAGATAATATAGCAGCCCACCATGATAAAATCTCCGTGAGCAAAGTTAAGCATCTTAGCAATTCCGTAAACCATAGTGTATCCCAGCGCTATAATCGCGTAGATACTCCCCAGGCTTAGTCCATTAATGAGATAGGTCAAAAAACTCATCTCGCACCTCCACAATTTCTTTTCACCAAAATATTCTACCACAATATAGAGAACAAGGGATGCCTTTGACAGCATCCCTTGCTGATTTACTTTATAAATTTACTTAGTCCAAGGTAGTTTCTGCTCTCGAACTTCGTTCGATCCAGAACGAGGTTCGAACCAGACTCGAAACTACCTCGTCAGGTTCTCTCACTCTGCTGATACGTAAACACCGTTCTGGATTACAACAGCCTTGGGCTCCTTGTTAGGCTCACCTGATGCTGACCAGGTCATCTTGGAAGATGTAAGTCCTGAAGCCTCGATCTGTACCATAGCGCCCTTAACTGCATCGCAGATCTCGGATACGCTGCTTGCAGGTGTAACGCCGGCCTTCTCGATAGCTGCCTTAATGATGTAAACAGCATCGTAAGCATCAGCTGCGAACTGGTTGGGTGTCTCGCCGTATTTCTCGTTGTACTTCTTAACGAAGTTAACAGTAAGCTCATCTGTAGCATCAGCTGCGAAAGGTGTAAGAAGCATAAGTCCCTCTGCAAGTGATGTATCAAAGTTCTCAACAGTAAGGATACCGTCCATACCGTCTACACCGAAGAATGTAGGTGCATAGCCCATTGTGTTGGCCTGTGTAAGGATCAGTGAAGCATCTGAGTAGTAGATAGGAAGGAATACCAGGTCAGCGCCTGCATCCTTAGCCTTCTGAAGCTGAACAGAGAAATCTGTGTTGTTATCCTGTGTGTAAGCCTCAGCTGAAACTACTTCGTAGTTCTTGCCCTCTGACTCCTCAACAAACTTCTGGTAGATACCTGAAGAATAAACGTCTGAGTTGTCATAGATGATACCAACCTTTGTAGCAAGGTTGTGATCGTTTATGTACTGAGCGGAAGCAATACCCTGGTTGGGATCTGAGAAACATACACGGAATACGTTGTCATACTTAACGCACTCCTCAGCAGATCCTGAAGGTGTAAGCTGGAACATATTGTCGTTCTTGGTGTTCTCTGAAACTGCGATTGAGCAGGCAGATGTGGTTGATCCTACAAGGAGCTGCATTCCCCAGTCCTTAAGTGTGTTGTAAGCGTTAACTGACTTCTCTGCATTGAGCTCGTCGTCTTCTGTCTTGTACTCAATCTTGTATCCATTGATACCGCCTGCCTCGTTGATCTCATCAACAGCAATCTGTGCGCCGTTAACAACTGCATTACCGTAAGCAGCAGCTCCGCCTGTAAGGGGACCAATAGCTCCGATCTTGAATGTATCTGAACCTCCCTGCTGTGATGCGCCGCAACCGGCAAGCATTGAAACAGCTAAAGCAGAAGCCATAACAACGCTGAAGATTTTGCCCGTCTTCTTCATAATTATTTCCCTCCTCACAAAATGTATATTTGTATACAATTTTTATTTATTATCTTACGTTAAAGTATTACATTGAAAAAGTCAAGAGAGAGTACGTATTTTTATTTGATTGCATTAATGTTTTATGCTTGTTAAAATTGTTCTATAGGGGGAAATGCATATGCTTCATTTATCATATGTGGGGATAGCCTTTTCGCTGGTATTTTACATCGTGTTCGGTGTAGCAGTGAGGTTCATGGAACTGCCTCCAAAGGCCAGGAACAAGGCGAGGCTGATCATCCTGATTACTTCCGTGATGACATTTTCGATATCTACCCTGTGCGCCGGAATTTTCAATCTTCATTCCGGGGCTTACATGTATGGCGCAATTTTCCTTGTTTTATCCCTGATCGCACTGATCTTTGTGCTTGCAATCCTCTTTGAACTCCACCAGATCAACACCAGAGTCAAGATGAGAAGGTTCATGGTGCTGTTTGATATTGTGGACCGCTATATAAACGAGGGCAAGTCCAGAGAAGAGATCATGTCCTACCTTACAGGTATCCAGAAGCTGACCCACAAGGAAGCCGCAGATTTCCTTGAATTCATTTCGGATCCCACCAATCACCAGTTTTTGGTCGACGTCAATGAGAAGATTCAGGAAGCCAAGGTTATGCAGAAGGCTTCTACGGATTACTTCAGATAAATAAATATGTACAAGCAAAGCGGGAGCTCATCGGACACCGATGAACTCCCGCTTTTTATCTGCCACCTACCTATTCGATTGTTATCACCCAAACAGATCTATGGTATTTCCTGCCATAGCATAGGACATTGCCTGAGTGTCCTGACTGTAGCCTGTGGTCATTCCCTGGAACTTGGCTGCCACGTCGTTATACATACGATTGGCTTCCTGGGACTTTCTTACCACATTGGCTGAAAGCTTTAACGGATCGCTCTCTTCATCTGAGGGTGTCAGTGCCTGTGCGTTGGGGTACCTCACGGGAGGTACGTTCATCACCGCACCGCTCATGCCGGTCTCGATGAAGGAATCCGACACATCCGACTCATTTTTTAAGTTGTAGTTGAGCGGCTGTATAAAGCTCATGCCGTAGGGACTGCCTACAGCGCCGATTGATAAACTCATATTTTTTCCTCTTATCGCAAGAAAGGTTAACATAGTTTCCCTGCACAGATAATCATACCTTCCACCGTCCTCAGGTTCAATTATGCGCTTGGGCTAGCGTAAAGTTTTTGTAGGATTAATTGAAAAAGGGGATTTCCTTCGTGATATAGTTATTTACGGTGTCCAAGCCAAAATAACCAAACGGAGGAGTCCCCTTGTGTTAAATAGTATACAGCATTTTATTGAGAATGGAGTACCAAATCTTCAGAAGGCATCAAAAGATTTTTCAGAGGATCCGAGAGACTTTGCAGGTTTCATATACAAGGTCAGGAATGAAGCGCTTCAGATGGCGTTGGATTACATTTCTGAAACCCTTACAACCTGCAACCAGATATTAAAAGACAGTCCTGTGAGAAAGGAAAGATGGGAAGTGGTAAGGACTGACGAGAAGTCTCTTATCACCTCAATTGGAAAGGTTATGTTTTCCAAGACACTGTTTAAGAACAAGGTGACTGGAGAACGCAGATATCTACTGGATGACATGCTTTCATTTGACCCTCATGAAAGGATGTCAGAAGATGCCATAGCACAGCTCTTATCAGAGAGCGTTCAGACCTCTTATCGTAAAGGTGGACAAGCAGCAAGCATCCTTGATGAGGTCAGCAAAGAGACTGTAAAGGATAAGATACATGCTCTCGAGTTCCCCAAGGAACAGAAAAGAAGAGGCAGAAAACGCAAGGTTGAGTATCTGTATATAGAGGCTGATGAAGATCATGTGTCGCTTCAGTTCCAGAAGGAAAAGGGGGATCTCCAGGTCAACCAGTATGGAAGAAAACTCAATGGAATGATAAACAAGCTTATCTATGTTCATGAGGGCATTGAAAAGGATGCTCCCAAGAGTACAAGACATCACCTTGTTAATGCCCATTTCTTCTGTGGTTCTTATGAAGGCAAAGCAAACAGTGAACTCTGGGATGAAGTCTACACATATATTGACAACAACTATGACATAAGCAGCATAAAGAGGATATACCTAGGAGCAGATGGTGGAGCCTGGATTAAGGCTGGGGGAAAAAGGATAAGTGGCATCACATATGTGATGGACGAGTTCCACCTCAAAAAAATACCTGATAAAGATGACAAACCATTTGATGGATAGTGCTGATGATGCCAGAAAGCTTCTCTGTGAAATGATCAAGGATGGAAGTAAGGAAGATTTCCTGTCTGTGGTAGATATGCTTGAATATCATGCCTCAAACGACAAGGAAATGAAACGTGTGCAAGAAGGCGCTGATTATATACTTGATAACTGGTCTGCAGCCAAGACAAGGCTTAGATACAGGAGGATTCCTGGATGTAGTACTGAAGGTCATGTCAGTCATGTCCTGTCAAAAAGAATGAGCATGACTCCAATGGGCTGGAGTCGAAAAGGCGCTGATAAGATGGCAAGACTCAGTGCCTATACATGGAACAAAAGGGATATGCTGGAACTTGTGCGTTACCAGAAGACAGTAATGCCTAAGGCTGCTGGGGCAGAAGAAGTAGAGACTGTAGTAGCGCATGTAAGAGAAAAACAGTATTCCCATCCGGCGTGGGGAAAGTATGTCGATAGCATACAGGTAGAGCTTAGTTCAGAGCTGAAGAAGTGGATGAGCATCGGAATGCATAACTACATCTGGAAACTGTTCTAAAAGGAAGCCAGAGGCTGACGCCTCTGCCTTTGAATAAAGTGCGCCAGAGCGCACACCTATCCTTGATCTGCTTGACTACAGACCAAGGATTAGAATGACAGCCTTGAACTGTCCTCCAACCAGGCGCTATAATGAGTAAGGTTTGAACATCTGAACTGATCACAGGGGCAATCTACCCTTTCGAATCCTACAGTAAATTTACGCCGTCTGCGCTTGGGAATAATATCTAAAAAGATTATGTAATATCATAAAATTTTGTTAAATTTTATGATATTATATTTAAGAGGGGTTATTACTTAAGCCTTCGGAAATTCAGTAACTTTTGTAGCAGAGAAAGGAGCACCTGATTATGTCTAACCAGCTGCAATATTCTCCCTTCAAACCAAACTTGAAGACAGCCGAAGTATTTGCGTGGGGAGATCCGGAGTATAATCTTTTTGACCAGCTTAACGATAAGTACGAGGAGAAGCACCCTGAGTTCAGGGAGCTCTCAAGCTATGAGAAAATGGTCATTAAACAGCAGATCCATCATGAGGCCATCGGGCTGACACCGCTCAACCTGATAACCGACCTTGTTTCCGATCCGCAGTTTGATGAATTCCGGGCCATAGAAAACCTGTAATAACAACAAATAAAGTCGTCTTTCCTTCGCGGGAAAGGCGACTTTTATTTTTTGCTTTTTTCTTTTTATCTGGTCTCTCTGTTTACGTATTTGTTATGGAACTTGGAATACATGATCTTCTGGCTGCTGTAGAGCCCCGTATATCCCGAGAAGGTGTAACTTAAGGCGATTGCCAGAAGGTAATAGGGCATTCCCTTAAATCCAAAGAGCTCAAAGCATATGAACAGCGATGATATCGGGCAGTTGGTAACTCCGCAGAAAAGAGCTCCCATTCCGATTGCGGCACAAAGAGCCGGATCGAAGCCTCCGATCTGAGAATAGAGGCACCCGAAAGTGGCACCGATATACAGAGCCGGAACGATCTCACCGCCCTTATATCCCGCGCCAAGGGTCAGCGCAGTAAAGACTATCTTAAGAAGGAAGGCGTAATAAGGCGCCTCCCCCCTTATGGCCATCTCGATAACGTTCATGCCGGCACCGTTGTAATATCTTGTCCCCGACAAAAACGTCAGTCCCGCAACGATGCATCCGCCCACAAATATACGAAGGTACGGATTGGCAAAGAACTTTCTGTAGGCCTTTCCTGTCACTTTTAAGACGCTGCAGAATATAACGCTTAAGATTGCGCATAGGATTCCCAAAAGCCCCGTAAAAAACGCCTGATAAAGGGTAAATTCAGGGACAACGTTCACTGCGAAGGTCTCTCCCGCAGCTCCGAAGAAAGAACTTACTCCCTGGGCTATAAGAGCCGATATAACACAGGGCACAAGGGCTGAATAGTACATTACTCCCACATTCTCAATTTCCATAGCCATAAATGCGGCTGTCATGGGAGTTCCGAAAAGTGCCGAGAAAGCGGCGCTCATGCCGCACATGGTGATGATCTTTACATTTCCTTCCTTCAGCTTAAAGAGCTTGCCTAAATTATATCCGATACTGCCGCCCATCTGTAGTGCCGCGCTCTCACGTCCCGTGGATCCGCCGAAAAGATGGGTCAGAGTGGTAGAGATAAAAATAAGGGGAGCCTTAAACCAGGGAAGATTATCCCCTTCCTGGATAGACTTAATGACAAGATTCGTGCCCTTGTCCTCGTAGTCCTTGCACAGCCTGTACAGGAATACTATCAAAAGACCTGCCAAGGGAAGCCCAAGTATTATGTAATCATGTTCGGTTCTGAATCTGGTCGCCCAGCCTATGGAAAGAGAAAAGGCAGCTCCGATTGCTCCCACCACCATTCCGGTGATGGATCCCAATATGAGCCACCTGACCAGTACTCTTATCCTGCCTTTGATATCCATATCAGACAGCTGTTCCTTAAGATGTTCAAAGATGTTTTCTTCCATGTTGAGTCTCTTTTGCCTCGATCAAAGATTTATTATCTGCTGCCGCTGCTCCATGAGCTTTGCGTAAGCCTGTGTATAGTCCATGGCATCCTTCTTGCGAAGATGCTCTGTCACCTCACATAGTGTATCATAAAGAGGCGTGAGTGCAAGATTTCCGATGACTCCCTTCAGGGCATGGGCCATTTCGAAGGCTTCGTCCATGTTATTGTCCTTAAGGACCTGGCCCAGGTTCTCAAAGCGATCGTCGGCCAGCCCAAGCTCTATCATCTCCAGATAAAAATCCTCCATACCCATGCATCTTTGCAATCCGTCATCAACGTCCGCGCCGTATGATCTAAGAGAGTCTAAAGTCATGCTGTCTCCTTTCACCTAGCTGCCATTCTGCTCTTCTCTATAAGATGTCCGAACTCCGTAGCAGAAACCGGCTTGGAAAAATAATAGCCCTGAATGATATCGCACCCTGCCTTTTTAAGGAGAAGATACTGACTGGCTGACTCAACTCCTTCGGCAATAACCGGAACCCCCAGGAATCTGGCAATTTCCAGAACAAACTCCACCATGCTCATTTCCTTGTTGTTCTCGGCAATATCAGTGATAAAAGCCATGTCAAGCTTCAGCGCATCAATGGGCAGGGAGGTGAGCATATTCAGTGAGGAGTACCCTTTTCCGAAATCGTCCATCTCCACCATAAAGCCTTCGTTTCTAAGCCCCTCAACAACGCCCTTTATCTGGGTCACGCTGTCGGTATAAGCCGTCTCTGTTATCTCAAGATGCAGTTCACTTGCGCTGATGTTGTTTTCGGCAATGATCTGTTTAAGATAATCCACAAGGTCCGGGTCATAGATATCCACCCTTGAGACATTTACCGAAATGGGCACTGCCGTACCGTACAGATCCTTCCAGCGCTTAAGCTGTTTTGCCGCCTCGCGCCACACATATCTGTCCAGCTCCTTTATACGTCCGTTCTCCTCAAACAGCGGCATGAAAGAATCCGGTCTTACAAATCCGAACTCGGGATGCTTCCACCTGATAAGAACCTCTGCGCTGCAGAGCCTTGGTGTGTCTGTGGTTATATCGTACTTTGGCTGGAAGACCACCATGAACTGGTGCTCCTCAAGCGCCTTGTCCATATCTCCGAGAAGCCTGGCCTCATACAGCTCTTTTTCATGCATCTGATTGTCATAAACTGCGATATGAGGTGAATGGATATTCTTGGAAATGGTATTGCTCGCAGCAGTAGCCCTGTCAAAGCGCTGCTCAAGATTTGCCGAGCGGTAAAGATCCGGATACACACCGATCCTTATCCTGGCATCCAGGGGCGATAAAATATCCGATATTCTCTGTACAAGCATGTCTTTAAGGAGGCTGTAATCCTCCTGATGCTCAATATACATGTAAAAACAGTCAGCATTGTATCGACAGGCAACGCCTCCGCAGGATCTGGCAACTTCCCTTGCGGTCATGGCAATCACCCTAATGAGGTTATCACCCATTGTCCGTCCGTAGAGCTCGTTTACAAGATGAAACTTGCAGAAATTAAGGACAACTGCGTCCACCTGCTGATCGGGATGGAACTTGTCGTACTCTCTTGCATACTGGAAAAAGAACTCCTTGGTCATAAGCCCCGTAAGGGAGTCAACACCGGTCTCCACGATAATATTTCTGTCTATGGAAAGTTCGATGGCTCTTTTTACCCTGGCTTTTATGACCTCGGGAGAATCGTAGGGTTTCCCAAGAAAATCCACTGCGCCTCTTCGAAGGCTCTCTACCTCCTCGGTCTTCGCAGCGGTGATCACGATGACGGGGATATTCTTAAGGGAGTCGTCATCCCTCATGCCGTCGAGAACGAAATACCCGTTTCCGTCATGCATATAAAGATCCAGGAGCACCAAAGACAGGAAATCCTTCTGCTCCTTTATTATGGTCAATGCCTCCGCTCCGCCCTGAGCGAAAACTATATCATATTCTTCCTTGAGGATATTGCCAAGGATACGCAGATTAACGGGCTCATCATCTACAATGAGGACCGTCCGCCTGAAGTCCTTCTCGTATTTCGCGCCAATATCAAGTCTTGTATTGCCATCAAAAGTCATCGCATCATCCTTAATTAAATCATTCTGCGGTTCCAGCAATCTGTCCATTAATTATAACGCACCCTAGCGAAAAATGGCTTTTTTTATGGCTTAATTTTCGTAAATATTTAGATTTACCGGCAAAACAAAAGGCGCCCAAGACGGGCGCCTTAAAGGCCTAAAGGCTATATTGTCAATTTGTTAATTTGTCACTGTAGCAAGAGCAGGTACTCTGATAAATGCTACAGGTCCGTGTCCTGTCATGTTAACCACTACGTGGTCCTTACGGATCTCAGCTACCGGAAGCTGTACCCAGCCCTTCTTCTGCTGCTGATAAACCGCAATGTTATCTCCGGCTACAACGCCGCTGCAATAGAAGTTGCACTTTGCTGATGTGAATGCAACACCGGGAGAACTTGTCTGCACACAGTTGATAAGCACACCGCCAAGGCTTCCTGCCAGCTGGTTTGCCGATGAAATTATACCGCTGTTGGGTACGGTAAGAACAAAGGTCACATTGCTCTTGTTTCCGTTGATCTCAACGTGTCCGCCCTGGGCAACTGTATTTCCGTAGTATGCTACAGCATTATTTCTCTTAAGTATGGCGCTTCTGGGCTCTGAAGGAGAAGGCGTTCCCGTTCCGCGTCCGCCGCCACCGCCGCCTTTGTTCATGGCTGCCTGAACAGCCTTGGTGAGGTTCTTGATCTCTCCGGTGAGCTGATCGATCTCATTCTGGAGCTTCTCGATGTCCTCGGCAGTAACACTGCGTGAGCCCTCCAGTTCCTGTTCAGCGGCATATGCGCTTATAGATGTTGAAACCATGATTACAGATGCAAGTACCAGAGCTAGAATCTTTTTCATTTTTTGCGCCTCCATACTCTTTATTATTTGTAATTATTCGTCTTCCGGGTCTGAATAATCAATGTACCTGTCAATCTCCCCGCGAACATCTCCCACAAGACATCCGATAACCACAGTCTGTTTGGAGGGATCATCGTTATTCCGAGTGGACAGTGTTATGAGGAAGTTCTCCACTTCCACAGCTCTTTCCCAGCCGCTTCTGATGTTTCTGTTCATGGTCTTGGAAGAGAAGATCTCATCCAAAAACTCCCGGCATCCCTTGGCGTAGGAAAAAATCGTACTGCTGCAAAAGCTTTTTGTCCTCTCTGCTGTAAGCAGCGAAAAACATAGTAAATAAGGGCATTCCCTTCGGTGTAAACATAAATGTATTTGTGGTCCTCAAAATAGGCTCTGTCCAGGAACTTATTAAGCCCCGCGAACATGGTCCCGTCCTCCGGAGCGCTTCCCAGAAGAACTTCGTTGAAATCGCACATATCCTTCAGATTGGCGGCCTCAATATGTATTGCCCCTTTGGGATCCTCCTGCCGGTACACATTATGGGTCAGGTAAAAAGAGTCATCACCCTCCGAATTTTGTACCACAGGATAATCGATCTCCGTATCCGGCAGATACAGCCATGCGAATATATCGCTGTTAGCCTCTTTCAGTTTTTCAAAGTCCACATGAGAATCGGTCGCACTCTCGTCTCTGGCGCCCTCGGCAACTGCCGAAGCCTCTTTTCCGGCCGCTTTACCGCAGCCCGTAAGAACCGTAAAGATAAGAAAAACAGCGAGTCCGAATTTAAGGGTATTCATGCTTACGTTTTTATATCGACATGTTTTTCCCATTTCTTTAGCCCACATTGTCAATTTCTTCATAAAAAACTTCGATTATTGTCCTGTACAGGTCCTCCTCATCCACATAAAACTCTTCAAACTCACCATTCTTGCGGGTTTCACCCTCTATCATATGAAGGCTTGAAGAATCAAAAGAATACCCTGTAATATCCGGAGCAAGATAACTGATCTCGTCCGCGGTAATATTTGTCACGGTCTTACTGCTGATGGCGCTGAACAGCTCAACTGCAGCATTGGGATTTTCCGCTGCGGTCTTTCTGGCAGCTTCGATAAATCCGGTGATATACTGCTTCTGTCTCTCGAGCCTTTCATCACTGGATGCAAAATTTGCTCATATCCCTGGCTCTTAAGTAGGCATAAGCCGTCTCGCCCTCGAGATGAACCCGGGTTCCCTTCACCAGCTTTTTATCCCATTTTGTAAGGTCCTCAAGGACAGTGACATCAACTCCGCCAACCTCATCGTTGATGATGGGGATAGCGCTCATGTTGATGGCTGCATAACCATGGATGGGAAGCTGATAGAACATATTGGAAACAGCCTTAACCTGATAGTTGCAGCTCTCCTCCATTCCGTTTCCGAAGCCGTGCTGTGTGGCGATCTGCGCAACAACAGTATTCTGGTATCTTCCGTACTCATCGTAGATATCCACATCCGTCATGGAGTTTCTGTTTATACCAACAATCTTTATGGACCGGTTTCTTGGATTGAGCACCAGAAGGAAAAGAGAGTCCGCCTGACCACCCTTGGTTCCTTCCTCCATCTTCTTGACCGTCTCATCATCCTTATCTATTCCCATGACAAGAAAGGTAGTGATGTCCTCGTTATAGTCGTAGACCTTGCCGTCATATCTGACCCAGTCCGACTCCCAGCCGGATTCCGAACTCTCCGTACTTGCGGCATAATATTCACTTTGAGCCATCATGGGCGCAGTGGTAGCTGATTTGGTGGATAGGCTTGACTTTCCAATAAGCCTGAAGGCCTCAAATCCAACCAGTCCCAGTGCTATAAGTGTCATAAAGCTCGCCCATATGATGAGAAAAACTCTGCCTTTTCTGCTCATATATTAAGCTCCTACAAGTCGCTGCTTGCCTCTGAGGCCGCATCTTCCTGCGTACTTTCCAAATTCATTTCAGGGAAAAGAAGCTGCTCTTCCTCTTCTTCGACTACTTCCCCGTCACTTTCAAGATCCTCGATATCAGCGGGAAATACTCTGGATTCCTTTGTCACGTTCCCGCTAAGATCCGATACTGCGTAGTAAACGACTGCCGTGCCTGCATCTCTGTTAAGAACAACCTTTTCCACAACAATGCGGCCGGTAAGATCCCCGTCCTTGGCATCATATGCGTTAATGCCTTCCTTAAGCTGCCTGTCCGTGGTCTGTGAATCATACACCAGCTCAAGGGCTGAGAATCTGAATTCCGGTGCTATCCTGTCGCTCCTGCCGTAAGCCAGCACGATCAGGACAACGAGAACGCCGCTCAGTATGGTAAAAAATATCCCCAGAAGATTTCCTCTCACTTTTTTCTCTCCAATACTCAGTCTTTTCTGGTAACTCCGGCAAGATAATTAAGCTCATCCAGGTCGTCATCGTCAGGTTCCGTTCCCGGCTCCCGGAGTTTTGGGCCTGGAGGGAGTTTCGGCATTGTCCTCCCCGTATTTACCGTAATATTTGCCATAGTATTTCCCGTAATACTTGCCGTAGTAACTGCCGTAGTGGCCATAATAGCCCTTTCCGGAGATGTCCACCTTATTGAGGACAACTCCCAGCATCTTGGCTCCCGCCTTGTCCAGCTGATCCTTGACCCTCTGGGCAAACCTGAAGCTGATGGCATTGCTCTCAATGACCATAATGGTGCCGTCGCACTGCTTGGCCACAACAGCCGCATCGATAACACTTCCAAGAGGCCGGCGTATCTATGATCACATAGTCAAATACCTGTTTTCATATTCTCAAGAGCCTTGCCGAATATCCTGCCTCCCAAAAGCTCACTGGGATTGGGCGGCACAGGTCCCGCAAAAACAACGTAAAGGTTGGGAGTATCGGTCTCGCAGATGACACTGGAGAGCCTCTCTCTTCCAACAAGGCAATGGGTAAGACCGAGCCTGACTGAGCCGGTCCTGTATCTTCCCACAAGTACCGACTTACGCATATCCGCGTCCACCAGAACAGTCTTTTTCCCAGCTTCGGCAAAAGCCCTGGCCAGAGCCATGGCAACGGTAGTCTTGCCTTCTCCCGGGGTACAGCTGGTAACCGAGATGACCCTCACATTCTGTCCGCTGAATTCCACGTTACTTCTAAGGGTCTTATATGCTTCTTTTATCTGATAGTTGTTTTCAGATTGGCTGAAATGAAGCTTTGCGCTCTGCATAAGCCCTCCCGTTTACTTCTTTTTCTTATCGGACTTTTTTCTGGATTTCTTTTTGTCCGTCTCCTCAGTGGTGAGAGGAACAAGAGCCAGGGTACTGAGCCCAAGGTACCTCTCCACATCGTCGTTGCTCTTTATGGTGTCATCAAGAAGATAGCCAAGGATAACAAAAAAATGCGATGGCAAGTGCTCCGAGAAAACCTGCTATAACAGTCCACCTGGCAACGCTGGGCCCTGACTTTCTTGTGGGAACATTTGCGGTTTCCGCAACGTTGATGGCGTCAATATCCATAACGTTGGTGATATGTTCGCTGGCAACCTCCCTGATGCAGTTGGCTATCTGCATTGCCATCAGGGGATCCTCATCTCTGGCTGTTATTGCCCACGATTCTGGTGTCCGAAGGAGTATCAACCTTAAGAACATCTGCCAGATCCTCATAGCCCATATCCACCAGGTTAAGTCTCTGGATAACCTCCTCCAGAACATACCTGCTCTTTATAAGCTCCGCATAGTCCTGGGTCAGCTGGGTGGAAATCTGCACATCCGAATAGGTGACGGTCTGGTTCTCCTCCTTGTTCAGGATGTATATCTTTGTGGTGGAATCATAAACGGGATGCATCACAAACTTGCTGATAAAAAGACCTGCCAGCCCAAAGAACACGCCGGCGCTGATTATCAGGAATGCTCTTCCCAAAAGTACCGAAAACAGTTCCCCAGATTAATTTCGATAATGTCGTTTTTTGTTTCCCATTGGGTAACTCCCCGTCTGTCAGTCTATCATCTGATTTCTGATAACATTGGCAGGATTTACAAGAAAAAGAGCCTTCGCATAATCCTCCCCGAATTTGCGCTCCACGAAGCTCCTGCAATCCGCAAGTTCCGGAGCGCGTCTGCCCGTATCATGGGCATCCGTGGCCACAAAATGCACCAGTTCCTTCTTAAGAAGCTTCCTGGTAAAATGTGATATTCCAAATCCGTATTTGCCCATTACGCTGGAGGCGTTAACCTGTATGTAGCATCCCATATGTATCATGTCCTCCACGAAGGCGGGGTGGGGAAACCACATCGCTGTATCGCTCCACATGGGCGATTATCGGTATATATCCTGCCGATTGTACTTCAAAAATGGCATTCTGTATTGCTTTGTATTGATTGGTGGGATGAAACTCAACCAGCACATAATCGGACCCTGCCAGGGAGCATATCTCCCCTCTCTCCAGCTGATCCCTTGGTCTCGTCGCAATTAGTAAATCTCGTTTCCGGAAAAGAGCTTTACATTTATGCCCTTCTCTTTGGCGGCCTCCTGGAGGCTCTTTCTGTAAGACACATTGTGAGCAGGAGAGACATTGTGGTGCATGGGTTTGTGATGAGGAGTAAGAATCATGTGGGTAATGCCGTTCTTCTCGGCAATCCGCAGCATTTGAAGACTCATCTCCAGATCGCGGGAAACCATCGTCAACCCCCGGCATAATGTGGCAATGTATGTCGATTGAAGGCTGCATTATATTCCTCAAACTACAATCTATCGATAAAATGTTTATAATATTACACACTAATTATACACCCACAAATTGCACCCTTTCAACATCGTGGGTATTGGTTTATACTTTTTTCAATATATTGTGATTGTGGGGAGAGGTCGACATCCACCATGAAGTGTTGGGCAGGGCGAAAACTTTAATTATAAGGAGGAACATAATTATGTTACCGCAGGATCCTGTAATCTTACTTTAGCTACATGAATACTCAGCTTCGAGACAACTACAGCTCCCTGGGAAAGCCTGGCGGAAGGCCTGGACGTTCCTTATTCGGAACTTGAAGACGCCGTAAAAAGCTTAAAAGAAATGGGCTACGCCTACGACGCAGCCCGGAATAAGTTTGTATGATGTTTTTTCAAAAATAATTCTTTCTTTTGGCTTAACCTGTATCTCTTATATCTCCCTTGTGCTCTCTCCCTTGATGAGGTCGCCGGGGAAGATGATGTGGCGGTGATAGCTCTTCTTGTCGATGATGTCAAAGAGAAGGCGTACTGTCTCTCTTGATATGTCGGCAAGGGGCTGTCTTATTGTGGTGAGCCTTGGAATCGAGTACTCTGCAAGCTCCTGTCCGTCGAAGCCCGCTACACTTACATCCTCGGGAACTCTAATGCCTGCATCGGCAAGAGCCCTGAGGGCACCAACGGCAAGTACGTCGGAGATGCAGTACAGAGCTGTGAACTCCTCGCCGGATTCGATAAGAGCCCTGGCTGTCTCGTAGCCGTTATGCATGGTGTAGATCTGCTTATCAACATATCTTATGAGGTTTGTCATTCACCTCGATCCCGTTTATCTTCAGCGCTTCCAGATAGCCTTTAAGACGAAGCTGTACTACCGAAGGTGTCTCGCTTCCCTCGGTCATTATGGCTATCTTCTTATGCCCAAGGCCGATAAGGTACTCCACCAGCCTGCGGGCTCTCCTTGGCATCGTCAACAGATACCGTGGAGTAGGCATTCTTGTTAAGGTCATCTGCAATATCGGAGCCGATGGTGGCAAATACCACAGGGATATTCAGCTGCCTTAATCTGTCGGCTGACTGCCTTGCATTTCCTCCCATGAAGATGATGCCGCGAAGCCTCTTCTCTTTTTTCAAGTTCCAGAGCAACATCCACCTCGTCCTCGTAGGCCTCAACGTGCCTTAAGGACCAGGGCATATTTCATCTTCTCGATCTCTTCCTCAACCACAGCAATCATGGGAGCAAAGAACGGGTTGGTAATACCCTTTACCAGCACCGCGATGCACTTGGCATCGGTCCTCTTCAAGTTCCTGGCGCTGTTGTTGGGAATGTAGCCGGTCTCCTTGATGACCTCCATTATTCTCTTTTTGGTCTCCGGATTGATATCCGAATGATTATTGATAGCTCTTGAAACGGTGCTGACACCTACGCCGCAGCGCTTGGCTATCTCAACAATTGTTATCTCAGCCATTTAATCTACCGTAAATCCTTGCAAAATCGTGGCATTTTTTGATGACAGCTCTTTTGACAGGGCGTCCTTCTTCATTCTCCATACCCAGTTGCCTTCCAAGGGGTTGAAGGAGTGTTGATCCTTGCGTATGAGGGAAGCTCCAGGTAATCCTGCATGGGGGATGATGGCAGTGTCGGAAACACTTGCAAAGCATGCTCTTATGCAGGCCCATACTGCGTCCTTGCCGCTCTTAAGCCCAAGAATACTCTTTTGGCAAACTTCTTGTCATTTCTGGGAAGCTGATCAAACCAGCCTCTTGTGGTCTCGTTGTCGTGAGTTCCGGTGTAAACAATGCAGTTGGGAGTATAGTTGTGAGGCAGATAGTCACTCTCCTCCTTGAATCAAAGGCAAACTGCAGGATCTTCATTCCGGGGAATCCGGTCTTCTTAACCAGCTTAATAACAGAAGGTGTAAGGAATCCAAGGTCCTCTGCGATAACTTCCTTGTCTCCAAGTTCCTTCTTCATGGTATCAAACAGATCGTAAACCGGGGGCCCTTTCTCCACTCGCCATTCTCGGCAGTGGGGTTTCCGAAAGGAATAGGCGTAATACTCATCAAAGCCTCTGAAATGGTCGATCCTTATTACATCGTAGAGCTTTGTAGCAGTGGGCGATTCTCTTCATCCACCACTTGTAGCCTGTCTCTTTGTGATAATCCCATCTGTAAAGAGGGTTGCCCAAAGCTGGCCTGTAGCACGAAGGCATCGGGAGGGCAGCCTGCAACATCAATGGGGGTGTTCTTCCTTGTCCAGTAAAAAGAGCTGTGGATTAGCCCAGGTATCTGCGCTGTCAAAGGCAACATAGATCGGGATATCACCAACTATACGGATTCCCTTTCTCGTTGGCATAGGACTTAAGGGCTGTCCACTGGGGCGGAAAGAGATACTGAAGGAAGCTGTAGAAATCGATCTCCTCTGCAAACTTGGCTCTGGCAGCCTTTAAAGCCGCGGGCTTTCTGAGGCCTAATTCCCCTCATCCCATGTATTCCATGCTCTTCCGGAATTGTCATTCTTAAGAGCCATGAAAAGAGAATAGTCTGCCAGCCAGTCCATTGTCTTTGGATTTCTTGAAGGCCTCAAACTCCTTCATGAGCTTCTTTGAAGAAGCCACTTCCTCTCTTCTGTCATAGGCTTTTTTCAAAAGCTTAAGTCTGCTCTTATACTGGCTTCTCGTAGTCTATATACTCCTCGGAGCCTCCAAATCGCATTTGTCGGCCTCAGCCTCCGTAAGAAGCCCGTCATTTTATCAGTGGCCTCAATATCTATGAAGTACGGGTTTCCGGCAAAGGTAGAGAAGGACTGATAGGGAGAATCCCGTAGCTGGTGGGACCAAGGGGAAGGATCTGCCCAGTAGCCTCTGTCCCGCATCCTTCAAAAAGTCCACAAACTCATATGCCTCTTTTGAAAAGGTTCCGATACCGTACTTGGACGGCAGGGAAAAATACCGGCATTAAAAACTCCCACATCTTCTTTACTCTTCTGTTTAGCCATAATCTCTCTCCTCATAAAAGCGTACTTCTTATATCACATTTATTATGATCTGCAATAAAAACTACGGAAATTAGTCGCGTTCCCGGTAACCGTTTCCGTAGTTCTACCTTTACCACATTTTCGCTGTTTTTTTTTCAAGGTGAAGTTTGCGCTGTTTCTTAAAATTAAGTAAATTATTATCCTTAATACCCATAATAAGATTTCTCCACTGGGTCAGCTGATCCGTGGTCATGAAACCGTTGGAAGTTCCCATGTATCGATCTGTAGGATTGGCAAAGCAGGAGCGCATTCTTGATGGGGCATTTTACGCTGCTTCGCGCGTTCTCCATGTAATAGTGAAGGAAGCATTGCAAACAGAGCGTTTCCGGCACCGATGGTATTCACAACCTCGTTGGTCTTAACGTGTTGTAGTGAACGCGAAGATCCTGGGTCTTATCAAAGAGGATAAGTCCCTCGCTGCCCTGTCCCAAAATGATTGATCTCTGTTCCGTAGGTGTCAGATATTCGCTTTATGAAAATCGTAAGGATCCTCGGTCAGTGTGTCATCACTGAAATACAGCACCTTTGCGGTTTCCAGGAAATCTGTATTGTACTTTTCCTTTTCAGGCTTGTAGTTCCTGATATTAACGGCAATGGGTTTCTTGTGCTCCTTGGCAAGCTTTGCAAAGGGGCCTGCAGAAATTGGCGTTGGCCAGTACCAACATGTCGCTGGCCTCGGCAATGGGCGGTACCATAGACATATCGTATACGTTCTCTCTAAGGTCCTTGATATCCTCAAATATCTGCTGCTTCCTCTGCTTATCGTAAAGCACAACCTCAGTGGGAGTCTCTCTCATCTGAGGGATAATGTACTCCGTGGAAAGAGTGATCTTCCGATCCGGCGGATTGATGACACTAAGGTCCTGATTTCTGCCTACAATGGACATGAAGCTTACCTCATCTCCAAGCCACTCAAGAGCCAGAGACTCATTGTAAGCATCGCCTCCTACCGCAGTATAAATAGAATCATTTACACTTGTGAGGGGAGCATAGCCTATGGGTATCTTGTCCACTCTGACAATAGTCTCAATCTGTGTTACACCTGCTACCAAGAACTTGCTCATTCGCGCCTCCTTATTTTTACAGAC
>NZ_JAHA01000011.1 GCF_000526935.1 Butyrivibrio sp. FCS014 | reverse complement strand
ACTATTGAAAGTGACAAAAAAAGGAATATAATAATCGTAAGGGCAGTAAAAAGGGAAGAGCGTTTCAGCACTTTTTTCTCTAAATAATGTCAAAGGTGATTAAAAAAGGAATTTGGGGTGGCTTCATGCAGCAGGATGAAAAAAGGGAACAGCTTATTGTAAGAAATAAAACTTACCAGAAGTCTAATGAGCTTATCAATGCCATGGGCAAAGGAACGGCACTGAGCCAGAAGCTCTTTGCCATCGGTATGCAACATATAGTTATTGACGAGACCAATAATGGCTGTTGCGACAATATACGAGGATCCGATTTAACGACAGATGTTTTAATATTCAACTCCAGGGTCATTATATTGAAACATATTGAGGCTCTCTGCGACAGCAAGGTCAAAAGGGACGTCAACTATTTTTGACTGGAACCTGACTGATGAAAGATAAAGAGAACGGTAAGACTTGAGGTTCATCAGGTTGTAACAGGACGCTCATTTTAAAAACGGTACTGTGTAAAAATCAGGTATAATAAATTCCCTTTACCAGATAAAATTGTCAACCTTCAAAAGGGTTATAAACCATTATCTCAGCCTGGAAGAGACGATCCAGCTTAAAGAGTGATATCATTTCGCTTAGATTTATATGAGATGTTTAATGTCTGCATATGATCGCAAAGAATATATTACAAAGATTTACACGGGGAGCCATATATTTGAGTTCATGACTTACGGAACTCAAATTAGATCTTGGGAATTATTAATTACCGGGGGGTCAAAAGAAATAAAGACTGAGCTTGAGAAAAAAATTCCTGATTATGACAGAATTGAGCTTCTGGCAGAGAAATCAGGGCAGACGATGTTACAAAGAATTATAAGATTTTTAATAGAAACGTACTGTCACCAGGTCAGAGACGAGCTGAATAAGAAAACATCACTGATCGTGGAATATGAGCCAATCAAAAAGCGGTAGAAAGACAGGTTGGGGTAAGATTTTTTGTTAATAAGAAGTCTGCAAGTAAGCAGGAAACCGGTAAAAACTCAGTGCTGAAGTTAAAGGATGAATTTCCTTGATGAATTAATATGAACTCATGCATGCAGATTTTAAACTAAAGGAAGTTCGTGAAATAGCAGAAGAAGCCGACTATGGACTGCGAAAGCATAAAACTTGACATACGAATATATGCAGGATTAATCCTACAACAATTGAAATTCCATGCTTTTATGAAGAGTTGCATTAAAAACAAGTATTATCTGAAAAAAGCTGAACTAAAAAGCCACCGCAAGGGCGGATTTATGGGATTTGAGCACCGCGAGAACTTAGACATGGATGACCTGGAGAAGATGCTTTTAGATAATTGATATATATTATATAACATATATCAATTTAATAATGGAGATTGTATGGAAAGAATAGTGGCGAAGCTTCTGATATATGGTGATTTGCCGGAGGATGAAATACTCCACGCCAGCTGTCAATGGTTACCGTGAATTATCATACTGGGGGGCTATAATAAGGAGAATCTGATAGCCAGGTGTTACAACAGATAAAGCGTCTTCCTTGGAACTGGGGACCAAGGTGTGTCGCTTTTGACCAGAATTTATTGGCACAATTATCTGACTTCATCTTCTTGTTATGGACGAGAATACCATTTTAGCCTTACCTGCGAGAAAGTTGGGAGTAAGGAACGGAAGTGTCCAACCACTTTGCAATTAATGATTTTTCGCACTTTCAAAGAGCCTGTTTGACCTTTGATTTTTTCAGAAATTGAAGAAGAACTGGGAATAGATTGTTTCAGTTGCATAACAAATTATAAAGCTATCGACAAGCCTGAACTTATGTATAACCGGGAATGTAAGCGAGAAAGTGAGAAAGACTCTCAGCGATGAACTTGAAGATTCGGGCTGATGAAAAAGAGTTTTTTTGACCGCGCGTTACATCTTTTTATAAAAGATATAGGGTGTCCGGTGCTTTTGGCTTGAATAAGGCTTTCCGCATAAGAGAGAGTGACTCCGGGGCAGGTTTTGTGTTTAATCCTATCAGCAATATGGACAAAGTCATGCCTGGATGATCTTGTGGCGTTACGAGATTCAGAGAAAAAAAAACTATAGATAATACCAAAGCGTTCATCCTTGGGCAAAAAGCCAACAATGTCCTTTTATTCGGAGACAGCGGAACAGGTAAAATCCACAAGCATTAAAGCGATTGTAAACCCAGTTTTACGGTGACGGTCTTAAGAATGATAGAAATTTATAAGCATCAGTTCAGGCTGTTATCACAACTTATAGCTCAGATTAAGAACAGAAATTACAAGTTTATTTATTTATATGGATGATCCTTTCATTTGAGGGAAGACGAAATAGACTATAAGTTCCTGAAAGCTGTTTATGAAGGTGGTGTAGAGACTAAGCCGGATAAGCATTCTTATTTATGCCACATCAAACAGAAGGCACTTGATTCGTGAGACATGGAGAGACAGAGCAATGATATGGACGGGCAGAATGCAGATATTCACAGATCTGATACCATGAGGAGAGAAGTCTGTCGCTTGGGCCAATCGATTCGGTGTAACTATCGGTTATTACAAGCCTTCAAGGCAGGAATATCACGACATAGTATCCAGAACTGGCGGAGCGCTATGGAATATCGATGCGGGAGGAAGAACTGTTTTATGGAGGCAGACAGGGTGGGAAATGAAACCAATGGAGGGCTGTCAGGAAGAACCGCACAGCAGTTTATCACTCATCCTTTTGGGGAATATATAAGATATAATAACATACATAGGATGTATAAGAATATATTTGATAAATAAAATCCAGGGATAACTTCCTGGATTTTAAGGATTCCATTTTAACGTTTGGACAGTCGAAGGCGCAGCCCTGTA
Source organism: Butyrivibrio sp. FCS014 (assembly GCF_000526935.1). Classification (GTDB taxonomy): domain Bacteria; phylum Bacillota; class Clostridia; order Lachnospirales; family Lachnospiraceae; genus Butyrivibrio. The sequence continues at coordinate 18,069 of NZ_JAHA01000011.1, read as the reverse complement.
GTGAATTATTGCGAACTTCACAGGATGCATTGCGGCATTCCCTGCATTTAAATGTATAATGATATGAGTATCTGATTTTGCAGGTCTTGCAGCAGAAGGGATTAGAACTGTTTCTTGCAATAAAAGATCGTCCGCACCCCATGCATGTGATCATTATATTATGGGCCATATCGCACCTCCTATATATAATTATTGCAGAAAACAAGACATATTCAATAAAAATGTAATAAAATGATAATAAAATATATGATTTTACGTAGCTGGAGAAGAACAGATGCATGAAATGAGCTATATTTCCCGTATGGTGTCTCTGGCCATAGAAGTTGCACAGGATAATAATGCTAAAAAAGTCAAAGAGATTGAGGTACTAATTGGCAAGACCAGTGGAGTTATGCCATATTATATGCACAAGTATTATCCTGATGCGGTTAAAGGAACTATCCTGGAAGGCGCAGAACTTATTTGCAGAGAGGTGCCGGTAAAGGCTCTTTGTGAAGAATGTGGCTGTGAGTATTTTCCAAACAAGGATAATAGATATTTTGTGCCCTGAGTGCGGAGGAAGAAAAGCACATATCATTGAGGGCAAAGGAGTAACACCTTAACAATGTTGTCATAGAAGGACTGAGAGGGAACATTATGAGAACGTTATATTTGGAATGTAAGATGGGGGTGCTTGCCGGTGGGACATGCTTGCGGCTTCACTGCTTGATCTTTTTTGAGAACAAGCAGGAATTAGTGGGCAAAGCTTAATGACATTGGTATTCCCGAAAGTAGAATATGTCCTTGAGGAAAGTTACAAAGTGTTGGGATAGTGGGAAGACATCTTTCCGCGCTTATAGAGGGAGAAGAGGAGCACGCAGAAGATGCATCTGATCATGAAAGCGGTCACAGTATAAAGGGTGCAAATGTGAATGAGGGCAGCTACCATCACGCGCAGCATACTCTCTACCGACATTGAAGAAATAATTGAAAACTTGAGATTATCAAAAGAGACCAAGAGCGATATTTCGTGGAGATATATCAGCTTCTTGCAGAAGCAGAAAGCAAGGTTCACGGACAACCCGTATCTGAGATACATTTTCATGAAGTAGGAGAGTTGGATGCTATTGCTGATATAGTAGCGGTGTGTTGTCTGATGCATGAACTTCGATTCCGGACAAAGTGCTGGTTTTCGCCTGTGAACGTAGGCGGAGGAAGCGTAAAGACCGCACACGGAATACTTCCGGTTCAGCTCCTGCTTACAGCAGAGCTGTTGAAAGAGATTCCAATATATTCATCGGATAATACAGGAGAGTTGTGTACACCTTACCGGAGCAGCACTGCTTAAGTATTTTGCTTTTGAAATTTTCATCCCAGCCTGTAATGAGGGGTAAATAAGATAGGATACGGAATGGGGCAAAAAGGATTTTTGCTCAGGCGAATTGTGGTTAGGGCTATCTTGGGCGAAACAAGTGAAGAGCTTGAACGCATTATCGAGCTGTCCTGTAATATTGATGATATGGACTCCTGAAGAAGTGGCATTTGCTACTGAAAGGCTGTTTGAAGCAGGAGCGGTCGAAGCATATACAATATCGATTGGTATGAAAAAAGAAACAGGCCCGGAGTATTTATTGGTTTGTATTGTGCCATGAAGACAGCAGAGATGCGATTGTTAAAACTATATTTAATCACACTACTACCATAGGAATCCGGGAGAATCTATGTAACAGATTTGTTCTTTCCAGAGAAGTAAAGACTGTGGATACGCCATACGGGGCAAGTCAGAGTAAAAAAATCCTACGGATATGATATAAAAAGAGAAAAGGTTGAATATGATGATCTGGCCGGGATAGCCAGAAGAACTGGCAGGTCGATCATGAGTCTGAGAAAAGAGATAAGAGGATATTATAAGAGAGTAAAAAAGTCTAAGCCGTAATCCGGCTTAGGCTTTTTTTGTCAAATATTCAGTTGGCAGATATAAGTTTCAATTTTTACCTGTGAATGCATCAGGGTGTCGTCGACTGACTGCTCTCCGCTAATATATTTAACAAGCTCTGCTCCAAAGACATCTTCAATCTGAGACCATTTGGCAGTCCTTGGTCTAACCGTGAATTATTTGTTCCGTTATAGATCTGCTCAAAGTAAGGGTATTGGGCAATGACTTTTTTGTCTTTAATATGCCTCTTCCTTGTGGGAATACCTCCGTAAACTAATGCTTCTCTCTGGACTTCTTCGCTGGTGAGATAAATGGCTAGCTGCAGAGCAAGTTCCGGATTCTTTGGAATTGCTGGTGACACCTATGAGCCAGTTACCAATCTCGCCTGTGGCGCAGGGGTCCGAGGATGGTGTTACCTTCCCGGGTATTGGGGCAATAGATGCAGACGGCCCGCTTCCTGTAATAAACCATGAGGGCCAGCCCAGAGCAATGGCAGCATCACCTTGCGAAATAGCGGAAGTAAGAGCGTTTTTATCATAATTTGCACCGGTGCCATATAGGCTTTTGAAAAAATACCAGGGCTTCTTTAGCCTTAGGCGAGTCTATTACAACCTTGCCGGTTTCATCGAACAATTCACCCCCGAATGCCCATAATATAGGGAGAAAGTCTGAAACGATAGGATTACCCGCCTGACCTCGTATTACGTATCCCATTTTTCCGTTTCTTTTTGCGTTTTGACAAATAGATAGTATATCGGACCAGTTGTCTAAACGGGGATCAGCTCCTGTAACAGTCTGATTATAAAAAATGAGCTGGACATTTCCTGAGAATGGAAGCGCATAGGTGGCGCCAAGAGGATATGGATCCTTTCCGAGAAGTCTGGATTTTTCCACAAAGTCTTCGTCATCAGAATATCCTAGCTGAGTGAGATTCCAAAGAACATTTTTTTCAATATATTCCCGGCATCAACGGATCATCTATCATAATAACATCGTACATTCCTTCGGCGTTATTTGCGTCATCAATGATAGTGTCTCTAAGTTCCTTGGCGTCAAGAGATACGATATTCACTATACAATTGTAATCTTTTTCAAACTTGAATTTTACGGCGCTTATGATTTCTGAATGAGATCCATCTCTGGCTGCGATAGTTATTGTGTTTTTTTGGCCGGCGCTTTTTCTGACTAAGACTTTGTGAATTGGCGCATCCAATCAACGATAACAATAAGATTAAAATGCATATAATCAATATTGCATTTTTCCTTTTTATCATATCTTCCTCCGATAAATCAGTATCCAGTATACCTGAATGATAGCATATCAATTTAATAAATGTGTTAAAAATTAGGTAATTTAGTATTAAATTTCGCATATCGTTTGTGAGAAAAAGTGTAATTATAGCACTAAATATATACGCTTTGTAGTATAATTATCATGGATAAATTCAAACATTATAACAACAAGGAGAATAGTATGCCGGCCAACAATAACGAAGGAAAGATAGGATATCTGCCGATGGTAGAGTTTGCTCCGAGTGATATTTTGTACATGCTTAAGGACTTACCGGATGCATGTTGTATTTTCAAAGTATTGACTGATCCGTTCGGTACAGTTAAAGATATGTTATTTTGTTTGCCAACGAGAAATATGCTGCCATGACAGGAACAAAGACAGCTGAGCTGATTGGCTCGACATTTTATAAAACAGTCAGAAATCATGATGAGGACTGGATCAAATTCAGTTATCAGGCTGCTATTTTGCGTCAATCATCCATAAACAGAACATATAACAGTCAACTGGATAAATGGTTTGACTTCTGGGCTGTTCCGGTTTATCAGAAAGGGTTTTGCGCCTTTATTATTCATGATGCCACTGCTGAGAAAAGAGATTCTGAAATCAGAGCCCGTGAATCTAATACCAATGAACTTGTGATTGAGTGTGCCAAAGCTGTGTCTACATCGGACTTTGGTAAAGGAATTAAAAAGAGCACTTAAGATTGTTGGTCAGGCCCTTGATGCTGATATGGTCTATGTTGTCAGAACTAATGGAGAGAAAGTTGAAAAAATGTATGAGTGGGTAAGCAAATCCTGCTCGACAGATCTGCCGGCCAGAAAGATGTTTGAAGAGTTTGAAATGGCCAGGATATTTAACGGCGTTCTAGGGGATAAAACAGTATTTTTCAGAGATGATATGACGGCGGTAATGGATACTCAGCCTGAGCTGTATTCAAAATACCTTGCAGGGCAGGTGTCGAGATATATGGTGGCAGCTTTGAAGGATAAAGAGGAGATACTGGGCTATCTTATTGCAGATAACTATTCCCTTGAAAAGCAGATTGAGACGGTTCGTGCAATGGAAACAATCGCTATGTTTGTAGGTACGCAGCTTAAAAATCAGTTGCTGAAGGATGAGCTGGTATTCCTGGGAAGTCACGATGCGCTGACAGGACTGGGTAACAGGCACGCGCTTAATAAAGCAATTATATCGCTTTCCAGCCAGACATCTCCGGTAGGAATATGTTATACAGATATAAACGGATTGAAATTGATAAATGACGAGAAGGGTCATGAAGCCGGAGACCAGATAATTATTGATATAGGAATGATGTTTGGGAGCATATTCAAAAAGAAGTATTGTTATAGGATTGGAGGAGATGAGTTTGTTGCAATCGTTCCGGATATAGAAAAAGAAAAGTTTGAAGAATTGATTGCTAAGATACTATTGAAGAATAGTAAGGAAGTCTCTCTTTCGGTAGGCTATGCCTGGAGTAAGTCTTCCAAAGGAATAAATGACCTTATAAAGAAGGCAGATGAGGCAATGTACAGAGAAAAAGCCAGTTTTCTATGAGGAACATGACAGACGACAGGTTAACAAACACTAGAGGTTAGTAATCTATGGACAAGAAGCTTATAGAGCAATATCTTATGGATGGTTTTACTCTTTCAAATGATGATCTTCCCATGGCCAATATGGAGTTCAGAGGCGAAAGAGTGATTGTTGTACAAGCCAATGAGGCCTATATTAATGAGCTAAAATCCATAGGAGTGCCTTCGCTCGAGGTGGCAGAAGGATTCTTTAACAGCGCAGAACATGGAGTTCACAAAAAATTCATTGAGTTTCGAGACAAATGTTTAAAGTCCGGAAAAGTAGAAACAATGGACTTTGTAATACGAGGCAAATATATCGAAATCAGCATGTACTGTGAAGAGGTTAAAGATAGCATACGATATGTTAAGTGTAAAGTTATCTTTTTTAACTTATCAGAGCATGACAGGTCCGAAGTCGAAGCTGAGAGAAAGGAAGCATTGCAGAATCTTTATTCTCTGTATGATTACATTAATGCTCTGGATCTTAACGGCAACAAGATCAGGAGGCTGTATAATTCCGTAGATAATGAATATAGGCTTGGAGTTTTATGATTTTGACTCTTACCTTGCCAATTATGCTGAAGCCCACATTCATCCTTCTGAACGAGAAGCTTTTCTAAATGATTTTGACAGAGAACAGATTGTACGGAGATTTCGAGAGTCAGGTAAGCGTTTTCTCATCTCTTTCTATAAAACCGCTTTGCTGGGGGATGATTACAAATGGAAGGCCTATATCATTATGCGGACGAACCTGGAAGAGGAAAATATGGTCTATTCATGTGTCCGAGGAGTGGATGCTTCCATGGAGCATGTACTTATCAGGGATGATTATGTCCGGCTCATAAATGAAATGCCTCTGGCCTATGGCATTTTTGAAGTTGATGGCGAGGATGTTGATAAAATATATGACATAAAATGTATGTTTGCCAGTAAAAAGTTGGATGAGCTAATGGGAGTTAAGCTGGCAGACAGCCCGGGGATATCTGTTTACGGAAAAGAGATAATGCATAATCCGGAGCTCGTGGAATATGTGTACAAAGCCGCATATAAGAATGAGAACGGAAAAGTGTCATATTTTGCAGAGCACAATGACAAGTGGGTTCTTGCCAATACAAGTCAAGCTGCGGGTAAGGGCAGATGCGCCGTCATATTTGAGGACATTACAAAAGAAAGACTTACCAGCGAGAGGATTGGACGAGAATGGAGAACAGATGACCTTATAATAGCCTGCACGAAGTTACTTCATGGCGGCCTTCCGTTTGATGAGGCAGTGGATGCGGTATTTGATAAGATAGGAAATTCCATTGGAGCAAGAAGGGTCTACCTTGTGGAAAGCAGGGATGACGGGAGTGTATATTCCGAAACTCATGAGTGGACAAGTGCATCTACCAAGCCGGCCATAACAGCTTTTCAGAATATGAAAAAGAGCGGATATGCTGAACTGGGAAAATGAGTTTGTTGGTGCAACAAGCCTGGTTGTAGACGATGTAGAGACATTAAAAAGCGGCCATAAAAAGATATATCAGATACTGAATGACTTTGGGGTTCACAATATTGTTGAGGTTCCGGTGTATGATAATGCTCAACTGGCTGCTTATCTTGGGTGCACTGATTATTCAAACAGTAAAGGCCTTGATGTCAGAGAATTGTTCGATACTATCTCCTATTTTATTACTGCCGAATATAACAGAAGAAGGCTGATGAGAGAGATCGAGAGAAAGAGCACCTATGACGGACTTTGCGATGTCAGAAACCGCAGCACGTTGGAACGCGCTATCCGGGTTTTAAAACATGGGGTTGATACTTCAGTTGGGGTTATATATGCAGATGCTAACGGCCTAAAGATAGTTAATGACACAAAAGGTCACGAAGCCGGAGATGAACTCTTAAAGCGCCTGAGCAATATTCTGGTTTCGCACTTTGGTGATGAATATGTATATAGGGCCGGTGGCGATGAATTTGTGGTAGTTTATCCTCATTCCACTAAGGCTGAATTTGAAAAGAGATATAAAGAGCTTGCAGAAGACTTTGGAAAGGCAGAAGACCTTTCGGTGGCGCTTGGAGGTAGCTGGACCGCTCATTCCGAAGAAGTATCAGAGCTGCTTAGGGAGGCGGATAAGAAAATGTACGAGGATAAGGCAAATTACTATAAAAAGAACAATCGAAGAAGGCCTAGATCCGATTAATAAAAAAACACCCCTTCGCCAGTCAAGGCGAAGGGGTTTGTCATCAGATACCTTATATATTATGCAAGAGAAGCAGTGATGATTGCCATTGAGTAAACCTCAATAGCATTGCATCCTCTTGAAAGGTCATTGATAGGAGCATTCAGTCCCAGAAGAATAGGGCCGTATGCCTCAAAGTTACCCATTCTCTGAGCAATCTTGTAGCCGATATTGCCGGCATTGATGTCAGGGAAGATGAAGGTGTTGGCATGACCTGCTACTGAAGATCCGGGTGCTTTCTGCTTAGCTACACGAGGAGAAACAGCGGCGTCAAACTGAAGCTCGCCATCGATAGGAATCTCGGGGTATTTCTCCTGAGCTTTTCTGGTTGCGTTCTGCATCTTTGTAACTGTATCATCCTTGGCTGAGCCCTTTGTAGAGAATGAAAGGAATGCAACCTTGGGGTCTACACCGAATCTCTGAGCGCAGTTTACGGTCTCTCCGCAGATTTCTACAAGCTCGTCCTCGTTGGGGTTGATATTGATGCCGCAGTCAGCCATCGCAATGACTTCGTTCTCACCGGTAGCTGAAGGACGAACAAGGATGAAGCAAGATGAAACGATGGTATTTTCGGGCTTGGTCTTGATGATCTGGAGCGCAGGTCTTACAGTATCAGCTGTAGAGTAGGTTGCACCGCCAAGAAGACAATCGCCAAGTCCCATCTTAACAAGCATTGTTCCGAAATAGTTGGTCTGCTTGAGAATAGGAATAGCCTTTTCGGGAGTCATTCCCTTGCTTTTTCTGAGCTCGCAGAACTCTGCAACCATCTCGTCGAATTTGTCGTAGTTTTCAGGATCGATTATCTCGGCGCCTCTGATATTGTATCCGGCATCTTCAGCAGCCTTGTTGATCTCGTCTACATTTCCGAGAAGAATGGGCTTAATGAAGTTTCCGGCAAGAAGTCTTGATGCGGCCTCGAGAATTCTGGGATCAGATCCCTCGGGAAATACAAGGGTTTTGGGGTCTTTTTTAAGCTTTTGAATCATATCGCCAAATCCGTACATTTATTTATCCTCCTTAATATGTATCAGACATTTGCTGCTTTGTAAGCGCATACATGCAAAAATGCGCAAGTCGTATTATAGAACAATAAATATTAAAAAAGTTTGATTTCGCTCAAGAAATCTTGATTGTTTTTTAACTAACATTTAAAATATTAATAAGAAGGGTATACTTATGGTATACAAGGAGAAAAGACTATGAATATGAATCCGATGATGATAATGCAATTACAGCAGAGAATACAGACTTTTCAGCAGGAACATCCTAAGGTTCTGCCTTTTTTGACTGCAATTAAAGATCATGCCCTTGAAGAGGGTACGGTTATAGCTATGAAAGTTACAACGAAAGATGGGCGAACTCTGGAATCCAACATCAAGCTTACGGCTAACGATATCGATACCATAAGAATGATGATGGATCCGGAGGGTCAGTGATCACAGGTTTTTAATGTATTGATCCCCTGACTTAACAAAATCGTATTTTTTCAGATATTCGCTGTTAAGGGTATCGGGGCCGCTATAGGTCACAGCCTTGATTCCCTGCCTTTGCAGCTGAGAGAATAGAAAGCTTCCAATGGAGAAGTCGCGATATTCGGGGGTTACATAATCCAGGCGGGTTTCAATAACAGAATTTTCGTCGGGATTTCTTTTGCCCACGTAAATGCCGCAGGGGGCACCTTCATGACATATAATGAAGGCAGTATTCGCATCGGAAAAGTCCAAGGACGTATTTGGGAAGAATTTGAGTATATCTTCTTTTAATTTATCAATTGTATAAGTAAAGAAGGAATCCACAGTTGAGACGGATACAAGATCGTAGCTTCTGGTGGATTCTTTTGTATTACTCATCTTAACCAGATGATAAATGTTGATGAGAACAAGGCAAAGGTTCATGATTGCTGTGGGATATGAATGGATGATGAAGGCATAAACAGTAAATATAATGCTTCCTATTGAATTCACTATCCTCAGCTTTACAACCGATACCATGAGAAAAGAAATCAGCACTAATGCAGATCCTGTGTATCCGATCGCTTCAATTATCATTTTATTTGTCATATCAATCCCTCTCGTAAGAACAGTTTTTACTATAATAAATGTTATCAGAATACATCTTTTTACGCAATTAGGCATGATAAGTGGATTGATAGATTGTTAATTGGGCTAGCGTAAAGTTTTTGTAGGATTAATTGAAAAAGGGGATTTCCTTCGTGATATAGTTATTTACGGTGTCCAAGCCAAAATAACCAAACGGAGGAGTCCCCTTGTGTTAAATAGTATACAGCATTTTATTGAGAATGGAGTACCAAATCTTCAGAAGGCATCAAAAGATTTTTCAGAGGATCCGAGAGACTTTGCAGGTTTCATATACAAGGTCAGGAATGAAGCGCTTCAGATGGCGTTGGATTACATTTCTGAAACCCTTACAACCTGCAACCAGATATTAAAAGACAGTCCTGTGAGAAAGGAAAGATGGGAAGTGGTAAGGACTGACGAGAAGTCTCTTATCACCTCAATTGGAAAGGTTATGTTTTCCAAGACACTGTTTAAGAACAAGGTGACTGGAGAACGCAGATATCTACTGGATGACATGCTTTCATTTGACCCTCATGAAAGGATGTCAGAAGATGCCATAGCACAGCTCTTATCAGAGAGCGTTCAGACCTCTTATCGTAAAGGTGGACAAGCAGCAAGCATCCTTGATGAGGTCAGCAAAGAGACTGTAAAGGATAAGATACATGCTCTCGAGTTCCCCAAGGAACAGAAAAGAAGAGGCAGAAAACGCAAGGTTGAGTATCTGTATATAGAGGCTGATGAAGATCATGTGTCGCTTCAGTTCCAGAAGGAAAAGGGGGATCTCCAGGTCAACCAGTATGGAAGAAAACTCAATGGAATGATAAACAAGCTTATCTATGTTCATGAGGGCATTGAAAAGGATGCTCCCAAGAGTACAAGACATCACCTTGTTAATGCCCATTTCTTCTGTGGTTCTTATGAAGGCAAAGCAAACAGTGAACTCTGGGATGAAGTCTACACATATATTGACAACAACTATGACATAAGCAGCATAAAGAGGATATACCTAGGAGCAGATGGTGGAGCCTGGATTAAGGCTGGGGGAAAAAGGATAAGTGGCATCACATATGTGATGGACGAGTTCCACCTCAAAAAATACCTGATAAAGATGACAAACCATTTGATGGATAGTGCTGATGATGCCAGAAAGCTTCTCTGTGAAATGATCAAGGATGGAAGTAAGGAAGATTTCCTGTCTGTGGTAGATATGCTTGAATATCATGCCTCAAACGACAAGGAAATGAAACGTGTGCAAGAAGGCGCTGATTATATACTTGATAACTGGTCTGCAGCCAAGACAAGGCTTAGATACAGGAGGATTCCTGGATGTAGTACTGAAGGTCATGTCAGTCATGTCCTGTCAAAAAGAATGAGCATGACTCCAATGGGCTGGAGTCGAAAAGGCGCTGATAAGATGGCAAGACTCAGTGCCTATACATGGAACAAAAGGGATATGCTGGAACTTGTGCGTTACCAGAAGACAGTAATGCCTAAGGCTGCTGGGGCAGAAGAAGTAGAGACTGTAGTAGCGCATGTAAGAGAAAAACAGTATTCCCATCCGGCGTGGGGAAAGTATGTCGATAGCATACAGGTAGAGCTTAGTTCAGAGCTGAAGAAGTGGATGAGCATCGGAATGCATAACTACATCTGGAAACTGTTCTAAAAGGAAGCCAGAGGCTGACGCCTCTGCCTTTGAATAAAGTGCGCCAGAGCGCACACCTATCCTTGATCTGCTTGACTACAGACCAAGGATTAGAATGACAGCCTTGAACTGTCCTCCAACCAGGCGCTATAATGAGTAAGGTTTGAACATCTGAACTGATCACAGGGGCAATCTACCCTTTCGAATCCTACAGTAAATTTACGCCGTCGTTAATTGGTAAAAAACTATGATAAAATAAAATACATGAAAATTCTTTTGCCATAGTGACGGGTAGTTCGTATAAATTTACAGAATACAATACAACTGCTTTTCACAGGAGGCGCATATGAACAAAATAGCAAGATTGTTTGATTATCAGAAATATGAATCCAATTCAGAACTAGCCGACATTATTAGTGATGTTGAGTCAAGATACCCCGACAAACGCCGGGCACTTTCGGACGATGAGCTGGAGTTTGTTGCTGCAGCAGGGATACCTGACCAGGCTGGGATGAAAGAACTAAGGCCCAAGGAGAAGAATAAGGCGGGTGTGGTATCAAACCCAATTATTCCCGACAAGAGGCCGTAAACACTAGGAGTTTCTAATGAGCGGGGCACTTTCCAAGGAAGAGATTTACCTACAGTATAAAGATAAGGTTTTTGCGTACATCAGAAATCACGTAAACAGTCCCGAGGACGCTGAGGATCTTTGTGCGGATGTATTTGTAAAGATATATCAGAAGCTGGATACTTACGACAGTTCAAAAGCAAGCATTTCCACATGGATCTATTCGGTGACAAGCAATACGGTTATTGATTTCTACAGGACTAATCACATCCATTCCGAAATACCGGAGGATCTGACGGATGAAAGAAGTACCGTAGAGGAAGAGGTCCTCAGCCAGGAGAACCTCTCACTTCTTGCGAAAGCTTTAAAAGATCTGCCTCAGGAACAGATGGATATCATAGTTCTTAGGTATTACAAAGGATATACTCTCCAGGAAGTGGCAGAGCTTATGCATCTGTCTTATGGAGTGACCAAGCTAAGACATAGAGAAGCGCTGGGCAGACTCAATGAGATGCTGGCGTCATAATAACAAGTATTGCACAAGGAGGGGTCATGCGTTACGTTCAATCTGAGCATATCAAAATTGCCAATCTTGAAACCAAGATGGACACAGCACAGGAGCTGATTGAGAACTATATCTTTGATGTGGGTCTAAAGGGAAAAGGTGCTCTTAGGCTTAAACTGTTGTCTGAAGAGGTACTCAGGCTTGCAAAGTCTATTATGGGATATGGATTAATGGAGTTCTGGGTAGAGGGAAATTCCAGAGTTTCATACATATATCTCACAGCAGATAATCATATCGACAAGTCCAAACAGGAAGAGTTGATTTCAGTATCGACTACCGGCGAGAACAGCATGGAACAAGGCTTTTTCGGAAAGCTGGTGTCCATGTTCACAATGGAAGCTCCGGGAGCCGAGAAATGGTCTCTGAAGGATTATGAGGAAGAACTGAGGCACAAAAAAGAGGAAGACAAGTATTCACAGGAAGCATGGGCAGATCTGGAGAGATCGCTCGTTGCTAAACTGGCTGATGATATTGAGGTGGGTATTAATAAGGATAAGATAGAGATGAAGGTTACCAAGGATTTCTCCGAGGCCCTAAGTGCTATCGGTTCCAGAAAGCCCCAAACCCAGACAGAGTATACTTTTATCGAAAGTACCAAGCTGGATGAAGCAAAAACTCTGGAAAAGGGCGATGACCTTATAGAAAGCCTGCAGCTTTCCCCGAAGGATACGCTTCATATGAAGCTTCTTTTTGAGGAAACCCTGGGAATGCTAAAGTCTATGACTATGGACTATCATGCTGAAGTCTGGTTCGAGAAGTATAAAGAAGAATGTGCTTTAAGGTTAACAGGCAAGACAGAGATGGATGCCTCCAAAAAGGACAGTCTTCTGAAAATCGCAACAGACAAGGAAAACACATCTGTACATGGCTTTATGGGCAAGGTAAGCGATATTATCGAGAATAGCCTTCTTAACTATTCAGAAGTTATGAGTTTACAGCAAAAATATGGCGGCGGGTACGTAAATTATGGTACCATGGGTATGTACGGAAGCGTAGAAGGAATGGCTGATTCCGGTATTATGTGGTCGTTATACGAGTATAAGGACGCGCTGACGGATGCCCTGGATGGTAATGACAGCGCAAAAGAAGCCTGGGATGAGTTGGAGAAGTCCATCGTAGCTAGTCTTGCGAAAGACGTCCTTGTGGGTGTTAAGGGCGATCGAATAGATATAACAATAGTTTATGACCTTAATTCATGAATCTTATTTAGAGAGGAGACACTTTTATGACTATCAACAAAATTGCAAACGGAAAAGACCTTACAGTAGCGTTGGAGGGAAGACTTGATACTACAACTGCTCCACAGTTGGACGACGAGCTTAAGACAGCTCTCGAGGGAATAGAGAAGCTTGAATTTGATTTCTCCAAGCTGGAATACATCTCATCTGCCGGATTGAGAGTTCTTCTCTCAGCTCAGAAGGTGATGAACAAGCAGGGTAGCATGGTCATCAAGAATGTAGGCGAAGAGATCAATGAGATCTTTGAAGTAACCGGATTCGTCGACATCCTTACAATCGAGTAAAACAACCCAATAAGCAAGAGGCCTGGCCTTTTGCTTATTGTTTTATAGGACTGATTGAATGTCAAAAAGTATTTTTTAGAGAGGGAAATGAGGAATGAAAGAATCTTTGCAGAATGTGTTTATCAGAATATGCGCGGTGCTATTGATAGCTTGCGTAGTCGTGTCCAGTATTACAGCGGTTCAGATCATCAGAGTATATGCTGAAGAGGGCGGCGATTATCCGGAGAATACTATTGAGGAAACTGTTCCGGAACCTGTTACAGAACAGGAGGTTACTGAACCTGAGCCTGAGCGTCAGCAGGAAGAACAGTCAGATCCGTTTGATAATTATGATTTGACCTGCTATACACCAAATGTGGATTTTGGCAGTGTGTATCAGGGAACCAGCATAAGCGATAAACAAATAGGTATAGTTAACATCGGTCTTACAACTATACCGCTTACTTGGGAAGAATTTGATGAGAGTACGGCTTTTGACGTTGCTCTCGTAAAAGGGGAGAGGGATCTTGAGCCCGGAGCAACAACGACATTTTCAATTAAGCCCAATACGAATCTTCCTGCAGGTAAGTACACTGCAAAGTATCAGTTCTTTTCACTTAACGATTACAGGCGACATCACAGAGCGGAAGTTCTTGTAACAATGACCATTAAAGCAAATGAGCCATATGTTTCAAGCGTCGATATCACTCCCGGTTCAGTTTCGCTTCCGACAGGAAAGAGCTATAAATTTCAGGCTGCTGTTTCGGGTGGTAATGGATATAATGAAGCCGTTGTATGGTCAATAGCCGGACAGCAGAGTACCGGTACTACTATAAATGGTGATGGACTTCTTCAGATAAGTAGTGATGAAACATCCGGTTCTTTTGCGGTCATAGCTACATCTGTTCAGGATTCATCAGTAACGGACAGTGCCATCGTAACTATAAGTGCAGTAGATCATTATGTATATGTTGGCGCAAACCCCTCTGAGGGCGGAGCTGTTGCCGGCGGAGGAGCTGTAAAAGACGGCGGAAGCTGTACTATTTCCGCATCTCCCAATAATAACTTTAATTTTGAAGGGTGGTATGAAGGAAAGGCTCTTATTTCAAATGCAAGGCAGGTTACCATTTCAAATATTAAAGAAGACAGAAATATTGAGGCTGTTTTTTCAAGAAACACTTGTTATGTAAGAACATCAGTAAACATCGGGGACGGTGGAACCATTACAGACAGTGCCAGCGTACCTTATGGCGGAAAGATAACGCTTACCGCCAAAGCAAAGGCAAACTATTCCTTTGAAGGTTTTGTAGAGAATGGCAAGACCATCAGCAAAGCTTCTTCATTGGAGCTGAATAATATTACAAGTGACAGGAACATCCAGGCTGTATTCAGCAGGGATAAATGCAATGTTAATGTATCGGTTTATCCTCAGGATACAGGAAAATACGAAGGTGCAGGCACCTATAACAAGGGAACTAAGGTTGAACTCAGAGCACAGGCATATGATGGATATGAGTTTACAGGATGGACCATAAACAGTCAGGTTGTATCGAGGGATGCCAAGTATACTATCAATGAGATTAAGAGCGACATAAATGTTGTTGCAAACTTTAAGAAGAAGAATGCCACGACATATAAGCTGGTTTCCGGCATTACCAATGCGGGAGGATCCATCATACCAAGCGGCGATTATTTGGTTCCTGAGGGGGCAAGTCTGACTTACAACATGGTTCCGCAGGCTGATTATAACATATCTGCTGTTATTATTGACGGAAAGAATATAGGTGCTGTATCTAGCTATACTTTCAACAATATTCGCGGCGGGCATACCATTACAGTAAGCTTTGAGAAAAAACCTGCACCCGCACCGCAGCCTTCCTCTAAAAACTCTCAGACTGCTAAATCGGCAACAACCAAGAAGGCAGAGCCTGTCCAGAAGACAGAATATAATGAAAAAACTGCTGCAGAAGGTGCTGTTCCCGAGCAGCAGATCATTGATGCCGAGGTTCCGAAGCAGGATAGTCTTGAGGGCGAGGAATATGACGAGGATGTTTATACGCCGGCAGATGAAAGCCCGACAACAGACGGCACCATCGTTACAACAGGCGTAATGGCCAAGCATAATCTTGACGAGGAAACCGTTAAGAGACTTATCAGGGATGACGCTGTATATCCTATGCTCAGAGAGGCATTTGAAGACGGAACATTGCAGATAACAATCAATAACTCTTATGCGGAAAATCCTCAGGAAACATCGGAAGAGCTGTATTACAGCAAGCCGACACTGCTTAATTTTGAGCGTGTAGTTGCTGAGACGCTCTCTGATGACGAGAAGTTTGCTGTGCTTACCGGTACGCCAATATCCTTTTAATGTGGATATCAGCGAGAATTCCGAGTATGTTGATACTTCCATTAAGTCGGCCATGCAGAAAGAAGGTTGGATATAAGGCAATCACCTATTTCGACTTCCTTATCATGAAGACAAGCGACGGAACATCATCGATCATCAATAATACTGCAGCGGAGCTGGAGGTTATGATTTCCGATTCCTGAAGAGTATCAGAAGGCAGGAAGAAAGTTCTGTGTGCTCAGATATTCATAATGGATCTGTAGATATACTGGATGATATTGGAACAGATGACCCTACAACCATTACATTTAAGACAGGACAAATTCTCAGAATATGCGATTGCATATGAGGCGATTAATATAAATAAACTGATCATAAGGTTTGCGATAATTACATTTATAGCACTTGTTTCTTGCGGTTATCTGCTTTGCTGCTCTGGTTTCATATAGGAGATCACTTAGAAAACAACGCAGATTATCAAAATAATGTTACAATAGAAGTGTAATTATGTAAAAAGGAAGCAACATGAAAATTTCGTTTGACTTAGATGAGGTTTTGTTTGTTTCCGCCGGACAACTTTGAGGTGGAGCCGGAACTCCGGTTCCCCCTCAATAGAATGTTCCCTGAACGGTTAAGGAAAGGAACGGTAGAGCTTATCCATGAACTTCAACGACGG
This sequence comes from Butyrivibrio sp. FCS014, assembly GCF_000526935.1. Lineage (GTDB taxonomy): Bacteria > Bacillota > Clostridia > Lachnospirales > Lachnospiraceae > Butyrivibrio. The sequence continues at coordinate 1,681 of NZ_JAHA01000011.1, read as the reverse complement.
GGGTTTTGAAGTGTGGGTATATACCTCTTCTTTCAGGGACTGAAGTTTATATAAATGCACTTTTTAGGCATTACAATATTCACTTCGACCAGATTGTCAATGGATATAGACACAAAAGAGAAGTTCAGGGAGAATCGTGATGTTACTTTGCCGCAGAAAATGCCAAGCCACTATCGAATATCGCTTCACATTGATGATGAAGAGGTAGTTCAGCAGAATGCCAGAAGTTATGGCTATAGAGTCCTGAGAATATGTGATCCGGACCCGGATTGGGTACAGAAAGTCCTGGATGAAGCTGAGCGGGTGCGCAAAATAGAAGAAAATAACAATTGATATGTTTGTGAGGAGCAAAAAACAGGCATGACAGAAGACGAGATCGAGAAAGATTGCTGGTTTTTGGTGGAGTTGCTGTTTGAGAAAAACGGCGCTGTACCGCTGGATATTAATGAAAAGAAACCGGGAAAAGTTTGGGCTTAGGCGACCTTTAAGTATGGCGATAAATTTTACCGTGTTGATCAGGCGAAAGTTCGAAGAGGACAATCGCCCGTACATGGTTATCAGCTGTACCGACAATGAAAAGTATGCTCAGATAGGAGTTAATGGATGATATAGATGCGCTGGGGCTTTGACATGTCGGAGGAGGTATTGGATCGGCAGGTCCGGATCGCTTTTGGACTTGAACGGATGCGGATAATGACTGACGAATAATAAGTGACCTGTAGGTGAAATATGCTTACAGGCCCTTGTAATGCCTGGACAGATAAAGTGAAAAGAAGAACAAGGCCAACCGTTTCAGTGATGTGGTAGATAATGGATGTCCAGACTATACCGACTTTCTCGACCCATAAGGTTTTACGGTCTGCATCTGCAATACCGCAAATGAAATGAGGAAAAGAGCCAGAATCGCAAATGAAGACCAGTTTTCATGGCACGGTCATTAAGAAAGATTCCTGTCATGACGACACCCAGAAGAATTGCCCGAGAGCATCTCAAAGATATTTAAAGCCGTGGGTTCATGTTATATAACATCACAAAAGTGCCATCAGTAAGGCTGGAGCTTCCGGAGAGGGCATTCCATCCAACATTCCGATGAAACGGCGATACATTATGGATGTAAAAACGTAAAGGCATTTCCGCTCCAATGAAAATAACAGCCCAAAGCTGCCTGCAGGCGGTTTAACTGAAGAAACAGATAGGGATGCGATTTTGTCCCCCAAGAAACTCCTTCTGGAGTTCTCCCATACTTGTCTCGATCCTCCTTTGGAACGGTGTTTGATGTAGTGGTTGAGTTTTTTCCATGAATAGTAGAAAATAAAAGCAGTGACAATAATCTGTATTCCGGAAATTGCCAGCTGACAGTTCCATAAAATGGCATCCAGCATGTCCGGAGAGCTGTATTGGCGGCCTCTTAGAATCAGCCTCAAAGCAAATTCCAGAAAGGCAGCCAGTATCTTTACAAGTGCAACTCCGAGGATTGCGTTTGACAATATATGTTTTCGAACATTTATATACATAATATGAACCTCGCTTATTCCATTAAGAATAGCATAAACACATCTAAAAGCCTATTAGGAGCTAATGTATGAAAGAGATTAACATTGTTGCAAAAGTAGATAATCTTGACGATGTACTTGCCTTTATTGACGCTGAGCTGGAGGCAATGGATTGCCCTATGAAGGAG
>NZ_JAHA01000010.1 GCF_000526935.1 Butyrivibrio sp. FCS014 | reverse complement strand
ATTGACACCTATTGAATGGGGCATTACAATAATGATACCAGGAGGGAATATGACAAGAACATTTATACAGAACCAATGAGTTTTCAAAATAATTGGGGACAGGCTTGGGTTTGATGATGAGGATCTACGCTGGTTAGAGAATGAAATAATGAAGGATCCGAAAAAGTATCCTGTTATTAAAGGCACCGGTAGCCTTAGGAAAGCTCGGATAGCTATGAATAACAGAGGAAAAAGTAAAAGTGCGCGAGTATGCTATGTTGATTTTCTAATTGCAGAAACGGTATATTTGATAACTGTATATGGGAAGAATGAAAAAGATAATCTTTCTATGCAGGAAAGGCGTGATATCAAAAAGATGATTGAGGCATTGGAGAGAAATCTGGGAGGTAAACGAGATGAATAAGAAGAGTGTTTATGCAAGTATAATGACGGGACTCAATGAAGCAATTGAGGATTCTGTAAGCGAAAAGCCCTATTCTGAAGCGCCATAAAGTAGTTGTGGAACCAATTAAGACATATGCAGCTGATGATGTAAAACGCATACGAAATACTAACGGGAATGTCTCAGAAGATATTTGCCAGTTACCTTGGCGTGTCATGCAAAACTGTCGAGGCCTGGGAGGCCGGGACAAATAAGCCTTCGGGAATTGCCAGTCGTTTTTTAATGATGATGGAAATGGATAAGGACCTGGTGATTAAATTCCCTTTTGTCAGCAATGCGGTAACGAAGTAACAGGAATATATTAGTTGCAATTTATAATTAGTTTTATTTGGGAAAAGACATAACACTCCCCACCACTCATGATATTAAGCTTGAATGGTGGGGAGTGTTTTAAATTCCCTTTTACATTTGTGTTGATGATAATTATGGCTGGTATAGACTGATTCTCAGATTGCGTAATTGGATATATGCTGAGGACTTACAAGATTTCGATGATTTCGGCAACGGCACTTCCGACGCATTTGTCTGTTTATGGAGTTTTTGCGTCGGTGATATTTGCGAAATAATGTAAAGAATTCACGAAACACAAACGCTATCACGATAATCAAGTGCTCAAAACAGGCTATTTGTCGATATAGCGTCAAGTTTTTGGGATATTTTACCGACTCAATCAGCTTGTAGAATGCTTTGCGTCGGAGAGGACTCAATTCACATATCCCTCGGCATACAGCGCCTAATCACTTCCAACACAAGAAAAAAACAATTCTCATTTGTACAATAGAAACACTTTTGTAAATAGGGCGTTTTTTTAATTAAGAAATCGTGTAAATAAGCATATGGTTGAGATAATGACACATCGGTTTACAGTGCGGCAAGGTCTACCTGCTGGACGGTGCCAACGCCACCGCTCTCCTTCAGGAAGATGCCGGAGGAGCGGGTCACGCCGGTGACTCTGAAATCAGCAGCCCCTGCGCCGATAAGACCACCTGCGCCTGCGTCGCCAAGACCTGATCCGTCGAATCCGCCAAGGCCATTAACGCCGCCAAATCCGCCGAAGTGACTAAACTGCGTTTCGGCGCTGCCAAGATAGATGGCGCCTACGTCGGCTTCCTTGAGGCTAAGCAGTGTATCGGTGCCGTCTTCGCCCCGGAGCCAGACACGGAGCTGATCGTAGATTTCGTCGCTCTCATCGATCCAGCCGTTACCGTCGCCATCGTACCCGCGAAGGTCCTCGAAGCCGTTGCCGCTCTTTGTTCCAAAGAGCTCCGATCCGTCCCCGATCCTGCCGTCGCCGTTTCGGTCATAAGCAAGGAATCCGCTGCCGGCGCCAAGGTTTGAGACTTTCTCATCAACGCCGTCGCAGTCCAGGTCAAAGTAGAAGGACTGGTCGCTGATGTGGGTCACCCCTGAATCAACATTGATCACCAGTGGATCGATGAGGTTAACCGCAGAGCTCATGCTAATGCCGGCATATTCGCACAGGCGCCTGGACATTGAGAACTGAACCCCGAAGTCAATGACCCGGCCGTCTTCAGTGAGGGCAGTGCCGCTTCCTGAAAAGGTGGTGGACTCCTCCTCCATGTGGACCGCAGTTATCGTGGTAGTACGGACAAAGGAGCCGCCACTCAGCATATTAGCGGTGTTCTCCAGGGTACCCTGATAGCCTCGTTTGCTCCTGCCTCCGTCAAGGAACTGCAAGAGCCTCAGGATCCGCTCCAGGAGCGTTGCCCGAAGATTGGCGATCTGTTCCTCCAAAGACGATTCCACGGGAGAGAGGTAATCGGACTTTGAGGGTTTCAGCGACGTGTAGCTTTCACTGCTAAGGGGCAGATCACCCCGGCCGGTTTCTGTGATATCGACAGAATCCAGCTTTTTTTCCTGGTCTATCAGACTGTCCATAAAGGAACCCCGGGTCACCACTCCGCTTTGGATGGTCACGGTGTTCTCCTCATAGTAGGTCCGGTTGGAGACCAGATTTACGTTACTTTGTGCAATTTTCATGGTACCTCCTTATCTTTCTGCGAAGGTCCATGGCACAAAAAAATGAACCTTCACGTATGATGAAGATTTCTCATCCATGAAGATCCATGCTTTCCCTAGCTGTCAGAATATATATCGGCACAGCTCTTTTTCCTCATGACATCAAAATGAAAAGACTAAATATTCTGACATTTTAATCCGGATGTTCAGAGCCAAGACTCGAAAACGCGAAGCCACAAAATCTTAAAAAAAAATAAAAAATGCTCTAAAGTTTTTCAAGAAAGGGTCGATATATTTAACGACGGAACGAATGGGCAGAATGAAAAAGCCCGGAATTGTAAGGAAACAAGCGTAACTGATAACATTTTAATATACGCCCTGAAAGTTTTTTGATCATTATTTAAGGCCCGAAGGTTTTGGGGAAAACTTTTCGGAAAAAGCTAAAGTAATGAAGACATCTACCGATAAATGTAGTAGAAAACAAAAATCTTCCAGGGAAGGAGGAAAAGATATGCGAATAGAAGCATACAGTCAGGTTCAGCAGATTTACTCAAACAGCAAAATAAGCAAACCACAGGCAGCAAAGAAGACCGGTGATGTACGTGATACAGTATCGTTCTCTTCGATTGGAAAAGATATCCAGGTTGCCAAACAGGCTGTGAACAATGCACCCGACATCAGGGAAGATAAGGTTGCATCGTTAAAAGCTGCTATTAAAAATGGTACTTATGATGTGAGTGGAGAGGCTTTTGCTGATAAGTTACTGGCAAAATACGACGAGCTTTTCTAAAGCAGCATCAATTTAATACAGGAGGATGATCTCAGTGGCTAGTTTAGTCGAGAATCTGGTTGAAATACTTGACCAGGAATGCACATTATACGAGAAATTACTGGGATTATCGAGCCGCAAGACAACCATTATCATCAAAGGTGATCTTGAGGCACTTGCAGAAATCACGGATGAGGAGCAGTGCATAATCGGCGGTATCCAGGGGCTGGAGAAACAGCGCGAAACAGCCATGAAGGATATTGCGAATGTACTTAACAAGGATGTTAATTCATTGAAACTGACCGAGCTGATCCAGATATTGGACAAAAGACCTGTGGATCAGAAGAAACTGGCATTCCAACGCGATAGGCTCGTTGGCGTTGCGGACAATGTCAGACGTGTAAACGGACAGAACCAGCAGTTACTGGAAAGTTCCTTAGAGATGGTTCAGTTCGAAATGAACATCATCCAGGCGGCTAAAATGGCTCCACAGACGGCGAATTACTCAAGAGCTGCAGGCACTACAGGCGAATGTTTAGGTTACACATCGGGCGGGTTTGATGCAAAGCAGTAACGTACCACTTTCAAAGTGGTACGGATGCATGTAGATAATCCACCCGGGTGAATACCGTAGAATCGCGGTAGTGTCTTTTTTATACCCATTTTTAGCGGGAGCGCAGCGGAGCAATCCGCATCGCGCACTTATATATAGGAGGACCATCAACATGTCACTCATGGCCAACTTATATGTGGGAGCTTCAGGACTGACGGTTTCCCAGAACGCCCTGAACACCACGGCCCACAACATGGCGAACCTTGATACCACAGGTTATACAAGGCAGCAGGTTTCCCAGGGAACCAGGGCATATCAGACCATAGAAAGAAAATACAACACCATCGCCCTTAAGCAGATAGGAACCGGCGTTAACTACAATAATTGTAAGCAGGTAAGAAGCACCTTCCTGGATCTCTCCTACAGGACAGAGACCGGAAGAGGTGCCTTTTATGATGTTTCCCTGAAGGCCATTGAGGAGATTGAGGATCAGCTGCAGGAGCTTAACGGATCGGAATTCGCCCAGTCCATGAATAACCTCTGGGTTTCCGTTCAGGAGCTGGCAAAAGATCCGTGCTCAGCCGTTACACAGAGTTCCTTCGTAACAAGAGCAAACGAGTTTTTGACAAGAGCTAAGAGCGTATACGACGGACTTACCGATTACCAGGAGAACCTTGATTCCACGGTAAAAGATATGGTGGATAACATCAACAAGTACGGCGACAGAATACAGCAGCTCAATCATGACATTGTTGACATTGAGTCCGGCAAACAGGAAAAGGCCAACGACCTTCGAGATGAGAGAAACCTCCTTCTTGATAAGCTGGCTGAATACGGAAGAATAGATTATCAGGAAGACACTTTCGGAAATGTGCTGGTTCTTTTTGAAGGATCATCATTTGTAACTTCCGATCATGTCAACCATATGGCAATAGATACAAGCTTATCGGAAGATGACGGCGGAACAGCTGCCGGTTATGCAACACCTTACTGGGAATACGCAGCAGTTACAGAGATCAAGCCCAACGGAACAAAAGAAGTTGTTTCTATCAAGGGTGCGCATGTTTTTGACCTGTCACAGCCTGTGTCAACAGTTACCAACACCGACATCGGCAAGCTTAAATCAGTGCTCCTTGCAAGAGGTGATCACCAGGCAACCTACCATGACATCATGGAGGATCCTCAGCACTACAGCGATAGGATTTCCCAGTCAGTCATCATGAATATTCAGGCCGAGTTTGACAACATGGTACACAACATGATGACAGCCATCAACGACATCATGACCATGGCAGAGAGTAATCCCGCAACACTGGATCCCACAAAGGGCGCCGCTTCCGATTTTACCCTCTTTGTTTGCGCCAACCCCACAGACAGACTTATCTACAACATAGGTAAGGATGAGGGCGGCAATGTTAAGTATCCGGCAGGTGAGATTCCCACAGGCTTCACCATCAAGAACTCCCAGGTGAACCCGCTGATGATCCAGGAGCCTACTCTCTTCACCTTCAGAACAATAGACGGAAGCGAAGACAACGCAACAACCACTAAGATCAAAGAAGCTTTTACAAAAGAGACATATGTGCTCAACCCCAACGTCACCACCAAGAACAGCTTCATTACCTATTACAACAGCCTGGTTTCACAGGTAGCCAACTCCGGTGATGTTTATAAGAGCATAAAGGAGGCACAGGAACAGACAGTTTCCTCCGTTGAATCCGCCAGAGAGCAGATCGTCGGAGTATCAAGCGACGAGGAACTTGAATTCATGATCATGTTCCAGAATGCTTACAACGCCTCAAGCCGATATATAAATGTAGTAAGTGAAATGCTTGAACACCTTGTATCTACTTTGGGAGCATAAAATAGCCCCAAAGCATAAGGAGAAAAAGATATGGTATCACAATTCTTTGGACTGAACATCGCAGCATCGGGACTTAGGGCAGCAAATGCAGCTCTTAACACCACAGCCAACAACATATCCAATGCCAACACCGATGGCTACAGCAGGCAGCAGGTGAAGCAGGAGGCGACAGATGCCCTCAGGGTCTTTGCCACCTACGGCTGCGCCGGAGCAGGCGTTGATACCCTTGCGATTGAGAGAGTGAGGGACAGCTTCTACGATGTAAAGTTCAGGAATAACGAGACACTCCTCGGGGAGGTTTCCCAGAAGAACTACTACAACGGACTTATCGAGGACTACCTGAACGACGACGGAACTACCGGATTCTCATCTCTTTTCAATAAGATGGAAGCAGCAATGGAGTCAGTGATGACAGCTGCCGGCACAACCGAGACCAAGTCAGCCTTCATGTCCAGCTTAAAGAGTGTTACCGAGTATTTCAACAACGTATACGACAGCATTCAGGGCCTTCAGTCCGACATAAACTCTGAGGTTAAGCTTTGCGCCGACAGAGTAACCTCAATGGCAAAAGAGATAGCTTCAATAAATAAACAGATCAACATAATCGAGATGACAGGCACTGTCGCCAACGAACTCAGAGACAAAAGAGATATGCTGGTGGACGACCTGTCTAAGATTGTTTCGGTTGAGACCAAGGAATCTCCCATCATCGACGAGACCCAGCCCGACAGAAATACCGGCGCCACAAGGTTCCAGGTGTGGGTTGCGGGCGGCTATGAGCTGGTTGATACCTACGAATTCAAGCAGATGATCTGCGTTTCAAGAGCAGAAGGCGCTCCCACCAATCAGAACGACATCAACGGACTTTTCGATATAAAGTGGGCAGGAAGCAACTACAGAGACGGAGATAACGTAGCAGAGCTTGCAAACTTCTCACTGGATTCAAAGCTCATAGGCGGCGAGCTTCAGGGGCTTCTGGCTTTGAGAGACGGAAACAACAATCAGTACTTCCACGGCAAATGCCCTGCAGGCGGCGTTGAGCAGAAGACTGACGGTACAGTTGTTGTTACCGTAAATGTTACGGATTCATATCTCCAGGATATGGCAAAGTGTACTCTTCCTGCAGAAGGTTCCATCAAGATCGGCGCCAAGTATTACAAGTATGACAGCTGGGGCTACAACGGAGAGTCCACCTACGAGTTCAGATTAAATCCCGAGAACATCTCCAGTATTCCCGATCCCGGAACCAACGTGTCCATCGGCTATGCCAACAGCTATCAGGGAATACCATATTACATGGAGCAGATGAATGAGTGGATCAGACACTTCTCAGAGGAAGTGAACAAGATCATGGTAACGGGTTACACCTCAGACTCCCTCCAGGGCGTGAATCTTTTGACCGGTGCCATGGATACAAACTCAGCCGCAGAGTACAGCTACGAGCAGCTGACTTCTCTTTCAGAGTACAAGGGCTACTACTTCCTCAAAGGCGGGAACTTTACAGTGAACTCGGTTGTTCTTGATAATTCCGACAGGCTGGCAACCAAGGCCGATCTCACCGAGGGTGAGTCGGAGTTTGGCAACTTAAAGAGCCTCAAGAACATGCTTGATACACTGAAGATTTTCAGAGGAGCATCTTCAGGTGAATTCCTGACCAAGGTACTTGGTGATGTGGCCCTGAACAAGAGCAATTCCAATACTCTTGAAGAGACCTACACTTCTTTGGAGAACACCATCAAGAATCAGAGACTGTCAGATGCCGGCGTCGATGAGGACGAAGAAGCCGCTAACCTGGTTAAATACCAGAACGCATATACACTTTCATCAAAGATGATCCAGACACTTACGGAAATTTATGACAGATTGATACTTCAGACCGGAGTGTAATGGTCCGATAATATATTTGAAAATCTAATAATCTGCACGGATGCGCTTTTTTTCGGGACAATGGACTGTCCTTTTCCTAAACTGAGATAGATAATCTCTGATTTTCGTGATCGAAGTTTGTTCCGGCGAGCAAAGCGAGAGCGGAACTACCTTGTGAAAGGAGCTTTAAATGCGCATCACCAACAAGATCATGCAGAACAATTCACTGTACAATATAAATAACAACAAGGTTACGGAGGACCAGCTCAACACCATGATGGCCACGGGAAAAAAGATAACGAGGCCCTCCGATGATCCTGTTATTGCCATAAGAGCTCTGAGGCTTCGCAGCAACGTTACACAGCTGTCTCAGTACTACGAGAAGAACGCCAAGGATGCTCAGAGCTGGCTGGAAGTAACTGCGGATGCGCTCTCAACGGTGACATCCGTTCTTACTGACTGCGTAAAACAGGCAACCAAGGGCGCCAACAAGGACCTTACTCTTGATGATCTTTCCACCATTATTTCCCAGATGGACGCTCTTTCAGATGAGTACTACGCTACAGGAAATGTGGACTACGCAGGACGATATATCTTTACCGGATACAGAACAGACACGGCACTGACCTTCGAGAAGGCCTCCACTGCCGATTACAGAGATATCAACGATGAGTTCACCGCAGGGGCTGTTAGCACCTCCAGCAGAATTGTAGGCAAGCACCTTCTTGATTCTTCCACTATCTTAAATGACAATTCCTCAGCAACACTGGAAAGTCAGATCATTGAAACCACAGTAGGAAGGATCCGCCTCTCCTATGACAACTTAAATTACAGATACGGCGAGGGCAGCGAGGTTGAGCTCAAGTTCAGACAGGACATGAAGCAGCCTGCAACCAGCAGCGTTTCCACCACAAAGCCCACCATTGACCTTACCTTCAAGGATGAAGATGGCGTTACAAGATACGTGGCACTGCCCATCAACTCACCGGCAACCGACTTCCAGGTTACAAGCGAGGGTATCACCTACAAGGCACTTAAGAATGGTGACGGCACCTACAATATCACCGGAATCGACGCCGTAAACGGAAAGACTTACGAATTTTACCTTACATCGGAAGGTCTTTTTGATGACAATAAGAGAACAAAGAGCCCTTCAGTTATCCAGTCGGCAAACACCGAGATCGTTAACAGGCAGGTTTCCACAGTTACCTACACCACTGAGGATGGACAGATCCCGCCTCTTGAGGTACCGCTTCTTCCCGCAATCGGACAGAGCTACTCCATGAGTCTTAGCCGCGAGGGATATTTTGCTACGGTGAACAGTGACGGAACGATGACAGTGAAGAACAACATTGCTACTGATAACGGCGACGGCACCTACAGCAATCAGGTGGTTCAGCTCACAGGAAACGGCAGCGTACATTCCTCTTATATAGAAACAACGCTTGTGATGGACGAGGAGCACATTTTATATACCACCAGTACCGAGCAGCAGATTGACGATGCCTACGAGGATCTTTACAACAATCCCACCGGAATGAGGGCATACCTCAACGCAGCAACCGGCGAGGTGCTCCTTAACAAGGAACTCAGGGACAAGCTCTCCACCCTTCCCAATATCATCAATGCCAACAGCATCGACGTGGTTTACGACAAGAAGGAGTGGATAAAGGGTGACATCAGACCCGAGAACCTGTTCTCAACCAATTATATAGATGAGAACGGAAAAGAAATCCTGTACAACAAGGGAACAGCGAACCATGATATAGCTTACGATGTGGGCTTCGCACAGTCGGTAGTGGTAAACACAACGGCAGACACGGTTTTCACCACAAATGTGAAAAGAGATGTGGATGACCTTTCAAAGATGCTGGGCGAACTTCAGCAGCTGGCCACAATTATAAAGACTCTGAAGGATAAAAAGGAAGCAGCTGTTGGAGAGGACCAAAAGCTCAAAGTCGGCCAGGAACTTGCCTCAGCGCAGAAGGCATATGACTACCTCAGAGAAGAGCTCCAGCAGGAATTCGAGCACAAGATCACGTCCATGCAGAAGTCATTGGATGTAGCCAACATCGCAGTTACCGACAACGGCACAAGAACGAAGAGACTCGATCTTATCAATTCCCGCCTTATGGATCAGACCACAACCTTTAAGACATTGCAGTCCGACAACGAGGACATCGACCTTGCAGAGGCAGCAACACAGCTCACCACAGCTCAGATTACCTATGAGGCCAGCCTCATGGCGACAGGCAAGATCAGCCAGACTTCACTGATGAACTATATCTAATGAGAGGTGCTGAAGCACCGACAGCGTGATTTTAAAAAATATAAATTGTGTATTCAATTTAACGATATTGCGATATAATTAATACGTAGCATAAATCCACAGCAATGGAGGTTACAAAATGAAACTTATTACAAGAATATTTGGTGAAGTAAACGTTGAAGATAGCAAGATAATCGATTTCCCTCATGGAATTATCGGATTTCCCGATCTTAAGAGATTCACACTGCTTTTTGATAACGATGACGATGTTAATACCATCAAATGGCTTCAGTCCATTGATGAGCCCGACTTCGCAATGCCTGTAATGGATCCGCTTATTGTCTGCCCTGGCTATAACCCGGACATTGACAAGGCTAAGATCGAGGATATTGGAGAACTAACCGATGAGGAGATCCTGGTTCTTGTAACAGTTACAGTTCCCCATGACCTCCAGAAGATGACAGTAAACCTGATGGGACCTTTCATCATCAATGTAAAAGATATGAAAGCTGCTCAGTGTATTGTTGAGAACGATGACTATCCTGTTAAGTTCCCCATTTACGAGATACTGCAGAAAAATAAGGAAGCTAAGGAGGGCTGATTATGTTAGCATTATCAAGAAAAAAGAACGAGGCGATCGTTATCAACAACAACATAGAGATCACCGTTCTGGACATCAGGGGAGATCAGATCAAGCTCGGTATCTCAGCTCCCAAGGAAATTCCAATCTACAGGAAGGAAGTTTACATCCAGATTCAGAACGAGAACAAGGAAGCTACAGATGTGGCAGGACTTGAGGCATTGAAGAAAATGCTTTGATGTCGATCTGGAAGGAATGATCAAGCGCTCTGCACGATATGTGCGGGGCGCTTTTTTATCTTTATGTTGATACATGATACTCAGTTGATTTGGATGTTAGGAGACAGCTATGAGGATACTCTACTATGACTGGGACGAGTTTAACGACGAGGATTGCCAGGATGCCATGAGAAGACTGGGGCACGAGGTTGAGATCATAAAAATGGATCTTTCCAGTTGTGAACTGACGCCTGAGATAGAGGCTAAGTTCAAAGCCAGGTTTGACAGGAAGGACGAATCAGGGAAAAGATATTTCGACCTGGTATATACCTTTGATTATTATCCGAATATTTCTGAGGTGTGCCAAAAGTATGATATGCCCTACGTGTCCTGGGTCTTTGACTGCCCTCACCTCACATTGTATTCACATACCATAAACAATCCGGTTAATCACGTTTATGTCTTTGACAGAGAATTGTATAAATTATTGAGGAGTAGAGGAATAACTACGGTCAGCTATTCTCCGCTTGGAGTAAATGATCAGAGACTATCCACATTGTGTCAAAAACTTGATGACGAGACCGGAGGACGGGTTTCTTATCAGCACGATGTGTGCTTCCTGGGAAGCCTTTATGATAATGAATTCAATTTCTATGATCAGGTAAAATACCTGCCACCGGAGCTGAAACAGTATATCGATGTTGTGATCCTGGCTCAGGAGAGGATATTTGGCCACGACCTCTTTACCGATGAGAAGGCTATCACCGATGACCATATAAAGAGACTGAGGAAGTATATCAAGTTTGAACAAACGGGCAAATACGAGATTAATTATGATGATGTTATAAGAAATATATTGCGCAAAAAGGTCACGGTTAACGAACGCAGAAATATCCTTACGCAGATGGGCCAACTCTTTGATACAGTAATCTACACAAACCCTGATGCTAAGCCGATACCTAATGTGTGCAATCTGGGTATGGCGGACTATACAAATAAAATGCCGGTGGTATTTCACCGCAGCAAGGTGAATCTACACATATCTCTTAGATGTATCACCTCCGGGGTATCCCTTAGAGTAATGGATGTATTGGCAGCAGGCGGATTCCTTGTTGCCACCACATCTCCTGAATTAGAGGAATACTTTCAGGATGGTGTGGATCTGGCTATTGCTCATACTCCTGAAGAGATGATTGCCAAGACGGCATATTATCTGGAACATGAAGACGAGCGGAAGCAGATCGCAATAAACGGACAGAAAAAAGTTTTAGAGAATTTTGCATATACGAAGCTTCTTCCTGATATTCTGACTCTGAAATTCTAAAATTTTTATTAAACTTTACAAATCATAGAGAAAAAGCATAAAGAAATATCCTTCAAATCCGATATAGAAGATAAGAAATCGTGTATAAACTGCGCTCATACTGCGCGCAGAAATATATGCACTTGTTGATTCTGCCGTGTTATGACATGGAGGTATAGGATTATGGGAATTGATGCAATTAATGGTTTTAGTCCGCTTATTCAGCAGTCTATGCCACAGGTTAAGACGCAGGTAGCAGATCAGAATCAGTCCCAGTCTGAAATTGCAAATCAGGAAGCAGTTGCTCAGAGTATTGAGCTCAAGGTTGAAGCGGCAGACAACTCCGCAAGCTCAGGTGATAGTCAGAGTGGTGCTCAGAATTTTGCGCAGACCCAGACCGATCTGGAGGCTACGGAGGAACAGATTCAGGCAGATAATGCCAAGATCAGGAAGGCAATCTCGGAAATGGCAAAAAATGCCAAGTCCAATGCGGAGGCTGTCTTTGGTATCCATGAGAAAACCAATCGCGTGACCATAAAGATGGTTGATAAGGAGACCAAGAAGGTTATTAAGGAATTCCCTCCGGATGAGACTTTGGATATGATAGCCAAAGTGTGGGAGATTGCAGGCATAATGGTTGACGAGAAACGGTAAATTACAGGTCACTTGCACTGCGCTGCAAGTGACGTACAAAAGTGATTCAGGCGGCAATTGCGCCTTGAGAAGCAACTTTCATTCGCAATTGCTCCATTGCGCAGCAAATGGAAACGGATTTCCATGTATCACACTCACGGATTGAGAAAGGAGAACAATATGCCAATACGAATTACGGGAATGAATTCAGGACTGGATACTGAGAGCATTATCACTGCGTTGACACAGAGGCAAAAGGACAGACTTGATACAGCCAAGAATGATCAGAAGAAACTTACCTGGAAACAGGATAAATGGAAAGAGTTAAATAAGAAGGTTGTATCTTTCTACAATGGTGCTCTTAGTAGTATGAGGTTTTCAACTGCGTACACTAAGAAAACCACAAGTGCGTCCAATGCAAATGCTGTTTCTGTTATTACCGGTGATTCTGCAATGGATTCAACACAGACCCTTGATATTACCAGCCTTGCCAAATCTGCGTATCTTACCGGCCAGCAGGTTAAAGCAGGAACGGAAAAGGCGAAAGCTTCGAATACAATGGCTGACCTCGGACTTGAAAGCGGAGGAACTCTTAAGTTTTCAATTGGTGGTGACAGCGAAGATTTGATTGAAGTAGATGTTGCGGCAACAGATAGCATAAGTGATGTTCTATCTAAACTGAAAAACGCAAAATCTTCCAAGACAGAAACAAGTCTTAACTTCAATTTTGATGAGAACAACGGAAGATTCTTTGTATCATCAAAGACTGCAGGAGCTGCGGCATCATTTGATATGGTTGAATCAGATGCAATGACTGCTCTTGGCTTTACCAGGAACGATGATGGTTCAAATTATATTGCCGGTTCCAGCGCAAAGATCAAGCTCAATGGTGTAGAATATGAATCAGAGAGCAACACTTTTAACATTAATGGACTTACTATAACAGCCAATGAAATAGCTTCCGGTATCACACTTACCACCAAGCAGGATACAAGTGGTATCTATGATAACATCAAGAAGCTTGTAAAAGAATACAGCGAACTGATGAAGGAGCTTTCTACTCTTTATAATGCTGACGCTGCTAAAAAGTATAGCATGCTCACTGATGACCAGAAGGATGCCATGAGTGATGATGAGGTTGAGGAGTGGGAGAAAAAGATCAAAGATGGACTCCTTAGTAAAGATGAGACCATCGGATCAGTTAGAGATTCTTTGAAGAGTATAGTATTAAAAGGCTTTGAAGTTACTATGGCTGACGGATCGAATAAAACAATGTCATTGGCAAGTTTTGGTATTTCTACCGGAAGTTACTTTTCTACCACTCAGGACGAAAGAGATATGCTTCATATTGATGGCGATCCGGATGATTCATCGACAAGTGGTAATACGGATCTGTTAAAAGCTTTTATTTCTTCAGATCCCGGTGCAGTTACGAATTTCTTTACCCAGTTGTCCAAGGAAATGTATTCTTCTTTGACAAATCTTATGAAAGGTACGGAATTCAGTTCAGCTTATACGATTTATGAAGATAAGCTGATGGCTTCACAGTACAGTTCATATAATACGAAGATCTCCAATGCACAGAAAGCGCTGGAGGCAGCACAGGACAAGTACTATAAGAAATTCAGCACAATGGAATCTACACTTTCCAAGATAAACAGCAATAGCAGTTCGTTCTCTTCATTCTTTGGGGGATGATAAAAAGCAGTGATGCTTAAGGAGGATTTATGCCGGCATATACATTACAGCAGAAGGCTTATGCACAATACAAGAATAATAAAGTGATGGGGGCTTCGGGTCCGGAGCTTACACTTATGCTTTATGATGGCGCGATAAAGTTTTTGAATATTGCAGATTATGCTATAGAAAAGAATGATGTACAAAAGGCTCACACAAATATTGTCAAAGTGGAAAGAATAATAGACTATCTGAGAAACACTCTTGACATGAGATATCCTGTGGCCAAAGACTTTGAAAATATGTATTCCTATATAGCTATGAGGCTCGTGGAAGCGAATATTTCCAAAGACAGGGACATAATAATTGAGATGAACGAGCATTTACATGCAATAAGAGATAACTGGGTCGAAGTAATGAAGGCCAATAACATTGCAGTAAAGGATGCATAAGGAGAAATAGATGGTTTCTGCAAGCCTGGATATGTTAGAGGAAAGTCTGAGAAAAAAAATTGAAGTAATGACTCAGATTGAAGAGGAAAACGAACGACAGAGAGAGGTTCTTCGTAATCCGGAAGAGCTGGAATTAGAAGTATTTGATGAGACAGTGGATCGAAAAGGAGAACTGATAGATAAGCTCATAGCTCTGGACGATGGATTTCAGACACTGTTTGATGAAGTGAAAAAGGAGCTTGGTGAGAACAAGTCACTTTATGCTGACCAGATTCGAAGAATGCAGGATCTGATTAAAGAGATTACCGCCAAGAGCGCTTCTATAGAGGCTATGGAGCGCAGAAACAAGAAGCTTGTTGAAACGTATTTCGACATTTCCAGAAGCAAGATGGTGGCAGGCAAGCAATCTTCCGCAGCTGCATATAATTATTATGTGACCATGAATAATTACAGAGATGTACCACCTCAGTTCATGGACAACAAACAGTGATTGAATAAAAAGAGACTTCCGCGAATTAGAGCAGGAAGTCTTTTTTTGTGGGTCGTCTTTTGCGTGATTTTGTATATCGGATGCTATTTGGAAAAACTTTATAGAGGAAATACAAATTTGCATAAAAATTGCAATTGTTTCAAAAAAAATGAAAAATTTATTTCTATGGGGGTTAATCTTACCGAAAGACTGCCGATATTATTAGTGTAAAACAAATAATAAGCAGCCAAGGAAGGGACTCCGCAGTAGCTGCACAATAAAAGTCAAACGGAAGGCAGCAGGGAAGCGGAGCCCGTTCATGGAGGATTTCTTATGGTAGTACAACACAATGTCACAGCTATGAATGCAAACAGACAGCTCGGTATCACAACTAATGTTCAGGCTAAGTCCAGTGAGAAACTGTCTTCTGGTTACAAGATCAACAGAGCAGCAGATGATGCAGCGGGCCTTGCTATTTCCGAGAAAATGAGACGTCAGGTAAGAGGTCTTACACAGGCTTCCGCAAACGCTCAGGACGGTATCTCAGCTGTACAGACAGCAGAGGGTGCCCTCAACGAAGTACATGATATGCTTCAGAGAATGAATGAGCTGGCAACAAAGGCTGCTAATGATACTCTTACAACAGATGATCGTAATTACATCAAGTCAGAGCTTAAGGCTCTTACATCAGAGATTGATCGTACTTCTGCATCAACAGAGTTCAACAACCAGAAACTTTTGGATGGTACCTTCACATCCAAGAAGCTTCAGGTTGGTACAGAGACTACTGACGATGATGTTATCTCAATCTCAATTAAAGCCATGAGTGCAACTGGCATCGGACTTGATGCTGCCGACAGCATCGATGTTTCTTCTAACTCTGCTGCACAGGATACACTCACAAAGGTTAAAGCTGCTATCATTTCCGTATCAACACAGAGATCTGATCTTGGTGCCATCCAGAACAGACTTGAGCATACTATCAAGAATCTTGATAATGTTACAGAGAATACACAGGCAGCTGAGTCACAGATTCGTGATACAGATATGGCAAGAGAAATGGTTAAATACTCAAATAACAACATCCTGGCTCAGGCCGGACAGTCAATGCTGGCGCAGGCAAACCAGACAAATCAGGGTGTTCTGTCACTTCTCCAGTAATAACAAAGTTCCTATTCATATAATATATGCAGGGCTCCGGGCGACCGGAGCCCATATTTTGCCCTATTTTAAAAAGTTTATAATTTGTTTATAATTTTAGGTATTAAGTTTTAATATTTATAGACGATAATAAAGGTGTAAAACAAACAGGAATGGTAATATGGCCAGCACATAGGACCATTTCAAAACGAGCAAACGAGTGGCAAGGATGCCACCGTACACATTCAAGGAGGAATAAAATTATGGTAGTACAACACAACGTCACAGCAATGAACGCAAACAGACAGCTTGGTATCACAACCGGTATTCAGGCTAAGTCAAGTGAGAAGTTATCATCCGGTTACAAGATCAACAGAGCAGCAGATGATGCAGCAGGTCTTGCAATTTCCGAAAAGATGAGACGTCAGGTAAGAGGTCTTACACAGGCTTCTGCTAACGCTCAGGATGGTATTTCTGCAGTACAGACAGCTGAGGGCGCTCTGAACGAAGTTCATGATATGCTTCAGAGAATGAACGAGCTGGCAACAAAGGCTGCAAACGATACTCTTACAACTGACGATCGTAACTACATCAAGTCAGAGCTTCAGGCCCTTACTTCTGAGATCGATCGTACAGCTAATGCTACAGAGTTCAACAACCAGAAACTTCTGAATGGTAGTTTCACATCCAAGAAGCTTCAGGTTGGTACAGAGACATCAGATGATGATACCATCGCAATTTCAATCAAGCAGATGACTGCTACAAAGATTGGTCTTGCTGCTACACCTGATGTATCAACAAACTCTAAGGCTCAGGAAACAATCACAAAGGTTAAAGCTGCTATTATTTCTGTATCAACACAGAGATCTGATCTCGGTGCTATCCAGAACAGACTTGAGCACACTATCAAGAATCTTGATAACGTTGCTGAGAACACACAGGCTGCTGAGTCTGCAGTTCGTGATACAGATATGGCCAAAGAGATGGTTAAGTATTCAAACAACAACATCCTTGCTCAGGCTGGTCAGTCTATGCTGGCACAGGCAAACCAGACAAATCAGGGTGTTCTGTCTCTTCTCGGCTAATAGGTTTTCCAGTGATACAATGTCTTGCGAAGTCATTGCGACTACCAAAAGGGCCCCGGGTTTCCGGGGCTCTTTTTCTGTATGAAATAACGATATTATGATAAAATATTATTGTATATATAATGCGTGAACTGTTTCTTTCCGGAGGTATGATGTCACAAATTTCCGTTTGCACGATCATGAAGAATGAAGAAAAGAATCTTCCTAAATATCTGGATGCATTACAATGCTATGACGTAGAAATTGTGATCGTGGATACCGGATCAAGTGACAGGAGCATTGAAATTGCTGAGGAACGAGGAATAAAAGTATTCAGGTATGAATGGAAGAATGACTTTTCCGATGCAAGGAACTATGCGGTAAAGCTTGCTAAAAATGACCATATAATTTCGCTTGACTGCGATGAGTTTATAAAACGCTTGGATATTGAAGCTCTGGTGTGGATAATGAAAGAAAATCCTGATTCTCTGGGGCTCATCAGATTTACTAATTATATGGTGGCTGACTCGGAAAAAGGCGCCTACTACGACTGGATTGCCAGGATATTTGATAGGAGAATATTTCACTATGAAGGGAAGATTCACGAGCAGCTGAAACCTCTTATCGCAGAGAAAGGAACAAAAATCGGTTATCATGCTCCGGTGGAGGTAATTCATACAGGATATATAGCCGATGGAGAAATAAGTGAAACCAAGTTCAAACGAAATATAAAAATGCTCAAAGAGGAGCTGCAGAACAATCCTGATAATAAATATATTCATTTCCAATTGGCGCAGGAACTTTATAACCATGAGAATTATGAAGAGGCTGTGACACAATTCAAGGAAGTGCTGGATTCAGTTACTCTGACCCCGGGAATAGAGTTCCACAGGTTGTCTGTTATGGGATATGCGGACTGCCTTTTGCATATGGGCAAACATAGAGAAGCATTGGAAGTAAAAAAGTACGTTGAAGCATTTGGGTATACTCCGGATCTGCATTTTCTTATGGGAGTGGCATATTATCTCAATTACGATTTTATGAATGCTATGCAGGAGTTTGTCACCGCAACAAATATGGATAATCCTGCCAAGGAAGGAACAAACACGTATCTTCCTTTGTACTATATAGGTCTGATCAATGAACAGTTTAAAAACTATTCCGAAGCAGTAAGATTTTATAGAATGTGTGGAGACTATGAGCCCGCAGAGGAACGACTTAAGAAAATCATGACAGGAGGCGAAAATGCAGACTGATAAAAGATTTGATTTGCTTATAGTATTAACTCCGATTGATTGTGAGAGGCTGATAGATCTTTACCCCAGATTACTTGAAAGCTTTGACTATGGAAAACTGATATTTGTTGGAAGACCCGAAATCGAGGGAATAGTTGCGAAGAGTAATCTTATTGCAGATAAAGTCTCCTGCAAAAATGAAGATGACATCATTCTGTTTGATGATGTTCATCAGTGCATGAAACAAAGACTTGAAAGTATCCTGTGCGGACAGGAGCTTCCAAGAAGGGCTACAGGATGGTACTATCAGCAGTTTCTGAAGATGCAGTATGCTTTAACCTGTGAAGATGAGTACTACATGGTATGGGATGGGGACACTATCCCCTGCCGCCATATAAATATGTTTTCTCCCGGAACCAGTCAGCCTTATCTTGATCTTAAGCATGAGTATCATCCTGAGTATTTTGACACGATGGGCAAAATACTGCCCGGCTTCAAGAAGGTCATACAGGGTTCGTTCATCTCAGAGCACATGCTCTTTAAAACAAAGATCATGAAATCGTTGATCCGTGAAATCGAGAGTAATGATGCTATACCGGGTACCAGATTCTGGGAGAAGATAATCAATGCAATAGAACCGGATAAGATATATGATTCTTCTTTTAGTGAGTTTGAGACTTATGGTACTTACGTTGCCTTAAGGTGCCCTGCGGTATACAGGTTAAGGGAGTGGCATTCTTTCAGACTTGGAGCAGAATTCTTTGATGTGAATACTATCTGTGCCCGAGACTTTGAATGGCTGGGGCATGATTTTGATGCTATTTCCTTTGAGAAGGGGCAGAGTGTAAGAGAGGATCACAAGGGCCTGTTTGATAATCCGGAATATCAGAAGAAGCTCTCTGCAAAGAAAATGCTTCAGCTTGCTCAGATGGAGTATACGGAAGGTTACAAGGAAATCTGGGATGATGATCCTGAGCAGGCAAAGGTATCGAATTATACAGTTGGTGCATTTAGTGGCGGCTCAGTAAACAATAATAAAACTCTGATAGTAATAGTGTCGTATAACGCTATAAATCTTATGCAGAGTAATATTGAGAGCATAAGGAATGTACTGACACCTGGCACTTATCAGATTGTTGTTGTTGATAATGCTTCTACCGATGGTGTGGATAAATGGCTACAGCAGCAGGAAGATATTATCTTTGTTAAGAATTTTGAAAATGCGGGATTTGGACCTGCCTGCAATCAGGGAGTTAAGGCAAGCAAGGGGACAGACTTTGAAAAAGCCGATGTGCTTCTTTTAAATAATGATACTCGTCTTGTGTTTGATGCTCTTTATAATCTTAAACGGGCCCTTTATTCTGCTGATGATATCGGTGCTGTTGGCAGTGTGTCCAACTATGCGGGCAACAAGCAGCAGTTGGATGTTGAATTTGAAACCGTAGAAGAATATATCAGATTCGGAGAAAGCGTAAATGTACCTATGGAAGATGCTACCCTGGAAAGAGTGCGTCTTTCGGGCTTTTCTATGCTTGTCAGAAGAGATGTATGGGATGAAGTCGGAGGCTTTGATGAAGACTTTGCTCCCGGTTATTTTGAAGATGATGCACTGTCTATGGAAATTCTTAAGCGAGGCTACAGGCTGAAAGTTGTAAGGAACAGCTTTGTTTACCATGCCGGAAGCCAGAGCTTCATAAAGACTGATTACCAAAAACTCCTGAATGATCATCACGAACTGTTTATCAAAAAATATGGTTTCGATATTCTCGAATATGCCTATGCAAGCGGCACAGTAATATCTCAGATTCCTTTTGACAAGGAGTCAATATTCAGTGTGCTTGAGTATGGGTGTGGCTTGGGATCTGACCTTAAAGCCATAAGAAGTATTTTTCATAATGCCGATACCTATGGCATTGAGAAAAACTACAAACTTTATGAGATTGCAAGAAGAACCGAGAATATCTTTGGCGGCACAGATGAGCTTATTGAATTCGTGGATGGACCATTATTCAATGTGTTTATCATAGATAAAGAAGTGCTTGGAGCGATGGAAGAATCTGAGCAGGGAATCCTGTCAGGCCTGCTTATGCCTGATGCTACAATCATAGTCAAAAACTCAGAGTATGAGTTTTTTGATTATGAAAAGATCAAGATGGTCATTTGGGATATGGATGAAACCTTCTGGCAGGGCATCCTGAGTGAAGGAGAAGTGATACTTCCTATTTCCAATGCAGACCTTGTCAGGAGTATCACAGATCACGGAGTAGTTAACAGCATTTCATCCAAGAACGATGAAGAGCCTGTCATAGAAGAACTTGAAAGAGCGGGAATTGCAGATCTTTTCGTGTTCAATAACATCAACTGGCAGGATAAGGGTCATCAGATAGCAGAAAAGATCAGTGCTATGGGACTGCGGCCGGAGAATGTTCTTTTTATTGATGATAATCCGAGAAATCTGGAAGAAGCGAAGTTTTATGCCAGGTCTCTGATGACTGCGACACCGGACATCATCCCATATCTTACTACCTATTACGCAAGAACTGTCGCAGGTGACAAGGACCACAAGAGACTGGATCAGTATAAGCTTCTTGAGAAAAAGAATGCAGCAAGAAGCCGGAGTGATTCATCGGAGCAGTTCTTAAAAGACAGCGACATAAGAGTTGTAATAAACAAAGATTGCTTTAAGCATATAGACAGGATACATGAGCTGATCATGCGCAGCAATCAGCTCAACTATACAAAGAACAGAGACGATAAAAAGACACTTGAAAAGCTTCTTACCAATGACTGGAATGACTCAGCCTATATTGAAGCTAAGGACCGTTTCGGAAACTACGGTATAATTGGTTTTTATTGCTTTAACACGCGCACCCGGACTATGGAGCATATGCTTTTCTCCTGCAGAGTTTTGGGGATGGGAATCGAACAGTTTGTGTATAACAGACTGGGATGCCCTGAATTTGAGGTGAAGGGCGATGTGGCCGTTGAGCTTAAGAAGGATGTAAGCGTTGACTGGATCACTGAAGACAAGGAGCTTGAGCAATCAGACGAGAATAAGAGTGGAAACAGGGTCAGGATACTGATGAAAGGCCCTTGTGATATGGATTCTATCGAGCCCTACCTGGCAGGTGCTGCTATTACCTCGGAGTTTAATTTCGTGAACAATGAAGGTTTTGTAACAGCGGGGCAAAATCACAGTATGCATATCTGGGAAAGTGCTAATCTGTCTCCTTCAGAAATCCGGGAAGTTGTAGATAACGTTCCGTTTATGACTCCTGAAGATTTTAAAACTAAGCTTTTTGAAAAAGAATACAACGTAATATGCTACAGTCTTCTACCGGATTGTCAGGCCGGACTGTATAAGAAGAAGGGAAAAGAGCTGTATATTTCTTTTTCCAGCAGGAATACGCCGGTGACAGATCCCGAAAACAAAGCAGGATTCATAAGCGGCGAAAAGCCCGGGCATGCATTTCCTTTTACGGAGCAAATAATCGATGACTTTGCCAAGGATTGGGAGTTTGTCGGCGTTACTCCGCTGGAACTGATTTTCAGAAATCTGGATTATATATACGACCATGTAAAGGGAAAACCTATTATCATTCTGCTACTTGGAAGTGAAGTGGATTTTGAGGGTGATAACGAAGAGTTCAATGGTCTTTCAGAGTATCACAGAGAGTTTAACCCAATAATTCAGGAGTTTGCAGAAGATCATGACAGAATGAAAGTGATCAATATGACTGACTTTGTTCATTCGCAGGAAGACTATATAGACAGTATTAATCACTTTAGCAGGAATGTATACTATAAGGTTGCCGGCGAGATTGTCAGATATATCAATGAGAATCTTTGATATTTGTATTGAGGATCATAAATGAAAAAAGTAAGCGTAGTTGTTCCTGCATATAATTCCCATGATACATTGGCCAGATGCCTGGGAAGTCTTGTTAATCAGACTTTGCGGGATATTGAGATAATAGTTGTAAATGATGCCTCCAAGGATGATACCTGGGAAATCATGGCAAGATGCGAAAAGCAGTTCCCGGATAAGGTCATCATAATAAACGGTGATAAAAACCGGGGCGCCGGAGGCGCCAGAAATCAGGCATTGGATATGGCTTCCGGTGAGTATGTCGGGCTTGTGGACAGCGATGATTATGTGGCGCCTAACATGTATGAGCTTTTGTATGATAAGGCAAAAGAGGGTGATTACGACATTGTTGACAGCGGCTATTATCGGGAGGCCACTGATAATGCCAGGCTCTATACCGGAGATGACCTGACAGGAGATTTGAATGATGAAAAGAGAACGAGACTTATTGCCGGAGGAGGATATCTTGTAACAAAAATCTTCAAAAGAGAGCTCTGGCAGGATCCGGTTATACGTATGCGGGAAAACGTGAGATGCCTGGAGGATATGGATATTCTTATATACATGTTTTTAAGGGCCTCATCCATAGGTAACGTTAAGGAAATTCTGTACAACTATTGTGATATCAGTGATTCTGCCACCAAGACTATGGATGTGGATACATATTTCGATTCGGTCTATGGAGCGATGGAAGCTATATATAATTCCTGCCATCTGATGAGTACATATAAGGGGGCACAGGAAGCTACAGAATATGCGATCATCAACGTATATTCCTTTGGCATCAACAGATGTCTGTACGATCAGATAAAAAAGTACGGAGCATCAAAGGAGATGATCGGACGATACTTTGATGAGACTGATCAAAAATATCGGGCAATGCTTAAGAAACTGGCGAAGCTAAAAAATAAGATTATTACAGCTGACTATGAATCAAATGCGGTAGTGAAGGCGAAGATAAAAGACCTGGATCTGGAGATTATGAAAGAATGCGATAAGCGCTTTGGATAGGAGATCATATGGAATTAGACCGCGAGTCTGTTGCGTATTATTCCGCAAGAATTGAAGAACTTATAGATGGAATCGACAGAGGTGATTTCGGCCGAGATGAAATCCCGGACAACTACAGATGGATGCATCTTATGAGTCTGTTTTTGCTCAGGGAATCACTTGAAGGCGGAGGTGATCTGTTCGTTCAGCTTTATGACGTGGTTACCGCTGCAGTAGTAAGAAGATTGCAGAATAAGTATAAAAGCGGGGATAAGATCAATGTCATTTTTCAGAGCTATTCAGCAGCCCAGTGGCCGGCAGAAGGGGTTTACAGACTTCTTGATGCCAACGACTCTTTTGATGTCAAAGTTCTTGTGACGCCCTTGGATGACAGAGATGAGAACAGCTGCAGGGACAGTTACAACAAGACTTTAGAATGGTTTAAGAACAGTGGACATACGGTTCTGGAAGGGATGGATCCTGAGACCGGGGAATTCAGAAGCTGGGAATATTTTGGAAACTATCCCGATATTGCCTTTCAATTGTCGTCCTGGTTTAGCAGTACACCACAGTCTTTATGGTTTGCATCTTTGCCACTTCATTGCCTGCTGGCTTATATTCCTTATGGCATCCAATTTGCCGAGAATCATAAGGGGACATTTGCTCCTGAGGCTGTATTCAACAAAGAAATATTCAATCTTGTGTGGAGGATTTATTGCGACTCTGGTTCTACACTTTCCGGATATAGTAAATACCAGTTTCTTGGCGGAAGAAATGCAGTTTTTTCCGGATATGCCAAGATGGACTACTTTTACGAAGGAAAGAAAGTTACTGATGAGCAGATAAAATCTTTATGGAAGATTCCTGAGGGAAAGAACCCTGATGAAATAAAGCGTATTATCATCGCCCCTCATTACAGTGTGCTGCATAAGGGGTGGCTTCTGTTCTCTACCTTTAGAGAAAATGCATGGTTTATGCTGTATCTGGCCCAAAAATATAAGGACAAGGTCAGTTTTGTGTTAAAGCCTCATCCCAATCTTCGGTATGCAGCTGTTGCTGGAAAGATGTTTAAAGATTATGAGAGCTACGACAAATACCTGGAGGAATGGAACTCGCTTCCTAATGCGAGAGTTGTAGAAGAGTCTTCCTATCTGGAACTGTTCTCCACCTCGGACGCGATGATGACAGACAGTGTATCATTTCTTGGTGAATATCTGTATGTCAATAAACCGCTTCTTTTGCTTACAAGGCCTGAACAAGGCTTTTTGGAGTTGGGCAAAAAGGTAACGGATTCCTATTACAAAGCTCCGGGTACGGATTATGAGAAAATAGAAGAATTCCTTCAAAACGTGGTTATTGAAGACAATGATACCATGTCTGCACAAAGAGAATCGGTCTTTGCAAAAGAGCTTGATTATGTAACCTACAACGGATGCAAGGCAAGTGAGTTTGTTTATGGCGATATCATGAAGCTGTTGGAAGCCAAATCATGAGCGGCTCAGTTCCACAGAGTGCTGATCCCCGCATTCTGCTCGATCTTGTTTTGCATAAACTCGGTATTTGAAGGATTTCCGGTATAGTAATCGATGGCATCCATTATGCCGGCGCTGACATGTCCTGAATTTCCAAATACTTTGTTTTTCCATTCTTCGGGGTCTATCTCGTTGAGCTCACCTCTTATAAACTTCTCGATGGTCTCGCGAAGTTCGACTCTTTTTATACGGTACACCCAATCTGTAGGGACGATGGCTTTTCTTGCAGGTACCATGTCGGGTATCAGCCAGTCGGTTACAGCGACACTTGGGATTCCGTACAAAAGAGCCTCTGTCATTACGCTGGACTCATCTGATACGACAAGGTCGCATAACTGGACAGCCTGAAGGAATTCAGTATCGGGATCCAGATAGTAAAGATTATCATATTTGCCCTCATGCAGGGCTCTCATATTATCGATATTATCAATTACAAACTGAAAAGCTTCATTGCTTCTGAAGGATTTTTTGTTTTGTTTGATTAAGAGATTTACAGGTAAAGATTGAAGGGCAAGGATGAAATCGTCCTCTTTGTCATCGTATTCCCATGACGGAGCATAAAGGATGGTCTTATCGTATTTCATTTCAATTTGCGGTTTATCGGTGGTAGAGCAACCTTCTCCGTACCTGTCATTTTTCAAAAAGCCCAGTGCAAATACGCCATACCTGGGGCGTGCGCATGAGAGTACAGCATTTTGTTTCCATAGATCAGCCCAGAATTCACCCGGTAGTATTCCCAGGTCATATTTGTTCCAGCTTTCGGTTTGCCAGTAGAGTGGCCATACATCACATCCTTGTGTCATATCATGCAGGAGAATGATTGAAAACCTGGCGTTCTCAGGGAAGTTGGTGTGAGAGCAATATACTCCGATAACCACTTGCTGCGTTATGTTCATGGTTGAAGTACAAATATATCCTCTGCGAGAGGCTTCCTCCATAAGCGGGGTGAGAAGATCCAGTTCGCTTTGGTTTTGATAAAAGAATGTAATCTCCTTTTTAAGAACACTAATCCGATATTTTTTGTATCTGCTTTCAAGCTCATATATCTGCTCGTTTGTAATACCGAGCTCCCGGGCAAGGAATAGCTTAAGATATTCAAAGAAGGCAGAGGCGTTATCATGGGCGTCTGTTTTTGCAGAAAGATGTTTGTAAACATATGCGGTATCAAGATAGCGCAGGTTACCGTTGATCAATAAATAGTGATACAGCGCTGTAGACCGTATTCCCGGCATGACCATATCAATTGGGATAATGGGCAGAATTCTTTTGGCATAAGTAGCTGGGATCATGGCGCAGGAAATATCCCCATACAGGCACAGATCGTTTAATACGCAGTCCTGAAGAAGAGAACGTCCACCTATGGTTTTTCCCGGGAAATAGTCATGATACTGGGAATACACATTGAGAATAACATTGGCGCTGTCATCATAGAATTGTCTTGGAGAGATGACCAGATCAGTGCCGGGATTGGATAAGAACTCGTTTATAGCAGCGGCAAGCCTCCCGGACTCATACACGTGCTCCGGCTCGACAAAGCTGATATAGTCACATTCACAGTCCAGGATAAAGGAAAAAAGATCCGGAAAGTCATCGGGAGAATCTATGCTTACGACTTGAAAGTTGCCATAGCTTTCCTGGCTGACATAATCATCGATTTCCTCTGGGGAGCAGCACAGAAAGACCAGCAGTGCTGAAGGAAGTTGATTTGATACGTTGATATTGTCAGGCATATACGATCCTTTCTGATTGATGATCCGGTATTGTGTTTGGTATTACAAATATATTGTATCATCTATGCGTTCAATACCATAGAGGAAGAGGGATATTCATGAGATTTTCCAATGAATTTTTCAGAGAAGAAATACGAGAAGGATTCACAGTCGTTCCGATGATGAAAAGGGCATGGGCAGCTGAACTGGAAGTTCTTGATGTTGTCAGGAAAGTTTGCGCTGAGCATGATATAAAGTGGTACGCTTTTTTTGGAACACTTCTTGGGGCAGTAAGGCATAAAGGGTTTATTCCCTGGGATGATGACATAGACATCTGCATGCTTCGCGAGGACTACATGAAATTCATGAGCATTGCACCAAAGGCGCTGCCTGAAGGCTTTGTGAATCCGGGAATATATGCAGAGTCTTCCAGACTATGGGCAATAAACAAAGGATACCAGGGCAGAGTCATGGCTGATGAAACCTATTTTTCGTTGCCTAAATATATGAATTACTTTCATGCTTATCCGTACCCAAGAATAGGTATAGATATTTTTCCGCTGGACAATCTGCCGCGGGACCCCAAAGATCAGCTGGAACTTGTCAGAAAGATAAATGACTTGCAGTGGATTGTTGAGAAGTGGTCCATGTTAAAGGAAAACAATATGCTGGAAAGCAGGCTGGAACAGTATGAGCGCGATCTTGGGATTTCTTTTGACAAAGAAGATGAGATAGTATCCTATCCATTCACGAAATATTATGTGCCTGTGATCGGTATGCGAGTTCAGTTCCTGAAAGTGAATCGGATGCCATTGCCAACATTACATATATACCATATCCAAAAGAAAGGGATGATTTTTCAGGGTTTCCTGAAATGAAAAAAGAGAGTTTTGGGGAGGGCGTAGAATTACCCTTTGAAGAATTCACGGTAATAGCTCCTTGCGAACCGGCACCGGTGCTCACATATCTGTATGGGGAGAATTATATGACCCCCGCGCAGTTTTCTGCCAGCCATGAATATCCTTTCTATTGTGTTCAGGAAGAGGAATTTGCAAAAATGTGGAAAGAGGCAGGCAATCAGAATACAGTAGAGGAATTCTGCGCAAACTGGCAGAAAATGAATGAATTTTAAACTCCATAGTCCAGCCTGGATGCCGGTTTTCCTGTGGTTTTATATAATTCCATGACGCCGCACTCGTCTCCTATATATTCGTCACTGATTATGATGGCAGAAGTCGGAGATGGAAGCTTATCAAGTATTCCTACATGATTATCAAGATAAAAAGAAATCAGGTTGTCATAGTCGTCAACAAGTCCCGGACGAAGGTCTTTAATGGCTTCCTTTATGGCCGGATAAGGACGCCAAATTAGTACATGATCATCTGTATTATTCATAAAGTCTTCAAACAGTTCTCTAAGTTTATTGATCACATGGTGCTCGTTAGTAAGAATCCCCATGACTGATGTACATAGCAAAACGACCTTTCTGTGGTCATCAGAATCGGGGCATAAAAGAGTGTCCCATTCATCGGGGCGGTACACAGTCAGGCGATCATACTTTTTCAGAATCTCATTTCTGGGATAATCGTCGCAGCTTATTTTCCCGGACCAGTGTTTGATGAGCTCCGGATCACCGCCGGCAAGATAATAAAGATATAGCTCTTTCAGATTGTTTGATTGAACTATTATGCGGTCAACATTGCTTAGCAGGGCAGGGCAAATAAACAGCATTTTTATGCTGTCCAGATAGGGCTTGTTATCAAGGGATATTTCCTCCGTACACATATACGGTACATACACAAGCTGATCTGTACAGGCTTTTAAGGCATCAGTGTGAAAAGCAGGATGGACACAGAAACCGGGATTGCTCGTATCCTGTACATTTTGCGTGTAGATTATGTCGGGATGATTTGTTTTCAAACTATATGCATTAACATCGGTAATGGGAACATTATCCGGATACCCTGAAAGCGTATAATGGGCATCTGACAGGCTGTCATCGCTATTCCTTTTATAAGTTGGGATAGGAATAACAGTGACTTCGTTTTCGGGATCGGCTGTAGCGTTATCCCATATAGTTTCGAGTCCGTCCCAGGTTTCGGGGGATAATGACAGAAAAACTATTTTTTTCATGATCAGAAGATATCTCCCATCTGTCCTAATTTGCTGTTAAAAAGTATTCGCTTATCCTGCACTTTATAAAAGGGATAAGTGTGCCATGCTGTGCCCGGCACTGGAGTCATATAATCTTTTCCGTAAAGTGATGAAAGTACATCATCATATCCTTCGGGAGCAGGGACTTGTATCATTTCAAAATCGAGATATACGGTTTTGTTATAACTGCTTTTTTTGCACGTGTTATGAAAACCATAAACCGCACACCTGGAGTAGTGGGCGATATCGGCAGCTTCGTTTTCATAAGTCATCATTGCGATGGCATCTGCCAGCTTCCATATTGACGATCTGAGATGATCATTGCGTTCCAGCTTTGTGCTTAGAAGACTCTCCAGCTGCA
This sequence comes from Butyrivibrio sp. FCS014, assembly GCF_000526935.1. Taxonomy (GTDB): domain Bacteria; phylum Bacillota; class Clostridia; order Lachnospirales; family Lachnospiraceae; genus Butyrivibrio. Next base: position 113,245 of record NZ_JAHA01000010.1, on the reverse strand, counting down.
AAAGATTGCTTTCAAGTTCACCGGTCGATCTGTAGTAATCAAAGTTAAAGGCAAGATCATATGCCGAAATATAAAGATTGCTGATGAGATTTAGCTGTTCAGCATCAGCCGGAACATAATCTAATGGAAAAATATCAATCCCGGTAATATATGGACAGCCATGCTGCATATTGGTAATTGCTTTTTCGTGAGGATTGTTTCCAAGATCAAGATGATGCCTGTTGGTAACCAGCAGATTGGGCTGATCATAGTCGTCTGTGGCGTAAAAACTGGAGATTTTATAAGCCATTGACAACTCTTCTTTGAGTATGGTGTGGAATGCCATATAGTCTTTCCTGAACATGCACAGGTCTATATCGTCATCCCACGGGACAAAGCCCTTGTGTCTGACAGAGCCAAGAAGGGTTCCATAATCTGCCCAGATAGATATGTTGTGCCTTTGAGCAATGTTCATAATGGCATCAAGCATTTCAAGCTGAACTGACCATGCTCTTTTCATGGTTTCTGTAATTGTAAATCCGAGTCGTACTTCTTCTTTGTAAAAAGAATCAGATATTTTCAGCATATTATCACCTATAGCAACGTCTACCCATATTCTATTATAGCACACACGTTTATGTTATTATGATTATAAATAAACTGCTGAATGACAGATAAAACATACCAGCTTACGGAGTAAACAGCCATGAGTAGTCTCGACAATTTATCTTTTGAACCAGAATTCTTTTGCGATGAGATAAGAGAAGGATTTTATGTGTCGGAAACCATGAAACATTATTGGGCGGCACAGTTGGTTGTGCTGTCAGAAATTAATAAGATATGTAAGAAGTATGGATACAACTGGTTTACTGATAGCGGGACACTGCTTGGTTGCGTTCGTCATAAAGGATATATTCCCTGGGATGATGACCTTGATATCGCTATGAAAAGAGATGAGTTGGATGAATTTCTTAAGGTTGCCCAAGATGAGTTGCCTGACGGATACGTAATTCTTAATGCAAACAATTGTGAAGAATATGATCTTCCCTTTTGCAGAGTGACAAACAGTAATGCCATTAATGCAGGGGCAAATTTTTTATCTGTAAACTACGGATGCCCCTTTGTGGCAGGAGTGGATATTTTTCCTTTGGACAGGATTTTTCAGGACCGGGCCAAAGAGGATGAGAGAACCGGGCGCGGAAAGTACGTATTCGAAACGCTTACAGGCATGCTTAACAAGGCATATTCAGATACCGAAATCAATGAAAGGGTACAAAGAATAGAGCAGGAGAACCATACATCTATTGGCAGGGGAAAAGAGACATACAGGAAACTGCTGATTTTATTCGATAGGATCTCGACAGAAGCAAATGGCGAAGAATCAACTGATATAGCGGTGATGTACAGATGGGTGTCGAAGGGCAATTGCAGATTTGTCAGATCGTGTTATCAGAGCTTTGTTGAACTGCCGTTTGAGAACACCGTACTCAGAGCGCCTGTCGGTTATCACGAAGTGCTGACATCTACTTTTGGCGATTATATGACTGTTGTAAGAGGCTCCGCCGGCCATCTGTACCCTGTGTACAGGGAGCTGGAGGATATATACAGGAATAAGTTTGGGAAAAATCCAACCAGGTATTGCTTTAATAAGGCGGCTTATGTGCAACCCAGGAAAAGAACGCCTCACAAAGAGCAACAGAAAGATATTCTGCAGCTTATGCTTGGCATTCATGAACAGATAGGAGCAATTCAGGGAAAAGGCAATAATGAAAATCTGATACCTTTTTTTCAAAGCTGCCAGAAAGCAGCGGTTGCAGTCGGAACAGCGCTGGAAAACAAGTTCGGAGAAGGGACTGAAGCCGTAAATCTGTTAGAACAATACTGCGAGAAAATCTATGAGGCCATAGGTAATTGGGATGATGCAATAAAGGCCGGATTAGACAGTGTTGTCCTGGAGATAGAGCAAAGTATCGATAGGCTCTATGACGCCGGCAAGGCAGATATATTGTTTCTGCCATGCAAAGCTTCCTGGTGGAATGCCATGAAAGATGCTTTCCTGGAAGTGGCGGAAGATGATCGCTTCAATGTGGAAGTGATTCCGATACCGTATTTTTATCATGATCACGAAAAGAAGCTGGGAGACAGCCGAACAGATATTGCTGAGTTTGAGAAAATTCCGGAATTACAGGGAAAACTGACAAGCTTTGAGGAATACAATCCGGAAAAGCGACATCCTGAAAAAATAGTAATTCAATTACCTTTTGACGGATACAGTGGGATATTAGGTGTGTCCGAACTGTTTTACACAAGTAACCTTATGAAGTATACCGACGAACTGGTATATATACCTTTTGCTTCCCCTGCCCCACCTTTATCCCCGGACGATGTCGTATATGCTTCCTTGTTGGAGCTGATAGAACAGCCCGCGGTTTTTTATTCGGATAAGATTGTTGTAAAATCTCCGGAACTCAGAAAATGCTATATCGATAGGCTGGTTGAAATGACAAATGAATCTACGAGACAGTTCTGGGAAGATAGAATAGTTGATCGGCTCAAGGGATAAAAACACGGTGTTTTTCAGCACTGTGCACTTTTTGTGATACAATTAATATACGAAATGGCAACCATTTAGGAGGCTGGTCCATATGGAATTTAATTTGGAAGAAGAAATACGTGAAGGGCATGTAATTGCTGCAAAGATGAAAAGGGTCTGGAAAGTACAGTTGGATATGCTTGTGCTTTTTGACCGGTTCTGCGCGGAGAACGGACTTACGTATTTCATTGATTTTGGGACTCTTCTTGGTGCAGTGAGGCATAAGGGATTCATTCCCTGGGACGACGATATAGATGTGACCATGCCAAGGCCTGATTATCAAAGGTTTTTGGAGATTGCTCCGAAGTGGTTTGAGACTCCTTTTTTTGTACAGAATTATCATACTGATCACAATGACAACAGAATGACTTCATTTTCGAGATTGAGAAATGATAATACCACCATGATGGGAAGTGCGATCATTCCGAATGCTAACTTTCATCAGGGAATATTTATCGATATTTTCCCTCTTGATATTGCCGCGGATGTACTTGATGGCAAAGCAGCTCCGGAGATAATATCCACTCTTTTGGAATTGTGGACGGCAACCTTTACTCCCAAAGATTTATTGATGGAAATGATTGAAGGGAAAGAGCCTAAATTTGGATTTGATTCGATGATAGAAGTTTTGGGAATGCCATATGAGGAGCGACTTACACTGCTTGAGAATCTCCTTGCTTCCTGCTACGACAGTCTCGGTGAGATAAATGTCTTTTCCAAAATGTTCACAACGCCTCCATGCAAAAAAGAGTGGTACGGAGGTGTTGTCAAACTTCCCTTTGAGGGCTATGAGTTTAATGCGCCGGTAGGATATCACGAAATCCTGACTGCCCGTTACGGGGACTATAACGAACGCAAAATGTACGCATCGGATCACAGAATAGGAATATTGGATCCGGATAGACCTTATACAGAATACCTTACGTGAAGGAAGGAGAAATGATGAAAAAAGTCTACGCATGCTTTTGTACTGACATTATTCATGAAGGACATTTAAACATTATCAAAGAAGCCAATAAGTACGGCGAAGTGACCATTGGCGTTCTGTCAGATAGTGCGATGGTCAAATATAACAGGTTCCCTTCTATCACGTTGGAAGAGCGAGTAAATCTGATAAAGGGTCTTCCGGGAGTCGCCGATGTGATTGTCCAGAATCAGATAATGTATGACGAAATTTTTGAGACATTGCACCCTGACTACATTGTTCATGGTGACAACTGGTCATCGTCGTTCATGATGGCGATCAAGAATAATATTCTGGAGCTTACCGGGAAGTATGGAGGAGAACTGATAGAGATTCCATATACCCGGAATGAATTGGTTTCAAAGCTTGATAAGCAGATGAAGGAAAAGCTTGCTATGCCTGAATTCAGGCGTGGAAGGCTCCGCAAGGCAATCAAAATGGTTCCGATAGTAAAGGCTATTGAAGTACACAGCGGTCTTACCGGACTTATAGCCGAGAAAACCATTGTTGGAGAGGAAGGCGTTATTGATCAGTTTGATGCAATGTGGATCAGTTCTCTTTGCGATAGTACCAATAAGGGAAAGCCTGACATTGAGCTGGTGGATATGACATCACGATTCCGGACAATCGATGATGTTATGGAAGTTACGACAAAGCCTATTATCTTTGACGGAGATACCGGCGGAATGACTGAGCACTTTGTGTATACGGTACGAAGCCTTGAGCGAATGGGCGTCAGCGCAGTAATCATTGAAGACAAGGCGGGACTTAAGAAGAACAGTCTGTTTGGCACGGAGGTTGCTCAAACGCAGGATACAATTGAGCATTTCTGTGACAAGATAGCTGCCGGAAAAAGGGCTCAGCTGTCGGAAGATTTCATGATAATTGCCAGAATCGAGAGCCTTATCCTTGAGAAGGGAATTGAGGATGCATTGGAGAGGGCTCGTGCATATGTGAAGGCAGGTGCTGACAGCATTATGATCCATAGCAGAAAAAAGGAGCCCGATGAGATTCTGGAATTCTGTGACAGGTTCAGGAAGGAAGATAAGGACACACCTATAGTTGTTGTTCCCAGTTCCTACGACAGTATCACCGATATCGAACTTGCCGAGCATGGCGCTAACATATGCATCTATGCTAACCAGCTTCTTCGCGCAGCATTCCCGGCCATGGAAAATGCTGCAAGAAGTATTCTGATACACCATAGAGCAAAAGAGATTGACAGCGAGATTCTGTCGATTAAAAAGATTATCACCCTGATTGATGAACTGTGATGAAGATAGAGAGATAAAAGATGAAAGCTTTATTACTGAATTCAGGAATGGGGACCAGAATGGGGGTTCTCACATCAGATCAGCCCAAATGCATGACTGAAGTTTATGGCAAGGAAACCATAATCGGAAGACAATTAGCGCAGCTTCTGGATGCAGGTGTAAAAGAAGCTGTCATAACTGTTGGAGCTCATGAAAATATTCTCAGGAAATATGTTATGGGGCTTAACCTTCCTATTTCCATAAGCTTTGTTCGTAATGAGATCTATTCAGAGACAAACTATATTTATTCTATTTATTGTGCAAGAGAGGAACTTCATGATGACATCGTAATGATGCATGGGGATCTTGTCTTTGAGAGAGCCGCTCTGAACAAAATACTCTCGTGCCCGCAAAGCTGCATGGCTGTCAGTTCTACGGTGCCGCTTCCGGAGAAGGACTTTAAGGCGGTAATTGAGAATGACAGAATTTTAAAAGTCGGAATAGAGTTTTTTGAACAGGCCCTTGCTGCTCAGCCCTTGTATAAGCTCAACAGAGAGGATTGGGAAATATGGCTTGAAAGCATAACTGAATTCTGTGAAAGCGGCGAGCCGGCAAAGCGAAAGTGTTATGCAGAAAATGCTTTCAATGTTGTAAGTGACCGATGCCTCATTCATCCGCTGGATATGAAGGACATGCTGTGCAGAGAAGTAGATACTCCGGAAGATTTGGCAGTGGTTTCAAAGCTTGTTGAAAATCTGACGCAAAAAAAAACTTCACATGAGATTTTTTTCATAGAAGATCGGTATGATGAGTTTGATAAATATGTGCGGGACAATGGTGTAAAAAAACTGTTGTTTGTGTGCGGCAAAGCGGTTGAGTATCATCTGCTGTATCAGCACATATGCGAAATGGAAAAGCAGCTTGGAATAAAAGTTATCAGATTCTCGGATTTTTCTCCCAATCCAAAGTATGAGTCCGTGTGTAAAGGAGTAGATCTTTTTAACAGTAAGGAGTGCGACAGCATCCTTGCCCTTGGCGGAGGCAGCACTATGGATGTGGCGAAGTGTATAAAACTGTTTGCCACAATGGACCATAGCAAAAGTTACTTGGACCAGAGCATCGAGGAAAACAGTATTCCTTTTATGGCTATACCAACTACGGCGGGAACAGGAAGTGAAGTGACAAGATATGCGGTAATCTACCACGATGGGAAGAAGCAATCCGTAACACATGAGAGCTGCATTCCCAAAGCTGTATTTTATGATCCGTCATTTCTAAAGACAGTGTCATTCTATAATAGAAAAGCAACAATGCTGGATGCTCTCTGTCATAGCATAGAGTCCTACTGGTCTGTAAATTCCACCGATAAGAGCAAAGCATATGCAAGAGAAGCAATAGGAATGATTCTTGAGAATATTGATTCCTATATTGCAAATGAAGATAGTGGTAACATCGCAATGCAAAAGGCATCTATGCTGGCAGGACAGGCGATCAATATCACGCAGACTACTGCAGGCCATGCTATGTGCTATATGCTGACCGGTATATTTGGAATAGCCCATGGACATGCTGCTGCGCTTTGCGTTGCCGGATTATGGCCGTATATGATCAGGCATGTGGATGATTGTATAGATAAACGTGGAAAAGAATATCTGGTTTCTACGCTTGAAGAATTGGCGTCGTTTATGGGATGCAGTTCAGCCATGGAAGGTGCTGAGAAGTTTGACGGCATATTAAAGAAACTGGAATTGGAAAAGATTGATCAGGAAAGCAAAGATTCGGCATTAGATAAACACGCTGTCATCACCAAGCTTTTAGATGGGGTCAATCCTGACAGGCTGGTGAATCATCCGGTGAAACTGACAGGGGATACTATGGAAGAATTGTATAACGATATTCTTGGATAAAGACAAGCCTGATTGGCTGAGGAGATTTCTTAATGAAAGTACAAACTTTGGTGAATATTATTGGCTCGGACTTCTATACAGGAGTGCCTGATTCACAGCTGAAGGCCCTTTGCAATTATCTGATGGATACTTACGGGATTGATCCTGATCATCATATTATTGCGGCAAATGAGGGTAACTGTACTGCGTTGGCAGCAGGGTATCATCTTGCTACAGGTAAGATTCCCGTAGTATATATGCAGAATTCGGGAGAGGGTAACATAATAAATCCTGTTGCAAGTCTTTTGAATGACAGGGTGTATGCGATACCTGCAGTGTTTATTGTGGGATGGCGCGGGGAGCCCGGTATCCATGACGAACCTCAGCACATTTATCAGGGCGAGGTAACTACAAAGTTGCTTGAGAACATGGGAATAGACTATTTCGTTATCGGGCCTGATACCACAGATGATGAAACAAAAAAGGTCATGGAGCAGTTCAGGCAGAAGCTGAGCAAGGGGCTGGATGTGGCCTTTGTTATCAGAAAAGGCGCATTGACGGATGCTCCGAAGGTTAAGTATTGTAACGATAATTCGATGGTAAGAGAGGAAATTATACGGCACATAGTGGCTGTATCAGGTGAAGATCCGATAGTTTCCACAACGGGTAAGGCCAGCAGAGAATTATTTGAGACAAGAGCAGCAAACGGACAGTCACATAAATATGACTTCCTTACAGTGGGATCCATGGGGCATTCCAGCTCTATCGCCTTAGGCATTGCGCTGAATAAAAAGAACCAACGTATATGGTGCGTTGACGGTGATGGTGCCGTTTTGATGCACATGGGAGCAATGGCCGTAGTCGGAGCAAACAAGCCGGCTAATCTTGTACATGTAGTTATAAATAACGGCGCACACGAGACCGTAGGCGGAATGCCGACTGTCGCAGCAAAGATAGATCTGGTGGCGATTGCAGAGGCATGTGGATATCCTCATGCTGTATGTGTCAATGATTTCGAAAGCCTGGATAGAGAGCTGGAACAGGCAAGAGATAGGAATGAACTGTCATTTATTGAAGTTAAATGCTCCATCGGAGCCCGTGAGGATCTTGGAAGACCCACGACAACAGCGCTTGAGAATAAGCAGAAATTTATGGATTATATAAAGACTCTTTAATCAACTATAGACACGTGATCAATAACTTTGAGGAATATGTGATATGGCACCCAGGCTTCAATTTTCAAGTGAATATTTCGAAAATGAGACCCGGTGTAACTTTCACATCACCGGGATGATGAAGCGTTTGTGGGCATCTCAGCTGGAGATTCTGGCATGGATCAACGAGGTGTGTACGAAGTACGGAATCAGATACATCATGTGCTACGGCTCAATGATAGGTGCTGTGCGACACAAGGGCTATGTCCCCTGGGATGATGATCTGGATATTGGCATGCTAAGGGCGGATTATGAGAAGTTTTGCGGTGTTGTTTTAAGTGAACTGCCACCGTGTTTTAAGACGAGATCACTTCTTCCCGGAGCAATTCCACCGAAAGAGATGTCATTCAATGTCTGCAATGGAGGTATGCTGGATACTTCTCCGGAGTTTCTGGAGCAGTTCCACGGCTGCCCCTATACAACAGGAGTGGATGTCTTCGTGTTTGACAGGGTTTCGGATGATCCTCAGGAAAGTGAATATCAGGACAGGCTCATAAGACTTCTGGACAGAATGCTGATGCTGCAATGGGATGTGGATAAGAACACTATTTCTGAAGAATTGCGTCAGCAGTATATGGAAATCCGAAGGACGATTGAAAGGGAACTGGCTTACTGTTTTTCTGATGCAGAGCCTATGACAATGCAGATACTAAGACTCCTTGATCTGGCTTGCGGTATATGTGAGGACTGCGGCTCTAAACATGTGGAAAACAGGGAACAGGTAATATACTACGGCGAGAAGGGATTTAGAGAAGAGCACTTTACAGACAGGATATTTGTTCCTTTTGAAGGCGTGATGGACGTTCCGATTCCCCGGGATTATGATGGTATTTTGAGTAATATTTTTGGTGATTATAAGATTCCTCGTAAGCATACTTCACAACATGAGTATCCTATCTACAAATATCAGAGGAGTGAGTTATACAAGGCTTATAATGCCAGAGAATGGAAAATCCCGGATGAATTCCTGGAATACGATGAGAACGGAAAGTTGGTTGTAGATCCTGCTGACTGTCGTGCTTAAAGCCTGATATTATAGTCAGCTACCATCACAGGTTTTCCTTCGGCAGAAAAGACCGGAACGAGAGGAGATGAACTGCCATAATAAGCCGCGAATCTTTTTGAGAATCCTTCGAGATCCTTTTCGGGAAAAGAAATAACATCAATGCCTGCATTATCAGACAGCTCCGCAGTAAGGGCATGGAATTCCTGATATTCCCCGGGAATGTCCGGGTCATCAATTGAATAATCGGGATAGAGACACACAAAGGTATGAAGTGTGTCTTTATTTTTTGACATAATGGTAAGCCTGGATGTCAGAGCATTGCTGAAGTCATCCTTATGTTCGGTATATTCATACAGGCTAACACAGAAGAGCAATTCTTTTTGTATGGGAGCTTCTGTCAGTCTATTATTCGCTGGAGCGTAGAGGTTTTCTTTTACATGAATCTTCCGGTCCCAGTAGGTCAGAGTCGCGTTACCTGCCCAGCGAGCCAGAGCATTCACATATTGGGCTTTTATGTTCTCTGACTGCACCAGTATTTCATCCGCATAAACCGCACCGGGTTTCGTGATATAGAATCCAAGGCTCATCTGATCCGGTATATCTTTGGCAGTAAACTCTGAGGTCTTTCCTATGGGAATGTAAATGAGGTTATCGGTGAAATTAGTAAGATTAGACGCATAGTAATAAGGAGGAATCGTGATGCAGGGATTCTCTCCGTCGTAGGTATTTTGTATATAGATTGCGTCCGGGCAGTGGAGCGACAAGTCATAGTCTGCCCAGGATGTAAGCTTAAGCATAGAGGGATATTCAAAAATGCGGGTTGCTGCTGCGATTTCCTCCTGTGTTGACGTGATCTGTCCTGTGCAATTCTTGGTCAAAAGAGGCAACGGTATAACCGTAACATCATATTGCCGGTCGTTTATAAATTGGTTGTAAGTCTGTTCAAAGCCCCTCCATTCGACAGGACCTACAGGAAGAAACAGGATTTCTTTTACATTGAACAGGTTGTTGTCTAATACATCATGCAGTGCTGAAAGATGATCCTTTATAGGGGCGAGTATGTTGCTTGCTTGGGCAGATTCAGCTGCGCTTTGGAAGCACTTGAAAATTACTTCGCATAATTCCTCGAGCCATTTAACAATTGCCTTGGCCCGTGGAGAGTCTTCGCCTTTGACATTCTCGGTCATGGTTCCCAGATCGGCCGCTAATTGCTGCATTGAATTAAGGAGACGCTCGAGTTCCTTGGTGTCTCCATCTGATAGTGCTGTTACGCTGCTTTCATAGAGCGTGTTTAATTCGCAGAGGCATTCATGGGCCAAGGATTTTAGTGATGAGCTTTTATCGGCAGCAGGTCGTGTTGTCATAGCTGAATCAAATGTGAAGGTGGGAAGTTTAATATTGTGATCTGCTTCAAAAAGTTTCTTTTGCATATCAAAAGCAGGATATGCATGGCCATCCCAGTTTTTAGAGATATTATTGTAGTTGCTATAGCGAGCGGAAAGAGCCGCGTTGTAGTACGAAGGCACAGGTATAGTTGTGCTTTCAAAGGGGATTTGGACAAAGGACTCATATCTGCTAGCGGGTTCTCCGGGGTTACCTTTAAGGCCCCAGGGGAATATTTGGCCTATCCGGTCAGATCCTTCCTTGGGACAGCGTGCCATCTGCTTTTCTGCAAGTCTGTAAAGAGCGATAAAGAGTTCTCTTTTGGTGGAGGCTAATGGCAGCCCGATATCATATTTCTTTTCCAGGTATTGTAGTTTCTCGGATATGGCATCATCCCTGAGGGTGCCATCCATAATGCCATCGGCGACAGCAAGGATAAGCATTATCTCATCGCATCGTGTCTTTTCCTCGGAAGAGTCCTTATAGAGATAATCTTTGACAAAGATATCTACGCTTGCAATCCAGGGGAAATTGTAGTGACTGTTAAGATAATCGGGATCAAAACAGATGTGTGTGCTGCCAACTATGCGGGTCAGAAAAAGCCGGTAGTTTTCTTGGCGTTCATAGTCGTGAATGGCATAGCCTTCGGGTAGTTCTGAATCAGCTACCGCCCTAAATTTGTCGTAATCATCTCGCAGCATCGCGATGTCTATGTCGTCGTCCCATGGGATTATTCCGCCATGACGAACAGCACCAAGAAAAGTGCCCCAATCTGCAAAGTAGTTAATGTCGTGCTTTTTGCAGATTCGGTCAATCTCGGAGAGTACATCCAAAGCAGAAGCCCATGACTGCTTGATTGCTGTGGGAATGTAAAAGCCGTTTCTTATCTCGTCTCGAAAAAAGTCCACATTATGTGCCATTTACAACACCTCACTTTTATCATATCACAACAATTGGTACATTTTTTGTGATAAAATATTCTTAAATACGTATACTTTTGGCGGCCGATATGAAGAAGATATTCTATTACACTGATGCTCTTCCGCTTCTTTCAAGAGGGAAGGATGCAATAAATAAAATAAACCGAAACCTTGAGGTGTTTAAAGCAGAGAAGAACATAAAGCTGATATGGCACCCCTGGTCCGGTATGTTGAAATATCTGGAGCTTAACAGCTCTGACGTTATAGATGAGTATAAGGAAATTGTCGATAAATATCTTAGGGAAGGATGGGGAGAGCTGGATAGGAGCAAATCCTTATCTGAGGCAAGAGAGATTCTTCTTGGTTGTGATGGCTACTATGGAGATGTATGTGATCTGATATATGACGCTCAGAATGCGGATATACCTGTAATGATACAGAATATTGACGTATAAGAACGAGAGGACTGGCAATGGAGAATAAGTTTTTTTTAACTGCATCTATGATGTGTGCGGATTACGGGCATCTTGAAGATGAGGTAAAAAGCCTGGAAGCGGCAGGAATTGACTCCTTTCACATAGACATAATGGATGGACGTTATGTGAATAACTTTGCCATGTCGCTGTATGATATGGCGTACATCGCTAAGACCGCGACAATTCCACTGGATGTACATCTTATGATAGAACATCCCAGGAATAATATTGATCTCTTTCTTGATTCCTTAAGGAAGGGCGACACTTTGTACATTCATACAGAAGCGGAATATCATCCATCAGCCACAATCAAGAAAATAAGGGATCGTGGCATGCATCCCGGAATAGCCATAAATCCGGGAACCAGTGTGGAAACCGTGAAAGAAATGCTTCGTATTGTGGATCGCGTTTTGGTAATGGCGGTTAACCCCGGAAATGCCAGCCAGATGTTTCTGCCTTTTGTTGGAGAAAAGATCGAGCAGCTTATTACACTTCGCGAAAAAATGGATTTCAAACTGATATGGGATGGAGCATGTGGCGCTGATAAGATACGAAAATATGCACCGCATGGAATTGATGGGTTTGTTTTAGGAACCACACTTTTATTCGGACAGAAAGCAGATTATGCAACGATAATTAAATCCGTCAGGGAGATGGATTTTGGATATTTGAAGAAATGATAAAAGAAAAGACGCAGCCCAGATCATAGGGCTGCGCCATAATTTTTCTTATTCTTCAATAATATTGAGCTCTATCCGCTCTAATATCTCAGGCAATGCACGTACAGAATTTACCTTATATCTATCCCTTAAGGTTTCTATAGATGAAAATTGTGGCGATTCCTTCTTGGGAATATCCTCATCATAAAACAGCTCAATCGGAGATATATCAAGTGCTTTACAAATGGCTGATTTTTCCGGAAGAAGGATTAAAACCTTTCCTCTTCCAATCGCAGATGGTGCTCTCCGCAATACCGGTCATCCTGGAAAACTCTTTCTGAGAAATCCCTCTTTCCTTCAATATTGAAAAAGCTTTAGAACCTATCTACATAATGCCTCCAATGTAATTCGATAAATCGGATTCGGTTAATCGAATTAAAATTTATTGGTAGTTCCTACAGTCCTACAAGTCCTGCAAGTCTGATGCTACTCTAAAAGTGGACACGGAATGGTAGAAAAATTACCCTATATAAAATATAAGGGAGATGCTCTACCAGAAAGGAGTCCACTTTAATTATGTCTAAACATCTAAATCCACTAGAGAAAGAGTTCCTTGTTAAGCAGTACAAAAGCAATCCAACAATCAAGATGAGTGATTTCTGCAGAGCTAATAATGTCTCTGATGCAGCACTCAGGAAATGGATTAAGCAGGATGAAAAGTGTGCCACTGAGAACCGTCCCAAGTGGCAGCGCATTTTTAAATAAAATTTCAGAATTTGAATCTTTCCGTGAAATTAATCCCTGCAAAATCTAATAATCCCCAATCTTTTAATCTCTATTTTATTTTTTGTTTATAATATAGTGCTACAATGTCTCTACGCTAAAAGTGAAATTTTGAGTCCATTTGCAGCACCGGTAGGGTAGTAATCAAGATATCCAAAAATAAAAAAATTGGACTAAAGTTTTACCGTGAGTGACCGATATATCATTTGAGCTCCTATTGATAGACTTAATTTGCCAAAAAATAAGTACGGCGAAACTTGTTGCGAGTGCGAAGAGGATATCGGAAGTGGGGTGATGCCGATGTGGTTAGAAACAGAGGATCATAATAAGCCACTTAACCGGGAGGTTAGAGAACCACCTGTTTAAGTGACATCGGACATACAGGGCAAAAGAAATCGCGCATTTGGATTCGGATATTGCTGGGCCTCAGTTATGAGGTTGTCCGGAAAAAAGGCTGCTAAGACCCTGTAAGATTTACAGAACTATAAACAATACAACTGAATATTATCTGTTTCGCCCAGATAGGATAAGGAGGTAACAAAAAAGATGTCTGACAATGGAAACGGTAATGACCAGGCAGGATCATCAAAGAAAGGTTTGATAATCATAATTGTCTTTTTGGTTATCATAGTAGCCCTTGTTGGAGTCATAGCCTTCCTGTTAGGGAGAAACACAGGCGGTTCCGATAATGCATCGGAAGCCGACAACACACCGAGCAACAGAGAAGTAGTAGAACCGTCGAGAGTCATTCTAGACCAGGAAAGTGCTGCGAATGTCATGGAGGATATGCGCAGTGCAGTTGCTGAGGGAATGTTCGAATGTAACATGTCTATGACATGGTCTTTTGATGATACTACTCAGCCGTCCAAAGACGCGTATGTGGCTAACAGTAAGAATAATACACATCCGATATACTTTGACGTTATTCTGAAGGATACGGGTGAGAAGGTTTATTCTTCCCCGGTACTTCCTGTTGACTCAGAAATTACGAACATTGCACTTGATAAATCGCTTGATCCGGGTACATATAAAGCAACAGTCATGTACACTCTTTTGAAGGACGAGGAAAGTCAGGAAGAAATCAGTTCAGCAGGGTTCGTAATTAAAATCAAAGTTGGAAACTAAATTTTAAATTTCAAGGAGGAAATTTATCATGGTTAATTTTAAGAAAGTAGTAGCAATTCTTTGCAGCGCAACAATGATCGTAGCATCACCCATCACAGCTTTTGCGGAAGATCCTGCCCCCACCACTCCGGCAACTACAACAGAAGGTGCCGGTAACATCGTAGCTTATAGTTTTGAAACACTTACTGTACCTACAGCTGTTAAAGTTTCATTCAACCCTCAGGGCTGGGATTTTACAATAAGAGGCACGGGAGATGATGCAGTTAAATCAAATTCACAGATAGTTTCACTGAATTATGGTATATCTTCCATGGCAACAATGAACAGGAAGGTTACAGTTAGTTTTGCGGCAGAAGGAACCGCCGGTGATAATGGCGGTGATGTTATTTTTGTAGATTCTGAAGAGAAGGCTACAGCGAAGTCAGCTGAGAATGCCGATGGAGCAGAGTTTGGTGAGTACAAGCTGTATCTTGCTGTTGCACCTGCAGCTGCAGCAGTGACTAAAGGATATAAAGCAGATGATGCTTCTGAGGTCGCATTTACGGTGGATTCGGAGCACAAAAGTACAGTAACTTCAGCTTTGCTTTCAGATGTAGACATGACAGCTGCTGAAGGTGGATTACAGGCCTTTATGCCCGGCGATGATGATGGTAATGCTTCTATTGCATACAAGCTTAACAAGGCTGTTTATGAGTTGACAGCTGACGCAGTGCTTGATTTTGGCACTACATCAGCTGATATGGCTGATATGGTTCAGCCCAAGACTCTTGGAAGCATTGTAGGATTCACATTTGTAGGAGCTATGAACACAAATGCAGATTGGACAAAGGCAAAGCTTTCTGCTATAAAGATCACTCCTACATATGAAGTTGACGATGCAGACGGAACAGAAACAGACTATGAGAATGGTGGATTTAATCAGATTACAACAGAGCCGGCTACTCCTGCAGGCCCTACAGTTACACCAGAATCCATGAGTACAAGTGCTAAGTCAGCAGTTATAGGTGGAATTGATGCTGAAGCTACGTTGACCTCCGTAAAGGTTATAAAGGTTGATGACAGTGAGGTTGCACTCTCAGTAACTACACAGTATACTTATACAAACAATACCTTTGCTATTGTTAGTGGAAAAGAAGTTCTCTTAGACAATACAAAGTATAAGAAATTTGTCCTGACATTTAGCGATGATACTGTTGTTGAGATTCCTATAGTTGCTGGAAACTAAAATGTAATTAGATTGTTTGGGCACAGGACGTAAAGTAAATTGAATTAGTTATTTGGCACACCTGCAATTTGGAGGAATCGTAATTCTTTTCATTTTGCAGGTGTGTTCTGCGTTTGGAGGAAAATATGAAAAAAAAGAAGATGACTTCTTATGACGTTCTACATGTTGGGAATGATTATTACTATATCAGTAATGAGTTTAACATGCTTATAAGATCTACTGTAGATAATAAATGTGAAATAATTGGATGTATTCCTGATGAAAGACTGAATGCAGAATCATTAGTTTCTCAGATGCTTCATATAAATAATACAATTGTAATGATACCATTAAATGCAAAAAAAATATGGATCTTTGACATCGATAATCGCAATTGGCATGGTATTAGAATTGATGATGAGGATTGCAAATACAAATTTATGAGGGCTATACGGAAAGGTAGCAAATTGTATCTGCTTCCTAGTAAGTATAGGAGAGTGATAATTCTTAATATTCTGACATATGAAATAAAATACATCGATATTGAAGACAAAACAAAAGGAATATGTAACAGTACCTTTTTTAGGGCGGATGTTGTTTGTTTTGATCATATGCTTTATGCAGCATATTGTGGGGGAGACTATGTCTTAGCATTTGATATGACCAGAGAAACGTATGAATGGAAAAAGGTAGGTGCGAATTGTGATGGATATTCGGGAATAGCATGGGATGGAAAAAAGTTCTGGCTATTACCCAGAAAAGATGAGAAAAGAGTAGTTCTCTGGGATGGGAAAACTCTTATGGGTAAAGTTGAAATACATACAAGTAATGGAGGCATTAACAGAGGTATTATCGCGGTACAAAATAAAGTTTATGTCAATCGCGATAATGAAACTATTGTGATTGATTGCGATAAAGCAAAAGATGAAGGTGAAAGAGAGCCTGCATATTTTTTTTATAACATTATCGATAATAAGATACATTATTTGCGGTATAATAATGAATATACATGGATTAAAGATGGACTAAGGCACACAGACCTTTTAGAATTACATGAGGAAGCGATAAAGAATTTTGCAGTAAAGAATGATTCAAACAGTGTTATTGACGGTGAAGTGGTTTGTGAGAATGAATTATTTGGAATTTCGGATTTTCTAAGTTTTGTATCCAATAAATAATTAGCGGAGATGAAATGGATCATCAATATTTAGAACAAACCAATATTTTAGCAGCATTTGCAGGCTTTTACAAAGATGACAATTTGCTTTTGCAATCGTCATCCGGTGGAGTGGCTACCGAATTATCATCTATGGTTATCGAGACTGGTGGAGTAGTATACGGAGCAACATATTCGGATGATTTTTATTCGGCCCATTATCTTCGGGTGAGTAAAAAAACAGAATTGGATAGATTAAAGGGCAGTAAATATGTTTTTGTAGAAAAAAAAGTTGCCTATGGTGATGAAATCGTTCCAATTTATGAGGCAGTACAAAAAGACGTTGATACTGGAAGAAAAGTATTGTTTATTGGCTTGAGCTGTGACGTGGCTGCTGTTAAAAAGTGGCTAGAAGTAAGAAAGGTAGACACAAAAGAGCTATTTACAGTTGAACTGCTGTGCGATGGTGTGACAGGTGAACGAGTACACGAGAATTATATAAAACATATCGAAGCAGTACATAATTCAAAAATTGTATCTTTTTCGGTTCGGAACAAGAGAGATGGATGGGTCCCATTATATATTTGGGCTTCATTTGAAAATGGTGAAGAGCATATTGTCCCATTCTATGATACTGCTTATGGTTATGCTTTTTTGAATTATAAAAAAAGAACATGCTACGAGTGCAGATTCAAAAAGAAAAACAGATATGCGGACATAACGATCGGAGACTATTGGGGATGTGATGGAAGAATGAACGAGTATAACCCTAATGGCGTTTCAATCATATATGTACAGACTGAAAAAGGGCTGAAAATGCTGGACAAAATCAATTCGGAAACATTTACGCTTATGGAAACAGATGCAGAATTTGCACTTAGAAATAGCCCAAGGTATTTTGATTGCCATCCTTCGAATAATGATTGGATATCGTTGGATAATGATATAAATTCAATCGGTTTGCATAATGCTGTGAGAAAGCGATTATCCAGTAGTGTGTCTGAAAGGTCAAAATGGAATTCTGATATGAATACCATACTGTGGGGGACGGGTAAGTGTTTTCATGAACTGGCACCAATTGTAATAGAGAATACAAGTGTTAAGCTTGTGGTAGACAGTAACCCTGAGAAATGGGGCCGTCTGACAGAAATTGGTATCCCTTGTGATTCTCCTGAATGTATTTCAAAATTGAATAATGTTTTTGTTATCATAATGATAGAGAATGCTTCTACCGTATGCCAGGTTATTCAAGGATTACTCGATTTAAATGTTAATAATTTTGACCAGGTAAAAAACTGGCTTACTAATTATGTATAGAAATGGTGGTGCAGGAATGAAAATTGTTATAACAAACAATTCGATAATGTATAACAGAGGATCGGAGGCTGTTATTAAGAGTATCACAAAAATATGCAGATTTTGGCATCCAGAGGCTCAGATTGTAGTTGTGACTGGGGAATATGGTGAAATATTAAAGGATGTTACGGATGCGAATAAAGTGGTTCCAAAGTTCGACGCAACTGGAGGACTTTCATTTTTGGTTGACGAGATCAAAGATGCAGATGTGATACTTGTTACCGGCGCTGATAATTATGATTACGGTGGAACTAATCAACATATGAGTTCGGTTAACGACATTATCTTTGAAAAAGCTAATGCTAAAACTATTTTATATGATCTTTCCTTAAATAAGAACAACATGAACGAAGATATATATGAAGATATAAGCAGGTTTTCTCTTCTTACTGTAAGAGAATCTATTACGGAAAAGATGCTAAAAGGTTGGTTTGCAAATGATAAGGTTTTATACTTTCCTGATCCTGCATTTATTCTTCCAATGGAAAAGTGCAACTTGCCCTTTGGCTTTTCTGAAGGAAATACAATAGGAATCAATATTAGCAATCTTATCATGGGAAAAAGAGTTGGTGCGCCTTCGGAAATAGTGTTAGATAATTACATGGAAGTAATAGACTATATACTTAAGAATACGCATTATAATGTCATGATAATACAGCATATCTTAAACAATGGTTTTGACTTGGATGCAGCTAAACTTATCTATCAAAACTATGTCACGGAAAAAAGAGTTTCTATCCTTCAATCAGAATTATTGTCATCATCCCAGATAAAATACATAATCTCAAAATTGTATATGCTTGTCACAGCAAGAACGCATGCTTCTATAGCAGGATATTCGACTAATGTTCCTACATTAGTAGTCGGATATTCTGTTAAATCGTCTGGTATAGCTCTAGATATTTTTGGCGAGAATGAGAACTATGTTTGTCAGGTAAGAGAACTGCGTAACAAAAAAGATCTCCTAGAAAAGTTTATTTATGTTTTGGAAAAACATGATCAGATTCAGAGACATTTGGTTAATTTTATGCCGTCATACAAAGAAAAGGCACTTGATTTCGGAAAGGTATTATAGGAGTGAGCGAATTTAATAAAAAGAAAGTTGGTATTCTTACATTTCATTACGTTGACAATTACGGGGCAGTTTTACAGTCATGGGCGTTGAAGAAATATTTGAATTCTATGCCTGGTGTTTGTGCTGAAATAATCAATTATGTTCCTGATAATTATCAGATATATCCATATGAAAAGACACCTCATGGAATTGCTATGATGCAAAAAAAAAGGACAAAGTACGAAGATTTCCTTGTGAGGGAAAAACTAGTTACAAGCCCGATTCAGAATGCAGTGATTGGTAATGAATTTGATTATTACATTGTGGGCTCAGATCAGGTATGGAACCTGGGATTTAGAGAAAATGTAAGTAATGAATACTTGCTTCCTAATCTGGACAGAGAAGCTAGGCGAATATCTTATGCTGCAAGTGTTGGAGGGCCAATTCAAAGGAGCGATGTGACGCTGTTTCAGAAATGCCTGAATAATTTTGATGCAATCTCGGTTCGAGAAAAAGCAAGTGAGCAGGAACTGAAAGACATCGGCATCAAAAATGTGATAACGGTCATTGATCCAACACTCCTTATTGATGCGGATGACTACGAACCCTTAATAGAAGAGCCGGTTGATAAGCCTCAAGATTATCTGCTTTTCTTTTCATATAAAATTGGTGATGAAATAAGAAAATGGGTCCCATTTGTAAATTTGGTCGCTAGGGAAAATGGACTTCAGATTGTTCATACCATAGTGAACGCACCCAAAGGGATGCTTTTTTCTGACACAGGGAGCATGATGTATGAAGGAATAGGAGAGTTCCTTTGGTATATTAAGCATGCGAAAGTTGTTGTTACATCATCATACCATGGAGCTATATTAGGGTGGATCTTGGAACGACCCACGTATGTTATTCATAGTGATTACGGATGGGACAGATTTGAACAGCTAAAGGATATAATTGATTTAGGTGGAGTGGTTGAAACGAATAATTGGCTGACTGAGGACTGGGATTTGGGTTCATATAATAGGGGCACAGGAAATTTGCAGGAATGGAGAGCAAAGAGTTGTTTTTTCCTGGAAAAAGCATTGGAAAGGCGATAAGTAGTCATGACTGTTTTTGGAGAAAGAATGTTTCCAGAAGTATGCACTGATATATCTGATATAAAGCAACAGATTAATAGGAACGTGTTTTACTATCCAATTTTAAAAAAATGCCTGGAAAATGCTCAACTTAATAAATATGTTGCGGATGTTTTTATGAGCATGGGTGTGACCCGTGTTGGTTTTTATGCGGTTAATGAATTTATGGACTATGCTTTGAGAGATTCGAGCATAACAAGCCTTGCAACTGTTCGAATATATGATTTACACAATGAGAAATTCCAAGGTCTCTATCTTGGAAAAAAAGTACTCTCCGCTGATCAGGCTGTAAATGATTATTTGAATTCTGAAATTGAAAAAATAGTAATATGTAATCTTTCATTTGCTGAAGAAATCTATAATTCGCTTGTCAATAAAGGAATAAACAAAAAGGATGTTTTAACGATAGATGCTCTTATCTATGGAGTATGAGCCAATAAGCTAGGACTATGATTCTACCGCTTAGGAGAATAGTGCTTAAAATCGGAATTTTGGGTTGCGGCTATATCTATAGCAGATATAAGAATTTGTTGCCGAGATTTTGGCTTATGGAGTTAATATGATCATTTTTAGGGGGCGCAATGGTTGATGAATTGGTTTCAGTAGTAATAACGATATATAACATTATAGACTATTTGGAAAAGTGTGTAGCAAGTGTCAGCAAGCAGACTTATAAGAAACTTGAGATCATACTAGTCGATGATGGATCGACAGATGGATCTGCCAAACGATGCGAGGAATTAGCTACAGAGGATGCCAGGATTAAAGTCATCCATAAGGAGAATGGCGGAGTAGTATCGGCACGAAAAGCTGGAATAAAAGAGGCGACAGGCCAGTATTTCCTGAATATTGATGGTGATGATTGGATAGAAGAAAACATGATTGAACTGCTTGTTCAGAATATCCATAAAGATGACTCTGATATCGCAGTATGTGGTTTTTGGAGAGAGGGGGATGAGCGAGAAGAATATACTTGGCCTTCCTCAAATTTCACTATCACTGAAACGAAGAAAAATAAAATTGCTATAGATTGGCTTAATGGTGAATTGAACTGTATAGAGGTTGTTTGGAATAAACTATACAAAACGGATTTGTTTAGAAGTGTGTATGAGTCAGTCCCCAATTACTTAAGTAATGGCGAGGATGTTATTGCTTTTTTTTATCTAATAAGTCATGGGGTGAAAGTCTGTGTATTAGATATTAAGCTGTATCATTATGTTAGTAGACTGGGGTCTGTGTCACAATCTTCAGATGGTACGAAGAGCATGGCATCAAGGGAGCTAATGATTGGCTTTCTGGCACAAGAGATAGAAAAAGGGTTCGATGTACCTAAAGATGTATTGGATAACTGGATAATAGCCGAAACGATGTCAGAAATTAGTAAAAATATTATCGGTGGAGATTCATTTATCCAGACATTTTATACGAATAATATAAAAATGATGAGGGGAAAGAAAGTAGTGATTTATGGCGCGGGTAAAGTTGGGAAAGATCTATTCAAGCAACTTGCCGCGTGTGAGGATATAAATATATGCATGTGGATTGATAGAAATTTTCAAAAATATAGCTATGGATTTCATGAGGTTAATAGTATAGATGCACTTACCACTATGGATTATGACGTGATAATGGTTGCTATTTTGGATAAAAAGATATACGAGTCAATAAGAAGTTCTTTAATCGAGCAATTTGAAATTAGCAAAGATAAGATTATTTGGAGCAATCCACAGATTACATGGAGAAATATAAATGGATATATCGATAGTTATTCCATTTCGTAGAGGTAATAGGTATGCCAAATGATGAAACGCTATGAAGGAATGATGAGGAATAGACCTATGCTTAGTATAATTGTTCCGGTATATAACGCGGAGGAATATGTAGAGAAGTGCATAGAGAGTATTCTTAGTCAAGTATACAAGGATATACAGCTGATCCTTGTGGATGATGGATCGACGGATTCATCAGGTGAAATATGCGACAGACTTGCTTTGACTGATGACAGAGTCAGGGTTTTTCATACAACAAACCAGGGAGCAATCTGTTCAAGACTTTTTGGCATCGAACATGCGGAGGGTGAGTATATTTCTTTTGTCGATGCTGATGACTGGATAGACGAGAATATGTACTCTGACCTGATGCATAAACTGGGAGACACTGGTGCAGACTTTATTACTTCCGGAATGATATTTGAGAGTCGTACTCAGGACGTAGTCGTTGATGGTTTGGCTGAAGGAATGTATTTCCAAAGCAAAGATAGAAAATATGTAAAAGAGGCTTTGTGGGATTTTAATAGTGGAAAGTGCGGGATTACTCCGCCTTTATGGAACAAGGTTTTTCGAAAAGAGTATATACTGGAGGCTTTTCTTTCAGTTGATAAAAGAATATCTCTGGGCGATGACAGGGCAATTATCTATACAGCTCTTTTATCTGCCAAGCGCTTCATCGTCACGCATAGTGCATATTACCATTATAGGATTCATGATGACTCTTTATGTCATGATGTTTCAAAAGCCGGATTTGAGCAGATAGAACTGATGTGGAAGTACATGAGAGACTTTTATATCAGTCATGGTGTTTATGATTCTGTCAGGGATTCGTTTGAACGGAATCTGAAAGAATTGTTGGAAGTTGCTGAGAAAAATGCATTTGGACTAACGGATGTGAATTATGTTTTCCCGTTTGGCAAGATTCCTCAGGGGAGCAGACTGGTAATATACGGACTTGGGGTGGTCGGTAAGTCTTTTTGCAGATATCTCTTTTTGACAAAATATGCCAATATCGTGGCGATAGCGGATAAATCTCTGGCTGGATTGGAATTTAATGGTGTCCCGGTTATTGATATTAGTGAGATCTTGTCAAATGAATTTGACTATATTCTTATAGCTAATTTGCGGGAGAATATTGCCGCTGAGATTCGAAATAACCTAATGAGACTGGGGATAAAAGAGGATGTGATCAAATGGTGTAAGCCATTGATTGTGTGATTGTTGAGAAGTAGTTCCTTGACAACTTCATACTCTACATCAGGGGCTATGCCCAAATTTTTTCCATGAATTCTTTTTGTTGTTGGCATGTAGACTATAATGTAAGTATGCAGATGCTCCACCAATACTTCTGATAGTCTACTATGAGGAAGAAGATATATGATCTTACTGACAGGATCAGGGAGGGTGACATGAACAGATTGTTTGAACACTTTGAAGGCTATGACATCCAAAAGGTAAGAAAAGATAGTAGATCTGAAGGACGAGAAGAAGGACGAGATATCCTCTTAATAACACAGATTGCTAAAAAGCTTAAACGTGGAAAGTCGCCTGAAATTATAGCAGATGAAGTAGAAGAATCTGTTGAATCTGTCAATGAGGTGATTGAAGCAATCAGATCCATTGGAGATGAGGATTTCGACGCGCAAAAGGTATTAGAAATTTGGAAGAAATCAATGCCTGTATAAGTAAGATAAGAGTATAACTACTGTAATATGACTCCTGATGTAATGTATGAAGATATTTGCATCAGGAGTTTTTTAATCGGAGGATGACTTGTGAAATTTGTAAATTGCTCTTATGAAACATTCATAGAATCAATTGTTCAGAAAAAAGTCATTCAGTTCGGTGCTTCATCTGCGTGGCAGTATTTTCTGGATCTTTTCCCTAATATTCAAAATGATATTGTTGATAGGACTTCTGCTATAGTGGATAATTCGGCACAGAAGCAGGGGCAGTCCTTTAAAGTGCTGGATAGAGAAATAGAGGTTAAAAGTCCTGATGTTCTGCCGGAGCAGAGCGATTATGTGATTCTTATAACCGCTATACTTGCGCATCATGAGGCTATATGTGAACAGCTCCTTTCTATGAATCTGGGCGATGACGTTGAGTGTTATTCGCTGTATCTGATGGCATATAGCACCGGGACTGTTGATAACAGCGCAGTGGATAAGTACTTTGCTGATAGGAAAGATAAAGTTATTCCGGCGAAGATCCACAGCTTCTGGTTCAGCGGTGAGGAGAAACCGGATCTGTATAAAAGATGCATTGAAAGCTGGTATAAGTATTGTCCTGAGTTCGAGATAATCGAATGGAATACCCAAAACTATGATGTTTCCAAGAATACGTATATGGCGGAGGCTTTTGAGAAGAGGAAGTGGGCCTTCGTGTCCGATTTTGCGCGTTTGGATGTGATTCATACATATGGCGGAGTGTACCTGGATATGGACGTGGAACTGGTCGCGGGCTTAAGTCCGTACCTTCGCGCGGATGCTTTTTTCTGCAGGCAGGATGATGGAATGCTGGATCTGGGGTCCGGATTTGGAGCGCAGAAGGGCAACAAACTCATTAGAGAAATGCTGGAGAGTTACAAAGACAGGCATTACATTTTACCTGATGGAAGTGTTGATAAGACGGCTCAGCCGGAGCTGATGAATCCGATTATTCAAAGGAATGGAATTACCAGAAATCACGATTCTCTGGTAGTTGGGGATATTTTGGTTCTTTCAAATGATTACATTACGACTTATTCCGTGGAAGCTGCCGTTAATAATGCCAGGCTGGGCATACACTGGCACAATGGCGGTTGGCTTGACGAAAGGGATAGGAAGAACATTAATGCGTCAATGGAGGCGCGAGAACCCTTGATCAGGAAGTATTTTAAGTGAACCACTAGGGGGTGTTTCTTGCTGGTACGAAATGAACCACCGAGAACCGTCCCCAGTGGAATAGTTCCTTGACAACTTCATACTTTACATCAGCTTTTTCTTGAAAAGCTTTTCCGGTTGTGATATTTTTAAGTGGCTGTCGCAAATCTGCTACAGTTTCAATTCCAATCGGGAAAAGCTATGCATTCTGCATATGCTGTTTTTCAATGATTTTGAGTTTTGAAGTATTACGAAAGGAGCATATGTGTATGCAAGAAGAAACAACAGAGCAAATTAAAGAAAGAAGGCAAATCAGTAACCATAATGTGGCGGATAGTGGTGGGAAGCTGATATTTGAGAATCCGACACTGTGTTCACAGCTGCTGCGTGAATATTCGGGAATTGAGATTCTAAAGGATGTCAAACCGGAAGATATCGAAGATGTGACCGAGAGATTTATCCCAATGTTTACGGATGAAAGAGAAGCGGATGTTGTTAAGAAGGTACATCTTACCGGCGTAGGTGATGAAGATGACGATGATGTTTTTATCGCTCTGATTGAACATAAGTCGGGCGTGGAATATAATGTAGTTATGCAGATCCTTCGCTATATGGTGTACATTTGGGAGGATTATGAGAAGCAGATGGAGACATTACATCCTGGAATCTCTCATACAAAGGGATTTAAGTATCCACCAATTCTCCCAATCGTATATTATGAGGACAGATCTGAGTGGAATGCGTCTGAGACGTTGCATCCAAGGATTGCCTTGGAAAGGGTGTTTTCCGAGTACATTCCCGATTTTAAGTATCATCTTATCAGTATCAACAATTTTGGTAAGGAAGAGCTTATCGGTAGAAATGATAGTCTATCTTTGGTAATGCTCCTTAACAGGATAAGAAATGCTGAGGAGTTCAGGGCTTTAAATCTTCCGAAGGATTATATAGATAGGTTGATAACCGAGTCGCCAAAGGATGTGCTAAGTGTAATCGCGAGAGTAATCGCTGTGGTTCTTCGAAAGCAGAATATACCTGAAGATGCTATTAACGATCTGGTTGACCAGTTAAAGGAGAGAAAGGGTATGGCACTTTTTGACAATTACGTTGGCTTTGATGTTCAGGAAGAGTGGAGAAAAGCAGAGCAGAAGTATTTGGTAAATCAGGTTTGTAAGAAACTTAAACGAGGCCTTACTCCTGATGCAATTGCAATCGAAACAGAAGAATCATTAGATTATATTCAAGAAATCTGCAAAATAGCTTGTCGCTCGGAAATGGATTGTGATGTCGACAAAGTGTTTGATGAGCTTCAGAAAAAGCGGAAATCAATGCCTGTATAAGTACGATAAGAGTATACCTTCAGTAATATGGCTCCTGATGTAATGTATGATGATATTTACATCAGGAGTTTTTTATGATTACAGTCATTATTCCTATGTACAACACTGAAAACTACATAGAGAGATGCCTTAGCAGTGTGACAGCCCAGAGCTATACGGACCTGGAAATCATTGTGATCGACGATGGTTCGACGGATGGAAGCGCAGAAAAGGTCAGGGCTTTGGCTCAAAAGGACCGGCGGATCAGACTGATTGAGCAGGAAAATCATGGGCTTGTTTATTCAAGGAAAGTTGGGATAAGCAAGGCTCTGGGTGAGTATGTGCTTTTTGTGGACAGTGATGATTATCTTGAGCCTGATGCGGTAGAGAAAATGGCTGCGCTGGCCGCGGACAATCAGGCTGATGTTGTGGCCTGCGGAGCCATATTTGAGGCGGATGGCAGCCCGGCTAACAGGAAAGTAGCTAAGAATTATGTGGAAGCAAAGCTTTATGCAGATGACCAGGGAAAAGAGCTGGCGGCAAAGCTCTTTTGCGCTGAGGATTTCTGCACTATGGCGCTGCTTCCTTTTTTGTGGAATAAACTGTGGAAAACAGAACTGATAAAAGAATATGTCCTTCGCGCAGATGACAGGTTTACTGTGGGGGAGGACGTTGCGATAGGATTCCCTGCAATCATGGCGGCAAATCGGATTCTGGTGAGCGAGTACGCAGGCTATCATTATTGTCAAAGGCAGTCGTCAATGATGCGGGGAGCGGCCGGAGAGAATAAGGAATACGTAAATGCCTGCAGGATATACAGGTATCTGGCCGGCCTCAGTAATGAAATGAACCGGTCTGACAAAGCAAAAGATGGGCTGCACAGATTCCTGGTGAACCAGCTGATGACAAGATGTTATGAAAAGACAAATCGCGATCTTAAGACGACCGGGCTTGCCGGTTTTACTGAAACCATGCCGCAAAAGCTTGTGATATATGGCGCCGGAGAGCTGGGGAAAGCTGTTTACAGCTACGCCTCTTTAAGAGCCAATGTGGAAGCCTGGATTGACAGGGATGCAGAGTATCTTAGGGCATTGGGGTATGACGTTGCGCTTCCGGATGAGACTGATATCCCGGAGGACTGCCCGATTATTGTTGCGGTTTTTGATGCGCGTGCAGTAAGAAGTATAACTGCGTACCTGACTTCTCGGGGAGTTGCCAAGGAGCGGATTATCTGTTTTGACCCGGAAATGCTAAAGTCTGAGCCTGTTAAGAATGTTATTATCTGGGGCACGGGCACTCGCACTGCCATGTACTATGGCTGGCTAAAAGCCAATTACAATATAGTGGCATTCGTTGATGAAGCGGGAAGTGAAGGTTCTTTTGACCGGATTCCTGTGATAGGCAGACAGAGGCTTGGCGAGTTTGAGTTTGACCGTATCATTGTTACCAATGAGAATCCTGAGATTGAAAGGGCGTGCCAAGAAATTGGTGAGATGGATGTGGCTCTTTTACCCAAAGTGATCGATATAAATCAGGCGGCGCTAGGAGATGAGAGGGTTGAGAACTACTTTGACTATGTAGCAAAGGCGCAGCTTGAGAAGTGCATTCCGTCCAGTTCTGCGGACTATAAGGGCGAGAGTTATGACTTTGTATTTATTGACGCGGATCACTCCTATGATGGGGTGATGGCGGATTATAACAATGTGGGGCGCAATGCCCGGGTGATCACTGCGTTCCACGATGTCTATGCCCATGAGTACGATGGAGAGAATGGCGGAACGGTGAGAGCTTGGAATGAGGTGCTTGCCGGGACAGAGGATTGTGGCCACAAGTTTTTTTCAAAGTATCCTGATAAGTGGATGGGAATCGGCGTGGTTGACTGGAATAGGGATTACTACGTTTTTGGTGCCCACTCCCGTGGGCAGACCATGAGGGCTTATATGAAGGGGCTTTTCCCGGAGCGGAGGTTCCTGGGATATTTGTACGATAACGATGAAGAGAATCCGGGTGAGGTTGACGGCGAGCCGGTTATAAGGCTTGACGGAGGCGCGGATAGGCTTGACGGAGCTACAGGGCCGGCGGATGGTTTCGGCGCTGCCGGGAATGCTGTCATGGCTGACGGGCTTGATACCGGTGCCAGCGTATATGTGGCCACCAGGGGCGTATATTATGATGCGATAAAGGAAAGGCTTCTTGGGCTTGGATTTAAAGATATTATTCCTGTTGATGCGTCACTGGACATAGAACTCAGGAACAGATTTGTGCCGGAGTATTTCAGGAGTCATGGATGGGAGTTCAGGCGCGTTTGCGACGCCAGTGGCTCCAGTGGGGACGGTTCTTATTGGCACGAAATGAACCACGCAGAACCGTCCCTAGTGGACCCCGAAATGAACCACCGAGAACCGTCCCCGGTGGACCGTGTTTTTGTGATCAAATCTGCTGTTGATAAGCCGCTCTCTGAAGACGTGCCCCTTCGCGACTATGAGTGTTATATTCAGGCGGGAAGCGCACTGACAGAAAGCCGGATTGATAACTGCGATTATTTTGATGATAAGGGAGAGGGTATCTCGGAGCGCAATAGGCAGATGTGCGAGCTTACTGCCATGTACTGGATCTGGAAGAACTACACCGGAGAGATTGTAGGAGCAGAGCACTACAGAAGAAGATTCATGCTGCCCGATGGCTGGATTGGTGCGTTTGAGTCCGGGGAGGCGGATGTAATTCTGCCGGTGCCGCTGTATGTGCATCCGACGCTAAAGGACAATTACTGTCAGAGGCACACTGTTGAAACCTGGGAAGCTATGGAACAGGCGCTATCGGATATTCACCCCGAATGCGCGGAGGACGCCATGCACTTTTTTGAGACCACGTCCTGCTACAGCCCGTGCAACATGCTGATCTCCAGAAAGGAAGTATACGACGAGCTGTGCGAGTGGCTGTTCCCGGTGCTTTTTGCTGTTCTTGAGAAATGCGGAACACTGGAGGATTCCTATCAGAACCGCTATCCGGGATTCCTCGCGGAAAGGCTTATAACCTACTTCTTCCGAATGAAGGCGGATGAATACAAGGTTATTTACGCGGACAAGTGCTTCTTGAATTGAACCACGGCGAGCCGTCCCCGTTGGCACCGTTGGCACGCAATTTCTTAAATAAAAATAAATTTTCAGAAACCATAAATTTTTTGCAACAAAATTCCGATAAAATATAAGCGGGAGTATATTAATTTTTATATTTCTATTGGAGAAGGTTATGAAAAAGAGGATAGTTTCTTTATTTATCGCGAGCATTCTTTTTTTATCAAACATAGGATTTGCGTCTTTCGACAGCACTACGGCCTTTGCGCTGGAGCCTATCGGGGATGAGTCCGATAAGGGTGAGAAGGACGAGGATGCGGTCGATGAGGAAGATTTCGAATATGATTCGGAGGAAACCTACTCTGTTGAAGAGCCTGCGGATGTGAAAATCGTGGGCTTTGGTGAGCTGCCTGAAGATGTGGTCTATCAGGAGGTTAAGGCAGGCACCGCTATTGAAGATATTGAATTTCCAGATACATTGCGAATAGATGTGGTTCCGGATCCTGACAGAGAAGAGAGGCTCATCAGGCAGCTGGGCGAAGAGAGAAAAGCAAGGAAGAAGCAGACCGAAGAAGAGGAGGACGATGCTTCATCGTTGCTTTCTTCTGATGAGGAGGACCTTGAGGACGAAGAAGATGAGGCCGGTGAAAGCGCATTGGATGCTGACGGCGAAGAAGTGATCTTTTTTGACTCCGAAACAGGCGAGTCCTCTGTAGGCGTCATCGATAAAAAAGACGATACTCAGGAGCCGGATTACCGGGAAGAGGAGCCTGAGCAGCCAAATCCTCAGGAAGAACCCGGCACTCAGATTGACGAAACATCAGGCGGAAGCTCCGACGAGGTTTTGATCATTGACGAGCCTGAACCCGAGCCCGAACCCGAGCAGGAAGATGCGGCCGATACAGGTAGCGGCGAAGCCACAGAAGAAGCTTCAGATCCCGTTGAGACGCCGGCAGCCACGGATGACGCTGCACCAGCAGGGGACCTCATAGGCATGATCAAGTCAGTTTTTGGCAAACTGACTGTTTATGCTGCAGAGGATACAGAGGCAGCAGACGATTCAAAGCCCACAGAAGATTCTGCGGGAAAAGAGTCATCATCTGACGAAACTGTAATTGATAAAAATGATTTCCAGGACGAAGACGGCGTAAGCCATGAGATGGTTTCTGATGTCAGATGGATCGTTGACTATAACCTGAGCGGAACCGACACCTACGACCCCGAACTGATCGGCAAGGAGTACGTGTTCACTCCGATCCTTATTCTGCCCGATTTCTATTATGTTGAAGCGGATCTTCCCACTATCACGGTAAAGATTCTGGAGGAGAAGTTTGCCTTCGACGAGACCGTAGAGGTTGACGGCGTAAAGATCAGAGTCAGAGCGGATAAGGGAGTATTCCCCGAAGGCGCAAGAATTCAGGCTGAAAAACTTGAAGAAGAGGAAGAGCAGAAGGTTGAGGAAGCCGTTTCGCAGCAGTCTGAGGACCAGGGCTTTGTAGTTAAGTCCTATTCCTTTGATATTCAGATCCTTAACAGCGACGGCGAAGAGATCGAGCCCGACATTGAGAAGGGCCGCGTCATTGTGTCTTTTGAAACCGAGGAAGCCGAAGACGAAGAGCTTAAAGCCGAAGTTTATCACATCAAGGACAGTGAACAGGAAGAGGAAAAAGATCCGGCTGCTGAAGCGGAAGGCAGCGATGAATGGGTAGTTGAGAAGCTCCAGACAGCGGTAGTTGACGGTGAAGAGGGCAAGGCAGTTGAGGCTTTGACGGATGGATTCTCGATATATACGCTGACCTTCTCCTGCACTGAATTTGACATTAACTGGGATAATGACAAATCCTATGTGTGCCTGGATGATGCGCTGGCACAGAATCAGCGCCTGGTAGGCAGCCTTGTAATAGCAGATCCTGACAGTGATATCGTCTATAACGATCCGGAAGATTCAAAGTTCTTTTACCTAAAACGCCTTGAAAGCTCCGTTTCCACAGACGCTGATAATAATACAGTCCATGATCCGGTCACCTCGAATGGATCCTATGTGGAGATCAGTGATGCCGGCGCGACCAATGCCGCTTGGTACATTATCTTCAGAAAGCCCTTTAGGGGCCAGACCAAGTCGTTGCAGGTAACCTGTGACAGGGATGGAACAGTAGGCACCATCACGATAAATATCACACAGAACGGAACTGTAGATGCAGCATTCCTTCATGAGTATCCTTACGGTATTGACCCTGCAACTATGGTTGGCACGTCTGTTCCTGATTTTGCTCTTGTAGTTGATACTGTGTCTGCCAATCTGACAGACGAGGGAGTTCTTTACCAGTGGCAGTACAAAAAGAGTAACGGTGGAGACTGGGTAAATATTGACCTTGCTCATACCAGCATGTTTGGAGGTGTTTTTGCAGGAGCCCCGTATGCAGCCGGGGACTGGTTCAGATGTCTTTTGAACGGAGAGCCCAGCAGGGAAGTTCAGATCATTACAGCCAATGCGGATACAGGCAGGATCTGGACCGGCGCATACAATGATGACAATGACAGATGCTATGTAAGTAACGGCACGGTTGCTTACACAGTTGACATCGCTTCCGGGAAAACAGTCGTCGATGTCGTGGGACAGTTTTCCAAGGACGGCAGAGCATATATGCTTAGGACCAGTTTGAACGGAAGAGGCTGGTCGATCATCACGGATTCAAATGCAGCGCCTACATCAGGTGATTTTATAACCGGAACGACAGATCTTGACGAGCTGTTTTTCTACTTCTCCGATGATGCTCCTCAGGAGCTGTATGTGGAGGCGGATCTTAGCTCTTCAGCCAGAGCTCTTGCTGTCGGAGCACATTGTACCGTAGGAAACGGAGAGATAAGGGATAATGTGCCGATTCTTGGAACGCTGATCGGCAGTCTTAACTCCAATAAGAATATTACCAAAGTATCATTCATCGGCATCGGAAGCAGAGACGAAGCGCAGACTGCCATGAATAATGACCAGGGAGTTAACTATCCTGCCGTTTCACTGGTGCCTATCACAACCCATGGCCTGCGTGTATGGATTAATAGTAATGGTGAGCCGCAGCCTTATAAATTTGCGGCCGGATCAACAACAGTCAAAGTCGACAGTCAGGAATACTCCAACGTAAAAATACTCAGCGAGAAAAAGCGCTCAGCTGAAGCTGTATCCTGGCTCGATGCGGAACCTGACAGCGTTGTAGAGTTCAAGTTTGAGATTGGATCGCTGGCGACTGCCACATCCTTTAAGAATGTAAAAGATGCCAAGTCGGAGTACACTGCAAGCGCAACAAATATTAAAGGCGGAAGACTCATTGGAAATGAACTCAAACAATATGCCATAACAGTTGCCGGACCGACCGACTCCGTTCTGGAGACAATGAGATTCAGGAGTCCCTCGTCAGTCAGCTCTTTGCTTTCAACAAAGATAAAGAACTACACCTCCGGCTCAACATCCTCTGCCCAGAGTTATAAGGCTGATTATCTGGATATATCCATTTACCAGACTTCCGATAATGCTTCATACAATAACGTTTCGGTAAAAGAAGTACGAAGGAACAGCAAGGACTCCGGCAGCGCAGCAATGCCCCTTAAGATGGAGCTTACTTATGATTTCACCAATAAGGATCAGATCAAGATCTTAAGAGAGCATAACGGCTATGTTGAGGAGCTTACCGAGAATAACAATGGTGCGGACGGCACCTATACTCTCGATAGAAATGCCGGAAAGATCTACGTCTATTCCTATAAGTTCTCTCAATATGCGGTGGCTTATCGTCAGGATGTTTATTACACCGTAACCTTTGATGACGGAACCAATAAGAATGCGGTTAAGGTCAAAGCCGGAGAAAAGGTTTCCAAACCTTCGGATCCTACGAAAGAGGGCTATGTATTTAAGGGATGGTACTTAAGAGGAACCCTGGGAAGCACTACCACAAGCGTAACGTCCACCACGGCGTCGTTATACAATTTTGACAATGCGATCACCAAAGACATTACCCTTGTTGCCGGCTGGTCCTCAGTTAAGGATGAAGAGAATAAAAAATCCAACACAGGCGATGATGATGAGAATGGCTCAAGGGCACCCAAGATGGGAGATAACCTTCCGATAGTATGGCTCTGGGTTATCGTTCTGGCAACGGGAACAGTTACCTTTGCCCTGACCTTAAGGGAACTGGTAAATGCCAATAAGCCTGAAGGGGAAAGAAAACCGATTTCGGGCCTTAAGAAAGCCATCTTGCTGCTTGGTATTCTTATCAGCGCAACTGCAAAGTTTGTGGTTCGCAAGATAAAGGAAAATAAAACGAAGGCTCTTTTGACCGCCAGCGGAGCTGTTGTGGTTATCTCAGCTGTAATTCTTGCTACAACAGTGCTCCAGTATAAGACGGCAGAAGACCTGTATGTCGGCGCGGAAGAGATATATGTCGAGGAGTCGCAGGAAGAACAACCGGTTCCGGTGGAGCGGAATCAGGAAGAGACCGTGGTTGACGGTCACGACTGGTGGGACTGCGTTGATGTAAACGTGGGAAAACTCTCCGAGGAATACCCCGATGTGGTAGGCTGGCTGTACTTTGAAAACGAGGATATCAGCTATCCGATCATGTATTCAGGGGACAATGCCAAGTACTTGAGCACAGCCTACACCGGCGAGAAAGCCAAGGCCGGGGCAATATTCATTGATGGCGAGTCAACACCTGATTTTTCCGATCCCCACAGCCTGGTTTACGGCCACAACATGCGTGACCTGTCCATGTTCGGAAAGCTCCGCTACTACAGGAACGAGCCCGGTTACTATGAGGACCATCAGTACTTCCAGGTATTTACCAAGGATTCCGTTTACAGATACAGGATCTTTGCCTGCGAGGTAGTTCCTGATAACCACGACGTTTTCTGGGTTTATGGAAAAGAGCCGGTGGATTACTACCGGATGCTCAAGAAAGTCGAACAGAATTCCTTCATAAACACAGGAATTGAGGCCAACGAATCAGACCACGTGATCACCCTTGCCACCTGTACAAACAATGATGAGGAAAGATTCATCGTTTGCGCGGTAAGGACAGATTCATATCAATACCAACAGTGATTTTTGCGCACCACCGGGGACGGTTCCCGATGGTGCGTTTTTCTTAAACTTTTATAAAAACTAATCATTTTTCCTCTGTTTGTCGATATACTATATGTACCAGTAGTATGTTTTTTTGTGGCGCAAGAAAGGCGCGGGGATGTTTCGCAAGAGAAATGTTCTGTCAAAACCCCAGGGAATGGGCATAGCTGCGCTGATCATGGCTTTGATCATGGTTGTGGATCCGGTTCTGGCATTGGCCCAAGAGCCTTCTTCTGATGAGGAAATCGTGATCTTTTCTTCTGATGGAGAAGAGATTGTTATCGGCGAAAATAACGAGAGCAGCGCGAATGCCGATCTTGGCGGATACGTACAGGGAAAAGCAGCTGCAATATTGGATAATGAAGAGATCTGGGCTCAGATAGATAAGGATGAGCTGAGGTCTCTTGTTGACGTGGAAAGCCTTAAAGAGAGCATTGATGAGGTTGCACTTCTTGACAGTATTGACAGGGACGAGCTTCGCGCTGAGATAGACGGGGCAGAGCTTATTGCACAGTGGTCAGTACAAGAGCTGGAAGATGAATTTGTAGAGAGAAAGATTGCAGGCGAGAGCTTCTTGATCGATGAAGATGGTAATGCCATCGTTATAGATGGAGTTGAGTCAGGAAATGTCGAGACAGCACTTGGCGATACAGCAGCTGAGACGCAGAGCGAGACAGCGGCTGCAGAGACTGAGACACGGCGAGAGATAGTGGCTTCAAAGGAGCAGGCAGCAGAGGCTGGGACACAGAGCAATACAGAGGCTGATGCACAAACTGAGACAGAGACCGAGCCGGAAGTTACTTTGGATTCTGATTCCGAAGTTATCTTTGACTCCGATAGTGAAGAAGTGGTTGTATTCGACAACTCATTGGCACAGATAATCAGCGAAGAAACCCGTATCCTTGAAGATGGCCGTGAAGTGAAAAACTTCAAGGTGAGGCTTCCGATGGAACCTGTAGATGAGCATCCCATGGATGTTATCAACATGCAGCTTCCCATCATTGGTGAGCACAGCCCCTTTGATTTTGTTGTCGACCCTATGCACTTCATATATCAGGCCAGCGCTTCATTTGAAGGCGGAAAAAAAGTTGAGGAAAATGCCGGCGTTCTTTTCAGGAATACCGCCGGAGAATATGATTTTTCCCATAAGAGCGACATGCTCAAGGTTGTAAACAAGAGTAATGTTCCCGTTAAGCTGATCATTACGGCAAGCATCGGGAATCCTGATTCGGTTCCTTTTGTTTCCGGTGCATCGGAATTGCAAGGTGAAACCCCCAGTCTGTTCATGGCTTTAACCGATGATGCCGGCATTGCTTCTGTTATTACCAATGAGGAAGAAGCAGTTATAGAGACTGTTCTTAAGCCGGTTCCCGAGGGCTCCTACAGCTTTACGTGGGATGAAGAAACAGGAAAGTATAACTATGTTTTGAGTGACGCGCCGGAAGAAGCGGAAGAAATCATCGACGCAGAGTTTCCGGAAGACATAAATTCTGATGAGACGATTGAGATCCCTGAAGAAAAAGAGGATCCAAGGTTCGACTCATACTCCTTTGGCGTTGTAGCAGACTGCAATACTGAGGCCGACTGGAGCAGCGTTGTATCAAGGCCTGTTGTCAATGTCAGCTGGGTTGTTGAGCCGGTTCTTACAGATTGGGATGCGATAAATTCAGATCCTGAAGCCAGAAGAGCAGAGCTTCTTTCCAACAAGGAAGAGTATGAAGCATTCCTTATGGTCAAGACCGCAGAGCTTGTGGAGGAGAGACTCCTTGAGCTCATTCAGCAGAATCTTGAGGAGTTAAAAGAACTTGCTCTTGAAACCATGATAGAAGATGAAGTCAACAGACTTGCTATCGAGAGATATGCTAAGATTAGTGAAGAGCTTGGAATCGAATCCCCTATAGAGATAATTGAAAGTGAGCCTTCACCGGAGCCGGGTGACGGCAATCCGGATAATGAGGAGCAGTCACAGGAAGAGACTGTTATTCAGGAAACTGCAGCAGAACCCGAAAATGAAGACCTCGTGATAATAGAATCCACAGGGGATTAAGAACGTGTAGCCACTGAGAACCGTCCCCGGTGGTGCATAAGGAGAATCCTGAATGACCATAGCAATAATTCTTGCAGGCGGCATCGGAAGCCGCATGAGCACAAGCATTCCCAAACAGTTCGTTGAGCTGTCCGGGCAGATGATGATAATGCACGCCATGGCCCCCTTTGGGGAGAGCAGCATGGTGGATAACATACAGATTGTTGCGGCTGAAGAATGGCGCAGCAACATTGAGGATGCCATTTTTGAGGAACCGCAGTCACCGGTAGCGCAGAAATTTCTGGGCTTTTCCGATCCCGGTGAGAACAGGCAGATGTCCATCTATAATGCGATGGTGGATTTACAGAAATTACATGAAAACTCCAAAAACGATGGGGCAGACAGTGTCCATAGCGGCAAGGGTGCGATCAGCAATGTCATCATTCACGATGCGGCGCGCCCTTTTGTTACGGTCGAATGCATAGAGGATTGCCTGAAGGCGCTTGAGACCCATGATGGAGCCATGCCTGTGCTGCCCATGAGCGACACCGTCTATTTCAGCCGTACCGGCAAGCGGGTGGACGAACTTTTAAACCGCAGCTGCATTTACGCTGGCCAGGCCCCGGAGGCCTTCCGGTTTGAGAAGTATCTGGCGGCCACGAAGGCTCTTTTGCCCGATCAGATATTGATGATCCGCGGCTCCACGGAACCTGCGATAATGGCCGGACTGGATGTGGCCATGATTCCCGGTGACCAGCGAAACTTTAAGATCACCACTGATGAAGACCTGGAGAGAGCCGAGGGGATGATTCTATGAAAGCCCAGATTCTATACGGAATTAACGACATTAAATACACTGATATTGCAGGGCCTGTCCCGGGTGAGGACGAGGCCCTTATTAAAGTCAACCGCTGCGGCATCTGCGGCTCGGATGTTCCGCGGATCTACACGACAGGAGCCCACAACATGCCGCTGATCCCCGGTCACGAGATGTCCGGAACGATTGTGGAATGCCCGGCGCGTCCCGATCTTTTGGGCAAAAGAGCCGGCATCTTCCCGCTGATTCCCTGCAAGAAATGCTCGCAATGCAAGGCGCGGCACTATGAAATGTGCGAACACTACGATTACCTTGGGTCTCGCAGTGATGGTGGTTTTGCAGAGTATGTGAAGGTTCCGCTGTGGAATCTTTTGCCTATACCCGATGAAGTTGCGGATGATGACGCGGCAATGCTTGAGCCGATGTGCGTTGCTGTACATGCCATAAGAATGATAGGGCTTGCCGGCGCAGATGATGCTGCGGATTACGAAGCACGCTATTCTGCCGGCGCAGACGCACCCGCACCTTCCATCGCCGTTTGCGGCCTTGGCACCATCGGACTTCTGGTGGCTTTGTTTCTTAGAGATGCGGGATATCGCAATGTCTTTTGCCTGGGAAATAAGGATGTACAGCGGGACAAGCTGCTGGCTATGGGCTACGAACCCTCGCATTTCATTGATATACGTGTATCCGATCCTGTCGCTGCCATCATGGAAAAGACCGGTGGCCGCGGCGTGGAGGTTTACTTTGAGTGCATAGGCCGCTCGGTAAACTATGAGCAGGCGGTAAATCTGACGGCTCCGCTGGGGCGGATCATGCTGGTGGGAAATCCGGCATCAGACATGAGCCTGCCACGGGAAGTTTATTGGAAGATCCTAAGGCATCAGCTGACGCTTCGCGGCACCTGG
Organism: Butyrivibrio sp. FCS014; assembly: GCF_000526935.1. Taxonomy (GTDB): domain Bacteria; phylum Bacillota; class Clostridia; order Lachnospirales; family Lachnospiraceae; genus Butyrivibrio. The sequence goes on along the minus strand of NZ_JAHA01000010.1, from coordinate 75,211 downwards.
AATTCGGCGTTTTATGGGATTGACGGAGCTGACGACGATTGGAGGTATGCGCTTGGGCGGCTTGTGGACTGGAGCCGACACAGTGCGGCAGACGAGAAAGAGCCCTGCGATGGAGAATCTTGCAGTACCGGCGGTTTTCTTCCCGGTGGTCTCATCACCCACCGATTCAGCCTTGCCGATATGAAAAAAGGCCTCGAGATCATGCGCACCAAATCCGAGGAGTATGTAAAAGTAATGGTTGAGATGTAAATACTGTCAAAATCAACAATTGGATTTCAAATTCTAAAGCGTGCCCTTTTAACCCCACCCATTGACAACAAGGTTAAAAAAGTTAAAATGGGGTTAAGAGGGTAATATTATGAACAAAAAAGAGTTATCCACCATAACCCGTAAGATAGAAAGCCTTCCCAAGGGAACCATTACCACCAAGCGTATTAATGGCAGGGAGTATGAATACTGGCAGTACCGCGAGGATGGGAAGCAGATAACAAAGCGCGTCAAAGGCACTGAACTGGAATTTTTGCAGCAGGGAATTGCAGAGCGGAAAAGGCTGGAGCAGCTTTTGAAGACAGATGGCCGAGTGGATCATCAGATTCCGGCAGTGATTACCCCTGCTCAATCTGAGGAGTACTCAAGTTTTGTCCGCATCGGTGAGGAACTTCGGGCTTTTTCAGAGCCGGTAAGATCCTTCAAAATGCGAGGGTGCTTTGATATCCTGGAGAAATATCTGTATGGCCCCGTGATAGACAAAGTTCTGATCTTATACGGACTTAGGCGTACAGGCAAGACTACTATGATCCGGCAGGCTATATGCAGAATGGATGAGACAGCTCTTTTCCGGACTGCATTTATACAGGTGAAGGCAGGGGATGGCATCAAGGATATTAATAAAGACCTTCGCGCTCTGGAGAAAAAGCATATCAAATATGTCTTTATAGATGAAGTAACGCTTCTTGAGGATTTCATTGAAAATGCGGCGCTTCTTTCAGATATTTTTGCGGCCAGCGGTATGAAAATTGTTCTCAGTGGAACTGATTCCCTTGGATTTGTCTTTTCTCAGGATGATCAGCTCTACGACAGAGCGATTATGATCCATACGACATTTATCCCATACAGGGAATTCGAAGGCGTTTTGGGTGAGAAGGGGATCGACGAGTACATAAGATATGGCGGGACCATGTGCCTTGGCGGGAATGACTACAATCAGGCTATAAATCCGTTTGAAACGGTCAAGTCCACGAATGAGTATATAGACTCTGCCATTGCCAATAATATTCAGCATTCGCTCAAGAACTATCAGTATTCCGGGCATTTTAGGAATCTTCAGACCCTTTATGAGAAGGGTGAACTGACAAACGTGATCAACAGGATCGTTGAGGACATGAATCACAGATTTGTTCTCGAGGTTATCAGAAATGCATTTGTATCCCATGATCTTGGAATATCCAGAAACAATCTGCGAAGCGATAAATCAGCCCCGACCGATATTTTAGACGATGTTGATACGCAGACCGTGACTTCAAGGCTGATGGATCTACTGGAGATAAGGAATGCTGTATACAATGAGAAAGAGTTCAATGAGGTCCATTTAAAAGAGATCAAAGAATACTTTACTTTGCTGGAACTTATAGAGAACATCGAAGTGGTGTCTTCTTCAGATGCCGATACCGCCAATGAGCGGATTGCATTTACCCAGGCCGGATTGCGATTTTCCCAGGCAGAAGCGCTTATAGTATCTCTGATGCAGGATAGCGTGTTCAGGGATATCCACATCAGGGAAAGAATGCGCATTACAGACAGGATACTGGACGAAATCCGCGGAAGAATGATGGAAGACATAATTCTTCTTGAGACAAAAAAGGCATTGCCGGACCAAAAAGTTTTCGTGCTACAGTTCCCTGTCGGTGAATTTGACATGGTCTTGTTTGATCCAAAGAGTATTACCTGCCGCCTATATGAGATTAAGCACAGCAGTCTAAGGGACCCCAAGCAGGTCAGGCACCTTACAGACACTCAGAAACTGGAATACGTGAGCATGCAGTACGGCGACATCGCCGGCAGATATGTCATTTACTCGGGAGAAGGCGACCGGGGAGGCAATGACGGCGAGGTGCAGTATCTTAATGTTGAAGAATATCTTAAGGGACTGTATAACATCTGAAACATAATTCCCGAAACCTTATTACTCACCCGTAATAAGGTTTCTTTTTGCCCATATTTTCTGCATTTTAGGGGTTATGTTTTTTAAGAACACGTGTTACGCTTAAGCCAGAAAAGGAATTCGTGGTCCGTGTTTTATAGATAAGGAGGTCACACTATGAGCATTGGAGCAGTTGGAGGCTATTCATCGTCGTATTCGCCCTATTCAACCATCGCAGCGGGCGGAGCCCTTCAGAGCGCAGCTCAGGATGCGGCCGGACTCGCCATTGAGGAAAAGACAAAGGCTCAGACCGGAGCACTTGATAAAGGAACAGAGAACTTAAGAGATGCGAAATCTGCCCAGAACGTGGCCGACGGCGCCATGGAAGGAATCGCGGATTACCTCAATTCGATAAAAGAGCTGGCGGTAAAATCCCAGAACGGGACACTGAGCGATGACGACAAGCAGAGCATACAGAGCCAGATCAAAGAGTACTTAAAGGGCGTCGAAGAGACAGCCAAGAACGCCCTGTACAACGAGAAGCCCCTTCTTGACGGCGAGGGCAAGCTCTCGGTAGCAACAGATGGAAACGGCAGCAAAGCAGATGTTTCCACCTATGACATGAGCGTTAAGAGCCTCGGGCTCGAGGGCCTCGATGTCACCAGCCCCGACTTTGACATGAGCGCTATCGACGAGGCCATCAAGAAAGTAGACAGCGCAAGGGCCAACACCGGAGCCGAGACCAACCGCGTTGATTACGCCAGCGCCTACAACAGCAGAGCATCGCTGGAACTCAACGGCTACGGCATGGACAAAGAGGAAGACCGCGCAGTTAGCGCTCTCCAGGAGCTGAAGGCCAAGCAGGCCACCGACCAGTACCAGGTAATGCTCCAGAAGAAGCAGCAGGAAGACGAAGCCCAGAAGACACAGATGTTCTTCGCATAATCGGCCATAACCAAGACCACAAGCGCAAGGCGCGCCAGCAACATATACCCTTATAGACCCGCAGCCGGGACTGATCATGTTCAGTTTCGGCTGTGGGTTTTTCTATGCCCTCCATCGCCCGCCAAAGTCCCTCCTTTGTGATACAATAAAGTTGGCTGCGCAAATCCTACAGCCACCACATCCACTCATTCAAGGAGGACAACCTATGAATATTTGGGCACACAGAGGATGCAGCCAGATGTATCCCGAAAACACACTCACAGCATTTGAAAAAGCCATGAACATCCCCGGAATCGCCGGCATCGAACTGGACGTTCAGATCACCCGGGATGGCGAGCTGGTGGTGATCCACGACGAGCGCGTCGACCGCACCACTGACGGCTACGGCTTTGTCCGCGACTATTCCCTCAGCGAACTCAAGAAATTTCACATATACACCGGCACCGACAAGATCGAGCAGATCCCAACCATGAGAGAAGTTCTGGATCTTCTCCGGCCGGGACTTAAGGCCTGGTCAAAAGAGCCATCACAGCCCGCCACCGCCTCAAAAGGCCTTCGTCTTAACATCGAGCTGAAAAACAGCATCTACGACTACCCGCAGCTTGAAGAGAAGATCGTGGAAATGGTCCACGAATACGGCGTTCAGGATGCTATCGTATATTCCACCTTCTACGCAAATTCGCTGTATAAGGTTCACAAACTTGACCCCAAGGCAGAGCTTGGCGTCCTTGATACCAAGGTATCAGACTGCCTCTACAAGGCCCTGGGCCTGGAAGAGACCTTCCGTCTGGAAGCAGACCCCGCCGCAGCCGGAAATGCAGCCAATGCAACAGCCGACGGAGCCAATGCAGCTCCCTTCACCTTTGCCCTGCACCCCTACGGCTATGCCACGGACATCGCTCCCGAGCGTTTCAAAGGCCGCACAGTTCGCGGATGGTTTGGCGGCCATCTTTTCCCTGAGCAGCCAACAGGCAATATCATGGACTTTGCGCCCCTCGAAAAGGCCGGCGTCACCGACGTCTTCCTCAACGAGCCCGAGCGCTACCTGCTGTAAAGGCCGGTGGCCCCGGCCAAAGCGCCATAGGTCCTAAACCCTGTGGCCCGGCCACACGGCGTGCATAACGCACCAACTACACTCATAATTCCACGGCGAGATTACAACCATGCGACTTTCCGATTACGTAGTAGAATTCTTACATAAAGAAGGCGTCACCGACTGCTTCACGGTAGTGGGCGGCGGCGCCATGTTCCTAAATGCCAGCTTCGCCAACGCCAAGGGCATGACCTGCACCCACTTCCACCACGAGCAGGGGGCAGCCATGGCCGCGGAGAGCTACGCCCGCTACGGCAATAAGGTGGCGGCGCTCTGCGTGACTTCCGGCCCCGGCGGCACCAACACCATCACCGGCGTTCTCGGCGGCTACCTCGACTCCATCCCCATGTTCATAATCTCCGGCCAGACCCGCTACGACACCACGGTCAGGTACGAAGCCGGCCTCTCCGGCGACTCCGAGTCGATCCAGCCAACGGATACGCATTACGGAACAAGAAAGTCCGGCCTCCCCAGGTCCATCGGAGACCAGGAATACGACATCACCCATGTGGCAGAAAGATTCTGCAAGTATGCCGCCATGATCGAAAGCCCCGAGGGAATAAGATACCACCTGGAAAAAGCCTGGCACCTTATGAAAACAGGCCGCCCCGGCCCCGTCTGGATCGACATTCCCGTGAATTTCCAGTCCATGGATATCGATCCTGATACTCTTCGCGGCTACGAGCCCCCGGATGACAACTATTCGGAACCGGCTCCCTCCATTATCAGCGACATCCTTGCCATGATCCGCGCCGCAAAGCGTCCCGTTCTCTACGCAGGCGGCGGAGTCCGAATATCCGGCGGCTTTGATGCTTTCCGCAAACTTGTGGACAAGCTGGGCATTCCCGTCTGCACCTACTGGAATTCCATTGACCTTATAGAGGACGAACACCCTCTATACTGCGGCCGCGCCGGCAACATGGGGGGCCGTGCCGGCAATTTTGCCGTCCAGAACTCTGACCTTCTTCTGGTCATCGGCTCCCGCCTCTCCATCCGCCAGGTGGGCTACAACTACCACACCTGGGCCCGCGCCGCCAAAGTAATAATGGTGGATATAGACGAAGCCGAGCTCAACAAACACACTATCCACGTGGATCTCAAAATCCGCTGCGACGCCAAAGCCTTCATGGAGGCGGCCCTTAGGGAACTTGATTCCTTCGATGGCTCTTTTCCCCGTGACGGGTACTTGTCGCCCGCCGAGGACTGGCGCCGTCAATGCCTTTCCTGGAAAAAGACCTATCCCGTTGTCCGAGAGGACCAGATAAACACCGGGGATGACAAAGTCAACGTCTACGGCTTCATCCGCGCGCTTTCCGAGGCGCTTCCTCAGGGGAGCCTTACCGCAGTCAGCAACGGCGCCTGCTGCGTCGCCGGCCACCAGGCCTACGTCATAAAACCCGGCACAAGGTTTATCGTAAACAACGCGGTAGCCAGCATGGGCTACGGCCTTCCTGCCGCTATCGGTCTTTGCATCGCTTCGGGCAAAAGAGACACCGTCTGCCTTGAAGGTGACGGCAGTATCATGATGAACCTTCAGGAGCTGCAGACCATCATCACAGGTAATCTTCCGGTGAAGATATTCCTGATTAATAACGAAGGCTATCAGTCCATCCGCATCACCCAGAACAACTTCTTCGGCGATGCCCCCAAGGTTGGCATAGGCCCCGACAGCGGTGATATCTCTTTTCCCTCATACAGGAAGATCGCGGAGGCTTTCGGCTACCGCTACCTATCCATCACCTCGGGAAAAGAGCTGTCGGCAGGAATCCGAAACGCACTGGAAAGCCAGGGACCTCTTATCTGTGAAGTCTTCACCGACACGAAACAGGTCTGGGAGCCCAAAAACACCGCAAAATGTGAGGCGGACGGCTCAATCATAAGCCCGCCTTTGGAAGATATGGCTCCATTTTTATCAAGAGAGGAATTGCAGCGAAACATGTACATCTGAAAATCAAAAAAATTTATAAAAATTTTATAAATTGCGAGCAATTAGATTGATACTGCCTTCGAGCCCATAAACACGGGTTTTCGAAGGCTTTCTTTATGAAATTCAGTCTTTTAATATGGCGAAAACATAGTATAATTATTCAAAAGTTCACGATTTTTTTAGAAATATAACAAAAAATTTCTAAATTATGATGGGTGATATGATACCTCTTTTCCTAAAATGGAAAAGATGGAAAGGATACAACTATGGACAACTCAAAATTAAACAGCACTACTCATGGCCCCGGGAGGCAGAAGGGCACTTTTATCGTCAAAGTGGATTACTGCAGCAACGGAACCTGGCAGGGGGAAGTTACCTGGGCAGATGAGAACAGGAGCGAGCGGTTCAGGAGTATGCTTGAACTGGTGAAGCTCATGGATGAGGCACTGGCCCAGGGCCGGGAGATTTCATACGAGAGGGAAGCATAACCCCTCCGCACTAAACAAGGTTATTATTCACAAGCAACTATTATTATAAAAGGGAGAAAGAGACATGTTGAAAAAGTGGAACAGATTTTTGGCGTTCGTACTGGCATTTGTTCTGGTCGTAACCACCTTTGGCAGCGACTTTGCAAGCACAAGAGCATATGCTATGGATGCCGCAGAAATCGAAGCACAGACAGACGAGACCAATGATGCCGAAGGCAACACCTGGTCAGAGATTGTCGAGGAAACTAATGGGAAGGAGACAGCACCGCCTGCAGAGCAGACCTTTTCCGGGAATGAAGCTCAGGCCTCAGGCGCCGCTCAGTCTGTAGAGGGATCTACCGAAGAAGTACAGGATCCTGAACAGCAGGTCAACAAGACTGAAGAAGAGCAGGCCGAGGATGGAGACGATGAAGAGGCATCCGATGAGGAGACCGAGGAAGTTGCCGATGATGCAACTGATGAGGCAACTGATGAGGATGCTACCCCTGAAGAGGGTTACCTTGTAGTTAAGTATTCTACTAACGGGGGCGGCTCGGTATCTCCAAAGAGTGAAAAGATTGCTCTTGATGCGGAGAAATTTGAACTTAAGGGTTCAACTGCCGAGGCAGAAGAAGGATATAAATTCATCCGATGGGAAGATGAGGACGGCGAGTTCATTACCGATGAACCCACCTTTGTTCCTGCTGTTCCCGAAAAAGAGGCACTTGAAGCAGAAGGCGCAAAGCTGACCTATACATACACAGCTGTATTTGCTGAGAATAAGGAAGAGAAAGAAGAGGAGGATGCAGAAGGTCCTACATACAATATGATCTTCAAGGACAGCACAACTGTTGATGGTATCCAGATTTCTTTCTTTGCAGCTAAAGATGTTCTTCCTGACGATGTATATTTCACAGTTGATACTTTAAGCTCAAAAGAAGAAGCTCAGATTGCTGACATGATCGAAGAGGATCTGAATGCAGATACTGAAGCTGAAATCGAAGTACAGAAGACTATTTCATTTGACATCAACTTCTTTGCTAAGAGCATGATCACAGATGAGAATCCTGAAGGTAAGGTTCAGCCACAGGATGGAACCGTCAGGGTTACTTTTGATGATATCAGCAAAGCTGAGAGTGATGTAACAAGTTCTGATACAAGCCTTGCGGTTTATCACGTAGAAGATGATATGTCGGGCGTTAATCAGGAAAAGGTATTAGAGAATAATACAACTAATGCCATCGTTATTGATGCTAAGCATTTCTCAACATATACAGTTGCAGTATATAAAAGTGGATCAAATTCCACTTATGCTTCTATATATGCCGTTACATATGAGTATGATCCTGAAGATTCAGCATATGTACGAGAAATCGATACCGGAGCAACAGGTAACGAGCTACAGATTTCAGCTAAGCAGGTCAAGACTGCAATTAATACAATCGCTCCTAAGATTAACGGATATACATATAATCATGCGGGAGTTGTGAATTCTCAGAACACAGTAACAAGGATTACGCATGTTGAATACACCGAAGAAACATCTGGATTTTGGCTTTGGACTACTACTACTAAAAAAGTAAAGTTGTACGACGGAAATAGAGCTTTAGGAACTATTCCTGAAGATTCACAAATATTCTTCTTCTATACCAATAACAATATAACTACTGATCCGACAAAGCCGGTAATAAGGAAAACACATGTTGATATGCGTATTCCGGACGAAGAGGAATTCAGAAAACTTGAAGGCAAGATGTATGTATATATTAATGGTACTCCGTATCCAATGATTCAGCGTGATGGCATGGAGGACAACTGCTACGAGTTTACACTGCTGGATATCAATGTATCAACCAAGGATACGGTACAGTTTGAATTCCGTACTGGTGAGACATCCGCTGAGTGGAAGAGAACAAAGTTTTATGAGTATGAAGACTTTGTTAAGGCTGCTAAAGATTGCGGCGGGAAAACAGGATTCGATTTTTATGCCAAATACGATGAATTTAAATACTCATTTGATGTAAGATATGATCCTAATGGTGGAAATGGAAAAATTTATCAGGATCCTAATTCTTCATCGGGATCAAGTACTCAGCAGGAAACATCTCGTGATTTCACGGTTCTTGACTACAAGACTAATAATAACGTTAAATTCACGAGGGAAGGCTATACTCTCATAGGCTGGAACAGGGATAAGGCAAGTGCTGATAGAGGCCAGGCTGAGACCTTTACTAATAACAAGATTACTGTTCTCACCGGTGAGCCTGTTGTTATGTATGCCGTTTGGTCAAGCAAACAATATACAGTAACGTATGAGGGAAATGGACACACAGGCGGATCAACATCCAGCCAGACATTCACATACCCTGGCAAGGTAAACATCAAAAATAACGGATTTACCAAGAACGGATATGACTTTGCAGGCTGGAACACAAAGAAGGATGGAACCGGAACTTCCTATGGAGTGAATGCAGAGTATGGAAATGCAGCTGATCTCACTCTTTATGCAACATGGACAGCAAGGACAGACACAGCATATGTTGTAAGGCACTGGACACAGAAGGCAGGAAGGCCATCAACTCCAGAGAACGATACCAACTATGGAATCTATAAGACAGATAGACTTAAAGGAACATCCGATACAAAGGTAACCCCTGCAGTTCTTACGATTACTGGATTTACATCACCTGCAGCCAAAGAGGTAACAATAGCAGCAGATGGCACAACAGTAGTAGATTATTACTACAAGGGAATCAGCTATACAGTAACGTATGAGGGAAATGGACACACAGGCGGATCAACATCCAGCCAGGAATTCACATACCCTGGCAAGGTAAACATCAGAAATAACGGATTTACCAAGAAGGGATATGACTTTGCAGGCTGGAACACAAAGAAGGATGGAACCGGAACTTCCTATGGAGTGAATGCAGAGTATGGAAATGCAGCTAATCTCACTCTTTATGCAACATGGACAGCAAGGACAGACACAGCATATGTTGTAAGGCACTGGACACAGAAGGCAGGAAGGCCATCAACTCCAGAGAACGATACCAACTATGGAATCTATAAGACAGATAGCCTTAAAGGAACATCCGATACAAAGGTAACCCCTGCAGTTCTTACGATTACTGGATTTACATCACCTGCAGCCAAAGAGGTAACAATAGCAGCAGATGGCACAACAGTAGTAGATTATTACTACAAGGGAATCAGCTATACAGTAACGTATGAGGGAAATGGACACACAGGCGGATCAACATCCAGCCAGGAATTCACATACCCTGGCAAGGTAAACATCAGAAATAACGGATTTACCAAGAAGGGATATGACTTTGCAGGCTGGAACACAAAGAAGGATGGAACCGGAGCTTCCTATGGAGTGAATGCAGAGTATGGAAATGCAGCTAATCTCACTCTTTATGCAACATGGACAGCAAGGACAGACACAGCATATGTTGTAAGGCACTGGACACAGAAGGCAGAAATGCCATCAACTCCAGAGAACGATACCAACTATGGAATCTATAAGACAGATAGCCTTAAAGGAACATCCGATACAAAGGTAACCCCTGCAGTTCTTACGATTACTGGATTTACATCACCTGCAGCCAAAGAGGTAACAATAGCAGCAGATGGCACAACAGTAGTAGATTATTACTACAAGGGAATCAGCTATACAGTAACGTATGAGGGAAATGGACACACAGGCGGATCAACATCCAGCCAGGAATTCACATACCCTGGCAAGGTAAACATCAGAAATAACGGATTTACCAAGAAGGGATATGACTTTGCAGGCTGGAACACAAAGAAGGATGGAACCGGAGCTTCCTATGGAGTGAATGCAGAGTATGGAAATGCAGCTAATCTCACTCTTTATGCAACATGGACAGCAAGGACAGACACAGCATATGTTGTAAGGCACTGGACACAGAAGGCAGGAAGGCCATCAACTCCAGAGAACGATACCAACTATGGAATCTATAAGACAGATAGCCTTAAAGGAACATCCGATACAAAGGTAACCCCTGCAGTTCTTACGATTACTGGATTTACATCACCTGCAGCCAAAGAGGTAACAATAGCAGCAGATGGCACAACAGTAGTAGATTATTACTACAAGGGAATCAGCTATACAGTAACGTATGAGGGAAATGGACACACAGGCGGATCAACATCCAGCCAGGAATTCACATACCCTGGCAAGGTAAACATCAGAAATAACGGATTTACCAAGAAGGGATATGACTTTGCAGGCTGGAACACAAAGAAGGATGGAACCGGAGCTTCCTATGGAGTGAATGCAGAGTATGGAAATGCAGCTAATCTCACTCTTTATGCAACATGGACAGCAAGGACAGACACAGCATATGTTGTAAGGCACTGGACACAGAAGGCAGAAATGCCATCAACTCCAGAGAACGATACCAACTATGGAATCTATCAGACAGATAGACTTACAGGAACATCCGATACAAAGGTAACCCCTGCAGTTCTTACGATTACTGGATTTACATCACCTGCAGCCAAAGAGGTAACAATAGCAGCAGATGGCACAACAGTAGTAGATTATTACTACAAGGGAATCAGCTATACAGTAACGTATGAGGGAAATGGACACACAGGCGGATCAACATCCAGCCAGGAATTCACATACCCTGGCAAGGTAAACATCAGAAATAACGGATTTACCAAGAAGGGATATGACTTTGCAGGCTGGAACACAAAGAAGGATGGAACCGGAACTTCCTATGGAGTGAATGCAGAGTATGGAAATGCAGCTAATCTCACTCTTTATGCAACATGGACAGCAAGGACAGACACAGCATATGTTGTAAGGCACTGGACACAGAAGGCAGAAATGCCATCAACTCCAGAGAACGATACCAACTATGGAATCTATCAGACAGATAGACTTACAGGAACATCCGATACAAAGGTAACCCCTGCAGTTCTTACGATTACTGGATTTACATCACCTGCAGCCAAAGAGGTAACAATAGCAGCAGATGGCACAACAGTAGTAGATTATTACTACAAGGGAATCAGCTATACAGTAACGTATGAGGGAAATGGACACACAGGCGGATCAACATCCAGCCAGGAATTCACATACCCTGGCAAGGTAAACATCAGAAATAACGGATTTACCAAGAAGGGATATGACTTTGCAGGCTGGAACACAAAGAAGGATGGAACCGGAACTTCCTATGGAGTGAATGCAGAGTATGGAAATGCAGCTAATCTCACTCTTTATGCAACATGGACAGCAAGGACAGACACAGCATATGTTGTAAGGCACTGGACACAGAAGGCAGGAAGGCCATCAACTCCAGAGAACGATACCAACTATGGAATCTATAAAACAGATAGCCTTAAAGGAACATCCGATACAAAGGTAACCCCTGCAGTTCTTACGATTACTGGATTTACATCACCTGCAGCCAAAGAGGTAACAATAGCAGCAGATGGCACAACAGTAGTAGATTATTACTACAAGGGAATCAGCTATACAGTAACGTATGAGGGAAATGGACACACAGGCGGATCAACATCCAGCCAGGAATTCACATACCCTGGCAAGGTAAACATCAGAAATAACGGATTTACCAAGAAGGGATATGACTTTGCAGGCTGGAACACAAAGAAGGATGGAACCGGAGCTTCCTATGGAGTGAATGCAGAGTATGGAAATGCAGCTAATCTCACTCTTTATGCAACATGGACAGCAAGGACAGACACAGCATATGTTGTAAGGCACTGGACACAGAAGGCAGGAAGGCCATCAACTCCAGAGAACGATACCAACTATGGAATCTATAAGACAGATAGCCTTAAAGGAACATCCGATACAAAGGTAACCCCTGCAGTTCTTACGATTACTGGATTTACATCACCTGCAGCCAAAGAGGTAACAATAGCAGCAGATGGCACAACAGTAGTAGATTATTACTACAAGGGAATCAGCTATACAGTAACGTATGAGGGAAATGGACACACAGGCGGATCAACATCCAGCCAGGAATTCACATACCCTGGCAAGGTAAACATCAGAAATAACGGATTTACCAAGAAGGGATATGACTTTGCAGGCTGGAACACAAAGAAGGATGGAACCGGAGCTTCCTATGGAGTGAATGCAGAGTATGGAAATGCAGCTGATCTCACTCTTTATGCAACATGGACAGCAAGGACAGACACAGCATATGTTGTAAGGCACTGGACACAGAAGCTTAATAAATCTGCTACACCGGAAAATGATACTAACTATGAAAACTATCAGACAGATAGCCTTACAGGAACATCCGATGCAAAGGTAACCCCTGCAGTTCTTACGATTACTGGATTTACATCACCTGCAGCCAAAGAGGTAACAATAGCAGCAGATGGTACAACAGTAGTAGATTATTACTACACAAGAAATAAGTACTATGTAACATATTCATACACAAGTGTACCGGAAAGAGCGGTTCCTAATCCTGCGCAGAGCGAATTGACCAGAATGCAGTATGAATATGGAGCAGTAGTAAAAGTTAATCCTAAAGCGACTGCGGATGGCTTTGACTTTACGGGATGGTATACATCTGTTGAGACACAGGATGCTGAGAAGCCAATTCTTACACAGATTGCGGATTATGTAAGAAAAATACTTGGACAGGAAGTTGCGGACGAGGATAACGTACAGTTCACAATGCCTGATTATAATGTTGATCTTTATGGCTACTTTACAATTAAAGAACATACTGTGACATTTGATTGGCAGAATGACTACGGAAATCAGACAAAGACATTTAATGTAAAGCACTGGGATCTCACTCCTACAGCTGGAGATGGCTTTGATATGGCTAGGCCTGAGTCACCATCCACTCAGTATTTTGTAAAGTGGGTAGATGAGGAAGGCATAGAATGGACTGCATCAGACCTTGGCGCAATGGAAGTTCTCAAGGATGCTACTTACACAGCTGTGTATGAAGATAAGACAGTCATCAAGCTTGCAGCAGCTGCTGTAGACACTCAGTCCTTTGCAAAGACTTATGATGGAACACCACTTGTTGCATCTTATTCAGTAATCGAAGGTAAAGTCAAGAAAGGCCATTCGCTCGATGTTAAGTATGTTGAGGTTGTAGATGGTGTTGAGGGAACTCCTTCAAATCAGCTTTCGATCACAGATGCAGGATCCAAGAGCTTTATGCTTAAGGCTGATGTTGTTGATGGTGCTGGTAAGTCAGTAATTGAGCAGTACACACTCGACGAAGGATCAGTAGCAACACTTAAAATTAACAAGCGTTTTGTAGCACTTCGTGCTTCTGACGATACCAAGAAGTTTGATGGAACTCCTCTTGTTAAGAGTTCTTATAAGATTGAGGAAGGCTCTTTTGCCAAGTATACAGATGACGGCACAGATGTTGATGAGTTTAGCGGACTTGAAGTATATGTAAAGGGTTCACAGACCTTCTTCGGAAGCAGTAAGAACGTTATCACAAGCTGGAACTTCAAGGAAGGAACCTTCAATGCAGAGAACTACGATGTTGATCTTCGTGATGGTGATCTTGTAGTGACAGAGCTTGAGGGAGATGACAAGTTTAAACTTTATGTCAAACTTGACATTGATGGAAACGGCAAGAACACTGACTCTATGATGTATGACGGTGCTGAACACGAGCTTCCTGTTTCGATAATTCTTTCACATGAGATTACCGATGAAAAGGTACATAGTGTTGACCTTCCGGGATATGATGATCCTGTAGTTGAAGATCAGGCTGAGGAAAAACTTGCAGTTCTTGAGACAGCAACAGAAGATAGTGGTGATATCATTAGATCATTCCTTCATACAATGGCACATCTGGGAGTACTTACAGTTTATGCGCTTGACGAAGATATCAGTGATCAGGCTGCTCCTGAAACAGAATCATTCCAGATTGAAAAGGGTATCAAGGAAACAAAGATCAATGATTCAATCAAATATGGCGATGGTGATGATGTTGTTACTTTTGATGTTACAGGCATAAAGATCATCAGTGAGACGGGAATTGATGCGGGCTTGTATGAAACCAAGCTTGATACATCAGAAATGAAGATCACACTCAATGGTGAGAATGTTGCTAAGATGTTTGATGTTCAGATTGTTACACCTGAGGGATTTGAAGGTACAAGCACAATCGGAACAATGACTGTAACAAAGAGAGATGTTAAACTCACATCTGATTCTGGAACAAAGACTTATGATGGAACACCGCTTACAAAACCTACTGTACATGTAAGTGGCAGTGGATTTGTTGATGGAGAGATCACAAACCTTCGCGCGACAGGATCTGTAACTGATGTTGGCCCTGCTGTTGTAAACAAGATAGCATACGAGTTTAGTGCAGAGAAGTACATTAATAATGAAGCACTCTTCTTAAACAACTATGATATTGAGATTAGTGAAGGAAGCCTTGCTATTACAGCTGTGCCTAGCAATGATCCTACACCTATCCCTGATGATCCTACACCTCTCGCAGCAATGCCTGCGGGCGCAGTCCTGGGAGCACAGAGAGAGCTTGAAGGCAACGGCGCAGCAGTACTCGGAGCAAGAAGAGGAAGAACAGCAGATGAGACAACAAATGCAGCAGCAAGATTGCTTGCAATCATTGTTTCAGCAGCAGTTGCAATCTCTCTTATGTTCAAGGGAAAGAAGAAAGAGGACGAGGCATAATCCGATAGCTCTTTTCCCGAATAAGAAACAATAAGATGGCGGGTAGCCGGTTAACACCGACTGCCCGCTATTTCTATATTGGAACATTATTAAAGGCCGCAATCAACATGCGGCCTGGATTGCAGCGTGATTTAGTTTTCGTTGGAACTCATGAATACATAGCTTGCGGGGCATTCTATTCTATGGCGTTGATTTTCACTGACTCCTCTTTGACAGCATCCTTGCCTTTGGCAAGAGCAATGAGGGTAAAACACAATAGATTATACCGTTAAATAAAGGCAGTGAATAAATGCTTCCAGATAGGTTTACCGATTCTCCAAGGATTTTCAACGAAATAAAGTTTACATCGAATTAAAATTTATTGAAATTTAATTTTTGATTATAAACTTAGCTAGTATAATGGCTATTAAGGGAGTTCACATTTTTTTCACAAAAAGAACAAAAATAATTCAAAATATGATGGGTGATATGATGACTCTTTTTCTACAATGATAAAAGCGAGAGGATACTATTATGGGTAGAAAAGCGTTGAGCATCACAAACAATCCGGATCCCGGCCGCCGAAAAGGCACTTTCGTTGTGAAGATTGAGTATTGTCAGAACGAGACATGGCAGGGCAAGGTTGTTTGGGCTGAAGAAAATAGAACAGAGCGGTTCCGGAGCATGCTTGAACTTGTCAAGCTGATGGATGAAGCCATGGCTTCCGGACAGCAGATATCTATTGAGCAGCAGGCATGACCTGTTGCAGTAACAGTTGGTTATTATTTTTTAACAATATTAACAATATATGAGAGGGAGAGAAAGATATGTTGAAGAAGTGGAACAGAATTCTTGCGTTCATGCTGTCAATCGCACTTGTGATCACAACTTTCGGTAGTGATTTCGCCAGTGCTAAGGCGTATGCGGAAGAAGGCACGGATGAAACAATAACTGTCGAAGAACAAGCCCCTGCTGAGACACAGACAGAGACAGAGACTTGGTCCGAGATCACAGAACCCACTACTGAGGAGACTACACCTCCTGCAGTAGAGGATGAGCCTAAGGTTGTACCTGAGGTGATACCCGAGGTTGTTCCTGAGGGGGAGAAGAATCCTGAGGAGGTTCCCGAAGTAGTTGAGCCTACAGAGGAAGAGCCTGCAGAGGATGAAGATGAAGTGTCCGATGAGGATGCCGAAGAGGCAGAAGAGGACGAGGAAGCTTCTGAAGAAGCAACTGAAGAGAAGAATGTAACTGTAACCTATACAGCAGACAAGGGCGGATACGTTTCTGATAAGTCAGAGACTATTAACGTAAACGACAAGGATGCTGCTTTCAAGGGTTCTACAGCTACAGCTTGGAATGACAAGTATGAGTTTACAGAGTGGGTAGACGCAGACGGTATTCAGGTTTGCACAGAGCCAACCTTTACTCCTGCTGGTCTTACAGAAGATGCTACCTTCACAGCTAAGTTTGTTGCTGTTGATAATATTGAAGAGCTGATGCCTAAAGTATCAGGTTCTTTGTCATCAAGCACTCTGGAAGTCACTGTTAGTGCAGAGGCTGGTATATTCCCCGCTGGCACAACAGTTACAATTACAGAGATTGGTGATGACCAGGCACTTGCTACAGCTAAGGAAGCTATCCCTGCTGCAACATCAGCTAAGGGTGTTGATATCACTTTCCATGATGTAGACGGAAAAGAGATTCAGCCTGCGAACAGCAAGTATGTTAACGTGTCAATGACACTTAAAGCAGCTCTTGAGGGCGACAACTTTGCGGTTGTTCATGATCATGGTGATGTAGAGACCATCGGCGCCAGCATCAGCCAGGATGCAGAAGGTAATGCTACTGAGGCAACTTTTACATCAAACGAGTTCTCAGTATTCATTGTTGCCGGAACTGATAATGACGATGAAATCCTTCGTAAGGTTGAGCACTATACCTTTGAAGTAAAAAATTCATCAGATGTTTGGGAAACAGTTTCCGAGCAGGACATTACCAGTGGTGACGAGCTTGCATGTCCGGAGATTCCTTCACTGACCAAAAATCAGGTATTCCAAGGATGGTATTTCTGGGATACTGATGCAAACGACTTTGGAGAACCGGTTGAATTTGGTGTTAAGAGTGATGTGACAAATGAGGCTAAGTACACTGTAAGAGCTAAGGTTCAGACTACTTACTATGTTACCTTTATCGGAGCAGAGGGTGAGGTAGTTGCAGTTGAGGCTGTTACAGCAGACAGCAGTGAGGATGAAGCTCCTCTTACATTAACAGTTTCAGTTCAGCCTAAGGAGGATACACAGAACTTCACAGGATGGACAAACTTAAATAACAAGTATTATAAAGATGGTGCCACAATCGATGCAAGTGACGATAATAACCGTACACTTACTGCATTCATTGAAAAAGGTTACTGGGTTCACTTTGATGAGAATGATGGTGGAGATGGCGGCGGAGCTTCCTATACAAGGCCTGAGTTCGTAGTAGAAGGCGGTAAGGCTACTAGACCTGCTAATCCTACCAGAAATGGCTATGTTTTTAGAGGTTGGTATGCAGATAAAAACTGCACAGAAGAGTTCGATTTTAATACAACTATCATAAAGACAACATACATCTATGCTAAGTGGGCGAAGGGTACTGCTCCTTTTACTGTAATTATCTGGAAGCAGAACGTTGATACAGATAAGAATGCAGCGTTTGACCCTAAGAACTATGACTATGATAGCCAGACTGTAATTGAAGGCCATGCTACAGATGATCTTATTAAGGATAGTTGGCTTGGCAATGCTCTTAACAAGAACTTTACAGGATTTAATGCAACTCCTAAAAAAGTAATCACAAATGACGGAAAGATTTCTGCAAAGGGCGATACTGTTGTAAATGTTTACTACGACAGAAAGAAGATTACATATAGGTTCTATACTGCAGATTATTATACCTCATATGGCTCAAACAGATATGTCTGGAATGCCAAAGAGTATACTTCGCTAAAGGAGATGTCTGGTCTTTATGGACAGCCGATTTCTAAATATGATGGCTATCGTTGGCCTAGTGAAAGAGAGTGGTTTGAATACGAGGGATCTACTTATTATTATGGTGAAGAAATTGAAATACTTGGCCAGGGAATGACTTTCCTTGCTCAATTCTCTACAGATGGAGATAAGGATTTCTATTCTTATGAGGCTGCAGGTGGAAGTCTTAAGGTAAGGCATTATAAACAGAATAAAGATGGTTCCTCATACCCTACAGAGGCTACTGATAGCACAAATATAAGAAATTCTGGGAACAATACATGGTATTTCTCAAATAAATATGATGGATTTACAGTAAAGTCGTATAGAGTTGGAAATTCTGGTTCCTATCAGAATGTTCCTGGCGGAAACAATCCTAGTGTACCTTTCAGTGAAAACTTATACATCCGTTATGAGCGTAATAAGTATAAGCTCACACTTATGAGCGTGGCAGCTTCTATCGATCCTGAGACTCAAAAAGTTATTGCTGAAAATACTGCACAGACTGTTCAGGAATATAAAGATATCCTATTTGAGTCAAGCCTTACATCATACAAGGATAAGGCCATTAATGATGCCAAGAAAATAAAAACTCCTCCTATTCCGGGTTATGTTCCTAAGCTTGCAGAAGACGGAACTATTGGTATCTGGAAGGATGAAGCAGGAACAGAGCTGTTTGATTTCGATACAACGATGCCTGCAACCAATGACACACGAGCATACATTGTTTGGGTAAAGCCAAAATACAAAGTATACTTTGATCTTAACGTTGACGGCGACAAGGACATGGATACAACAACAGGCTATAATACTGTTGAGACAAATGGCCAGCCTACAACACTTGATTTGTATTATGGTGATAAGGTTGTCAGAGACACAGTTATGACCAAGTTTGTTCGTTCCGGTTATGATCTTGTTGGATGGTTTGTAAAAGAAACAGATAAGACATATGACTACGGCGCTGTAACATCTGACGTAAACCTCTACGCTAAGTGGAGAAAGCAGGGCGGAACAAAGATCAAGTACGAAGAGAATGGTACTTATATTAAGAATAAGGATACCGGAGCTCGTGAGAACGTTGCAGGTACTATGCTTGATTCCAACCGCGACACTCATACCTATGCAACTGATTCTACTGTTGTTGTAACAGCAGGATCAACAGCAGTGGAAACAGATAAGTTTACATTCATTGGATGGGAACTTCTTGATAAGAACAGAAACGTAGTTAAAGCATATTATCCTAATGATCACTTTGACCTCGATGACAGCTACATAGTAACTGAAGTTGGCGAAGATGGAGAGAAGGAAAATTACGTAGTTCTTAGAGCTCTTTACGCTAAGACAGGCGGCGGCACAGCTGCTGATACGACAACACTTACCTACAATATCAATGATGGAAGTGCCTCACCTAAGACAGTTACGATCAGCAAGAATGGTGACCATGATCTTCGTGTAAATGAGAAGATTCAGGCTTGGACACTTGCTGAAGCTGAGAAAAACAACTTCAAGAGAGAGGGCTTCGAGCTCCTTGGATGGAATATCGATCAGAATGAAGCTAATGAAGGAACATTTAAGATTGCTCTGGGCAAGGAGTACATCATTGCCAACAACAAGAACTCTGATGATAATCCTAGTACAAATGTACTTTACGCAGTATGGAAAGAGCTTAACGGTTCTTACACAGTTGAGTACTATAAGTCATTCCCTGCAAGCTCCGGCGCAGCAGATGTAAAGATTGGTGAGCCTGTAACAGTTGAAGGTGTTAAGGCCGGAACAAAAATCACTGCAGCCGATATCGATGTTGATAAGTATCGTGAAACAGCAGGCGTGGGTTACAAGGCTGGTGTAGTAGATCCTGCAAGCACCACAATCGAAGCCGGCAAGAATAAGACTATTAAGGTTGTTTATAAGCCTGTTAAGGCAACAATCACAGTTGAAGGTAACTATTACTCAACGACATACAACGGACAGGAACAGAGCGTAAGCTTCCCTAAAGACGCTACAAATGACGATCCTGGATTTAAGGTAACATCAATTAAGTATGATGCCGATGATGTATCTGGTATCATTTCAAAAGATGATGTGAGCATCAGACAGAGTATTGGAGCATCAGGAACAGAGGTTGATGAGTATCCGTTTAATCTTGGACCTGAAGATTTCGTATTAAACAACGATGACATCCTTGACTATGAATTCAAGATTGCGAAGGATTCTGAAGGCAATAACAAAGACGGTATCTTCGAAATCCTTCCTGTAGGTAAGGTAAAAGTAGTAATTACCGGTAAGACTGATGAGCTTCCTTACAACGGAAAAGAGCAGAGCGTAACCGGATTTGAGTTTACATCCAACAATGACCTGTTCACTGCAGCTTCTTTCACATATAAGGGAAAGACCGGTGATGAAGCTCAGGCAGCAGCTATTGCAAAGGGAACAGATGTTAACGACGAAGGATATGCGATGGGACTTGATAAAAAGGACTTCGCAGTAGTTAACACAACAACATTCCCTGATGTAGAATTTGAAGTGCGTGCTGATGGTCTTCTTACAATCACACCTAGAACTGTTAACATTACAGTTGCCGGTAAAAAGGAAACTAAGACATTCAATGGAGAAGAGCAGAGCGTAACCGGATTTGAGACATACGAGGTAGAAGTAGTTGAGGTTGAGGGTGCTGATACTCCTGACTTCTCTACAGCTGATGTGATCTTTGACTTCGATGGCAATGGCACAGCTGATGAGGAAGACGATGCTATAGCTACTGGCCTTACTCCTGACACATATCCTATGGGACTTAAGAAGGCTATGTTTACTCTTGATCCTAAGGACATGAACTTCGTACTTGGCACCGTAGATGTTACAGATGGTGAGCTTGTCATTGAAAACGGCAATGGTGAAATTGAAATTGCATTTTCAGTAACCGATGTTACTAAGCCTTATACCGGATATATGCAGACTGTCGAAGCGCTGGCCACCGTTGAAGGACCTAAAGAACCTCTTTATAAGAAAGTTTTAGATGCCATCAGCGATGCATTGACAATAACAGCCGGTGCAGCAGATGATCAGACAACCTTCGAGTTCAAGAACAAGACCTACGTTGTTAAGAACATTAAGGTTAAGGCAGAGGGTAGAAATGTTACCGAAGGTTCTGCCGGAATTCCTCCTTATGATTTCGAACTTGAGAAGGATATTGTAATCACTCTTGATGATGTTGATGTAACAAAGAGTTTCACTGTTAATAAAGAGGGTCTTAAGGGCAAGTTCAATATCACTCCGGTTGATCTTACATATACCGCAGATGATAAGAGTAAAGTTCAGGGAACAGCTGATCCTGCACTTACAGCACAGCTTACAGGTCTTATAGGTGAAGACGTTGCCAGAAAGGCTGATGTAGAGGCTTTCCTCAAAGAGATCACTGAAATTTATCGTGACAAAGGTGAGGACGTTGGCACATATGTTATCCATATCGATCCTAAGAGCTTTGAGCCTCAGGAACCTATCAGACCGATGGTTAAGGCATTGGCTGACGATGTAGTGGTAGTAGATGATACAGAAGGAATCGACTTTGAGAGCATGACATTGATAACCAATAACTATAATGAGCCTAAGTTGGTAAATGGATTGTTCACAATCACAGCAGCACCCGGACCTAATCCTCCTACACCTACACCTCCTACACCTACACCTACACCTGACACACCTGCTCCTGTAGCTGCACCTGCAGTACTTGGAGCTCAGAGAGAGGTTGAGGTTGACGGACCTGCAGTTCTCGGTGCAAGAAGAGGTAGAACAGCAGACGACACAGCTACCGGAACAGCAAGAATCTTTGCAATCATTGTTTCAGCAGCAGTTGCAATTGCACTTCTTTTCAAGGGAAAAAAGAAGGAAGAAGACGAGGTTTGAGCCGATAGCTCTTTTCCCAAATAAGAAATAAAAAAGATGGCGGGTAGCCGGTTAACACCGACTACCCGTCTTTTTTATTCCCCCAATCATAATTTTTGTACCTATCTACCTAAAACGTTTACTTTATGAGTTCTTTATAGTCTTAATCTCATATTTACAGTCTTCATTATTCCTTAACTATATTTATGAATTGTTAAGCTGAATCCACAAAATATAGGGGGTCGTATGATAATTCGTATGATTGACGTTTGAGTATCATAAATTTAAGAAAGGATATCATCGCCATGAAAAAATGTTATTTTTCAAAAGATTATCCGAAAAAACTGAATGACAGAGGAACCTTCATCGTCAAGATAGCCCGCTGCGAAGGTGGTACCTGGCAGGGTAAGCTGACTTGGGCTGAAGGGGAGCAGACACTTCATTTCAGAAGTGCTTTGGAACTGATCAAACTAATTGACGGTGCCATGGGCGAGACCATGGCGAAGAACAAAAGTGACGAAGAAGCAGGATAAGTAGTCACACGTAACTATTAACTTCTAACAAGCCAATTCTTTTATAAGGGAGGAATTCGACTATGTTGAGAAAATGGAACAGATTTTTAGCAGTACTTCTCGCTATAGCCATGATAGCTACCACATTTAACTCCAACGTGAGTAATATCAGGGTTTATGCGGAAACAGAAGGAGCTCCTGAGAATTCTTCTGGTGATGAACCTAATACGGATCCCCCTGTAGTAGATCCCCCTACAGTAGATCCCCCTACAGTAGAGACTCCTGTAGTAGATCCCCCTGTAGAAGATCCTCCTGCAGGTGATCCCCCTGTGGTAGATACTCCTACAGATGAAGACCAGAAGCTTTTACCTCCGGATGGTTCAAAATCAGGAGGCTCTCCTGAGGATCCTGAAGAGGAGAAAAAGGAAGATCCTGAAGAGGAGAAAAAGGAAGAACCTGAAGAGGAGAAAAAGGAAGAACCCGAAGATGAAGAGGAAGAACTTCCGCCTGCTCCTGTAAAAACCATAACAATTTCATACGTTGCTAACGAAGGCGGAAGCGTAAGCATACCTTCTGATACCATCCCGGAAGACGGCGAAGCATCAGAAGTCAGAGCTAACGCTGATACCGGTTATGCCTTTGTTAACTGGACAGATGGAAGCACCGTGGTTTGTGGGTCAAGAACATTCCGCCCCGCAGGTGAACTTCTTGTTGACGGAGCCACATACTACGCAAACTTCGTGAAGTCAGGTTATACAGTTTCTTTCAAGGTTGACGGATCTGATTTTGATACCCGCGGCTTCTCAAGTGGAGAAACACTTACAATTCCTTCTCAGGATCCTTTCAAAGCAGGATACTTCTTCAGAGGATGGAATTATAACGGAAGTCTCATAACTCATGACAATGCTTCTGATTACACGGTAACCGGTGATATGGTTCTTGAAGCAGAGCTTGAGGAGATCAAGATCTTTGAGGTGACTGTTAAGTATTACTATATCAGTCCCGGTGGCACAGAGGTGCCTTTTGACAATCAGATAGTAGAAGTTGAAAAGAGTAATCTCCCTGTAACCATCACTTCTCCTCCGGAAGTACAGGTTGCAGAGGATGAGGCATACCCTGTTTACTATCCTAAGGAGACCTCAATCCAGATCACAACTGCAGACCTTGATGATATCAAGGATACCAGACAGGAAGGTTCTGTTATCGTAGGTATTCTGAATGACAGAAGCGTTCAGTATATTCCTTTTGAGTTTACTTTCTGGTATACATATCTGCTCAAGGATTTGGAGGGCGGTAATTATACCAAGGTTCAATCAATTCCGGCCCAAGGCGTTAAGAATACGGTTGTTACACCTAAGGTTATCGATATCCCCGGTGGTGAGTTTGAGAGA
Organism: Butyrivibrio sp. FCS014; assembly: GCF_000526935.1. GTDB lineage: Bacteria > Bacillota > Clostridia > Lachnospirales > Lachnospiraceae > Butyrivibrio. The sequence continues at coordinate 51,169 of NZ_JAHA01000010.1, read as the reverse complement.
ACCGAGAGCTACACTGTAACTGTAGAAGGCCAGGAACTTCCCGTTTACTACACACGTGCCAACTATCGTCTTGAGTTTGATTCAAACGGCGGCTCATATGTAGATGCGGTTACAGCTCCTTATGAGACAGTTATAGATATCAGTGAAAAAGAGCCTACATATGCAGGTTACACCTTCGGCGGATGGTACACAGATGAAGCCCTCACTACAGCCGCAGATGATAACTATAAACTGGAAAAAGATACAACTCTTTATGCCAAGTGGGATCCTGCAACAGTAAATTACACACTGGTTTACACGATTGAAAATGCCAATGATACAGAATACTCTTATATTGGTATAGCAACAGCTACAGCACAGGTTGGTTCTTCTGTTAAGGCAACAGCAAGCAGCCCTAAGCCTGCTGAGCTTGATTTAGATAACTTTACATTTAAGGAATCTAATGAAAAAACAGTTTTGCCTGATGGCAGCACCACTATAACTGTAAAATACAGCAGAAATGTTTATAAGATCAAATATTCCGGATCAGGTGGTATTTATGGAAACACACTGGAAGCCAAATACGGTTCTGACATAACGGATTCCTTCAGTAGAATCTTCAATGAAGGATATTCTTCTGAATATGCCTGGAGTTTTACAAACGTAGACAGAGACAAGTTCGTTATCTATAACACCATGCCCGGCAAGGGTGAAAGCGGTATTACATGGATAGAAGATGGCAAGACCATAAAGCTTTATAGACATAACTTTTCTACTGATGCTACACAGATACTGAATTACTGGCTGGAGAACTACGGCCCTGAAGCAGGTCAGGTTACTTTTGAGGGCAAGAAGTACGGCTTATTCCAGAGCACAACAGTACATTTCAAACATTGTTATGACTATTCCGAGTTCCCGGAGATAGCAGGTTATACAAAGAATAAATTTACTACATGGGCTGCACAGAAGAAAAAAGGCCTGGGATGGGAAGATATAAACAAATATATAACCTTTACCCTTGGAACAGGCAGTTACAATAGTGGAACGGCAACAGAAAACTATAAAGGCCTGAGATTTGATTTCTATTACTTCGCAGATTCCTATCCTCTGACCTTTAACAATTACGACGGTACACTTATCAGCACAGAGCAGATTGCTCTTGGCAGTGACATCAGTGGAAAAATCACAGCTGCGGAGGCTTTAGCAACACCGCCTACAGACGATGCAGACTGGGATGGATGGTATACTGATTCCTACCACTCAGAAGCATATGCAGGCGATAATAAGATGCCTACAGGTCTTGTACTCTACGCTAACTGGATCATACCGCAAAGACACATCACTTTTGTCAAGGTTGACCCCGTTACAGGCCAGCAGACAGTTATTGAGACCAAGGCCTACGATCATAATAAAACAGCATCATCAATAACACCTGCAGCGATCGACGGATTTACCTTTGGTGGATGGTATATCGACAGTGATTACAGCGAGAAGTATGACTTCAATAAACCTCTGACACAAGACATATCGGTATACACCTATTGGATTCCTGACGAAATCAGCTATACAGTAAAATTTATATACTACGAAGACGGGGAAGAAATGGAGGCAGCTCCTTCAAGAACAGAGAGAAGCCCTGCGTTCCAGCCCGGAGATAAAAAGGTTGTTAAGGCAGCCTCAGTAGTGGGAATGCTTCCTGATGCAACTGAAAAGGAGATTATCCTCACTAACGGCGAGAATGTTGTAACCTTTGTTTACCAGCATAAGCCTGAGAACCTTACTTACACAGTACGTTACATCTTCATGGATGGCGGCAACGAGATCAGGGTTGCTCCCGACTATACACCTGCTGAGCCGTTATCAGGCAGCCAGGCCAGTGTAACAGTAGCTGCAGTTGAGGCTGATCCTGATTACATGAGAAGCGTTCCCGAATATGCTTCTTATGCAGACAGAAAGTACTATCCTGAAGAAGTAGTTAAGACCCATATCTTTACATACACAGATACTCAGAATGTGATCACATTCTACTATCACGATTACAAGATGGGTAAGATCGTTGTCAACTTCGTGGATATGGATGGCAACAGCATAGCAGATACAGTTGAAAAGAGCATGATGCCCGGCGGACAGTACACGATAAATACAAGCCTTGGCGGTTATGTATTCAACTATATCAAGGACGAGAGTGGACAGATAGTAGATTCTCCTAAGGTTATAGCAACCAGCGGAACAATAACAAGAACTGTATACTATCAGAAGAAACTCGTTATCGGAGCGAACGGTAAGACCAAGACCTATGACGGAAGACCTCTTGTAAGTACCTTTACAGCAGAAGACTATTATGTAGAAGGTCTTGTAGATGGTCACAGGATCACAGCCCTTTCCTTCACGGGAAGCCAGACTGAGGTTGGCGAGAGCAAGACCACTCCTTTCGGAGCACAGGTTTCAACAGGACAGTCCGGAAGTGACTACTACATTATAGAGTACAAGAGCGGAACTCTTACAGTAACAGCCCTTGAAGGCATAGTAGTAAATATCGCGGCAGATAATATCAACATTGAATATGATGGACAGTCGCACACAGCTAAGTACACTATTGAAAGCATCACCAATCCTGCATTCAAGGCAGATTACATCGGACACACAGGTGATATTGAGATCACAAGCAAAGATGTAATTGACCAGCAGCTTGCAGCACACTTCTTCGTAAAAGAAGAATATGCACACAACTTCGCAAACGTAACCATCAACGTAGCAGAAGGCGGACTTACAATCACTCCTAAGAAACTTACTGTTACAACACCTACTGTAATAACAACTTATCCTGAGCCTGCAACATCAGGCACACTGTCAGATGCCGATGCACGAGGCGCTGTTCAGGGATGGGTAGCTGGTGATGGTGGTAAGCTTGGAAGCCTCAGCGGTATCAAGTACAACGTTATTGATGAAGATGATCTGGTAGAAGGTGATACACACTACTACGAGAACAAGGTTGGCGATCCTGCAATCATCTTTGATAGCGGAACAAACGCAGATAACTACATCATCGATACTGTAAATTACGGCAAGCTGATCGTTAAGCCCAGACCTATAACAGTACAGATTACCGGACATATATCAGATCCTGATCCGATAGTATTTGACGGAAAGCCTCATACAGTTTCAGGTTATGAAGCAGATGTTCTTTCAGAGGTCCCTGCTGACCGGGCTTACAGAACAAAAGGCGCAACCCTTGATTATGAAGGACCTTCACAGGGATCCGTTAAAGTAACTCAGGGCTCTGTAGGAAAGTATTACCTGGGACTTGATGAGTCACAGTTTACAAACATCAATCCTAACTATGATGTAACCTTCGTGGTAGTAGATGGATATCTTGATATCGTTGCAGCAGGCTCCATCGTAGTAAGAGTAACCGGTAACAGCGACACCGTTATCTATGACGGAACACCTCAGTCGGTAACCGGATACGAAATGGAAATAATAACCGATGATAGCGGACTGTACACTCTGGATAAGGTAACAGGACCTGCTCAGAGCGCAGCAATAGCAACCGGAACAGCAGTTGGCAAGTACGACATGACTCTTGCAGAGGGCCTGTTCTCCAACTCAGATCCTAACTTCGAAGTAAGCTTCGAGATAGTAAACGGAACACTTAATATCGAGAAGGCAAAGATTGAAGTAGAAGTAACCGGTAATACAGATACAGTAACCTATGATGGAACACCTAAGAGCATAACAGGTTATACCATTGATGGTGTATGGCTTACAAACGGCGGAGAGAGAAAGGATGCTACAGCTCTTTACACAGCATTCGAAGGACCTTCACAGGAAGAAGCAATTGCAGCAGGAACAAATGCAAGGCAGGAAGCTTATCCTATGAATCTCTCAGAAGACAGCTTTGTAAATACCGATAAAGCCAACTTCGATGTAACCTTTACCGTAACTAACGGATGGCTCCAGATTAACAAACTTCCTGTAACAGTAACCATCACAGGAAACAGCGATGTTGTTGAATACAATGGAGAAGAGCAGTCGGTAAGCGGATATACAGCACAGGCAAGCTCAGATCTGTATCTGGATGATTACTACAACGGACCTGCACAGGACGGCGCAAAAGTTACTGCTAAGGGAACAAACGCAGATACTTACACAATGGAAGTTACAGCTGATGACTTTGCTGTAAACAGCAACGAGGCAAATGGTAACTTTGATGTAACATTTGATGTAACACCCGGAACCCTTACGATCAATCCTTTCAAGGATGAGATGATCGTACATGTAAAGGGTAATTCCGCAACAGAAGTATATGACGGAACACTCAAGACCATTGACGGATTTGAGAAGGTTGGAACAGTTGATGAAACCATCACCGTTGCTCTTGCAGAAGGCAAGGCAGCACATGCTGAGGGCACAGATGCCAATGCAGAGGGATACATGATGAATCTTGTATCAGGAGACTTTGTGGCAACTTCTCCTAACTACGAGAACATCACAGTAGTTCTGGATGAGGATGGTAAGCTCATCATCACTCCCGCCAAGGATCGTAAAGTTCCTACAGCTACAGGTTTCGAGGGACCTTATGATGGACAGACCCACACTGTAACAGTTTCTGAAGACGGAAGGATTGCAGGGGACGAGATCATCTTCACATATGTTGATACTGCAGACCAGGCACAGACAGTAGAAGCAACTTCAGCACCTGTTATCAAAAATGTATCCGAGAGCATCGGATTCGTAACAGTAACAATTAAGAACAAGAATTACGAAGATGCTGTTCTTGAGGCAGTTCCTCTGAACATCTTCAAGAGAGATCTTACAGTAACAACACCTACAGCCAGAAAGAAGTATGACGGAACTCCTCTTACAGCAGAAGGTAGCATATCCGGACTGGTAGGCGGCGACACCGTAGACTTTGCAACAACCGGAACAGTTACAAGACCTGATGTAGTAACCAATACATACACACTGGCATGGACAACAGGAAACGAAGGCAACTACAATTTGGTAGAAAACCTTGGAACACTGACAGTATACGACAGACCTGATGATGAGAAGTTTATCATCTACGCAACACCTCTTGACGGTGGATCAATAGTATACGACGGACAGGAAAAGACAGATTTCGATTACACTATCAGCTGGGAAGTTGGTGGTACTGAAGCAGCAGAAATTGATGCTACTGCAGTTGCAGTAGATCAGACAGCACGTCAGGCAGCTGAAGCAGACGAAGGTATCTTTGCAAGAGCAGGAAGAGCCATCAGAGAGACAGCTGAAAACGTAGTAGAGTTTGTAGCAGATCTGTTCACTATCAAGTCTGATGCAAGAGAGAAAGCTGATGACTACTCAGATGGAGCAAGAAGCTATCACGCAGTAGTAGATGCAGAGGTAATAGCTGATCGCACAGCAAAGGATGTAGGAGAATACGTACTCAGCATGGATGAGGCAACTCTTACAAACTTCAAAGTAACTGATGCTGAAGGAGAAGATGTATCCAATCAGTTCAAGGTAGTAGCAAAAGGAACAGCTTCACTGGAGATCACACCCGCACCTGTAACTGTAACAGCAGACAACAAGAGCAAGACAACAGCTCAGGCAGATCCTGCATTTACAGCAAAGGTAGAGGCCGAGAATACTGACCTTAATGCTGAAGCAGCAGAAACTGTCAAGTACACACTGAGCCGCACAGGTGGAAACGATGTAGGAACATATCCTATCACAGCCGCAGGCGAAGAGCTTCAGGGTAACTTCAAAGTAACCTACGTACCCGGTCAACTGGTTATCACAGCCGCTGGCGGAGGCGGTGGAGATCCTACACCTACTCCTACACCTACACCTATCGTAGATGAGCCTACTCCTACAGCTCCTACACCTGCACCTGCAGCACCTGTCGGAGCAGTACTTGGAGCAACAAGAGAGCAGTCTACAGATGGCGCAGCAGTTCTCGGAGCAAGAAGAGGAAGAACTGATGATGAGACAACATCCGGCGCAGCAAGAGTGATGATTATCATCCTTTCCGCAGCAGCTGCAATAGTAATTCTTCTTAAAGGCAAGAGAAAAGAAGACCAGTAATACACAGGTAACTTCAAACTGAATAAGTAATAAAAGGGCGGCTGGCCGGTGTTTACCGGTCAGCCGTTTTCTCTTTTCCCGAGGCAAAATGCACTGTACTGACGGATGAAATAGCGGTATAATTTAATATGATTATCGATTATTTTCTCAGAAGGAAAACTAAAGACAAAATGGCAGAAACCAAGCAGATGCTTTTTGCAAAAAATCTGGTCTGCGTTTGTGTAGAGCAGGTTCAGGACGGGGATTTTTCGGGATTATTGTATCATCAGTATGCTGATGCCCCTGTAGATTTCACCAGTGCCACTGATTTTCTTGTTAAGATGGAAGACCTCATGGACCAGTGGGATTTTCCCCAAAGAGGACTGGCTGAGCGTTTCTTTAAGAAAGAGAACAGAGATAACGCCCGCAAGGTTCATCCTCTGAAGGCTGACGATGACAGACTTCCCATTGAGATCATTCAGGACATGAACGGAGTCCGTAACGTCCAGAACAAGAAGGGCAAGCTTGCCACCTTTGTGGTCCAGGTGGTATACAGACAGGATGCTACCTGGCAGGGACACGTCATCTTCCGGGAACGGAATGAGAAAAAGGATTTCAGAAGTGCTCTGGAGCTTATCAAGTACATGGACGCTTCCATAAATACTCAGTGAGCGCCGGGGCCGCAAGCACCTAACAGCAGATCGCTTACGGATAAACTGGGCTGAAAAAGGCAGTTTTACTTCATGAATTAACAAGGAATGAAAACGGAACTATGCTATGATGTATGTAGCAAAGTTCCGTTATTTTTTGGGGAGAAGTATCATGAATTTTGAAATCATCGAAATCTTTAACAGAAGTGTGACCATCGAGCTGGAGTCTGAGGCTATATTTCAGCAGTCTGAGCCCTTCGAGGTATTTATAGACGGGGAAAAGAGACTTCGCTCTGACAGAAATGTGGTGTCGGTGACAGGTCTTTTGCCTGACAGAGAATATAAGATACGGGTGGCGGCAGCAGACGGTGAATGCGAGAAGTCTTTTACCACAAAGCATGAATCGGTGCTCCTTAATGTAAAGGCCTTTGGCGCCAAAGGCGACGGAGAGGCTTTGGATACACCCGCTTTGCAGGCGGCTATTTTGTCCTGCCCCAAGGATGGTACGGTCTATCTGCCAAAGGGTACCTATTATTCGACGCCTCTTTTCCTTAAGAGCGACATGACCCTGTGGCTTGATGAGGGTGCGGTGATCCTTGGAGATACTGACAGGAATCATTATCCGGTCCTGCCCGGGATGACCATGACTACCGATGAGAAGGACGAGTACAATCTTGGAAGCTGGGAGGGCAATCCTCTGGACAATTTCGCTTCCCTGATCACTGCCATTGATGCGGAGAATATTGATATCATCGGCGGGGGGACTTTGGACGGAAATGCGCAGAATTCCGACTGGTGGAAGGACGCCAAGAAAAAACGCATCGCCTGGAGGCCAAACATGATGTTCCTGTGCAGGTGCAGAAATGTCAGGGTGCAGGGGATTACTGTGCAGAATTCACCTTGCTGGACGCTGCATCCCTACTACTGTGAGGAGCTGTCTTTTTTGAATCTGTATATACATAACCCTTCCGATTCACCCAATACCGACGGGCTGGATCCCGAGAGCTGCAAGGGCGTGAAGGTGCTTGGCTGTGTCATTTCCGTGGGGGATGACTGCATGGCCATAAAGAGCGGCAAGTACTACATGAGTCTCAATCATCACAAGGTCACTGAGGATGTGGTGATCCGCAACTGCAGGTTTGAGCGCGGGCACGGCAGCGTGACTGTGGGTTCCGAGGTTGCAGGCGGCGTTAAGAATGTGAGGGTTTCCCAGTGCATTTTTGACGGCACGGACAGGGGACTTAGGATCAAGACCAGGAGAGGCCGCGGAGAGAGGTCGGTTCTTGACGATATCCTTTTTGAGAAGATTAAGATGAACGGAGTGCATATGCCCTTTACCGTGAATATGTTCTATTTCTGCGATCCGGACGGACACAGCGATTACGTGCAGAACAGGGCGGCGGCTCCCGTTGATGAGATGACTCCTGCCATCGGAACCATTACGGGACGAGATATTACCTGCGAGGGAGTTAGTGCCTGCGTGCTTTGCGCTGCGGGACTTCCCGAGAGCCCGGTTGGAAAGCTCGAGTTTGAGAATATCAAGGCGACATTTTTGCCTGAGGCGGAGCGAGTGCCCGAGAGACCTGTCATGATGGATAACTTCGACGAGATGAGCGGCCGCAGTGTCTATGCTGAGAATGTAAAAGAGCTGGTGCTCAGGAACGTGGAGATCATCGGAGCTGCGGATAAAGAGCCTGAGATGATGGGCGTAGAGCGTTTTGTGTGCGAAGGCGTGAAGTATAAGTGATGGGGCTGTTCGCGCGGGCGCGGACATTTGCGTCGGAGCGACTCTGTTCGGGCGGCAGATTCATGCCGATGGTGTGCAATTTAAATTTGACAAGATGCGTATTCTCCCTTAAGATAGACGGAGAAATTGGTCAGAGCGTCGCAATAACTCTGATTTTGACACCTGATAAAAGGGAGTAGCTGGCTGACATCTGTGTCGGCTGTCGGATCCGTCAGGACGATGCTTTGGGGCATCCGAATCCGGCATAAGGTTATCGTTATTGACTGACAGCAAGACTTTTATCGTAGCTTTGGCTATGATAAGAGTCTTTTTTTATAGCCGATTGATTCATTTTCGTTTAAGGAGGCAGAAATTGTTTAATCTGAAAACCATCGCAATCATTTTATTTGTACTTATGTACATCCTCATGATCACGCTGCCCAAGAGGCGTCATATCGTAGCGCTTTCCACAGCGGCTGTGTTTGTGATCCTGGGAATCCTTCCGCTTAATGAGGTATTCGGGGCCATCGACTGGAACGTACTGATGATGATCTTCGGTACTATGGTCATCGTGGATTACTTCATCGAGTCCAAGATGCCCAACAGGATAGCGGAGATGCTGCTGGACCTGGCGCCTAACGTACTGTGGGTGACCATTTTGATGTCTCTTTTCTCCGGATTCATCTCAGCATTTATCGACAACGTTGCAACTGTACTGATGGTTGCTCCTGTGGGACTGGCTATCTGCAAGAAGCTCAAGATCTCACCTGTACCTATGATCATCTGTATCGCGGTTTCCTCAAACCTTCAGGGCGCCGCTACTCTGGTAGGCGATACCACTTCAATCATGCTGGCAGCTGCAGCAAAGATGGACTTCAATGACTTCTTCTGGATGGAAGGTCATCCCGGAATTTTCTTTGCGGTTGAGCTTGGCGCTATCGCTACAGTGCCTATCATGATGATCATGTTCCGCAAGGACAAAGAGCCCGTCAGCTCCGACGAGAGGACAACAGTTACAGACTATGTTCCCACCATCATGATGCTGGGGCATGTGGTACTTCTCATCGCAGCTTCCTTTATTCCCGAGAAGCCCGACATCACCAACGGTGTGATCTGTATGGTATGCGGTATCATCAATATTGTCTGGGAGATTTTCCTTTCAAAGGGAACCGACAGCATGTGGCATTCTCTGAAGGCTATAGACTATGACACAATGCTCCTTCTCGGCGGACTGTTCTGCGTTATCGCAGGCATCACTAAAGTAGGCATCATCGATGATCTGGCTAACTTCATTGCCAGCGCCGGAAAGGGAAATGTATTCCTTCTGTATACAGTTATCGTATTCGGCTCGGTTGTGATCTCCGCCTTCATCGATAACATTCCTTACGTTGCTACGATGCTTCCGGTTCTGGCCAGCCTTTCAGCTGTTATGAATGTAAGTCCTCTGCTGTTGTACTTCGGTCTTCTGATCGGTGCGACCCTCGGCGGAAACCTTACACCTATCGGCGCATCTGCCAACATCGCCGGTGTGGGCATGCTCAGAAAAGAAGGTTACGAGGTATCCTTCGGTGACTTCATGAAGATCGGTGTGCCCTTCACACTGACTGCTGTGTGCGTCGGATATCTGTTCATCTGGCTTGTGTATTCAGGAGCGTAAGACATCGGCTGAGCCACCGGGGACGGTTCTGATTGGAAAGCCACCGGGGACGGTTCTAAGTCACCGGGGACGGTTCTGATTGACTTATTTGGATGCAAAATAACAACAGGGACATTTCATACTGACTGCCTTTCGGAGCCGGTGTGAAGTGTCCCTGTTTTATTGCAAATCTATTCATTGCGTCTGTTTGAAGATTATTATGAGCGCCTCATCCGCAGATTCTTTTTACAATCAAATCTGCGCGGCTGCTGATGGCGGCTGCCTCTGACTCGCTGATATCCTTTACCCAGGAGTTCTTTTGGGAGAGATCTGCGAAGATGATGGAGGGACCGGCTAAAATCGTTCCGAATTCCCCATAAAAGGTCTCAGGTTGATCCACTGTGATCCCGCCCCAGCCGGAGAAGCGCTCAGGAGCAATGGTCTTGTCCATAGTGCAGTGTAAGAAAACACTCTTTGCCTCATCCCGCCAGGGACGCCCCAGAAATACTGAGCCTTCTTCGCATCCCTCAGCTCCGCCAATACGGCAGTTCCTGAAGACAAAGCCGAGGTCCCGGCTTAGGCCGCAGGCCGCGGTAATGTAGCCGTTGATGAAGCGCTCCCTGGTGTCTATCTGGTCTTTATCGAGAGTGGCGGAACCTGCGGGCGAGCTTCCCGCCACTGTCAAACCAACATGCATTCTGTCGTTGCAGATGATGGTGCAGTCATCAAATACGGCGTCAGCGCCGCCAAATATAAAGTCCACATCACCGGTTATGGTGCAGTTCTTATAGTACTGGCTGGTGAGTCGCCTTTCTGTCATAACTCTTGGGCCGAGGAAGCCGTTTTTCTTTCGCTCCTGTCTGGGAAGAGGTGCGCAGAACAGCGTGTCCTGGCATCCTGTCATTTTCACATTTTCAAAGAAACAAATATCGGCATCGGCATAAACAGCAATAGCCTGGCCCACGGCTCTGCCGTCACCGGCGTCGTTTCTTATGGTCATATCTTTAATATGGACTCTGTCGCCGCCAAAGAATGCAGTGTAGCTTCTGAAGGTTCCGCGCTTGCTGCCGTCCTCCATAACTTCGTTGGCATAATCATCAAAGCAGAGAATTGTCTTGTCTACTCCATCCCCGATTAAAGTGATGGCTCTTTTCTCGCAAAAGATCTTCTCGTTATAAACGCCCTCCGAGATGTGGATGGTTGCGGTTTCTTCGTAGGGGACAGCGTTAATGGCTTCCTGAATGGTGGAAAAATCCCCGTCGGTTTTTGATACGTGTATTGTCAGACTCAATTTCTTTTCCCTCTTAATAGGATAGTGGATTGGTTTCGTGGTCGTCGTGGGGAATGGCGCATTGGCCTCGCGCCCCGGGTTTACGGGAAGAATCGTATTTGCAGATTGTCGCATTCTGATGCGGCGCGGGCGCACATCTTCCTTAGTTTGCCTAGATACTTCTCGAATTCCTCAGATGGAGACTTGGGCTGATTGTAGAAGATCAGATTCCAGCTATCGCCGTTGTCGGTGAGAACGTCGTAGAGAGCATCCAGGTTATTGCCGTAGTAGTCGGGAAGCGGAAGTTCCCGGGAGAGCAGCCGGTGAAGTTCGCTCTTATTGGTGATGTCTTTAAGATCTATGTAGAATACTTTTTCCATGTCGTCAACCTTTCGTGGGTGTGATTTGGCGCTGCGATTTCTGAAGAAGGTAATAGCAGCGGGCCCCGTGTGTACTGTGATTATCGGAGTGGGTGTGGATTACGGTTCATACAGCAGCTCGAAGCTCTCGTAGTGGTCGCCGGTGTAGTAGATGTAGCCGTCGTCGGAGTAGATTATGCGCTTGGCGCCGCGCTTGCTTTTGCCCAGGGTGTCGATGTCGCATTCGTGGTATTCCTTGTCCTCGGGCAGCAGGCCTTCGTAATTTCCAAAGTAGTCGCCGCCGATGCATTTGCCAGGGGCATAGTCCTCAAGGGAACCTCCGCTCCAACCAAGCTTTTTGGCGGCTTTCTTGGTGATGAAGTTGGAAGGAAGCTTGCCATAGGTGTGGATGTAGAGCGCAACGTCCTCCTTGGTGGTGTAGACGCCGTCTTCGTCAATCAGGGGCTCTGTGGCGGTGGGCTGCTGAGAGTCCTGAGTAGTGTTCTGGGCATTCTGCTGAGTCTCCTGGGCAGAGGCTTGCTGGGTATCTTGTGCGGCGGCCTGTTCCGTCACCTGCGATGCATCTTGCTGGTCAGCCTGAGTTGTGTCTGCAGCAGATTCTTGTGCTGAGGTGCTTTGTGTGTCGGCAGATTGAGACTCCTGCTGGGCAGATTGCTCAGATTCTTGCGATTCCTGTGATTGAGTGTCATTATTCGCGGGGGCTTCAGTGAAGCTGCTTTCAGCAACAGGCAGTTCTATCGGTGCGGCGGGTTTAGCCTTGCCGCATCCTGCCAGGGTTATGAACATGATCAGTGCCATGAAGATTGGCAGAGCTGATTTAAGTGCTATGTAAGGCTTTTGTCGGCGTTTTGATTTATTGTATTTCATGTTTTCGAGCTCCATTGATTCTGATGTCTGTGTTTACAGCTAATTCCAATTATACATTATTGAGGAGGGTTTGAGAGGGATTAGCAAATGATAACTGGTTACTATCCATGAGGTGTTAGGCTCACGCATGATCTGCCTGAGGAGGCTGCTTGCTAGCCATGCGTGAGCCTAATCGTATTTGTTTGTAAAAATCCGGCACATCTCAGATGTGATTAGTGTGCCTAAATCCTCAGATATTTGAATTTGTGGCTTATAAAAATCATAGAATCCGGATCTTTCTGTGCTACGTTACTGCTTATGCCTTGAATTAGGCACATGCATAATTTATTTCCGCACTTTTTTTGTGCCGAATATACCTTTATTCCAAGTTTATGGCACATCTCAGATGTGATTCCTGTGCTGCATTACTGCTTATGCCTTGAATTAGGCACATGCATAATTTTTTTCTGCATTTTTTCTGTGCCGAATATACCTTTATTCCAAGTTTATAGCACATCTCAGACCTGATTTCTGTGCCGTATTACCGCTTATGCCTTGAATCATTGTTATTTATACTTCAATTTATAAAGTCAAATCATTGTAATGTCAGTGAATAGACAAGAATGCTGTCTTGAAAAGTGTGAATGGTAATTAAGAATATGGAGAGGGAAAAGATTAGGTGTTTGTAATTTGAGTGTACATTGAGAAAATTTGTACATCAGTAGGGTTTCTTCCCAAAAAAGAAAGCGCCGGCACATCCGGCGCGTAACAATTCAATTTTCTCAATATAGTTCGGCTCATCACTGCCTATGCACCAACTCCAAACATCCCCGTATGCATCATGCCCGGAACGTCCGTCCATCACTGCCTCCGCAGCAGCTCAGTATAAGCCAGTATCAGCGGCGCAACGCCCTTAGCCTCATTCTCCACCACGGGCTCGGAGAAGTAATACTCCAAAGATCCGTCCCTGTGCTGAGCGCCGCCAAGGCCTGCCACAAGACAGATGCCGCCAAGCTTGGGCGAGCCGTCCTCGTTGCGGGAGAGGTACTTGGATGTGATTCCGTCAAAGGCCTTCTCAGCCACAGCCTCAAAGCGCTGTGGCAGATATCCAAGACGAACACCTTTAAGAAGTCCATAGGCGATCAGCGCTGTACCTGAAGTCTCCAGGTAGTTCCCTTCAGCATCCGGGCGGTCTACAACCTGATAGAACATTCCGCTCTCATCCTGGTAGGGCAGAAGCGCGTCAGCCAGATTCTTGAGCATTGTCTGAAGATAGCGAAGCTCGTAGTACATGGACTCGTCCATGGCCTCTGCTGTATCAACCAAAGCAACGGTAAACCAGCCAAGAGCCCTGAGCCAGAAATTCGGGCTGCAGCCGGTCTCGGGATCAGCCCAGTACATCTCGCGGCTCTCGTCGTAGCCGTGATAGTAGAGCCCGGTCTTGGGATCCTTCATCAGCGCCTCAACGTTCTTGAACTGCTTGAAAGAATCCAGGCACCCCTGCATCTTGTTGTAGCGCTTTTCGTATTCCATATAGAAAGGCTGCGCCATATACATGCCGTCCAGCCAAACCTGCCAGGGGTAAATGTTCTTGTGCCAGTAGTTGCCGGCCTTGGTCCTGGGCATTGTGGCCAGCTGCAGCCGCACGGTGTCCATGGCCTTTCTGTATTTCTCCTTGCCGGTCAGATCATAGAGCTTAAAGAGATTCTTGGAGGGATTGACGTTGTCCAGGTTGTACTCCTCGGCGCTGTAGGTCTTGATGGAGCCGTCCTCCTGAACAAACCAGCCAACAAAACTGTCCGCAAAATCCAGGTATTTCTTATCCCCGGTCATCTCATACAGTGACAGCACGCTGGTGATCATGCATCCGTCGATATAGTTCCATTTGTTGGGCTTCCCGGCCCTGATATTCTCGATATTCCAGTAAGGGTGCTCCGCATCGGATTTATCCAGCAGAAAGTCCACATATTCACCCAGCATCTTAAAAGTTTCTTCTCTTGTCATCCCCAATTCTCCTTGCTCATAAAAAAGATAAAAACCACAAATAATCTTCAAAATGTAAGCGCTTACATAATAACATACCACCGCATTTTTAGCAACGGTTTTCCTGATTTTATGCTATACTTGTTTTTGTCACAAAGACGAGATTCCCGGCGCATTTTACGCCGGCTTTACAGAACATAAATCAGCACACAAACGAGGTACCAATATGCCAAGAAAATCCGAAGATAAACCCGCAACATCATCGGCCCGTCGTCCCAAGACCGCCGATAAACCTGCAACATCATCGGCTCGCAGGCCCAAATCAACCTACGATTCTACGGTCCGCCGTATGCTGGACTTCATAGACGCGTCCCCCACCTGCTTCCACGTGGTGGACAATCTTAAGAAGCAGCTCACAGCGGCCGGCTTTACTGAGCTTTCTGAGGGAAAAGAGTGGTCTCTAACCCCGGGCGACTACTTCGTAACACGAAACGATTCGTCCATCATTTCCTTCAGGATTCCCAAGGCTGACTTTGCCGGCTTTAACATGATCGCCAGCCACAGCGATTCTCCCAGCTTCAAGATCAAGGAGAATCCCGAGATGGAGGCCGCCGGCGCCTATATCAAACTAAACGTTGAGAAGTACGGCGGAATGCTGTGCGCCCAGTGGTTCGACAGACCGCTGTCCGTAGCAGGCCGCGTAGTTATAAGCGATAAGGGCAGGCTCACAACAAAGCTCGTCAACATCGACAGAGATCTTCTGATGCTCCCGGCCCTTGCCATCCACATGAACCGCGAGGCCAACGACGGCTACAAGTACAACGCCCAGGCTGACATGCTTCCGGTTTTCGGAGACGCTGATTCCGAAGCTATGTTTTTTGACCTGGTAGCTCAGGCCGCCGGCGTGAAACCCGGTGACATTCTTGGTCACGACCTGTTCCTTTACGGCAGGGTGAAGCCCACTTTCTGGGGCAGCCGCGAGGAGTTCATCTCCAGCGCAAGGCTCGATGACCAGGAGTGCGTCTACACCAGCTTCGAGGGCTTTCTTAATTCCTCGGCAAAAGAGAATGTGGCCGTCCACTGCGTTTTTGATAATGAGGAAGTCGGAAGCGGCACCAAGCAGGGCGCAGACTCCACTTTCCTTAAGGATACATTGAGGCGTATCAACGCCGGCCTTGGCAGAACAGAGGAGCAGTATTACACTGCAATTGCAAACAGCTTCATGATCTCTGCCGACAATGCCCACGCCGTGCACCCCAATCATCCCGACAAAGCAGATCCTGTAAACAGGCCTGTTATGAATAAGGGAATTGTGATAAAGTACAATGGCAATCAGAAATATACAACCGATGCTGTTTCGGCTGCCAGGTTCAAACTCCTTTGCGAGAAGGCCGGAGTTCCTTATCA
The DNA here is from genome assembly GCF_000526935.1 of Butyrivibrio sp. FCS014. GTDB lineage: Bacteria > Bacillota > Clostridia > Lachnospirales > Lachnospiraceae > Butyrivibrio. The sequence goes on along the minus strand of NZ_JAHA01000010.1, from coordinate 35,244 downwards.
GACCTTTGTGAACCGTTCCGATATGGCAGGCGGCTCAACCCTCGGCAATATTTCAACAGCTCAGGTTTCAGTGAGCACTGTGGATATCGGACTTGCCCAGCTGGCTATGCATTCACCCTATGAATCCGCAGGCAGCAAGGATCCTGAGTACCTGGCAAAAGTGTCGGAAGTTTTCTACAACGAGTAAAAGAGCGCAGGCCGGTTTAGCACCCCACACGCCGCATCGCGGCCGCTAAGCACCGTAAAGGCCCGTGCCACAAGCACCACCCATACACAGTTTTTTTGGAGGATTATTTTTTAATGGGATTATTTGACAGATTCAGCAAAAAGAAAAAAGACGTAAACGAGGAGGAGCTGCAGGAGCAGAAGGCCCGCCGCAAGAAGCCCCGCCGCGACGACGAGCGCGACGATGACCGCGATGAGCGCACCGGAAAAGACCACGGCAGCAAAGAACGCGACGACCGCGACAACCGCAAAGAGCGTGATGACCGCGAACCCCGCCGCAAGAAGCAGCACCACGATTTCCGCGAGGAAGAAACTCACGACTACAACAATGAGCCGGATAGTGATGGCTCTTTTGACCGGAATGATGAGAGCGCGGATATTCATGATTTTCGCGAGGTTCAGGACCATGAGATGCCCGGCCGCAAGAACAGCGCCGGCAGCGCAGCAGCGGAAGACGGAGACCAGGATCCTTACGCAGACCTTGAGTGGCCTGTGATTCAGCGTATCAACCCCGTCAACGTCAAGGACCACGAGAACGACGTGATCGAGGAGACCGTGTCCCCTGAGCGCAAGGACGAGATCGGCGAGATGGTATTCGACGAGGACCTCTCCCCCGACACGCTGAAGTTCCTCTCAGGACAGGAGCTTTTGTTCCTTCTTACAACCATGGAGGTTTTCAACAGAAAGTCTCCGCTGCCCGAGTTCAAGGCCAACCACCGCAAGGTTTACAACGAACTCATCGACAGACTCAGGAACGCCAAGAGCCTGTTCGTGCTTTACGATAACACCACCGGCTATCCTTTCATCGACAACGGTTTTGCCAATGTATATTTTGAAAAAGAGCTGGCGGAGAAGGTTGCAGGCATCTTTGAGGCCCAGTTCAGAAAGCTCACCGCCCGTGAGTGCCCGATAGAAGTTGAGGGCAACGACCCTAACAAGAAGAATTTCTACGATTTCCTCTATTATGTGGGAATCGAGAACCTGATCGTCGACAACGGCGCTTACAGAGCCCGCATCAAGAGAAAAGAGATCATGCCTTCACCCATGGAGTGGGGCCGCGCCGACAATGACAAGAGCCCCAAAAACCCGGAGCTCAACTTTGCGATGCTTGATTTCTTAGAGGAGCTCAAGTGGCCGGTTAAGTACGAGAAGCGTCCCGAAGTTCTCAAGGCAAAAGAGCTGAGAATGCTTTCACTTCTTCGCAATGCCAAGTTCATGGTGCCCATGCAGCATGAGGGGCCTGCAGAGATGGGAGAGAACGGACAGCTCAAGTTCACCAAGGACACCAAGATCAGGTTCCTTGTAATGAAGACCAAAGATGACAAGCAGTTCCTTCCTATATACACTGACGGCTTTGAGTTCAGTAAGCTTGGCAGGGAAGCCGGCGTTTGGAACGTAGGTATCTTCAGCTACAGGGATATCGTTAAGTTCGCCATGGACAAAGACGGCGTAAGGATCAATCCTCAGGGCCACGGCCTTGTTATTACCAAGGAGAGGATCGCGGCACTTGAGAACGACCTTCAGAAGGCAGCTGCAGCAACAGCCAAAAAGGCCCCTGCAAAGCCCGTGGGACCGGCAGCAGATGACGCAGTTCAGCAGGCCTTAAAGCAGGCTATGTCTGACCTTAACAGCGACAAGTAACAAATCTTATAAAACTATAAATTGCTTGTTAATGAACGTATATTAGTCTAGAATTGAAGTAGCACCCTTGTTTTTTGCGCTTATAAAAAGGAGCGACGGATGTTAGACAGACTGATCGGATATTATCTCGTGGAGCGGGGAATGCTCACCAAATCCCAGCTTCTCGAGGCATATAAAGAACAGGAATTCAACCGTGCCAAGCTGGGGGTTATCGCCGTGGCTGAGAAGCTCATGACCATAGCTCAGGCGGAGCAGGTCAACATGCTTCAGCAGTCCATGGACAAACGTTTCGGCGATATCGCCATCGAGAAGGGATACCTTTCTCAGGCTCAGGTCGGAAGGTTGTTGGAGCTGCAGGGCAATACGTACCTTGCTTTTCTCCAGGCCGTTGTGGACAAGGGTTATCTTACCATGGAGCAGCTTAAATCCGTTGAAGAGGAATTCCAGAAGAATCACGGCTTCACCGAGAGCGATATGTCTGCCCTCAAGACGGGAGATATAGAGCAGGCTGTTCCCATTTTCCTGAACACTTCAAATCCTTCCTACAGAGAAATGTTTATCATGGGTATCAAGAACCTGTACCGCCTCATGGACAACCATCTGTGCCTGGGACAGGCTTATACGGTAGGGAGGATCAAGGACGAGGTTATCGGCTATCAGAAGTTCCACGGTGACAGAAACGCCACCATTGCCATCTCCGGCAAGTATGAGGACCTTCGGAAAATGGCCATCGCCTACACCAAGGAAGAATTCATCGAGACCAGGGAAGACGCACTGGATGCTGTCTGCGAGGTTATTAACTGTATCAACGGACTTTACGCCAGCGAGATGAGCAAAAATGACGTGAAGATTGAGCTGGAGCCCCCTGAATTCACGGTTTCCTTCACTGAAGTCAGCTGTGACGAGATGATGGTTCTGCCTGTCTACACCCACGGCGGAGAGGCTAAATATATTATCGCTGTTTCAAAAGATATTTCTCTTGGCATGAAAGCATCGGAGGCATAGATATGAAGAGCGTACTGATAGTTGACGATTCCAGAACTTCCAGAAGGATCCTCACAGATATCCTGAACAGAGCAGGTTACAGTATAAAAGGCGAAGCAATAAACGGCAAAGAGGCTGTAGAGATGTATCCCAAGCTCATGCCCGACATTGTCACCATGGACATCACTATGCCCGAGATGGACGGCATCGAAGCCCTTCGAAGGATCCGCGAGCAGTTCCCTGACGCTAAGGTGGTGATGGTCACCGCCGCCGGCCAGAAAGACAAGATGATGGAGGCCGTAAAGCTTGGCGCCTGTGAATTTGTGGCCAAGCCCTTCGTAGAAGAAACTGTCCTCGAGGCTTTAGCCAAGTGCTGAAGATGTACCTGCAAGGCATATTATCTGATATAATTTCGCCGGGGGCATAATGCCTTCGGCGTTTCTTTTTATAATAGTAAAAAGAGGTATCGAAATGAACCGAAAAGTACTTATAACCGGCGCGTCCAGAGGGATTGGACGGGCAATAGCTGTCTCTTTTGCCGAGGCCGGAGACGAGCTTTACATTACCTGTAAGGAGAGCGAAAAAGAGCTGGTGGCCCTTGCCCGGGAACTTGAAAAAACCTGCGGCGTAAAGTGCTCGCCCTTTATCTGCGATGTCTCAGACCCTGAGGCCGTGAGAAAGCTCTTTTCCCGGATCCCGGAGGTGGATATTCTCGTTAACAATGCGGGGATTGCCTGGATGGGGCTTCTCACCGACATGACCGCCGAGGATTGGCACAGCGTCATGGGCACGAACCTGGATTCCCTGTTCTATATGTGCACCGGAGCTATTCCGGGTATGGTCAAAAGAAAAAGCGGCCGCATTATCAACATCTCATCGGTATGGGGGTCTGTTGGAGCATCCTGCGAGGTTGCCTATTCCGCGTCCAAGGGCGGAGTCAATGCTTTTACCAAGGCTCTTGCCAAGGAACTGGCGCCAAGCAATGTGCAGGTGAATGCGGTCTCCTGCGGTGTGATCGACACGGATATGAACAGGAGGCACCTTACAAGCGAGGATCTTAAAGGATTGGAGGAGGAGATTCCCGCGGGAAGGATGGGAGACGCCCGGGAAGTGGCTGATATGGTGCTTAAACTGGCGGAAGCACCCTTCTATCTTACCGGACAGATAATCACGATTGACGGGGCATGGATTTAAATTGTATAAAATTTAATTGTATGTATTGCATTTTTTAAAATTTGTGGTATTCTGATCATAGTTCTTTTAACAAACGATTATTCTTAAAGGAGGATAAACACTATGTACGATCTTATTATTATCGGTTCCGGCCCTGCTGGTCTTTCAGCTGCTGTATATGCAAAGAGAGCAGGACTCAACATGCTTATTATAGAGAAAAATCCTGTCAGCGGAGGTCAGATCATTGACACTTACGAAGTTGACAACTATCTGGGAATTCCCGGAGTTAACGGATTTGATCTTGCAATGAAATTCAGAGAGCACGCTGACAAGCTCGGCGCTGAGTTCGTTGATGCAACAGTTACAGGCGTTACCTGCATTTCAAAGGGCTCTGACACGGAGGCTCCTGTTTATAAGGTAGCAACTGATAACGGCGAGTTTGAGACACACACCATCATCCTTGCCACAGGCGCTCACCACTCCAAGCTCCAGATACCCGGTGAGGAAGAGTTCATCGGTAAGGGCGTTTCCTACTGCGCAACCTGCGACGGTGCCTTCTACAGAGGCAAGGTAACAGCAGTAAACGGCGGCGGAGATGTGGCTGTTGAGGATGCTATCTTCCTTTCAAGATTCTGCAGCAAGGTTTACCTGATCCACAGAAGAGATGAGCTCAGAGCAACCAAGATCCTTCAGGACGAGCTTTTCGGACTTGAGAACGTTGAGGTTATCTGGGACAGCGTACTTAAGGAGATCGAGGGTGATGATAAGGTAAATAACCTGAAAGTTGAAAATGTTAAGACAAAAGAAATTTCTGACCTTAATGTCGACGGTATTTTTGTTGCCATTGGTATCCATCCTTCAACAGATCTTTTTGCAGATATTGTTGAGTGCGATGAGAAGGGTTACGTAATCGCAGGAGAGGACGGAGCTACATCAGCACCCGGTATCTTTGTTGCAGGTGATTCAAGGGCTAAGAGGCTTCGCCAGATTGTAACAGCAGTAGCTGACGGCGCTAACGCAGTTACTTCCGTTCAGGATTTCATGGTCGGAAAAGCGAAGTGATTTAATAGAAAATTTAGAATTAAGTTGACAAATGAATAGATGTGGCGTATATTTTTAAAAGATGTAACAAATTCGTAACATTTATTCGGAGGTTAGTTTTGAAAAGACCAATAATGCGGCTGGCGGCTTTTACTATGACAGCTGCACTAGTATTTACAAACTACAGTATAGATTCATACGCAACATCTAATAAGGTTACAAGTGTACTGCCGCAGGCAGGTATCACCTATGCTCTCGGCAGCAATCAGGTTTCACTTTCAAATCTTCAGGAGTCGGTTGAGAATGACAAGCAGCAGGACGCTGATGCAGCGGCCAGCACCAGCAAGTCAGCAGTGGCAGAGGCCATTGAGGCATCCGACACCAAGACAGATGTAACACCTACAGCTTCAGCTATTACCAACAGCATTCTTTCAGATATCCAGAGTGCGACAGGTGCTGTTATCAGGAATACTTCCAAGGAGACAGAGGTTACCGAGGAAGAGCAGTCTGAGGAAGAGATGTTCAAGACTCTTGTTATCGCTCAGGTTAATGATTACGTAAACGTTCGTGATCTCCCTGATGAGAACGAGGGCGAGGTAGTAGGTAAGCTTTATGACAAGTCAGTTGGTACCTTCATCGAGGAGACCAACGGCTGGTACAAGATCAAGTCCGGATCTGTTGAAGGCTATGTAAAGGGCGAGTACTGTGTCACAGGTGATGACGCGGTTGAGCTGGCCAAGCAGGTTGGAACCAGGATCGCAACAGTTACCACTACAACACTTAAAGTTAGGGGAGGCCCAAGCCTTGATGCAGAGGTTCTCGGTCTCGTACCTATAGAGGATCAGCTTGTAGTTGAGGAAGAGCTCGATGAGTGGGTTAAGGTTAGTATCGAGGAAGGTGACGGATACGTTTCCCTTGATTATGTAACACTTTCCACTGAGTTCGTTAAGGCTGAGTCCAAGGCAGAAGAGGAAGCACGTCTTGCTAAGGAAAGAGCTGCAAGAGAAGCTGCTAACAAGGCTGCCAAGTCAAGTACCAAGAGTAGTTCAGGATCATCCAGCTACAATTCAGCAAGCTCCTACACAACAGCTACCAGCTCCATCGGTTCCGCAGTTGCTCAGTTTGCTCAGCAGTTCGTTGGTAATCCTTATGTTTACGGCGGCACATCACTTACAAATGGTGCCGATTGCTCCGGATTCGTTATGAGCGTATATGCTAACTTCGGTGTTAGCCTTCCTCATTCCTCCGGTGCTGACAGATCTGTAGGTGCAGCAGTTGACGGACTTGCAAACGCACAGCCCGGTGACATTGTCTGCTACTCCGGTCACGTAGCTATCTACATCGGAAACGGACAGATCGTACACGCTTCTACAGCCAAGACCGGTATTAAGATTTCAGATGCCGGATACAGAACAGTACTTGCTGTAAGAAGGATCTTCTAAAATCACAGAAGCCATGTTCAGAGATGAACATGGCTTCTTTTTATTTGTTGCGCTGCGCCCGGATTTGTGGAGTTCGCCCTGCACACTCGGAACAGCTGCGCTGTTCCTTGCTTTCCGTCGTTCGCCCTGCACACTCGGAACAGCTGCGCCGTTCCTCGTTTCACGGCATTCGCCGTATACAAACCAAAAAATAAGACTGGGGTTAAGTAAACTTACCCCAGCCTTATTTTTAGTTTGTGCATGGCTCACTTTGCTGCAAAAATCTCCCTTTTGCACAGAATCTGGTTTGTCAACAGTAAATTAAAGGTTTTCGAAAGTTCTTTTCCCAAAAGTTATCCACAAACGGTAAAACATAAACGGCGATTTTATGAGTTATACACGAAGTTATCCACATTATCCACAAAAATAATGGGATATGGGTGGATTTCGTACAATGGAAAACAAAGGTTATTTTTTGTGCATTTTGTACAAAAAGCATATAATTAACGAAAAGATAATAATCAATTTGCGGTTAAAAATTGCAAGTGTGTATTGTTCAATGATATAATACTTGTAACACTAAATAGCCGTAAATTGGCGCAGTAAAGGGGATGATTGCATGAAATTTACTATCGTTGGAAAGAACATTGATGTAACACCCGGATTGAAATCAGCAGTAGAAGAGAAGATTGGCAAGCTGGAGAAATACTTTACTCCGGACACCAATGCTAACGTAACACTTAGCGTAGACAAGGAGAGACATAAGATCGAGGTTACAATCCCTGTTAAGCACAAGATCATCCGTGCCGAGCAGGTCAGCAATGACATGTATGTTTCCATCGACCTTGTTGAGGAAGTAATTGAGAGACAGCTCAAGAAGTACAAGAGCAAACTGGTTGACAAGCAGCAGGCCGAGGCCAGCAACTTCAAGAAGGAGTACATCGAGGCGGACTACATGGATGACGAGGAGATCCGTATCGAGCGTATGAAGAAGTTCGATCCCAAGCCTATGTACGCTGAGGATGCCTGTGTTCAGATGGAACTTCTGGGTCACAATTTCTTTGTTTTCGTTAACGCCGAGACCGATGCGGTAAATGTTGTCTACAAGAGAAAGGGTAACACCTACGGTCTTATTGAACCTGAAGTATAAAAGACTGTTAAATAACAATCAAGTCATTAGTTTTTTATAAAATAGCTCCCTGCGGGGAGCTATTTTTGTTGCAAATGCATAAGTGCTGTGCTACAATAAAATTGCTGTGACAAAATTTTAACACACAAATTTTGAACAGCAACAACCACAAGATTTCTCAAAAACGGAGGTAATACTTTATGGCACAGAAAGTAGTTTTGGCAGGCGCTTGCAGAACAGCTATCGGTAAGATGGGCGGAGCTCTCAGCAACACACCTGCAGCAGATCTCGGTACTATAGTAATCAAGGAAGCCCTTAACAGAGCAGGTGTTAAGCCTGATCAGGTTGATGAGGTACTCATGGGCTGCGTTATCCAGGCAGGACTTGGACAGAACGTTGCCAGACAGGCATCCATCAAGGCAGGAATTCCCAATGAGGTACCTGCAGTAACAATTAACGTAGTATGCGGATCAGGTCTTAACTGTGTCAATATGGCAGCAGACCTCATTTTAGCCGGCGAGGCTGATATCGTAGTAGCAGGTGGTATGGAGAACATGTCAATGGCTCCTTACGCACTTCCCAATGCACGTTTCGGATATCGTATGAACAACGGAACAGTTGTAGATACCATGGTAAACGATGCTCTTACAGATGCATTCAATCACTATCACATGATGATCACAGCAGAGAACATCTGCGACAGATGGGGACTTACAAGAGAAGAGCTCGACGAGTTCTCAGCTAATTCTCAGCAGAAGTGCGAGAAGGCTATGGCTGACGGCAAGTTCAACGACGAGATCGTTCCTGTTCCCGTTAAGGTTAAAAAGGAAATGGTAGACTTCAAGGTTGATGAGGGACCTCGTGCCGGCACAACCGTTGAGACACTTTCAAAGCTTAAATGCTGCTCAGGCAAAGAGGGCGGCCTTGTAACTGCAGGTAACGCATCTGGTATCAACGACGGTGCTGCTGCTATCGTAGTTATGAGCGAAGAGAAGGCAAAAGAGCTGGGAATCAAGCCCATGGCTACATGGGTAGGCGGAGCTCTTGCAGGTGTTGAGCCCGAGGTTATGGGTATCGGCCCTGTTGCTGCTACAAAGAAGGTTCTCAAGAAGACAGGTCTTACACTGGACAACATCGACCTTATTGAGGCCAACGAGGCATTTGCTGCTCAGTCAGTTGCAGTTGCAAAGGACCTTGGCTTTGATATGAGCAAGGTTAACGTAAACGGCGGCGCTATCGCTCTCGGACATCCCGTTGGAGCATCAGGATGTCGTATCCTTGTTACTCTTCTTCACGAGATGGCAAGAAGAGAGGATGCCAAGAAGGGCCTTGCAACTCTTTGCATCGGCGGCGGAATGGGTTGCGCAACAATCGTAGAGAAGTATGAGTGATATAGGGAAACAAGCTGATAACGACTGCTGCGCTTGCGCAGTACAGTCGTTATCAATTTGTTAACCGAACATACATGAGGAAGCAGGCCGATAGGCCGTATTCCGAATGTATGTAGCCTGACGGGAGTGTAAGCGGAGTCAGGCGTATATCACGATAAAAGTAAATCATTCATATAGGAGGCATAAAATGGGTTTTGTTAATTGCGAATTAAAAGACAAGATTGCTGTTATCACCATCAACAGACCTGAGGCTCTCAACGCCCTTAACTCACAGGTTCTTGAGGATCTCGATGCTGCTTTTTCTGCTCTTGACCTTAACGTTGTAAGAGCCGTTGTCCTTACAGGCGCAGGCGAGAAGTCATTCGTTGCAGGCGCAGACATCGGAGAGATGAGCACACTTACAAAGGCTGAGGGCGAGGCTTTCGGCAAAAAAGGCAACGACGTATTCCGCAAGATCGAGCAGTTCCCTGTTCCTGTTATCGCAGCCGTTAACGGCTTTGCACTGGGCGGTGGATGCGAGATCTCAATGAGCTGCGATATCCGTATCTGCTCAGACAACGCTATGTTCGGTCAGCCCGAGGTTGGCCTTGGAATTACTCCCGGCTTTGGCGGAACACAGAGACTTGCCCGTCTCATCGGCGACGGAATGGCTAAACAGCTCATCTATACAGCAAGAAACATCAAGGCAGACGAGGCTCTTAGAATCGGTCTTGTAAATGCCGTATATCCTCAGGAAGAGCTCCTTGCAGCTGCCGAGAAGATGGCTAATCAGATCGCTGCAAACGCTCCAATCGCTGTTCGTGCTTGCAAGAAGGCTATCAACGACGGACGTCAGACAGACATCGACGCAGCTCTTGTTATCGAGGAGAAGCTCTTTGGTTCATGCTTCGAGACAGAGGATCAGAAGGAAGGCATGGCCAACTTCTTAAGAAAGAAAGACGACCCCGCTAAGGTTAAGGTTGTTGACTTTAAGAACGCATAACACACATTTAAGCATATAAAAACTAGGAGGGAATAAAAATGAAAGTTGCTGTAATTGGTGCAGGTACAATGGGTTCAGGTATTGCCCAGACATTTGCTCAGGCTGCAAGCGTAGAGAAGGTTTATCTTTGCGATATCAAGACTGAGTTTGCTGAGGGCGGATTTGCCAAGATCAAGAAGGGTCTTGATAAGCAGGTTGCCAAGGGAAAGAAGACACAGGAAGAGGCTGATGCTATCACAGCCAAGATCCAGACAGGTCTTAATGACATCTGCGCAGATGCTGATCTCGTAGTTGAGGCTGCTCTTGAGGTAATGGATATCAAGAAGAACCTCTTCAAGGAGCTTCAGGACAACATCGTTAAGAATCCCGATTGTATCTTTGCTTCAAACACATCATCTCTTTCAATCACAGAGATTGGCTCAGGCCTTGCAAAGCCCATCATCGGAATGCACTTCTTCAATCCCGCTCCCGTTATGAAGCTGGTTGAGGTTATCCAGGGCGCCAACACTCCCGATGAGTACGTTGATAAGATCAAGAAGATCTCTGAGGATCTCGGAAAGACTCCTGTACAGGTTAACGAGGCAGCAGGCTTCGTTGTTAACAGAATCCTTGTTCCTATGATCAACGAAGGTATCTTCGTATATTCAGAGGGTGTTTCAGATATCGCAGGTATCGACACAGCTATGAAGCTTGGATGTAACCATCCTATGGGACCCCTTGAGCTGGGCGATTACATCGGACTTGATATCGTTCTTGCTATCATGGACGTTCTTTATTCAGAGACAGGCGATTCCAAGTATCGCGCATGCCCTCTTCTTCGTAAGATGGTTCGTGGCAAGAAGCTTGGCGTAAAGACCGGCATCGGTTTCTACAACTACGCTGATGGAAACAAGGTTCCTACAGATAAGTAATTACGAGGCGAGGTTCTTTCGAGCCCGTAGTTTCAGGTGTTTCCTTAAAACATAAACAATATAATCGGAGGTTTATATCATGGATTTTCAGCTTGATCAGCAACATGAAATGGCGAGAGCTCTTTTTAAAGAATTTGCAGAAAAAGAAGTTAAGCCAAATGCAATAGAGGTTGATGAGACAGAAGTATTCCCTATGGAGACCGTTAAGAAGATGCAGAAGTACGGTTTCATGGGTATCCCGATTCCCAAGGAGTACGGCGGACAGGGATGTGACCCTCTCACATACGTAATGTGTGTTGAGGAGCTTGCAAAGGTTTGCGGAACTACAGCAGTTATCGTTTCAGCACATACATCACTTTGCTGCGATCCTATCCTTACATACGGAACAGAAGAGCAGAAGCAGAAATATCTGGTTCCCCTTGCAAAGGGTGAGAAGCTCGGTGCTTTCGGCCTTACAGAGCCCATGGCAGGAACAGACGCTCAGGGCGTACAGACAAAGGCTGTTCTTACAGAGGATGGCAAAGAGTGGATCCTTAACGGATCAAAGTGCTTCATCACAAACGGTGAAGTAGCTGATGTTTACATCATCATCGCTTACACAGATATCGTAGAAGACAAGAGAGGCAGAAAGCAGAAGAAGTTCTCAGCATTCATCGTTGAGAAGGGAACACCCGGATTCACCTTCGGAACAAAGGAGAACAAGATGGGTATCCGCGGATCTTCTACTTACGAGCTTATTTTCCAGGATTGCCACATTCCTGCAGAGAACCTTCTTGGTGCTCGCGGAAAGGGCTTCCCTATCGCAATGCATACTCTGGATGGCGGACGTATCGGTATCGCTGCTCAGGCTCTTGGTATCGCTGAGGGCGCTCTTGACAGAACTGTTGAGTATGTTAAAGAGAGAAAGCAGTTTGGCCGTGCGATCGGTCAGTTCCAGAACACCCAGTTCCAGCTTGCTAACATGGCTACAAAGTGCGAGGCAGCTAAGCTTCTTGTTTATGCAGCGGCAGATGCCAAGAAGAAGACTGACCGCTACTCTGTAGAGGCTGCTAAGGCTAAGCTCTTCGCAGCAGAAGTTGCAATGGATGTTACAACTAAGGCTGTTCAGCTTCACGGTGGATATGGTTACATCAGAGAGTACGAAGTAGAGAGAATGATGCGTGACGCTAAGATCACAGAGATCTACGAGGGTACATCTGAGGTTCAGAGAATGGTTATTTCCGGTGATTTGCTGAAGTAAATCACTTCCTTATGATTAAAAACTAAGAAGGAGAACAAAAATGAAAGTTGTAGTTTGCATTAAGCAGGTCCCTGATACAAAGGGCGGCGTTAAGTTCAAACCCGATGGAACATTGGATAGAGGTGCAATGCTGGCAATCATGAATCCTGATGACAAGGCAGGACTTGAGGCAGCACTTAGATTAAAAGACGAGTACGGCGCAGAAGTTTCAGTTCTTACCATGGGTCTTCCCAAGGCTGACGCAGTACTTAGAGAAGCTCTTGCTATGGGCGCAGACAAGGCTTACCTTGTAACAGACAGAGTTCTGGGCGGCGCTGATACATGGGCAACATCTTCAACAATCGCAGGCGCACTCAGAAACCTTGAGTATGATCTCATCATCACAGGCCGTCAGGCTATCGATGGAGATACAGCTCAGGTTGGACCTCAGATTTCTGAGCATCTTGGAATTCCCGTAATTTCCTATGCTGAGGAGATCAAGGTTGACGAGAAGGCAAGAACAGTTGAAGTTAAGAGACAGTTTGAGGACAGATATCACATCGTAAAGGCTAACATGCCTTGCCTTATCACAGCTCTTTCAGAGCTCAACGAGCCCAGATATATGACTCCCGGCGGAATCTTCGATGCTTTCGACAAGGAAGTTACAGTTTGGGGCAGAGCTGATCTTAAGGACGTTGACGATTCAAACCTTGGTCTTAAGGGATCACCTACACAGATCGCTAAGGCTTCAGATAAGGTAAAGAAGGGACAGGGCGAGAAGGTTACTCCCGATTCACCTGATGAGGCAGTAGATTACATCGTAGGTAAACTTAAGGAGAAACACGTAGTATAAGTGATATGGACGAAAAGTTTCATTTTTGTCTGCGCGCAGGCATTTAATGAAAACTTGACGACCGGAAATAATTATTTATAGAAAAAGGAGAAGAGTCATGTCTTTAGAAGAATATAAAGGTGTATTTATCTTTGCTCAGCAGGTAGATAACGAACTTTCAGGCATCGCCCTGGAGCTTCTGGGCAAAGCAAAGAGTCTTGCAGAAGACCTCGATGAGAAAAAAGTAACCGCAGTACTTCTTGGAAGCGATGTTAAGGGACTTGTTGACAAGCTTGCTGAGTACGGCGCAGACAGAGTAATCGTAGTAGACGATCCCGAGCTTAAGGATTACAGAACAGAGCCTTATACACACGCTCTTGCATCAGTTATCAACGAGTTCAAGCCTGAGATCCTTCTGGTTGGCGCAACAGCCATCGGCCGTGACCTTGGCCCCAGAGTATCATCCAGAGTACACACAGGTCTTACAGCTGACTGTACTCAGCTTGATATCGGAGATTTCCCTCTTGAGCCTGTTGAGGGCAGAGAGCAGAAGCACAAACAGCTTCTTATGACACGTCCTGCTTTCGGTGGAAACACAATCGCAACCATCGCATGCCCTGACTTCAGACCTCAGATGGCTACTGTTCGTCCCGGCGTTATGCAGAAGATCGATCCTATCAAGGGTGCTAAGGCAGAAGTTGTAGACTACAATCCCGGCTTCGAGAAGAACGACTGCTACACAGAGATCGTTAAGATCGTTAAAGAGACTTCAGCAGTTGAAGATATCCAGGCTGCCAAGATCCTTGTATCCGGCGGACGTGGAGTTGGATCACCCGAGAACTTCAAGCTCCTTGAGGATCTCGCAGAGGTTCTTAACGGAACAGTTTCCTGCTCACGTGCAGTTGTAGATTCAGGCTGGAAGCCCAAGGATATGCAGGTTGGACAGACCGGTAAGACCGTTCGTCCTCAGCTGTATTTCGCTATCGGTATCTCCGGTGCCATCCAGCACGTTGCGGGTATGGAAGAGTCCGATATCATCATCGCTATCAACAAAGATGAGAACGCTCCCATCTTTGACGTAGCAGACTACGGTATCGTAGGCGACCTCAACAAGGTTGTTCCCGCTCTTACAAAGAGACTCAAAGACGAGCTCGCTGCTAAGAATTGATAGATCTTGCAGGTTGAATTATTAGACGTATATAACGATCGCCCGGGCAATGCTGCCCGGGCGATTGTTTCTTGATGGGATAGTATATTAGGATCTATTCCGCATTCTTTTTGCCTTTCTTCATACTCATCTTTAGTGATGAATCTGCAATTGCGGCAAGCGTCCTTGAATTATGATATTACGTGCGAGAAAATCCCTTCCGATGAAGTTGGTTGCGTGATGAATCGCACTAGCTTTTCTTTTTGTACTTCCCGGTCTTAATGTATTTGCGTTTGTGTTCTTCTGTTCGCTGATCTTCAATATATTTCTTAACAGTATCAAGAGAAACGCTTCCGGTGGTAGCACAAAAGTAACTTGCACTCCAGAAGGGAGAATCTCCCCAGAGGTATTTCTCAACGTGTGCTCTATATGTGTTTCTTACTTCCTTGGATAATTGCGATTTTAATGAGTTAATGAGTTTTACAGGTGCCACATCAGGTGGCATGGAGATCAGAAGATGCATGTGATCAACATCTGTCTCTGCTGAAATAAGTTCACTGTTCATGCGGCCACAGAGGTAAGCTGCGTAATTCTTCATGAAATCACCGATCTCATCAGTGATCACTTTCTTTCTGTATTTAGTCACGAAAATTATATGGTATGTGAGTTTGTATACGGAATGTGAGCCTCTTCTGTACTCGTTCAGGATATCTGATTCTACTATTTCTACTATTGATTTCTGCATAAATTTGCTCCACATCTAAAGAGAACAAATGTTTGTATGCTTCTGAAAAGTATGCTATAATACTAACTATAGAATACTGATAAGGAATTTTCAACCGTGTACAGAACAAGGCAATACAGGATAAGCAGAAACCACATACTCTATGACTACTGCAGGGGTATCTGCAGATCATCAGCCGTTCTGTACAACAGGGCAAATTTCATCTTAAGGCAGTATTCGTCATCGGTTGATTCAATGGCTGAGTTCAAGCCTCTTTTCCCAAATCAGATGATGGTTTACAGGCTCGTAAGAGATAATCTTTCAGGGACTAAATATCTTGGTGACAGTAAGTGGCTCTCATACAATGGTCTGGACTATCTGCTAAAGGTTACAAGGGATAAGGCGTACTATGCCCTTCCGGCACAGGCTAATCAGCAGATACTGAAACTCCTCCTTCGGGACTATAAGTCTTTCTTTGAAGCTGTAAAAGCATATGGAAGAAATCATGAAGCTTTCACGGGTCGCCCCAAGATGCCGGGATATATGTCACGGGGCTCGTTCAAAACAGCCATCCTGACAAATCAGATCTGCAGGATCAATAATGACTGTCTTAAGTTTCCCGGTACCAGGGATAAGCTGTCTCTTGGCCAGCTCCATGAAGAAGCATGCCTTAAGGAAGTGCGTATAAAGCCCTGTGGAAACAGCTTTGTCCTGGATGTAGTCCTAGCTGTTCCTGATATGGGGATGATCCCAATGGCTGATAAGGATATCCTCTCAGACCTTTCGGATATAGAGGAACTGAAAGATATGAGAGTGATGGCTATAGATCCCGGGACAGACAACTTGGTAGCTGTAGCCAACACTTTTGGTGCAAGGCCATTTGTGATTAAGGGAGGAGTGATCAAGTCAATCAACCAGTTTTACAACAAAGAGATGAAAAGACTCGCATCCTGTGCCATGACATGCAACAACAGGTACAGGACAAGAAAGATGAATGCTCTTACTGAAAAGAGGAACAGAAGGATAAAGGATCAGTTCCATAAGGTGAGCAGACAGCTTGCAGACTATGCAAGGGATAACCATGTAGATGTAGTAGTGATGGGGCATAATACATACCAGAAACGGGAGATAGGTATAGGACATGTCAATAACCAGAACTTTGTGCAGATACCAATGCTGATATTTGCAGACATGCTCAGATACAAACTTGCTGAATATGGTATAGAGTTTGTTCTCACGGAAGAAAGCTACACATCAAAGGCAGACTTTCTTGCAAAAGACTATATCCCTGTGTATAAAAAGAATGCGAAAGAGAACTTCGATTTTTCAGGCAAGAGGATACAGAGAGGACTTTACAGGCACTATGATGGTACAATAACAAATGCAGACATAAATGGAGCTGCAAACATCTTAAGGAAAGTATTCCCAAAGGTAAGCCAATGGGATAGGGGCATCGTGGACATGCCCTGTTCTGCAGGATGCATAGAGCATCCTGCAGGTTCATGCCGCCATGCGGCATAACAGAAATCCTTTCCGACGTGGAGTCGGTGAGGGTAGTTCATGACCACAACCGCCCGGAAATAATATATAATAGTCTAAGCGATATCAGACAAAGCCTGGTGACCCAATATTTGAAATAAATACAAGATCGGAGACCTACAATGAAAAGCATTTTAGATTACGAAACCGTTGCCCTTATAGACGAAGACGACGCTCTGGAGATCATCGACCAGACCCTGCTTCCCGGTAAAACCGAGATCATAAGACTTCACACGGGAAAAGAGATATGGGATGCAATTTACCTTTTGCAGGTAAGAGGAGCTCCTGCCATCGGCGTCAGCGCCGGAATGGGGCTTTACCTTCTGATGAAGCATTCCGCCGCCGGAAGCTACGAGGAATTCATGAGTGAGCTCCAGGAGAAGAGTGATTATCTGAATTCATCGAGGCCCACAGCCGTTAACCTGTCCTGGGCTCTTAAGAGGATGAAGGCCCACGTGGAAGACGTTTACAAGAATCTCACAGATGCTCCGGGAAAAGAAGCATCTGCTTCGCTCCGGGAAACCGCCTCGGGAAAAGATGCATCTGCTTCCCGCGAATCGAAATCCTGGCCCGAGCTCAGATCCGCCC
This sequence comes from Butyrivibrio sp. FCS014, assembly GCF_000526935.1. GTDB lineage: Bacteria > Bacillota > Clostridia > Lachnospirales > Lachnospiraceae > Butyrivibrio. The sequence goes on along the minus strand of NZ_JAHA01000010.1, from coordinate 18,297 downwards.
TCATAAAGGAAATGCACGACGAGTGCGAGCGCATCAAGCAGGAGGACATCGACGTCTGCAGACGCATCGGCGAGTATGGTCTTACACTTATCGAGGACGGCTACGGTCTTCTTACCCACTGCAACGCAGGACAGCTGTGTGCCTGCAAGTACGGCACCGCAACTGCGCCCATGTATCTTGCCCATGAGAAGGGCTACAAGATCAAGGTATACTGCGATGAGACAAGACCGCTGCTTCAAGGCGCAAGACTGACAGCTTATGAGCTTTCTTCCGCAGGAATAGACACAACCCTTCTTTGCGATAACATGTCGGCATCTCTTATGAAGAGCGGCGCCATCAATGCTATCTTCACAGGATGCGACAGGGTTGCAGCCAACGGCGATGCGGCAAATAAGATCGGAACCAGCATGGTGGCCCTTGCGGCAAAGAGATACGGAATTCCTTTTTATATCTGCGCGCCTACTTCAACAATTGATCTGAACACTCCCACAGGAGATGACATCAAGATAGAACAGAGAAAACCTGAGGAAGTTACGGAAATGTGGTACAAGGAGCGCATGGCGCCCGAGGGGATAAATGTATATAACCCCGCCTTCGATGTAACGGACAACGAGCTGATAGCCGGCATCGTTACAGAGTACGGCGTTCTCAGGGCTCCCTACGACGAGGCCATCCGCGGCATCTTCGCCAGGAAAGAAGCGGAGAAGAAGACAGAGAAATAATCTCCCCCAACCGGCTCCACGCGGTTAAGGTATTCGGCTACACCGCAATTAATGCATAAAAATAACCCCCTGGGGGGCTTGCGGGTCATATGGCCAGCCACTATACTTAGCTGTGTCGTATTAATAAAAATACACAATTAGATTGGCCAAAATGTCTGCTGCGCAGGCGGTCATCAGAGCCAAAAAGTATAGTTGGGAGGTTTTACTTTATGCATATGGCAGACGCCCTTGTGGCACCGGCAGTGGCCGGAACAATGTATGTATTATCAACTGCGGCAGCAGGAGTATCAGTTAATGAGGTCAGGAAGGAAAGCGCTCCTGAGAAGATCCCGGTAATGGGAGTTATGGGAGCTTTCGTATTTGCGACTCAGATGCTGAACTTTACTATACCCGGTACAGGTTCATCAGGACACCTTTGTGGAGGCATGATGCTCTCTGCACTCCTTGGACCTTTTGCGGGATTCCTTACCATGATAGGAGTACTTCTTGTCCAATGTCTTCTTTTCGCCGACGGAGGACTATTAGCCCTAGGCTGTAACGTCTGGAACATGGCGTTCTACGGGTGCTTTATAGGTGCGCTTCTTATATGGAGACCCATGATGAAGAAGGGAGCAACAAAAGCGAAGATAATCGCGGCCTCAATCATCGGATGTGTTCTTACTCTTCAGCTTGGTGCTTTCTCAGTTTGTATTGAGACACTTTTGTCCGGTGTTACAGAGCTTCCGTTTTCCGTATTCCTTGGAACAATGCAGCCTATTCACCTGGCAATCGGTCTTGTAGAAGGACTTATCACAGCAGCAGTTCTTGTATTCGTACACGAGGCAAGACCTGAGCTTCTCTGGGGCGTTGGTGAGAAGACCGAGGCTAAAGAGGGCAAGCTTTCATTCAAGACAACAATCATCGTTCTTGCAGTTTGCGCAGCGATCGCAGGCGGAGCAATCTCTCTGGTTGCATCAGCATTCCCTGATGGACTTGAGTGGTCCATGGAGAAGGTTGCCGGAACAGCAGAACTTGAGGCAGAGGGCGGAGCATATGATACTGCAGCAGGTATCCAGGATGCCACATCTCTTTTGCCTGACTATGCATTTAAGAACAGTGAGTCAGCTGTAGGCACCAGCTTCTCAGGAATCGTTGGATCTCTGGTAGTTGTAGGTGTTACCGTAGGTGCATGCTACGCCTTCAGATTCTTCAAAAAGAAGGAAGAGACTACGGAGGCAAGTGCCTGATATAATAGCAATTAAGCAGGTTTCATGAAATCAATCGAAGATCATTTATATGAACTTAACAGGCTTCAGGAACTTCAGCAGCGTTCCCATTGGATGAACCGGCTTCATCCTCTGGGGAAGCTGCTTGTTTGCGTTATTTACGTATTTATGGTGGCGTCTGTCGACAAATATGATCTGCAGCGGCTGATCCTGATGGCTGTATTCCCGGCGTTCTGCTTTATCGTGGGAGAGCTCTCCTTCAAGGAGGGCCTGTACAGAATGCGTTTGATACTGCCTTTGGTAATATTTGTGGGCATCTTCAATCCGTTTTTTTGACAGGACTCCGGTGATGATATTTGGCGCTACAGCCGAGAATCCTGCCGGGATCACCATCACAGGCGGAATGGTGTCGATGCTGACCCTGATACTGAAAGGTCTTTTGACGGTGCTTACAGCCTACATTCTCATTGCGCTGACTTCCATTGAGGAGCTGTGCTACGCCCTTCGAATGCTGCACGTGCCGAAGGTCATCGTCATAGTCATCCTCCTGATCTACCGGTATTTCGGGCTTATGGGGAACGAAGCGAATCGCATCACCACGGCTTATCACTTAAGAGCCCCGTCCCAGAAGGGCATACACTACAAGGCCTGGGGAACGCTGGTGGGACAGTGGCTGCTTCGAAGCATGGACCGGGCGGGAGCTGTGTATGAGAGCATGACTTTGAGAGGCTTTAATGGCGATTTTCGGGTAAAAAAGCGTGCGGCTAAACCCGTAGATTTCTTTTTTTCCGATAATATGGATAGCGATATTTATCGTGATCAGATTCTTTGTTTGATCGCAAAGTGATTTAGAAAAGGACGACAGTAATGCACACCGGAGTACACGGAGAACTTCTTAAAATCGAAAACTTAAGCTTCACCTACGAGGACGGAAACATGGTCCTGGAGAACGTAAACCTTGTGGCTCATGACGGAGAGAGCATCGGCATCATCGGCTCCAACGGAATCGGAAAGTCCACACTGATGAAGCTCCTTGTGGGGCTTAGGCTGGAATGCAAGGGAACCCTTGAGGTTTCCGGACATCCCGTTAACAGGAAGAACTTAAACCACATCAGGGAGCATGTGGGCTATGTTTTCCAGGATTCCGACAGCCAGTTGTTCCTTTCCACCATCGAGGAGGATGTGGCCTTCGGACCTCAGAACTACGGCCTTTCTGACGAGGAAGTAGAGCGCCGCGTTCAGGAGGCTCTTGAGAGGGTGCACATCACGGAACTTCGAAAGAAGCACAACTACAAGCTTTCCGGCGGGGAAAAGAAGCTTGCGGCCATCGCCACGATCCTTTCCATGGAGCCGGATATCATTATCATGGACGAGCCGTCCATTGCCCTGGATCCTAAGAACCGCCGAAACCTCATCGGCATACTGAATGAGCTTGACTGCCTTAAGATCATCACCTCCCATGACCTGGATTTTGTCATGGATACCTGCAAGAGGGTGATACTCCTTGACGAAGGCACCATCATCGCCGACGGGGATGCGCAGGAAATACTTCGAAACGAGAAGCTCCTTGAGGATCATGGACTTGAGCTGCCCCTTAGTTTATACAGGAAACATGGCGGTGAAAGCTGACTCTTTTCCCGGGAGGCATTTCTGAAAATAATCTAAAATGCGTTGAGTGCTATACATTAAGATGATAAAATGGAAGTGGTGAGACTCTGCAATTGCGGGTCTGCCGCTTCTTTTTTCTATAATAAAAACATGGATGGAGGAAAAGGGATAATGGCAAGAAAGGTAGTATTGGCAGGAGCATGCAGAACAGCGATCGGAACCATGGGGGGAGCCCTGAGCACCACACCGGCACCGGTCCTTGGAACAATCGTTATTAAGGAAGCATTAAAAAGAGCCGGCGTCAAACCGGAACAGGTTGATGAAGTTTACATGGGATGCGTTATCCAGGCAGGCCTTGGACAGAATCCCGCAAGACAGTCAGCGATCAACGCAGGTATCCCTGTTGAGGTTCCTGCTACAACCATAAACGTACTTTGCGGAAGCGGACTTCACTGTGTGAACCTTGCGGCAAAGCTTATCGGCATGGGCGATGCTGACATCATCGTGGCAGGTGGTATGGAGAACATGTCAATGGCACCTTACCTGATGCAGCAGGGCCGTTACGGCTACCGCATGGGCTCAGGCGAGCTGCAGGATGCCATGATCAAGGATGCCCTTACCGACGCCTTTGGAAATTATCACATGGGCATCACAGCCGAGAACATCGCAGAGCAGTGGCACCTTACAAGGCAGCAGCTTGACGAGTTTGCAGCCTGGTCACAGAACAAGGCCGAGAAGGCCATTGCGGAAGGCAAGTTCAAGGACGAGATCGTTCCTGTTGAGATCAAGAAAAAGAAAGAGACCATCATTTTCGATACCGACGAGGGACCCAGAAAAGGCGTTACCGTTGAGGGAATCTCTCATCTTAAGCCCGCCTTCAAAAAGGACGGCGGCGTAGTTACAGCGGCCAATTCCTCAGGTATCAACGACGCGGCTTCCGCTATTATCGTTATGAGTGAGGAGAAGGCAAAAGAGCTGGGTGTTAAACCCATGGGTACATGGATCGCCGGAGAGCTTGCAGGCGTAGAGCCCAGCATCATGGGCATCGGCCCTGTTGCCGCAACACAGAAGGTTATGAAAAAAGCCGGATATTCAATCGGCGACTTTGATCTTATAGAAGCTAATGAGGCGTTTGCAGCACAGTCTGTGGCTGTTCAGCATGATCTTGGATTCTCCAATGACGTGCTCAACGTAAACGGCGGCGCCATCGCACTGGGACACCCTGTTGGATGTTCCGGAAACAGAATTCTTGTTACACTTCTCCATGAGATGGCAAGAAGAGACGTACACAAGGGTCTCGCAACATTGTGCGTAGGCGGCGGTATGGGCTGCGCAGCCATCGTGGAAAGGTAAGATCTAGAAACATGCGTGGAGGCTTATATGGCTGATCGTTCAATCCTTGTAGTTGACGATAACGAGATAAACAGAGGCATTCTTGGAGAGATATTCAAGGATAAGTACAACATCATAGAGGCCGGAGACGGCACCCGAAGCCATCAATATCATGAAGGAGAAAAAAGACGACCTTGGCGGCGATTCTCCTTGATATTGTCATGCCTGAGATGGATGGATATGCTGTGCTGGAACAGATGGGCGAGATGGATAACCTGAATGAGGACATTCCGGTCCTGATGATCACAGCGGACACCTCTACGGAGGCGGAGCGTACCAGTTTACCAGAAGGGGGCTGCCGATGTTATACATAAGCCCTTCGACCCTGTAATTGTAGATAAGCGTGTATCCAGAACAATAGAGCTCTATGATCACAAGAACTCTCTGGAGAGTCAGGTTGACGACCAGACAAGGGTTTTAAAGAAACAGTTCCTGTATCTTAAGAAGCAGGAAGAGAAGCTGCGTAACAGCAACGAGAAGGTAATAGACACCATTGCCACCATTGTTGAGTTCAGAAGCATGGAGTCCAGCTATCACCTTAAGAGGATCAAGGGCTTTGTCCGGATCCTTGCTCTTACTGCCATGAACAATTATCCGGAACTGGGCTCAATCCCCACCTTATCGATGTCATTACCCAGGCCTCGGCCATGCATGATATCGGCAAGATATCGGTGCCGGACTCTATCCTCTTAAAACCCGGTCGCCTTACCGACGAAGAGTTTGAGATAATGAAGTCCCACACCACACGGGGAAGCGAAGTAATAGAGATGCTCAAGGACGTTCAGGACAAGGAATACTATGAGATGTGCCTTGATATCTGCCGTCATCACCATGAAAGATATGACGGCCGTGGCTATCCCGACAGGCTTAAGGGGGAAGATAATTCCATAGGAGCTCAGCTTACCGCCCTTGCGGATGTTTATGATGCTCTTGTCAGCGACAGGGTATACAAATCTGCATATCCCATGGACAAAGCCTATGAGATGATCAAGAACGGTGAGTGCGGCGTCTTCTCGGAAAAACTCATGGCCTGTTTTCGAATTTGCCAGATCCGACATGGAGAAGCTTGTTACTCAGACCAAGGCTGAGGAAGCTGCGGAAAAGATGCAATGATAACTGCCCCGCTGCCTCAAAAACAGCGGGGTAATATTTTTGTTGACAAAGCCGGTTGTAGTGCATATAATATAGTGTGTTGCCGCAATTGGCATATGTGCGTGTAGCTCAGCTGGATAGAGCGTCTGGCTACGGACCAGAAGGTCGTGGGTTCGAATCCTGTCACGCACACTTATACATGAGACAGTCGTATCTTTGATACGGCTGTTTTTTCTTGCAATTTATGCATTCTTTATATATTTTTTAGAATTCTTATTCTATTCTCACTAAAACAGACCTCAATTTCCCGCTTTTATTGTTCATATTTCATGAAACCGCTAACAATTCTTTGTGGTGCTTTTACAATATATTTTGAAGGACCGTTATGCTATGATTATTTCACGCGGAATGTAAGCGTTTACATTCGCATACATAATTTGTGCTTGTTGGACTAAATTTGGGAGGATTAAGTATGACAAGAAGAACGAGAAGGGGAAAGGTTGCTGCGGGCATCATGGCGGCGATTCTTTCAGTAACTATGGGGCTCTCCACTATGTCTTTTAACTTGTCCGGAGCGGTGGCCTTTGCGGAAACCGGCGCTGAGACATCTGAGACTGAAGTGGAAGCGGTTTCACAAGAAGATACTGAACCTGATGACGATGCGGGCTCAGGCAAGACAGATGCAGCCACAGGCGGCCTTTCATCCGAAGATGACGAGGAAGGCGCAGACGAGAAAAAAGGCTGCTTTTTCTGATGAAGACGAGAAGAAGGATGCTTCCTTGGAAGCTACAACACAGGAAGCAGCAAAAGAAGAGACTATAGAGGAGACCGAAGAGTCTAAGGAAGCCGGGGAAGAGGCCAAGGAAGCCGAAGAGGAAACCGGGGAAGAGGCCGAGGAGGAGACTGTGAAAGAGGCGTTAAAGACCAAAGCTGTCCTTGGCGCTGTGAAAGCTGCGGCTGTTTCCGACAGGTCTTTTGACGATTCCAAGACAGACGTATGGGATTTCGGTGCAGAGAATCTGGGAGACGCCTACAACAACAGGCTTGATGTGGCTACCCTTAACAGCTTTAATGCAAATAGTAACATTGAACCCGGATCCACAGGAGTCAGTGTTGGAGATTTTTCCATTGACGGCGGAGACTTTTCATTTAACGCTGCAGGCAAGACCAGCCACCGTATCAGAACCACCAATACGGAAGTGACAAGATATGATGAAAAGAGCCTTGTTGCGGATGACGGGACCAGCCTTAGCGGCTATCTGTATTCGAATATAAAGGCGAGTACTGACGTATACCTTTCGGTTGCATGTCAGGCCGATGACACAATGACATACTATGTGTCCAGTAACGGCACTGAATCCACTCTTGTTTTTGAGAATGAGAGTGATTCTACGGATAAGGCATCTGATGTATTCAATCTTGGCTCCGGCAAGGCCAAGAAGATGGTCTTCTATCCCGCTGCTACATCAAAATACAAGCTGTACTCAATAGAAGAGAAGCTGGTAGTTGCCAGGGTTTACCGCGAGCACGCCAAGTACAGCGTTCTTTCAGGCTCTGTTTCAGGCTTTGATGGAACAGGCTCTTTTGACATTGTTTTCACCAATACCAAAAACGGCAACGAAGTAAAGGCCACCGTTTCGGACGGCAACTACAGCGCTGTTCTGGCTCAGGGCTTTGAATACAAGATGTCTCTTGAGGGAGCTGATGAGTATATCATCACTTCAGACAGCGCAGTGAGCATTTCCGGTGACACAACCATGGATGTTGCCGTGTCTGCTGTTGAGCTGGTTTCTGTAAAGGGAAATCTTGAGTTTGTATACGGCGCCGGAATGCCGGAAGGGTTCGAGAAAAACCTTGAGCTTGTATTTGCTCCAAAGTCCGAGACCTCCGTTTATGTTCCAAAGTTTGAGCTTGCAAGTGACGGATCCTTTGAGGTTACCCTTGAAAAGGGCGTGGAATACGACCTTACAGCGCTTGGCGTTGATGACTACGAGCTTTTGACCAAAACCTTTAAGGCTGACAAGAAAACAGCAGACGCCGTAATTTCTTTTGTCCAGAAGGTTGTTGTACCGGTTTTCGTAGAGGTAACTGAGAGCGACCTCACCATGGCAGACCTTGAGAATGCAAGCTTTACCTTCATTCTTCTGGATAAGGAGAAGGACTTTGCGGACACAACCTACAAATACACCTTCTCGGGAAAAGATATTGCTGATGAATCAGCTGCTTTGAGAGAAGGACAGTACAGACTTGATGTATCAGGTGTTCCTTCGGGATACGAATTCGACGAGAAGCACTCCTATGACGCTATTATCCACGAGGCGGATATCGAGCACGTTGTTAAGGTGCCCATCGTATCTACCAAAGCACCTGAGAAGATTCCTTATTCCGAGACCGTTACCGTTGGTCAGGGCAAGGACTACAGCACAATAAATGAGGCTCTGGAAGCGATCCGCAACATGGACAGGGATGCTTCACAGCAGAGAGTTACAGTAAAGATCCAGCCCGGCGACTACCAGGAAATGCTGGTTATCGACACACCCAACGTTACCTTTGAGAACGCCGTAAAGGGCGCAAGCATCACTCCTGTAAACAAGGGCATTTCCCTTGCACAGGATTCCGTAAGGATCACAGGCTACTACGGCCATGGCTACACTTACTACAGCATGGGCGATGACTGCAAATATGATGCCAAGCTTCTGGAGGTAAACAACTACAACGGATATCCTTCATTTACAAATCCCGGCAGCGGCACAACCTCAGGCAGCTACTGGAACGCAACGGTTGTTGTGAATGCAGCCGGCTTTGAAGCTTACGATATTATTTTTGAGAACTCTTTTAACCAGTATCAGTCAGATCTTGCGGCTGCCGACACCATTGTTAAGCAGAGCTCCGCAAAAGAGGGATCGGCTCCCCGCGCGGGCCTGTCTGCCGGAGATGTGACCGTTCAGGACAAAAAATACGTTGAAAGAGCCGCAGCTATGGCAATCCGCACAGCTGCAGACAAGACATATTTCAACCACTGCGCATTCATTGGACGTCAGGACACACTTTACGGTGATCCCGGTTCAAAGGAAGCATATTACAACTGCGATATCTATGGCGGAACAGACTATATCTTCGGCGGAATGACAGCTGTTTTTGCTAAGTGTAACCTTATATTCAATACTTCCGAGGACAGCAATGACGTCGGCTACATCACAGCCGCTCAGCAGAAAGACGCTGCAACAAGAGGCTACCTTATGTACAACTGTAAGGTAACATCCACTGTTCCCGGAGAAAACACAGCTTCTTCCTACGGTTCAAAGGCCGGATATCTGGGAAGACCATGGGCGGCAAACACCTCCGAAGTAGTGTTCTACAACACTGTAGTGGATGCAACCTGCTATCAGCACAAGGCATCATCGGCATCCCTTATTATGCCCGATGGCTGGCTTTCAACACTCAGCGGCACAACCGAAAGGAACGTCGAGTACGGCACCTATGAGATGGCAGAGGGCGTTGATAATACGGGCAAAAGAGTCAGCTGGGCCCCGGTAAGTGACAAGGAAGAGACCACCGACGGAAAGAGCATCTCGGTAGAGACTTTCCTTGGAACATGGGATCCTTTTGCTGACAACGGCGATGACATGAAGATTGTTATCCCTACAGAAAAGGTTAATGTTGACCCTGAGGAACCCGAAGGCGGCGCTGCCGAAACTACCTATGTATTTGACGCTACAACCCTTACTGCTGCAAAGGACAAAGAAGTTATTGAAGTAGGAACAACTTTTGCCAACGGTTATATCACAGCTTATGGCGGTGTTACAAAGCGCATTAACTCCAGCACCCAAAAGGTAACCTCAACGGAGATTGGAAAGTCTGAGAGCAGCTACTTTGAGTTCATTGTTACAGGCAATGCCAATGTGACCATTGAGACAAGCTCCACAGGAGGCTCCAACACATCAAAGGTTGCGCTGGTTAGAGTTAGCGGCGATGCCAAGACTACTGTTTCAAATAATGAGAATATAGAGTTCGTTACGGGTACATCCAAGGCTACACTTACATATTACGGCCTCGGAGAGGGTACCTACAGATTTGTATCACCTGAGGATACGACGCTTAACAGAGGCGCAAGAGTCTATAAGATCACTGTTGTTCAGAAAGGCGGAGAGGCAGTTGTGCAGGAACGCAAGGCCTGGGGTGAAGTTGCGGCTCCCGTTATCGACAAGATCTCACTTTCTGAGGACGGTAAGACCATAAACGTTAAATTCACCGTAGAGACCGGTTATGACGGAGCTGATTCCGTAACAGCAGTTATGTATGATGCCAAGACAGATGAGAAGGTCATGAACGCCTCCAAGGTAGACAATGGTACAGCAACATTTACTCCTTCCGCATCCGGCGAGTACTACTTTGTTGTGGCAGCTCACAGAATAGATGAGGAGGACAAGAACAGCGACAAGTCAGAGAACCTTAAGTTTGTTCTTCCTCTTGCGGCACCCGGAATCAAAGTTGCAACAAATAAAGGCGCAGGAAAGGTTGTTCTTAAGTTTTACTCCGTACCTGAGGCAACATCCTACAGTATCGTTACAACAGATCTTTCAAGTGCGGCAGGACTTACAACCAAGGCTGCCTACACACCTTCTGAGGTTGTGACCAACAACAAGACAGAGTATTCCTATATCTTTACAAGTCTTACAGTTGGAAATGAGTACAAGCTTGCTGTTATAGCAAATCGCGACAGAGTTGAAGAAAATGAAACAATAACAGATGTTTCCGAAGAAAGCTCAGTAAACATCACGGTTACAAAGGACGCTGAGACCGAGTGGGTATTCTCGGCATTTGGACAGGGAATTTCATCAAAGGCAAGTGAATGCGGCTACAGCGTAAATCAGGATGATACCGTAAGCGTATGGGCAGTGAATGGTAAGGGCAAGATCGTTCCTGGCTCCACAGACGGTCTTTCCTTCTACTACACTGCAGTCCCTGCAGATCAGAACTTTACTTTTACAGCAACAGCTGTTATTGATGAGTGGATTCTTTCAAACGGCCAGGAGGGCTTCGGCCTTATGGCGGCTGACAGAGTCGGTGTTAACGGAGATGCTTCAGTATTCTGGAACAACAGTTACATGGCCTCCGCAACCAAGGTTGAGTACGGCTATGATCCCGAGACCGGAGAGACCTATACTGTAAATACTCCCGGATATACAAAGATTACAATGAAGCTCGGCCTTGGGGCACAGGAGAAGAAAGGCGTTACATCTGATAATCTTTCAGCTTTTGAAGCTAATAACACTGATGTGGTAAACAATCAGTTCTCCACCAATATGTACACACTGGAGAAGAGCTTCGGGCCTCTGGGTTACGGCGGAAATATTATCGCCAATGAGACCACAGAAAAAGATTTAGGAACCTGCGACCAGCCTCTTACCGAGATAAGGTTAAGGATACAGAAGAATAACACGGGATATTTTGTTTCATATCTTGACGGAAATGACAACGTGATCTCTCAGAAGAAGTTCTATGACACAGAGGCACTTTCCAAACTGGATTCCGGAAATGTTTACATCGGATTCTTTGCGTCCAGAAACGTGAAGGCGACATTTAAAGACGTAGAGCTTACAACCATCGATCCTTCAGAGGATGAGTCCGCTGAGGACAGACCTGTTACATATGTAGCACCTGCTTACAGCATCATCTCAGCTACCTATTCAAATACAGAGAAGTATGAACTTCAGTATTCAGGAAATGCTGACGGTGTGCTCACTGTCAAAGACTCAGCCGGAAAGATTCTCGTTGATGGAGAGGCTGTAAAAGCCGGTGAAGTAACAAGTGTTATTACTAAACTTGCAAAGGGAGATAATAAATTTGCAGTGACATTTACTCCTGATGCGGATTTCCATCCCGAGGATGATGAGTACCAGTTCCTTAGCTCCTATGAGACATCAGAGTTTACTCATACAGTTAAGTACGCAACCATCAATAACGGGGAAAAGATCTATGTAACTCAGAACGGTAAGTCAACAGGAGACGGAACCGAAAACAACCCTGTGGACATTTACACAGCAGTTAAGTATGTTCAGCCCGGACAGACCATTGAGCTTGCACCCGGAACTTACAACCTTAGCAGTACAGTCAAAGTTGAAAGGGGAATAGACGGAACACCTTCAAAGCCTATTAAGATGGCGGCTCCTAATGGAAGAGCAATATTTGATTTTGGCGGAAAGTGCGCAGGATTCATTTTTGCCGGTGATTACTGGTATATCAGCGGAATCGACTGCACAAAGTCAGCCAATGCCCAGAAGGGTATCCAGGTATCCGGAAGTCACATGACTCTTGAGGATATCAGGACTTATGAGAACGGAAACACAGGTATTCAGGTAAGCAGATACCTTACTACAGACGGATTTGATGAGTGGCCAAGCTATGACCTTATACTCAACTGCACATCCTACAGCAACGCCGATCTTGGCTATGAGGATGCTGACGGCTTTGCGGCAAAGCTCACCTGCGGCGAGGGCATCGTATTTGACGGATGTATCTCCTACAACAACGCAGATGACGGATGGGATCTCTTTGCAAAGGTAGAGTCAGGTCCTATCGGTAAGGTGACCATCAGAAATTCTGTAGCATTTGCAAACGGCTATGGAGTTGACGGCACCAATGAAGGAAACGGTAACGGATTCAAGATGGGCGGCTCCAGCATTCAGGGAGCTCACAGACTCATCAACTCCGTGGCATGGGGCAACAAGGCAAAGGGTATTGATTCCAACTCAGGCCCTGACATCCAGGTTTACAACAGCATGTCCTTCAACAACGGAAGCAACAACGTAGCTCTTTATACAAATGATACAGCTAACACAGATTATTATGTTGAGGGCGTTCTCTCCTACAGAACAACAGGCAAGAGCACCAATGAGAACATAAAGCCCAAGGGAACACAGGACACAAGCAAGATCTACGGCAAGGATAACTTCTACTGGATGGATGGCGAAAGCGCAAACAGTGAAGGCCTCAAGGTTACAGACGATTGGTTTGTATCACTGGATGCTCCTTACGCAAACGCATCAGATCCTTACGCAGTTGCAGCTTCCTTAAGAACAGCCGACGGCTCCATTGACCTTGGAGATTTCCTTAAGCTCACCGATGCCGGCGCAAAGGCGCTTGTTGACGCAGGCCTTACACCGTCAGGCATTGTTGCGGATCTTGGCGGCAACTATGAGGCAATCAAGGACCAGAGCGATATCTCCGGTTCTGCAGAGGATTCCGCGAAGGATAAAGAGGAAGAGGAGTCCGGAAATGGCAGCGGAAACAGTGGATCGGGCTCAGGCTCCGGCAGCGGAAGCGGCTCGGGCTCAAGCAGCAGCGGCTCCGGCAATGGTAGCGGCTCCGGCAGCTCATCCGACAGCGGAAGCAGCAGTTCAGGCAGCAGCTCAACCGGCAGTGGAAGCACAAGCTCAGGCAGTGGCAGCACATCCGGCAGCACAAGCACATCTACAGGCAACACGAGCGCCGGCACAACCACCGGCACAGGCACCTCAACAGGCGCAAATGCCGGAACAACCACAGGAACAGGCACTTCAACAGGCGCAAATGCCGGAACAACTACCGGCAACGCAGGCGCTGCAACAGATAACACCGCAGCTTCCGATAATACAAACACAGCAAACGGCGATGCTAACAGCGCAGGCACCACAGAAGCAGCAAATACCGACAACAACAGCACCGCAGCAGGCACAGAAACAGCAGCCGGCAACAATACAGCAGCCGGCAACAATACAGCAGCCTCCGCAAACGGCGATGCAACCACAATTGCCGACGAGCAGACGCCTACAACAGACACTCCCGGCACAGCAGCTCCTTCACCGGTACTTCCTATTGCGGCAGGCGCAGCAGTAGTGATCATCGCAGCTGTGGCAATAGCCATCAAGACAGGACTTTTGGCAAAACTTTTGGCAGTCCTGCACATAACCAAGTGATTTATTCATTTTCATAAATCAGCCCTTTCATAAAACATTTTTGCGGAGAGCCGCTGCAAGAGCATTTGCATTCTTGTGGCGGCTCTTTGCGTTAAATGTTATAATTACACGGTATGAAAAGATTTGAACTTATAGCCCCCTGCCATTTCGGTCTGGAGGCAGTATTAAAAAAAGAAATAATCGATCTGGGGTACGATATCACTGAAGTGTCAGATGGCCGTGTGACCTTTGCCGGCGATCCTGACGCTGTTTGTCGTGCCAACATCGGCCTTAGAACTGCAGAGAGAGTACTGATCAAGGTTGGAAGCTTCCACGCGGAGAGCTTTGAGGATCTTTTCCAGGGAACCAAAGGCCTTGAGTGGGAGGAATATATCCCCCGTAACGGGCGTTTCTGGGTTAAGAAGGCCTCCAGCGTAAAGAGCAAGCTCTTTTCCCCGTCAGATATTCAGTCCATTATGAAGAAGGCCATGGTGGAGAGGATGAAGGAGAGCTACGACGTTGACCGCTTCCCTGAGGACGGCGACGACTACCCTGTGCGCGTGTTCCTTTTTGAAGGACGAGGTCACGGTGGCCCTTGATACCACCGGAGATTCCCTGCACAAGAGAGGCTACAGGAAGCTGGAATCCAAGGCTCCCATCGCCGAGAATCTCGCGGCGGCACTTATCATGCTCACTCCCTGGCGCGCAGACAGGATCCTGGTCGATCCCTTCTGCGGCAGCGGTACCATTCCCATCGAGGCAGCCATGATGGCAGCCCACATTGCGCCGGGCATGAACAGGCATTTCACTGCTGAGGCCTGGACGCACCTCATCGACCCTCAGAACTGGGAAGATGTCAGGGAAGAGGCCAGGGACGAGATCCTGACTGATGTTGAGGTGGACATCCAGGGGTACGACCTTGACCCCGAGATGGTGGAGATTGCCCGCATCAATGCAAGAAAGGCCGGAGTGGAGCACATGATCCATTTCCAGACCAGAGACATAGCGGATTTAAGCCACAGGAAGAAATACGGCTTTATCATAACCAACCCGCCCTACGGTGAGAGAATCGGGGAAAAGAATGAGCTGAATGCCCTCTACAAGACTATCGGCGAGAGGTACAAAGCCCTGGATTCCTGGTCAATGTACCTTATCACCGGCTTTGAGCAGGCGGAGAAGTTCATCGGCCGCAAAGCCGACAAGAACCGCAAGATATACAACGGTATGCTGAAGACCTATTTTTACCAGTTTATGGGCCCGAAGCCGCCTAAGAGAGACAAACAGCAATGACCAATGAAGACATGAAAAAGATGGCGATAAAAGCCTCTGTCTTCGCGGTGCTGGCCATAGGCCTTATGGTTCACCGCTCGGCCACCAAGCACATCATGATCACGGATGCTGCAGAGGCTCACATTGACAGAGGAAACGCCGATGACTCATATTCGCTGCTGATCGACAGGAACGTTCCTGCGGGCAAAGAGAATACGCTGATAATTCCCTTATCCAAGAGCGTCAGTTCCGATGATATAGTCCTTGAGGACCGCTACATTGATAATGAGCTCCTCATCTACATAGACAGCCGGGAAGAGGGATTTTACCTGGATAATCCCGTGCGGACGGATCTGGATATTCTGGAGAAGGCCGTCTGTATCAAGGAGAACGACACGGGAAGCGTGTGCCTTGACTTTACCCTGGACGGGCTCTACGTCAACGAGAGCTCCCTGACGGATTCCAGTACCATCGAGGTGCGCTTTAGCAGGCCCAAGGACAAGTACGATCATATAGCGGTGGTTGACCCTGCCTGCGGAGGCAGCGATACCGGGTATTTTTCCGAGGAACTTTCGGAGAAGGATATTAACCTTGACGTGGCTCTGGCCCTTCGTGAGGAGACCGCCAAAAAGCCTGAATCCGGAATCAGGATTTACTACACAAGGCTCGGAGATACGGATGTTTCCCCTGAGCAGAGGCAGAAGCTTTTTGAAGGACAGCGGAGCGGACCTTTACGTGGAGCTGACCTGCAACATGGCTCCTGACCGGACGGACGGAATAACTTCCTACTACAACGATAGATTTTTTATCAGGGGCTTCAACAATGCGGCCTTCGCAAACCTGGTGGAAAAGAGCTGTCTGGCGGCCTCAGGTGCTGATGCAGGCGGAGTAAAACCTGCAGGTCCTGAAGCTGAAATGATAATGGACTGCAGGATCCCGGCGGTCCGTCTGGACATGGGAAATCTGCAGGGCTCGGGAGACAAGCGGCGCCTTTCGGAAGACGACTACAAAAAGAAGATGGCTGAAGGGCTTTATCAGGCTCTTTTACAGGCCTTTGAGGAGATGGAATGAGAATAGTATTTGCCACAGGCAACAAGGACAAAATGAGGGAAATTCGCGAGATTTTAGGCGGCCTTAACGCCGAGATCCTTTCCATGAAGGAAGCGGGCGTTTTCGAGGACGTGGTGGAAGACGGCAGCTCTTTTGCCGAAAATGCCAGGATCAAGGCCGATGCCATATATGAGCTTTTGAAGGAAAAAGATCCTGAGGCAGCAGACCACACAGTGGTTTTGGCGGACGACTCGGGACTCGAGATTGATTTCCTTAACGGCGAACCGGGCATCTATTCCGCAAGATACCTGGGAAAAGACACACCATATACCGAAAAGAACCGCATAATAATCGAGAGATTGGCGGATGCCAAGGATGAGGAGCGAAGCGCAAGATTCGTCTGCGCCATTGCAGCCACCCTTCCCGGCGCAGGGAAGATCGATACCATAGGCAAAAATGGAGGGCAGGATCGGATACGAGATCGCCGGAGAGAACGGCTTTGGCTATGATCCCATTTTCTTTTTGCCGGAGTATGGCAAGACCAGCGCAGAGCTTTCTCCCGAGGAGAAGAATGCCATAAGCCACAGAGGAAAGGCTTTAAGGGCAATGGCCGAGCTTTTGAAAGAGGAGCTTTCCGACAATGCATAAGTACCTGGTTGTCAGTGATACACACGGACATGACGACAATTTTTATACGGTTTTGGACCTTGTGGGGCCCCTGGACGGGGTGATCCACTGCGGGGATTTTGAAGGATCTGAAGGGCGTTTTGCCCTGGCAGCCGGCTGCCCCGTGTATTTTGTTGCCGGTAACAATGACTTCTTCTCCGACCTTAACAGGGAGATAGAGGCAGAACTTGCGGGCCACAAGGTTCTTATCACCCACGGCCATCACTATATGGTGTCCATGGATCTTGAGAATCTGAGGGCGGAAGCGGCCTACCGAGGCGCTGACATCGCCTTCTTTGGTCACACCCACAAGCCTGTTGCCAAGTGTATTGACGGCATCTGGCTCTTTAATCCCGGAAGCCTTTCCTACCCCAGGACAGGAGGGAAGAAGGCCCAGCTACATGATCCTGGAGATCGGAGATGACGGGAAAATAAGCTACGAATTCAAGTATTTGTAATAGAAATAAATAAGATTGAATGAATAGTTTAAATTCCACATGTAAAAGTAAATTCCATACTGAAGACTAAATTCAGCTTTTTAGAGGGTTTGACATATTTTGTCAGACCCTTTATTGTGGAATTTAGCCACTTATGCATTTGCTAAAATAAAAAAGAGTATGCGGTCGCTGACAACTGGAATTGGGTTCTGCAAGACTAAATTCCACTTATCTCGTGGTGAACATATGGTGGTCTCGTCCGCAGATTTCTTTCAAATTTTGTAATGCTTAGTGGCTTTTTGTATTTATGTATTGGCACCGTCCGCCACCCTTGACAGGCACCTGAAGAAAACGCTTCGCAGCCGTTGCCGACGATGAGGAACTCAGGAACAGCTTCAATAGCTTTCATCGGTCGGAATGAGCATTGTAGCGTTTCTTCAGGCACCTATCAAGGGCACAAGCCTCGCAGGAGCGAGGTGGCTGCTTTAACTGCCTCTGACTCAGAATCTAGGAACAGCTTCTGAGCTTTAAACCTCGATTTTTCCTTTTAAAAGCGCGCGGGAGTGAGGATTACTTCGTCAGAGGGTATTTCCCACAAAGCCAAAGTGTTTTAAGAGCTTTTTAGGAAGCATCATCTTGGGCTAGTTTAAATGGGTGTGAGCCCTCCAAGGCTTTCACGGTTTGCACTGTTTATGTGGACTCATCATGAGATTGACATCATCCTGGGTAAGTCTGTCGAAGGTAGTTGTTGTCTGAGGGCATATCTTGCGGATGTATTCATGATTCTTTTCACAGTGAGGCTTCTGCCATGAAGCCATAGGATCACAGTAATAGATGCTTGTTCTCAATACGTTATCTATTCCCACACTCAAGAGCTTCAGGATGCTTGAATTCTCTTCCGCGGTCTGTGACGATCAGA
>NZ_JAHA01000009.1 GCF_000526935.1 Butyrivibrio sp. FCS014 | reverse complement strand
TATGATAGGCGGCCATGGGTTAAAGAACCCCGATGCCCCCAAGGCTATCGCAAGACACGAGATTTTGTGCGACCTTGAGGATGTCATCAGCGCTGCGGCAAGGTGCCTTAAATCAGGAGGCAAATTCTACATGGTCCACAGGCCCTTCAGGCTGGCGGAGATCATGGTGATGATGCATGAGTATCACTTAGAGCCCAAGAGGATGCAGCTGGTGTACCCTTACGCTGACAAGGAACCAAACATGGTGCTGATCGAGGGGGCCAGAGGCGGAAGGTCGAGACTTACCGTGGAGAAAACCGCTTATTAATATATTGAGAGCGAGGGGAAAATATACTCCTGAGATCTACGATATTTAACGGGTATTGGAGTAAGGCTGGCGGCCCGGCCCGCAGGGATGTTTCAAAAGAACCCACGCACCGAAAAGGTAAGACAATATGGCAGGAAAACTGTATTTGTGCGCAAACTTCCCATTGGCAAATCTGGATGATATGACCTTCAGGTTCTTGAGACCTTGAAGGAAAGTTGACCTTATCGCCGCGGAGGATTACCAAGAAAACAGCAATAAAAGCTGGTTAAATCATTTCGATATTCATACTGAGATGACCAGCTATCACGAAGTATAATAAATATGATAAGGCAAGATGGCTCATCGAGAAGATGCTTTCGGGGACCAATGTGGCCCTGATAACCGATGCGGGGAACGCCCGGCCATATTCCGATCCCGGAGAGGTGCTGGTGGCAGAGTGCCACAAGGCAGGCATCAACCGTGACTTCTCTTTCCCGGGCCTGCGGCCTGTATCACGGCACTGACGCTGTCGGGACTTCCCACCAGAAAGGTTCTGCTTTGAGGGATTCCTTCCCTCCGGCTACTGAGGACAAGAGGGGAAGAAGGCAGATAACTGGAAGACCTTAAGGATGAGAGCAGGACAATGATAGTCTATGAAGCTCCCCATCACTTAAGGGCTGCGCTGGATGACCTGTACGAGATTCTGGGAGACAGGCGGATATCCATCTGCCGGGAACTTACCCAAGAAAATTTGAGGAAGTTACGCCTACTACCCTGAAGGACGCTATTTCTTTTTACAAGGATAATGACCCCCGGGGGCGAGTACGTGCTTGTCATTGAGGGAAAGAGCCTTTCAGGAGCAGGAAGAGGAGAAAAAGGCTTCCTGGCAGGAGATGAGCATTCAGGATCACATGAAATTCTACGAGGATCAGGGCGTGCCCCATAAAGGACGCCATGAAAAAGGTGGCAGCAGACAGAGGTGTGGGGAAAAAGAGATATCTACCAGGCGCTGCTGGACACAGAAAAAGAGGGATTGATCATGGAAGAGAAACAAGTTTTGGCAAAGAGAACCGCCCATGGGCTGGAACAGCTGGGACTGTTACGGTCCGGCTGTCAATGAGGAGCAGCTTCTCGGAAATGCAAAAATATATGGCAAAGCACCTCAAGGCTTTTGGCTGGGAGTACGTTGTGTGCGACATCCAGTGGTACGAACCCACGGCTTCTTCCCATGAGTACCACAAGTTTGCTCCATTGGAGATGGACGAGTACTCAAGGCTTATGCCTGCTGTAAACAGATTCCCGTCAGCCAAGGAGGCAAAGGATTTGGCCCCATTGCGGACAAGATACACGAGATGGGCCTTAAGTTCGGCATCCATATCATGAGGGGAATACCAAGGCAGGCGGTTCACAACAATACTGCCATCCTTGGGACAGATGCAACAGCAAGGGAAATCGCACATCCTTCATCGGTGTGCAAAATGGAACACGGATATGTACGGCGTTGACCCAAAGGCCAAGGGCGCACAGGAATACTACAACTCGATCTTCCAGCTCTACGCCAAGTGGGGAGTGGACTTTGTAAAGGTCGATGATATAGCAAGAACGGATTATACCCCGGAGGCTCCCGGAGCCGCGGTAAAAGAGCTGGAGCTTATCCGCAGGGCAATTGATAACTGCGGAAGGAGCATGGTCCTTAGTCTTTCACCGGGACCAACAAAGCTTGATGAGAAAAATTATCTTTCAGAGAACGCCAACATGTGGCGCATGACAGATGACTTCTGGGATGACTGGAAGCTTCTCTACAACATGTTCGAGACCGCCCATAAATGGGAGGGCGTAGGCACCAAGGGACACTGGCCCGACTGCGACATGCTGCCTCTTGGAAGGCTTTGCATGTGTAATGATGAGGACGGGGAAAAAGGCCACTACACCCGCTTTACAAGGGATGAGCAGAAGATCCTGATGACTCTGTGGTGCATCTTCAGATCCCCTTTGATGTTCGGCGGGGATCTTAGAGAAAATGATGAGTTTACGATGTCTCTTTTGACCAATGAAAGACTTCTTGGGATGCACAAAAAGGGCCGCAAGCCCAAGGAGATCTACAGGAAGAAGGACCTTGTGATCTGGCGCAGTAAGACCAAGGACGGAAAGATATATCTGGCCATCTTCAATATCGGGGAAAAGAGCCAGAGCCACAAGATAAAGTTTAAGGATCTGGGCCTTACGGGAACCGAGGCAAAGGCCGTTGATATCTGGAGCGGAATGAGCGGCATCGTTTAAGGACAAAGAGAGCGTTGATATGGAGCCTCACACGGTGGAATGCTATGAGATCGAGGCGCCGGAAGAACCCGAAGAAGATATATGGCAGGATTTACAGTAATTTTATAGATTTTTGTGCCCAAATTATTGTGAAACCTTTGACTTTGTAGTATAAAATAAAGTGATAGTCGAAATTTGCGGCTTCATTTCCACGTGTATCTGCGAATTATCTGGATATTTAAAATATCAGATCTTTCGTACAAAAAAATAAAGAGAAGAGAGGTTATCTAAATGGCAAACATCGATTTAACCAAGTATGGTATCACAGGTACAACCGAGATCGTTCACAACCCTGCATACGACGCACTGTATGAGGAAGAGATGAAGAAGGATCTTACCGGATATGAGAAGGGTCAGGACACAGAGCTCGGCGCTGTTAACGTTATGACCGGTATCTACACAGGACGTTCACCTAAAGATAAGTACATCGTTATGGACGAGAACTCCAAGGACACTGTATGGTGGACAACAGACGAGTACAAGAACGACAACCATCCCATGACAGAGGAAACATGGGCAAAGGTTAAAGAGATCGCTAAGAACGAGCTTTCAAACAAGAGACTGTTCGTTGTTGATGCTTTCTGCGGCGCCAACAAGGACACACGTATGGCAGTTCGTTTCATCGTAGAGGTTGCTTGGCAGGCTCACTTCATTAAGAACATGTTCATTCAGCCTACAGAGGAAGAGCTCGCAAACTTCGAGCCTGATTTTGTAGTTTACAACGCATCACTTGCTAAGGTTGATGATTATAAGGCACTTGGTCTTAACTCAGAGACCTGCGTAGCATTCAACATCACAAGCCGTGAGCAGGTTATCATCAACACATGGTACGGCGGAGAGATGAAGAAGGGTATGTTCTCAATGATGAACTATTACCTTCCTCTTAAGGGCATCGCTTCCATGCACTGCTCAGCTAACACAGATATGAACGGTGAGAACACCGCAATCTTCTTTGGTCTTTCAGGAACAGGTAAGACCACACTTTCAACAGATCCTAAGAGACTCCTCATCGGTGATGACGAGCACGGCTGGGACGACAACGGAGTATTCAACTTCGAGGGCGGCTGCTATGCTAAGGTTATCGGCCTTGATAAGGATTCTGAGCCCGATATCTACAACGCTATCAAGAGAGATGCTCTTCTTGAGAACGTAACTGTAGCAGAAGACGGCAAGATCGACTTTGATGATAAGAGCGTTACAGAGAATACTCGTGTATCTTATCCTATCAACCACATCAAGAACATCGTTCTTAACGTACATCCTACATCTTCAGGCCCTGCTGCTAAGAACGTTATCTTCCTTTCAGCTGATGCATTCGGAGTACTTCCTCCTGTATCAATCCTGACACCTGAGCAGACACAGTACTACTTCCTTTCAGGCTTCACAGCTAAGCTTGCAGGAACAGAGAGAGGCATCACAGAGCCTACACCTACATTCTCAGCTTGCTTCGGTCAGGCATTCCTTGAGCTTCATCCTACAAAGTACGGTGAGGAGCTTGTAAAGAAGATGCAGAAGTCCGGCGCTAAGGCTTACCTGGTTAACACAGGTTGGAACGGCACAGGAAAGAGAATCTCCATCAAGGATACACGTGGTATCATCGATGCTATCCTTAACGGCGATGTAAACAAGGCTGAGACCAAGAAGATTCCGATCTTCGACTTCGAAGTTCCTACATCACTTCCCGGAGTTGATCCTGCAATCCTTGATCCTCGTGACACTTATGCTGATGCTTCTGAGTGGGAAACAAAGGCTAAGGATCTTGCAGAGAGATTCATCAAGAACTTCGCTAAGTATGAAGGCAATGATGCCGGTAAGGCACTTGTTGCTGCAGGTCCCAAGCTTTAATCTTTAAAACTTAGGTATCTGACAATTAAGTAAATAATTAAGGCGCTGTGTCAGTGATGACGCAGCGCCTTTTGTATTGGCCTTATGTATCAGGTAGTATGTCTAATGCCTGATATTTTTATTTGTAACAGAGATTATCTGTTTAATTCGTGCTCCAGTGAAGCCTTAACAAATCCGGAGAAAAGAGGATGAGGTCTGTTGGGCCTTGACTTAAGCTCCGGATGAGCCTGTGTAGCCATGTGGAAGGAGTTTGAAGGAAGCTCGATCATCTCAACGATCCTTCCGTCAGGAGACATTCCGCAGAGCTTCATGCCGTTCTGAACAAGCACGTTTCTGTAGTCATTGTTGACCTCGTATCTGTGACGATGACGCTCGGTGATATTCTCTGAACCGAAGAGCTCGAAGGCCTTTGAATCCTTGTCCAGTACGCAGGGGTATGATCCGAGACGAAGGGTTCCGCCGATATCCTCCACACCGTTCTGATCGGGTAAAAGAGCTATCATCGGGTGCTGAGTGTTGGGATCAAATTCAATTGAATGGGCATCGGTGTAGCCCACAACGTTTCTTGCAAATTCAACAATGGCCAGCTGCATTCCAAGGCACAGTCCAAGGTAAGGCAGATTGTTCTCTCTGGCGTACTTGATGGCGGTGATCATTCCCTCGATACCTCTGTCGCCGAAGCCACCGGGAACCAGAAGTCCGTCTACATCTGAGAGGAACTCGGCCACATTGTCTTCCGTAACTTCCTCGGAATCGATCCACTTGATATCAACGGCAGTCTGATTGGAGATTCCGCCGTGCTTTAAAGCTTCAACTACGCTGATGTATGCGTCGTGGAGCTGTGTGTACTTACCTACAAGAGCAACTCTGACTGTGTGCTTCATGGAGTAGAGGGTGTCTACCATTGCCTTCCAGTCTGTAAGGTCGGGCTCGGGACACTCAAGCTCAAGACACTCACAGGCAACCTGAGCCAGATGCTCTTTTTCCATTGCAAGAGGAGCTTCATATAAATACTCAAGATCCAGGTTGTTGAGAACGTGACTTGCGGGAACATTACAGAAAAGAGCTATCTTGTCCTTGGTCTCCTGATCAAGCTCCAGCTCGCTTCGGCATACGATAACGTCGGGCTGAAGTCCCATTCCCTGCATGGTCTTAACCGCTGACTGAGTAGGCTTGGTCTTGATCTCCTGTGAGCAGCGAAGGTAAGGAATCAGGGAAACAAGAATGAGCATTGCATTCTCATGTCCAACCTCGTGCTGGAACTGTCTTATTGCTTCAAGGAAAGGCTGGCTCTCGATATCTCCCACGGTGCCGCCCACCTCGATGATGGCGATCCTGGTCTCATCATCGGTAAAGTTGCGGTAGAACTTGCTCTTTATCTCGTTGGTAATATGGGGGATAACCTGAACCGTGCGTCCGCCGTAGTCACCGCGGCGCTCCTTCTGAAGCACGGACCAGTAGATCTTACCTGTTGTAACGTTGGAGTTCTTGTCAAGATTCTCATCGATGAATCTCTCGTAGTGTCCAAGATCAAGATCGGTCTCGGTTCCGTCCTCGGTTACGAATACCTCTCCGTGCTGGACAGGGTTCATTGTTCCCGGATCGATATTGATGTAGGGGTCAAACTTCTGCATGGTTACCTTATAACCACGGGCTTTAAGAAGTCTGCCCAGAGATGCAGCGGTTATTCCCTTTCCAAGACCGGATACAACACCACCAGTCACAAAGATGTACTTTACAGCCATTTTTCTTTTTCCTCCATATTATAATTTATAGTTTTTTAAGATTTAGCGGGGTTTTATCATTGCAATAATGAATTGTACACGATATAATTTCTATCTATAGTGCTGAGATGTTACAATTGAAACTGATATGTGATAAAATTAATTGCCCACACCATACGCTATTATAGCATGAACGGGCATTAGGAAGTAGGAAAATATATGGATAAGACGGCGTAAATTTACTGTAGGATTCGAAAGGGTAGATTGCCCCTGTGATCAGTTCAGATGTTCAAACCTTACTCATTATAGCGCCTGGTTGGAGGACAGTTCAAGGCTGTCATTCTAATCCTTGGTCTGTAGTCAAGCAGATCAAGGATAGGTGTGCGCTCTGGCGCACTTTATTCAAAGGCAGAGGCGTCAGCCTCTGGCTTCCTTTTAGAACAGTTTCCAGATGTAGTTATGCATTCCGATGCTCATCCACTTCTTCAGCTCTGAACTAAGCTCTACCTGTATGCTATCGACATACTTTCCCCACGCCGGATGGGAATACTGTTTTTCTCTTACATGCGCTACTACAGTCTCTACTTCTTCTGCCCCAGCAGCCTTAGGCATTACTGTCTTCTGGTAACGCACAAGTTCCAGCATATCCCTTTTGTTCCATGTATAGGCACTGAGTCTTGCCATCTTATCAGCGCCTTTTCGACTCCAGCCCATTGGAGTCATGCTCATTCTTTTTGACAGGACATGACTGACATGACCTTCAGTACTACATCCAGGAATCCTCCTGTATCTAAGCCTTGTCTTGGCTGCAGACCAGTTATCAAGTATATAATCAGCGCCTTCTTGCACACGTTTCATTTCCTTGTCGTTTGAGGCATGATATTCAAGCATATCTACCACAGACAGGAAATCTTCCTTACTTCCATCCTTGATCATTTCACAGAGAAGCTTTCTGGCATCATCAGCACTATCCATCAAATGGTTTGTCATCTTTATCAGGTATTTTTTGAGGTGGAACTCGTCCATCACATATGTGATGCCACTTATCCTTTTTCCCCCAGCCTTAATCCAGGCTCCACCATCTGCTCCTAGGTATATCCTCTTTATGCTGCTTATGTCATAGTTGTTGTCAATATATGTGTAGACTTCATCCCAGAGTTCACTGTTTGCTTTGCCTTCATAAGAACCACAGAAGAAATGGGCATTAACAAGGTGATGTCTTGTACTCTTGGGAGCATCCTTTTCAATGCCCTCATGAACATAGATAAGCTTGTTTATCATTCCATTGAGTTTTCTTCCATACTGGTTGACCTGGAGATCCCCCTTTTCCTTCTGGAACTGAAGCGACACATGATCTTCATCAGCCTCTATATACAGATACTCAACCTTGCGTTTTCTGCCTCTTCTTTTCTGTTCCTTGGGGAACTCGAGAGCATGTATCTTATCCTTTACAGTCTCTTTGCTGACCTCATCAAGGATGCTTGCTGCTTGTCCACCTTTACGATAAGAGGTCTGAACGCTCTCTGATAAGAGCTGTGCTATGGCATCTTCTGACATCCTTTCATGAGGGTCAAATGAAAGCATGTCATCCAGTAGATATCTGCGTTCTCCAGTCACCTTGTTCTTAAACAGTGTCTTGGAAAACATAACCTTTCCAATTGAGGTGATAAGAGACTTCTCGTCAGTCCTTACCACTTCCCATCTTTCCTTTCTCACAGGACTGTCTTTTAATATCTGGTTGCAGGTTGTAAGGGTTTCAGAAATGTAATCCAACGCCATCTGAAGCGCTTCATTCCTGACCTTGTATATGAAACCTGCAAAGTCTCTCGGATCCTCTGAAAAATCTTTTGATGCCTTCTGAAGATTTGGTACTCCATTCTCAATAAAATGCTGTATACTATTTAACACAAGGGGACTCCTCCGTTTGGTTATTTTGGCTTGGACACCGTAAATAACTATATCACGAAGGAAATCCCCTTTTTCAATTAATCCTACAAAAACTTTACGCTAGCTATGGATAATAATCAAAATCAGAGAAATAATAATCCCATGGGCGGGAATAACGGTGGTTCCCCCAGGAAGCAGAACATAATCCTTCTCTTGGTGGCGGCTCTTGTTACCATGATATGCATGACATATTTCCTCAGAGCTTTTTCCGAGAACACCAACAGAGAGATTACCTACACCGAATTTATCACCATGGTGGACAACGGAGAGATCGAGAGAGTTGTCATCGAGGACGACCGCATCGACATCTATCCCAAGGAGACCAAGGAAGAGGATCAGCTGGGGGTTGGCTACTACTATTTTGCCGGCGCCACCACAGTGACCTATTACACAGGAAAGGCTGAGGAGGACAGCGTTCTCACCCAGAGGATGTTAGAGCACGGAGTTGAGGTGAGCAGCGAGGTTCCCGACAGTTCGGGAGCGATCCTTTCCTTTATAATGTATTACATTGCACCTATCCTTCTTATGTGGCTTCTTTTGTCCCTGATCTTCAGAAGAATGGGACGAGGCGGCGGACCCTTGAGCGTTGGCAAGAGCAATGCCAAGGTTTACGTTCAGAAGGAGACCGGAGTTACCTTCAAGGACGTAGCAGGTGAGGATGAGGCAAAAGAGTCTCTGGTGGAAGTTGTAGACTTCCTTCACAATCCCAGTAAGTACGCCAAGATCGGAGCTAAGCTCCCCAAGGGTGCACTTCTTGTGGGACCTCCCGGAACAGGTAAGACGCTTCTTGCCAAGGCCGTTGCAGGTGAGGCTCACGTTCCTTTCTATTCACTGGCAGGTTCAGACTTCATTGAGCTGTATGTTGGTGTAGGTGCCAGCCGTGTGAGAGATCTTTTCAGCGAAGCAAGTAAGAATGCGCCCTGTATTATTTTCATAGATGAGATAGATGCCATCGGACGAAGCCGTGACAGCAAGTACGGCGGAGGCAACGAGGAGAGAGAGCAGACACTTAACCAGCTCCTTTCCGAGATGGATGGATTCGATTCATCCAAGGGTGTACTTATCCTTGGAGCTACCAACAGACCTGAGATCCTGGATAAGGCGCTTCTTCGTCCCGGACGTTTTGACAGACGTATCATCGTGGACAAGCCCGATCTTAAGGGAAGAGAGGAGATCCTCAAGGTTCATTCCAAGGACGTTAAGATGGATGAGACCGTTGATCTTAAGGGAATTGCCCTTGCAACCAGCGGTGCTGTCGGATCAGACCTTGCCAACATGATCAACGAGGCTGCCATCAATGCGGTTAAGGCTCACAGAGAGTATGTATGCCAGCAGGATCTTATGGAAGCCGTTGAGCAGGTTCTTGTAGGTAAAGAGAAGAAGGACAGGATCCTCAGCAAAGAGGAGAGGAAGATCGTTTCCTACCACGAGGTTGGACACGCACTTATCAGCGCTGTTCAGAAGAACACAGAGCCCGTACAGAAGATCACTATTGTTCCCAGAACCATGGGAGCTCTCGGATATGTTATGCAGGTGCCTGAGGATGAGAAATATCTTCAGACCAAGGATGAGCTTATTGACGACATCATCGTTTCTCTTGGCGGAAGAGCGGCTGAAGAAGTTATCTTCAACACCGTTACAACAGGAGCCGAGAACGATATCGAGAAGGCTACAAACATGGCCCGCAGCATGATAACCATGTTCGGTATGAGCGACAAGTTCGGTCTCATGCAGCTGGAGTCAGTACAGAACAGATACCTTGACGGAAACAGAGTCCTCAACTGCAGTGATCAGACAGCTGC
Source organism: Butyrivibrio sp. FCS014 (assembly GCF_000526935.1). Classification (GTDB taxonomy): domain Bacteria; phylum Bacillota; class Clostridia; order Lachnospirales; family Lachnospiraceae; genus Butyrivibrio. The sequence goes on along the minus strand of NZ_JAHA01000009.1, from coordinate 3,871 downwards.
CGAGGTTGACGAAGAAGTCAAGAAGCTCCTTGCGGAGTGTTATGACAAGGCTAAGCAGATAATCAGGGATCACCTTGATGCAATGGACAAGATTGCCCAGTTCCTTATTGAGAAAGAGACCATCACCGGTAAGGAATTCATGAAGATCTACCGTGAGGTTGAGAATATTCCCGAGCCTACAGAAGAGGAGCAGGAGGCTGCCAAGAAGGGCAGAATCTACGCAACAAGAGCGGAGTCAGCGCTCGTTGGTGAGAATGTTCCCATCAAGTCCAAGGAAGAGCCTAAAGTGGAACCCGAGGACAACAATAATGACGGGCTGGCGTTCCGGGAAGCGATTAAGGAGAGCAGCAACCAGTATGAAGCTCCGGAAGAGGAGAAGGCACAGGACCCTCAGACAGAGGATGTGGAGGCAGGTACTTCACCCGATCCTTCACAAATCCAGACAGGAAGCGTGTTTTCCCATGTTCCCGAGGATTTTGACAAAAAAGATTAAAAAGTATTTTATGCAGGCTGTTACCAAAAAAAGCGGTAACAGCCTGCTTTTTTGTTACTTGCGAAACTATATTTCGATAAGAAGTAGTATGGTTAAAAATTTGTTGCGTAATTAACAATCATCAAATATAATCTAAATGTTGTTCATAAAAATTTAATAAATTATTTACCACAAGGGGAAATGAGGGGCTCCGCGCGGTAGGTAAGCAAGTACTCAATGTTAGTTGGGAGTAGTAGTCATTGTGAAGCCAGCCTAATGTTAAGTCTCGTATGCTCAAGAGACTTATCCCGGTACTTCTTGTCCCTGTGGTTCTTAGCAGCAATTTTGCCGCTATCAGCGTATCTGCGGACGAAGAGACCGTAATCGAAGCAATTTCACAAAACGAAACAATTGAAAATGAGACAAATCACTGTCAAATCTACAGTAAAAATGGAGGATAATATGTTTCAGTTTAAACGTATATTGGAGCTTGTAGTATTTACCTGGCTCTTTGTTTGGTTTGTTTATAAGCTCATAGCAAGAAAGCCGCTTATGCCCTTGTCTTCAGTAAAACCCAGCTTCAGAGATTGGTATGAGCCTCGTCTTAAGGTGGTGGATACTATCCTAAAGCTGATCGTAGGGCCGGTTATAGCAATTTGCGCATGGACTTATGTCCTTCCATTTACATTGGACATTCCGGATATGATAACCGGAAACTATCAGTACGTTGAAGGAACTGTTCTATCAAAGCAATATGACTCACGATATGCAAACAGACTCATTAAAGTAGAAGATGAAGACACCGGAGAAACTGTTACCATATCCTGTGATTACAACAAGGCGAATAAGGGTGATTATATAAAGATCAAGTATCTTAAGCACACAAAAGAAGGCGTGGTTGTAGAACACAAAAAGAAGTAATTATGCAACAATGGTACTTAGCCGCCTTCGTGGTGGAAAAAGATATTACAAATACAGCACAATAAATATATTGCAGAAATAGTCGGCCTTGAGCTCCTTGCTCACTGCCGGCTTTTCTTTTTATGGCTCTTTCGCGTGCCAAAGAGAACCGTCCCCCATTGGCGCTGTGAGAACCGTCCCCCATTGGCTCCCATTGGCTCTTAAGGACTTGTCACTTTACCCATGTGACAAAGTTAAATATGTATGAATTGATTAATAAACTGTACACCAATAAAATAAACTTAAATCAATTGAATGCATTCGGATTATCTGTAACCTTCTTGCGGCAGACGTGCCAAAAGAAAACGTTTATTAAGTTGGAAGGGGTATCCAAATGAAAGAAAAGATTCAAAGTTTTGGACGATTCCTAAGTGGAATGGTCATGCCGAATATCGGCGCATTTATAGCATGGGGGCTTTTGACAGCATTGTTCATCGATACCGGCTGGCTCCCTAACGCACAGCTTAGTTCAATAGTCGGACCGATGCTCACATATGTTCTTCCGATTCTCATCGCTTACCAGGGTGGTAAGATGGTTGGCGGACCCAGAGGAGCAGTTATGGGTGCCATCATGACAATCGGTGGTTATCTGCGGAACAGAGTACACAATGTTCATGGGAGCAATGATCGCAGGACCTCTTGCAGGCTGGGTCATCAAGAAATTTGACAAGGCAGTTGAGGGTAAGATCCCTTCAGGATTCGAGATGCTTGTAAACAACTTCTCAGTTGGTATCCTTGGTCTTCTCCTTGCAATCCTTGGCTACTATGTAATCGGACCCTTCATGGGCGGCGTACTTGCTTTCCTTAACGCCGGAGTTGCAGTACTTGTTAACAACAACATTCTGCCTCTCGTTTCAGTATTCGTTGAGCCTGCTAAGGTTCTTTTCCTTAATAACGCTATCAACCACGGTATCTTCACTCCTCTTGGAGCAGAGCAGGTTGCTTTCAGCCGGCAAGTCAATCTTCTACATGATCGAGACAAACCCCGGCGCAGGTACAGGTGTGCTTCTTGCATACTGGCTGTTCTCTAAGGATAAGGTTACAAAGGATTCCGCACCCGGAGCACTTATCGTTCATCTCCTTGGCGGTATCCACGAGATCTACTTCCCTTATGTACTTATGAACCCCCTGCTTCTTCTTGCAACAATCGGCGGAAGCGTAGCAGCTATGATCTTCAACACACTGTTCAAGCTTGGCCTTGCCGGTCCTCCTTCACCCGGATCAATCATCGCCTATGTTGGAATGGCACCTAAGGGATCAACCTTCATGGTTCTTCTCTCAGCAGTAGTTGCAGCAGCTGTATCCTTCGTTATTGCAGCTCCTATCGTTAGACTTTCTAACGGCAAGCAGTCTCTTGCAGACTCCACCGAGAAGATGAAAGAGATGAAGGCTGAGGCTAAGGGCGTTGCTGTAAGCGAAGTTAAGACAGCAGCAGACAACCTTACAGCAGTAGCTGCAGAAGATGTTAAGAAGATCGTTTTCGCTTGCGACGCAGGAATGGGATCTTCAGCAATGGGAGCTACAGTTCTCAGAAAGAAACTTACAGATGTTGGCAGAACTGATATCGAAGTACAGCATGCGTCTGTATCAGAGATACCTGCAGATGCTCAGATAGTTGTAACACACCAGGAAGCTTTCAGCAAGAGCCAGAAAGAGTGCACCTAACGCAAGACTGATCACCATCAGCAACTTCATGGCTGCACCTGAGTATGATTCTCTTGCACAGGAGCTGAAGCTTTAATACGGAGTTTTTATGGAACTTACACCACGCATAAGACAGAATCATATTGTATTTGCTTGGCGCAGAGCAGCCGGCCACGGATCAGGAAGTGGCTGATGCTCTGGGTGTAAGTAAGCGCACCATTTTAAGGGAAGCGGACTACAATCGCTTCCATCCTGAAACAGTATGATCTTACCCTGGTTCGGAAAAAGGGAGAGGGCAGCCAGATTGAAGGGGATGCCGACAACAAGGCCCGCCTCATGAGTGCTGTCAAAGCCCGCAAGGATGAGATCGTATCAGATAAGGAGAAGAGAAGGAATCTTCTGAAGCTGGAGCTTCTAAGAAACAGGGAGCCCCAAAAGCTCTTTTACTACAGTGACATGTTCGGCGTAAGTGAAGCTACCATCAGTACCGATCTTGAAGCCATAAACGATTGGGTACAGGAGTGTCACCTTAGTATCATAAGAAAGCCCGGCTTCGGAATTGCTCTCTCCGGCAGCGAAAAGAGCTATCGAACAGCCATGCAGCGCTTTGTTACCGAGAACATGAACAATCGCGGGGACAGCGAGCTGGCAGACAATTTTACACCCTCATGAACGAGGCCATCCTCTCTGAGGTGGAAACAGTTCTCGAGGAAGTGGAGGAACCGTATCTGCGTCTTTTGACCAATGATGCCTACATGGGCCTGCTGGTACATCTGGCGGTGGCCGTGGAGAGGA
>NZ_JAHA01000008.1 GCF_000526935.1 Butyrivibrio sp. FCS014 | reverse complement strand
GCATCAAGGAGCACCGGCCTGTAAATGCGCCCATTATAGCGGACCTCGCCGTTTTCCTCCAAAATGCTAGTAACTATATTAAATGCTTTTTTTAATAATGTAAAGAACTTTCTAAGTACAGCAGGGTCGTCAGGTTTGCAGAAACAGCGCAGTATTGCCGCTTTCGTCGGGTCCCACATAGCCGGCCATTGTCACTATGGCAGCAAGCTCTGCCAGCTGACAGTGGCGGGACGTACCTATGCGTTTTGCCAGTTCCTCTTTTACCTCTGTAGAAAAAGACATCTCTCAACGTGCCTCTTTAACATCTCTGTGAGAGAGCTTAAGTCCGAACTTACCATCAGACCCTTTAAGCTTCTCATATATCTCATTAGCTATGGTGACGCTTCGGTGCTGGACCACCGGTACAGGGCCTATGGCCACCCCCGCTGGTATTTGCCTTTCCTTGATGTAGCGGGGATCAGGAATTTCAAAAAGATCCTTCCAGCTTGTCCACAAATTCTCCGCACTCAGGAAAACTTTTGACGTAGTCCCTGCACCGGCTTGTCGTTGCCGGTCTGATGGCTTGAGATCCTCTATATAATAGGGGTTTGGCAGGAACCTGACATCAAACACCAGGTCCGCATCAGAGGGGAATACCGTACTTAAACCAAGGGAAAGGATGTTCACCATCAGCGAGTTGTAACTCTTCATTGTGGACGAAGATCCTGTCCAACTCCACCCTTGAGCTCCCTGGTAAGAAGGTTGGAGGAATCGATAAATAGTCGCCTTCTTCTTAACCTCGGCAAGAACCTCCCTCTCCTTGGCAATGCCGTCTTCGAGCCTGTCTCCGGCGGCATTCATGGGATGTATCCTTCTGGTCTCCTTGTATCTCTTTATAAGTACGGCGTCGCTGGCATCCATAAACAGGATCTCCACGGGGATACCCCTCTCCTTCATGGAATCAATGATTCCGGCAACACCCTCAAAGCTCTGCCCCGCTCTGGCATCAATACCAAGACAACCTTGGTTATACCGCTGTCGGGCATGGTTAATAAGCTCCGTGAACTTCTCTATAAGGGGACACGGGAAGATTATCCAACGCAGTAAAAATCCCGCATCCTCAAGCATATGAATGGCTGTGGCCTTTACCGCCGCCGCTCATCCCCGTTACTATAACAAATCTCATAGTGATGCTCCTTCTTGAAAAATCACCAACCATGATAACTTCAGGCTCTAACATGATTCCGGAATTCTCAAAAACCCTCTCCCGGACTTACCTATAAGCTCGTAGACCTGTGCAGAAGTGGCATTTCCCTTGTTTTACCACGAAGCCGCAGTGTTTCTCGGAAACGCAGGCATCTCCAACGCTAAAGCCCCTAAGCCCCGCTTCCTCTATGAGCTTGCCCGCAAAATTGCCCTGGGGTCTCTTAAAGGTTGAGCCGGCACTTGGATATTCCAGAGGCTGTTTCTCCTTGCGCTTTAAAGCCAGCTCCTTCATCCTCTCAGAAATGGCTTCGGAGTCTCCCTTTGCAAGGTCAAGGATAACAGACAGAACGATATGTCCCCTTCCCTTGATGGCACTGGTCCTGTAGCCAAATTCCATGTTTTCGTTGCTGATGGTCATAACTTCGCCCTTGGGATCAAAGGACAGTAACCTCTCTGGTAATGAGCTTCATCTCTCCGTCATAGGCCCGGCGTTTCATGATCATTGCGCCGCCAATGGTTCCCGGTATCCCGGCTGCAAACTCGAAGCCGGTAAGACTGTTATCTCTGGCAAAAGAGGCAATGGCTGAATTCAGTACTCCGCTTTCAGCATAAATACTGCTCTCTCCCTCAAGTCTTAATTCGCAAAAGCGCTCTAAGGAGACGACTATTCCATCAAAGCCCTTATCGGACACCAGAAGATTGCTTCCGTTTCCCACAACGAAATAAGGGAGTTCCAGATTCCGCACGAGCTTCATGATGCCCTGCAGCTGATCCAAATCTCCCGGTTTTACAAATAAGGCGGCAGGCCCACCGGTCCTGAAGGTGGTGTGCCTGCTCATGGGTTCGTTTAATAATATGTTTTCTTCTGAGACAATCTGTCCCAGATGTTCAATGATCTCTTTATTCAAGTACTGTAGACCTCATCAACCGCAAACCAGTTTGGCTGCTCCGTATACGCCGGCATCATTTCCAAGCTTTGCAAGTGCGAACTTAGCATCAGCACAGCCAGGGAATACAAATTCCTTAAAGCTGGGCATAAGAAGATCAAAGAGCATATCTCCTGCCTTTGAAAACTCCGCCGCCAAGAACGATGATCTCAGGGTTTACAACAGAAGCAACTGCTGCGATTCCCTTTCCAAGATAGTATCCGTACTGATCAGCAATCTCTTTTGCCACTTTATCTCCTGCCTTGGCTGCATCAAAGATGTCTCTGCACTCGAAATCCTTGCCGCGAAGTACGCTGTCCTCATCAGTCTTTGCAAGAACTCTCTTTGCAATCCTTACTGCACCTGTAGCGGAAGCATACATCTCAAAGCATCCGTGGTTGCCACAGCCGCACGTCTCGGGCTCATCGTCAACAAGGTGAAGGTGTCCGATCTCTCCGCCTGATCCCTTTGCGCCGTTGAGGATCTTGCCCTCAACGATGATTCCGCCGCCTACACCTGTTCCCAGGGTAACCAGGAGCATATTGGGATAACCCTGTCCGCCGCCCTTCCAGGCTTCACCGAGGGCTGCTACGTTGGCATCGTTTCCTGCCTTAACAGGGAGCTTCAATTTGGAGTGAAGTTCGTTTACAACATTTACCTTCTCCCAGCCAAGGTTAACTGCCTGATGGCAAACACCGTCAGCGTTTACGGCACCGGGAACACCGATACCTGCACCTACAACCCTGGGTGTCTTCTATATTCTTTTCCTTCATCTTGGGCTCTGATGGAGTCCGCGATATCAGGAATGATATTCTCTCCGTGATTCTCTGTTCTTGTGGGGATCTCCCAGAAATCCACCTTCTCGCCGGTCTCTGTAAGAAGGCCGATCTTAACTGTTGTTCCTCCAACGTCTGCGCCAAATACGTAACGTGCCATGGTATATTCTCCTTCAATATGTATGTAATCTGTATACTCCGTGATAACGGATTGCTCCGCTTCGCTCTCGCAATCCTACATACATTCGGAATCCGCACTGTCGTGCTACTTCCTCATGTATGTTCGCATCCAAGGTCAATGAGTCCTTTGTGCAAGCACAGGACTCATTGACTTTGGTCTGCTTTATCACTCATCATCATCATCTTCACTGCGTCTTCTTGCCAGTGAGTTCTGTACACGGTTATACAGCTCCTGAGCTGCATTGTAGCCCATGGCCTTCTGTCTGTGGTTAACTGCTGCCGACTCACAGATAACAGCCAGGTTTCTTCCGGGTCTTATAGGGATCCTGTGGCAGACCACCTTGTTGCCAAGGTACTCTGTGTACTCCTCCTCAAGACCGAGTCTGTCGTATTCCTTGTCCTTGTCCCAGTCCTCAAGCTTGATGACCAGGTCAATATTCTGTGTTTCCTTAACGCTTGATACACCATAAAGGGTCTTAACATCGATGATTACCAACACCGCGCATCTCGATGAAATGCTTGGTGATATCGGGAGCAGATCCGATCAGCGTCTCGTCGCTGACACGTCTTATCTCTACCACGTCATCGGACACAAGACGGTGTCCTCTCTTGATAAGCTCGATGGCTGTCTCCGACTTTACCGATTCCGCTCTCACCGGTGATGAGAACGCCTACGCCGTAGACATCCACCAGCACTCCGTGGATGGAAATGCAGGGAGCAAGCTTAACGTTGAGCCATCTGATGATCTCCGCCATGAAAGCGGAAGTTGATTTCTTGGTTATAAATACGGGGACCTTCTCCTCGACAGCTATTTTTATAAAAGTAGGATCCGGAGCAAGTTCCCTGCAGAATACCACGCCGGGTATATCAAAGGAAAGGAACTCCCTGTACATATCTTCCTTTTTGTCCTGGGGGAAAGATTCCATATAGGTATATTCTACGAATCCGATAACCTGAAGCCTGGACGCTTCAAAGTGCTCGAAGTATCCTGCCAGCTGAAGGGCCGGTCTGTTGATATCCGGCTGGGTTATCCTGATCTTCTTGACATCTATCTCAGGAGTAAGATTTTCAAGCTTCATTTTTTCAATGATAGTTTTTAAACTTACACTCGACATGCTGAGCCTCCTTGGTGTTATTTGGTTCCAACATCAAACCACATAATATCATAGAAATACGGGTTCTTCAATTATCCTGACGGAAGAAGTCGTATATCTGCTGTGCTATATTTTCGGGGATTTCAGGCACTTTGGAGAGCTCCTCCACTGAAGCCTGCCTTATCTCCTCTATGGACCTGAAATTCTTCATAAGAGCCTTGCGCCTTGCGGGGCCGATGCCCGGAATGTCATCCAGAGAGCTCTTTACCTGGGCCTTGCTCCTTAAGGATCTGTGATACTCAATGGCAAATCTGTGGGCCTCGTCCTGGATCCTTGTTATGAGCTTAAAGCCCTCGGACCTGGTGTCGATGGGAAGTTCTACATTATTAAAGTAAAGACCTCTTGTCCTGTGGTTGTCGTCCTTGACCATTCCACAGACAGGAATATTGATCCCAAGCTCTTCAAGAACCTTAAGACATATATTGACCTGTCCACGTCCGCCATCCATAAGGATAAGATCCGGGAACCTGGTAAAACTTCCAAATCTTGCATCAATGTCCCTGACCTGAAGCTCATGCTTCTCCTCTATGCCGTGAAGAAGGCGCCTTGTGAGCACCTCATGCATGCAGGCGTAATCGTCCGGTCCGGACACAGTCTTTATCCTGAACTTTCTGTAATCACTCTTCTTGGGCTTGCCCTTCTCGTAGACCACCATGGATCCCACGTTGGCAAAACCGCTGATATTGGAGATATCGTAGGCCTCCATCCTCTCAAGGCCCTTGATACCAAGCAGGTTTTCAATCTCCTTGACGGCACCGATTGTCCTGCCCTCTTCGCGCTTGATGCGCTCCTTGTCCTTGGAGAGCACCAGCTCGGCGTTCTGGGCCGCAAGCTCCATGAGCTTCTCCTTCTGGCCCCTCTCGGGAACGGTGATATACACGCGGCTTCCCTTGCGCTGGGTCAGCCACTTCTCGATGATCTCCATATCATCAATGACCTCAGGCAGCATCAGTTCCCTTGGGATAAAAGGTGTTCCCGCATAGAACTGTTTGACGAAGTTCATGAGGATCTCCGCCTTGGGATTCTCCGACACATGTGTCATGTAGAAGTGTTCCCTGCCGATAAGCCTTCCGTCCCTGACAAAGAACACCTGGACCACCGCATCCTTGTCATCCGCGGCGATGGCCACTATATCTTTATCCTCCATGGAGGAATCCGTCATCTTCTGTTTCTGGGCAACCACCTTAACACTGGCAAGAAGATCCCTGTACTTGGCAGCATTCTCAAAGTCCAGCTCCTCGGATGCCGCCTCCATCTTCTGCTCCAGGTCTTTTATAATAGGAGAATAATTGCCCCCGAGAAACTCCAGCGCCTTATCAATCCTTGCTCTGTACTCCTCCTGTGAAACGTTGCCTGTACAGGGGCCGCAGCACTGCTTCATGTGGTAGTTAAGACATTGGCGCTCAGCACCTATCTCTTTTGGCAAAGAGCGGTTGCAGGTCCGAAGGCCGTAGAGTTTATTTATAAGTTCAATGGTGTCCTTGACTGCGGCTGCGCTGGTGAAAGGGCCGAAGTACCTGGACTTGTCTTTTTTCATAAGACGGGAAAAGAGTATACGGGGAAACGCCTCGGATACGGTGACCTTTATGTAGGGATAGGTCTTGTCATCCTTGAGCATGGTGTTGTAGCGGGGACAGTGCTCCTTGATGAGGTTGTTCTCAAGAACCAGCGCCTCCAGCTCCGAGTCCGTAACTATATATTCAAAACGGGCGATCTGCTTGACCATCATGTCTATCTGAGGTCCGCGCCCTATGTTGGAACGAAAATAAGACCTTACACGGTTGTGCAGGTTGATGGTTTTGCCCACATACATAATGGTGTCGTTGGCATCGCGCATTATGTAGACCCCGGGATTCTTGGGGAGTTTTTTCAGTTCTTCCTTGATATCGAAGTTTGACATATAAATATTAAACCACTAACTTCGGGAGTTTAAAAGAGGAATGTAAGCCCGAAATCAGTGGTTCAACAAAGAGGAAAAAAGGATACTAAGGGTCGGCTACATTGGCGTCATCAGAGATTATCCTTAAGATATCTCTCCAATGCTTTTGCAGCCTCTATTTCATCCGCGCCATCGCAGATAAGGGTCAGAGTCTGGCCATTTTTGATACCCAGACTCATCAGGCCAAAGAGATGCTTGGCATCCGTACTTTGGCCGTTGCCCTTGGCTGTAATGGAGCAGTTGAAAGCATTTGCCAGTTTTATAAGACCGCCTGCGGGCAATGCATGTACGCCCTCGGGGTCAGTTATAACATATTCGATGATCTTCATATCTCAACATTAAAGTGCTCGAAAAGAATCTTCTCAGCCTCGGGATTCCACAGACCTGCGTGATTCTTGCAGGAAACTGCAAGCTTCGCAAACAGAGGATTTGTCTCTCCCAGTTTCTCAAAGTCATCTATTGCAGTAAGAGGCATGTTGATCTGTGTATAGCAGAGCTTCTTGCCGCCGGGTATTCCGGGAAGATTGCAGGTTGTCTCAGCAACGCTGTCCAGGCCGCCGATATGTGTAACCATTACGGAAGGGTTGATCTCTCCCTTTGCAGCAAGCTCAAGGGCCTCAAGAAGGTCGTCGTTGTTGCCGCCGGTGGTTCCCAGAATATGTGTGCTTGTGTAATGTGCATTGTACAGGTTGATCTCAGACTTGAACTGATTGTCTGTGGGACCTGCAAAGAAGTTCATGCAGCCGTCAAAAGCAAGGAGCCTGTCGCCCATCTCGGCAACGCTTCTTACGGGAACATATACGAATACGTCGTCGTAGCCGTGTCCCTCTGTGATCTCCATAAGCTTCTCTTCTGCATCAGCTCCTGATGAATTGAAGTAGATGAGCTCAACACCCTTCTCTTTTGCAAACTCAGGGCTGATAACGCTGGCAGCTCTCTTAAGCTTTGCGTCATCAAGATCTGTTACAACAATTCTCCTGGGCTTGTTCTCGAAACGAAGTCCATAGCTTACGGCGCCAAGACCCATAGGTCCGCAGCCGCCCATGATAAGGATGTTTCCACCCTCCTTGGTTCCCATTGCATGATTGTAGTTCTGCTTGTTGGTGTGGTAATTTGCATGATATCCGCCGATGATGCAGCTCATGGGCTCACCAAGGGATGCCTGATAGAAGCTCTCTCCGTTGTAAGGAAGAAGCGCATCCAGTTCCATTACCTCATGAGGCATGATGCAGTAGGTAGCATCTCCGCCGCAGAAACGATAGGAATATCCGGGTGAATCAAGCTTGCCCTGATAGTTGAGGGCGGGCTGAAGTGCCCACTTGTCACCAACCTTATATTTGTCTTTCCACTTCTCGCCCACTTCTACGATAACGCCTGAGCACTCATGTCCTGTAATAATAGGATTAACGTCGATATCCTTGGGTGCTCTCTTGTGGTTCTTGCCCTGCTTGGCCAGCTTGTAAGTTGACATGCAGATACTGTCACTGATCACCTTTACAAGTATTTCATCGTCCTTGATCTCGGGGAGCTCAAACTCCTCAAGTCTAAGGTCCATTTCTCCGTACATTCTGACAGCTCGTGTCTTCATAATAATTCACCTCCAAATGGTTTAGCTCATCCTTCAAAAGATGCGCTGATCTCGTCTTCAGTCATTGTCAGCAGTTTCTCAACTCCTGCCTTGTCCGAAAAAGTCATGGCGATCTTGCCCAGTACATCGAGATGTTCATCTCCTACCGCGGCAATTCCGATCACCACTTTGACTTTCTCTGCAGCCCCCCAGTCCTGGCCCTCGGGAAATGTCATAAGAACCAGTCCTGTCTTCAAAATATGTTTCTTGGCTTCCTCAATTCCATGAGGTATAGCCAACTCGTTGCCAATATATGTATTAAACACCTTCTCTTTGTCCAGCATTGCCTGAGTATAGTACTCATTTGTAAATCCCTGGGAAGAAAATATACCACCGATCTTTCTGATGACGTCTTCCTTGTTACCGGGTTTCTGGTTTAAAAAGATATTTTTGGTTTCCAGTATCATAGGTGCCTCCTGTTATAGACCATTAATTCTCTCACTGAAATAACTCTTCATTATCCGCTGCAGTTTTTCCTGAATGGCTTCTTCATCGCCGGTCTTCAGGGTTTCAAGGAAAGCCTCGTCCTCGACTATGGCTCCCGATATCCTTCCCAGCATGTCCGTGTTCTGCTGCCTGTGCTCATCTATTGGCATCGCCATGCAGAGCGCAGCCCTGATGTCTTTTAATCTGGGGTCCTCAAATAGCTGCCCCTTATCAGGCCCTGCGGTAATGATCTGACACTCCTTAACTGCCTTGCTTCTGCAGTGGAAAAGAGCTATCCCTATCTCAGGGAATACCTGTGTCATTACCTGCTCCCTTGCCAGGATATCTGCTGCAAGCACCGCTGCCGCCTTGGATGTATCCGTAATATCAGCAGCTATATACTTGATCAGCGCCTCAAGATTCATCTCATTAGAAACGGTAAGATGATGATACCTTCTAATGACTCCCTTGATTCTGTTAATGATGTCGTTTATCTCGTCCAGTTGCCTGGTAAAATCATTGTTTTCCTGCCTTACCGGCATCGATGCGTATTCATCGATCTTAACGCTTATCTGCAGAACGTCTCTCTGGGTAATAAGAGGATTGACCATACAGTAGTCAACACCCAGTTCGTCCACTTCAATGCTTGAGATAAAGAAATCCGTTCTGGACATTACGTGCTCGGTGATCTCATCACTGCCGTAAGCCTTAAGCACTATATCCCAGTCAGCAAACTGACTGCGAAGCTTTGCCATCATCAGCTGTGCCACTCCGAATCCGCTGGCACATATAACGCCGATGTTAACGGTGCGCTTTTTCTTTTTCCTGCTGAGGATCTTCTCCCTGGCCGCTCCGAAGTGCATGGCCAGATATCCGATCTCCGCATCGTTGGGAACAAGTCCCGTCTTTTCAGTAATGACCTCCGCTGCCCTCTCGCAATCCGCAAAGACCTCCGGGTACTCCTGTCTGATCTCTGCAAGAAGAGGGTTACTTATGGTCATGTCATTTTTCATGCGATAAAGAGCCGGCTCCAGGTGTACCATCAGTCCTCTGATAAAGTCCTCCTCATATCGGAGCTCCCTTGCCAGATCTGCATCCAGCACATCTATCATCGCATCTATAATTCCCATCAGCTCGTCAGTCCTGATGCCGCTGCTGCCGATGGCCTCGTTTGTGTAGTTAAGTTTTGCACCTTTGATGTGCAGTAAAATATTGTTTACTTCCGATTCCGGAATCGTGATGGAGAACTCTTTTTCCAGAGCATCCGCGATCTTTCTGGCAATGTCATAGCCATTGTCGAATCTGGCATCATAGGTTTCCTCAGATACCAGCTCGCCCTGCCTTATCCTCTCCACGGCCACCGCCAGATGTACCAGCAGGCCCATGTAGGCATCATTGGTCAAAAGACGCAGATACGGTTCCTCCACTTCCTCGAGAACTGTTTCCACCTCAGAGAGGATGGCCTCGTTCATGAGGGTGTAAATATTGTCTGCCAGCTCGCTGTCCCCGCGATTGTTCATGTTCTCGGTAACAAAGCGCTGCATGGCTGTTCGATAGCTCTTTTCGCTGCCGGAGAGAGCAATTCCGAAGCCGGGCTTTCTTATGATACTAAGGTGACACTCCTGTACCCAATCGTTTATGGCTTCAAGATCGGTACTGATGGTAGCTTCACTTACGCCGAACATGTCACTGTAGTAAAAGAGCTTTTGGGGCTCCCTGTTTCTTAGAAGCTCCAGCTTCAGAAGATTCCTTCTCTTCTCCTTATCTGATACGATCTCATCCTTGCGGGCTTTGACAGCACTCATGAGGCGGGCCTTGTTGTCGGCATCCCCTTCAATCTGGCTGCCCTCTCCCTTTTTCCGAACCAGGGTAAGATCATACTGTTTCAGGATGGAAGCGATGTAGTCCGCTTCCCTTAAAATGGTGCGCTTACTTACACCCAGAGCATCAGCCACTTCCTGATCCGTGGCCGGCTGCTCTGCGCCAAGCAAATACAATATGATCTGTCTTATGCGTGGTGTAAGTTCCATAAAAACTCCGTATTAAAGCTTCAGCTCCTGTGCAAGAGAATCATACTCAGGTGCAGCCATGAAGTTGCTGATGGTGATCAGTCTTGCGTTAGGTGCACTCTTTCTGGCTCTTGCTGAAAGCTCCTGGTGTGTTACAACTATCTGAGCATCTGCAGGTATCTCTGATACAGACGCATGCTGTACTTCGATATCAGTTCTGCCAACATCTGTAAGTTTCTTTCTGAGAACTGTAGCTCCCATTGCTGAAGATCCCATTCCTGCGTCGCAAGCGAAAACGATCTTCTTAACATCTTCTGCAGCTACTGCTGTAAGGTTGTCTGCTGCTGTCTTAACTTCGCTTACAGCAACGCCCTTAGCCTCAGCCTTCATCTCTTTCATCTTCTCGGTGGAGTCTGCAAGAGACTGCTTGCCGTTAGAAAGTCTAACGATAGGAGCTGCAATAACGAAGGATACAGCTGCTGCAACTACTGCTGAGAGAAGAACCATGAAGGTTGATCCCTTAGGTGCCATTCCAACATAGGCGATGATTGATCCGGGTGAAGGAGGACCGGCAAGGCCAAGCTTGAACAGTGTGTTGAAGATCATAGCTGCTACGCTTCCGCCGATTGTTGCAAGAAGAAGCAGGGGGTTCATAAGTACATAAGGGAAGTAGATCTCGTGGATACCGCCAAGGAGATGAACGATAAGTGCTCCGGGTGCGGAATCCTTTGTAACCTTATCCTTAGAGAACAGCCAGTATGCAAGAAGCACACCTGTACCTGCGCCGGGGTTTGTCTCGATCATGTAGAAGATTGACTTGCCGGCTGAAGCAACCTGCTCTGCTCCAAGAGGAGTGAAGATACCGTGGTTGATAGCGTTATTAAGGAAAAGAACCTTAGCAGGCTCAACGAATACTGAAACGAGAGGCAGAATGTTGTTGTTAACAAGTACTGCAACTCCGGCGTTAAGGAAAGCAAGTACGCCGCCCATGAAGGGTCCGATTACATAGTAGCCAAGGATTGCAAGGAGAAGACCAAGGATACCAACTGAGAAGTTGTTTACAAGCATCTCGAATCCTGAAGGGATCTTACCCTCAACTGCCTTGTCAAATTTCTTGATGACCCAGCCTGCAAGAGGTCCTGCGATCATTGCTCCCATGAACATTGTGTACTCTGTTCCGCAGATAACACCGATTGTCATGATGGCACCCATAACTGCTCCTCTGGGTCCGCCAACCATCTTACCACCCTGGTAAGCGATGAGAATCGGAAGAACATATGTGAGCATCGGTCCGACTATTGAACTAAGCTGTGCGTTAGGGAGCCAGCCGGTATCGATGAACAATGCTGTCAAAAGCCCCCATGCTATAAATGCGCCGATATTCGGCATGACCATTCCACTTAGGAATCGTCCAAAACTTTGAATCTTTTCTTTCATTTGGATACCCCTTCCAACTTAATAAACGTTTTCTTTTGGCACGTCTGCCGCAAGAAGGTTACAGATAATCCGAATGCATTCAATTGATTTAAGTTTATTTTATTGGTGTACAGTTTATTAATCAATTCATACATATTTAACTTTGTCACATGGGTAAAGTGACAAGTCCTTAAGAGCCAATGGGAGCCAATGGGGACGGTTCTCACAGCGCCAATGGGGGACGGTTCTCTTTGGCACGCGAAAGAGCCATAAAAAGAAAAGCCGGCAGTGAGCAAGGAGCTCAAGGCCGACTATTTCTGCAATATATTTATTGTGCTGTATTTGTAATATCTTTTTCCACCACGAAGGCGGCTAAGTACCATTGTTGCATAATTACTTCTTTTTGTGTTCTACAACCACGCCTTCTTTTGTGTGCTTAAGATACTTGATCTTTATATAATCACCCTTATTCGCCTTGTTGTAATCACAGGATATGGTAACAGTTTCTCCGGTGTCTTCATCTTCTACTTTAATGAGTCTGTTTGCATATCGTGAGTCATATTGCTTTGATAGAACAGTTCCTTCAACGTACTGATAGTTTCCGGTTATCATATCCGGAATGTCCAATGTAAATGGAAGGACATAAGTCCATGCGCAAATTGCTATAACCGGCCCTACGATCAGCTTTAGGATAGTATCCACCACCTTAAGACGAGGCTCATACCAATCTCTGAAGCTGGGTTTTACTGAAGACAAGGGCATAAGCGGCTTTCTTGCTATGAGCTTATAAACAAACCAAACAAAGAGCCAGGTAAATACTACAAGCTCCAATATACGTTTAAACTGAAACATATTATCCTCCATTTTTACTGTAGATTTGACAGTGATTTGTCTCATTTTCAATTGTTTCGTTTTGTGAAATTGCTTCGATTACGGTCTCTTCGTCCGCAGATACGCTGATAGCGGCAAAATTGCTGCTAAGAACCACAGGGACAAGAAGTACCGGGATAAGTCTCTTGAGCATACGAGACTTAACATTAGCTGGCTTCACAATGACTACTACTCCCAACTAACATTGAGTACTTGCTTACCTACCGCGCGGAGCCCCTCATTTCCCCTTGTGGTAAATAATTTATTAAATTTTTATGAACAACATTTAGATTATATTTGATGATTGTTAATTACGCAACAAATTTTTAACCATACTACTTCTTATCGAAATATAGTTTCGCAAGTAACAAAAAAGCAGGCTGTTACCGCTTTTTTGGTAACAGCCTGCATAAAATACTTTTTAATCTTTTTTGTCAAAATCCTCGGGAACATGGGAAAACACGCTTCCTGTCTGGATTTGTGAAGGATCGGGTGAAGTACCTGCCTCCACATCCTCTGTCTGAGGGTCCTGTGCCTTCTCCTCTTCCGGAGCTTCATACTGGTTGCTGCTCTCCTTAATCGCTTCCCGGAACGCCAGCCCGTCATTATTGTTGTCCTCGGGTTCCACTTTAGGCTCTTCCTTGGACTTGATGGGAACATTCTCACCAACGAGCGCTGACTCCGCTCTTGTTGCGTAGATTCTGCCCTTCTTGGCAGCCTCCTGCTCCTCTTCTGTAGGCTCGGGAATATTCTCAACCTCACGGTAGATCTTCATGAATTCCTTACCGGTGATGGTCTCTTTCTCAATAAGGAACTGGGCAATCTTGTCCATTGCATCAAGGTGATCCCTGATTATCTGCTTAGCCTTGTCATAACACTCCGCAAGGAGCTTCTTGACTTCTTCGTCAACCTCGGCAGCTGTCTGATCACTGCAGTTGAGGACTCTGTTTCCGTCAAGGTATCTGTTCTGTACTGACTCCAGCTGCATGAGACCGAACTTGTCGCTCATACCGAACATGGTTATCATGCTGCGGGCCATGTTTGTAGCCTTCTCGATATCGTTCTCGGCTCCTGTTGTAACGGTGTTGAAGATAACTTCTTCAGCCGCTCTTCCGCCAAGAGAAACGATGATGTCGTCAATAAGCTCATCCTTGGTCTGAAGATATTTCTCATCCTCAGGCACCTGCATAACATATCCGAGAGCTCCCATGGTTCTGGGAACAATAGTGATCTTCTGTACGGGCTCTGTGTTCTTCTGAACAGCGCTGATAAGTGCGTGTCCAACCTCGTGGTAGGAAACGATCTTCCTCTCCTCTTTGCTGAGGATCCTGTCCTTCTTCTCTTTACCTACAAGAACCTGCTCAACGGCTTCCATAAGATCCTGCTGGCATACATACTCTCTGTGAGCCTTAACCGCATTGATGGCAGCCTCGTTGATCATGTTGGCAAGGTCTGATCCGACAGCACCGCTGGTTGCAAGGGCAATTCCCTTAAGATCAACGGTCTCATCCATCTTAACGTCCTTGGAATGAACCTTGAGGATCTCCTCTCTTCCCTTAAGATCGGGCTTGTCCACGATGATACGTCTGTCAAAACGTCCGGGACGAAGAAGCGCCTTATCCAGGATCTCAGGTCTGTTGGTAGCTCCAAGGATAAGTACACCCTTGGATGAATCGAATCCATCCATCTCGGAAAGGAGCTGGTTAAGTGTCTGCTCTCTCTCCTCGTTGCCTCCGCCGTACTTGCTGTCACGGCTTCGTCCGATGGCATCTATCTCATCTATGAAAATAATACAGGGCGCATTCTTACTTGCTTCGCTGAAAAGATCTCTCACACGGCTGGCACCTACACCAACATACAGCTCAATGAAGTCTGAACCTGCCAGTGAATAGAAAGGAACGTGAGCCTCACCTGCAACGGCCTTGGCAAGAAGCGTCTTACCTGTTCCGGGAGGTCCCACAAGAAGTGCACCCTTGGGGAGCTTAGCTCCGATCTTGGCGTACTTACTGGGATTGTGAAGGAAGTCTACAACTTCCACCAGAGACTCTTTTGCCTCATCCTCACCTGCTACGTCCTTGAAGGTAACTCCGGTCTCCTTCTGAACGTAAACCTTGGCATTGCTCTTGCCAACGCTCAAGGGTCCGCCGCCTCGTCCCATTCTTCTGAAGATCAGGGACAAAAGAAGCCACATAAGAAGGATAGGTGCAATGTAATACATTATAAAGGAAAGGATCGCTCCCGAACTGTCGGGAACCTCGCTGCTCACCTCAACTCCGTGCTCTAACATCCTCTGGGTGAGAACGCTGTCCTCCTCAGCCTTTCCTGTGTAATAGGTCACTGTGGTGGCGCCGGCAAAATAGTAGTAGCCAACCCCCAGCTGATCCTCTTCCTTGGTCTCCTTGGGATAGATGTCGATGCGGTCGTCCTCGATGACAACTCTCTCGATCTCTCCGTTGTCCACCATGGTGATAAATTCGGTGTAGGTAATCTCTCTGTTGGTGTTCTCGGAAAAAGCTCTGAGGAAATATGTCATGCATATCATGGTAACAAGAGCCGCCACCAAGAGAAGGATTATGTTCTGCTTCCTGGGGGAACCACCGTTATTCCCGCCCATGGGATTATTATTTCTCTGATTTTGATTATTATCCATATATTTTCCTACTTCCTAATGCCCGTTCATGCTATAATAGCGTATGGTGTGGGCAATTAATTTTATCACATATCAGTTTCAATTGTAACATCTCAGCACTATAGATAGAAATTATATCGTGTACAATTCATTATTGCAATGATAAAACCCCGCTAAATCTTAAAAAACTATAAATTATAATATGGAGGAAAAAGAAAAATGGCTGTAAAGTACATCTTTGTGACTGGTGGTGTTGTATCCGGTCTTGGAAAGGGAATAACCGCTGCATCTCTGGGCAGACTTCTTAAAGCCCGTGGTTATAAGGTAACCATGCAGAAGTTTGACCCCTACATCAATATCGATCCGGGAACAATGAACCCTGTCCAGCACGGAGAGGTATTCGTAACCGAGGACGGAACCGAGACCGATCTTGATCTTGGACACTACGAGAGATTCATCGATGAGAATCTTGACAAGAACTCCAACGTTACAACAGGTAAGATCTACTGGTCCGTGCTTCAGAAGGAGCGCCGCGGTGACTACGGCGGACGCACGGTTCAGGTTATCCCCCATATTACCAACGAGATAAAGAGCAAGTTCTACCGCAACTTTACCGATGATGAGACCAGGATCGCCATCATCGAGGTGGGCGGCACCGTGGGAGATATCGAGAGCCAGCCTTTCCTTGAAGCAATAAGACAGTTCCAGCACGAGGTTGGACATGAGAATGCAATGCTCATTCTTGTTTCCCTGATTCCTTACCTTCGCTGCTCACAGGAGATCAAGACCAAGCCTACTCAGTCAGCGGTTAAGACCATGCAGGGAATGGGACTTCAGCCCGACGTTATCGTATGCCGAAGCGAGCTGGAGCTTGATCAGGAGACCAAGGACAAGATAGCTCTTTTCTGTAATGTTCCCGCAAGTCACGTTCTCAACAACCTGGATCTTGAGTATTTATATGAAGCTCCTCTTGCAATGGAAAAAGAGCATCTGGCTCAGGTTGCCTGTGAGTGTCTTGAGCTTGAGTGTCCCGAGCCCGACCTTACAGACTGGAAGGCAATGGTAGACACCCTCTACTCCATGAAGCACACAGTCAGAGTTGCTCTTGTAGGTAAGTACACACAGCTCCACGACGCATACATCAGCGTAGTTGAAGCTTTAAAGCACGGCGGAATCTCCAATCAGACTGCCGTTGATATCAAGTGGATCGATTCCGAGGAAGTTACGGAAGACAATGTGGCCGAGTTCCTCTCAGATGTAGACGGACTTCTGGTTCCCGGTGGCTTCGGCGACAGAGGTATCGAGGGAATGATCACCGCCATCAAGTACGCCAGAGAGAACAATCTGCCTTACCTTGGACTGTGCCTTGGAATGCAGCTGGCCATTGTTGAATTTGCAAGAAACGTTGTGGGCTACACCGATGCCCATTCAATTGAATTTGATCCCAACACTCAGCACCCGATGATAGCTCTTTTACCCGATCAGAACGGTGTGGAGGATATCGGCGGAACCCTTCGTCTCGGATCATACCCCTGCGTACTGGACAAGGATTCAAAGGCCTTCGAGCTCTTCGGTTCAGAGAATATCACCGAGCGTCATCGTCACAGATACGAGGTCAACAATGACTACAGAAACGTGCTTGTTCAGAACGGCATGAAGCTCTGCGGAATGTCTCCTGACGGAAGGATCGTTGAGATGATCGAGCTTCCTTCAAACTCCTTCCACATGGCTACACAGGCTCATCCGGAGCTTAAGTCAAGGCCCAACAGACCTCATCCTCTTTTCTCCGGATTTGTTAAGGCTTCACTGGAGCACGAATTAAACAGATAATCTCTGTTACAAATAAAAATATCAGGCATTAGACATACTACCTGATACATAAGGCCAATACAAAAGGCGCTGCGTCATCACTGACACAGCGCCTTAATTATTTACTTAATTGTCAGATACCTAAGTTTTAAAGATTAAAGCTTGGGACCTGCAGCAACAAGTGCCTTACCGGCATCATTGCCTTCATACTTAGCGAAGTTCTTGATGAATCTCTCTGCAAGATCCTTAGCCTTTGTTTCCCACTCAGAAGCATCAGCATAAGTGTCACGAGGATCAAGGATTGCAGGATCAACTCCGGGAAGTGATGTAGGAACTTCGAAGTCGAAGATCGGAATCTTCTTGGTCTCAGCCTTGTTTACATCGCCGTTAAGGATAGCATCGATGATACCACGTGTATCCTTGATGGAGATTCTCTTTCCTGTGCCGTTCCAACCTGTGTTAACCAGGTAAGCCTTAGCGCCGGACTTCTGCATCTTCTTTACAAGCTCCTCACCGTACTTTGTAGGATGAAGCTCAAGGAATGCCTGACCGAAGCAAGCTGAGAATGTAGGTGTAGGCTCTGTGATGCCTCTCTCTGTTCCTGCAAGCTTAGCTGTGAAGCCTGAAAGGAAGTAGTACTGTGTCTGCTCAGGTGTCAGGATTGATACAGGAGGAAGTACTCCGAATGCATCAGCTGAAAGGAAGATAACGTTCTTAGCAGCAGGGCCTGAAGATGTAGGATGTACGTTAAGAACGATGTTCTTGATGTGGTTGATAGGATAAGATACACGAGTATTCTCTGTAACGCTCTTATCATCAAAGTCGATCTTGCCGTCTTCTGCTACAGTTACGTTCTCAAGAAGAGCATCTCTCTTGATAGCGTTGTAGATATCGGGCTCAGAATCCTTATCAAGGCCGATAACCTTAGCATAGCAGCCGCCCTCGAAGTTGAATACTCCGTTGTCGTCCCAGCCGTGCTCGTCATCACCGATGAGGAGTCTCTTAGGATCTGTTGAAAGTGTGGTCTTACCTGTTCCTGAAAGACCAAAGAAGATTGCGGTGTTCTCACCGTTCATATCTGTGTTAGCTGAGCAGTGCATGGAAGCGATGCCCTTAAGAGGAAGGTAATAGTTCATCATTGAGAACATACCCTTCTTCATCTCTCCGCCGTACCATGTGTTGATGATAACCTGCTCACGGCTTGTGATGTTGAATGCTACGCAGGTCTCTGAGTTAAGACCAAGTGCCTTATAATCATCAACCTTAGCAAGTGATGCGTTGTAAACTACAAAATCAGGCTCGAAGTTTGCGAGCTCTTCCTCTGTAGGCTGAATGAACATGTTCTTAATGAAGTGAGCCTGCCAAGCAACCTCTACGATGAAACGAACTGCCATACGTGTGTCCTTGTTGGCGCCGCAGAAAGCATCAACAACGAACAGTCTCTTGTTTGAAAGCTCGTTCTTAGCGATCTCTTTAACCTTTGCCCATGTTTCCTCTGTCATGGGATGGTTGTCGTTCTTGTACTCGTCTGTTGTCCACCATACAGTGTCCTTGGAGTTCTCGTCCATAACGATGTACTTATCTTTAGGTGAACGTCCTGTGTAGATACCGGTCATAACGTTAACAGCGCCGAGCTCTGTGTCCTGACCCTTCTCATATCCGGTAAGATCCTTCTTCATCTCTTCCTCATACAGTGCGTCGTATGCAGGGTTGTGAACGATCTCGGTTGTACCTGTGATACCATACTTGGTTAAATCGATGTTTGCCATTTAGATAACCTCTCTTCTCTTTATTTTTTTGTACGAAAGATCTGATATTTTAAATATCCAGATAATTCGCAGATACACGTGGAAATGAAGCCGCAAATTTCGACTATCACTTTATTTTATACTACAAAGTCAAAGGTTTCACAATAATTTGGGCACAAAAATCTATAAAATTACTGTAAATCCTGCCATATATCTTCTTCGGGTTCTTCCGGCGCCTCGATCTCATAGCATTCCACCGTGTGAGGCTCCATATCAACGCTCTCTTTGTCCTTAACGATGCCGCTCATTCCGCTCCAGATATCAACGGCCTTTGCCTCGGTTCCCGTAAGGCCCAGATCCTTAAACTTTATCTTGTGGCTCTGGCTCTTTTCCCCGATATTGAAGATGGCCAGATATATCTTTCCGTCCTTGGTCTTACTGCGCCAGATCACAAGGTCCTTCTTCCTGTAGATCTCCTTGGGCTTGCGGCCCTTTTTGTGCATCCCAAGAAGTCTTTCATTGGTCAAAAGAGACATCGTAAACTCATCATTTTCTCTAAGATCCCCGCCGAACATCAAAGGGGATCTGAAGATGCACCACAGAGTCATCAGGATCTTCTGCTCATCCCTTGTAAAGCGGGTGTAGTGGCCTTTTTCCCCGTCCTCATCATTACACATGCAAAGCCTTCCAAGAGGCAGCATGTCGCAGTCGGGCCAGTGTCCCTTGGTGCCTACGCCCTCCCATTTATGGGCGGTCTCGAACATGTTGTAGAGAAGCTTCCAGTCATCCCAGAAGTCATCTGTCATGCGCCACATGTTGGCGTTCTCTGAAAGATAATTTTTCTCATCAAGCTTTGTTGGTCCCGGTGAAAGACTAAGGACCATGCTCCTTCCGCAGTTATCAATTGCCCTGCGGATAAGCTCCAGCTCTTTTACCGCGGCTCCGGGAGCCTCCGGGGTATAATCCGTTCTTGCTATATCATCGACCTTTACAAAGTCCACTCCCCACTTGGCGTAGAGCTGGAAGATCGAGTTGTAGTATTCCTGTGCGCCCTTGGCCTTTGGGTCAACGCCGTACATATCCGTGTTCCATTTGCACACCGATGAAGGATGTGCGATTTCCCTTGCTGTTGCATCTGTCCCAAGGATGGCAGTATTGTTGTGAACCGCCTGCCTTGGTATTCCCCTCATGATATGGATGCCGAACTTAAGGCCCATCTCGTGTATCTTGTCCGCAATGGGGCCAAATCCTTTGCCTCCCTTGGCTGACGGGAATCTGTTTACAGCAGGCATAAGCCTTGAGTACTCGTCCATCTCCAATGGAGCAAACTTGTGGTACTCATGGGAAGAAGCCGTGGGTTCGTACCACTGGATGTCGCACACAACGTACTCCCAGCCAAAAGCCTTGAGGTGCTTTGCCATATATTTTGCATTTCCGAGAAGCTGCTCCTCATTGACAGCCGGACCGTAACAGTCCCAGCTGTTCCAGCCCATGGGCGGTCTCTTTGCCAAAACTTGTTTCTCTTCCATGATCAATCCCTCTTTTCTGTGTCCAGCAGCGCCTGGTAGATATCTCTTTTCCCCACACCTCTGTCTGCTGCCACCTTTTTCATGGCGTCCTTATGGGGCACGCCCTGATCCTCGTAGAATTTCATGTGATCCTGAATGCTCATCTCCTGCCAGGAAGCCTTTTTCTCCTCTTCCTGCTCCTGAAGGCTCTTTCCCTCAATGACAAGCACGTACTCGCCCCGGGGGTCATTATCCTTGTAAAAAGAAATAGCGTCCTTCAGGGTAGTAGGCGTAACTTCCTCAAATTTCTTGGTAAGTTCCCGGCAGATGGATATCCGCCTGTCTCCCAGAATCTCGTACAGGTCATCCAGCGCAGCCCTTAAGTGATGGGGAGCTTCATAGACTATCATTGTCCTGCTCTCATCCTTAAGGTCTTCCAGTATCTGCCTTCTTCCCCTCTTGTCCTCAGTAGCGGAGGGAAGGAATCCCTCAAAGCAGAACCTTCTGGTGGGAAGTCCCGACAGCGTCAGTGCCGTGATACAGGCCGCAGGCCCGGGAAGAGAAGTCACGGTGATGCCTGCCTTGTGGCACTCTGCCACCAGCACCTCTCCGGGATCGGATATGGCCGGCGTTCCCGCATCGGTTATCAGGGCCACATTGGTCCCCGAAAGCATCTTCTCGATGAGCCATCTTGCCTTATCATATTTATTATACTCGTGATAGCTGGTCATCTCAGTATGAATATCGAAATGATTTAACAGCTTTATGCTGTTTCTGGTATCCTCCGCGGCGATAAGGTCAACTTCCTTCAAGGTCTCAAGAACCCTGAAGGTCATATCATCCAGATTGCCAATGGGAGTTGCGCACAAATACAGTTTTCCTGCCATATTGTCTTACCTTTCGGTGCGTGGGTCTTTTGAAACATCCCTGCGGGCCGGGCCGCAGCCTTACTCAATACCCGTAAATATCGTAGATCTCAGGAGTATATTTTCCCTCGCTCTCATATATTATAAGCGGTTTCTCCACGGTAAGTCTCGACCTTCCGCCTCTGGCCCCCTCGATCAGCACCATGTTTGGTTCCTTGTCAGCGTAAGGGTACACCAGCTGCATCCTCTTGGGCTCTAAGTGATACTCATGCATCATCACCATGATCTCCGCCAGCCTGAAGGGCCTGTGGACCATGTAGAATTTGCCTCCTGATTTAAGGCACCTTGCCGCAGCGCTGATGACATCCTCAAGGTCGCACAAAATCTCGTGTCTTGCGATAGCCTTGGGGGCATCGGGGTTCTTTAACCCATGGCCGCCTATCATATAGGGCGGGTTGCTTGTAACCACGTCAAAAGAGGCAGCGTCAAAAATCTGCCCTGCCTCCCTGATATCACCTTGTACAATTTTAACTCTCTCCTGAAGATCATTAAGCGCAACGCTTCGCGAAGCCATTTCTGCGCTCTCTTCCTGGATCTCAAGACCTATAAGCTCTTTCGCCTTCGTCTTGCCTGCCATGAGAATGGGAATGATACCTGTACCTGTTCCAAGGTCCAGTACCCTGTCTCCCTCTTTGGCCTTAGCAAATCCTGACAAAAGAACCGCATCCATACCGAAACAGAATCTCTCCGGGTCCTGGATTATCTGAAATCCGTTTCTCTGAAGATCATCAAGACGCTCTCCGGGCTTAAGTTCAATTGTCCCCAAGCTTTGATTTTCCTTCCTGTTTCTCAATCTTCTCAAGCTTCTCCAGCTCTTTTATGTCTGAATCTTCCTGAGAATTCTTCTTGCCGCCGTTATTGTTATTTCTCTTCTTCTGTTTCTTCTTTATTGATTCAAGTTCCTCGAGCTTGTACTCGTGAACCTCTTTCTCATCGTCAACATCCACAAGGATCTTCACTGTCTGTCTCAGGATATTTACTGAAGAAACCTCGCCTGAAAGTCCGTCCTTGGCAACGCAGAAATCCCCGACACCGGGCATCTTGCGGTTGAGCTCCTCGTAAACGTCCTCTTCATTCTTAAGACAGCACATAAGTCTTCCGCATACTCCGGAAATCTTTGTGGGGTTAAGGGAAAGACTCTGCTCCTTGGCCATCTTTATGGAAACAGGCACAAAGTCCGAAAGATAAGAATGGCAGCAAAGCGGTCTTCCGCAAATACCATAGCCGCCTATTATCTTGGTCTCGTCCCTTACACCGATCTGTCTAAGTTCAATCCTGGTCTTGAATACAGCCGCCAGGTCTTTTACCAGTTCTCTGAAATCGATCCTTCCGTCTGCGGTAAAGTAGAACAGGATCTTGTTGTTGTCGAAAGTGTACTCCGCATCAATGAGCTTCATCTCAAGGTTGTGCTTCCTGATCTTCTCAAGACATACCTTGAAAGCCTCTTTCTCTTTTTCCCTGTTGGAAGCCTCCTGCTCCTCGTCCTTGGTGCTGGCGGTCCTTAAAACTGTCTTTAAGGGCTTCACCACCTGGTCATCCTCAACATCCTTGGGGTCGCTGACTACGGTTCCGTACTCCACGCCTCTTGCTGTCTCAACGATAACGTGGTCACCTTTTTTGATGGTATATTTTCCCGGTGAAAAGAAATATATCTTGCCGGCAGATCTGAATCTGACGCCGATTACTTTTGTCATAAATTCTCCTTAATGCCAAGGAGCATCAGCTCCAGGGCTAAATCTATATTAACATTGGAGCTCACACGGTTTCTTGCGATCTCCAAATCCTTCAACATGCTGCCGACACCCTCATAAGTGCAGGTTTCGGTAGCACTTCTAATATACGATACCTTATCAGAGAAAATCAAGTGACTATCATCCCCGGTGGCCTTAAATACTAGGAAATCCCTGAAGAGGAAGATGAGAACATCCATGAAATCCTCATATTGTCCCATATCTATGCCCTTCTTGGCAGCTTTTTCCTCGCCTTCCGGCGCCGCCAGCAGGGTATGGAGTCTCTCCATGGCCTCTGCAATGCTAAGGTTTTTCACCTTAGCCATAAACTCCACGGTACCTGTCCTTAAATTCTCAAATCTCTCATTGGAAGCAAGATTCAGCGCTTTGCCGACATTTCCCCTGGCAAAAGCAGCACAAAGACTGGCTTTGTAATCCACAACGCCTTGCTGCTCCATAAGGAATTTCCTGATGGAGTCATCAAGTGCCGGCTTCATGGGAAGCACGATACATCTGCTGATGATAGTGGGTAAAAAAGCATTGATATTGCTGGTCAGAATGATGATGACTATATATGAAGGCGGCTCCTCGAGAGTTTTTAAGAGTGCGTTCTGCGCAGCCGGAGTCATCTTTTCCCCCTCGGGGATGATGTAAATCTTATATCTGCTCTCGTAGGGCTTTATCATGACGTCGTCCCTGATCTTCACCCTGATATCATCCACACCGATACTGGTGGGCTTCTCAGGAACCAGAGTTATAAGATCCGGGTGACTTCCAGACATGGCCTTGATACAGGACGGGCACTTGTTACAGGCCTCGTGATAGCCGTTACGATCCTCTCTGTTCTCGCACAAAAGAGCCTTTGCAAAAATTCCGGCGATAAACTCTTTTCCCGAATCCTTCTCTCCGGAAATGATGTAGGCATGGGAAATCTTGCCGGACTCAAGCCCGTGCTGCATATGCTCCTTCATCTGTTCCTGATCTATGATATCGGAAAAATCCGCCATTACTAAGCTCCCCTTTTGCTCCCCTTAAGTGAAGATATCCAGAAGCAGCCCCTGTATCTGGCCTATCTTCGCAAGTATTTCTATATTATTGCACTCATCCTTAACAAGCTCCTGAGCCAGTTCATCCAGCTCCTTGTCCACCTGGCGGATGATGCCGTAAACTCTGTGTCTTCCCTTTCTGTCCAGGAAATTCTCCCTGGAAAAGACATGTGACCTTGTCACCACTTCATTGAGGAAATCCTTGATAAGGATCCTGTACCTTTGCATATCCTTGATGTCGTTCTTCTTGGATATCCGGTCTCCCTGCTGGACAATGTCCTGCATCATGGCATTCAGGCGCTCGGCAAGACCTGTGTCCTCAAGCTTACTCGTGAGCACAAATTTAAAATCACCATTTGCCTCCTGAACCTGTTCCGGTGCGGGAGCCTGCGTGGTCGGTGTTACGTTGCTTACCTTAATATCCATACCAAGCCCTCATGATAAATGCAGTTACCTGTCAGTTCTTTTTAATCTTAATAATATACTCGGTGATGCTGTTTATGCAGTCCTCAATGGCGCCGTTGTTGTAGAATCTGTGGTCAACTCCGGCCTCTTTTATCTTCTCTTCCTTAAAATCTTCCTCGTCAGCCAGAAAGCGCCTGCACATCTCATCGTATTTGGGATGCTCCTGCTTGGCCTCCCTGTGCATCGCCCTCTCAAGCCTTATGCGTGCGTCCACATCGATCAGAAGGGGCACCACATTTTCTTTTCCGAAATAATCTCTTATGTAGCAGTAGGACTCAAGGGTTCCTATTACCAGATAGTCCCCTGAAGAAAGGTTTATCTGCTCATCATCCACGGTAAAGTAGCGCCACTCCCCGTAATTGGTGTAGTAACATCTCTCCTCGATGATCTTGCCGCTCTCCTTAAGAGCCCTGTACTCGTCGTCTGTCTTGAAAAAGTACTGAACTCCGTCGGTTTCTCCGTCTCTCATGGGCCTTGTGGTGTAGGGCACGACCTTCCCCAGTTTAAGACTCTCATCGGCTATTAACTTTTTGTAGATGGTGTCCTTCCCTGAGGTGCTTTTCCCCATCAAAAGAAATATCTTACCCATGCTCCCTTATCTTATCCAATCTCTTCTACTCTGATCATGTTGGTGCGTCCGGGAATTCCAAGAGGCACACCTGCTGTGATAACAACCTTGTCTCCGGTCTTAAGGTAGCCGGCTGCCTTGGCGGAATTTATAGCCTCTCTGAAGAGCTCATCCGCTGTGTCCTCCTGTCTGATATGCAGAGGTGTTACGCCAAACATAAGGTTAAGCTGTCTGCAGACAGTGGGATTTATGGTGCATGCAATGATCTTGCAATTTGGCTTGTACATTGAAACCATGCTGGCGGTAAATCCCGACATGGTTACGGTGAGGATCGCATCAGCATTGAGCTCCGCCGCAATATTGCAGGTTGCGTGGGAAATTGCGGTGGTGTCATCGCTGGGTGCATAGTCCCTCTTCTTAAGTCTTCCTACATAATCTATATCGGCTTCTGTTCTCTCAGCAATGCGTACCATGGTCTTAAGCGCCTCAACAGGATAATCTCCCGCTGCAGTCTCGCCGGAAAGCATGGTAGCTGTGGTTCCGTCATAGATGGCATTGGCAACGTCGGTGCACTCTGCCCTTGTGGGACGTGGATGATGGATCATGGAATCCAGCATCTGTGTCGCGGTGATAACGTATTTGCCTGCAGCCTCAGCCAGCTTGATCATCTTCTTCTGGAATACAGGAACTTCCTCGAAAGGAACCTCCACGCCCATGTCACCTCTGGCAACCATTATTCCGTCAGCTGCATCCAGTATCTCCTCAAGATGGTTAAGTCCCTGAGTGCTCTCAATCTTGGCAATTATCTTCATGGGACTGTTGTGCTTATCCAGAATCTGTCTTATGGCCAGAACATCCTCTTTGGTCCTGACAAAAGAGGCAGCTACAAAATCAAAGCCCTGCTCACAGCCAAATTCGATATCGGATCTGTCCTGCTCGCTAAGGTAAGGCATTGTAAGCTCTGCTCCGGGAACATTGACTCCCTTCTTATCTGAAATAGGGCCGCCATTTACAACGGTGCAGACAATATCAGTATCTGTGACCTTCTCAACATGAAGCTCGATAAGACCGTCATCAAGAAGAATTGTCATTCCGCTCTGGCAGTCATTGGTCAGCTCCTTATATGTGATGGAAACCTCTTCACTTGTTCCCTCAACTTCCCTTGACGTCAGTGTGAAGGTCTGACCTGCTGTAAGCTCAGTCTTGTGGTCCTTAAAATCCTTAAGTCTTATCTCCGGTCCCTTTGTATCAAGCATGGTAGCAACCGGCAGCTCCAGATCATCCCTCAGTTTCCTGATACGCTCGAACTTCCTCCTGTGCTCCTCGTGGGATCCGTGTGAAAAATTAAACCTGGCAACATTCATGCCGGCAAGCATCAACTCTTTGAGCTTCTCCTCGCTCTCGCTGGCAGGTCCTATAGTGCAAATTATTTTTGTTTTACGCATAAAATTCCTCTCTTATCTATTATACCCTTATTTCCTATATCCAAAATACCCTGTACATTAAGTTTTATGGCCAGATACCGCTCTATATCCTCAATAAAGCTCGATGAGATCTCTTCTCCCGGAACAACCATCGGAATCCCCGGCGGATACAGATTCACAAAGTCTGCGCTTATCCTTCCCTTAGCCTTATCAAGGGGCACAACTTCCGTATCAGCCTCCCAGGCCTCGTAAATCATCATCTTAGCTTCAGGAAGCTCAACTCTCTCCACATCCTTCCCCGGGAAAAGAGCCGGCGGCTCCGCATTTAAAGCCTCTTTTGCCCCTCCGCGTTCCGGGTTCTTATCCGAAATGCGCTCATCTATCCGGGCAATGGCCTCTTTAAGTCTGTCTATACCTTCCTGTGTATCCCAGCCTGTTATTATGGCAAGAGCGCCAATCTCACCTGCCATCTCAAGCTGAAGCATAAATTCTTCACGCAGTATATCATATATCTGCTGTCCTGTCATTGTGCCGGAAGCATCATAAATAAGCACTTTTCCGGGATCGCAGTATTTACTTGCCGCAAGTATTCTGATATTCCTGCAATCTGCAATCTCCCGGTCCAGCTCATCTCTGTATTTAAGGAGCCTGTCCATTATCTGTGCTCCCCGCTCCTTCATCTCCTTCATGCAAAGATCAATAGAGGTCATAAGTACATATGAAGGGCTGCTGGACTGATAGATCCGAAGGAATCTTCTTAGCCTGTCTCTATCTACAAGATCTCCCTGTACATGGAGAAGAGCTGTCTGTGTCATAGACCCAAGGGTCTTGTGCACACTGTGGATAACTATATCCGCCCCCTGGGAAACCGCGCTCTCAGGGATCCTTCTGCTGTCTCCAAAGCCGAAATGAGCTCCGTGAGCCGCATCTACAATAAGGGGTATTCCCGCTTTGTGGCAGACCTTGGCTATAGTTCTTACATCCGAGCATCTTCCTTCATAAGTTGGAGATGTTATGAACACTGCCTTTGTATCTTCAGTAATTGCCGCCTCAATCTCCGCTGCTGTATATGGCTCCGGGATTTTCAGGGCTTTATCCAACTTATAGGGAAGGTAAATTACTCTCGCTTTTCTAAGATACGCAGCATGATAGAAAGCTTTGTGACTTCCTCTTGCCGCAAGGATCTGCTCATCCTCACCTGCAGCACAGGACACAGCAGCAAGGACACCGCAGGTGCTTCCGTTCACCAGGAAAAAAGTCTCCTCCGTTCCGTAAAGCCTGTTGGCACTATCCTGGCAGTCTTTAATAAGCCCGGAAGCATCGTGAAGATTATCGAAGTCATCTATCTCCGTAATATCACAACGAAAAGCACCCTTAAACGGGGTGCTCTCAAGATTTCTCTTATGTCCCGGCATATGGAAAGGATACACATCACCTTCCGCCAGTTTACTGAGTTCGCTGTACATATCAGGCATAATCTTCTACTCTGATCTTTCCCTTCTTGAGCTTTAAAGTCTCCAGGGTAGACGCATACTTGTCAGCAAGGCATACCAGCCAGGCCTCTCTGCACCTTGGCGGAATTACAGTCATGGGCCACATATGCTTTCTTATTATATCCTTCTCTCTTTCAGAGAGAGCAAAGTCCTTGGTCGCATTCCTTAAAGCTATTCCGGGATGATAGAAGCCGTGAAGCTTGGGATGCTCATTAAGCGGTGAATCCGCATAGTGCCAGTCGTAAAGGAAGTAATCATGCAAAAGTGCTCCTCTTACAAGTTCACGCTCTCTGGCATGAATACCAAGCTTATAATTCAGCTTAATGGCACACAGAGTTACATGAAGACAATGCTCGTATACCGTTACATTTCCATGCTGAATAAAGGTCTTAAGCATCTGATAATTCTGACTGTTTAAGATCTCCTTGCCGTACTTATGTACAATAGCTTTATATTCTTCATTGGACTCCATATCATCAAGGATCCTGGGATCAAAAGTATCAGGGTCATACCCCTTTACGTCCAGGACCTTCTTGATGATCTCTTTGTCCTCATTAGATAGTCTGTACATTATATTGGTCTCCGTAAGTTTCCTTTATCGTAACACATATGATAGAAGATACAATAAAAAAAGCATAAAAAAACTCAGTAAACATTTCCTGTTTCCTGAGCCTTGATAAAAAAAAGATGCCTAGAGTCGGAATCGAACCAACGACACGAGGATTTTCAGTCCTCTGCTCTACCAACTGAGCTATCTAGGCATGAGTAGCGGGGACAGGATTTGAACCTATGACCTTCGGGTTATGAGCCCGACGAGCTTCCAGACTGCTCCACCCCGCGGCATTCTATATAAATTTGTTTTTTTGCAATAAAAAAATGGATGGCGGTGGATTCGAACCACCGAAGCAATTTGCAGCAGATTTACAGTCTGTCCCCTTTGGCCACTCGGGAAGCCATCCATATAGAGCCGATGAGCGGACTCGAACCGTTAACCTGCTGATTACAAATCAGCTGCTCTGCCAATTGAGCCACATCGGCGCACACCAAGTGTGTTATTAGTAAAAAAGTGGGGCCTACAGGGCTCGAACCTGTGACCCTCTGCTTGTAAGGCAGATGCTCTCCCAGCTGAGCTAAGACCCCGGTCAAACTAATAATTATGAAATTGAGCGACCCGAAGGGGGCTCGAACCCCTGACCTCCGCCGTGACAGGGCGGCGCTCTAACCAACTGAGCCACCGGGCCATTTAGAAGGATTATACCTTCAAAACCGAACACTGAAATCTCTTAGATCCGTCTCTAACCTTTGCTTTTATTGGATAAGCCCTCGACCTATTAGTACACATCAGCTGAACACGTTACCGTGCTTACACCTTGTGCCTATCTAACCTCGTACTCTCCAAGGGGTCTTACTCCATAAAGGAGGGATATCTCATCTTGAGGGGGGCTTCACGCTTAGATGCCTTCAGCGTTTATCCCTTCCGGACGTGGCTACCCAGCCTTATGCACCTGGCGGTGCAGCTGATACACCAGCGGTCCGTCCATCCCGGTCCTCTCGTACTAAGGACAGCTCCTCTCAGATATCCTACGCCCGCGCCGGATAGGGACCGAACTGTCTCACGACGTTCTGAACCCAGCTCGCGTACCGCTTTAATGGGCGAACAGCCCAACCCTTGGGACCTGCTACAGCCCCAGGATGCGATGAGCCGACATCGAGGTGCCAAACCACTCCGTCGATGTGAACTCTTGGGAGTGATAAGCCTGTTATCCCCAGGGTAGCTTTTATCCGTTGAGCGATGGCAATCCCACTTTCATACCACCGGATCACTAAGTCCTACTTTCGTATCTGTTCCACCCGTCGGTGTCACAGTCAGGCTCCCTTATGCCTTTGCACTCTGCGAATGGTTTCCGTCCATTCTGAAGGAACCTTTGAGCGCCTCCGATACCCTTTCGGAGGCGACCGCCCCAGTCAAACTCCCCGGCAGACATTGTCCCCGGACCCGATTCAGGATCCTTGGTTAGAAAACCAGCATCATAAGGGTGGTATCCCAACAGCGACTCCACAAAGACTGACGTCACATGTTTCTTAGTCTCCCACCTATCCTGTACATACAATACCGGCTCCCAGTATCAACCTGGAGTAAAGCTCCATGGGGTCTTTCCGTCCTGGCGCGGGTAACCAGCATCTTCACTGGTACTTCAATTTCACCGGGTGCATTGCCGAGACAGTGCTCAAATCATTACGCCTTTCGTGCGGGTCGGAACTTACCCGACAAGGAATTTCGCTACCTTAGGACCGTTATAGTTACGGCCGCCGTTTACTGGGGCTTAAATTCAAAGCTTCGCTTGCGCTAACCTCTCCTCTTAACCTTCCAGCACCGGGCAGGCGTCAGCCCATATACTTCACCTTTCGGTTTCGCATAGACCTGTGTTTTTGCTAAACAGTTGCTTGAGCCTCTTCTCTGCGGCCCACGTCTTAGGTGGGCTCCCCTTATCCCGAAGTTACGGGGACATTTTGCCGAGTTCCTTAACAATGCTTCTCCCGTCGGCCTTAGGATTCTCTCCTCATCCACCTGTGTCGGTTTACGGTACGGGTTATACATACGCAATAGTGGCTTTTCTTGGCAGTCATATCTAGTGCTTCGCTACTAATAGTTCGCTCCCCCTTGCGGGACCGGGCTTTCCTTTCCCGGCTCACTCCTTTTGCCTGCGTCCCCACAGTTCTGATATGCATAAGTGCAGGAATATCAACCTGCTGTCCATCGACTACGCCTTACGGCCTCGCCTTAGGTCCCGACTTCCCCAGGGCAGATCAGCTTTACCCTGGAATCCTTGGATATTCGGCCTGGAGGATTCTCACCTCCATCTCGCTACTCATTCCGGCATTCTCTCTTCTAAACGCTCCGCCGCTCCTTTCGGTACGGTTTCTTCGCCCTTTAGAATGCTCCCCTACCGATCAGCATTACCCGTAGATAATACCGATCCCCAGGCTTCGGTGTCGTGTTTCAGCCCCGGTAATTTTCGGCGCAGGACCTCTCGGCTAGTGAGCTATTACGCACTCTTTGAATGTGTGGCTGCTTCTGAGCCAACATCCTAGCTGTCTATGAAATCCCACATCCTTTTCCACTTAACACGTACTTTGGGACCTTAGCCGTGGATCTGGGCTCTTTCCCTTTTGACTGCCCAACTTATCTCGTGCAGTCTGACTCCTGTTCTTATCCTTACTGGCATTCGGAGTTTGATAATCTTTGGTAAGCGGTGAAGCCCCCGCGGATATTCAGTGCTCTACCTCCAAAAGGAATGATACAGGGCTAGCCCTAAAGCTATTTCGGGGAGAACCAGCTATCTCCGAGTTCGATTGGAATTTCTCCCCTATCCACAGCTCATCACCACCCTTTTCAACGGATGTGTGTTCGGACCTCCACAGCCTTTTACGGCCGCTTCATCCTGTCCATGGATAGATCACCCGGTTTCGGGTCTATGTATAAAGACTTGACGCCCTGTTCAGACTTGGTCTCCCTTCGGCTATTCACCTTAAGTGCTTAACCTCGCCTCCATACATAACTCGCCGGACCGTTCTACAAAAAGTACGCGATCACCCTCATATGGGGCTTTCGCAGCTTGCAGGCACAGGGTTTCAGGTTCTCTTTCACTCCCCTCCCGGGGTACTTTTCACCTTTCCCTCACGGTACTGTTTCGCTATCGGTCACTAAGTAGTATTTAGCCTTACGGGGTGGTCCCCGCTCTTTCAGACAAGGTTTCACGTGTCTCGTCCTACTCTGGATACTGCCTCGCTTCGTCATCTTTCGTATACGGGGGTTTCACCCTCTCTGCCGCTGCCTTTCCTTGCAGCTTCTACTAGACGACTCCATCGATCCTGCAGTCCGAACCCCAAGGAGCAAGCTCCCTGGTTTGGGCTCTTCCGCGTTCGCTCGCCGCTACTTACGGAATCACTTTTGTTTTCTCTTCCTCCGGCTACTTAGATGTTTCAGTTCACCGGGTTCCCTTCCTTAACCTATGGATTCAGTTAAGGATGACGGAGGTCTCCTCCGCCGGGTTGCCCCATTCAGATATCTGCGGCTCATAGCTTATTTGCAGCTCCCCGCAGCTTTTCGCAGCTTATCACGTCTTTCATCGGCTCTTAGTGCCAAGGCATCCGCCCTGCGCCCTATATAGCTTAACCATTTACTAAGCAATATAGAAACTGTCCATTATCTTTCGATAACTTTCTGTTCTCGTTTCTTATGTTCATATAGCGTTATGTTCATAAGATGTTTTTGATCTTTCGATCATTGTTAATTCTGGATCTTCGATGTCGATTCTTAATCGTAGTTAATCTTGGATTATCTTCTGATTAAAAAATCTTTCATTTCAGTATTCGGTTTTCAAGGTACAATCTAATCCTGACTGCTTGTGCAGTCATCAACAGGCAGGATCTCTTCTGCCCTATGATCACTACATAAGTGTTGTCTTTTTTGTGGATCCGGCAGCTACCTATCCTCCCATACCGTTGCCAGTATAGTACTTTCGGCCGCTTTGGTCTTAACCGTCGTGTTCGGGATGGGAACGGGTGTTACCCCAAAGCGCATCGCCACCGGAAATTTTTTGATGTCCCTCGACATCTAAACAGTAATACAACTCCCTACTTCATTCCTTTTCCTTAGAAAGGAGGTGATCCAGCCGCAGGTTCTCCTACGGCTACCTTGTTACGACTTCACCCCAGTTATCCGACCTGCCTTCGACGGCTCTCTCCTTACGGTTAAGTCACCGGCTTCGGGCATTTCCGACTCCCATGGTGTGACGGGCGGTGTGTACAAGACCCGGGAACGTATTCACCGCAGCATGCTGATCTGCGATTACTAGCGATTCCAGCTTCGTGCAGGCGGGTTGCAGCCTACAGTCCGAACTGGGTCGTTATTTTTGGGATTTGCTCACCTTCGCAGGGTCGCTTCCCTTTGTTACGACATTGTAGCACGTGTGTGGCCCAGATCATAAGGGGCATGATGATTTGACGTCATCCCCACCTTCCTCCAGGTTATCCCTGGCAGTCTCCATAGAGTTCCCATCTTACTGCTGGCTACTATGGACAAGGGTTGCGCTCGTTGCGGGACTTAACCCAACATCTCACGACACGAGCTGACGACAACCATGCACCACCTGTCTCAGATGTCCCGAAGGACTGAAAGCATTACCTCTCATTCATCTGGATCTCAAGATCTGGTAAGGTTCTTCGCGTTGCTTCGAATTAAACCACATGCTCCACCGCTTGTGCGGGTCCCCGTCAATTCCTTTGAGTTTCATTCTTGCGAACGTACTCCCCAGGTGGAATACTTACTGCGTTAGCGACGGCACTGAAAACCTATGGTTCCCAACACCTAGTATTCATCGTTTACCGCGTGGACTACCAGGGTATCTAATCCTGTTTGCTCCCCACGCCTTCGAGCCTCAACGTCAGTTGCTGTCCAGTAAGCCGCCTTCGCCACCGATGTTCCTCCTAATATCTACGCATTTCACCGCTACACTAGGAATTCCGCTTACCTCTCCAGTACTCTAGTTATACAGTTTCCAAAGCACGCCCACGGTTGAGCCGTGGGGTTTCACTTCAGACTTGCATAACCGTCTGCGCTCCCTTTACACCCAGTAAATCCGGATAACGCTTGCCCCCTACGTATTACCGCGGCTGCTGGCACGTAGTTAGCCGGGGCTTCTTAGTCAGGTACCGTCATCTCTCTTGCGAGTCTTTCTTCCCTGCTGATAGAGCTTTACATACCGAAATACTTCTTCACTCACGCGGCGTCGCTGCATCAGAGTTTCCTCCATTGTGCAATATCCCCCACTGCTGCCTCCCGTAGGAGTTTGGGCCGTGTCTCAGTCCCAATGTGGCCGTCCGACCTCTCAGTCCGGCTACAGATCGTCGCCTTGGTAAGCCGTTACCTTACCAACTAGCTAATCTGACGCGGGCCCATCTCATACCACCGGAGTTTTTCACACTGAGTCATGCGACTCTGTGCGCTTATGCGGTATTATCAGTCGTTTCCAACTGCTATCCCCCAGTATGAGGCAGGTTGCCCACGCGTTACTCACCCGTCCGCCACTAAGATTAAACAAGATTTGACCGAAGTCTCGTCAGCGTCTAATCTCCGTTCGACTTGCATGTGTTAGGCACGCCGCCAGCGTTCATCCTGAGCCAGGATCGAACTCTCACGTTTAAAAGTTTGATTCTGTTCAGAACTTTAAGCTGTGCTTTTTGTTCTGTCCGTTATTACTTTGGTTTGTTACATTTCTGAATTATTCTCTTGGAATTTTTCAGGGTTGCATTACTGTTTATTTGTCAAGGTGCTTTGTTGTTGCTCCGTATTGCCGCAACTCATTTAGAATATCATGAGTGGAATCTTTTGTCAACAACTTTTTTAAACTTTTTTGAAAGTTTTTTACGAAGCCGCATGTTTCCTTGGTTTCGGCCCCCTTTTTCAAGCGGGCAAAAGTTATTATAGCAAAGCCGATTATTAAATGCAACACCTTTTTTCGGGAATTTTTTATAAAGATTAATCACCACAAAATGTGGTACTAATGCAAATGCTATCTCCCTACAAGTAGTACCCGGCGCTTATTGTTCCAATCCTTTACCGGCCATCATAACAGTTCATCAGGTAGATCAAATTGAAATAGTATCGCTACAGCGATATAATAATAGTACCTTAATTATCCTTTTCAAGCAGGAGCAGACATGATCATTTACCACGGTTCAGAACAAGTAATTCATAACCCGTCATTTGGAACAGGCAATATCAGCAATGACTATGGCAGAGGTTTTTACTGCACAGAGCACATGGAGCTTGCCGGAGAATGGGCCTGTAAAAGAGACCGGGATGGCTTCATTAATAGTTATGAGCTTGATACAAGCAGCTTATCTGTATGTGATCTTGGGAGTGATGAATACAATATACTCAACTGGCTCGCTCTCCTCACCAGATATCGCGGGTATTGGCAAAGGAAGAGCATTGCCGAGGAGGCAAAGACCTTTTTACAGGAGAACTATCTTATAGATATATCCGGTTTTGACATAATCAAAGGATACCGGGCAGATGACTCCTACTTCTCTTTTGTGCAGGACTTCATTGCCGGAACCATATCCCTGCAGAAGCTAAGCGCTGCTATGCGCTTTGGTGATCTCAATGAGCAAATAGTTCTGAAAAGCGAACTTGCCTTTAAACACATCTCTTTCATTAATTATGAAGTGGCAGATGCCGGCACTTACTATCACAAGAAGACCAAACGAGACCTGGATGCCCGGAAGCAATACCGTGACCTAAGGCCTTCAGCCGGTGCTCTGGATGAGATCTATATTATTGACATTATGAGAGGAGCCAAAGATGGAACACTGCGCATATGATGAACTTTATCTTCCACTGGCCCAGCGTGTCATGGGCGATATGTATGATTACGCCGTCAACACACTCAATATAGCTATTGAGGCCTTCCATAAATTATTCATCGTTTCGGGAATGGGGCATCAATTTGAGATCGGAAACCCCACATATATAGCCGGCAAGAATGGCTGTGAAGTTGCCAGGGAAGTTATTGCTTCCTGCAGTGACAGGAGCATACACTCAGAGGATGTTATGTATGTAGATAAATCCAGAGAGTTTTGGATCGGGTGGTCATTAGCATATTATCAGTGGATAAGTGACCGCAGCTTTGAAGAGATAAAT
The DNA here is from genome assembly GCF_000526935.1 of Butyrivibrio sp. FCS014. Taxonomy (GTDB): domain Bacteria; phylum Bacillota; class Clostridia; order Lachnospirales; family Lachnospiraceae; genus Butyrivibrio. The sequence goes on along the minus strand of NZ_JAHA01000008.1, from coordinate 393,355 downwards.
TGCCATGTCCCTATAGAAGCAATGTATGGCATGTATGATACGCTGCACGAAGCAGATGTTTCTTTATATGTAGAGATCATGAATGAAAAATGTGCTGTGGAAAAAGAGGCAAGCACTCTTAAGAGGCTGCGGCAATACGCAGAGCTGTCCCAGAGAGCCCTGGCAGAGCGGTCCGGGGTTCCCCTTCGTCAGATCCAGCTGTTTGAGCAAGGCCAGCGCGATATAACCAGAACCCAGGGGCAGACATTGTATCAGCTTTCAAAAGCCTTAGGATGCAGCATAGAGGAGCTGGTCCGCAATCAGTAATCCCCGCCCTGTTTCTTTTGCCATGCATCCATAGCCATTTATTCAGCCACATCTTCTACAGTCATTTCATACCAAACAAAAAACTCTCAGGAACCGAAGTTCTTGAGAGTCATGTGCTAAACGGAGAAAGCGGGATTTGAACCCGCGCGCCGCGTTAACGGCCTACACCCTTAGCAGGGGCGCCTCTTCAGCCACTTGAGTATTTCTCCATGCCTGAATCCTCCTACCAATATGCAGTTAGAATTCAAATGCGCCTTGCATTAATCAGACGCAAAGTTAATTATACAAACCAGTCTCCGCTTTGTCAAATACTTTATTATTCTTCTTTATTATACTCTTTCACTGCGGTTTCATACAGGTTATTTCCCTTTGAATCAATTACCACGATCGCAGGAAATCTCTCAACGGTAAGCTTTCTTATGGCCTCGGTTCCAAGATCATCGTAGGCTATCACTTCGGAAGCCACAATGGCCTTGGACAAAAGAGCTCCTGCTCCGCCTATGGCTGCGAAGTAAACGCTGCCGTTTCTTACGATGGCATCGATAACTTCTTGGCTGCGCTTGCCCTTGCCGACCATTCCGCCAAGTCCCATATCAAGGAGCCTTGGGGCATATTTATCCATGCGGCTGGCCGTTGTGGGACCTGCCGAGCCTATCGGTCTTCCCTCTCTTGCGGGAGAAGGCCCCATATAATAGATGATATTGCCTTTAACATCCAGCGGCAGAGTCTCTCCTGCAATAAGAGCTTCGTCCATTCTTTTGTGGGCCGCATCTCTTGCCGTATATATGGTGCCGGAAATATAGACCATGTCACCTGCGTTTAATTCTGCTGCAGCTTCCCTGCTGATGGGTGCTGTTACCTCTCTATCCATTTCTTACCTCAATGAGTGATTCTGATATTTGATGTCTCCGTAAAAAGGGTCACGCCTTTATAACACAACGCTTGCATGCCTGTTAACATGGCAGCAAATATTCACCGCCACGGGAAGTCCTGCAATATGGGTGGGATATGTGTTGATGTTGACTGCCAGTGCAGTCACGGTGCCGCCGAGTCCGCCCGGGCCTATTCCGGTTTTGTTGATGGAATCCAACAGCTCTTTTTCCATATCGGCAACGTAGGGTATGTCGGAGTGCTGTCCTACCTGTCTTGTGAGGGCCTCCTTAGCCATCTGGGCACATTTTTCAAAGGTGCCGCCGATTCCCACTCCTACAACCATGGGAGGACAGGCGTTGGGGCCTGCGTCCTTTACCGCCTGGATGATGGCTCTTTTGACCCCGTCTTCCCCGTCGGCGGGCTTAAGCATGAATACGCGGCTCATGTTCTCACTTCCAAAGCCCTTGGGCGCGATGGTGATGGTGACTTTGTCGCCAGGGACTATATTATAGTGGATCACCGCCGGGGTATTGTCGCCGGTGTTCTTCCTTATAAGAGGGTCGGATACCACGGACTTTCTAAGATAGCCTTCAGTATAGCCTCTGCGCACGCCTTCATTTATGGCATCTGTAAGGCTGCCGCCTGTAAAGTGGACATCCTGGCCCACTTCCACGAAGAAGACCGCCATTCCGGTATCCTGGCAGATGGGGATCATATCCTCACCGGCAATCTTTAAGTTCTCCTGAAGCTGCCCTAGTATCTGCTTTCCAAGAGGTGCCTCCTCTTTGTCGCAGGCATCGCAAAGAGCCTTCTCCATATCAGGGGAAAGCTTATGGTTGGCGTCGATACAAAGGGTCCGTACCGCCTCCGTTACTGTTTCTACGTTTATTTCACGCATTTTTGCTCCTGTGGATCTATTGCTGTAATCTATAGTTCTTTTCCCGGGGAAGATCAGGCGCCGGTAATGGTGTCGCGGATTTCTTCCAGTTCCTCGGCTGAAGGGCTGGTGGGTTTCCAGAGAATGTGCTGTCCGTCTTCGGCGTATCTGGGAATGATGTGAAGGTGGAAGTGCATAACGGTCTGGCCCGCGGTCTCACCGTTGTTCTGAACAAGATTAAGGCCGTCGCAGTGGAGCTTATCCTTCATGGTCTGCGCAACCTTCTTGGCAACAACTGCTGCCCCTGCCAGAGTATCCTCGGGGATCTCAAAGAGGTTTGCATAATGCTTCTTGGGAAGCACCAGTGCGTGGCCCTTTGTTGCGGGACCGTTGTCCAGGATCACCTTAAAGTCATCATCTTCATAGATGGCGTTGGTGGGAAATACTCCGTTTGCAAGCTTACAAAAAATACAATCTTCCATTATACTAAGCCCTCCATAACTTTATCGTTTTTCAAGATCACAATGTTGATGATTCCAAGAACAATCCCCGACAGAAAGCCCCCAAGATGCGCTGCGGTATTGGCTCCGGCCTGGAAAAAGCAGGCGTGCATCACAAAAGCACCAAGAAGCAGGAGTCTGAAAAGGACGTTCCTGTTGGTTATGAATCTTTTTCTGTTGATGGTTATCCAGACCACAATGAAGCCCACAAGGCCCATTATGGCACCGCTGGCACCGACGGAAAGCCAGTCCAGGGAATTTCGTATCTCATAGGCCATGGATATCATGTTGCCCACAAGTCCTGACATTATATATAGGAAAATAAAGAACGGGTGGCCGGTGTAATTCTCAACGATTGCCCCTGCCAGAGCCAGCATCAGCATGTTGCTCATAAGGTGCTGGGGATCGGCATGAAGAAACATGGCGGAGAAGAGCCTGTAGAACTGGGCGTCCCCCACAACACGGGCGGTTATCATGGCGCCTTTTTCAAACAGATCTGTGGCCACCGTGGTTGTTATAACGAAGATAATGACATTTATGATCATCAGCCCGAGGCTGATATAGGAGTTCTTGTAGATACGCTCCTGTCTCTCCCAGAAATCCTCCCGGGATACATTTGCTTCCTGCATAGGACAGTCCCAATCCTTTATTCTGACATCAGATCAAACAGCTGATCCAGGCTTCGCAGTGTCTTAAAGTCGCCTTTAAGCTTGATGCTGCCTTCCATGAAACCTCTCTGGAAAGTCATGCGGCCACCCAGGATATCCTCGATGATCCTCTGCTCTGCGGAAAGAAGTACATCACAGCCCTCCTCGTCAGCCACCCTGCAGTCGCACTTGCTGCCTGCAACATCAATGACCACAGGCTTAAGTTTGGGATTGTCGGTAAAAGAGATCTTGTATTTGGCGTTAACACCTGCAACAGGCGTAAATTTCTTTGTAAGGACCTTGGCGTACTCCTCAGAGTTGCCGCTTGCCTCATCCTGGCCCATTTTGTCCCTGAAGATACTGGCAAGTTCCTGAAGATCCTCCTTCTGTTTGCGAACATACTGATCGTCGGAGGCATATTCCGAGAGCTGCTCGGATTCCTGAGGTGTAAGGTCAAGGCTGCTGCTGACACCGACCTTTGTGATAACCGCCTGATTGCTGGCAGGAAAAACAGGCATCTTCTGATTGATGGTCCTGTAGATGTTCTCGGTTTTTTTCTCGATTATCTTGGTGTATTCGCCGCTGTTCTCAAGCTTTGTGGTATCTGCGATGTATCCGCACATACCGTCGCAGGGAAGGCCTCCCAGCATCTCCCAGGCTGCGGCAAGGCTCATCATGCCCTCCCTCTCTCCGTGGGTTGTGGACATGACAACCGGAGCCATATAGATCTCCTTGATACGGTCCTTGTCACCGTAAAGCCAGCATGCATCAAGGAACTGCATCATATAGCCGCCTATGCCAAACCATTCCACCGTGGAGGCAAGGATAACTCCGTCAGCATCCTTCAGGGTGTTGGGCAAAGCAGTGATCCCGTTCCTCTGTTCATAGAGGTTATACTGCTGTACTTTTACATTCAGTTCTTCCAATACTGTGGTGATCTTTCTGATGACGGACAAAGTAGGATCGTCAATGATCCCTCTGCCGCCGTAATAGATATTGATCTTCATGGCTGCCCCTCCAAAACTGATAATGGTATTATATCACACAATGCCCTAAATATATGCAATAAGAGCGGATCTTTCGATCCGCCCTTATCGTTTAAAGGTGTTTGATTAAGTTGCTTGAAGTGTTCACATATTTAATGAGAGTTTTTGCGAAAGTATTATGCCTGAGGCTTCTCCTCTTTGTTCTTTCTTCTTACGTACTCTTCGATGGATACTGCTACGATGAGTGCAAGGATGATAAGAATCCACCAAGGGAATCCCTTCTTAGTCTCGATAGGAGCTGCTGCTTTTGCTGTATCTTCATCGTCGATGGTAACAGCGGGCTTCTTAACCTCTTCTACAACATCTTCCTTCTTCTCTTCTACAACGGGTGCCTCTTCTTCCTTAATTTCTTCTGCTTCGCCGCCTTCTTCTACTACAGGTGCTCCGCCTCTTGCTCTTCTCTCTCCGAGAACTACTGCCTGAGGTGCTGCGGGCTCTTCTGCTACAGGTGCGGGTGTAGGTGTAACAACGGGTGCTACATAAGGAGTGTCATCTGTATCGTCTGAAGGGCCGGGGGTAGGATTAGGGTTAGGATTCGGATTCGGATTAGGGTTGGGATTAGGTGTAGGTGTAGGAATCCTGTATGTGAATCCGTCATCTATAAGTCCCCATGCTCTGTCTGCCTGGCTTCTTGCATACTGTGCGATACCATTGACTCTGTTATATGCTCTCTGAGCCTTGTCATATTCTGCAACTGCTCTTCTATATGCTGCCTCTGCTATTCTAAGATCACCAGCTGAAGCATCGCTCTGTGCTTTAAGGTTCTTGATTGCCTTTGCTGCGTCAACCACTTTGGTGTATGCGGTATTTACTGCTTCTTTCTTACTCTTAGCATCAGTAAGTGCTGTGTTTGCAATGTCCTTCTGTAATCCGGCATCAGTTACCTTGCCCAGAAGATCTTCAAGATCTGTGTTGTTGATCACTTCATTAAGATCATCAACTGCCTGCTGTGCATTTGCGATCATGTGACGATCGTTGTTGTAGTAATCAAGCTCTTTATAGAAAACAGCTCCGTTCTTTGTGATGTAGAGCCAGTGTGTTGAAGGATGTCCGTCAACAGTGTGAGTTGTATTATCTACAAAGAAGCTATAAATTTCTGTTTTCTTCTGTCCGTTTTCATAGTAGGTTGCCTTGATATTGCTGCTGTTTCCATTGAACTCGACTTTCAGGTTTTCCTTGCCATAGAGCTTAAACTCAACGAGAGCTTTGGCCAGTTCTTTGTCTGCTCTGTATATGTCTCCCTGGCCCCACCAGTTATCCTTATTCTCGTTGTATACGTCGATCTCTCTGCCTTCAATTTCATCTACATGTGCGATGATATCTGCCATTGCGTTGGCTCTCTCAAGAGCCTGGTTGGCTGCTTCAAGATTCTCGTTTGCTCTGTCAAGTGCATCTTTCGCATCATTGTAGTTATTTGTAGCTGTAGTAAATGCTTCATCTGCATCATCAAATGCATCCTGAGCATCTTCCTGTGCTTTCTTTGCTGCTGCAAGGGCCTGCTTTGCTGCATCAATCGCATCCTTTACATCGCCCTTAGCATAGCGCTCGGGGTTATTTGCATACCAAGGATTGTTTGCTCCGTACTCCTTAAGAAGTGCATCAAGCTCTGCCTGTGCTGCGTCTGTTGCTTCGTTTGCTTCCTGAAGTGCTGTTGCTGCTGCATCCAGTTCGTCCCTAGCTGCTTCCTTTGCTTCAGTTGCTACATCCAGATCTTCCTTAAGAGCTGCTGCAATTTCTTCTGCATTCTGAGCTGCCGCCTCGGCTATCTCTGCGTAACCGATTGCCTCTTCCTTCTTCTCCTCTGCTTCTGCCTGAGTCTCATATTCGCCTGAAAGGCCTTCAACATTATTTGCTTCTACTGTTGCAATTCCTGCATCTATTCCTGCGAAAATAGTTGCCAAAGGAGCTTCTCCCTCAACCTTGATGGCTGCTCCTACCATCTCGCCCATATTTTCATAGGCATCGCTGATATTTTCCTGGTACTCTTTCTTTTTCTCTGCTGCTGCATCATTGAGTGCGTCCAGTTCCTCGATGCTCTGATCGATTGCTTCGAGCTTCTCGTCTGCGATATTAAGATACTGATCTGTGGTTTCGGGCTGTGCTACCTGTGCAGGAGGAAGTGCTGCCTCAACTGCTGCCTCAGCAGCCTCTACCTTAGCCTCTACCGCATCGTTCATCTGGGGTGCGGGAGCGGGAGCTTCTACTCTTATCTCGGGTGCGGGCTCACCCTCAACAGCGAATGCTGTAACGGGGTGAATCATAAGTGTTGCACTAAGTGCGATTGCTAATGCTTTCGTAATCTTTTTCTTCATAACGCTTACCTCGCTTTTCAAAAATCAAACACCGCATCTTCTTTTTGTGATCACTTTGCGTTCAATTTGTGATCAATGTGTGAACTTTGTAAACTCATATTAGCAAAGGGGTAATCATGACAATCATCATAAAGAGCAAAAATTTTGTTGTTTAACCCTTTATTTATGAATGGTTTATGGTTTGTTTATACTATATACCGTACAGTGTTCACCTGCAGTCGAAAAACACAGCACCCATGCGGATTTCATCGCCCTCACCTATGAAAGTCATCTCTCTGGGATTCAGCCTTATCCCGTTTAGAAACGTACCGTTTGTACTCCCAAGGTCCATGATTGCAAGCTTCCCCGCTTCCTTTAAGAGCCTGCAGTGTATCCTGGAAACACTTGGATCTCCCAGCACTCTGTCAACACAGCCCTCCATTTTCCCTATGGTAAGGGGCAGCTTATCAAGGGCTATTCTCATGGTCCTGTCAAGATTTCTGCTGTATAAGGTAACATCATCGGACTCCTTTTTTCTATCAAGGACTACTGTCTCCTGGTACGCAGCCGGCTCCTTTTCAAAACCTGCGGGCGTCATACCGTATCCTGTCCCAGACATGGGGCCCGTGATCCTTACCGGTGTTCCGCCGAAGGTATCCCTGTCATCGAAATCATCAAAGTCATCATAGACTTCCTCATGATATCCGGCCTCTTTTGCCTTATCATCATCTTTGCTTTTGCCGATGGCTCTTTTCCCGCCAAAGTCCCTGATCCCGCAGACAAAAGATACAGCTCCCGTCACCACGGATACCAGCATGACCAGGATGGAAAGCATATTCTCCTCCTTTGTGAGGATGTAATTCATTCTTATGTACATCATGGCTGCCACCACCGCTGCAAACAGCAGGGAAAAGAGAAGCTGGAGCCGCCCGCCAAGCTTCTGACCGGCACGTTTAAGCCTCCCGGACCCGGTTCCCTTCATGATTCCCGGGGAAGGTTCATCGTAAAGCTCATCTTCGTCCATCGGATCATCATAGTCCCTGATATACTCTCCGGGATTATCATCAAAGCCGGCTCTTGCGGTGGTTCTTTTTTCCAAAGGCTCTCCGCTTCCGGAAGCTGCATCTTCCGCCCGGTCTGAAAGAAGCTCTTTTATGGTGGCCAATGTGAAGGCTCCCGGAGATGCGCTCTTCTCACAAAGAAGGTACGCAAGTTCGGCGGCCCTCTCATCGCCAAGATCCACAAGGTCAAGAATCTGCGCAGCAAAGCCCTTAAAATCCATGGGCTCATCATAGAAGGGACAGTAAAGGAATCTGTATTCTCCGGTGCCAAGATCCGTGTAGACGGCTTCTGCATTGAAAACCAGCCCCTCCTCTCCCAGAAGGTACTCGGAGAGTTCCTCCAGGACCGCCGCAGCGTCCGACAACAGGCGCCGCAGCTGCTCAAGATTCATGCCGCCCACCGCAAACCGGTCCTTTACCGGCTGCATGGAACCGATATCATAATATAGAAACTTTCCTCCGTTTATATTCCTTTCAGAGCAGGGCACAAGGCCTTTTATCCCGCCTTCCAGCATCCTGTACTGATATCTGTTGTCCTCATCATCCTCAGGGCCTTTTTCAAACACCAGATAGTTATGCTTTAAATCTCTGTAATACTTATAATCCATCACTAAATTCCTTCCCGATATCCTTTAATCTCTTAAATGTTCTGATATGCTTTGCTGTTTCTCTTTTTGTGGCCTTCATGTAGACCATGTACTCCCATCCGCTTATGGGTTTTAAAAAGTAGCGCCCCATGGCCGAGTGATTTGCCGAGGCCCTCCCCGTCACCGTGACGGTTTTGCCGCTTGACGCAGCGCTTACTGCAGGTTTTGAATTGCCGAAGTATTTTTTCCCAAGAACGTCAGATGCACTGTCTGCCACGAACCCCACGGGGTTGTCTTCCCAGCCGGTATTGTTCTGCCTTGTTGACCTGAAGGCCAGGATGTAGGCGTCCTGTGTCAGAAGGCACCTTCCATATAGAAAGAACGCGAAATAAATAAGAAGAACGATGCTGCACAGCGCCATGGGAACCACCAGCGCAGCCTCCAATGTCATATAGCCGCCAGCCTTACGCAAAGAGCATCACCCCCACTCCGAAAGCCACAAAAGGCACGAAAGGGATCCTGGTCTTTCTGCCGGCCTTCTTTAATATAAGAAGAACTCCGGAAAAAAGTCCGCTTGCCATCACCGCAATGCCAAGTCCGGCCGCAAGAACGGCAGGTCCCACAGCAGGTCCGATGCCCAGGGCCAAAAGCCCGTCTCCGTATCCCACGCCCCCTCTTGTGATATAGGCCGTAAAAAGAAGCAGTGCCCCCGGCAGCAGGGATATCAAAATCTCCAAGGGCGAAAATGCTCCTGTGGCCAAAAGATATATCACTCTCCCCAAAGACAGTGCGCCGCAGCACCAGATGAGCCACATGGGAATTTCCTTTTCCTTTATGTCCCTGAAGGAGATTATCCCCAGGACAGTTAATATGATCATGCCAAATATCATTTTTATCCTCCTTAATATCCGCATGCACTGCAGGGCCCGCGGCCTCCCACTTCCGAAATGGGTATGGTGCGGATCTTTCTTTTTAGCCCGGTGCAGTCCACCCGGCTGTGATATCTGTTTCCGTAATCAGTAATGAACACATTGCCGCCGGCCACATTTTCCCCGCAGTACTCGCAGGCTTTGTACCTGCTGCCGTCACTGTTTCTTAGATTTTTTGCCTCCTCAAAGCCAACGCTCTTTGCGCTTACATGAAGATACCTGCAGTCTATGTCCCTGTGATACTTCTCGCCGTGATCGGTCACATAGACCATTTCCTCGCCAGTCTCTTCATTTGCAAAGCCGTCCGTCAGGTCGTAGCCCGTCCAGGCGTGGCCGTAGAAGCGCCCCTCCACGGGAAACTCCTTAAAGCCTATGATCGGAATAATAGGATGGACCTTATAGTCCGCCACAATATCAACGATGTCTCCGTCAAGCAGTATCCGTGAATTCAAAAAGCTTATTCCCGCTCTTCCACCGGTGATGCAGCCGTTATCTTCCTCTTTCCCGAGATACCCTCGAACTTCAGACGCCGCGAGAGCTATCCCCGCAGCCCCGGCAAGGGTGTCGATCCCGGTGCTCTCCCCCTGCGCATCTGCGCCAAGGAGCCCTTCTCCGAATCTAAGGTCAAAGGCCCTTTCGCAGATCCCGGATCCCGTCTGATGGAGAGCCGCTTCAATCTCTGACTGGGCTCTTACTATCCCGAAGAGCGTCATGATATTCGCAAAGAAAAAGATGAACAGGGGAAGCACCAACGATGCCTCCAATGTCATGGAACCCTGAAGCTTCCTATTCCTCATATCCGTAGACCCTCTCTATCTTCACGTCATACCCATAGGTCGTGGCGACGCTTATCTCCGCGCAGAATGTATCAAGGCAGTAGTCGAGCCTGAAATTCCTGTTGCCCGCGCTCCTTCTCACATCCATTTCCACAACATCCCCCATTCGCCGTAGCTTTTCTCCAAAGGGCGACAGCAAAAGCCTGATTCGAAGGTAATCCTCGTAATACAGCCCCTCGCCCAGATCTCCCCCATTCAAGTGGTCTCTGAAATCAAGCATATTTACCAGGCTAAGCCGCCAGGTGGCATCAGACTTAAGAATTGGGACCCGTCCTCCGGAAAAGAGAATGTTAAGATCCGATATGCTCTCGGCAAAAGTCCAGGCAAACAGGATCGAGTACTTGACCGGTTCCAAAAGCTCCGGCACTAAAAGCACCGCTGTCAGGACTGCTGCCACCGCTTCGGCCTCCGCGCATTTTGCCGGGTTGTTGAACAGGTAGATCATGTTGGAAGCCTCTCTCCAGAAAAGGAGTGTTCCCGCCATTTTCTCCAGATTCCTGTAATCGCTGTCCTGTCCGAAGATCAGGTATTCCAGCTGGTATTTGAGCTGTGATTTCTCAAGTTCCTGTCCGTACCTTGAGCATTTCTCGTAGAAGTACTGTTCTATAAGAAGCTTTTCCGATGCGGAAATATCCTCATAATCCCGAAGTCCCGTTCCTTTGTTGAGCTTCCTGTGGGAGGGAAGATCAGCTATATTCACCGTGGCCGCAGAAATACTGCCTGGATTTTTCACCGCAAGGCCTAAGGCCCCTACCCCTTTTTGAGAATTAACGGTGTCCGCAGGATTCCCCAGGGTTATCTGTTCCTCTTCTCCCTCTTCGTTGATCACGGTGGGAAGTTCCACACTGTCTATGGCCTCCTGATTTGCCGCAGCCATGGCCTCAACGTCCGTGGAATCAAGAGCGTTTCCCGTGACCATGTCCGCGTTGCCAAGTACATCCGTCATAAGTCCCTCCACAGGATCCGCTCCCATATAGGCAAGGATCTGCCTTGCGAAGACCGAAAAGTCGTTATCCGTGGCAAAAGAGCTGCCGGTGATATCTACGTCTTCGCAGTACATGGAGGTTATGGTCTGAGCATTTATAAGCCTCCCCGCCGTGCTCCTGTCGAAGTTTTTCTGAACATAATGGCGAAGATGTTCCCGGGTATTTACTATGGAAGGATTGGCCCTTCCGTAGGAGGTGTCTACCATAAGAAGGCCGTACTGCTCATAGAGCTGCCTGTTGTACTCCGCAAGTACCGAGTTCATGGCAATGTCCGCCACGCACTCTGTCTTCATCTTCACCGCTCCTATCCTGGCTCCCTGAAACAGCGCCAGAATAAGGGACATGATCAGCGTTATTGTCAGGGATAAAAAGACGGTGAGGTATCCCTTAGTTCGTGATGACGCGCACATCTTGTCTGATCGCCTTGAACACGTCTTCAACAATGCCTGAAATCTGGTCTTTAAAAACAATGACCAGCCCGATGAGAACCACGATGATAAGAATAACCTCCACCGTACCCATTCCTGACTCCTCCTGATGGAAGTCCCTGATCTTCTGCATTACCTTGTTTCCAAATAGCTTTATTTTATTAATCATTTTTCTTTTCCTCCGTTAAAATGCCAAATACGCAGGTATCATGATTATGATCATCACGATGACCAGCATTATTATCATTGGAAGAAGAAGCTTTGTTCCTGCTTCTTCCCCGGCCTTTCTTGCCCGGTCCATCCTGGCCTGAAAGGCATTTTTCGACTCCTCCCTAAGGAGAGTCAGAAGTTCTCTGTTTCCTTTTTTAAGATTCTGGGTAAGGAGCGTTGAGAGCCTTGTGTACTGCTGCCCTCCGCATCTTACTCCGAAGTGTTCGTAGGCACTTGCTTCGGAAGTTCCTGAAGCTAGCTCCCTGTTAGTCATAAGAATCTCCTCATACAGAAATCTGTCGGGGCCTCCATTTTTCTTTTCCCTAAGATAGGAGGAGGACAGCTTGCCAAAGATGTTGCGCATGGTCATACCCGCCTCCATGTAAAGGACTATGGAGGAAATCATCTGGGAATAGTCTCCCAGCATCTGCTTCTGGCGCTCCTCCAGAGATTTTTTAAGTTCCTTGTCCTTTAAGACGTAGGAGGCGACGCCCCCTATCAGCGTCAGCAACAGAAGGAGCAGACTGTTGTCGGTCTTTTTCTCGCTCCAGGTTATCTCCCGGCCCTCATAGCTTTCGGGAAGCGGTATGGCTTCCTTCGTCCTTGATTCACTGTCTGCCTTGCTAAGGAGCTCTTTCAGTTCCTTAACCGCCTTCTCCCCCGGGGAAAGGACCCTTGGCATGACGTTGGCGTAGAGAACCTGCTGCCAGTCATATTCCCCATAGCTAAAGGTCGCGGTCAGCATCACCGGAGATCCTTCCTCCGGAATATTTTCTTCCTTAAGATTTCCCTCCTGTCCCATCACCTCGTAGTTATCAACCTTCCAGTGAATCTCAAATGGATAGCCCTCAAGCTCTTCCGTAAGATTAAGATCCATGGACACATTATCAAGGTTTTCGTTTTCTCCAAGAACCGTTCTTTCCATTTCCTCTAAGGCTTCTTCAAAAAGAGCGTCAGCCTCCTCATAGGTATAGCGCTTCGCCGCGACATTCATCCCGAATTCCCCAAGCTCCTCGCCGGAAGTGTCCGTTGCCACAAGAACGGTTTCGTAGTCCCTCTCATGGTAGCTGCCTCTTTTGACCGCTCCCTCTTCGTTAAAGTGACTTACGCTTCCTGCCCCGAGGCTTGCAAAAAGAGCCAGCAGATTACCTGCAAAAGCCATGATAAGCACAATGCTTATCTTTCTTGTAAAGTACTCCGCCTCTGCGTTTTCCATGTCCTTTCTCTGCTCCAGGGTCCTTAGGTACACCCTTATCTTCTCGGAGGAGACGCTCTTTATCCTTCCCTTAAGCATCCGGTATATATAGAGCGATGCCTTAAGAAATGCCCTGCTTATGCCGGTTTCCTCCATTCCAGGTGGAAGCTCCAGGTCCTTTGACAAGAAAAGAAGCACAAAGACCAAAACCGGAAAGATTCCGTAGAGATATGCAAGCTTAAACATCTATGTTCACTATCCTTTCCGACATAAGATATGCGCCGATGTAAAGGCCCATACAGACAGTCATCAAAATGATCCCGGTAAGATTGTGGTAGAGGGGCTCAAAGAATCCCCTGCTTGTAATGCTTATGTAGAGGATTATGAAGAAGGGCACCAGGTTCATGATGCCTGCCTCCATACGCTTTGCGCTGATGAGCACATCAATCTCCTTTTCAACGTCCATCTTTTGAGAGATGACAGCTATGGTCCTTCCTATGATCTCCGTCAGGTTTCCGCCGCCTCTTTTGGCCACCGCAAAAACCTCGGCAAAATCCATGATGTCCCGGTTTCCGGATTCTTTTCCCACCCCGTACAGGAGCTTTTCTATGGGAATATTATTGGCAAGGCCCTTACGGATCTTTCCCAGAGCCCCGCAGATGAGACTGTTTTTGCCATACAGAAGTGCCATGTCATGGTAGGATGCGATAAATGCATTCTCCACCGAGTACCCCGCCTTCATTGAGGTGAGGACACTGCTTACGGCATCTCTGAACTGTATTCCCATGAGCCTTGTATTTCTCTTTCTTTGAAGGCTCTTTTCATGGACAAACCAGGGCAATATCATGGGCAAAAGAATCATCACCGCCAGCCAGGAATCGTAGAACAGCCTTCCGAACAAAAGAGCTATCACCGCCCCCTGCAAAAATATGGGCCAGTCACTAAGTGCAGGCCGGCAGCTTAATACCTGCTGCCACAAGTTTCTCAGTGCCTTTAAGTTCACCGACTTTCCTCCATTCTCCTTTTATTCTTCCATCCTCCGTTCCCGTTTCCTCAAACTTAAACAGCGGGTTTACCGAAATCTTCCTGGTTACCGGATCGATCTCTTTTTCCAGCTCACAGATTTCAAGGACCTTTCTTGACCTGTCTCTTAGTCTTCCCAGATGGATCACTATGTCGATGCCGGATGCTATCTGGCCTCGTACTGCCGGCAGAGGGATCTCGATCCCCATGAGCACCATGGTCTCTATTCTTGAGAGCATGTCCTGTGCGCTGTTGGCGTGACCCGTTGACATTGCCATATGACCGGTGTTCATGGCCTGAAGCATATCCACGCATTCATCGCCCCTTACTTCTCCGACTATGATCCAGTCCGGCCTCATTCGAAGGGAGGACTTTATGAGGTCCCTTATGGTTATTGGCCTGCAGCCCTCCACGTTGGCGTTTCTTGCCTCGAGCCGTACGAGGTTTGGAACTCCTCTTATCTGAAGCTCTGCATTGTCTTCAATACTTATGACTCTTAGGTCCTTGGGAATAAAATCCGAAAGAGCGTTGAGAAAGGTGGTCTTGCCCGAACCGGTGCCACCGGAAATAAAGATGTTGTAGCCTGCCCTGATCAGGGCGGCGATATAGTTTTTAAGTTCTTCCGATATGGATCCAAGCTCCAAAAGCCTGTCCATATCTATGGGTTTTTCGGGGAATCTTCTGATGGTGAGGACCGGGCCCGACAAAGACGCCGGGGGCAGAACAACATTTATACGGCTGTTTCCGCCGCCCCCAAGCCTTGCATCCACTATGGGCGAGGCCTCGTTTACCACCCTGTTGCAGGAGGAGACAATCTGCTGGATCACATCCTCGAGCTTCTCCAGGGAATCAAACCTAAGGTCCGACTTCTGTATGGCTCCGTCTTTTTCAATAAAGATATTGTCGGTGCCGTTGACCATGATCTCCGTTATGGATGGGTCATCAAGAAGCTTTTGAAGCACATCAAGCTTTCTTATGGAATCAAACACTTCGGTACGAAGGGCCTTCTTCTGTTCAAGGGTGAAGGTTTTATATCTAAGGAGCTGTGTCATCTCCCTGTCGATAAGCTCATACATCTCACCATCGCTTATGTCCCTGTAAAAGTCTATCGACCCCATTACCCTGTCTTTGATGGATTTTCTTAAACTGTCCATATCATGTTCCAAACCAGGGATCAAGGACTTCCACTCCCCTCACAAGGCTGCTTACGCACATATCATAGAACTCGCTGTTCTTGATGTGGGGGACGCAGCATTTTATGGTTTTGTTTAAAACGTCCTCATAGCCGTTTTCCAGAAGGATCTTTTTGTATCTGTCCATTCTGTACTCATCATCGTCATTGAGCCTTGTGACGGTATAAACCTTGTCGCAGGAGCGAAGAATGTCAAAAAGATCATCCGAACCGTCCTTAAGGTCTATCACAATATTTCTGTAGCCGCAGTCCCCGGACAGATGGCCTATAAGCTCCATCAGCTGGCTGTAGCCGATATCTCTGCACTGTTTTGTGGTTTTTGGTGGTGGAATGATATCCAGGGCATTGACAGACTTTTTTACCCTCTCAAGATTGAGGGCAAATTTCCCCGGATTAAGATCGTCTAAGAAAATAAGATCCGTGATATCAAGTTCGGGTTCCCCCCCGAACATTTTGGTAAGTGGTGAATATGCATCAAGACAGATAAGAACCGTCCTTCTTTCCTCGGAAAGGCCTTCGGCAACTCTCCCGGCAAGGGTGGTCTGACCGGATCTTGAAAGCGGAGTGTAAAAACCGTGGACACTACATTGTCCTGTTCCCGGCTTAAGTCCTATATCCCGGAACCGGTCGGGGTATTCCGCGCAGTACCAGATGACCGACTCCTTGATCCTTCCGGCGGGAAGATACTTTCCAAGGCGCCCTTGATTGTTCTTCATATCAAGGACTATGCCAAGGCGCTGGGGGTCCTCTGTCATCATCTCCTCGTCAAGAACTATGGTGTTTTGGTACTTCTCCATATTTCCCAGCTCCTCAAGCAAAGCGAGGCACTCCCGTGAGATAAGAACAAGTCCCGGGGTTCGCCCTGTAAAGAACTCATCCATGATCTTCACATCGGTAAAAGAGACATAATCAAAGGAAAATTCCAGATTGTCTCTTAGGTATTCCGTAAGCCGCCGGCAGTATTTCTCATTGCTGTCGCACACGGCAAAGTAATTCTTCTTCATTCTTTTCGAAAAAACTCATCTCCTTTTTTTGTTTTTCGAGCTCGTGAAAAAGAATTTATCACCGGGAAAAAACTTTGTAAACCCCCGGAAAGTCCTCCCTCCCGGTCAAATCTTAAGAATTTGTTTTCGGCTTTCCTCATCCCGGGGCACCTGCAGTAATCCCGCAAAAATAGCGGGGCCCGGGGACCTTGAATTTCTTCATGGTCTCCGCCCCGCTATCGCAAAGTCGTTTATTTGTGTTCCATATTAATAATTTAGGCCCTGAAAAATTAATATCTTAAGATTTTCTTAAGCCATAAGTCCCCTGTTCATGGAAACCGCGGTAACATCCTCGTTGAGGCTGAATCTTCCGTAGGTCAGGCCGGCAATAACAGTCTGGGTATTTCCCATGAGCTTTGCGCTCTCGTCTGCCTTCTCCAGCTCAAGATATGCGCTGTGAAGCTGCTTAAAATTCTGAAGCACCTTCCAGACTCTGTGGATGTTGCCTTTTACCCCTGCAACCATGAGCTCTCTCTTGGAGAAAATGTAGATCTTGTGCAGGTTCTTGGCAAGCTCGTATCTCATATCCAAAGAGCGAAGAAGCTCGTCGATACAATTCTGGGCATATCCTATGCTGCGGTCTGCGTCGGCTCTTTTCCCGAGGGCAAGGGCATCTATTGTATCGTTAAGATAATCCATTACCATTTCATAAATGATGGTGATCATCTGAGTTTTGTTGGCCTGGGTTATCCTGAGGGTGTATTCCTGTTTCTTTTCCTGTGTCATGGGCTAATCCTCCGGTAAAGAGATGATCACTGCAGAAGCTGAAGAACCTGTGAAGGCCTCTCGTTGGCCTGGGCCATCATGGAAGTTCCCGCCTGGGAAAGTACCTGCTGTGTTGAGTAGGTGGTCATTTCCTCTGCCATATCAACGTCCATGATTCTTGAATAAGCGCTGGTCATGTTCTCAACGGTGATGTCCAGGTTGCTTACGGTGTGCTCAAGTCTGTTCTGGTAAGCACCAAGTCTGCTTCTGATGCCGCTGACTGTAGTGATTGCCTGCTTGATGCTCTCGATTCCCTCTTTTGCACCCTGAACATTTGCAAGGTCAAGGTTGTAAAGACCAAGGGCGTGAAGATTTACCTTGGGAATCCTGATGTCCATGGTCTGGCCTTCATTGGCGCCAACCTGCATGGTCATGGCTCCCTTGCCGGTGAGCTCAAGGTTCACTGTGTCATTGAAAAGCTCGTCGATCTGGAGCTTGATCTCTCTTCCGGTATTGTCGGAAATTGTGAGGACATCCTCTTTTATTGTTGCAACGCCGGTGGGCATGTACTCCTTGCCGTCGCGATACACCTTGATCTGGTTCTCGGAGCCGTTTCTGAAGAAGATGGCCTGCTTATCAACGCCGGTGGTTCCTGTAACATGCAGATAATCCACATCGATACCTGTGATGGTGTACTTGCCGGCTTCGATATTATCTGAATAGCTAAGAAGCTGCATCTTGGGGTCTGTGACTGCTGAGTCGGGGTCACTTCCAACCGTAGCATAGCCTTTCAGGTCAAAAGAGCCATCAAGTATGCACTGTCCGTTGAACTCGGTAGTGTTTGCCATTCTCTCAAGCTCCTCTTTAAGGAGGGTTACTTCAGCCTGAATGGCCTCTCTGTCGCTGTCCTCAAGGGTTCCGTTGCTGGCCTGGATAGCAAGCTCGCTCATTCTCTGAAGGACAGCATGGATCTCGGAAAGGGATCCGTCTGCTATCTGAACTATTGAAATCGCATCATTGGAAGAGTCATTGGCAACTCCCAGTCCTTCGATCTGGGAATTCATTCTTCTGGACATTGCAAGGCCGGAGGGATTGTCCTTGGCGTTTGCAATCTTAAGGCCACTGGATAAGCGCTCCAGTGATTCCGAAAGAAGCGTGTCATTTCTCTGAAGTGCGTTGTTTGCTATCATTGCGGATACGTTGTAATTAACCTTCATTCCTACCTCATTTCTTCACATGGTGAATTTACAGGGCTTCGATAAAAGCCTTAGCCATTGTCAGAAGTGTTCTTGTCTGTGTCTTTTCATTGTTGCCTTCCGTGGCATCTGTAATCATTCCACCTGCGTGGGCAGGTAATGACTGTGTGTGGTAAAGGATCGCAATATTGTCTCTGTCCGTGCTTGCTTCCTTTATGCTGCCCTCAAGGCCCTCACACATCCTGTTTCTTACATCTTCCAGATATTCAGCGATCTCGGGACTCTTTCCGTTGGAAGTTGTGATCATTCCTCTAATTACCTGCCTCTCGATGTAGAGACTTGCGGTAAGCAGTCCGTATTCATCTGTCTGAACACTGGCGTCCATCCTTGAACCTGTAGCCGCCTCAGTATTTAAGGTGACATGCATTGAGATAACCTGGCCCTCAATCTCCACCGGAAGATCAAAACTTCCGCTTTCTGCGCCGCCGCCCATTACCGAGAGCTGCTTCTGCATCAGGGATATGGCCCTTACGTCGATATAGTTGTCATCGCCCGTCATTATCTCTTCAGATAGTTTATCGGAGAAATCCTCCAGAATCTTAACGTAAGTTTCTTCATAATTATCCTCATCCATTTTTTCGATGAGTTCTTTCTGCTCCTGCCTTGTTCCTGCCTTCTCCCAGATGTGGCCGTTCCTGCGGTCCCTTCTGTTCTCGATCATGGCCTCAAGGTTGTTATAGGTAACCTGGATATCCGCTGCCTTCATCTCATCAAGGGCGGGCTCTGCTGCCTTAAGCGCAGCGGTCTGCCTTATGGTCTGAAGCTGCTGCTTTAAGTACTCTCTGCTTAGATCCTTATCTTCTTTGGCCTTTGCCAGTTCATCAGCAAGCTCGGGCAAAAGAGTCTGCTCATTAGGCTTTACAGCTGCAAGCTTTTCAGGTTCAAGGTTCTCATATACCACCTGAGCCTTTGCTCTGTAATAGGTAAAGGCTGTATTTATCTGACTATCGATCCTGTTGGCGGGATCTGTGGCTGTTCCAAGACCGCCGAACTCATCGTCCACAGTGTAGTCCATTCCGCGTCTTGATGTCTTCTGGGTTCTTGTGGCATCAAGAAGATTTCCCACGGTCATGTCTCTTCCTGTCTTAAGTAAAGATCCGATGGCCTGATAGTCTGTGGTCTTAAGGGTGTGGAAAAGTCTGTATATTCCTATAAAGGAAGCTTTTTCTTCCTTTGTGATGTCGCCCTTCTTTTCCAGCTTATACAGGAACCTGGAGTATTTTTCATTATCCTTGCTGTTTTCCCTGTCTTTGGAATCGCTGCCCTGGTCAAGGCTCTGGGATAACTCCTCAATTGTCATGGAGAGGGGATTTTTGCCCTCTCTTATAAGATCGAGGACTGCTCCGGGTTTGAGCCTGTCAACAGTGGCCTGGAGTTTTACGTCGAGGGCTCTTACCTTCTCGAAGTTCTCCTCGCTTACTTCCATTCTGTTATAACCGAGGATCCTTATGGTGCGTCTGTTTTCATCCGACAGCTCTTTTCCCAGATCCTTTAAGATGTCATCCACATTTCTGAAGGCCTTTTTAATGCTGTCTCCAAGGTCTGCCCTGGGAGCGGTCATGAGCTTTTCATAGCCCTCTCCGGCCTGTCTGAAGCGGGTTGTCATCTCCTCTGAAACCGTACTTATCTTAAACAGGCTCATGCTCTCAAAGCTTCCGGAGAGCTTTCCTACTACGTCGGCAGGACCTTCCTTTATAATGCTGACCCTGCTCATGGTCATTCTGGCAATGACAGCTGTATTGGCAGGAGTCACCTGTGTTATCTCGTCGACGCTCTTGCCTGCTGCCTCATCTCCCATATATCCAAGAGTGGTCTTAAGCCTCTCAATAAGGTCTTCCATGGGGGCTGTGTCGATGGAGAAGCCGCTGTCAAGAAGTTGCTTGTTGGCCTCCACCGTCATCTGAAGACGGACCTCCTCCAGCTGAAGCCTTGCGGTCACAAACCTGGAGTCTGTCTCTTCCACAAAAGTTCCCGCCATATGGAACTCTGAGGTAAGGTTTCTTATATTAAGTATCTTTCCTTCCGAGAGAGTGTCCTTTATGTTCTCGTCGGTGATGCTCTTTACGTCCTCAATATACCTTGCGGCTTTCGTAAGATTAGAGGCTGGATCAGAAAGATCTCCTTCCACAGCTCTTTTCCCGTCTGCAATGGCTGAAGCTGTGGCGCCTGCTGCCAATTCGAAAGAGATGGGGAATTCAACGCTTCTTATGGTTTCCAGGGATGTGATGTTCTCGGGCGTAAGGGGAATTCCCTGGGATACCATCCATTTGGCATTTTCTATATTATCTGCATCCTTGGGATCCATGCCGGCTTCGCCGATGACTTTTTCCATCTGGGGCACAAGCTGATCCCAGTGGATGTTGTCGGCCTTCTGGGCGTAGTAGCCGCCCTCGGCATAAAAGCCGCGCTCAGCCACGTTCTGGCCGTTGGTGCTGTGGGATGCAAAGTAAATGTTCTCTATGGTAGGTCTCATGTTATTGAGCACCATAAATTTGACAGCACTGTCGTCAAGGCCTGTTAGCTCTTCAACCTGCTCATAGGCCTGATTTGCTGCCTTTACATTATCTGATGTAAGGGGGATGTCATTCTGTCTGAAGCTGTTTTGGATAGATCTTGCAAAGCCTTCGCTTCCGGTGATCTTCGAAAGTTTCTCGAAACTTAAGTCATCGTTGTAGCCAACAATCTCCACGCCGGACTCAAGAAGAACGCTCTTGATCTTATCGACTATGGTGACAGTCTCTTCACTGTCAGTATTTTTGATATCAAAACCATCCTCGGCGGCCTTGGCAAAGTCCTCCGGGGACATGGTGTTTGATAAAAGAGCCATGTAATTATGTCTGGTCAGGACATCCGTATCCTGAGCCATCCTGGAAACATCTTCCGCGCTTCTTGCGTGCTTTCCGTATACGTCACTGGAAAAGCCGCTTCCGTCAAGGTTTACAGCGTATCCTTCCTTTCCGGATAAATTTGTTTTTGAGGGTCCTGACACTATCCTTCCGTCCGCATCCATGCCTGAAAGAATCGGTTCGTTCTGGGTCTTTTGACCTGTAATGGTCTGAAAGCTAATGTTCATTCTGCTCCTCATTAATAATCAACGTCAAATAGAATGCCGCTTGCGGCATTCCCGCGCCGAGCGCGGTTGCCAACGGCAACATACACATTTCGCGCGAGTGCGCATTTTTTCCTTCTTGTGTTGTACAACACAAGAAGGTGATGGAACATTGTCCATCACCTTCTATTTCGGCGTATATTTTATTTTTCTTTAGATTTTGTTGACTTTGGTGTCTGGAATACGAAAACCTCTGCTCCGTAAGGGGGAAGATCAAAGGTAATGCTGTAATCCTTGTAGTCGCAAAGGCCTTTCTCTGCCTTGATCTTGTCCGGAACACCGCTTCCCATTCCGCCGAATTTCTCATCGGCGCTGTCCAGGATATGAGTGTAGGTGCCTGCGAAAGGTACGCCCACCTTAAATCCCTTGCGCTCCATGGGAGTCATGTTGAGGACAAACAGAATGTTGTCCTTGCCGTTGGAGGCTCTTCTGTAGAAGCTGTAGGTGCTGCGCTCCTTGTCATCGGCGTTGATCCACTCAAATCCGCCCCAGTCGTTGTCCACTTCATAGAGTGCAGGGTACTTCCTGTAGATTTCGAGAAGTTTGCCTACATAATCCTTCATTCCTCTGTTGAGAGGATCTTCAAGAAGGAACCAGTCAAGCTCTCTCTTCTCGCTCCACTCCCTCTCCTGACCGAAGTCCTGTCCCATGAACAGAAGCTTCTTGCCGGAGTGACCGAACATGTATGTATAGCCTACGCGGAGATTAGCGTATTTATCTACCTTGTAGCCGGGCATCTTCTCCACCATGGAGCACTTAAGATGTACTACCTCGTCGTGAGACAGCGGGAGAATATAATTCTCGGAGCTGTTGTAGCTCATGGCGAAGGTCATCATATAATGAGCCCCCTGTCTGAAGTAGGGATCCAGCTTCATATATTCGCAGAAATCATGCATCCAGCCCATGTTCCACTTGAAGGCGAAACCAAGTCCGTCCTCCTCCGGAGGAGCTGTAACCTTGGGCCAGGCTGTGGACTCTTCAGCAATGGTAAGGACCTCGGGATAGGTTCCTCTGATGACACTGTTAAAGTGCTTGAAGAACTCGATGGCCTCCAGGTTCTCGTTGCCGCCGTACTTGTTGGCAACCCACTGTCCGTCCTTCTTGCCGTAGTCAAGATAAAGCATTGAAGCAACGGCATCTACTCTAAGGCCGTCAACATGGAACTTGCGGATCCAGTAAAGGGCATTTGCAATAAGGAAGTTCTTGACCTCGGGCTTTTCAAGATTGAAGATCTTGGTACCCCAGTCGGGATGTTCTCCCTTCCTTGGGTCCGGATGCTCATAGATGCAGGTTCCGTCAAAGCAGGAAAGTCCGAACTCATCGGGACAGAAGTGAGCGGGTACCCAGTCAAGGATTACTCCGATCCCGTGCTTGTGCAGCTGATTTATAAGATACATGAAGTCCGTGGGCTCTCCGTATCTTGATGTGGGAGCGTAGTAGCCTGTTACCTGATATCCCCAGGATCCGTCGAAGGGATGCTCAGCGATTCCGATAAGCTCCACATGGGTGTACTTCATATCCTTGAGATATTCAACAATCCTGTCGGCAAACTGCCTGTAGGTGTAATAGCCATCCTCTGTTCCGTCGGGATGTTTCATCCAGGAACCGATGTGACACTCGTAAATGGCGATGGGCATGCGGTTCATGTCTTTGCCCTTGATGCTCTCGTACCACTTCTGGTCGCTCCACTTAAATCCGGAGAGGTCTGTAGTCCTTGATGCGTTGCCGGGTCTTAGCTCGGCGTAGTTGGCGTAAGGATCTGCCTTAAAGAGCTTTCTTCCGTCCTGGGCGGTGATGAGATACTTGTACAGCTCACCTATTCCCACTCCGGGAATGAAACAGGTCCAGATATTACCTGTCTTGGATCTTGTCATGGGATTTGCATACTGATCCCAGCCGTTGAAGTCACCTACTACGTGAACTTCTGCCGCATTTGGTGCCCAAACCGCAAAGAAGTAGCCTTTTTTGCCCTTCTCTTCAGAAGGATGAGCTCCGAGTTTCTCATAAATTTCGTAATGAGTTCCCTGACCGAATAAATACTCGTCATCCTCAGAAATAAATACTTTTTTAGCCATGATGCCCCCTTAAATTAGTTAGTCATGCATGAAATCTTTTTCTCTAAGAATAATCATATCATTTTCATCGTATCTTTTGTTGACTAAAACATCAACCAGATGGCCTACGCTTTTTTTTTCCGCATAATAGATGGCATCATCCACAATGTCTTTTACCTCGGATACGGTTACGTCGTGATCCAGCGTCTGTCTCTCGGATATCCTGGTGTGAAGAGCCAGTATTCCCAGATTGTCGATGGCATATTCTCTCTCAAGGGCATACTGTCTTGCATAGGCCACAAGAGAATCGTCATCCAGCGCCTCAATATCTACTCTTACGTTGAAGCTCTGCTTAAGGGACGGGTTCTTGTCCAGGAATCTGTCCATATCCTCCTTGGTATCTTCCATTACGATAACAAGGCCTTTGTTCTCCTCCTGGAGGATCTTAAGAAGTTCGCTTACGGTCTCGGGCTCAAGGTCTGCCGCTCTCTGGATAATAAGCGCACCGTTGGCCAGCTTCTCGAAGATGCCGGCTGTGCTCTTCTTGTTCAGGGTGTTGGCAGTGATCTTGGCCACCTTGCCGCTGAAGTTGGAGTCGGAAACCTGCATGGCCTTGATAAGACCCTTGGCCAGATTTACGGTTCCGGCGCCTTCCTCGCCGGTTACGATGGCATTGCCGGAGAAGGCATCCATGCTCATATTGTCGATGGCATTGATGATCTGTCTCCTGGATTTCTTATGATGGATATACGGACCAAAGAGCTCTTTCTCTTCGGGAGTCATGGTACGAACACGCTCCTCCAGCTCTCTGTTGCCGATATGGTGCTTTTTCTTCTCGGAGGCCTTTGCCTCGGGCTTATTCTCAGGCTTGGTTTCTTCCTTCACAGGCTGCTCCGGCGCCGCAGGCTTCTCCTCTTTGGCGGCTGTCACTGCAGAGATATCCTGCCCTGCCTGTGCTGCCAAGGCTGCAGCAGCTTCTTCAAGCGGAATCTTGGCTGTCATGGCTTCAGCGCTGACGGGCTCAAGATCATTGTCATCTTCTGCTTCGCCGGCCTCTATTGTAGTCTCCTCAACCTCCTGGGCAGGACTGTATGCTACATCTTCCGATGTGGCTGCGCTTACCACAGGATTGTCTGTTCCTTCTCCTATGCTGTAGGCAGGATCGGTAACCTCACGGAAATCTCCAAGGCTCTCCTGGGGCTCCACAGGCTCTGCAGGTGCAGGCTCTTCCAAAACAACGGGCTCTTCCTGCTTTGTTTCAACCTGCTCCTCGTATATGATGTCTTCTTCCGGAACTTCCGGCTCATCTTCATAGCTCTCGGCAGGGGCAAGACCTTCCTGATCCATTACCTCCTCAACAGCTGCGTTGATGACATCTTCCTGCTTGACGGACCAGTCGCCTCTTCCTGAGGCTTTTTCATGACGTTCCTTCTTGATGGCCTCATTGATGGCCTTCTCTATCTTCTCCTGAAGGCCGGCCTTGGTCTTCTCGTCGTAGTCGGCAAACATGTCTCCGGTCTCATCGGAAACTCTCTGTTTGATCCTCTCGAACTGCTTCTGCTGCTGTTCTTTCTTGAACTGCTCCCAGTTTGCCATGTACTCGGCAATACTGATCTGCCCTGTGATCTGCTTCTCAACGGCAGGCTCAGGCTCTACAGCCATACTGATCTGTCCGTCGTACTCCTGAGACAGCATGCTCTCAAAGTGATTGTGCATCTGATAGCTGGCGTTGGGGTGAATAACAGCGCCGGGCTTCTCCTCTTCAAGGGGCTGCGCAGCGTAAGAT
Source organism: Butyrivibrio sp. FCS014 (assembly GCF_000526935.1). Taxonomy (GTDB): domain Bacteria; phylum Bacillota; class Clostridia; order Lachnospirales; family Lachnospiraceae; genus Butyrivibrio. The sequence goes on along the minus strand of NZ_JAHA01000008.1, from coordinate 368,415 downwards.
GCCGGTGAAGGCTGAGCAAAGGGAAGTGTCTCCTGAACAGGTTCTTCCTCCGGCTGCTCCTCGATCTCTGGCTCCACTGTCTCCCCGGCTTCCGAAACCTTCTCTTCTCCAAGAATAGGTCCGTTTCCGCCGTACTTTATCTCAATTCCCATCCTGGGATCGGTATGTGCAAATACTTCCTGCATGGAACCATCAGAAATCTGAGGCTCCTCCTGCAGCTGCTCATCTGCGGGCACCTCTTCTTCCGGTAATTCCTCATCTTCTGCATAGGCATCTACATCTTCGGATGTAAGGCTGTCAGAATCCTCTTCGAATATCTCCTCGGTGATGGGCTGAACCAGTCCCTGCGCAGCTTCTTCCTTGATAGGCTCAAAGGTCTTGGTGTCCGACTCCTCGTTTCCTATAACCTCGCGAAGTCCTTCTGCCAGCGCTGCCTGCAGATTGGTTGTGTTAAAAGAGCTAACGTCAAATGATGGCTCTTTTATCTCACTGATGGGAGGGTAAACTATCTCGTAAGGATCCCTCTTTGCAGGTTCTTCCTGCGGCTCCTCTGAAGGAACCTCCTCAGCCGGTGCTTCCTCCCGGGGCTGCTCCTGTAATTCAGGCTCAGGGCCTGCAGCTTCATTGTGGTAATCCGAAGGGTTGAACTCTCTGGTCTCCCCAAGATCCTCTTCCTGAGGAACCTCTCCTCTGTTATAGGCCTCGATCACCTCATCGGTAACAGGCGGCATCTCCTTGGTGGGCTGCTTGATTTCTACAGTCCTGGTCTCATCCTTGCCCACCTCGTCCTTCTCGGATACGATGGTGGCATCAACTATACCGCCATGAGCCTGCTTGTATCTTAAATAGCGATCCTGCTGCTCGGGAGAAAGAGGCTCGTGAAGAGCTTTGAGCTCCAGGGCCTTCATGACATGTCTGCCCTCTCCGAACCAGAGAAACATCTCATCACATTCCTCTACACACTCTGTGGTAAGTCCGACTCTGTGGTAAAGATAGGCAAGTTCATAAGCCCATCTCTCACGGTAATCGTGCTTCTTGAACTCCTCAAGGACTGCAATCCTCTCCTCAAGGCTTACTTCCTGAGCTTCGTAGAGCTTGTACTGAAGTATGTATCTTCCTGTGTCCCTGGGAGCTATTCTTACGAATTCCTTGTAATACTCAACAGCCTGAACAAACTCGCCCATCTTAATGGCCAGCTCGCAGAGTGAGTAAACTATAAGCCTCCCTGTAGGGTGCCTGTCGTAAGCCATAAGAAGAACGTCACGGCTCTCCGTATAGCGTCTGTTTATCTTATAAAGATCACTGATGGTACACAGCATCTGGACGCTCTTAACACGCTTCCAGTCGATGGTATCGGCGATCTTAACTGCCTCGGCATATCTTCCTTCCCCGATCAAAGCCTTGATCTCGTCGGCCCTGATTCTATACTCAACTTTATCCAAAATATCCACCCCTTTGGTGCTATTACTACTATATCTAGTAGTTAGTTTATCATAGCACTATCTCTTTGTAAAATGTCCGAAAGCCCTGCAAACTGCTCAAGAGTAAGGATTTCGCCCCTTGCCTTGTCATTGATCCCCATTTTGGTGAGCGCATCCTGCACCTGCTGCCTGGAAACCCCGATGGAAGGGTTGTTTGACAGAGCATTCGAAAGAGTTTTTCTCCTCTGATTGAAGGCTGTTCTTATGATCTCAAACATAAAGCCCGCGTCCCCGACACTGACCTTAGGCTCATCATATTTGGAAAGCCTTACCACCGCCGATCCCACGTTAGGCTGCGGGATAAATGAGCTTGGCGGTACATCGCACACAGGCTCTGCCTTGGCGTAAAATCCAACTGCCAGGGATAATGAGCCGTAGTCCTTACTTCCCGGCCCCTCCGTCATCCTGTCGGCGACCTCCTTCTGGACCATTACCGTGATGCTCTCGATGGGAGCCCCGCTCTCAAAGAGCTTCATGATAATGGGGGTTGTTATGTAGTAAGGCAGGTTAGCTACGACCTTCATGGGCCTTCCGCCGTTGTACTCATCTGCAATGGCCGCAATATCAACCTTCAGGACGTCCTCGTTTATGACCGTCACGTTGTTGTACTCAGAGAGGGTATCGGCCAGTACCGGGATAAGTCCCTTGTCTATCTCAACCGCCACCACTCTTCCTGCAGCTTCCGCCAGGTACTGGGTCAGTGTCCCGATTCCCGGTCCGATCTCCAGAACGCAGTCGTCATCTGTGACTCCTGCTGCCTCCACTATGTTCTCCAGAACATTTCCGTCTATCAGGAAGTTCTGTCCGAATTTCTTCTTGGCGCTCATGTTGTACTTAGCCAGTACCTCTTTTGTCCGAGCGCTGTTTCCAAGATATGCCATATACTGTTCCTGTCTTTTCGTTAATTACCTCTTATGAGGCTATGTTGTACATACGCTTAGCGTTTTCTTCCGTGATACGAATTACTTCTTCTGTGCTTACACCCTTGATGTCCGCTATGGTCTCAACCACCAGTGGCAGATACAATGAGCAGTTGCGCTCTCCTCTGTGGGGCGCGGGTGCAAGATACGGGGCATCGGTCTCGATAATGATATTATCAAGGGGAAGGATGTCCACGGTCTCCTTAAGCTTACGCCCGTTCTTGAAGGTGACGACTCCGCCGACTCCTATGAAAAATCCCATGTCAACGCACTGTTTTGCCACCTCGGCCGAGTAGGAAAAGCAGTGTACAACACCGCCGTTTACTCCTGCATTCTCCTCTTTAAGGATTGCCAGTGTGTCTGCTGCGGCGTCCCTGGAGTGGATGACCACGGGAAGTTTAACTCCCTTCGCCAGGGCTATCTGTTTCCTGAACCACATCTTCTGAAGATCCCTGTCTGGCTCGGGCCAGTAATAATCAAGTCCGATCTCACCGATGGCAACGCACCTCTCGTCAGCGCTAAGCTCCTTAAGTTCCAGCATCTTGCCGTCATCAAGCTCTGCGCAGTCGCTGGGGTGAACTCCCACAGCTGCATAAATAAAATCATATTCGTGGGCCAGCTTAAGGCTTCCTCTGGAAGATGCCATGTTGGCGCCTATATTTACTATTGTACCGATCCCGGCCTCCTTCATTGAGTCAAGAAGCTGTATCCTGTCCTCATCAAAGGCCTCATCGTCATAATGTGCATGGGTATCAAAAATCATCTGTTACAAGTTCCTTTTACGCATTATTACTATATTCACACATTTTAATGTAACATAAAACAGTGATACTGAAAACGCATTTAATTAGAAGAGAAAAAATTTTTTTAATTTTTTTCAAAAAAGTGCTTGCAATTAATATCAGGTCGTAGTAAGATATCACTTGTCGTTAAGAACACGACTTCAAATAAACGCACCGCTAGCTCAGTTGGTAGAGCACCTGACTCTTAATCAGGTTGTCCAGGGTTCGAGACCCTGGCGGTGCACGCCGAGTACTGTTTTCGCAGGTATATCCTGTGGGGATGGTACTTTTCTTTACGCAAAAATGAGCCACGCTTTCGCGTGGCTCTTCTTGCGTAAAGAAAAAGTCAGTTTATGCTTGCCGCATTACTCTTATCCACCGGCGCAAACGGAACCCATACATAGAGTCCGTCCTCAGTAACATACTGAACATCCTTTGCTGTTCCTTTCTTGGCAAGGGCAATAGCAGTCTCGATGCAGGACGCTCCCTGACCAACAGCGGACTGATATACTGTGAACTGCATTCCGCCCTCAAGAATGGACTTACATCCGTCAACGGTGGCGTCGATGCCCACAACAGGGATTGCCGCCGGATCGATGCCAAGCTCGTTCATAGCCTGAACTACTCCAAGAGCCATGGAATCGTTATTACAGATAACAGCGTCATAACTCTGTCCTGTCTTTATGAAAATCTTAAACTCATCGCAGGCCTTCTGGGTATCCCAGTAAGCTGTGTCGTTGAATACGAAGTTAACATCAATACCGTTTGTCTTATAATAGCTCTTAATTGCCTTGGTCCTTGCGATAGCGGCAGGGTGTCCGGGCTGACCCTGGAAAAGAACCAGATTAAGATGTGAAGGCTTACCCAGCTTATTCCATACATATTCAGCCTGATAATATCCTGCATCTCTCTCATAACTTCCTACGTACATATATTTATCTGCTTCCAGATAGGCTTTATCCGGCTGCGAATTGGTAAAGATGATCGGAACGTCACCTGCTGCCACTTCCAGCTGAAGGGCTGTCTCAGTATCAACAGGGTTACAGATAATGGCGTCATACCCCTTGGTGGAAGCTTCACGAATCTGAGCAACCTGAGCGTCAACAGATCCGCAGGGCTCTCCAACATCAACGGTAACACCGCTCTTAGATCCGGCATCAATAACCGAATTCATAACCAGCTCTTTGAAGTCATCAAGAGTGATGGTCGAAAAGAAAACCTTTACTCCGGAGCCGTCAATAGCGCCTGAACCTCCCCCGGTACTGCTTCCGCAGCCGGCGGCAGATACTCCAAGCATGACACATATAAGAATGCAGGTGATAGCTCTTTTTAATGATCTATTCTTCATAATCTTGGCCTCCTCAAATCTTAAACTTCTGAACATAGGATGTAAGAGTCTTGGATGTTCCCGCAAGCTCCTGGGAATTGTCCGCAACATCCTGACTGCTCTTAGTAATATTGTTGGCCATTTCAACCATGTTCTCTGATGTGGCAAGGATCTCGTCCGCGCTGGCAGCCTGCTCTTCGGAAATAGCAGCTACATTGGTGGCAACATCATCAACCTTTCCTACATCCTCAATCATGGCCTCGATAAGTCCGTTGGATTCCTGAATATTTGTATAGATACGATCGAAGGTATCCACAGCAACACTGATAAGTTCGCTGTTCTGGTGGATGCTCTCGGCACTGGCGTTGGCCTGTCCGACAGCATCTCCAATAAGTTTTCTTACCTCATCGATAAGGTTGGAGATATTCTGAGCACTCTCTGCAGAAGTCTGTGCCAGTTTGGCAATCTGAGTAGCAACAACCGCAAATCCCTTACCTGCCTCACCTGCTCTTGCAGCCTCGATACTTGCATTGAGTGAAAGGAGGTTGGTCTCTTCAGCAATCTCACTGATCATTCCAACAATGTTTGTGATCTCCTCGGATGCCGATCCTACCTTATTTATGGACTCAACCAGACTTTCGTTGGCATCTGAGATACCCGCCATGGCAACGCTGAGTTTCTCCATGTCATCACGGCCCTTCTGGGAAATGCCTACCGTCTCCTTCATGCTCTCATGTGCCTTGTCGGAGTTCTCTCTGGTATCTGCAACAACCTGCGCAAGAGTGGTGGCATTGGCCGCAATATCATTAACGGCGGTAGCCAGCTGGTCTACGGTCTCATTCAGCTGTTTCATGGCCTCAGCCTGAGACTGGGATGCCTCAAACATGGTCTTGGATACCCTGTCTGAATTATCCGACTCTCCCTGAAGCCTCTCGGACTCCTGACTGATATGAGAGAGCATACTCCTCATTGAAGAAACGAAATCTGTTACCCTGCTTCCCATTACACCGATCTCATCATCACTTGAGGAGTCAACCTCAATGGTAAAGTCACCCTCTGACATGGCTGTGATGTTCTCAGAAATATGTGTAAGAGGAGCAACTACCTTTCTTACAACATAAAGGATGATGATGATGATCAGAACAATGGCGATACCACCTACCATAAAGAGGATCATACCCATCTGATTAACTGTGCTGAGGATAACACGGATGGGAATATAGGAAACAAGCACCCAGTCTGTTCCGGGTACTTCAGCAAAAGCCACCATATTACCTGCGATCTCACGGCTGTTAAAGCTTCCTTCATGAATAGCCTGTGCAGCTCCCTGAAGAAGGGGATCACTGCTGGAATCTGAAATCGTGGATCCCACCATGCTGACTTCTCTGTGGGCAAGAATCTTATCATCATTGGTATCAACCAGGAAAGAACTTGCTCCATCCATCTTTACTCCGGAATTAACGATGATACTGATCTTGTTAAGAGTAACATCGGCACCAAGAACTTTCATGTTATCAGAGCCGTCATTAAGGATACCTGTGGCTGAGATAACAGTCTCTCCCTGATCATTGGTATATGCAGTTCCGTATGCCATGGCTATTCTTGAAAGTCCCTGTTTGAACCAGGTGCTTTCGGTTACATTACTATCGGAGAAATCAGCCTCGGAAGCCTTGTAGAGCTTACCGTCACTTGTTCCGATATAAAAGCCCTTGGGCGAATTGGAATTATACCCATAGAAAGCATCCAGAATCGTCGGTATCTCCGACTCCGGGGGATTCAGATTCTCAAGCATGTACTTGACTGTGCTGAAATATGCAAGATTTTCTTTCAGCCAGGCATCAATGTTGTCTGCCTGATTAGAGATCGAGGATTCCAGTGTCTCAGTAGCCATCTCTTCCATTCTGTTCTTTGAAAGATTTGCCGCGATAACTACGAGAGCCAGAACAGTGACAACTACCACAGGTAAGATATAAGTAAGCAGTTTGGAACTGATCTTCTTAGTCTTTTTCCTTGGGGCAGTTTTTGTGGATTTTGTCTCTTCGCTCATACTCATTTTTTCTCCTGTTTATACTTTGAATAGTGATAAAAACAAGCATACCTATATGGAATAATTATAGCATTTAGCGAACATAAATAGACTGCATGTCGTGAATATTTATACACATTTTATAATTAAAAATAGATATTGTGTACACAATTTATTGTACACAATATCTAGCTTACTTCCTTGCCAGCTCCTGACCGTGATCTTTAAGCCAGCGTCTCTTTTCCCTGTAATCGGGAATTATATTTTCAACTTCTGCCCAGAACCTGGGGCTGTGATTCATGTGCTTTCTGTGGCACAGCTCGTGGACCACCACATAATCCACTATATCGTCGGGGGCCTTCATGAGAAGACAGTTAAAATTCAGATTCCCTTTTCCCGAACAGCTCCCCCAGCGGCTTTTCTGAAACCTTATGGTGATCCTGCCGTAGGTGACACCGATGATCGCCGCATATTTGTGGACTTTAGGAGGAATTACCCGTTTTGCCTTGTCTGCAAGGAGCTTGATGTCTCCCGAAGAAAGTGGCTCACTGCCGCTGCTATCCGCCTCCAGGCGCTTTTTTTCCATCCTGGAGAGACTATTCTCAATCCAGTCTGCCTTGCTTCCTATAAAGCGGTTGATCTCCTCAACAGGCATATTCCTGGGTGCTCTTGCGATCACCTGCCCATCCAGAGTCACCTCCAGCGAAAGGGTTTTTCTGTTGCTTCTCTTAAGAAGAATCTTCTGCATTGCTCTATGATCAGCCCTGTGCTTTCTCGGGATTTTCCAGCATCTCCTGCATGGTGTGCCATCCAAGAACAGCGCACTTAACCCTTGCAGGCATATGAGCCACGTCCTGAAGAGCTGCTGCCTCATCAAGGGCCTCTATGCTCTCTTCATCTGTGATCTCGCCTTTGATCATTCCCATAAAGGTGCCGGCAAGCTTAATTGCCTCATCCTTGCTCTTGCCGATAACCTGATCTGCCATCATATCAACGGATGCCTGTGAAATAGCGCATCCTGATCCTTCATAACCGGCATCTGTGATAACTCCGTTCTCGATCTTAAGGCTTAAAGTGATGTCATCACCGCAGCTCGGATTCACGCCGCGCATTACAAGATCCGGGTTTTCAATAGCCTTCTTGTGAACCGGGTGAAGGTTGTGCTCATTAACGATTTCGCGATATAACTGCTTAAGCTCCATATCCCATGACCTCCCTTACCTTTGAAAGTTTGTCCAGGAACTCTTTAACTTCATCTTCAGTGTTGTAGAAATATACGCTGGCTCTTGATGTGGAGCCTGCTCCGATAAACTGCATAAGAGGCTGAGCGCAGTGGTGCCCGGCTCTTATACATACCTTGTCGTCGTTAAGTACGGACGCCATATCATGGGGATGTACGCCCTCCATGGTAAAGGTAACGATACCGCAGTGCTTTGCGGGATCCTTGGATCCGTAAACCTTGATATAAGGAAGCTTTGCAAGACCTTCCATGAGGAGGGTGGTAAGCTTCAGCTCCTGGGCCTCAATGGCCTCAAAGCCCACTTCCCTGATATATCTTATGGCCTCAGCCAGTCCTACAGCACCTGCGGCATTAACTGTTCCCGCTTCAAATTTGTGGGGCAGCTCCGCGTAGGTGGCATCCTCTCTTGTCACATACTCGATCATCTCTCCGCCGGTCAAAAAAGGCTTCATATTAAGCAGAAGCTCTTTCCTGCCGTACAGAACTCCGATTCCCATTGGAGCCATCATCTTGTGTCCGGAGAATGCAAAGAAGTCACATCCGATATCCTTTACATCAACTGCCATGTGAGGCGCTGACTGTGCTCCGTCAACAACTACCACCGCTCTCTTGGAGTGGGCATAGGCCGTTATCTCTTTTACCGGATTGGTGATACCCATAACGTTGGAAACATGGCCGATAGCCACAATCTTAGTTCTGTCTGTAATCTTGCTCTCATACTCGGACTTACTGATAACGCCTTCCTCATCGGGCTCGAGATAGATGAGCTTTGCGCCCTTTTCTCTTGCAACCATCTGCCATGGCAGCATGTTGCTGTGGTGCTCCATCACCGTGATGACGATCTCATCTCCCTCGCCCACATTCTCCAGCCCATAGCTGTAGGCCACCAGGTTCAAAGACTCAGTGGTATTGCGGGTAAAGATGATCTCCTCCCCGGAAACTCCTCCGATAAAATCTGCCACCAGGCTTCTGGCCTCTTCATAGAGCCTTGTAGCCTCCATACTCCAGTCATAGAGCCCCCTCATGGGATTGGCATTGGCATTTTTGTAAAAGTCGGTGACAGCCTCCAGGACCTGCCTGGGTCTCTGAGATGTGGCCGCATTATCGAAATAGATATAATCACCGGCACTTAAGATATCAAAATCCTTGCGGTATTCGGCAAGTGTCTTCATAGGTTCTCCTCAAAAAAACTGATCAAATAATATTCTGAATGTAATACTGGGTCTTCTGCATGATCTCGGGATCGGGGATCATCCTTGCAACGCTCTCAAGCCTTGCTTTGATCATGATCCTCTTGGCTTCTTCCTCATCAATTCCGCGGGTCTGCATGTAGAAAAGAAGGTCCTCACCAAGCTGTCCGATGGTGGCTCCGTGTCTTCCTTCCACATCCTCCTCCTGACAAAGGATTACGGGCATGGTCTTGTTGATGACATCGGGACTTAATAAAAGCGCATCCTCCTGCTCATCTCCAACGGATCCTGAACTTCCGTACTTGAAATCGATGGTGCCTCTGAAGGTCTTGCTGGCAGTTCCCATGAGAACTCCCTTGAAGTTCATGGAGGACTCTGTCTTCTTGCCCCTCTGATCTGCCACATAGTTCATATCAAGGTTGTGATCGTCCCTGCAAAGGTAACCCATATTGTTGGTAAAAGAGCTCTCTTTGCCCGCAAGGTATACGTAAGCACTGCTCCAAACCCTGCTGCCGCCAAGCTCCAGAGTAACCAGGTTGATGCCGCCCTCTTCGAAGCAGGCACCGCCTATATCATCAAAATGAATAAACCCGTTTCCAAGAGTCTGGGTCTTAACAAGATTGATCCTGGCGCCTTCCTCCGCAAGAAGTCTGGTGCTTACGCCGTGGAATCCTGATGCTTCCTGATCCGATGTATAAGTCATGATGACGGTCACTTCGGAATTCTTAGCAGCATGGATAACCTGTCCGGAAAGGCTTCCCTGTCCGTCCGCCATATCATAGCGAAGGATAATGGGCTTGTCGACCTTTACTCCCTCATCTACAGTGTATACGTCAACCCCGGCTCCCATGTTTATCATGAGGCCGTCTACGTCTGCACCCATTCCGGTGCGGATTGCCTGAGAAGCATCCCTTGCGGCTGTCACACCGTTGGGGTTTACCTCTTCTTCTTTTGCCACAAGGATCTTGTCCTTATTGCTTATGAACAGCTCTCCCGCTTCCTCAAAGGAAACGCCTTCTCTTACACTGACTCCGGCAGGAAGATCCCCTGCCTTGGGAGAGCTTAAGTTTTCTATATTAAAATCTGAAAGCTGAAGGGCACTGTCGTTCACATGCAGAAAATTGTATGTGAGAACCGGCAGCACATTGACCTTCATGTTTAAATCTCTGCTCATCTTATCTTCCTCTTATCAGCCGTTTCCGCTCATCTCAAGCTTGATCAGGTTGTTCATCTCAACCGCATACTCCAAGGGCAGCTCTTTTGAAACAGGGTTCGCAAAGCCGCTTACGATCATGGCCTTGGCATCCTCTTCGCTGATGCCCCTGCTCATGAGGTAGAAAATGGCCTCATCACTGATCCTTCCGATCTTGGCCTCGTGTCCCACATCTGCGTCATTGGTGCGGATATCCATTCCGGGAATGGTGTCTGCCCTGGAAATGGAATCAAGCATCAGTGAATCACAGGAAACGGATGCCTTGGCCTGCTTGGCTGTATTCTGAATGATCACGCTGCTGCGGTATGTACCGATACCACCGTCCTTGGAAATGGACTTGGTGTTGATAACGGATGTTGTCCTCTGACCCTGGTGCACAACCTTAGCGCCTGTGTCCAGGTTCTGTCCCTTGCCGGCGAAGGTGATACCGGTGAATTCCATCTTGGAATCGTCGCCCTTGAGGATTGTCATGGGATAAAGGTATGAAGTATGGGAGCCAAAAGAGCCGGATACCCACTCCATGATTCCGCCTTCCTCAACCAGTGCTCTCTTGGTGTTGAGGTTGTACATATTCTTGGACCAGTTCTCTATTGTTGAATAGCGAAGTCTGGCATTCTTTGCAACATAAAGCTCAACGCAGCCGGCGTGAAGGTTGGCAACGTTGTACTTGGGAGCAGAACATCCCTCTATAAAGTGAAGGTCTGCGCCCTCATCCACGATGATAAGTGTGTGCTCAAACTGACCCGCACCTGCGGCGTTAAGTCTGAAGTAAGACTGAAGGGGAATCTCAACCTTTACTCCCTTGGGCACGTAGACAAAAGAGCCGCCGGACCACACTGCTCCGTGAAGAGCCGCAAACTTGTGGTCTGTAGGAGGCACAAGCTTCATGAAGTGCTCCTTGATCATGTCTGCGTAAGGTCCCCACATAGCACTCTCAAGGTCTGTGTAGATGACGCCCTGGGCAGCCACTTCGTCTTTGACATTGTGGTAAACCAGCTCCGAATCGTACTGGGCACCTACGCCTGCAAGAGATTCTCTCTCTGCCTGAGGAATTCCCAGCTTCTCAAAGGTGTTCTTGATATCCTCGGGAACTTCCTCCCACTTGCCCTTCATCTCGGACTTGTGTCTTACATAGGAAGAAATCTTGTCCATATCAAGGCCGTCGATATCGGGACCCCAATCGGGGAATTTGATCTCGTGGTAGAGCTTCAGGCATTTTAATCTGAATTCTCTCATCCACTCGGGATCGTTCTTCTCCTCTGAGACCTTCAGGACAGTTTCCTCATTGAGGCCTTCTTCCATACGGTAGAAGTCCTTCTCGTTTTCTATATCCTTAAAGTCGTATAAGCTGCGGTCAATGTCCGCAACTACCTGCTTGTTATCGCTCATTTATTTATTAATCCTCTTTTACAAAACGCTCGAAACCGTTTTTGTTGATCTCATCAACCAGGGTTCCGTCGCCGGTGTGAACAATGTTTCCCTTTACAAGAACATGGGTGTAATCAACGTGAAGTGACTCCAGGATCTTGGTGCTGTGAGTGATGATAAGGAGTGCTCCGTCCTTCTTCTTCTGATACTCCTGAATACCCTTGGATACTGTACGAACAGCATCTACGTCCAGACCTGAATCCGTCTCATCAAGGATTGCAAGCTTAGGATTCAGCATAAGAAGCTGAAGGATCTCTGCCTTCTTCTTCTCGCCGCCGGAGAATCCAACGTTAAGATCTCTGTCTGCATATGCCTCATCCATGGAAAGAAGCTCCATGGCAGCCTTGAGGGACTTCTGGAAAGCAAGAAGCTTAACAGGAGCTCCTGTCTGTGCGTGATATGCATTCCTTATAAAGCTGGAAAGTGAAATTCCGGGAACCTCATGGGGATTCTGGAAAGATAAGAACATTCCGGCCTTGGCTCTCTTATCTGCTGAGAGCTCTGTGATATCCTCACCGTCAAAAGTGATGCTGCCGTTTGTTACGCAGTAGTGAGGGTTTCCCATAAGAGTAAAACCTAAGGTGGACTTACCTGCACCGTTGGGTCCCATAAGAACGTGGGTCTCCCCGGGCTTGATGTCCAGATTGATATTGTTAAGAATAGGTAATTCGTTATCAATTGAAACCGATAAGTCCTTAACCTGTAATAATGTGTTGTTTGACATGACAATTTCCTTTCTAAAACAACGGTGAAAAATGGCTTTATTGCATAGTATAAGCCATTATCATAAAAGTCAAATCACATATTACCATAAAAATGCTTGACATACCATAGAAATATAAGTAAAATACTAACTTGTCAGCAATAACTTGCGGGTGTAGTTCAATGGTAGAACACCAGCCTTCCAAGCTGGACACGTGGGTTCGATTCCCATCACCCGCTTGAGCAGAGCACTTAGCGAGGTTTTTTCGAGCTTAGTGCGAGCCATGGGTGGACACCTGGCGAGGTCCTTTCGAGCCTGGTGGAGCATCCCACTGAATAGAGCAACTAGCCTAACGGCTAGTCTTTTTTTGCCAATATTCTAAATGCAAATGATTTGCATTTGCAACAAGGGGGACCACATGGAACTTATTTTTGATATCGTACTTGATGCAGTCATTGATTCCGTCAAGATACTGCCGTTTTTGTTTATAACCTACCTTATAATGGAGTACCTGGAGCACAAGACCCAGGAATACACCGCGGAAATCGTACAGAAGACCGAGCACTTCGGCCCGCTCCTTGGCGGACTTTTCGGAGTTGTTCCCCAGTGCGGCTTTTCTGCGGCTGCTTCAAACCTGTATGCAGGAAGAGTGATCACCTTAGGAACCCTTATCGCCATCTACCTTTCCACCTCGGATGAGATGATCCCCCTTCTTATCTCCGAGCATTTCCCTGTGGGTACAATGATAAAAATTCTCATTATAAAAGCCCTTATCGGAATCATCGCCGGTTTTGCCATCGATTTTTCGGTCCACGCTTACCATAGAGCCCACAACAAAGCCGATGAGGATCCCGTCCGCATAAACGAGCTCTGCGAGAAAGAGCACTGCCACTGCGATGACGACGATGACCACGGCCTTGTGGGAATAGCCAAGTCCGCCCTTATTCACACCCTGCATATTTTCCTGTTTGTGCTGGTGCTCACTTTAATCCTGGGTGCTTTGATCGAAGTTATCGGACAGGAGAGGCTTTCCCAGCTGCTCCAGACAAATCCGGTAATAAGCCACATCCTGGCAGGTATTCTGGGACTTATCCCCAACTGCGCTCCTTCGGTTATCATCACCACACTTTACCTTGACGGAATGATCACCCTGGGAACCATGATGAGCGGTCTTTTAGTAGGCGCCGGCATCGGCCTCCTGGTACTGTTCAGGGTTAACCCCGAGAAGAAGGCCAACATTAACGTTGCGGTTTTGCTGTTTATCATCGGAACATTGTCAGGTCTTTTGATCGATGTTCTTGGAATCACGCTTTAACTTGGAATGAGGGAAAAGAGCTATGAGTAATAAGATACATGCCTGCTCATTCGATGAGATAATTGAGAGAAACTGGCCCGAAGGGGTCAAGAAGACAAGACAGAGAGTTGATATTTACAGGGTTTTGCACGATTGTGACCAGCCCCTCTCCGCAGCGGAGATCTTTTCGGCGCTTAATAAAGAGCATCCGAAAGAGGGATACGCTTTCTCTACGGTATACAGAAATCTTTTGGCTTTTGAGAAGGCCGGCATCCTGGTAAAATCAGTTCTTTCCACCGAGGACAATGCGGTCTATGAGCTGAAACAGGCTACCCATCGCCACTACGCCGTGTGCCTTAAGTGTCACACCAAGATACCCATCAAGACCTGTCCTCTGCACGACATCGCAGAGCACATAACCGAAAGTCTTCCGGATTTCCAGATAACCGGTCACCAACTGGAAATCTACGGATACTGCGATAAATGCAAAAATACCCCGGCACAATGATGCCGAGGTATTTTTTATGCATGTTTAATTTGAAGAAGCTTCTTTTGCTTCGTCGGATTCCGCATCCTCGCCGGAGATTTCCGCCGATGCACCTTCTCCCGAAGCATCCTGCGTCGCCTCATCCGAGGGTTCCTGCAGTGCTGCGGTATATCCGCCAAAGTCCGCGGTTCCTTCCTCAGTTTTGGAGTCGTAGCTTAGGGTGATGGAAAGTCCCTCGGCCTTTACCGGGAGAAGCGACTCACAGGAGAGAGTGTACTCTGTGTCCGCATCGCTCTTTATCACAAACTCCCAGCGGCTTGAATCCGCATAGACATCAAGTGCCGGTCCCATCAGGGTGTAACCTGCTTCCAGAGTAACTCCGTCTCCAAGGAAATTGTCGCTGTAGGTGTCCTGGGTAATATCGTGGAGCTTTATTTCCGTAAGATTCATGCCGGTCTTATTGATGAAGTAAACCTGGCTGAACCTGTGCTTGTCCTTCTCGGTCTTTGTAGCGGTCTCGGCGGTAAGGATCTCACTAAGCTTTGCATCAAGATCCTGATAACCCCGGGTCACTTCCTCGATCCTTGGCATGACCTCCTCGTCAATCTTTTTGTCGTTCAGCTTTTCAAGCTCTATGGCTTTGATCTCATTCTCTTTTTCCAAAAGCTCATCCAGCTGAGCCTTCATGGAGGAGTCGGTTATATCAAGAAAGGTCTCCCTGGCGGCTTCCCCGGCCCCGGTCATAAGCCCCATGGCCTGTGTGACTTCGGCCATCTTCTCATCGGAGGGGCCGCAGGCCACAAGCACGGCGGTCATCATAACCAATATTGAAAGCACTAAGCTCTTTTTCATAATAATTCTCCAGTCTGTTCTATGTTTGTAGGTCCGCATAAAAGCGAGTCAAAAGCCTCAGCCCTGCGAATCATAATACTGCAAAAGAAGTCCCACCACATGGGTGTAGCTGACCTTGCCGGAAGAGATGCCGTTCACCTTAAGGTTCGTGTCAATAAAGGTATCGGCGGCTTTCTTCACGGTCTCGGTCTTAAACAGCGCGTTGTCCTCCACCTTCTGCCAGGCCTCATCCGTCAGGAACTTGTTGTCATACCTGACCTGATCGGAGATCTTCACGTGGCTGTCATAGGTGTCCTTGTCCACAGCCTTGTAGAAATCGTTGTTGACGTAGTTCAAAACTCCAAGATACCCGCTGTACCTGAAGGCGATGTCATCGGAGCCGATGCAGGCAAGGAACGCCAGGAAGTTGGCCTCGTCCTCGTAGATAAAGCCCTTGGTGTGAGCAATCTCGTGGCACATGGTAAAGGGCTTGTTCATGATGGACATATAGTCATTATAATTGGCTTCCATGGAAAAAGGAAAGTAATACCCCTGCATGTACTGCTGGCTCATAAATCCCGAGAAAAGAAGCGCCTTGGGCGTTACCGTAAATCCTCCAAGCTGGGAGTAGTCTGCTGATAGCGCAGCCACTGCCTCTTTTGCCGAAAGGTTCATATCCCCGTCATAGATGACGTTCCCTTCTTCATCATGGGGAATCTGCTGTGCCAGGTCATTGCACTGAGTCACGATGTAGTCACGAAGCTCAGTAAGTTCCTCAAGGCTGTAGTCCCTCTGCGGCTCATTGGAAACTTCGATGGGAGAGCAGTGATAGAGCACGAAGCAGTTGACGCTCATGAGCATTGCAACAAAGGCAACGAAAAGCGGAAATCCTTTCCAGAAGTGCTTACACAGTGCAGAGATCAGGGCTCCCAGCAGAATGGGCAAAAGAGCTATCAACATAAGCTCACCCACTGAGAACGGCACTTTGCTGGTGAGCATGGCGTAGGGCGTTGTCAGTACCGGAAAGATCCTGGCCCTGAAGTAGTCGGAAAATGCCGCACTGTTCCAGGCCGCCGCATTGAAGGCCGCACACAGCGCCAGCAGAATTATAGTCATTATGCCTCTTACACCTAATTTCTTCTTCATGATTTCGAGTATGCCACAGGGAATTAGAGTTTTCAAGGCTGCTGCAAGTTGTGATAAAATAAAATTAACTACTGATTCTCGCATAAATTAAGGCGGTTATAATATGAAACTTCTTGTAGCAGATGATGAAAAAGAGCTGTCGAATGCTCTGGTTGCGATATTAAAGCACAGCAATTATACCGTGGATGCGGTGTACAACGGCACTGATGCCCTGGATTATGCTCTGGCGGGGGACTACGACGGAATTATCCTGGATATAATGATGCCGGGAATGGATGGAACTGAGGTACTTAAGAAGATCCGTGAGAAAGGCCTCTCTACGCCGGTTCTTTTTCTGACAGCTAAATCAGAAGTTGAGGACAGGATAACGGGCCTGGACCTCGGTGCGGACGACTACATCCCAAAGCCCTTCGATATGGGAGAGCTGCTGGCAAGAGTAAGAGCCATGCTAAGAAGGAAAGAGGATTTTGCTCCCTCGAGCCTTACCTGCGGAAACCTCACCCTGGACAGAGCCGGGTATGAGCTCTCTACTCCCGGACATGAGAAGGTGCACCTTGCAGGCAGGGAATTCCAGATGATGGAGATGCTCATGACAAATCCCGGAAGGATAATCTCCGTGGATTCCTTCATGGACAGGATCTGGGCTGACGGAGAAGCGGACGTCAACGTTGTCTGGGTGTATATCTCAAACCTTAGAAAAAAGCTGACTTCCCTGGAGGCCACCTGCGAGATCAAGGCCTCAAGAGGCGTCGGATATTCCATAAACGAGAAATGACGTTTGATTTCTGCCGCTGACAAGGCAAGGAGAGTAAATGGTCAAAAAACTACGAAGAAAATTTGTCATAACAGCAATGCTGTCACTTTTGCTGATCCTGGTTATCATGATCGGTGTCATAAATGCCGTGAATGTTTATCAGTCGGTACGTGATACAGATCAGCTCCTTACCATGCTTGCGGACAATGATGGCTTTTTTCCCGGAATGATAGGCGGCCAGAAGACCGGTGATCAGGCGCCGAGAGGCCCTTTCAGACCGGATGATTCCTTCGATCTTAATCGCTTAAACGACAGGCGTTCCATGGAAATGCCCTTCCAGTCCAGGTATTTCTGGGTCAAATATGATGAGGACGGAACCGCTGCAATGACCGATGTATCCCATATTGCCTCGATAACGGAAGAAGATGCGGCGCAATATGCAGCCTCTGTCTACGGTGGCAAACGGGTTAAAGGCTTTTTGCATTCCTTCAGATATCTGATAAGCAGCCGCGATGACGGAAGCACTCTGGTGATCTTCGTCGATATGAGTTCTAAACTCATAGACGTTTACAAGCTTTTATTCCAGTCCCTGCTGGTCGGGGCCTTTGCCCTCATCGCCATGTTCGTTCTGGTCTATATCTTCTCAGGGCAGGCCGTGGCTCCCGTTGTTGAATCCCTGGACAAGCAAAAGAGATTCATCACCGACGCAGGACATGAGCTTAAGACTCCTCTGGCTGTGATCTCAGCAAATGTGGATGTTCTGGAGCTTGAGTCCGGAAAGAGCGAGTGGAGCAGCAGCATCAAGAATCAGGTGCTTCGCATGAACGACCTTGTAAAGAACATGCTGACCCTCTCCCGTATGGACGAAGAGCGTATCAATGTGGTCTTCTCGGAATTTGACCTTAGTGCCACGGCAAAAGAGACAGCTTCCTCCTTCGAGGCAATGGCTCTTTCCAAAAGCAAAACCTATGAAACCGACATCGCGGAGGGCATAGTCATTAACGGCGACAGAACTTCAATGGTTCAGCTTTTGTCCCTCCTTCTTGATAACGCAATAAAATATTCCCCGGACAAAGGAAGCATTCACGTCCTTCTATCCGAGGAAAAGAATATACATCTTGAAGTTTCAAATACCTGCGATTCCATACCTGAGGGAAACCTGGACAGGCTCTTTGACAGGTTCTACCGCGCCGACTCCTCGAGAGCCCGGCAGACCGGCGGCTACGGCATCGGCCTTTCGGTGGCCAGAGCCATCGCCACCTCACATGGCGGGGATATCAAAGCTCTTCGCGACGGCGATAAGACCATCCGCTTTGTGGTTACCCTGCCCAAGCACTTTAAAGCTCCTCGCTCTTAACAGGTACAGGCCTTGAGCAGCAGATCTCAAGATTACCGTTTCGCTGTCTCATCTCATCGATCATGCCCTTGGTTGAGGCCTTTGATCTCATTGAGATCCTGTAGGTGAGCTTGTAGAGGCTTCCCATTCCGGAGGTCCTTACATCCTGAAGCTCAGCCTTTGTTGTATATCTTGTAAATATGTCATCGAAGATTCCCTCGAAATCCAGTCCCTCAGGCACTGTGATCTTGAGGGTCTTTTCTTCTCCGGCGCCCTCACCGAATCTTGAGTTGTTAAGGACCATGTTGGCAAGGGTGATAATAACGGAGAACAATGCTGCGATGCCGATGTATCCCATTCCCGTTGCAAGTCCCACAGCCATAGCCAGGAAGATACTTGTTATCTCTTTTCCCGAACCGGGAGCAGAGCGGAATCTTACCAAAGAGAAGGCTCCTGCCACAGCAACGCCGGCTCCGATATTGCCGTTAACCAGCATGATCACCACCTGTACAATGGCAGGTAAAAGAGCCAGTGTGATAAGGTAACTCTTTGAATAGTTGTTCTTTATGGTGTACATAAATGCGATAAAGATTCCGATGGCCAGAGAGCAGAGTGTGGCGATCAGGAATGAAGTTCCCGTGATGGTTCCGTTTGTCATAATGCTTCCAAAAATAAGATCTGTAGTATTCATTTTCTTTCTCCTTCAAATTATCAAATATGTGCAATGATCTTAAACAGCCCGGGGAAAGGAGACGATGTTCCCGCTTTCCTGTGTTCCGTACATGTAATCCATATAACCTTTTCCGTACTTGGAAAAAGAGGTCTTTCTGATATTCAGCTCATCCAGTATTCTTGCCAGTTCCACCGACATGGCACCGGCGATCTTTATCTCCATAAGATGCTGACCGGGAAGAAGTATGTCTTTTCCCACGTTTCCTTCCTTGAGGCTAAGCCTACTGGTGCGCCATCTGATGTTGGTGTCAAAGGTGATGCGAAGATCAGGATCATCAATACCGGCCATTGCGATACGGTCGTAGGAGATGGCCATTGCAGGTCTAAGCCCCTTGTAGTACCGGATGAAGTAATCGATCTCGTCTGAGATCTGGGATCGCTTTTGGGGCTTTTTGCCGTTTATCAGGTAGTCCATGGCCTCGCTGTAGGGCATCGATATCCTTCTTTTGTAGACAACACCCTTGTACTTTTTCTTAATCTCGATAAAGGCGTTGGTGTCGTCATTTGCCGTGCCATAAGTTCGAAGCCGGAGCTTTTCCTTGTAGACGGGCTTTTCCAGGGATCTTTCGATCAGTGTATATTGGGGTGTGTCAAAGTATATATTTAAGATGGATGTTTTCCCGTAGCTGTCAACTGCTGCCATGCCTTCCAGCCGTTTCCTGAGCTCGGTATACTGAGTATCATCCAACAGATATTTCACTTCTATTCTCTGAAAAACGTCCTTAAATCCTGCCATTTCTTTATCCTTTCCTGAAACGCATTTTGTTATCTTATGAGGTCATTCTAAAAGGGCAACCTAAAAATAACTTAAATCATCTCTAAAGAATAAATAATCGAAATTGTGATATGATAGATATAGAAGGTAAAACATTTTTTGGAGGGTAAGCATGTATAAAAAAGGGGATAAAGTCATTATCCTGGACTACAATGGGAAGCCTCTGGATCCCGCTGTTGTTGCAGAGATAGAAGAAGTCTACGGCAAAGACCGGGTGCGGCTGCACCTGCCGGACAATGCCTGCTGTCTGGAATTTACGGACAAGTTCAAAAAGATTGATGAAAAGACTTATGATGAACTGCTTCATCATGTAATAGCCAGAGAGAAACCTGCGGCAGTGGATCTTCAGATCGACATCAGAAAATTCGCCAACAAGCACCCCCGCAGGAGAAAAGATGAGATCTTCAACGTCTTCAACCAGGACAAGCACTACGTTTCAGTGCTCAATGCCTATGCGGGACGAGCTCAGATGTACGGGGAAGAAAATATAAGCGAGCGCTTCCGTTATGAATATAAGGACGCACTCGCCGGTATAGTAAGAACCAGAACCTTCTTTCATGAGTTGGACAATGATATTCCCATTCCCAACATCATAAAGAAATAAGGTGTGGACATGACCTGGGAGAATGACACCAGACCATTACAGAAATATGCGATAACAGGGAGCGCAAACAGCAATATGCTGCGCTCTCTTTTATTTTGCCAAAAGTGCCTTAAGGCTATCCCGAAAAGGAAAAGATATGTCACAACCCCAAGAAGCCCTCTCTCCACCAGTATTGTTAACAGCTCACAGTGAGCGTTGGTGAGCTGTCCTCCTCCGAATACATTTAGAAGAGACTCTGCCATAACAGGATTGCCGTAGGCATATTCATAGAAGCAGTCCTGGCCTACGCCCACCAGCTTTTGCCAGGGTGACATGGATCCAAAGATATCAAGGGACATGCTCCAGATAAGGCCCCTGTCGTTTCCAAAGGAATAGTCGAAGCTTCCCATGAAAAATACAGCTGAAAAAATAACTGCTGCAGCTAGTAAAGCCGCGCCCGCCATTTCGTAGACCTTCTCCTTCCAGGGCACGCTTATCTCTTCAAAGAGCCTCGATATTCTGTAGAAGAGAAGGGCAGCGGCGACAATGATAAGACCCACATGTGCGTTGCAGACCCTCGTCATCAGACTGTCGTTGAATGCATACCACTCATCAAAAAATCTTGTAAGAAGCCCTGTCAGCTCCATTGCGGCGCCAAGGATTGCCATCTGCAGAAGGAAATTCTTAAAGCTCTCCCTGTCTTTTAAACTAAATAGCATCAGCGCTCCGTATGCTCCTGCCAGTATCAAGGCCGCGCTGTCGCTTCCCTGGGTCAAAAGAGCCATCAGTCCAAGGAAGGTATAGGCTGCCCCAACAAAGAACCTGCGGGAAAATCTCTTTTCCCCGGCAGTAAAGCCTATGCCTATGGGAACGAAGATCGAAAGGTAGCCGGCGTACCAGTTGATATTGCCTATGGTGGCAAGGAACGAATTGTTCTGCCCGTATATCTTAAAGGGATATACCGAGAATCTGTTCAATATCCCAAGGACAAACTCCACCAATGGAGTCACCAGCATTGCTGCAAGAGTAAACCCCTTTACTTTAACGTGCCCGGAAAAATACAGAAGGAAAAATACCATGAGAAGGATGGACAAGAAACCCGTTCGCCATCCGGAAAGCCCGAAGAATCCGGTACTCTTGTTAATGGAGAATATCCATGTCAGCAGATTGGAAAAAAGAAATCCGCCTACAGCAAAGCTTCTTATATCCCCGAAGCCCTTAGTGATCTCTTTTTTCAGATCCCCTTTTGCTGCCATGGCAATCAGCAGAAGAACTGCCACAATGCCGCTGGCCCAAAGGTAGATAAGAGATTTGCTCTCGCCCAGCATGGAATAACCGTTTTGCATATAAAGCGGAAGAAATGCATATATTAAGATGATGTAAGCCCAGGTAAGATACAGCACTGTCCAGCTCCTGATGTAAGTTTATTACTGTGGCGGCAAAAGCTGCCTTATGGCAGAATTGTCCGGAATGATCTCGTAGGTCACTCTTTTCCCGGTTCCGGGATGATCAAAGGAAAAACTGTAGGATACAAGGCAATCCCTGTCTATGGCGCGTTCCAAAGAACATGCGGCACTTTCAGGGTTCTCATATTCCTTATCCCCGAGGATAGGATGTCCTGCTTTGGAGAGCTGACATCTTATCTGATGGAATCTGCCGGTGAGAAGGTGAATCTTAAGGAGCGTCGAATCCTCCTGCCTTGAGATCACTTCATACTCCAAAGCGGCCTTTTTTGGCTCTCCGCCGATTGTCCTAAGAAGGCTTCCGTCCTTAAGGGTTATGGCATCCTCCTTGAAGCTTACTGCCTCTTCTTTGGAGATCACCGCAGCAAGACCGGTGTCCTGCCGTCTTATGAGGATATCCGTAAGCTCCCCATGATCCTGCTCAAAAGTCCCGCAGCAGAGGGCATAGTAGTATTTGTCCGTCTTATGATTCTTGATCTGTGCGGCCAAAGATCCCGCTGCCTTTTTATTTTTGGCAAGAACAATAATGCCCTCAACAGGCTTATCCAGCCTGTTTACGGTAGCAACATAGGGCGGCAAATTTCTTTGCCGCCCTGAATCATTTCCTCTATTTTTGCGGGCAAGGTAGTTCCTTGCTGCGCTGATCAGATCCATCCGTCCCGCACCTGCGCCTTCTGTTGCCATGCCTGCAGGCTTGTGACAGACCAGAATGTCCTGATCTTCATATATGTATCGTATGTTCCCGACCATTCATCAAACCTTAAATCTGTATCCTACGCCCCAGATTGTCTCAATGTACTGAGGATTGGAAGTATCATACTCGATCTTCTCACGGATCTTCTTGATATGTACGGTAACTGTAGCGATGTCGCCGATGGAATCCATGTTCCAGATCTTTCTGAAGAGCTCTTCCTTTGTAAATACGTGATTGGGATTCTCTGCAAGGAAAGTAAGAAGATCGAACTCCTTGGTTGTGAAGCTCTTCTCCTGATCATCCACATAAACTCTTCTTGCGGTCTTGTCGATCTTAAGACCTCTGATCTCTACGAAATCATTGTTCTCATGACCTGAACCTACAAGTCTTGAATATCTGGCCATATGTGCCTTTACTCTAGCAACCAGCTCTGAAGGGCTGAAGGGCTTTGTAATGTAGTCATCAGCACCAAGACCAAGACCTCTTATCTTATCGATATCATCCTTCTTGGCGGAAACCATCAGGATCGGCACATCTTTCTTTTCCCTGATGTGCTTGCAGACCTCGAAGCCATCCATTCCCGGCAACATAAGGTCGAGAATGATAAGGTCAAAATCCTCTGCAAGCGCTGTCTGAAGCCCGGCATCACCGGTATTCTCGATGGCTACCTCAAAATCACTAAGCTCAAGATAATCCTTTTCAAGGTCAGCAATCGCCTCTTCGTCCTCAACAATAAGTATTCTGCTCATACACCCTCTCTACCTTTCTTTTATTATTTGTCGACGGTTACTGTCTCCGCGCCATCCGCGAACTCGATGTACTTCCTAAGAACGAAGTGCATGCAGGTACCTTCGGATTCATGGCTGGTGGCCCATATATATCCACCGTGGTCTTCAATGATCTTCTTAACGATCGATAGACCTATGCCGCTTCCGCCCTGCTTGGAATTTCTGGAGGAGTCGGTTCTGTAAAACCTGTCAAAAATATTTGGAATATCTTTTTGGGCAATGCCCTTACCATTATCTTCAAGTTCGACTCTCACGGAGTCTACTTCATCCAGGATCCTGATATCGATCTGTCCCGATCCGTCATCTCTGCCCAGATACTTGACGCTGTTGCTGACGATGTTGTTTACAACCCTCTTTATCTGCTCGGGATCCGCAACTATCATGGTATCCGGCGCACACAGGTTGGAGTAATTGAGTTTTATGGATTTGCTCTCCAGATCTGCTCCGATCTCTTCGATACAATCTCCAAAATACTCAGCCACATTCAGCTTGGCAAAGTTGTAAGGTATCCTGTTGTTATCTATGCTGGAATACAGGGTAAGCTCATTAATAAGGTTGTTCATATCGTTGGCCTTGCTATTAATGATCTTAATGTATTTCATCTGCTTCTCGGGGCTGTCGGCTACGCCTTCCAAAAGTCCCTGGGAATAACCCTTTATGGCTGTAATGGGAGTCTTAAGGTCGTGGGAGATGTTGCTTATCAGTTCCTTGTTCTGTTTCTCCCTTTCGATCTTCTCTTCAGCGGATTCCTTGAGGCGGAGCCTCATGTCTTCATAATTGCGGAAAAGAGCTCCGATCTCACTTTTCTCCTTGATATCAGTGGGAAGGATGTAATCAAAGTTACCGTCCTTGACCTGCTGCATCGCTGCGTTCAGTTCCCCGATGGGTCTGAAGAAGCTTCGTCCGATCCACATGGTCAGCATTAAGCTGGTGATCAGCAGTATGAATATTACCGCAACGCACATGTAGATGAGGATGGACGCTGAAAATGCAGTTCTGATACCGGAGATAAAATACAGACTTCCCCGGCTTCCGTCGGAGAATCTGAAATCTATCTGTCTGACCAGATTCTTGGAGGTTGTGTAATAGATTCCTTCTATGCTATTGCCATATTCAGGAAGCTCATTAATTACCTCTTTTGCCCGATCCCTGTTAGCAACGTAATATACGTCATGTCCCTTTATAACAACTATATATGAATATCTGGAAGCAATCTGAGAGTCAAGATACTCCAAAAAAGATTTGTCTTCAAGAATAAAGGGATTTGTGAGCATATTAAGGGCGATCTCATTGACCAGTTCGTCGGTCATGGATGCAAATGTTCCACCCGGATCCGTAACCATACCGTAATCTACTACGCTGGTATACTTCTGGGTCTGCTGCTTGTGTATAAGATATTGCCCCAGAGCCAGATATGTTCCAAGGAGAAGGATCAGCGGAATTATCACGATCGCCACTGACGTGATTAAGAGTTTTGTACGAAATCGCATTGTTTCCCCCTAAGCCTTATCTAAGTATACCATATTTATTGCAAACTTAAGACATTTTTTATTGTACTTTTGCTTGATTAGCGGTTTTTTCTCTGCTACACTTTAATGCGGATTGGAAAACGATTTCACTAATTATCAGCGGAGGTTTGAATATGATCAATTGGAACAATCTTGATACGCTTAAATCTTATGATGCACTTAAAAAGGTTGCTAAAGTCAACGTTGCCGAGGTTATGACCGGCGAGAGCGGAGCAGAGCGAGTTAAAAAGTATTCTGTTCCCATGGCTGCAGGCCTTTCCTTTAACTACGCAGCAAAGGCTGTTGACGGAGACGTTCTTGAAGCTCTTAAGGCTCTTGCCGAGGAAGCTCAGCTTTCCGAGAAGTTTGAGGCTCTCTACAACGGAGAAGTCATCAACACAGGTGAGAAGCGCCTTGTTCTTCATCAGCTTACAAGAGGACAACTTGGCGAAGACGTTACAGCTGACGGCGTAAACAAGAGAGAGTTCTATTTAAATGAGCAGAAGAGAATTGCCGAGTTTGCAAACAAGGTTCACTCAGGTGAGATTGCAAACGCAAAGGGAGAGAAGTTCACAACCGTTGTTCAGATCGGTATCGGCGGCAGCGACCTTGGTCCCAGAGCAATGTATCTTGCCCTTGAGAACTGGGCTAAGAAGACCGGCAACTTCAAGATGGAAGCCAAGTTCATCTCAAATGTGGATCCCGATGATGCCTCCGCAGTTCTTAATTCAATAGATGTAGAGCACTCAATCTTCATCCTGGTTTCAAAGTCAGGTACAACCCTTGAGACTCTTACAAACGAGTCCTTCGTGACAGATGCACTTAAGAAGGCAGGCCTTGATCAGGGCAAGCACATGATCGCAGTTACATCACAGACATCACCTCTTGCAAAGTCTGACAACTACCTTGAAGCATTCTTCATGGATGATTATATCGGCGGACGTTATTCTTCAACTTCAGGCGTAGGCGGAGCAGTTCTTTCACTTGCCTTCGGTCCCGACGTATTTGCTCAGTTCCTTGACGGAGCAGCAGAGGAAGACAAGCTCGCAGCCAATAAGGACGTATTTGCAAATCCCGCTATGCTGGATGCTCTTATCGGAGTTTATGAGCGCAACGTTCTTGGCTATGACAGTACCGCAGTTCTTCCTTACTCTCAGGGCCTTAGCCGCTTCCCTGCTCACCTTCAGCAGCTGGATATGGAGTCCAACGGTAAATGCGTAAACCGCTTCGGCGAGCCTATAGACTATGTAACAGGACCCATCATCTTCGGTGAGCCCGGTACCAACGGACAGCATTCCTTCTATCAGCTCCTTCACCAGGGAACAGACATCATTCCGCTTCAGTTCATCGGCTTCAGGAACAGCCAGCTTGCCAATGATGTTGTTATCCAGGACAGCACCAGCCAGCAGAAGCTTTGTGCCAACGTTGCAGCTCAGATCGTTGCCTTTGCCTGCGGCAAGAAGGATGAGAACCTCAACAAGAACTTCAAGGGCGGACGTCCTTCAAGCATTATCGTAGGTGAGGAGCTCAATCCCAAGTCCCTCGGAGCACTGCTTTCACACTTTGAGAACAAGGTTATGTTCCAGGGCTTTGTATGGAACATCAACAGCTTCGATCAGGAAGGCGTTCAGCTTGGTAAGGTTCTTGCCAAGAAGGTTCTTGCTCACGAGACAGACGGCGCTCTTGCAGAGTACAGCAAACTTCTGAACATCTAATAAAAAACGAAAAGTCACGTCAGTGGCTGTAATATAAAAAGCACATTACTTTGCTCATGTTTCGCAAAGTAATGTGCTTTTTTGTATTCTGGATTATTTACGGGGATTTTTGATCATCCCTTACAATGTCTTAAGCAATTCCAGTACAAGGGCGGCGCAGTCGTGGGCTGCCTTTTTCTCAAATTCCGGATAATCCATAATATCTGAGCCGTCGGCTTTGTCAGAGATGGCACGGATGATCACGAAAGGAATGTTGTTAAGGAAGCATGCCTGAGCGATTCCTGCACCTTCCATCTCTGTGCACATTCCGCCAAAGTCAGCCTTGATGGCGTCCTTAACTTCCTGTGAGGAGATGAACTGATCTCCGCTGCAGACCCTTCCCTCGAAGATTCCAAGATCCGGTGCGGCTTTCTTAATCGCCTCTTTTGCCTTCTCAATAAGTTCCTTATCTGCTGTGAAGACCTGGGTTCCAAGCTGAGGGATCTCTCCCTTTTTGTAACCGAATATGGTGGCATCCACATCGTGGTAGCAGGCATCCGTTGAAAGGACGATGTCTCCGATATTGATACGGGCATCCAGTGATCCGGCTGCTCCCGTGTTAAGAACATGGGTAACACCAAAAGTGTCCGCAAGAATCTGGACACAGATGCCGGCATTTACCTTACAGATTCCGCTTCTTACAACCACAACCTCGGTGGCTCCGATGGTTCCCTCAAAGAATTCCATCGATGCCTTTTTTACCGTATTCTTAATGTCCATGGAAGCTTTCAGGGATTCTACCTCCACCTCCATGGCTCCGATTATGCCTATCTTCATGAGTCAGTTACCTCTTTTTCTTATGAATCAAAGAACTCGCGGCCGTCATCTGTAACAAGTCTCTCGGACTGAGGATATACAAAGATAGCCTCGTTATCTGCATTTGCCTCAAGATAATCCGCAAATTTCGCAGCCTGTACCTTTGCCTTTTCAAGATCGTGGAGGCAGTAATTTCCGCAGTTTACAGCCTGAGCACCGGGAACTTCCTCGGTATCCTTAACTGATCTGAATGCGCGAAGCAGAAGATCATGGAGCTCCTTAGGTGCGCGGTTGCCCTTCATGATAAGGTAAAAGCCAGTAAGGCAGCCCATGGGACCCCAATATACGACTTCATCCTTCCAGTCGGGGTCGTTGCGAAGGAATGTTGCGATGATGTGCTCCAAAGAGTGCATTGCAGCCACATCCATTGCGGGCTCAACATTGGGTTTTGTTACTCTGACGTCATAGGTTGTAACCTTCTCGTTTCCGAGAACATCTACTCTGCTGGTAAAGATTCCGGGAATGATCCTGGTATGATCAACAGAAAAGCTGGGTATAAGATCCATTTTGATTCTCCTTTATATTTATTCTCTTGCTGTTTCGTGGAATACATCATAGGAGTTCTTAAGATATCCCTGAATATTTTCGTAATCGCGGTTTGCGATGGCGGTGTAAAGCGTATCCACAAGGAACAGCTGTGCAAATCTGGAACTGGTGATCCCGCTCTTCTTGTCTATCTCCGGAGAGGTGGCAAAAAGAACATGATCACAGCCTGTTGTAAGGGCATTGTTTCCGAGCTTTGTCACTGCTATTGTAACAGCTCCACGTTCTTTTGCAATAGAAAAGAGCTGCATAATTTCAGTATTCTTGGCATTATCGCAAAAGAAGATAGCTACATCCCCTGACTTTATCTGGGATACGGTCATCAGATTCATGTGATGATCCTGATTGAATACGGCATTGTAATGGATCCTAAGAAGTTTACAGTAAAGATCATATGCCGCAACCCCGGCAGTTCCTACGCCAAAGACCTGGATCTGTTCTGCCTCTACTATGTGACTGACCGCTTCACTGAAGGTTCCGGCATCAAAAAGCCTGTAGGTGGTCTGTACGGCCTGAACGCTGGTGGCACAGATATTGTCCGCAATCGACTGGAGAGATGTATATTCATTAACATCCTTGAAGGTGACTCTCGGTCCTCCCTTATCAGACTGGGCCAGTGTGGTGTTAGCCTCTGAATAATAGGCATTCTTAAGATCTTTAAGTCCGTTATAACCGATTGCCTGGGCAAACCGGGTCCATGCAGCCTGAGTTGTTCCCGAAAGACGGGCCAGTTCCTTTATCGGATGCTTAAAGAGTGCATCTTTGTTCTCCAGGACATAGTCGGCAACCAGTTTCTCTGACTGCGGAAGTGATGCGTAACAGCTTTTTATTTTTTCACTGACAATATTCATATGCCTTTGCCTCCATAAGACGATTAACATCCACTATTAGTATATCGCACATTTATTATCATTTTGTAATAAATTTTCATAAACTGTAATTTTATTTCTTAAATATTTCTAAAGTCTGACATTAGTTATTTCTTTGTGCTATGCTGAAATGGACGGCATAATTATTCACTGCTTTTAAAGCGCTTAGCGCAGGAAAGGAGAATATTTCTATGAAATGGATATGTCAGGTTTGTGGTTACATTCATGAGGGAGATCAGCCCCCGGAGTTTTGTCCTAAATGTAAAGCTCCTGCAGAGAAATTCACAAAGCAGGAAGAGGGCGAGAAGGTTTGGGCTTGCGAGCATGTACTGGGCGTAGCCAGCAGCGCACCCGAGGATGTTAAGCAGGGTCTTAGAGAGATGCGTGACGGTGAGTGCCACGAGGTAGGAATGTATCTTGCCATGGCTCGTGTAGCTATCCGCGAGGGATATCCTGAGATTGGTGCATTCTATGAGAAGGCTGCCTGGGAAGAGGCTGAGCACGCTGCAATGTTCTGCGAGCTTTTAGGTGAAGATCTTACAAACTCCACCAAGAAGAACCTTGAGCTTAGAGCAGAAGCTGAGTACGGCGCAACACAGGGTCGCGCAGATCTTGCCAAGAAGACCAAGGAGCTCAACCTGGATGCCATCCATGACGTTGTTCATGAGATCGGAAGAGACGAAGCCCGCCACGGAAGAGCATTTGCAGGACTTCTCAAGAGATATTTTGGATAATTATAAATTCGAATAGGACGAAAACTGAAAAGAGAGTGGGCAAATTGCTCACTCTCTTTTTTGGGCTGTTTTCTTCTGTTTCATTTTATATCACCGCAAACGGCTCATCTGCGCCCTTTGCATCCACTTTACATTCAAACAGACATCCGTCGAATTCTCCGGTCAGATCATTGCCGGAGGATGTAATGAACAGTGTATTTTTATTCTCCCCGAAGAAACAGCAGGAGGTGGTGTGAAGGGCCGGTACTCTGACAATAGCAAGAAGCTCGCCTGTTTCCGGATCATGGCACTCGATCCTGCTTCCGCCCCAGACTGCAAGCCAGAGTCTGTCTTCACTGTCTATTGTCATTCCATCGGGAACACCGTCTTCCACGGAAAAGAGCTTTCTCCTATTCGAAATATCTCCCGTAGCCTCGTCGTAGTCGTAAACAAGAACTCCATGCTCTAAGGAATCCGAGAAGAAGAACTTTGTCCTTGCTTTATTCCAGGCCATTCCGTTGGCAATCCTGGTCTTCTCCTGAACCCGGACTATCTTCCCGTCATTAAAGCGATACAGATCTCCCGAAGGCTCATGGTCATCATCTCCTGTGCAGGAACCTAAAAATACTCTGCCGTAAGGATCTGCCTTGGCGTCATTGGATCTCTGATAGGCTTCATAAACAGAACCTAAAGCAAAAATCTCTTCCTTCCTGCCGCCGGCATACTTCCACAGAGCAGTCTTTCCCGCAACAAGGTATCCGTCCTCATCCTTAAGAGGAATGGCGGCGCCTACGGGCTCACCGAAATCAAAGCAGGAAATCTCATCCCCTGTCTTTGTATAGAATTTGCCCGCGATGATATCCACCCAGGAAAGACGGTCGTAGCGCCTGTCGAAGTAGGGTGATTCCCCGAGAAGATATTTTTCCGTTACAATAGGTTTTGCCGTATATTCTTTTACCATATCATTGTCCCTTTAATTTCTTCTTCATGTCGTACATCTTCTCATCGGCCTTACCGATTATCTGATCAATGTTGAGGTCTTCGTCGAATACCGTGGTTGTAGTACCATAGCTGGCGGATATGGGAAAGCCCTGTTCTCTGCTTGATTCTCTAAGGTGTGCCTGCATTGCAGCTATGATCTTGTCGCTCATGCCTTCCCCGGGAATCAGGGCAAGAAGCTCATCGCCGCCAAACCTTACACACAGTGAGCCGGGCGGACATGTGCTCCTTAAAGCGTCGGCTACGGCTGCAATGGCCTTATCACCGGCAGTGTGTCCGAGAGTGTCATTTATCTGCTTAAGGCCGTTGAGGTCCGCCATAAGCACAGTGATCTTTTTGCCGATAAGATCCGGCTCCTCCTTTAGCTCTTTTAACTTGGCGATAAAGGCAAGCCTGTTGTAGAGGCCCGTGAGCTCATCGTTCTGATACATCCTTCGGATTTCTTCACGAAGATGGCGCTGGTTGTGCATGGTTATGTAGCCACCAAGACCAAGCTCTATGGAATTGGTAAGGGTAGGTGTCCTGAAATAGTCTATGAGATTGTATTTTTCAAAAGAGTAGCAGACAAAACCGATGGTTTTACCCATGAACTCCAGGGCATTGAACACCGGCGGATAACCCTTTTCTATGATCATATCAAGATTGGGGATAATGCCCTCAGGATCGTAAGGGTAGGGTTTGTCCTCTGTTTTGTAATAATCGTATATGACTGTCTTTGTGGTATCTTCCACATCTTCAATGAAATAGTTTCTGTTGAAATCGAGGCAGGAATCCTCTATTACGCAGCACATGTTCTCTGCATAGGAATGCCTGAAATGATAGGCACATTCCTCCAGATTTTCGCTGCTTATGACATAGGCGGTGAAATTCCGCATGATATGGATATCATCCTGATGATGATAGAATCTGTTGTTGAATTCGTGAACACTGTTCATGGAGCTCAAGTTTGCTCTTGGGCACCCACAGGATTCATTTGCTATAAAAGTCGGAACTATACTGCTGATGATATTCTTTTCTCCGGCAAATACCCTCATGATCACATCCATTATTGTATTTGCCAGTGTCTTGCTGTCGCAGATAGCTGTGGTGATTCCGGGAGTTGTCAAAAATGCTTCATCAATGCCGTCAAAACCCGATACCAGTACCTGCCCGGGAACCGACACACCTGCTGACTCAAATACATCGCAGACATTTATGGCCATGATATCATTTGCACAGATAATTGCATCCGGAAGCTCATTCCTCTTAAGGAGCTGTGATGCGGCAAGTCTTGCGGGAACAGACCAGAAGTCACCGTAGCTTATCATGCTCTCTTCAAAGGCAATTCCGTTTTCTTCAATTACCTTCTTGAACACTTCTATACGCTGGTCGGAGAATTCATTGTTTCTTTTCCCTGCCATGAAATGGGGACGCTTTACCTTGTGGTCCTCTATCATGTGGCGGACTACCGACTCAAAGCCCTTGGCATAATCAAACTTAACCAGGGATACATCCTCAAAATCACCGTCAATGACAATGGCAGGAATATCCTTTTCTTTGCATCTGTCTATAATGTGCTGAACCACTGACGGGCTCTTTATCTTCTCAGCCATGATAACGACGGCATCCACCCTGTCGTAGGGCACAAGATCATAGACAGAGGACTCTGCCATGTAGAATTCTCCGCCGCTTCCAAGCTCGGTATTCATGGTGTAAATAAACAGCTGACTGTTCCTGGGTCTTAACTTCTCATTGAGATCGGAAATAAAGCTGAAAACCTGAGGATCATGAATTCCGTAGGTACAAAGTGCTACGATTTTTTTGCCGTCTATCATATTGAGCTCCCCGGGATGGTTCCCTGCAGATTATTATGCTTTCATTGCCTCTTCAATGGCGTAAGAGAGCTGATCGGGACAGGAGGTGGGCTTAAAGCCGCACTTGATGCCGCGAAGCTTCTCAATTGCTTCCTTACCGTTCATGCCCTGTACAAGTCTTGAAACTCCCTGAAGGTTGCCGTTGCAGCCTCCGGTAAATTTAACATTCTTTATAATTTCGCCATCCATCTCGATATCGATCTGAGTGGAACAGGTTCCTCTGGTCTTGTAAATCATTACTGGATCTCCTCGTTGATAATTCTCACAATTGTCTTTGTAGCGCTGTGAAGCTCACTCTTACTCATGGCTTCAAGATATTTCTCCCTGTTGTTGTACAGCTCATCAATGGTCTCCACCAGAATGTCCTCATCAAGCTCGTCATTGTCGATGACCATTGAAAATCCCTGCTGCTCAAAGGATCTTGCATTGAGCATCTGGTCGCCCCTGCTGGATTTTGTTGACAGCGGGATCAGGATATTGGGCTTCTTAAGAGCAAGAAGCTCGCAGATGGAATTTGCCCCGGCTCTTGATACCACAATATCAGCCATGGCAAAGATATCCTTAAGTTCATTCTTAACATATTCAAACTGCTTGTATCCGGGCACGGTGAGCTTTAAGTTGTCCATTTTCTCCTTGCCGCAGATATGTACCACATTGAAGTGGGGAAGGAGTCTTGGAAGAGCAAAACGCACGGTCTCGTTTACTGACTGGGCGCCAAGACTTCCGCCGATGACCATAAGTACGGGCTTATCATCGGTGAAACCGCAGAATTTCTTGCCGGCTTCCCTAGAGCCTTTTCCCAGCTCCTCTCTTATAGGTGTCCCTGTAAGCACCGCCTTGTCTGCGGGAAGAACCCTCATGGTCTCAGGGAAGTTACAGCAGATCTTCCTTGCTCCCGACATACTAAGCTTATTGGCAAGTCCGGGTGTCATATCTGATTCATGAACTATATAGGGTATCCTAAGAAACCCTGCAGCCCTGACAACCGGGACACTTACATATCCGCCCTTGGAGAAAACAATGTCCGGCTTTATCTTCCTAAGAAGCTGGACTGCCTCTCTAAAGCCCTTCAGAACCCTGAAAGGATCCGAGAAATTCTTGGGATCAAAATATCTTCTGAGCTTACCTGTGGCAATTCCAAAATACGGAATGTTATAGTCCTCAATAAGCTTCTTCTCTATTCCCGTATATGAGCCGATGTAGAAAATCTCAAACCCGGCTTCCTTCAAAGCAGGAATAAGCGCGATGTTGGGTGTTACATGTCCCGCGCTTCCTCCGCCTGTAAGTACAATTCGTTTTGTAGGTCTTTCACTCACTGTTCTATCCTTCTTTTCGCTGTTTTTCTGCTGATAGTATATCACTTTTGCCAAAGGCTTGTTAAAAAAGTTTACTCCTCAAGGGACTCATAGCTTAAACGTCCCTGTTCCTCATAGACCTTAATATAACTTTCCTGAACTTCATCGGAAAAATCCTTCACTTCATCCAGAAATTTCTCATAGTTATCCACATTCAGCTCATTTTTATCCACAAGGATCTCATCCAGCATAATCCGGTTTATCTCCGGAGAAAAATGAAGAGTGTCCATGTAATTATTCAGGTCCGTCACTACCTCTTTTTCCTTCTGGAAGCAGAAGATCTTCACGTTGTCATATTGCAAAAGAGCCTTCGTCATCTCTTTTTCACAGTAGATAACTGCGTCGGTCTCGCCATTTCTGTAGGTCATATCCCACCATAAAAGAGAGTAGGGCGGATAGAAAAAGATAAACTGTGTGTCAGGATGAGCTTTCACCTGTTCTGTCAAAAGAGCTATGTTTGCTTTAAGCTTGTCGGCATAAGCCGTCTCTTCCATCATGGGCTTAACCTCATTGGTCCTGAAATACACAGAAAGAGTGCTTTCCTCTCCGAAGGTCTTCCACTGAGCCCAGTTGTAGGACTGTCCCTCCCTGTAATCTCCCAAAAAGGAACATGCCGCCTCATAGGGAATCTTCTCCAAAAGCACGTCCTTGTTGAACAGATACTGCACATCATTGAAGGGATTCCTGTCATAGAGGTACATGGGACATCCCGTGGATTCAAAGGTGGTCTCGGGATCCGCATAAAGAGAAGACGGGTCAATGTTGTAGAAAACATATTTGATATCATGATCCTCGTAGGCTGTGTCCATTAGATAGCAAAGGTCCGCTGTTGCGCCGTAGGAACGGATTGCCTTAACTGACTTAATATCATAGGCCTCGTCATACCAGGCGTTGTCATTGTTCTCCATAACCGAAGAACCCACTAGAAGCGAGTCGTAGTCGAAATTACGAAGGCTCCCGATGCACTGATATTCCTTGTCATTTAAAACCGCCTTCATCCCAAGCCAGGGCTTGTGGTAATGATAGAAGGGGTCGAAAACATAGACCGTTACCCCGATAAGCACAAGTACCACTAAAACCGCACAAAAAAGCCGCTTTATGAAATTTGCAGAAGTGTTTTTGTTATCTGCCATAATAATCCAATCTTAAAATCTTTATCAGTCTTCACTGTGCCCGCTGTGGAAAATTAACCGCTGCGCAGCTGATCTTCTAAGCTCGCTCTCAGAACTGGAAGTATATGAAAGTACTGACATTGGACAGCGATATAAAGGACCACACGAAAACGATGGCAAGTCCGGCCACTGTCTTTTTGTCAAATCTGGTATTCTCCACAATCTCCACAGTGTTCCTGCGGGTCATGATAAATCCGCAAACCGCAAGGATCACCAGCATTGTCGCCATATATACTATGGTCTCCCCGCCGCTTATGCCCAATTGTGAAAAGAGCTGTCTTGGCAGGTAGTTTTCTGCAATCTCCAGCTGTGACGCTGTCCTGTACAAAAACCCCGGATAGGTAAAAAAGAAGAACTGCTTAAACATCTGAATGGCATAGGTCATATCCTGGGATCTGAAGAAGATCAAGGAGATAACGAACATAAGGAAGGTCATGGCATTTCCCACAAACTTCGGAACCATGATAAGAGGTTTATCCCTAAGGAGATATTTCCTAGCCCTGCCGGAGTTTTCCGTCACACTTCCCTTAACTCCCACGATTCCCAGGTCGTCCCAGACCACAAGAAGGCCCTGCATAAGGCCCCAGCAGATATAGGTCCAGCCTGCGCCGTGCCAAAGTCCGCTTAAGACAAAGACGATGAGCACATTTATGATAGTCCTGACCTTGCCTTTGCGGCTTCCTCCAAGAGGAATGTAGACGTACTTTATGAAGAACCGGGAGAGGGTCATGTGCCATCTCTGCCACAGCTCTTTCGCGGTAGCTGCCTTGTAGGGAGAGTTGAAGTTGGTAGGAAGCCTGACTCCCAGCATGAGACTGACGCCGTTTGCCATGTCGCAGTAGCCGGAAAAATCAAGGTAAATCTGGAAAGTATAGGAGAGCATCACCACGATCACCGTCAGAGTGTCCATGTAGTAGGTGTAATGGAATCCGTAATTGACGGCCGATGAGAGAGTGTCCGCCAGAATGACCTTCTTGCCAAGACCTATGATAAAAGACATAACGCCTCTTGCGAATGTGTCTGAGTCAAAGTGTCTTTTTGTCCTGTCTCTGAACTGATCGATGATCTCCTTGTGGAAGGCGATAGGGCCCTGGATCAGTTTCGGGAAATAGGTCATGTACAAAAGATACTCCGTAATGGAGTAGACCGGTGCGTCGCCGTTTGCCCTGTCCACAATAAAGGAAATCTGGCCAAAGGTAAAGAAACTGATACCGATGGGCATCAGGATCTGTCTTGCGGTAAGGGTAAGGCCTGCCACCTGATTGATGTTGTCCACGAAAAATCCCAGATACTTGAAGTAGAAAAGAAGCGCCAGATTGAAGATGACGCCGATTATCTTGATGGCTCTTTTCCCCTTGTCGGAAGACCTTTCCACCAGCATTCCAAGTCCGTAATTTACTGCCATGGATACCAGCAGAATAACAGGGAAAAACGCGCCGAATGTATAATAGTAATACAGTGACATACCTGCCAGAAACAGGTCAGCCACTGTATATTTTTCAAATCTGTTTAATATGTACCATCCCGCCAAAAGCGCCGGCAGAAACAGTAATATAAATCTAAAGGAATTAAAACCCATATTTCCTATCCTTAAAAGGCATATTTAGCAAGGAATCCGTCTACCTTGTTCCAGTAATTCTCAGGATCCTTAACGACTCCCTCGATATGATTGGCCCCAAGGATCATGCAGTACTGCTTGGGACAGGCGGCTGCTTCATAGAGCCTAGAGCACATCTGCGGATTGATGAAGGTGTCCTCGTCGCCGTGTGTAAACAAAGTGGGGGTCTTGGACCTTGCCACCGCCTTAAGGCAGTTTACATCATTGATATCAAATCCCGACTTCAGCATAATGATACCTCTTGATATGGCAAGTGCCAAAGGAATCGGGATCAGAGCCTTGGAAAGGATTCTGTAAGCCGCAGCAAACTCAGCTCTTAATGTGGTAAAAGAGCTATCGGCAATTGCGGCCTTAACGTTATCCGGAAGTTTAGCCCCTGTTGTCATAAGGGTTGTGGCAGCACCCATGGACACTCCGTGGAGAATGATCTCTGCCTTTGGATCAACGGTTATAAGATAATCGATCCAGCTCATGATGTCCATGCTGTCATCAAGGCCGTAACCTATATAATCGCCCTCGCTCTTTCCAAAACCGCGAAGATCGGGAAGCAGGCAGTTAACGCCTCTTTCCAGATAATGACGCGCGTAAATACCGCAATATTCGCTGTTGGTCCAGATTCCGTGAATGAGTATGACATACTTGTGGCTGTCTGAACTTGCAGGAATATAGTTGGCATGGAGCCTGAGCTCATCAAAGGACTCGATAAAAATATCTTCCCTTTTCTTGTGCTCTCTGACAAAAGCCCTTCCCATGGTGATCTGAGGATCAAAATCATCCTTTTCGGGGTTCTCGTGAGGCACTGATGAGAGCTTGTATATATAGTCGGCTGCAGCGTACACACCACCGATAAGTGCGGCTACAGCTGAAATTGTCAGAAGTGTTTTCTTTTTAATCATCGGGAATTCCTCTAACTTATTTCAAAATCAGGCCAACAGGGCAGTGGTCGGACCCAAGAGCATCTGCATAAATCTTCGCATCCTCGATCCTGGGCAAAAGAGATTCCGACACCACAAAGTAATCGATACGCCATCCTGCGTTCTTGGCCCTTGAGTTAAACCTGTAGGACCACCAGGAATAAGCACCTTCAAGATCAGGATAAAAGTGTCTGAAGGTATCAACAAGACCGGAGGAGACTACATTGTCGAATTTAGCGCGCTCCTCATCTGTAAATCCCGCATGTCCTCTGTTGGGTTTGGGATTTTTAAGGTCGATCTCCTTGTGGGCTACATTGAGATCTCCGCAGTAGATCACCGGCTTTTTTTCCTCAAGTTTCTTGATAAATGCAAGGAAATCATCCTCCCAGTGCTGACGATACTCAAGTCTTGAAAGGTCCTCCTTGGCATTGGGAACATATACAGTGACGAGGTAATAATCAGGGTACTCTGCGGTGATGACCCTTCCCTCGTGGTCGTGCTCATCTATTCCCATTCCGTAAGATACGGAAACAGGCTTTTCTTTGGTAAATATAGCTGTTCCGGAATATCCCTTCTTATCTGCATAATTCCAGAATTCTTCATATCCGGGAAGGTCCATTTCAATCTGACCCTCCTGAAGCTTGGTCTCCTGAAGACAGATAACATCAGGGTTTTCCTTATTCATGAACTCCTCAAAGCAGCCTTTGGAAACGCAGGCCCGAAGTCCGTTTACATTCCATGATACAAGCTTTTTTCCCATAATATGTCACAGATTTCCTTTGATTTTCTGAAGGTTTTCGTCAGTTTCCTTAAGCATCTCGCGAAGGGAAAGATTTTCATCATGTCCGAATTCGCAGATAGAGTACTGAAGATGATTGATATATCTGTTGGATTCTGCAAGAAGCTTGGCGTTCTGGGTGGACATCTCCTCACGGAGAGTCTCAGCCTTTCCTTCATCGTCGGTGATAACAAGTACTGCGAACTCATCGCCTCTGATTCTTCCGTAAATACAGCCGGAGAATACTTCCTCGAGAATACTGGCTATACGCTTAACAGCCCTGTCACCTTCCTCATGGCCGTACATATCGTTGATCCTCTTTAAGGATTCCATATGAATATAGGCAACTACTGCATTTGTGCCGGGTTCAAATTTCTCTTTAAGAAGATCATAGGCCTTGGCAAAGAAGCCACGTCTGTTAAGACCGCCTGTTAAGTAATCCTGATCTCCGATGTGATCAAGAACAGAGTCATCTCTTGCAAGTTCCTCCTGGACTTCATAGAGCTCTTCAATAGTCTTATCAAGAGATTTCTCGAGATAGGAGAGTCTTGAAATACCTGTAGCAAGGCTTGTTATGCTGTCAAAGAAGTAATCGATCAAATATCCCGGTTTAAACTCGGATATAAGAAGTCCAAGCTGATAGTCACCTACAAACAAGGTTCCCATAATGAGGATCTTGGATACATCCTTGGTGAAGTTGGAGATGATTTTTCCTGTATCAACAGTCATTCCTTCATTGCCAAACGCCATCTCCCTGCCATTAATTACAACACTTTTCATGCCTATCTCAGCAGGTCTCTCCCATGGATACTTAAGGGTATTTCTTATCTTTTTACTGTAGGTGTATACACCGCAGTTGCTAATTCCGTTACTGATGGCCATTTTTGTTAATTCTTCGTAGGCCTTCTCTGAGTCATACTTTCTGTGAAGAAGATGATTTCCAAGTTGGGAAATAATACGGACAACATCCTGATCCGGAACATCCACGCAGGAAAAATCTTTTGGTGATTCAGCAGGAGGAATAACCTGGTTCTTTACATAGAACACAGCATCGCATATTGCTTCGTAGCCCAGCTGTTCAAATTTAAAATCATCGGACTGTACAGGATTAACGTTTACAAATCCCTCCTGTTCAGTCAGGGTCAGGACAGGAATGCTCTCGAACTTTTTGAGAAAAGCTTCTTTCTTGAGAATAGTAGTCTTTGAACCAATCCTCTCTGCATCGATGATAAGAGAATCAAAATCAGAGCTGTTCGCGTAATCAAATACAGCGGACTGCTGGAGGACATATTGCTTGTCCTCTATATCCGAATTGTCTCCCACAAGATATTTTCCGGGCATGATCACAAGGGTCACGTCCTTATCCCTGGCAGCCTTGCATGCTCCGATGCAAATCTTCTTAACTTCACTGTCTTCCAATTCTGTTACTAGCAGTCCGATGTTCATAGGCCCCTCATTATTCCTCTACATCTTCACTAACGTCGTCTATGTTGTCGATCTCGTGATCTCCGTCAGAAATCTTCTCACGTACCTTTGCAATCTTGGCTACAGTTACTCCCTTATCAAGATTTATCATCTTAACTCCTGAGGTAACTCTGCCGTGAACTGAAATATCTGTCATTCTAAGCTGTATTATGGTTCCGGCATTGGTGATCATCATGATCTCATTGTCATCATTAACAGCCTTAACACCGATGACACTTCCTGTCTTCTCGGTGATCTTGTAGCACTTAACACCTTTTCCGCCTCTGAACTGAGAGTGGAATTCCTCAAGTGTTGTTCTCTTTCCGTATCCGTTCTCGGAAACAATGAGAAGTGAATCTCCCTGAGTATCTATCTGCATTCCGACAATCTCATCGGTATCATCAAGCATCATGCCGCGGACACCGATAGAGGATCTTCCTGTAGAGCGGACATCCTTCTCATCAAAGTGGATGCACATTCCGTTCTTGGTAACAAGGAAAATCTCGGAAGTCTTCTTGACTGTCTTAACCTCTATAAGCTCGTCATCATCACGAAGACTTATGGCAGCAAGTCCTGTCTTTCTCACATTTGAGAAATCAGTGATAGGAGTCTTCTTAACGGTACCTTTCTTGGTTACCATAAACAGGCTCTTATCATCATCTTCGAATCCCTGTACCGGGATCATCGCTGATATCTTTTCTCCGGGTGCCAGCTGAAGAAGGTTTACTATAGCCATTCCCCTTGAGGTTCTTGATGCCTCGGGAATCTGATAAGCCTTGAGTCTGTAAACTCTTCCCGTATTGGTGAAGAACATTACATAGTTGTGGGTGGTGGTCATTAGGATATCTTCCACAAAATCATTCTCGATGGTGGTGATTCCCTTAATTCCCTTGCCTCCACGGTTCTGGGACTTAAAGTTATCGATGGACATTCTCTTGATGTATCCAAGGTTTGTCATGGCGATAACTGTATTAACATTGGGGATAAGGTCCTCTGTATCAATATCGGAATCATCGTGACCGATCTGGGACTTTCTGTCATCGCCGTACTTGTCGGCAATCTCACTGATTTCTGTCTTGATAACTCCAAGAAGAACCTTCTTGTCTGCAAGGATTGCCTTTAACTCCTCAATCCTCTTTAAGAGCTCTGCGTGCTCCTGCTCAAGCTTGTCTCTTTCCAAGCCTGTCAGAGTACGAAGTCTCATATCAACGATAGCCTGGGCCTGAACATCTGAAAGACCGAAACGGCTCATCAACTGCTCTTTGGCAATGGCAACCGTCTCACTTCCTCTGATGATCTTTATCACTTCATCGATATTATCAAGAGCGATAAGCAGACCTTCCAGGATATGGTTTCTCTCCTCAGCCTTCTTTAAATCAAACTGAGTCCTTCTGGTCACAACCTCTTCCTGATGCCTGATATAGTGAGTGAGCATCTCGGTAAGGCTCATGATCTTAGGCTGATTATTTACAAGAGCCAGCATGATGATTCCGAAGGAATCCTGCATCTGGGTGTGCTTGTAAAGCTTATTGAGCATGATATTAGGGTTTACATCGGCACGAAGCTCAATTACAACGCGCATACCTTCTCTGTCTGATTCATCACGAAGGGCAGTAATACCGTCGAGCTTCTTAAGCTTAACAAGCTCGGCAATCTTTGAAATCATGTTAGCTTTATTTACAAGATAGGGAAGTTCCGTAATAACAATCCTGTTCTTACCGTTATTCATGGGCTCGATGTCAGTGACAGCCCTTACGATAACCTTACCTCTTCCTGTTCTGTAGGCTTCCTCGGCACCTCTTGTTCCAAGGATGATACCGCCTGTAGGGAAGTCGGGAGCCTTGACGATATCAAGGAGTTCGTCAATCTCTGTATCTCTGTCCTCAAGGATCTTGTTGTCTATCATTTTAACAACGGCTCTTACAACCTCCCTTAAGTTGTGAGGGGGAATGTTTGTAGCCATACCAACCGCAATACCGGTAGTACCGTTAACCAGAAGATTGGGAAATCTGCTGGGGAGTACCGAAGGCTCTTTTTCCGTCTCATCAAAGTTGGGAGTGAAATCAACAGTATCTTTGTTGATATCTGCAATCATCTCCATGGAGATCTTTGTAAGTCTTGCCTCTGTGTATCGCATGGCAGCTGCGCCGTCGCCGTCCACAGAACCGAAGTTTCCGTGACCGTCAACAAGGCAGTATCTCATGGACCAGGGCTGTGCCATATTTACCAAAGATCCGTAGATGGAGCTGTCACCGTGAGGGTGGTACTTACCCATGGTATCACCGACAATACGGGCACATTTACGATGGGGCTTGTCGGGACCGTTGTTGAGTTCCACCATGGAGTAGAGAATTCTTCTCTGAACCGGCTTAAGACCATCCCTTACATCAGGAAGAGCACGGGATGCGATAACGCTCATGGCGTAATCGATATAGTCGGATTCCATGGTCTTTTGAAGATCCACTTCCTTTATTCTGTCGGTAGTGGTCTTCTCATAACCCTCCTCCGGCATTTCGTTGTTGTTGTTTTTATTATCAGGCATTTTATAAAATTCCCCTTATCTTAAATATCAAGATTCTTTACAAACTTGGCATTCTTCTCGATGAACTCACGTCTGGGCTCTACCTTGTCGCCCATAAGAGTAGTAAAGGTAACATCAATATCTGATTCTGATTCTTCATCGATGTTAACCCTGAGAAGAACTCTGCTCTCGGGATCCATTGTTGTCTCCCAGAGCTGCTCGGGATCCATCTCACCAAGACCTTTGTATCGCTGAATCTTGTTGTTCTGATCACGTCCCACGTCATTTA
This sequence comes from Butyrivibrio sp. FCS014, assembly GCF_000526935.1. GTDB lineage: Bacteria > Bacillota > Clostridia > Lachnospirales > Lachnospiraceae > Butyrivibrio. The sequence goes on along the minus strand of NZ_JAHA01000008.1, from coordinate 326,056 downwards.
AGATCTTGTTAAGCTCCTCATCACTGAAGGCATACCATACCTTCTTATTCTTCTCGAGCTTGTACAGCGGGGGCTGTGCCAGATATACATGGCCTTCCTTGATAAGCTGAGGCATGAATCTGTAGAGGAAGGTGAGCATAAGAGTAGCGATATGCGCACCGTCCACGTCCGCATCGGTCATGATGATGATCTTATCATAGCGAAGTTTGCTGATATCGAAATCGTCGTGGATACCTGTTCCGAAAGCAGTGATCATTGCCTTGATCTCGGCATTACCGTAGATCCTGTCAACCCTTGCTTTCTCAACGTTAAGGATTTTACCTCTTAAGGGAAGGATAGCCTGAGTAGCACGGCTTCTTGCTGTCTTAGCGGAACCGCCCGCAGAATCTCCCTCTACGATAAATATCTCGCAGTTCTTGGGATCCTTATCAGAACAGTCGGCAAGCTTTCCGGGAAGTCCAAGTCCGTCAAGAGCGTTCTTACGCCTTGTCATGTCCCTGGCTTTTCTTGCGGCATCTCTGGCTCTCTGAGCCATGATGGCCTTCTCAAGAATCTTCTTGGCTACTGAAGGATTCTGCTCAAGGAAGTAGGTGAGCTGCTCGCCAACGATGCTGGCAACAGCGCCTCTTGCCTCGGAGTTACCGAGTTTCTGCTTAGTCTGTCCCTCAAACTGAGGATCCTCTATCTTTACACTGATGATAGCTGTAAGGCCTTCTCTGATATCCTCACCGGTGAGGTTCTCTTCGTTGTCCTTAAGCATTTTGTTTGCTCTTGCATAATCATTGAAGGTCTTGGTGATTGCTGCCTTGAATCCTTCAAGATGTGTTCCTCCGTCAGGGGTATTGATATTGTTAACAAAGGTATAGATACTCTCTGTGTAGGAATCGTTATGCTGCAGTGAAACTTCAACGGCTACGTTGTTCTTGCTTCCTTCAAAGTACATGATCTCATCGTAGAGAGAAGTCTTGCTCTTATTGAGATACTGAACAAACTCCTTGATTCCGCCTTCGTAGTGGAAGGACTGAACTACCGGTTCTTCACCTTCCTCGACTCTCATGTCTGAAAGAGTGATCTTAAGTCCCTTGGTCAAAAAAGCCATCTCACGAAGTCTCTGCTTCAAAATGTTGTAGTCAAAGACTGTGGTCTCTTTAAATATCTCTGCATCAGGCTTGAAGTATACTCTTGTTCCCGTAACGTCCTTTGGAGCTTCTCCAACTTCCTTAAGGGAGTAGCATACCTTGCCTCTTTCATATCTTTGCTGATAAACCTTGCCGCCTCTTGTAACCTGAACCTCAAGCCACTCGGAGAGGGCATTAACAACAGATGCACCAACACCGTGAAGTCCGCCGGATACCTTGTATCCTCCACCGCCGAACTTTCCGCCTGCGTGAAGAATGGTAAATACTACTTCAACTCCGGTAAGACCGGACTTGTGATTGACGTCTACAGGGATTCCACGTCCGTTATCCTTTACAACGATGGTGTTATCCTCGTTTATGGTTACTTCGATGTGATCACAAAAACCTGCCAATGCTTCATCAACCGAGTTATCAACAATCTCGTAAACAAGATGATGAAGTCCTCTGCTGGCCGTGGTACCTATGTACATTCCGGGCCTTTTTCTTACTGCCTCCAAACCTTCAAGAATCTGGATCTGGTCGGCACCATACTGTACTGCTTCGTTGCTCATCCTTCACTCCTTAGTTCTCGCTGCTTACTGTACCATCAGTAACTTTAAACAGCTTATCTATTTCAAATCTGTTATTTACAAATTCATCAAGACCGGTACAGGTGATAATAGTCTGAATATCTCCTATGGTATTAAGAAGATAATTCTGTCTGTTACTGTCAAGCTCTGACAGAACATCATCCAGAAGAAGTACCGGATTTTCCTTCTTGGCTCTTTTTACAATTTCAATCTCTGCAAGTTTAAGAGACAGTGATGCAGTTCTTTGCTGTCCCTGGGATCCGAACTTTCTTATGTCGATTTCCCTGTTGTCTCCTTCGGATTCGGATTTTTTGCGTACAACAAAAGAAAAATCGTCCTTATGAGGACCAATCGTGGTCTGCTTGAGTATCATATCCTTCTTTCTGGCAGAAGATAATTTCTTTTCAAATTCATTTGCAGACACATTAGGCTCATAGAAAACAGACAGTATTTCTTTTCCTCCTGTCAGTTTCTCATGTATGGGACTGATGATTTCGTTAAGCTCCCGGATAAATTTTTCTCTGGCTTTGATTATGACGGATCCGTATTCGCACAGCTGCTTGTCCTGAACATCCAAAAGAACGCTGTTTTCAGGGTGCTCAAAAAGATCCTTAAGAACCTTATTTCTTTCGACTACAAGCTTGTTATACTTAGAAAGACTGTTTAGATATATCTGATCCAGCTGGCACAGTTCCATATCCATGAACCTGCGCCTTTCTGAGGGACCGTTCTTTATGATACTAAGATCTTCCGGTGAAAAAAATACTACGTTGAGTTTTCCTATAAGGTCGGAAGCCTTTTTGACTTTCTGACCGTCTATTGCAATTCCCTTGGATCTGCTGCTGCGAAGGTGCATATCCACCCTGTATTCAGCTCCATCTTTTTCAAGGATCGTTCTTATATGTGCTTCTTCCTTGCCAAATCTTATGATTTCCTTGTCTTTGCTGCCTTTGTGTGATTTGGTGGTAGCAGAGACAAAGATTGCCTCAAGAATATTGGTCTTACCCTGGGCATTGTCACCGTAAAGAATATTGGTACCACTGCTGAAATCTATTCTGAGGTTTTCATAATTTCTAAAATCCGCAAGCTCTAACGACTTAATTATCATTTCTCTACTTTTACCTGTACGCCGTCGTACTCAAAGATGTCGCCTTCGTAAAGCTTACGGCCTCTTCTTTCTTCTACTTCTCCGTTGACTTTAACAAGACCGGCAAGAATGTCGTTCTTGGCTTCAACTCCCGAACCCTCAAGACCGGCCTTTTTAAGGGCCTGTCCGAGTTTTATAAATTCATCTGTTTCTCTTAACTTTATAGTTTCCATCTGATAAATCCTTAATCAACTGTTGTGAAATTAACAGGAAGAACAAGATAAATATAAGCACCTTCTTTGTCCCTTATGAAGCATGGAGCCTTGGGATTAACAAGGTAAATATCTACTGTTTCGTCATCTATTACACGAAGTGCATCGATAAGGAATTTGGGATTAAAGCCTATCATCAGGTCTTTTCCCTGTTTCTCGATGTCAATTTCCTCATCCATGCTTCCTATAGCCGAATTGATCTTAAGTTCCATGGTTCCATCGGTAATGGAAATGATAACAGGCTTCTTGTCACCCTCTTTAACATAGATGGTGGCTCTGTCAATACAATCCAGGAACTCCTTTCTGTTGATGCTCATCTTGGTCTCGTAATCACTTGAGAGCATCTGATCGATACTGAAATATTCTCCTTCAATAAGTCTTGATACAACGATTGTCTTATCAAACTCGAAAAGAACATGCTTATCGGTAAAGAAGATGTTTACCATCTTCTCTGTGCTGTCACCTAAGATCTTACTGATCTCGTTTAATGTCTTGCCGGGAACAATAACTTTCTTGTAAGGATATGAAGCGCCAAGTTTAACCTTCCTAATGGAGATTCTGTGTCCGTCAAGAGAAACAAGCTTAAGGTTATCGCCGTCAACTTCAAAGAGCTCACCGCTCATCATCTTGTTATTGTCATTCTCTGCAATGGAGAAGATAGTCTGCTGGATAACATTTCTTAATGTATACTGAGTAACACTTACTCCGTCGATCTTCTCGATGGAGGGAAGATAAGTAAAGTCATCACCTTTTCTTCCTATGATGTTGAATTTAGCCTTACCGCAGCTGATGGTAACCTTATTGCTGCTGTCAGTCTCTACTGTAACTTCACTGTCGGGAAGCTTTCTTACAATATCACCGAAGATCTTGGATTCGATTGCAATAAGACCTCTCTCTATAATATTTCCGTCAACAACAGTCTGGATACCAAGTTCCATATCGTTGGCATTAAACTTGATAACACCTTCAGTAGCATCAACAAGGATACACTCAAGAATAGACATTGTTGTTTTGGAAGGAACAGCTTTTTGTACAATCTGTAATCCACCCATCAGATTTGCTTTTGAGCATACGAATTTCATCTGAACAATACTCCCTTCGGTTGCTAAATATAAAATAAATATAAATTAATAATTAAAATATTAATAATGATTGTTGATATGTGTAAAACCTATTCTATTATACAATTTCTAAGGCTTTTTTACAAACTTTTGATTGTTGAAAACAAAAAATAGTATGTTGAAAAATAAAAAGTTATAAACAAGGCAAATATAATGAAATTAGGGTGGAAAAAACTTATCCACCCTAATAAACAATCTATCCTCTTTTAATCAACAAAGTTATCAAGAATTTTATCCACAATTGTGTATAACTTAAAGTGAAGGATTGATCTTCTTGGAGATTATATCCAGATTCTTGCTAAGCTCGCTGTCTATTGCTTTCTTTTCTTTGATCCTGTCGATACCGTTCATAACTGTAGTGTGATCTTTTTTACCGAGAAGTCTTCCGATTTCTTCCAGAGAAACTTCTGTGTATTCCCTGCAAAGGTACATGATGATCTGTCTTGGTGTAACGATCTCTGTAAGACGCTTCTTGGAAACAATGTCTTCCTTTTTAACATTGTAGTGTTCACATACAGTATCAATGATAAGCTGAGGTGTTATAACCTTCGTGTTGTCCGGATATATAATATCTTTCAAAGCTTCCTTAGCATTTTCCAGTGTGATATCCACATTGTAAAGCTTGGAGTAAGCGATGATCTTGGTCAGAGCACCCTCAAGTTCTCTGATGTTGGATTTGATATTGGTGGCAATATAATCAAGAACTTCATTGTCTATCTTCTTGATAGTATTGGCATTGTTATCCGAATACTTCTTGAGGATAGCCATTCTGGTCTCATAATCGGGAGACTGGATATCGGCAATAAGTCCCATCTCGAATCTTGATCTGAATCTTTCTTCAAGTGTCTCCATTTCTTTCGGAGGCTTATCTGATGAAATGATTATCTGTTTTCCGGCCTGATGAAGATCATTGAAGGTGTGGAAAAACTGTTCCTGAGTTGCATCTTTTCCTATTATAAACTGAACGTCATCGACCATAAGAACATCAACGGTTCTGTACTTATCCCTGAGCTTGGCCATTCTCTCGGTCTTGCCGCTTCTGATGGATTCAATAACCTCGTTGGTGAACTGCTCGGAAGTAACATACAAAACCTTAGCACTTCGGTTATTCTCTATAATGAAATGTCCGATGGAGTGCATAAGGTGAGTCTTACCAAGTCCGGGACCTCCGTAAAGGAAAAGAGGGTTGTAAGCTGTTCCAGGAGATTCAGCAACAGCAAGAGCTGCGGAATGAGCAAACTTATTGTTGCTGCCTACAACGAAAGTATCAAATCTGTATTTGCTGTTAAGATTACTGGAATCATGATCCAGGTCAGATGAATACTGACTGTTGCCGTCATAATTATCGGAATCGTTTTGAGTTTCTTCATTATTAATAATGTCTTTGTTTAAAATAAAAGAAACATCAATCTCCATATCATCTAAAAGTTCGGATATGGCAACCTTGAAGAAAACAAGATAGTGATTGGGAACATAATCAAGAGACACAGCATTGTCATCAGAGATAACAACAATAACCGTGTTGTCCTTATATTCGTGGAAAACAAGAGGATCTACCCAGGTTCTGTAAGCTACATTTGTAATAGTAGCATCAGTTCTGACCTTTTCCTTGATGCTCTCCCAATTCTGTTTTAATTTTTCGGTGATTTCTGCAGATGATAGCATTAAAAAACTCCCCAACATACGTAAAATTAGACTTCTACTATTTTATATTAAAAGACTTTAAATATCAAACTCAGGTCATATTGTGGATAACTTTTTTTGAAACAGACGTTAAAATGGAAAAAATTAATTATTGTGGATAAGTCATGTATTATCCACCTTACCCTTTCAACTGTTATAAATGGCTTAAACATGCAGTTTTCAAGAAATTATAAAAAACTTATAAACCGATTTTTCCACAAAAATTTAAAAAAATGTGGATATCTTTTTAAAATATTTTTTTATGAACAAGTTATCCACAATTTCAACATTTTGGTGTGGATAATTTTTTTATCCACAATATGTTGTCGAAAAAAATGTGAAAAAAATTTTGTATCTGAGAGAATCCGAGAGTGGCTTATTTTGGGGCTTGACTGACATATTTTTATTTATTATAATTATAAAGATTTTTTCCACACTGGATATTAATTGTACCTTTAAGGTAATTATTTTCGATTAAAGAAGGAGGTGTTTCCGATATGAAGATGACATTCCAGCCTCATAAGCTTCAGAGAGCCAGAGTTCACGGCTTCAGAGCAAGAATGGCTACAAAGGGTGGCAGAAAAGTTCTTGCTGCCAGAAGAGCTAAGGGAAGAAAGAGATTATCAGCATGATTTTAAAGGCCGCAATTCTTTTGTGGCCTTTTTTCAACGCCCTAAGCTAAAGGAAGACAGAATGATTTTTTCACAGTCTTTAAAAAAGAATAATGAATTCCGAAATGTCTATGAGAACGGCAAAAGTTATGCTAATAAGACGATCGTTGTCTATGTGTGGGAAAATGGCAGTTCTATTAACAGAGTCGGAATATCATGCAGCAAAAAAATAGGGAACAGTGTTGTAAGGCACAGATTTGCAAGACTTGTTCGAGAAGCTTACCGGCTACATGAAAATATGTTCAATAGTGGTTTGGACATAGTAGTCGTAGCCAGAGCCTGTGCAAGAGATGCATCATATTTTGATATAGAAGAATCTCTTTTGTTTCTGGCGAGGAAGGCCCGCATAATGCAAAATGGCGGTAATTAATATGAAAGAGATACTTATCTTTCTGATCAAACTTTATAGGAAGTACATTTCTCCATTAAAGAGAACAAAATGTCCGTATATACCTACATGTTCTCAGTACGGACTGGAAGCAATAGAAAAATATGGAGCCTTAAAAGGGGGACTTTTGGCAATCTGGAGAATTTTAAGATGCAATCCTTTCTCCAGCGGCGGGTATGATCCGGTTCCATAATTTCGAGGAGGTTAATTTTGAAGGGAGTACTGCTCACACAGTATGGTGGTAAGATCGTAGGTCCCGTGGCATGGCTTTTGGGACATCTTATGAACGGAATCTTCAATGTGCTCAACAGCATTGGAATTCCCAACATCGGTCTTGCAATCATCATCTTTACTATTGTTATTTATCTATGTCTTTTACCTCTTACTTACAAACAGCAGAAGTTTTCCAAGCTTCAGGCTAAGATGAGTCCTGAGCTTCAGGCTATTCAGGCTAAGTATAAAGGTAAAAAAGACAACGACTCAATGCTTGCAATGCAGCAAGAGACCAAGGAAGTCTATGCCAAGTATGGAGTATCCCAGACAGGAAGCTGTCTTCAGCTTTTGATCCAGATGCCTATCCTGTTTGCACTCTATCGTGTTATTTATTCAATTCCTGCTTACGTTACTATCGTAAAAGATGCTTTTTCTCCCCTGGTGGAGAACCTTATGGAAACAGCAGGTGCTGCAGAGTTTCTTCAGAGCCTTAAGGGTGCTACACAGTTTTCAAGACAGTTTACCAATGATGCATTTGTAAACGGTGATGCTACTTATATTAAGAATACTTTTATCGACGTACTTAACAGAGCATCATCAGCGGACTGGGCAAGTATCACAAGCCAGTTCCCAAGTCTTTCTGATTCTATCGAGAAGACACACACTCTTTTGAACGGATACAACAATTTCCTTGGAATCAACATTGGTGATACACCTATGTACATGATCACCACAGGATTCCCTGAGAAGAACATCGGACTTCTGATCGGTGGACTTCTTGTTCCCATACTGGCTGCGCTTACTCAGTGGATCAACACTAAGCTTATGCCTCAGCCCAGCAATAACGACAAGCCCAATCCCGATGATCCTACAGCTCAGATGCAGCAGTCAATGAAGACAATGAATGTCATGATGCCTATCATGTCAGCATTCTTCTGTTTGAGTCTTCCTGCAGGTATGGGTATCTACTGGATTGCCGGTGCTGTTATCAGATCAATTCAGCAGGTAGTTATCAATAAGCATATTGACAAGATCGATATAGATGCTGAGATTGCCAAGAATACAGCTAAGTACAAAGAGAAGCAGGAGAAGCTTAAGACTACTCGTAACATGAGTATGTATGCTAATCTCTCCACAAGAAAGGACGATCTTTCAAGCAAGAATTCTTCAGTTTCAGAAGCTGAGAAGGAAGCAAAGATAAAGAGCGCCCAGGATGTTTATAAGAACAACAAGATTCGTAAGGATTCACTTCTTGCCAAGGCTAACATGGTAAAGGAATTCAACGAGAATAATAACAACGACTAATAGAATATAATCCGGAGGTTACATAAGTACGATGGAATATCAGGAGTTTTCTGCAAAGAATGTAGATGATGCAATCACTGAAGCTTGTGAAACTCTTATGGTAACAAGCGACAGACTTGATTATGAAGTTATTTCAAACGGATCTTCAGGATTTCTTGGTATAGCAGCTAAGCCTGCAGTTATCAAAGCAAGGATCAAAGAAGAAGAGCCTAAGGTTGAAAAGGAAGAGAAGACCGAGAAGGTTGAAGTAAAGAAAGAAAACAAATCCGAGAAGAAGCCTGAGAAAAAGGCTGCTGAGAAAAAGCCCGAAGTCAAAGAAGAAAAAGAGACTAAGGAAGTTAAGGAAAATGCAGTTCCTGTAAATGCCGAGGAAGTTGTTGCCAAGGCAAATGCATTCCTGAAAGAAGTATTTGCTGCAATGAACATGGAAGTAGAAGTTAATTCAAAGTTCAGAGCAGAGGACAACATTTTGGACGTAGAGCTCAGCGGAGCAGAGATGGGAGTTCTCATCGGCAAGAGAGGACAGACACTGGATTCACTTCAGTACCTCATCTCACTGGTAGTTAACAGAGACACTGCTGATTATGTTCATGTAAAAGTTGATACAGAGAACTACAGAGAGAGAAGAAAAGCTACACTTGAGAACCTTGCCAAGAACATCGCATATAAGGTAAGAAAGACAAGACAGTCTGTTGCTCTTGAGCCTATGAACCCTTATGAGAGAAGGATCATCCACTCAGCACTTCAGAATGACAAATACGTTACAACTCACAGTGAAGGTGATGAGCCTTTCAGAAGAATAGTAGTTACTTTAAAGAAATAATTTCAACTAGATACCCCTCGAGCACAGCCTTGAGGGGTTTTGTTTAGGTAAAGACCATGGGCAGTGTTCTTAATAATTTCAAAGATGATACAATTTGTGCCATTGCAACCGCCATGTCTGATGCCGGAATCGGTATCATAAGAGTAAGCGGAAAAGAAGCACTCCAGATATGTGACGGAATCTATGTCTCCGGGAAGAAGGAACATACTCTTTTATCTCATGATCCGAATACTATAAGGTTCGGATATATTTGTGATGAAGATGGAGATAACAGAAAGATCATTGATGAAGTGATGATCTCTTATATGAAAGCACCTCACAGTTATACCAAAGAAGATGTTATAGAGATCAACAGTCACGGCGGAATGCTGGTGATGAATGAGATCCTTTCTCTTCTGATAAAAAAAGGCTGCAGGCTTGCCGAGCCCGGTGAGTTTACCAAGAGAGCTTTTTTGAACGGAAGGATTGACCTTACCAAAGCCGAAGCTGTAATGGATATCATCGGAGCACAGAATAAGTTTGCTCTTGAGAGTTCCAGAAGCCAGCTTCAGGGAAGTATTTCCAAAGAAGTAAAAGCGATAAGAAAAGAACTTTTGTATAATATGGCCTTTATCGAATCCGCACTTGATGATCCTGAGAACTATGATCTTACAGGATTTCCTGAAAAGCTGAGCGGAGTGATAAATACCGTTTCTTTTAAACTTAGGAAACTTGTTTCCACAGCTGATGAAGGAAAGATAAGAAAAGAAGGCATTAAAACTGTTATTATAGGAAAGCCCAATGCAGGAAAGTCCTCACTTCTTAATGCACTATACGGAAGTGAAAGGGCAATCGTTACTGATATTGCCGGAACCACAAGAGATGTTATCGAAGAGACCATTAGAATTGATGACATAGTTCTTAACCTTGTGGACACAGCCGGTATCAGAGATACAGATAATGTTATAGAAAAGATAGGTGTGGACAAGGCCAAGGACAAGATTGAAGAAGCCGATCTTTGTCTTTACATTCTTGATTCCACCTCTGACATAGATGATGAAGATAAGGCTATAGCCGGTCTTTGCTCAAATAAGAAGACTATAGTTATACTTAATAAGAACGATCTTACAGGAAGTATTAAAATAACAAAAGATATTCTTCCTATGCTTTTTTCGGAAAGGGAAGACGATAATATTCCTGTCATTACTGCTTCTCTTCTCAATGGAGAAGGCATTGATGAATTAAAGAAATCCATAGCGGATATTTTCTTTAACGGTGATATTGCACCGAGGCAGGAAATCTATATTACAAATCTAAGACATAAGACATTACTTGAAGGATCGATACAAAGTCTTGAGCTTGTGCTTCGTGGAATTGAAGACGGAGTATCGGAAGATTTTTATATGGTTGATCTTACAAATGCATATACTTTACTGGGTGAGATCATTGGTGAAGAAGTTGGAGATGATCTGGTGGAAGAAATATTCTCCAAGTTCTGTATGGGAAAATAAGAAATGTTAGATATAAGAGAAAAATCGGATGTAATAGTTATAGGTGCCGGTCATGCCGGATGTGAAGCTGCTCTTGCCTGTTCAAGGCTTGGGCTTTCAACTGTTGTCTTTACAATGAGTGCTGACAACATTGCTTTTATGCCCTGCAATCCTCACATCGGCGGATCTTCGAAGGGACATCTTGTAAGAGAGATTGATGCTCTAGGCGGAGAGATGGGAAAAGTAATCGATAAGACTTTTCTTCAGTCCAAGATGCTCAATACCTCCAAAGGACCTGCGGTTCATTCCTTAAGATGCCAGGCTGATAAGATGGAATATTCCAAAGCAATGAGAAGAGTTTTGGAAGAGCAGGATAATCTTACCATCAAGCAGGCAGAAGTTTCCGAGATCCTTTTTGAAGATATTGAAGATGAGACCTTAAGAAGAGAAGGCTATAAGAGAAGGATCATTGGCGTTAAGATTTTTTCAGGAATCATCTATGAAGCCAAGGCGGTAATTCTTTGTACCGGAACATATTTAAAGAGCCGTTGTCTTACAGGTGAGGCAATTACCTACAGTGGGCCGAATGGTCTTTTACCTTCTAACTATTTATCAGAATCACTTATTAAAGCCGGTATCGAACTTAGAAGATTTAAGACAGGAACCCCTGCCCGAATGGATGGAAGATCGATCGATTATTCCAAAATGTCCGAGCAGTTTGGTGATACGCCTGTTATTCCTTTCTCATTTGATACAGATCCAAAGGATGTTCAGAAGCCACAGGTTTCATGCTGGCTCACATATACAAACGAAAAAACACATGAAATAATACGACAAAACATAGATAGATCACCTATATATGCAGGTATCATAGAAGGTGTGGGACCAAGGTATTGTCCTTCAATTGAAGATAAGGTAGTTAAGTTTCCTGATCATGAAAGACATCAGGTCTTTGTTGAACCTGAAGGTACTTATACCAATGAGATGTACATTGACGGAATGTCCTCTTCACTTCCTGAGGATGTTCAGCTTGCCATGTACAGAACAGTTCCCGGTCTTGAAAATTGTAAGATAGTTAAGAATGCATATGCTATTGAATACGATTGCCTTTGCCCGGGTCAGCTTCATCCTACTTTGGAGATCAAAGATATCCGCGGTCTTTTCAGTGCCGGTCAGTTCAATGGTAGCAGTGGTTATGAAGAAGCAGCTGCCCAGGGTCTTTATGCAGGTATCAATGCTTCAATGCAAATCCTTGGTAAAGATTATATTTACATTGACAGGTCCGAAGGGTATATCGGAGTTCTTGTAGATGACCTTGTTACTAAAGAGAATTTTGAACCCTATAGAATGATGACCTCCCGTGCTGAGTACAGATTACTTCTTCGCCAGGATAATGCGGATATAAGACTTCGAAAAAAAGGGTACGAAGTAGGTCTTATCAGTGAGGAGAAATATAAGAAGTTACTTTTAAAAGAAGAACAGATACAAATGGAAGTGGATAGACTTAAGAAGACAGTTGTTGGTGCCAATGCCAGGATCCAATCCTTCATGGAAAAGAATGGAAGCTCACCTTTAAAAACAGCTACATCTCTTGCCGAACTTATCTGCAGACCGGAATTCAATTATGAGAATATAAAAGAGATTGATCCGGACAGAGAGGAGCTTCCTTTTGATGTTACCGAACAGGTAGAGATAACAATAAGATACGAAGGATATATAGACAGGCAGCAAAGACAGGTTGAACAGTTCAAGAAACTTGAGTCTAAACTGATACCTGCTGATATTGATTACGATGATGTATCAAGTCTGCGCCTTGAGGCAAGACAGAAACTTGAAAAGTTCAGACCGGTAAATATAGGACAGGCATCACGAATAGGTGGAGTTAATCCCGCTGATATTTCTGTGCTAATAATCTATCTTGATTCATTACGTCGAGGACAGAGTGATGAGAACTAAGTACAATAATATGATCAAAGATTTTACTGAGTATGGTATAGCGCTTACCGATGATCAGCTTAAGCAGTTTGATACTTACTATTCCATGCTGGTGGAATGGAATAAGGTTATGAATCTTACAGGCATCACGGATTTTGATGATGTTTGCAGACTTCACTTTACTGACAGTATCAGCAGTGCCGGATATTTTGATTTTAAGGGAAAAGAACTATCGCTTATAGATATAGGAACCGGGGCAGGCTTTCCGGGTATTCCTCTTAAGATTGTTTTCCCTCAACTTAATATCACATTATTGGACTCATTGAATAAGAGACTTAATTTTCTTAATGCTGTTATAGATGAACTTCATCTTAATGATACAGGTTCCATAAAAACACTTCATGGAAGAGCTGAAGATTTCTGCCAAAAGAAGGAAGGTTCTTTAAGAGAGACTTTCGATGTTGCAGTCTCAAGAGCAGTTGCCAATATGGCTACCTTATCAGAATATTGTCTTCCCTATGTAAAGGTGGGCGGATCTTTTCTTGCATATAAAAGCGAGAAGGCAGAAGGTGAACTTTCTGAGGCAAAGGGAGCCATTCATCTTCTTGGGGGTAAACTTGAAGCTGCAAATGAATTTGTTTTACCCGGTTCGGATATATCAAGAACAATATGTATAGTTAAGAAGGTTGAACCGACTTCTAAGAAGTATCCCCGCAAGGCCGGAGTTCCTTCAAGGCAACCTCTGAAATAGATATAGTGGTATTGAATGTTTTATGTACAAAATGTTTCACGTGAAACATTAGATTCAGATACAATTTAAAATACAAAAAATTGTTTCACGTGAAACATATAAACTCAATATATTGTGAGTTCCACGTGAAACATCAAAATATAGTTAACAAATTGTAGAAATTAAAAATACAATTATTACCACAATATATAGTCTGATATGTAATATTATCCTCGGCGATTAATAAAATAATATAATCGCCGACTATATTTTGTGATAAAATCATAATAGCGTTTTAGAGTTGGAGGAATGATGGGTAGAATAATAGCGATTGCAAATCAAAAGGGTGGAGTAGGTAAGACGACTACTACCATCAATCTTGCTGCCGCTCTGGCAGAAAAAAAGAAGAAAGTTCTGGTAGTGGATACCGATCCCCAGGGAAATACAACAAGTGGTTTTGGTCTGGACAGATCCCAGATTGAGAACACGGTTTATCAGCTGATGATTGATGAGTGTTCGATCGATGAAGCAATAATCAAAGATGTTCTTGAAGATCTTCCGGGTCTTGATATACTTCCTGCCAATGTAGATCTGGCAGCTGTGGAAGTAGAGCTCATGGATGTGGAAGAGAAGGAGTTCATTCTTCAGAGAGCACTTAATGAAGTAAAGGACAAATATGACTTCATAGTTATTGACTGCCCGCCTTCACTGAGTATGCTGACAGTCAATTCCATGACAAGTGCAAGTACGGTTCTTGTTCCTATTCAGTGTGAGTACTATGCACTGGAAGGATTAAGCCAGTTGATCCATACAGTTAACCTGGTAAAAGACAGATTGAATCCCGAACTTGAGATGGAAGGTGTAGTGTTCACCATGTTTGATTCAAGAACAAACCTTTCTCTTCAGGTAGTAGAAAATGTAAAAGAGAATATCGAGGAGCATGTCTACAAGACAATCATCCCGAGAAATATTCGTCTTGCCGAGGCACCAAGTTACGGACTGCCTATCACTCTGTATGAACCCAAGTCTGCCGGAGCAGAAGCATACAGATTACTGGCTCAGGAAATAATCGACAGGAAATTTAACTAATATACGGAGGAAATATAATGGCAGCAAAGAGGGGACTGGGCAAGGGTCTTGATGCAATGATCCCTGCCAAGAAAACAGTTGCTAAATCAAAACCTGTAGTGGAGAACCACGTTGAGGGACAGGTTGTTAATGTAAACATTACAAAGGTTGAGCCTAACAGGAATCAGCCAAGAAAAACATTTGATGAAGACAGCATGGAGGATATGATTGACAGTATCAAACAGATCGGTATCATCAATCCTCTTATTGTAGTAGATAAGGGCGATCACTACATGATCGTCGGCGGTGAGAGAAGATGGAGAGCCGCTCAGAAGGTTGGGTTAAAAGAGGTTCCTGTTATCATCAAGGATCTCACCGAAGAGCAGATCGCAGTTTATTCCATCATCGATAACGTTCAGAGAGAAGATGTAAATCCCATCGAAGCAGCCCTGGCTTTCCAGAAGCTCATCGATGATTTCGGTTATACTCAGGATGCTATTGCAAAGAACATTTCAAAGAGCCGCGTATATGTTACCAACTCCTTAAGACTTCTCAAACTCTGTGACAAGGTTCGGGAAATGGTAGTTCAGGGTCAGCTTTCCACCGGTCATGCAAGGGCACTTATCCCTGTAGAGGACCCCGAGCAGCAGTTTGAACTTGCCCAGAAAGTATTCGATGAAGAACTCAGCGTTAGAGCAGCTGAGAAGATGGTCAAGAATCTTGGAAAGACCAAGCCCAAGAAGACCAAGACAAATACCAGTCAGAGTCTTGATGCTGTATACGGTCAGCTTTCAGAGAAATGCAAACAGGCAATCGGAACAAAGGTCGAGATCATCTCAAAGGGAGATGGAACAGGAAAGATCGAGATAGAGTTCTACAGTTCCGATGATCTTGAGAAGATCACCGACAGACTTTGCAGAGAATAATCATAAGGTTGGGGGGACAATATGAACAGCAATATATTTAATGCCATCGGATTGGGAAATCTGGATCCCGCAATTCTTTTTATAGTAATGCTGGTTCTGGTGATAGTTCTTTTTGTATTAAACATTCTTCAGTCCAAGAAATTGGAAAAACTTACCAGGAAATACAATAAGTTCATGAACGGTAAGGAAGCCGAATCACTGGAGGAAGAAATCGTAGGTCTTTTCCATGATAACAGGATGATCCGTGCTGAGAATGACAAGAACCGGAAGGACATCATTGATATCAACAGAAGACTTGGCAGAACCTTCCAGAAGATCGGACTTGAGAAGTACGATGCCTTCAGTCATGACGGAGGAAAACTTAGTTTTGCTCTGTGCATGCTGGATGAGAATGACAACGGATTCCTTTTAAACTCAGTTCATAATTCAGACGGAATGAACTATTCCTATTCAAAAGCCATCAATGCCGGTGTTGCGGATGTGGAACTGAGCAGAGATGAAAAGAGAGCGCTGGATCAGGCGCTGGACAGTGGAAACAGGTAATATTTAATAAAATATAATTGTATAAAATATATTTATAGCGGAGGAGATCAACATGATCGACATTAAGTTCCTAAGAGAAAATCCTGATGTAGTCAGGGAGAACATCAAGAAGAAATTTCAGGATGAGAAGCTCCCTCTGGTAGACGAGGTCATCGCCTTAGATACCGAGAGAAGAAGCAATCAGCAGAAGGCTGATGAGATCAGAGCTCACAGAAATAAGATTTCCAAGGAAATTGGCGGTCTTATGGCTCAGGGTAAAAAGGAAGAGGCCATGGCTCTCAAGGATGAAGTAGCCAAGGAAGCCAAGGAGCTTGAGGAGCTTGAAGCTAAGCAGAAGGAGCTGGACGAGCAGGTTACAAATAAGATGATGATCATTCCTCAGATCATCGACGATTCAGTTCCCATCGGAAAAGATGATTCAGAGAACGTAGAGATCCAGAAGTACGGAGATCCCGTGGTTCCCGATTTCGAGATTCCTTATCACACAGATATCATGGAGAGCTTTAGCGGTATCGACCTTGATGCAGCAAGAAGAGTAGCAGGTAACGGTTTCTATTACCTCATGGGCGACATTGCAAGACTCCATTCAGCAGTTATCTCCTATGCAAGAGATTTCATGATCGACAGGGGATTCACCTATTGCGTTCCTCCTTTCATGATCCACGGCAATGTTGTTGCCGGTGTTATGAGCTTCCCTGAGATGGAGGCCATGATGTACAAAATCGAGGGCGAGGATCTGTACCTTATCGGAACCAGTGAGCATTCAATGATCGGTAAGTTCATCGACCAGATCGTTCCCGAAGAGCAGATGCCCATGGCTCTTACCAGCTATTCACCTTGCTTCAGAAAAGAGAAAGGTGCTCACGGCATTGAGGAGAGAGGCGTTTACAGAATCCATCAGTTTGAGAAGCAGGAGATGGTTGTTATCTGTAAGCCCGAGGATTCCAAGACCTGGTATGACAAGCTTTGGCAGAACACGGTAGATCTCTTCAGAACTCTGGACATTCCTGTAAGAACTCTGGAGTGCTGCTCAGGAGATCTGGCAGATCTTAAGTGCAAGAGCTGCGACGTTGAGGCATGGTCACCCAGACAGAAGAAGTACTTCGAGGTAGGAAGCTGCTCCAACCTTGGAGATGCTCAGGCAAGAAGACTTAAGATCAGAATCAAGGGCAAGGACGGTAACTATCTTGCTCATACCCTTAACAATACAGTAGTTGCTCCTCCCAGAATGCTCATCGCATTCCTTGAGAACAACCTTCAGGCTGACGGAACCGTTAAGATCCCTGAAGTTCTCAGACCTTACATGGGTGGAAAAGAGCTGCTTGTTCCAAACAAGAAGTAATTTATCCGGAAAAGAGGTAAGAACCCGTTGCATAAATATCTCAGGGCTGTGGGATTTTCCAACATCAAGGAAAGAAAAGAATTAACAAATCTCATAACAAGTACAATTCAGCAGGCCCAGAGGCGGTCCTACATCACCAACAACGACAATGTGATTCTGTCGGAGTTTGACAGAGATTACGCCGAAGATATAGGTATCGCAGTCTGCGGAGAATTTGATGATGAGGATAAGTTCATCTACGAATATTACTATCCTTATCTTGTGCCCTCCGCCGTCAGTACCGAAGAGGACCTGAATGTGGAGCGCCATGCTGCCAACTATTCCTACGCGGGTGTTTGCAACGAACCCAGGATCGGGGTCACCCTTATCTTTTACCTTCAGAACATGATCCCGTACATCAAGTACGAGAATGAGGACAAGTTTCCCATAAAGGGAACAACTTTAAGCCTCTCAGCCCTTTCGGTAGGCGGTCAGATCCTTATGCCGATCCACAAGACAGAAGAGGAAAAAGAGGCAGCGAAAAGAAAGAACAATTACAGAAATAAGCTTATAAACAGCGCCAGACGCGGGGACGAGACAGCCATCGAGTCCCTGACTCTGGAGGACATGGACCTTTACACAACCCTGTCCAAGAAGATAAGAAAGCAGGATGTTTTCAGTCTCGTTGATACCTACTTTATGCCCTACGGAGTTGAGTGCGACCACTACTCGGTTCTTGGTGAGGTGGTGAGCACAAGACTTGTGGAGAATAAGTTCACCGGCGAGTTTGTCTACATCATGAGGATCAATTGCAATGACCTTGAATTTGATGTCTGCATCAACAGGGAGGACCTTATGGGAGAACCTGCCGTAGGCCGCAGATTCAAGGGAAATATATGGATGCAGGGACATATCAATTATCCCGAAGCAAAATAAAAAGGAGGAAATGATCATGGCAACACCCCACAACAGTGCAGAAAAAGGCGATTTCGCAAAAACCGTTCTCATGCCCGGTGATCCTTTAAGGGCTAAATTCATCGCAGAGAACTTTCTTACAGATATCAAATGTGTAAACGAAGTCAGAGGAATGTTGGGCTTTACCGGTAAGTACGAGGGAAAAGAGGTGTCTGTAATGGGACACGGAATGGGAATCCCTTCAATCGGTATCTATACCTATGAGCTCTTCAATTTCTATGACGTTGACAATATCATCAGAGTAGGCAGCGCAGGCGGCCTTCAGGACAAGGTAAACGTAATGGACATCATCTTTGCCCAGGGCGCTCACACAGATTCCAACTACGGATTCCAGTACGGACTTCCCGGAACCTTCGCTCCTACAGCAAGCTATAACATCCTTGAGAAGGCAGTAGCAATTGCCAAGGAGAAGGGCGTAACTTATCACGTTGGTGATGTTCTTTCTTCAGATGCTTTCTACAAGAAGTGCAATGAGAGTGAGCTCTACAGAAACTACGGCGCTCTTGCAGTAGAGATGGAGACACCCGCTCTTTACATGAACGCAGCAGAGGCCGGCAAGAATGCTCTTACAATACTTACCTGCTCAGATCATCTCTTCAAGAGTGAGGAGCTCACAGCAAAAGAGCGTGAGACAGGATTTACTGACATGATGGAGATTGCACTTAAGACTGCAATTCAACTTTAATAATGAAAATGTAGAGGAAGCTGATCAGTTCAGCTTCCTTTCTTTTTGGGTTTGTTTAATCCATCTCTTCTCTGGTGATATTCCTGGCCCATTTATGACTGTAAAAGTGCTTTAATACCCAGGGCCATTTAACAAACTCATCCGTACAAAGTAAGAAGAACACTACTTTTACTGGAAACTTGAACACGAAGGCTGACAAAAGTCCCAGAGGTACAGCGTAGCACCACATATCTATGGTGTCGCAGATAAAACCGAATTTGCTGTCTCCTCCTGCTCTGAAGATACCGGCAATAAGGCAGGTGTTTACTGCAGTTCCCATGATGTAGTAGGTGCTGATGAGCAGCATGAATTTAAGATAATCCAGCGCCTTGGGAGTGAGAGAAGCGTGGGTAAGTGCAAAGGGCATGACGAGGGCAACGATGATTCCGCCAAGTACTCCTGCAAGTATAGTCAGACGAAAGAGCGTGTGAGCTGCCTTTATTCCTTCATCTCTTTGACCGCTTCCAAGGATCTGACCTACGATGATGCCTGTAGCTGATGCCATTCCGAAGCAGAAGACCGTACCGAGGTTTCGCACGACATTTGTAATGGAATAGGCGGCTACCATGTCATTTCCCAGGTGACCGATTATCACGGAGTACATGGAAAAAGCCAGTGACCAGGACAGGTCATTACCTATCGCCGGCAGAGCCATGGAAAAGAAATCCTTCTCTAAAAGCCTGTGCCGTTCAAACATGGGCTTTATTGAGAGTTTTACTTCGGCGCCTGCAAAAGAAATCACGATGCAGAATATGAGCTGGATCAGTCTGCTTAGCGTTGTAGCGACGGCTACGCCGATAACTCCAAGCTTTGGAACTCCGAAAAGTCCAAAGATAAAAAGAGCATTCAGACAGACATTAACAATAAGTGCTGTGGTCTCGATCACTGTACTTGTTCCGACTCTTCCGATACAGCGCAGAATTGCCATATACACTGCGCTTATGGCCCAGAACAAAAGGCCGGGTGCGATGAAGCGAAGGTACTTTGCGCCCAGATCTATAAGCACCGGGTCGGAAGTATAGATAAACATCAGCTTATCCGGAATCGTTACGCACAAAAATGCACCAAGTGCTGCAACCGACAGCGAGAACTTAAGGCCGATTCCTTCAATCTTTTCAATGGTCACAAGGTCGCCTTTGCCATAATACTGAGCTGCCAGCATAGCAATTCCTGTACCAATTCCGTAGAGCAGCATGAACAAAATTCCCACAAGGGAGTTTGCCAGAGAAACTGCGCTAATGGCATTCTGACCTACGTAGTTGAGCATCAGTACATCTGCACTGTTAACCGATGCATCGATTATATTTTGAAATATGATAGGCAGAGCAACTACCCATATTTTTCTGTATAGAGATTTTTTATTATTCACTTTTTATTATCTTTCCGTCTTGAATCAAAAGTTTTTCTGTTGCAACGTGATCCACAAAAGTCCTGTCGTGGGATACGAAAACAAGAGTCCCTTCGTACTCCATAAGAAGTCTCTCCAGTGCTTCGATTGATGGAATATCCAGGTAGTTGGTAGGCTCGTCCAGAATCAGGAAATTCACGTCCGACACAAACAGCATTGCAAAGGACAGCTTCATCCTCTCACCGCCCGAGAGTTCCGACGCTTTCTTCTGAATATCTCTTTCTGTTAAAAGAAGTCTCGCAAGAATGATACGGGCTATGCTTTCCTTCTGGATACTTACATTCCTGACATTTTCAAGGACAGTCTTGTCCATGTCGATCTGGCTCATGTTCTGCCTTGCGTAGCCAATCTTTGCTCCGGGAACCACATAGACTCCCTCGCGTCTGTCGATAAGTTCAATCAGGGTTGTCTTACCTGCGCCGTTATTTCCCACAAGAGCTACCTTGGCTCCATTTTTAATTATAAAATCCGCATCATCAAAAATCAGCTTATCTCCGTATCCAAAGGAAAGATGTTCTCCTCTTATGACTATCGGGTTCCTTGGAGGATTGGTGAGCCTGAAATCCGGGCGGGCAACGGGCTCTTCCTTGGGCTTTTCTTTGACCTCCATGTGCTCAATTCTCTTAAGCACGTTCTCTGCGCTCTTTTCCAGGCTCCGGGCCTTATCCTCGGGCTTTCTGTTTCCACAAAGGGCAATGGCTTTAGCTTCGCTGGATGTCAGATTTTTTGGCTTTTTCACAACGCTTTTTGCCTTGGCTTTTTTCTGAAGATATACACCCTGGAGTCTTTTTTTCTCGGCCTGGTAATTCTCATACTCCGCGTACTGGCTCTTTTTCAAAAGAGCTTTCTGCTCAAGATAGTCATCGTAGTTGCCGTCAAAGAAATTCAGCTCTCCAAAGGATACTTCCACGATCCTGTCACAGACAGCATTCAAAAGGGCACGATCGTGGCTGATAAGGACCAGCGTCTCGATTTCACAAAGTCTTTTTCTCAAAAGCTCAACCCCTGCACTATCGAGATTCGATGTGGGCTCATCGAGAAAGGCAACAGCCCTTTGACTGGAAAAGAGCTGTGATAGTCTTATCCTGGTATTCTCACCGCCACTGACATTCTCCTGCCAGAGCTGATCAGAGACTCCAAGCTTACCTGCCTCGGAATAATCAGCATCGTCATAACTTAGCCCGTCTCCGAACTGCTCAAAATAGAAAGGTGTGCAGTACTGGGAAACCTTACCCTTTGTGGGTTCAATTGTTCCTGCAAGAACCTTCAAAAGAGTAGTCTTTCCGGCTCCGTTTATTCCCACAAGCCCGACCTTCTCGCCCTCGTAGAGATAGAACCTCTCAAAGTCAAGAACAGTCTGCTCTCCGTATGTTACTTCTATATTTTCTGCTTCAATCAGTATTTTTTTGGACATGAGTACCTCCTTTCGAAGGATTGGATTACATATTTCTGTTGTAGATCTTTTTAACGTGCTCTCTGTTTCCGCCGATGATAAGGAGGGCTGCTACCACGGTGGACAGCTCGAATATCAGAAGAACTGCTCTTTGATCCAGCACCAGCGTAAGAACACCTGCCAAAAGCTCTGCGATCAGTGATCCGGAAGTTGACAGCACCTGAAATGCGCCGTTGAATCTTCCCTTGTTCTCATCAGGAACGTAGCTCTGGGTGGATGAAATCCTTATGGTGTAACTGGTAACTCCCCCGACTCCCACAAAGAAGCTAAGCAGCATTGCCATAGGAATGGGAGTGTAGAGATATAGTCCCTCAAATACCCCGATCATGATATAGACGCAAAGGGCAATGGTAAATTTTCGGTTTGCTCCAAGTTTTTTCCTGTAATGGAAAGCTCCCCCCAGGGCTCTTCCAACGAAGCTCATGCCAAAGATCAGCATGAAAAGGTACTCGCCGTTTTCAAAATTACCTTTAAAGTAGGGAAGGCAGATTACATTTGCCGCGCCTCCAGCCATTGAGCTGAACAGGAAGTAGACGGCGATGGCCATAAGTCCTTTCTCGGAAAAGAGATATCTAAATCCTTCCTTTATATCAACAAGAACACGGCCGACTTTTGAAAGATCCTCACCTTCGATACTTTTCTTTTGCTTTTCGATGTAGTTTTCTTTTGCTCTTATCTGAGTCTCCAGAGTTGCTGCAACCAAAAAGCAAACAGAGTTGACCATAAGAAGCGGGCCCATTCCGAAGAGTTTATAGAAAAAGGTTGCCACCGGGACCATGAAAATCGCAAAAGTCTCAAGGACGCTGGCTATGGAGTAAGCTTTTGAATAGTTCCCCTCAGTGATCAACAGCGGATAGAAGCTGTCGTAAGCTACCATGTAGATGCTGCCGACAGATCCGACTATTAAGCTAAACAGTGCAAACAGCGGAAAATTGAACCATCCGCGGGATAAGAGTATTCCAAGGAGCAGGTAGAGACCACCCATGGTAAAGTCCAGGGTGTAGATCATCTTTTTTCTTGAGAACCTGTCCAGAATGGCGCCTGAAATTATCGGTACAATAAGCTGCGGAACTGTGTATGTCATAAGGTAGATCGCATAGAGCATTGTGGAGCCTGTGTAATCAAGGACCATAAGACTCAGTGCAAATCCGGCCATACTGTTTCCCAGCATGGAGACAACGCTGCCTACGGTAATTATGGTAAAGTCCCTTGTCCAAAGGGGATTTCTGATTTCTAATTGATTTGAAGTTGTATTATCCATGATGTCCTCCTAAGTTGGTCAATAAAAAAATCCGTCTGCACTGCGCAAACGGATCTTATCTAACACAAAATCTAATTATCCCGATACCTGGAATTATACAATATGGCACAAAAAAAGCACCTCTCCGGAATCAGAAAAGATCTGCTATAGAATGATACGATTCACGCAACGCAAATAACACCCTTGCGGGTCAATTACTGCTATTACTTAATGAATCAATATCACCTGCGTAGCATCCCTCTCTACCTCCGAATTGTGCTTGGAAACTAACCACTTACATTTGTAACACTTTTATCAGTCTTCGTCAACATATTATCAGAAACTTCTTTGTATCATATTAAAAATGTGTGTGAATTACATATGCAAGAACAAGGATTATAAGAAAGATTATATTGGTTACGGTAAATACAAGAAGATACTTTCCGCTCTTTTCCCTGTACTCCTTGCTGTAGGCTTTATAAGAAATCAGCGATGCCATGGAGGCAATGAGGGTACCAAGGCCTCCCACGTTAACTCCGATAAGCAGGGATTCATAATTTGAAGTAAACCCTGAGAGCATCAAAGTTGCGGGAACATTACTGATCATCTGGCTTAAGGCAACGGCTATGGGGAACTCGCGGCCAACCAGCACATTCTCTAGAAATGAGCTTATGACATCGATCCTTCCCATGTTTCCGGTGAAGATAAAAAATCCGATGAAGGTAAGGAGCAGGATATAATCGGCTCTGAGTAAAATCTTTAAATCCATTCCGCCAACAACAACCAGAACAATTATGGCAAATACATACCAGGGCAGGATCCTTACTACAGCCAAAAGAGCTATGGCAAAAAGAACCGCGTAAATGATGATCTGGGTAATGCTTCCGAAGTTACTTACAACTGCCGAATCCTTGCTTCTTTGAAGGCTCTTTTCCCTGCCAGGGATAATAAGAAGGGAGAGAGCAAGTAAAAGGGCGGAGAGAAATGAGTAGGGCAGCATTATCAGAATAAAGCGGCCAAGGCTCATGCCGGTTAAGCCGTAGAGGTACAGGTTCTGGGGATTGCCGATGGGAGTGAGCATACTGCCCAGGTTTGCGGCAACGGTCTGAAGGACCACCGTGGGAATCATCATATCTTCCCGGTCGCAGTCGTGAAGTATCATCAGGGCGAAGGGAACGAAGGTGATTAGCGCTACGTCGTTGGTAATCAGCATGCTTCCAAGAAAGCACATGAAGATGAGAACGGCGGAGAGTTGCCAGCTCTTTGTTACCTTTGATAAAAGAAATCCCGCGATTTTGTCAAATACCGAATTCTCCTTAAAGCCCTGGATTATTACCATCAGGCCCCAGAGGATACCTAAGGACCTGAAGTCTATGTAGCCAAGGTATTCTTTGCCCGGATGAACGAAGAATGCTGAGATTATGGCAAGTATCCAGGCTATGCCCAGCACAGTATCGATTTTGCGTATATTTTTAAAAAGCTTTCCCATGAATTTTTTCCTTAAACTTTAATCTCAAAACGACGAAATAATACCACAAAAATAGGCCTTTTTGCAAGGATTACATTGTGCTATGTTAGTTATAGGGAAGGATTAGACATGAAGATTGACATAGAGAAGATAACTGAAGGGGAAGAGAGCATTGTCATCAGGTACAAAGACCCGAACCCTGCGGTGAACAGAATAATCGGAATCCTTGAGGGGGACGACGGCAAGCTCTGGGGAAGAACGGATTCGGGGAGCGTTTCCATCGACCTTAAGGACATCCTGTATCTGGAGACCGTGGACGACAAGCTCTTTGCCTATACGACAGAAGTTGTTGCCAGGATCGAAGGGTCGCTGGTTTCATTCATGAATGAAGTGAGGGATGAGACGTTTTTCAGATGCAGCAAATCCATGATCATAAATGTAGGAAAAGTGCGGGCACTAAAGAGCCTCTCCTCCAACAGGATCGACGCCACCATGGAAGGCGGCGAGCACATCATGATTTCAAGAAGATACGCCGTGGATTTCAGAAGACTTCTGAAAGGAGACAGATGAGATGAGTGATAAAAACAAAGATAAATCGCGGGTTACGCTGTGGGAACTCTATCTCACAAAGGAAATCGGAATAGAATTCAAGGCCTGTCTATATTTCTTTGCAATACTGTTCTTCTACTGCGTGGTGAGGCTTATCGGCGGCTCTTTTGTGGCGGAGATGCTTCACATGCTGGAGATGATCCTTGCCTGCTACGTAATTGGATACATTCAGGTATATCTTCTTTGGAACTTCGATGAAGCAGATACCCTGGGGGGAAAAGAGATTTTGGGAATGGCGCTGTGCACTGTGATCTACAGCGTTTTGTCCTACGTATTTAAGTGGTTTGACAGAAGCCTTTTAGCAACGGTGATTTTTGCAGCATACATCCTGTTATGCTATGTCTGCGTTTTCTTCATATACAAATCAAAGCGATATATTGACGACAAAAAGCTCAACGAAGACCTTCGGATCTTTCAGTCCGAGCACAAAAAGTGAATCTTACGGTAATATAAGTGCACCTTGCGGGAACAGCCATTGTTCCCGCTCTTTTTATGTGTTAATTGTAGATTAGGGAAAAGAAAAAATGGCAAAAGGAGGGGACAGAAAATTGAGTAAAGTAGTTGAGATTGAGAACCTTACGAAGAGTTACGGAAAAAGCCGCGGAGTAATAGATGTTTCCCTGAGCATAGAAGAGGGGGATATCTTCGGATTCCTTGGTCCCAACGGAGCCGGTAAGTCTACGACTATAAGATCGATGCTGGGATTCCTAAAAATAAACAGCGGAAATATAAAGATCCTTGGCATGGACAGCGTTAAGGATCATGAGGGCATTTTAAAGAATGTGGGCTATATGCCGTCGGAAGCCTGGTTCTACGAATCCATGAAGGTTAAAGACGTGATCAAATACGCCGCCGATGTCAGAGGACTTGATTGCAGCGCTGAGGCAGAAAAGCTCTGCGAGCGACTGAAAGTGGATAAAGAAAAGAGAATAAAGCAGCTCTCTTACGGCAACAAAAAGAAGGTGAGCATTGTCTGCGCCATGCAGCACAGGCCTAAGCTCTTTATATTCGATGAGCCAACAGGCGGCCTGGACCCGCTGATGCAGAGGACGTTCTTTAACCTGGTCAACGAATATGTAAGCGAGGGGACCACATGTCTTTTGTCCACCCATGTACTGACGGAGGTCAACAAGTACTGCAAGCACGCCGCCATCATGAGAGAGGGCAGGCTTACGATGCTGGAGCGGGTTGATATCGATGACGATACCTTCCTTAAGTTCTATGAAGATGAGCAGTGAGGTGACGGGGATGAAACATATACTGATAAGAGAAATAAAACTTAATATGAAGACCTTCCTGATCTGGAGCATCTCGGTGGGCGTTGTAGGTCTTATCTGTGTTCTGCTCTACGAGAGTATGGAAGGGGATATGAAGGAGATGGCGGATGCTTTCTCAAATATGGGTGCATTCTCCGATGCCTTCGGAATGAGCACCTTGAGCATCGCAACTCTGAAGGGATTTTTCGCCACAGAGGTGGGCACGGTTCACGGCCTTGGAAGCGGCATGTTTGCAGCAATCATGGCGGCAGATATAATTTCAAAGGAAGAAGATAAGCACACCGGAGAGTTTCTGTTTTCGCTCCCGGTTTCAAGAGGAAAGGTCCTTACCGCAAAGGCCCTGTGCGTTGTGATAAATCTGATCCTCTTTACAGTGATCTGCGGACTATTATACTGGTGCGGTGTCCTTTATCTTGGAGAGGAATTCCCCTTAAACGAGTTCCTCACCTTTATGTTCTTCCAGTTTGTGATGAATCTCGAGATAGCAGCTATCTGCTTTGGAATTTCCGCATTTTCAGGAAAGAGCAAGATGGGCATGGGGCTTGGCATCACGCTGATGTTCTATGTTTATGACCTTATGGGAAGAGTGGTTCCGGACCTTAAGGACTACCTCTATATCGGGCCCTACTCCTATGCCAATGCCTCAGAGATCTTCACCGGAGCAGAAGTTTCGATACCGGCTCTGTTGGTGGCAGCTGTGGTTACAGTGTGCTGCGTCGCCCTTGCCTACTTCATCTTCGGGAAAAGAGATCTTGCAAGCTGAAAAGAAAATGGTCCCAAAATGGTCCCTGGGGACGGGGCATTCTGGGACCATTTTGCTCATCCAGTGATGGACATGTTATCATCAAGAAGCAGGGTGCATTAAACTGTATTTTTTCCTTCTCTATTTTTTCCATATCTCTACAATAACAAAAATTGGTCAAAATCTACCAAAAAAGAGCGTTCTTTTCTGCCGGGCAAAACTATAGAATTAGACTACAGCATAGAGAATAGGAAGAATGTGTAATGAATAAAAAAAGTGAGATTGATTTTACCGAGGGAAGCCCGTTAAAACTGATACTTTCCTTTTATTGGCCTCTGCTTCTTACCAGCACCCTCCAGCAGTTCTATAACTTCGCTGACACCTGGATCGTTGGAAAGGGCCTTGGAGACAATGCCCTGGCAGCAGTAGGCAACATGGGTTCTCTTTTCTTTTTGATAGTGGGGTTTTCCTTTGGCCTGGCCAACGGCTTTGGTGTCCTGGTGGCCCAGAGCTACGGGGCCAAAAATGAGGAGGAGCTGCGGCACAGGTTTGCGGCGACCATTGAGCTTGGAATTGCCCTTGCCCTGGTACTTTCCGTTGCCAGCGTTTTGTTCCTTCCCCATGCCTTAAGGCTCATGCAGACAGATACAAAGATAATCGGCGACAGTCTGAAGTACGGATACATCGTATTCGGCGGACTCTCCGCGGGAATCTGTTATAACATCTCAGGGTCCGTGCTTCGCTCCCTGGGAGACAGCAGAACTCCCCTTAAGGCCATCATCGCATCATCGATCCTTAACGTAGGCCTCAACAGCCTCTTTATCTTCACCTTCCACATGGGAGTTGAGGGAGTAGCCATTGCAACCATCGTATCTCAGGTGGTTTCATCCATCATTTGCATAGGCAAGCTCAGACAGATAGAGGCAATAAGACTGGAAAAGAGATATTTCATCAATGAGAGCAGTGTTTTTTTGGGACTTTTAAAGAACGGCCTTCCCATGGCCCTCATGAATTCCATTACTGCGGTGGGATGTATGGTGGTCCAGTACTTCATCAACGGCTACGGCGTGGTATATACTGCGGCTTATGCGGCCTGTACCAAGTATCTGAATCTTTTCATGAATCCTGCGGCCACTGCCGGAAATGCCATGTCAGCTTACACCAGCCAGAATTACGGAGCAAAGCAATACAGAAGGATCCTGGATGGCGTGTATGTGTGCCTTGGAATAGCAGCAGTTTCCTTCCTGCTTCTTGGCGGCCTCATGATATTTATCCCCGGAACTCTTGCCGGAATATTGCTGTCAGGTCCTGAGCAGATCGCTCTGGTGACGCAGTTCCTGCCAAGATGCGGAATCGGGATCATCTCGCTGAACGTGCTCTTTGTTATAAGAAGCTGCGTTCAGGGTATGGGAAAGCCCATGCTGCCTATGGTTTCAGGCATAATGGAAATGGTAATGAGAATACTTGTGATCTCCCTCTTCATAGGAAGTTTTGGTTTCAAAGCTGCGGCCTATGCAGAGATCTGCGCGTGGACGGGAGCTCTTTTGATAAATGCTTTTGCATTCTATATCACGCTGATCCCGCTGCTTAGAGCGGATAAGGAAATTGACTATTCTGAAAACAGGAATCTTAACAGGAGGACAACCACATGAAAGCTCTTTTTATCGGAGGAACGGGAACAATAAGCATGGGAATCGTCAAGGCTCTTTCAGAAGATCCCCTCTGGGAGGTATATCTTTTGAACAGAGGAAACAGAAAGGCTGAGGTGCCCGAGGGCGTTTTCCAGATAACCGCCGACATTCACGATGAAGAAGATGTTGCAAAAAAGCTGGAAGGCATGACTTTTGACGTTGTCAGCGATTTCATCGCCTTTGACAAAGCTGCTGTGGAGCGGGACTACAGGCTCTTTAAGGGCAGGACAAGGCAGTACATGTTTATCAGTTCTGCATCAGCCTACAACAAGCCTGCGGCAAGTTATGTGATCACGGAGGGTACGACCCTTGCAAATCCCTACTGGGAGTACTCCAGGAACAAGATAGCCTGCGAGGAATTCCTCATGGATAAGTACAGGACCGAGGGCTTCCCGGTAACAATAGTAAGACCGAGCCACACCTACGATGAGAGACATGTGCCCCTTGGAGTTCACGGAAACAAAGGCTTCTATCAGGTTATAAAACGCATGCAGGCAGGAAAGAGCGTCATCATACAGGGGGACGGTTCTTCCTTGTGGGCACTTACCTTCAACAGGGATTTTGCGGTGGGATATATCGGTCTTATGGGAAACAGGCACGCTATCGGCGAGGCCTTCCAGATAACAGGGGACGAGATCCTTACCTGGGATCAGATCTACAGCACCATCGCAGATGCTTTGGGCGTGGAGCTCAAGGCCTGCCATGTGGCTTCAGACTTTCTTGCAGATGTTGGAGAAAAATACGGCTACGATTTCCGCGGAGGTCTCATCGGCGATAAGTCGGTATCAGTGGTCTTTGACAACAGTAAGTTAAAACGCCTGGTGCCTCAGATGACCACCACGATCCCTTTTCACAAGGGAGTGCGCATCGCTCTTGACTATGTTCTGTCCCATGAGGAGCACTATGAGGAGGATCCCGAGTTTGACAGATTCTGCGACACCGTGATTGATGCCATGGATAAGGCCAGGGCGCAGGTCATCGCAGCAGGAAGTGAGGGAAGCCCGGAAGGATAGAAAAATAGAAGAATAGAAGAATAAAAAAGAAGCTCTCGTTGTACCGAGGGCTTCTTTTTACGTGTGCTATTTTGAAAATGGTCCTAAGACTTCGCACCCGGAGATCATTCGGAGCCACTTTCTTACGCAGAGATCTCCTGCTCATGGAGTTCCTGGATTTCATCAACAGCTGAGAGCATAGGCTTTACCTTTTTTCCAAGAATCTTTCTGTCTACGTAGTTGCGGGTGATCTTCATAACAGTTCCGCTAAGGGCAATGACACCGATAAGGTTCGGGATCGCCATAAGGCCATTGAAGGTATCAGACAGATCCCATGCAAGGGTAAGGTCCATGGTTGCGCCGATCATGATGAATGCCACGAAGATGAATTTGAAATATCTTGTGGACTTTGTGCCAAAGAGGTACTCAAAGCCTCTGCTTCCATACTGGCTCCAGCCAAGTACTGTAGA
Organism: Butyrivibrio sp. FCS014; assembly: GCF_000526935.1. Lineage (GTDB taxonomy): Bacteria > Bacillota > Clostridia > Lachnospirales > Lachnospiraceae > Butyrivibrio. Next base: position 295,744 of record NZ_JAHA01000008.1, on the reverse strand, counting down.
GAAGGCAAAAAACAGAATGGCTATGGCGATAAATGCTGCGCCGGACCGGCCGTATACTGTTGAGAAAGCCTCTGCCACCAGGGCGGTTGATACCTGGTCGGAAAGAACAGCACCTGTATTAAGGTCTACGATACCGCAGGAGAGAACTGCAAAAGCAGTGAGGGAGCAGACGATGATAGTGTCGGCAAACACCTCAAAGATTCCCCACATTCCCTGAACAACAGGCTCTCTTACGTTGGAGCTGGAGTGTACCATTACGGAAGAACCAAGACCTGCCTCATTGGAGAAGACACCTCTTTTCATTCCCCACTGAACCGCATAGGCAACGCCGCTTCCTACGATACCGCCGCCAACTGCCTTCATACCGAAAGCTCCTTTGATGATGGATACGAATACAGGTCCGATCTGATCTGCATTTAATATGACTATTACAAGAGCACCCACAACATAGATGATGGCCATGAAAGGAACAAGTCTTTCTGTTACGGAAGCAATTCTCTTAAGACCGCCTACGATAACAAGGCCTGCCAGGATCATCAGAACAAATCCTGTTATAAAGTGAGAGATTCCAAAAGCAGAATTCATATTTGCTGCGATGGAGTTTATCTGGCTCATGTTGCCGATACCGAAGGATGCTATAACACAGAAGCTGCTGAACATTACGGCGAGAACAGCACCAATCTGGGCACAGCCTTTTTTCTCTCCGAGGCCGTATTTTAAGTAGTACATGGCACCGCCGCACCACTCGTTTCTGGAATTCCTTCTTCTGTAGTAGATACCAAGCACATTCTCGGCGAAGTTTGTCATCATTCCAAAAAAGGCAACGATCCACATCCAGAATATGGCTCCGGGTCCGCCGGACAGGATGGCTGCGGCAACACCTGCGATATTACCGGTTCCGATGGTGGCTGCCAGTGCCGTACACAGGCTCTGGAACTGGGATATCTGAGTATCCTCCTTACCGGTGTGGGCTGTGACATGTTTGTCCTTAAAGATTCCTCCAATGGTATTTTTTACCCAGTGACTGAAGTGGGAAATCTGAAAGACCTTCGTTAGAATGGTCATGAGAATGCCGGTTCCCACAAGAAGGATCAGCATGGGAAGGCCCCATACAAACCCGTTAACTGCGCCGTTGACCTGTTCAACTGTGCTGACAAAATCACCCATAGTAAATCTCCTCCTTGCTGATTAAAGAAAAAAGGCGCACGAAATAATTCGAAACGCCTTTGTTTTGAAGTATTATACACCATACTTTAGAGATTTACAACTTTAATCTGATAAATCAGCAAACAATTTTGCGAAAGTTTACTGTCAGCTCTTTACCGGAACCCAGATTTCCGAGTAGTACTCGGGATCCTGTGCGCCGAGCTTATACAATGGTCCCTTGACTTAAGTCCCCAGGGACCAAGTCAACAACGCTGAAGGCTATCTTTCATCTTCAAAAGGGAAGTAGGCGACTTGGAAGGTAGAAAAACCGTGCCCGGGAAAGAGCTTTTCCCCCAGGTCAACAGAACTGTCATTCAGAGTGGTAAAAGTTATCGGAACATCTTCCCCATATCTTTTTTGTAGATTCGTCTTTGCTGCCCCGAGAACTGAAGCAAGGGCAACCACATTTTTGGGGCTTCCATAGAGCCATGCAATGTCAAAGCCATCAGCTCTTTTCCCGTCATCTAACAGAACCCGGGTATTCTTAAGGAGCAGGATAGCATCTATGGTGCGCCCGTTTAAGCAGACAAGACTCTCATCACTGAAATTCTTTGGAAGAATGGGGAATGGAACGCCAAGGGAAAGATCCTGCTGCGAATTCATGATGTTTTTTTCAAAGCTTCGAAGATGATCCGGTGATATATCCGGAAGATGATGAATGCATTCATTAAGCGGTCCGCTTTTTGCTGCAGGCATTTTCATTTCGGATAACCTGGCTGCGTATTGTCTTCTGCCTGCTGCATCGAATAATACAAAACTCATGGCATCAAAAAAGCTGATAAGATCCGGCTTATTCTCCGGCAAAACTGCCATGACTCCGCTGCAATCTGAAATACGGGCAGCCATATCCATATAGAAATAAAGGAGCTCCTGTCCGATTCCTCTGCGTCTTAAGCTTTTATCCACATACAGCCATTTGAGTTCGATGATATCGTCCACAAAGTCACCGATTATGATACCGGCAGGGATAAGAGAATTCTCTTTTGGCAAAAGAGCTCCAACCGCAACGGTACTATCTGTAAAGCGCTCCCCGGCATCTTCTTCAAGAAATTCTGCAAAAACCCCCAGCTCCTGTTTGTCTACGACAACAAGTTTGATTTCATCCATTACCCGTTTTTCCCCCAACGTGTTTACTTACTTTTAAGCATTTATCCCTAAGAATTTGTTATTGATCAGATCTGAGCTTATATGGCAGTCCGCATGACCGGAATTATTCTTGACCGAGAAGGACGAATTCGTAAAATGGAACTTCTTATGAATCCTGGAGCCTTCAAGTGAAAGGTGATCCTTAGCCACGGATGTACCACTGACGAAAAGAATAGGGACTTCAGGCTGTATATCACTTAACGTGGTAAGGTGTTCCTCTGTAGAGTATTTTCCCTCGGCCCATTCGCCAAAGCTTCCTACACTGCCATCCCCTGCTGCATATTTCAGGGATACCATAGGAGAGTCCATGACTATTCCACCTATATAATTTTCATTATTGGTTGCTGTGTGATTTGCGGTTTCTGCCTTTCTGTTGTTAAGCGCTACTGTGGCAGCCACACGGGATGCAATGGAAGCACCCATGGAGTAGCCATGGATAATGATATTATTGGCCGTAACCTTTGAATCATCTTTGACGCCATTATAGATGTCCATGCCGTCCTCATAAAAATGCTTCTCGGTAAAGGTCTCTTCCACCAGGTAACCATCAGAACCGGCAGATCCGCTATCACCGTATCCGCGATAATCCACCTGATAAACCTTAAATCCTGAATTAAGATAATTTTGTATTGTCTCTCCCATGCCTTCCTCTGCACTTCCGGGGCATCCGGAACCGGTATAAAGGATGACAACCTTGTTGTTCCAGACTTCGGGAGAAAAGCAATACCCCTTGAGTTTTGAACCTTTGTGTCCGTCAAAAGAAACTTCTTTTCCCTTTCCAACTGAAATAGCATCCTTATAGCCTTCTGTTTTAAGACCCATTCGACGGGTCTCTTCGGTTCCGTTAAATTTTTTCTTGGCCATCCAGGCAAAGAATCCTGAACTCTTGCAGGCATCGTTGAGCTGCTTTGATTTTTTAAACCTGTTGCTGCGAAGCGTCATTTTATATTCATCGGCGGAGTTTACTTCAGCCTGCTTTGCATTGTTGTAAAGCGCATTTTTGGCATTGAGCTCAGCAATCCTTTTCCTGGCAGCTCTTTTCCTGGTACCCAAAAAGTCATTTGAGACTTTTTCCATGCCTTTGCGGTTAGCATCTGTCTCCAATTGAAGTCGTTTTTCTGAAGCCTCATCCACAAGGCTTTTATACTCTGAAGTGAGACTGTCGGTATTCTCCTGGGATACCAAGAGCTGTTCCACCATAAGGTCGTGGAGCTGTTTTCCCTTCTTATACTGCTCGGTATTCTTCTCCAGGCCGGAATAATTCTTCATGGTAGCCAGATCATCATTTGTGATCTCCTGATGAGTGGCTTCAAGATTTGCGACAAGTGATCTTTCGTTTATTTTTCTCAATAATTCGTCAGCTGCTGTTCCGGGCATAGTTTCTACCTCCCAAATAACACTTTATTTTTTTATTGTAGCAAAGATTTATACGAATAAAAAAATAAATCGGCAAAAAAGAGTGGCCAAACTCTGGCCCCAGGGACCATTTCAGGCCTTTACCGGAACCCAGATCTCTGAGTAGTAATCGGGATCTTGAGAGCCGAGCTTATATTTTGTTTCGTCGGTGTAGAACTCAATGTTAAAACCTGCGGCGATCTCGTAGCTGCTGGCGGGAAGCCACTCGTTAAAGACCTGGGTGTTAACGCTCTGAAGAGCCTGTGGCATTGCGCCGCGGCAGGGGAACACAGCCCAGGTGTAGGCAGGGATCTCTTTTACATCAAAACCCTCAGACTTAGCGAGTTCTTCGTTGTAGTCGTCGGCGATCATGTAGCGGAATTCATCTCCTGGCACCTCATCGTCAAGGCATACTCCGTATACGCCCATAATCTTGTTTTCGGGCTTTGCAAAAACTTCATCCCAGAATTTTGGGATTTCACTGTAGCCATTTCCGTATCCAACAAGCTTAGAAACGCCCATTACTTTAAATGCCGGTTTCTTCTCAATTCTGTACTCCATAGTTTTACCTCCATCCAACGTGAGCTTGATATGCAGCGGTGCGAAAGCCTTTATACTGGCACCGTTTTGTCTTACATCAGTCGGGGTACTTCCGTGGAACCTTGTAAACGCCCTGGTGAAGCTGTCTGCCGAGTCATAGCCGTACTTCACAGCAAGATCTATCACCTTGACGTCCGATGAAACTAGCTCTTCTCCTGCAAGAGACAGCCTTCTCATGCGCACATACTCACCGACGGTGTATCCGCACAGCATGGAAAAGCCCTTCTGGAAATAAAACGCGGATGTATTCACTTCCCGGGCAATCCTGCCAACCGTCAGATCCTCAGTGATGTTCTCCTCGATAAAACGTATGGCGTCTTCAATAGTTTTTGTCCAGTTCATAGGTAACCTCCAACTTGATTGTAGCTTTAGTATAGAGGGTTTGTATATAGGGGGTCCGACATAAAGTGCTTTCTTTTGTCTTTGGATGAAAATGATACCTTAACCCCGTCCCGGGGGAGCATTTGGGGTTTGCAGCCATGCAGCAACTCGGAAGCATAGCTTCCTGTCACAACAGCCATGCAGCAACTCGGAAGCATAGCTTCCTTCGTCGCGGGCTGGCGCCCTATAAAAAAGGATACATAAAAGCTCTCTCGTGAGTAAACTCCCGTCGAGCTTTATGTATCCTTATTTTGCATGGCTTGTAGCCTTCGCGAATGTTCCCGACGGGATTCGAACCCACGACCTTTCGCTTAGGAGGCGAACGCTCTATCCTGCTGAGCTACGGAAACATGCACTAAGTATATTATCACAAGACAGAAGTGAAATCAAGGCAGGTTACCGCTCACCCCCCGGTTGCGCCCCGCCATGGGGGACCCCGCACACACAACCCGTGCAAATTGCGGCGTGGATGTAGTAGAATAAAACCATGAGACACGGGATAAATGAAGTAAAACGTCTTAAGACCATAGCAGTAGCGGCGCTGACAGGGGCAATGATGCTCCTTCTTTGTGCCTGCGCAGGTTCTGAGAGGCAGCAGGAGATCGAGGAGATGTCCCGAAGCTACGCAGTTCCCCCGGAGAAGCAGCTCATCGTTTACACCTCCCACAAGGAAGAGGTGTATCTTCCCATTATCAGGGAGTTTGAGGAGCGGACAGGGATATGGGTGGAGCTTCACACCGGCGGTACTACCCAGATGTTTTCTGAGGTAAAAGAGGCATCGAAGGAGGGACGCTGTGACATAATGTTCGGCGGCGGTATCGAGAGCTACGAGGCGGCCAAGGATCTTTTTATGCCCTACGTACCACAGGAAAAGGATGCCCTTGACCCTGATTATGTGGATGATGAGGGTTACTGGACTCCGTTTACGGAGCTTCCCATAGTCTTTGTTTATAACAAAAAGCTGGTTTCTTTTTCGGAGGTGCCCGCAACCTGGAGTGAAATCTTTGACAGCAAGTGGAAGGGGCAGATAGCCTTTGCAGATCCAAATAATTCCGGAACCAGCTATACTATACTTTCCACCATGGAGCAGCTTTTTGGTGAGGAGCCAAAGAGCCTGGTGCCAAGGTTCTATCAGCAGTTGGATGGCAGGATCCTTCCCTCCTCAGGGCAGGTGATTCCGGAGGTATCCGATGGCAGTTTCCTTATAGGAATAACTCTGGAGGAAACAGCAAAAAAGGCCATGGACCAATACGAGGACATCTCAATGCTCTATCCGGAAGACGGGACCAGCGCGGTTCCCGACGGATGTGCCATGGTAAAGAACGCGCCACACAGCTATAATGCCGGAAAGTTCATCGATTTCGTGGTGAGCTACGACACCCAGAGGTATGCCCTTGAGAATTTCTTCAGAAGATCCGCCAGGCGGGATATCGGCAGCAACAGGGGCAATACCGAGACATTTATAAAGTTTGACGTTGAAAGATCCGCCAGGGAAGAGGAGGAAGTCTTTTCCCTCTGGAATGCCCTCGCCGGGCAGGAAGGAGAGTGAGCATGGGCTTTGTGAGACAATCCTTCAAGCGGCAGATCTTTGTGGTATTCCTTGCGGTGACTCTTTTCCTTGTAATCTTCGGAGGCATATTGACAGTACAGGGCTTCCAGGCCAGGATCAGAGCCGATTACGAGAAGAGAGACGCGGAGCAGGAAGCCGTTGCCATTAGAAACATAAATGATATCCTGGATAAATCCGGGGAGACCCTGGACCTGATCGCAGCCAGCGACGTTCTTCTGGATTCCTTTTATAAGGGAAGAAAGAATTCCATCGCCATCTATGCGGACCTTTACGACGCCACCAGGCAGGTTCGACCATTTGCCCAGGTGGACCTTTATATGGGAAGCCGCTGCATGTACTCCACAGCAAGCGTGGGCAAACCCGAGGCACTGCCGGATTATTACGGTGTGCTCTATGAAGCTGTGAAGGCGGGTGGCCGCACAGTCTTTTCCCAGGATATGAGCGCCGACGCCGAAGGTGGCGGAGATCTGATCATCGCAAGGCTCATGGTGAACAAGGAGGAGCCGGGTGTTGCCCTAATCAGGATCGATCAGCAGGTGCTTCGGGACAGGATCTCGGGATCCATAAATGCCAGGGACGGCTTTATGCTCACCGGAAGTTTTCTGGAGCCGTACTGTCTTGTAGGGACAGCCGAGGACGGAAAAGACCTTTCGTCCATCCGCAGCAATCTCCTTGGCGGAAAGCTGTATACCGACGGCTTTGACAAGAATGTTTACATGAAGGAGCTTGGAAATACCGGGCTTCTTGGCATTTATATCACGCCTCCGCCTCTGGACGAATCGGCGGTTAGAGCGGGCTATCAGATCATACTTCTTTTGGCGGTCATCAGCGTTGCGGTGTGTCTGTTTGTTGCTAACAGGATGAGTAACTATGTGTCGAAACCCATAGGAATCCTGGCTTCGGGAATGAAGCGGTTCAGGAAAGGAGATTTTGACACCAAGATCGAGATAGACAGAGAAGATGAGTTTGAGCAGCTGGCAGTGGGCTTCAACAAAATGACGACCCAGCTCAAGGACACCATGGAGGAGCGGGTTGCGGCCGAGAGGAAGGTCAATGAGACCAGGATAGAGATGATGCAGGCCCAGCTGAATCCCCACTTCCTCTACAACACTCTGGACACCATCAAGTGGGTGGCCAAGGTCAACGGAGTGCAGGAAGTGGCCACCATGTCCGCCTCTTTGGCAGGGATTTTAAGGACCAGTATCTCCCAGAAGCAGTTCTGCACCCTTTCTCAGGAGATCAAACTGGTGGAGAACTACTGCGATATTCAGCGGATCCGCTTTGATGACAAGTTCGACATAACCATCGACATTCCCGATGAGGTGATGGAGGCGGTGATCCCCAAGCTCATCCTTCAGCCTATTGTTGAGAATGCCATAATCCACGGCATGGATGAGATGGAGCACGGCCACATCTACATGGCGGCTCTGAAGCAGGCGGGAAGTGATGGAAGCCCGGATCTTCTGAAGATCTCCGTTCAGGACGACGGCAAGGGCATCAGCGATGAGATGCTAAACGCCCTTAATAACGATGACCCGGAGACTTTAAAGGGGCATCTTGGACTTAATAATGTGAATACCATAATAAGACTCTATTATGGAAAAGAGTACGGTGTGATGGCTGTAAGGCCCACTCAGGGCGGAACGGTCATGATCGTAACTCTCCCCTATCAGGAAAAGGAACCGGAAACATGACAAAAGTGATGATCGTTGACGACGAAAAATATGTGCGCATGGGCATAAAGACCGAGACCGACTGGGCTCTTATCGGCTGCGAGGTTGTTGCGGAGGCTTCAAACGGCCTCGAAGCCCTGGAGCTGGCGGAAGAGGTGCGCCCCGACCTTGTGGTGTCAGACATCAGGATGCCCAAGATGGACGGCATCGAGCTGGCGGAGAAGCTCACGGAAAAGTATCCGGGAGTTAAGGTGATCTTTCTTACCGCCTACAACGAATTTGAGTACGCACGCCAGGCAATACGTATCGGGGTGTCGGATTATCTTTTGAAACCCTTCCAGGACGGTGAGCTGGAGGCCAGTATCCAGCGGCTTCTCCACCTTCATCCCAATGCTCCGGCGTCAAATTCCGAGCTGGAGGAGCAGCTTATCCCTCTTAAGAGAAAAGAGGAAGTGGCTAACCGCTACGTACAGAACGCCATTACTTATATAGAAGAACATTATCCCGATGTGGATTTCTCACTGGGCAAGCTTGCGGAGTCCATGAGCGTAAGCGAGGGGCATATTTCAAGGCTTTTCAAATCCGAGACGGATCAGTCCATAAACAACTACCTCACAAGATACAGGATAAAGAAGGCCATGGATTACCTCAAGGATGTGAATGTTAAGGTCTATGAAGTCGCAGAAAAAGTGGGATATCAGGACATAGCGTATTTCTCCAATACCTTCAAGAAGCTTGTGGGCAAGAATCCGTCAGACTACCAGACCAAGGGACTGGATTGAGAAAATGGTCCCCGGGACGGAGTCATGGGACCATTTGTGGCAAAGGTAAAACCACTTGACTTAGCCGTACGACGAAGATTATACTTTAGGAAAGTAGATTTGTTCGTACGGCTAAATTTATGCCCATATGGGACTGATTAGCCGTACGGCGAAAAAATGCCGGTAAATAGCAGTTTGATAGGAGGAGCCATGAAGATAACCGATGCCAAAAGCTTTGGAGAAGCTTTAAAAAAACGCAGGAAGGAACTGGGCTACACCCAGAGCTACATCTCAGAGTTTACGGGCTTTAGCGTAAGCTTCCTCTCCGACCTTGAAAACGGCAAAAGTACTGCGGAGCTTGGCAAAGCACTTTACCTGGCAAACACATTGGGCCTTGATATAACCATTGAGGCGAGGGGATGAAGATGAGAAAGTATAACGTCGGTCTTGAGATACATGGAAAACAGATAAAGGTGGGAACGATCGAGGGTGAAAGCTCGGAAACTGCGCAGTTTACCTATTCCGGGGAGTTTCTCTCTGGCGGGGATGCGCATCCTATATCCGTGGCGCTGCCCTTACAGTGGGAGGCTTTTTCATCCCGGGAGACCAAAAACTTTTTTGACGGACTTCTCCCTGAAGGCTTTATGCGCAGAGCCATAGCGGGCAACATGCACTTTGATGAGGGAGATTACCTGTCGATCCTTCACAATCTGGGAAAAGAGTGTCTTGGCGCCCTCCGCATCTACACAGATGAAGAAGAAAGTGTTTTTTCCTATGAGCCCCTATCACCGAAACAGGTGGAAGAGCTTGCCTCGGAAGGGGCGACAAAGTCCACGGAGCTGGTGATAAAGACCCATCTGTCGCTGACCGGAGCGTCAGGAAAAGTGGGCCTTTACTATGAAGACAGTGCCGATAAGTGGTACCTTCCCGTGGGGCTTGCACCCAGTACCCATATAGTAAAACAGAGCCACATAAGGCTTGACGGGATCGTGACCAATGAGCAGCTCTCAATGCTTACTGCGTCAAAATGCGGAGTGCAGATTCCGCAGAGCTTTATCATAAACATGGGAGGGGGACTGGACTCCGAGGTCCTCTTTGCCACAAGAAGATATGACAGAACCTTCGAGGGCGCTACGAAGAACATGGACGGGCTTACAATTCCCTTGAGGATCCATCAGGAGGACTTTGCCCAGGCTATGGGAGTTGCCTCTTTTGACAAATATGAAAAAGAGGGGCAGGACTATGCCCGGCGGATGTTCGAGATACTTAGAACTTACGCAACCAACCCGCTTGAGGATCAGCTTGCTCTGTGGAGAAGGATCGTCTTTAACTATGTAATAGGAAACACGGACTCTCATATCAAAAACTTCTCACTGCTGTACAACGCCGACATGACGGGCGTAAGGCTTGCACCTGCCTATGACATCATCGGAACCCTGATATATGAAAGCGCCACCAGAGAGCTGTCCTTTAATATCGGCGGGATCAGAAACATAGATGAGGTGAAAAGAGACAGCTTCGTTGCCATGGCGGGAATGGTGGGACTTGGAGAAAAACCTGCCCTCAGAGTATACGATGAAGTGCTGGACAGATTTGAATCTGCCTTAAAAGAGTCTGCAAAAGAGCTGACGGATATTGGCTTTGAAAGTGCCGGGAGCATCTGTGAGCGAATCCTTCAAAGCAGAAAGAAAATGTTCCTTTGACTCCGTCCCTGGGGACCACCCGGGGATCAAAATGTTAAAATTTTACAAATAATATCAGAATTGTCTTCTCAAAAACTTTATAAATTAAATCTAAAATGTACCTATCAAGCAGAAAACTGCCTGACGGGTACATTTTCTTTTTTCAGGAGGAAACTGATCCCGCAGGAAAATAAAAGGAGGATTACAGAAGTGAAAAAGAAAGTTTTATCAACAATCTTAGCATTCACAATGGTAGTTTCAGCACTGACCGGATGCGGCAGCGCAGCAAACACCGCAGCACCCGCTGCTGACACACAGCAGGCATCTGACGCAGCACCTGCAGCTGACAACGCAGCAGACGCAACAGCAGAGGTTCAGGAAGCAGCACCCGCTGCTGAGCTCACAGGAATTGACGCCATCATCGCTGAGGCAGAGGGCATGTCAATGGAAGAGCTGGCAAAGAAAGCCATCGAAGAGTCCAACGGAAAGACCTTCTACGGTGTAGGAAACAGTAGCCGTGGAAAATCAGCACTTCCCGTATTTATCGAGTATCTGCAGAGTATCGATCCTTCATACTCAATGGAGTTCGAGTGGCAGCAGCCCAAGAACAACAAGATCTTCGAGCAGCTTACATCAGATTCACTTAAGAGCGAAGGCACATTTGCCATGACTCTTATCCAGGACGGTAACCAGATCCAGTCCAAGATGGTTGACACAGACATCCTTAAGACCTTCGTTCCCAAGGAGTGGGCAGAGGCAAACGGAACCACAGCAGACGCTTACACAGGATTCCTTCCTCTTCAGACTCTGAACAAGGTATTCATGTACAACAACCAGGGTACAGCAACCTATACAAACTGCTGGGACTTCGTATACGAAGGTTCAAATCCCCTCTTCATGGGCGTTGACTCCGAGATCGTAGGAAAGAATTTCCTTATGATGCTCACAGAAGACAAGTACGCTACATGGCTCAAGGAAGCTTATGACAAGCTTGATGACACAAAGAAGGCATACTTCGAGCCCACCATCCAGGCTATGCAGGCTGATGCCAGCGACCTTGGTCTTGGCGCAAACGGAGCTTACGCTCTTGCATGGATCAAGCTCTGGGTTAACAGCTACAACGAGCAGACCGACGACGGCCCTATCTGCAACACTCTTGTAGATGCTTCAGCCAAGGATCAGTCAGGACTTCTTGTTTACTCAAAGCTTCGTTCAGTTGAGGAGTCAGCTACAGTATCAGTTAACAACATCAACGTTGCAGCTTACCAGGACGGCTACACAGGTATCGGCGGATACGGCTACTGCCACTATCTGTTCCTTACAAAGAACAGCCCTCTTCCTTGGACAGCATGCGCATTCATCGCATTCATGACCTGCACAGAGCCCGGCTTCGAAGCATGGGGCAAGGACATGGGCGGATATTCATCCAACCCTAACGTAGCAAAAGAGATTGAGGACACCTTCCACCATTCAACAGCAGGTGGAGACGAGTTCCCTGCAAAGAACGACCGTGGCTATGACTGGTGGACAACAACCGGCGAGCTGGTTCTCGAAGATCCCGCATACTGCTCAGAAGTATCCTTCACAGTAGGCAGCTGGATCGACGTCCTCGACCACTACACCCCTGGGGAATAATCGACAATCTTCCGGTTATAAGAACAAATTTGTCTTCTTGGGACGCTTTCGCTCCTTTCGGCTGGCAGCGGTACTAGGCGCCTAAAGGACAGGCGCCAAGTGCCGGCCGCCTCAAAGGCCCTTCGAGAGACAAAATTTGTTCTTATAACCTGCTAATAGTCGACTAGCCTGGTAATTCTTTGAAATACAACGATTTCAGCTTTATGAACACACAGGTGACAAGCGAGGAAGGACGACAGATAAAAATGTACATAAGGAACGATTTTTGTGCTACGGAGCTAAGACCAATTCATCGTGAGTGCCTATGCACGAAACGATGAATGCTCCGGGCTTAGCGGAGTGCTTAGCACAACGAGAGACGTTGTACATTTTATCGAGAGTCCTTCCCGAAAGTCACCGTCCGGTATCAGTAAAGGAGACAACATGCAGACGCAGACAATCGCAAAACCAGACAAAAGTGCGATTTTCAAGAATAAGGTAAAGACATGGTTTTCCCAGCCTCAGAATATAATACTTTTGCTGTTTGGGATTGTCCTGACTTTCAGTACTGTCGCACCTATCATCGCGATCGTAAAAGACACCTTCGCGATCCATCCCGGAACCATTGACCAGCATCTTACTAAGAGGGTTTCCGGATATACTATCGTAAATTACACAGATCTTTTTACCAGCAAACTTGCAAAGACAAACCTATGGGTACCGCTTCTTAACACGGTTATCCTCTCAGTTCTTACCTGCTTCATATCAATTCTTTTCGGCGGACTTTTCGCCTTCCTTGTAACAAGGACAGATATGAAGTTCAAGAAGTACTTAAGCTCCATCTTCATTTTCCCTTACATCATGCCGCAGTGGACACTGGCTGTTGTTTGGCAGCACATGTTCTACTCCAACAAGGTGACGGGAACCTCGGACGGACTTCTTGCAGCGATCTTCAACGTGTACTTCCCCCACTGGTGGTGCCAGGGAGTTTTCCCCAGTGCGATGGTTTTAGGACTTCACTACGCACCCTTTGCCTATATCCTGATCGGCGGCATCTTCAAGAACATGGACGCCAACTTAGAGGAGGCGGCAACCATCCTTGATACACCCAAGTGGAAGATCATGTTCAAGGTAACACTTCCAATGATCAAGCCTGCGATCCTTTCAACGATCCTCCTGGTTTTCGGAAGTGCCATGGGAAGCTATCCCGTACCTCATTACTTAAACCTTACAACACTTTCAACCAAGTACATCTCCATGAACAGCAAATACACCGGTGAAGCCAGTATCCTGGCCATCATCATGATGATCTTCGGTGTGCTGATCCTTGGAATGAACCAGCTCTCACTTAAGAGCCGCAAAAACTACACCACTGTAACAGGAAAGTCCGGTCAGCTCACAAAGCTTTCCATCGGTAAAGCCGGCAAATACATTGTGGGAATCATCTTTATCCTTATCACCTTCTTCACAAGTATCTGGCCCATCGTTCTTTTTGCCCTTGAGACCTTCCTTCCCAACCCCGGTGACTACAGCTTCCTCTACACAGGAAACCTTGCACACCTTACAACCAAGTGGTGGATAACAAACGAGAATATTACAGAGAACGGTATGTACGGTCAGCCCGGTATCCTGTACAACAACACCATCTGGCACGCCTTCTTCGGAACATTGTTCCTGGCAGTTGTCTGTGCCCTTATCGCAGGAACCATCGGAACCCTTATCGGATATGCCGTTGCGAAAAAGAGACGTAACAAGTGGGCAAACTACGTAAACAATGTAGCATTCCTGCCTTACCTTATGCCTTCAATCGCAGTTGGAGCAGCCTTCTTTATCCTGTTCTCCAACGAGCACATCAATCTGTTCAACACATATACACTTCTGATCATCGCAGGCGTTGTGAAGTACATCCCCTTCGCCTCCAGGAGCTCGCTTAACTCAATGCTCCAGATCAGTAACGAACTTGAAGAAGCGGCAATTATCATGAACACCTCCTGGATAAAGAGAATGACAAGGATCATCATCCCTATCCAGAAGTCATCCATCATCAGTGGATATTTACTGCCCTTCATGACCTGCTTAAGGGAGCTGTCTCTTTTCCTGCTCCTTTGTACTCAGGGCTTCATTTTATCAACAACACTGGATTACTTCGATGAGATGGGTCTGTACGCATTCTCAAGTGCCATCAACCTCATCCTTATCGTAACGATCCTGGTATTCAATACACTTGTAAACAAGCTGACAGGCGCAAGCCTTGACAGCGGCATAGGAGGGAAGTAATCATGCCGGAAATCATTTTAGAAAATATAACCAAGCGCTGGGGCAAGTTCTTTGGCGTAGACAATGTTAGCCTCAACATTCCCGATAATTCATTCATCACGCTTCTCGGACCTTCAGGCTGCGGCAAGACTACAATCCTTCGTATGATCGCAGGTCTCGAGACTCCCACAGAGGGCCGCATCACCATCGGCGACAAGGTGGTATTCGACTCCAACGCAGGAATCAATGTTCCCGCCAACAAGCGTAAAGTGGGCTTCCTTTTCCAGAACTACGCACTTTGGCCCAACATGACCGTTTATGAGAATATCTCTTTCGGCCTTAAGAATATCCACGAGGAGATGCCCGTGATCGACGTTGAGGCCAAGCAGACCTCAGATATGATGAGGGCTCTTGCCAACGGCCACAAGGTAAAAGAGGTCATCGAGGAGTGCAAGGACAAGAACGGCAAGCTTGACGAGAACAAGGCTTACGTTAAACTCATCGACAACTACAACCTCTCAATCTATACGGCAAAAGAGCTGTTCGCCCTTGGGATTCACGCTTCTTCAGACCCTGCAGCTCTTGCAAAGACAAAGCTTGCAGAGTATGAAAACAAGTTTGCTGCAATAAAGAGCAAATATGAAAAAGAGGGTAAGGGACTTAACGAGAAATTCGAGGTAACAAAGAACGGAATGGCGATTCTGGAGAACAGAAAGCTCTCCAAGGAGGAGATAGATTCAAGAGTAAGATCCTGCTCAAGAATAGTAAAGATTGGAATGTTCATGGACAGATATCCCGCAGAGCTCTCCGGCGGACAGCAGCAGAGAGTTGCCATTGCCCGTACACTGGCTCCCGAGCCACAGGTTCTTTTCATGGATGAGCCTCTGTCAAACCTTGATGCAAAGCTTCGTCTCGAGATGAGATATGAGCTCCAGAGACTCCATGTTGAGACAGGATCAACCTTCGTATACGTAACCCATGACCAGATGGAGGCCATGACATTGGCAACAAGAATCTGCCTTGTAAGCAACGGCGTGCTTCAGCAGTACGCAGCTCCTCTTGAAGTCTACAACAGACCCGCAAACCTGTTTGTTGCCGACTTCGTGGGTAACCCTTCCATGAACTTTGTGGATGCAAAGGGAACTCAGCAGAGCGACGGAAGCGTAGCAGTGGACATCCTCGGGGGAATCAAGGCAAGATTTGTTCCCGCGGAAAAGACAGATCTTAAGGAGTGGAGAGCAGCAAGAGACAAGGAAGCTGCAGACAAACTCGAGTATGAAAAAGCAAGACTTCAGAAGAAGGGGGCAGTTGAGAAGAGCAACAAGGACGAGGTATTCAAGTACCACATCCAGAAGGTGGAAGAGCAGGATGATTCCATTATGGACGAGCCTGTTATCACCGATGAGGACTTTGTTATCGGTATAAGACCCGAGGCCATCGACATCGATGCAAACGGCAAGATCGACACCACTATCTACGGCGCAATGCCCACAGGTATGGAGTCAACACTTAAGCTGCGAGTTGGGGAATTCCTTCTTACCGGAGTTATCTTCGGCGGCGTGATCTATCAGATCGGCCAGGAGGAGAAGATAAATATCAGCGGAAAAGACATCCTTCTTTTCGACAGAAGAAGCGGCAAGCTCATCTGCTCAGGAAGTCTGGAGCTGTAATGCGCCACTAAGAACCGTCCCCATTGGCGCTTTGAACTATAATCAGGAAACAATCCAATACTTTTTTAACATAATACAACCTACCTTTTATGAAAAAGAGCGGAAGACCAAAAGTCTTTCGCTCTTTTTTGCTTTCTGCGAGCAGAACCGAATGGGAGTCCGCCTGCTCAATTCATATATTACGGGCTTTCCCCCGCCCTGCTTTGTGTTCTCTTTTCATCTCATACATGCGCCGGTCAGCAACCTCAAGAAGGGAGTTGATGAAGGTGGTCTCCGAGTAGAAGGAGTAGCCAATGGAGGCTTTTACCGTCAGGTTCATACCATCAAGGTTCCTCGGTGCATCTACAGCGGCCATGAACTTCTTGATCTTGGAGTCGATGTCTTTTTTGTCCCCATATTGATGTAGGATCACGAACTCGTCACCGCCGTATCTGAAAAGCACGCAGTTTTCTGCGCAGGCCATGGTAAGAGACTTTGAGATGTCTTTAAGTACCAGGTTTCCGTATTCGTGGCCGTAATCATCATTTATTTCCTTGAAGTCATCCAGGTCTATCATAAACAGCGCAAAGTCCGTACCGTCAGCTATGTACTGCTTCTCATACTTCGCAGCGATACCGCTGAAGGCACGCCTGTTTAAAAGCCCCGTGAGTTCGTCGGTGTTGGAGAGACTGGAGAGCCTCTCGTTTTCTGCCTTGCTGTCGGTGACGTCCATGAAGTATCCGATAAGTCCCACAATTTCGCCGTCCACAGTAAGCGGTACCTTGGAGGCGACGATGTCCCTGACATTTCCCTTAACGATACACTGCCCCGGAACGTTGAGCTCGGGAACGCCTTCGCTTATTACCTTGAGTTCAGCGTGTCTGTAGGGCTCGGGATTTATGTGCCAGCCCATGTCCTCATCGGTCTTTCCGATAATGCTGTCCACGCTGTCAAGGTCATAGTAGTCCAGGAACATTTTGTTTGCGCCAAGAAAACGCCTGTCCCTGTCTTTCCAGAAAACTCCCACAGGAAGAAGCGTCATAAGATTGCTTAAAAGATCTTTCTCGGAAATGTTCATCACAGTATCCTCCGTGAATTGTGTGACTATACTCATTTTAGCAGGCAATTATCTATTTTTCCACGAATAAAGCCTAAAGTTTACAGTATATTTATATATAAGGAATGTGATAAAATAGCCTTGTACGGGAATTCGTACATATAAATGTAAGTTTACAGAAAATATGAATTTAAATATGAATCTGGCAGACGGGAGGCAATTATGGAAGACAGACCTACAGGCAGAAAAAAGAATGTGGGAACCGGAGGTTCCGGCGTTCACAGAAGAGGAGAAGCGGGGGGCTACAGCGGCCCTGTGGGAGGAAGTAACGGACTGCCGCCCGGATCATCGGGAAGCGGCGGAGGCGGCTCACAGCGCGGAGCCGGAGGCAGAAGCCCTCTTTTCATGATCATCGTGGTCCTGGCCCTTGTTATGCTGGGAGGCGGTGGCGGATTGTCAGCCCTTCTTGGCGGAGGCGGCTCAGGTTCGTCCCTTACTGACTATACAACAACTACAACAACGCCCTCTACATCAACTCAGACGGGATCTTCATCAGGGGTTTCCACATCTACGGGAACATCCACCGGTTCGGGAATGTCATCAATGCTTGGATCTCTTCTCGGCGGCGGCTACAGCCCCTACATGGGAGCATCCGGCGGCGGTAATGCGGCCTGGAGCGGTGACAACAACACCGGAAAACTCAACACTTCCGTTGATTCACAGGCAAGAGCAAAGCGCACTGTTATAAAGGGCGGCGGCGAAGACGTCGTTACCATCATGGTTTACATGTGCGGAGCGGACCTTGAGTCCAGAAGCGGCATGGCTTCAAGAGACCTTCAGGAGATGCTCTCAGCTGACTTTGGCGACAACGTTAACCTCATCATCTACACCGGCGGCGCCAAGCAGTGGCAGAACAACGTGGTTTCCAGCTCCACAAACCAGATCTATCAGATCAAGGACAAGAAGCTCTTAATGCTCAAGGATAACCTTGGCAGCGTTCCCATGACAAAGGCCGACACTCTTTCCGGCTATATCAAGTGGGCAGCTTCCAATTTCCCTGCCAACAGAAACATCCTTATCTTCTGGGATCACGGCGGAGGAACCACCGGCGGCTACGGCTATGATGAGAAATTCCCCACAGCGGGAGCCATGTCCCTTGGCGGCATAAACACAGCCCTTAAAAACGGCGGCGTGACCTTTGATTTTGTTGGCTTTGACACCTGTCTTATGGCTACCGTGGAGAATGCCCTGGTTGTTTCCAACTACGCGGATTACCTGGTGGCTTCCGAGGAGACAGAGCCCGGCGTTGGCTGGTACTACACCGACTGGCTTACAGCCCTTGGCAAAGACACCTCAATGGACACCTTACAGATCGGCAAAAACATCATAGACTCTTTTACAGCAGCCTGTGAGAAGACATGCCCCGGACAGAAGACAACATTGTCACTGGTGGATCTTGCCGAGCTCTCACAGACCGTTCCTTCGGAGCTTGCTGATTTCTCCAAGGACACAACTGAGCACATCAAAAACAACGATTTCCAGACTGTATCAAGTGCCCGCAGCAATACCAGGGAGTTTGCCCAGTCCTCAAGGATCGATCAGGTAGACCTTATAGATTTCGCAACCCGCATGGGAACAGATGAGGCAAAAGAGCTGGCGGCTACTTTAAGGAGTGCCATCAAGTACAACAGGACCAGCTCCAACATGACCAATGCCTACGGCCTTTCCATCTACTTCCCTTATCAGCAGACCAAGAAGCTGGATACTGTATGCGACACCTATGACGATATCGGAATGGATGAGGAATACAAGAACTGTATTTCAAGCTTTGCTTCCATGAACGTATACGGCCAGGCAGCATCAGGCGGAACCGGCACAGCAATGCCGTCCCTGTTCGGAGACCTCTCCGGTATGGGCGGAAGCTCAGGCGGATCTTCCGCAGAGCTTATAGGACAGCTTCTTAACACCTTCCTTTCCAGCGACCTTAGCAGCGTATCGGGACTTACATCCTCCAACTCCGCATTCCTTGGAAGAGGAGTTGATGTGGACTACGCAGCATCCTATATTGCGGACCATCAGTTTGACACCACATCCCTGATGTGGACCACCAATGCAGCCGGCGAGGATGTTATCTCACTTCCCGCAGAGCAGTGGGCAATGGTACAGGATCTTGAGCTTAACATGTACTATGATGACGGTCAGGGCCTTCTTAACCTGGGCTATGACAACGTCATGGATTTCGATGAAGATGGCAACTTAAAATCCCAGAGCGACAAGACCTGGCTTGCCATCGACAAGCAGATCGTATCCTACTACTTCATTGATATGGAGCAGAACGGTGATGATTACGCTATCTTTGGCCGCGTTCCCTGCGAGATCAACGGAGAGAGATCCAACCTCATCCTGGTATTCGACTCAGAGAATGAGAACGGATATGTGGCCGGTGCCTGCCGCGACTATGTGGAAGGGGAGACCGACACAATAGCCAAGAACCTCACTGAGCTTCAGGAGGGTGATAAGATAGATTTCGTATGCGACGGCTACACCTATGACAAGCAGTTCCAGGGTGTATACTACATTGGCGAGACCATGACCGTTGACAAGGATATGAAGGATATGGTCATCGAGAACCTCCCTGTAGGCGATGGAAAGGCCTATGTAACCTATCGCTTCACGGATATTTACAATCAGAATTATTGGACAAATACACTTACTTACTAATACTATATGGAAGAAAAAAGTCGTGACTTCCTGTCGGGCCGCATCAAGGACCTGGCAGGAAGAGCTTTTAACAACAGTTTTATAACCCACACGGATTTCCTTTCCCTGTCGGAGCTGGCAGCGTTTTTCCAGATCCTCTCCTCGGAGGGGATATCCTCAAACGTGCACGAGTACATGGGAGCCCACTACGTGGTCTACGGGGGATTCCCCGATGCTGAACGGGCCATGATATGTTTTTTGCCCGATTATATAAGCGAGGAGGAATTCCTTGAGCAGCAGGGGGCGGAGCCGGATGTACTGACCTGCATCCACGTCACTCCCGTCAAGGAGAAGTTCTCGGATGACTTAAATCACAGGGATTATCTCGGGGCCCTTATGAACCTGGGCATCGAGAGAGACCAGATCGGGGACATCTTAACCGGGGAAAAAGAGGCATATATTTTCACCACCACGGAAGTGGCGGACATGGTCTGCAGGGAGCTTATAAGGATACGGCACACCTCGGTAAAATGCAGCATAGTAAACGGCTCGGAGTGTGACATAAGACCCCGCTTTGAAGAGGCCTCGGGGAGCGTTGCTTCAGAGAGGACCGATGCAGTCATAGCCTTTGTATATAATCTTTCAAGGGCAGAGGCCCAGAGACTCATCGAGGCAGAGCAGGTATTCATCGACGGGCGGACCGCCTACAGCGGCGGGTATGACCTTAAGACAGGAGCACGGGTATCGGTCCGGGGTAAGGGCAAGTTCATTTACGACGGGCCCGGCGGCACCACCAGAAAGGGAAGACTCTTTATCAAAGTCAGAAAGTTTATTTAGATGGGAAGTTATATTGTTTTTGACCTGGAGTGGAACCAGGGAGATGCACCGGTCACAAGAAACGGCAAGACGCTTGCCTTTGAGATTGTGGAGATAGGTGCGGTCAAATTAGATGAAAACAGGCAGAAGATCGGAGAGTTCTCCGGACTTATAAAACCTCAGGTCCACAGGCATATGCACAGGATCACCGGGAAGCTGATACATTTGTCCATGGAAGATTTGGAAAAGGGTGAGCCCTTCGAGAAGGTGGCCTCGGATTTCCTTGCCTGGTGCGGAGAGGACCCCAAGTTTTGCAGCTGGGGACCCTTGGATCTTACGGAGTTCCAGCGAAATCTGGACTTCTTCGGGATGCCCCTTTTGTCCGACAGGCCACTGGCCTTCTATGATGTACAAAAGCTCTACAGCCTTGCCAGGGATGACGGAAGATCAAGGAAGTCTCTGGAGGCTGCGGTGGATGAGCTTGGAATAGAGAAGGATATTCCCTTTCACAGAGCTCAGGCGGACGCAGAGTACACAGCCAAGGTCTTTGCCACCTTTTCGGAAAAGATACTGGGAAGGATCTCCTTTGACACCTATGTCACACCCAAGAACAAGAGCCAGGAGATCCGGATAGTCTTTGATTCCTACGCCAAGTTCATCTCCAGGGAGTTTCCTTCAAAGGAAGACATACTGGAGAACATGGAGATCATGGGCACCAGATGCTATCTGTGCAAGAAGAGCATCAAGCGGCAGGTGAAGTGGTTCTCCCCCAACGGTAAGCATTACTACAGTGTGGCAATCTGCGACAAGCATGGATTCATGAAGTCCAAGGTCAGGATAAAAAAGGCTGAGGACGGAAACCTTTACGTAGTTAAAACCAGCAGGTTTATTTCTCCTGAAGAGGTGGAAGCTATGAAGGCAAAACAGAGAAAAATTAAAAAAAGACAGAAATAAAAATGGCAGCAGAGCCCGTATTTTCAAGGGTTCTGCTGTTTTTACAAAAAAAGTGTTGACAAATTAGATTGCACACAATATAATACAATTAAATTGAACGCAATTGATTATCACATAAAGATGCAAATACACATACACATAGTTTCCAAAATGGAGGACAACGCAATGGGATTTTATGATTATTCAGTTCAGGATGCTCAGGGTAATGATTTCTCAATGGAGAACTTCAAAGGCAAGGTAGTTCTTGTTGTTAACACAGCAACAGGCTGCGGCTTTACACCTCACTACAAGGATATCGAGGAGATGTACGAGAAGTTCCACGATCAGGGCTTTGAGGTTCTTGATATTCCCTGCAACCAGTTCGCAGGACAGACACCCGGTACAGACGAAGAGATTCACGAGTTCTGCCAGCTTCACTACAACACCAAGTTCCCTCAGATGAAGAAGGTAGATATTAACGGCGAGACAGCTATTCCTCTTTATGGATTCCTTAAGAGTCAGAAGGGCTTCGAGGGATTCGGCAAAGGACCTAAGGCTCTTGCCATGAGCATGATGCTCAAGAAGATAGATAAGGATTATAAGAACAATCCGGAGATCAAATGGAACTTTACCAAGTTCGTTGTCGACAGGGAGGGCAATGTAGTAGCCCGCTTTGAACCCACTGAAGACATGAGTAAGGTAGCAAACTTTGTTGCCGACCTTATGTAAATAAATTTTCCACTCCTTAAACCCTCACATTTATATGTGAAAGATGCCGGATGACACTGGTCGTCCGGCATTACCTCTCTTTTCAGAACTTTTTATTCTTAAATCGCAGTTTTCGTGATTCCCGTTTCCTTCTGTTGAATCTCATACGGTCGTTTCTGCTTGAATGGGTCTTATTATTGGATATCCCCGCAGCAATGGCACCGATGACAGACAACAGGGCAACAAGGATAGCGGCGATGATTATCAGTATCTTGACATTTACATATACAGTCCTTACCTGAGCGGTGGAGCTGCGGCTTGTTCCCGTACCCGCCGCCGAGTAGCACACATGGGCGCTGCCTATGGGTGTGCCGGAAAAAGAGTAATCGATTCTTGCGATGGCAGTGGGATAGGCCTTCCTTTCCTCCTCCGTAAGGTCATATCTTATTTCATAATCGGTATCTTCAATCCCTGAAGTTTTGGGAATGATGACAGTGTCTGAACCATCAAGCTTTAAGATGGTTCCGGCCTTTCCGAATACATCGTTATCAGATTCGAAGAACAATGAATCATCCGGCATATAGCGGGTATCACTGTCAGATATATTGACACTGCGGAAGTTGTTGAATCCGTAATCAAACAGTGTCACGGTATCGGTGAACTGGGCGGGGGACTCGTCCTTGAACACCACGCATATAAGCTTCATACCGTTTTTCTCGGCGCAGGTCACCAGTGTCTCCCTTGCAAGATCCGTATATCCGGTCTTGCCGCCCACGATTCCCTCATAAGCAATCTCGCCGGTAATAAGCTTGTGCTTGTTGTTGAGGTAAAAGTCGTCGGGCTGGGTAGCGGTGGCTGTGAAGTGATAGCGGGGGGTATTTCCCACCTTGCACAGAAGCTCGTTGGCGAAAAAAGCCTTCGATATCAGGGCCAGATCGTAGGCGCTGGTGTAGTGGTCATCGGCCTGAAGACCGTTGGTATTGGCAAAATGTGTGTTGGTACATCCCAGCTCTTTTGCCCTGGAATTCATAAGGTCAATGAAGCCGTCGATGCTGCCGCTTACATGCTCTCCCACGGCATTTGCCACTTCATTGGCACTGCCTACCATTATTCCGTAAAGAGCCTGCTCTAAGGTTATGGACTGACCGACATCCATACCGATGTTGGAACCACCCGCAGGGACGCTGAACACCGCGTCGTTTGAAAAGGTGATCTTGTCGGAGAGGCTTGCGTTTTCCACAGCCAGAAGACAGGTCATGATCTTGGTGGTGCTGGCGGGATAGAGCTCTTCGTGAATGTTCTTGGCATAGAGAATGGTGCCTGTTGTGGCTTCCATTACTATGGCGGACTGAGCGGTGATCTCGGGACCATGGGGCCATCCGGGAATGTCATTGGACTGGATAGGAAGCTCTTTTCTAAGCTGAGCTTCCTCCTCATAGCCTGCATACACATAAGGTGCAGCTTTCGGGATCATGACAAGTGCAGCAAGAATGCATGCTGCGAGCCTGTATATGAAGTTAAAACCGTGTGTTTTAGTGTTTTTTTGGTTCATGGTACCTTAAATAATACAATACTTCCCAACTTGGGGCAAATGTTGTAAAATTCTAGTATAAGACTTACAGGCAGGAATAATAATGCGATTACGTAACATCGCAGGATCCCGTGAAGTTATAGCAGACAGCGATTTTACGGTAAAAGATCCTGAAAAGAAAAAAGGACTTTGGCATAAAGAGGTTTTTGGAAACAATAATCCCATACATATTGAGATAGGGATGGGCAAGGGCAGATTCCTCATGGATCTGGCAACGCTTCATCCTGATATCAATTACGTAGGGATTGAGAAATATTCAAGCGTCCTCCTTCGGGCGATACAGAAGCAGGAACAGCTCCTTCTTCCCAATGTGAAGTTTATTCGTATGGATGCGGAGGTTCTGTGTGAGGTATTTGCACCGGATGAGGTGGACAGGATTTACCTTAACTTTTCAGATCCATGGCCTAAGGACAGACATGCCAAGAGAAGGCTGCCTTCCAGAGAGTTTTTGAAGCGCTACGATCAGATAATGAAACCTGACGGCGTGGTGGAATTCAAGACAGACAACAAAGATCTGTTCGAATTTGCACTGGAAGAGATTGAACCTGCGGGATGGACTCTGGATGCGGTTACAAGGGACCTCCATAACGACCCGGTCATGAATGAGGGCAACGTTATGACGGAATATGAAGAGAGATTCTCTTCATTAGGAAATCCCATTTACAAGTACATCATAAGCAGAAAGGGGAAATAACAAATGGATTACTCATTAAACAGTCAGAATTTCGAAGAAGAAGTTATCAACAGCAAGCTGCCGGTTCTGGTAGATTTTGCAGCAGATTGGTGCGGACCTTGCAAGATGATGGCTCCCATCATAGATGAGTTTGCAGAGGAGTACGACGGCGAGCTCAAGGTTATGAAGATCAACGTTGATCAGTCACCTGATATAGCTCAGAAATACAATGTTATGTCGATTCCGATGTTTGCATTTTTCAAGAACGGCGAAGTTGTTGAGACAGCAGTTGGAGCTCTTAACAAAGCGAAATTACAGGGTATAATAGACAAGGTGCTGGCTTGAAAAAGCCAGCATTTTCTATCTGTACGGAGGAGAATCGTTTTGGCAGACAAGATTATGAACTTCGAGGATTACAAGAAAAGGGAATCGGGGCAGGAAGAGGCTTCTGAAAAGATTGAAAAAGAGACTGCTCCCAAGGAAGAGTCTGTGAAGAAACCCGGTGATGAGACTCTCACGGCCTTGGATATTAAGATCGAAGATCCCGAGAACTTCTTTAATGAAGAGGAGAGGGAGGAATATATCCATCAGAGGCAGAAGGAAAAGAAGAGGGAAGAAGCGCCGGCAGCAAAGCGCAGCGAAGACCTCCGCCGGGAGGAGCCGGTAAGGGAGGAGAGGAAAGAAGGACCGCCCCGCCGGGAAGAGGCCCGCTATGAAGAGCGGGAAGAAGAATACGAAGAAGATTACGACGAGGAAGATTATGACGAGGAAGATTATGACGATGAGGATGAAGGCGGCATAAACATGGACCTGGTGGTTCGTGTGGCGTCCATCATCACCGGTGTGATCATCCTAGCTTTTATTATATTTGCCCTTAAGGTAAAAGTTTTTGACAGATACTTTGCAAAAGATCCGGATGAGGTGCAGACAGAAGTCTCAAGCCTTACGCTTCCGGAAGGATTTGTGGAGAAGAACGATACTGTTACCGTAACAGGCGCATCACTTCTTAATCTGCGGTCAGGCCCCGATACTTCAAGTTCCGTGGTTGGTCTGGTGCCTGAGGGAGATATCCTGAAGCGTATCGCGGTTAATAATGAGGGCACCTGGGCCATTCTGGAAGTTGACGGGCAGCAGGTTTACGCCTCGATGAAGTATCTTAAGGAAAACTGACGGATTAGTGCAGCCAGTTATAGAATTTATCCAGAGCATCAGATAGCGTATCGCTGGATCTGGTGCAGGATTCAACATGGTCTAAAATATCCCGGGACGTGACATCCGGTTTATGGGCTGTTATAATTCCTGTGCACTCCTTTTCAAGAAGGCGGTAGTCCATGTTGATAAGAAGTTTATTGTGAAGTGTTCTGACGGATTCGTAGACACCGGGATATTTCCGGCCCACAAGGGAAAGTTCATCCAGGATCTGCTCCCTGCACTGAAGGCAGAAAAGGGTATAGACTGCCTCTGTTAAGTCGCGGGGTTCTATCTCATCCTGATAGGAATTGTCCTCATAGCTGTCGGAGGTTGCGTAGTACTCGCATATCTCCTGGACAAAGGCACCTATCCTCGGGTTGTCATAAAGTTTTTGCAGTTCGTCAAGTTTCTTCTCATTCATAAGGATATTTTAACATAATCTTAAGCGAGGAAAGCTATGAAGATTGGAATTTTTGATTCCGGGATAGGAGGACTGTCAGTCCTTAATGAGGCCTGTCACCGCCTGCCGGAGCAAGAATTTATTTTTTATGCGGATACAGATCATGTGCCCTATGGCACAAAGACTCCGGAGGAGATAATCGGGTTTGCCACGGATATCACTGAGTTTCTGATATCCCAGGGAGCTGAGGCGATTGTTGTGGCCTGTAACACCGCCACCAGCGTTGCCATTAAGGAGCTGAGGCGCCGCTATGACCTCCCCATCCTTGGAATGGAACCCGCGGTAAAGCCTGCGGTTGAGGGCACGGAAGGCAAGCGCATCATGGTGATTGCAACCCCTGTGACCATCAGAGAAGATAAGTTAAAGGATTTGCTCCACAGAGTTGACGGGGACCACAGGGTGGACCTTCTGGCGATGCCAAGGCTTGTGGAATTCGCAGAGAGGGAAGAGTTTGAGTCAGAGGCAGTGGATGAATACCTTCGGCAGCAGTTTTCTTCCTTTGACAAGAGCAGATATTGCGCCTTGGTTCTGGGCTGCACCCATTTTAATTACTTTAAGCCCGCCTACAGAAGGTACTTTGGCGAAGGAACCCTTCTTATAGACGGCAACAAAGGCACGGTCAGGCACCTTGCCGAAGTCCTTGATCTTAACTGGTCACAGGATAATGTTGATGAAGATGAGATAAAGCACAATATATTGTGTTTACGAAATACAGAATATTTTTTCTCCGGGAAAAGAGTCGAGGACGAAAAAACCCTGGAACACTTGAAAAGACTGCATTTGCGCCTGGAGGAAGTAAGGAATATTTAGCCTTGCATTAATCAATATAATGTATTATCATTGTTATAGACCACAAGATGTTGTGATATAGGTGACTCAAAAATAGAGAGAAGCAATCCGTATATCACAACTGTTTTTATTTACTGTTTTTATCTAATGTATAGGGGGTTTTTATGAAGATTATCAAGAGAAGCGGAAAAGAAGTTGCTTTTGACGGCAAGAAGATTCTGGCAGCTATAGAGAAAGCAAATGACGAAGTAACAGAAGAGAAGAAACTTACAGATGGCCAGATCAGTGATATAGAAAGGGCCGTTGAGAAGCAGTGCGCTTCCCTTACCCGTGCAGCCAGCGTGGAGGAGATCCAGGATATGGTTGAGGCCGGACTTATGAAGTCAGGTAAGTTCGAGGTTGCACGTAAATATATCACCTATCGTTATAAACGTGCTCTTGTCAGAAAGGCCAACACCACTGACGAGCAGATCATGTCTCTTATCGAGTGCAGCAACGAGGAGGTTAAGCAGGAGAACTCCAACAAGAACCCCACCGTTAACAGCGTTCAGAGAGATTATATGGCAGGAGAGGTGAGTAAGGATATCACCAGAAGATTCCTCCTTCCCGAAGATGTTGTTAAGGCTCATGAAGAGGGGATCATCCACTTCCATGACGCAGATTACTTTGCACAGCACATGCACAACTGCTGTCTTGTAAACCTTGAGGATATGCTCCAGAACGGAACAGTTATCTCCGAGACCATGATCGAGCGTCCCAAGAGCTTTTCAACAGCCTGCAACATTGCAACACAGGCCATCGCACAGATTGCCAGCTCACAGTACGGCGGACAGAGTATCACTCTTTCCCACCTGGTTCCTTTTGTTGATATCAGCAGACAGAAGTTCCGCAAGGAAGTTGCTCTCGAGTTTGAGACCGCCGGAATGAAGATCAACAAGAAACAGGTCAATGAGATCGCAGAGATGCGTGTAAGAAAAGAAGTTGAGAGAGGATGCCAGGTTATCCAGTATCAGGTCATCACACTTATGACCACCAACGGACAGGCTCCTTTCATCACAGTATATATGTACCTTGATGAGGTAGAAGACGGACAGGCAAGAGAAGACCTTGCACTTGTCATCGAGGAGATGCTCAAGCAGCGTATCACAGGAGTTAAGAATGAGAAGGGTCAGTTGATCACACCCGCATTCCCCAAGCTCATCTATGTTCTTGACGAGGATAACATCCACGAGGATTCCAAGTATTATTACCTCACAGAGCTGGCAGCTAAGTGCACAGCCAAGAGAATGGTTCCCGATTACATCTCTGCAAAGAAGATGAAAGAGCTCAAGAAGGGCGATGTTTATCCATGCATGGGATGCAGATCATTCCTTACTCCCGACAATGAGAGCCTTGCAGAGGGCCTTTGCAATGCAGGAAACAAGGCACATGCCCTTAACTATGTTGAGGGAACTCACAAGTACTACGGCAGATTCAATCAGGGTGTTGTAACCCTTAACCTTGTAGATGTTGCCTGCTCTTCAGCCAAGGATGAAGACAGATTCTGGCAGATCCTTGACGAGAGATGCGAGCTTTGCTACAGAGCTCTTATGGCAAGACACAACAGACTTCTCGGAACACCTTCTGATGTAGCTCCCATTCTCTGGCAGAACGGAGCATTGGCAAGGCTTAAAAAGGGCGAGAAGATCGATCCCCTTCTGTTCGGCAATTACTCAACAATTTCCCTGGGCTACGCAGGACTTTGCGAATGCACCAAGTATATGAAGGGTGTATCCCACACAGATGAAAGGGGCAAGGACTTCGCTCTTAAGGTAATGCAGTTCCTCAATGACAAGTGCGCAGCATGGCGCGCCAAGGAGAATATCTCCTTCAGCCTTTACGGAACACCACTTGAGTCCACAACCTACAAGTTTGCTAAAGCTCTTCAGCAGAGATTTGGGATCATTCCCGAGGTTACAGACAAGAATTACATCACCAACAGCTATCATGTTCACGTAACAGAGCAGATCGATGCCTTCACAAAGCTTAAGTTTGAGGCTGAGTTCCAGGCACTTTCACCGGGAGGAGCCATCAGCTATGTTGAGGTTCCCGATATGAACAGCAATCTGGATGCGGTTCTTTCAGTTATGAAGTATATCTACGACAACATTATGTACGCAGAGCTGAATACCAAGTCTGACTACTGCCAGTGCTGCGGCTACGACGGAGAGATCAAGATCGTTACCGATACAGACGGAAAGCTTATCTGGGAATGCCCTAACTGCGGTAACCGCGATCAGAACAAGATGAACGTTGCAAGACGTACCTGTGGATACATCGGAACCCAGTTCTGGAACCAGGGACGTACACAGGAGATCAAGGAAAGAGTTCTTCATATGTCCAACTCAAAGAGCTCCTGCTAAAACCAATTTACACAGTGAACAAGCGCAAGGTCGGAGCTTCTCCGGCCTTGTTTCATCATAGGAGGAAATATGAACTACGGCGAGATCATTTTTACGGACGTAGCAAACGGAATAGGATGCCGCACATCGCTGTTTGTGTCGGGGTGCACCCATCACTGCAAGGGATGCTTTAATGAGATGACCTGGGATTTTGGCTATGGTAACCCCTTTTCGAAAGACGTAGAAAATGAGATAATAGAGTCCCTAAGACCGGACTATATAAACGGACTTACCATACTGGGCGGAGAGCCCATGGAAGTGGTAAACCAGAAGGTCCTCAGGCCATTCATCGACAGGATAAAGAAAGAGCTCCCCAAGAAGACCATCTGGATCTACAGCGGTTATACCTGGGATGAACTTACGGATGAGTCCAACAAGCGCTGTCATAGCGACGACACGCCGGCTATCCTTGAGAATATCGATATCCTGGTGGATGGAGAATTTGAAGAGGACAAAAGAGATCTCATGCTCCGCTTCAGGGGATCATCGAACCAGAGAGTTATTGATGTCCCTGCAACCCTTAAGACAGGAGAGGTTGTGCTGTCAAAGTACAACGACAGGGACGAATCCAGACGAGGATAATCTATGAATAAAGACATATTCGAGAAGGAACAGGCGCACCTTACAAAGACCTACGGTAAACTGCTGGATATAAAAAAGGGCATTGAAGGTCAGATCGCGGATCTTAATGAGAAGGCCGTTGATGACAAGAATGACATCCGTGACAATATCCGTTTTGACTATGCGGATATTGAGACCACCATGGAGACCCTGGCAGAGATCGAGGTGTGGAACCGCTATATCGACACCTATAATGTTGAGAGCAGTTCTCTGGACAAACGCCTTAATACTGTGAATAAACTTCTGGAATCTCCTTATTTTGCCAAGATTCAGGTACAGTTCCCGGGTGAGACTATCACCGAGGATTACTACATCGGAAGAGCAGCCATCTCCGAGAACGGCTACGATCAGATGGTTGTGGACTGGAGATCTCCCATTGCGGAGGTTTACTACAACCAGGAAAACGGCAAGACGAGCTATACCGTTGATGACAGGACAATTCCTGTAGACCTTAAGCTTCGCAGGCAGTTTGACATAGAAAAGGATAAGCTCCTTGCCTTCTTTGATACCCAGATTGCCATAGAAGATCCCATGCTTTTGCAGTCTCTTTCCCAGGCTCACTCTGACAAGATGAAGGCCATAACTGCCACCATTCAGAAGGAGCAGAACACGGTCATAAGATACCCTGATGTTCCCTATCTTCTGGTGAACGGTATCGCAGGCAGCGGCAAGACCTCAGTTCTTCTGCAGAGGATAGCATATCTGTTTTACCTGAAAAGAAAGACCCTGCGTCCTGACCAGGTGTGCCTTCTCACACTTAACCCGGTATTCAGGGACTATATAGACAACGTTCTTCCGGATCTTGGCGAGACCAATCCTCTCACCCTTACCTGGAGAGAATTCCTCAAGATGACAGGCGTTCCCGTTGATGATCCCGAGTACGATCACACCGAGGACGGAAGCCTTGAAAAGATACATGATATTCTGCCGACTCTTACCCCGGAGGCAGAAGACTTTTTTGACATAAAACAAAAAGACCGAGTGGTAATGACAAAGAGTGAAGTGCTCTCTGTTGTAAAGAAGTTCAAGCAGTTCCCCATGGGTGTCCGCCTTATCCAGAATGTAGCCACAGAGCTGGAGGAGAGAGCAAAGGCGGCCCTTCACAATATGAGCAGGGACAACTTTGAGGACACCGAAAGTGTTGCCAAATCCGATGCCGCCGAGGACAACCGTATTGAGAACGACTACGGCGGAGCACTTAGCACGATAAGGCACTGCGGCTTTGTGAACGTATCCCACGTGGCACAGCGGATCCTTGGAAGCGGCGGGATCACCGCTGCGGAGTGGTTCTATACAAGAATGGAGCTCACAGGGGAGTGCGACAGAAACATGCGCTACATCATGATCGATGAGGTGCAGGATTATACTTCCGCCCAGATAAAGGTATTCAGGAAGTATTTCCCTTCAGCCCGCTTCATGATGCTGGGAGATGAATTCCAGGCTATCCGCGAGGGAACCGTCACCTTTAAGGGACTTGAAGAGATGGCAGCAGCCGAGGGCAAACAGTTTGTGGAGCTTCCTCTTATGACCAGCTACCGAAGTTCCCCGGAGATCACCGAGAAGTTCTCGGCTCTTTTGCCTGAGGAGAAGAAACTCCAGGTTTCAAGCGTAAAGCGCCCGGGAGAATCCGTAACCGAAATTAATTGCGCTTCGGAAAAAGAGTGTGTGGCAGCCCTAAAAAAACTCATTAAAGAATTTGCGGCCAAGGACGGCCTTACCGCCATCATCTGCCGCAACGGCTATAGCGTTGACAGAATCGCCGGAGCTCTTGGAAAAGACGCGCCTCCCGTAATGGAAGAGCAGGACTCCCTCCCCGGGAGCGGCGCCTTCTTCATCGAACTTCCCCTGGCCAAAGGCCTGGAGTTCGACAACGTCATCCTGGCAGACGCCGATACCGAAATGTACCCCGACACCGAACTTGGCCGTCACTGCCTCTACACAGCCGTGTCCCGTGCCACCCAGCGCCTTGCAATACTAAGGAAACAAAACTGAATTTTTGAAAACTTAAAGCATATTTCAAATACAATTAAGTAGCCAAGCTCGAATTAGAATATTACGGGCTAGAGATGTGTATATTTGCCAGTCCCAGGGCTCACGCGAAGATGCGCTGCTCTCGGACGAGGAGATGATTTGCACAAGAAAAAACCGCTAAATGTCGATTTCTCTGAATAACATGAAATGAGACATTTAGCGGTTTTTGATTGCTGGCAAATCACGACGCAGACGAACGCAAGCATCTACGTGTGAGTCCTGGGACTGGCCTGTATTAGTATGCCCTGCCCCAATATACCATCTTGGTGGCGGGCTTTCCGCACATTACGCAGGTATCTGCGAGCTTTTCCTGCTCGAAGGGGATACATCTGCTGGTTGCGGCGAACTCTTCTTTAATCTGGTCCTCGCACTCGCGGCATCCGCACCACATGGCCTTAACGAAGCCCTTGGTCTCCTTGAAGGCCTCTGCAAACTCCTCTTTGTTGTGAGCTGCGAAGGTGTGCTCAGCAAGGTGAGCCTTTGCTCTTGCAAGCATATCGTTCTGGATGGTATCAAGAAGCTCTCCGACTTTGGCGGGAACTTCGGCGATAGCTACTTCAATCTTTTCCCTGGTATCACGTCTTACAAGTACGCACTTGCCTGCTTCAAGGTCCTTGGGGCCGATCTCAACACGGATCGGGATTCCGCGCATTTCCTGCTCGGCGAACTTAAAGCCGGGGGTTCTGTCTGTATCATCAGTCTTTACTCTGTAATCGGAAAGGCTCTTTGCGATGTCATAAGCGGCATCAAGAACGCCCTCTTTCTTCTGCTGGATCGGGATGACCACAACCTGGATGGGGGCGATCTTAGGAGGAACAACAAGTCCTGAATTGTCGCCGTGTACCATGATCATGGCTCCGATGGTTCTGGTGGTAAGTCCCCAGGAAGTCTGGCATACATAGTGGAGCTGGTTGTCCTTGCCTGCGTACTGGATGCCGAAGGCCTTTGCGAAACCATCTCCGAAGTTGTGGCTGGTTGCGCTCTGAAGAGCTCTTCCGTCATGCATCAGGGCTTCTACTGTGTAGGTGGCCTCAGCGCCGGCAAACTTCTCCTTGTCAGTCTTGCGTCCCTTTACAACGGGGATAGCCATATCGTTCTCAAGGAAGTCGGCATAAACATTGAGCATCTGCTGTGTGCGCTCCTCAGCCTCTTCCATGGTGGCGTGAGCTGTGTGACCTTCCTGCCAAAGGAACTCGCGGCTTCTAAGGAAAGGTCTTGTCTCCTTCTCCCAGCGAACTACGCTGCACCACTGGTTCAGTACCTGAGGAAGATCCTTGTAGGAGTGGATCTCTCCCTTATAATAATCACAGAAAAGTGTCTCTGAAGTGGGTCGTACACAGTATCTCTCGGTCAAAGGCTCAAGTCCGCCATGAGTTACCCATGCTACTTCGGGGGCAAAGCCCTCAACGTGGTCCTTCTCCTTCTGAAGAAGAGACTCGGGAATAAACATGGGAAGGTATGCGTTCTGTACTCCTGTCGCCTTGAATCTTGCATCCAGATGCTTCTGGATAAGCTCCCAAATAGCATATCCTGCAGGCTTAATTACCATGCAGCCCTTGATATTTGAGTAGCTGACCAGATCTGCCTTGATGCAGACGTCGGTATACCATTGTGTGAAATCCTCATCCATAGAGGTGATTTCAGAAACAAGTTTCTTGTTATCAGCCATTTTAAATGTTCTCCTGTCTTTTACTATAAGACGGATTTTAGTTTTTTATTCAGCCATTGTCAAGTTTATCTGCTGCTCATATGCGCGTAAAACTTGCGTTTGAACTCATACATTCTCTGATCCGCCAGCATGAGAACCGAGTGGGTATCGTGCTCTGTGGTCTCTGCGCGGAAGGCATAGCCGTAGGATACGCTGTGATTGATCTCAGGATCCTGTTCATCAAGCTTCTTTAGCCTTTCGACCAGCTCCTCCAGCATCTTATCAAGAACGTCCGAACTTATGGCTTCTATAAGAACCAGGAATTCGTCACCGCCAATTCTTGCACACATGCCCTTTTCGGCAAATTCCTCAGACAGCGCTCCGGCAAAGGATTTAAGCAGTCTGTCTCCTGCCGGGTGTCCCGAGTTGTCATTTACTTCCTTAAGGCCGTTGAGGTCGAGACTTAAAATACAGAAATTGGAGTTGCCGGAATCCAGCTCGGCAAGGCGCTCGTCGCAGTTAGCTCTGTTGGGAAGACCGGTGAGATTGTCGATGTAGGCAATTCTGGTGAGAGCCGCATACTCTTTTTTCTGGGCAAAAGAGTGAGTCATAAAAATGAAGTAATTGAGAAGCTGGGTGACAACAAAGACCAGGCACCCAGTGGGCATCAGCCCCGCAAGAAGGCCGAACTGTCTGTAATCGGCCACCTTTCTCGTGGATGCAATAAGAGCATAGGCCAGGAATGACAGGGCAAGAACATTGATGCCCAGCATCAAGACCTTTTGAGAGGAGCTTCTGGCTTTGACGGTAAGGTCAATATAGTCGTAGACCACCAGTGTTCCTATCCCCAGTATCGAAAGCAGATAGTAAGGATACTGGAAATGGTTTATATGCACCACGTTTAATGCATGCATCAGGATAAACACCAGATCAAAGGAAAAGGATGTCACAATAAGGATCATCAGTATGCGGTTGTTGTTCCTTGGGTGCAGTGAATAGATTATGGTGTATATCAGAGGGACAAACAGGAACATGGCGGCGAATTCCACAGTGGTGGAGACATCGGGGGGAACAAAGTTGTCCACCAGATTAAAGGCCGTAAGTGTCCAGACACCCAGGGCGACCGTAAGAAGGGAGCAGCATAGCTGGCTTAACACTCCTGCTGATCTTATATAGAAAAGGATGGAGATCAGAAGGAAAAGTCCGCCGAATATGATCATGAAGGCACCCATTACGAGGGCGTAAATTGCAGAGTGAAGGATTACCCTGTAAAGGTCGTCAAAATTTCCGATCATGGGGCTTATGATATCAGCTCTGGTGGCATTTTCCGTTACAAACAGCTTGATGGTGATTCTTTTCCCGGCATAATCTGTAGGGAGAGGAATGTAGCTGTAACCGATACCGACAAACTGTCCGCCCAGCAGGGCCTGTTCATAAGCGCTTTCAATAAGCTCGTCATCCAGATAGATCTCGTAGGCACAGAACTGAGTCTTGAAGACCAGGTAAGGGAAGGGCACATGGAGATCATCCAGGGTTTCGAACTGGCTTAAGGTTACGATATCACCTCTGGAGAAGGTGGTTCCAAGCTGATGACTTAAGGATTCCAGGTTCGTATTCTGATACTGCTGACCGTGATATGTAACAGTCCAACCCTTAGCCATCTCTTTTATCGGATATTCGGGAGAGAAGGTAAAGAATCTGAAGGCGGTGGCAAAGACCGCGATGGTTATCAGGGATGCCAGCGCCAGGAAAGAGAGTAGTTTACGCATTGCCTGCCACCCCCTTTGCTTCACGGGACTGGTGCTCCCGCTTCATTTCGTACATACGGCTGTCTGCCAGCATATAGACCTCATGGGAAGAACCGGAGGGAACTTCATAGCTGTAAGCATAGCCGTAGGATGTGCTGTACTGGAAATTCTGCTCCTTGCGGTTCCAGTCGTTTATCATCGAATAGAGCTCATGGATCCTTCTGGTGCAGTTAAGCGCCCTGTCATCCGTAAGAACCACAATGAATTCGTCGCCGCCCATTCTGCCCACCAGGTTTGCATCCCAGAAACAGTCGGACAGAATCGTGGCAAATCCGGATATCAGGCGGTCTCCCTCGTGATGCCCAAGAGAGTCGTTGACGGCTTTTAACTTGTTGAGGTCAAGGCTTATTATGGTGTAATTGTTGTGGTCTTCAGTGAGCACTTCAAGAACCTGCTCGCAGCGGGCCCTGTTGGCAAGGCCGGTCAGGGGATCGGTGAATGCCAGGGATGCAATGCGGCTCTGCATGGAATCTACATTTGAGTTGTAGATGATATACAGAAGGTAACTTATAAGAAGAGACGCAACAAGGGCAAGGGAACCGAAGGTAAAGCCTGTGATGGTGGCGTAACCTTCGCCTCTTTTGCCGAGGTATTTTTCATAGTTGTATCGCAGTATGTCGCACACTGACAGGAATGTAAACAGCAGTATTCCTATCAGGAAAACCACATCGGAGTTGATGCTTCTTTTCCCGGTGCGGCGCATCTTTCTGACGTAATCGTAGAAGATCACAAAGATCGACAAAAGACCTTCCGAAATGGCCATGGTGTGTAAAAGTCCGGTAAAGTCGGAAATCCTGCTCACGGAGAATACGCACAGTATCAGGACGGTAAGGAATACCATGATGTTAAAGGCAAAAAGAATCTTGAAGACCTTTTTGAGCTTCCCCGGATAAACGCAGATAAGATACCCCAGAAGCGCGGTGGGGATGTTGTAAAGGGAAGAATACTCACTTATGGTGTTGATAAGGGAGTTGTCGCACATCAGCTCAATAAGGCCGTAGTAGGAAAGGTTATATATTCCAAGGAGCAGTGAGCACAGTCCGCTGAAGAAAAGTCGCAGATCATTGTGGTGATATATGGCCATATAGGGGGAAAGAACCATCAGGATCAGGCCCAGGGCAATGAGGAACAGACCTATCAGGAAATCATACCTCATACGTATTACTTCATAGGAAAAAAGTGTTCCTCTTTCTCCGACGAGTATGTTGGGAAGACCGGAAGTGGCGCCGTCCCTGGTTCCGCTAATGATGAGTTTCAGCTCTTTTCCTACGCTGTCATTGCCAAGGGGAATATAGTTGTTCTTCTTGGGAACGGTTTTGTTCCGGGAGAAATAGTCCCGGCCGAAAGAATAGACCTGGACATTATCCACGTATGCATCGTTGATGGTATGGGAAGTATAAAGAGAAACGCACGGAGTGACTATGCCATAATCCTCAATAGTCCGGGTGATAACGATGACGTCCTGATGGTTTATGACACCGATATTAGCGTCAAGCAGTGAGTCCGTAGGCAACTGCTCGCCGTTTTTGCTTATATTCCATCCCGAGGTGAGGCTTATCACTTCTGCTCCGGGAGAAAGGACTTGTGTGGAAGATTCTGCTAACAGCCATATAGCCGCCACTAGCAGAGCCAAAGCCAAGATCCTGCTGAATCGATGGTTGTTCCATAATTTCATACAATAATCCTCATTATTTCACATATTTAGTATATAACTTATAACCTTAAAAGTGAATTATTTACGTTTCAATTCACAAATTTCGGGGTTTACGATATTATTTAAATATGAAGATCATTATTCCGGATAATCCTAAAAAGATTTTGGAAGTCATTCATGAGGCAGGGTTTGAGGCCTATATTGTGGGTGGCTGTGTTAGGGATGCGCTTCTTGGAAGGCAGCCAAAGGACTGGGACATTACCACCAATGCCATGCCGGAGGATGTTAAGAAGCTGTTTCGAAGGACTGTTGACACGGGGATACAGCACGGTACCGTGACGGTCATGATGGGCAAAGAGGGGTACGAAGTCACCACCTACAGAATTGACGGCAAGTATGAGGACAGCAGACATCCCAGCGAGGTGACCTTCACCAGGGACCTTACCGAGGATATGAAAAGGCGTGACTTTACCATCAACGCCATGGCTTACAATGATGAAGAGGGCCTGATAGACAGATTCGGCGGAGAGCAGGATCTTAAGGACCGGATAATAAGATGTGTGGGTGTTCCCAGGGAGAGACTTACAGAGGATGCCCTTCGCATCATGAGAGCTGTAAGGTTTGCTGCGCAGCTGGACTACGAGATAGAGGAGCAAACGGTAGAGGCTATAAGAGAGCTGGCGCCGAACCTTGAGAAGATAAGTGCGGAGAGAGTGCAGACGGAGCTGGTGAAGATCATCACCTCCGATCATCCCGAGAAGATAAAGACGGCTTATGAGCTTGGCATAACAGCCGTGGTGCTGCCTGAATTTGACAAGTGCATGGAGACTCCCCAGAACAACAAGCATCACGCCTACAATGTGGGGGATCATATAATAGAGAGCATGAAGCATGTGCGTCCCGACAGGATACTGAGACTTACCATGCTTTTGCATGATATAGCCAAACCTGATGCAATGTCAGAAGATGAGAAGGGTGTACACCACTTCTATGACCACGCGGAGCTGGGAGTGGATGCGGCAAGAGCCATATTCAGAAGGCTTAAGTTCGACAGGGATACCATGGACAGGGTCTGCAACCTTATCAGATACCATGACGACAGGTTCCCGGTTACGGACAAGAATGTAAGGAAAATGATGAACCGGGTCGGAGCGGAAGACTTCCCCTATTGGATGGAAGTCAGATACGCGGATACCATGGCCCAGAGCGACTATATGAGAGATGACAAGCTCGATGATCTTGATAACATCAGAGAGCAGTACAGGCTCATCCTCGAGAGAAAAGAGTGCATAACCATCAAAGATCTGGCTGTAAACGGCGGAGATCTCAAGGAGGCAGGCATTAAGCCCGGACCCGAAATGGGCAGGATTTTAAAAGCCATGCTTTCCGATGTACTTGAAGAACCATCCCATAATACCAGGGAATATTTGCTAGAGCCGGAGCGCCTAAGAGACGTGTTCATGAAGGATCATGGCGAGTGAGGGGAAAATGAAGATTAGTAACCTGAAAAAGACAACTGCATGGGCGGTCATACTGGTGATGCTTCTTTTGGCTGTAATTCCGGGGCAGCAGGCTATGGCCACTGACAGCGGGAAGGTCAACATATCCCTTGTGGGTAAATACGACTCCGCGGATACAGCAGCCATCAGGGATATAGACCTGGAGGCAAAGCTCATACGCTTCAGGAATCACGCCACTGGAAAGACCTACACCTTAAACTATGACAACACCAGCATGATGTATGACAAGAGAGGAGTGGTGCTTTCCCCGGCCCTTTTGGAGATCGGGCAGATTGTGGATGTAACCTTCCTAAAGAGCACCAAACATATCACCACCCTTGATATCTCGGATGAAGCCTGGGTTATCGAGGACACCAGAGACCATGATTTTATCCGAAGCGACGGAGCCTCCAAGATCCACGGAGAGTCCTACAAACTTGATGCCAGAACGCTGGTCATGGCGGACGGAGAGCCCGCCCTGGCAGAGGATGTTCTTTCTACCGACAGAGTAACGGTAAGGGGCATCGGCAAAGATATCTACAGCGTCATTGTAACGGGAGGCCACGGCTATGTGAGCCTTTCCTCGGATACGGTAGAGGACCACAGCCTTGTGGGTGCATGGTTTGAACTTGATAATGAAGTTATCTACAAGATATCTCCCAACATGCTGCTCAGCGCACCGGAGGGAGACTATACCATGCAGATCCTTGGAAACGGGGCCAACTATCAGCAGCCCGTCAGCATCTCCAGAAACAAGGAGACTGTGGTGGATACCAGTAATGTCACCATTACAAAGCCCAAGGAAGGCCTGGTTACTTTTGAGATAACACCTTCCGATGCAGAGGTTTTCGTGGACGGACAGAAGGTTCTTACTGACGTTCCCCAGTCCATCAGATACGGATATCACTCCTTAAAGCTCATGGCTGACGGCTATGTGACCCAGGACAGATATCTTAAGGTTGGAACACCAAAGTCTGTTGTAAAGATAGAACTGGAGAAGGACGAAAGCGCCGATGCTTCAAGTTCATCTTCATCGGGAGCAGGGGTTTCGGTAGGAGATGTCTCAGATGAGGCTTCCAATAAAAAGAGTGTAGGTACCAGCACCGGAACAATAGATCAGGGCAAAAAAAGCTCTGCCGAAGCATCATCCACTGCCTCAACCATCAGCGCCAACAGCCAGGACAAGGAAAAACCCGAACAGCACAAAGTCATTGAAGGACACAAGATCTATGCGGATGCGCCCTACAATGCGGAGCTGTACATGGACGGTAAATATATAGGCCTGATTCCCTGCAGTTTTCAGAAGGTTTCGGGAACCCATGAGGTCATCCTGAAAAGAGAGGGATATGAGACCAAGAGCTACAGGATAAGCGTAGATACTGAGGCGACTGACCTTAACTACAGCTTCCCTGAGCTTAAGAAGATACAAAAAGACGATGAATCATCAGATGGCAGCAAGGACAGTTCCTCTCCAAGTGATGCATCCACTGAGGCCTCAAGCGAGGATTCCTCTTCTGAGGCATCCAGCGAAGGCTCTTCATCCGATGGAGGCAGCGATGCTTCGTCGGAGGACTCTTCCGACGGAGGAGATTCATCATCTGCCATCAGCGAAGTAACAACTCCTCCCGAGGAGCCATCAGGGGATGAACCCTCTGAGGATGACGAACCGGGAGAGAGCAGCAGTAAGGAGGAAGACGACGCAGCATCAACGGCGTCGGGGAATTAAATAATGAGACTCGATAAGTATTTAAAGGTAACAAGACTTATAAAGCGCAGGACCGTTGCAAACGAGGCCTGCGACGCAGGAAGGGTGATGATAAATGACAGACCTGCCAAGGCTTCCGCAGAGGTCAAGGTTGGGGATAAGATCACCATCGCCTTCGGCAACAAGGATGTAAAGGTAGAAGTTCTGGATGTTCAGGAGACTGTCCACAAAGAGGATGTTGGAGAGTTATACCGCTACATTTGACAGCCTCAAAACGCCTGTATTACAATGAATACAGGATTAGGAGTATGTCCGAGAGGAGAATTATGGCAACCAGAGCACGGTATAAAAGGCGTCGCTTTCAAAACCGGGCAGGTATCATCTGGGCCGCAATCGTGGTCCTCATTCTTGTGACCGTTGTATCCATCAAGAGTGTGGGGCTGATGCAGAAGGCCGAGGAGTATCACGCCAGGGAAGCCGCTCTCGAGGCTCAGATTGCGGAGGAAACGCAGCGGAGCGAAGAGATCGCGGAATTTGAGAAGTATACGGAGACGCGTAAATACATAGAAGACACGGCCAAAGAGAAACTTGGACTGGTTTACCCCGGAGAGATCATCTTCAAGAATACGGGTAACTGATGGTTTTCTTAGAAATGCAGCGCAGACATTCATACGCTCTTGTATGGGTCTGCGCTTTTCATATCACAGGGCTATGAACGGATTTGAAAATAAAGTATTAAACTTCATAAAGAAAAACGAGATGACAAAGCCCGGCGACATGATCGTAGTGGGCTTCTCGGGCGGAGCCGACTCCACAGCTCTTTTGACCGTTTTGTGGGAGCTCAGGGCCCTTCTTAAGATTAGCATCACAGCCGTACATGTGGAGCACGGCATCAGGAAGGACTCCATGAATGATGCGGATTTTGCCGGGGATTTCTGCAAAGAGCGGGGTATCGACTTCGTGCTGGTAAGAGAGGACGTTCCGGCCATTGCGGCGGCGGAGCACCTTACCGAGGAAGAGGCCGGAAGGAAAGTAAGATACAGCGCTTTTGAAAAGGCCCTTGAGGAGAGGGACGAAGGCAGGATTGCAGTTGCCCATCACGAGAATGATGTGGCGGAAACTCTTCTGTTTAACCTGGTGAGAGGCTCATCCCT
Source organism: Butyrivibrio sp. FCS014 (assembly GCF_000526935.1). Classification (GTDB taxonomy): domain Bacteria; phylum Bacillota; class Clostridia; order Lachnospirales; family Lachnospiraceae; genus Butyrivibrio. The sequence continues at coordinate 254,332 of NZ_JAHA01000008.1, read as the reverse complement.
TCACGGCGGTGCAGCCATAAGGCCCGTCAGGGACAACATCATAAGGCCGCTTCTTTGTGTCAGCAGGGCACAGATCGAGGAGTATCTTTCGGAGAAAGGCCTGTCCTACTGCACAGACAGCACAAATCTTGAGAACATCCATCACAGGAACATCATAAGGAATAAGGTCCTTCCTCTTTTGGAAAAAGAGCTGAATCCTGCCGCGGCAGAGCACCTTGCCAGGGCAGCTGAGGATTTCAGACAGGCGGATATCTTTGTGAGGCAGGTCGCGGATGAGGTGTATGACAGGATTGTCAAGGCCGACGGGGAAAAGCTCTTGTTTGACAGGAGGGAGTTTCTTGGCCAGCCAAAGATCATCAGAAAGAATCTGGTACTTAAGTGCATTGAAAACTTAAGCGGCAGTGTAAAAGATATCTCTTTTGCCCATATAAGCGCGGTCCTTTCGCTGGCGGAGACTGAAGGGGGCTGCGGATCGGCGGATCTTCCCTACGGAATTATTGCCAGAAGAGTGTACGACAGGATAGAGATTTTTTCCCGGGGAAAAGATATTGAAACGCTGCCCGAAGAAATCCCGATAGAGGCGGGATTTGAGGAAACTGAAATAGAGATTCCGGTGTTGGGAAAAGCCGGGATACAGGTATTTCCTTATAAAAATCAAATAAACATACCCACGGACGCATATACTAAATGGTTCGATTATGATAGAATACAGTCAGCCGTTTTTAGGACGAGGCGCCCGGGCGACGTCATAGCAATAGAACAGGAGGGAGAGCTTCATTATAAGCCTCTGACCAAGTTCATGACGGACGCCAGGATCCCTGTCTATGACAGGGACAGGCTGTATATCTTAGCCGACGGGGATCAGGTGATCTGGATTCCCGGTTACAGGATGAGCGGGGCCTATAAGGTCAGTAAGACCACCAGAAATATACTGGCTGTAAATATAATTGACGGAGGAAATTTTAATGGCTGAATCAGTTCGCAAATTATTATCTGAAGAGGAAGTCAATAAGAGGATCGAGGAGCTGGGAGCAGCGATCAGCAGAGATTATGCCGGAGAGACCGTTCACCTTGTGTGCGTGTTAAAGGGCGGCGTTTTCTTTATGTGTGAGCTTGCAAAGCGCATCACGGTGCCTGTTACCATGGACTTCATGTCTGCATCAAGCTACGGCAGTTCAACAAAATCCAGTGGCGTGGTTAAGATCGTGAAGGATCTGGATGAGCCATTAAAGGACAGACACGTCCTTATCGTTGAGGATATAGTTGATTCCGGAAGGACACTTTCCTATCTTATCAAGATGCTGGGAGACAGAGGTCCCGCAAGCATCAAGCTCTGCACACTTTTGGACAAACCTGAGCGCAGAGTTACGGATGTAAAGGTTGACTATACAGGATTTGAGATCCCTGACGAGTTTGTTGTGGGCTATGGCCTTGACTACGATCAGAGATACCGCAATCTGCCTTATATCGGAGTGGTTGAGTTCAGCTGATCCGGGGCGGATATATTAAGTATTGTTGAAGGGGTACGGTACACAAGTTGAATCGTTCAAAGAATTTTAATTCAATCTTTGTTTTTGTGATCATCCTTCTGTTTGCGGTTGTTCTTCTTGAATACGGCAGAGGACTGATCTCTACAAATAATGTAACTTATACCAGGACATCTCTTGAGATGGATGTGGCAGCGGGAAGAGTAAGGTATGTGGTGATCATGCCCAATGCCGAGACGCCCACCGGCGCCGTTAAGGTCAGCTTCAATGACGGAAGCGACGATGTGACCTTCAATTCCACAGATGTTGCCGCTATCGAGAGCTATCTCAATGAGAACCATGTGATGGCTGAGGTCAAGGATGTTCCTGCGGATAACGTTCTTATAAACGGCATTGTGCCGATTGTTGCCATCATTATTGTCATGGTATTCCTGATGACGCTGTTCTCCAATGCGCAGAACAATAATGCAGGCAACAGCAAGATGATGAACTTCGGTAAGAGCAGAGCGAAGATGTCCACCAAGGAGGACAACAAAGTCACCCTGAATGATGTGGCAGGCCTTAAGGAAGAGAAGGAGCAGCTTTCCGAGATCATCGAGTTTTTGAAGGATCCCGAGAAATTCACGAAGGTCGGAGCAAGGATTCCCAAGGGCGTTCTTCTTGAGGGAGCCCCGGGAACAGGTAAGACACTGCTTGCAAGGGCTGTTGCCGGCGAGGCGGGTGTTCCTTTCTTTACCATCTCAGGTTCGGACTTCGTGGAAATGTTTGTAGGTGTGGGAGCATCAAGAGTAAGAGACCTCTTTGCCGAGGCCAAGAAGAATTCGCCCTGCATCGTATTCATTGATGAGATAGATGCCGTTGCCAGAAGGCGTGGAACCGGTATGGGCGGCGGACACGACGAGAGAGAGCAGACCCTTAACCAGATGCTGGTTGAGATGGACGGATTCGGAGTAAATGAGGGCATTATCGTTATGGCGGCCACCAACAGAGTGGATATCCTTGATCCCGCCATCTTAAGACCCGGACGTTTTGACAGAAAGATCACGGTTTCAAGACCCGACATCGGAGGAAGAGAGGACATCCTCAAGGTACATGCAAGGAATAAGCCCCTTGCGGAGGATGTGGACATGAAGCAGGTTGCTCAGACAACCGCAGGCTTTACCGGCGCAGATCTTGAGAACCTTTTGAATGAATCGGCCATCAATGCGGCCATGGAAGACAGAGCTTTTATCAAGCAGGATGACATCAACAAGGCCTTTGTTCAGGTGGGTATCGGAACCGAGAAACACAGCCGCATCATCTCCGACAAGGAGAAAAAGATCACGGCTTACCACGAGACAGGCCATGCCATTCTTTTCCATGTTCTTCCGGAGGTGGGCCCTGTGCACACCATTTCCATAATTCCTACAGGCCTTGGAGCGGCAGGCTACACCATGCCTCTTCCCGAGAATGATGACATGTTCCTTACAAAGAGCAAGATGCTTCAGGACATCATGGTATCTCTCGGCGGCAGGATCGCAGAGGAGATCGTATTCGGTGACATCACCACCGGTGCCTCCAGCGATATCAGAAAGGCCACTCAGGAAGCCAGGAGCATGGTAACCAAGTACGGAATGTCCGACAGCATCGGTGTTGTAAACTACGATGACAACGAGGAAGATGTATTTATCGGATATGATATATCTCATTCCAAGAAGCACTCAGAGCTTATGGCGGGAGAGATTGACAAGGAAGTCAGAACCATTATTGAGAAATGCTACACGAAGGCCAAGGAGATCATCCTCCAATATGAGGATATCCTTCACAGCTGCTCAGCTCTTTTGATCGAGAAGGAGAAAATCGGCAGGGAGGAATTTGAGGCACTCTTTGAAGGACACGAGATTACCACGGATGTTGCTGTGGATATTTGATTGTGCAAATTGCACAAATTCGGATAGCTGTTTTTGATAAATTTGTGAAGTGTGAGTCTTTACGCGGGTAAAACGGGGTGCTAGTATAATAGGCGTAACCCCCCAATACATTATATAGTTTTTTGCTATACCCCATAAGAAAGAAATACCTTCTCTTAAAAGACAGCTGCGAGGCTGTCTTTTATGCATTAATAAGATATTTAGAAGGAAACGGGAAATGAATCAAGCTGCGTTCTATCATGATATGACCCTTGATTACATAAGACCGGCGGAGCCTGATATTGACAGAATCACGGATTTCAGGTTCAGATGTGCTGCTGATGAAGTGGCCGGGCTGGAATTGGTATGGGGCAATGATCGCAAAAAGATGAAGCTGTCGGAGTCAGACGGTGGCTTTGATTATTATGACGTCTCAGTCAATGTTGGCAGAGATCCTTTCTGCTACTACTTTGAGATAACCGGCAAGGACGGAAGTTTTTGCAGATATGACAGAAGGGGACCGGTGCAGGAGATCATGGACAGCATGAAATTCTGTGTTATCCCCGGATTTTCATCACCTTCCTGGGCTCAGGGAGCTGTAATGTACCAGATCTTTGTTGACAGGTTCTGTAACGGTGATGAGTCCAATGACGTATTAAGCGGAGAGTACTTCTACAGCGGAACTTTCTGCAAGAAGGTGGATCGCTGGGAGCAGTATCCCGATCCCAAGCAGGACTACGCTGAGTTTTACGGCGGGGACCTTCAGGGCGTCATTAATAAACTGGATTATCTCAAGGATCTGGGGATAGATGCCATTTATCTGAACCCCATCTTTGTTTCTCCATCATCACATAAATACGATATTCAGGACTACGACCATATCGATCCTCACTTCGGAAAGATTGTCGAGGATGGCGGCGATGTCCTTCCCCAGTTTGAGCACGACAACAGGAAGGCCACCAAATATATAACCCGCGTCACCAGCAGGAAGAACCTTGAAGCCAGCGATATGCTTTTTGCAAAACTGGTTGAGGAAGCTCATAAGCGGGATATAAAGGTGATCCTGGACGGTGTATTCAATCACTGCGGCTCCTTTAACAAATGGCTGGACAGAGAGCGGATCTACGAAGAGGCCAAGGGCTATGAAAAGGGTGCTTATGTAACAGGAGACAGCCCCTACAGAAACTACTTCTCCTTCAATCGTGAGGGATGGCCCTATAATCCTTCCTACGACGGCTGGTGGGGCTATGATACACTGCCCAAGCTCAACTATGAAGGGTCAAAAGAGCTGGAGGAGTACATTCTCGGTGTCGGTAAAAAGTGGGTTTCACCGCCCTACAATGCCGACGGCTGGAGACTTGATGTGGCTGCGGACCTTGGTCATTCGCGGGAATACAACCATCATTTCTGGAAGAGATTCAGGCAGGAAGTAAAGAGCGCCAACCCCAATGCCATTATCCTGGCGGAGCACTACGGATCATCAAAAGAGTGGCTCATGGGACAGGAGTGGGATACCGTCATGAACTATGACGCCTTTATGGAGCCCATAACCTGGTTCCTCACCGGAATGGACAAGCACAGCGATGAGTTCAGGCCCATAAGGGTTGGAAATGCCAGAGAATTCCTGGAGACCATGCGCTATGCAGGAGGAGAGAACTTTACCGTTTCCTCCTACTACACTGCCATGAATGAACTCTCAAATCACGATCATTCCAGGTTCCTGACCCGTACCAGTCAGAAGGTGGGACGAAGCGATACTCTGATGCCGTCCTCTGCAGACACAGGTAACAGGAAATATATTATGCGCCAGGCTGTAATGATGCAGTTTACCTGGCCCGGAGCACCCACCATCTACTACGGTGATGAAGTGGGGGTATGCGGTTTCACCGATCCCGACAACAGAAGGACCTACCCCTGGGGCAAAGAGGACATGGAAATGCTCCGTTTCCACAAGGAAATGATAAGACTGCATAAGGAATTCCCGGAATTCCTCACAGGTTCTGTGACAGAGCTCTATGCCGAGAACAATATCCTTGTCTTCGGAAGGTTTAACAGAACGGCGGCATCCATTATTGCCATCAATCTCAACTCCTATGAGGTTACAAGAGATATTCAGGTATGGCAGATGGGTATTCCCAAGGAAGCAAAGCTTAGCCGTCTTATAGTTACCGATTCAACGGGATTCAGTACTGATGCCGCTTCAAAGTCAGTCAAAAACGGAGTTTTATCCCTGACCATGTCAAGGTTCTCGGGAACTGTCCTTCGGTATGACAGTTTCGGCCCTGTAACAGATGAAGAATTCTGGTCAGACAACGAATTCAACTTTGACTGATGATATTTAGAAGTATATAATGTTGTGTAGTCATCAAATACCACATATGTAAAGGGGAGAAATCAAATGTTAGTATCTGCAAAAGACATGCTTGTAAAAGCAAAAGAAGGCCACTATGCAGTTGGCCAGTTCAACATCAACAACCTTGAGTGGACAAAGTCAATTCTTTTAACAGCTGAAGAGCTTAAGTCTCCTGTTATCCTCGGTGTTTCTGAGGGCGCAGGCAAGTACATGACAGGCTTCGGCACAGTTGCAGCCATGGTTAAGGCTATGGATGAGAGCCTTGGAATCACAGTTCCCGTAGCTCTTCACCTTGATCACGGTACATACGACGGATGCTACAAGTGCATCAAGGCCGGATTCACATCAATCATGTTCGACGGCTCACACTACGACATCGAAGAGAACGTTGCCAAGACATCAGAGCTTGTAAATGTTTCTCATCAGCTTGGTATTTCTATCGAGGCTGAGGTTGGTTCCATCGGCGGCGAGGAAGACGGCGTTGTTGGTATGGGCGAGTGTGCTGATCCCGATGAGTGCAAGAGAATCGCTGATCTTGGCGTAGATATGCTTGCAGCAGGTATCGGTAACATCCACGGCAAATATCCTGAGGGATGGCCCGGACTTAGATTCGACGTTCTGGATGCAATCCAGCAGAAGACAGGTGTTATGCCTCTCGTTCTTCATGGCGGCACAGGAATCCCTGCAGACATGATCAAGAAGGCTATCACACTTGGAGTTTCCAAGATCAATGTTAATACTGAGTGCCAGCTTTCATTTGCTGATGCTACACGTAAGTACATTGAGGCAGGCAAGGACCTTGAGGGCAAGGGATTTGATCCTCGTAAGCTTCTTGCACCCGGCGCTGAGGCTATCAAGGCTACAGTTAAGGAGAAGATGGAACTCTTCGGATCCGTTGGCAAGGCTTGATACGGACTATAGAGAACACTTCCGAAAGGGTAGAGCTTATGGCTTTACCCTTTCTTTTTACATAAAAAACTTATGAGGCGGGATTACCATGAACAATGAACTGACAAGGAAAGATATAGAGGACATGGAGGCGGAGATAGAGCACCGCAAAGTTGTCGTTAGAAAAGAGCTTTTGGAACACGTTAAGGAAGCAAGGGCCCAGGGCGATCTTTCCGAGAATTTTGAATATTATGCAGCCAAAAAAGCCAAGAATCAGAATGAGAGCAGAATAAGATTTTTGGAGAGAATGATAAAAACTGCGCGGGTTATTGACGATAATACAAAAGAAGACGAAGTGGGGATGAATAAGTCCGTAACAGTGAAAGTTGAGGAAGACGGCACTTTTGAAACCTACAAGATCGTCACCACAATGAGGCAGAATTCCCTTAAGGGCCTCATCAGCATCGAATCTCCCCTGGGTAAACAATTACTTGGACACAGGGTGGGAGACCATGTTACTATTAAAGTAAGCGACGAATACAGTTACGATGTAACGATAACTAAAATAGAGAATACCGGACTTACGGATGAAGATAAGATAAGAGACTTCTGATAAATAATTTTTGACGGAGGTGTTTATGCGAGTTTTTCAACCAGTTGATCCCGAAGATATTGAGAGTGGTGCCTATGCATTTAACGGGCGCAAGCTTCTGGTAACGGCAGGAGACGGAACCAGAGTTAACACCACAGCCGCTTCTAATGGCGGGGTGGGACAGATGTGGGGAAAGCGGGTTACTTTTATCTGCGTAAGGGAAAACCGCTACACCAAAGAGCTTATTGACGCTTCCGGAGAGTATTCACTGAGCTTTTTGGATAACAATGAATACCGGGGTGCCATTAAGTACCTTGAGGCAGTGTCCGGCAAGGATGAGGACAAGCTTAAGGGTGCAAGGCTGAACGTCTGCTATCATGAAGGGGTTCCTTTTATTGAGGAGTCCAGTAACGTTCTCATCTGCAGGGTCCTTTACAAAAAAGAGATAGGGACTGACGGCTTTGTGGATGAAGCAATCCGCGACGAATTCTATAAGGGCGATAACAAGCACGTAATATATGTTGGGGAAATAATGAAGGTATTGGTAAGATAAATAAGTCTTTTCTTATGAGGAACATATGAGAGGCAGAAAACTTAAGAATATCTTTGTAAGTTTCTTTACTATTGCAGCTGTTCTGACAAGCACTTTCTGCGGCCCGGCCCATGAGGGTACGAGCCGCTGTTTTGCTGCGCAGGAAGAGGGTGAGGAGCCTGAAACTCCCTCTTTTGAGGCTGCGCCTAAGGTAATACTCCCTGAGGATGAGCATATCACCATCAGGATCGCAACCTGGTATGATGAATACAATCTTCAGCATCTTAAGGCCTATCTGGCCAACGAATTTCCAAATTATGACTTTGAATTTGTGTTTATAGGAAAGAGCAACTATGAGCCGATCATGGATGATCAGCTCTCCTTTAAGGGTGCTCCGGACATTCTCTACGTTGATCAGGAGATGACCAGGAAACATGCCATTACAGGCTATTTTGCCGATCTTACGGATGAAACTGAGCAGTTTTCCTCTGAAGCGAAGGTGATGTTTGGCTACGGAAACAGGGTATACGCCGTTCCTAACACCTCGCAGTACACCTGCATTTTCTATAACAAAAAGATATTCGAAAAATATGCTCTTAATATTCCGACAGATCTTGACTCCTTTATTTCCACCTGCGACTACATAAGACTGGTAAAGGGGATGAAACCCTTAAGTATCAGTTTAAAGAACATGTACGATGTCAGCGACCTTTTCCTTGGAGTTATTGCCGCCAGCTATCTGACCACTGACAGAGGCTCAGGCTTTGGAGGCAGGCTCCAATACGGAAGGACTACCTTTACCGATGAGTTTGGAGAATATCTGGACGATTGGAATAAACTCATTTCCCATAATGTACTGGATAAAAAGATGTATACCATGGATAAGCAGAATGCCATAGAGGAGTTTGCGGGAGAGGAATGCGCCATGATATGCGGGGGGCCCGACACCTATAATGCCATCACCAGGATGAATCCTGATATCGAGGTCGGAACAATGCCCTTCTTTGGCAGCAGAGGCAAGAAAAGAGCCATTATAGGAGGCTGTGACTGTGGATTTGCAGTCAACAAAAACTCACTGCACCTTGATCAGGCAAAAGAGGTGGTGGGTGCCCTTGGAAGTTACTCGGGACAGACGGCATTGTGGGAGGATAGACCGGGAAGCCAGACCTATCTTAAGGACACTGCATTTATAAACCGGGAGAATTTTGATGAACTGGAGGAGATGATAGAATCCGGGCAGGCTTTTACCCCTTGGATGCAGTGGGGAGATGACCTTAACAGAGAGCCCAGAAGGAGACTCGGGATCGAGCTGCAGAAGTCTCTTTTGGGAGAGCAGTCTGTGAAAGCTGCGTTGAGGATAGTAGATACTGTTGTGGCAGAGATTCTGGAACAAAGCTGAGAGGTGCATAAATGAAAGCTCTGGAAAAGATAAGACATTTGGATTCCATAAAAGCCAGGCTGATAACCACATTTGCGATACTTATCATAGTTCCCATTATAATATTGGGAAGCTATTCCTATATTGTGGCAAGGGGCAATCTTATTCAGCAGACGAAGATCGCCATGATGGGGAATTCCGAGGTTATCGCTTACGGTATCGAGAATAATGTCAAAAGAGAGAACGACGTTGTAAAGTTCTTTTCCTATGAGGATGCACTCAGAAGAACCTTAGAGAGGGTGAAAGTGGATCCCTATTCTCTGACAGAGGAGCTTAATAATAACATTGAGCCTCTTATCTGGTATTACTTAAGCAGCGATACAAATATCGAGTCCATTACCTTCTACTCCGATCTTTTGGAAGTGCCTCATATGGGTGATTTCCTCATGATACCGGTTACCGAAAAGGAGAAGGCCTGGTATGAGTTTACCGGGCAGGAGTACGGCATCACCTGGATGGTGGATGAAGCCGGTGACGTCTATGCCATCAAGGCTCTTCTGGATGCGGGAACATCCTCCAAGAGGATCGGTATGATCACTCTTAAGGTGAAAAGTTCGGCTTTCTTTTCCATTGCAAATCAGACCAGCTATCTTAATAACGGTCTTATTATTGTAAATGAGAACGGAGAAATAGTAACCCAGCGTCACATAAAGGATACCGGCATTGAGGAGGAGATCCTTGAGCGCATCAAGTCCGGAGAGGGATCTGACTTTGAGGAGCACGGGGATTATTTTATTTCAAGATCCGGACATATCGCTAACGGATGGCTACTGTACTACTACATTGACAGATCTGAGATCACGGCGGATGTATTCAGGATCCTGCTATCTGTCCTTGTTATAGCGGGAGTTCTTTTCCTGCTGGCCCTGGTTATCGGAACTTTCTATGCAGAAAAGCTCTCAAAGAGGATTGCCCGTATCAATGAGATGGCAAACGAGATCAAGAACGGCTACTTTGGGGTTGAGGATCTGGACAATAGCTCAGACGAGATCGGTGAGCTGTCCACATCCATGAAGGAGATGGCAGATACCCTTAATGACATGGTGCTGGAGATCGACAGGATGAACAAGGAACAGCTCCAGCTTAAGGATAACGATATTCACTACAGAGAGTGGCTTTTCGACTTCGTAGTAGAAAAGAACAATGATATCCTCGCGGTGGTCAACGAGGGAAGCTTTGAAGCAAGCTTTATTACTGCCAATGCGGAAGCTGTGCTGGGTATTCCCATCAGTAAGCTGAAACAGGATGTAAGGATTCTTGCAAGCGCCCAAAGGGACGGCAATGACAGGAGGCTCGATGAGATCATAGAAACCGCCATGGCGACGGGAGATGCCCAGTTTATTGATGAACTAAGGCTTAAGAACGTCAAGACCAATGAGCATCTGTATTACCGCGGCGCGGTAGTCTGCACCATTGATGACGGCGGAAAGAGAATGGCGCTTGCCTTCTACGACAGGACTCAGGAAATAAGGCGTAATCATACCCTGCAGGAAGCTCTCAATGCGGCAGAGACCGCCAACAAAGCCAAGACCAGCTTTTTGGCCAATATGTCCCATGACTTCAGGACTCCCATGAATGCCATCACGGGATTTAATCTGCTTATAGACAAGCACGCCGATGAGCCGGAAAAGGTAAGGGAATACACCCATAAGATCGGGCTTGCGTCTCATAACCTTTTAGCTCTTCTTAATGACGTCCTTGACATGAGCAAGATCGAGAGCGGTAAGACTACTCTGGACATCAAGGAGATGGCGATGGGTCTTTTGCTGGAGGAGATCAATTCCGTTATCAGCTTCCAGGCAAAGGCCAAGAATCAGGAATATATCATCAGGGCAGATACTCTTGTACACGATCTGTTTATGGGAGATAAGCAGAGGATCAATGAGATTCTGATGAATATTCTCGGAAATGCGGTTAAATATACCCCTGAGGGCGGAAGGATCGAGTTCTCCATAGACGAGTCCGAGACTTCCTCGGAAGGATTTAATAACCTGAGATTCACCATTAAAGACAATGGTATCGGAATGAAGCCCGAGTACAAGGACAAGATCTTTGATGCCTTCTCAAGAGAGGAAAAAGGCGCAACAAAGACCATTCAGGGCACGGGTCTTGGAATGGCGATAACAAAGAGCCTTGTAGAACTCATGGGCGGAACCATCAGAGTGGATTCGGAAGAGGGCAAGGGCTCCACATTTACGGTAAATCTAAGACTCCAGGTTGTTAAGGAAGAGGACCTTGATATCTGGAAAGCCCATGGAATAAGGAGTTTCCTTGGCATAAACAAGAGCGCTGAGGAGAATGTACTCTTCCAGAAAAAGATGGACGAATCGGGGCTTGAGGGGACTACGGTTACCAGCGGAATAGAAGCACTGTCAGCCATCGATGCCTGGTCACTGAATGATAAGATCTATGATTTCATAATCATAGATGAATCCATAGATGATATGGCCACAGCCCAGCTGGTCAAGGAGATCAGGAGCAAGGATAAGAACCACAACAGCATTGTGACTGTAGCGGCTTCCAATGCGGAGAAGATGGAGGAGGAGCTGAAGGATACCGGTGTAAGCGGAATCATGCAGAAACCGGTTTTGGAATACACCATAAAACAGCTTCTTAATGAACTTACCTCCAGGGAGGAAAAGAAGGAAGAGACTGTCCAGAATCCTCTTGAGGGACTTAAGTTCCTGGCTGCCGAGGACAATGACATCAATGCGGATATCCTTATTGAGCTCATGAACATGGAAGGAGCCACTGTAACCAGAGGCTGCAACGGCCAGGAAGTGGTTGAGATGTTCAAGGCAGCAAATGAAGGTGACTACGATATGATCCTTATGGACATCCAGATGCCGGTTATGAACGGCTATGAGGCGGCAGCAGCCATAAGAGCCCTTGACTCTGAGTGGGCCCAGAGAATACCTATCATAGCCATGACTGCCAACGCCTATGCGGACGATGTTCAGCAGGCCTTTGATGCGGGAATGAATGCCCATGTCACAAAACCCATAGATATTAAAGTGATGGAAAAGACCATCCTTGAATTTAAATAAAAAACTTTGAAGGGAGATTCATAAATGAAGGGAATAAGGAAAGTTACAGACGGAATTTACTGGATAGGAGGGAGCGACAGAAGACTTTCAAGGTTTGAGAATATTTTTCCCATACCTGAAGGCGTATCATACAACAGCTATTTTGTAGATGACGAAAAAACCGCGGTGTTTGATACGGCGGATGTTTCTGTGGCGGATCAGTACCTGGAGAATCTGGGGGAAGCCCTTTCGGGAAAAAAGCTGGATTATCTCATTGTACTTCATATGGAACCGGATCATTGCTCACAGATCGCTAATGTGACGGCTCTTTTCCCTGAGGTTACGGTTGTTGGCAGTAAGCAGACCTTTACCTTTATGGAGCAGTTCTTTCCGGAGGCAAAGGATTATAAAAGGCTTGAAGTCAAGGAAGGGGATACCCTTTCCACCGGCGCTCACACCTTTAAGTTTGTAGCTGCGCCCATGGTTCATTGGCCAGAGGTTTTATTTGCGTATGATGAGACCTCGAAGGCTCTTTTGTCGGCGGATGCCTTTGGAACATTTGGTGCGCTGGATGGCGGACTTTTTGCAGATGAGTATGATTTTGAGAAGGATTTCCTCCCCTCCGCGAGAAGGTACTATGCCAATATCGTCGGTAAGTACGGAGTTCAGGTTCAGGCGGTCCTTAAGAAGGCAGCAGGCCTTGATATCGGCATGATCCTGCCCCTTCACGGCCCGGTCTGGAGGAAGGATATAGCGTGGTTTGTGGATAAATATAATAAGTGGAGTACCTATGAATTTGAATCAGATGATGCTATAGTAGTATACGGTAGCCTTTACGGCCACACGGCCAGCGCTGCTGAGGCAGTGGCAGCATCTCTGAGGGATAAAACGGGTGGAAATGTGCGTGTTTACGATGTTTCCGGCACCGATGTGTCCTATCTGATAGGGGAAGTGTGGCGCTGCCGCAAGATCGTTCTGATATGCCCCACCTACAACAACGGCATCTATACTCCCATGGAGAATTTCCTTTCCGATATGGCGGCCCTTGGGGTACAGAACAGGGTATTTGCCCTTGGTCAGAACGGAACATGGGCTCCGGTAACGGTAAAGCTCATGACTGATAAGCTGTCACAGCTCAAGAATGTAACCATTCTGGAAGAGACTTTGACAATAAAGAGTGCGCTCCATGCTTCAGATGAAGCTGCACTTAACAATTTCACCGATGCCATCGTTAAGGCGTAAGTGAAATAATGTGGAGGTAGTTTAGAAATGAAGAGTGTTATGAAAAGAGTCATTGCAGGATTCATGGCAGCTGCTACCGTAGTCGTTGCATCTTTTGGCGCGGGAGAGTTTACCGGGCACAGGGGAGAAGTTGCAGAGGCTGCAGGAAGACCTGTAAGCATCAATTCCTGCGTTATATCAGGGGAAAATGTGGTGGTTAACGTATCTGCATCATCCGTTCCCGGATCCTCCGACGGACAGTACTATCTGTATTCCGACGAGGTATATCAGGACGGGTGCGTTGGAACTGTTGTAGCCACAGCTCCGGTGGGAGCAAATGCGACCTTTACCTTCCCGCTGGGATATTACGGCGCCGGATCGAACCTTAGCAAGAAGTTCCTGGTTGCTGTTAAGAGCGGCGGATCCATGATCCAGGTCAGCGATGAGCACTATATCACAAATCCCGAGGCCATTGCTTCTCTGACAAAGCCCAGAAATGACCACGGCATGAAGGGAATCCTGCCCAACACTACAGACGTGGCAACCTTCAAGGATCTTGGTATTGCTCAGATTGTATATAACCTTTACATGGGCGATATTGTGGGACCGGCTCCCGATCCTGCCCAGACCATAGCTTTTAACTACAACGGAGTGGACTATCAGTTTAACGGTGCCGCTCTTTCGCAGTACGACGGTTTTGTTCGCTGGTGCACAGCCAATAATTTCCAGCTTACAATGACTATCCTCAACAACAAGACAGAAGCCGGCGCGGATCTTATCCATCCTCTTTCAAGGGATGCTCATGTCTGCCCCGGATATGCAATGAATACCAAGGAGGATGGCGGCACACAGCATCTTAAGGCTATCGCTGCTTTCCTGGCCCAGAGATATTCAGGCGCCTACGGCGTTGTTGATAACTGGGTTGTCGGAAACGAAGTTAACGCAAGGACAGAGTGGTATTACATGAACTCAACCAACATTGAGCTCAATGTCAGCGAGTATGTTAAGGCCTTCCGTATCTTCTACAATGAGATAAAGGCTGTCAATGCAAATGCCCGCATCTATACCTCTTTTGACCAGGAGTGGCAGAGGAAATCAAATCCCGGATGCTTCCTTTCCAAGGACTATCTGGACAGATTCAATTATTACATTGTAAGAGAAGGCAACATTGACTGGTCACTTTCCGTTCACCCTTACAATGCGCCTTTGTTTGATCCTTATGCATGGAAGCAGCAGTCCCAGTATGTAAACACCACACTGAAGACTCCTTATATCACCATGGAGAATATCTACATTCTTACGGATTACATGTGCCAGGCTTCATTCCTTAGCCCCACCGGCGCAGTAAGACAGATCTCACTTTCAGAGATCGGCTACACTTCAAGCTTTGGCGAGGATGCCCAGGCTGCATCCATCACCTACGCATACACAATGGCAGAGAACAATCCATACATCACAAGCTTCATCCTCTTTAGGGAGACCGATGATGCTCATGAGATGGAGAGCAACATAGCTCAGGGCCTTAAGAACCTGGACGGCAGCAAGAAGATGTCATATGATTTCTACAAGAATCTGGGAACAGCCAATGCGGCGCCCTATAAGGCCAAGGCCTCCGAGATAATCGGCCAGAATGTGGATGCACTTGTAACAACCAGGACCTTCCTCTCCAGAAAGGGATGGTTCCTGAACGATTGATGGGAAATGGTATGAAAAGAGATAAAGAACTGGAGACACTCCAGAAGATAACAAATATGCAAAAAGACCTGTTGGGGAGCCTGTATGGAGATTTCTTTACAGGGACAGGCAGTACAGGAAACACAGGCTCTGCAGGCAGCAGTCCAGCCGGCAGTACAGGGATAAACGGCAGCCCCGCACCGGCCGGACAGACCGGAGCAGGTCCAATGGGCCCCGGCGCAGGAGCCCTTGACAAGGATCCTGTGAAGGATGCCAATGAAGCTCTTAAGGAGGCACAGGCTCTTTTCGCTGCGGACGCAAACCTTAAGCCCAAGGAGGAAGAGAAGCCCAAGGAGCCTGAAGAGGATCCCATGGAAGCCCTGGATAAGCTCATCGGCCTTACCACTATCAAAGCGGATGTAAAAGAGCTGACGGCTTTCGTAAAGGTTCAGAAAGCCAGGAAGGAACAGGGACTTAAGTCAGTTCCCGTATCTCTTCACCTGGTATTTACAGGAAACCCCGGAACCGGAAAGACTACCGTAGCAAGGATAATTGCCCAGATCTACAAGCAGATCGGCGTGCTCTCCAAGGGACAGCTCATAGAAGTTGACAGATCCGGCCTGGTAGCCGGCTATGTCGGACAGACAGCCCTCAAGACCCAGGAGCAGATCGCCAAGGCAAAGGGCGGCGTTCTCTTTATCGATGAGGCTTACGCTCTTGCCCAGAAGGATGATGCCTTCGGACAGGAGGCCATCGATACAATCCTCAAGGCCATGGAGGATAACAGAGACGACTTTGTTGTTATCGTGGCAGGCTACACAGAGCCCATGAGGAAGTTCATCGAGAGCAACCCGGGACTGAAGTCCAGATTCAACAAATATATTGAGTTCCCGGACTACAATATCGACGAGCTGCAGCAGATCTTTGAGATGAACTGTAAGAAGTACGATTATATTGTGGCAGAAGATGTGATGCGCCAGATAAGAGCGCTTATAACCGCCAGGAAGATAGAGAATATCGACAACTTCGCCAACGCCAGAGAGGTGAGAAACCTCTTTGAGGAGATCATCACAAACCAGGCTCGCAGAATAGCAGGCATTGAGAATCCTACCAATGAGGATATGATGACCATTCTCATGGAGGACCTCAAGGAGGACGTTGAGGAAGTAAAGGTTCCTGAAGCCGGAATGGAAGAGGCCTGCGGTGAAGAGGCAAAGGAAGAGAGCGAAACTTCCGATACCTCCGGGAGCAGCGAAACCACAGCAGAAACCACAGCTGAAACAGAAGAATAATATATTAATAAAAAGCCTGAAGTCAGGGGCAAGCAGATGCTTTGCATTCCCGGCTTCAGGCTGTTTTTAATTGCTCTTACTTTGTATGTATTCTCTGGGGCTGTGGCCGTCAACTTTTTTGAATACCTTGGAAAAATAGTAGGCGGATTCAAAGCCAAGGGCATCAGCCACTTCATAGATCTTCATGTCGCCGGACAAAAGCATCTGCTTGGCCCGGTCTATTTTTTTGGTATAAACATATTCGGAAAAGCCCGTCTCGGTGTTCTTCTTAAACAGCACTGAGAGGTAAGCGGGAGAGAGGCCGAAGACTTCGGCGACCTCGTTGAGCTGAAGCTTTCCGTTTAAGTTTTCGTCTATATATACCTGGATCGCACCGATGAGCTTGTCCTTGCCGGAGCGGCGGTTGCTGCCAACGATGTGACTGAACAGTCTTATGGGCTGTGAGTTATCAGCCTGCTGCTGGGCTGTTCTGGCTTCGTCAAAAGATACTGCGATGTCCATGGGAGCTGAGACTGCAGAGCCTATGCCGAAGGTGAGAGTTGTTTTAAAGTAGCTGGTTATCATGGTCCTGGCATTTTCCAGAGCCTCGGTGATGAGGTCCATTGTACCGGCCACAGGATCGTCCTCCGTGAAATAGAAGATCACTGCGAAATGCTGCAGATCGATGGAGACAATGCTGCAGGGTGCGTGGCGTGAGATGATCTCTCTGGCCATGCTTATGCTGGAGTTGTAGATATCCAGAGCCTGAGGGGAGTACGAGTCCTCCCCGGGAGCGGCCTTTGAGCTTATCTGCCCATAGACTGCTATGTATCTGTTGTAGTCAAAGGACAGGTTGAGGTCAGCAGCCTGGCTTAAAAGATCATCTTTTGAAGTTATAAGATGATTGAAGAGCTTGAGCATGAGCTTCTGCCTGAGATCGTCAAGAGAGCTTTGGGCGTGATTGTCAGTATTATTGGAGGAGGGCTTTTCCTCATCCACACGGGCAATGGCCTTGTCGATTGCGGCAGAAAGAGTAGCGGGGTTAAGCTCTATTTTTACCAGGTAATCCACCGCTTCGCACACCAGAGCCTGACGGGCCATCTCGAACTCCTCGTAGGCGGTGAGCATGATGAAGGCCGGAACGGTGCCGTATTTTTTGTGGGACTTATCAAGGAGCTCAAGCCCGGTCATAACAGGCATTCTTATATCCGCTATCACAATATCCGGGGGATCCTCGGAGATGATATCCCAGGCCTCCTGACCGTTGGAGGCGGTTCCTATCACATCTATTTTGTCTGCGTGATCCTTGGCCAGCATGGTCTTAAGACCAATCTGAACCAGAGGCTCATCATCAACTATAAGCAATCTGTACATTAGAGTTCCTCTTTAAAGGGGAGGACAAACCGCATGGTGGTATATTTACCTTCCTCGCTTATTATCCTGATCCCGTATTCACTGCCATGGGCATATTTTATTCTTTCGTTGACGTTATAGATACCGATCTGTCTGAAGAATTCGGTAGAGCTCTGGTTCTCCATACAAAGAACCTTCTCTATTGCCTCCGGGCTCATTCCTACGCCGTTGTCCGTAACATCAATTATAACATTGCCATCTTCCTTATAGGTGTGGACTGTTATCTGTCCGGCGCTGCCCTTGGGCTCAATGCCGTGGAAAATGGCATTTTCTATGATGGGCTGAAGGGAGAATCGGTTGATCCTCTGAGACAGAAGAGCTTCATCATCAGTTATGTACTCCAGATCTATGGTGCCGCCGTAGCGGTATTTCATAATGGTAAAATAGTCATCCACCAGAGAAAACTCATCGGATAAAGGGATCAGCTCCTCAGTACTTTTTGATATGTTCTTCATGAGCCTTGAGAGAGCAGTGGACATGTCCGCGATACCTTCGGAGCCCTGAATGGTGGCCATCCACTTGATGGTATTTAAGGTGTTGTACAAAAAGTGGGGATTTATCTGGGATTGAAGCACCTGATATTCAAGGTCATGCCTGGCCTTCTCATCCTGAAGCCTTGAATCCATCAGCTCTTTTACGTTCTCCGATAGATTGTTGATACCCCGGCCTATCTCACCAAGTTCATTATTCCACTCAATCTTTTCATCTCTGGAAAAGTCGCCCTGGCCGATCTTGTCCAGGCGGCTTATGAGATTTCCTACGGGGCGGGTGATGGTACGCTGCAGGAAAATACTCAGGATAACTCCCGCCAGCAGGATAACAAAGAAAAATCCCAGGATAAGGATACCAAAGGAGCGCACCCTGCCTGCAAGAACAGCTCTCGAAGGAAGATAGGAAAGAGTCCAGCCGGTATTGGGAAGCTCATAGGAGATAGCCTCCGCCGGAACGCTGTCTCTTTCCAGCTGTCCGGATACATACCTGTAGGTTATCCCCCGGTCAAAAGAGATATAGAGGGCATCATCTTCTGTGAGGACGAAGCTTTTTAAGGAATCTGTGATGACCGATGCGGGAATGTCTATGTAAAGCCAGCCTATTATGGCTGAGGATGAAGAACTGTAGATGGGTCTCACAATGGGAAGGAGCCTTGGTTTTCCGGTCCGGCTTAAGGGATTGTTGTAGATACCGGTCCACTTAAAGGAAGGCGCAGTGATAAGGCCTTCAAAGAACTCGCAGTCCATGATGGTCATGGGAACATCCACCACCGACTGGGAATCCCCTACGGAGATGGTCTGAAGGAACTGGGTCCCTGTGGGAGTTGAGATGACAACCCTGTCGATGGAATTTCTTACACCTATTATATTGAATTCGTTGGTAAGGTGATTCCAGGCGGATACCGAGAGCTTTCGGCCGGTTTGAACATCTGTAGCATAGGCCTTGTCCACGGTCCTTAGATAATTGCTGATGGTGCTGTCAAGACATATCCAGTTGGAAAAGGTCAGGATCCTGTTGATATCGGAGTCGAGGGAGTTTCCAAGAACATGGATATTTGTAAGGGCGGCCTGCTGCTGATTTTCCTTAAGGTATCTTACGGAAAGGATCAGGCTGACAGAGGCAACACCAAGGGCAATGACAAGGGCAAAACCCACGGCCCAGAGAACTATTTTGTTGCGGATAGCGTGCTTCTTAGTATGCATAGGTATATATTAGAGCAGGGGGAAACATAAGAAAATACAATTTTATATAAAAAAATTGCATTTTTTTGTTAATAAGAGTTAAAGAAAGTACATTCAACCAAATATTAAGAAAATATAAACTGTTCTCATAACAAACACACCGCGACGCGGTTCTACAAAGAGGGAGGTTACACATGAAAAAGAGATTCTTAAGCTCTTTGCTTGCCATGACCATGGTTGTAGCAAGTATCACAGCATGCGGAAGCGCTGCAGAGCAGGCACCCGCAGCAGAAGTTCAGACAGAAACACAGACAGAGGCAGCTCCTGCAGCTGAGCCCGCACAGGCAGAAGCACCTGCAGCAGAAGAGACAGCATCCGATGAGCCTGTAACACTTAAGTGGGCACTCTGGGATGTATCAAGCACAGTATATTATCAGCCTCTTATCGATGCTTACACAGCAGCACACCCCAATGTAACAATTGAGATGGTTGACCTTGGATCAACAGATTACAGCACAGTTCTCGGCACACAGCTCTCAGGAGCAGGCTCCGACTTCGATGTTGTAACAATCAAGGATGTTCCCGGATACGTATCACTGGTAAACAAGGGTGTTCTCGAGCCCCTTAACGATCGTATCGCAGCTGACGGCGTAGACCTTTCACTCTACAACGGCGTTACAGATCAGGTTACTATCGACGGAAACCTCTACGAGCTTCCTTTCAGATCAGACATCTGGGTTCTTTTCTACAACAAGGACATCTTTGATAAGGCCGGCGTAGATTATCCCACAAACGACATGACCTGGGAGCAGTATGACGCCCTTGCAAGAAGCGTTACAGATACAACACCCGGTGCTGAGATTTACGGATCACACTACCACACCTGGAGATCCACAATCCAGCTCGATGGTATCCTTGATGGCAAGCACACCATCGTTGACGGCGAGTATGACTTCACAAAGCCTTACTACGAGATGGTTCTTAATCAGCAGAAAGATGGTGTCTGCATGGACTATGCAACACTTAAGACACAGGGACTTCACTATTCAGCAGCATTTGCTCAGGGCAACGTAGCTACAATGAACATGGGATCATGGTTCATCGCAACTCTTATCCAGAAGATCAAAGACGGCGAGTACACAGACTGCACAAACTGGGGCATTGTTAAGTATCCTCATGCTGACGGCGTTGAGGCAGGTTCCACACTTTCAACAATCACAGCTCTTGCAGTTCCCACATCAGCGCCCAACAAGGATGCAGCATGGGATTTCGTTAAGTTCGTAAGCGGCGCCGAGGGTGCAGAGGTTATGGCTTCCACAGGTAACATCCCTGCCATGACCAACAAGACCATCGTTGACATCATCGCATCAATGGATGGCTTCCCTACAGACGATGCTTCCAAGGAAGCTCTCATCACAAGCCACACATATCTTGAGATGCCCGCCAACGACAAGTCCTCTGAGATCGAGACAGTTCTCAACGAGCAGCACGACCTTATCATGAACGAGGAAGTAAGTGTTGACGATGCTATCGCAGCAATGAACGAAGGCGTTCAGGCTATTCTTGCACAGTAATAATCAGGTTAATTAAGACAGACGGAGCACTTGAATATCAAGATCGCTTGAGTTCAAGTGCTCTTTTTGGGAAAAAAGCTATCGAAGAAAATGAGGAAACACGCATGGCTGCAGAACTGACTGCTATGGAAAAGAATATGAGAAGGCGCCAGAGGAAGAGAAATCTTGTGGCATATTCCTTCATCGCCCCCAACTTCATAGGATTTGCCGTATTTACTCTTGGCCCCATTGTCCTGGCTCTGCTCATGTCCTTTGCTGAGTGGGACGGAAGCAACACAATGAAGTTCGTGGGATTTAACAACTTCGTACAGATCTTTTCGGACGACAGATTTACCTCTGCTCTGAAAAATACCATCATCTACAGTATCTTTACAGTGCCCATCACTCTGGTAATGGCTCTGGCACTGGCTATTCTTTTGAACCAGAAGATAAAAGGGACCAACTTCTTCAGGACAGTTGCCTTCTTCCCTTACGTTGCATCACTGGTGGCGGTTGCCGCCGTATGGAATATGCTGTTCACACCGGCCAAGGGCGGTATCGTGAACCAGCTTCTTATGAATGTACTTCATGTGGCTCCTCTTAAGTGGGCAGCTTCATCCAGTACCGTAATGTTGACAATTATCATGTTCTCCGTGTGGAAGAACATGGGTTACTATATGGTTATTTATCTGGCGGGCCTTCAGGGAATAAGCGAAGACCTCTATGAGGCAGCATCCCTTGACGGAGCAAATGCCTGGCAGAAGTTCAGACATATTACCGTTCCTCAGCTTAAGCCCACCACATTTTTTGTAACGATCATGCTTACCATCAACTGCTTCAAGGTATACGACATAGTTTACATGCTGGCCGGCGGCTCCAACGGCGTGGTAAACAAGAGCGCAATCGTTCTGGTTTATTACATCTACGAAGAAGCTTTCAGAAACTGGAAGCTTGGAAGAGCTTCCGCATCGGCACTGGTTCTTTTTGCCATAGTACTTGTTGTTACCCTCATCCAGTTCAGGGGTGAGAAGAATTATGCCAACGACTGATGGGGAGGACGATAGAAGTGAAGAGCAAAAAGACAAACAGAATCATAGGACAGACAATAGTCTATGTGCTGCTCATCCTCCTGGCACTTTTAATGCTTGTGCCCTTCGTATGGATGATATCGGCATCACTGAAATTCAATAAAGACGTATTTGTGATACCCTTTGAGTGGATCCCCAAGGCTCCAAGATGGCAGAACTACATTGACATCTGGACCAAGATACCTCTGGCAAAATTCACACTGAACACCGCCAAGCTGACGATCATAGTAACGCTGCTGCAGCTCCTTACCTCCAGCTTTGCGGCTTACGCCTTTGCCAAGCTTGAGTTTAAGGGCAGGAACCTCTTGTTCCTTGCATATGTGGCAACCATCGCAGTTCCCTGGCAGGTATACATGGTTCCCCAGTTCATGTTCATGAGGAGCCTCCATCTTGCGGATACTCACCTTGCCATCATAATCCTCCAGGCCTTCTCCGCCTTTGGCGTGTTCCTTATGAGGCAGTTTTACGAGGGAATCCCGGATTCGCTTTGCGAGGCGGCCAGGATTGACGGCATGAGTGAGTACGAGATCTATGCCAAGATCATGCTCCCCCTTTCAAAGCCCGCACTTTCGACCCTTATAATCTTTACCTTCGTTAACACCTGGAACGACTTCCTGGGCCCCCTTATCTATCTCACCACAGAGTCCAAGAAGACCCTGCAGATAGGACTTAAGATGTTTATTTCACAGTATTCTGCCGAATACGGACTGATCATGGCGGCATCTGTGTTATCATTAATACCGGTATTTATCGTGTTCATTTCGCTTCAGAAGTACTTTGTTGCAGGTATCACTGCCGGTTCGGTAAAGGGATGACAATGGGAAAAGAAATATCACACAGACATACGGTTACGGAATATTTACAGAAAACGCGCTCTTTGTGCGCGTTTTCTTTGTGTCCCGATATAGAAAACAGGAAGGTTTATGAGGCGCTTCCGGGGGAACTCAGGCAAAAGCTGATCAATGAAGGAGAGCGGGCAGAAAAAGAGCCCTGGTCACAGATTCTCTTGTCCGACTATCTTGAGTTTTCCAAAAACGGCAACCGCTCCCGGTTTGAGGAGCTGTATTTTTCAAGAAGAAGGAAGCTGAATGCACTTATCATGGCGCAGCTTGCTGAAGGCGGGGACAGGTTCCTTGAGGAGATCCTTGACGGAATATACCTTATCCTTCAGGAATCCTCCTGGTGCCTTCCTGCCCACAACACCCACGTAAGGGATGAAAAGCAGCAGGAGTTTCCTGACACAGAGCACCCGATAATAGATCTCTTTGCTGCTGAGACGGGAGCACTTCTTGCTGTGGCGGAATATGTGCTCAGGCCTCTTTTGGGCAAAAGAGATCCCGGCATAAGCAGGATCATCGACAGAAAGCTTAACGAGAGGATATTTACACCTTATACCACAGAGCGCTTCTGGTGGATGGGAGACGGTCTTCAGCCCATGTGCAACTGGACACCCTGGTGTACTCAGAACATTTTGCTGTGCGCCTTTACAAGGCCGGACTCTTATATGGACGAGGAAACCTTAAAGGGATATCTAAGGAGCGCGGCGCTCTCGCTGGATTTTTTCCTGGATGAATACGGAGAGGACGGGGCCTGTAACGAAGGGGCTCAGTACTACTCCCACGCGGGGCTCTGCCTTTTTGGAGCTCTTTATATTATGAACAACGTCCTTGAGGGCGGCGAGTTTGAAGGAATATTCAGGGAGCCCCTTATAAGGAATATCGCAAACTATATAGTGAAGATGAATGTCACGGACAATCTGTACGTGAATTTTGCGGACTGCGCCGCCAGATGTCCAAGGCGCACGGCCAGGGAGTTTTTGTTTGGAAAGCTCTGCAGGGATGAGGTACTTGCTTCCTTTGCGGCAGCAGATTTCAGGAAGGCCAAGGAGAGCGACAGGCTTCTTTCGGAGGAGATCAATCTCTTTTACCATATTGTGCAGGCCCTGAATTATGAGGAGATGGAAGGATATCCAGAAAGTTTACTGCTCTGCCCGGATGCCTTTTTTGAGAGCACGGGGCTTATGGTGGCAAGGGATGGGACCTACGTGCTGGCGGCAAAGGCAGGAAATAACGGGGACAGTCACAACCACAACGACGTTGGCTCTTTTACCGTATACAAAAACGGAAAGCCCCTGATCATTGACCTGGGAGTTGGGACCTATACCCGGGAGACCTTCAGCGACAGAAGGTATGATATATGGACCATGCGCTCCGACTACCACAATGTTCCGACCTTTGGGGAAGAGGAAAAGATCCTGCAAGAGCCCGGGAAGGAGTATGGGGCATCGGATGTTAAATGTTTTCTTGGGAAAAAAGATGACGGAAATGAAATAAGTTCACTCCAAATGAATATAGCCGGTGCCTATAATGATGAGAGGATAGAAAGCTACAATAGGGAGGTTTCACTCATTAAGGGAAAAGAGATATGGGTGAAGGACCGGTATGAAGGGGACCCGGAGTGCGTGCTTACACTGATGACCTATGAGGAGCCGGTAATTGAGGAGGTCACTGTTAGCGGCGTGTGCCACCTGAAGGTCGGTGAGCTTTCAAAGATAGAACTGACGGGAGTTTGCAAGGTGGAGACTGAAGTATGTCCCATTGAGGACGAGCGGCTTAAGATCTCCTGGAAGCATCAGGTTTACAGGATCCTGGCTTATATGGATGATGCAAAAGAAGTGACGGTCAGGATAAGTTAAGCCGGAAACCCCGGTATTTGGCAAGATTAAAAGGAAGAGAGGGGAAACAGCATGAGACAGCTTAGTGCAGAGGAGAAGAAATGGGTCGAAGAGACTGTTAAAAAGATCAGGGAGAAAATGACAGTTGTTGTTGACAGGAACAGAGGGATCATTCCCTATACCACGGTTGACGGCAGGTTTGACGATAAGAGTAAGGACGATCCCTGCTGGTGGACCAACGGCTTTTGGGGTGGAATCCTGTGGCAGCTATATGTCCTTACCGGCAATGAAATGTTCAGGCAGGAAGCAATTGGAGTTGAGGAGAAGCTTGATTACAATCTTATGAATGCCCAAGGGCTGGACCACGACAATGGATTTAAGTGGCTTCCCACTTCCGTTGTGAGATACAAGAGGGAGAGAAACAAGGAGTCCTTGAACCGCGCGCTGCTGGCAGCCAACAATATGGCCGGAAGATTCAACATCGCCGGCAACTTCATAAGGGCCTGGAACAACTGGGACGAGGTGGACAGGAGAGGGTTTGCCATCATCGACTGCATGATGAATCTGCCTCTTTTGTACTGGGCTTCCGAGGAGACCACGGACCCGAGATTTAAGCTGATTGCCAGGGCCCACGCCGATGCTGCAAGGCAGACCTTTGTAAGGGAGGATGGCTCCGTCAACCACATCGTGGTATTTGATCCCTTTACCGGAGATGTACTGGGAAGCCTTGGAGGACAGGGATACGGCGAAGGCTCATCCTGGACCAGAGGCCAGAGCTGGGGAATCTACGGCTTTGCTTTGTCTTACCATTACACCGGGGAAAAGAGATTTCTTGATACTTCAAAGAAGATCGCGGACTACGTTCTTTCCGCAATCCCTGAAAATTACCTTGTTCCCATTGACTACAGGCAGCCTAAGGAAGTTAATCTTGAGGACTCAACGGCAGCTGCCATCACAGCATCGGGACTTATTGAGCTGGCAACCCAGCTTCCAGAGGACGCTGACAAATACCTTGATGCGGCTTTAAAGCTCCTTATGACCCTGGATGAAAAGCGCTGCAGCTGGGGCACCGAGACCGACAACATTCTTAACAACTGTGCGGTGGATTATCACGGTGACGGCCACAACATGTCCATTATCTACGGAGACTATTACTTTATTGAGGCAGTGATGAGCCTTGCGGGAAAGGCCCTTAGAATATTCTGATTTTCATAGGCGGGAGAGAGAAATGGTATTTACACCAAAGAGTACGGATTATAACTTAAGCCCCTATACCGGGCTTACCTATGACAGCTGGGTGGAGGCTGCGAAATATCTTTTGACCGGAGTATTTGATAACCTGGGTTCTATCGAGGACCCGGTGGTGATGCCAAGATACGAGAAGGATATAACCTATCCTCAGCCGGATCACCCCATATGGCGGTTTAAGGCGGAGATTTTCGAGGGACTTGCAAGGTCCTTCTTTATCGCGGCGCCCCTGGTGCACATCGATCCGGAGCTTAGCTTAAACGGCATAAACGTGCGGGATTATTATGCAAAGCAGGTTTTGTGCGCAGTGACCCCCGGGGAGGCGAACTACGTTCTTAACTACACGGATATGAAAAAGGCGGATACTTCGGGAAATCTTTTCCCTGCCTATCAGCAGACCGTGGAGACGGCGGCCCTTGTGATCTGCCTTTGGCTTTCGAAGGAGGAGATCTGGGATAGGTATACCAAAGAAGAGAAGGACAGGATCGCAGCTTTTCTGTCGGATTTTGCCCATGCCAACACGGTGCCTCAGAACTGGAGGCTCTTTAACATGCTGGATCTGGCCTTCCTCTATATGAACGGCTACGAGATAGACGAGGACATCATGAGGGACCACGCCCAGGTGATCCTTAATTACTACGTGGGAGACGGGTGGTACCGGGACGGACACTCCTTTGACTACTATTCCTGCTGGGCCTTCAACATGTACACCGGCATCTGGAACAATTGGTACGGCTATGAAAAAGAGCCGTATATTGCAACAAGGTTTGAGGAGAACTCAAACGAGCTGATGAAGACCTACCCCTATTTCTTTGACCGGGACGGGTTTACAAATATGTGGGGCAGGAGCGGGATTTACAGAAACGCAGCCACCAGCTCTTTTGACGGAAATCTTATGATGAGGAACTCTTCAGTGGATCCGGGACTGGCAAGAAGGATATGCTCGGGGTCGCTTTTGCAGTTCCTTACAAGAGACGATTTTTTGTGGAAGGGAGTTCCTACTTTGGGCTTCTACGGGCCTTTTGCGCCTCAGCTTCAGAGCTACTCCTGCGCTGAGTCACCCTTCTGGCTTGCGAAGGCTCTTTTGTGCCTGCATCTTCCAAAGGACCATCCCTTCTGGACTGCGAAGGAGAGCGGTGGGCTGTGGGAAGAGCTTAAGAAGAACGAGACCAGGGAGTGGGTTTTGGACGGCCCCGGGCTTTGTATGGCAAACCATGAAGCCAACGGCATAACGGAGCTTCGTTCAGGCAAGATAGTGAAGAATAAGAGCGACCTTCACGGAATGAACAACTATTCCAAGCTTGTCTACAACACTAAATTCCCCTGGGAGGCCACGGTTTCAAGGGCTGTGGAGTCGCAGCAGTATGTTGTGAGATATACCGACGAGGACGTGGTGCTTAGGGGCAATGTCACCTACTGGGCAGGGCAGAAGGAAGGCGTGCTCTACAGAAGACAGTTCTTTGACTATGAGATGGAGAGCGAGTGCCACTGGAAGACAGCCATGGACCTGGCGGACTTTGCGGTGCCCTATGGAATAATAAGAGCGGACAAAATAAGGATGTACAGAAGGCCGCTGGAGATCACACTGGGAGCCTTTGGCTTCCCCGATAACGGGACAAGTGTCGAGTTTTTGGAGAAGGAGGGCTGCAGAGCCGCAGTGCTCAAGGGCCATGACCACATGGGAAAAGAGAAGCAGATGGCCTTTACCGTATTCGCGGGATGGGACAGCCTTGAGCGCATTGACTCTGAAGGGACGAATCCCGACAGCAAAAGGTCCGTGGTGATATATGCAAAGACAGCAAGGACCAAGCAGTACGGGTATGAGCCCTACTTCCTTATATCTCAGGTCATTACCAAGGAGTCTTTGGAGGACTTTTCGGAGGATGAGATATTCCCTATATCGAAGATAGAATACACCGATCCTCAGGGCTGCGGCGGTTACGGACCGGTGAAGATTTTCTTAAAGAGCGGAGAAGTGCGGACTGTGGATTTCTACGGAGTTGAGGGAAGATTTTCGGTGTGAAGGGAGAAATGTATGAAGATCAGTGTATATAATGACTGGGACCATGCGCCCAAGGCAGAGGCTGCAGGCGAAGATGAGGTGGTCCTTGCCTGGGACGGAGAGTACAGAAAAGGGGATATCATAGAGTTTTCCGGGATTACACCGGGAGAGTTCTATGTGGTAAAGGTGGATGCCACTATAGACCCTTCTCTGGTGCTGATAAAGGAGGAGGCGGTTCTTTATACCGTGCCCTTCTACGAGAAAAAAACCAGCTACAATCCCCTGTCCTTTGTAGGGAACAGACATATAGTGACTATCAGAAAGGCTGCGGATTACGAAGTTTCAAGCTACAGAAACCTTGCCCTTAATCCCTTCGATCAGCACGAGTATGCGGGAGTCTATCCCCATGCCAGCGCTAATGTGGAGACCAGAGGCGAGGCAGTCTTTGCAGCACGAAATGCCATTGACGGAGTAAAAGCAACCCTCTCCCACGGAGAGTGGCCCTACGAGTCCTGGGGCATCAATCGTCAGGACGACGCCGAATTTACCTTGGATTTCGGAAGGCGTGTGGACATAGACAAAGTGGTCCTGTATACCAGAGCGGACTTTCCCCACGATAACTGGTGGGTAAAAGCCACAATCTCTTTTTCCGATGGGACAAGGCAGGTTCTTGAAATGGACAAAAAGGTTCAGGAGCCTCATGTATTTGAGATAAAAAAGTGCGGGATAGAGTGGCTTAAGCTGGGCGAGCTCATCAAGGCCGATGACCCCAGCCCCTTCCCTGCGCTGACACAGATAGAGGTCTACGGCAGCGAGGCCAAATAACGGCTTCTTAAGTCAAGGGACCATTTAATGAAGAATTGCATTAAAAAGCGGGCTTGAGAAATTGATATGTACCCTCTTTACTGGACAAAACAGTAAGGAGGGTATTTTTATGCGCTATAGTTACGAATTCAAAAGAAAATGTGTGGAAATGTATTATCGTGGTGAATATCCTGACACCCCAGATGGAATAGGGACTGCAAGATTTCATGATAAGATACGAGAATGGGTTAGAATTGAAGAAGCGTGTGGTTCAGATGCTTTAAGACATAAAAATCATAATAAGGAATGGACTCCAGAGGAACGTTATGCCTTAGTTGCACGTGTTTTGGCTGGTGAGTCTAACAAAAGTGTTGCTTTTTCAGCTGGTATTTCTGATGGACAGCTTTATCAATGGGTCCGCAAGTATAAGATATATGGTTATAATGGTCTTATACCAAAACAGAAAGGTCGTAAATCAAAGAACCCATATATGAAAAAAGTAGGAACGCGAAAACCTCCAAAACCCAATGAATCTGAGTACGAAGAGCTAATTCGGTTAAGAGCTGAAAACGAATACATGAAAGCTGAAATCGAAGTAATAAAAAAAGAGATCGCCTTGAGAGAAGAAAAGGAAGCTGCGCGACTCAAGGCGAAAAAGCAGCAATCATCAAAGAGCTCAGGGAAAACGGATACAAACTAAAGCATCTACTTAAAGCTATGCATATAGCTAGATCGACTTACTATTTTGAGATTGGTAAGGAAGACCTTGTGGCTGAACGCAATCAAGATATACTGAAAGAAATAAAAAGTATTTTTGAATCGAATAAACGCAGATATGGTGTCAGGCGAATCCATCAGGAATTGATAAATCGTGGATACCAAGTAAATCATAAACGTGTTCAGCGTCTCATGCATGAATCTGGATTGGCTGGTAAGCGACCGAAAGAGAAATATCACTCTTATAAGGGTGAGGTGGGTAAGATTGCTGATAACATAATAAATAGAGATTTTAGTACAACTGCGCCTTTACAAAAATGGACGACAGATGTATCCCAATTTAACTTTTCATGGGGAAAGTGTTATATATCGCCAGTTCTAGATATGAATACAAATGAAATCATTTCATATGATTTATCTATGAGTCCTAATCTTGAGCAGATAGAGAGAATGTTAAATAAAGCTTTTGGTAAATTTCCTTCAATTGAAGGCCTTATATTACATTCTGATCAAGGCTGGCAGTATCAACATGCTTATTATAGAAATGCTTTACAAGAACATGGCATTATCCAATCTATGTCACGAAAAGGTAACTGCTATGATAATTGTATTATGGAAACATTCTTTGGAAGATTAAAAAATGAGATGTATTATGGCTATGAGAAAGAGTATGCTTCTTTCGAAGAATTCTCAAACGCTGTTGAAGAATATATAGATTACTACAATAACAAAAGAATTCAGGCAAAAACAAAATGGATGCCACCTGTACAATACAGGATAGCATCCATGTGTTCAGCCTAGTTCATAAATATGTGTCCAGGATTCTGGGTACATATCAAATTCTCAAACCCGCTTAAATATTCAGTCGAGGCGACAGGATTCGAACCTGCGACCTCTGCGTCCCGAACGCAGCGCTCTACCAAACTGAGCCACGCCTCGATATGCGTCAGCGATATACCGACCAAGCTATTATATGTGAAAAGTCAGGCTTTTGCAAGTAAAAAGACAAATGCAGGATTTTGTTAAAATCTGATATTTCTAATTAAAAAAAAGAGGAATATCATAGTTTATAACGTTTAGCTGTCTTTTTTGCTAAAGAAAAGGGGACATATAGTTATGCAGGACAAACCGCTTGAAGAATATACGGAAGAGGATTTATTCGAGGTTTTTAAAGTGACCGTGGACGCCATTGTTATGGTGGATACCGTCAGCAATACCTATCGCTCCATCGCCAGGAGAGGGCTGTTTGTGGATCTATTGGACGAGACCGGGGATTACAAGGACCTTATTGAAAAGCTTTGGTTTCATATGAGCGATTCTCCGGAGGAGATCAGCGACGACTATAAGGCATTTATTCCCTATTACGGCAAGTTCAACGGCAAGTACAGCAGAAGGATCAAGGTCTTTACCCGTGATAGTGAAACTCCGAGGGTCGTACAGATGACGGTTTATCCCATCAAGGAGGCCAACAAGTACGTGTTCGCCATGGACGCCCTTGACGATGAGGAGTATATCGAAGAGTTCATGACCACCAGGAAGGTTAAGACCATTCAGAACACCTATCTGTTCTCCATGTTCGTGGATCTTATAAACGACACCACCAGCAGCATCAGCGTGACTGAGATTTCGGATGAGACGGTGAAGACCAATATCAGCTACTCCCAGTGGAGGAAGGTGACGGTAAACATGATCTGGCCGGACAGCCAGGCCAGGTTCACCAAGATCACGGACCCGGAGTATCTTAAGGCCAACTTAGCGCCCGGCGGCACCACCTCTTTTGACTGTATGATGAAGAATCTGGAGGGAACTTATATCTGGGTGAAACTGATCTTTACCAGATCCCAGGCGGTCAGTGACGACGATTTCAGGTTCGTTTTCATGGTCCAGGACATCAATGATGAGGTAAAAGAGCGTATGGCTACCCTCAAGAAATACGAGGGACTTGTCCTGACGGATCCGCTTACGGGACTGTATAATCACGGCGGGATCACGCGGGAGATCCAGAATGCCATCGATGACTTTAAGCGCACCAAGGATCCGGTTTCTTTGATGATGATAGACCTTGATGATTTTAAGAGCGTCAACGATACCTACGGACACTCTGCTGGAGACGCAGCCCTTAGGACTTTGGCGGAAGTGCTTAAGCTGTATGTGGCGGGAAAACAGGTTTCTCTCGGCCGCTGGGGCGGCGAGGAATTTGTGCTCATCCTTAAGGGAATGGCTGATGATGAGGCCTTTGTCTATGCAGAGGGACTAAGGAAGGCCATAGCAGAGGCGGACTATGGCGAAGCCGGACATATCACCGGTTCCATCGGTATCAGCAGGCTTACAGAGAAGGACAACTTCGAAGAGGCCTTTGACCGCATCGATAAAGCCATGTACTACTCCAAGGAAGCCGGTAAGAATAAGGTTACAATACTGTGAGATGAAGAAATCAGGCGAATGGTCCACTGACTCCATCCCCGGGGATCAAAATGGGGCCAAGTCACGGCAGGGACCAATATAGACAAAGACAACAAAAAGGACATCCGATGGGATGTCCTTTTTTGAGAGCGATAGACGGGGCTCGAACCCGCGGTCTCGACCTTGGCAAGGTCGCGCGTTACCAACTACGCCACTATCGCATATATGTAAAGTCGCTTTCGCGACAGCAAAATAAATAATATAGTATTTTATAATTATTGTCAACAGGTTTTTATAAAAAATTTGAACTGCATTGAATAAAAAAGTAAATTCCACATTATACGGAATTAAGTCTTACACTCTGGTTCATATATAGGTATTCTAATACAGGTCTCTTTCGCAGTAGAAAGAGGAATCATGTCTAAGAAAATAGAAACCAATCAGAAGCATATGAATCAGGATAACCGTGTTGTTATTGAGAAGAGGTTGGATGCATCAGTATCTTTCAGAGCCATCGGTATAGAACTGGGAAAAGATCCAACAACTATAGCTAAGGAAGTCAAAAAACACCGTGTGTTCCAGATGCATAATACATTCAATGAGAAGCTATTTAAATGTGCCAATGCAAAAGACTGTCATAGAAAACATGTATGCACAACAGTGCCTTTCTGCAACCGTGAATGTAAACGCTGCAATAAATGTCACAGCTATTGTAAGGACTATGTTCCCTATGATTATCACTGCCCTTTGACAGATAAAGCCCCCTTTGTATGCAATGGCTGCGATAAGAAGAGAGGCTGCCGGTTAGACAAGTACTTCTATCGCGCTGTTAGAGCTCAGAGTGAATACAAGGCAATCCTTGTTGAAGCAAGGCGTGGCATAAACATAACCGAGGAGGATCTCGCAACACTTGATGCAACTGTAAGCCCTCTGATCCTTAACGGGCAGTCACCTTACATGATACTTCAGAATCACCCGGAGATATCCCAGTGTGAGAAAACCATCTACAACTACATTGATCAGGGAGCTTTATCTGTCAGTAACCTTGACCTCCCGAAGCTGGTCAAGTACAAACCTCGTAAAGCTCATGCCTCAGAAATCGATGATACCGGCATATTTGAAGGAAGATCCTACAAGGATTATGAGGCATTTATCAAGGAATTCCCTGACACAAAGATAACCGAGATGGATACAGTCATAGGTCCGGAAGGAAGTCATAAGGTGCTCCTGACACTTCACTTCTGCAATGCTGACTTTATGATGGCATATCTGCTTAATTCAAAAGAAGCCATCGGCGTTGAGAATACATTTGATGATATCAATAGAGCTATAGGCACTGAGCTGTTCTGCAAAACCATGCCTCTGATCGTCACAGACCGCGGAAGAGAATTCAAGCATCCTGAAGCTCTTGAGTGTGGAATAGATAACGTATTGAGAACAAGCATCTATTACTGTGATCCTATGGCTTCATGGCAGAAGCCTCACTGTGAAAAGAATCATGAATACATCCGCAAGATATGCCCTCAGACAACAACTACCTTCGACAGACTTACCCAGGATGATGTCAATCTCATGATGAGTCACATAAACAGTGCAAACCGTGAAAGCCTTGGAGGGCTCACACCATTTAAACTAGCCAAGATGATGCTTCCTAAAAAGCTCTTAAAACACTTTGGCTTGTGGGAAATACCCTCTGACGAAGTAATCCTCACTCCCGCGCTTTTAAAAGGAAAAATCGAGGTTTAAAGCTCAGAAGCTGTTCCTAGATTCTGAGTCAGAGGCAGTTAAAGCAGCCACCTCGCTCCTGCGAGGCTGTGCCCTTGATAGGTGCCTGAAGAAACGCTACAATGCTCATTCCGACGATGAAGCTATTGAAGCTGTTCCTGAGTTCCTCATCGTCGGCAACGGCTGCGAAGCGTTTCTTCAGGTGCCTGTCAAGGGTGGCGGACGGTGCCAATACATAAATACAAAAGCCACTAAGCATTACAAAATTTGAAAGAAATCTGCGGACGAGACCACCATATGTTCACCACGAGATAAGTGGAATTTAGTCTTGCAGAACCCAATTCCAGTTGTCAGCGACCGCATACTCTTTTTTATTTTAGCAAATGCATAAGTGGCTAAATTCCACAATAAAGGGTCTGACAAAATATGTCAAACCCTCTAAAAAGCTGAATTTAGTCTTCAGTATGGAATTTACTTTTACATGTGGAATTTAACTATTCATTCAATCAAAATTTGAACTGAAAATAAAACATCAAAAAATAGTCGGGAAGTATTGACAACAGGCGCATTTCCGCAAAATAATAAAGAAATACTTTATCACGTTAATGCGGAGGAGAATTCTATGTTTATCGACACTTTCTGGTCATTGCTACCGGCAATCATTGCCATTGCCCTGGCACTCATCACCAAAGAGGTTTACTCATCCCTGTTTATCGGAATTGTAGTGGGAGGACTTCTGTACTCAAGCTTCAGCTTCACGGGGATGATCAATCACGTTTTCGTTGAGGGAATGATAGGTCAGCTCTCTGATCCCTGGAATGTAGGAATCCTGATATTCCTGGTGGTTCTTGGAACCATGGTAATGCTCATGAACAGGGCCGGCGGCTCGGCTGCCTTCGGTAAGTGGGCTGTTTCCCACGTTAAGACCAAGGCCGGTGCACAGGTGGCTACCATTGTTCTTGGAATGCTGATCTTCATCGATGACTATTTTAACTGCCTTACCGTGGGTTCGGTTATGCGTCCCGTGACGGACAAACACAAGATCTCCAGAGAAAAGCTTGCTTACCTTATCGATGCAACGGCAGCTCCCATCTGTATCATCGCTCCCATCTCGTCCTGGGCAGCAGCTGTTACGGGCTTTGTTGACGGGGTTAACGGCCTTACACTTTTTGTTCGCGCCATTCCCTATAACTTCTATGCGCTTCTGACCATCGTAATGATGTTTGGATTGACCGCCATGAATTTTGACTACGGTCCCATGAGACAGGCTGAAGAACATATCAAGGTAAAAGAAATAGTGACTTCTTTCGGAGACGGTGAAGGACTTCTTGGTGCAAGTGACCAGCCCACACCTCCTGTTTCTTCAAAGGGAAAGGTTATTCACCTTATATTCCCCATTGTGACACTTATCATCTGCTGCGTTATCGGAATGATCTATACCGGCGGCTTCTTCGAAGGAACCAATTTCGTTGATGCTTTCTCCGGATCCGATGCTTCCGTTGGACTTGTATACGGCTCTGTAGCAGCGCTGATTCTTACAATTATCTTTTTCCTGCTGACAGGTGTTCTTAGCTTCAAGGAATGCATGAACTCTATCCCTGAGGGATTTAAGAGCATGGTTCCCGCTATTCTGGTGCTTACCTTTGCCTGGACACTTAAGTCCATGACAGACTCTCTTGGCGCAGCCAACTATGTTGCGGGAATATTTGAGAGCTTTGCGGATAACGGCGCTATCATGAGCCTTATCCCCGCAGTGGTATTCATAATTGCCACTTTCCTGGCTTTTGCCACAGGAACTTCCTGGGGAACCTTTGGTATCCTGATACCTATCGTTGTTAACGTATTCGGCTCCAACATGAACAACGAGCTGATGATAATCGCCATCTCCGCATGTATGGCAGGTGCTGTTTGCGGTGACCACTGCTCGCCTATCTCCGATACAACCATCATGGCCAGTGCAGGCGCCCAGTGTGACCACATCAAGCACGTATCCACTCAGCTTCCATACGCCATAACGGCAGCCGCAGTTTCTTTTGCAGCATATATCATTTCCGGCTTCTTCAGGAACTGGCTGATCTGCTTGCCTATAGGCATTGTTCTTATGCTTGGCACTCTGTTCGCAATGAAGAAGATTCAAAAATGAGCCCCTGGGGACTTAAGTCAAGGGACCATTTTCAGAAAGTGATTATTTTAGCCAATGAGCTCCGGCTCATTGGCTTTTTTAATTGTTTCTTTATTTGAATTAAAAATAAAACGGAATTACAATTATGCCATGAGGAGAAAAAAGGATAAGGAAAACTTAAGAGACAGAACATATCAGGAGACATACGACGGTGACTACCTGGATAGCAGACAGTACATGGTGGTAGCGGTGTCTCTTTTTGTGACGCATTCTTTTATGGAATTGTTCTATATCTGGACCGGCTGCACCCCAATGGTCTTTATCAATATCGCAAGTATCATGATCTATGTACTCAGCGCTCTGCTGATTTCCAAGGGACATCAATTGGTGACAGTCTGGCTGATGGAGGGGGAGATCTTCTGGCATGTGATATTTGCCTGCATTTTCATGGGCCTTAGATGCGGATATCAGCTGTGGCTCTTCGGAACTTTTTCCAGTATCTTTCTTCCGTTCTTTATTCCAAACTTAAGTAAAAGGCCGAAAGCTGCCATTGGAATATACGCTGTTTGTATTGTAGTCGGCTTTGAGACGCTGGTATTATTGGACAGACACGATCTTCTGCCGACTGAATATCAGGTAGGTGATAAGCTGGCTTCCACCCTGTATTACATCAATGCTGCTCTGGGCTTTATCTCCATTATGATCTATACCTCAATCTATAATCAGCGAATGAGTGCGAAAAACCGGGAGCTGCAGTATGTGGCCGACCATGACGGGCTTACGGGGATATTTAACAGGAAAAAGACGCAGAGCATTCTTGAGGCTGAGATCCAAAGGCAGAAAGAAACTACCGGAGAAAGGCTCGCAGTAGCCATTCTGGATATCGATTTCTTTAAAAAAGTCAATGATACCTACGGACATCAGGCCGGGGATGAGGTTCTGGTTGCGGTTACGTCCTGCTTCAGGCGTTATCAGGAAAAGGGGCTTTTATACGGAAGATGGGGCGGGGAGGAATTTCTTTTGATCTCACCGGAAACCTATTCCTATGAGGAATTTGCGGAACTTCTGAACAATCTGAGGGAAGACATCCAAAGCCTTGAGATCTCGTCAGAGGGACAGCTCATTAAGGTGACAGCATCCATGGGGGCTGCTGATTATGAAGAAAGCCTGAATCTGGATAAGTTCATCCAAAGAGCCGACGAGCGGCTGTACATTGCCAAAGAATCAGGAAGAA
The DNA here is from genome assembly GCF_000526935.1 of Butyrivibrio sp. FCS014. Classification (GTDB taxonomy): domain Bacteria; phylum Bacillota; class Clostridia; order Lachnospirales; family Lachnospiraceae; genus Butyrivibrio. The sequence goes on along the minus strand of NZ_JAHA01000008.1, from coordinate 217,305 downwards.
ACAGAGTTGTCAGCAAATGAACTACCCTCACCGACTCCACGTCGGAAAGGGTTTCTGTTATGCCGCATGGCGGCATGAACCTGCAGGATGCTCTATGCATCCTGCAGAACAGGGCATGTCCACGATGCCCCTATCCCATTGGCTTACCTTTGGGAATACTTTCCTTAAGATGTTTGCAGCCCCATTTATGTCTGCATTTGTTATTGTACCATCGTAGTGCCTGTAAAGTCCTCTCTGTATCCTCTTTCCTGAGAAAAAGTATTTTCCTGAACAGTTCTTTTTATACACAGGGATATAGTCTTTTGCAAGAAAGTCTGCCTTTGATGTGTAGCTTTCTTCTGTAAGGACAAACCTTATACCATATTCAGCAAGTTTGTATCTGACCATGTCTGCAAATATCAGCATTGGTATCTGCACAAAGTTCTGGTTATTAACATGTCCTATCCCTATTTTCTGTTTCTGGTATGTATTATGCCCCATCACTACTACATCTACATGGTTATCCCTTGCATAGTCTGCAAGCTGTCTGCTCACCTTATGAAACTGATCCTTTATCCTTCTGTTCCTCTTTTCAGTAAGAGCATTCATCTTTCTTGTCCTGTACCTCTTATTACATGTCATGGCACAGGAAGAGAGTCTTTTCATCTCTTTGTTGTAAAGCTGGTTGATTGATTTGATCACTCCTCCCTTTATCACAAATGGCCTTGCACCAAAAGTGTTTGCTACAGCGGCGATATTGTCTGTCCCGGGATCTATGGCCATCACCCTCAAATCTTTCAGATCCACTACATCTGACAGGTCAGCGAGGATATCTTTATCAGCCATTGGGATCATCCCCATATCAGGAACAGCTAGGACTACATCCAGGACAAAGCTGTTTCCACAGGGCTTTATACGCACTTCCTTAAGGCATACTTCTTCATGGAGCTGGCCAAGAGACAGCCTATCCCTGGTACCGGGAAACTTAAGACAGCCATTATTGATCCTGCAGATCTGATTTGTCAGGATGGCTGTTTTGAACGAGCCCTGTGACATATATCCCGGCATCTTGGGGCGACCCGTGAAAGCTTCATGATTCCTTCCATATGCTTTTACAGCTTCAAAGAAAGACTTATAGTCCCGAAGGAGGAGTTTCAGTATCTGCTGATTAGCCTGAGCCGGAAGGGCATAGTACGCCTTATCCCTTGTAACCTTTAGCAGATAGTCCAGACCATTGTATGAGAGCCACTTACTGTCACCAAGATATTTAGTCCCTGAAAGATTATCTCTTACGAGCCTGTAAACCATCATCTGATTTGGGAAAAGAGGCTTGAACTCAGCCATTGAATCAACCGATGACGAATACTGCCTTAAGATGAAATTTGCCCTGTTATACAGAACGGCTGATGATCTGCAGATATCCCTGCAGTAGTCATAGAGTATGTGGTTTTTGCTTATCCTGTATTGCCTTGTCCTGTACACGGTTGAAAATTCCTTAGTAGTATTCTATAGTATGTATTATAGCATATATTTCAGGAATAGGCAAACATCTGTTCTTTTTAGATGAAGGGAAATTTTATGGAGAAATCAGTATCAAGATCAGAAAACCTTGACGACTATAGAAGAGGTTCACATTCCGTATACAAGCTTACTTACCATGTGATCTTTGTGACTAAGTACAGAAAGAAAGTGATCACAGATGAGATCGGTGATTTCATGAAGGATTACGCAGCTTACCTCTGCGGACGCATGAACAGCGAACTCATTTCAGCAGAGACAGATGTCGATCACATGCATCTGCTGATCTCCATGCCACCTGATGTTGCACCTGTAAAACTCATCAACTCGCTAAAATCACAGCTTTCCAAAGAAGTGAGAAATACATATAGAACACACGTTGAGAAATACCTCTGGGGAGATTCACCCTTCTGGAGTGCAAGTTACTTCTGTGCCACTACCGGAAGTGTTTCTCTTGATACTGTCAAGAAATACATTGAAGATCAGCGAACAGAAGAACACAAACGTAAATACATTAAGACGGGGAAATACAAAAAGAAAAGCTAGTGCGATTCATCCCACAACCGACTTCATCGGAAGGGGTTTTCTCGCACGATGTTTATAATGGCCTAAAGACAACAAAAAGGACATCCGATGGGATGTCCTTTTTGTAGAGCGATAGACGGGGCTCGAACCCGCGGTCTCGACCTTGGCAAGGTCGCGCGTTACCAACTACGCCACTATCGCATTTGAAGTCACTTATAATAACTGCGACAACGAATTGATTTTAGAATATAATTAATGTATTGTCAACATATATTTTTGATTTTCACCACTCATGGATTTTGGGAATTCACAAAGCGAGGTTTTAATACATGGAAGATTCAAGGCAGATTACAGTTGCTGATGCAAAGGCATATCTTAAGAAGGGACAGGGCCGCGAGTTCAAGGCGGGCGGCGCCTGGATCTATGACAATGAAGTGGACAGGGTCGAAGGCTCTTTTGACAACGGAGACGTGATAGAGCTCCACGATTTCGACGGATATTTTCTGGGCTACGGTTTCATAAATACCAATTCAAAGATCAGGATCCGCATTATGTCCAGGAAAAAGGACCATCCCGTAAACGAGGAGCTCATAGAGCGCAGGGTTCGCGACGCCTGGAACCACAGAAAGGCCGTAATGGCGGGATATATGGCACAGTATCTTGCTCCCGGGGATGCCAATTCCCGGGGAAAAGAGCCTTCTGCTGACCGGCTTACACGGCTTTCCTGCAGACTGATCTTCGGAGAGGCGGACTTCCTTCCCGGAATTACCATAGACAAATTTGCAGATGTTCTTGTTATCGAGTCATTGGCCCTTGGCACCGACAGGATGAAGAACATAATCCTTGATGCCTGCAGGAATGTCTTTTTAGAAGACGGAGTTAAGATCCGTGGAATATACGAGAGGAGCGACGCCAAGGTTCGTGAGCTTGAAGGCCTTGAAAGGACCAAGGGCTTTATTGGAGAACCCTTCGATACAAAGGTTCTTATAGAAGAGAACGGAGTTAAGTATTACGTAGATGTGGAAAACGGCCAGAAGACCGGATTTTTCCTTGACCAGAAGTTCAACAGGCAGGCCATAAGAGGCCTGTGCAAGGGCGCTAAGGTGCTGGACTGCTTTACCCACACCGGCTCTTTTGCCTTAAATGCGGCAGCAGGCGGGGCGGCATCCGTCCTTGGAGTGGACGCATCAGACCTTGGCTGTGAACAGGCCAGGGAGAATGCTGCGCTTAACGGCCTTGAGAACATAGCTTCTTTCCAATGTGCTGATGTATTTGAGCTCCTTCCGGACCTTGAGAAGAAGGGCGAGAAATTTGACGTCGTTATCCTTGATCCCCCGGCATTTACCAAGTCCAGAGCTTCCATCAAGAAGGCTGTCACCGGCTACAAGGAGATCAACCTCCGCGGCATGCGTCTTGTGAAGGACGGCGGCTACCTTGCCACCTGTTCCTGCTCACATTTTATGGATGAGGAGCTGTTCCTTAAGACCATAGCCGACGCTGCCCGGGACGCACACAAGCGCCTCAAGCAGGTGGAATTCAGGCAGCAGGCCGCTGACCATCCTATTCTCTGGGGCGGAGCAGCATCTTACTATCTGAAATTTGTGATCTTCCAGGTTGTGGATGAGATGTGACTATTTGTCAGAGCAACTGTCCCGGCCATAGAGCAAGAGGGCAGGACTTTAGGGGAGCAGAAGAGTCATGAACGAGAGGATCCTTAAACTCAAAGAAAACATGGAAAAGAGAATTGTGGGAAAGGGCGAGGTTATCGACAGGATAATCATAGCTCTTTTGGCAGAGGGGCATGTGCTTTTGGAGGACGTGCCCGGTGTTGGCAAGACCACCCTGGCAAAGGCCCTGGCTGATTCTGTGTCTCTTTCCTTTGCAAGGGTGCAGTGCACTCCTGATACCATGCCATCGGATATTACCGGTATCTCTGTCTATGATAAGGAAAAGGGGACTTTTTCAGTAATGCCGGGACCTGTCATGAGCAATATAGTTCTGGCGGACGAACTAAACCGCACTTCCCCCAAGACCCAGTCGGCTCTTTTAGAGGTAATGGAGGAGCACAGGGTTACCATAGACGGAACTTCATACCCTGTTCCAGAGCCCTTTATGGTCCTTGGAACCCAGAATCCGTCTGAGATGGCCGGAACCTATCCCCTTCCGGAGTCGCAGCTTGACCGCTTTATGATGAAGCTCTCCGGGGCTATCCCGAAATGAGCGCTTCAGAGGATATGGCCAAAAGATTCCTTGAGGGCAGCCTTCATGATAAGACAGAGCCGGTTCTTACCGGCGGTGACATCACTGACATGAAACGGGAAGTCAGCTCCATCGCTGTTCACGACAACCTCCTTTCCTACGGGGCAGCCATTGTGGATGAGACCCGCAAAAGATCCGAGATATCCGTTGGGGCATCTCCGAGAGCTCTTTTGTCCATGATCCGCTGCGCCCAGGCCATCGCATACCTGGCGGATAGAGATTTCTGTATTCCGGAGGACATCCTTGAGGCAGCAAAGCTGACAATCCCCCACAGGCTGATTCTTACAGGCGAAGCGAGACTAAGCCGCATGACAGGAGCCGAACTTCTGGAAGGCATTTTAAGAAAGATCAGGGTGCAATGAAAGTATCATTTGCCACAAAGAATCTTTTAATCTATCTTGCAGCACTTATTGCCGGCATCGTATTTGCAAGCTTCTATGGCGGCCCGGTGGCCTATGCGCCTCTGGCAGCTCTATTGCTTTTTCTGCCGGTTTCCGTCATTTATATTCTTGTTTCCTTCAAGCTCCTTAGAGTCTATCAGGAGATTGAGGTTCACAAACTCACCAAAGGTGAAGTTCACAAGTACCGGGCGGTTTTCGAAAACGCCGGCATTTTTCCCATACACAACATGGCAGTGGGAATCTACAAGGACCGCTGTAATCTATATGAGATACCGGAAGGCACCCGCATCAGCCTTGATGCCCACGAGAAAAAAGAGCTGTTTTCCGGAATAAACTGTCTCTTTGCCGGGGCATATTACATTGGCGTCGAAACCCTCACATTTTCCGATCCCTTTCATATCCTTGAAATGACTTTTGATGTCTCCTATTCCTTCCGGGCTCTGGTCAAGCCCAGGATAACGGACATCGCAGGAAAGGCTCTGGACCTGGAGAACCTCATTAACAGCACCGGGCAAAAGAGCTACCGACTATACGAGGACACTCCGGGGAATGACCTCAGGGTTTATCAGAAGGGAGATGCCATCTCTTCTGTAAACTGGAAGGTTTCCGCCAGGCTCTCGGAGCTGATGGTGAGACTTCCCGACAGAATGGAGAAGAGGACAGTCACCATCATCATGAACACCTGCAACATCCCCGAAAGGGAGTGGGATACGGAGTTTCTTAAAGGCCGTGACTTCTTTTTGGAGTTCGTGGTATCCGCCGCAAGGCACTTTTCCGACCAGGGAATTCCCGTGACCATAATCTATCCCGCGGGGAAGATCGTTGAAGCAAGGATCGACTCCCGGGACAGCTTTAATACATTCTATGAGAGCGTTTCGGAGGGACTGTTCTACTCATCCGAGGCGGAATACAGGAAGCTTCAGGAACTGATAACCATCCACAGGGAAAACGGAAATAACACAGACACCTGGATCACAATCAATGAGCAACCAAAGGACAAGGACAATTTCATCGAGATTTATGAGTGAAGCGGTGGGGCATCTTCTGGCCTTTTGTTTTGCTGCGATATTCTATGAGATCTATGGGATCTTTGGCGGAGAGGCAGAACGGATTCCCGGCGCCTTTATGCCCTTTTTTGCTCTGGGGGCTTTCTTTGTCTGCTGCATCTTAGAGCAGATATTTTCGATATTTGTCAGCAGCAGGATCGCAGCTCTTTTCTCCCTGCTGCCGCCGCTGGTACTTATTCTTGTGATGAGGGGCAGCAGCGTCCTTAAAGGTGCGGCGAGCGCAGTTATTCTTGGAGCTGCCTTAAGGCTCTTAATCGGCTTTTTGCAGCAGGGAAGGAAACTTCTCATATTTACGGTGCTGATCCTGGATGCGGTCACCTTGTATCTGTATTTTTACCAGGGGAGCTTCCATGGCAAAGACATTATCGCAAAGCTTTTGTGCATCTGTCTTGTGATCCTTTCCATGTGGGCAGTTCAGGCTCTTTTTGAAAAGGGAAAAGAGCTTTATCCAATACATCTTTTTCTGTGTCTTGGCGCAGTAGCTGCATTTTTTCCAATGGGAGAAAAACCCATTGACTGGTCGCCGGTGGTCAGAGCCGGAGAGAAGATTGCCTCCGGAATCGAGACTGCGGCTGAGAACCTGTCCTACTACTTTGCTTCGCCTCTTGGAGATAACTATGTGGCCGGATACAGCTCTTTTTCCTCAAAAGGCGGTAAGGTCGAGGGTTCAGAGAAGGTGCAGCTGATACTGGAGATGAAGGCCCAGCCCTATCACACCTTCACGGATGAGGAAACGGGAGAGACTTTAAGCATGCGAAAGACCCTGTATCTCACCGGGGGAAGGGGCGTGGATGAAGCCTGGTTTGTGGGCTTTTTGGGATACCTTTACGAAAACGGCGTGGACAGTGAAGAGGCATCACTTTTCTCAAACATTGAGGAAGTTGACATAGAGTACGCTTACCTTGATACCCACGACGAGATAGCGCCATCTACGGCGTTTCTTCTGACACAGTGGGACGAGAAGGTTTCAGGCGGAAGGAGCGATTCCCTTCACAGGAAGGGCTACAGGACAAAGGCAAGGTACCTGGACATCGACTACGGAAGCCCGTATCTGGCGGAGCTGCTAAGATCCGAAGGTGGCCGGAGCGTTCCCGACTATGAGACTGCCTGCAGCTACGCTAAGGATCTGTGGGGCATAGAGCTTACAGGGGCTCTTTCTTTAGAAGAATACGAGGCAGCGAGAAAAGAGCTGTCCGGGTCGGAAGCGGAGCCGGATAATAACTACCTTGATGTTACCGGGGCGGACGAAAAGCTGAGGGCCCTTGCCGAAGAAATCACCCGGGGAAGCGACACGGACTATGACAGGTGCAGGCAGATAGAGAGTTATCTTCGCCAGTATACCTATGACACCAATGCTGTTGGCAGGTACGATCCTGACTCAGATATGGGAAGCAGCAGGGGAATGGCGGACATTGCGGGCAGGTTCCTTTTTGATACCGGAAGGGGGTACTGTGTTCATTTCACCTCATCCATGGTGATGCTCCTTAGATTGTCGGGGATTCCCGCCAGAGCAGCAACGGGCTATCGCTATACCTTCCCTTTTGAAAAGGCTGAGCAGTACAAGGTCGGAAGCAACTGCGCCCACACCTGGCCCGAGGCCTACATTGAAGGGGCAGGTTGGATTCCCTTCGAGCCAACTTCCGGTTATTACACTCTGACAGGGAACTCCTGGCACAGGAAAAGAAGCGAAACCGAAAACGGATATAAACCGCCCAAACCCGCGGCAGTTTCTGATAATGCGGATGTACAGCCACTTCCTGAGGAGGATACCTTTTTTGCCGAATCCCTTCTTCTGGCTTTAAAGGTAATATGGCCCTTTGCCGCTTCAGCAGTGCTTATCGTGCTTCTTCTTTTTGCGGGAACGCGGGCTTACAAGGCTGTGAGGTACCGTCTCTCTACACCATCGCAGCAGCTTCTTTCTGATGTGGAGATGATAAAAAGAAGTCTTTCAAGGCTGACCGGGAGCGGGATAGATGACCGCGGGATTCTGTCGGACTATGTTTCTTTTGCACCGGCGGAGTTTCAGGATGACCTTGAGGCAGTCTTTGCTGCCGCTTACCGGGTGCTCTACAGCACGGGAAAAGAGTCAGAGCCCACCGGGGAAGAGAACGAATTGGCCAGAAACTTAAGAAAATCGCTGGAAAAGACCAAAAGACCGGCATCAAGACCCTTTGTGCATGTTTTCGAAAACGTTTAAAATTTTATGGTTATTTAATACTCTGCTGCAGTAATGCGGACTATAATCTATATTGTGAATGAAAAATATAAGCGCGAAGTGAGGAGGAAGTTTTGAGGATCATTCTGAATATTTTATGGATCATATGTGGTGGGCTTTTAAGCGCTCTCGGCTGGGTGGCAGCAGGCTGCCTCTGGTGTATCACTGTTGTGGGTATTCCTGTAGGTGTACAGTGTTTCAAGCTGGCATCAATTTCGCTCAATCCCTTTGGTAAGGAGATTGTCAACGATGGCGGCGCCGGTTCTTTCATACTTAATGTTATCTGGTTTATCATTTCCGGATGGGAACTTGCTCTTGGCAACTTCCTTTTGGGCTGTATCCTTTGCATTACAATTGTAGGCATTCCGTGGGGCAAGCAGTATTTTAAGATAGCCAAGGTTGCACTCAGTCCTTTTGGGGCCAGAGTTGTCAGGGAACATGTTTTGTAATTGCCTTTTGCATATTTGAATCTCGGACAAATATTTAGAGCATTTCCTTCAATGAATTGATCACATTGAAGGAGATGCTTTTTTTTCGTGAAAAAATTTAGAGAAATAACCCCTAGGGGGGCTTGCGGGGGCTGGCTGATAGATTTATAAAAGAATAGCTGAAAAGTGGGGAGCGGGAGTTTACAGTGAAAAAAAACAGTATTAAAAAATGGGGTAAAAAATTATTATCTGCGCTTGTGATAGTCCTTGGCGTAACATTTCTTACATTTCTCTTATCTTATCTTTCACCGGATGATGCTGCGGTAGTAAAGCTTTCTTCCATGGGCACGGGGTATACTCAGGAAATGCTGGATAAGACCCGTGAGGAAATGGGACTGGATCGTCCCTTTCTGGAACAGTACCTGGACTGGATGAAAAATGTGATCCGTCTGGATTTTGGAAAGTCTTACAGAACAAGCGAAAATATAACAGATATGATGCTTGCCGCGCTTCCTAATACGTTAAAACTGACATTTCTGTCTTTGATGGTCACTTTGATAATATCCCTTCCGATAGGAATATTGTGTGCATATCATCCCAATGGATGGCTGGATTCAGTAATGCGACTGTTTTCCTATTTCTTCTCGTCGCTGCCATCTTTCTTTATTTCGCTTATTGTTCTGTACTATGCGTGTATTAAATGGAACCTGTTCAAAGTTATGGCCGAACCGGGAATCAGGGGATTCATTCTTCCGGCGCTGGTTACCGGAGTATCTCTTTCGTCGTGGTATATCAGACAAATACGGGCTATTGCATTGGAACAGTTAAGCTCCCAGTATGTTTATTCTCTCTACAGCAGAGGAATAAGCAGGCAGAGGATTCTCTGGAAACATGTACTTAAAAACTGCATGCTTCCTGTTATAACTCTCCTGGGGGTGTCAATCGGCGGAATGCTTGGAGGATCTGCTATCACGGAATCCATCTTTTCCGTGAAGGGCGTTGGAGCCCTTGCAGTATCAGCGGTCACATCGAGAGATTACCCGTTTATTCAGGCCTATGCTGCGTGGATGGCGGCACTGTACCTGCTTGTCAATTATCTGGTTGATGTTGCGGGCAGGAAACTGGATCCCAGAATATCCTGAGGAGAAAATGAAGAATGCAAAATAAGAAAACTAAAATCGCCTATTTTTTATCACTGGCGTTTCTGCTTGTTTTACTTGTATTCATGCTTGTGGCCGGCTTTTTTCTGAAGCATGATCCCTACGCGACAAATCTTTCGGATGCATTTATTCCGGCAGGAGAAGAAGGATATCTTTTGGGAACGGATCAGCTTGGCCGATGCATTGCGTGCAGGATCATTGCGGGAGGGCAACAGACCATATACTCATCCATGATAGTTGTAGCGGTGGTGCTGGCCTTTGGATCCATAATGGGAATGCTCGCAGGATACAGCGGAGGTGCAATTGATTCGGTGATCACCAAGATCACTACCGTATTTCAGGCTTTCCCCGGATTTGTTCTGGCAGTTGCCATTGCTGGAATTCTGGGACCCGGAAAAGGAAACGGAATGATTGCCCTGATACTGGTATATTGGACAACTTATGCCAGATACTCAAGATCTCTTGTGCTGAATCTTAAGAATAACACCTTCGTTCGTGCCGCAAGAATGTGCGGGGCGGGACGCGTAAGCATTTTGATCAAATATATACTTCCGAATATGGTACCGCCGCTTTTGGTAACTGCGGCATTGGATATAGGAAATGTAGTACTGAGTATGGCAGGACTTTCGTATCTGGGACTTGGAGGGGCCCGTCCTACTGCAGAGTGGGGAGCTATGATGAGCGAATCAAGGCGCTTCCTGCAGACCAACCCATCGTTAATAGTAATTCCGGGCATTGCGCTGTTTATAATGGTCTTCCTGTTCAACATCTGCAGCGACTGTGCGCGAAATTATTACGATAAACGTGGATCATTCCACGAATGATAAAGGAGAGGAAATGAAAAGGTTAAATTTACTGAAAAAGGGAATAGCATTGGCCATGACAGCATGTCTTTTGGTTGGATGCGGAGAAACTGCGAAAGAAGAGACTGTCGCTGTTGAGACAGAAGCTTCCGAAGAAGCTGTGGAAGCTGCAGCAGAGGCACCTGCTGAAGCCACTAATGAAAGAAAGATACTTCATGCCGGATCATCTGCCGGTATGTTTGGAGCTTCCAATCTGGATCCGGCTACAGACTGGAACGGCTGGTATTTATCATTTGCCGGTGTAGCTGAGACACTTTTTAAACTGGATGACGCTTATGATGCCATTCCGACACTGGTAGAAAGCTTTGACGAGCCTACCGATGGTGTTACATGGGTATTCCATCTTCGTGACGATGTATATTTCTCAAACGGAGAAAAGATGACAGCGCAGTCGGTTGTTGATTGCTTTGAGCGTACACTTTCAATAAATAATCGTGGTGAATCAACTTTGGCATATGAGAGTATGTCTGCTGATGGGCAGGATCTTACTATTGTTACACCCTACGCCGATCCCACTTTTATTTACTCACTTTGTGATCCGCTTCTTACTGTTTACTATGTAGGTGATTCAGAGGATTATGAGAATGGCGCTCACTGCACAGGACCTTTTGTTGTAGACCAGTTCACACCTGAAGTAGAGATGGTTCTTTTAAAGAATGAAAACTACTGGGGCGGTGAAGTGAAGATTGATGAAGCTCATCTTATGACCTTCGGTGATGATGATGCAATGGTTATGGCTATGCAGAACGGCGAGCTGGATATCTGCGACGGAACCAGCAGTGCTGTTCTTGTATGCAACGAGACTACCGGCTACAACGTTCTTTCAATTGATACATCCCGCGCAGAGAAGATCATCTTCAACTTCAATGCCAGCGATTTTGCCAAGGATGCTGCAGTACGTGAAGCAATCGCATGGACGGTAGACCGTGAAGGATATGAGAAAATCAGTAACGGAACCAAGAGAGCTAACTGGGGAATCTATCCTGCTACTCTTTCATACGGAGATAATTCAAAGCTTGATATTCACATCAAAGAGCAGAACCTTGAAAAGGCTGCAGAGGTACTGGATAACGCCGGATATGTAGATACAGACAATGATGGTGTTCGTGAGATGAACGGTGCACCTATTTCACTTGTTATGGCAGTAACTGAGAATGCCAGCACAGATTTCTGTGATGTTCTTGCCTCCGATCTTCGCTCTATCGGTGTTGAGATGAGAACCGAGAGCTATCTGAATCTGGATTCCTTCGAAACCTACAACGGTGTTAACTGGGATATGTCACTTAGCGGAAAATATATGACTCCTACAGGAGATGCGAGCTACTTCTTTGATCAGGATGTTATTACCGGCGGAAGTGCAAACTACGGTGGATACTCAAATCCTGAGTTGGACAAGCTCGCAGAGCAGCTGCATAAAACCTTCGGCGATGACGCTCGTAACGAGCTTGTATTCCAGATGGAGCAGATGCTTCTCGATGACAACAGCTATATCGTATATTGCAACGGAACCAACACCTATATTACAAGCAGTCGTGTCAGCGGTTATAAGCCCTGCCCTTCAAACTACTACTATCTTGATGCAAATGTAGATTTAGATTAAGACGGGAAAATATGTTAGAAGTAAAAAATCTGACAATAGAATATGAAAACACCACAATCGTAAGGGATATTTCCCTTACGGTTGAGAGTGGTGAGATTTACAGCATTATTGGCAAGAGTGGATGCGGAAAAAGCACGATCCTTAATGCCATAAGCGGAATGCTGGGAAAAAACGGAAGGATCACCGGCGGAACTATCAGCCTTTTGGGAAATACGATTTTTGAAAATGGCAGATATACACCATACCTGAAAAAGGTTTTAGGTAAGGAACTGGCTACCATTTCACAGCATCCGGACAGCTCATTTGACCCACTCTTTACCATCGGAAACCAAATGACAGAGGTTATGCGGGTAAGTGAGCGAATAAGCAAAAAGGATGCCCGGACCAAGGGCCTCAATATTCTTTCCAGACTGCATTTTTCAGATCCGGAAAGAGTTTGGAATTCGTATCCTCATGAACTCAGTGGAGGTATGTGCCAGCGTGTGGCTGTTGCCATGGCATTATCTAATAAAGCAACACTTCTTCTGGCGGATGAACCCACCAGTGCGTTGGATGTAACAAGCCAGGCAGAGTTTATCAAACAGCTCCAGGAAATTGTACAGAATGACAACCTGGCAGTGCTGCTGGTAACTCATAACATGGCAGTAGCCGGGGCTTTGGCTGACAGGACCGGGTATATCCGGAATGGAAAATTGGAGGAAGCGGGAGGAAATGTCTTTGCCGTTACTGCAAGTTGAGAAACTTAATAAAACCTTTCAGGGAAACAATGATCAGTTGTTCCGGGCACTTAATGATGTGAGCTTTTCTGTAGAAGCAGGTGAGTGTGTGGGGCTTATCGGCGAAAGCGGCAGTGGAAAGACCACTATTGCTAACATTGTTGCAGGGTTTGTGACGCCAACCTCAGGTGATGTGGTTTATGACGGTCAATCCCTTATTGCACGTAACTGCGGAAAAAATGCCAGAAGTACCATGCAGATGGTATTTCAGAATCCAATGAATTCATTCAGTCCACGTATGAAGCTGGGAAGAGGTATCCGTGAAGGGTTAAATTATCTTTCTTCCATGCCGCGCAAGGAACAGGAAAAAAGGGTAGACGAAGCCATGGAAATGGTGGGATTACCACTTAGCTACAAGAACAAATATGTTTTTGAAGTAAGTGGAGGCGAGGCACAGAGGGCCGCTATTGCCAGAGCGATTCTTATAAAACCCAGGCTCCTTCTTTGCGACGAAATTACCAGCGCCCTGGATGCAGAAGTTCAGGATCAGCTTATAGAGGTCCTTAGGAAACTAAAAGAAGAAATGAACATGGCTTTTTTGTTTATCAGCCATGATATCAAATTGGTTCGAAGCTTTTGTGACCGTGCCTTTGTTTTGCAGGATGGAGTTATTGTGGAGCAGGGGAGCGTGGAGCAGCTATACGAGCATCCGGAAAACGAATACACTAAGAAGCTTGTTAACGCTGCAATACTTAATCTGATTGAGTGATAGAACAAAGGCTGACAAATAAGGCAGATTTGGAATCGGTTTAAATGAAAAAACAAAAAAATGTAGATTTAACGCAAGGGGATATAGTAAAGCAGATTATTCTGTTTGCCTTACCGCTTCTGGGATCAAGTCTGGTACAGCTGCTGTATAATACTGCAGATCTTCTGTTTATCGGGCAGTTTCTCGGTAAAAATGAATCCGCAGCAGTGGGAGCCAGTACAATGATGGTTACCTGTCTTGTGGGGCTCTTCGGCGGCCTTTCTGTTGGCGCGACGGTAGCTGTTGCAAATGCATTTGGAGCCAAAGACGGGGACAAAGTTAAGCACATACTACAGACCTCAGCGGCTCTGAGCATTATCAGTGGAATCATTGTATTTCTGGCAGGTTACAGTTTTGCGCCTGCTTTTATTCATGTTATAGGAACACCCGGAGAGATAGCAGACAGTGCAGTAGGCTATCTGAGAATATACTTTTTCAGCTCAATATTTATAGTCAGCTATAATATGGGAGCCGGAGTAATGCGGGGCATGGGTGAATCTTTTGTCCCGCTGCTTTTTCAAATTGTCGGTGGCGTGACAAATGTTGTTATGGATGCCGTATTTCTTCGGGGATTGAATATGGGGATAAACGGAGTTGCCTGGGCAACCTTTTTTTCTCAGGGAGCGGCAGCGGTTTGCACGGTTATATATCTCTTTTCCCATATAAGCGAGGAATATCGCATACATTTAAGATCAATAACCATTCAGGGAGATATTCTGTTATCCATCCTTCGGGTAGGGATTCCATCGGGACTTCAGACGTTGGTAATAGCACTTTCAAATGTTGTTGCGCAGTATTTCATCAACTCCCTTGGCACAAATGCCATAGCTGCATTTACGGCATACTTCAAAGTGGAATTACCGATATACCTTCCCATTGTGGCTCTTGGTCAGGCGGCAACTACTTTTGTAGGGCAGAATCTTGGCGCAGGTAATCCTCAAAGAGCCCGCAGGGGAACCGGCATATGTCTGAAAATGGGCTGCATACTGACGATAATTACCAGCTTTCTTCTGATAATCGGAGGAGATTATGCGTTTGGACTATTCGTCAGGGATGCTGCGGTAGTTGCCCTGGGAAACAGGATAATACGTATCACATTTCCGTTTTATTGGCTGTATGTGTTCTTGCAGGTATTTGGGGACAGCATTAAAGGATCGGGAAAGGCCCTGCCTCCCACAGTGATAATAATGATCAACATTACAATTATACGAAGTATCATCCTGATCAGCCTTGTGCCGATCCGTCCGGATGTCAGAACAATTGCCGTGTCTTATCCTGTCACATGGTTTCTGACTGCTGCACAGATGCTGATCTATTATATGTTAAGCAATAGGAAAAAGGAGAAGAGTTGTGAATAAGGATCAGGAAAAAATCAATGAATTGTGGACCCGTGGGGCGAAGAATTATAACAGGATCATTGATGATGAGATAAACAGTTTCAGATCCGCAGGGTGGAAAAAACAGATTCTGAGCCAGGTTAAAACTGAAGGTGAGCTTGAGATACTGGACTGTGGCTGCGGCCCGGGATTTTTCTCCTGTATAATGGCGCAGGAAGGACATCATGTTACCGGTATCGATGGCAGTGAGCTGATGCTGTCTTTTGCCATTCAAAGAGCAAAAGAGCTGGGGCTGTCAGTGAACTATAAACTTATGGATTGCCACGAGCTTGATTTCGAGGATAACAGTTTTGATCTTATCATCAGCAGAAATGTGACCCATACATTGAGGGATCATAAGGCAGTATACAGCCAGTGGATGAGAGTTCTTAAACCCGGCGGAGTACTGCTTATCTTTGATGCTAACTGGCATCTTAGCAGATACGGTTATTCAGAGCATGACGAATCTGTTCGAAGATACGTTGAATGTATGAAGAAATATGGCTCAGACTTCTCGGGAAATATCTATGATGGCAATGAGGAAGCTCTTTTGGAAAGATTCAAAAAGCACTCACCGGATGAAAATGAAGTATGGGATAACGTCCTTAAGGACAAGATCCGCCCGGACTGGGATGCAGGTCTTTTGCATGGTATCGGATTTGCCAATGTGGACTACGACAGAGATATCATCGAGGATCTTTGGGATGACAAGGAAAAATGCATCTATGGCAATACACCTATGTTCATGATAAGGGCTGAGAAACCGAGAGAACTATGAATGACCTGAGAAAGATAATAAGTTGGATAAAAACAGATCCGTTACCAATTATTGCGGCTGTCGTGTTTGCCACGGCAGCCGGTATTATGTACTTTGTTCCCTATTATGAAATCTGCTGTATAGTTAAAACTCTTTTTGGAACGGGGGAAATATCGGGGGTTAGTATTAATTCCATGCTTATCCGAGGAGGGATAGCGGCTGCCGGCAGCGCTTTATACGTGCTCTTTTTTTATGCGGCGCTTTCTCTGGCACATATTGGGGCCTTTCGTATCGGATATGACATGCGCATGGATCTGGTAGAGGAATTGTCACAGGTTCCGCCGGGGCATTACAGAAGACTGGGCAGCGGCAGGATCTATAATGCTCTGTACGGAAACATAAATGATATACAGTCTTATCTGGCACATAAGCTGACAGATATTGTTATTGCTGCTATGTCTCCGGTGGTACTATTTGCCATCATGCTTTCTGTCAATTTCCGGTATGCCATTGCAGTCGGATTGGGGCTGGTGGTGGCTTATTACTACAACTATATGTCCTATTCATACGCTGAAGGCGGCGGAAAAAAGATGATGGATATCTATCTGACTGCCCTGGATAACCTTCAGAATGCAGCAATGGAATATGTCCGGGGGAATAAAGTTTTTCAGGTGTTTGGACATGATAACAACGTCTGCAACAATGTGAAAAAGCAGATCCATGCCTATTCGGATGCCTGTGTACCCTATACAAAGGTGTGGGAAAAGTATGACTGCGTTTTTTGCACCATCATGTCCAATCTTTATCTGGTGATCTTCCCGATTGCAGCCATAGAGGTGCTGTGCGGTGGATTGACAGCGGATGTGATCATAGACCTTACCTGCTTTATAATTCTGATCCCTTCACTTAAGACCATTATTCCAAAGGCTGCATCTATCGGAAATCACAGCGTCAGGTCAATAATGGCCGATAGCCATATCAGGCAGATGGTTGCTATAAAAGACCGTGAACCGGATGTCGCAGTTTCTTTTCCCAAGGAGGTAAAAGAGATATCGTTTCAGCAGGTCAGATTTTCCTATGGAGATCAGAAAGAAGAGATACACGGGATAGACCTTACTGCAAGAGAGGGCAGGGTTACTGCTATTGTTGGCCCTTCCGGAGGCGGAAAGAGCACGCTGGCATATCTTTTGGCAGGCTTTTATAACCCTGATTCAGGAACCATCAAAATCGGAGAGGTTGATACCGGGAAAATAAAGCAGGAGGACCTCTTTAGAAATATTGCTTACGTTTTTCAGGATGTCTTTTTATATAAAGCAAGTATCAGGGACAATATACGAAGTGCACGCCCGGAAGCCACTGATGAGGAAGTTGTGGAGGCAGCAAAAGAGGCGTGCTGCCACGACTTTATAATGGAGCTGCCAAGGGGTTACGACACCGTGATAGGTGAGGAAGGATTATGTCTGTCCGGAGGAGAGCAGCGCAGGATCGCTATCGCCAGAGCGATTTTGAAAAATGCCCCGATACTGATATTGGATGAAGCAACGGCATCTTCTGATGTGGAAAACGAATACCATATACAAAAGGCGGTTGAGGCTTTGGCCAGAGGAAAGACTGTCATCATGATCGCGCACAGGCTTTACAGCATAAAAAATGCAGACAAAATCTACTATTTGGAGAACGGACAGGTGGCTGAATCCGGAACTCATGAGAGTCTCATGAAAGCAGGTGGAAAATACGCAACCCTTTGGGAGCTTGGCAATAAAAACATAGAATGGTCTGTGGGAAATGAGGTTCTCAAATGAAGGTGATAAGACGACTTCTTGTTCTTTCAAAGAGAGGAGAAGAAGATATAAAAAGAGCTGTCCTTGCGACGATCCTTTTGCAGGTTTTCTCAACCTCATCCTTCATTGTGGGGATGGGGCTGATATTCTGCCTTACTGATGATGTAGGAAAAGAAAACAGTGGCATGGTGCAGCTTATAGTAGCGTTTTTCATTGGAATAGCTTTTTCGCTCATCGAGGCATACATACGCAGGCGTCAGTACGACCGCACAAATATTCCGGCTTACCGCGAGTGCCAGAGAATGCGCCTTGAGGTCACCGAGAGATTAAATCGTATTCCCTATTCATTTTTTGGAAAGAGGCAGATCGCTGAAATTGTGGCTTGCCTTGTGGATGACTGCATCTATGCAGAGCAGCTTATCTCAAATCTTATACCGGTGACTTTTGCATACTGCGTAACCGTTCCGGCAGCTTTCATCATTGCCTTTATCCTGGATGTGCGAATGGGGATCGCATCGGTCATAACGGTTGTTGCAGGTATTCTGATTCAGGTAAGCTCTCTTGGGTATCAGGAGAAACTTGTTTTTCATCAGCTGAAGGTAAAGCATGAGGCAGAAGAGCAGTTGCAGGAGTATGTTTTTGGAATGGAGCAGATTCGCTCAGATTCCCGGAACGGTATTGAGAGAATAAAGATAAGAAGAGCAATCGATGATCTAAAAAAGGCATCACTGAAGATGGAACTGACCTCCGGTGTGTTTACTTCTGCTTCGGAAGTCCTGCTTCAGATGGGGATCGGCCTTGTGGTCCTGACAGGCATGCTGATCATGAATAAAGGCGGGATCAGTGTTCGTATACCGATTCTTTTCTTTGCATTTGCGCTGAGGATCTATATTCCGGTGGCTGAGCTTATCACTGTTCTGCCATCACTGGTGTATGAGAAAAATGCATCAGACAACCGCATTAAGGAAATTCTTGCACAAGCTCCGCTGCCCGGGGGTGATAAGCCGGAATTTAAATCCTGCGATATAGAGTTTGAACACGTTGATTTTGCGTACACAGACCGACCGGTGCTGAAAGATATATCTTTTACCGCAAAGACAGGGAAGGTAACTGCGCTGGTAGGCGAAAGCGGATCCGGGAAGACAACCATCGCAAATCTTATGGCAAGGCTCTGGGAGCCCGGGAAAGGAACAATTCGCCTTGATGGCCGGGATATCAGCACAATAGAGCCGGAATGGTATCTGAACCGTATCACCTGTGTCTTTCAGGATGTGATCCTGTTTCACGATACTATCCTTAACAATATCTGGATCGGAAACCCTGAAGCCACAGAGGAAGAAGTGCGCCATGCTGCGACAGTGGCGTGCTGTGATGAATTTATTGACCGCCTTCCTGAAGGAATCAATACAGTCCTTGCGGAAAACGGAGGCTCTTTATCGGGGGGAGAACGCCAGAGGCTGAGCATTGCCAGAGCGATCCTGAAAAATGCTCCGGTAGTTATCCTTGATGAAGCAACTGCCGCCCTTGATACCCGGAATGAGTATCTGATACATCAGGCAATTTCCAATTTGTGTGCCGGAAAAACTGTAATAGTCATTGCCCACACTCTGAGAAATATCAAAAACGCTGATGAAATAATCGTTTTGGATCATGGGGAAATTAGAGAGAGAGGCTGCCACAGCGAGCTTATGGAATTGGATGGAAAGTATGCGTATATGTATGAGCTTCAAAAGAAGTCGCTGGTATGGGAAGTGTGCCAAGCTGCAGTAACATAGAAAAAATAGATTGTACGCAAGATAAACGCGTGATAGTATAGTTGATGTGGGCAAAAGAGCCTGCATCAACTATTTTTATATTGCGGGAGCAACAGTTCCCGATAGGAGAACAGAATGATGACAGATTACAAGCTGCTTGCAGCACAGATAAAAGCACTGGCAGCGGACGAGCCTAATTACATTCCCGTGATGTCCAATGCGTCCGCTCTTTTATATGACAACATGGAGGACCTTAACTGGGCCGGCTTCTACCTTATGAACAAGGGCTCACTTATGCTGGGACCCTTCCAGGGAAAGGTTGCCTGCATCAGGATCGAGGTGGGAAAGGGTGTCTGCGGTACCGCAGTGGCTGAGGATAAGACCCAGCTGGTAAAAAATGTCCACGAATTCCCGGGACACATCGCCTGCGACAGTGCATCCAATTCAGAGATCGTTGTGCCCATACACAGAGGAAGCGAAGTGGTGGCAGTTCTTGATATCGACAGCCCGAGCCTTAACAGGTTTGATGAGGCTGACAAGGAGGGTCTTGAGCTGTTTGTACGTACCCTTGAGGAAGCAATGGATCTTGAAACAATCTAACGCAGAAACGGAGAATAACATGGGACAGAAAATATCTTTTTCCAGTGATTATACAAGAAACGCTCATCCTGCCATTCTTAAGAGGCTGACGGATATGGGCTTTGAGCAGAACGTTGGCTACGGAACCGATCCTATCTGCGAAAGCGCAGCAGGGAAGATCAAAAAGGCCTGTGATTGCCCCGGGGCTGAGGTGTTCTTCCTGGTGGGAGGAACCCAGACCAATCAGACCATTATAGATATGCTACTTAAGCCCTACGAGGGCGTTGTTGCTGCCCGGACAGGACACATAGCAGCCCACGAGGCGGGAGCCGTTGAATTTTCGGGACACAAGGTCCTTACACTTCCCGCAACCGGTGAAGAGACAGACACAGAGAAATACGGCTCAAATATTGGAAAGATTTCCGCTAAAGACCTTAAGGCTTATCTTGCCACCTTCTTTGGAGACGACAATCACGAGCACATGGTATTCCCGGGGGCTGTTTACATCTCACACCCCACGGAGTACGGAACCCTCTATACAAAGAAGGAGCTTTCGGACATTTCAGAAGTCTGCAGGGAATATGAGATACCTCTTTTCCTGGACGGAGCAAGGCTGGGATACGGTCTTATGAGTAAAAGAACCGACGTTACCCTGAGTGACATTGCGCAGCTGACAGATGTCTTTTACATCGGAGGAACCAAGGTGGGAGCCATGTTCGGCGAGGCTGTGGTGTTCACTAAGGGCGGAAAGCCAAAGCACCACGTTCCCATCATCAAACAGCACGGCGCGCTTCTTGCAAAGGGCTGGCTTCTTGGAGTGCAGTTCGATACGCTGTTCACCGATGACCTGTACCTTAACATCAGCAAAAATGCCATCGATATGGCTGAGGATCTCAAGGGAAGGCTTAAGGACAAGGGCTACGAATTTTTCCTGGATTCTCCCACAAACCAGCAGTTCATCATTGTAGACAATGACAAGCTCAAGGAGCTTGATGAAAATGTGGTATACAGCTTCTGGGAGAAGTACGATGACAACCGCACGGTCATAAGGCTTGCCACAGACTGGGCCACAACAAGGGATGAACTTGATACACTGATGAAATATCTGTAAGAGATAAGCTAAGCAGGGCATTCGCGGATAAGATGGATCCCGGAAAAGAATCATCTTGCATATTTTCTGATAAGGTAGTAGAATGTGTGCATTAAATCGAATAAAAAAGCTATGACGAAGACAGTAGGCTCTTTTGAAAGCCCCAGAGAGCTGCCGGTTGGTGAGAGGCAGTGCGAGTAAGAGATGACCGAAAATCACTTCCGAGCTTCAGGATCGAAAAGGAAACGTGAGTAGAGCCTGACGTGAATCCCAGCGTTACAGGGAGGCGTATTCAACCGGATGCTTGTCCGGCGCGTATGTGTAAACAGGTGGTATAACGAGTGTATATTATTTGCCCTCGTCCTTTTTACAAAGGACGGGGGCTTCTTTTTTATCAAGAAAGGAGTCCAAAATGTACCAAAAAGTCGAAACCGACATGAACTTTGTCGGAAGAGAAAAGAAGATCGAAGAGTTCTGGAAAAAAGAAGACATCTTCCAGAAGAGTGTTGATACCCGCAGCCAGGGTGAGATGTATATGTTCTATGACGGCCCGCCCACAGCTAACGGCAAGCCTCACATCGGACACGTTTTAACCCGTGCCATCAAGGATATGATCCCCAGATACCGCACCATGAAGGGATATACCGTTCCCCGTAAGGCAGGCTGGGATACCCACGGTCTTCCTGTTGAGCTTGAGGTTGAGAAGATGCTTGGTCTCGACGGCAAGGAACAGATCGAAGAGTACGGAATGGAGCCTTTCATCAAGAAGTGTAAGGAATCCGTATGGAAATATAAGGGAATGTGGGAGGACTTCTCCGGAACCGTTGGTTTCTGGGCTGATATGGAGCACCCCTACATCACCTATGATGACAATTTCATCGAGTCCGAGTGGTGGGCTCTCAATGAGATCTGGAAGAAGGGTCTTCTCTACAAGGGCTTCAAGGTAGTTCCTTACTGCCCTCGCTGCGGAACTCCTCTTTCATCCCACGAGGTAGCACAGGGCTATAAGACTCTCAAAGAGCGCACAGCCGTTGTTCGCTTCAAGGTTGCTGGTGAAGATGCTTACTTCCTTGCATGGACAACCACACCCTGGACACTTCCTTCAAACATCGGCCTCTGCGTAAACCCTGACGAGACTTATGTAAAGGTTAAGGCAGCAGACGGTTATACATATTATCTGGCACAGGCTCTTGCAGACACTGTTCTTGGCTCTCTTGCAAAAGAAGAGGGACAGGCAGCCTACGAGGTGCTTGAGACCTACAAGGGAACAGACCTCGAGTACAAGGAGTACGAGCCTCTTTACCAGTGTGCCAAGGATGAGGCTGACAAGCAGCACAAGAAAGCCTTCTTCATCTACTGCGACAACTACGTAACCATGTCAGACGGTACCGGTATCGTACATATCGCTCCTGCATTTGGTGAAGACGACGCAAGAGTTGGTCGTAAGTATGACGCTCCTCTTGTACAGATGGTTGATTCAGAGGGTAGACTTAAACCCGAGACTCCTTTTGCGGGCTACAGATGTAAGCCCACTCAGAAGGAAATGGATGAAGGCGCAGTAAGTGCGGATCCCGAGGTACTTAAGGACCTCGATGGCAGAAGCCTTCTGTTCTCAGCACCTAAGATGGAGCATGATTATCCTCACTGCTGGAGATGCGGAACACCCCTTCTTTACTATGCTCGTTCCTCATGGTTCATCAAGGTTACAGAGGTTAAAGACGACCTTATCCGCAACAACAAAGAGATCAACTGGGTTCCCGAGTCCATCGGTAAGGGAAGATTCGGCGACTGGCTTGAGAATATCCAGGACTGGGGTATCTCCCGTGACAGATACTGGGGAACACCTCTTAATATCTGGGAGTGCGATGACTGCGGTCACCAGCTCTCCGTTGGTTCAAGAAAAGAGCTTGCTGAGCTCTCCGGAGATCCTTCAGCAGAGACCTGCGAGCTTCACAGACCTTATATCGATCAGTATGAGATCACCTGCCCTAAGTGCGGCAAGAAGATGCACAGGGTAAAAGAGGTTATCGACTGCTGGTTCGACTCAGGAGCAATGCCTTTTGCACAGCTCCACTATCCTTTTGAGAACAAGGAGCTCTTCGAGAAGCAGTTCCCCGCAGAGTTCATCTCTGAGGCTGTAGACCAGACTAGAGGATGGTTCTACTCACTTCACGCAGAGGCAACACTTCTTTTCAACAAGCCTGCATTCAAAAATGTTATAGTACTCGGCCTTGTGCAGGATGAGAACGGACAGAAGATGAGTAAGTCAAAGGGCAACGCGGTAGATCCTTTCGAGGCCCTTGAGAAATACGGCGCAGATGCCATCAGATGGTACTTCTACACAAACTCGGCACCCTGGCTTCCTTCAAGATTCTCAGGTGATGCGGTTATGGAAGGACAGCGCAAGTTCCTGGGAACACTTTGGAACACATATGCGTTCTTTACACTTTACGCAAATATCGACGGATTCGATGCCGCCAATTACAAGCTTGAGACAGATAAGCTTACCGTTATGGATAAGTGGCTTCTTTCAAAGCTTAACAGCTGCGTAAAGGCCGTTGATGAGAATCTTAATAACTACAGGATCCCTGAGGCAGGTAAGGCTCTGGACAACTTCGTTGACGAGATGTCCAACTGGTATGTAAGAAGATCCCGTGAGCGTTTCTGGGCTAAGGGAATGGAGCAGGACAAGATCTCTGCTTACATGACTCTTTACACAGCACTTGTTACTGTTGCCAAGGCAGCAGCTCCCATGGTTCCTTTCATGACAGAGGAGATCTACCAGAATATTGTAAGGAACAGCTTTGCAGATGCTCCTGAGAGTATCCACCTTTGCGACTTCCCTGTTGTGGATGAGTCCATGATCGATACTAAGCTTGAGAAGGACATGGAAGAGGTTCTCGACATCGTAGTCCTTGGAAGAGCAGCAAGAAATGCAGCAAATATCAAGAACCGTCAGCCTATCGGCCAGATGTATGTAAAGGCTGAGCAGACTGTAGGCGAGTTCTATACAGATATCATCAGAGAGGAGCTCAACGTCAAGAACGTTGCCTTCACAGATGATGTAAGAGACTTTACAAGCTACAGCTTCAAGCCTCAGCTTAAGACTCTGGGACCTAAGTACGGCAAGAATATCGGAGCCATCAAGGCTTACCTTGAGGGACTTGACGGAAATGCCACCATGGACGAGCTTAATACCAACGGAAACATCAGGTTCACAGTAAATGATGTTGATGTTGAGCTTGTTAAGGAAGACCTTCTTATCGAGATGGCTCAGAAGGAAGGCTTCGTATCACAGGAGAACTGGGGAATCACTGTTGTCCTTGATACCAACCTCACTGAGGAGCTTATCAACGAGGGATTTGTCCTTGAGGTTATCAGTAAGGTTCAGACCATGCGTAAGGATTCCGGCTTTGAAGTTATGGATCACATCAAGGTATCCCTTAACGGCAATGAGAAGCTTGCCGGCATTGTAAAGGCCAATGAAAACAGCATTGCAACCAAGGTTCTGGCCAACGAAGTGGTTTACGGATCAGATGTAGCCAATGCTAAAGAGTGGGATATCAACGGCGAGAAGGTAACCATCGGTGTTGAGAAAGTCTGATGACCCGCAAAAGAGCTAAATGACTGAAATCATGCGATAGATGAGCACCTCCATCCTCTAAAGATGGGGGTGCTTTTAATATTGTCTTAATGAATAGCGTAAATAGGCCGATATAAATAATAGCCAAAGGGATGTGGCTGATAACCTGCAAGGACGCCTTTTAAGACCCCCGCCTGACAAGGGACTTCAGGCAACTTAAGAAGGATCTTTTACCATGGTAATACAGCACAATCTCTTAGCGATGAATTCAAACAGACAGCTCGGAATAACGACTGGCCTCCAGGCCAAGTCGTCTGAAAAGCTGTCTTCAGGTTATAGAATCAATCGTGCTGCAGATGATGCTGCAGGTCTTGCTATCAGTGAAAAAATGAGAAGACAGATACGCGGACTGGATCAGGCTTCAAGGAACGTCCAGGACGGTGTTTCTTATGTCCAGGTTGCGGATGCGGCTCTCGCAGAGATCGATGATATGCTTGCCCGTATGACGGAGCTCTGCGTCAAGGCATCCAACGACACCCTTACCCCCGAAGACAGAGAATATATCGATTCCGAGATACAGCAGCTTAAGGTTGAATGTAACAAAACTTTCCATACTACTTCTTTCAACGAAAAGCTTATCTGGGATGAGAATACAACAGACAGGAAATCTATAGGAACGGAGCAGAGACCGATATTTACCTGGGGAATTCAGAATAGTTGGTACAGCGGCACGGTCACCGAAACAAATAAGGCTGCATGGCCCAGCGATGGTGCATTCCGCTTTGAAGCAACAGGCAGCGGAGTAAAGGTAAAGTGGAACGGTTATGACGGCATCAATTACACCAGTAACGAGATTGCCTGGCCTTCTGAGGACGCCCTTAAAGAAGGATTTACCATAAAACTGGACAGCTCTACCATGGATTATTCAACCTATCCTTCAGCTCAGGGCATTTCTCCCAATCTGCGGCTTACCCTGGACAGCGATGCCACGATGGCACAGCTGGTTTCAGAGCTCAACAATAAAGCTGTAGGAACCAGCTCAGGATATTCATTATCAGGTACGGTCCGCGGCGACAGCCGCTCAAGTATTTCCGGAAGTATGACCTACCCGGCCGGAATTATCAGCAGAAACGCTGCAAACGGGAGCGAAGATTATATCAATCCCGACGGGAATGACCCCGACAACAGAAAAAACGCATCGGATACTTCAACGATGAGTTTTGATTTCGACTTTGGAAAAAACGCAAACACACAGCCCTCAACCCCTGCTACTTTTGATGTTACAGCAAAGTACAGCGGCTCCGTATATACATCATCAGGAGAGAGAAGTGCAGAAACAGAAGGGGTCTGGTGGTATTACTATAATGGGAACAAATACTCCAGAAATATGTCTTTCAATAATGCCGACCTCGAAACAGCAATTAACAATGCCCTCAACGGAACAACAGCCAATAATTCGCTTATAAACTCCAGTACTGTAGGCGGACAACTTCATATAAATTTTGCACTTACCACTTCGGATACTCTGAAATATACAAATGACGGAACGGATGTAACAGGCACTATCGGAAGTTTTACCCTTCACATGAATGTTGACGAGTCTGAAACTGCGGCAGATATCATTACAAGAATAGCCAATATTTCCGGTGCGGATATGACCAGAAGTAGCATGAACTCCATGCAGATGCTCAATTACAGCGCCAACGATTTCGAAGCAAACATCTACGCAGGAACAATGAAGCTGAACATACAGGCAGGTTCCGAGAGCGGCGATGACAACATAATTCCCCTTATCTATGATGTTCTCAACAACCATTCACTGGGAATCAACGCTCTTAATACTCTTACCAGAGATAATGCTATTGATGGTCTTGATAAGGTAAAAAAGGCTGCTCAGATTGTGGATGAGCAGCGCGGCGTATTCGGCGCCTATCAGAATCGTATGGAGCATGCCATAAAGAATCTGGATAACGTTGTTGAAAACACACAAAGCGCAGAGTCCCTGATCCGTGACACGGATATGGCAAGAGAGATGGTGAAATACTCCAACAATAACATTCTGGCCCAGGCAGGACAGTCAATGCTGGCTCAGGCCAACCAGACAAATGAGGGTGTTCTTGCACTTCTACAGTAAAAAAGTGCTGTAGACCGCGTGAAATGAGCTAATTTACGTATTGTTTATAGAAAAGTGCACTATTTTGCGGTAGAATGAAATAGTGTTCTTTTCTTTTTTTATGAAATAACAGAGAGTGAACCAATCACCAGGAGGATATATGAAGAAGAAAAAACTATCTTTTGACAAAGATCTGTTTAAGAGAAGCGTACAGTACAACGTAAAGACTCTTTACAGAAAGACCATGGATGAGGCTACTCCCCAGGAGATGTATCAGGCAGCAGCCTATGCAATCAAGGACGCCATTGTGGATCACTGGATGACAACCCAGAAGGCAGCAGCGGAGCAGGATCCCAAGATCGTGTACTACATGTCCATGGAATTCCTTATGGGAAGAGCCTTCGGCAACAACCTGATCAATCTTCAGGCCTACAAACCCGTCAAGGAAGCCCTTGATGAGCTGGGAATAGATGTAAACATGATCGAGGATCAGGAGCCCGATCCCGCCCTTGGCAACGGTGGTCTTGGAAGACTTGCCGCATGTTTCCTTGATTCCCTTTCAACTCTGGGATATATGGCCTATGGCTGCGGAATCCGTTACAAATACGGAATGTTCCGCCAGAAGATCAAGGACGGCTACCAGGTTGAGGTTCCCGATACCTGGCTTGAGAACGGAAACCCCTTTGAACTTAGAAGAAATGAGTACGCCAAGGAAGTTAAGTTTGGCGGCTATGTAAATATGTATACCGACGAGCGCGGAAGAACCGTGTTCAAGCAGGAGGGATATCAGGTTGTTAAGGCTATTCCCTACGATCTTCCCGTTATCGGCTACGGCAACGGCGTGGTAAACACCTTAAGGATCTGGGATGCGGAGCCTGTTCAGTGCTTCCAGCTGGATTCCTTTGACAAGGGCGACTATCAGAAGGCTGTTGAGCAGGAGAATCTTGCAAGCCAGCTCTGCGAGGTCCTCTACCCCAACGACAATCATATCGCGGGAAAAGAGCTGAGACTCAAACAGCAGTATTTCTTTATCTCCGCTTCTGTTCAGACCGCTATAAAGAGATATCTTAAGAAACATGACGACATAAGAAAGTTCTATGAGAAGGCAGTATTCCAGCTCAACGATACCCACCCTACGGTAGCTGTTGCAGAGCTTATGCGCATTCTCATGGATGAATATTACCTCACCTGGGACGAGGCCTGGGATGTAACAACCAAGACCTGCTGCTACACCAACCACACCATCATGGCCGAAGCCCTTGAGAAGTGGCCGGTAGATCTTTTCCAGAGGCTGCTTCCCAGAATTTATCAGATCGTAGATGAGATCAACAGAAGATTTGTTGACCAGATCATGCGCCAGTACACCGGCTCCGCAGGAATCGATGTTCAGGCCAAGATCAGAAGCATGGCTATCCTCTATGATAACCAGGTGAAGATGGCTCACCTTGCAATTGTTGGCGGACATTCCGTAAACGGTGTTGCAAGACTTCACACAGAGATCCTGGAAAAGAGAGAGCTTAAGGATTTCTACGAGATGATGCCCGAGAAGTTCAACAATAAGACCAACGGTATCACCCAGAGAAGATTCCTTATGCATGCAAATCCTCTTCTGGCAGACTGGGTTACAGAGAAAATCGGCGACGGCTGGATCACAGACCTCTCCGAGATGAGCAAGCTCAAACAGTTCGTGGACGACAAGAAGGCTCAGGCTGAGTTCATGGAAATAAAGCTTAAGAACAAGAAGCGCCTTGCAGCCTACATCCTTGAGCACAACGGTGTCGAGGTTGACCCCAAGTCCATCTTCGATGTACAGGTAAAGAGACTTCACGAGTACAAGAGACAGCTCCTTAACATACTTCAGGTTATCCACAAGTACAACGAGATCAAGACACATCCGGACAACGACTTCTATCCCAAGACCTACATCTTCGGAGCAAAGGCAGCAGCCGGATATCTCACAGCCAAGCTAACCATCAAGCTCATTAACTCTGTGGCTGATGTGGTTAACAACGATCCCGACATCAACGGCAAGCTCAAGGTTGTATTTATCGAGGATTATAAGGTTTCCAACGCAGAGCTGATCTTTGCTGCAGCTGATATCTCCGAGCAGATCTCAACAGCAAGTAAAGAGGCTTCCGGAACCGGAAACATGAAGATGATGCTTAACGGTGCGGTTACACTGGGAACACTGGACGGTGCCAATGTGGAGATCGTCAATGAGGTTGGCGAGGAGAACGCATTTATCTTCGGTCTTACCTCTCAGGAGGTTATGGACTTCGAGAAACACGGCGGCTATAATCCCATGGATATCTACAACAGCAATCCTAATGTGAAGACCGTTCTTGACAAACTGGTGGACGGAACCTTCTCTCAGGACAGAGAGCTGTTCAGACCGCTTTATAACTGCCTTCTTAACACAATAAATTCCAACAAGGCAGACCAGTACTTTATTCTTAAGGATTTCGAGGCCTATCTTGAGGCTCAGAGAAAGATTTCAGACGCCTACGCAGACAAGAAGCGCTGGGCAAAGATGTCCATGATGAACACCGCATGCTGCGGCAAGTTCTCATCAGACAGAACCATCCAGGAATACGTGGATGAAGTATGGCATTTGGATAAGCTTGAGCTTTAATTGGGATCGTTGGATTCCAAGTGACGCTCCTCGATGAGCTTTTCCACCTGCTTTAAATGCTCCTTACTACCGGCATTGGTATCGCTCTTGGGCAGAGTTTTTCTGTATCCCGAGGGCGATATTTTTTTCTCCTGACGAAAGGCCTTGGAGAAAACCAAAGGATCCGAGTAGCCACAGGATATGGCTATGGATTCGATGGGGAGCTGGGTGAGCTGCAAAAGCTCCGTGGCCTTGGCGATGCGGTAGCTGGTCAGATACTGCTGGGGAGAGATGCCAAGGGTCTTTTGGAAAAGAGTATAGAGGTAGCTTCTGTTGATGCAGACATAGTTGGCGATATCCGTGACCTTGATGGGATTGCAGTAGTTGCTGCGGATATAAGCCTGGGCTCTGTTTACATAGTCGTTGGCACTGCCGCTGTCGCTTCTTTGGGATACGCTGATCCCTGATGCGATAACTGACAGGAACATGGAAAGAAGGCCGTTTCTCCTAAGAACGTCCTCTACGCTGAAGGTATTGTGGTCCATCATGTCCTTGATGAGATCATAGATGGTCTGCTGTGCATCACTTTTGAAAACAGGCTGTACCAGGGACAGGCCAAGCTGTGAAACGATGGCCTCAGCTCTTTTGCCGCCGAATCCAACCCAGGCGTAGGTCCAGGGATCCGCATCATCAGCCACGTAGTAGGCCAGTTCGTCGGGAACGATAAGAAAGCCGTAGCCTTCCCGCAGAGGGTAGGTTTTGCCTCCTATGTTAAAAGAGCCTTTGCCACTAAGCACATAGTGGATCATGAAATGGGGCTTAAGGGCAGGGCCGAAGCTGTGTCCCGGCAGAGTCTGGGAGAGCCCGCAGCAGTATACATACAGGTCGTCTGATTCCTCGGTATTAAACAGCAGTTTATAGGCTTTTTCCATGAATTGACCTCTCAAAGACGCTTCTTTTTATACAAAATAATTGTAATATGCGGCTAACGGGGATTTCAAGTGCAATCATTCGCGGTTTTTAGGGGCTTAGGATAATTGTTTTTTCGCCATTTTTACTGTAAAATGTAAGTTGCATTTTGTATAATGTACAAAATGTGAAAGGAACAGATCAAATTGGCTAACGATAGAGATGAATTTATAAAGGCCGGAAAAGAGATACTGGACAGCGTAACCATCGCCATTGACAAGAACGATTACAGTCATCTTGGCGCGGATATCTCCAAGGTTATCAAGTCGGTTTCCGTGGCACCAAGGACCACCTACTCCAGTGCCAGACAGGCCCAGACAATAAATGGAACAGCAAGACCGGTAGGAAGACCCAAAGCCGCTTTCATTCCTTTTTTGCAGAAGAAGGTCAGCAGATATCTGGGTGTGCCGGAGATGTTCTTCGGAGGAGCCCTTGGAGCGATCTTTATTATGGCTCTTTTGGGAGCTCTGGTGAGCGGCTCGGTTGCTGGCTCCATAGCGATGGGCGTGATTTCAGCCCTTTGTGCGGCGGCTTTTTTCAACGGACTCAGGAAATACAAACTTGCAAATAAATATTATCAGTACGGCAACATTCTCAAGGAGGCTCAGTACTTCTCCATATCGGATCTTGCCAAGGTGCTTCTTAAGAGTGACAAGGAAGTTCTTAAGGATATCAAGGATATGATCAGCCGGGGATTCCTGCCAAGGGCAAGGCTTGACCGGACCGAGACCACCTGTATGATCACCGACGAAGCCTACAGGATGTATGAAGGCGCTGAGAATGACAGGATCGCCAGAGAGGCCAGGGAGAAGGAAGCTGCTCAGACCATCAGGCAGGCAGACAAGGCCAAACAGGCAGCATATGCCCAGTATCCTCAGAAGGTTAGGGATATCCTTGTTGAGGGTGATGAATATGTCACCTATGTAAGACAGGTCAATGATATGATCCCGGATACGGAGGATATGTCCAATAAGCTTTACAGACTTGAGGAGATCATGAACAGGATCTTCATGCAGGTCAAAAAAGATCCCTCCAGTGCGGACGATCTTCATAAGCTTATGACCTATTATCTGCCGACCACCAAGAAGCTTCTGGGAGCCTATGTGGAACTGGACAAGCAGCCGGAAGTCGGAGATAACATTACAAAGACCAAGGAACAGATAGATGCGGCCATGGATACCATCAACGGAGCGTTTGAGAACCTCCTTGACAGTCTTTTCCAGGATATGGCCTGGGATATCTCTTCGGATATCTCGGTTATGAAGACTATGATGGCACAGGACGGACTTACAGAAGAGGGACAGGGTTTTGCCTCGGCAGCTGCGGCAGCGGCTACTCAGACACAGCCTAAATAATAGAAATGATACAGGAGGACGTTATGGGAGTAGATTTAGAATTCGGTGCAGCACCCGCAGCACCTACACTCAGCTTTGGAACAGAGGCAGCACAGGCTCAGCCACAGGCGCAGGCAGCACCTGAAGCAGCTAAGGACAACGGCAATCTCGCCATGGAGGCACAGCTTACAGAGGAAGAGCTCAAGCAGGTTGAGGAGTTCAGTAAGCAGATCGATATTGCAAACTCCGCCGGAGTTATGAACTACGGTGTAGGTACTCAGAAGAAGCTGGCTGATTTCTCCGAGAAGGCCATTGAGAATGTCAGGACCAAGGACATGGGCGAAGTTGGTGACATGATCACTGATCTTGTTACCCAGCTCAAGAGCTTTGAGATTGACGAGGACGACAAGGGTCTGAAGGCTCTTTTCAAGAAGAGC
This sequence comes from Butyrivibrio sp. FCS014, assembly GCF_000526935.1. Lineage (GTDB taxonomy): Bacteria > Bacillota > Clostridia > Lachnospirales > Lachnospiraceae > Butyrivibrio. The sequence goes on along the minus strand of NZ_JAHA01000008.1, from coordinate 185,382 downwards.
GCCAACAGACTTGAGGCTCTTAAGGTTAAGTACAGCAAGGCAGAGACCAATGTACAGACCATCAGCAATGAGCTTGAGAAGCACCAGGTTACTCTCCTTAAGGACGTTGAGCTTCTGGACAAGATGTACGAGCTGAACCTTAACTATTTCAAGGAGCTGACAATGTACATCCTTGCCGGCAAGAAAAGACTTGAAGAGGAGCGCGCAACAACGCTGGTAGAGCTTCAGAAAAAGGCCGAGGCTTCAGGACTTCCCGAGGATGCAGAGGCAGCCAAGGACTTTGCCAACAAGTGCGACAGATTTGAGAAGAAGATCTATGACCTTGAGCTTACAAGGACCATCGCAATGCAGACAGGTCCTCAGATCCGTATGGTACAGAGCTCTGATACAGTAATGGCTGAGAAGATCCAGTCAACCATCGTTAACACCATTCCTCTGTGGAAGAACCAGATGGTTATCGCAATGGGCATTGAGCACGCTACACAGGCTGCAAAGGCTGAGCGTGAGGTCAATGATATGACCAACAAGCTCCTTCGCAAGAACGCCGATGCTCTTAAGGTTGCAACCATCGAGAGTGCGAAAGAGGCTGAGAGAGGAATTGTTGATATCGAGACCCTGAAGCACACCAACGAGTCCCTTATCACGACTCTTGACGAGGTTCTTAAGATCCAGACAGAAGGTAAGCAGAAGCGCCGCGAGGCAGAGGCTGAACTTGCTCAGATCGAGACCCAGCTCAGGGATAAGCTCATTGAGGCAGCTAAGAACTGATTTCGGAATGATTTAACATTTTGACAGGTTATATAAACAAAGAGGCATGGAAAATCCATGCCTCTTTTATTATGATTAATACACAAGATAACACGTTTCGTTTTTTATTTAGGAGGGTTATATGATCGATCAGGAGATGAAGAAGGCGGTTTTAGAGAACTTCGAAAAGGCATTTGGAAAAAGAGATGATGTAAAAGCCTATTTTGCACCGGGAAGAGTAAATCTTATAGGTGAACATACAGACTATAACGGAGGACACGTTTTCCCCTGTGCCCTTACCATCGGAACTTACGGCGCAGCAGCCAAAAGAGACGACAACAAGCTTCGTTTCTATTCCGTTAACCAGAACAGAGTGGGAGTCATCGAGAGTTCACTGGATGACTTAAAGCCCAGCGACAAGGCTGGTTGGACCAACTACCCCAAGGGAGTTGTATGGGCCTTTGAAAAGAGAGGCATGAAGCTGGATAAGGGCTTTGATATGGTGATCTACGGCAATATCCCCAACGGTTCAGGCCTTTCATCCTCGGCATCCCTGGAGGTGCTCACAGGCTTTATATTGAGGGATCTTTACGGATTTGATACCGACAATAAGAACCTTGCACTTATCGGACAGTATTCCGAGAACAACTTCAACGGCTGCAACTGCGGCATTATGGATCAGTTCGCTGTTGCCATGGGCAAGGAGAACAATGCCATTTTCCTGGATACTGCCGATCTTTCTTTTGAATATGCACCTATTAAGCTCGAGGGTGCCAAGATCATAATTGCAAATACCAACAAGAAGCATAAGCTCACGGATTCCCAGTACAATGCAAGACGCAGCATGTGCGAGGCAGCGCTTGCAATACTACAGAAGACCACTGATATCAAGGGCCTTGGAGACCTGTCCATCGAGGAGTTCGAGAAGATCAAGGATCAGCTCACAGATCCCGACATGCAGAGAAAGGCTAAACACGCCGTTTACGAGAACCAGAGGACCATCGAGGCGGTTAAGGCACTTAAGGACGGCGACCTTGAGCACTTCGGTAAGCTAATGAGACAGTCCCACGAGTCCCTGAGGGATGACTATGATGTTACAGGCATTGAGCTGGATACTCTGGCTGAGGAAGCCTGGAAGATCCCCGGTGTCATCGGCTCAAGAATGACCGGCGGCGGATTCGGCGGATGCACGGTTTCCATCGTAAAGGACGAGGCTATCGAGAACTTCAAGAAGACTGTTGGAGAGAACTACAAAAAGAAAATCGGTTACGACGCCACATTCTATACAGTAGAGATCGGTGGCGGCCCGGAGGTGATCTAATGAATGCAATCAACAAACTTGTGGCCTATGGCCTTAGTACCGGCCTTATTGAGAAAGAGGACATCATCTACACAGTAAACTCTCTTCTCATTCAGCTTGGCCTGGATGCAGCCGAGTATGAAGCCGTAGACATCGAGAAGCTGGCAGAAGAAGTTCCCACAGAGGAAAAAGAGCTGTCATCTTACCTGGAGTCTGTTTTAAAAGAACTTGATGACTACGCCGCTGCAAACGGTCTTATTGAGAACGACAGCGTGGTGTACAGAGATCTTTTTGATACAAAGCTGATGGGAACCATGGTGGCAAGACCGAGTGAGATCATCGGAAGATTTAACGAAGAGTATGCAAAGAGCCCTGAAACAGCCACGGACTTTTATTATAATTTCTCCAAGAATACAGATTATATCAGGCGTTACAGGATTGCCAAGGATATGAAGTGGATCGCTCCCACAGAGTATGGCGATCTTGATATCACCATCAACTTATCAAAGCCTGAGAAGGATCCTAAGGCTATCGCAGCCGCAAGAAATGCAAAGCAGAGCGGATACCCCAAGTGCCAGCTTTGCTGGGAGAATGAAGGATACTCCGGAAGAGTTGACCATCCCGCAAGGGAGAACCACAGGATCATCCCTGTTACCATTCAGGATTCCAAGTGGGGATTCCAGTATTCACCCTATGTTTATTACAATGAGCACTGCATCGTTTTCAACTCCAGGCACATTCCCATGAAGATTGAGCACGGAACCTTCTGCAAGCTCTTTGATTTTGTAAAGCAGTTCCCCCACTACTTTGTGGGATCCAACGCAGACCTTCCCATTGTTGGCGGCTCAATCTTAAGTCATGATCATTTCCAGGGCGGACACTACACCTTTGCCATGGCCAAGGCTCCCGTGGAGAGAACCTTTACAGTAAAGGGCTTTGAGGACGTTGAAAGCGGCATTGTTAAGTGGCCCATGTCCGTAATAAGGCTCTCAGCTCCAGATTATGACAGGATCATTGCCCTTGCTGATGTTATCCTTGAGAAGTGGAGAGGCTACACCGACGAAGCTGCTTTCATCTTTGCAGAAACTGACGGAACACCTCATAACACCATAACTCCCATTGCAAGAAAGCGGGGAGACAACTACGAGCTGGATCTGGTTCTTCGAAACAATATCACTACCGATGAGCACCCTCTCGGGGTATATCACCCCCACGCAGAGCTTCATCACATCAAGAAGGAGAACATCGGCCTTATCGAGGTTATGGGACTTGCTGTTCTTCCCGCAAGACTTAAGGATGAGATGGCACAGCTTAAGGATGCCATTCTTGCAGGCAGGGATTTAAGGGCCGACGAGGTTCTTGAGAAACACGCAGACTGGGTTGATGCCTTCAGCAAGAAGTATGACAGTATTACAAAGGACAATATCGACGAGATAGTTCAGAATGAGATCGGAGAAGTATTCATGCATGTTCTTGAGGATGCAGGTGTTTATAAGCGCACCCCTGAGGGACAGGCAGCCTTCGACAGATTCGTTGCGACACTTTGACGTAAAAAGCCGGAAAGCATCTGCTTTCCGGCTTGTGATATTCACGGGGTTTCTTCTTTTGGCTCAGGCTCTAAGATCTTGAGAATAGACGATTTACTCAGAGCATTTAAATTCTTTGCAATGGGGATGAGACCGTCGATCTTCTTTTTGATCTCGTCTTCACTGTAACCCAGCTTTGTTCTGTAAAGATCTGCCAGTGTCCTGTAAGTGGCGGTTATGTCGGAGCGGGTTTTGGCAGCAAACTCAAGGACCTTTTCTGCATCTTCGTAGCGGCCCCTGTCGTAAAGTGCCTGGCCCCATTTTTGAAGCCCGCACACCAGGACGGTGTAGTTCTGATCATACTGGGAAAGAGCCGTGATATTGGCGGTTCCGTACTCCAGTTTGAGGTCGGTGTTGGAGATTCCGGTGAGATTTACGATCTTCTCGTCCTTGAGGGCGAGAACCTCATTTTCACAGGTCTGAAGGTACTCGTCATCTTCTGCGGTTTCGAAGGGTAAAAGGTCGATGGGGATGTGAATATACTCAAGAGTGTCGAGGCTTTTCTTTCTGACATTGTTGGCCTCAAGCTCTTTTTTCCAGAAGTTCTCCTCCCTTTCTTCGGTCTTCCTGGAGACCCGGCGACTGCTGATGTTGAACAGAACGGCTATCAGTATGAAGGTTGCTAAAAAGGGGAATATCATCTATAATATCCTTTCAGAAAATCGTGGATTATTATTTACATAATAGCACAGAGGAAGCATTATGAAAAAATTTTTTGTGGGACTGATGCTGGTCCTTTCCATGGCGGTTATTGCCCCGGGAACAAAGGTTATGGCATCGGATTCAAGACAGATTGCCAAGGGCGTTTTCATTGGCCCTGTAGACGTTTCCGGCATGGGAGTGACTGAAGCGGAAGATGCGGTTACTGCTTATGTCAATGAGATTGAGCAACAGACCATTGTGCTGTCGGCAGGACCTGACAAGCAGATGGAGATAACAGGTCTTGATCTTGGCCTTTACTGGAGCAACACCGGAGTGGTTGAAGAGGCATATGCTCTCGGCCATGAGGGAAACATCATCAAGAGATACAAGGAACTCAAGGATCTTGAGCGCAACAATCACACCTTTGATCTGGTGTACGGATATGATGAGGAGGCCATTGCCGGATACGTGGCGAAATGTGCTGACTCTTTTGACCAGGAAACAATAAACTGCAAGCTTACAAAGACTGCCGACGGATTTCAGGTTACTGAGGGCCAGACAGGATATCTTGTGGATCAGGCTCAGTCGGTGAATATCATTAAGAGCTATTTGAGCGAGGGCCTGGGAGGCGGAGACAATATCGTTGATCTGTCGGTGAAGGCTGACCCGCCTAAGGGAAGCGCTGAGGAGCTTTCAAAGGTAAGGGATGTCCTTGGCACCTATACCACCAGCTACAAGTCTTCGGGTGCGGCCAGAAGTGCAAATGTGGCCAACGGCTGCTCCCTTATCAACGGAGCTACCATTTATCCCGGAGAGGAGTTCTCAGTTCTTGATACCATCACTCCTTTCACAGAGGCCAACGGATATTTTCCGGCGGGATCCTATCTTAACGGTCTGGTTGTTGAGAGCGTCGGCGGCGGTATCTGTCAGGTTTCCACAACCCTCTATAACGCAGTTCTTCTTGCAGAGCTGGAGGTTACCGAGAGGCACAACCACTCAATGATCGTTACCTATGTTGAGCCCTCGGCAGATGCGGCTATCGCAGAGTCCGGCGGCAAGAACTTCAAGTTTGTAAATAACCTTGAATCACCTATATATATCGAGGGCTACACCACCTCCGACAAGCACATCACCTTTACTGTTTATGGCGTAGAGACAAGACCGGCAGGCAGAAAGATCTCCTTTGAGAGCAAGGTACTTGAGACCACACCTGCTTCTGCAGATCAGTTCGTTACAGACCCTTCACAGGGGATCGGATACGTGGGTGTTCAGTCCGCGCACCTTGGATACAAGGCACAGCTTTGGAAGACTGTGACTGAGAACGGTCAGAGCACCACTGAGCAGGTCAACAGCAGTACTTACAAGATGGTTCCCAAGATTGTTACCGTGGGAACGGCAGGAGCGGATCCTACAGCTATGGCACAGCTTCAGACTGCCATTGCTACAGGGGATGTGGCGACCGTTAAGTCAGTGGCCGGAGCTCTTGGAGCAGCCAGAGCTGCAGCGGGTACCGAGGGTGCCGAAGCGGCCGGACAGGCGGTGAATGATGCGGTTAATGCAGCCAACGCCCAGCTCATGCAGCAACAGCAGCCGGCACCTCCCCAGGAGGGCGGCGATGCGGAGGCCATAACCACAGGCTGATGCCGGAATATGGAGTGCCTATGAGAATCGGCAAGATTACGGAGAACGCTCTTAAGCGCTCCGTGCTTAAGCAGATAAAAACTGAATTTAAGAATGTTAAAAGCGCAGCTGTAGGGTCAGACTGCGCTTTTTCTGAAAAAGAAAAGGTCTTTTCGGCAACTTCGCCCCTGGCGCTGAGCCTTGGCGGGGCAGACCTTGGCTACTACAGTGTTGTAAATGCCTGCAACGGACTTTTTTCCCAGGGAATAGAAATTGACCATGTTACGGTGGCCATACTTCTTCCGGAGGATGCGGAGGAGCCATTCCTTAAGGAGATTGTAAAGGGAGCCATCGAAGGTGCTAAGATTTCCGGGACGGTTTACGCCGGCGGCCACACAGAGGTTACTACCGCAGTGAAAAGAGCCGTTGTCACCGCCACAGCTGTTGGCCACATGGCAGAAGGCGTATCCCTGTTTGATAAAAAGGCTTCTGCCGGAGCGGATCTTGTGGTGACCGGTCACATTGCCCTTGAGGGTAGCGCCATGCTGGCCCGGGAGAGAAAGGGCGAACTTTCGACGAGGTATCCGGTGCCTTTTGTTGAGGAGGCGGAGAATTTCAGGAGCCTTGTCAGTGTAAAAGAGGCATCACGGGCGGCCATTGAGGCCGGAGCCGAAGCTATCCACGACTGCTCCTTTGGCGGTATATTTGCTGCTTTGTGGGAGATGGCTGAACGAGCGGGATGCGGGATGCAGGTAGATTTAAAGAGCATCCCGATAAAGCAGCAGACTATCGAGGTCTGCGAGTTTTTTGAGGTTAACCCGTATTTTCTTTTGTCCTCCGGAGCTCTTATGTGCGCTGCAAAAGACGGCGAGGCGTTTGTGCAGACTCTTGCGAAGGATGGAATTCATGCCGGAGTCATAGGCCGGTTCCAAAAGGGAAATGACAGACTCATCATAAACGGCGATGAGAGCAGATTCCTGGAGAGGCCCCAGGCAGACGAGGTGCTGAGAATTCTCGGGTAACCGGTGCAATATTGTGATATCATAGATATAATATGTCGAAGTAAAGCGATAGATAGAAGGGGAGAACCTGTATGAGCACAAGACAAGAGATACTTAATATCATTGAGAAGAACAGCCGCATTGACGTTCATGAACTCAGCGTCCTTCTCGGGGCGGAAGAGATAGTTGTGGCCAATGAGCTTAAGGCCATGGAGGAAGAGGGAATAATCTGCGGTTACCATACCATGATCGACTGGTCCAAGACCGATATAGAGAAGGTTAACGCACTTATTGAGGTGAAGGTTACTCCTCAGAGAGGCCTTGGCTTTGACAGCATAGCAGAGAGGATCTACAAGTATCCTGAGGTTACCAGCGTATATCTTATGAGCGGCGGCTTTGACCTCATGGTAATTCTAGAGGGCAAGACACTGCAGGAGGTTGCCGGATTTGTCAGCAACAAGCTCTCAACACTGGATACGGTGCTTTCAACCGCAACACATTTCATCCTTAAGAAATACAAGGATCACGGCACCATTCTGGCTAAGAAGTATGAAGATACAAGGGAGATAATCACACCATGAGAAATCCGATCGGCAAAAAAGTAGTGGATATCAAGCCTTCGGGGATCAGAAAGTTCTTTGACATCGTTCAGGAGACTGAAGGAGCCATATCCCTTGGTGTGGGCGAGCCGGATTTTGACACTCCCTGGCACATAAGAGATGAGGGCATCTACTCCCTGGAAAAGGGAAGAACCTTCTACACCTCCAACTCCGGACTCAAGGAGCTTAGGCAGGAGGTATCCAACTACATTAACAGAACACAGGGCGTTACTTACGACCCGATAAAAGAGATATTTATAACCGTGGGCGGTTCTGAGGCCATTGACCTTGCTCTTCGCGCCATGGTTGATGAGGGAGATGAGGTTCTGATCCCTCAGCCAAGCTATGTTTCCTACGAGCCCTGCGCCATACTTGCGGATGCAGTGCCCGTTATCATCGAACTCAAAGAGGAGAATCAGTTCAGGCTTACAGCTCAGGAGGTTCTTGATAAGGTTACTGACAAGACCAAGATTCTGGTGCTTCCTTTCCCCAACAACCCCACAGGGGCTGTTATGGAGAAAGAGGACCTGGAGGCCATCGCCAAGGTTGTCATAGAGAAAGACCTCTATGTCATTTCAGATGAAATCTACAGCGAGCTCACCTACAGCGGCAAGCACGTGTCCATCGTATCTCTGCCCGGCATGAAGGAGAGGACAATTCTTATCAACGGTTTCTCCAAGGCCTATGCCATGACCGGATGGAGACTGGGCTATGCCTGCGGACCTAAGGAGATTATGGAGCAGATGGTGAAGATACACCAGTTTGCTATCATGTGCGCTCCCACCACCAGCCAGTATGCGGCTGTTGAGGCCCTTAAGAACGGCGATGATGATGTTGCAATGATGAGGGAGCAGTACAACCACCGCAGAAGATACCTTCTGAATGAATTTAAGCGTATAGGACTTACCTGCTTTGAGCCCTTCGGAGCCTTCTATGTGTTCCCCAGCATCAAGCAGTTCGGAATGACCAGCGACGAGTTCTGTACCAGGCTTCTTAAGGAAGAAAAGCTTGCCGTGGTTCCGGGAAATGCTTTCGGCGACTGCGGAGAGGGTTACATCCGTATCTCCTACGCCTATTCTCTTGAGAATCTCAAGGCAGCCATGGAGCGTCTGGAGAGATTTATAGAGAGACTGAAATAACATATAGATAAATCTAAAGAGATTTTGAAGAGCATCAAATTGTTGGCAGAATGACCAATGATTGATGCTCTTTTTTTGTGATAAACCCTTAGAAATATGCACAAAGAAATGTTCTGTTTTTGTTCAATCATACAAATATCTAAAATACTTCATTTAAAACTAAAATATTCGTTGACACTCAACTTTCAGGGCAATAAAATTTATTTATGATATTGATAGACTGAGGGAAAATGTTATGAGTGGAATGGAAAATATCAAATACAATGAGCCCTGGATAACCCAAAGGGCAGATCCTTACGTGTACAGACATACAGACGGGACCTACTATTTTACAGCTTCCGTCCCTGCTTACGACGGTATCTGCATAAGGAAGGCCGACAGCCTTCAGGGACTTAAGGATGCGCCTGAGACGGAGGTCTGGCATAAGCATGAGAGCGGCCCTATGAGCATTCATATCTGGGCACCGGAACTCCACTTCCTTGACGGAGCCTGGTATATCTACTATGCCGGCGGAGACAGGGATGCCATCTGGGATATAAGGCCCTACGTTCTTGAGTGCAAAGATGAGGATCCCATCACAGGAACCTGGAGAGAGCTTGGCAAGATGCAAAGAGCCGATGACGACGAGTTCTCTTTTGAGGCCTTCTCCCTTGACGGAACGGTCTTTGAGAGCAATGGAGAACGGTACTACGTCTGGGCTGAGAAGGTTGGTGTTGGAAAACAGATCAGCAACCTTTACATAGCAAGGATGGAGAAGCCATGGAAGCTGGCAACAGTTCAGGTTATGCTCACAACCCCTGATTACGACTGGGAGAGAGTGGGCTTTTGGGTGAATGAGGGCCCTGCTGTTATCAGGCATGGCGGTAAGATATTCCTTACATACTCAGCCAGTGAGACCGGAAAGGCTTACTGCATGGGTATGCTGACAGCGGATGAGGGCAGTGATCTTCTGGATCCAAAGTCCTGGACCAAGGAGCGTTACCCGGTTCTTGCCAGTGACGAGTCCAGGGAGATATTCGGCCCCGGCCACAACAGCTTTACCATTGATGAAAACGGAAACGACATCTGTGTCTATCACGCAAGAGGCGAGGAGAATATAGAAGGTGATCCCCTTTACAATCCGGGAAGGCACGCAAGACTTATGCCTGTAAGATGGGATTCGCAGGGCCGACCTGTCTTTTCCTATGAATGATCAGTAAGGGGTTAAGGAGTATTTCATGCAAAAGAGATTACTAGGGGTTACAGCGCTTTTTATGGCGCTGGGACTTGTGGTTTCCGCCTGCGGAACGGATGGCGGAAACAAAGACGACGAAGCTGCCGCTGTATCGGCGCTTCCCAAGGAGGTTTCGGTGGAAGAAATTGCAGTTGGATCGGTTAGTTCAAGCGGATCGCTTCATGATCCTCAGATTATTGTGGGAGATGACGGCACCTATTACTGCTACGGAACCCACATGACTGCGGCAACTTCACAGGATCTTATAAAATGGAAGACCTGGGGGGACGGGGTCAACAGCTCAAATAAGATCTTTGACAACCTGTTGGAAGAGCCCTTCGATGCCTTTTCCTTTGTGGGGAAGAATGAGCAGAACGGCTACTCTGTATGGGCGCCCAGCGTAATATACAACAAGAAGACAGGTAAGTACATGATGTACTTCTGTACTACGTCTTCATATATCAAGTCAAACATCTGTCTTGCTACATCGGACAATATAGGCGGACCTTTTCATTACGAGAAGACCATTATATATTCCGGATTTACCAAGTCGGACTTAGAGCTCACAAACTTCGAGGAGATCATGGGAGAAGATGTAAAGACCAGACAGCGTTACATCTCCGGCGGAGCATTCAATAACCAGCTCTGGCCCAATGCCATAGATCCCGCAATGTTTTACGATGCCGATGACAGACTTTGGATGGTTTACGGATCCTGGTCGGGGGGCATCTTCATACTTGAACTGGATCAGGAGACGGGAGAGCCTATCCATCCTGAGACCGACGATGAGAATGAGGTGGATAAGTACTACGGAAAGCGCCTCATCGGCGGCTTCCATCATCCTATAGAGGGACCGTATATTCACTACGATAAGAATACGGGATATTACTATCTCTTTTTATCCTATGGAAATCTGCAGACTGACGGCGGATACCAGATGAGGGTTCTCAGATCCGACAAGCCGGACGGAACCTACACCGATGTTACCGGCAAGAGCCTTGGAATAAAGGGAGACTGCGATGCTTTTGCTGATTACGGTACCAAGCTCATGGGCAATTATACCCTGCCCAGTCTCAATGTTACCTACATGGCTCCCGGAGGACAGTCAACCTTTGAGGACCGTGACGGTAAGCTCTATGTTGTCTATCATCAGAGATTCAAGAATAACGGGGAGTTTCATGCAGTAAGGGTTCATCAGATGGCCATGAATGAGGATGGCTGGCCCTGCATTTTCCCTTTTGCAACAAGTGGCGAGAGCCTTTTGACAGAGGGTTACAGCGCTTTAGATGTGTCAGGAAAGTTCTATCTTGTGGACCATGGTCTTGAGGTTAACAATCTGGTAAATGAGCCGGTGGAGTGCGATTTTGCTGATGGTGTCATTTCCGGAGGGGCCTCGGGAACCTATGAGGTTAAGGACGGAACGAATTTCATCACCCTTAAGATCGGAGAAGTAACCTATAAGGGTGTTATGATAAATATGACAGATGAAGCCGGAAACAATACATTTTGCATAAGCGCCGTTGGTGACAACAACCACTCTGTATGGGCGGTTCACTACATGGCCGGGAAGGAGAGCAGCGATGAAGCTGGTAATTAACGAAAAGCACACCCTTGGCAGGATAGAGCCTGAAGTTTACGGACATTTTTCCGAGCACCTGGGAAGATGCATATATGAGGGACTTTATGTCGGGGAGGATTCCGATATTCCCAATGTTAAGGGCATGAGAAAAGATGTGGTGGAGGCCCTTAAGGAGATCAATGTGCCGGTGCTTCGCTGGCCCGGCGGATGCTTTGCTGATGAGTATCACTGGATGGATGGAATCGGTGAGAAGTCAAAGCGCAAGAAGATGATCAATACTCACTGGGGCGGAGTTATGGAAGACAACAGCTTCGGTACCCACGAGTTTATGGAGCTGTGCGAGCAGCTTGGCTGCAAGACCTATGTAAACGGAAACCTTGGAAGCGGCACTGTTCAGGAGATGAGCCAGTGGGTTGAGTACATGACCTTTGACGGAGTATCTCCCATGGCTGACCTTAGAAAGGCCAACGGAAGAGAAAAGCCCTTTAAGGTTGATTACTTTGCTGTGGGCAATGAGAACTGGGGATGCGGCGGAAACATGCACCCTGAGTACTACGGACATCTGTACCGTCAGTATCAGACCTATATCCGCCAGTACAATCCCGAAAAGCCCGTTAGAAAGATTGCCTGCGGCCCCAACAATGATGACTATGACTGGACAGACAAGGTCATGAAGACCTGTTTTGACCGCTGCCAGAAAGAGCAGCACGGCTTCATGGATCTTATTTCCCTTCACTACTACGTATTCCCCGGCGGATGGAACAACAAGGGAAGCGCAACACAGTTTGATGAGGACTGCTGGTATACAACCCTTGGCAAGGCTTATCTTATGGATCAGTATATCAAGGGACACGTTGCCATTATGGATAAGTACGATCCCGAGAAGAAGGTTGGCCTTTCCGTAGATGAGTGGGGCAACTGGTTTGATGTTGAGCCCGGAACAAATCCCGGATTCCTTTATCAGCAGAGCACTGTTCGTGATGCGCTGGTTGCAGGTATTACCCTCAACATATTCAACAAGCACTGCGACAGGGTAAAGATGGCCTGCATAGCTCAGATGATCAACGTGCTTCAGGCAGTGATCCTTACCGAGAACGAGAAGATGTTAAAGACCCCCACATATCATGTGTTCCACATGTTCCGCCATCACCAGGGAGCAGAGCTTCTGGACAGCTGCATTCTGGGAGGCGGAGAGACAGGATCTGAGGAGTGGAAGCTTCCTGACGTTACAGAATCAGTATCTGTAAAGGATGGAATCATCACCATAACTCTCAACAATCTTTCCATGACAGAGGGAAAAGAGCTGGATATAGAGCTTAGCGAGGACAGGGCCTACGAGGTTGTTGAGGCAAACATCGTTTCAAGCGGTGATGTTCACGATCACAACACCTTTGAGGAGCCCGACCATGTGGCAGAGAAGGCCTTCACAGGTTATGAGAGCATAAAGCGCGGCCTTAAGGTCGCTCTTCCCGCGGCAAGCGTTGTGGAGATTCGTGTAAGATAATAGTTTAATAGTTTATTTGGCGGACAATAGCCTTGTTATGATAGAATATATTTAATTGCTTCATTAAAGCTCATACTGGGGAGGAAGTGCAGATGCAGTTGTTGGGTAGAGACCTGGCAATTTCCAGGGAGAAGGAAGAAGCGGCTGTCATAACAGGGCTTTTTTCGCAAATCGGATCTGATAATGCAGTTTTTTTCAATGAAGTATTCAAAGACGAGTTCAAAGATCTTGATGCGGCCATTGCAGGTGTAGAGAAACTGTCAGAGCCATATTTCGGCGCTGCAGTAAAAAGAGCTATTGACCTGCTTACAGACTATGGCATCAGCACATTCGACAATAATTCCATTATCGATTATCTGAAATCCCAAGGGTTCTTTTCATTTTGGGATGAAAGCCTTCAAAGATTCATAGATAAAAAGGATTCCATAGAGCGGGAGATTCAGGCTGCCGGAGAAGGCAAACAAGCTGCCGGCAAAGCGGCAAAGGCCAAGGTCTTCGATCTAATGGAAGGCTATCTGTCAAAAGCGATGCGCTACACCATTTCAGGCTTCGCTTCTGCTCTTATGTCCATAATCACCAAAGAGTGCGGACTATCTTTTTCTGCTCCCACAGCAGAGGAAATCGCTAAGTCAAAGGAAATATATAACAATGTAATATCGGGAAAAACGTCTGAGAAGGACAGGGTAGACGCTATATTTGAGGCTATTACCCTGGACCCGAACAATGCTGACGCATTTTATTTTCTTGTGCTCAGATTTGGTGACAGTGACGGCGAGATTGAGAAAGCCGGAGAGCGTTTGGGAAATCCCATTGCCGCTAAGAAGATTGACGGGACTGCAGCATATCAGAAGAAGGCAATCAGGCAGCAGCTTGCATCCTATGCTGCCATGGATGATGCCGAGTATATAAAAGCTCTTGAAGCACTGAAAGCGGGCTTTTTAAATATCAAGCACAACATGGGCATAAGCCCGGATCTTATAACACAGTCTGAGAAGAATATTGAAGAGGCGCTTATTCAATGCCGGGACGGCAAGCGCATAAAAGGGGATGAAGCGGATATTCTTTGCCGGGAAAAAGCTGAAAAGAAGAATCCCGGGAAGAAGGCACCGGTAAAAGTGGAGTCTGATAAGGAACCTGAACCGATATCGCAAGAGGAACCTGAGCAAACATCGCAAGAGGAACCTGAACCGACATCACAAGAGGAACCTGAACCGAAATCACAAGAGGAAGCGGAACCTGAGGAAGCCAAAGATCACCTGCCCCATGCTGGCAGATCAAAGCTTACAATATCCGGAAGCGGAAGTCTGCTGCCGGAAGATAAGCTTCAGCAGATTCGTGATCTGTGCAGTAAGTTCAAGGCAGAAGCTGCCATACCGGGGCTTTATGAGCCCACAAGAAAGCTGCTGCATTACCTGGAACTTGAGGAAGGTGAAGAAATATTCCTGGGTCAGGACAAGACTATCCTGAGCAGCGGGAAGGATGGCTTTGCCATCACCAATCTGGGGATCATCTGTGTATCGGGAAAAGAAGCATACGAAACCCCCTACAGCGAATTGGCTAAAGTCAAAAGCATTCATTGGGCTAACCCTGATTTCAAATTTGATATCATGGCTGACGGCTCAACGCTTATAAAGTGCCTGCCCTCGGAAAAGGACGATATTCTTGAACTTGTGACTTCCATAAAGCAGATTGTAGTATAATACTACTTATCATAAGTGACGGAGAAACAAATGCCGGAAAAAAGAGACAAAAATGGCCTTACGGAAAAAGAATTCCTGGAGAATTATTCTGACAGCATATACGAGAAACCTTCTGTGACGGTGGATATCCTTGTTCTGACTGTGGACGAGAGCATTTCGAAGCTGAAGGTGCTGCTGGTCAAGAGAGATGAGCATCCATATCTGAATCAGTTTGCTCTTCCGGGGGGATTTATAAAGCCGGATGAGACCGCCTATCAGGCAGCAGCCAGGAAACTGAATGAGGAAACGGGCCTTAAGGACATATACCTTGACCAGATATATACCTTTACCAAGCCCGGAAGAGACCCGAGAGGCTGGGTCATGAGCATCGCATATCTGGCCCTTGTTCCGGATCCTATTGAGTGCAGGGCCGGTGCGGGATGGTTTGATCTTGAAATAGAGCCCGGGGCTATAAGGATTGCCGGTAAGGAGTCCGGCGTAAATATGGCCTATAAGATAAAGGATGAGACCTTTAAGAACGGCAGGATCACCTATGAGAACTGGGTTGCCGATAAAGTATCGGGGGACGCTCTTTCTTTTGACCATATTGAGATAATCATCGAATCGATACTTAAGCTGCGCTCGTCCTTTGAGCACAGCGAACAGGCCTTCAACATGGTTGGCGAGACCTTCACGCTGCCTGACCTTCAGGCGCTCTACGAGCTGGTTCTTGGCAAGAATCTTTACAAGACAAACTTCAGAGCCATGGTGGCCCCTAAGATCGAAGCCACCGGCGGCAAGATTAAGTCAAGGACAAAGGGAAAAATGTCTGCTGAATACAGATATATAGAAAAATAGTATAGATACAATGAACTACCCACCATCGACTTTGCGGGAGGGGGTTCACACTGGATATTTTACAAAAGACAGAATGGACATGGAAATAATCAGGCTCCAAACATCCCATAAATGCGGGTGTTTGGAGCTTTTTTATTCGGAGGAAAAATATTTGTTGACAAAGTAGTAAAAAACTACTAATATAAAACCAGAAAACAAAAGTAGCAAATAACTACTAATAAAGCCATAGAACCTGATCAAAGGAGGAGCTGAATATGAAGTTTAAAAAATTTGATCCAAACGATTATGTAATGGTGGTAAAAAACGGTAAGATAGTCAGACAGGGCCTTGGACTTTCTCTTTTCTACAACGAGCTGACAACCAACATCATGGTGGCTCCGTCCACAGCCTTTGACGGAACCTTTGCTTTTGATGATCTTGTTACAAGCGACTATCAGAGGGTATGTGTACAGGGAGTTACCACCTATATGCTGACAGATTATGAGAAGGCGGTGCAGATGCTGGATTTCTCCTATAATCGTGGCGTTGCGGTTCGCGAGAAGATTGGGGCTACGATGGCTCTTTTGGAAAAGAGGATCAATAACATCATCAAGGCCATCATAATACGTGAGGTCAGCAGGAAGGATGTAAGGACGATCATCAGGTGCGCTGATGAGATGGCCAAGGTGATTGTCGATAAGCTGGCGGATGATGAGTCAATCGGCAAGCTTGGCGTAAGCATAGTAGCTGTCAACATCCTTGGCATCAATCCCAACGCCGAGACCAGAAAAGCCCTGGAGGCAGCAGCAAGAGAGCAGATCCTGAAAGAGCAGGATGATGCCATCTACATGAGAAGAAACGCGGCCATCGAGCAGGAGAGAGTCATCAAGGAAAACGAGATCAACACAGAGATCAAGGTGGCCGAGAAAGAGCGCGAGAAGGAAGAAAAAGAGCAGGATATGCTCAGATACATTCAGCAGTGCCAGCTGGATATGAAGAAAGAGGAACAGGAAAGAGAGCAGGCAATGAAGCTTAATGCAATGAAATCTGAGCTGGCGATGACCACAGAGAAACAGGAAAAAGAGCTGGAACTTAAGCGCAAGGCAGTAGCCAAGAGAAGGGAGATCGACAATGAGGAGATGCTCGGAAAAATCGAACTGGAACAGAAAAACAAAGATCTTACAGCTATGGAAGCCGAGAATGCGAAGATCAAGGCGGACCAGGAAGCCTACGCAGTTGAAGGTATCGTAAGAGCATACAACAACCTGAATGTGGCACTGGTAGAGGCCTTCGCAATGACTCAGATGGACCCTGCGACCATCATGGCAAGAGGATTCATGAGTATCGGCGAAAATGCCGGCAAGATAGGTAACTTCAATATCACACCTGATCTTTTGCAGACCATTACACAGGGAATCAAAACAGCAGCACAGCAGTAACAGATAACATAGAAAGGCCGGCGGCATGGCCCGCCGGCAAAACAGGAGGCGGACATGACTGACAGAGGAATGAATAAGGTAGTTCTCATAAAGAGACGCACCAGATATGAGGAACTTAAGAGGCGCTACAACACGGTAGAGCAAGCCAGGTTCTACATTGAGCACCTCGGTGCGGATTTCTCCGATTATGAGAAGGAGGATGCCGTTTACAATCAGGTCCTCGAACAGGTAAGAAGCTGTGTCCGCCCCGTAGCAAGACTTCAGGAGATTGACAGGGAGTATATTCCCAACATGATCTTCGGGGAAAAAGACATTGTTATAGCGGTTGGACAGGATGGCCTTGTGGCAAATGTCATGAAATATCTTGATGGACAGCCTCTCATAGGAGTTAACCCCGATCCCGCAAGGTGGGACGGGGTGCTCCTTCCATTTGAAGCGGGAGATTTACAGAGAATCCTTCCGGCTGTGATAAATGGCAGTTTCAGTGCAAAGAGTGTAACGATGGGCAAGGTTGAGTCCAAAGACGGACAGGTTCTTTATGCGGTAAATGACTTCTTTGTGGGTGTGGAGAATCACTCTTCTGCAAGATACCATATAAACTACAGGAACCGGATCGAGAATCAGTCATCCTCCGGGATAATCATCTCTACGGGTTTTGGGATGACCGGCTGGCATAAGTCGGTTATGGCACAGTTTAACGGAATGGCAAAGGCCTTTAACCTGGGCAGCATCCCTGAACCTGCCTATGACTGGAGCAGCAGAAATCTTACATTCCAGGTAAGGGAGCCCTATCCCAGCAGATTTACCCAGGCAGAGATCGTCTACGGACAGATAAACGACAATGAAAACCTTATTCTCACATCTGATATGAGTGAAAAGGGAGTTGTGTTTTCCGATGGTATACTTGATGATGCCATAGAATTCAATGCAGGAATGCAGATCAGTATAGGCGTTGCGGATCGCATCGGAAGGCTTGTGAATTAAGACTGTTAATAACAATTTTACGTCTATAATGAGCCGTTTCCGTGTATAATCAATACATGGAGGGTTTTTCTATGATGGAACTCAGAATTGCAATTGTTGATGACGATCCTGTGATCCTGATGCATGCCAAGGACATTCTGTCTGCGGAGAAAATGCGCACATCCTGCATGAATTCAGGCAAGCAGCTCCTTAAATACATAGAGAACAATACCCCGGACCTTATCCTTCTGGATATTATGATGCCCGAAATGGATGGATTTGATACCTATATCCAGCTCAGGAAGTTTGAGGAACATTCAGGCAGGGCACATGTACCGGTCATCTTCATTACCGGAGAGGATGACAGTGAGACAGAGGAAATGGGCCTTGTTATGGGGGCGTCTGACTTTATTAAGAAGCCCTTCAAAAAAGATGTACTGGTAAGAAGGATCGAGCTTGCCATAAGAAACAGCAGGAAAATTGGCGATCTTGAGGAAGAGGCCACCATTGACAAGCTGACCGGTATGTATAACAAGGCAAAAGGGACAGACAGAGTATCCAAGCTGTGCAAGAGGAAAAACGGCGCCCTTATGATACTGGACCTGGACAGCTTTAAGCTGGTAAACGATCTTTTCGGACACGAAAAGGGAGACCGGATCCTAAAAGCCTTTTCAGATATTGCAAAGAAAAACTCCCGTGAAACCGACACTCTCTGCCGTATAGGCGGGGATGAGTTCATGGGCTTTTATGATGACCTGCTGGATGAAAGAGCTGTAGGAAGCTTAACGGGACGATTGAATTCACAGCTTCAGGCAGCGGCCGATGAGCTTCTGGGAGAAGGCCATGGTGTTCCTCTGGGCATATCTATTGGTGTGGTCATGATACCGGAATACGGAAGAGACTATAATGAACTGTTTGCTCTGGCAGACAGTGCACTGTATAAGGTGAAGCAGAACGGCAAGCACGGCTATGCAATCTATGGCGCGGTGGACTCTGACAGTGAGGCCGAAACAGAGAACTCCGAGACCAGGCTTAATCGCCTTGTTCAGATAGTGGAGGAGAGAAACGACAAGTCGGGAGCGCTGTTTTTGGGAAAAGATTATTTCTCCGTTGTTTACAAATACATGATGCGTTTCTACAGGCGCTACGGCGGCGATGCTGCTGTTGTTTTGTTTGAGCTTGAACCGCCAACCGAGGACTTTCAGTTTATATTGGAAGCAGCAGACCAGTTCAGCAAATTTGTGGAAAAAACTCTTCGAATGAGTGATATCATGGTACAGAGCGGCAGCCGGAGCTTTTTAGTGATGCTGACGGAATGTCCCAGCAAAGAGATCGAGAAAGTTATCCAAAGGTTGATAGGCCAGTACAAAGATACGGAATACGGTAGTGCTGTAAATGTTAACTATGTTTACAAATACAATACTTCCGAATAATAAGGAGTGATAAAAGACAATAATGAGTTCCAATTTTGACAGATATTTTGACGGGGATAAAAACCTGAAGGATGATGTAGCAGAGAATAATCTGTGGCTTAAATACCTGACCAGTACTGATAATGTATATGTGAATTCAGAGCGTCTGGAGAGTATGGGAAGCCTTTCCGGAAAAGAAACACTCATGTATGTCATGAGAACGCTGGATATTCTGGACGAGATTGAGAAAAGAGACGGCTTATTACCAGACACCGTAAAAACGGTAAGTACGACCCTCAAGTGGTCTGAAGTGGCCAAAGGAGGCCTTTCAAAGGAGAGGGCGGACTGGATAAAAAAGGGATACCCTCTGGATATCCACAATATTGCATCGGCAGAGATCTACAGGGATGCCACCGGGGATGAAGGATTAGTTTACACCCTGATAAAGACCCATGGCGTTGTGGGACAGGCAATCCGAGGTGAGATCTCTTTTGCTGTAAATAAGGAACTGACAAATATACAAAGAGAAGACCTTAAGCCGCTTCTTATGGCGCTTAACGAGTGTATTATAAGGGCGGTCAGTGAGGATATCTGGAAGAGGGTCAGAAGGAGTGTTGAGTCCCATGTGGAGGAGATCGTAAGGGGTGAGATCCATGAGTATTCACCTCAACACAGGCTTCAGAAGCTGTGTCCCGGAGAGATCGAGTTTTTCGATAATGACGTAAGGTTTTTTGAAGATAAAATCTTCCCTCGATTTGAACTGTGGTACTTTGAGGCTGCTCTCTCGAGCTTTAACATGGGTCAGATCAGGGCCATTCTTGCCAATGCCCTAAGGGTTATAGACGATTTGGGAAAAGAGGTATCGCATCTGAATTTCAAGCCTCTTGCCGATAGTCTTAATTACGACTATGAGGGCAAAAAGCATATAAATATTTATAAGAAGCGCATAATTGAGAAATATCTTTTGGACGCATCTGTCCAGAATGTGAATATAGATGTGAAGATAGAGAACGGATCTGCCTATATTGATTTCAGGTTTTCGCCTGTGTGCGAGAAGCTCATTGATTTCTGTGTAGAGGCGGAAAGGAGCGGGCTTCTTACCTTTGAGAAGAGCATCATCGTTCTGTATGATATGTTCGGATTCAGACGTGATGCATTTGACAGGCTCAACAACGAGGACAAGTATCTAAGGACCATGAATGATGTGTCCGAGAGCACGAAGGATGGCATAATAGACTATGTGGCAGGCGACAGCGTGGTAGATGTGGGATCCGGCGGAGGAATTCTCCTCGATAAGCTGGAAGCCAGGTATCCGGACAAAAAG
This sequence comes from Butyrivibrio sp. FCS014, assembly GCF_000526935.1. Classification (GTDB taxonomy): domain Bacteria; phylum Bacillota; class Clostridia; order Lachnospirales; family Lachnospiraceae; genus Butyrivibrio. The sequence goes on along the minus strand of NZ_JAHA01000008.1, from coordinate 164,798 downwards.
GTGATAGGTACAGATATCTCCGCAAATGTCATAGAGGCCCTGGGAATAAAGAAGAACCGGGAAGGACATGGATGGGAGGTAAGAGTTCACAATTTTGTGGATGAGAAGATGGAGCCAAAGGTTGGCAGTGTTATCTTTTCCTCAATCCTTCATGAGATTTATTCATATACGCAGACGGAGAATGGAAGGTTTGAGATAGACAGCGTAAAGAAGGCGCTTCGCAACGCTTATGACAGTCTGGAGAGTGGTGGAAGGATCATCATAAGGGATGGTGTTAAGACCGAGGGAAGAGCTGTCAGGAAGATAAGGTTCAGGACGGCAGCAGGCCTTGATTTCTTTAAGAACTATATGAGGGATTTTAAGGGACTTAAGGACATTCCGGAGGAGGAAAAGGTGACGGAGGTTGATGAGAACAGTCTTACAGTCACCGGAGATATCAACTTTATAAGGGAGTTCCTTTTTACCTATACCTGGGGGAACGAGAGCTATGCTCATGAGGTTCAGGAGCAGTTCGGATACTTCACGCTAAAAGAGTACAAAGACTTTCTTGAGGGCCTTGGGGCAAAGATCATTTTTGCGGAAGAGCTTCTGGAGCCCGGTTATCCGGACAACCTGGGCAAGTATCTGGATCTTCTGGATGAAAAAGAGAATGTGGTGGAATACCCTGATTCAAATTGCATAATAGTTGTGGAAAAATGATATTTTCAATATGGAAAAAGCCCTTCCCGTAAGATGCGGGAGGGGCTTTGTTGCAGTGATAATTATATGAGCGGGAGCTCAGTTTTCGATAGGGCTGTAGGCCATCTTGACATTGATGTCCTGGTTGTAGTTACCAAATCCTCTGCCGAAAATGGTCAGACCGCCGACATGCTCTGCGTCGTCAGGGATCGCCAGTTTGAGCTTAAGAGCGCTCTTGGAGGTGAGGCCGAACTGGTCGATGGTCACGTCGGAGATCTTAAGGCCGTCTATGAAAGTGCCCTTGTGGTTAAGGACCAGCATCTTAAGAAGTCCGTACTGGTTCCAGTTGGGGAACCACCAGTCAGGGGTGAAGATACCCTTCACGTCGCCGAAATCTCCGGGTGAAGTCCAGGTTCCAAGCTGCGTTCCGTTGAGGTAGAAGTATACATCCGAAGGCCATACGTTGTTGACGCCGGGAGCCTCGGAGCTTAGCTCCAGAGATACACAGATCTCGTCAATCTTCTGGTTGGCGGGAACGAAGTTGGGAATGCTGTACTCCACATATCCCTTGGTGAACCAGAGGATATCTGCCTCATATCTGTCGGGATGAGCAAAGTATCTTGTGTCGTCCACCTCACCGATAAGCCTCTTGGATGTAGCAAGGCCGCAGGTGGGAAATACCTGGTAATCTGAGAACAGGCCCACCTTGATATCGGTGGTGTAGATGTTCTCGTTCTGTGGCTTGTCCTGAAGGTCTATAAGGATTTTGTCCAGATGTACAGAGCAGACCTTCTGGTTGCCGTGGCCGGAAGCCTCTGAGGAAACGGTTACAACGCCGCATTCCTCCAGTTTCTTGATGTGGCTGGTAAGGGCGCCGTTGGTGATGTTAAGGCGGCTTGCCAGCTCGTTCATATTCATTGCGTTTTCATTAAGTAATATCTTGATGATCTCAATCCTGATGTCGGAGCCCAGAGCCTTGAAAAGCTCCAGCCCCTCGTCAAGTGTCTTAATATGCAGCATAATATCCCCAATCTTTAAAGTGCGATAAACTATTTCAGATTTTAATTATACTTTTAAATAAATCTAAAAACAAGGCTATGTGCCCATGATCACTTAATTCCGCTGATGGCAATGGATTCAATGATAACCCGCTGGAAAGCGAAGAATAACAGCAGGGTGGGCAGCATGGCGATAACGGAAGCCGCCATGATAAGGGCATAATCACTCTGGATCGCATAGTAATGGTTGAAGGAACGGATAACTACCTGCAATGTCCACTGCTTCTCACTTCTGAGGAAGATGGTTGGAGCAAGATAGTCGTTCCATATTCCCATGAACCACAGCATCAGCTGAGTTCCCAGAGCACCCTTCATAAGGGGAAGGAAGATCTTCCAGTAAATACCGAAATAGTTACAGCCGTCGATCTTGGCAGCGTCCATCAGGTCGGAAGGGATGCTGTAAAGGTTCTGGCGAAGGAAGAAGATCATGCTCACGTTTCCGAAGCATCCCGGGATGATAAGGGGCGCCAGGGAATTGGTCCAGCCAAGCTTTGTGAAGAGAACGTACTGAGGGATCATTACAACCGCAAAGGGTATCATGATTGTTGCAAGAAGAGCCAGGAAAAGCGCGTTCTTGCCTCTGAATTCCATCTTTGCAAAGGCGAAGGCTGCAAGTGATGAAGTGAATCCGCCGATAAGCAGCACAGGCACCTCAACCTTCACTGTGTTTATGATACCGCTGATAAACTGGCCTTTCTTGAGCACTTCCGAATACTTGCCGATAAGTATCGGGTCGGGAATGATGGTAAGGCTTCCCGAGAGTATCTGGTTCTTGGTCATAAATGATGTAGCCACCATATAGATCAGAGGAAACACCATTGTAAGGGCGAAAAGAAACAGCAAAATAAAGATTATTATGTTCAGGACCTTGTCCTTGGAAGTGGTGACCTGATCAGACTGATAATCTTTGCCGCTGGATTTTGGTTTTGAAATTGATATATCCATAGTCACACCTCCTTAATCTATAGTTTTTACCCATTTATCCTGGCCCCAGAAGTTAAAGGCTGTGATAATGAATATGATGATCGCTAGAATTACCGCAACTGCGCTTCCGTAGCCAAGCTGGCCGTTGGTGAAGGCTTTTTCAAACAGGTAGAATACAACTGTTGCGGAACTGTAGTTGGGACCTCCGTTGGGGGTCATGACCTGAACCTCTACGAATACCTGGAAGCCACCGATGAGGGAGGTTATAAGTACATAGAAGGTAACAGGGGAAAGCAGCGGGAGAGTGATGTTTCTGAACTTATCCCAGCCGTTGGCGCCATCGATCATGGCGGCCTCATAGTAGTCCCTGGGTATATTCTGGAGTCCTGCAAGATACAGGATTACAGTGCCGCCAAGTCCTTTCCATACCATGAAGATGATCATGGAGATCTTTACCATGTGCTCGTCACCGAGCCAGTTGGGGCCGTGAGCTCCCGTAAGGAATTTGTATATTCCGTTGAGGAGGCCGTAGTCGTAGTTAAATACCCATGCCCAGAGGATTGAAACAGCAACCAGAGAGGATACCACGGGAACGTAGTACATGGTTGTGAGAGCTCTTTTTCCGGGGATCTTCCTGTTGAGACCCATGGCTATGGTCATTCCAAGGATCATACCGATTGGGATACCAATCATGTATATGATGGTGGTGGCCATGGATTTCCAGAATTTAGCATCGGAAAAGATCTTGATGTAGTTGCGAAGGCCTACGATATTGCCCAAAAGGGAGTTTACTCCGGTCCATTTACTGGTACTTGCCACAAGTGCAAATACAATGGGGTAGGCCATGAAAAGCATAAATCCGATGAAGGGAGGAGCGATAAAAAGCCATGCCCAGCGCTCTTCTCTTTTTGCCATAGCAGACCTATGGACTTTTACTTTTGTCTTTGCCATTTTGATGCTCCTGTTAAATCTTATAAAATGAGCCCCTCTGTAATAACGATACTGAGGGGCTCTGTGTGATTTATAAGCCGGTTAATGCCCTTGAATTACTTTGTTGCTGAATTCTGAAGCTCGATTGCTTCGTCAAGAAGCTCCTGCATCTCGGGCTCAACCTGATTGAGGTAATCCTGAACCTCGATGTCGCCGTTCTTGATGTTGAATACACCTGACCAGAAAGGTGTGAACCACTCTGAGTTGTAGGTGTAATCCATTTCCTGAAGAGCTGCTGCATAGTGATCGTTGTTGTCAAAGTAACCGAAGATTACGTCTACATCTGAAGCGTAAGGAACTGTTCCGTCAGCTACGGCATCCTTGAACTCGCCATATGCAAGGTCAACAATGTTGGGCAGCTGGATTGAAGCGCCGGTTGTAATACCTGAAACTGCTCTCTGTCCATCCTCGTCTGTTGAAAGCTTTGCAACAAGTTCTGCGCAGAGGTCGGGATACTCGGTTGTTGCTGAAACTGCATATCCTACAGACCCCATCCATGTGTGTGATCTTCCGTCACCGGAAGGTCCTACAGGCCATCCGCAGAGGTTCCACTTATAAGGGAAGGTGTTGGGATCCATGAATGCTGCTACGTCCCATGTACCGCAGGCATAGAATGCAACCTGTCCGTCGAGCCATCTCTGATATCCGCCAAGAGCTGTGTCCTGCTCAACTGAAGGTGTAAGGCCGTTTCTTGTAAGGTCTGTGTAGAATGTAAGAGCCTCTGTAAGCTGAGGGTTGTTAGCTACGTTAACCTTTGTCATGTCCTCGTTAAGGAACTTAACGCCGTTTGAATAGAGGATAGGAGTCATGCCCCACTGATCTGCGCAGGCAACGCCCCACTGATCAACTTCGCCGTCTCCGTCTGTGTCCTTTGTAAGAGCCTTACATACTTCCTCGAACTCTTCATATGTATAAGGCTTGTTGGGATCGGGATAATCAAGGCCGGCCTCGTCGAAGAGGTCCTGGTTGTAAGCAAATGCAAAGCAGGAAAGATCCTTAGGGAATGCGTAGAGAGAACCGCTTCCGATATTGGTTCCGTCATAGCGGTAGATCTCCTGGGTTGTTCCCCAGATCTTGCCGATTGTATCAGCATCAACGTAGTCATCAAGAGGAAGAACATAGCCGTTGTCTACATAAGAACGAACTGCTGCGGGTCCTACATAGAATACATCGGGCATATCGTTGGCAGTCATGTTGGCGATCATCTTCTGGTTGTACTCGTCCTGAGTTGTAACCTCGAAAACAACTTCCTTGACCTGATCCTTGTGCTCTTCAACGAACTCGTCGATGAGCTTCTGGTAGATGTCCTTCTCATGCTCCTGCATGTAAAGGAATACGTGGATTGTCTGGTCACCTTCGCCGGAAAGTGTCTCGGATGTTGTTGAGTCTGTTGTCTCAGCAGCTGTCTCTGTGGCTGCAGGTGCATCAGCAGGAGCAGCCTCCCCAGCTTCCTCCACTGTTGTAGTAGCACAGCCTGCCAGAAGACCGATACTCATACAAGATGCTAAAATAATACTCAAAAATCTCTTTTTCATGGTCAATCCTCCTAAAAAAATTGCGTTCACAAGTATCTGATGATGCAATTTTACTAATAGGAGAATCACCAGTCAATAGATATTTTAGATATTTCTTAAATATTTTAAAATACTGTCGATTTACACAAAAAACTAAACTTGTTTTTGTTAAAGTATAAATGCCATCAGTCGATTTTGGTCTGATAAACGTTTGTTTCGAAGAATTTATTGAAGCCCTGCCAGCCGGGTTCGGTGACGTTCTGAAGAAGCTCCGTGAAGGTTTCCATCTTGGCATCGGTGTTATCCGCAAGGTTTAGAGCCACCGCTTCCATAATGGAAGGTTTCTTGGGAGAGCCGTACTCAAACTCGCCGTGGTGAGCCAGGATGCAGTGCTGGAGCTGCTGCTTTAAAAGCTCGGGGAAACCGTCGATTGCGCGGGCCTTTTCACCAACCATCTCGCAGCCCATGACAATATGCCCAAGGAACTGACCCTCGTCGGTGTAGTCATTTACAGGGAAAAGAGACAACTCTTTTGTCTTACCTATATCGTGGCAGATGGCAGCTGTAAGAAGCAGATCTCTCTTAAGGGCGGGATAGGCTGTGCAGAAGTAGTCGCAGAGCTTGGTTACGCTTAAGGTGTGCTCAAGAAGTCCGCCGATAAAGCCGTGGTGCACGGTCTTGGCTGCGCTGGATTTGCGGAAGAGCTCTATAAAAGCTTTGTCCTCCACGAAGAAAGCCTGAAGAAGCTTTTTAAGATAGGGGTTACCTATTGAATCTATTATGGAAAGGAGCTGCCTGAACATCTCGTCGTTGTCCTTTGAGGAAACGGGAAGATACAGGGAAAGGTCATATTCTCCCTCGCTGCACTTTCTTGCTCTCTTTACGTTGACCTGGAGTGCGCCGTTAAAGCTGGTAACCTCACCGAAAACATCGATGCAGTCAGGGGCATCAAACTCGTCGATGCCTGCGCCGCCGGGTTCCCAAATCTTGGCGTCCACGGTACCTGTCTTGTCCTGAAGGGTTACGGAATAGTATTCCTTGCCGTTCTTGGTGGTGGCGCTCTGCTTGTGCTTGCACATGTAGATGTCCGCTACTCTGTCTCCGGGTTTAAAATCTTTGATGAACTTCATGAAAAAACCTCATTTCTAATTAATAATTTATGGTCAGAAGCCTGCAACTGCTGCAGTCTTCATGAGAACACTAATTGTGTGTGGCACTGGTTAAAGTGACTTCTATGTCAAGCTCCACATAGTTATTGGGAGCCTGTCTGTATACTTTGACGGTAATGACCTCATCGGGCTGACACTGGGAGAGCTTGGTGATGAGCTGCTCGTAGGAAGCGATCTCGGAGCCGTTTACGGCACTTATGATGTCACCGCTCTGGATTCCGGCCATCATGGCGGGAGAATTCATTTCAGTCTGGGTGATATAGGCTCCTGCGGGGATATTTTCTTTGGTCTGTACGTCCAGCGGGATGGTGGTTCCGTGGATTCCAAGGAAGGCTCTGTTTCTGGCATTGGAGAGATCCTCAAATAAAGATTTCAGCTCCGTTATGCCGATGGCGCAGATGTGATTGGGAAGATCCTCGGTGTTGTAGTTCATGTCGATGATGCCAAGAACCTGTCCGCTTAAGTTGGTGATTACACCGCTTCCGAGGGTGCTTCCGTAGATGTCTGTGGTCAGAAGCTTGTAATTGGAATCGGCGAGTCCGATGGGGGTCTTCTCCGAGGTGAGCACACCGTAGGAAATGGAACCCTGGATTCCGATGGGGCTTCCTGCCGCGATGACGGGAACACCGGTAAGATTTCCGGCATTGGAGCTTCCAAGCTGGGCGGTTGTGACTTTCTGCCTTGTGGCCTCTGTAAGAGAAGCTCTTCTTACGCTTACTACGCTAAGTCCGGTGATGGTATCCGCAAGACTTAAGCCGGCGGTGGATTCGGCGCCGTCACAGAAGGTGACTTTTATGCTCTCCGCCTCATCGATTGCCTTTGAAGGTACGGCTATGTAATAGAAGGTTCCGTTGTTGGCGATGATAACGCCTGAAGCGGAACCGCTGCTCTCGTAGGATTCGCTGAACCAGTTGGCGTCGTTGGTCACCGCCGTTACCTGAACCATGCTGGTTCCAACATTGGCGGCGACTTCCTTAAGAGATGCCATGAGCTTGCTGTAGTCGGAGGCGCTGAAGGAATAGGAAGCAAGAGCTTCGTCGATCTGGTCCTTCTGGGTGGCCTCAAGGGACTGGGCCTCACTGGCGGCAATGGCGATCTCGTCCGCAAACATTTCCTCCGGAGTCAGCTCCTCGTCTGCAATCTCCTCGGGAAGAGTGACGGGATCCGGCTCTGCCTCGGGGTAAAGTCTGTCGCTGAATACCGGCTGCAGGAAAAGAAATGTGAAACAGGCCACAATACCAAAAACGATGGCCAGGAAAAAAGTGATCGCAGTCCTTCTAAGGAGCTTGGCCCTGTTGATGGGACGCTGCTTGATCTTCTCGCTTATAAAGCCGGTATCGGCCAGTTTCTCATTCTTTTCTTTCTCATCATTATTAAGTGGCATCCCCAAATCCCCTCCTGAAAGTTTCATCAGTAAATCCGCTATCATCCATTATAACTTATGCCACAAAAGTAGACAAATACTAGTCATTGCCCGCTTTAAATGATAAACTGTAATTTGGATGATTATGTAAAACAGGCATGAAATAAGGACTTACAATGAACAAGAAAGCATTACACGTACTGGAGTACGACAAAATAATAGAAAAACTGGCTGAGCATGCAGATTCAGACCCGGGCCGTAAGATGTGCCTGGAGCTGGAGCCCTCAGCTGATATCAGGGAGATCAGAAGGAATCTGGAGAAAACAGGGGACGCGATTGCAAGGATATTTAAGAAAGGCAGCGTAAGTTTCGGTGATAACAAGGATCTGTCCGGTTCACTGAAGGCGCTTAAGATCGGAAGCAGTCTGGATATGGCCGGGCTTCTTCGCATAGCTTCATTTCTGGATAACGTTGGAAGGGTAAAGAACTATGGCCGCCCCGCAAGGGAGGAGGATACCGGGGATTCCCTGACGGAGTCCTTCCAGCTTCTTGAGCCTTTGAGCTTCGTGTCGGCGGACATAAGACGCTGCATCGTCTCCGAAGATGAGATGAGCTCCGATGCCAGCCCTGCCCTCAAGCATATAAGAAGAGGAATTATGCTCACCAACGACCGCATTCATGACGTTCTTGGCAAGATGCTGAACGGTGCCATGAGAAGTTATCTTCAGGATGCGGTTATCACCATGAGGGGCGACAGATACTGCGTCCCCGTTAAAGCTGAGTACAAGTCTCAGGTAAGCGGCATCGTTCACGATCAGTCTTCCTCGGGATCGACTTTGTTTGTTGAGCCGGCAGCAGTTGTTGATCTTAACAATAAGCTCAAGGAGATGAGTCTTCAGGAGCAGGCGGAGATAGAGAAGATCCTGCTGGAGCTGAGCCTTTCCGTGGCAGAGCATGTGGATGCCATAAGATATAACTGCGAGATCATGACGGATCTGGACTTCGTTTTTGCCAAGGCCTCCTATGCTCTTGAAATGAACGCCATTCCGCCTGTCTTTAACGATCGCCATGCCTTCAACATCAGAAAGGGACGTCACCCTCTTATTGCAAAAGATAAAGTGGTGCCCATCGATGTTTACGCCGGCGATGATTTTGACATGCTTATAATCACAGGCCCCAATACCGGAGGTAAGACAGTTACCCTTAAGACGGTAGGTCTTTTGACCCTGATGGGACAGGCCGGGCTTGCCATTCCCGCCGGCGACAGGTCGGAGCTTGCGGTGTTTAAGGAGGTCTATGCGGACATCGGCGACGAGCAGAGTATCGAGCAGTCCCTGTCCACTTTCTCGTCACATATGACCAACACCGTTTCCATTTTAAAAGAAGCCGACGAGGATTCGCTGTGTCTTTTCGATGAGCTGGGTGCAGGCACGGATCCCACAGAGGGTGCGGCTCTGGCCATTGCCATTCTCAACGAGCTCCACAGCAGGAAGATAAGGACGCTGGCCACCACCCACTACAGTGAGCTCAAGGTCTACGCCCTTAACACCAAGGGAGTTAAGAATGCCAGCTGTGAGTTTGACGTTGAGTCGCTTAAGCCCACCTACAGGCTCCTTATTGGACTTCCCGGCAAGAGTAATGCCTTTGCAATCTCTTCAAAACTGGGCCTTCCCGAGTCAATCATAGATGCGGCCAGGAACCAGATCGATACCGATGATCAGAGATTCGAGGACCTTATCGCGGATCTTGAGAGGAGCAGAAAGACCATAGAGGCCGAGAGGCTTGAGATAGAACAGTACAAGAAAGAGGCCGAGGAGCTGAGGCAGAAGCTTGAGCGCAAGACCGACAAGCTGGACAGCCAGAGGGAGGAGATCCTTCGAAAGGCCAACGAAGAGGCAAGGGAGATCCTGCAGGAGGCCAAGAACGTGGCCGACGAGACCATTAAGGTCTTCAGAAAGGCAGGACCCGGGGCATCTCTTCAGGATCTTGAGAGGACAAGGACAGGTCTTTCCCAGAAGATATCAGACAAGAACAAGGCCGCAGCCAAGAAGCAGAAGCCTGCTGAGGATCACGATATCCTCAAGGAATCCCAGATAAAGCTTGGAGAGAGCGTTCGCATAGTACCCATGGGGCTTAAGGGAACCATCAGTTCCAAACCCGATAAGGACGGGAATCTCTTTGTTCAGTGCGGCATCATGAAGACCAAGGCCAATATCAAGGATCTTGTGCTGGCCTTCGAAGACGATGACAAGGCGGCATTAAAGAAGCGCTACGGCAAGCCTTCCGGCGGAAAGATGGACCTTTCAAAGGCATCCACCATCAGGACCGAGATAAACCTTATAGGTAAGAACAGCGATGATGCCATCGCTGAGCTGGATAAATATCTGGATGACGCATATGTTGCGCATCTTAACAATGTAAGAGTGGTACACGGCAAGGGAGCAGGAATCTTAAGACAGGCGGTGCACTCCTATCTTAAGGGCGTGTCCTACGTCAAATCCTTCAAGCTCGGGGAGTTTGGAGAGGGCGACGCCGGCGTGACCATAGTGACATTTAAGTAAGAGGGGGAGAAATGGTTAACAAGCAGAAAATACTGATAGTAGATGACGACAACAACATTGCGGAGCTTATTTCACTCTATCTTGTAAAAGAGTGTTTTGAGACCAAGATCTGCAACGACGGCGAGACAGCCATTAACACTTTTGACAGCTTTAATCCCAATCTGGTGCTCCTGGATCTGATGCTTCCGGGGATCGACGGATATCAGGTCTGCAGGGAGATAAGGACAAGATCCCAGGTGCCCATCATCATGCTTTCCGCCAAGGGAGAGGTGTTTGACAAGGTCCTTGGCCTTGAGATGGGGGCTGACGATTACATGGAGAAGCCCTTCGATTCAAAAGAGCTGGTGGCAAGGGTAAAGGCAGTGCTTCGCCGCTACAAACCCCAGGCCGCAGAGCCTCAGGCTTCCGATGACAAGGTGGTAAGATATCCCGACCTTGAGATCAACATGACAAACTACTCCGTAACCTATATGGGCGAGAGAGTTGACATGCCTCCCAAGGAGCTGGAGCTTTTGTACTTCCTTGCAGCTTCACCCAATCATGTATATACGAGAGAGCAGCTTCTGGATCAGATCTGGGGCTACGAATATATAGGCGATACCAGAACCGTGGACGTTCATATCAAGCGTCTTAGAGAAAAGCTCAGTGACCATGAGAAGTGGAGGCTGGCTACGATCTGGGGAATCGGCTACAAGTTTGAGGTACAACAGTAAATGAAAAGAACCCTGTATCTGAAGTTTCTGCTGGCCTATGTGTTGTTTGGCATCTTCGGATTCATAGTGGTGGCGACCTTTGTTTACAGCATGACCTTCGACCGCCTAAGACGTGACAAGGCAGAGAACATGTATCAGGTGGCCACACAGATTGCCAACACCTACGCGGCAGATCTATACAACAGTGAGACTTCGCTGGAGACGGTGTATGAGGAGCTCTCAACCCTGTCCATGTATATGGACAGATCTCCCATATGGATCATCAACCCTTCAGGCCGACTGGTTATTGATTCTTCAAGACCCTTAGGGCCGGGAGAAGAGGTTGTGGTAAACGGGTTTGACCCCACCGTAACAGGAAGCTCTTACTACACCACCGGGGACTTCTGGAACTCTTTTAACCATGATGTCCTCAGCGTTTTTGCGCCTATTACAGCCAATTACAAGGTTCAGGCCTACGTGGTCATCCACGCTTCGATACCTGCCCTGCAGGATCAGGCCAACACCTTCCTTAACATTTCATATCTGATGCTGATAGTGCTGTTTCTTTTGTCCCTGATAATCCTTATCTTCTTTACGGAGCTGGTGTATGTGCCTCTTCGCAAAATAACCACAGCGACGGAGCAGTATGCGGCGGGAAATATGGGATATGAGTTCTCGGTGGAGTCCGAGGATGAGATGGGATACCTTGCGGCATCACTGTCCTACATGGCCGGCGAGATTGCCCGTCAGGAGGATGACCAGAAGAAGTTCGTTGCCAACGTATCCCACGATTTCAGATCCCCGCTGACCTCTATCAGAGGGTATCTTGTGGCGATGCAGGACGGGACCATTCCCCCGGAGATGCACGAGAAGTATCTTGGCATCGTTATCAACGAGACCGACAGACTTACCAAGCTCACCAACGAGCTTCTTACTCTTCAGAACCTCAACGCCAAGGGCGGTATGCTCCTTGATAAGACGGACTTTGACATCAATCAGGTGATCCGCAAGGTGGCGGAGTCCTGCGAGGGTTCCTGCCGTGACAAGCACATCTCCATCGAGCTTGTTCTTACAGACAACAAGATGCTGGTAAACGCTGACGTTGACAAGATCCAGCAGGTTCTTTACAACCTGGTGGACAATGCCATCAAGTTCAGCCATCACGACTCCTCCATCAAGATCGAGACCACCGAGAAACACAGCAAGGTCTTTGTCTCCGTCAAGGACAGCGGAATCGGTATCCCCAAGGAGGACCAGAAGCTTATCTTCGACAGATTCTACAAGTCCGATTCCTCCAGAGGTAAGGACAAGAAGGGTACCGGCCTTGGACTTTCCATTGTAAAGGAGATCATCAAGGCCCATGAGGAGAACATCAACGTCATCAGTACCCAGGGCGTCGGAACCGAGTTTATTTTCTCCCTGCCCAAGGCTGCTGCCATGGACGCCGAAGACGAATAAGAAGGAAATTACTGACCAATGAATATAGTTTTACATCAGCCGGAAATTCCCCAGAACACCGGGAATATAGGAAGGACCTGTGTCGCAACAGGAACAGCCCTTCATCTTATCGAACCTTTGGGCTTTCGCCTCGGGGAAAAAGACCTTCGCCGCGCAGGCATGGATTACTGGCAGAAGCTCAATGTGACCAGATACATCGACTACGCGGATTTTAAAGAGAAGAACCCGGGGGCGAAGATCTGGTACGCCACCACAAAAGCAAAGAAAACTTATGCCGAAGTCTCTTTTGCCCAGGATGATTTTATAATGTTCGGCAAAGAGAGCGCCGGGATCCCTGAGGAGATCCTGGTGGACAACGAAGAGACCTGCATCAGGATCCCCATGCTTGAGGACATCAGGTCCCTCAATCTTTCAAATTCAGTGGCCATCGTGCTCTACGAGGCCTTGAGGCAGCAGAATTTTGCGGGGCTTGAGAAGGAAGGCGAGCTTCACAGATTGCAGTGGAAATCCACCACTTAACGAGGTATGAATATGGGAAAAGAAAAGCTTGGATCCGGCAGATTCCAAAAGGATGAGATGCTGGAAGTTGAGATAACGGATATAGGAAATGATGGCGAGGGTATAGGCAAAGTGGATGGCTATGCCCTTTTTATTAAGGATGCGGTGATCGGGGACAGAGTCAGGGCTAAGATCATGAAGTCCAAGAAAAACTACGCCTACGCCCACCTCGAGGAGGTGCTTGAGCCTTCGCCCTTCAGGCAGCAGGCCAGATGCCCCATCGCTAGGCAGTGCGGCGGATGCCAGATCCAGAACATGACCTACGAGAGGCAGCTTAAGTTTAAGCAGGATAAGGTGAGAAACAACATCGTCAGGATCGGCGGCTTTGACGGTGAATATGTGGACAGCATCATGGAGCCCATAATGGGCATGGATGATCCCTGGAGATACCGCAACAAGGCCCAGTATCCGATAGGCGCAGACAGGGAAGGCAACCCTGTGGCGGGCTTTTATGCCGGCAGGACCCACAGCATCATCCCAGTTTCCGACTGCCGGATCGGTGTCGTGGAGAACGAGATGATCCTTGAGATCGTGCTGGAGCACATGAGACAGTTCCATGTCAGCGCCTACAACGAGGGCACCGGCCACGGCCTTGTGCGCCACGTGCTGATACGCAAGGGCTTTGAAAGCGGCCAGATCATGGTATGCCTTGTGATCAATTACGGGAAAAGAAATCCCAACAGCGGCAGAGACTTTGGCAAAGGCAGGGAATATATACCCGGCCAGGAGCGCCTTATCGAGAAACTGGAAAAGGTGCCCGGCATGACCTCGATTTCCGTCAGCATCAACAACGAGAACACCAACGTTATCATGGGAACGGAGATCCATACCCTTTGGGGTGAGCCGGTTATCAGGGACACCTTAAACGGCCTGGAATTTGAGATCTCGCCCCTTTCCTTCTATCAGGTAAATCCTGCCCAGACCAAAAAACTCTACGGACAGGCCATTAAGTATGCGGATCTTTCGGGAAAAGAGACAGTGTGGGACCTCTACTGCGGTATCGGAACCATCACTCTTTCCATGGCAAAGACCGCAGGGCATGTGTACGGAGTTGAGATAATCCCCGAAGCTATCGAGGATGCCAAAGAGAATGCCAAAAGAAACGGCATAGAGAACGCCACCTTTATGTGCGGAAAGGCCGAGGTGGTGCTGCCGGAGTTCTATGAGAAGGCAGCCGGCGGTGACGCATCGGACAAAGATGCCCTTCACCCTGATGTTATCGTGGTGGATCCGCCCCGGAAGGGCTGTGATTCCAAGTGCCTTGAGACCATGCTGAAAATGCAGCCTGAAAGGATCGTCTATGTAAGCTGTGACTCCGCAACTCTTGCCCGTGACCTTCGCATCCTTTGTGACGGCGGCTACAAGCTTAAGGCTGTCCGCCCCTGCGATATGTTCCCCTGGAGCGGGCATGTTGAAAGCTGTGTGCGCCTCGAGCGTGTGAGCAACAGAAAAGCGGATTCTTATGTGAAACTCAATGTGAAGATGGAGGAGTACTATCGGATTAAAGATGCAGAGGGCGGTGAAGCGGATGGATGATATAAAAAAGGATCCTTTATAAAATATCTGAGACAATTGGGTTTTGAAGCGGATAATGATATGTTTGCTGAGCATTCGTGGTATTTCAGAAATGCATTGGTTCGCGCTAATTACAGTAATATTAAAAAAGGAATCTATGAAACGACGGATTTCCTTGAACTGTTCCTGCAAAATCTGCTGCTTGACGGTAAAAATGAACGCCATAACAGAGAAATGCATGTCAGCGGCATGTTCACACAAATGCGGGACATTGACCCAATTAAGCAGGACATTGAGCCGATAAATGACCCAATAAATGACCCAATAAATGATCCAATAAATGATCCAATAAACATGGTAGGACTTAGTGAAAGAGAGAAAAAGATACTTGAACTCTTGAGACAAGATCCGACTTTGACAAGAGCTAAGATGGCGGGAATTCTTGGGTGTTCTGACGCAACTGTAAAGAGAGCGTTAGGATCTATGGTACAGAAAAATGTAATACGTCGTATTGGGTCAAACAAGAAGGGCGAATGGATTATAATCCGGTGAAGTGTATGGTTTTGAGAAAAATCGACAGAAGTGAATATACAGCAGACCTTACATATGCCAGAGGGTGTACAGCAAACTGTGTTTATCCGGTGTCAATTGCGACCGGGACTCAGGATGGAGATATTTATGTTGATGGCAAAGGCTGTGTACTGTTTTGGCATTATTGTGGTTTTGCGTATATCTCCGGGGATGTGAGAGCTGATGTTCTTGAAGAAGTATATCGCAATTTTTTGGTGTCTGATACGGAGCGAAGATTTTTACTCATTACAGATTCGGAGTTTGTTTCCGACTATTATTCGGGCATAGACTTGCTTCGAGTTGATAAGAGGATTGAATACACTCATAGCGGAATTATTGACAATCCGCCGATACTTGATGACGGATTCATTGTTGAGCATATAAATGCAGACAATATAGGTGACGTTCAAGGAAGGATTACACCATCTTTTTCATGGAATGAAAGTGATATATTTCTTCAGAATGGATTTGGATTTATGGCAAGAAGTAAGGAAGATGGCAACTTTGCAGCGGTGGCGTTTTCAAGTGCGGTCAGTCCGGAGGAAGTGGATATTGGTGTTGAGACCACTGAAACATACAGACACCATGGTCTGGCATCCTATCTGGCATATGAGATGTGTGAGGAAATCATACGGCAGGGCAGAAGACCTGTTTGGGCCCATGCAGAAACAAATACAGGTTCTCAGAAAACGGCTCTCAGCGTCGGATTTAAGCCAATCGGAATAAATACGGTAATCCAAAAGAAGTAATATATTTAAGTCTCGCATGTAGCAGTAGATATTATGAAATTCGGTTGCACAGTCGGACAACAGTCGAAAGTTGCGTGCTTTTGCAGAGGGTGAGCAACACCCGTCCGAAAGCCATTACTCTGGATGTTGAGATGGAGGATTACTACAGAATAAAAGGGACAGGACGAATGATTGAAAGTAAAACAATAATTGATATGGAGAAGACCGGAAACAACCTCCGAAAATATGCATATGAGAATGGATATAGCGTAAAGGATATTCAACAGTATCTTGGATTGTCATGCCCGCAACCTGTATACAGATGGTTTAAGGGAACAATACTGCCTTCAGTTGATAATCTTCTTCGCCTTAGTGAATTGTTCCATGTTCATATGGAGGATCTTTTAGTGAAACAATACACAAAGTACACATATGATTGTTGTTTGGTTACAAAGGCTAATTCAAACCAATTTGTAAAACGAATGCAGGCTTATTATCCGCTACTTGTTGCATAGCCGGGATTATGGACTATCCGTCCAATGACATGATATCACGCATCTCATACGATAAAAGAAAAACATCGGAGGTGCGTGATGACAAGAGGAAAGATTATTTACATAGACTGGGACGGAAAGATTTTCTCGTCAGTAGAATTTAATGGAGATATGTATCCGGATGGGAATGCTGATAGAATTCTGGAAATGTTCGAAGCAGGATTGTTTTCGAACTACAGTAACTATGAGAGTTTTGTGATCCGGTTTAATAAGTCTCATTACGGTTACGAGGAAGAACTGATCCATCCGCTTGCCTGCAAGGAGGAGAGGGTAATTGACATTACGGAGAATAGGACGGATTACCTGTATATCATCAATAATTCCGATTGTGAATGGATCATAAAAGATCAAAACGGCACATCTTTCTTAGATAAGAGAACATTGGGAATCGTACGATTTCAGCAAGTCGAGAGGATGATTCACAGGGTATTACATGAAAATGCCAAAGAATTCAGTGCAAGTATCAGTAAAGAAGAATTTGTGGAGATACTGAATCAATTAAGGGACTCATCGGATTTGGTAAGAAAGGTAAATAGTCTATTCCGTAATAGCAGGGATAACCTTGAGTGTGATTTTTGCAATGGGGCGGCACTTCAGATCTCACATGAGAGCACCGTGGTATTTTTGCTTCGAAAACTGCTGAAGGATGCAGTTGAAAACATTGACTATTATATTTATGAATTGGATTATGGACGACAATATGAGCCAGGCATTATCACAGACGAGAATGGCCATGATATCGACTTCAGTTCTGCTGAAAAATTATATGATTATCTGACCGGGGAGGTGAAATAATATGCCTAGGACGATAAAGAAAGAAACAATATATGTTGGCGGCATCAGTATAGCAGTTTATACATCGGACTTTGAAAATGATTTTTTATCTTTAACTGATATTGCAAAATACAAAAGTGATGATGCAAATGCGACGATATGCAATTGGATGAGAAATAGGGAAACTATAGAATTTCTTGGGTTATGGGAAAGTTTGCATAATCAGGATTTTAAACCCCTCGAATTCGAGGGGTTTAGAGGTGAGGCTGGATTACATGCATTTACAATGTCACCGTCCAAGTGGATTGAGGGAGTAAATGCAATTGGAATCGTCTCAAAAGCAGGAAGATATGGTGGAACATATGCTCATTCGGATATCGCGCTTGAGTTTGCATCATGGATTTCAGCTTCATTCAAGTTGTTGATTGTTAAGGATTATCAGCGCCTAAAGAAGGATGAGAACAGCCGCCTGTCTCTTAACTGGAACTTGAACCGCGAGATAGCCAAACTTAATTATCGTATTCATACCGATGCAATAAGGGATCACTTGATACCGCCAGAACTTACACAGGATCAGATCTTTTTCAAATATGCAAATGAGGCGGATATGCTTAATGTGGTATTGTTTGGTATGACTGCAAAACAGTGGAGAGATGCTAATCCGGGTAAGAAAGGAAACATCAGAGATGATGCCAACCTTAATCAGCTTCTCGTGCTGGCAAACATGGAAAGCTATAATGCAATCCTGATCGGACAGGGCAAAACTATGTCTGAAAGGATAGTGTTGCTTAGAGAACTCGCTGTTAAGCAGATGGAGACTCTGTCCATGGTCAGTATGGATGGTATAAAACAACTGCCGGGCGGTGATTCTGAGAAAGAATGATGAAAATGTTGGAACTTTGATACGATGTATAACAAAAGTAGCAAAAAAGCAACCAATGGCTGATGTATCTCAGCAATGAGAAATTGTATGTTGGTCTTGGAGGTGATGAGTATGATTTTTTCAGAGAAACTGCAATTGATCCGCAAGAGTAAGGGGATGACACAGGAAGACCTTGCTGAAAAGCTTGGTGTATCAAGACAGGCGGTTGCGAAATGGGAATCAGGCCAGGTGTATCCTGACATTAGTAATCTTATCCAGATAAGTAATCTTTTCAATGTCACAGTAGATTATCTGGTCCGGGATCAGGAATGTATGATCAGTTGTGAAAATAATGAGGATGATGATCTTAGTAAGCTGATCGAGTTCAGGCTTGAAGCTAATGTAAATACTTATGCCGCCTATATGAATGAAACAGATTCAACAAGGCTGGATTCCCACGACTTTTCATACAGCAGCGGGTCATATACATATCATGACACGTATGTTGGTGGTGAAAAGTTTGCCGGAGAAGAAGCAATCTGGGTTGATGGCAAAATACAGTATGCAATGAATTATCTTGGCAGGGTGTTAGAACAGCAATTCAGTGGCGATTTCTTGAAAGAAGCACTTCGTAAAGCGGATAAAAAAATGCCATACTGGGGACAGGAGTATTATCAGTCAGGTGAATATACATATAAATGCAGCGTTACAGGAGATTTTTCCTGGTTTCAGGGATATGAAGAGATCTATTGCAACAACGTAAAAGTATACGAATGCTATTTCCATGGCGGAATCATGAAGTAAATATCATTTTCAGCCATGGGTTTAAATTCTACATAGATTATGACACTGAAGCAGGTGGCAAGGTGTTGCTCAATGAAAACGACGTCGAAACTGTGGTATTGATGTCAAAATATAAAAGGAACTTGGGGCTATGAAGAGAAAATCAATATTAGTTTTAATTGTACTGGCGATACTGGTAGCGATAGCGGGTTTTTTAGTTATCGGTCATTTTCCGAAAGGTGATGAAGCCGGGAAGGAATCTAACACCTCTGTCACATCTGTCACAGATGCCCAATATAAATATGCTGAATATGCATCAATGAGTCCTGAAGAGATAGTTGATAGCCTATCGCCCGAGCAGAAAGCGGCGCAGATGGTAATGCCTGCTATATATAATGTCAGTGTGAAACAAATGAAAGACAACGATTACGGCAGTATTCTCTCCCAGGCAGACCATATCGATGCTGCCGCCTGGCGGAGCCTCGTGGACGAATATCAGAAGGCTGCACTTGAATCCGATGCCGGGATACCCTATATCTACGGGCAGGATGACGTTCACGGTGTGAATTACTGTGCGAATGCGGTATATTTTCCGCATAACATCGGACAGGGCGCTGCCAATGATGAAGAGCTTGCATATCAGGTCGGACTGATCACGGCTGACGAAGCAAAGCTCTGCCACATGCTATGGAATTATTCTCCCTGCATAGCGCAGTCCGTGGATCCACGCTGGGGAAGAACTTATGAATCCTATGGCTCTGATCTTGAAACAATCACAAAGCTCAGTACTGCTTATGTAAAGGGCCTGATTGACGGAGGGCTTGTTGCCTGTGCAAAACATTATCTGGCAGATGGAAATGTGGAATATGGCACAGGAGAAAAAGATAACATAGATATGCTCATAGATCGCGGAGATGCAAGACTTAGTGACGATGAGATAAATGAGCTTCTGAAAGTGTATCAGGCACAGATCGATGCCGGCGTACAGACCATCATGATCAGCCACTCATCCTTAAACGGAGTGAAGATGCATGAAAACAAAGAGTACATCATGAAGCTGAAAGATGAGATGGGTTTTGAAGGCTATATCGCAAGTGACTGGGAATCCATACAGCATATTTCGGCTTCATCCTACAAGGATCAGGTCATCACAAGCATTAATGCCGGGATTGACATGCTTATGGAGATCGAAAGATACGATGAGGTAATAAAGATCATCACGGATGCCTTAAAAAGCGGTGAGATCAGCGAAGAACGCGTGAATGATGCTGTAAGAAGAATCATCAAAGTCAAGAAAGAGGCAGGATTGTTTGAGGATCCTTTCCTTGAAAAGTCTGAGATAAAGCAGAAGGATACCGGTTCTTTGGAATACAGAAAAGTTGCGGAAAAGCTGGTGGAAGAAAGCCTTGTCCTTCTTAAGAACGATTCAGAGACCCTTCCGCTGAAGGATGGCATGAAGGTTTATAT
This sequence comes from Butyrivibrio sp. FCS014, assembly GCF_000526935.1. Classification (GTDB taxonomy): domain Bacteria; phylum Bacillota; class Clostridia; order Lachnospirales; family Lachnospiraceae; genus Butyrivibrio. The sequence continues at coordinate 144,580 of NZ_JAHA01000008.1, read as the reverse complement.
AACGGGACCGGCTGCGGATGATGCATCAGCACAGTGCGGCGGCTGGACTATCGCATGGAGCGGTTATTCAGAGAAAAAAATCGATGGCGTAACCACCATACAGGATGCTTTTGAAAGTTATGCCGATGATTACGGCATTGAGATCATTACCGATAAAAATAAAGCTCAGGATGCCGATGTGGTACTGCTTTGCGTAGGGGAGAAGACCTATGCGGAGTGGGAAGGAGACACTGCTGACCTGGAGCTCTGCGGTGCCCTGGGCCTTTCTGAAAACAGAAATGCCATCGACGAAGCAAAGAAACTGGGTAAACCTACGGTTGCCTGTATTGTTGCCGGCAGAAATGTTATCATTGATCCTGAAGACTATGATGAGTGGGACAGTGTTGTTATGTGTTATCTGCCGGGTTCGGAAGGAAAAGGAATTTCCGATGTATTGTGTGGATGCGCAGATTTTACGGGAAAGCTTCCATCCCCGTGGTACGGCAGCATCGATCAGATCGGTACCGATAAGAATTTCCTGGAATACGGGTACGGCCTTTCCTACGGAAGCGGTTTCCAGCCGAAGGAGGAGCCTGAAAGGTAAAAAAATAAGTGGCCGGAAGATAGGAGATATATCGAAATGATACAGTTTGGTATGCCCACACTTATAGAGAACAGCACATTGGAAGACAACGTTGCTCTTTGCCAAAGTCTGGGACTTAAGTTTATTGAACTGAATATGAATTTTCCGGAATATCAGGTGGAGTGGCTGGAACAGACCGAATACCTTATCGGCTTGGCAGAAAAGGCAGGTATTTACTATACGATCCACCTGGATGAGAATCTGAATATCGCGGATTTTAATCGACTGGTGTCCGGTGCCTATTTGGAAACAGTGAGACGCTCTGTTGAGGTGCTCAAAAAACTGCTTCCATTAAGGGATAGATATGGCGACCCTGCTCAGCCCCTTACCTTGAACATGCACATGCATCATGGTATTTACATCACTTTGCCGGATATGAAAGTGCAGATGTACGATCGGGACTTTGATACATATTTGAAATCTTTCAGGAGTTTCCGGGAATGGTGTGAACGGTGGATTGGAAACAGTGGAATACGTATTGTAGTAGAAAATACCGATGGATTCCGCAGGTATGAGGAGAAGGCGATTGAAATGCTGCTTGAAAGTCCATGTTTCGGACTGACCTGGGATATCGGGCACTCAAAGACAACCGGCGAAAAAGATGTGCCTTTTATTCTGGAACATCAGGATCGTCTCTTACATTTTCATATCCATGACGGAAGCGAGAATCCTGCGAAAAATCATTTGGCACTTGGTGACGGAGAAATAGATCTTGCAGAGAGACTGCGTCTGGCCGAAAGCCTGAATGCCAGATGTGTCCTGGAGACCAAGACTATCGAGGCATTGAAAAAATCAGTACAGTGGCTGGAGAAAGATAACTACAAAAATGATTTACGAACTTACAGATACATCAAAGGCTGCCGGCCTTTTTGATGGGTGGCAGGAAACCCTGATATATTCCTGTTTGCAGAAAGTAATGGGAAAAATCTATGTGACGGATCCTGAGTGTCCAAAGTCAGCGATGGCCTACGTTGGATGCTTTGCTTTTTATGCGGGAGAGCCTGATAAGGAGATTGTCAGGAACAAGCCTGATGGCTTCACGATCTTGGTGCCCCAAAGCAAGGCGTGGGAAACCTGTATCGAAGAATGCTTTCCAAAGGCGAAGAAAGTGACCAGATTCGCCATCAAAAAGGATACGAAGTTTGATAAAGAGCTTTTAAGAAGCATGGTAGCCAAACTTCCCGGCGGATATGAGTTAAAAGAGATAGATGAGAAAATCTACGATCTTTGCCCGGCGGATCCCGCGACAAGGGATTTTGTTTCTTCCTTCGAAACCAAAGAAAAATATCTGGATCTGGGCCGTGGCATGGTGATAATGAAATCCGGCAGGATTGTAGCCGGTGCTTCTTCTTATACAAGATACAGGGAAGGAATTGAGATAGAGGTTGATACAATTGAGGAAGAGCGCAGAAAAGGCCTTGCCACCATCGCAAGTGCCGCTTTGATCCTGCGCTGCCTTGATGAAGGGCTGTATCCAAGCTGGGATGCACAGAATATAAACTCGGTTCGTCTGGCAGAAAAGCTCGGATACGAATTTGATCACGAATACACCGCATATGAGGTGTCCCGGGAAAATGACGAAGAGGCTATGGAGAAGGCTCTTTTCCCTATGCCCGACAGCATCAAAAAGCTCATAGCGGGAAAAGAGTATACGACCGATGATGTCGGTATGTCAGGCTCAAAGATAATGATATTTGATGACTGCGTCCTTAAGATACTGGACAACAGGCTTTACGATGAAGAGTCAAGTGTACAGGTGCTTAATTGGCTTAAGGACAGGATTCCCGTGCCCAGGGTCCTTGCTTTCGAGAAAAATAATGACTATCAGTATCTTCTAATGAGCAGGATCCCCGGAGAAATGTCATGCAGTGAGTATTATCTTGAACATCCAAAGGAGCTTCTTTCTTTACTGGCAAAAGCTCTCAAAATGCTCTGGAGCGTGGATGTTTCAGGTTGTCCAATAGAAAGAGACATTGATGCGCAGCTAAAAGAAGCAAGATACAGGGTTGAAAACGGGCTTGTGGATATTGACGATGCCGAACCCGCAACCTACGGAAAAGATGGATTTGAAAACCCCAAAGCCCTTCTTAAATGGCTTGAGGAAAATAAGCCTGCATATGAACCGGTGCTTTCTCACGGCGATTTCTGCCTGCCGAATATTTTCCTGAAAGACGGTGATATCAGCGGATTTATAGATTTGGGCGGCGCAGGTATCGGAGATAAATGGGAAGATATCGCTCTTTGCTATCGAAGCCTCAAGCATAATTTTGACGGGACCTACGGCGGAAAAGTTTACCCTGACTTTGATCCCGATATGCTGTTTGATGCACTTGAGATAGAACCCGATTGGGAGAAAATTAAATTTTTTATTCTCCTTGATGAACTTTTTTGACTTCACAGACGTATTATGAATAGATAAGGGGGATTTATACAATGGCAATTGCAGACAGATTTTTAGAAGACGCCAGGATAGGAATGTATGTGGAGGTTGTCGCCGGGCCCAAGGAGATCACCGGAGAGATCGTTGCCCTTGATAAGGAAACGGTCAGCATCCACAGGAAGGATAACCGCACATCAACCCTGATGATATCTTCTATTTCATATTACGAGATCATAGAGGACGATGCGCCTCAGCCTCAGCCTCAGGCAGAACCTGAGGTGCTTCATCAGGCAGAACCGGAGGTTCTTACACAGCCGGAACCTGAGACGACGCCCCGGATAGAGACAGCGCCGGAACCCGAGACGACGCCTCAGACAGAGACGGCGCCTGAGCCCGAGACTTTGCTTCAAGCAGAGATGCCCGCTGCGCCCGCAGATACCTCAAAGCCGGTTTCATTATTTGAGAAGCAGCTGGCCGGAGTTTTTGCGCCCTCTGATGAGGTGTACAAACAGTGCCTCAGCGCGGTTGACGACCTCAGATATCGCGATGGAATTCAGGTTCTTTCCGATGCCCTTCCCGGAATGCCGGATAAAAAAGAGGAGTGCGAGGCACTTATAAAGTTCCTGACCGAGGCAGCGGAGCTTGCGGAAAACGAGCGCATAGCTAATGACGGAACAGATCTGTACAAGGGAATAATCATTTCCAAGGCAGAGATGGATCCTGACAAAGCGTCCTATTACCTCAGAAGGGCGGTTGAGCAGGGCGGCCCAAGGCTTAAGACAGCCATCTACCGCTCACTTGTTGTGTATTTCAAGGCCGGAGATGTTGAGAAAGCTGCCGATGTGGCAGAGGAACTTATAGAAAGAACAAGGCAGGTGGTTCCCGAGGAGGACCAGACCATCATCTGGAAAACCATGCTGAATCTGTTCTCCTCAACAGGAAGACAGAAGATTTATGAGAAGACTCTTTTTGATCTGATACGCGCTTCTCAGAGTCATATAGTATCCTGCATTAACGCAACCCTCAAATTTGTTGCTCCTCTGGAGGATGAGGGGGATCCGGAAACAGTCAGGGAAGTATACAGAACTATTCTGGATATCAGGGAGGTTCAGGAGTCAGGAGAGCTTCTGACCCAGATACTTGCCCGCCTTGTGCTTTTCCTGCACAAAAAGGATCAGGAAACTCCGGTAAAAGAGCTGGTGGCTCCGTTCCTTTCCACAGAGGAAGCAAAAAAGGCTTATGCCCTGGCCATAGAACCGGTGCTGGAGAAACTTCTTGAGACCGGTGATGTTTCGGTCTGCGAGAATAACCTTGAGGATCTTACTTCGGAGGAAAATAATGCCGATGATGAGAAGAGCAGACAAAGAAGGTCTCAGATTGAGCAGCGATATGAGGAGAAGTTTAAGAGCTTCAGACAGGTCAAGGATTCTGCAGGGGCCCGCAAATGGATCGCAGACCTTGTAAAAAGTGCTCCGGACAATCGCTTTATCGAATCCATCGCGGTAAGAACCGAGCTCTATACTGCCCAGCTCAAATCCTATACATACGGCAGAGCCGAAGTAAGTTCGGCTTATCTTAAAGCCATGTCCTCATGGCTTGACAGCGGCGCTTTGGAAGATGCTGAAGGCTTCTTTATGGAGGATGCCACATCGGAATCCTCCTCCAAGGGAATGTCGATCCTTGCCTACATGGATATGCTGGCAGTGGAGTATGGCATTGAAGTTGCGGTGAAGCATTTTAATGAACTCGGTCAGGAGGTTCGCCAGTGTGAGAGGGGAATCAGGACCGCCTTTCAGGAAAAGAAATATCGCTTTGCGTCCCTCGTCGATAACCATGACGAAGCGCTGAAGGCTTTAAATGCGCTGAGAGCTCTGTATTACAACAAGGCAAAGCTTGCAAGCGTAGCCTTCCGTATCGGAGATTGTTACTTCAAAAAGGAAAAATGGAGAGAGGCTCTGAGCCAGTTTGAGACGGCCCTGGAAAACGGATATTCTCCCACAAGCTGTGAGAGGAAGATCCATACCTGCAGGGTAAAGATCGGAGAGGTGACAGACGATACCACTCCCGGCACCATCAGAGAAGAGATCAACCTGGATGCTGTAAGAGAGCATGTTGAAAACTTGTTTGCCGAGATCAATTATTCCGAGGCTGATCGTTACATCAATCAGCTTAAGATTGAATATCCCGATAATGAGGAGCTGAAGGTCCTTCAGGAGGAGACTTCGGCTGCACTTCAAAAGTACAATGAACTGGGGCAGACCCTTCCCAAGGGAAAAGACAACCAGGGCTTTGCGCTCAGGGCCTGGAGAATCGAGAGTAACAGCGAAAAGGCAAAGCGCTTCTTCCTTGCCGAGATAGAGAACAAGGGACTCAAGTGGTATGCCTGCCTGATGGACTATGCCGAGATGGTAATGCATGTAAGCGGTGCCCAGGAGGCGGTAAAGGAACTGAAATCCTATGAGTCATGGCTTTCCTTTGTGCCGGGCAATGAGCACTCCGGATACTACGAAAAGCTCTTTTTGCTGCAGAAGAAAGCAGACGACAAGGATGGAATGATCGATTCGCTTCAAAAACTTCTGAAAGTATACAGCAGCGCCAAAAATGATAAAAAGGTAATATACACCAATGCCCGTCTTGGCCAGACCTACTATGCCATGAAGCAGTATGAGCAGGCCATAGAATCCATGATGGAGATACCTGCAGAGAGCAGGACCAATGCCAATTACACATACATCGTCATGTCCTATGCAAATCTGGGTGACGAGAGCAGGATCGAGAGCTTCCTTAGCGGGCTGGTTGAGGCAGACCCTTCCAATCAGGAGATGGTGAACAGTCTGCGGGAGCAGGTAAAAGAGCAAGTGGCTATGCTCTCCTCTTACAAAGCAGATTCAGGGATCACAGAGGAACTTCAGGATGGCGACGGGGATACGGACATTGCCGAATCCTACATGATCAGCATAAATACGCCCTTTGATGATTATTTCCTTGAGCGCTTTTCCAGAAACCCTGTTGGATTGTCAGCCCTTGAGGTTGAGCAGAAGGACTACACCGAGAAGGACGTACATCGAGTTCGCGATGGCATTCAGAAGGAGAGCACCCAGGGCGGCAAAGCCGGGCGCTACGGTACCCTTGCGGTGCTTGAGCACGAGCTTAACGGTGAGAGCAGCCTGTATTACAGATATCTTCGCATGTGCGCACTTCATTCCAGCCTTGATTATCTGGGGAAGAGCATGTACGAGAGCGCTCTTGCATGTCGTATATACAAGATGGAGATCCAGAAAAACGTCACCACCGGCAAAGACGAGAACGAGCGGATCCGTGATGCCGAGATATATCTTGAGAGTCTTACCGGCAGGAGAGGAAACCGCATTCAGGACGATGCGGACGAAGCAGCACACAGGCAGTTCATCCTTGAGCTTATGAACCGTGCTTTGGAGGGCGAGACAACCGGCGATCCGGAACGCGGGCTTATGAAGATGGCTCTTTTGATAGATAAGAGTGATCTGATAAAGGATATTATCCGCTCCATGGAGATGGAAAAGAGACAGTATCTTATTGGAAAGATAATGGGAATAATCGCTCCTGACAGAGACACCGCTGACTGCGAGACATTTTTTGAATGTATCAGGGAGACCATATCAATTCAGGAAAACCGCCTTCGCATGTTCTCCAACAGGATTAAGAACAGTAAGGTATTTAAGGGAGAGCACTTAAGCGAGATCAGGGATTTCAAGGAGTGCGTTATCGTATTTGATACGGACCAGATATACCTTAATGCCCTGATAACAGCCTATGAACATGGAATAGAGCTGAATGTATACAACGACTATGAGAGTATCATGGCCGTTATCGGTACCGTTGAGAAGCAGCTTGCGGATATCCAGAATCAGCTCATGAGTGCACCCACCTACTTTGGCGTAAACTTCCTGGAGGATATCATCAATAATCTTCTGGAGGTTTTAAGGGAGCGTGCAAATACCGTAAGAGAAGAGCTCCAGCCGGATATCTCCATAAATGTGGCTGTCACGGATGTGCCGATTATCGATGAGCATCAGAATATCGACGTTACTGTTTACAATAAAGAGAATGCGGCTAACGCAAGAGACGTAAAGCTCAGTATCCTTGATGCACGGGGAAATGAGCTGATGGAGGAGCAGGATGTGGCTTCCTACATCCGTGCCGGCAGGGAACAGGGCATTTCCAGAGAGTTCTCGATTCCCACCCAGGGAGAGCTGTATACCATAACGATCAAGGTATCCTATATTACGCCCGCCGGTAACAGGTGCGTTACCACCAGCGATTTCTCCATATCCACCGGTGAAGATGAGTTCCAGGAAATAGCCAACCCCTACTATGCCGGCGATGCCATCGGCGTCAAGGACAGAGACGTTTTTGTGGGAAGAGACAGTCTCCTGGACAGCATTTCCAGCGCCCTATGCGACGACAGAAGCAGCTGCGAGATCATATATGGTCAAAAGAGATGTGGAAAGAGCTCCATTGCCAATTTCCTTGAGGAGCGTTTAAAAGACAGGTTCATAGTCATAAAGTTTTCCATCGGAGCATTAAGGACACCTAAGTTCATATATGGAAATGTGAGGGATATGCTGTTAGATATTGCTGAGGATTTATGCGATATGCCCGGAAGCGTGATCGGTGAGGATGTGATCGATTACCTGGATAGTGTTTCCATTAAAGAGGACGAAGAGTTCGTTTCCTTTATGAGGGCTGTAAGGCGCAAGATATGCCGTCCTCTGAGAAAAGAGCTGCTTATTATAATCGATGAGTTCACTCACCTGTATCGCAGTGTGGATGAGAACAGACCCATGATACTGGCCTTTATGGACACCTGGAAAAAGCTTATGGAGGAGAAACTGTTCAAAGCGCTTCTCATCGGACAGGACACCATGCCCAATTTCATCCACGAGTTCCAGAACCAGTTCCGTGTGACTCAGCCAAGGCGTGTAGATATGCTGGATGATGAGAGTGCCAAGCAGCTTATTGTGGATCCCATAAGGCTTCCTGACGGAAGGAGCCGCTATGTGGAGGGAAGTGAGCAGCTTATTGCAGACTGGTTCCATGGACAGCCCTACTATATCCAGGTTTATTGCCGCAGACTGGTGGATCAGATGAATGTTGACCACAGAGTTCTGGTATCCAAGGCTCTGGCTGAAAAGGTCAAGCAGGCCATGCTGGTAGATGAGAGAGATGACCTGTTTGACAACCTTATCAGTAAAGGTGATGAATCCGGAACCGAGGTACAGAACTATGATATCCTTAAGCAGATCGCAGCCCTTTCAAAGAGCGGCGGATGGGCAACAATAAAGGATATAGACATAGAGGGCAAGGAAGAACTGATCACGGAACTGATCAACCGCGCTGTAATAGTAAAGCGGGGAGAGAAATGCAAAATACTGATACCATTCTTTGAGGAATGGCTCAATCTTCAGTAACAGGAGTGAATTATGAACAATCCATATGCAGACAGCGGAAGTATCGTTTCATCAGACCGCTACATCATAAGAAGTGAGACGGAGAGGACTGTTGAATCGAGGCTTATCGGAAATGACTCTTACGGCTCGGTGGGAGTTGTGGGAATGCAGCGAATGGGTAAATCTTCCCTGGCCAATCATCTTCTTATCAGCAAGAAAAAAGAGCTTTTGCAAAAACACGTAATGGTGATTAACATGTCCATGTATGATTACCGTACTCCGCAGGCTTTTTTTACCGGAATGGTGGAGAAGACCTTTGATATCCTTGAGGATAACGACGTAATCTCAAATAAGATCGAAAGACGCTTCAACAGGGCCATGGATGCATCGGTGACAGAGACCGGCGGAGAGAGGATCAGGAGCTTCTTTGAAGTTGTGGTATCGGATCTTGGCTATCGCGTCATATGTATAATCGATGAGTTCGACTATGTTAAAAAGCTGTTTGAGGAGTATCCTGAGGGCTTCTTTGTACTCAGGGAGCTGGCATATCAGCCGGGCAACAAGATCGGATTCCTGTTCCTGTCAAGGCGGCTTATGGCTGAGCTGGAGGCGGGATTTGGATACGATGTCTCAAACTTTTCCGGGATCATGTTTGACTGCTATCTTGGACCCTACAACGAAAAGGAGCAGGAGCAGTACTTTGAGATCCTGAAGAGTACAGGGGTTCCGGTGACAGACGAGATCATAGAGGATTACAGGGAGATCACGGGAAACATGCCCTACTGGATGGACCTTCTGTCCATGCACTATGTGGAAAGCTTCGCGGCAGGAGAAGGCAAGAACCTCTACAAGATCTTCGACGAAAATGAAGAGACTTTCTACAAGGAATTCGGTCGTATGTTTGAGCTTCTTAAGGAGCAGAATCTTTTGAATGCTCTTTATCAGGTGATCCTGGGGCCTGTTGGGGACGAGGCAACACCGCAGAATATTAGGCGTCTTGAGAACTACGGAATAATCCTGAAGTCCGGTAAGGGGTATGAGACCATATCCAGGTACTTCCGCAGATATCTGGTGATGAAGGAGCAGACCGTGGAGTTTTATCCTCTGTGGAACAGGACGGAGAAGCTTCTCAGGGCTGTAGGCGCCCAAAAGCTGAAGGAAGAATACGGAGAGAGCTGGGAAGATGCCATAAAAGCGAAGTACGTAACTCCCGAAGATTCTCCCAGGGGACACAGCACCCATATGACTGTGGGAGATCATATTCTGGCAGCGCAGATACGCATTGAGGATATGAAGAAAAAGACCGCTATTTACGATGTTGACCCTGCCGGCATAAATCTGTTAAACGGCACAACCACAGGAGGTCTTGCGGAGATTCTTCTTGCAGAATACGACAGGTGCTATAAGAAGGTGTTCAACATGAAGAGAGGGGAGTTCCAGATGATCATCAACTCCATTACTTCTGCAAGAAACCCCTACGATCACAACAATGACAATATGATCAGGGATGATGTGAAGGAAAAGACCATTGAGAACTGCCGGACGCTGTGCCGTCTCATTGAAGCAAATCTTAATCTGAAGTGATACTTAGGGCCGGATTACCATAGAATCCGGCCCTGTTTATAAAGCAATTCTAAATAAAGGATAAAAACTTCGGCAAACACAACATATGGTACAAATCCTGTGCTATAGTTGGGAACTGAAAGTAATGTACAGGTTTCTAATATATAACATGAGGAGAAAAGGATATGAAAAAGAGGACAATGACAAAAATTGTTGCTGTTTGCGGCGCTGCTGTACTTGTAATGGGAACTGTGGCAGGCTGTGGAAAGACTGCAGAGGCTCCCGAGGCAGCAGAGGCTGTAGAGAGCACTCAGGAAGCAGCAGAGAATACCATCGAGGAAGAGGAGGTTGCAACAACCGACTCAGTAACACAGGCACCTTACTTTACAAAGGGTGTTTATGTAAATTACCCCGAAGGAGCAACAGTAAGAGATTATTTCTATGTGTTCTATGATGAGGGCGCAGGATATACAGAGGATGCAAATACAGGGACAGGGGTTCCTTTTTCTTGTGAGCAGGAAGACGGCAAGGTGAGCTTCAGCTTTGGCGGCGAGGACGAGACTAAAGACGTGTTCACTGTAACAAATACAGATAACGGTATCATCACAGGATCCTTCGAGGATGGCCTGGAGCTTCACTTCGAACTTAAGGAAGACGCCGATCCCGATAACTTCGACGCCATGAAATATGCATATCCCAGCACTGAGGAAGTTTATGAGGATGCTAACGGCTGGAAAGTAAAATATAACTCAGAGCTGTTCGAGGTTAATCATTCAGCAAATATTGTTACCTTCGTATACATGGGCGAGTCAGCAGGAACCAACATGATCACAGCTACCTACGATGTTGACATGAAGGCCAAGGAAGCTGTTGACAAGGTGGCTGATTCCTGGGGATCAGATAACGTTACAAAGACTGAGGGAGTATTCCCCGGCACAGAGGATGTGGACGCATACTATGCTGTTCTTCCTCCTTCAGAGGAAGGCTCTGGCCTTTACGAGACAGTAATCGCAAGAGACTACATGGACGGATATCTCATGTTTGAGCTTACAGGCCACAACAGCGGCGACGAGGCTCTGGACATGGAAGTAAGCGATGCTCTTGCAATGATCATCGACTCCGTTGAGTTTAATGAGCAGTAATTACATTGATTTTTCGCGGCCCCGGAATGATTTCCGGGGTCGCTTTTGCTTAACGGGATACTGTTACGCAAATTCTTTATTTTCCTCAGCTGTGCATTCCGCTCAAAATCCCTGTATACTATATAGTTGAGACAAATTAATTTAAGCATTCCCGGCGAGGAAAGAAAAATGAGCGGACAGGAAAATGCAAAAAGTGCAGGACGCTGCGTGATCTTTGGTGGAGCGGATATCGGCAATTATGAATATATTAAGAGCAGGCTGAAAAGCGAAGATTTCCTTATCTTCTGCGACAGCGGTCTTAAGCACATGCAGGCCCTTGACCTTAAGCCGGACCTCATAGTGGGGGACTTTGATTCCCATGAAAACCCTCATCTTGATGTGGAGACCATTGTCCTTCCCTGTGAAAAAGACGACACGGACACAGTCTTTGCCGTGAAGGAAGCGGTAAAGCGCGGCTTTTTGGAGTTCCTTCTCCTTGGAGTTGTCGGCGCAAGGCTTGACCACACCCTGGGTAATGTGTATATCCTCGAGTATTTAAGCGGCCTTGGGAAAAGAGCTGTCATAATAGATGACTATTCCGAAATGAGGCTTGTTACCCCCGGCCATCCCGCAAGCATTGGCGGGGATAGCGAGTTCTTTTCCCTGATAAATATCAGTGGCCTGGCAAAAGGGATCACCATTACGGGGGCCAAGTATACGCTTCATGATGCGGAAATAAAAAGCGAGTACCAGTACGGCGTAAGCAACGAAGTTCTGCCGGGGGAGACTGCAGAGGTTTCCGTAGACGAAGGAAGTCTGCTTCTTATAAAGGTTCGAAGACAATAACTTGCAGGAGGCTTGACCATGATCACATTCATAGCGTCAATAATCATTCTGTTTATAGGATATGTTCTTTACGGCAGGTTTACTGAGGCGGTTTTTCACCCTGTCGGATGGATGACGCCGGCCATGGATCACAGCGACGGAGTGGACATTGTGCCCATGAAAACCTGGAAGGCCTTTTTGATCCAGCTCCTGAATATAGCAGGAACCGGCCCAATTTTCGGAGCCCTTATGGGCGCGTGCTTCGGGCCTGTGGTATTCCTGTGGATCGTTTTCGGTGCGATCCTGGGAGGTGCCGTCCACGACTATATGTGCGGCATGATCTCGGCAAAGAATAACGGTGCTTCAATAGCGGCACTGTCCGGATTGTACATTGGCAAGGGTGCCATGTACCTTATGCGGATATTCTCGGTTCTTTTGCTGCTTCTTACGGGAACGGTGTTTGTCACAAGCCCTGCAGCCCTCATCAACACCCTGACCGGCGGAAAACTGGGATCCATCTTCTGGATCGTTGTGATCCTCATATATTATGTTCTTGCAACTCTTCTTCCCATCGATAAGATAATCGGAAGATTCTATCCCATATTCGGAGTTGTTCTTATCGTCATGGCTCTCAGCATTACAGGGGCAATGCTTATCCTTCCTCAGTACCGGATTCCGGAGATTGCTTTTGAAAATCTTCATCCCGAGAACCTTCCCGTATTTCCCTTTATGTTCATAACCGTGGCCTGCGGCGCTATTTCGGGATTTCATGCCACCCAGTGCCCCATAGTTGCAAAGTGCATCATCAGCGTTAAGGACGGTCGAAGGGTCTTTTACGGTGCGATGATAGCGGAATCGGTTATTGCGCTGGTGTGGGCGGCAGCAGGCATGGCTTTTTACGGGGATACCGAGCAACTGCAGCTGGGACTGACATCAATCGGCCAGTCGGGAGTTGTCTACAACATCAGCAAAACCATGCTTGGGCAGGTGGGAGGGATCCTTGCCATTATCGGTGTTGTGGTATGCCCCATAACTTCAGGGGATACAGCCTTTAGAAGTGCACGCCTTATTCTGGCTGAGTGGACGGGGTTTGACCAGAAGAACCTTGGGAAAAGACTCATCATAACCATCCCGCTTCTGGCAGCAGGAGCGTTCCTTACCCAGCTGGACTTCAATGTTTTATGGAGATATTTTTCCTGGAGCAATCAGACTCTGGCCACCATCGCCCTTTGGGTTGCCACTGTGTATCTTTTAAAGAGCGAGAGAAACAGGATCGGATCGCTGATCACCGCTCTGCCGGCAGTCTTCATGACGGCGGTTGTCACCACATATATAATTATGGCCGATGAGGGCCTGCGCCTGCCGGGGACGGTTGCATATCCCGTTGGCATTATTCTGGCAGGGATGCTTCTGGTGCTGTACCTGACCACCTGTGTCATTGAGAAAAAGCACGAGAAAAAGTGATGTTCATACCCGAAAAACGGTTGCCAAGCCAAGGCTCCCTGGAGTACTATATCAAAATGAAAATACTTAAGGGGAGATAAGGTATGAAAGAGTTTTTAAAACGCAAGGACATTGAGATCTCTTTAAAGAGATACGGAATCGATGCGCTGGGGGCTATGGCCCAGGGACTTTTTTGTTCCCTGCTCATCGGAACCATCATCAACACTGTTGGGACACAGTTTAAAATCCCGTTTCTTATGAAGTCGGTTGCCACCATCGCAGGCACCGATTACACCGTTGGCGGTCTGGCTACAGCCATGAGCGGCCCTGCAATGGCAGTGGCTATTGGCTATGCACTTAAGTGTCCGCCGCTGGTTCTTTTTTCAATGATCACAGTTGGATTTGCTGCTAACGCTCTGGGCGGAGCCGGCGGTCCTCTGGCAGTTCTGTTTGTGGCAATCCTCGCCGCAGAATTCGGAAAAGCAGTTTCCAAAGAAACTAAAGTTGATATTCTTGTAACACCCCTTGTTACCATCGGAGTGGGCGTGTTCTTCTCATGGCTTATAGCACCGCCTCTTGGCAGAGCAGCCATGGCTTTGGGAAATCTCATCATGTGGGCAACAGAGCTTCAGCCCTTCCTTATGGGAATCCTGGTTTCCGTGCTGGTTGGTATGGCGCTTACACTTCCCATTTCTTCAGCAGCTATCTGCGCAGCTCTTGGACTTACGGGGCTTGCCGGCGGAGCAGCTGTTGCCGGATGCTGTGCACAGATGGTCGGTTTTGCAGTCATCTCCTTCAAGGAGAACAAGTGGGGCGGCCTTGTTTCACAGGGTATCGGAACCTCCATGCTTCAGATGGGTAACATCATCAAGAATCCCAGAGTATGGATTGCTCCTACGGTAGCATCAGCCATCACAGGTCCTATCGCTACCTGCATCTTCAGACTTCAGATGAACGGCGCTCCCGTTTCTTCCGGAATGGGAACCTGCGGACTTGTCGGACAGATTGGAGTTTACACCGGATGGGTTAACGACATTGCAAACGGAGCTAAAGCCGGAATCACAGGTTTTGACTGGCTTGGACTGGTTCTTATTTCCTTTGTGCTTCCCGCTGTTTTCTCACTGATCATTCATCAGGTAGTGGTAAAACTCGGATGGGTTAAAGAGGGAGACCTTAAGCTGTAATTCTTTGTTCAAAGGGACAGTACATGTTTGATTCATTTATAACGATCATCTTAATATGCGTTGCGATCGTGGCGATCATCCTCGTGGCAGCCCTGTTTCACTATCTTCGAAACCGGGGCGATAAGGAGCTTCCCATGGATGAGATGGAGGGTCACGATTTTGAGTATTATTGCGCGGATCTTCTTGCTTCCAACGGCTTTCTTGAGGTGGAAGTTACCAAAGGCAGCGGGGATTTCGGTGCAGATATCCTTGCAGAAAAGGATGGCATAACATACGCCATTCAGTGCAAGTGCTACGATAAGCCCATCGGCGTCAAGGCTGTGCAGGAGGTCTATGCAGGCAGGGACTTCTACGACAGGATGGTGGGAGTGGTCATGACCAATCAGTACTTCACCCAGCCTGCGGTGGAACTTGCCAAAAAGCTCAACATCATGCTCTGGGACAGGGGCTATGTTGACAGCATGGATACATTAGAGGATTCCAATGATCATAAAGATAGAAGACGATTTTGATCTGGCGAAAATAGCAGACAGCGGGCAGTGCTTCCGCTTCAACAGGTGTGAAGGAGGCTACAGCGTGGCTGCCGGAAATCGCCATGTTCTGGTAAAAGAACTGGATGATGACCGCTACGATTTTGGCTGCGATGAGGCTGAGTTTGAAGAATTCTGGAGAGAGTACTTTGACCTTGGCACCAGCTACCGGGATATCAGGAAAAAGATAGATAAAAAGAAAGATGAGTATCTTTATAACGCCTCGGAGTTTGGAAAGGGCATAAGGATCCTTAAGCAGGATCCCTTCGAGATGCTGATCTCCTTTATCATTTCCCAGAGAAAAAACATCCCGGCGATCAAGGCTTCCATCGAGAAGCTGTGCGCTCTTGCGGGAGAGAAGATCGCTGAAGATACTGAAGGGAAAGCCATATACTCTTTTCCCACGGCCAAAGCCCTGGCGGCCCTTACCATGGAGCAGCTCTCAGGCTGCAGCCTTGGCTACAGAGACAAGTACGTCCACAGGGCAGCGCTGGATGTTGTTGCCGGTGCGGTGGACCTTGAGGCCTGGAAGAGCCTTGATGATGAGGCGCTGATGGAGGAACTTCTAAAGCTCTTCGGCGTTGGAGTAAAGGTGGCCAACTGCGAGATCCTGTTCGGATATCACAGGCTGGATGCTTTCCCGAAGGATGTCTGGATCAACAGGGTTTTGGAGCAGCGGTATCCGGAAGGCTTTTTGTTTGATGAGTACGCGCCATACAACGGTGTCATGCAGCAGTATCTTTTTTTCTATTCAAGGATGGAGGGAATGTGATCGGTATACCGGAGATTTGTGCTCCGGTGAGTGAAATTTGTACATATACAAGTTTCCAAAATTGTTCATTATGTTAATTGACGTTAGGTTCTGCAGGATTTATGATGAATTCGCACGGATGGCGAATTATGGCCTGCAGAGCCTTTTTTGATACAGCGGGCTGAGATTCGCAACATATCGATACAACTATTGCAAAACAATACAACTTTGGTAGATAACAGTGGCTAAATATCAGAAAATAATCGACTGGATAACTGAATGCATAGATGAAGGCACCCTGAAACCCGGAGAGAAACTGCCCTCAGAGAACGAACTCTGCGACAGATTCGGGCTCAGCAGACAGACAGTGAGGCATGCAATCGCCAAGCTGGCGGAGGACGGGCTTTTGGAGAGCCGAAGGGGGAGCGGT
Source organism: Butyrivibrio sp. FCS014 (assembly GCF_000526935.1). Lineage (GTDB taxonomy): Bacteria > Bacillota > Clostridia > Lachnospirales > Lachnospiraceae > Butyrivibrio. The sequence goes on along the minus strand of NZ_JAHA01000008.1, from coordinate 128,302 downwards.
ACCTACCTGGTGGATCAGCGGGCTGAGGAAGGCGAAAGGAACGTGATTGCCGTGGTCACCACCTATGTGGATGACTATATTTTCCCCAGCACCATAAGGGGCATCGAGAGCACTTTGAGCGACAAGGGATATTCTATGCAGCTGTCATTTTCGGACAATACCGTGGGCAAGGAGAGGCAGATCCTTACAGACCTTCTTAGCCGCAGCGACATAGCCGGCATCATTATGGAACCTGTAAAGAGTGCCCTTCCCAATCCAAATATGGAACTATACAGGAAGCTCCGTGACCGGAATGTGAAGATTCTTTTTATCAACAGCTTCTATCCTGAGCTGGATATGCCGCACGTTTCCCTGAACGATGCGGAGTGTGCCTATAGGGCGGTGAAGGCCCTTATAAATCTGGGCCACAGGGATATAGGCTGTGTCCTTAAACTTGACGACGGACAGGGAAGAGAGAGGTACAGAGGGTATCTTAAGGCCATAACTGAAGCAGGAGTGCCCTTCTCTTACGATCATGTCAACTGGATCGACACCATAGATATCAGGAACGGCAAGGAGGCATTGATCAAGGCCAGGGAGAGACTTAAAGGGTGCAGCGCAGTGTTCTGCTACAACGACCAGGTGGCGGGAATGCTGATGGAGGTATTGATAGACGGCGGTCTTAAGATCCCGCAGCAGATGTCCATTGTGGCTATGGATGACTCGGATATCGCAAGGATGGGCGTTCGCGGAACCACCATTTCTTCAATACCGCATCCCAAGGCAGAGCTTGGCAAAAGAGCTGCCCAGAACATGATAAGGATGATCCACAGCGGACAGATCTCCTTCAGCGCGACCTACGAATTTAAGGAAGATGTGATCTTAAGGGACTCGGTCAGACAATATGAATGACTTCGCCAAAAAGGCGTTGCAATAAATAATAAACAAATGGGGATGGCTGCGGTTATCGCAGCAGTAAGGAGACAGATTATGGGTGATGTAAAAAAGGCTATAGCAGAGGGAAAGACATTACTGGGTATCGAGTTTGGTTCCACCAGGATCAAGGCTGTTCTTACAGACTATGATTACAATCCTATCGCATCCGGTTCACACGGATGGGAGAACCGTCTGGACAACGGTATCTGGACCTACACACTGGATGATATCTGGGAAGGACTCAGAGACTGCTACAAGAATCTTGCGGCAGATGTTGAGAAGCAGTACGGCGAGAAGCTTGAGAGCGTAGGTGCCATGGGCTTTTCTGCCATGATGCACGGATATATGGCATTTAACGGACAGGAGCTTCTGGTTCCCTTCAGAACCTGGAGAAACACCATTACGGAAGAAGCTTCCGAGAAGCTCACAGACCTGTTTGGATATCACATTCCTCAGAGATGGAGCATTGCTCACCTCTATCAGGCAATCCTCAACGGTGAGGACCACATCGGCAAGATCGATTTCTTCACAACCCTTGCAGGCTACATTCACTGGCAGCTCACAGGTGAGAAGGTTCTGGGCGTCGGCGATGCATCCGGAATGTTCCCTATCGATTCCGCAACCTGCGACTACAACCAGAAGATGCTGGATCAGTTTGACGAGCTCATTGCAGACAAGAACCTTGGCTGGAAGATAAGGGACATCATTCCCAAGTCTCTTCCCGCAGGAGCAGCCGCAGGCAAACTTACAGAAGAGGGTGCAAAAAAGCTGGATCCCACCGGAACGCTCAAGGCAGGAATCCCTGTATGTCCTCCCGAGGGTGATGCAGGAACCGGCATGGTTGCAACAAACTCCGTAGGCGTAAGGACAGGTAACATCTCCGCCGGAACTTCCGTATTCTCAATGGTTGTTCTTGAGCACAGCCTTTCAAAGGCATATCCCGAACTTGACCTGGTAACAACACCTTCAGGTGAGGAAGTTGCCATGGTTCACTGCAACAACTGTACTTCCGATCTGAATGCATGGGTAAGCCTCTTTAGAGAGTTTGCCTCTGCCATCGGCAAGGAGGTTGACGACGATACTCTTTACGGAACACTTTATCGCAGAGCTATGGAGGGAGATGCAGACTGTGGCGGACTCCTTGCCTATAACTATTTCTCAGGTGAGTCCATCACAGGCTTCAATGAGGGAAGGCCTCTCTTTGTAAGAAGACCTGATGACAAGTTTAATCTTGCAAACTTCATGAGAACACATCTTTATACATCTCTTGGAGCTCTCAAGGCAGGTAACGACATCCTTATGAAGGAGGAGAACGTAAAGGCAGACTTCTTCTTCGGACAGGGCGGATTCTTCAAGGTTCGCGGAGTTGGTGACAGAGTAATGGCAGCAGCCCTTAACACTCCCATCAAGCTTATGGAGACAGCAGGAGAGGGCGGTCCCTGGGGACAGGCTATCCTTGCAGGCTACATGGTTCAGAAGGCTGAGGGAGATACCCTTGAGAAGTACCTCAACGAAAAGGTATTCGTTGGCGGCAAGGTTGAGACCTGCGAGCCCGACAGCGATGATGTAAAGGGCTTTGATGATTTCATGAAGGATTACAATGCCGGACTTGCAATAGAGAGAGCAGCAGTAGATAACCTTAAGTAATCACCCTGTGAAAGCAGAACTTCCTTTTTGGTAACAATAGAGCAATAATTACGGAGCATTGTAATGATGCTCCGTAATACAATTATGGATGGAGAAATATTATGTTAGAAGAACTCAAGAAAAAAGTTTATGAAGCCAATATCCTGCTTCCCAAATACGGCCTGGTTACCTTTACCTGGGGCAATGTGAGCGAGATAGACAGAGAGAGCGGTTTATTTGTTATCAAGCCAAGCGGCGTAGATTATGATACAATGACACCGGACGATATGGTTGTTATGGACCTTAACGGCAACAAGGTTGAGGGAAAGTTAAATCCCTCCTCCGACACTCCGACCCACGTTGAGATCTACAAGGCCTTTAAGGATGTGGGAGGTGTGGTCCATACCCATTCTTCATACGCAACAAGCTGGGCTCAGGCAGGCAGGAGTATTCCCTGCTACGGAACAACCCATGCGGATTATTTCTACGGTGAGATTCCCTGCGTAAGGTGCCTTAACAAGGACGAGATAGAGTCTGCCTACGAGGAGAACACGGGACATCTTATCGTGGACGAATTTAATCGTATGGGCAAAGATCCTGTTGCAGTTCCCGCCGTTTTGTGTAAAAATCACGGTGTGTTCACCTGGGGCAAGGATGCTCACGAAGCAGTTCACAATGCCGTAGTGGCAGAGGAAGTTGCCAAGATGGCCTACAGATGCGAAGTGATCAATCCCGAGGTTAAGCCTGCTCCCCAGGAGCTGCAGGACAAGCACTACTACCGTAAGCACGGCGCAAACGCGTATTATGGTCAGCAATCCGAAGGCTGAACGACGTTTTTTATTTAAGGAGGAAATATGGAGAACTTAGAATTGCAGAAAATTGCAAACGAAGTCCGCAAGGGCATTGTTACAGCGGTTCATGCGGCAAAGGCCGGACATCCCGGCGGATCCTTATCAGCAGCAGATATCTTCACATATCTGTATTTTGAGGAGATGAATGTAGATCCCAAGGATCCTAAGAACCCCGACAGAGACCGCTTTGTTCTTTCAAAGGGACATACAGCACCCGGCCTTTACTCTGTAATGGCACAGAAGGGCTACTTCCCTGTTGAGGAGCTCACAACACTTCGTAAGCTGGGATCAAGACTTCAGGGTCACCCCAGTATGCAGTACCTTCCCGGCCTTGATATGAGCAGCGGCTCACTTGGACAGGGCATCTCGGTTGCCTGCGGAATGGCTCTTTCTGCAAAACTTGATAATAAAGACTACAGAACCTATACGCTTCTTGGCGACGGTGAGATCGAAGAGGGCCAGGTTTGGGAGGCAGCTATGTTTGCAGGCTTCCGTAAGCTGGACAACCTTGTTGTTATCGTAGACAACAACGGTCTTCAGATCGACGGACCTATCGATCAGGTATGCTCACCTTATCCCATTGACAAGAAGTTTGAAGCTTTCAACTTCCATGTTATCAATATCGATGCCCATGACTTTGATGCCATCAGAGCAGCCTTCAAAGAGGCCAGAGAGACTAAGGGTCAGCCTACAGCCATCATCGCACACTCCCTCAAGGGTAAGGGCGTTTCCTTCATGGAAGGCCAGGTTGCATGGCACGGCGTAGCACCTAACGACGAAGAATATGCTATCGCTATGGCGGATCTTGAGAAGATCGGCAAAGAGTTGGAAGGCTGAGAAGGAGGTTGAAGCATGAGTGAAGTTAAGAAGATAGCTACAAGAGACAGCTATGGAAAAGAACTTATAGAGCTTGCCAAGGTTAACGACAAGGTTGTAGTCCTTGATGCAGACCTGGCAGCAGCAACAAGAACCGGATGGTTCAAGAAGGAATTCCCCGATCGTCACATCGACTGCGGTATCGCAGAGTGCAATATGATGGGCATCGCAGCAGGCCTTGCAACAACAGGCAAGATCCCTTTTGTAAGCACCTTTGCAATGTTTGCTACAGGACGTGCCTTTGAGCAGGTTCGTAATTCCATCGGATACCCCCACCTTAACGTTAAGATCGGCGGAACCCACGCAGGTATCACTGTAGGTGAGGACGGTGCCAGCCATCAGTGTAACGAGGACATCGCACTTATGCGCACCATTCCCGGAATGGTTGTTATGTGTCCCGCAGATGATATCGAGGCAAGAGCCTGCGTAAGAGCAGCAGCTGAGCACGAGGGCCCTGTTTATATCAGATTCGGCCGTGCAGCCTGCCCTGTAGTTAACGACAGACCCGATTACAAATTCGAAATCGGAAAAGGTACTGTACTTAGAGAGGGTACTGATGTTAGTATTATTGCAACAGGTATCGGCGTTGGAGCAGCACTTGAGGCAGCTGAGAAGCTTGCTGCAGACGGCATCAGCGCTGAGGTTGTAAATATCTGCACCATCAAACCCATCGACAGAGAGGTTGTAGTTGCAACAGCAAAGAAGACCGGTAAGGTTGTTACCGTTGAGGAGCATTCCGTTATCGGCGGTCTCGGAAGTGCTGTATGTGACGTCCTTTCAGAGGAGTGCCCTACAGTAGTAAAGAAGATCGGTATGCAGGATAAGTTCGGCGAGTCCGGCTCTGCAGGAGATCTGGTTAAGAAGTACGGCCTTGATGGTGACGGAGTATACTCATCAGTAAAGGAATTTTTAGGTTAATGAATATTTTAAGTCCTTCAATTTTAGCAGCGGATTTTAAAAACCTGGGTCAGCAGATCGCCGACGTGGACGAGGCTGGTGCACCCTACCTTCATGTAGATGTTATGGATGGCACGTTTGTGCCATCCATTTCCTTTGGAATGCCGGTGATTAAGAGCATCAGAAGTGCATCGGACATGGTGTTTGATGTGCATCTTATGATCGTGGATCCTATAAGATACATTGAGGAGTTTGCAGAGAGCGGTGCAGACATCATCACTTTCCACATCGAGGCAGCAGACGATCCACAGGCTGTCATAGACAAAATCCACAGCCTTGGCAAAAAAGCCGGTATCTCCATCAAGCCCGGTACGGCAGTAGATGTACTTGAGCCCTATCTTGATAAGGTCGACATGATCCTGGTGATGACAGTAGAGCCCGGTTTTGGCGGGCAGCCCTTTATCGAGGCAACCTACGACAAGATAAAGGCTGTAAGGAAGATGTTAAATGACAGAGGTCTTGATACTGACGTTCAGGTAGACGGAGGTATCACCAAAGACAATATTAAGAAGGTCATCGCAGCCGGCGCCAATGTTATAGTGGCCGGTTCCTCGGTTTTCAGAGGCGATGCAAAAGAAAATGCAAAAGAACTGATAAAACTCATGGAAGCCTAAACTTCCATGAGTTTTTTTCTGTAGGCCACAGGAGTGCAGCCAAAAGTCTCATTGAACATTTTTCTGAAGAGCTTGTAATTGGTAAAGCCGTGTTTTTCCAGAATATCCTTAAGGGGCAGGTCAGTCTCTGCCAGGTCTTTCCTGATCTTGGCAAGTCTCAGATCGTTTAAATATCTGGTGTAGGTGATCCCCATCTGTTTCTTGAAAAAGTGGCAGAAGTATTCCTTCTGGAAGCAGGCCACAGAAGCAATTTCATCAAGGCTTATCTGGGATGCATAGTTGTTGTCCAGATAGTCCAGGATATTCTGGATCCTGCCAAAGGTCTTGGTCTCTTTTCTGCTGTCTGTATCACTTACTTCCTCGGAGAAGTTGTGATAGATCTGGAACATGAATTCAAAGAGCAGTGAATTAAATCTAAGAATTTCCCCTTCAGGCTTTACCTCAAAAACAACCTGCATCTGTTTTATTATTTCGATAAGTTGCAGAACCTTGGTCCTTACAATTGGGTTATCGCTTTTGCAGTTAAGCTCAAACCTTCTGGAATTAAGGTCCGGGATATAGCGCTCCAAAAGAGGATAGGGGAGCTGAATAAGAACCGCCTTGTTGCCATTCAGGGACTTGGTGGAGTGGGGAATTGCCGAATCCACAAGAAAAACATCTCCCGGAAGCAGCTCGGTGGTGCTTCCGTTCACTGTGATATCAACTTCTCCCTCAAGTATGTACATGACCTCAATGGCGGAATGCCAATGGGTAGCCACATAGGAACTGGAGTCATCAAAGACCCAGAAAAAGATATCCAGTCCGTCTGTTATTCTGTCGTTTTCATGCCTTAAAAAGGCCTGATCTCTAAGTTCATAGCTCTTTTCCATAATGGAGTCATTTTATTATATCCAAAACAAAAAAGCAATATTGACCTATCACAAAACAAGTATGCCCCTATTATCCCCCTCTTCCCGATGCTAAGATAAATCCGTTTCGTAAGCCACATTATACGGGGGAAGAACGTGGTAAAAAACTAAAGCAAAGGGAGGAATTACAAAGGTATGAGTATCAAAACGAAACATATGTCACTGTTGAAACGCAGTTTTGCCCTGGCAATGTCAGCTGTGCTTGCGCTGGGGACACCTGGAATTCCTGCTATGGCAACGGAGGGAGAAGCGATGCAAGAATCATCGGCCTTTATCAAGGCAGACGGGAAGAACCTGCGAACCGACTATGGCCGCGGAGACATCATTAACCTTCGAGGCACCAATGCAGGCGGATATCTTCTGCAGGAATTCTGGATGACACCTTCAGGTGAATCCGCAGCGGTGTATGATCAGTCCACAATCCTTTCAAATCTCACAGAGAGATTCGGAGAGGATGGGGCAAAAGAGCTGGTGGACACCTGGGAAGCAGCCTACTGGCAGGAAGAGGACTTTGCAAACTGCAAGGCCATGGGAATGAACACTATCCGTCTTCCGTTCTGGTGGAGAAACCTGGTGGATGAAAACGGAAATTATTACGGCTATGACGAGGGCGTAGCAGATCCTTACGCTGCAGCTTTTGAGAGACTTGACTGGTTTGTGGACATGTGCTCCAAGTACGGTCTTTACGTGATCCTTGATATGCACGGAGCTCCCGGCTCCCAGAACGGAAGCGACCACTCCGGCAAGGATGGCAAGGATGCAAAAGAAGCGGGATCAGAGTTTTTCTTCGGCGACAATGCCGGAGCAAATCAGGAGCTCTATTACAGCTTGTGGAGAGTTATCGCCGCAAGGTACAACGGCAATGCCACCGTTGCAGGCTATGATCTTCTCAATGAGCCCTATTGCACCTATCGTTACAATTCTTCAAAGTCTGCAGATGAGCTCCATTCCATTCTCTGGGATGTCTACGACAAAGCTTATGACGTTATAAGACAGGAAGATCCCGACCATGTGGTTATCATGGAAGCCACCTGGAATCCCGAGGACCTTCCCAATCCCGACGACTACGGCTGGGAAAATGTAATGTATGAGTATCATAATTATCTCTACGATGATTATGACAATGTGGGCGGCGGTCAGATCGTCAACATGGAGAACAAGACCAATGCAATCGGCAACGCAGACTACAACGTACCCAGCTACATGGGCGAGTTCAACTATTTCAACAGCATCGATGCCTGGGATGAGGGCCTGGGGCTTCTTACAGAGCTTGGTATCAACTGGACATCCTGGACCTATAAGACCATTACCGGTTACGGAAACTGGGGACTTTACCATCATCCCGAGTACATGGACAACGGTCTTGATATTTCCACAGCAGAATTCGATGAGATAAAAGAGCTGTGGGCAAATTCCGCAACTTCTGTAGGAAGCGCAAATACAGAACTCATAAACGTTGTGAGCAAGTGGTGCAATGCGCAGACTTTTGAGAACACAACAGAGCCTGTCACAGCAGAGCCCGTAAGTGATTTTCTCAGTGGCTGGCAGAAGCTTGAGACAGAAGATGAGGCTGTATGCGCCATAAAAGGCGGCAAAGTAGAGGAGCAGAACTTCTACTCCGGCGGCAAAGCTGCAGGAAACATGAACAATCCTGATGTTACAGCAGAGAATGTGACAGAGGACTGGTCAAATATCAATTACCTGACCTTTACCGTTAAGGCTTTGGACAAGGGAACATATCCCATTGTTATGCATTACAACGGCGACGACGACAAGGAGATCCTTGTTAAAGCCGGAGACAATGATGCGCAGCTTGTGTCTGTACCCAGGCTTTCAGGCGGAGCATGGGATAAGATGCATGATGTTGTTGCCTATGTGAACCTCGAGAAGGGCGAGAATACCGTTAAGATCTCAGGCGCTCTGGGAAGCGGCTGGATGAATATCGATTACATCGCCACCACAAGACATTTTGTGACCCTTAAGGAAGACGGAACCTTAAGACTTGAGGGTGAGTTCTACTACACTAATGCAGGGCTTGAGGGACAGTCATTCTTTTCAGCAGGCTACGCGGTTGGTAATCTTAACACCCATGTTGCCTTTGATGAGATTGCTGAAGACTGGTCCAACATGAAGTATGTTGATTTTGTCATCTTTGCTCAGAAGGCCGGCGACTATCGTCTTACCTGGCACTGGAACGGAAACGGCCAGGATGGAATGGTTGCGGTGTACAAACTCAATGGCGGTGAGAACACAGCCATTACTCTGGACAACGCAGGAGCACCCTGGAATTCCATGAATAGCTCCGTGCTTGATATTCATCTTGAGGAAGGCTTCAATAATTTCATGCTTTCAGGTACCATCATCGACCAGGATGACTGGGCAAATATCGATTGCATTGACATTATAAGTGCCGATGAGATTGAAGCTCCCGACGGATATCCTGAGCCTGTAAGCGGCTTTGTAAGAGTTAAGGGCGATGCTGTCTCTTTTGACGAGAGCACTGTAAACGTAGCGGTTGATGCTGAATTTGCGGGTCAGTACAGATATTTTGCCGGCTACATGAAGGACGGCGAGGAGCCTGAATTCAGAACCGTATTTGGAACAGCAGACCTTGCGGAAGGTGCAAACACGGTAAGCTTTGCCAACGAGGCAGCTGAAGGAGAGCAGGTGGTATTCCTGGATCTTGCGGCTGTTCCCGTGACCATTATCGAAGAGACAGGCGCAGAGAGATACGAGGCAGAGGATCACAATGTGAGATCTGCGAACAATCCTCCTGCAGAGCACCAGAGCTTCTACTCAGGACGTGCAGATGCAAACGGCGTAGGTGGAATGGGTGCAACAGTATCATCCTTCGTTGTAGGTGATGACATCATCGCCAAGAAACTGAACTACACAGACTACAGCATTTTTGCGGCTAAGGCCGGAAATTATAAGATCACTGTTGCGGCAAACGGCGCAGGAGCAGATATGACAGCTGTATACCAGCTTGAGGGACAGCCAAGTGTATCATTTGAACTGCCCAACAACGGCCAGGGCTGGGATCACATGATCTATGCAGACATAGAGGTTGAGCTGAAGGAAGGCTACAACAGACTGATCCTCGGTGGAACCTGGAACGGAGACTGGCTCAACTACGACTACATTGATGTGGTTTCTGCAGATACACAGACAGAAGATCCTCAGGATCCCCAGGAGCCCGAGGACCCTGAAGAGCCCGAAGACCCTGAAGATCCTGAAGATCCTCAGAATCCCGGCGAGACGATTGAGCCAACAGATCCTGAGAATCCGGACAATCCTGCTCAGCCCGAGAATCCTGAAAATCCTGATGAACCCGGCCAGGATGAGCCGCATAATCCTTCAACACCTGTTACACCTGTGACCATTATCAAGGTTGTTGTTAAGGTTGTTACAAGGGTTATCAGGTGGATATTCAGTCTTTTCCCTTGATAGGGATCTAAGGAATAAAAACGTTTTAGTAGATTCAACAGAATTTTTACGTGTCGCTTTGTGCATTGCTTACAAAATTGTTATCAACATATTGCAAGCAATTGCACAAAGTGCTAGACTACGAACAACAGAACAATAAAAACGTTTTTATTCAAGTTTTACAAAGCTTTTTGGGAGGTTCCTATGAGGAATAAATGGATATCGGGGATCAGTGCTGTATGCCTCATCCTTGCACTCCCGTTTTTCAACTGGATCAAGGTTGTCAATCTGGTAGCTCTTTTCTCCAGAATAGGAGTTACCAAGGACATGGCGAAGGACCTGCTTACGGGATACAACCTGTACAATCTTCTCTCCTTTGTCCAGTACGCTAATCAGGGAGTTTTGGGACTGTTCGCAATGGTCCTGCTGATACTTACCGCCGCAGCCATCTACTTCAACGTGGCATTTATCATTCGCAGCCTTCTGGGGATCAAAAAGGGTAAAGGCGAGCTTTCCCTTCTGGCTGCAGGCAAATGCGCATTCCTGTTTGAGTTTCTGACAGCGGCAGCAACAATTGCATTTGTGATCTTCTCAAATGCCAAATTCAAAATGACGGGCTTTCTTCCCGGAGCAGTGGTTTATATAGAGCTGGTGATCTCTATAGCCGCTTACATCTACATCAAAATTCTTGAGAAGAAAGAGAGAGATAAATACAGAGAGCACGGCCTTTGGGTGGAACTCAAGAGGAACTGGGTACTGTTCGTTATGCTGATACCGACCTTCGTGTACTTCATGATCAACAACTACCTCCCCATGCTTGGTGTGTACTTCGCCTTTACGTCATTCAATTTCAGAGACGGTCTCTGGTCCAGCCCCTTCACCGGATTCAAGAATTTTGAATTCCTGATCAAGGCAGACCTGTTCAGACTCACCAAGAACACAGTACTTTACAACGTTGTTTTCATCGGTATAGGCAATATCCTTCAGATCTTTTTTGCCATACTGGTAAGCCGTGTGACAGTCAAATGGTTCAAGAAGACTTCACAGACACTGATGTTCATGCCCTACTTCGTATCCTTCGTTATCCTGAAGGTTATCGTGTATAACGTATTTGAATATCAGTACGGTCTTATAAACAATCTGGTTACACAGATGGGAGGAGAGAGGATTGACTTCTACAACAATCCCTCCTACTGGCCTTTCCTTATCACCTTCTTCTATCTCTGGAAGAATATCGGATACGGAATGGTTGTATATCTGGCCACCATCATGGGCATAGACAATGAGATCTATGAGGCGGCAAGAGTGGACGGAGCCAATGAGCTTCAGCAGATATGGTACATCACACTGCCACACATCAAGCCCACATTCATAATCCTTCTGCTCTACGCACTGGGAAGCATTATGAAAGGCCAGTTCGAGCTGTTCTATCAGCTTATCGGAAACAACGGAGTTTTGTTCAACGCAACGGATATTTTTGACACCTACGTTTACAGAATCACAATGACGCAGCCTCTGTCCATTGGACTTGGAACTGCGGCAGGTCTTTACCAGTCACTGTTCGGCTTCTTGATCATTGTTCTTGTGAACTACATCGTTAAAAAGAGAAATCCGGAATACGCATTATTCTAAAGAAAGGAGCACAAAGATGGCAAGAGATCTGGATTACGAACCTTCTGCCCCCAAGACCATCAAAAAGTCCACAGGCACGAAAGTTTTTGAGGCCATCGCATATACTCTCCTGATACTTGGATCGATCATATGCGTGCTGCCTTTCATAATAATTGTTTCCGGTTCCTTTACGGACAACGCAACAATCCTTACACAGGGTTATTCACTGCTCCCGAGAGACTTTACACTCTCTGCCTACCAGACCATCTTCAAGTCACCCAAGGATATCCTTCAGGCTTACAAGATGACACTGTACTACACAGTAGTGGGAACAGGCCTGGGACTTATGATGATAACCCTCACAGGCTATGTTATTTCAAGAAAAGAGTTCAAGTACAGAAATACGGTTTCATTCCTCATCTATTTCACAAGTATCTTTGGAGGTGGAATGATCCCCTGGTACCTGATGTATGCCAATGTTCTTGGCCTTAAGGGTTCAACCCTGGCAATCTGGTTCCCGGCACTGATGAGTCCCTTCCTGGTAATCCTTATGAGGACCTTCATCGTAGGTGCCGTGCCCGATGCCATCACAGAGTCCGCCAAGATCGACGGAGCCGGACATTTCACGATCTTCTTCAGGATTGTCCTTCCGGTATTGAAACCCGGCCTTGCTACGGTAGGTCTTTTCCTGGCTCTGGGTTACTGGAACGACTGGTACAGATCCTCAATGTTCAGTACCAATTCATCAACCTGGCAGCTTCAGTTCTACCTGTACGACCTCTTAAATGCCACAACAGCCATGAAGCAGATGGCAAGTAACGTCAGCATGAAGACTGCAGATCTGCCTACCGAGTCGGTTAAGCTGGCCATGGCAGTAGTAGCTACGGGTCCTGTACTTTTGTTCTATCCCTTCGTTCAGAGATTCTTCGTTTCGGGAATCACTGTAGGAGCGGTAAAAGGCTGAGAGAACCCGGCGAGGTGTTTTCGAGCCTGGTTCGAACGTGTTCTGGACAACGCGCAGCGTTGGAGCAGAACTTCCTTGTTAAAAATGGTAAATAAAAGATTTTCATATCACAAAGGAGGCAAAATATGAAAAAGAAAGTTTTAAGCGCATTGTTGTCAATGGCAATGGTTGCCGGCGTGATCACAGGTTGCGGCGGTCAGGCTACACAGTCAGCAGCTGATCAGCTGGAGGCTGAGGGCGTTGAGGAGATTCCTGTAGCTGAGACTCAGGAAGAGACCACTGAGGCAGAGGCTCCTGCAGCAGAGGCAAAAGAGCTGGATCTTTCCCAGCAGGTTGACCTGGTATTCTACGTAATGGGTGATGCTCCCCAGGACGAAGAACTTGTTGAGGCAGCCCTTAACGAGAAGCTCCTTGAGAAGTGCAATGCAACTGTTGATATGCAGTTCTCAACATGGACAGATTTTCAGCAGAAGTATGCTAACGAGATCACAGCTCAGAGCGCAGACCTTATCTACATCGCTAACTGGCTTAACTACGGCCAGCTTGCAAGCAGCGGAGCTTTCGAAGAGCTTGATGAGATGCTTGATACTGTAGCTCCTGATCTTAAGGCACTTGTAGGTGATGCAAACCTCAATATGTGCAAGGTTGGCGGCAAGATCTACGCAGTACCCAACACATGGGCTGAGTATGTATGTAACGGTGTAAAGTACAGAGAAGACCTTCGTGCTAAGTACGATCTTCCTGTTCCCGATTCACTTGAGAACCTTGAGGCATATCTTCTTGGAATCAAGGAAAACGATCCCAGCCAGGGACTTCTTACTGTAACAACAGAAGAGAGCCAGGGACTTAAGACAGGTTTCGATGCAGCATGGGCACTTAACTTCAAGTACAACTGGGTTGCAAACAACGGTCTTGATTACGGCCTTGCAGCAAACTATGACACACCTTCAGATGTTTATGATTACTGGTATTCAGATGACTTCGTAGATGACATGAAGACAATGAAGAGATGGGCTGACGAAGGATTCTGGTCAAAGAGCGCACTTTCAGATACAAACAATTCAGATGCATATAAGAACGGCCTTTGCGTAGCAGAAGTTGCAGGCCAGAACCCCAACAAGCAGATCACAGCTATTGCTGATTTTGAGAATGCAGGACAGGGCTGGGAGTCAGCTTATGTAGCATACGGCGAGACAAACGGCGTTATCTATCCCGGACACGCAACACAGAACGGAACAGCTATCGTAAGAGGCTGCAAGGATCCCGAGAGAGCACTTCTTGTACTTCAGGCTATGCTCTGCGATGACGAGATCAACGCAATCGTTCAGTACGGTATCAAGGGAACACACTATGATGTAGCAGACGGCATCTACAAGAACCTTCAGGAAGAAGCAGGCGAGACACCTACATTCCCTTATGAGGGATTCAACACATGGAACCTTCGTAACGGCGAGACAAAGCTTCCTCAGAAGACAGATGTTAAGCTTCAGGAGATGTTCGACAAGTACGCAGATCTTGGCGCAAAGACCAAGTTCCCTAACGTTAACATCTATGACGGATTCTCAGAGAACTATGATTCCTACAGCGCTGAGAGATCAGCAGTCAGCAACGTAATGAGACAGTACCTTGCTCCTCTTGAGGCAGGTCTTGTTGATGACGTTGATGCAGCAGTAGAAGAGTTCAGAGATAAGATGAAAGAGGCAGGAATTGACAAGTGCCGTGAAGAGTACACCAAGCAGTGGATCGCATACTGCGAGGAGTATGACTACAAGTAATCTTTCAGCACTCCTCTTGATCTCATTTTAGTGTGATATAATGGCAGAGGGTAAAAACGATTTTGCCCTCTGCCTGTAATAAAGATTATGCAGATGATATGGGAAAAGGGGTATCAGTCTTGTCTAAGGAAACAAACAAAAAAATAACTATAAAAGATGTGGCAAAAGAAGCGGGAGTTTCAATTTCTACTGTATCTAATGCCCTCAATAACGTGAATGTTCTTCATCCCGACACCAAGGAAAGAGTACTGGAGGTGGCGAGAAGACTCAACTATACCCCGAACCTTAACGGAAGGAACCTGAAGGCTCAGGCCACGGGAGTTCTCGGACTGTTTCTTGGGGCGATAAGAGGTCCCTACTACGGTGAACTTTCCGATGCGGTGAACCGTGCCTGTCAGGAAGGCGGATATGAGCTGGAGATATTCTTGAGTTCCGATCCCTCCCATATCCTTGCCAATATCATGGGGCACAGAGTGGACGGTGCCATCATCCTTAACTCCGCGATCGGACCGGAGCAGGAACAGATACTTAAGAACCAGGGAATTCCCACAGTTTACATCGACCGTATTCTGGTTGGGGAGCGGTCCTCCAGTGTGGTGTTTGATTCCCACAGCGGGGGAGAACAAGCTGCCAAGTTCCTGCTGGAACTGGGGCACAAGAAGTTTATGTATATTGAAGGAGTATCTGACAACTACGACAGTATCGAGCGTAAGAAAGGCTTCTTTGAGGTCTTGAAACGCGCCGGTATAACCGTGGATAAAGACTACATTTTAAAAGGTGAATTTGAGAGGGTGAATGCCTACAACGCTGTAAGAGATTTCCTGGAATCGGGAAAACCATTGCCTGACGCCGTTTTTGCGGCGAACGACTTAAGTGCCATAGGTGTGCTTGAGGCTTTCAGGGACGGAGGCGTCAAAGTTCCCGATCAGGTTAGCGTTATGGGATGTGACGACATAGAGACCACAAGGCTTGTGAGTCCCTCCTGTACCACCATCAGAACCTTTTTTGAAAAACAGGGCATCATAGCAGTAGAACAGCTTATCCGTATGATCAAGGGTGATCCCGGAGAGCTTATAACATTGAATGGAAGGATAATCCCGCGCGATTCAACAACAGCAAAGGATTGATATGAAAAATATAAAAGTAACGCAGACCAATCCTGCCAAAGGCCAGTTCTGGAGTGAGAGCAGTGCTTCGGATGCAGGCCCTGCAGGCGAGATGAAGCTTGTGGCGGTTTATCCTGAAGAACAGGAGACAACCATCAGAGGCTTCGGAGGTGCATTTACGGAGGCCGCAGCCCACACATATTGCACCCTCGGTGAGGACAAGAGAAAAGAGCTTATCACAGATCTTTTTGGAGATGAGGGCCTTCGCTACAATATCGGCCGCATCCACATGAACAGCTGCGATTTTGCATTGGGCAACTATACCTATATAGAAGAGGGGGACGAGAGTCTTAGTACCTTCGATATTGCCCACGATGAAAAAGAGATCATTCCCATGATCGAAGCAGCTAGGAAAGAGCTGGGCAGACAGCCGGTTCTTATTATGGCTCCCTGGTCACCTCCATCGTTTATGAAGACCAACGGGGAGATGAACCATGGCGGAGAGCTTAAGAGCGAGTACAGAAAGCTCTGGGCGGATTATTACGTTAAGTTTATTCATGAATACAAGAAGAGGGGTATCGATATTTCTTTTACCTCCATCCAGAATGAACCCAACGCCACGCAGACCTGGGATTCCTGCAGATACAACGCTGATCAGGAAGCTGAGTTTGCTGTGGAATATCTGGGACCTGCTCTGGAAAAGGCAGGAATGCTTGGAGATGTTCGAATCCTTGTGTGGGATCACAACAAGGAGATCGCCTATGACAGATTCAGACAGATAATGGGCAGGGAAGGTGCAGACAAGTATATTTTCGGATGTGCCGTGCACTGGTATACGGGAGATCACTTTGAAAACCTTGGTCTTATTAAGAAACATTTCCCTTCAAAAGAGATCTTTTTTACTGAGGGGTGTGTTGAATATTCAAGGTTTTCCGGGGAAGGTGATCTTCACAATGCCGAGATGTATGCCCACCAGATGCTTGGTAATCTAAAGGGCGGTATTACCGCAATATTTGACTGGAATCTGATCGTTGACTATCAGGGCGGCCCCAACCATGTGGGCAACTACTGTGATGCGCCCATTAAAGCCAACGAAGCCGGAGATGATTACGAGAAGAAGCTTTCCTATTACTATATTGGACATTTTTCCAGATACGTTAAAGAGGGAGCTAAGCTCATCGTATCATCCGGATATTCCGATAAGGTTGAAAGTGTAGCCTTCCTTAATCCCGATGGGGAGAGGGTGGTTGTGCTGCTTAACAGAGCAGACGAGGACATGCCTGTCGTTTTGGGCGAGGGGGAGTCCTCTGCAAAGCTTCTTGTTTCGGCACATTCCATATTGACAGTGACCTACTCTGCTTGAGCGCTTTAACTCGCCAAAGCGAGGATTTCATTGACAAACAGGGGCTTATCACTTACACTTTTGTCGTGTAATTAGCAAGGAGTACCCATGTGTAATACACGTGGGTATTTTTTTGCGGAAAAATCATTTTTTTAAGACCTTATATATGTAAGGCAGGAGGATTATTATTATGAAGAGGATTTTAGCAACTATGCTCGCAAGCGTTTCATGTGTTGCAATGCTTGCAGGATGCGGCAATTCAGCATCAACTGAGACTGCTACAGAGACAGCAGAGGCTGTTGTTGAGCAGGCGGCAGAAGAGACAGCAGAAGCTGTAGCAGAGCCCGCAGGCCCTGTACAGATTGACAAGCTTACAATCGGTTTCGTACCTTCACGTGACCCCGATGAGATTGTTACAGCTACAGAGCCCCTTAAGGAGCTTCTTACAACAGAGCTTGCAGGTCTCGGATACGAGGTTGGCGAGGTTGACATCACTGTTGGTACCAGCTACGAGGCAGTAGGTGAGGGACTTTCAGCAGGAACTATCGATGTAGGTCTTATCCCCGGTGGTACATATGTACTTTACGATGACGGATGCGATGTTATCCTTACAGCTACAAGAGACGGTCTTTCAATCGAGAGCCCTGATGCTAAGACATGGAACGACAACAAGCCCACTGAGCCCACAGAGGATCAGGTTACTTTCTATCGCGGACTTATCATCGCAGGACCTTCAGAGGCAGGCCAGGCTATCGCAGCTAAGGTTAACAACGGCGAGGAGATCACATGGGAGGACCTCGATGGTCTTAACTGGAGTGTTATGAACTCTTCATCTTCAGCAGGATATATCTATCCTTCACTCTGGCTCCAGGCTAACTATGAGAAGCACATCACAGACCTTACACATGCTGTACAGGCTGATTCTTACGGTAATGCTTTTGCAAGACTTGCTTCAGGCCAGATCGACGTTCTTTGCTGCTATGCAGATGCAAGACGTGACAACGAGGAGAAGTGGACAACCGAGTTCGGCAGAACAGATTCTATCTGGGATGAGACAAACGTTATCGGTGTTACAGACGGTATCTACAACGATACAATCAGCGTAAGCAAGACATCTGACGTTATGGATGATGCTTTCAAGGCTGCCATCACACAGGCATTCATCAACATCGGAAACACAGATGCTGGTAAGGAAGTTATCTCTATCTACAACCACAACGGATACGTTGAGGCTAAGTCAGAGGACTACGATTCAGAGAGAGCTGCTCAGGAACTCATCAAGTCAATGCAGTAATTAGAGAGCGCTTATAGAGCGAATAAAAAATTAGTGAGGGGGTACAGAAATCATTTCGTCTTACGCAGGCCGTAGATTTTGGTCGGTACCTGGTGAGGTTATTTCGAACCTGGTACCGCTACCAAAAATCTTCGAGCGCAAGCGTGCCAAGTAGACGAAAGATTTTTGCAGCCCCCGATTTAGATTTTAGGAGAAAACTCATGATCAAGTTTGAAAATGTCGGAAAAGTATATCCCAACGGTTTTGAGGGCTTAAAGCATGTGGACCTCACAATTGAGCAGGGAGAATTTGTTGCTATCATCGGTCTGTCCGGAGCCGGTAAGTCTACACTTATTCGTACCATCAACAGGATGCACGATGTCACCAGCGGTAAACTCACCGTGGATGATGTTGATGTTATGAGCCTGTCGGGCAAACAGCTTCGTAGGTTCAGAAGGAAGATAGGAATGATCTTTCAGTCATTCAACCTGATCACAAGAACTACAGTAATCAAAAATGTTCTGACTGCTTTCGTACCGGACATGCCCTGGTACAGATCTGCTTTCGGAATTTATACCAAGGAGGAGAAGATCAAAGCCCTTGAGTGCCTTGATAAAGTAGGCATTCTTGATAAGGCCTTTGTTCGTGCCGACCAGCTTTCCGGTGGCCAGCAGCAGAGAGTTGCTCTTGCAAGAACCCTTGCTCAGAGCCCACAGATCATTCTTGCGGATGAGCCTGTAGCAGCTCTCGACCCTGTAACCGCCAATCAGGTTATGGGCGATTTCAAGAGGATCAATGAGGACATGAACATCTCTATCCTTATCAATATTCACCACATCGATCTGGCTCTTAAGTACGCCACAAGAGTTGTTGGTATCAGAGAGGGTGAGATCGTATTTGACGGCCCTGCTTCAGGAGCAACCCAGGAAGTCCTTGACAGGATCTACAACGGAAAGGTTGACCGCGACGGCAATATCCAGGAAGAGGGGTGAATCAGGTGAAGTTAGGTTTATACGATAAGATATTCAAACCAAGAGAATATGTCCTTCCCAACGGCAAAAAAGCTTACAAAAAAGCCTCCAGGGCACCGATCTATCTGATTCTGATCCTTGCCATGAGTGCTCTTTCCGTTAAGATAACCGGATTTGACATGAAGATCCTGGTTTCCCGTATAGGACAGTTTTTCGTTATTCTGGGTGAGATGTTCCCGCCCAAGACAAGCGTAATGCCCGTTGTATGGACACCTCTTTTTGACACCATCAAGATGTCACTTTTGGGATCCGTAGTGGGTGCGCTTTTGTCAGTGCCTTTTGCAATGCTTGCCAGCACCAATGTGTGCCCCAGCAAGGTGGTTGTTTCCATTGTAAGAGTAATGTTCTCCCTGATCAGGACACTTCCTACCATCGTAATCGCGCTGGTGGCAACACTGGTCTTCGGACTTGGAACTCTTGCAGGAACCGTGGCTATAGCCGTTTTCTCTTTTGGCTATATCGGCAAACTTACCTATGAAGAGATTGAGACTGTTGACATGGGAGCCTTCGAGGCCATGCAGGCCATGGGCGCCACAAGATCACAGGCTTTTGTTTCCGCGATAATACCTCAGGTACTGCCTTTCTACCTTTCAAACTGCCTTTTCAACTTCGAAGGCAACGTTAGATATGCAGCAGTTCTTGGTTACGTAGGTGCCGGCGGTATCGGTCTTATACTGAATGAGAAGATCAGCTGGAGAGAGTATCCCAGCGTGGGAATGATCCTCATTGCCCTTTTCGTTACGGTATTTATCATCGAGACTGTCAGCCGCACACTTCGTAAGAAGCTTGTCTGACGGGAGGTAGTATATGAATCAGAGAATTCAAGCAGCATACGAGAAAAGACCCAAAGACTGGGTTTATAATTTAATAACAGCACTTGTTGTGGTAGGACTCCTTGTATGGAGCGGAAGCGCCGTTGAGACCAGCGGCTCCACCCAGGACGGCGGACAGATCGCCCTTAACGTCCTTTCGGGAATCTTCCATCCGGATCTTGAGTTCCTCTTCGACTTTTCCACCAAGGGTGTTCCTTACCTGATGCTGGAGACCATTTGTATCGCGTTTCTTGGAACCATTGTGGGAGCCATCATCTCAGTTCCCCTGGCGTTTATCTCCGCATCAAACTTAACACCCAAGCCCATTGCCTTTGCAGGCAGGATCATTATCATGATGGCCCGTACCATTCCGGCTTTCGTTTACGGTCTTATGTTCATCCGTGTAACAGGCCCCGGCGCTTTCGCAGGTCTTTTGACCATGGGCGTATGCTCCATCGGTATGATCAGCAAGATGTATATTGAGGCCATCGAGGATCTGGACACCAAGGTGGTTGAGTCACTGGATGCCGCAGGATGCAACACCTGGCAGAAGATAAGATACGGAATTCTTCCCCAGCTGATGCCCAACTTCGCATCCACAGCAATTTATAGATTTGATATCAATTTGAGAGATGCAACAATTCTCGGTATGGTAGGTGCCGGCGGCTTCGGTGCGCCCCTTATCTTTGCCATGAATTCCTACAGATGGAATGAGGCAGGAGCGCTGCTGGCAGGACTTATCGTACTGATCCTCATCATCGAGTACATCTCCACAAGGATCAGAGTTAAACTTACAAGAGGATAATTAAATGCGTATTATTTTTACCACAGATACACACGGACATTTATATCCCATTGACTATGCACTGAATGGCCCCGAGAACACGGGGCTATTTTGTGTTGCCGGACAGATTGAAAAGGACGATGACACACTTATTCTTGATGGCGGAGACACCCTTCAGGGAACGCCGCTTATCTCCTACTATCTGAGCCACAGGGATATGTATGATTTCAATCCCATGGCCGAAGGCTTCAACGCCATGGGCCTTGATTACTACACTTTGGGAAACCACGATTTCAACTTCGGCTACGATGCCATACTGGACTATGTGTCTCGGATGAAGGCCACTCTCATCAGCTGCAATGTTGAGGATAAGAGGGGCGCCCTTGGCATCAAAAAGAGCGTGATACACACCATGAAGGACGGCACAAGGGTGGGCATCACCGCTGCCGTGACCGGATTTGTAAATGTCTGGGAAAAGAAAGAGAACCTCACTGAGCTGGTTGTGACAGACCCGGTGGAGGCATTGAGGAAAGAGCTTGATAACCTTCGGGACAAATGTGACCTTAAGGTCTGCATCTATCACGGCGGATTTGAAGAGGACCTTAAGACCGGCAAAAGACTGTCCGGTACTTTGGAGAATCAGGCCTGCCAGATCTGCAGGGAGCTGGATTTTGACATAATCCTTACAGGTCATCAGCATATTGCCATAGAGAGCGTTGACATCGCCGGAACCCACGGAGTACAGCCTCCGGATAAAGCCGGTATTTATGCCGAGGTTGTGGCAGAAGGCAGCAAGGGTGCCTGGAACATCACTTCAAAGCTTGTTCCCGTAAAGGGAGTGAGCGAGAGGGCAAAAGAAATAATGGCTGCCCACAGCTTCATGGATCAGATGACAGAAGACCTTGAAAAGTGGCTGGATGAGCCCATCGGACAGATCTGGGAAGAGATTCCCGTTGAGCAGAAGCTGGATATAGCCATGAACGGCAGCAAGGTTGCGGACCTGTTTAATGAAGCGCAGCTTAAGTTTGCCGGTACAGACTTTTCCTGCACATCACTTTCCAACGATCCATTGGGACTTCACAAGGGCACAACCATAAGAGACGTACTTGGAATCTACAAGTTCTCCAACACCATGGAGGTTAAGAGCGTCACAAAGGCAGTTTTGAAGCAGGCTCTGGAGAGATGCGCGGAGTATTTTGATTATGACCCCGAAACCGGAAAAGTGGCCATCTCCAATGTGTTCCTGCAGCCAAAGGTTGAACATTACAACTATGACTTTTTTGCCAACCTCTGGTACGAGTTCGACCTGACAAAACCTGTCGGTGAGAGAGTAGTTGTACTTAAGAAGCTGGACGGAACAGAACTTGAGGAAGACAAAGAGTACACTCTGGTTGCCAGCAACTACAGAGCTACCGGTACCGGTGGATACGAGTGCATAGGAAACAGCCCCACCATCAGGACTTATTCCGAGGAAATGCCTGATATTCTCATTGATTACATCAGGCAAAACAGCCCTGTTCCCGAGCCTCATAACTCAAAAATGGCTGTTCATTATTGAAAAAAGCACTTAAGGAGAGCCCGAAAACAGTGCTGTCATTTGACTTTTACGGTTAGGGATAGCATACTATATATTGAGTATTTATCGGAAAAAGAGGGTTTTTATGTATAAAAGATTAGACAGAAACGATATTTGCTGGTGCGGAAGCGGCAAGAAATACAAGAGCTGCCACGCAGCGTTTGACGACAAGATAATAGGTTTTGAGCATCAGGGAATTCTGGTGCCCAGCAGAAAACTCCTTAAGACCGAGAAGGATATTGAGGGGATCAAGAAGAGTGCCGTTATCAACATGGCGGTGCTTGATGAAGTGGGAGACAAGATCAGGGCAGGCATGTCCACCCAGGAGATCGACGATATTGTAAACGATGTCACCTCCAAGATGGGCGGAATTCCCGCAGACCTGGGATATCAGGGATTTCCCAAGAGCGTGTGCACCTCCATTAACGAAGAGGTATGCCACGGAATTCCTTCAGAGGATATTATCCTCAAGGAGGGAGATATCATAAATGTTGACTGTTCCACCATTCTGGACGGTTATTTTTCGGATTCATCACGAATGTTTTGCATCGGCGAGGTCTCTCCCGAAAAGAAACGCCTTGTCGATGTAACCCGGGAGTGTATGGAAGCAGGAATCAAGGCTGTTATTCCCTGGACACAGATCGGAGACATGGGACACGCCGTTCATCAGCATGCGCTGGATAACGGCTATACCGTTGTCAAGGAGATTGGTGGCCACGGCTGCGGCAATGAATTCCATGAGGAACCCTATGTAAGCCATGTCAGCAAGCCCGGAACAGGAATGCTGATGGTGCCCGGTATGGTATTCACCATCGAGCCCATGGTAAATATGGGAACCGACGAGATATTTATTGATGAAGAAAATGACTGGACTGTGTACACCGCAGATCTCAAGCCCTCCGCCCAGTGGGAGGTTGAGGTTCTGGTTACAGAGACCGGATGCGAAATCTTGTGTCACTAAATGGCACATATATCAGGAAGGATGTTACGGCAATGCAGAATAAAGGCAAGTACTATATTACAACCGCTATAGCATACACCTCAGGCAAGCCTCATATCGGAAACAGCTATGAGATCGTGCTGGCTGATGCTATCGCAAGATATAAGAGAAGAGACGGCTTTGATGTTCACTTTCAGACAGGCTCAGATGAGCATGGACAGAAGATTGAGACCAGAGCCATTGAGGCAGGATGTGCAAGCCCCAAGGAGTTTGTAGACCAGGTTTCCGACACCATTAAGGGTCTTTGGAATCTCATGGACACATCCTATGACAGATTTATCAGAACCACTGACGAGGATCACGTTAAGCAGGTTCAGAAGATATTCAAGAAGTTTTACGATCAGGGCGATATCTACAAGGGCTCTTATAAGGGAATGTACTGTACAGAGTGTGAGGCTTTCTACACGGAGTCTCAGCTTGTTGACGGGAAGTGCCCTGAGTGCGGCGGCCCTGTTCATCCCGCTGAGGAAGAGGCTTACTTCTTCAAGATGAGCAAATACGCAGACAGACTTATAGAGCACATCAACACTCACCCTGACTTTATCCAGCCCGTATCCCGCAAGAACGAGATGATGAACAACTTCCTTCTTCCCGGACTTCAGGATCTGTGCGTTTCCAGGACCTCTTTTAAATGGGGAATTCCTGTAGACTTTGATGACAGGCACGTTGTATATGTATGGCTTGATGCCCTTACAAACTATATTACCGGTATCGGATATGATGCGGACGGCAACAGCAGCGAAGAATACAAGAAGTGGTGGCCTGCGGACCTTCACCTTATCGGTAAGGATATTATCCGCTTCCATACAATTTACTGGCCCATCTTCCTGATGGCCCTTGGGGAGCCTCTTCCCAAGCAGGTATTCGGACATCCCTGGCTTCTGCAGGGCGGTGAGAAGATGAGTAAGAGCAAGGGTAACGTTATCTATGCCGACGACCTTGTAAGCCTCTTCGGCGTTGATCCCGTAAGATACTTCGTTCTTCACGAGATGCCCTTTGACAACGACGGTGTGATCACCTGGGAGCTTCTTGTGGAGCGCTTTAACTCAGATCTTGCCAATACTCTGGGTAACCTTGTAAACAGGACCATCGCCATGAGCAACAAGTATCTTGGTGGCGTGGTTGCAGATACCGGGGTAAAAGAGCCGGTGGATGACGACCTTAAGGCTGTGGCCTGCGCATGCTACGACAAGGTAGAAGCCAAGATGAACGAGCTCAGAGTAGCTGATGCTTTGACCGAGATATTCACACTCTTTAAGAGATGCAACAAATATATTGATGAAACCGAGCCCTGGATCCTTGGTAAGGATGAGAGCAAGAAGGACAGGCTTTCAACAGTCCTTTACAATCTGGTGGAGGCTATTTCCATCGGTGCGGCTCTCCTTGATCCCTTTATGCCCGAGACTGCAGAGAAGATCAAAGAGCAGCTTTCCGCTCCCGACAGAGATTTCGATCAGCTTGGCGAGTTTGGTCTTGTAAAGAACGGAACAAAGGTTACCGAGAATCCCGAGATGCTCTTTGCAAGGAAGGATCTCAAGGATGTTCTTGAGAAGGCAGCAGAGATCACAAAAAAGCAGAAGGCAGAATTTGAGGAGTCTCAGAGAGTTGCAGCCATCAATCTTGCAAAGGCAGGTCTTGCCCCTGCTCCCGCACCTGAAGCCAAGGCCGATGATGAGGACAAGAAGGCTGAGATAGATATTCCGGCCAAGGACGAGATCTCTTTTGACGACTTTGGAACAATGCAGTTCCAGGTTGGCGAGATCATTAAGTGCGAAGCTGTTGAGAAATCCAAGAAGCTTCTGTGCTCACAGGTCAAGATCGGAAGCCAGGTCAAGCAGATCGTATCAGGCATCAGAAAGTACTACTCACCTGAGGAGATGGTGGGCAAGAAGGTGATGGTTCTTGTGAACTTAAAGCCTGCAAAGCTTGCCGGAGTATTGTCCGAGGGTATGCTGCTTTGCGCAGAGGATGCCGAGGGTAACCTTTCTCTTATGGTTCCCGAAAAAGATATGCCTGCCGGAGCTGAGATCTGCTGATAATAAGTGGACCAAAGCGGATAAATCTGTAGTATTATATATATATACATAATTCTTATGGGAGGGATTTCCAAATGGTACGCAAAGAGGAACTGACTTACAAATCAAGAGACAGACAGACAATGCTTCATGCTATTAGGTGGATTCCTGAAGGTGAGCCTATTGCAATCGTGCAGATCATCCACGGAATGCAGGAGTACATCGATCGCTTCGATGAATTTGCAAATTACCTGGCTGAGAAAGGCATTATCGTAATCGGCAACGACCATCTTGGACACGGCGGATCTGTCGGCGAGAAGGGTACCTATGGATATTTCTGCAAAAACGATCCTGCTACAGTTCTTGTAAGAGATGCTCACAGGCTTAAAAAGATGACACAGGAAGAGTATCCCGGAATTCCGTGTCTGATTCTGGGACACAGTTTCGGCTCTTTTGTGGCAAGAGAATATATAACAAGATACGGCACAGGTATCAAAGGCGCCATCATTCAGGGAACAGCCTTTATGCCAAACGGCACTGTTAAGAGCCTTGGAGGACTTGTAAACTTCCTTTCCGTTCTTATGGGAGAGAAGTATCGTTCAACCATGGTTAACAACATGGCCTTTAAGAACTATACCAAGAGGATTGACAATCCCAGGACTCCCTTTGACTGGCTTTCACACAACGAAGCCAGCATTGACAAATACATTGCTGATCCTGCCTGCAACTTTGTCTTCACCTTAAACGGATTCAAGACAATGGCTGAGCTTCTTAAGAGAGTTCAGGATACAGACAAGATGGAGGATATCCCCAAGGATCTCCACATCCTGATCACAGCAGGTAAGGAAGACCCTGTAGGCAACTACGGTGAGGGACCTGAAAAGCTCTACAACATCTACAAGAATGATCTGCAGATCAAGGACGTTGAGCTTAAACTTTATGACGGACTTCGTCACGAGCTTCAGCAGGAGATTGGCAGGGAGCAGGTTTATGCTGACCAGTATGAGTGGATCAAGAAAGTGATTGAGAGTGGAGCCAAAAATTGACACTTCAAAAATAATGGTAAGATGCGCTTACCATTCTGACTGGGACGGGGCGATGAAGCTTGCGTGGGAAACCTTCGTAAGATTTAACGCCCCTGACTATTCTCAGGAGGGAATAGATAATTTCCGCAAGTTTATCACCGACGATATGCTGCGGAAGATGTTTGTGGCCGGGCACTATCAGCTGTTTGTGGCAGTGGAGGAAGACAAATATGTGGGTATGCTTTCTTTGCGTGAGAAGAAGCATATCTCTCTTTTGTTTGTGGACCGGAATTACCATCGCTGCGGGGTAGCCACGGCTCTTTTACGGTATGTGAGCGAGTACGCTCTGGCAGAAGAGGGCGTGGATTCGCTGACAGTAAATGCTGCGCCTTATGCCACAGGCTTTTATCACAAAAGGGGATTTTGTGATACGGCTCCGGAGACTACAACCGACGGAATACGGTATTATCCCATGGAGCTGAAATTAAACAGACAGTAATACAAGGAGTTTTGTTGAATTATGGGAAGAATTTTTGATCTGGACAGTCCGCTTATGAGGGGGCTTACCAAAATGGCAGATGTGATGTGGATCAACGTGCTTACGCTGGTCTTTGCACTTCCGCTTTTAGTAGAGCAGTTTTTTATGCTGGGACCGATATTGATGGGGGAGCAGGAGTTTGCTTTTAACTACGTTTTATATGCCTGGCTCTTTGGTATCATCGCATCGATTCCCCTGGGACCTGCTCTCACAGGCATGCACTTCGTGCTCCTTAAGATTGTAAGAGATGAGGAGAGCTATGTTACAAAAACTTTCTTCAAGTCCTTCAAGGAGAACTTTGTGCAGGGAATGATCCTCATGGTTATCATGTTTGCGGCAGGCGGAATCCTGCTGATGGATTACCTGATCATGAAAGGGAACGCAGTGGTTTACAAGTACATCCTTTTTGCTGTGTCACTTATTCTGTACTTGGCATCCCTGTACATTTTCCCGCTGCTGGCAAAGTTTGTTAACACGATTCCCGGGACCATCAAGAATGCGTTCCTCATGGCTATACTGGCACTTCCCAAGACCATTGCCATGGCAATCGTGACACTTCTTCCCTTTGTTTTGTATTATCTTATGGATTACAAAGTCGTACCTATCCTGTTCCTTTTTGGCTTTGCCGGACCGGGATATCTGTGCGCGTTTTTATACAGTGAGACATTCAAAAAATTTGAACCTAAGGAGGCTGAGCTCTCTGAAGAGGAAGAGCTCGACAATGCCATAAAGAAGATCGACGAAGAAGATCAGTGAGGTGCACATGAAGAGATCACATCTAAGGTGGTTTTTTCCAATGATTATCTGCATGATCGCGGTGGCTGTTGCTATCGTGACCTATCTGAATGCAATACGGGATGAGCTTGTTTATGCAAAAGAGACGCAGATAGCCCTCGAAGTTGAGGATGAACTCAGAAAGATAGATGTGGATATCAGCAATTCCACATCTGTTGTCTATGCCACAGGCAATATCATGAGCAAACTCAGAATGGACGATAACAGAAGCCAGCTGGTGTACATGCTGGAGAACATTCTTGAGGAGAGCTCAGTCAATTATGCCATCATCTGCGATCAGAACGGCAAAGGCTTTGATATGAACAACAGGGACGTTGATGTCAGTAATGAGAGTTACTTTGCCGAGCTGTCTTCGGACTATGCCAATGGCGGATCCGGAATGGTGCTTCCCAGAGATGTTCAGAGCTCCATTGCCGAGATCATGATTGTGTACAGCGCCAAGTTTTCCGGTCAGACAAGAGGCTTTCTTGTTGCATATCTTCCGGTGAAAACCATCAGTGAGCAGCTGTTCCGGGAGAAATACCTGGCAGACGGTCAGGCGATCATAGGTCTTAGCGGCGATATCATATGTTCCAGAGGCTTTGAAAGGGTTCCTGCAAGATCAAGCTCCATCTGGGACAAAGTCCCGCCGTCACTTTCCAAAGATACAGTCAAACTCGCCATTTCCCAAAAGAATGTATTAATGACAGAAGTTCCGAATTACGGCTATACCATAGTTGTGCCACTGCAATCGGCTAACGGCGGCTGCATTGTGCTCATCAGCAAAGGGCAGATGAATACCATGGTTGGAAGGAGCATGGAACCGGGCTACAGATTTTGTGCTGCCATGGTACTGATCTCAGTGGCGTTTGTTCTTCTGGTGCTTCTTGCAAATCTGGTTGCGGACGCCATCCAAAAGTCTGCAGGCAGAAAAGCGGCCGCCGAGCATGAGACGGATATAATAACAGGACTGCTGACAGGCGAAGAGACTCTTAAGGAAATCGACAGCTACACGGCTGAGGGAGCGGATAATAAGGGAATGCTGTTTGTTATCGGCACTAATATTACAAGAGACAGAATCAATGAAAAAGGATCGGCACAATTCAACGATCAGCTCCGTGAATTTGCAAGAGGATTAAAATCCGGATTCAGATCAACGGATGTAATTGGCAGGACGGGAGACAGTGAGTTTACAGTATTCCTGAAGGGAGTCGGTGACGAGAAGGATGTCAGAAAGCAGACTGATGAGATGCAGCTCTTCCTTCATGACGCCACATCAGGAAGCGAAGTAAGTGATCTGGAAGTCAATGCGGGAGCGGTTCTTTTCCCTAACGGAGGCCGGAATGCCAGAGATTTGATAGAGTCCGGAAGGCGCGCACTTACAAGAGCGCGTCAGCAGGGAGCCGGGCGACTATCATTTTGACGGATTTTTGCAATGGGCAAATTGCACAGTGATATTTTGGATTATTCGTCAACATTGAGATTACCCACATTAGTCACAGGTTTTCTTGTCAGATTGGCTAATGAAAAATTAAATCTTTGTGAAAATAGTGAATAGTCAATAAACAGGCAAATGTCTATACTTTAATCTAGCGTGTAAGATTTATTCACTTATTTTAGGAGGAATGATTGGTATGGCAAGTTTATCACTTGAGCATGTAACAAAAGTTTATCCCAACGGCTTCGAGGCTGTTAAGGATTTCAACCTTGAGATCCAGGATAAAGAATTCATTATTTTCGTAGGACCTTCAGGATGTGGAAAGTCAACAACACTTCGTATGATCGCAGGACTTGAGGATATCTCTTCAGGTACACTTAAGATCGGTGACAGAGTTGTTAACGATGTAGAGCCTAAGGACAGAGATATCGCGATGGTATTCCAGAACTACGCTCTGTATCCCCACATGACAGTTTATGATAACATGGCTTTCGGACTTAAGCTTAGAAAAGTTCCTAAGAACGAGATCGATACAATGGTTAGAAACGCAGCTAAGATCCTTGACCTTGAGAAGCTCCTTGATCGTAAGCCTAAGGCTCTTTCAGGTGGACAGAGACAGCGTGTAGCTATGGGACGTGCTATCGTTCGTAACCCTAAGGTATTCCTTATGGACGAGCCTCTTTCAAACCTTGATGCTAAGCTCCGTGTTCAGATGAGAACAGAGATCGCTAAGCTTCACCAGAGACTGGGCACAACCATCATCTACGTTACACATGACCAGACAGAGGCTATGACTCTTGGTACCAGAATCGTAGTTATGAAGGACGGTGTTGTTCAGCAGGTTGATACACCTCAGAACCTCTATGACAAGCCCGGCAACCTCTTCGTTGCAGGATTCATGGGATCACCTCAGATGAACTTCCTTGATGCTGAAGTTGTTGTTAACGGTGACAAGGCTTCCCTTAAGATCGCTGATCAGCTCATCGAGCTTCCTCCTGCAAAGGCTAAGAAGCTTATCGATGGCGGCTACGCTGGAAAGGTTGTTACATTCGGTATCCGTCCTGAGGATGTTGATGATTCCGAGATGGTTGTTAACACATCCAAGGCTGTATTCGAGTCAACAATCAACGTATACGAGCTTCTTGGTGCAGAAGTTTATCTGTACTTCGATCTCGCTGAGTTCCCTATCACAGCAAGAGTTGATTCTCGTACAACAGCAAGACCCGGCGACAAGGTTAAGTTTGCATTCGATGTTGAGAAGATCCACGTATTCGACAAAGAGACAGAGCAGACAATCACAAACTAAAAGTAATCACTTAGCGAGGTTTTTTCGAGCTTAGTGTACTACTTTGTTCTGGCGAGGCTTTAGCCGAGAGCAGAACTTCATTAAGCAAGAATTTTCAGGGAGCTGCGCATAATCGCGCAGCTCTCTTTTTTGTGTTATGATATAAGTGTTGAAGTATGTCATGATTTCCAGGAAAGGGGCATGGTATGATATCCGCGCAGACGATCAAAAGCAGCATTGAAGAGTTGAGCACTATTACGAAGGTTGAACTTTGCGTTATGGATCTTAGTGGAGAGGTGATCGCCGGGAACAGCGAGAAGGATTTTCTCGACATCTCGATAATTACCAGCTTTGCCAATTCGCCGGTGGATTCGCAGGTTATAGGCGATGTACATCTGTTTAAGGTAATGGATGACGGAGAGCCTATGTATGTGCTTTTAGCCAAGGGCGACAGCGAGCATGCATATATGGTTGGTAAGATCGGAGTCAGCCAGCTTCAGAATCTTATAGTGGCATATAAGGAGAGATTTGACAGGAATAACTTCTTCCAGAATCTTCTGCTTGATAACATGCTTCTTATCGATGTGTACAACAGAGCCAAGAAGCTGAAGATCGAGGTCAATGCACCAAGGGTGATAATTCTTGTTGAGACCAGAAATGCCGTTGATAATTCGGCTCAGGAACTGCTTTCAAGCATGTATGGAAATCACTCCGGTGACTTTGTGACCGCTGTCGATGAGAACAGCGTAATTCTTATAAAGAGCTTATCAAAGGGCCAGTCATATGAGGAAGTGGGGCATATTGCAGAGACTATCGTGGACATGATGAACACAGAGGCCATGCTGAATGTTCGCGTTGCCTACGGAATGGTGGCAGAAGACCTTAAGGATCTCAGTAAATCATACAAGGAGGCCAAGATGGCACTGGAGGTGGGCAAGATCTTCTATGCGGAGAAACTTGTAAATGCCTACAATACCCTTGGCATAGGACGACTTATCTATCAGCTTCCCGAGAGTCTTTGCAGGATCTTTATAGATGAGATCTTCGGCGGCAAAGAAGTGCCTGACAATCTGGATGAGGAGACCCTCAACACAATTAATAAATTCTTTGAGAATAATCTGAATGTATCGGAGACTTCAAGACAGCTCTTTGTTCACAGAAATACGCTGGTTTACAGGATTGAGAAGCTGGAAAAGAGTTCCGGACTTGATGTCAGAAAATTTGACGATGCCCTTACCTTCAAGATCGCGCTGATGGTCATCAATTACATGAAATACCTTGAGGGCAAAAAATAAATAAAAAGACGACCCTGTGAAAGATGCATGTACGTTTGCTTTCGGAAAAGAACAGGCAACCTTACAACACATGGAAGGTTCTACTTAGTGCTGCTTCGTTCCCGACCTGACACGGTTCGCAGATTTCCATTGCATAAGACCCACTCTCACACAAAAGGACTGCTACATGCACCCATCACAGAGCCGCTATATAAATATAGCAGATACACATGAAAAAAGAAAGTAAAAAAATAATACCTGCGACAGGTACAGGATCAAAGAAGTCTCTTTCCCCTGAGGAGGAGATGGACATAAAGTATATGAGAGCTGCCCTGGCTCAGGCCAGGAAGGCCTACAAACTGGGTGAGGTTCCCATCGGATGTGTTATTGTCTACGAGGACAAGATCATCGGCCGTGGCTACAACAGGCGCAATACCGACAAAACTCCCCTTGCGCATGCGGAGATAACGGCCATTAAGAAGGCCGGCAAATTCATGAAGGACTGGAGACTTGAGGGCTGCAAATTGTATGTTACACTGGAACCCTGCCAGATGTGTGCCGGAGCCATTGTCCAGGCCAGGATTCCGGAAGTGATCATGGCTGCGGAGAATCCTAAGGCCGGGTGCGCCGGGTCTGTTATGGACATACTTAATAACCCGGATTTCAATCATCAGGTTTTGGTGAAAAAGGGTATTCTTCAGGATGAATGCAGTCAGATGCTGAAGAACTTTTTCGTGGAGCTCAGGATCAGAAATAAGGCAGAGAAGGAGCAGAAAGGAGGAAGCATTGAATAAGAGAATAATTGCAGTGATTCTTTCCCTTACCATGCTTCTTGCCACCGCTTCCTGCGGAAAAGAGCGCCCCTATTTAAATGCTGTCAATCCTCATGCCAATGATGTGATTGACCGAACAAAGGCGCCTACAGTTATCACTTATCTTACCATCGGCGACAAACCCCACAACGGTCAGACTGAGAAGGCTATTGAAGAGCTTAACCGGATTCTTGAAAGGCGTCTGAACGCACATCTTGATATTTACTATGTGGGGTGGAATGATTATCTCCGCAATTATAACTTAATACTTTCTTCTGAGGATTCAGATATAGACCTTGTGGGAACCAGTTCAGACTGGCTTGATGCCTGGTCCAATGTTATTAAGGGCAACTTTCTTCCTCTTTCCGAGGATATGCTGAGAGACTATTGCAGCATCACCTATGCCAATGTTACTCCAAGGCAGTGGGAGAACTGTAAATATGAGGGTGATATCTACCTGATACCGGAGAACGAGTACAGTCAGTGGACAAATCACGGTTTTATCTACAGAAAAGATATAGCTAATGAAGCGGGACTTAAAGAGATAGCTTCTTTTGAAGATATGGATACATATTTTGAGACAGTGATTCAAAAGCATCCGGAGATGATACCCTGGGACAGAGACCGGGACGGATCCGCATTGACGGAAGGGTATCTCATGTCAGCTTCAAGATATGTTCCCATTTATGAACTTACCGGATATGGTATCTGGGGACAGGATATGACGAACCCCGGAAAGATAATCTCTCCATATTATGAAGGGACGGATTTTGTTGACTTTGCTAAACTCATGAAGAAGTGGAACAGCATGGGAGTGTGGAGAAGAGATGTGAATGATGCCGGAGAGAACGAGGAAGAGTTCTACAGAGGAGAATCTTCTGTCATTCAGCATCATACCCAGAAGTACTACACCTCGGTGCAGCCCACAATGACTGTTCGTCAGCCTGGAGTTAATCTGGACTTCTTCTGGTTTGGAAGAGAGAGCGGGAACATTGTTCGTCTGAGCAATATCCACGGTGCGATGGCAGTTTCTTCCAGATCAAAGAATCCTGAAATGGCCCTTCTTGTATATGACATGATCCGCAATGATACTACCTGCTACAGGCTTATGCGCTATGGAGTGGAAGGTGAGCAGTACCAGATCTTGGAAAACGGAATGCTTGAAAGACCCAGCGGCTACAATGAAGAACAAGACAGTATTACCACCAACTTCTGGTGGGGGAGACGGGATGAGATGGAGATTCCCGATGCGGCATATGACTGGGATGCATACTACGAGCTTATAGATGACTATGAGCACCTGGCAATCCAGTATCCCTTTGAAGGAGTGCCGTTTTCCACTCCCGCCGTCAACGAAGAGGTTGAAAGCATAAAGAGTATTTTTGATACATACATTCCTCAGATTTCCTCAGGACAGTACGAGGGAACCGCGGAGGAGAAGGTACAGCAGTTCAGAGAGGAGCTTAAGAAAGCGGGATTTGAGAGGATAACGGGACACCTTCAGAGAATTCTCGATAACTACTGATAATTGATATGAATTTTTTTTCAAGGCTACTTAAAAAGAACAAAATGATAAGTCTGGCATGCATATTGCCGTTGTTGGGAAGCGTCGCTGGCTGCGGCGCTTCTTCTGCTGAATTGCCCACAGATGTTGCCGATATCACTTCGTTTGTGGTTCCGGTGCAGGTCGATTACGAAGAGCCTGTTCAAATACCAAATACCCTGGTGGATCAGGTGGGATATGAAGCTGCTTCGGAGAAGGCAGTGGTATTCAGAGGAGAAAACCTTACAGATTCCTTCGCCATATATGATGTCGAATCGGGGGATCAGGTGTACACCGGGCAGATACTTAAGTCCGTATACAATGAGGAACTTGGGGAGTATGACAGTATAGGGTATTTCAACGATCTGGAGGATGAAGGAAGGTATTTCATCTTTTCGGACGAGCTTGGACAGTCCTACTCTTTCTATATTGGAGAGGATGTATACGGGGGGCTCTTTGATGAGGCCTGCAAAAAATACTACATAAACCGGTGCGGACTGGCTTTGTCGGAGAACTACGCAGGAGATAACGCCCATAGCGCATGTCATACCACAGCGGCTCACCTCCAGGAGGACCCTTCCGTGGAACTTGATGTGACCGGAGGATGGCATATGGATGAGCAGGCGGGTAAGGACTCGGCCCTTGGATGCCGGATTGCCGAAGACCTGATCATGGCCTATGAGATGAATGAATCCGCTTTTAGTGATGACAGCGGGATTCCCGAGAGTGGCAACGATATTCCGGACATTCTCGATGAAGTCAGGTACGAAGTGGAATGGCTTCTTAAAATGCAGGACCCCAGGACCGGAGGGGTGTACGGGGCGGCTGTTACCAATGCAGCGGAAGGGGCAGACCTCTTTGCAGCGCCTGTTTTTGTGACTCCTGTATCAATGGATGCCACCATAAGTTTTGCGTCGATGCTGGCAAGATTCAGTTACTTTTATCAGCAGTATGACGGCGAGTTTGCCACCACCTGCCTTAAGGCAGCGGACAGGGCGTGGAGCTGCTTTTTGAATAATCAGAAGATAACCGACAACACCGCTTCCTTTAAGGCGGCAGCTCAGCTGTACAGGGCGACAGGGTCATCTTCCTATCACAATGTTCTTACCGACTTCTTTGCAAGGAGCGACTTTAAGGAACTTTTCGATACGGATGAGAATATCTTCCTGGGCTCAGTGACTTATCTTTCCATCAGTCAGCAGGTAGATGTTCAGACCTGCGGAGTTCTCATGAAGTATCTGATGAAAAAGTCAGAGGCCATAGCCCAGGCTGCGTCAAGGTCTACTTATCTTGTTACGGATGCCGCGGCAAAAGATGGCTTTGGCAAAATGCTGCAGGATATGAGGTGCCTTACCATAACGGACCATATCATCTACAACCATGAATACACCACCATTATAGAGAACCATGCCCATTACTTTATGGGGATGAATCCAAAGGCGGTGAATTTTGTTACGGATGATACCGAGAGAAGCTACAAGGATGCTTCACTTGGGGGCATCATGAACGATCCAGAGGAGGACGCGCTCCTTATCTTTATGCTGAGTGTGCTGGAGAAGTGAGAGCATTTTTCTCCAGATTGTAGTCATCTTTAAGAATTTGCAACGGATAGTATCCGGTGTTAATATGGATGGGTCATGAAAGCGAATATAAACGGATTAAATATCAATTACATAGATGAAGGCGCCGGTACAATGCTGGTGCTGCTTCACGGCTGGGGCTCAAATATAGAACTCTTTTCCGGACTGGTGAACTTTACGAAAAAGAAGTATCACGTTGTAGCCATGGACATGCCGGGCTTTGGCAAGAGCGATGAGCCAAAGGAGCCCATGAATGTGGACGACTACGTAAACTTCGTTCTGGACTTTATAAAGCAGCTTTACCCTGATGAGAAGGAGATCATTTTCCTTGGACACTCCATGGGAGGCAGGGTCATCATCAAGCTTACCTCCGGGATACATGACGGCAGGATTAAGGCAGGATTTACAGTGCCCAAGGTTATCCTCACGGATGCTGCGGGAGTTCCTCCGGTAAGGACCGCTGCCCAGAGTAAGCGCACAAAGAGATACAAGTTCTATAAGAACCTCATCACTAAGACCGGAATTTCCAAGGCCTTTCCCGGAGTGCTGGACGCTCTTCAGAAGAAGTTTGGAAGCGCGGACTATGCTGCGGCTTCACCGGTTATGAGAGCAAGTCTTGTGAAGGTGGTAAACGAGGACCTTACGCCCTATATGCCTTCCGTGACAATGCCGGCTCTTTTGATATGGGGAGATCAGGACACGGCCACTCCGCTGTCTGACGGACAGAAGATGGAGGAGCTGATGCCTGAGGCAGGTCTTGCGGTTATAAACGGCGCAGGCCACTATTCATTCCTTGATAACGTATATCTTTACAACAAGATCCTGGGAAGCTTCCTGGGGATCAGCATCTGAGGTAGATAAACATGTTTTTTGCTTCCACACTAATAATGATAATTCCCGTGCTGTGCTTTGCCTTTCTGGCGCTTCGGTACTACACCCACATGCTGCAGCTTTCAAGCTACCAGTTCCAGGGGTATTTCAGGTTCCTTAGAAGCATTCCCTTAAGGCTTTGTGCCCACGGAGCGATCCTTCTGCTTTCGCTGTCGGTGGCTTTCGGGCGGAACGTAATAGGCGCAGGCCCCGGACTGTTTATACTTCTTCTGGTTCTGGGCATTTATATCGCGCTTATCATCGCGTATCTTCCAAGGCCCGCCAAGAAGAAATTTGTGGTAACGGACAGGGTAAAGAGACTGATCGTAACCTACGCGGTCATCACGCTTCTTGTATTCGGACTTACAATGATCATCACATCGGCAGTTACAAGGGGTGACAACACTTCGGTGGTAGTTGCCGAGATGGTGGCCTGTGCGGTATATGTGGCTTTCCTTCCGCTGCTTACGGCCCTTGCAAATCTCATCAACAAGCCCATTGAGAACAGGATCAACAAATACTATATAGACGATGCAGTCAGGATCCTCAATGAACACGAGGGACTTCGCATCATCGGAATCACAGGAAGCTTTGGCAAGACCAGCGTTAAGTATTATCTGAACACTCTTTTGTCCGAGGGCTTCAGAGTTCTTATGACCCCCGAGAGCTACAACACTCCCATGGGAATCGTAAGGACCATAAGAGAGCACATGCAGCCCACCCACGAGATCTTCATCTGCGAGATGGGCGCCCGTCACCTCCATGACATCAAGGAGATCACGGACATTGTTCATCCCGATGACGGAATCCTTACATCCATCGGATATCAGCACCTTGAGACCTTCCACTCTCTTGAGAATATCATCAGTACCAAGTACGAGCTTCTGGATGCGGTCGATGAAAAAGAGAAGTCTGAAGGAGGCAAGGTTCCCGGTAAACACCTTAAGTTTGTAAACGGCGACAACGAGATCATCCGGGAAAATATGAAGTATCCCGATGCCATAACCTACGGACTTGACGAGGGCAACGACTACAGGGCTACGGATATTACGGTGACAGGGGCTGGTACGACATTCACGGTCACATCCCCTGCCGGAGAGAGCGCCGAGTACACCACAAAGCTGGTGGGAAGGCACAACGTAGAGAATATCGTGGGAGCCATTGCAGCGGCCAACAGCCTCGGAATTCCCATGACCAAGCTTAAGATGGCGGTCAGACGCCTTCAGAGCGTTCCTCACAGACTTGAGCTTACAAAGCACGGCAATGTTGCGATCCTTGACGATGCTTACAATTCAAATCCCAACGGAGCCAAAGTGGCCCTTGAGACGCTGGCTCTTTTTACCGACAGCGTGAAGATCCTGGTGACACCGGGTATGGTGGAGCTTGGGGCAAAAGAGGATGAGTATAACCGGGAGTTTGGTGCTCAGGCGGCAGCTGTGTGCGATTACATCATTCTTGTGGGAGAGAAGAACAGCACTTCCATCAAGATGGGAGCCCTTGGCGCAGGCTTTGACACCGAGAGGATTTTTGTGAAGAGTACCTTTAACGAGGCATCCGCTCTTATGTATGAGCTTGACGCAGGCAGAGAAAAGGTTATACTTTTGGAGAATGATCTGCCTGATAACTATAAGTGATTTTATGAAAGAAGGAAGAATATGAAGCTGAAGGTTGCGGTTTTATTTGGCGGCAAGAGTACGGAGCATGAGATCTCCATTATCTCTGCCATCCAGGCTATTGGATATATCAACACAGATAAGTACGAGGTTATTCCCGTATATATCAGTAAGAACTATGACTATTACGTTGGAGAGGATGTGGGTAAGATCGAGGAATACACCCATATTCCGGAGCTTTTGAAGAAGAGCACCAGAGTTATCTGGGTCAAGGACGGGGACAAGGTTTCTCTTGTAAGATACCCCATGAAGAAGTTCGGAAACAACGTGATCACTACAGTGGATGTGGCTTTCCCCATTGTTCACGGAACCAACGTTGAGGACGGAACACTGCAGGGCTTCCTTACAACACTGGGACTTCCCGTTGTTGGATGCGATGTCCTCTCATCTGCCGTTGGAATGAACAAATATGTTATGAAGACTGTTCTCAAGGACAACAATATTCCTGTCCTTGACTGCAAGTGCTATACCTGGAAGGATTATGAGGACGTGGACGGCCTGGTTGCTAAGATCGAGGCTGCATTCACATATCCCGTTATCGTAAAGCCCCTTAACCTGGGCTCCAGTATCGGTATCAAGAAGGCCTCAAACAAAGAGGAACTTTTGGAGGCTCTTGATCTTGGTTTTGAATTTTCCAGAAAGATCCTGGTTGAGCGTGCCATCTCACAGCTCAAGGAGATCAACTGCTCGGTTCTTGGTGACTATGAGAGCGCAGAGGCTTCCGAGTGCGAGGAGCCTGTTAACTCAGACGATATATTAAGCTTTGAGGATAAGTACATCGGCGGAGCCAAGGGCGGCGCAAAGGGCGCAAAGACCGGCGGCAGCAAGGGTATGGCTTCCCTCAAGAGGAAGATCCCCGCTGATATCTCTTCCGAGATGAGAGACAGGATCAGAAAGATGGCTGTAGACGCCTTCATCTGCCTTGGCTGCAGCGGCGTTTCCCGTATCGACTTCATGATCGATATGGCTACCAATGAAGTATATCTCAACGAGATCAATACTATCCCCGGTTCCCTTTCCTTCTATCTGTGGGAGCCCCTGGGAATGAAATATGAGCACCTTTTAGACAATATGATACAGCTGGCTCTTAAGGCAGACAGAGAGAACCACAAGGTTGTATACTCCTTTGATACCAACGTACTTGAGGGAGTTCACCTTGGCGGCGGCTCAAAGGGCAGCAAGATGTGATAATAAAAAACCTCTTTCCAAAGGCGATGCGCCAATGGGAAGAGGTTTTGTTTGTGTCATGACAGGTCAGATCTCAAGATTCTCGTTTCTTACGTAGGTCTCTTCGATGATATTCTTGACGTACTGGTCGATGTTCTTCTGGTCGTCCTTATCCAGCTCTTTGATCCTGATGGGCTCGCAGTACTCGATCACCACCGTTGTCTTTTTTACCCAGGGCATGTGATTTTCAAAGCAGTCCCTGGTGTGGTTTACAACCACGGGAACGATGGGGCAGTCCGCCTTCTGGGCGATCTTGAAGCTTCCCTTGTGGAACTCACCAAGGGGCTTGTCGGTCTTGTTCCTGGTTCCTTCGGGATAGATGAAGATGGAGATGCCGCTTTTCACCTTGTCGATGGCGGTAAGAACCATCTCAAGACCCTTTCGGATATCGGATCTGTCAAGGAAAAGACAGTCCAGATAAACCATCCAGAAGCTGATGACCGGAAGCTTCATGGATTCCTGCTTGGCGATATAGCCTGTTCGTCCGGGAACTCTTGGGTAAGTCACAACAATGTCGAAGATGCTTCGGTGGTTGCTCACATAAAGAACCGCCTCGTCCTTGGGAACATTGTCTTCACCGATGACAACGCGCTTGATGCCGCCGATGAACAGGATTACGTTGAAGGCCCAGCTCACAATGGCCAGTGAAGCCTTCCTGGCGCCGGGATCGTTGAACTTGTGCATGATGAAGAGCACAAGCTGCATGGGAAGACTCACAATAAGAAATATCACCAGAAATATAAAGATCAGTATTGTACGTATCATTAAATCCTTGCCTCTTTTCGATTTTGGAAAATTTCTTCTATATTTTCTCACGAGTGGGGCAAAAATGGAATAGCCAATAGGTTATAATAGTTAGCAGAATAATTATGGGAGGAGTCTATGCTGCTTATAAGAGGTGGATATCTGATGGACCCGGCATCGGGAACAGAGGGCAAAAGAGACATCGTGATCCGGGATGGCAGAGTTGAAGCCATACTGACCCCCGGAAAGGATACAATGACAACGAAGGCCGACAGGGTCATTGATGCGTCCGGAATGGTGGTGGCTCCCGGCCTTGTGGACTGCCACGTGCATTTCAGGGACCCGGGTTTTACCTATAAGGAAGACATCTACACCGGTGCAATGGCTGCCAAGAGAGGCGGCTTTACCACGGTTGTCATGATGGGCAACACCAATCCCCACATGGACAATCCCGAAATCATAAGAGAGGCTGTAAAGAAGGGCATGGATACCGGCATCAACGTTCTTTGCTGCGGCAATGTCACTAAGGGCATGCTGGGAAAAGAGATAGTGGATATGGATGCCCTTATTAATGCCGGAGCGGTGCTGTTTACCGACGACGGAGTTCCTGTTATGGACGAGGAGCTGATGAAAGAGGCCCTCAACATGGCAAGGAAGCGTGGAATGGTAATAAGTCTCCACGAGGAGGACCCCAAGTATATTTCCAATAACGGAATTAACGCCGGCGCTGTTGCGGACAAGCTCGGGATCAAGGGTTCTCCAAGGGATGCCGAGATTTCCATGGTAAAAAGAGACATCGCTCTTGCGGAAGAGACCGGAGGAGCCATAGTGGTGCAGCATATAAGTGCTGCAGAGTCCGTGGAGCTGATAAGACAGGCCAGAAAGAACTGGATAAGGGTCTTTGCAGAGGCCACGCCCCATCACTTTACTTTGACTGAGGAAGCTGTTCTTGAGCATGGAAGTCTTGCCAAGATGAACCCGCCTCTTAGGCTTGAATCCGACAGGCAGGCCATAATAGAGGGCATCAGGGACGGAACCATAGAGATGATAGCAACGGACCATGCTCCTCATTCAAAAGAGGAGAAGGAGAGGGAGATAACAAAGGCTCCCAGTGGAATAACAGGCCTTGAAACATCCCTGGCCCTGGGGATCCGGGAACTGGTAAATCCCGGACATATCAGCCTTATGACTCTTCTTGAGAGGATGACCTGCGGCCCTGCCGATGTCTACGGCCTTGATGCGGGACATCTGTGGGAAGGGGACAGAGCGGATCTTGTGATCTTTAATCCAAAGGAGGAGTGGGTCTTTGGAAGCAGCGTTTCCAAAGCCTCCAACACGCCTTTCCTGGGGCAGAAGCTCCCCGGAAAGATCCATTACACCATCTGCGGCGGCGAGATAGTGTACAGCTCAAAGAGCTGAGTTTTTGCAGAGCATATAACGGCCCCAAGGCGGGCTGTATGATACAGATAAAAGGGAGAGTATCGGATGAAGAAAAAGACAGAAGCGTTAGTTATAAGCCAGAGGATCCTTGCCGAGGGGATCTATGATCTGTGGCTTGAGACGGAACTTGCAAGGGATGCAAAGCCGGGGCAGTTTGTGGGAGTGTATCCGGTGGGGAAAGCGACTCTTTTGCCAAGACCCATCAGCATCTGCGAGGTGGATGCTGCCAAATCGGCCATAAGACTGGTGTACAGGGTTGTGGGAAGCGGAACCGCGGAGTTCACCTTGTATCAGCCCGGGGATAACATGACTATCCTGGGAGTTTTGGGAAACGGCTTTCCTCTTGAGGCAGCAGCCGGGAAAAGAGCTGTTGTCATGGGCGGAGGAATCGGAGTACCGCCCCTTCTTGAGACAGCAAAGAGGCTCTCAAACCTTGAGGGAGGCGAGAAGCCAAAGTCCGTTGCCGCAGTCATGGGCTACCGGGATGCGCAGACTTTTTTGTCCGGAGAATTCGAAAAGGTTTCTAAGCTTCATATCGCCACGGAGGATGGAAGCGTAGGAACAAAGGGCAATGTCCTTGATGCCATGAGAGAAGAGGCTATTGAGGCGGATGTGATCTTTGCCTGCG
Source organism: Butyrivibrio sp. FCS014 (assembly GCF_000526935.1). Taxonomy (GTDB): domain Bacteria; phylum Bacillota; class Clostridia; order Lachnospirales; family Lachnospiraceae; genus Butyrivibrio. The sequence continues at coordinate 85,989 of NZ_JAHA01000008.1, read as the reverse complement.
GGCCGATGCCTATGCTGAAGGCCATAAAGTCTTTTGCCGTGGCCAATGGAATAAAGGCATACCTTTCCCTGGAGGAGAGGATGGCCTGCGGAGTCGGCGCCTGCCTTGGGTGTGTTTGCAAGACCACAAAGGTGGATGAGCATTCCCATGTGAAGAATGCCAGGATATGCACCGAGGGACCGGTATTTGATGCGGACGACCTTGACCTTTGATCATAAACAGATAGTGGAGGAAATGCCTTGAATACAGCAGTTGAGATAGCAGGAGTAAAATTTAAGAACCCGGTTATGACAGCCTCCGGAACCTTCGGATCCGGAATGGAATATTCGGATTTTGTGGACTTAAACAGGCTGGGAGCCGTGGTGACCAAGGGTGTTGCCAATGTGCCTTGGGAAGGAAACCCCACCCCGAGAGTTGCGGAAGTTTATGGGGGAATGCTCAATGCCATCGGCCTTCAGAACCCGGGAATAGACGTTTTCGTGGAGAGAGACCTGGAGTTTCTGAAAAAATATGACACCAAGGTCATAGTCAATGTCTGCGGAAAGAGCGTAAGCGACTACCTTGATGTGGTGGAGAGGCTCTCGGATGAGGCGGTGGACATGCTGGAGATCAATGTCTCCTGCCCCAATGTAAAAGAGGGTGCCATTGCCTTCGGGCAGAAGGTGTCAGCTCTTTTTGACATAACCAGTGAGATCAAGAGGATCGCAAAACAGCCGGTAATCATGAAGCTCAGCCCCAATGTCACCAGCATCGCGGAGATGGCCAAGGCTGCGGAGGCAGCAGGAGCGGATGCCATATCCCTTATAAATACCATCACCGGAATGAAGATAGATATCCATAAGAGGAAGTTTGCTCTTGCCAATAAGACCGGTGGCCTCTCAGGCCCTGCAATTAAGCCTGTTGCGGTGCGTATGGTCTACGAAGCTTCCCATGCGGTGAATATTCCGGTCATTGGAATGGGAGGTATTGCAAACGCTGAGGATGCCATCGAATTCATCATGGCGGGAGCAACGGCGGTGGCTGTCGGCGCTATGAATTTCCACGATCCATACACAACGATAAACGTCATCGAGGGGATCGAGGCCTACATGAAACAGTATGGAGTTCAGGATATCAATGAGCTTCGGGGAATCGTGTAAGGAAAAGATCCTAAGAGAATATAAGAAGATATATGAAAAGAGGATGTACTTTTTAGGGTACATCCTCTTCTTCGTTACTAGCAACGGTTGCGGTCTTAGGCCTCAGTTTTGCCGGTCAGCTCGTCAAATCCTTTCATGACGGCGCCGTAGGTCTGCTTTGAGATCTCGGGCAGCTCTCCGCCCCATGTCTTCTCAGCCTGCGCATAGCCTTTTTCGAAAGCGGCGCGCATCTTCTCCAGCTTAGCGGGATCGTCCCCTGCCAGAGCTTTTGCAAAGTCCAGGATTCTCTCTGAGGTCTGCTTAACGCCCCAGTATCCGTTCTCGGATATATCTTCCTGAGCCTGCGCCTTGGTCGCTGCGTCTACTGTAAAATCACCTTTTGCCAGGAACTTCCACATGGAATCGTCATCATCGTTAGCTATACCAAATGCTTTAACCTGCTTGCCCATCATCTTGTGAACGATGTCAACAAGCTGTTGCTGGCGCATTGCATCATCGGCTTTGAGCTGTTGGATGATCTTCTTCCGGTCTTCTTCCCTGGTGGAAACCTTCGACGACTTGTCAGAGGTCTCCTCGGATTTTTCGTACACAGCAGCGGCTTCCGCTTTTACCTTTACCTCAGAATCTTTCTTCTTGTCTTCGACAGGGGCATTGATCGCTGAAGCATAGGTGGTTGCGATGTTGTTAGTAACCTCGGTAACTCCGTTTACGCCCATATAGAACTCCTTTTCCGCACAGGTTAACTAAAGTTGGACCGCGCTTGAAACGAAACTATAGTGTACCTATTCTGTTTGTCGGCTGATTTTCAAAAAACTTTAGAGGTAAATATAAATATTTTTCAATTTTTTAGGACTTTTTTTCTTGTAATGATTACGTATGGGTGAGAAGATGTTAATTGGAAAAAAGACGGAAGTGGAGCGGTTTTTAGAGATGGAAGTGACCAGAAAGGCTTACGCCAAGATAAATCTGGGACTTGATGTGACCGGAAAGCGTGATGACGGCTATCATCTTGTTCGGATGATAATGCAGAACATAGATATATACGATACCCTGACCTTTAAGAGAAACGAAACCGGTGATATAACCCTTAGCTGCTCAAGGGAGGGCATTCCCACCGACGGCCGCAACCTTATCTGCAAGGTGGCAAAGCAGCTCAAAGAGGAGTATGGCGTTACCGCCGGAGTTGATATGACGCTGGAAAAGGTCATCCCTGCGGCTGCGGGAATGGCCGGCGGAAGCACCGACGGGGCAGCAGCCTATTATGCCTTGAATGAGCTGTGGGATCTTGGCATGAGCCGGGATGATATGTGCAGACTGGCAGTTAAACTTGGGGCAGACATCCCCTACTGCATCGTGGGAGGCACAGCGCTCTCGGAGGGCATAGGAGAAATACTTACTCCGTTAAAAGATCTGGCGGATTGTGCCATAGTCATCGCAAAGCCGGGATTAGATGTATCTACGGCCTGGGTGTACAGAGAGCTGGACAACAGCACTGATGTTGTTCATCCTGACATCGACGGTATAAAAAAGACTATTGAGGCCGGGGATATAAAAGGCATGTGCGCTCTTATTGACAATGTGCTTGAGCCTGTTACCGCCAAAGAGCACACAGTCATAAAGGATATAGAAAAGATTCTTCTGGATAATGGGGCCACAGGGGCATTCATGACAGGAAGCGGTCCCACGGTATTTGGTATTTACGAGGATGTGAAAAAGGCTGGAGAGGGAATGGAAGCTGTTAGAAAGAGTGGACTTGCGCCGGAGCTCTTTTTAACAAGACCGGTAAATCCCAACTTGTGAGAGAAGGTGGCCAATGAACAGAAACGTAGAGGTTTATGTAACCGGAATACATGCCAGGGAAGGTGAACCTACGGAGAAGGTTGAGTCAACCCATCTTGGGAGCTTTGAACTTCTTGAGGACGGAAGCCGCGTTGTGGAATATGAGTCCGATATGGACACCGGACACGAGAGCATGAAGGTCCACAACAAGGTTCTCATAGCCCCCGGTGGCGATGCCATGGAGATAATAAGAAGAGGCGCCACCAGTTCCAGGCTGGCCTTTGGTGATAATATGGAGTACGATACGGACTATGTGACGCCCTACGGATCCATGAAGATGAAGGTCCGCACCAACAGCTTCGATTTTAATGTGGGTATAAATGAAGAAGAGATGAAAGTGGTGGCGGAGTACGATCTGGAGATCGACGGCCAGGTCATCTCAAGTTCCATGGTGGTTTTGGACATAAAAAATACGGAGGCAGGATAACCTGTCTCCGTTTCTTTTCATTATTAAGTTATTTGATCGATTTAGCACCGGCTTTTTCCTGGGCCTTCTCAACAAGGTTCTTGAAGAAGCCCTTTTTCTTTTCCTGAACAGGAGCTTTGCCGCGAAGTCCCTTAACCTCTGTTACATAGATGCCGCTTACAGAAGCCTTGACTTCTTTCTTGACCGGAACGGAATCGAAGATCTTCTCGTCGCAGATAAGGCTCATAACTCTGTTTCCAACTCTTACCTTGAGAATAGGGAGTTTGGAACCACGAAGGAGCTTGGGCGTCTGATCGATCACCGCCTGAGGAAGACCTGCTTCCTTGAGCTTCATGCGCTTCTTGTCAATGATCAGCATGGTAACGGTCTGCTTCATTGCATCCAACTGTTCCTGCTGCTCCGCCTGCTTCTTCTGAGCTCTCTTTCCAAGGAAATAAAGAGCGACAGCGGCGGCTGCCAGAACTACGGCTACCACGATCAAAGTAATAAGTACCGGGTTCATAGAAAAAAATACCTCCAAAAAATCTCTTGTACCACTTAAGTGGTAACAACCTATTTTAGCATTGTTTACCTGGTTAGGCAATAAAATACTTTAATAAGAAGGAAGAGTGTGGTAGTATAAAAAATATTGTTTAGAAGGAGTATTATTATGAAAAAGAATTTTGCGCTATTTATTGCCTTGGTTTCGGCAGCAGCTCTTCTTACAGCGTGCGGAGATAAGGCAAGTGATAACAGCACTGAGGAGGCTACAGCCGCAGTAACAGAGGCAGCAGATACAGAAGCCGATACCCAGGCTGAAACAGGTGTTGATCTGTCTAACCTTGAGACACAGACTCTTTTGGACACAGATCTTGAGACCTGCCTTGCTCTTGGCGAGTACAAGGGCGTTACCGCAGAAGTTGCCGCAGTAGAGATCACCGATGAGGATGTTGAGAAAAGGCTTGCGGACTTATATGCTCAGGACCCCATGATGGTTGATGTTACAGACAGAGCAGTTGAAAGCGGAGATACAGTCAATATCGATTATGTAGGCAAGTACGCTGACACTCTGGAGGCTTTCCAGGGAGGAACAGCGCAGGGCGCTCTGCTTACCATCGGTTCACACAGCTACATCGACGGATTTGAGGATGGACTTATCGGAGTCAATATCGGAGACACAGTTGATCTTAATCTTACTTTCCCCGAGAATTACGGCGCAGCCGATCTTGCAGGCAAGGATGTTATCTTTACCGTAACCGTTAACGGAATTCAGACCGCAGAGGCAGAGCCTTCCGATGAGTGGGTTGCTTCCCAGAACCTTGACGATGTTACAGACCTTGAGGGATTTAAGGTACATCTTAAGGAGCAGCTTACACAGGAAGCACTTTCAGACAGAGATGACACTGTTCAGAATACAGTTCTCGAGACCGTTATGAATAACACCACATTTAATGAGGTTCCCGAGAAGCTCTATAACAGATATTACAAGCAGCAATACGAAGCCATCAATTATTACACACAGCTCTATGCAGCATCTACAGGCACACAGCTTACTGCAGATGAGTTCGTAAATCTGACAATGCAGAACAATGGAATTGCCGGAACGGCTGAGGAGTACATCAAGAACATGGTTGATCAGACCACCAAGCAGTTCATGATGCTTCAGGCTATCGCAGACAAGGAAGGCATTGAGGTTACCGATGCGGATATAGATGAGTATCTGCATAACGCCTATGACAATGCAGCGACTACAGCCTACAGCTCTTTTGAAGAGTACAAGGATTCCCTTGAGCTCGAGATCTACAGAGAGGGTCTTATGAGCCAGAAGGTTGTGGATTTCCTTACAGAAAACGCAAATGTAGTTGAGACCAACTAATACATAACAGGAGGGGTGTTTCATGGAACTTACAGATATCAAAGCTCTTTTTACAAAACCGGAAGAATTCGCGGGACAGACAGTAGCAGTGGGAGGCTGGATCAGAAACATCAGAGATTCAAAGACCATCGGTTTCATTGTGCTCAATGACGGTACTTTCTTTAAGCCTCTGCAGGTTGTATATACGGATGCGCTGGACAACTTCACAGCCATCAGCAAATTGAATGTCGGAGCAGCTATCATTGCCACAGGTAAGATCGTTGCAACTCCCGAGGCCAAGCAGCCCTTCGAGATGCAGGCTGACAAGATCGAGATCGAGGGACCTTCAACAGAGGATTATCCCCTTCAGCCCAAGAGACACAGCCTTGAGTTTTTGAGGACACTTCCTCATCTTCGTGCAAGGACAAACACCTTTGAGGCTGTATTCAGAGTAAGAAGCGTTGCGGCATTTGCCATTCACTCTTTCTTCCAGGAGAGAGGCTTCGTATATGTACACACACCTCTTATCACAGGCAGTGACTGTGAGGGCGCAGGCGAGATGTTCCAGGTAACCACCATGGACCTCAACAATGTTCCCAAGACTGAGGATGGTGCTGTTGATTACTCCAAGGACTTCTTCGGAAAGCCCGTTAACCTTACAGTAAGCGGACAGCTCAACGTTGAGACCTATGCTTTTGCTTTCAAGAACGTTTACACCTTCGGACCTACCTTCAGAGCAGAGAACTCCAACACCACAAGACATGCGGCTGAGTTCTGGATGATCGAGCCTGAGATGTGCTTTGCGGATCTTAAGGATGACTGCGACACAGCCGAGGCTATGCTCAAATATGTGATCAAGTATGTTCTGGAGCACTGCCCCGAGGAGATGGAGTTCTTCAACCAGTTCGTTGACAAGGGACTTATCGAGAGACTTGAGAATGTTGCCAACAGTGAGTTTGGCCGCATCTCTTATACAGAGGCGGTTGAGATCCTTGAGAAGCACAATGACAAGTTCGATTACAAGGTAAGTTGGGGTGCAGATCTTCAGACCGAGCACGAGAGATACCTTACAGAGGAAGTGTTCAAGAGACCTGTATTCGTAACAGATTATCCCAAGGAGATCAAGGCCTTCTACATGAAGCTCAACGAGGATGGCAAGACGGTGGCAGCAGCTGACTGTCTGGTTCCCGGAATCGGTGAGATCGTAGGCGGAAGCCAGAGAGAGGATGATCTTGAGAAGCTTGAGAAGCGTATGGACGAGCTTGGACTTAAGAAGGAGGATTACAAGTTCTATCTTGACCTTCGTAAGTACGGAAGCGTTCGCCACTCAGGATTCGGCCTTGGCTTTGAGAGATGCGTAATGTATCTCACAGGTATGAGCAACATCAGAGATGTTGAGTCATTCCCCAGAACTGTTGGAAACTGCGAGCTGTAATGTTATACTAAATATAGTAGTTCAATTGAACTATAGATACTAACTATTGTCTGATTAAAAGCAAGGGGGTATTGGTATGAGAAGATTTTATTCTGTCGTAGCCGTGATACTTTCCCTTGCTTTTTTTGCGCTCACTCCGTTTTCTGCTTATGCCACCACCAGCGAGGAACTCAAAGAGAACCAGAAGAAGCTGGAGCAGGAGGAAAAAGAGCTTGAGAAGCAGAAGAAGGATGCTGAGAACCAGAAGAAAGACAGTCAGAACAGGTTAAATGAAGCTCAGGGCAGGATCGGAGATGCCGCCGAGGGACTGGATGAGACCCAGGGGGCCATCGATTCCACCAGTGCCGAGATTGTGGGACTGATGACTGATATTGAGCTTATCAAAGAGGACATCGCCGATAAGGCAGTTAAGATAGAAGAGACCAACGCTGAGTATGAGGAGGCCAAAGCCCAGGAAGAGACTCTTTACGGCGCTATGGTTTCGAGAATCAAGTTTATGTACGAGAAGGGAAACCTTACTTATGTGCAGCTTCTTTTGACCGCAACCAGCTACGCCGAGGCTCTTAACAAAGCCCAGTACGTTGAGGAGCTCTACGAATACGATCGCATCAAGCTGGCCGAGTTTGTGGCAGCCAAGGAAGCGGCGGAGGCCCTGGGGCAACAGCTTGAAGAAGAGAAGGCTGAGCTTGAGGCTTCAGAGTATGAACTTGAAGAGGAGCAGGCTTACATGGAGCAGCTCCTTGCTCAGTACAAGGCAGAGTACGAGGACTACGAGGTGAAGCTTGCCAAGGCCAAGCAGGATGCTGCGGTTTATACAGCCCAGGTCAAGAGTCAGCAGGCCAGCATTGCCACCCTCCAGAAGCAGATAGAATCCAAGCAAAAAGAGATTGATGCCACCAAGAAAGCTGCCGATGCAGCCGAACAGGCCGAAAGAGAGGCGGCTTCCGCTTCTGAAGGCGGAGATGGCGGCGGTTCCTATTCCGGCGGATCTTCAGGCAGCTCCGGAAGCTCGGGTGGAGGCTCGACTAAGAGCTACACACCGGCAGGTATTGCCACCGGCAGCAACATTGCAAGCTATGCCTGTCAGTTTGTGGGTAATCCCTATGTACCCGGAGGCACCAGCCTTACCAACGGCGCCGATTGCTCGGGATTTGTTATGTCAGTCTACAAGGCATTCGGAATCTCTGTTCCCAGAACTTCCTGGGCTCAGGGTTCCTACGGAAGAGAGGTATCCTACGCTGATGCTCAGCCGGGAGATGTTATCTACTACGGCGGCCACGTGGGAATCTATATAGGCGGCGGACGTATCGTTCACGCCAGCACCCAGAAGACCGGAATCAAGTACAGTCCGGCCACCTACAGATCAATTATTTCCGTCAGGAGATTTTTGTAGGAATTATGCTGAATTTGTGCTAAGGTATCAGAAAAGATTTTTATTTGATCAGGAGGAAGCATGGCTTCAGAAGAAAAGGTCATAGTTATTGACTTCGGAGGGCAGTACAACCAGCTGGTTGCCCGAAGAGTCAGGGAATGTAACGTTTACTGTGAGATCTATTCCTATCGCACGCCCATTGAGCAGATCAAGGAAATGGCTCCCAAGGGCATCATACTTACAGGCGGACCCAATTCATGTTACGAGGAGGGCGCACCGTCTTATACAAAGGAGCTTTTTGAGCTGGGAATCCCGGTGCTTGGACTTTGCTACGGCGCTCAGCTTATGATGCTTCTTATGGGCGGCAAGGTTGAGAAGGCTCCCGTTCGTGAGTACGGTAAGACCAGAACCTATATTGATGGTTCAAGGGATAAACTGTTTGCAGGCATTGAGGATGAGACTATTGTCTGGATGAGCCATTTTGACTACATCAGCAAGGCCGCTCCCGGATTTGAAATCGTAGCTCACACCGATGACTGCCCTGTTGCAGCGGCAGCCTGGGAAGAGAAGAAGCTCTATGCGATCCAGTTCCATCCTGAGGTTCTTCATACAGTTAAGGGAAAAGAGATATTACATAACTTCGTTCGCGGCATCTGCGAAACAGCAGGTACCTGGAGAATGGATTCCTTTGTTGAGAATACCGTTGCCGATATAAGACAGAAGGTTGGAGACGGCAAGGTTCTTCTGGCCCTTTCCGGCGGAGTGGACTCTTCAGTTCTGGCAGCCCTTCTTGCAAAAGCCATCGGCAAGCAGCTCACATGCGTATTTGTAGACCACGGCCTTCTTAGAAAGAACGAAGGGGATGAAGTTGAGAGCGTATTCGGAGAAGGTGGAAAGTTCGATGTAAACTTCATCCGCGTAAATGCGGCTCAGAGATACTACGCCAAGCTCAAAGGGGTGGAAGAGCCCGAGCGCAAGCGTAAGATCATCGGCGAAGAATTCATTCGTGTATTTGAGGAAGAGGCCAAGAAGATCGGCAAGGTAGACTTCCTTGCCCAGGGCACCATCTATCCCGATGTTGTTGAATCCGGCCTTGGCGGTGAGTCCGTTGTTATCAAGTCACACCACAACGTTGGCGGACTTCCCGACTATGTTGATTTTAAAGAGATTATTGAGCCGTTAAGGCTCCTTTTCAAGGATGAGGTAAGAAAGGCCGGACTTGAGCTTGGGCTTCCCGAGTATCTTGTTTTCCGTCAGCCCTTCCCCGGTCCCGGTCTTGGAATCCGTATCATCGGAGAAGTGACCGAGGAGAAGGTACGCATCGTCCAGGATGCAGACTACATCTATCGTACAGAGCTGGCAGCAGCCGGTCTTGAGAAGCTTCCGGACCAGTACTTTGCAGCACTGTCCAACATGCGCTCTGTTGGCGTTATGGGCGACGAGAGAACCTACGACTACGCAGTGGTGCTCCGCGCCGTTGAGACAGTGGACTTCATGACAGCCGAGGCCTCCGAGATTCCCTTCGAAGTTCTGCAGAAAGTCATGAGCCGCATCATCAACGAGGTCAAGGGCGTCAACCGCGTAATGTACGACCTCACGAGTAAGCCTCCGGGAACGGTAGAATTAGAATAATACCGGGTGGCTTGCGGGTAGGAATTCAATAGCAGTAAATAAAGGCTTTCGATAGCGTAAATCAGCGATTTCGGAAGCCTTTTTTTGCGCCAGGAGATAACAATTTGATAACAGGAAATTAAGTGGCAGATTGCCTGCTTTTTATGGTGCGCCTGAAGATATTTGTTTTGTTTGTCTATTTGTGTTCAGACAATTTGCTTGCATAAGCAAACAGCCTTTTAAATGCGCTATTATCAGCGGCTTTACATATATTGATCAATTCAAACAACTCTGGGTCGGTAGATTTAGATATAGTATACGAAATTGGATGCGGATCATCAGACTGTCCTGTCAGGTACTCAACGGAAGTATTTAAAACATTCGCTATGATGGAAAGTGTTTGGAGAGAAGGTATTCTAGAGCCTGCTTCATACCGTAAATATGCCGGTTGCGAGAGCTGCATCCTTTTGGCTGCTTCCATTTTGGTGATTCCCATTTTTTCTCTGCATTCTATTAATCGGCTTGTATTAAGTGATATATTCATATGACTTAACTCCTTGTATTAAATAGATAGCTATGTCTATACATTGGCATAATACTCGAAATATGCATTGATTATACCATTGGAATATGATAATATCAATATGCCAATGGCATAAAATATGTATCTGTGAGGTAGTAATCATGGAAAGTGATAAAGTACAATTATTTGAGGATCAGCCGATCAGAACTGCGTGGGTTGAGAAAGAGGAAGAATGGTATTTTTCGGTTGTCGATGTTGTTGGAGCTCTTACGGAGCAAATTAATTACGAAAAAGCTAGAAAGTATTGGAACAAACTGAAACAGAGACTAAAAGAAGAGGGAAGTCAACTGGTGACAAATTGTCACCAGTTGAAAATGACAGCGCAGGATGGGAAAATGCGTTTAACTGATGTCGCCAACACAGAGCAACTGCTTCGTATTATTCAGTCAATCCCGTCAAAAAAAGCCGAACCATTTAAGATGTGGCTGGCACAGGTTGGCAGGGAGCGCATTGAAGAAGTAATAGATCCAGAGTTGACTATCGAGAGGGCTCTTGAAACCTACGCTAAGAAAGGTTATTCCAGAGAATGGATTAATCAGCGACTGCAGGCTATTCAGGTGCGAAAAGAACTTACAGATGAATGGGAAAAACGCGGAGTGAAAAAAGGTGTAGAGTTTGCCATTCTTACAGATGAAATATCGAAAGCTTGGTCCGGGATGACGACGCGACAGTATAAGAATCATAAAGGTTTGAAAAAGGAAAACCTCAGGGATAATATGTCCACGTTGGAACTGGTGCTTAATATGTTGGCTGAGGCTACTACTACAGAGATTTCAAAGCAAAAGAAGCCGGAGACTTTCGAGGAAAATCGAATGGTTGCAATTGAAGGCGGGGAAGCGGCAGGAGAAGCGAGAGTAGCAGTGGAGAAGCGTACAGGAAAGTCTGTGATCACAAGCAAGAATGCTGCTCAATTACAGGATTTGGTTATAGGATTAATTGAATCAGATGTTAGTGAAAAAGACGATTGATAGGGTGAGAAGCAAGAATGAGTAAATCTTTAAGTGTTTTAATACTGTTACCTATGGACGGCTATAGCAGTAATGAAATATATATCGAGGATGATCGGCTTAAACAAATATATAGTGAAGTCCCTAAAGCAGAGAATTATTTCAAAACCTTAAGGATTCGTTCGGTATATACGTCTGATGAGGACCTAAAGCGGTATTTGTGGAAAAAGTATCAGATTGGGGAAGAAGAGTTTAAAAATCATTCCATAAGCTATAATGGAAGAGAATATATTTATCGTTTTGAGAACGGAATAACTGTAACTTATACGAGCGAGGAAGATGAAAAACTCAAGCGGGAACATGTTGATGAGGGGGTATACTGTCTCCCATACAAATGCATATCTGCGGATATATATGGTTCAGTTACAAATGAGTTATTAACAGATACATTTACCATTATCGATGATAAATTGATTGATAAAGCGGTAGAACTGGTCGGACGTCAATACAGTTCTGATTTTGATTCTGAAGAAGATTCGAGGCAAGGGGATTTTGAGAATAATAACTTTGATATTGAACTCGATTATGAAGGTGACATGGATGGAAAACTCCTTGTTAGTCTTATAGTAGGGAAATATATGGCTGGACGCGTTAATGGAATAGCAGTTGCGGAATACGACTGAGCTCTAGACGAAAAACTGAAGCAGGTTGTTTCTATCATCGGGAGCGGATTTACTTTGGAGCGTTTTGATGAACATCCTTCATGGGAGAACGAGAAACTCCCCGGAGAGTTTACTGCGATAGCAAGAAAGAAGGCATAGAAATATGTTACCAAGTATAGATGAGGCTATTAAAGAACTGGAAATTGCGGAGAAACTGAACCCGGGTCCATGGGTCAAGCATTCTATGAACGTTGGACTTGCTGCCAGGAATATTGCAGAAAAAATACCCGACATGGATCCGACAAAAGCATATATAGTCGGCCTTTTACATGATATTGGAAGAAGGTGCAAATTTGGGTTTGTTGATATTCCAACACATGTCTATGAAGGATATAAGTACTGCATGGAAAAAGGATGGGATGAGGCTGCCAGGATTTGTATGACACATTCCTATCTTCGCATGCAGGATGAGTTCGATTACAATCCTGAAACAGAGCATGAGAAGGCCATAAAGGATTACATAATGAATTGTGGAGAGCCGGATGACTATGACAGGCTGATCCAGCTCTGCGATTCTCTTGCTACTGATTATGGTTTTGTGATTTTGGAAAAAAGATTTGTTGATGTTACCAGGCGATACGGAATTATGGAAGGATACATTAAAGGGTGGGAAATCGCCTTCAAGATAAAGGAGGACTTTGAAGAGCGTATGGGATGCTCTATCTACGATGTCCTTCCGGATATCGGAAAAACCACTCTTTTAACCCCAAAGCCCTGGAAACCACCAGTCAGGTAAAAAAGACAGTTAATTTAAATAATTGTGTTGACAAAGCATGTCAATTAGCATAATGTAATAATAACTTGTGATAAAGCAAACTAAGAAAGGAGGTAAGAACAATGTTAAAGACTAGAAATCATAAGGCAGTGAATAAGGAAATTGTGGTTACCTCGCAGGAGTTTGCTCAATAACCGGATTTATCTTGAAGCAATCAGGCGTGGTATCCGCATGGAGACCACGCTATTTTTATGGCTATTTTCAGCGGTAGGGTCTTCGGGCTCTACCGCTGTTTTTTATTAAGGATGTGATAATTATGAAAAAGTATTTGATCAGAAACTGGTGGAGATACACCATCGGCGGAATATCGCTTATATGCAGCACAGCAATCGACGTACTGCTTCCCTTCGTAACCCTTTCCATGGTGGACGATGTTATCGTGGGGAGAAACATGGACATATTCAGAAGAGATATTCTTCTGTTTGTGGCAGCAGGCCTGGGAAGAGCTTTCTTCCAGTTCGTAAAAGAGTTCCTTTGTGACATGTCAGGATGCCGCGTGGCATCGGGACTCAGAAAAGATATGATGAAGCATATCTTTTCGCTTCACAAGGGGTATTTTGATAAGACCAACACCGGAGAACTCATGGCAAGAGTCAAGGACGACGCCGGAGCAGTCTGGGATCTGACAGGATTTGTCGGAATGCTGCTGACAGAGGCAACAGTTTACTTCATCGGTGTTGTTGTCTGCATGGTAAGGCTTAACTGGAAGCTCAGTATTGTGCCTCTGGTATTTATGCCGCTTCTTGCATATGTGGCACTTCATCTTGAAAAGACCCTTGGCAAGGACTACGACGATATAAGCGAGAGAAACGCAGCTCTTACCAAGGTCGTCGAAGAGAACATCTCAGGTGTAAGGACAGTTAAGGCTTTTTCGGCAGAAGGCACCGAGATGAAGAAGTTCGATGAAAAGAACCGTGACTATGCCGAGGCTAACAAGAAATTCGCCAAAGATCTTGCTGACAGCGATCCGCTCATCGGTCTTATCCCAAAGGTAATGCAGGTGGCTGTGGTCGCAATTGGCGGATACGCGGCTATAAAAGGGAGCATAACCTACGGAACACTTGTGGCATTCGTGTCATATTCAATCAACATCGTATGGCCTATTGAGAATCTTGGATGGATGCTGTCCCTGGTTTCCCAGGGCCTTGCAGGATACAAGAAGATTTCCAAGGTCCTTGACACAATGCCTGATATAACCGATCCTTCGGGAAAAGAGCTGTCGGATGCAGTCAGTGCTCCGGGACAGATAAGCTTTGAGAATGTAAGCTTTGCAATCGAGGATAAGCCCATCTTAGAGGATGTGTCTTTTACCATAGAAAAGGGAAAGACACTGGGTATCATGGGAGCAACGGGTGCGGGAAAGAGTACCATAGTCAATCTTCTTGAGAGATTCTATGACGTTACGGAGGGTTGCATACGCATCGAGGGAAAAGACATTAAGGAGATGCCTTTGTCTGCTGTAAGGGCCTTTTCATCAGTGGTAACCCAGGATGTATTTCTTTTCTCCGACACCATAACAGAGAATGTCAGGCTTGGATTCAAGGATACAATGGATGAAATGACAGTTAGAAATGCCATAAAGAGCGCACACGCCAAGGACTTCGTTGAGAAAATAACCGACAGTTACGAGGCAGTTATCGGAGAGAGGGGAATCGGGCTTTCCGGTGGGCAGAAGCAGAGACTTTCAATTGCGAGAGCCCTTGCCAAGAAGGCAGATCTTCTGGTGCTTGATGACTCTACATCTGCGCTGGATATGGAGACGGAAGCTGCAATACAACAGGAACTTTTAAAGAAAAAAGACATGAGTAAGATCATCATCGGTCACCGTATATCTTCGGTTAAGGATGCAGATGAGATCATAGTTTTGGAAAACGGAAGAGTAAAAGAGAGAGGAACTCACGCTGAGCTTATTGGAAAGAGGGGACTGTACTACAGCACCTACGAAGCCCAGTACGGAGACTATCGAAACGCTCTTGCAGTAAATGAGTAAGGAGGTGCATATATGGCTATTAACAGCACCAGAGAGGATGAAGATTTAAAGGAGAGTCTTAAGCTTGACGTCTTAAAAAGACTCCTTAAGAATCTCCTGGAATATAAAGGGAAAATTGTACTGGTAACGGGGCTGATCCTGGTCACTGTTGCCATTCAGACCACTTATCCTCTGCTGATTGAGAAAGTAATTGATGATGAGATCATAAATAAGAATACAAAGGGACTGTTTATGATGGCTGGCTTTATGATAGTGCTTGCCTTTGTAAACTACGCCGCCACCAGGATCTGGAGGCGCATCATGGCAGTCATTTCCAACGACATGATCATGAACATCAGAAGAAGGCTCTATGTTCATATCCAGGAGCTTGGGGTAGACTTTTTTGACCAGAGACCATCCGGTAAGATTCTGGCAAGGATCACGGGAGATATCAATGCGCTGAAAGATGTGCTCTCAAGTACTGTTACAACCCTGGCGCCTGAGGCCATAAGCCTTGTGGTGATACTTGCTATTATGATCGTAAAGAGTCCTGTTCTCTCGCTGTCCGCAGCGGTTGCGGTTCCGATAATCATGCTTGGACTTTATTTCTGCGAGATCCTGGCTCACAAGAGATGGCAGATCTTGAAAAAGAAAGATTCCAACATGACAGCGTACATCCACGAGGGCATTGAGGGGGTATCCGTTATCCAGAGCTTCAATGCTCAGGAGGAATCTTCGAAGGAATTCGACGGACTTGTTAATGAGGTTATAAAAGCTTTCAGAAGTGCAGTTGTGATCACAGATACCTACAGTCCTACGATTGAGATTGCAGGAGGACTTGGAACTGCTACATTGTATTATCTTGCAGTGACAAAGCTTAATGTCAGGCCGGAGTCCATAGGTACGCTTTCTGCATTTGTTCTCTATCTTGGCATGTTCTTTAGTCCTATAAGGGATCTTGCCAGTTACTACAATAAGCTGATAACCAACCTGTCATCAGCTGAAAGAGTATATGAGATCATGGACATGGATCCGCTTGTTAAGGATGGTGAGAAGGCGATTGATCTTCCCGGGATTGAGGGAAATGTCGAGTTTGACCATGTGACCTTCGCTTATCCCGATGAGCCTGATGTGGACATTCTCCACAATGTAAGCTTTAAGGCTAAAAAGGGAGAGACCATAGCTCTGGTTGGACCTACAGGTGCAGGTAAGACTACCATCGTGAGTCTTATCAGCAGATTCTACAACACCAAAAGCGGAAGAATACTGGTGGACGGATATGATATCAGCAAGGTTACAATACAGTCGCTTAGAAATCAGCTTGGAATCATGACCCAGGACAACTATCTCTTTTCCGGAACCATCAGGGATAACATCAAGTATGGAAGACCGGATGCCTCGGATGAAGAGATGTTGGAGGTGTCAAAGGCTGTACATGCTCACGATTTCATCTCACAGATGGAGAAGGGGTATGACACTGTGATAACCGAGCGTGGAGGCGGATTGTCAAACGGACAGAGACAGCTTATTGCTTTTGCGAGAACTCTTTTGACAGATCCCAAGATCCTCATACTGGATGAGGCTACAGCCAGTATCGACACAAGAACGGAGATACTGGTTCAGCAGGGTATAGAGGAGCTTCTTAAAAAGAGAACGTCATTCGTTGTTGCACACAGGCTGTCTACTATCAAAAATGCGGACAAGATATTCGTCATTGATGACGGCGGAATCCTTGAGTGGGGCGACCATGAGAGCCTTATGGCAAGAAGGGGAGCGTACTACGAGCTCTACTCTGCGCAGTTCGTCAGCGCATCGTAGAAAACCTGTCTCAAGAGAACCGGTCGGGAGACGAATCTTAAAAGTGTTATAATATTTACTGTATGAAGTTTTACCAGCATTGGCCTATAGAAATTGAGCATACTGATTATTACAAAGCGTAAGGAAATACTTTCATGATATTAAATACCGGACAGCGTACGGATATTCCGGCGTTTTATCCAACATGGCTGGCGAACAGGCTTAAGGAGGGATTTGTGTGCGTGCGAAACCCCTTTAACCCTGTTCAGGTCAGCAGATACAGATTAAATCCCAAGGTGGTGGATATCATTGGATTTTGCTCCAAGAATCCATCACCTTTTTTCCCATACATGAAACTTCTTGAGGGCTATGGGCAGTTCTGGTACGTCACCATAACTCCCTACGGCAAGGATATCGAGCCTGCTGTTCCCGATAAGCACAAGATACTTGAGGACTTTAAGACTCTTTCAGAGATGGTGGGCAAAGAGCGCATCGGCTGGAGGTACGACCCCATCCTTGTTACAGACAGATATACGAAAGAGTACCACCTTCGGGCTTTTGAGCAGATGGCGGCAGAGCTTGAGGGCTATACAAATATTGTGGTCATCAGCTTTATCGATCTGTACGAGAAGGTGAAGAGAAACTTTCCGGAGATAACAGCTGTCACCCGCGAGGACAAGCATTTCCTGGGAAAAGAGATAGTGGCCATGGCCGGGGCTCATGGAATGACCGTCAAACCCTGCGGCGAAGGCGATTTTCTTTCACGGTACGGCGCGGACTGTTCCGGCTGCATGACGGTAAAAGACTACGAGAAAGCCCTTGGGAAAAGACTCATCGTCCCCAATAAGAAACCAGCAAGAAAAGAGTGCGCCTGCTACCTCTCCGGGGATATAGGTGCCTATGACAGCTGCGGCCATCTTTGCAGGTACTGCTATGCCAACAACGACATAGAAGCTGTAAAGCGCAATATGCAAGCCCATGATCCAAATTCGCCGTTCCTTATAGGCAATTACACACCTGATGACGAGATAAATGACGTTGATCAGAAGTCCTGGATAGATTGCCAGATAAGTCTTTTTGATTCGTTCTGATAAATTATGGTGTAAAATAGAATAAATACACACTGTTATTCGTGTAAATGAACTATGTAATTCCACAGGAGGGAAGAAATGGGAAAAGATACAGAGAAGGACTTATCAGACAGCAAGCTGCTGACAGGGCTGTTTTTCAGGCTCTTGCCCTATCAGGTCCTGCTGATAGTGATCAATGCGGTGAACGGAATTGTTGACGGCCTTTACGCCAGTAATGCCATAGGCAAAGTTGCAATGAGCGCTCTGGGACTGTATGCTCCCTTCAATCACTTCCTGTATGCAGCCAGCATGCTCCTGGTGGGCGGCTCCCAGATTCTGTACGGCAGGTATGTCGCCAGAAACAGAGAAGCTGTACACAGTATCTTTACCCTGGACCTGGTGGTATCAACCATCATTGCAGTTACTACATCACTTCTTATGACAATCGGTGCGGTGACCGGCGCAACCAGGCTCATGGTGAATGTTGAGCCCGACCTTACCATGTTCAATCATTATCTGCTGGGACAGGCCATTGGCATTCCCGCCCTGGTACTGGGCCAACAGCTCTTTTCCTTCCTGTCTCTGGAAAATCAGACAAA
Source organism: Butyrivibrio sp. FCS014 (assembly GCF_000526935.1). Taxonomy (GTDB): domain Bacteria; phylum Bacillota; class Clostridia; order Lachnospirales; family Lachnospiraceae; genus Butyrivibrio. The sequence continues at coordinate 67,870 of NZ_JAHA01000008.1, read as the reverse complement.
GCGCACAATGGTGGCCAGTATATCCTGTTTTGTGGTCAACGTTATCCTGAACCATCTTTTCGTGGTGATAATTCCCTGGGGAACCTTCGGACTGGGCCTTAGCTCATCAATTGCCACCTGGATATTCCTTTTGATCCAGGCTCAGTATTACTTTGCAGGCAAGTCAGAGTGGAGATTCTCTATTAAAGCAGCTAAGTGGAGTGATATTCCCGATATGTTCCGCCTGGGATTATCGGGAGCAATCTCAAGGTTCCTCGAGATGTTCCGTTGCTTTATTGTAAACTACCTTATCATTACCTATGTGGGCACCGTGGGCCTTTCGGCCTTTGCGGCCTCCAACAACGTGCTGGCAGTATTCTGGGCATTCCCTTTCGGAATGGTGGCGGTTTGCCGAATGCTCTTTTCCATAAGTGTAGGAGAGAAGGACCGCAGGTCACTGGTGGACGCTCTGAGAGTGTGCCTTACAAAGGGAAATCTTCTGATGTGCGTTATAGTGGCTTTCCTGGTGCTCTGTGCAAAGCCCCTTACAATGCTGTTCTACCATGATCCTATGGATCCCGTTTTTGATATGACGGTAATGGGATTCAGACTTCTTCCCCTTTGCATGTTCCCGGCCATGGTGAGCCTTAATTTCTGCTGCTATGCACAGACCATCGAGAGAAAAAAGCTGTCTATTATACTTCCCATCATCGACGGAATGGTGGGTGTTGTTGCCTGCAGTTTCGTGCTGATCCCGCTGATGAAGATGAACGGCCTTTATATCTCAAATATTCTTAACGGCGTTATCTGCTGCGCTGTTATATTCTTCTCGGCCTGGGGAGGACTTAAGCGCATCCCCAAGAACCTTGAGGATCTGATGCTTATTCCCGAGGACTTCGGTGCAAAGCCCGATGAGAGGCTTGATATCACCGTAAGGCAGATGGATGAGGTTACAAGCATTTCCCAGCAGATTGTGGATTTCTGCAAGAAAAGAGGAGTCGACAAGAGAAGAGCTTATTTTGCAGGGTTGTGCATGGAGGAAATGGCAGGAAACGTGGTTGCCCACGGCTTTAATGACAAAAAGTCTCATTCCATTGACATTCGAGTGGTACACAGCGATGAGGATGTAATACTCCGTATCAGAGACAATTGCCAGGAGTTTAACCCCACCGAGAGAGCCAAGGCTAACAACGACGACGAAGACGGAAAGAACATTGGCATAAAGATGGTCTACAAGATAGCGGATGAGGTGAATTATCAAAACCTCCTGGGAATGAATGTCCTTACCATAAAGATATAAATAAATTATGACATTAGTGTTATAATAGAATGTGCGATACGGAAAACCGATAGCCTCCATATAGGTAATTGTGCATGAAGAGACTCAGCCGCACAACTAAATATATGATATTTATCTGCGCTGCCCTGGTTTTGTTTAACCTGGCTTTTGGTTTTATGATGACAAGAGCATCGGCTGAAGCCATGAGAGAGCAGATCAATGCCCGCATGCTTGATATCTCAAACACTGCGGCTTCTATGCTGGATGGCGATGATCTTGCAAAGATCACTGTTGATGATCTGGGCTCGCCGGAGTATCAAAGGGTTTTCACCACTCTTTCCTATTTCCAGAATAACATGCAGCTGGCCTACATTTACTGCATAATGCAGGTGGATGAAAAGGAATTTGTCTTCGGAGTGGATCCCACCATTGAAGATCCGGGAGAGTTCGGATCCCCCATCGTATATACAGATGCCCTTTATAACGCCAGTAAGGGTAAGGCGGGAGTTGATCAGATCCCGTATGAGGACGGATGGGGCGAATTCTACAGTTCCTATTCTCCTGTGTTTGATTCCGAGGGAAACGTTGCCGGAATAGTGGCTGCTGATTTTGATGCGGAATGGTATCAGGAGCAGATAAAACATCTTGCCAGAATAACCGGTAGATTCAGCGTGCTTGCTATTCTGGTCAGTATTGTTCTTACGGTGATCATTGCCAGCCACTTCAGAAAGAACTTCATGAATCTCTTTGGCAAGATGAATGAGCTGTCCCTTGGGATTGAGACTCTGGTCCATGAGGTAATGCCCGAAGCCGAGACTGACAACTATACATCCCTGGCTTCCGTTGAAAGCAGGAAGGGCATCAGAGACGAAGTCGAGCTTATGGGAGAGAAGATAAATGTCATGCAGGAGAGACTCGCAGGATATATTGATGTTATCCGCTCCAGTGCATATGTTGACGGGCTTACGGGCCTGAACAACAGGACTTCTTACGGGGAATATATTCAGATTCTTGATAAGAAGATCAGGGATAAAACGGACCTGACATTTTCAGTTGTTGTATTTGATATAAACCAGCTGAAGATCATAAATGACAACTATGGCCATGAGATGGGAGATAAACTTATCGTGGATATCTCCGAGGTTATCCGTAAGATCTTCGATGGCCACAGGATTTACAGAATCGGCGGAGACGAGTTTGTGTGCATCTTAAGTGAATCTGATCCTTCCGCCAGAATTCAGAAACTTAAGGGATTGATAGATATCAAAAATCTGGAGTCTCCGGTACTGCACGATCCTTCTGTTGAAATCGGTGTTTCCATAGGAGGCGCCTCCTATGATCCTGAGACTGACAAGGTTTACACAGACGTGTTCAACAAGGCCGATGCAGCCATGTATGCGGACAAGCGCTTGTTTTATGAGACTCACGAAGACAGAAGAAAGAAAAGAAGATGAAGGAATATTCTTCATGCAGTCTGTGCCCCAGAAACTGCGGCATAGACAGGAACAACACAACAGGTTATTGCAGGGAAAAGAGCTCTCTCCATGTGGCGAGGGCTTCTTTACATATGTGGGAAGAGCCCTGCATCTCGGGAAGCCGCGGCTCCGGGACGGTTTTCTTTTCCGGCTGCAATATGGGATGTGTCTTTTGCCAGAACAGGAAGATCAGCCGTGGTGAGATTGGAAAGATCATCACCTGGGAGAGACTTACCGAGATATTCTTTGAACTTGAGGAGCAGGGCGCCAACAACATCAATCTGGTGACAGGCGATATGTTCATTCCCACAATAGTAAAGGCAGTGGACAGAGCCAGAGCGCAGGGGCTGAAGATACCGTTTCTTTTTAATACCTCCTCTTACCTTAATGCAGACAGTGTGAAGATGCTGGAGGGACTAATTGACATCTATCTTCCGGACTTTAAGTATATCCGTGAAGAGGATGCCGTAAGATACAGCAATGCTCCGGGCTATGTGGAGGCTGCCAAGGCTGCAATACAGGAGATGGTGCGGCAGCAGCCACGCTGCGAATTTACCCGGGAAAAGAGCCATGGAAGACGGGATGACGCTGTGTACGAAGAGGGGCAGAACCTTATCACAAAGGGTGTTGTAGTGCGCCACCTTCTGATGCCGGGAATGCTGATCCAGGGTAAGCTAATTGTGAAGTATCTGCACGAGCGCTACGGAGATGACATCTACCTTAGCCTTATGAGCCAGTTTACACCGAACAGCGAGCTTTCGGACTATCCGGAGATCAACAGGAGAGTTACCGGCAGTGAGTATGAGAGCCTTATTACCTATGCGCAGAATATCGGGGTTACAAAGGGCTTCATTCAGGAGGGTGAAGCGGCAAGCGAAAGCTTCATTCCCGAGTTTGATCTAAGGGGCGTATAAGCGGTTATACGTAGCTGTTTTTACGGGCTTCAGGGCTTGAAAATACGCTCTCAATATAAGAAAATATAAGATGTAGATACGGGTTTTAGCTGTATCTTTTCACAAGGAAATAAGGAGGGTTATAAATGGATTATCAGTCAAGATATGATGAGTGGCTTGAAAAGCTTCCTGAGGGTGATCCCCTTAAGGCAGAGCTTATTGCGATTGCAGATGATGAGAAAGATAAAGAGGAGAGATTCTATCAGGATCTGTCCTTTGGTACTGCGGGACTTCGCGGCAAGGTAGGCGCCGGAACAAACCGCATGAATTTCCTTACTGTGGGAAAGGCTTCCCAGGGTGTTGCCGATTACATCGTTTCAAAGGGACAGGCAGCAATGGACGCAGGCGTTGTCATTGCCCATGATCCCAGACATTTTTCAAGGGAGTTTTCAGAGCTGGCAGCAGGCATTTTTGCGGCAAATGGAATTAAGGTTTACACCTTCCCCAGCCTTCGCCCCACACCTGAGCTGGCGTTTATGATAAGACGCCTTCACACTGTGTCCGGCATCAACATCACAGCTTCCCACAATCCCAAGGATTACAACGGCTATAAGGCATACTGGGATGACGGCTGCCAGGTTTCAGCAGAGGTTGCCGATGGCATGACAGAGTGCATCAATGCTGTTGATATCTGGACAGGAATTAAGAAGTCCGACTATGAGGAGGGCGTTAAGTCCGGCAAGATCACCGTTCTCGGCGAGGAGTACGACAGAGAGTATCTGGACAAGATCGAGAGCCTTGCCATTCATGAGGGCGATGATCTGGATCTTTCCATCCCGCTGGTTTACACACCTCTTAACGGATGCGGTTCCATTCCTTTCAGACAGATGCTTACAGACAGAGGCTTCACAAACTGGAAGATCGTTCCCGAGCAGGAGAATCCCGATCCTGATTTCACAACTGTGGGATATCCCAATCCCGAGGATCCCAAGGCATTTGCTCTTTCAGAGAAATACGGAAGAGAGTTCGGTGCCGAGCTTTTGATGGCTACAGATCCCGATTCCGACAGATTTGCCATCGAGATCAGGGATGATAACGGAAATTACATTCCTCTTAACGGCAATCAGACAGGATATCTTCTTGTTAACTACGTGCTTGAGGGACACAAGACCGCAGGCACACTTCCCGCTAAGGGAGCGATGGTAAAGTCCATTGTTACATCAACACTTTCAACCATTATCGCCAAGGCTTACGGCGTTGAGATGTTCGAGACTCTGACAGGCTTCAAGAACATCTGCGGCAAGATCCCTTACCTTCATGAGAACGGATATCAGTATCTGTTTGGTTATGAGGAGTCCGTTGGCTACGCTGTCTGCGAAGACATCAGAGACAAGGACGGTATCTCAGCAGGTATGCTGGTTGCAGAGGCAGCAGCTTACTATCGCAAACAGGGCAAGACCCTTTGGGATGTTCTCAATGAGATCTATGCTAAATACGGCTCTTTTGCAGAGGATGAGCCCAACATCGTTCTCGAGGGCATTCCAGGAGCACAGCGCATCCAGCGCATGATGAAGTTCTACAGGGAGAACCTCCCCACAGAAGTTGCCGGTGCCAAGGTAGAAAAGGTCATCGACTACATAAACGGCTACGAGGACATTCCGCCTCAGAATGCCATCAGAATGTTCCTGGACAACGGTTCCTGGTTCGCCATCAGGCCCAGCGGTACCGAGCCCAAGATCAAATTCTATTTCTATTCAAACCAGCAGTCCCGCGAGGAGGCCCTGAAGGTCAATGCAGACATCAAGAAGGCCACACTGGATCTTATCAATTCAGTGGAATAATCTGCGGGCAGGAGGAGACCAGGTAATGAGCGAAACGCACAACCACGAACACACACATACTTACACCCACACCCATGACCATGATCATGACGGACAGGAGCATGCTCACGAGCATACACATACCTATACTCATGAACACGAGCATTCTCACGATGAGCACGATCATGAGCATCATGAGCACACTCACGATCATGAGCATCAACATGACCATGAACATCATCACCACCACGATCATCCCACACCTGAGACCAAGGACCAGATGATCGCCCTTCTGGATTACATGTTCAAGCATAATTCCAGTCACGAGGATGAACTGTCAAAGCTTGCGGACAAGCTTGGCGAGCAGGGCTTTGAAGCTCAGGCACAGAAGGTTTCTGAGGCAAAAGAGCTGTTTGCAAAAGGAAACGCTGCTCTTAAAGAGGCGTTGGAAGGACTTAAGTGATGAAAAGAACTATTGCAAGACTGCTAAAGGGATTTATACTAGTGACTGTCGCTGTTTCACTGCTGGTGGGATGTCAGAATGCCTCAGGAAATTCTGCGGGAAAAAAACCGGGAGCTAATGTGGAGAGCGACTACGTTGAGGGCAAAGAGCTGCTTTGCCTTGTAGATACACAGGAAGAGGCTGAGGCTATCGCCAAGCAGTATGGAATAACACTGGTGGAGTTTTCCTACGGAGTTGCCACCTTCCACACTGATGACAATCCCAATGACGTTATTGCAATGGGAATTAAACTGGGTTATCCGGAGCTGTCCCTTAACGGAACAGTACATGCATATTAAGGAGTAAAAATTATGTGTCTTTCAACAGCTTACAGGGAGTCAAATCCCGATGAAGTATTAATGGAATATGTCAGTGCCATCAATATCGACGGCGAAGAGATCACTCTCACCAACCTTATGGGAGAGCGCAAGACCTTTAAGGGAAGCCTCAAATTTGCAGACCTTACAGGAGCTGTGATAAGGATTGACTGCTGACGTCCCGCCCACCAAAAAGGACCGCCACACCGAAGTGTGACGGTCCTCGTTTTTTCTTAAGCCTCGAAATTTGCTTCTACGTTTTCCTTCATGGAGTAAGGCATTGCAGTTGCATCTTTTCTCTCCATGTTGTCGAAACGCTTGATCATCATGGGTTCCCAGATGTAGTACAGGAACTTTCCGTCCAGATCCCAGTAGAATACTGCGAAGAGGATACCGTAGATCAGTGCTGCGATTCCTAAGATTTTAAAAAGTATTTTGCCGATAGTTTTCATAATATACCTCCGTATTACCAGCTCATAGAGTCATCGAAATCAAGAAGTGAAGGATCAAGTGGCTCCTCACGCATTACGGTGAACATGTAATCATTTATGATATCGCGGATCTCCGCTCTGGATACGGTTCTCTTATCGGGAAGAGCATGAGGAACCCAGATGGCGTGGATGTTACGCTTACGGAATTCATCCTCGAATACGCCGTGGATACCCTGCATTCCCTTACACTGAAGCTGATCGTACATGATGACCATGTCGCAGTTGAATCTCTCCATGTAATCGAACAGTGAAAGAATATGCTCGTGACCGCCTACTGCCATTGCACGCATGGGGGCCTTCTCGTTGAACCAGGAAAGATCCTCAAGAGCATGCTCGTAAGTATCTGTTCTAAGATACTGGTCAAACATAAGTGAATCCATGTTGATGACGCAGTTGATACCCCAGCAGTTGTAAGCCCATGTGCACCAGTTGGAATAGTAAAGAGGTGCGCAGCTCCATGCGATGGCACGGTGTCTGGTCTTGGGGAAGGTCTCAATCTTGTTCTTGACTGTCTTGTTCATGATGCGTCTTACATGCTCATCCATCTCATGCCAGATGGGTCTGTCACCATCCTGTGAGTAGTAGATTCTGTAAAGAGCCTGAGCAACACCGTTGATAGGATAGTAAGGAGTGTTGGCTGCAACATCCCATTTCTCCCACTCAAACTCGGTGAGCTTGTTGAAGCTCTGAGCATGTTTAACATACTGATCCCAATCCATTTTGATGCCGAAGTTCTCTTCCACGAACTTCCATGCACCCTCAATCTCCTTCTGGCAGTGCTTCTGAACGAGAGGATCATCGTATCTCATGGGCTGAGGCATTGCATAAAGAGGACGGTTAAGGAACCAGTCCTGAAGAACGGAAGTAGCAACAGATCCGTCGCAGGCCTCATTGGTTGTAAGCATTACAGGGCTGTAATCAGGGTAATCGTCCTGAACGAACAGTCCGTACTCAGCCTGGCACATAGGGCATGGATCTGCGGGAAGGCCGATTGACTGAGCTGCATCAATATAGTTAAGAACTGTGTGGTTGTTTACGTGTACGGAAACGAAGTAGGGGATCATCTCAAGAGCTACGTCATCAAGCTGATCTCTCCATCCGTAAAAGATATTGCCGCTGAGTGTCTCGTTGTGGGCAATTGTCTTTTTCCAGGTCTCGTTCTCTTTGCCGCCGTTGATCTTCTTGTCGGCTTCGAACATTCTCATGAACTGTCTGATGGTCTCACTTACCATACCACGGTAGTGCCAGGCTGAAGCCTTCATGGCTTCGCCTCTTGTACCTTCGAGTCCTCTGTCGAACCAGTGCATAACAGTGAGGTAGGTCTGACCCATCCAGCGGTATCTCATGGTTCCCTTGGCGAAGGTAACAACGCCCTTGGGGCCATGGCCATACTTCATGATATCGGAAACCATGTGAGCGTAGTTGTAAAGCCAGATCATGTTGAAGTAGTACATGGTGTCCTTGACTCCACGCCACTCACGGTGCTTGTAAAGACCTGTGTTTCCAACGTAGAGATCTCCAAGACGCCTCTCTTCGTGGGGCTTGCCGTTCCAGAAATCACTGGCCATCTTCTTGAAATCTTTGGGTTTGTTTGCTTCTTCAGGGCTCTTTTCTACGACGAAGAGTTCGCGGTATTTGGCTTTAATATCACCTAAGTTGATCTTCATTATGCCTGGCCCTCCTTCTGTATATTTTTGAGCTCAATGCTCTCAACGAACGCCTGGAATCTGGTTCTGAGCTGACCTACAGCGTTGTTGACATATTCCTTCTCGATAGAGCATACGGGATAGCCAAAGTCTCTGGGGAGAATCAGGGTATCGATTGTACGCTCATAGCTCCAGTACTCGCAGAACTTCATCTGTGAAATGATGATTCCGTCAGCTTTGTACTCCTTGGCTACGTTTGCCAGGTACTGTTTGCGCTCACGCATGATGTGCTGATCCATGAAACGAGGGCACTGGCTGTTTTCAAGGTAGTGGCGTGCGATGGCGCGCAGGGGTGTCTCACCCTCTTTTACCACGATCTCATCTCTTCCGGGAAGGGAACCGTAGCAGTAACGGTCTGCCACAACAAGGGCGCCGCACTCCTCGATCAGTTTGATGAAATCAGGATCGTCTTCCTCGGAGCCGGTAAGAACAACCTTAACTTTGTAGGTCTTGGTTGCATCGGGCTTTCTGGTCTTGAGCTGCTTGGCGATGTCCTTGAGCTTGTCAATGATAAGGTACTTGGGACAAACCAGAGTACACAGCTGAATAACAGAGAACTCCCATCCTGTGATGGTGGGCTCGTCAAGCTTACGATAACTTCCAATCTCCTGAATGAGACGGCATACTTCGTTGTGCTCTTCAATAGCCTTCAAAAGTGCTTCGTCACTGGTGTCAATTCCGAAGTGCTCCTTGAGTTTGTCGAGAACGTGGAAGCGAAGCTGCTCTTCATAATGTTCAATGGAGTTTTCATTCTTTTTGAATGGTACATCGGTGAATTCGCAGAAGAAATCAGGATTCTTGATGACATCCATAAGCTGTAAATGTTCCTGGAATCTGCAGGTAACGGTACAGGTTTCTGTTGCCATCTGAGCATCAAGGAAGTTGAAGCCTCCCTCGAGAGCCCTCTCAAAAAGGCAACGTCCGTACATGCAGGTACGGTTGGTCATATAGTAGGTAGCCATGTCAGGCGATCCACTACGAGGTGCACGAAGACGCACAGAAAAACAGCCCGGGAGGTCAAGCAGCACTTCAGGCATGAAGTTACATGTATAGCCGAGAGCGCGCTTACCGTCGGCTTTCGCCTGACGGACCAACGGGTTGTTTGCTTCCTGCAAAAGGTCTTCGAGCTCAAAAATGTGCACGAGATCTTTCATCTAGAGTTATCCCCCTAATTATTGTGTTGTACTCTTAAAATTTAATTTGACACAACTATTTGTTCTCATAAGAATACATCCATATCATATCATATAAACCCCAAAATGTTTATAAATTTTTTATAATTTCACTTGTGAAAGTGTAACAAATTTAATATATTAGAATATAGGGGATTTAAGTTAGATTTTCTTTATGAGGAGTGATATGTCAGAGAATACTGTAGTCATTGCTTTGGCCGGAAAGGGCGGAGTTGGTAAGACTTCTCTTTCTGCTGCCTTTGTACGACTCCTTACGGAAAAGAGGCCTGACGCCAAGATCCTTGCCATAGATGCGGATCCGGCGGTAGGTCTTTCTGTTGCGTTAGGGGTAGAAGTAGGAGAAACTTTAGATCAGATAAGGAAGAGAGTTGCCGAAGACGTTACCGGCAAACTTAAGGATACCCAGGACATTCTTGCGGAGGCTAAATTCAGGCTCTATGAAGCTATGGAGGAGAAGCGCGGATTTGCTTTTCTGGCCATAGGACGCCCGGAGGCGGCGGGATGTTATTGCGCCATCAACACTTATCTGAAGCAGGTTATCGAGATGCTGGTTGACGACTTCGATTACGTTGTTATCGACGGAGAGGCCGGCATAGAACAAATTAATAGAAGAGTTCTCGAGAAGGTCACACATCTTGTATGCGTTTCCGATCAGAGTCAGAAGGGTCTTCGTATCATAGAGACCATCCGTCAGGTTGCTGACGAGCTGGTGATGTATGAAGAGGCAGGCCTGGTGGTTAACAGGGCACCGCTCCCCGAGCGTATAACCCAGAAGGAGATCGGCGGAGTTCCCGTGGTTTCCGTTATTCCGCAGGATGACACCATGACCGAGAACGACATCGAAGGGAAGAACGTATTTGAGCTTCCTGCAGATTCGGGAATCTTAAAGGGCGCGACGACAGCCCTTGAAAATTTAAAAATACTATAAAGCTATGGAAAGGAGGTAGCCGTGCAGGATTTAAAACATTTAATCACCTTTGAAAAGCTTTTGGATGAAGCCGCTAACGACCTGGTCAAAGAGGCACAGGCGGAAGGCAAGTATGCCATCGGATATACATGCTACCATATGCCGGAAGTACTGCTTAATGTAGACAACTGTTTTTCAACCCGCATGCGCGCACCGCGAACAGGTTCAATAGACATTGCGACCTATTACATGTCCAATTACACCTGTGAATTTGCCAGAGCACTTCTGGAGAGAGGAATTGAGGGAGGATACGGTTACCTGGACGGAGTTGCCGGCGTGGATGCATGCTCAGCCATGAACCGCTGCTATGAGCACCTCGAGGTGCTCAACTGCAACAACAAGCCTCACTTCTTTGTAACCCACACAGATGTGCCTTACAAAGTAGAAAGTTATAACGTAGATCAGGTAGCCACTCAGATGAGGCTCAGACTTCTGGATGTGATGCATGAGAAACTCGGAACCGACGTTTCGGATGAATCCATCCGCAAGGCAGTGGAGGAGCACAACAAGCTCTGCCGCGTTATCACAGAGATCGGAAACTTAAGGAAGATGGACAATCCCCCCATCACCGGATATGAGTTCCATGTGATCTGCCTTGTAAGCTATACATGCCCTACATCCAAGATTCTTCCTCTTCTTGAGGAGACTCTTGCAGAGATCAAAAAGAGAAAGGTTGATTCCAAGCCCTGGTTCAGAGCAAGGGTTGCCGTTGTGGGTTCGGAGATAGACGATCTGAACTTCACAAGACTTCTTGAGGAGTCAGGCGCCATGGTAGTAGCCGACAGGTACTGCTACGGTTCTTTCCCCGGAAGAGAAGAGATCGTACTTAACGACGACGAGGATATCGTCAAGCAGATCGCCCGTCACTACATGATGACCTCCGAGTGCCCCAGATACATGGCAGAGGAGAAGATCCAGCAGAGGCGTGACACAGCAGATCGTCTGGCAAAAGAGTTCAATGCCGACGGTATCATCTTTGAACAGATGAAGTACTGTGACTTCTGGGCATTTGAGAGACCTCTGGCAAGCCACATCCTTACAGAGGAGTATGGCTGGCCTACACTTTCAATCGACCGCTCATACAATGTATATAATTCAGGACAGTTGAGGACCCGCTTCCAGGCCTTTGTTGAGGCCCTTGAGATCAAGCGGATCAGGAAGGAGGCCTCTGTATGAAGTATATAGATCCCAAGAACTTCAGGCTCAAGGATCAGATAAACTGGAAGGCCCAGGCAGATAACATGAAAGAGATCGCCGGTATCGTAGGCGACCTTATCAAGGAAACAGACTGGAAGGATGTTGCCAAGTCAATGGGCCAGGACGCAAAGGGATTTACCAAGCGTCTCAAACATGAGGCAAATCTTCTTAAGAACATGAGCCCCGAGGAATTCAAGGACTTCATGATCAACGGAGAGAAGCAGCTTGGTAAGCTCTATGCCAACGGCAAGATGGCCACCGTAAGACGTGAGTGGAGAGGTGTCAAGGACACCGGCTACGACTTCTACGAGTGGGCCAGAATGTGGGGAATGCTTCTTGGTACTTTCTCCAAGGACCTTGTTCCCGCTATGATGGGTGCAGTTCATTACAGATGGATGGTTTCATACTTCTGCTGTCACTCCTTCATGGACAAGAACACTCTCGGTCTTAGAGGCAGAGCCCTTCAGATGCACCACGAGCTCATCTATGCGATCTTCAGATATGTTGCGGAGAACCTGGTTCTTCTTATGAAGGCAGATGAGAAAGTCGGTAACAGTAAGGAACTTTCCAAGAAAATCGTTCTCTTTGATGAGATGACAATGTCACAGATCATGGCAGGTTTCCCTGACCTCATCGGAATACCTTATCAGCTTATGCCGGTATTTCTTTTGTCCGAGATCGATCAGCTGGCCTGTATGCCATACATCGACGCAATTGAGTCCTACGGACTTCCTTCCGATACCTGCCCTGTTCCTTCATCAGAGTGCGGTGCGGTAGTTGTGGATGCTCTTCCTCACATGGGAGCATGCTTCATTTCAAGCTCAATGCCCTGTGACGGATCTGTTATGGCATCATCCTACACAAGCCGCAGATTCAAGGATCTGCCTACTTACCACCTGGCATTCCCGGTTCGTTACGAAGACGAGTCCATCATGGATGCAGCGGTAAAAGACATAAGAGGATGTATCAGGTTCATCGAGGAAAATACAGGTGCCAAGTGGAACTGGGACGCTTACTTCGCAGCAATGAAGCGTTTCAACACCGAGACCAAGTACGAGCTTCAGAAATGGGAGATCAACCAGACTCCTTACCCGCAGCTCATCGGACCTTGCTACGAGCTGTTCCGTAAGTGGAACTACGAGATGGACGGCGGACTTGATCCCAGAATCATCTCTACATTCCAGAAGGTTGACAAGCTTATGCTCAAGGCCTATGAGAACAGGGATGAGGCATGGCGCGGCAAGATGAAGTACAGAGCCATCGTATGGTCAATCCCGGCACACTATTATGCTAACTTCTCCAACTGGATGGCTAACTGCTGGGGAGTAGATATACTGGTTGAGATGGAGTCACTGAACTTCACAAAGCCTCTTGAGACAGAGAACAAGGACGAGGCCCTTAAGGACCTTGCAAGACTCTACGAGCGTATGGTTATGAGACGTCACACCAACGGTGGATACGATCACGTAGTAACCGAGCTCTGGAGACAGTGCGAAGCATGGAACGTTGATTTCGTTCTTATGTATCAGCACGTATCCTGCAAGAACATGGCTACCGTTCAGGGTCTTTTCGAGGATCAGGCAAGAGAAAGAGGCATCAAGCTTCTTTGGTGCAGCCACGATCTGATGGATCCCAGAACTGTTTCAAGAAAAGATATGAGAGCCGAGGTTAACGAGTTCATGAGAACCGTTATGAAGGCTGAGCCTGTAGACCCTTCACTGGTGGATTTCGAAGACGACACCACATGGTGATACAGGGATGAAACGCGAGAGCGAAGCGGAGCAATCCGTGTAACATAGATAACTAATTATTTTAAAATGTTTTTTAGGAGGATTTACAAAATGAAGTACTTTGGCGGATGTGATGTGGGATCAACCTATACAAAGGCTGTGATCATAGACGAAACCGGAAAGATGGTAGCTAATACCACTGTTAAGAGCAAGATTATTGCTGAAGAGTCAGCCAAGATGGCTATGAACGAGGTTGTAGGACAGGTTTCAGACCTTTCTTCAGCCAAGGATCTGGAGTACCTTATCGGTACAGGTTACGGACGTAACAAGGTTCCTTTTGCTGACGAGAATATCTCTGAGATTTCCTGCCACGCTATGGGCGTACATGTAACAAACCCTTCAGTTAAGGCTATCATCGATATCGGTGGACAGGACGTTAAGGGTATCTCCATCGACACAGACGGAACAGTTAAGAACTTCGCCATGAACGACAAGTGCGCAGCCGGAACAGGACGTTTCTTCGAGGCTATGGCAAGATCATTCGAGATGAGCCTTGAGCAGTTCTCAAACCTTTCACTTTCAGCTAAGAACGTTATTCCTATCACAGCTCAGTGTACAGTATTTGCTGAGTCTGAGGTTATAACTCTTGTTGGTGAAGGAAAGCCCATGGACGAGATCGCAGCAGGTATCGAGATGGCTGTTGCTAAGAGATGTTTCGTAATGTCCAAGAAGGCAGGCGCTACAGATTCCATCACACTTACAGGTGGATGTGCTAAGAATGCTGGACTTAAGGCTGCTATCGAGCAGGTACTTAAGCTCAAGGTTGTAGACCTCAGCACAGATCCTCAGCTTATGGGAGCTCTGGGTGCAGCTGAGTACGCAAGACAGAAAGGCCTTGCAAAATAATCAGTGCATGAAAGGACCTATTTGAGATGAGCAAAACATTTAAGATCATTTTCAAAATTTGTAAGATCCTTATTATCGTTACAGGGATACTGTTCGTGATTTATTTCTGGAATCTTGACCAGAAGCTTATGGCCTGGCTTTACACTCAGGTAAATAAGATATTTGATCGCAAGAAAGCAGATATCAGGTTCTGATCAAGAGGTATTTGAAATGAAATTATACGACAACATAATTGACGCCACTATGGAGGCTCTTAAGGAGGCACCTGTTAATAAGGTGCCTTATGCCCCCGGCAGCGCATGGAAGTGTCTTGCAGAGAGTGAATTTATCATGCAAAGAGACGCAGGCCTTGAGCTGGGCGGAGCGGGAGAGCCCTCTGTTAACTACACTATGGTCACCACTTCAGACCGCATCACCGAGGACGAAGTCCTTATCGTGGGAAAAGATATACCGGCTATAACAGGAAGTACTGCTTTTGCCAGAATTGTGATGCTTAAGACCTCTGACCTTGGAGAGGACCAGGATCAGGAGAAGGCTTTCCAGGCCATCCGAAATCTTGAGTTCGTAAGATACCATGTTTTTCCTGAAGGATATATGGTAAGGGTTTCTTCCCAGAGCAATCAGGAGCAGGTTCGTATAAGCTCTGAAGCCCTCAGGAAGAAGATCGACTTTGCAAAAGTCGGTGCCACTTATATCTCCAAGTACAAGGAAGTAAGCCAGGTGGAGAAGGTGCGCGTCATCTTTATCACTGACAAAAAGATCGTTGAGAGTCTTCGGGAAAATGCCGACAAGGTCGACAAGATCACAAGAACTCTCACCCATATTTTGGACGGAATGCCCACAGACTGCGGACACTGCAGCATGAAAGCCGTATGTGACGAAGTAGAGGGCATGAAGGAATTACATCTTGGAAAAAAGAAACCAGGAAAGGAATAACCATGAAGCAGGAGTATGAATCACTCTTTACCCCGTGGAAAATCGGGAATCTGGAAATAAAGAACCGTATTGTCCTTGCCCCTATGGGCGGAACCTGCATCTTTGGCTGGATGGAGCCCGGCGGAAGCCACTTCGACAAGGAAGCCGCAAAACTCCTTCTTAAGATAGCCAAGCATGATTGCGGACTTATCATCCCCGGCATTGCTCCCGTTAAGGATATGCTGGGCGGAAAGTGGCTCTATCAGAACAAGCGCAAGTTCAAAGAACTTGCTGAGTTCATGGATGAGCTTCATGCAACAGGAGCTAAGATGTTTGTGCAGATGACTGCCGGATTCGGAAGGTCTTTTGCCCTGACAGCACCTCTTGCAATGCTTGCAAAGAATAAGGCTCTCAACACACTGGCTAAGCCCTATATTGATGCTGAGTACCTTACAGCTGCACCTTCAGTTCTTCCCAACAGATGGGCTGATGATGTAACAACCCGTGCAATAACAGAAAAAGAGATCAAGGATATCATCTATGCTTTCGGCGAGACCGCAAGGCTCTGCAAGGAAGCCGGAGTTGACGGCGTTGAAGTTCACGCTGTTCACGAGGGATACCTCCTTGACCAGTTCACACTTAAGTACACCAATCACAGAACAGACGAGTACGGCGGATCCTTTGAGAACCGTTACCGTTTCGCTGCTGAGATCGTTAAAGAAATCAAGGACAAGTGCGGCGACGACTTCCCTGTTTCTCTTCGTTATTCTGTAAGATCCATGACAAAGGCCTTCCAGTACGGCGCTATGCCCGGAGAGGACTTTGAGGAGATCGGAAGAGATATGGAAGAGTCCGAGAAGGCTGCAAAGTTCCTTCAGGATGCCGGTTACGATATGCTTAACTGCGATAACGGAACCTATGATGCCTGGTATTGGGCTCATCCCCCGCAGTACATGCCTCAGAACTGTAACCTCGAGGATGTTGAGCACATCAAGAAGTTTGTTGACATTCCCGTTGTCTGCGCCGGTAAGATGGAGCCCGCTGTTGGTGCAGCTTCCATCAAGAAGGGCGGCATAGACGCTATGGCTGTAGGCCGTCAGTTCCTGGCAGATCCCAAGTGGGTTGCCAAGCTTGAGAGAGGCATGGAGGACGAGATTCGTCCTTGCATCTGCTGTCACGCAGCATGCTTTAACTTAACCAAGCACAACGGAACAGCCAACGATCAGGATCTTTCCGAGTCAGCCGGAATGTGCAAGTGCGCAGTTAACCCTCGCAGCATGCAGTCCAAGAAATATAAGGTTGTTCCCACCGAGAATCCCAAGAAGGTTGCCATCATCGGCGGTGGTATCGGTGGTATGGAAGCAGCAAGAATCCTTGCTCTCCGTGGACATGATCCCGAGATCTATGAGAAGACTTCAGAGCTCGGCGGCGTATTCATAGCTGCAGCAGCTCCCGAGTTCAAAGAGAAGGATAAACAGCTTATCGCATGGCAGAAGCATCAGCTTCAGAAGCTTGGCGTTAAGATCCACTTCAACTACGAAGTTAAGCCCGACAGCCTTCCTCAGGCTGACGAGTATATCATTGCTACAGGTGCTGAGGCCAACAGGATCCCGATCCCCGGCGCAGCAGACTACGCAATGGACGCCACAGATTATCTCCTTGGCAAAAAAGAAGTCGGCAAGGATGTAGTCATCATCGGCGGAGGTCTTACAGGTTGTGAGATCGCTCTTGATCTTTTCAGAAAGGGCAAGAACCCTCAGATCGTTGAGATGAAGGATGACCTTATCGCAGTTAAGAATATGTGTCTGGCCAACACCAGCTACCTTCGTGACTGCTTCAAGACCAACGAAGTTCCTGTATACCTCAAGGCAAGAGTTAATGCTATTACCGAGAAGTCAGTTGAGATTGGTACAGGCGACGGAAGAACAGTTACTCTTCCCGCTGACAGCGTGATCATGTCTGTAGGATATCATCCCATTCCTCTTATCCAGGCAGCCAAGAATGTACACCTCCTTGGCGACTGTGCAAAGGTAGGAAATGTTCGTTCCGCAATCTGGGGCGCATGGGATATTGCCATGAAGATCTGATAATCTGATAATAAGGGTATAAAAAAGCAGGTTTTTTCTTGAATGAATGATATGTACCCTCTTTACTGGACAAAACAGTAAGGAGGGTATTTTTATGCGCTATAGTTACGAATTCAAAAGAAAATGTGTGGAAATGTATTATCGTGGTGAATATCCTGACACCCCAGATGGAATAGGGACTGCAAGATTTCATGATAAGATACGAGAATGGGTTAGAATTGAAGAAGCGTGTGGTTCAGATGCTTTAAGACATAAAAATCATAATAAGGAATGGACTCCAGAGGAACGTTATGCCTTAGTTGCACGTGTTTTGGCTGGTGAGTCTAACAAAAGTGTTGCTTTTTCAGCTGGTATTTCTGATGGACAGCTTTATCAATGGGTCCGCAAGTATAAGATATATGGTTATAATGGTCTTATACCAAAACAGAAAGGTCGTAAATCAAAGAACCCATATATGAAAAAAGTAGGAACGCGAAAACCTCCAAAACCCAATGAATCTGAGTACGAAGAGCTAATTCGGTTAAGAGCTGAAAACGAATACATGAAAGCTGAAATCGAAGTAATAAAAAAAGAGATCGCCTTGAGAGAAGAAAAGGAAGCTGCGCGACTCAAGGCGAAAAAGCAGCAATCATCAAAGAGCTCAGGGAAAACGGATACAAACTAAAGCATCTACTTAAAGCTATGCATATAGCTAGATCGACTTACTATTTTGAGATTGGTAAGGAAGACCTTGTGGCTGAACGCAATCAAGATATACTGAAAGAAATAAAAAGTATTTTTGAATCGAATAAACGCAGATATGGTGTCAGGCGAATCCATCAGGAATTGATAAATCGTGGATACCAAGTAAATCATAAACGTGTTCAGCGTCTCATGCATGAATCTGGATTGGCTGGTAAGCGACCGAAAGAGAAATATCACTCTTATAAGGGTGAGGTGGGTAAGATTGCTGATAACATAATAAATAGAGATTTTAGTACAACTGCGCCTTTACAAAAATGGACGACAGATGTATCCCAATTTAACTTTTCATGGGGAAAGTGTTATATATCGCCAGTTCTAGATATGAATACAAATGAAATCATTTCATATGATTTATCTATGAGTCCTAATCTTGAGCAGATAGAGAGAATGTTAAATAAAGCTTTTGGTAAATTTCCTTCAATTGAAGGCCTTATATTACATTCTGATCAAGGCTGGCAGTATCAACATGCTTATTATAGAAATGCTTTACAAGAACATGGCATTATCCAATCTATGTCACGAAAAGGTAACTGCTATGATAATTGTATTATGGAAACATTCTTTGGAAGATTAAAAAATGAGATGTATTATGGCTATGAGAAAGAGTATGCTTCTTTCGAAGAATTCTCAAACGCTGTTGAAGAATATATAGATTACTACAATAACAAAAGAATTCAGGCAAAAACAAAATGGATGCCACCTGTACAATACAGGATAGCATCCATGTGTTCAGCCTAGTTCATAAATATGTGTCCAGGATTCTGGGTACATATCAGAAAAAACCTGCTTTTTATCATTACTAATTTTACAGTCTCTGCCGGATGCCCAGTTCCTCGTGCATCCGTCTTTTTTTCGCATACATGCGCTCGTCGGCCATAAGGTAGATCTCGTGGGAGGTCGTATCCTCTTTTCCCTCATGACGGAATGCATAGCCGGTGGCAACGCTGCGGTGGTACTCGGGGTAGAGGGCGTTCATGACATTAAGGGCACTTTCCATCCGTCCGATGAGAGCCGATATGTCTTTTCCCTCGGAGTCATTGATGATCACCAGGAACTCGTCGCCGCCGATTCTGGCGCAGAAGCCCTGATCTTCAAAGGTGCTGGTGAGAACCTTGGAGAAGTCCTTGATGTACTTGTCGCCGGAGGGATGTCCGAACTTATCGTTAACATACTTAAGGCCGTTTAGGTCAATGCTTATGATACAGTAGTCGGTGTCTGTCTTGTCGAGGTCTAAAAGCTCTTTGTCGGAACGGGCTCTGTTGGGAAGGTCCGTAAGGCCGTCTTCGTAGGCCAGTCTCGACAGAGATGCGTATTCCTGCTTCTGGGCGTAGGACTGGGTGATGTACATCAGGTAGTTGGCCAGCTGGCAGAAAGCAAACATCAGACAGCCGAAGGTGATGATCAGAATGCTGAGCATTTCAGGGTACTTCAGATGGATGTTTTCTAACATGTAAAATGCCAGATGAAAGATCTCCGAAACTGAAAAGGTAATCAGTCCCAGCATCTGGGTTGAATTTGAGGGGCCGATATCCCGGGAGCGGAGATCTTTAACGGTATAGTAAGCAAGCAGAATAAATCCGCCAACGCAGCAGGCGTGATACATGGGCAGAGTGGCTCTTAAATGAATGTTGAATGCAAAGTGCAGTAAGTACTGGATCAGAGTTACGGCACAGCTCAATGCCGCAGCTGTAAAGAAGAGCTTTTTGCGTTCAACATTCTGTATGCAGTAACAGATGAGATAACAGTAGGGCACAATAAGATAAAGGGTAAAGTACTCTACAAAGGTCTCGTGCTCAGTGTAGATAAAGGGGCTCAGAACGTTGTAATAGGTCAGAAGCCAGGCGCCGATGTTGATGCAGAACATGGAACTGAACATAAAGGTTCTTATCTCCGGCACTGAGGTGAAATAAAAAATGGTGATGCACAGGAATGCCACGCCAAATACTATCATGAACATTCCGGTGAAGATAATAGTCATGTTTTTATGGAGGAACTCTCCTTCTATATCAGGCTGGCCTCCGAGACGGGGAGGAGCCAGATTCTGGAAGGCGTTGTTCTCCCCAACCCGCATGTTAAAGGTAAGAGTTTTTCCTGCGTAATCTTCCGGCAATGATATAAAATGATACATCTTGCCTATGAACAGTTCTTTATCATACAGGTTATCACCGAAGGTGAAGATCAGGTCATCATCCAGGTAAACATCCAGGGTTGTGTATCTGCTTCTAAAGAGGATAACAGGGAAATCAAAATCCTCGGTTTGAGGAAGCTCTTTTGTTAATGTGATCGTGTCTCCGCGAAGGAGTCTGCCGTCTTTTACTTTATAGAACTTCGAAAGAGTAACATTCTCGGTTTTTATACCGTTTATATGGGCAGTCCAGCCATCATCCAGAATATAGATGGGGTAGTTTTCCTTGAAGGTGAGACAGATGAAGCACAGTATGATAATAGCCCAGGCTATGATCGTGGACATGATAATGGATCTAAAACGAGTGTTTTTAAAGATTTTCATTATCGCCATCGCCTCCCTTCTCAAGAATTTTATTAAGAAGGTCGTCGTATAGCCGGCCTAAAGTCTGCTTGTGGTGCTTGTTTTTCATTACATACATTCTTTGATCTGCCAGCAGATATACTCTCTGAGCAGACAGATTTGAACGTACTTCCTTGTCCTTGCTTGTGGCATATCCCCAGGAAGCTGAGAAACGGAGCTTGGTCTCACGGCTGTTGCGGTAGTTCAGCTGGTCTGTGAGGTTATTAAAGGTTCTGTCAAGCCGCTCTTCATCCACGTAAGGAAGCGCAACGATAAATTCATCGCCGCCCATTCTTCCTACAAGCAGTGCGTCGGTGAAAGTGTTTTTTAAAATATCCGCAAAGCCGCTAAGGAGCATGTCTCCATAGCTGTGGCCGAAATTGTCGTTGGTGTATTTCAGGTAATCCAGGTCCAGACTGATGATGGTGTATGCTCCGGAAAGCTCGGCAAGAACCTGCTCGCAGCGGGCTCTGTTCTGCAATCCCGTCAGGGGGTCGTTGTAGGCAAGGCCCTCCAAATGCTCTTTTTCCGAAGATTTACTTATGTATTCGATGCAATGGAAGAAATAATTCAAAAGCAGACTCATGGTAAACAGAAGCGCACCCACAGTCAGGAAATTGATGTGGGAATTAACCTCGCCCCTGGGAGTAAACTTCATAATATTGAACTTTATGATATCTATCAGTGCGCAGAACAGGAACGAAATAAGGCCGATCACAAGCATGTTGGTGGAAGCGGTAATTTGCGGATTGTCTTCACGTAAAGTTCTTATGGTTGCCACAACGATAGACATAATGACGAAGATGCCTTCGATAAGCCCTAAAATATGGAGCACGGTTACAAAGTGACTAATGTGGATCACAGAAGTGTTATGAAGGGTCGTGGTGATTATAAGGAAAGCACTGTTAAGTAAAAACAAACTACGTGCAATCTTTTTATATTGTGTCTGATGGGCAGCAATGACAAAGCCCATGACGCATGCCGGAATCGCGAAAAGAGAGAAATACTCGATAAAAGTAAACAGTCCCGGACTGTCGGTAAACATCCAGAAAACATCGTTATAGCACATGATGTAAGAGCCCATCGCCCAGGAGACCAGCGCTCCGAACAGAATACTGTAATCATGGCTCTTGGCGAAGAAAAGAAACGGTGACATTACAAGAAGCAGGAACGCAAACACGATCAGATAAACACCGATGACCATGGGCATTCTGTGCAACTGCATGAGATAGTTAAAGATGTCGTTGTAGTTGCCAAAGTATACCGGGGCAAGGCCGGAAAAGGCGTTGTTTTCACGGGCTGTAATGACTATCTTCAGCTCTTTTCCCTGATAATCCTTCGGGAGCTGAACAAAATTCAGCATCTTTGGCATCATATAGCCACGTTCCAGATAATACTCGCCATAACTGTAAATTGGCACATTATCTACAAAAACATCCACAGTAGACAAAACAGTCCTGAAGCAAATGGTGGCAGGATCCAGCGAAATATCCGGTAGTTTTCTTGTCAGGACAATGACGTCGCCTGAGTTTACAATGCCGGTACTGGCTAAAGCAATATTTTCAAGATCCCAGGATTCAATGCCACGACTAATAGTCCAGCCGGAATCCAGCTGGACCAGGTCAAATTGGCTGGGAGTATTAAATTTGGAATTCCCAAGTAATTGCAGGAATACGATCACTATGAAAAGTACAAGGAGTGAAAGTAAACCTGTCTGGAGTCGGACTTTTACAGCTTTTGTCACTGTTCATCCTCCTCATTTAGTGTCCAGGATTTGCAGATTTTTAAGATCACACCGTTAAAAATGTCCGTGGCTTCCGCCATGGGAATGACCTGAACTGGAAGTGTGGGTGGAGCTTCCTCCTGACCATCCGCCGCCTCTTGATGAACTGCTGTCGTTATCCTTGGGAAGAGGAGTCTTTGACAGAGTCTTGTTGACGAGCCTGTCAGAATTGACGCTCATCCGCATGCCCTGTTGGGATTGATAACCGGAAGCAGAGGCATTCATATGGACGGTCTTTAAATCGCTCTTCATCTTCAGAATAGGGAAAAGAGCTACCACCAGGCCGATGATCACACTGTAGCCAAGGTAAGCAAGATAGTCCGAAGCTGTCCTGACCCTGAGCTGCGGCTGGTTAACATCATAGGGAGTGCCGCTTGCTGCCTGATCCAGGAGCTTGTCGCATACTGTGGCATAAGTGTTGAAGGCTCCGTAGTAGTCACCATCAGACAGGTCGCCGCGCATCTGGTTAAACATGTAGTCCTGACCGTAATCGGTGAAGACTCTGATGGCGTCGCCCGCAGTACTGATGGCCCATTCTCTGTCCTCCATGCTGAGCATGAAGAGGATGCCGCTCTCGCTGTAATCCGCACCAAAGCCATTGTAGTCAAAGTAGTCGTCGGCATAGGCCTCGATGGGACCGGTGTGGGAGTCGACAGTGAGAACAACGATATTGCACTTCCATTTCGCACTGAGACTGTCCAGGGTGGATAGCAGATTTTTTTCCTCAGTATCGGAAAGAAGATCCGCCTGATCCACAAGCCTTGGCTTCTGGCGGGTGTTTGGAACCTCATAGCTGTCCCAGAGCTGTTGCCCCGCAGCCAGGGATGAAAAAGGCAGAAGCAGTGCGAGAATGATCATTACCAGCATTATGCCGGCAAACTTTTTCTGCATATTATTATATTTCGTCATATGATTACCAATTCTTAATCCTTAAGCGAAAATTGAGAATAAAATAAATGCTATAACGGTTACAATGCCGGCGATAGGGAAGTAGTACTTTAGGGCCTGCTTCATGGAGAAAGGCAGATTTCCCACAAACTTACCGGTCTGGCCGTTCATTGCGAAAAGATAATTGTTTCCTTCCCAGCTGGTGTTCAGAAGATAAACCGGGTAGAGGGCATACTTAACAGACTCCTCAGAGGAGCTGATATTCTCCGAGCGCGGTGTCAGAGTACTGTATCCGCTGATGGTGCGTCTGAAGTCGTTGGTGGTAGAGGTGCGCATTCTGTCTATGGCGCGGCCTCTGTCCTCCTCCGCGGAAACGTTATATTTATTGGCAAAGAATCCCGCAAGATAACCCATGTTGAAGGGAACCATGGCCGATCTGTCGAAGGGCTCAAGGGATTCCATAAGATCATCGGGCATTTCTTTGGAGCCATCTACGGGAACCCACTCAAACTGCTCGGAGCCTGCTCTGTCTACAGCGTAGTAGCTGGTCTCGGTGTAGCGATAGTCGGAGTCAGTCCAGGTCCTGACCTTGGTGGCGTCAAAGGATCCCCGGTAATTCTCGGTGGCGTTGTAGAGCCAGAAAGGAACATATACACCCTTCAGTTCGTCGATGTGATTCTCATCAAAGAAAACCTTGGGAAGAAGCTTTTTGGATTTCACATATCCCTTGTAGGCATTCATGGCATCTTCCCTGGTATGCTTGAAGGGGATGATGAAATCAGGCTTGAACTGTCCGTCAAACTTCTCTTTCACAACGATGTTGTTGCTGCAGAAGGGGCATTTCAGGGAACCAAGGGACTCGGTGGCAAGGATCTCGCCACCGCAGGAACCGCAGCTGTAGACGTACAGCGGCTGGTTGTTTTCATCCGTGGTCTGGTTCTGGGTGCCGGCATCTTCTGCGGAAACACCTTCGCTGTTTGAATTGTGGTTTGCCACATAATCCTTGACGTCGAATTCCGAATCACAGAAGGGGCATTTTATCTTCTGGGTCTTGGGATTAAATTCCATTGCCCCGCCACAGGCGGGGCATTCGTATTCGTGTAAACCCATAGTCTACTCTCTATCAGGGCCTCTTAGAGCCGCAGTTTGTACAGAAGTTACCGTTATTAACAGTTCCGCAGGAGCATGTCCAGGTTGCTGCAGGTCTCTTGGAGCCGCAGTTGGAGCAGAAGTTGCCTGTAGCTGTTGCACCGCAGGAGCATGTCCAGGTGTCTGCGGAAGGAGCTGCCATCTGAGGAGCTGCCTGCTGCTGTTGCTGTGCACCCATCTGGAACAGAGACTGGGCATTCATGCCGCCTGCCTGCTGAGCCATGTTCATGCCTGCAAATGCCATCATAGGGCCTGCTGCAGTATTCTTGGCTGCATCCTGCATTGCCTGAGCCTGTGCGCTTGCCAGTGTGGCAGCTGCCATGTTGGGGTTCTTAAGAGCGCCGGCTCTCTGGAGCTCCTTGATGATCTTCTCGTCTTCTTCGGAAGCAGTAACTGAGCTTACGCCGAAGGAGCTGATCTTGATTCCGTAAACTTCGGTCCACTTCTTGGAAAGAACCTCGTTGAGGGCGTCAGCTATCTCGGTGGTGTGTCCGGGAAGTGAGCTGTATCTGATTCCCATATCGGAGATCTTTGCAAATGCGGGCTGAAGAGCTGTAAGAAGCTCAGTTTTAAGCTGAGACTCAATCTTGTCTCTTGTGAACTCTCCGGGAACATTGCCGCAGATGTTCTTGTAGAAAAGGACGGGATCTACAATCTTGTAGCTGTACTCGCCGTGGCACTTAAGAGATACATCCATGTCCAGACCTACATTTGTGTCAACAACACGGAAAGGAACGGGATTAACTGTTCCGTACTTGTTGCCGAGGATATCCTTGGTGTTGATATAGTAAACTCTCTGATCCTTGGCTGTGCCGCCGCCGAAAGAAAGTCTCTTGTAGAATTCCTTGAAGCTGTTAACGATATTCTCTCCAAGATCTCCGTAGAAGAGTGAAGGCTCTGTTGATGTATCATATACGAACTCGCCTGCCTCTGCGCAGATTTCAGTGATCTGTCCCTGATCCACCAGGATCATGCACTGACCTTCGTTAACCGCAACGATGGATCCGTTGGAAATGATGTTGTCATTTCCCTTGCCCTGTTTCTTTTTTGCCTTTGTGAGAAGCACCTCCGATGTAAGAGAATCGCAGTAGAAATAGTCCCTCCACTGATCGGAAAGAACACTGCCGCCTGCTGAAAGTGCTGCTGAAATAAGCCCCATAACGTTCTCCTTTCATACATCTTGTGTTTTGTATTTTTTTGATTTTGGGTTGTGATTTATGCAGAGAAAACCACGAGAGAATAGTCTGTCTCATCGGGCTCTGTACCTTATATTGTCGCACATTTAAAGTGAAAATGCTATTGATAATTGATTATGCGACTGGCTTACGGGGCTTGCTCCGGGTTTGACTTTGAAAAATCGGCAGGATAAACTTTTTATATGGAAAAAATAATTCGCGTCGAAGTAATTAAAGATGGCAGAACCACTGCGTTTACAATGACAGCCGGGGAAAGCCTAAGGGACAGCCTTCCCGGGATATCTGATACGAAAGATTCTGAGGCTGACTGCTCAAAGACTGAAATGTCAGATGGCGTTGGTCCCAAGGAGCATCACTTGGAATCGAGTCTTCGCGTCAGCATGCCCTGCGGCGGGCTGGGAATCTGCGGCAAGTGCAAGGTCCGCTTTGCCTTCGGTGCCCCAATACCTACTCCCGGGGAAAAGAAACAGCTGACTCCCCATGAGATTGATGCAGGCGTAAGGCTCTTTTGCAGGTGCCGCCCCACACAGGACTGCGCTGTGGAGATAGGATATGGCGCTGATGAAAGAGAGATGGCGGCGGAAACTGCAGACGTATCCGGTGATGATGCGACTGCCGATTCTTCCGGTTGCCACTACGGTATCGCCATTGACCTTGGAACCACCACAATCGCAGCTGCACTGGTAGAAGTCTGCGGAAACAAATCCCGCATAGCCGCCTCCGCGTCCTGCGTAAACTCTCAGCGAAAGTACGGCGCGGATGTGATATCAAGAATAGCTGCGGCCACCGGATCCAAAGAAACCGGGAGCGACCTTAGGAACCTGGTCCGCAACGACATAGAGAATCTGATGATGAAGCTGACTCATAATGTGCATAACATTACCGGAAACCGTACGGCTGCAGATTTGGGAATAGTTATCGCCGGAAACACCACTATGCTCCATCTTCTGACAGGCAAGGACGTGTCGGGGCTTGGCGTGTATCCCTATACACCTGTGTCTCTGGAGCAGGAAAGCATTAGATGGGGGAAAGAGCCATCTGATGATGCCGGAGAAGGGAAAGCGTTTCCTTTTGGAAGAAATCTTTTGCAGAACGCAGAGGTGACTCTGCTTCCCGGAATCTCTGCCTTTGTAGGTGCAGACATCGTCTCGGGATTGTATTATATAGATGGAAATTCATCACAGACATCTCTTTTCATCGACCTTGGAACCAACGGTGAGATGGCCCTTTTGGATCGAGGCAGGATTAAAGCTACTTCAACTGCGGCGGGACCTGTGTTCGAAGCCGGCGGGATTTCCTGCGGAGTGGCCTCTGTGCCGGGAGCCATAGCACATGTGGATATTGTAAAAAATGGTGAGAAATCAGAATCACGCTCTACCTACTATTATGATATTAAATCATCCCCGGGGACATTCCGGGTGAGGGTATCGACGATAGAAAATCAGCCTCCCATCGGCCTTTGCGGAACCGGAGTGATGGAGCTTGTGTCGGAACTTGTAAGATGCGGAATTGTGGATGAAACCGGGCTTTTGGCAGAAGAGTTTTTTGACCGGGGATTTCCTGTGACTGAAGATGGAAAGGTGTGGCTTACCCAGAATGACATCAGAAATGTTCAGATGGGAAAGGCAGCGATTGCTTCGGGGATAAGGACGCTTCTTAGAAAGTCGCCGGATCCTCCGGAAGTGGTCTACATCGCCGGGGGCTTTGGAAGCCATATAGATACAGA
Organism: Butyrivibrio sp. FCS014; assembly: GCF_000526935.1. Taxonomy (GTDB): domain Bacteria; phylum Bacillota; class Clostridia; order Lachnospirales; family Lachnospiraceae; genus Butyrivibrio. The sequence continues at coordinate 40,400 of NZ_JAHA01000008.1, read as the reverse complement.
GAAAATACATTACCTTAAAATGCTGCCGCCGGAGTTTGAGGGAAGGACAGTGGCTGTAGGTAACGCTTCCCTGAAGGGGGCCATAAGGTACATTGAGAAGCAGCTTTCCGGGGAGGACTCGGAGGAGAATCCCGGTGATCCCAGGAATGACCTCGAGCGCATTGCCCGCTGTGCTGAAGTGATCGAGCTTGCAGCAACAGACAGCTTTGATGAGGACTACATAGAAAGCATGAACTTTTAAATGGTGGATTGCGGCACACGGAAAAGATTCTTTTGAGTTCCGGTAGATCTTTTATATGCCACAAAAGATTATAATGACATTTTTCGGCACATGAAAAAGGCATAAATACTTATGAGTATGTGCCGAATGCGTAAGAAACGATGATTTGTGGCACACGAAAACACCTCAAATACCTGTAAAGATGTGCCAAATGCGTAAGAGGTACTGATTTTCGGCACATGAAAATGTTTTTTCTGGGAAATCCATGAGCCGCAATAGGTGCTTTCCTCGACTTTAGGCATACGAAGCGATAAAGATTAACGTTTTTCATGTGCCGAAAATTTAGAATATAAGAATACTTGGCTCATAAAGAGACTGATATGCCCATAAAGCATATGCCTACAATGCGGATAATTAAGGATTGCGGCACACATAGCATTAGTGCATGGTGTAAAGCTACCCTATCCTTAGCGCATTTGGTAGTATAATTAGTGGAAAAACAGAAATATCAAGAAGACAGGAGAATACACATGATCTGCGATACCTGCGCAAATTACGCATACGATGACGACTGGGAGTGCTACGTCTGCATGGTTAACATGGACGAGGACGACTACGGCCGCATGATGAACAGCGGCAAAGACTGCCCGTACTATCAGGACGGGGACGAGTATAAAGTGGTGCGCCACCAGATGTGACGCGGCCCGGGGCTATGACACCGGCGAAGGCGCGGACCGGCATGCTGAAAACTATGGCGCCGGCGAAGGCGCAAGCTCGCCGCAATAAAATGTAATCAGGAGGAAAGCCATGGAAGGATATAAGATCACACCGGACTGTGTTGAGACAGTGGTGGATAAGCAATTTTTGCGGGTTTTTGACCTGCACTATCAGGAGGGACGTCACTATTTCGACGCTACGCGCCGGGCAAAAGAGAATCTGGCTGCGGTGAAGACTGATGAGGAATTTAAGAAGATGCTTCCGGACGCCGTAAGCTGCGCGGTTATTATTGAACTGCCGGGCGAGGAGCCGAAGCTTCTTTTGTCCTATGAATACAGATATCCAACAGGAAGATTCCTTCTGGGAGTGCCTGCGGGTCTTCTGGATCCGGAGGATGCACAGGAAAAAGAGCCTTTGTTTGCCACTGCCATAAGAGAGATCCATGAGGAAACCGGAATAGTCTTTGATCCGAACAGAGACCACATCCACCTTATCAATCCGCTGGTTTTCAGCAGCCCCGGAATGACTGACGAGAGCAACGGCCTTGTGTGCGTGGTATTAAGACTTCCGGATCTTAACAGTCTCACCCAGATGGGGGCAGAGGGCCAGGAGTGCTTTGACGGTTTCGAGCTGGTGAGCGAAGATAAGGCAAAAGAGCTTTTGAAGAAGGGCGTAGACGATCACGGAATCTTCTACTCGGTATATACCTGGATGGCACTTATGTATTTTGTCAGCGGCATGTGGAGAGAGTAAGCTGCTAAGATGCCGTCGGCATGTGGGGATAATAGGAAACTATGATGCCAGCGGCATGTGGGAGGAGTAAAACCCAAGCTGCGAGCTGGTTTTGCAGTCTCCGACATATTTCGGAAAGCCTGAAAAAACTACGTCGTTACTATAAAGAAATCCCGACATTCTTCCGATATACGATATAAGAAAGCTATAACCATGAGCATAAATGTGACTGGAAATTATATCGGCAAGGATGCCGAAGAGCGCACGACCTACGTACAGGATGCGGTTCGTTCGCTGAAAGGAGGGAACCATGAGTAACATTTCTGAGATCACTGCCAATAACAGCAGCGCGGCTTATGAGGCAACCAAGGCCGCCGGAGCTAAAGATGCAGCTAAGACGGCAGCACCTGCCAATTACGGCAAAACCTTTGGCAAGCCGAAGCTCAGCGAGGAGGCTGCCAAGTATTACGATGAGCTTAAGAAAAAGTATTCCGGAATGGACTTCGTTCTTGTGAGCAAGGACATGAAGGAAACAGCCAAGCAGAGCGCCAGCTCCTTTGGGAACGCCAACAGAATGGTTGTGCTCATTGACGAGGAAAAGATTGAGCGCATGGCCACGGACCCAGAGTACAGGGCCAAGTATGAGGGACTTATCGCCCAGGCTGCAACAAAGATGCCTCAGCTCAAGGCTGCCATGACAAGCAAGCCCGGGGTTAAGACCATCGGAATGCAGGTTAATGACAACGGAACAGCCAGCTTCTTTGCGGTAATGAGCAAGTCCTCTCAGGAGATGAGCGCAAAGCTCCAGGAGAAGAGAGCTGCAAAGAAAGCCGCTGAGAAGGCTGCGGAGAAGAAGGCGGCCAAGAAGGAACAGGCTGAAGAACTAAAGGAGAAGATTGCCGAAAAAGCCGGTAAGGCCGGGGAGGCCGTCGCCAACGAGGACGAGGAGGATTACGAGATCCTCATGGCAAACTCCGTTGAGGAACTCCTTAAGAAAATAGACGACTACAATTTCAGTATGCGGGCCAACTCAGTACAGACCCCATACGAGAAGACCATCGGACAGAGCATAGACTTTAAGGGCTAAGGCCCACCGGCTTAGGAAGGGCCTTAGCCGCGAGCCAAAAGCCGGAAGACATTAGCCAATATCACGGTTGGGGGGCAACATGTACAAGCTTGCCATATGCGACGATGAAAAGAGCTCTGCTGCTGAGGCGGCAGAGCTTTTGGAAAAATATAAGAAGCTCCATCCGGAGCAGGAATTTGAGGTGGACATTTTCTATTCCTCCCTGGACATGCTTGAGGGGCTTGAGAAAAAAGTCTACGACATTTTCCTTCTGGACATCTACATCGATAAGATCAACGGGATTGAGCTCGCTGATATTATCCTGAAGAACAATGATGATGCCCGGATTATTTTTATGACCTCTTCAAATGCCTTTTACAAGGAAGCTTTCAGGATCCACGCGGTCCACTATCTTGAAAAGCCCATTCTTGAGGAGGAGTTTTTTGATGCCTTCGACAGGGTGTGCACGGAGCGTGAGGAGCTGCATTACCTGACCTTCAGAGACAGCGGGCAGATCCACAAGGTTCTTGTGGACAGCATTCTCTACATCGAGTCCGAAGACCACTACAAGCGCATAGTGACTGACAATGACAACTTCCTCATCCGCAGCACAATGCAGATGCTGGCTGATGAGCTGGACTATCCCTATTTTTATCCTCTCGGGGTCAAGAGCGTCATCAATCTCAAGAAGGTCTTAAAGATCACAAAGGACACGGTCTTAATGGAGGATGGAAAAAAGTTTTCGGTGCCCCGGGGGACCTACAGAACCTTAAGTGAGCTGGTTTTGAAGTTCACTTTCTGACCGGCTTTTCAAATGCATAAGAGAGGTATCCATGGGAGTATTCAGCAGAAAGTATACTGAGACCGGATTTAAAACGGCAGTGAGGATCGCTTTTCAGATTATCGGCATCATTGTATTTGCTGCACTTACCGCAGCAAGCGTAGCATCTTCGTTGCGGGCCGATCTCATGACAGTATCTTCGGGACGCATTGTGCTCATGGCTTTTGCTGTCACCCCATTCCTTCTTTTGGGAGGACTCTATGGATATGTGATATCCATGGCGAGTTTCATGATATCTTTTATCTTCTGCCTTGTTCTTGACATGAGCAATGCCTATAAGATGGCCATTTTCCTTGTTCCGGCCATCTGTTTCTCTTTGTTTTCCCAGTATTTATGGTTTGATAAGGTAAAAAAGACAGTTCTGGCCGGAGTGATAACTCTGGCGCTTACAGGTTTCATAGAGATGGCATGCCTGACCATTGTGCCCGACGGGGCATATTCGGTTGAGGAAATCGTGGCATACGGAATGAAGCTTGGGACTTATTTTACAAGGGATGCGGTGGCTATCTTTGGCTGCGGCTTTCTTTTGCATATCTATTTTACGAAAGTCCCGGACATCTGTAAGATGATGTTCCCACTGGCAATCGGCTATACAAGGGTGTTCAGGGATAACCGGGAACTGCGGAGAGATCTTCGTAAAACCAGAGTAGGTATGAAGATTTCCCTGATCATCATAAGCGTGGAACTGATCCTTTCCATCTCGGTCGGAGTGTTTATGATAGTTCTTTTCCCTGATCTGAAAGAAATGATGATCTCCAATATCGATCCGGAATCGGTGGTAAGTGAGGAAACCACCACAACGCAGCAATTTGATTTTGACGACGACATGTTTCTGTCTGAAGCAGACCGGGAGGCGTTTGTTGATCACATTCAGAGCATGGAGTTTTCTTTTAACGTGAAGGCCTTTGGCTACGATGTGAAGATGGTACTGATGATGCTCTGCATAGGTGTGCCGCTGGCGGCTTTAGCTCATTACTACGCCAAGATTACCATAGGAATGCCTCTTGGCATGATGTCGGATTTCATGAATGAATACGCCGGCGCACCGGATGACATGAAGCTTGAAGTGGGCAAAAAAGCTGACAGGCTGAGGGTAAGGTCCCACGACGAGATCAGGGTGGTCAATGATTCCATTAAGGCCACGGTTAAATCCGTGGAGGAATATATCGGCAGGCTCCAGGAAGAGCAGGAGCTGGAAAAAGAGCTGGAGGTGGCCCAGAAGGCCAGTGAAGCGAAATCAAGCTTCCTGTCAAATATGTCCCATGAGATCAGAACTCCGATAAATGCAGTTCTCGGCATGAATGAGATGATCTTAAGAGAGAGCAGGGAACCTCAGACTCTGGAATACGCCCAGAATGTCAAGAGCGCAGGAAACTCTCTCCTTAGCATAATCAATGACATCCTTGATTTTTCCAAGATCGAGGCGGGGAAGATGGACATTCTTCCGGTGGAGTATCACTTAAGCTCCACAATAAACGATCTTATCAATATGATTTCCGCCAAGGCTGAGGACAAGGGACTTTCTTTTGACGTGAATGTGGAAAAAGACATCCCGAACATCCTCTGCGGAGATGAAGTGAGGATCAAACAGTGCGTGACCAACGTGCTTTCGAATGCCGTTAAGTATACGGAAAAGGGCGGTGTCACCATGAGCGTGTCCTTCAGGAATATTGATGAGGACAACATCGGACTGAGATTCCGGGTGGTGGACACAGGCATCGGAATAAAGGAAGAGGATCTTAGCAAGCTCTTTTCCCCCTTTGAGAGGATTGAGGAGATCAGAAACCGGACCATTGAGGGGACCGGTCTTGGCATGAGTATTGTAAAAAAGCTGCTGGCCATGATGGACACGAAGCTTGAAGTGAAGAGCGTCTACGGCGAGGGTTCGGATTTTTCCTTCGAGGTGGTTCAGAAGGTGGTAGACCGTGAACCCATCGGCGACTTTAAGGCCAAGTACAGGGAGTATCTGGCCAGCCTTGAGAAGTATCATGAGGCCTTCCGCGCACCGGATGCGGAAATCCTGGTGGTTGATGACACTGCCATAAATCTCACCGTAGTGAAGGGGCTTCTTAAGAGTACGCAGATAAAGGTAGACACCGCCGAGAGCGGCCTAGAGACCCTGGAAAAGGTAAAGAAGAAAAAGTATGATGCTATTTTCATAGATCACAGAATGCCGGAAATGGACGGCCTGGAAACTCTCGCTGCCATGAAGGTGCTGGAAGGAAATCTTAACGAGGGCGTTCCCTGCATTGCACTTACCGCCAACGCGGGCTCCGGAGCCAGGGATGAGTATCTGGCGGCCGGGTTTGACGATTACCTGGCTAAGCCCGTCAACGGAAAAGAGCTGGAGAAGATGCTGGAGGACTATCTGCCAAAGGAGAAGATACTTGCGGCGTCAGAAGCAGATGCCGGAAACGGGCAGGAAGACTGGAAAGCCGCTGATGAAGGTGGTGCGGAAAATGGCGGCGCTGAAGATGCAGACTTCCTGACAAAGCTTTCCGGAGTGGACCTTGAGGAAGCCGAGAAGAATTGCGGAAGTAAGGAACTTCTCAGGGAAGTGGTGAAGGAGTTCCTGGTATCCATCGACGGTAAGGCTGATAACATCGAAAACTTCGCATCTAAAGAGGATATAAGAAATTACACCGTTGCTGTCCACGCCCTTAAGAGTTCCGCAAGGCTCATAGGCGCAATGGAGCTTTCCGGAATTGCGGCACATCTTGAGGCGGCGGGGAACGAGGAAAACCTTGAAGAGATCAGGGCAAAGACCCCGGAGCTTCTTTCCCTTTACAGAAGCTACAAGGACAAGCTCTCTGCGGCGGAAGAACCTGAGGATGATGAGAATAAGCCGGAAATCCCTGAGGACGAGCTTATGGGCGCCTTTAGAGATATGAAGGAACTTATAGATGCCTACGATTTTGATACTGCAGATGGTATAATGAATATGTTATCGGATTACCGTATCCCTGAAAGCTGCAAGGACAAGTACGATAAGGTAAAAGAGCTGATGGCAGCAGTGGACAGGGATGGCCTTTTACAGATACTGTAGCCTTTGACCGGGCGGAAACTGCTGATGCGGCTATGGCGGAAGCCTTAAGAAAATGAGGAATTTCAAATGGACAAGAGAGTACTTCTTGTGGGCGGCGGAAAGAGCTTCATGGTGACATCCATCGCCAAGGAACTTAAGGAAGAGGGCTTTGAGGTGATCCAGGCAAATCCCAATGTTACTGAGGTGGAGAGAATAGAGAATAAGCCCACTGTCTATCTTGTGTACATCGATGATCTGGACGAAATGATGGAGTTCTTTGTGTACTTAAGAGACAGGGAGGTGGAGGATGATCTCTCCATCAGCATTATCGGATCCCCTGACGAGGTGGCAAAGATCACTTCCCGCGTATCCTCCGACAGGATTGCTGCGGTTTTTGAGCGACCCGTCAATGTAAAAGAACTGGGCCGGAAGATGATTGATGTGGTGGAAAAAGAGGGTATTCGCCTCCAGAAAAAGCGTATCCTTGTGGTGGACGATGATGGAACCATGCTTCGCACCATAAAGAGCTGGCTCTCCGATAAGTATCAGGTGTTCATGGTGAACTCCGGAATGGCGGCAATTACTTTCCTTGCCAAGAACGAAGTTGACCTCATTCTTCTGGACTATGAGATGCCGGTGACCACAGGCCCCAAGGTTCTTGAAATGCTAAGGAGCGAATCCTCCACCAGCGACATTCCCGTAATGTTCCTTACCAATAAAGGGGATAAGGAGAGCGTCCTTAACGTGGTGGCATTAAAGCCAGAGAAATATCTTTTAAAGACCATGCCTCCGGCAGAACTTATCGCCAACATAGATGAGTTTTTTGAAAAGCAGAAGGGCAAAAAGCTGATGAGATGAAACCGTGACTGGCTTTTCGAAAGTTCTTTTGCCACAGGATGAAGTGGTTCGTATAAACATATACAAGGTCATGAAGTGTCGCGAACCTGAGAAATAATATAAGTAAAGGAGATGGTAGAGATGGGAGATATTATTCTGAATAAGAGTCTGAATGATGACGACCTGGAAAATATCAACGGAGGCATGTCAGCAAATTCAGGAGGCAAGAACAGCAAAGCCGCTCCAACACAGATCCGTTACTGCATAAAGTGCAAGAAGGATACTCAGCATAATGTTTATTCAGGTGGCCGTATGGTGTGCTCAATCTGCGGGACCACACCTACGCTGTAAGACCATTCTTATGATTATGAAGAGAACTTCGACAGTATACGCTGCCGAAGTTCTTTTTCATTGGTATTAAGATTCTGTTAAAAAAATAAGCTCTGTCTTAAAGACAGAGCAAGAGCGGAGTTGAGGGGATTTGAACCCCTGCGCCGGCAAAACCGACCTACCGGATTTCGAATCCGGACCCTTCAACCACTTGGGTACAACTCCAAAAACATATTAATAACAGATAAAGAGGCTTTGTGACATTGCCGCAAAGCCTTTATAATTATACTTTTTTAGGAACTTATCGTCAACATATGTGGTAATATAGTAGGTGCTATAAAAGGAAACTGATATTTATATCAAGGAGGTACATTCAATGACTTTAGAAGAAGCCAGAAAGAAACTGGAGCAGTTCGGACAGCAGCATGTTCTCAAGTACTATGAGGACCTTGATGAGTCACAGAGGCAGGAGCTCCTTACACAGATAGATGAGACCGATTTCTCTGTTCTTGCAAACTGCAAGAACCTGGGAAAGGGCGAGGCAAGAGGTGAGTTCGCACCCCTGGCAGCCATGCAGGTTCCCGAGATATTAGAGCGCAAGGATGAGTTCTGGGCAAAGGGCGTTGAGGCCCTTATTTCCGGCAAGGTTGCGGCATGTCTTCTTGCAGGCGGCATGGGCACAAGGCTTGGCAGCGACAATCCCAAGGGCATGTACGACATCGGACTTACAAAGCACGTTTACATTTTCCAGAGGATAATCGAGAACCTTCTGGACACGGTTAAGGCAGCAGGCGGCAATTACATAAGGCTCTTTATCATGACCAGTGAGAAGAACAACGATGCCACTGTGGCATTCCTTAAGGAGCACAACTACTTTGGATATCCCGAAGAGAAGGTCACCTTCTTCAAGCAGGACATGGCTCCCGCTTCTGACTACGAGGGCAGAGTTTACATGGAGAGCAAGTCCCGCATCTCTACATCCCCCAACGGCAACGCCGGCTGGTACACTTCTATGCTTAAGGCCGGACTTCGCGACCTTATCCTTGAGGAGGGCATCGAGTGGATTGACATCTTTGCCGTTGACAACGTACTTCAGAGGATCTGCGACCCCTGCTTTGTTGGCGCTACTCTCACTGCAGATGTTTCCTGCGGTGCCAAGGTTGTAAGAAAGAATGCTCCCGATGAGAAGGTAGGTGTTATGTGCCTTGAGGACGGCAAGCCCTCTATCGTTGAGTACTACGAGCTGTCACAGGAGATGATGGATGCCAGGGATGAGAACGGAGATCCCGCCTACAACTACGGTGTGATCTTGAATTATCTTTTCCGCGAAAAAGACCTGTTTGAGATTGCCAAGAAGAGCCTTCCTCTCCACGTTGTAGAGAAGAAGATCCCCTACATCGATGACAACGCAAACCTCATCAAGCCCGAGAAGCCCAATGGCTGCAAGTTTGAGCAGCTGGTTCTTGATATGATCCACATGCTGGATACCTGCCTTCCTTATGAGGTAGTAAGAGAGCATGAGTTTGCACCTATTAAGAATAAAGAAGGAATAGACTCCGTTGAGTCAGCCAGAGAGCTCTGCAAGCTTAATGGCATTGAGCTGTGACCGGGAAAAGAGACAGCATAAGATTTAACATTTTGACAGGCAGTGATAACAAAAGATGATTGTCTGTGATGGCTCTTTTTACTACAATACAGTTACAAAAGAACATAAATACAAATTTCGCTTTTTAGAAAAGAGGTAGATATGGCAATTCTTGTAACAGGCGGAGCCGGATATATCGGCTCACACACAGTTGTAGAGCTTCAGAATGCAGGACATGATGTTGTGGTAATGGACAATCTTGCCAATTCCAGTGAGAAGTCCCTTAAGAGGGTTGAAGCCCTGACCGGTAAGAAAGTTCCTTTTTATGAGGCTGACATCAGAGACAGAGAGGCTCTTGAGAAGATCTTTACAAATGAGAAGATCGACAGCGTTATCCACTTTGCGGGACTTAAGGCAGTGGGAGAGTCTGTTCAGAAACCCTGGGAATATTATGACAACAACATCACAGGAACACTTACTCTTGTGGATGTCATGAGAAAGCATGGCTGCAAGAACATCATCTTCTCATCTTCAGCAACAGTTTACGGCAACCCCGCATTTATTCCCATTACTGAGGAGTGCCCCAAGGGACAGTGCACAAACCCCTACGGCTGGACCAAGTCAATGCTGGAGCAGATCCTGTCTGATATCCAGAAGGCTGATCCCGAGTGGAATGTAGTGCTGCTTCGTTACTTCAATCCTATCGGTGCTCACAAGAGCGGAACCATCGGTGAGAACCCCAATGGTATTCCCAACAACCTTATGCCTTACATAACACAGGTTGCTGTTGGCAAGCTTCCCAAGCTCAATGTCTTCGGTAATGACTATGATACTCCCGACGGAACCGGTGTCAGAGATTATATCCATGTTGTGGATCTGGCGGTTGGACACGTTAAGGCACTTGCAAAGCTGGCTCCCGGAAGCGGCCTGAACATCTATAACCTCGGTACAGGTGTTGGATACAGCGTTCTTGATATCGTTAAGAACTTCGAGGAAGCAACAGGCGTTAAGATCCCTTACGAGATCAAGGAGAGACGTGCCGGCGATATCGCTACCTGCTACTCCAAGGCTGACAAGGCTGAGAAGGAGCTGGGCTGGAAGGCAGTTAACGGCATCCGCGAGATGTGCGAGGACTCCTGGAGATGGCAGAGCCAGAATCCTAACGGATACGAGGACTGATACAAGATATAGATCAGTGAGCAGTTCATAAATTTAATAATCTTCTGTTAAAAAATGGCCGGAACCGCATAAACAGTGGTGACGGCCATTATTAATTATTTTATAATATTTAAAACACAATTTTATCACAGACTAAAACTATACTAGAGCCATGAAAACGAAAGGAAGGTTCACGACATGTTTGACGACAAAAATGATCAGATGACAACTAACGAGAACAATTCGGGCTCAACACCCACTACAGACCTGGGGCAGGAGGCAAAAGAGAACAAACCGGAGCATGCTTCGGAGAATTCATATACCAACTACGGTCAGGAGTCAGCGCCTGCAGCCGGTGCGGGAAGTTCCTACGGACAGAGCAGCCAGCGCACCTACAGCAGTACTCCCTATGGACAGAGCAGCACAGGCTACGGCAGTTCCTATGGACAGGGAAGCACCGGAAGCTCCTACGGCCAGGGCCAGGCAAGCAGCGCATATGGCCAGAGTTCAACCGGAAGCTCATATGGACATGGTACCGGTTACGGTCAGAGCAGCTACTCGCAGGGACAGTTCAGAAGTCCTTCCGCATCGGGAAGCAGTTACGGCCAGGGCCAGGCAGGAAGTTCCTACGGCCAGGGCGGCACAGGCTATGGCTACGGCCAGGGAACAAGCGCAGGTTCATATGGCCAGAGTTCTTCAGCTACAGGCTATGGCCAGAGCCAGGCAGGAAGCAGCTATGGCGGAAGCTACAGTTCAGGATATTCTTACGGCCAGAGCAGCCAGCCTTCCTACGGAACATATCAGTACAGCACCGATAACGGAAACGGCGGCAATGTTCCTCCTGTAAAGCCCAAAAAGAAACACACAGCACTTAAGGTGATCGCAGCCATCGTTGCACTTTCACTTGTTGTGGGCGGTGTAGGACTTGGCTACAATGCAGTAAACAAGGCATTTATTGCCAAGAACGATACTCAGACCACACAGGAGAGTCAGGATCAGACCGATTCCACAGTGACTGACAACACTCAGAGGCAGGAGGATGAGACTCCCATCAAGACAACCACGGTTTCAGGCGAGTCCCTTGCTGTAGTTACAGACGTTACAGGTGTTGTTTCAGAGGTTATGCCTGCAATGGTAATGATCCACAACAACTACACAGCATCTGCAAGCTACTTTGGATACGTAACTCAGGAAGAAGCAACAGCATCCGGCAGCGGCATCATCGTTGGCGAGAATGACACAGAGCTTCTTATCGCAACCAACTACCACGTAATAGAAGGAGCAGATACACTGGAAGTTATATTCTCAGATGATTCTGCAATTGAGGCAGTTGTAAAGGGTACAGACTCAGAGATGGACCTTGCTGTTATCGCAGTAATGCTTGATGATATTTCCTCAGAGACCAGAGAGACCATCAAGATTGCAACTCTTGGAGACAGTAATGCACTGACTCTTGGTGAGCCTGCAATTGCCATCGGTAATGCTCTTGGCTACGGCCAGTCAGTTACCACAGGCGTTATCTCAGCCCTCAACAGAGAAGTAGAGATCTCAGAAGGCAAGACACAGACCTTTATCCAGACAGATGCAGCTATCAACCCCGGTAACTCAGGCGGTGCGCTTCTTAACATCCAGGGTGAGGTTATCGGTATCAACTCCAATAAGATCGGTGGCGAGACTGTAGAAGGAATGGGATATGCTATCCCTATCTCAGTTGCTCAGCCTATCATCGACAAGCTCATGAATGAACAGACCAAGCTTAAGGTATCCGCAGAGGACAGAGGCTACATCGGAATCTCCGGTGTAAGCGTAACTGCAGATGTGTCAGCAGGCTACGGCATTCCTCAGGGCGTATACGTTGCTGAAGTTTCAAGAGGCGGCGGCGCTGAGGCAGCAGGAATTGCCAAGGGCGATGTTATCACAGAGTTCGACGGCATGGAGATCACTTCAATGGATGACCTTCAGACAAGACTTCAGTACTATGCAGCCGGAACCACTGTACAGATCAAGGTTATGAGACAGAACGGCATAGAGTACGTTGAGAACACCTATGACGTGACTCTCGGAGCAGCATCAGGCTCATCAAAGGGCTCTGATTCCAACGCCGGCGAAGAAGGCGGAGCAGGCGGATATGACGGTCAGGTTACACCCGGAATGCCCGGAAGCGGATCCGGCAAGTCAGGCCAAGGATCAGAAGGCGCAGGCGGACACTGATACTGAAGCATAAATGGTCCAAGGACTTCCTGACAATCGGAGTTCTTTGTGCTTATCACCATTAAATACATACTCGGCAAAGATTAAGCCCCCGAATGTTTTCTGAAAAGACATACGGGGGCTTTTCTATGCTAAAATGTAAGCAGTTGTTTTGACGGATCATGTATTGTAGGAGGTTTTGGCTATGAATGAGAATATCGTAAAGAGAAATGAACTGCTGGCACAGACTGTTATAAAGGGTCTGGAGTCCAGGAATATGTCCGGATACTATGCCAAGGATGCAGATGAAGCTTTAAAGATTGCCCTGAGTCTTATTCCCGAGGGCAGCAGTGTGACCATGGGCGGTGCCATGAGTGCCCATGAGATCGGCCTGGTGGAAGCTGTTAAGAACGGAAATTATAACTTTATAGACAGGGATAAGGCAGAGGATAAGAGAGCAGCTATGCTGGCTGCTTACGACGCCGATGTATTTCTTGCAAGCGTTAATGCCATGACGGAAGATGGCGTTCTAGTGAACATTGACGGCAATTCCAACAGAGTTTCAGCCATTGCCCAGGGACCTAAGAAGGTGGTATTTATTGTTGGCATGAACAAGGTTTGCAAGGATATTGACGGCGCCATGAAGAGAGCAAGAAATGTTGCGGCTCCCATCAATGCTCAGAGGTTCGGCCTTAACACTCCCTGCGCCAAGACCGGAGCCTGCATGGACTGCAAATCTCCCGACACCATCTGCTGTCAGTTCCTTATCACAAGGTATTCCCGCCACAAAGACAGGATCCATGTAGTTCTTGTAAACGATAATCTTGGATTCTGATATCGTCATTAATGAATTGAGGGAATAAAGAGGTTTTTGGATTTATATGAGCAATCGCGATAATAACAGCATCAATATCAAAGCGGTGATTTTCGACCTTGACGGCACCCTGACAGATACTGAGAAATACTACCAGATAGCCTGGCCAAAGGCTCTTGAGCACTTTGGCTACAAGGTTGAACCCTGGATGCCGCTTCAGTTGCGGTCTCTTGGCCGCCCCTTTGCGCCTCGGCAGTTTAAGGAATGGTTCGGGGAAGATTTTGATTATCAGACGGTAAGAGAGTATCGAAAAGGCATTGTTAAGGAGATGATGGGAGAGAGCGGAATTCCCCTTAAGCCCGGGGCAAAAGAGATACTGACCTGGCTTCGGGAAAACGGATACCTGACAGCTCTTGCCACCGCCAACAACTATGGCCGTGCGGAGCGCCTGCTCAAGGAGATAGGTCTTTTTGACAGCTTCGACAAGATCATCTGCGCTAACATGGTGGCCCTTGGAAAGCCTGCTCCGGATATCTATGCCTTTGCCTGCAAAGAGCTGGGGCTTGACCCTTCGGAAACCTTTGCTGTTGAAGACTCGCCAAACGGTGTGACCAGTGCTTACGGCGCCGGCTGCAATGTCATCATGGTTCCGGATTTAACGGAGCCGGATGAGGAACTTTCAAAAAAGTTGTATGCAAGGGTAGATTGCCTGATGGACATAGTAAAGCTTTTAGAGGCATAGCTTTTTGAATTCTTCTTTAAAAACAGCCTGACAATATGCAAATTAAAAATCCTGCCTTATGGTCTTGTCAAAATAGACCATAAGGCAGGATCGTTATTTATATCTCTTATGCTTTCTTCTCGGCTTCCATGGATGCCTTGAGCTCTCCGCTGTTGTAGCGCTCAATGATGCTGTTGATACGCTCAACGGGGTTTAGCAGATCGCTGATGGAAGCATCGTGGTTAAGTGTATCGATAAGGTAAGCGATGTACTTACTCATATCGCAGCTGATATACCACTCTCTTGAAAGGAGCTCGGGGCTCTGATATACCAGGTTTGTTGTCAGTACTCTGTCGATGACGCCGTCCTTGTAAGCCTGATCGAACTCATCAAGACCGTTTGTGAAAAGACCGAAGGTTGAAAAGGCATAAATTCTTGCGGCCTTTCTCTCCTTGAGGGCTCTTGCTACATCGATCATGCTCTCGCCTGAGGAGATCATGTCATCTACGATGATAACGGACTTGCCTTCAACGCTGCTTCCCAGGAACTCGTGGGAGATGATGGGATTTCTGCCGTCGATAACCTGTGTATAGTCGCGGCGCTTGTAGAACATACCAACATCAAGGCCAAGTACGCTGGCAAGATAGATTGCACGGCTCATTCCGCCCTCATCCGGGCTTATTACCATCATGTGCTCTGAATCGATCTTGAGGTCATCAACGTTTCGAAGGAGAGCCTTTATAAACTGATAAGTTGTGCGGACTGTTTCAAATCCGTTTAAAGGAATAGCATTCTGAACTCTGGCATCGTGGGCATCAAAGGTAATGATATTGTCAACGCCCATGCTTACCAGCTCCTGAAGAGCGATAGCACAGTCAAGAGATTCTCTTGAACTTCTCTTGTGCTGTCTTGATTCATAGAGGAAAGGCATGATAACTGTGATCCTGCGGGCCTTTCCGCCTACAGCAGCAATGAGTCTCTTAAGATCCTGATAGTGATCGTCGGGAGACATATGATTTTCCTGACCAAAAAGCGAATAGGTCTGAGAGTAGTTACAAACATCCACCAAAAGATAAAGATCGTCACCTCTTACAGAGGTCTTGATAACTCCCTTGGCTTCACCGGTTCCGAATCTTGGAACCTCCGCATCCAGAATGTATGAGGGACGCTCATAGCCGGTAAAGGCAAGGCTGCCCTTGTGCTCATTTTCTCTTTCAGCTCTCCACTTTACAAGATAATAGTCAACTTTTTCTGCAAGTGGTTTAATACCTTTAAGAGGAATCATACCTAAGGAGCCTACAGGAATAGTCTCCAGATTACGTTTCTCTTCTCTTCTTGGCATTATTTAAGATCCTCGCTTTCTTTTTTGGCCAGTTTCTTTAATCTTCGAATGTCGGGGCCCGATATCTTAAGGAGTTTGTAATTGCCTGTAACCCTTGAGAAAATACGGTCCGAGTAAGTGTTTTGCAACTGGTCCAGTGCAAAATTAGTGGTGATGACTGTGGACTTCTTGCGCAGATCCCTCTCGTTGAGGAGAGAGAAGAGCTTGGACAGTACAAAATTGTTGACCATCTCTGTGCCCATGTCATCGATTATCAAAAGCTCGCATTCCAGAAGCTCTCCGAAAACATTTTGGAGATCCTGTCTGTTGTCTCTGTTGAAGGTAACTTCACCAAGCAGTTCAAACAGACCCGTGGAGCTGAAATATATGACGGAATGGCCTTTTTTCAGCAGTTCGTCTGCGATGCATATTGATAGGAAGGATTTACCAGTCCCTACTGTACCATAAATGAATAAATTTTGGTAGTCGGTGTCAAAATTATTTATAAAATCTTCAGCAGCCTTTACTGCGCCGTTGAATCTGCTTAGATCATCGCCCTTGTAGTAGTCCCTGGACATGATCCTGAAGTTGTTCTGCCTTGTCAGGGTGCGGAGATTGGATTTGTTGTAGAGGGTGTCCACGATCTTCTGCTTGAAGCAGTGACACTTTTCGTTGCCGATATAGCCTGTGTCCTTGCAGTCGGGACAGGTGTAGCCCATATCGAGAAAGTCCCTTGAGTAACCGGCCTGCACCAGGAGCATTTGTTTCTGGGCAGCTATCTGCGCCAGCTCTTTTGCCAGATCTTCTTTGGGAAGAACCTCGCCCCGAAGAAGCCTTTTGCCGAATTCCACACTGACAGAAGAGGTCTTATCCTCCAGCTCCTTGTAGCCCGGTACATTTTCATACACGCTCTGAAGGCGTTCCTCCAGCTCCTGTCTGTGAAGTGAACGCCTCTCTTCATATTCATGCATTATCGCATCGTATTGTGAATTGGTAAGTGACATATAGAAGAACCTTTCTGTATGTTCGATAAACACGCATTTGCCGCGGTTTTTTAGAAGAGGATTCCATAAACTATGGCCCTGTACGTGTTTCGGGGAAGGCTGATGCCGCCGCCGAACCAAAAGCACAGGGCCGAGCTTATGAATCTTGCCTTGCCCGATTCCCCAATCATGCAAGGTTTAATTGTCCAGAAGCAGCTTCTCAAGCTCGTCCATATCAACGTTGTTATGTTCAAACTGATTGAAGCGGTTCCGGTTGTCGCCCAGACGAATAGATGATTCGCCGGAGCGAAGCTTGGTGTCGATGGAAGATACGGAAGCCCGAGACTTGGTCTTCTTGGCCAGGTCCGCGGAATGCGATGCATCTAAACCGGCAATATCCTCCCTTGTAACAACTTTGTTCTTATGCCAGTTCTGCAGAATACCGTCGCAGTACTTGAGGCGGTTCTTCTGCACCGCTAAAACAGTGCGATCGCAGGCTTCCAAAATGATCTCCATCGAAAACCCCAACTCGTTACGCCACCGGTTTATAAAGGAAGTCTCCTTATCGGTAGGGTTATTTTCCATACCCAGGGCCTTCATAACAGTGAGGATGTCACTGTCATGTTTATAGGTTTCCGTGCGTGCCTGTTCCAGCGTTACGATGCTGTTCTGACTCCAGTTAATGGCAACCTTTTCCATGTAACGGAAATCAGTCTTATGATTATCGACGCAATACTGCATCAGATAGTCCAAAAGTTCGTCGGAAAACTTCAGCTCGTCCCGGATGTAATATATGATCGACATCTCGTTGGAACTAAGAGGTCTTCCGAAATACTGCTCTGCAATAGCAAGGAGACTTGCGCCTTCAGCCTGCTTGAATGCCCGAAGCTGGGCTGCAGTGTAGCTTGGCCTGGAAGCAACCTCTGCTACATTTCGCGTAGGAATGGCGGTAACAGAGGCCGGAGTCCCAGGCATAGACTGCTGCACAACCTGCGGAGCGGAAGCGGTCACCGGAGTGATCACTGTATCGCCCCTGCGCCTGCCGTACTTCCTTGCGTTGGCGGAAGTTATATCCTCCATATGGATTCCGGTCAGGTGCTGTGCACCGTCGTATTCAAGGCTTATAAGTCCCTTGTTCTCCCAGTACTTGAGAGCCCGCAGAACGTCCTTTTCAGTATGATTGAATTTATCCGCCAGAGCCGGAACGCTGGTGGGTAAATTCGCACTCATCATACGCAGAAGAAAGAGGTAGATCTTAATCTGCGCATCATTCGCTTCTGACATGTATTCATCAATAAATATGTTGGAAACATTTGTTGAGTCCTCCCCATAGCCTGAACTAATAGATACTCTCCCCATCATAAACTTTCATCACCTGCTTTACTAAAAATCCGAGAAGAAAATTGTGTTTCCTGTCGGAACAATTCAGATTATAGCATGGGGATTTTTAAAATGATATGGGTAAAAGTGACGAAGAAATCCAGTAAACACGGGAGGTTTAGAAGTTTTATTAATTTTGTGGACAATGTGGATAACGTGGATTATTTTTTATAAAAATAGTATAAACAAGTCCGGCTGTGGGTTTAATACAGCCGGACTTTTCCACCAAAACTCGTTTTAAAAATCTGTTTTCCGTGGGTGGAAATGTGGATAAGTATCATCTGCCAAGGAGCTCATCGCCGATTTTAACAACATCTCCGGCTCCCATGGTTATCAACAAATCACCCTTAGTGCAATTTTGCAGAAGGAATTTTTCGATTTCATTAAAGTTTTCAATTGTCGGGAAATAATTACACTCGTGCCCCATCTCAACGATCTTATCGCGAAGAGTTCTGGAGCTGATGCCTAAGTTATCCTTCTCTCTGGCGGCGTAGATATCTGCCAGGATCACATGATCTGCCAGGGAAAGAGCCTCTGCAAATTCATTCAAAAGAGCCTTCGTCCTGGTGTAGGTGTGTGGCTGGAATACGCACCAGATTTTGTTGTGAGGATAGTTCTGGGCTGCTGTAAGAGTGGCCTTTATCTCTGTGGGATGATGAGCGTAGTCGTCAATGATGGTGACTCCGCCAATCTCTCCCTTGTGCTCGAAGCGCCTGCTGGTTCCGCCGAACAGTGACAGGGCGGAAAGAATGTGCTCATCTTCTATATTAAGAAGAGTTGCCACAGCTATGGCGGCAAGAGCGTTATATACGTTGTGGATTCCGGGAACTGCCAGTTTTACCTGAAGGCTCTTTTCCCCGGGAAGGTGTGCCGTAAAGGATGGATTGCCGAGGTCGTCATAGACGATGTCTGTGGGATAGAAGTCGTAGCTGTCCTTTGAACCGTAGGTAAGAACCTTGCATTCAAGGCCGTCTGTGATCTCAGTGAGATTCTCGATGTCGCCGCTGATGACCAGGGTTCCGTCAGCCGGAAGGAGCTGGGCGAACTTTCTGAAGGAGTGCCTGATGTCGTCAAGGTCCTTGAAGAAGTCCAGATGGTCTGCGTCAATGTTGGAGATTACGCTGATCTTGGGAAAAAAGCTGAGGAAGGAGTTGGTGTACTCGCAGGCCTCAGTAACGAAGTACTCTGACTTGCCGACTCTGATGTTGCCGCCGATGTCCTTGAAGATTCCGCCGATGGAGAGGGTGGGATCCGTGTCTGCCTCAAGAAGGATCTTGGAGAGCATTGAGGTTGTGGTGGTCTTGCCGTGGGTTCCTGCGATGGCTACGGGAAGCTCGTACTCTTTCATGATCTGTCCAAGGAGCTCGGCTCTTGTGAGCATCGGAAGGTTAGCCTCTTTGGCTGCAACGAATTCAGGATTGTCAGGATGCACAGCCGCTGTGTAGACTACAACATCTATATCTTTTGACCGGGAGATATTCTCGGCCTTCTGTCCGTAAAATATTTCGACGCCTTTTTTCTCAAGGGCTTCTGTAATGGCGGACTTCTTGTTGTCGGATCCGGAGATCTTAAAGCCTTCCTCGATGAGGATCTGTGCAAGACCGCTCATGGAGATACCGCCGATGCCCATGAAATATACGTGAATGGGATTTTTGAAGTCGATTTTGAACATTAATTTGCCTCGATTCTTCACACATTTAATATGATGATTTACGAAATAATATTCTAACACTTATTTTCTCAAAGTCAAAAAACACCGGGCGAAATTTGTTTAAAATAAATATAAAGAGAACCGAGTAAATGGTTTTTTTTCGCATGTTTGAGTGATATACTTATAATAAGTTAAAAGCGAATTCTTTTATGCGCAGCGAGGTGGAACATGATAAAAAAAGAAATGATCGCCATGCTTTTAGCAGGTGGCCAGGGCAGCAGATTGGGAGTGCTGACCTCTAAAATGGCAAAGCCTGCAGTTTCTTTTGGGGGAAAATACAGAATCATCGATTTCCCGCTCAGCAACTGCATCAATTCGGGTGTTGATACAGTAGGTGTTTTGACACAGTATCGCCCGCTCAGACTTAATTCTCACATCGGCATTGGTATTCCGTGGGATCTCGACCGTAACTTCGGAGGAGTAACGGTTCTTCCGCCCTACGAGAAGAGCGCCAACAGCGAATGGTACACAGGTACCGCCAATGCTATCTATCAGAATCTCGAGTACATGGAGAACTATAATCCTGAATATGTGCTGATCCTTTCGGGTGACCATATTTATAAGATGGATTATGAGACCATGCTTGATTTCCACAAATCCAGCAACGCAGATGTTACCATCGCCGTTATGCCGGTTCCCATGGAGGAGGCCAGCAGATTCGGTATCATGATCACAGATGATGACAAGCGCATTGTGGACTTTGAGGAGAAACCTGAGCATCCGCGCAGCAACCTGGCTTCCATGGGTATTTATATCTTCACATGGCAGGCTCTTAAGGATGCCCTCATCAAGAATAAAGATCAGGCCGGACTTGATTTCGGTAAACATATAATCCCTTATTGCAAGGAGCAGGGTCAGTCTCTGTTTGCATATGAGTTTGACGGATACTGGAAGGATGTTGGAACTCTGACTTCCTATTGGGAAGCCAACATGGAGCTCATCGATATCGTTCCCGAGTTCAACCTCTACGAGGAGTACTGGAAGATCTACACCGCCAGCGACGTGCAGCCGCCTCAGTACCTTGGAAGCGACAGCGCCATCGAACGCAGTATCGTGGGCGAGGGATGCGAGATTTACGGTAAGGTTTACAACTCTGTTATCGGACCCGGCGTCAAGATCGGCAAGGATACGGTTGTCAGCCACTCCATCATCATGAACGAGACGGAGATTGGCGAGGGCTGTAATATTGAGAAGGCTATCATCGCCGAGAAGGCCAAGATCGGCTCGGGCGTTAAGCTCGGTGCCTTCGAGGAAAAAGAGAATGAGACCAAGCCCGGAATTTATTGTGAAGGTCTAGTCACCATCGGAGAGAGATCCGTTATTCCGAACAATGTTACTATCGGCAAGAACACTATGGTCTGCGGCAAAACAACAGCGGAAGACTACAAAGACGGTGTCCTCGACAGCGGACGAACATTAGATAAGGCAGGTGATTGAGAATGAGGGCGATTGGTATTATTTTGGCAGGCGGAAGCAGCAGCAGAATGCAGGACCTCTCCAAGAAGAGGGCTGTGTGCGCAATGCCTGTTGCAGGTTTTTACAGAAGTATCGACTTCGCACTGAGTAATATGACAAACTCTCATATCCAGACAGTTGCCGTATTTACCCAGTACAATGCGGGAAGTCTTAATTCACATTTAAGTTCCTCCAAGTGGTGGGACTTCGGACGTAAGCAGGGAGGATTATATGTTTTCACCCCTGCGGTTAAGGCGTCAGGCAATCTCTGGTACAGAGGCACAGCCGATGCCATTGCACAGAATCTCGAGTTCCTTCGGAGCTGTCACGAACCCTACGTGATCATTACCTCCGGAGACTGTGTATACAAGATGGATTACGGCAAACTTCTTGAGTACCACATTCAGAAGCAGGCCGACATCACCGTTGTTTGCAAGGATATGCCTGCAACCATCGATACCGAGAGATTCGGAACCATCCGTATGAACGAAGAGAGCAGGATCGAGGAGTTCGAGGAGAAGCCTGTGGTTTCCAAGTCCAACACCATCTCCTGCGGTATCTACGTTATCAGAAGAAGACAGCTCATCGAGCTTATTGAGAGAGCAGAGGAAGAGGAGCGCTACGATTTCGTAAGAGATATCCTTGTAAGATATAAGGACATGAAGCGCATCTATGGCTACAAGATCAAGGACTACTGGAGCAACATCGCTTCTGTTGAGGATTATTTCAGAACCAACATGGATTTCCTCAAGCCCGAGATTCGTCATTACTTCTTCCGCGAGCATCCCGGAATCTACACAAAGGTGGTTGACCTTCCGCCAGCTAAATATAATGTAGGCGTAAGCGTCAGGAACAGCCTGGTTTCCAGCGGATGTATCGTAAACGGAACCATCGAGGATTCAGTGATCTTCAAGGGTGCATTCATCGGAAACAACTGCTATATCAAGAATTCAATCATTCTTAATGATGTGTACATCGGAGACAACTCACACATTGAGAACTGCATTGTTGAGAGCCATGGAACCATCCAGGCAAACTCTTATTATAAAGAAGAAAATGGCATAAAGATTGTAGTCGAAAACAATGAGAGATACGTGATCTGACATAGTTTCCATAAGAGGGGGACAACAATATGAAGATAACAGACATCCGTGTTAGAAAAGTTGCCAAACAGGGAAAGATGCGTGCAGTAGTATCAGTTACTTTTGATAACGAGTTTGTTGTTCACGACATAAAGGTTATCGAGGGAGAGCGTGGCTTGTTCATTGCCATGCCCAGCAAGAAGTCGGCTGACGGCGAGTACAGGGATATCGCACATCCCATCAACTCCGACACCCGCAAGATCTTGCAGGACGCCATCCTCGAGGCCTTTGACAAGGCAGCACCACCCGATGAAGAGGGCGGTGGCGATGCGGCGCCGGAGGCGCCGGCAGAAAATCCGCCGTTTGCTTAAGGGGCCGGTGCAGGGACGAAGCTGTGGCTTTTCCTATAGTTGGACAGGCTGCGGAGGCGGAGCTGCGAAGCTGCTATATAGTTGGATCTAAAGAATATGACGGGAGGCTTTTAGGGGCCTCCCGTTTTTGCCTTATAACATGCTATGATTGATAGGAGAAATAGTTGACTTTATCTGTGTTTCTGCTATTATTTGTGAGCACATTTAATTATCCGGAATAGTTGGGGTGGGGAATGTTTGAGTTTTTGAGAAAGCTCTTTTCATATAAGAAGGAAGAGGAAGACGGAAACATGTTTGTAATAGTGGGACTGGGAAATCCCGAGAAGAAATACTTTAAGACCAGGCACAATGTGGGCTTTGAGACCATTGATGTGCTTTCGGATAAATACAATATCGGCCTTACAGAGACTAAGTTCAAGGCGGCCTACGGCAAGGGAAGGATCGGAAATGAAAGAGTCATTCTGGTCAAGCCCCTTACCTATATGAACCTTAGCGGTGAGGCGGTGGCACCTTTATGCAATTATTTTAAGGTGGATTCCAAGACCAATCTTATCGTAATCTCAGATGATGTGGATCTTGATCCGGGGCTCATTCGGGTTCGTCCCAAGGGAAGCGCCGGCGGACACAACGGACTTAAGAACATCATCGCGCAGCTTGGACACAGCGAGTTTTCAAGGATTCGTGTAGGCGTCGGCAAGAAGCCCAAGGAATGGGATATGGTGGACTGGGTTCTCGGACACTTTGAGGGCGAGGACCGGAAAGCCGTCGATGAGGCGGAACAGAACGCTGCGGATGCAGTTGTTGAGATCATGGAAAACGGCGTGGATTCTGCCATGAACAAGTTTAACGGAAAGAAATAACGTGATCTGCCACTAGCAGGCTTGGCATCAGAAAGAGATGTGATCTGTTGCCGGCAGATTTGGCAGCGGGAAATGACATGATTGTATAAGCCGCTCGGAGCGGTTTGCTTGTATTAAACGGACGGGAACTGATGAGAGCGATTACGACCCCCCTATCTGAATTACAGGAATTTCAAGAGATAAATAAATACCTGGAGAAACCCTTTGCCTGCGCGGAGGTCACCGGGTGCGTGGACTCCCAGAAGCTGCACTTTATCAGCAGCCTGGGGGCTGATTTCAAATACAGAATTATCGTTACCTACTCGGATCTTCGGGCAAAAGAGATCTATGAGGATTACAAGTTTTATGACCGGAATGTCACAGTCTATCCGGCAAAAGACCTTATCTTTTACCAGGCAGATGTCCACAGCAATGAGATAGTCCGTCAGCGTATCCGCTGTATGAGGCGTCTCATCGAGGGCAGGCCTGTCACGGTTGTTACCACTTTTTCAGCACTGATGGCACCTCAGATCAAACCTGAGGTTATTAAGGAGCACATCCTTACTATTGATAAGCACAAGCCCATCGACGAGATTGAGATCAGCAAAAAGCTGATTACCATGGGCTATACCAAGAATTATCAGGTCGAGGCTCCGGGCGAGTTCTCCGTCCGTGGCGACATCGTAGATGTTTTTGACCTTACTGAGGAGAACCCCTTCAGGATTGAGCTGTGGGGAGATGAGATACAATCCATCAGAAGCTTCGATATTCTTTCTCAGAGATCCCTGGAAAAGCTGGAATCCATCGACATTTATCCTGCATCGGAGATAATCCTGGAAAGGGACCGTCTCGAGAAGGGAATGGAGAAGATCGAGGAGGATTCGGAGCGCTGCGTAAATGCGCTTCGCGCCGAGTTCAAGACTAAGGAAGCTCATCAGCTCAAGACTCAGACCGCAGAACTTAAAGAACAGCTTATAGAGCTGAACATGGCGGTGAATCTGGAGAGTTACATTAGATATTTCTATGAAGATACGGTAACAATTCAGGAGATGTTTCCCAAGGGGCGGACCTGCATTTTTATCGACGAGCCGCAGCGCGTGCAGGAACATGCCATAGCGGTGGAGACGGAATTCAGGGAGAGCATGACCCACAGGGCGGAGAAGGGATACGTTCTGCCCGGACAGATGGATCTTCTCTATTCGATAGATAACTGTATTGCCAGAATGAGTAACGGCAGACGAGTGCTGGTTTCTGCACTGGCCATGCCAAAGAGCCAAAATCTCTTTTCCCCGAAAAAGAGCTGGGACATTAAGGCAAGAAGCATCGCGCCCTATAATAACAGCTTCGATACGCTGGTGAAGGACCTTAAGGATTACAAAGCCAAGGGCTACAGGGTGCTGATTCTTTCCGGTTCCAGGACCAGGGCAAAAAGAATTGTCGAGGACCTTAGGGACAATCTGGTAACGGCGTTTTACAGCGAGGACCCCGGAAGGGTGCTTTCCGCCGGCGAGATAATGACATATTATGGACGGATACTCAAGGGCTTTGAGTACCCGGATGTGAAGTTTGCGGTGATCGCAGAGAGCGACATCTTTACCGAGCATGCCCGCAAGAAAAAGAAGAAAAAGAGCAAGTACCAGGGTGAGAAGATCTCTGATTTCGCGGACCTAAAGGTTGGAGACTACGTGGTGCATGAGGATCACGGACTTGGGATCTACCGCGGTATTGAGAAGATTGAGACTGATCACGTGGTGAAGGATTACATCAAGGTTGAGTATGGCGGAGGCGGAAACCTTTACGTGCTGGCTACGGGGCTGTCGGTCATTCAGAAGTACGCCTCAGGCGGCGATGATGAGAACGGGCATAAGCCAAAGCTCAATAAACTTGGCACAGCAGAGTGGCACCATACCAAGAGTAAGGTCAAGGCTGCGGTAGAGGAAGTGGCCCAGGATCTGGTGGAGCTCTATGCAAAGAGGCAGCAGGCTCAAGGTTTCCCGTTTGGTAAGGATACAGTGTGGCAGCAGGAGTTTGAGGATGCTTTCCCTTATCAGGAGACTGAGGACCAGCTTCAGGCCATTGAGGATACCAAGCATGACATGGAGTCCTCGGGCATAATGGACAGACTAATCTGCGGTGACGTGGGATTTGGAAAGACTGAGGTTGCCATACGTGCGGCCTTTAAGGCGGTACAGGACGGTAAGCAGGTAGCTCTTTTGGTGCCTACGACCATTCTGGCGCAGCAGCATTACAATACATTTACCGAGAGAATGAGGGCCTTCCCTGTTCGAGTGGATCTGATGTCCCGCTTCAGGACTGCCTCCGAGCAGAAGAAGACGGTGGCGGATCTTAAGAAGGGCCTTGTGGATATTGTCATCGGGACGCATCGTCTTTTGTCCAAGGATGTGACCTATAAGGACCTTGGGCTTTTGATCGTGGACGAGGAGCAGCGCTTTGGTGTTACTCACAAGGAAAAAATAAAGGCCATGAAGGAGAACATAGACGTTCTTACTTTGACGGCGACACCTATTCCCAGGACTTTGCACATGTCCCTTGTGGGAATCAGGGATATGAGCGTTCTGGAGGAAGCGCCTAACGACAGGCTTCCCATCCAGACCTATGTAATGGAGTACAATGACGAGCTGGTGCGCGAGGCGATTGTTCGTGAGTTGTCGAGGGGGGGCCAGGTTTACTATGTTTACAACAGGGTCAATACCATTGCAGATACGGCGGCGGCTATTCAGAAGCTGGTGCCTGAGGCCAATGTGGCTTTTGCCCATGGACAGATGAAGGAAGCTGAGCTTGAGCGCATCATGTACGACTTTATCGACGGGACTATTGATGTGCTGGTGTCCACGACTATCATTGAGACAGGGCTTGATATTCCGAATGTTAATACCATGATAATTCACGATTCGGATAAGATGGGACTTTCTCAGCTGTATCAGCTCAGGGGACGTGTCGGAAGATCCAATAAAACGGCCTATGCCTTCCTTATGTATAAGAGAGATAAGATGCTCAAGGAGGTTGCGGAGAAGAGACTTGCAGCGATCAAGGAATTCACTGACCTTGGAAGCGGCTTTAAGATCGCCATGCGTGACCTGGAGATCCGCGGCGCCGGTAGCCTTCTGGGCAAAAAGCAGAGCGGACATATGGCCGCAGTTGGATATGATATGTACTGCAAGATGCTGGGCGAAGCGGTCAAGATCAGGAAAGGCGACGAGGGCGATGTTGTGCTTGATGCAATAAACACCAGCATTGACCTTGATGTGGATGCTTATATCCCTGCGGAATATATTTTGAACGAAGAGCAGAAGCTGGAGATTTATAAGAGGATCGCCAGCCTTGAGAATTCCCAGGAGTGCGACGACATGCGGGATGAGCTCATTGACCGGTTCGGTGAGGTGCCGGAGCCCGTGGAGAACCTGCTTAGGATTTCGTTGCTACGTACTAAGGCCCATGATCTGTATATTATGGAGATCAATGGCGGAAGTACCGCAGGCAGCGTAAGCGGCGGCATTAGCAGCAGTGTCGGAAGTGCCGGAAACGAGTCTGCCGGCGGTGTTGGCAGCGGCGGCGCCGGGGAGATTGAAATCAAGATCAATCCTTCCGCAAAGATTGACGCCGGAAAGATTCCCGGCCTGATCGCATCCTATAAGGGCGCCATGGCCTTCCATCAGGCCGGCATACCTGCCTTTGTCTACAAGTACAAGAAGGACACTAATCCACGCAAGGCCGAGCAGCAGCTCCTTGCGGACGCCGAGAGCATTGTGGAGAAACTGGCGAGCCTGAGGGCGTGAGGGATTGGCGAGTGCTGAGTGCGGTACTTGCGTTTTGTGCTGTTTTGTGCGGGCGGTTTTGATTGGCTGCTTGTGTAGCTGCCTATGCGGCGGTTTGTGTAGCTGCTTATGCGGCGGTTTGGGCGCTAATATTTGTGCTCAATTCTATATTATTGTTTGTTTTAGGCACATGAGTTGGATAAATCATGTGCCTAATGTTTTATAATGTGCAGGGATGGGCACAGGAAAAACTACCATGTATGTGCAAACGTGTGCCGAGTGTTCAAGCCCTAAGTGGTATAGGCACATGTATACCTCTCGATATGCGGAATACTATTAAGAAAAGCTGTGCCGAAATATGGGAATAATAGGTGAATTAGGCATACTCATTTCAAGAAAACTGTGCTTAAGTTTGCTGTAATTAGATAGTTGGGCACATTAAGTTAAATCTGTGTTGAATTCGGCTATGCCACAAAACATCCTATAATCAGTATTCGGCACACATCATATACTTAAAGCAATATAAATGATTGACACTCTACCAGTATGTCAATTATAATAACCAAATGTCTAAGATATTCTTAGAAAATGCGCGCCGGTTCTAGGCGTTCAAAGCGCATTATCACATTTTAGGAGCTATATATGATATTAGAAGATTTACGTAAGGAGCAACTTCGCTTAGAGTCTCTTCTAATGTCCGCGAAGAAGGACATGGAACAGGCTCCGCAAGGAAGCCTTAGGATTACTCACACGGATGGAAGAGTAAGATTTCGCCATAGAGAAAATACACAGGATCGCTCCGGCATCTACATTCCCAAAGACAAGCTATCAATAGCCAAAGCCCTGGCGCAGAAGGCCTATGCCGGCAAATTCATAAAGACGATCGCGCCAAAACTGGACATGATCAGCGAGCTGATAAAGGAATATGAAATCAACTCATCCCAAGCGGTCTTCGAAGCTCAAAAACGAGATCAGGCAGCAGCTGACAACGCCTTACATAATGAGCGACGAAGAATTCGTCCAAAAGTGGCTCGCCATTCCTTATGAGCCAAATCTCAAGCACCCAGAGAACAAGGATCAGACCACAGCCAATGGAGAGAAGGTTCGCTCAAAATCAGAGGTCATTATCGCAGACAATCTTAAGATTCTGGGTATTCCATACAAGTACGAAGCACCACTCACGCTTCCCAACAACATCACTATCTACCCGGATTTCACCTGCCTGAATGTCAAACGCAGAAAGGTCATTTATTATGAGCACTTCGGCCGGATGGGGGATCCTGAATACCGGGACAGGGATTTCTTCTGGAAGCTTAGGCAATATGAGTCCGCAGGTATCATCCAAGGGAAAAAACTCATCATGACCTTCGAAGACGAAGACCATCATTTTGATTTCTCATCATACAAAAACACAATAGAAGAGCACCTATTAAAATAGAATATATCAAAGCAGACAATTCATAATCATCCCGCGTCGCCATTCATCTAACCACTCCCCGATTCACATGCCACTTTAATGATGTAAACTGTTAAACATTGTGCTATAATCATACAGATACATGACTAAGCCTGCGCATCACAGGAAGACACAGCACCGGCCACCCGGAGACAACTGCCGGGGCGGTAACTTACTGCCACACCTGCGATCCGCAGCCTATACTATAAATAATCCGGAGGAGCACAATGATTAACGAAACCTATAAGAACATGCTTGGCGCAAAATCCGTGATCCGCGAACTGTCTGAATATGCTACAGCCCGCGGCAAGGAAATAGGATATGAAAACGTCTTTGACTTCAGCCTCGGAAATCCCAGTGTTGAAGTGCCAAAGTCCTTTACGGATGAGATGATAAGACTGCTTCAGGAAGAGGACACCATGACACTTCATGGATACACCCCCAGCCTTGGCAACCCATTATATAAGGAAAAGATAGCAGAGTCTCTGAATAGACGTTTTGACATGAACTACGGACCGGAGCATATCTTCCCCACAACAGGAGCGGCCGGCGCCATCTCCCACGCAGTTCGCGCGGTGACAAAGCCCGGAGATGAGGTGCTTACATTTGCGCCCTACTTCCCTGAGTACGGCCCGTACATTACAGGCGCAGGCCTTAAGCTTTCCGTGGTTCCTGCTGATACAGAGACTTTCCAGATCAACTTCGACAAGTTCCTGGAGATGCTGAATCCCAATGTCATGGCGGTTCTTATCAATACTCCAAACAACCCGTCAGGCGTTGCATATTCAACGGAGACCCTCAAAAAAGCTGGCAGCGATCCTAACTGACAAATCTCAGGATTACGGACATGCCATTTTCCTGCTTTCCGACGAGCCCTACAGAGAGATTGTATTCAAAGGCGCAGACGCACCCTACGTTTCCAAGTTTTACGACAACACCTTGAGCTGCTATTCCTTCTCCAAGTCCCTGTCACTTCCCGGAGAAAGAATCGGCTACGTCGCTGTAAATCCCGCCTGCGAGGGCGCTGATGTCATAGTTCCCATGTGCGGCCAGATTTCCAGAGGCACCGGCCACAACTGCCCGCCGTCCATCATTCAGCAGGCAGTGGCTGCAGTTTGCAATGAGACCGCAGACTTGTCAGTATACGAGACCAACATGAACATCATTTACGATACCCTGATCGACCTTGGTTTCACTGTGGTCAGGCCCGGCGGAACCTTCTACATCATGCCCAAGGCTCTCGAAGAGAGCTCCATCGAGTTCTGTAAAAAAGCCAAGGACTACGACCTGATTTTCGTGCCCACCGATGGATTCGGAGCCCCCGGCTTCTTCCGCATGGCTTACTGCATCGATACGGAAAAAGTGGAGCGTGCCATGGTTCAGCTCCGCAAATTCGTGAGCGAAGTATACGGCAGGTAACAATTTCGCTGTAGATAAACAGAGGCCAAGACCGTATACGCAGGGCAAACACATAGGATTGCAAGCTCCTACCAGCAATCCTAAATTCATATACAAAGAAAATCATATAAATATAGAGGGAAAAGAAATGGAAACAAAAATCAAAAATTACATCAGGCCATTGGCACTTCTTGCGATAACCGTAATTTTCTCAGTGCTGGCCACAGTCGTTGACCGCCAGGCCATCGGCCCCGACAATACAGTAGTTGGCTTTGCAAGCCTCAACGGCGCTTTCGCCGGAAGGTTCGGCTACAACAGCCTTTTCGACACCATCTCCGATGTGGCAATGGTGGTTGCTTTTGCAGTAGTGGCATCTTTTGCAATACTGGGCATCTACAAGCTCATCAGGGAAAAGAGCCTTAGCAAGGTTGGAAAGGTCATCATCGGCCTGGGAATTCTTTATGTCGTAGTGGCAGTCATCTATGTTGTCTTCGGCAAGATTCCCATCAACTACAGACCCGTGCTTCAGCCCGGAGAAACAGAGCTTGAAACATCCTATCCTTCAACTCATACACTTATAATCTGCAGCGTCCTGGGCAGTGCAATCCCTGCATGGAAAAGACTCATCAAGAATCCCACAGTCTTCAAAGTGCTGAAGATTGCTGCATTTGCAGTGATAGTAGTCGGCGTAGCCGCCAGATTGTTTGCCGGTGTGCATTGGCTGACCGATATTTTCGCAGGAATACTGTTCTCGCTGACACTGATAACCTTTTTATACCGCATGGAGCTTGGATTAATTTTGATATCGGCTCAGGCTAGCGTAAAGTTTTTGTAGGATTAATTGAAAAAGGGGATTTCCTTCGTGATATAGTTATTTACGGTGTCCAAGCCAAAATAACCAAACGGAGGAGTCCCCTTGTGTTAAATAGTATACAGCATTTTATTGAGAATGGAGTACCAAATCTTCAGAAGGCATCAAAAGATTTTTCAGAGGATCCGAGAGACTTTGCAGGTTTCATATACAAGGTCAGGAATGAAGCGCTTCAGATGGCGTTGGATTACATTTTCTGAAACCCTTACAACCTGCAACCAGATATTAAAAGACAGTCCTGTGAGAAAGGAAAGATGGGAAGTGGTAAGGACTGACGAGAAGTCTCTTATCACCTCAATTGGAAAGGTTATGTTTTCCAAGACACTGTTTAAGAACAAGGTGACTGGAGAACGCAGATATCTACTGGGATGACATGCTTTCATTTGACCCTCATGAAAGGATGTCAGAAGATGCCATAGCACAGCTCTTATCAGAGAGCGTTCAGACCTCTTATCGTAAAGGTGGACAAGCAGCAAGCATCCTTGATGAGGTCAGCAAAGAGACTGTAAAGGATAAGATACATGCTCTCGAGTTCCCCAAGGAACAGAAAAGAAGAGGCAGAAAACGCAAGGTTGAGTATCTGTATATAGAGGCTGATGAAGATCATGTGTCGCTTCAGTTCCAGAAGGAAAAGGGGGATCTCCAGGTCAACCAGTATGGAAGAAAACTCAATGGAATGATAAACAAGCTTATCTATGTTCATGAGGGCATTGAAAAGGATGCTCCCAAGAGTACAAGACATCACCTTGTTAATGCCCATTTCTTCTGTGGTTCTTATGAAGGCAAAGCAAACAGTGAACTCTGGGATGAAGTCTACACATATATTGACAACAACTATGACATAAGCAGCATAAAGAGGATATACCTAGGAGCAGATGGTGGAGCCTGGATTAAGGCTGGGGGAAAAAGGATAAGTGGCATCACATATGTGATGGACGAGTTCCACCTCAAAAAATACCTGATAAAGATGACAAACCATTTGATGGATAGTGCTGATGATGCCAGAAAGCTTCTCTGTGAAATGATCAAGGATGGAAGTAAGGAAGATTTCCTGTCTGTGGTAGATATGCTTGAATATCATGCCTCAAACGACAAGGAAATGAAACGTGTGCAAGAAGGCGCTGATTATATACTTGATAACTGGTCTGCAGCCAAGACAAGGCTTAGATACAGGAGGATTCCTGGATGTAGTACTGAAGGTCATGTCAGTCATGTCCTGTCAAAAAGAATGAGCATGACTCCAATGGGCTGGAGTCGAAAAGGCGCTGATAAGATGGCAAGACTCAGTGCCTATACATGGAACAAAAGGGATATGCTGGAACTTGTGCGTTACCAGAAGACAGTAATGCCTAAGGCTGCTGGGGCAGAAGAAGTAGAGACTGTAGTAGCGCATGTAAGAGAAAAACAGTATTCCCATCCGGCGTGGGGAAAGTATGTCGATAGCATACAGGTAGAGCTTAGTTCAGAGCTGAAGAAGTGGATGAGCATCGGAATGCATAACTACATCTGGAAACTGTTCTAAAAGGAAGCCAGAGGCTGACGCCTCTGCCTTTGAATAAAGTGCGCCAGAGCGCACACCTATCCTTGATCTGCTTGACTACAGACCAAGGATTAGAATGACAGCCTTGAACTGTCCTCCAACCAGGCGCTATAATGAGTAAGGTTTGAACATCTGAACTGATCACAGGGGCAATCTACCCTTTCGAATCCTACAGTAAATTTACGCCGTCTCGGCTCAGAGAATGCGTTGACAAGGGAAGTTAATGAGTGTAAACTCTATTCCGTAATCACTTTATTGTTTTAACGAGTTACATAAATCCAATGTGATTTTGAGGAGGAAAACAAGAAATGGCTGAGATTAAAAAGACAGAGGTAGCTAAGCCTGTTGCAACTATTAAGACCCCCGTTGCTGCAGAAGCTAAGGCTGCAGCACCCGTAGTAAAGGCAGAAGAGAAGAAGGCTGAGGTTAAGGCAGAGGCTAAGAAGGCTACAGCAGCTAAGAAAGCTCCCGCCAAGAAGGCAGCACCTGCTAAGAAGGCAGCTCCCGCTAAGAAGGCAGAGCCTAAGAAGGAAGAAGTTAAAAAGGAAGAAGTTAAAAAGGCAGAGGCTAAGAAGCCTGCAGCTAAGAAGGCTACAGCAGCTAAGAAAGCTCCCGCTAAGAAGGCAGCACCTGCTAAGAAGGCAGCAGCTCCCAAGGAAGCAGCAGTTACAGCTAACATCGAGCTTCAGTATTCATACAAGCACATCTCTTATGACGAGCTTGTTCAGAACGCTAAGAACAACTACCAGTATGAGATGGGTGGAAACGTAGATGAGATCACAAAGCTCAGCATCTATGTAAAGCCTGAGGAAGACGCTGCATACTATGTTGTGAACGACAAGGTACAGGGCAGAATCGGTCTTTGATCTTTCAAATAATATAATTGCTCAAACGTATATCAGACAGGCGTGGCCACTCGGTCGCGCCTGTTTTTTGTTGCACAAGACCGGCAAGCGAATGGATGCTTGCATACAAATTCATTTGCCGGTCGTAAGGACATGGAGCACGAAGTGCGGAATGTCTGTGTGCAGAATCGAGTAGGAGTCAGCCTACTCGATTGCACAAGACCGGAAAATATGATGCCAAGACCGTTCATAGCGATCATTAAAAAGTATCTGGAAACTTTCAGGAAAGCAAAACCTGATAGAAAGACCCTGGGTAAACTGAATGAGTGTGTTCAAGATATTCCACAATGAAGCAAATGTAAGCTCTTACACATGAATATCCTATATTATAAGATGAGAGTACAAAAGACTTTCGACAATGTGTCGATGGAAGCCACAGTATTTTTTCACCGGAATAAAGGGGGACCTGCCATGTGTGAGAGTAAATTCGATCTGCTGACCTTTGGAGAGATCATGCTCAGACTTTCTCCGCCCAATTATGAGCGCATGACCAGAGGAGATATTTTTGACAAAAGAGCCGGCGGCTCCGAGTTTAATGTTGCTTCGGGCGTTGCACTTCTGGGACTGAGAACCGGCGTGATCTCAAGGATTCCCCGGAACGCTCTGGGGAC
The DNA here is from genome assembly GCF_000526935.1 of Butyrivibrio sp. FCS014. Classification (GTDB taxonomy): domain Bacteria; phylum Bacillota; class Clostridia; order Lachnospirales; family Lachnospiraceae; genus Butyrivibrio. The sequence goes on along the minus strand of NZ_JAHA01000008.1, from coordinate 6,465 downwards.
TTTCATCAAGAACAGGATCAGGTTCGAGGGAGTATCCGACGACTACCTTATATATGATGATTCCGATGATGCAAGGCTTGGCATCTACTATTATGAAAACGGTGCGGCACCAAGAAAGCCTTCAATTGTCTATGACAGAAAAAACTCATCCATCACCAGGATCTCCCTGGATGAACTGCCACAGAGCATGTTCACTTCCACGAGGATGTTCCACACCAGCGGAATAACCCTGGCCCTTAACAGGAACACCTGCGAAGTGACCACTGAGATGATAAGACGGTTCAAGGAGGGGGGAGCCACTGTTTCTTTGACTGCAACTACAGGGCGAACTCTGGAGCGAAGAAGAGGCCAGGGCAGCCATAAAGAAAATTCTGCCGTACGTGGACGTTCTCTTTGTGTCTGAGGAGACTTCGAGGCGCATGATGCAGAAGGAGGAAACTCTGGCGGACATCATGAAGAGGCTACACCACCGAGTATCCCATCAAGGTGGTTTGCACGACTCAGCGTGAGGTCATAAGTCCCAGGAAGCACAACTTTACGTCAACCCATCTACGATGCCGCGCAGGATAAGCTTTTCACTGAGGAGCCCTACAAAGACATCGATGTCATCGACAGGATTGGCTCCGGGGATGCCTATGTTTCCGCGTTTATACGGACTTCTTAAATACAAATGATGTTGAGAGCTCTGGAATACGCAATGCCACATCCAGTGTGGAAGAACACGATCCGGGAGATCTTCCGCCAGCGACCTGAATGAGATCGACGGGTATTATCAGAAACCACAAGGCTACGGGACCGGTTAGTGAAACTAAACAGGTAGGTTAATAGCTATAAAAGCGGCAGCTGCGATTTATACTCGCAGCTGCCGCTTTTGTGCAATAATTCTTTAGAAATCTTAAGAAATTATTGACGGTAAAATCTTAAGATTTGTCTGTTATTCTGTTTAAGTCTGCTCCGATCGGAGCAACCGCTGCCAATCCCACTTGCGGAATCACCAACCAAAGATTGACACCACCCTATTGAATGGGGCATTACAATAATGATACCAGGAGGAATATGACAAGAACATTTATACAGACCAATGAGTTTTCAAATAATTGGGACAGGCTTGGGTTTGATGATGAGGATCTACGCTGGTTTAGAGAATGAATAATGAGGATCCGAAAAGTATCCTGTTATTAAAGGCACCGGTAGCCTTAGGAAAGCTCGGATAGCTATGAATAACAGAGGAAAAAGTAAAAGTGCGCGAGTATGCTATGTTGATTTTTCTAATTGCAGAAACGGTTATATTTATGATAACTGTATATGGGAAGAATGAAAAAGATAATCTTTCTATGCAGGAAAGGCGTGATATCAAAAGATGATTGAGCATTGGAGAAATCTGGGAGGTAAACGAGGATGAATAAGAAGAGTGTTTATGCAAGTATAATGACGGGACTCAATGAAGCAATTGAGGATTCTGTAAGCGAAAGCCTATTCTGAAGCGCCATAAAGTAGTTTGTGGAACCAATTAAGACATATGCAGCTGATGATGTAAAACGCATACGAAATACTACGGGAATGTCCAGAAGATATTTGCCAGTTACCTTTGGCGTGTCATGCAAAACTGTCGAGGCCTGGGAGCCGGGACAAATAAGCCTTCGGGAATTGCCAGTCGTTTTTAATGATGATGGAAATGGATAAGGACCTGGTGATTAAATTCCCTTTTGTCAGCAATGCGGTAACGAAGTAACAGGAATATATTAGTTGCAATTTATAATTAGTTTTATTTGGAAAAGACATAACACTCCCCACCACTCATGATATTAAGGCTTGAATGGTGGGGAGTGTTTTTAAATTCCTTTTACATTTTGTGTTGATGATAATTATGGCTGGTATAGACTGATTCTCAGATTTGCGTAATTGGATATATGCTGAGGACTTACAAGATTTCGATGATTTCCGGCAACGGCACTTCCGACGCATTTGTCTGTTATGGAGTTTTGCGTCGGTGATATTTGCGAAATAATGTAAAGATTCACGAAACACAACGCTATCACGGATAATCAAGTGCTCAAACAGGCTATTTGTCGATATAGCGTCAAGTTTTTGGGATATTTTACCGACTCAATCAGCTTGTAGAATGCTTTGCGTCGGAGAGGACTCAATTCACATATCCTCGGCATACAGCGCCTAATCACTTCCAACCACAGAAAAAAACAATTCTCATTTGTACAATAGAAACACTTTTGTAAATAGGGCGTTTTTTTAATTAAGAAATCCGTGTAAATAAGCATATGGTTGAAGATAATGACACATCGGTTTACAGTGCGGCAAGGTCTACCTGCTGGACGGTGCCAACGCCACCGCTCTCTTCAGGAAGATGCCGGAGGAGCGGGTCACGCCGGTGACTCTGAAATCAGCAGCCCCTGCGCGATAAGACCACCTGCGCCTGCGTCGCAAGACCTGATTCCGTCGAATCCGCCAAGGCGCATTAACGCCGCCAATCCGCCGAAGTGACTAAACTGCGTTTTCGGCGCTGCAAGATAGATGGCGCCTACGTCGGCTTCCTTGAGGCTAAGCAGTGTATCGGTGGCCGTCCTTCGCCCCGGAGCCAGACACGGAGCTGATCGTGATTTCGTCGCTTCATCGATCCAGCCGTTACCGTCGCCATCGTACCGCGAAGGTCCTCGAAGCCGTTGCCCGCTCTTTGTTCCAAAGAGCTCCGATCCGTCCCGATCCTGCCGTCGCCGTTTCGGTCATAAGCAAGGAATCCGCTGCCGGCGCCAAGGTTTGAGACTTTCTCATCAACGCCGTCGCAGTCCAGGTCAAAGTAGAAGGACTGGTCGCTGATGTGGGTCACCCCTGAATCAACATTGATCACCAGTGGGATCGATGAGGTTAACCGCAGAGCTCATGCTAATGCCGGCCATATTCGCACAGGCGCCTGGACATTGAGAACTGACCCCGAAGTCAATGACCCGCCCGTCTTCAGTGAGGGCAGTGCCGCTTCCTGAAAAGGGTGGTGGACTCTCCTCCAATGTGGACCGCAGTTATCGGTGGTAGTACGGACAAAGGAGCCGCACTCAGCATATTAGCGGTGTGGTTTCCCAGGGTACCGCCTGATAGCCTCGTTTGCTCCTGCCTTCCGTCAAGGAACTGCAAGCGCCTCAGGATCCGCTCCAGGAGCGTTGCCCGAAGATTGGCGATCTGTTCCTCCCAAAGCGATTCCACGGGAGGAAGAGGTAATCGGACTTTGAGGGTTTCAGCGACGTGGTAGCTTTCAACTGCTAAGGGGCAGATCACCCCGGCCGGTTTCTGTGATATCGACAGAATCCAGCTTTTTTTCCTGGTCTATCAGAACTGTCCATAAAGGGAACCGCCCGGTCAGCCACTCGCTTTGGATGGTCACGGTGTTTCTCCTCATAGTAGGTCCGGTTGGAGACCGCAGATTTACGTTACTTTGTGCAATTTTCATGGTACCTCCTTATCTTTCTGCGAAGGTCCATGGCACAAAAAAATGAACCTTCACGTATGATGAAGATTTCTCATCCATGAAGATCCATGCTTTCCCTAGCTGTCAGAATATATATCGGCACAGCTCTTTTTCCTCATGACATCAAAATGAAAAGACTAAATATTCTGACATTTTAATCCGGATGTTCAGAGCCAAGACTCGAAAACGCGAAGCCACAAAATCTTAAAAAAAAATAAAAAATGCTCTAAAGTTTTTCAAGAAAGGGTCGATATATTTAACGACGGAACGAATGGGCAGAATGAAAAAGCCCGGAATTGTAAGGAAACAAGCGTAACTGATAACATTTTAATATACGCCCTGAAAGTTTTTTTGATCATTATTTAAGGCCCGAAGGTTTTGGGGAAAACTTTTCGGAAAAAGCTAAAGTAATGAAGACATCTACCGATAAATGTAGTAGAAAAACAAAAATCTTCCAGGGAAGGAGGAAAAAGATAATGCGAATAGAAGCATACAGTCAGGTTCAGCAGATTTACTCAAACAGCAAAATAAGCAAACCACAAGGCAGCAAAGAAGAACCGGTGGATGTAACATGATACAGTATCGTTCTCTTCGATTGGAAAAGATATCCAGGTTTGCCAAACAGGCTGTGAACAATGCACCCGACATCAGGGAAGATAAGGTTGCATCGTTAAAAGCTGCTATTAAAAATGGTAGCTTATGATGTGAGTGGAGAGGCTTTTGCTGATAAAGATTACTGGCAAAAACGACGAGCTTTTCTAAAGCAGCATCAATTTAAATACAGGAGGATCGATCTCAGTGGCCTAGTTTAGTCGAGAATCCTGGTTGAATACTTGACCAGGAATGCACATTAATACGAGAAATTACTGGGATTATCGAGCCGCAAAGACAACCATTATCATCAAAAGGTGATCCTTGAGGCACTTGCAAGAAAATCACGGAATGAGGAGCAGTGCATAATCGGCGGTATCCAGGGGCTGAGAAACAGCGCGAAACAGCCATGAAGGATATTGCGAATGTACTTAACAAGGATGTTAATTCATTGAAACTGACCGAGCTGATCCAGATATTGGAACAAAAGACCTGTGGATCAGAAGAAACTGGCATTCCAACGCGATAGGCTCGTTGGCGTTGCGGACAATGTCAGACGTGTAAACGGACAGAACCAGCAGTTACTGGAAAGTTCCTTAGAGATGGTTCAGTTCGAAATGAACATCATCCAGGCGGCTAAAAATGGCTCCACAGACGGCGAATTACTCAAGAGCTGCAGGCACTACAGGCGAATGTTTAGGTTACACATCGGGCGGGTTTGATGCAAAGCAGTAACGTACCACTTTCAAAGTGGTACGGATGCATGTAGATAATCCACCCGGGTGAATACCGTAGAATCGCGGTAGTGTCTTTTTTTTATACCCATTTTTAGCGGGAGCGCAGCGGAGCAATCCGCATCGCGCACTTTATATATAGGAGGAACCATCAACATGTCACTCATGGCCAACTTATATGTGGGAGCTTCAGGACTGACGGTTTCCCAGAACGCCCTGAACACCACGGCCCACAACATGGCGAACCTTGATACCACAGGTTATACAAGGCAGCAGGTTTCCCAGGGAACCAGGGCATATCAGACCATAGAAAGAAAAATACAACACCATCGCCCTTAAGCAGATAGGAACCGGGCGTTAACTACAATAATTGTAAGCAGGTAAGAAGCACCTTCCTGGATCTCTCCTACAGGACAGAGACCGGAAGAGGTGCCTTTTATGATGTTTCCCTGAAGGCCATTGAGGAGATTGAGGATCAGCTGCAGGAGCTTAACGGATCGGAATTCGCCCAGTCCATGAATAACCTCTGGGTTTCCGTTCAGGAGCTGGCAAAAGATCCGTGCTCAGCCGTTACACAGAGTTCCTTCGTAACAAAGAGCAAACGAGTTTTTGACAAGAGCTAAGAGCGTATACGACGGACTTACCGATTACCAGGAGAACCTTGATTCCACGGTAAAAGGATATGGTGGATAACATCAACAAGTACGGCGACAGAATACAGCAGCTCAATCATGACATTGTTGACATTGAGTCCGGCAAACAGGAAAAGGCCAACGACCTTCGAGATGAGAGAAACCTCCTTCTTGATAAGCTGGCTGAATACGGAAGAATAGATTATCAGGAAGACACTTTCGGAAATGTGCTGGTTCTTTTTGAAAGGATCATCATTTGTAACTTCCGATCATGTCAACCATATGGCAATAGATACAACTTTATCGGAAGATGACGGCGGAACAGCTGCCGGTTATGCAACACCTTACTGGGAATACGCAGCAGTTACAGAGATCAAGCCCAACGGAACAAAAGAAGTTGTTTTTCTATCAAGGGTGCGCATGTTTTTTGACCTGTCACAGCCTGTGTCAACAGTTACCAACACCGACATCGGCAAGCTTAAATCAGTGCGCTCCTTGCAAGAGGTGATCACCAGGCAACCTACCATGACATCATGGAGGATCCTCAGCACTACAGCGATAGGATTTCCCAGTCAGTCATCATGAATATTCAGGCCGAGTTTGACAACATGGTACACAACATGATGACAGGCCATCAACGACATCATGACCATGGCAAGAGAGTAATCCCGCAACACTGGATCCCACAAAGGGCGCCGCTTTCCGATTTTACCCTCTTTGTTTGCGCCAACCCCACAGACAGACTTATCTACAACATAGGTAAGGATGAGGGCGGGCAATGTTAAGTATCCGGCAGGTGAGATCCCCACAGGCTTCACCATCAAGAACTCCCAGGTGAACCCGCTGATGATCCAGGAGCCTACTCTCTTCACCTTCAGAACAATAGACGGAAGCGAAGACAACGCAACAACCACTAAGATCAAAGAAGCTTTTACAAAAGAGACATATGTGCTCAACCCCAACGTCCACCACCAAGAACAGCTTCATTACCTATTACAACAGCCTGGTTTCCACAGGTAGCCAACTCCGGTGA